>NZ_RKQK01000001.1 GCF_003814915.1 Pacificibacter maritimus
ACTATAAAAACTTCTTGATTACTGAACATTGCTAACGCAATGCCCCGTGCATGAAAATCATGCACTCGGGGGCGTCCAGGCAAATCATAATCCCGAATACAAACGTAACCGACACCCCGCCCGTAAAACAGCGGGTGTTCTCGTTTCTGGGGGGGGATAACTCCAAAATCTCTGCCAATTCACCAGATAACATAGCCAAGCCTTATGACCTGCGATGCCAAGCTCACAGCCAACCTTTAAGCGCAAAACGACATCACACATGTTCAGCTGCGAAATAGCTGATGTAAATTCTCACTTCGATCGTTCAGCTACCGCTCGGTGGTTGGCTGGCGTCCAGCGACCGGACGTCTCTATGCAGAGTTTTAGGACGGCAGTTTTGAAGAGGTCCGGCAAATTTGGGCAGCGTGGTAAGGTGTATCCAACACGATTGAATGAATACGGGAATGAGAAAGCAACGGAACTTGTCAGACAAGTTTAAGGCTGCTGTAGCGCTTGAAGCGTTGCGCGGTGATAAGACGGTGCAGAAGATCGAAGCGAAGCGCCAACTTCATCCTAGGCGGGTGAGCACGTGGAAACGGCAGGCGATTGCAAAGCATGGCCAATGTCTTCTCGGACAAGGTCAAGAAGGCTGAGAACAAAGACGGTGAGATCAAAGATCTTCATGCCAAGATCGGCCAACTTGCAGTGGAAAATCATTTTTGTCACAAGGGCTAAGGCGATGAGCCCATCTGAACGCCGTGAGATGATCCGGAAGGACAACACCGACCTTAGCCTGACGCGTCAGTGCAAGCTGCTCAATATCAGCCGTTCCTCACTCTATTACACGCCCGTCGGCTTTGATCAGGCCATCTACAAAGGGCCCAACTCCAACAAGACGCACCCGCAGCATAAGATCTGGTCATACTTATAGAGAAAGATTTTGATTACGCGGCCCAACCATGTTTGGTGCAGCGACATTACCTACATTTCAGTGAAAAACGGCTTCCTGTATCTGGTGGCAAACATGGATTGGGCAACACGAAAAGCGGCGTGAGCATAAACCCGATGCATCTAAGCAAAGCCGCAAACCTGTACTAAAAAGCAGGACCACTTCAGTCAAAACAAGAAGATGTAAGGTTTTAAAGTTTTAGAGCAGACAGATAAAATCCGGATTTTTTCAGCTATTTAAAAGTTGATTTTTTACAACAATTTTTATGCCTCAACAGTGATGCAGAATTATAGATAAAGTTTTTCGACACGACAGTTCTCCACAAAATTGAGCCATTCAGCGCATCAGTTAAGATTGCCACACCGTTTTTTGGTCTGCGCGACTATATCCCACACCCGCGTTTCCGAATTGGACTGCGCATAAATACGAAACTCTGGCGCGTTGCCTGAGAGGCGCAGATGCACCACATCGCCATTGGTAAAATCTGCCCGCAACCCATCGGTTAGATCGATTGAAGCAATCGCCCCAAACGGTTTAAAAAAAGCTGCACGTATAGGTTCATCTTCGATCAAACGCGACAAGAATACAGCGGCTTGCGCACGATCAATATTTTGCAGACGATCAGCCGCAGTAAAGCATGCAGGCAAATCTGCAATCAATTCAGCAAGGCTTTGACCCGACGTTTTCGCAGCGTACAACGAAGCAATCATTGGCAACATACAATCGCGCGTGGGCAGGGGGCTGAGAGAGCCTTTAATCATTGCCTCGAACCCTAAAAGAAAACCGCCATTGGCCTCGAACCCGACAACATCAGGGTGATCTGTGCGCAATTGATCCATACCCGCAATCACAAAAGGCGACCCGATCTCGGTCAATTGCACGGCTTCGAAATCAGGCAAACGCCGCACCATGTCGTTGGATGACACTGGCGTAACGACTGCTTTTGCATTCAACACCTGCGCAGTTAACACTCCTAGCACATCGCCAGCAATCACCTTGCCAGTCGCATCGGTTAGCATTGGACGGTCTGCATCACCATCAGTAGATGCAATGGCATCCAGTCCATTGTCCCGACACCAATCCGCCAGTTTGGCACGTGTATCCGCATCCACAGCTTCTGTATCAACAGGAATGAAAATATCAGAATGGGCAAGGGGAACGATTTCAGCCCCGAGGCCTGTAAAAATATGTTCCATCGTATCACGTGCGACCGAAGAATGGCGGTAGATACCAATGCGCAGGTCAGCCAAAACATCTGCGCCAAAAGCGTCAATGTAGCGCGAGATATAACGGGGTTCTGCTGTGGTGTTTTTCGTATAGCTGCCCCTTGCCCCAACAAAACGCTCACGGGCATCATAGGCTGCAGTAATCGCGGCCTCATCTGCTTTAGAAATTTCACCATCCGGTAAATAGAATTTCAGTCCGTTGCGGTCTGCTGGAATATGGCTGCCCGTGACCATGATAGCTGCAGCACTGGCCCCCATGGATGCGAGTGCCAACGCAGGTGTGCCAAGCGCGCCGCAATCGATGACATCCACCCCAGCATGTTCAGCAACGCGGCAGATAACCTTAGAAATATCAGGCGAGGAGGGACGCAGATCCCGCCCAACATACAGGGTTTCGCCTGCGTCTAAAGTCGACAGAAAGGCATGCACATAATCTGCGACAAGCTCAGGTGTTAATTCGGAGACAAGCCCACGTAATCCGCTCGTACCAAAAGAAGGAGCCATACTAAAATCTTTTCATCACAGTTATTGAAACTCTACCTCAAGCCTCATTCAGATAGGACACGGTAGGCGTTTCGCGGTTATTTCAGAAAATGTTTCGGACGCGAAACATTTTAGTGCTTAGAAAGCATTACCTCGTTTACCCCTGCCAGCCTGCATCTCGTAGCAAGGCTGCAAACCTGTACTAAAAAGCAGGACCACTTCATGACGTTGATATGGGGCGCGCACTTAGCTTTGATAATAATCTTTATACCAGTCCACGAACTTTGCGACGCCTTCTGGCACGGCGGTTTTAGGGGTGTAGCCTGTCAAGGATTTCAGCAGGTCTGCGTTGGCCCAAGTGGCGGGCACATCGCCGGCTTGCATGGGCATTAGGTTGCGTTTGGCGGTCTTGCCTGTGGCGGCCTCGATGGCTTCGATAAAATCGACCAATTGCACGGCGTCTGAGTTGCCGATGTTGACCACACGATGCGGGGCAACGGGCGACAAGCTGTCGCCATCCGCCACAACGCCATCTTCAGGGCGCACAGGCGGGGTGTCGATCAACAGGCGAATGGCATGGACAAGGTCTTCCACATAGGTGAAGTCGCGCTTCATGTCGCCGTGATTGTAGACATCGATCGGGGTGTCTTCCAAAATGGCTTTGGTGAACTTGAACAGCGCCATATCAGGCCGCCCCCATGGGCCGTAAACGGTGAAGAACCGGAACATTGTGATCGGCAGATCAAACAAATGCGCGTAGGAATGCGCCATGTTTTCGGTCGATTTCTTGGTCGCTGCATAAAACGACATCTGGTGATCAGCCTTGTCGGTTTCCGCGTAAGGCATCTGGGTGTTGGCGCCAAAAGCAGACGATGTGGACGCCAGCAACATGTGCGCGGGCGGGTAGGCGCGCGCTGCCTCGAGCAATTCAAACGTGCCGATGATGTTGCTTTCCAAATAGGATCGCGGGTTCTCGATCGAATAGCGCACGCCAGCTTGCGCTGCGAGATGCACAACGACATCAGGTTTTTCATCGGCAAACAGCGACATCAAGAGGTCAGGCGTCTCAACCTTATCTTCAACAAAGCGATAGTTTTCGGACTGCAAAAGCTGCGCATTGCGGCGCTCTTTTAGGGCCACGTCATAGTAATCAGACATGCAATCGACACCGATTACGCGAAATCCATCGTCTAGGAGGCGGCGACAAACGAAAGAGCCGATAAAGCCGGCTGAGCCCGTGACAAGTGCTGTACGCATTTGAGAAGTCCTTAGATCAGTCCGCACCAAACAGGTCGCGGGTAAAGATTTTGTTGGTGACGTCTGAAATGTCATCGGTCACGCGATTGGCGACGATCACATCGGCCTCGGCTTTAAATGCCTCCAGATCGTTCACAACCCGCGAGCCAAAGAAATCGGGATCCGTCATCACCGGTTCATAAACGATGACCTCGATGCCCTTGGCTTTGACGCGTTTCATGATGCCTTGGATTGATGATTGGCGGAAATTGTCGGAGCCCGCTTTCATCACCAAGCGGTAGACGCCCACGATTTTCGGTTTGCGGGCGATGATTTGATCGGACAGAAAATCTTTGCGGGTGCGGTTGGCGTCGACGATGGCACGGATCAAGTTTTGCGGCACTTCAGAGTAGTTCGCCAGCAATTGCTTGGTGTCTTTTGGCAGACAATAGCCACCGTAGCCAAAGCTTGGATTGTTGTAATGGTCGCCGATGCGTGGATCCAAACCGATGCCTTCGATGATCTGTTTGCTGTCCATGCCGCCCGCCATGGCGTAGCTGTCGAGTTCGTTGAAAAACGCCACACGCATCGCCAGATAGGTGTTGGCGAACAGCTTGATCGCCTCGGCTTCATCGGCGTCCGTAAACAAAATATCGACGTCTTTTTTCACCGCCCCCTGCAGCAGCAAATCCGCAAAGACCTTTGCGCGCTCAGATTGCTCGCCGACGATGATACGGCTGGGGTGCAGGTTGTCGTAAAGCGCACGGCCCTCGCGCAAAAACTCAGGGCTAAAGATCACTTGAGTGGTGTCATAGTCTTCACGAATACGATTGATAAACCCAACAGGCACGGTGGATTTCACCACGATCGTCGCCGTGTCATTGACCGAAATCACCATTTGAATTACTTGCTCCACCAAAGAAGTGTCGAAGTAATTGGTGTCGGCGTCATAGTTCGTCGGCGCAGCGACAATCACGAAATCCGCGTCTTTATACGCCGCAGCCCCGTCCAAAGTCGCGCTTAGACGCAATTCCTTTTCGGCCAAAAACTGTTCAAGCTCGGCATCTACAATCGGACTCTTGCGCGCATTGAGCATCTCAACGCGCTCAGGTGAAATATCGACAGCAACAACATCATTGTGCTGCGCCAAAAGAACAGCATTCGACAGGCCCACATAGCCAATTCCTGCAACAGCGATTTTCATGCAAGTTTCCTTTATCCTTTGGTGACACCAATCCATATAATCGGATCTGAATGGTGTTAATTCTCAAGAGGTCTTCAACACGAGCAATGTGAGTGACTATATACGGCTGTTTCGACCAACAATTGTATTATAGACCCCTATATCTAGTCTGCGGCATCCGCCCAACCTTAAAACGCGCCTGTTGCGAAAATTTCATGCAACGGCTCAATATTTAGACTCTCTGCGCTTGCTAGAATGCAGTATCGGTTTTTGGTAAATGTTGGTGAAATAAGGGGCGGTAAGGGCCAAAGGTCTACCCTTTGGGGCCTTGCCCGCGATAATAGATGTCCTCATATCGAATAATATCATCCTCCCCGACGTAAGATCCTGTTTGCACTTCGATCAAAACCATTGGCACTTTTCCAGGGTTTTCCAGACGATGAACGCAACCTAGAGGTAAATAGACAGATTGGTTTTCGGTAACGAGTTTTATTTCATCATCGACGGTGACGCGTGCCGTGCCTTCAACCACGATCCAATGTTCTGACCGGTGAAAATGGCTTTGTAGAGACAATGCCGCGCCAGGATGCACGTGAATACGCTTCACTTGGAAGCGGTCGCCGATAACAAGACTTTCAAACCACCCCCATGGACGGTGATCTTTCGGGAACATCGTTGCTTGTGCAGATCCTTTGGCCTTAAGGGCTGCAACAGCTTTTTTCACGTCTTGGGCGCGCGACATATCAGCGACAAGAACCGCATCATTCATCGCGATAGCCATCACGTTCTTTAGGCCGATGCCGACAATTTCTAGGTTTTCGCTGTCAGAGCGCAAAAGGCTGTTTTCACATTCAATTGCAGTCGCATCGCCAGAGGTCACAACCCCATCGGCATCGGGGCCAAGATCGCGCCAAACCGCGTCCCAACCACCCAGATCGGACCAGCCGCCATCAAAGGGTACAACAGCCAAATTGGCCGCACGTTCCATCACGGCGTAGTCTATGGAAATATCTTCCGCTTGGGCCCAAGCATCCGGATCAAGGCGCAAGAAACCAAGATCAATCTGCGCCGCATCAATAGCGTCTGTTACAGGCTTTGTAAGGCTGGGGGCGTGTGCCGCAAAAGCCGCAATAATGTCTTTGGCCTTGAACAAGAAAATTCCAGCGTTCCACATAAATGTGCCTGCATCCACCATTTCGGCGGCACGCGCGGTATCTGGCTTTTCAACAAACTGCTTGAGATCAACCGCAGCACCTGACGTATCTGGTTGAGCCGCCAATTCCAAATATCCGTAGGCCGTTTCGGGATGCGTTGGCTTGATGCCAAAGGTCACGAGTTTACCTGCCTCAACAGCGGCAAGACCCTTGCTGATGGCCGCATGAAAAGCTTCGGTGTCAGGCACCACATGATCCGAAGGTGCAACAATCATGATCGCTTCAGGATCCGTCGCCATCAAATGCAAGGCGGCGGCAAGAATTGCGGGCGCTGTATTGCGCCCTTCAGGCTCGATTAAAATAACCCCTGGATCAATGCCGATGGCAGCCAACTGCTCGGTCACGATGAACCTAAAATCCGATCCGGTCAAAACAGCAGGGGCAGCAAAAGATAGAGCATCAGTCGTACCGCTCAACCGTTTGGCTGAAGCCTGAAATAAAGTTTCGTCTCCAACCAAAGGAACAAACTGTTTTGGATAAGATTTGCGAGATAGAGGCCAAAGGCGCGTGCCAGAGCCGCCACACAGTATAACAGGAGTAATCATAAGTTAGTATAGCCCTTAGTTATCCGTTACCCCATATACAGACCCTAATCGTAACTTACCATGAATATCTATTTGTTGGGCAAACTCTGAATGGTCCCTTATGCAGACTTGTCGCGGTTTAGTTTTGGTTTATGTCGAACAATATCGTCTCACTATGGACAATCCGTTCGGGTTTCTACCGTTATCCCATTCCGCTAGGGCATTTTTATTTGGTGGATGGATTCATCCGGTCACTGCAACACAGTGTAGAACTTTGAATTTGAAAGATTGTATTGGTGACCAAACCAAGACCGATGGTCGAACAAAGGAAATCCGTAATTTGGCGTGAATGGAAACGCGGAACCCCGATGGTTAACGTTGCGCGGGTTATCGACGTACCGCCAGCACCTGCTTTCTCGTATTTGCAATCATCTCAGAAGCAAACGCAGATACCGTCATACATAGGGCCATAAGAGCGGACCGAGGCAACAAAGCATTGATGGCATCAAGGCCTGCTGACGTCGAAGCGCGTGCCGTTTATGGGCATTGGGGGGGCGATCTGACTATGAAGCCACAAACATCGAATGAGGCCGTCGAAAAGGTGGTCAAAACTTGGGCTATTCACTGCCGTAAATGCTTTACTCAGAACGAGCGGCTAGAGTGTCACTAAAGGTGCGATAATGTATTGTATTTATATAATTATTTAATGTTTCGACTCATCCTAAATCGCACACACAATACGAAGTAGGGAACGACGGTTGCGCCCTCCTGCAACCAAATTACTATCGTGGACCCTTTGACTGGGGTTAGTCGACCACATGGCAACAGGATTTTACGATCTTCGATCCGTCGTATGAATGTTCGTCGGCAGAGTTCTGATATCCAATCAGGCCGAACAATATTGATGTTGATGCGCGGTGTATCGTCTTATCGTGCCATCAACACGAATTTGGTGTTCGTCGGGTTATCCCCTGTTGAAATCCTTTATTTAGAATAGGTTCACCCTCTATGTGAATAGTGTAATGATTTTTTCACCATGGGACGGAAACGAGACCTGTCGTGGTTTGTGACCTTATCAAACTGGGACAAGCCTGCTGTCTTTGACAGCTTTTAGAGTAAAACTCGTGCTGATGGACTGGACGTTGGGCAGTTGCACCAGCGCGTTTTTCACGGTTTCCTCGTAATCGCGCACGCTGCGCGCGATGACTTGCAGGACGTAGTCGTGATCACCGCTCAAGGAATAGCATTGCAAGATTTCAGGCACGGCTTGTACTGCATCTTCAAATTTTTGCAGCCGATCACGCTTGTGCTCGGCGATACGCACGAAACACAGAACGCGAATTTCATAGCCGACAGCTTCGGGATCAATCGTAAAGGTTTTGTCGCCAACAATGCCTAGATCTTTGAGCCGTTGTAGGCGTCGCCAACAGGGTGAATGGCTCATACCGACAATATCACCCAGCTCACGCATGGTGATGTCTGGATCTTGTTGAATGCAATTTAAGATCTTGCGATCCGCGTCATCTATTTTGATCATTCTGTGAGTCTCCCTTACAGGTCAGCATATCACCTTTCTAAAAAGGGTACACTGTATTCCTGTTTCGCGATCATTTGGCACTATGTGACCTAACATATGAAAAACACATCAACGTTAGTGACATTGTTGCGCGCGTTGTGTGGGAAACTCCGTGCGGGAGGAGTTCAATGTCTATTACGCTCGACGACAAGTACACGGCCCGAAGTGGTCATGTTTTTCTATCGGGGACACAGGCGCTGGTGCGCCTCCCGATGACGCAAATGCGCAGAGATCGCGCCGCAGGATTGAACACGGGGGCCTTTATTTCGGGCTACCGCGGCTCGCCTTTGGGGGCCTACGATCAACAACTGGTCCGCGCCCAAAAGCATCTGGAAAAACAGGATGTGATTTTCCAGCCAGGCCTGAACGAGGACTTGGCGGCGACAGCCGTTTGGGGATCGCAGCAATTGCATCTGTCCAATGGCGCCAAGAAGGACGGCGTTCTGGGCATGTGGTACGGCAAAGGTCCGGGCGTTGATCGCTCTGGCGATGTTTTAAAACACGGCAACGCGGCTGGCAGTTCACGCCACGGCGGCGTTTTGGCGCTGGCAGGCGATGACCACACCTGCAAATCGTCGTCCATTCCGCACCAATCTGACCACGCTTTTATGTCGGCTTTGATGCCGATGCTTTACCCGTCCTCTGTGCATGAATTCATTGAAATGGGTCTTTTGGGCGTGGCGATGTCGCGCTTTTCTGGCTGTTGGGTGGGATACAAAGTGATCTCCGAGACGGTCGAGACCACCACTGTGGTCGACCTTGCCCAAGAGCAACGCCAATTCGTATTGCCGACAGATTTTGAGATGCCCCAAGGCGGGCTGAACCTGCGCTGGCCTGATGCGCCTTTGGTGCAAGATGAACGTCTGCAAGAGTTCAAAGGCTTTGCGGCTCTCGCCTTTGCGCGTGCCAACAACGTTGATGTCACCACCATCGCCGACGACAACGCCCGCTTCGGTATCGTGGCCTCTGGCAAAGCCTATGAGGACGTGCGTCAAGCTTTGGCGGAACTTGGGATCGGCCCCGACGAACAGCGCGCCATCGGCCTGCGGCTCTATAAGGTCCGCATGCCTTGGCCGCTTGAACCGCAAGGCATCCGCGCGTTTTCCGAAGGGTTGGAAGAGGTGCTGATCGTCGAAGAGCGCCGCGAAATCATCGAGAACCAAATCAAACAGCAGCTGTTCAACTGGCGCGCAGATGTGCGTCCGCGGATCGTTGGCAAGTTCGACGAACAAGACCGAGCTGTGCTGCCCCTGTCCAAAGGCTTGACCGTTGGCAGTGTCGCCGAAGCTTTGGCCGCGCGTATCTTGCGCCTTGATCTGCCCGAGGGCTTGGGCGCACATATCAGCAAGCGCGCTGAGATCATCAAAGCCGCTGAGGCCAAAGGCCGCGATGTGGTGCCGCCTGTTACTCGCTTGCCGCATTACTGCGCCGGTTGCCCGCATAACACGTCAACGCGCGTGCCCGAAGGCTCCACCGCGATGGCTGGCATTGGCTGTCACTTTATGGCGCAGTGGATGGATCGTCGCACAGATACCTTTACCCAAATGGGCGCAGAGGGCGTGCCGTGGTCAGCGATCGGGCGCTTTACGGATGAAAAACACCGTTTCGTCAACTTGGGCGATGGCACCTATTTCCACTCTGGCCATTTGGCTGTGCGCCAATCCGTGGCGGCCAAGGCCAATATCACTTACAAAATCCTCTACAATGATGCGGTCGCCATGACGGGCGGTCAACCTGTGGATGGGATGCTGACGCCGCAACAGATCACGCATCAAATGTATCACGAAGGTGTGGCGCATATCGTTTTGATGTCCGACAGACCGGATGTCTATAAACCTGCCGATCTGGCCCCCAAAACCGAAATCCGTCACCGCGATGATATCGACGCTGTGATGCTTGAGTTGCGCGAGATGGCGGGCACGACTGTGATCGTGTTCGAACAGACCTGCGCGGCCGAAAAACGCCGTCGTCGCAAGCGCGGCAAAATGGAAGATCCTGACATGCGTTTGTGGATCAACCCTGCTGTTTGTGAAGGCTGTGGTGATTGTTCAGAGAAATCAAACTGTATCGCGATTGAGCCCGAAGAAACCGAAATGGGCCGCAAGCGTCGCGTCAATCAATCCATGTGCAACAAGGACTTTTCTTGTGCCAAGGGCTTCTGTCCGTCTTTCGTCACTGTACGTGGCGGCCAGTTGAAAAAACAAAAGGCCAAGGGCGGCATGGATGCGGCCAGCTTGCCAGAGCCTCAACTGCCCGAGATTGACCGCGCATGGAACCTGTCCATCGCAGGTGTGGGCGGCACAGGCGTTTTGACTGTGGGGGCTTTGCTGGGCATGGCCGCGCATATCGAAGGCAAAGTGCCGATGATCCTCGACATGGCCGGACTGGCGCAAAAAGGCGGTGCGGTGCTCAGCCACATCCGCATTTCGCGCCCCGATCGCCCTGTTGCCGCACCGCGTATCGCGGCAGGTGGTGCGGATCTTTTGCTGGGCGCTGACTCTGTTGTTGCGGCCTCAAAAGAAAGCATTGTGCTGTGTAACCCTGAGCGCACGCAGGCGATTTTGAACGCCAAAGTGACGCCTACGTCTGACTTTGTGCGCTTGCGTGACTTTGATTTCCGCGAAACCGAAGTGGAAACGCTGGTCGAGAAAAACGTGCGCAATCGCGATCACTTTATCAACTTCACGGACTTGGCCACGCAGCTAACGGGCGACGCTATCAGCGCCAATATGATGATGCTCGGCTACGCTTGGCAGCAGGGCTTGGTGCCAATTGGACGCGACGCGATTGAGCAAGCTGTGACGCTGAACGGCGTTGCTGTTAAAGCCAATATCGCGGCCTTCAATTGGGGGCGTTTGCTGGCGCATGATCCTGAGGCTGTGACATCCGCGGCAGGTCCTGCGCAAGTCGCAGCGCGTCCGCAAAATCAGTTGTCGACAGATGAGCTCATCGCCCACCGCAGCGCGCATTTGACGAAATATCAAAATGCGCGCCTTGCCAAACGTTACACAACACGTCTGGCGCGCTTGGCTAAATCCGTCGATGCAGACACACTGCGTCAAGCGGCGATCTCTTATGCGGCGGTCTTGGCCTATAAAGACGAATACGAGGTTGCGCGCCTGTATGCCGATCCGTCTTTCCGCGATAACATGGAAAAGACCTTTGAAGGGGATTACAAAATCGCCTTCAATCTTGCGCCTCCAATGTTGCCGGGTGAGGATTCAACAGGGCGTCCGAAAAAACGCGAATTCGGCCCGTGGATTTTGCCTGTGTTTGGCGTTCTGGCGCGGTTTAAAGCGCTGCGAGGCACTTGGGCGGACCCCTTTGGTTACGGCGCTGATCGCAAGATCGAACGGGATTTGATTGCTCTGATGGAGGCGGATCTTGATCTGGCAGAATCCATGGCCGGCAAAGATGTCGATCCACAGATTTCGCGTCTTCTGGCGTTGCCGCAAGACATCCGAGGCTATGGTCCGGTTAAAGAAAAAGCATATAACGAGGCATTGGTACAACGCGATGCCCTTCGTGAAACGATCAAAAATGGGAATGGCGCAACGCGTGCTGCGGCCTGAGGAGGAAAGACTATGTTCAATGCATCAATGACATTTGATTTGGGTGAAGACGTTAACGCGCTGCGCGAGATGGTACACCGTTGGGCGCAAGATCGCGTCAAACCATTGGCCGCCAAAACGGACGAGGAAAACGAGTTTCCAGCCGAGCTCTGGGAGGAGCTGGGCGCGCTTGGGTTGTTGGGTGTTACGGTACCTGAAGCTTACGGAGGCGCAGGCATGGGCTATTTGGCGCATGTGATCGCGGTGGAAGAAATCGCGCGGGCCTCTGCGTCCATTTCTTTGTCCTACGGCGCGCATTCCAACTTGTGTGTCAATCAGATCAAACTGAACGGCACAGAAGAACAAAAGCAAAAATACCTGCCTAAACTGATCTCTGGCGAACATGTCGGTGCCTTGGCCATGTCCGAAGTGGGCGCGGGCTCTGACGTTGTGAACATGAAATTGAAAGCCGAGAAAAAGGACGATCACTTTGTTCTCAATGGCAACAAATTCTGGATCACCAATGGTGGCGAGGCCGAAACTTTGGTGGTCTACGCCAAAACTGATCCTGAGGCAGGATCGAAAGGTGTCACAGCCTTTTTGATCGAGAAATCTATGGCGGGTTTCACCCAGTCTAAGCACTTCGACAAGCTTGGGATGCGCGGGTCCAACACGGTTGAGTTGATCTTTGAAGACGTGAAGGTGCCGTTTGAAAACATCCTTGGCCAAGAGGGCAAAGGCGTGCGCGTTTTGATGTCCGGTCTTGACTATGAACGCGTTGTTTTGTCTGGCATCGGCACGGGCATCATGGCCGCTTGTTTGGACGAAATCATGCCCTATATGGCAGAGCGCAAACAGTTCGGTCAGCCGATTGGCAACTTCCAATTGATGCAAGGCAAAATCGCCGACATGTACACCAAGCTCAACTCAGCCCGCGCTTACGTGTATGAAGTGGCCAAAGCCTGTGATCGCGGCGAAGTCACCCGCCAAGACGCGGCCGCCTGTGTGCTTTACGCCAGCGAAGAAGCCATGGTCGTGGCGCACCAAGCCGTACAGGCAATGGGTGGGGCAGGGTTCATGAATGAGACCCCTGTGAGCCGTATCTTCCGCGATGCCAAGCTGATGGAAATCGGTGCTGGTACCTCTGAAATTCGCCGTATGTTGATTGGGCGCGAGTTGATGGGAGCAATGACCTAATGGCTGTTATCAAATCATCCATTTCCCCCAGATCAGACAGTTTCAAAGCCAATGTCGCAGCCCATGAGGCCGCGATGGCCCCTGTGCAAGAGGCCGCAGCAAAAGCCATCGCAGGCGGTGGTGAAAAGGCGCGGGACCGTCATTTAAGCCGAGGCAAAATTTTGCCCCGCGACCGTGTGGCACGTCTGCTGGATCCCGGTTCGCCCTTTATGGAAATCGGTATGTTTGCCGCATTCGGCATGTATGACGGAGCCTCTCCTGCGGGGGGCGCTGTGGCGGGGATCGGCCGCGTTTCTGGCCGTGACGTAATGATCGTGTGCAACGATGCCACTGTCAAAGGCGGCACCTATTTTCCAGCGACGGTGAAAAAACACCTGCGCGCGCAAGAAATTGCGATGCAAAACCGACTGCCTTGTATCTATCTCGTGGATTCAGGCGGCGCGAACCTGCCCAACCAAGACGAGGTCTTTCCAGACCGTGATCACTTTGGTCGCATTTTCTACAACCAAGCCAATATGTCCGCCATGGGCATCCCGCAAATCGCGGTGGTGATGGGGTCTTGTACCGCTGGTGGCGCCTATGTGCCTGCCATGTCGGATGTGACCATTATCGTACGCGACCAAGGGACTATCTTTTTGGCGGGGCCGCCCTTGGTCAAAGCCGCCACGGGCGAAGTTGTCACAGCCGAAGAATTGGGCGGCGGCGATGTGCACACGCGCCTGTCTGGCGTGGCTGACTATTTGGCTGATGATGATGCGCACGCCTTGGCGCTGGCGCGTCAGGCCGTTGGCAATCTGAACATGACCAAACCCAACCAGCTTGATCTCGCGCCCATCGAAGACCCGCTATATGATCCAGACGAGATTTTGGGCGTGGTGCCAGGAGATCTGCGCACGCCTTATGACATTCGCGAAGTGATCGCGCGTATCGTCGACGGCTCGCGGTTCGACGAATTCAAGGCCCGCTATGGCACCACTTTGGTCTGCGGATTTGCCCATGTTATGGGCATGCCTGTGGGCATCATCGCCAACAATGGCGTGCTGTTTTCGGAAAGCTCCGTCAAAGGCGCGCATTTCGTGGAACTGTGTTCGCAGCGCAAAATCCCGCTGGTGTTCTTGCAAAATATCACCGGCTTTATGGTCGGTCAGCGCTATGAATCTGGCGGCATCGCCAAAGACGGCGCGAAACTTGTGACAGCAGTAGCCACCACGAAAGTGCCGAAAATCACCATGCTTGTGGGCGGCTCGTTCGGGGCTGGCAACTACGGCATGTGTGGACGCGCTTTCTCGCCGCGCTTCTTGTGGAGCTGGCCGAATTCTCGGATCAGTGTTATGGGCGGGGAACAGGCAGCGGGCGTTTTGGCCACTGTGAAACGCGACCAATTGGAACGCGCAGGCCAAAGCTGGTCCACTGAGGACGAAGCCGCGTTCAAGCAGCCGACCATCGATATGTTCGAACGTCAATCTCATCCACTCTACGCCTCGGCCCGCCTTTGGGACGATGGCATTGTCGATCCACGCAAATCACGTGAGGTGCTGGCCCTGTCGCTATCCGCCGCATTGAACGCGCCGATCGAAGACACACGCTTTGGCGTGTTCCGCATGTGAGGGGAAGACCATGTTTAAGAAAATACTGATTGCCAATCGCGGTGAAATTGCTTGTCGTGTTATGGCGACGGCCCGCAGGCTTGGCGTGAAAACTGTCGCGGTCTACTCGGATGCGGATGCTCATGCCAAACATGTGCAATGCGCCGATGAGGCCGTTCACATTGGCCCAGCGGCTGTGGCGCAAAGCTATCTTTTGGGCGACAAAATCATTGAAGCTGCCCTGAAAACAGGCGCGCAAGCGATCCATCCGGGCTATGGATTTTTGTCCGAGAACCCTGACTTCGTGGAAGCGGTTGAGGCGGCCGGTCTTGTGTTTGTCGGCCCCCCTGCATCCGCGATCAAAGCCATGGGCCTCAAAGACGCGGCCAAGGATTTGATGGTCAAAGCGGGCGTGCCCGTTGTGCCCGGTTACCATGGCGGTGAACAGGACGCAGACTTTTTGGCCGCGCAGGCCGATGAAATCGGCTATCCTGTGTTGATCAAAGCCCGTGCGGGCGGGGGCGGCAAAGGCATGCGTTTGGTCGAAGATCCCGGCGATTTTAAAGCCGCCTTGGAAGGCGCGCAGCGCGAAGGCCAAGCCAGCTTTGGCGATCCGTCTTGTTTGATCGAAAAGTACATTTTGCAGCCACGCCACATCGAAATTCAAGTGTTCGGTGATGGTCATGGCAATGCCATCCACCTGTTCGAACGCGACTGTTCTTTGCAGCGCCGCCACCAAAAGGTGATCGAAGAAGCGCCAGCGCCCGACATGCCCGACACCGTGCGCGCGGCTATGGGCAAGGCGGCGGTCGAGGCGGCGAAAGCGATTTCCTATTCTGGGGCAGGCACGGTCGAGTTTATCGTCGATGGCTCAGGCGCGCTGCGTGAGGACGGCTTTTGGTTCATGGAAATGAACACCCGTTTGCAAGTAGAACACCCCGTGACCGAGGCCATCACAGGTCTTGATCTGGTCGAATTGCAACTGCGTGTGGCCGCGGGAGAGCCGCTGCCTGTGCGTCAAGAAGACCTGTCCATCAACGGCTGGTCGTTTGAAGCACGTGTCTACGCCGAAGACGTGCCCAAGGGCTTTTTGCCCGCCACCGGCACGCTCGATCACCTGCGTTTCCCTGAGGGATCAGAGTTTTCTGAAGGCGCCGTACGGATCGATTCCGGCGTGCGCCAAGGCGATACCATCAGCCCCTGGTACGACCCGATGATTGCCAAAGTCATCGTGCATGGTCCGACCCGTAAGGCGGCTCTTAATATGCTGACCTCCGCTTTGGAAAACTGTCAGGTCGCAGGCTCTGTCACCAATCTTGAATTCTTGACGGCCTTGTCACGCCACGACGGTTTCGGCAAAGGCGAGGTCGATACGGGGCTTATTGGCCGCGATTTGGACGCGCTTGTCGCCACTGCGTCGCCGAGTGCAAATGTTCTGGCTCTTGCCGCTTTGGGCGCGCTCAATCTTGTGGCGCCTGTCTCAGGCAACGACCCGTTTGAGCGCCTTTCTGGCTGGCGTCAGTGGGACGATGCGACGCAATTTGTCTCTTTGACCTACGCCGACACGCGCATTGACGCTCAGGTCACGCAGCATGGCAAAGGTCAGTTTTCGGTCACGTATGACGGCGAAACTGTGCGCCTCGGTGTGACGGCGCTGGACGGCACTGCTGTGCGGGTCGAGCTGGCGGATCGCGTTGCGACGGCTGATCTTTTGATTGAGCCTGCGCGCGTGTCGGTCTTTGCGGATGGGCGCAGTTATAGCTTTGATCTGATCGATCCTTTGGCCGGCGCTGACGCGGAACAAGAGGGCGGCGATACCATCGTGGCCCCGATGCCGGGTCTTGTCCAAGCGGTGCTCACTCAGGTCGGCGCCGATGTTGCCAAAGGCGATGCTTTGCTGGTTTTGGAAGCAATGAAAATGGAACACACGCTGACCGCGCCGCGCGATGGTGTGGTTGCCGAAATTTCTGTGGCCGCAGGTGATCAAGTCACCGATGGTAGTCTGCTATTGGCTTTGGAGCCCGCAGATGACTGATCATGTGACCCTGTTCGAAATGGGGCCTCGTGATGGGCTTCAAAACGAAAAAGCGATGATCGCCACTGCGGATAAGATCAAGCTGGTGGACATGCTCACGGATTGCGGGTTTTCCAAGATCGAGGTGACGAGCTTTGTTAGCCCGAAATGGGTGCCGCAAATGGCCGATGCCTCGGACGTCTTGGCGGGCATCACCCGTGCGGACGGCGTGTCCTATGCGGCGTTGACCCCAAACATGCGTGGCCTCGCGGGTGCGCAAGACGCCAAGGCCAATGAGGTCGCGATCTTCGGCTCTGCGTCTGAGGGCTTCAGTCAGGCCAATATCAACTGCTCGATTGATGAAAGTCTGGAACGCTTCGCGCCAGTTTTAGAGGCCGCCAAAGCGGCGGGCCTGCCTGTGCGCGGCTATGTGTCTTGCACGGTGGAATGCCCTTATGATGGGGCTACTCCGCCCGAAAACGTCTTGCGTGTGACCAAGGCGATGCTTGATATGGGCTGCTACGAAGTCAGCCTTGCCGACACCATCGGCACGGCCACACCGAGCGGCATTTCGCGGATGTTGGATGCTGTCTTGGCCGAGGTTGCCCCAGAGCTTTTGGCGGGGCACTATCACGACACGGGCGGGCGCGCGCTCGACAATATCAAGGTGAGTTTGGACAAAGGCCTGCGGGTGTTTGATGCCGCTGTGGGTGGTCTTGGGGGCTGTCCCTATGCGCCTGGCGCGCAAGGCAATGTCGCCACCGAAAGCGTTGTCGCAATGCTAGAGGCCCAAGGATATGCCACAGGAATCGATCAAGTCGCATTGGCCAAAGCCGCCGCGTTTGCGCTGAGTTTGAAGGAAACAGCATGACATATGAGACATTGGACATCCATCAAGACGACCGTGGTGTCGCCTATGTAACGCTCAATCTGCCAGACAAACGCAATGCTTTGGCGCCTGAGATGATCGCGGAATTGACGGACATGGCGCAAACACTGGGCGCTGCGCGGGATACCCGTGCGATTGTCTTGTCTGGTGCTGGCAAAGTCTTTTGCGCCGGTGGTGATTTGGGCTGGATGAAGGCGCAGATCAATGCAGACCGTGCAACCCGTATGCACGAAGCCCGCAAGCTGGCCGAAATGCTGAACGCCCTTAACACCATGCCGACGCCTTTGATCGGCCGCATCCATGGCGGCGCCTTTGGCGGTGGTGTGGGCATGGCTTGCGTTTGTGATGTGGCGATTGCCGATGAGGCTGCAAAATTCGGCCTTACTGAAACGCGTCTTGGGATCATCCCTGCGACCATCGGGCCCTATGTTGTCGCCCGTTTGGGCGAAGGCAATGCACGCCGTGTATTCATGTCTGCGCGTATTTTTTCCGCCGCCGAAGCTGCCGCGCTGGGCGTGGTCGCGCGTGCTGTGCCGTCTGACGATTTGGACGCCGCTGTCGAGGCCGAAGTCGCGCCCTACCTGTCTGTGGCGCCGGGCGCAGTTGGGGCCGCGAAAGCCTTGGTCCGCACACTTGGCCCGCGCATCGATGCAGATGTGATTGATGACACCATTCGTCAATTGGCCGACATTTGGGAAGGCGCGGAGGCAACATACGGTATCGATGCCTTCTTTGCAAAGACTCCAGCCCCATGGCAAAAGTACAATGACCGCACGAACGGTTGAAGCCACAATCAATGACGATCATGTCATGGACAAATGATCCGTCTGAAGCAGGGTCATCGTCGATGGTGCTAAGCAACTGGTGTACAATCGAATGTGAAAGTCTGCAAATGTGCAGCAATGGGAGCACCGCATGGATCGCTACGAGGCACAGCCTTAAAACATGAAGATCTAGAAGCCCAATGACTGAGAAAAAGCATTAAATCGCCTCGCCGTGGACCGCAGTACAATTGGAAAGGGAAGTGGTGATGGCCCGCGTGGTCGATGCGGATTGCGAGACTGCATTTCGCGCTTGGATCGATACCGCATAAATTGTTCAGTGGTTCGGACCGAGCGGCTTTGAAACGCACACCCATGAGATCGATATCCGCGTTGGTGGGGGTTGGCGATTCGACATGAGGGCAGCACTGGATGGGACTGCCTTCCCAAATCGCATGGAGTTTCTGCGGATCTAGCCATCCAGCATGATAGAGTTCATCCATGGGAGTGATGTAGAAAACGATGCTGACGCTTTTCGCATGCTGGTGACTTTCGACCAGCAGAACAATGGCAAGACGGCAGTCACTCTGCGTCAGATGCACCCCTCGGCTGAACGTCGCGCTATCGTCGTTGGATTTGGTGCCGTCGAATACGGGGCTCAAACCTGGGATAAATTCGCAGCGTTCGTTGCAAAGGAAAGCCCCCCGCCACGCCCAAATGCTGGGGAACTCCCTGATCAAATTTTGCAGTCGGACATTCAAAGCGCGACATGAACGGTAACTTTTTTCCGCGAAGCAGCCCTTGGTGTAGGTCGTAGCGAAAGTCCAATTCCCCGCCCGAAACATTGATTGACGCGAACGGCCCATTGCTGACGTTGATTTAATGCCATCACGCTGCGCTGCAGCTAACGGTTAACTGCCGGTCAAAGGCGTCTACAAATCTAGGGGCTATTCAATGCCTTATTGGGCTGAGGAGTAGAATATGCGACAGACAACTGGAACGCGCCAAAGCCTTGGCGCGGTCGGGGGGAGCGAGGGTCCAACACAGATATGGGGGTGGCCCTAAAGATTAATTATTCTTTTTCATATGCCGCGCGGGCAGCTTTGTATGCGCTCAGAGCTGGCTGTAGGTCATTGAGAGTGTTTTCCATCACTGATCTGTCGTCTTTTTCAGAGGCTATTTCCAGATTTTTACACAGGCTGTGTAGATAGATTGCGCCAATCATGCCGCTTGCACCTGCTATTGAATGTGAAATTGTTTTGATATCTTTGGCGTCATGCGTCGTGAGTAAGAGTGCTATATCTGCCTCGATTTGCGTCACAAACGCATCTAGACGGCTCTGCATTTTTGCAGGGCCAAGGATGTCCCGCAATTCTTGAAGTTGTTGCGTATCAATATGCTTTGAGGCGGGTGAACTGGCCGCAGTCTGAAGGTTTACACCATTGAGCGCGGCGGCAATCGTCGCACGTCTAACGGGCTTTTCAATCGTGGCCAATATGCCGACGTTTTCGAACGCCAATTTGTCCTCAGCCATGACATTTGCGGTAACGGCAAAAATTGCTGTGTTTTTGTTGGGACCGTTTCCGGCCTTGATCAATTTGGTGGCCTCGACGCCGCTGATGCCAGGCATGGAAATGTCCATCAAAATGGCATCGTAGCCCTGTATTTCACAAATATTTACGGCCTCTTGACCTGTTTCTGCCAGCGCCACTTCGTGGCCCATTTTGGTGAGCATGGCTTCGATCAGTTCACGATTAACGGCATTATCGTCCACCACCAAAAGGCGCATAGGCGCAGTGCGGGTCGACGTCTCAGGCGCGTTATTTATCTGTTGAAATGCGTTTTCTTCGCATGGTGTGAACGGCAGTGTGACAACAAAAGTAGATCCGATACCGATTTGAGACATACATTGGATGTCACCTCCTAAGCGCTCGACTTGTCGCTTTACGATGCCAAGACCAAGCCCCGTGCCACTTTTACGTTTTTCGTAACGGTCTCCAAGAGAGACAAAGTCGTCGAAAATACGGTCAATATCGTCGTTTGAAATGCCGATGCCGCTGTCAGTCACTTTAACGATCAGGTGATGCAGGTCATCGTGTGTTTCTTCTATCTGTGTCGTTAATGTGACCGATCCTTTGGGCGAAAATTTGATGCCATTGCTGAGAAGGTTGCCGAAAATTTCCCTAAGTGCGCGTGGATCAGACAGAATTGGCGCCTTGGTTTCATCTGCAAGGTGGGTGTTCAGCAAAACATCTTCGCTGTCAGCAAAAGGCTTTAGAGACTCCGCGATTGAACTGATCAAGTCGGTAAAAATGAGCGGCTCTAGCGAAAGCGTCTCGTCTGCATCCAATCTCTCAATCATCAGAACATCGTTGATGTGTTCCATAAGCACATCGCCTGATTTTGTCGCGGCCTCTAAGTATTTCTCTTGTTCTTGAGACATCTCAGTCGTGCCCAGCAAATCCAGCGCTGCGATCACACCATTCAAAGGTGTGCGCATTTCGTGGCTCATGATGGCGAAGAAACGAGATTTTTCTTTTGAATTCTTAAGTGCCTGATCCCGCATCTCAAGGATTTCAGCCTCATAGGCTTTTTGGTTCGTGATATCACGAAAATAGGTCACAAATTTATTGTCGTCGCCATCTTTGACCAACCCAGAGCGCACAGCGGCGGGGAATTCCCGACCATCTTGCGCCCGCAGTGTAAATTCTTTCTCTCCTCGGTCAGCTATGCTGGTCATTCCAGTCTGGCGAAATTTTTTGAGATTTTTCAGTAGTTCACCTTGATCTCGGCGAGGGACTAGATTTTCGATAAAGGAGTTGGAAATCAATTCTTCCGAACTTGCGGCGAATAGCTCTTGTGCAGCCTCGTTTATATCAAGGATCACGCCGCGGTCATTTATCAGCAGAACAGCATCACCAGAGGCTCGAAGCATTGTGTCTAATCTGGCTTTTTCAGCCAATGCGCTGGCACGTGATTGGCGCAGGTGTTTGGATTGCTTTGAGAGAACAAAAATAGTGAGCAATAGGGTCAATGTGATGGCGATCAGCAGGTAAAAGAGCCATGATACATATAATGTAATTTCGCTGCGTTGTTGTTCGGCGCGCTCTGCATGAATTTTAATAGAATCGATCGCGATACGGCGCGGCAATGGAGCGATATCCGCCATGAGGCCAGATATCTGAGTCCATTGCGCGCGCAGGGACGCATCGTTGCTGTCGATCAGATCAAGTGTGTTGTCGAGCTTTGCTAGCAAAGTATCGATATCTGTCGCATCATCTTGCGCATTGAGGTGAAGCGTTTGCGCCAGTTTGGTTCGGCTGTAAAATACGTTGAACTGTTTGCGGAACGCATTGAGATCTTGTGACTCATTGTTTTCAAGGCTGTGCTGAAGGTTCATAAGCTTGAGATATTCGACTTCAAGTTGGGAATAGGCCCAACCCCGTTGGTCGTTACGCGCTGTGTTCAGCTCTTCTAATCGTTCCCAAAAAGAAAATGATAGCAAAGCTATGAACGCGAACGCCAGCAGGATACTCAGTAGCCACACTCTTTGAAACCACGGGTTTTCAAACCGATTTTTGCTCTTGCTACGCATTTTCAATTAGGCCAGTTCATTCAGCAAAGGTAACACGGTCGAGTTGCCAAATTGAACGGCTATAATAAATCTCAGATTGATATTCTTCATTCTGATCAAATGGGTAAATGACCCAAAGCGGGCCGTTTTCGCGTACAGACATGGCTTCGCCATTCAAAGCATATGCGATGATTGGTCCATTTTCCACTGCGTCGGACACAGGGATTTCAACCGTATAGTCATTGATTGCAGTCGCACGCATCGTACCCTCGGTGACGTCGAAACGCGCCACGAAATCTTTTAATGAGACCCCCTTGAACACTTGCATGCCGCCTTGCGTCCACTGTGTTGTGGTTGCAAATTCGTCAAACGGCATGGATTTGAGGTCTTCCATGGTCAGTGCAACGCTTTCTTCGCCTTGATTGACTGTCAGCACAACCTCTTGGGCAAATGCTGTTACAGGCAAGCAAAGGGCGCTGACCATTAGAATAGATTTCAAAAAAGACATATTGTTTTCTCCTGACGATACGAAACTGAAGGGATAGTTGCAGTTGCCTTTGGCTTTTTCCATCGCTCATCAGCACATGGCTTATATCCTTTCGTATAGTTTTATATTCTCACACGTTTAAATTGTATATTTACTAAAGGTGCCAAAGTTCTGTTATGCTAAGGTTAGCTCCATAGGGGCAGTGAAATATACGTTCGTATCCGTTCTTGAGAGGAATATTTATGTCGCTACGCATTTTAATTGCCGACGATCACGATCTTGTCCGCGAAACGCTTGCGATGTTTCTAGATGCAGACGGGGAAAGCCAAACGGTATCCGCAAAAGATCTGCGTGAGGCTTTGGAGATGATCAAAAGCGATGGCCCTTTTGATCTGGTGCTATTGGATTTTACAATGCCAGGTATGAAAGGGCTTGAGGGGCTGACAAAGGCGATTAAGGCCAATGAAGGCAAACCCGTTGGTTTGATTTCTGGAACAGCCACACGTTTGATTGCTGAACAGGCACTTGAAGCCGGTGCAGCAGGATTTTTGCCCAAAACGCTTCCGGCTAAATCTTTGGTGAATGCGGTGAAATTCATGGCCGCAGGAGAGGTCTACGCGCCAGTCCGTTTCATGTCTGGTAAGGACGACCCCGAAGAAACCGATTTTGAAAAGGATTTGTCAGAACGTGAACGCCAAGTTTTACGAGGGCTCATGGCTGCAAAGTCCAATAAGGAAATCGCCCGCGACCTTGATCTACAAGAGGTTACGATTAAGCTGCATGTCAAAACGCTTGCCCAAAAGCTGGATGCTAAAAACCGAACTGATGCCGCGATGATCGCGCGGGATGCGGGATTCGTTTAAGCGATTTACTGACTTTATTTTCTAGGAACGCGCCTCATTTGGATGGCGCGTTTTTTTGTCTTATCAGTTTTTTGATCGTCGTGACGATGCCATCGAAAAGACGAAAAAGAATCGGCGCTTAACAGCTCCTTCCGAAACACAGTTTATGACGTTCAGCCCATGTGGTTGTGATGTGTTTTGCTCCACTGCTCCACTGCTCAACAGCGTATAGGGGCGCTTGGCGTTGATTATGGTCATCCAGTTGCGATTGCCAGACATCGCGCCAATCCCGTCTCTCACACACATGCAAATAGGCACATTCGACCAGTATCGTCCGCTGGAACCGATCGTGGGAAATGGTGTCGAGGAAACGGCCTGTTTCGCTATTGAAAGTGCCATGCGCGTATCTCTCCATAAGTTCTGGAACGCATCTAAATTGAATGCGCGAACGGCGCGGGGCACTTTCGTGAACCATGGGACATATGACGCATATTCAGACAGTCGGATACTCTGATCCAAAGACTATTCGCTACCTATCCTAAAGCATATCCACCTCCCCACAGGCATCAAAATTTAGCCCTACGCGACAATGCGAGAGGCGCGGGTTTACGCAATCATAGGTCCATCACCGCTCGGACGCTCCCGAGCAGATGCGCAACCGTCGAAAGACCTTATGATCAGGAATGTCGTTCATGACCTGCCACCAACCTAAATATTTAAAGGCGCTTTATGTCAGCGCCGTTTTCAGCGTCTCAGCGGGCTCTCTTGCCGCTGATGCTCTCGAAAGCACAATGACGTTTCACATCGTTGAGACCTCATCAGAAGGTGTAGAAATGCTTGTAGAACGCGCCTCAGTAGAGCCGCGCGAAGTCATCCACTACACGCTCACTCACGAGAATAAGACAGACAAAGAAATGCAGGGGCTGATTATCGGCGCCCCTGTTCCAGAGGGCGTGTCCCTCTCTTTGGACGGCAACAGCACCTCTGTGCCTGCCACTTTCGAGGTCCAAGCGGATCTCGATCCCGAACTGGAAGGGCTTGAATGGTCGGCCCTGCCAGCGATGCGCAAAGTCGTCGAAGCAGATGGCACCCTGCGCGAAGAAGAGCTTCCCATCGAAGAGGTGCGCGCTGTGCGCTGGTCTTTGAGTGAAGCGCTTGAAGCGGGCGAAATCGCCCTCACCACCTATCGCGTTCGCGTCAACTGATCCGTCTTTTTCGGGTCTTTCACAAACTCTTACACACAAAGGTAAATCAACGTGTCATATCATTCTAAATTCATGCGTACGGCCAGTGTCGTAGCCGTCAGTGCGCTTGTGGGGGCTGCGGCCTTCGCGGCCCCTGAGGCCGGTGTTGTCATTGGCAACCAAGCGGTTGCCACTTATCAAAACGCCGCTGGTGACACCATTACGGTGACATCAAACACAGTGGAAACTGTGGTCCAGCAGGTTGCAGGTGTCACCCTGACCTCGAACAATTCCGAAACCATTGCGCCTGGGGGCAAAGCCTTCTTACCGCATGTCATCACCAATAACGGTAACGGCCCTGATAGCTTTGCGCTGTCCGCCGTGGAAGACGACACAGGTGCGCTCGACACCACGAGACTTGTTTTCTACCCAGATGCCAACATGGATGGTGTGGCGGATAGCTCCACCCCTATCACCGAAACGCCTGTCTTGGGTAACGGCGAGCAATTCGGTGTCGTGATCGAAGCCTCTGTCGCCTCCACTGCAACGGGCACTGATGACATCACAGTGACAGCCACGTCGCTTTTGGATGGCGCTGAGACTTCGGTCAACACAGATACGCTGACCATCTCTACTGATGCGATTGTCGAGCTTGTCAAAAATATGACGGTTGATCCCGGCATCAACGGGATTGTTGATTCAGGGGATGAAGTGACCATCACACTGACCTACTCCTCGACTGGTCTTGCCGCAGCCAACGATTATTCTGTGCAAGATATTCTTGACGCCGATTTGGTGTATCAAGCGGGATCAGCGGTTTGGTCCGATTCCTCAGTCGCGTTGAATGACGATAATACAGCGACGACGACCGACGCCACGAATGGCAACGGCGAAACCATTGCTTGGGATTATGATGATGCTCAGACTGTCGGCTTTACCATCTCGTCTGTCGGCTCTGGACGCTCGGGCAGCGTAACGTTCAAAGCGACGATTGCGTCTACTGCACAAGCTGGCATTGTTCAGAACACTGCAACTCAGACTGTCAACGGTGCCGCCTTCCCACCATCCAACACGGCTCAACTCACAGTGGATAATCAGTATAACATTTCTGTTGCTGATACTGCGATTGACGCGGCGGGTGCAGCCGATGCGGCGTCGAATGCATCGGGCACGGATGACGATACGCTCAACAATGATGTCGTCACCGAAAGCACGGACGTATATCAAGGTGGTGTTGTGAAGCATGAGTTTGTGCTGACAAACAACTCCAACGTTTCGGACAGCCTGTCCTTGTCGGTTGATAATCTAGACTTTCCTGCGGGAACAACTTTCCGCTTTGTTGGGTCCGACGGTGTAACGCCTATTGTCGGTCCGGTGGGGCCACTTGCGATCGGCGAAAGCACGAAAGTGACATTGATTGCCCAGTTGCCAACGGATCTCGCTCCAACTGCGACAACTGATTACACGGCGACAGTGACCACAACCTCTGAAGGTTCTGGCATTTCCGATACATCCACTGCCGAATTTGATGGTGCGATCCTTGCGTCGGCTGTTGATCTTGAGAACGCAGTCGTTGGGTCAGAAGGCGACGGTGCTGCGCCAACAAACGGCGGCAATCCATGGATCACCACAACCACTGATCCAGGCGCTCCTGTGACCTTTGAGATGCTCGTTGAAAACAACGGCCCTGTTTCAGATACCTATGGTTTGGCGCTCAATACACCGCTTCCAGCAGGTTGGACGGTAGAGTTTCAATTGGCTGATGGAACAGTAGTTTCGAACACAGGTACGATCGCTGCTGGTAATTCTTTGCCGATTACAGTCGTTGTGACGCCTGCTGATCTTGCGCCGCCAGCTGACACGTTGATTGATATAAACGTGGCCTCAGCGGTTTCTGGTCAGTCAGACAGCATCATCAACCAAGTGACTGTGAACGAGATCTATGATGTTGAAATCATCCAAGATCAAACCGTTCAGGCCTCTCCAGGTGGGGTTGTGGATATTCTGCACACAGTGACCAACGCAGGTAACGTGACCATCATCGATGGTGCGATCACTGAGAGTGGTTTGTCGGACTTTTCGGGCGCGATTTTCTATGACATCGACAACAACGGTGTTCTAGATGCTACCGACCCTGTGATCGACAACTTCAATGATATCGCTGGTGGCCTTGCAGCAGGTGACAGCCTGTCATTGATCTACCGTGTCCAGACACCTTCGACAGCAACCGTCGGTGTGTCCGAAATCGGTACCATCACTTTGGATAGCACGCTCAACACAACTGAAACCGACGCAGATACGGCTGACAACGCCAGCTCTGACACGATCCAGATTATCTCTGGTGACGTTACGCTGACCAAGTATCAGTACATCGATGCCGCATGTGATGGCACCGTGGGTGTCTTTACGAAAAACCGTCTCGACGTAGAGCCAGGTCAATGTGTGCGCTACCTCGTGGAAGCGGAAAACACAGGTTCCTCCGCTGCGGACAACGTGCTGATCAATGACGCGGCACCTGCCTACACCACGATCACCAACTGTGGTGGGTCATGTGATGCGGTGCTTGTTCCGGGCACATCCACATCAACGATCACCGCAACAGGTGTGAGTTCCAGCCATGGTACGGTTTTGCCAGGCTCTAAAGCATCAGTCGAGTTTACCGTTCAGGTAGAAAACTGATCCCTCCGCGCCCCCCAGTTTCCCTGCTCAGTTTGGGGGGCGCATTTTTTTCTCTCATTTGACGGATAGACCAGATGCGCGGTTTTTCTAATACGTTGAATGTATGCGCCGCTTCTCTCGTCGCTGTTGTCGCATGCGTCATGTCCCTCTCACCCAATACCTTGAAGGCAGATCCAGCCCCTGCAGGCGCGATTATTCGTAATATCGCCGAGGCGCGGTTCTATAATCCTGATTTGGGTCTCACCGAAACTGTTTACTCCAACCCAGTTGAAGCCACTGTCGCGGCGGTTCCTGCTGTTGAAGTATCTGGTTTCTCCGCACTTGTTTTGTCGCGCGGAGCGATCGGCCAATATTACTTTACTGTTGAAAACGTAGGCAATTTGGATGTCTCGACCAGTGTGTCTATGGTCGATTTAGATGCGCAAGATGTCAAACGTGACGGCCAGCTTTATCTTGATGTCAATAAGAACGGTGTCGTTGATTTTGGGGATGTCAAATTAGAACCCAATGCCGAAATCTCGCTTGAGACGGGTGCAAGTTCGCAGTTGATCTATGAATTCCGTATCGCAGCAGATGCCCGTCTCGACACGATTGTCGCATCACAACTGATTGTAGATGCAAGCGCTGGCGAGAACGAGAATGTACCTGTATTAGGCATAGCTGAAGGCGTGACCGAATTGGTCGCAGCTACGTTAGAGCTTGAAAAGACACAAAGCTTTGCACGTGGTGAGGATGCGGATCGCCTGACCTACACCCTGCGCATGCGCAACAATTCAGAAGAAGCCGTTGCCGCCTACGATAGGCTTGATGGTGGAGCGCTGCGTATCGACGGCGCCCCCGTGTCGGGCGTATTGCTACGCGATGCAATCCCACTGAATACTGTATTTGAAGCGCATCTGTCTCAGGGCGCGATGCAACCGCTTTTCCATCTGCGCGATATGCCCTTGCATGACTATACAAGTGTTGCCCCAGCCGATTTGACCGAAGTGGATGCGGTCGCTTTTTTCCACGAGGGCGACTATGCATCTGGTTTCTCAAGCGATGTGGTGTTCCGCGTGCGTGTGCCCCATGCTCTTGGGCCTGTCGAGATCGACAACACAGCACAGGTCAATGTGACCGAAGAAGTCAGCCAGCCGTCAAATACAGTCGTGTATGACCGCCTTGCCCAAAGTATCGCAGCGTTGCGCTATGTCGAGCCCAGCACAGATCTGGATATGGTTTACGGGGCGTTTGGGTTAGACACATCGTTGATCCTCAGTGCAGGGGCTTGCAATCAATCGTCTGATATTGATCAGGTTAATATCACCCTTCGCTCAACGCGCACCGGCGATGTGGAAACTGTTTTGGCAACTGAAACAGGGCCCAACACCGGAGAGTTTCGCACCGCGGCCATTCCCTTGGCCGAAATGGATTTACCACGTTCCGAAGATGGCGTGATGGCCACATCCAACGGTGACCGTATCGTTGCGCGTTCAGATTGTGCGCAGGCCACGCTTGAAGATAGTCTTTGGGTGAACCCAGGTAATTTTGTGTTCAACTCCGTAACAAATGATCCAATCGAAGGCGTTTTGGTGACGCTTGTCGATGCCGCGACTGGGGCGCTGGTCGATAGCACTGTGACAGATACGCAAGGTTTCTTCAGCTTTGACACCAATGAAACTGGCGTTTTCGCCTACCGCCTTGTTGGCGCGGATGATTGGACCTATCCGTCGGTGCGTCTTGATTTTCCGGGCTATGGCCGGATCGTGACCGAGGCGAGCTATGGCGCGGATTTCGCGCATCTCAGTGGTCCACCGCAGGTTGCCGATATTCCTGTTGATCCGTTCTACGGCACGCCACTTTCCTTGGAAAAAACAGTGGATCGTGATCAGGTCGCATTTGGCGAATTTGTGACTTACACATTGGATGTGACCAATAATATGTATCAGGCGTTGATGCATACGACCTTGATGGATAGTCCTCCGCGTGGTGTGAATTTGGTCCAAGGGTCCGTGCGTTTTGACGGTGCGGTTCTCCCCGACCCGACACGGGATGCCGTCGGTGATCTGAGTTTTGATCTCGGGACGCTCAAACCGCTTTCCAGCTATGAATTGAGCTACACGATGCAGGTCAGTGCTGGGGCGCGTGAGGGTGACAATATCAACACCGCACTCTTTTCGGGATATCAGGCGGGGACAGGCACTTTGCGCAGTTCTCCCGTGGCGCGTGCCCGTGTTTCTTTGAACAATAGCGGCGGAGTCTTCGCGCGTCAGGGGACGGTGATCGGCTCTGTTTTCATGGATTGCGATGGCGACGGCATACGCGACACGTTTGATGATGAAGACCGTCTTGGCCGTCATGCAGAGCCGGGCATCCCGGGTGTGCGCATCGTGACGGATCAGGGGCTGAGCGTTGTGACAGATATCGATGGTAAATATTCGCTTTATGGTCTCTCTGCGGTGACCCACGCTTTTCTTGTGCAACCCGAAACCCTGCCAAAGGGCAGCGAAATTCAAATCACCCGTACCAATGATCTGGGCCGTGCAGGATCGCGTTTGGTCCCGCTTAAAAAAGGCGAGTTGCGTGCAGAGCATTTCGCGGTGCAAGCCTGCACGCCAGAAATTATGAACGAGATTGATGCGCGCCGCACTTGGTTCGAAACAAATGCACAGACCGAAGCCTTGAGGGCTGCCGACCTGCCACTGGTTGGGTCACGTGCAGCGACACGTTCTGCGCGGACAGAAGCAGGCGTTGCGACCACAAGCCAGCTTTCACCTGCAAAATTGCAGCGCGAGGCCGAGGCCGTGGGCGCAGAAACAATCGTTCAAAAATCCCGCAGCCAACAACGCAGCCGCCCGCTGTCGCAACTGATGAACAGTTTGGACAATACGACTGGATTTATCGGTCTTGAAGACGGACAGGTTTTGGATCGCCGTAGCGCCTCAATCCGCGTCAAATCGAATATGGATCTGTCTCTCAGCCTTATCGTAAACGGGCGCGAAGTCGATGCTGATCGTATTGGCGAACGCTCCACGTTGGACTCCAAAAATTTGCAAGCCGTTGAGTTTGTTGCGGTCAGCCTGCGCGGTGATCAAAACACTTTAACACTGGTGGGCCGTGACCCGTTTGGGATCGAACGCGAGCGTGTTGAACTGACGCTGTTTGCCCCCAGCAACCCCGCAAAGGTTGAGGTGATTGCACCTGAGGTGGTCAATGCTGATCCGACCACGCCTTTTCCTGTGGTTGTGCGTATTCTTGATACGCGTGGACGTCCTGTCTTGGCCTCTTCGGTTGTGACGCTTGAGGCGCGCCGTGCGACTTGGGATGTGGAGGATATCCGCCCCAATGTGCCTGGTGTTCAGGTGTTTATCGACAATGGGGAGGCGACATTTGATGTCATTCCTCCACAAGTCTCTGGTCCTGATCGGCTTGGTGTTCGGGCGGGGTTCGATGATGGTGCAACCATCGTTGAGTTCACACCCAACTTGGATGAACGTATTCTGATTGGCGTGATCGAAGGTGCCATCACTTTGGGTGGTGACGGGGCGGGGACGCTTTTGCCAAAGGATCAGTTCTCGCATTTTGAGGACACGACTGAAGGCCTGCGTGGATCGCTGTATCTTAAGGGCGTGATCCGTGGTGAAACGCTTTTGACCCTGCGCTATAATTCAGACCGTGACACGGAAAGCCGGTTGTTTCGCGACATACGCGGTGATGAATACTATCCAGTCTATGGTGATAATTCCGAACGCGGTTTTGATGCTCAATCCTCGTCAAACCTTTTTGTGAAGGTCGAAAAGGGGCGTTCCTATATGCTTTATGGCGATATTGATATTTCGCCTGAGGCCGAGGCCTTTAAACTGGGTGGTCTGAGCCGTGTGGTGACAGGAGCCAAGGCACATTGGAGTGACGAACGCACCTCCGTGACTGTGTTTGCGGCGCGTACCAATGCGGAACAAAAGATTATTGAAATCCGCGGTCGCGGTGTCTCTGGTCCTTATGATGTGGACCTGTCGGGCTATATTGACGGCTCTGAGCGGGTCGAGGTGCTCGTGCGCGATGAGGAGGGGGGGGATGTCATCTCGACCGAACTTTTGCGTCGCGGCACGGATTATTTGCTAGATTTTTTCAGTAACACAATCACCTTCGATCGCCCTTTGCGCCAGTTCGATCTGGATGGCAATCCGATTTCTGTGCGTATGACTTTCGAAATCGAAGCTGAGAACGCTGAGAAATATTGGATCTATGGCGGCGAGATCAATCACACGCTCAATGAGCGGACAATGGTTGGTGCGCGCCTTGTTCATGCGGATGCAGAACGTGGTCATGATGCACGCACTCGAGTGGTTTCTGGCTATGTTGCGCATGAGGCTCGCAATGGTGGTGACTGGGAGGCAGAAATCGCACGCAGCGAGGACAAGGACGGCACAGCTGGAATGGGCGCACGTCTGGCCTATGAAATATCCACTGAGAACAGCCGTTTTTCCGCCGAAGCAATCTACACTAACAATAGTTTTGCGGCTCCGGGGGCCTTGGCGAATGCAGGAACCACGCAGATGCGTTTTTCCTATGGTCGCACTCTGAGCCGTAAAGCTGAGTTGGAACTCAACGGTGAATATGTTGAAGATCGGATCACTGACGCCAAACTGACTCGCTTGGACCTGTTGTATCGCTATCAAATGGAACCGCATCTGGGTTGGGAAATCGGCGCGGAAATCGCACAACGCACAGCAGCAGGCGAGAGTAAAACGCAATCTGCGCTGATCGCCGGAGTGAATTGGGTGCCACAGGACCGCGACAATACCCGTGTGGATGCGCGCCTGCGTTTTCCTGTATCGGGCGATGGCGCAACAGAACTCACTCTTGGCTTAACAAGTGAGCCAGAAAAAGGTTGGACGGTCTATTCCGAAACAGAGCTGCGTTTTAATAAAGGTGCGACGATCACCCGCTTTGCTATGGGCTTCGACTATCAGATGACCGACTGGCTTACTGGGACGTTTGATCTTAGCCGTGGCGCTGGGGATCTGGCGACCACCTATACCCAAGGCGTGGATGCTGTTTGGGATTATAACGACTTCACAAGCTTTACGTTGGGCATTGAGCATTCGCGCGAAATGGAAACGTCACGCTCCAAGCTCACCTCTGTGGCGTTGGGTGCCAAATGGAGTTCTGCTGATGACACTTGGGTTGGGGATGCCGATCTTGAGGCAACGTTCGAACCGACGGGTGAAACCTATTATGCCAGCTTGGGTATGGCGGGTAAGTTAAACGACGATTGGACTGTTTTGGGGCGCTCACGCATCGCGCTCGACAATCGCGATGGTGACGACAGCATGCGGATTAGGACTCGCATAGGGGCCGCATATCGCCCTTTGAATGATCCGCGCATGGAAGTGCTTGCGTGGTATGAACATCGCCTTGAGGAAAAGCATGGCACGACCCAAACGCATATGTGGTCCGTTGATGCGACCTATGAAGCCAGCGCGGATTTGCGCCTGAACGCCAAATATGCAGGTCAGCACCAAAACTACCGCTTGCCGGGCCATGCTGATGCCGCGTCGCTCACCCAACTGGTGCAAGCCGGTGTGAATCAGGAATTCTCGGACGATCGTTTTCAAGTTGGTGCAAATATAAGCCATCTTTGGGACGATGCCGGAAATCGTTCTGTGGGGCTTGGGGCTGAGCTGGGCTTTGTCCCTGCAAAAGGTACCCAAATTGCCATCGGCTATAACCACAGCCGCGGGCAGGTCGCAGGCCAATCTGATCTATACCAGGATGGCCTCTACCTTCGATTTAATCTTCTTCTTGATAATTCCCTTTGGAATCATCTGGACCAGTTTCTTGGCAATTGAGCGACACGGTTGCCAAGAAGGCCGCCCCCAAGCGCATCTGGGGGCGGCCACTTTTTTATCCACCAGCACAGGTCACTGCCCGTAAGGAAACGGCATCTGCTCGTAAGTAGAGTGGAGCCTATCCTTTTGAGGTCTGCACAGGCCTGATGCGCAAAAGAATTTCGATCCCATAAAGCGCATCATGAAACACGATTTCATGTCGCAATGGAGATCCTAATGAAAACTTTAACTTACACGCGTCCCGTCCATGAGCGGGCATCTTTTCTAACGGCTAACTTTTTGGCCTCTCTCGCAATGAGCGTCGCCCTGTCTGGTGAGGCTCAGGCCGAACAGACCAGCTTTGATTTGAATTACAATGCGCTTCAAATTATGCCAACCTCCCTGCCTTCGAGGCTGGATTTGCCGTTTGATACACAGGTTACAACAGCTGAAATCTTGCGTACATACATGCCCTCATTTGAAAGCACTGCAACGGACCATTTGAAATCCCTGATTGCCTCTGTGGAGGCGGCAAGCGCAGGTTATGACGCAGTGGTTCACAGTGCTTGGATTAAACCTGCGGCACGCCCAACCGAGATGACGATCGCGCAGATTTACGATTGGATCGATGCAACTCCTAATCAAAATCACGCGATAGGTCGCTATCAAATCATTCCGGCGACACTCAAGCGGCTGGTCAGAAAAAGTGGTCTTCCTCTCTCTTCTAAATATTCGGAAATCACCCAAGATTTTCTCGCGGATATGTTGTTGGAAGAAGCAGGCTACAGACGCTTTTTGAGCGGCAGTTTAAGCCAAGGTGAATTCATGAACAAACTGGCGCGTATCTGGGCGGGTCTACCGTCATCGAACGGGCGATCTTACTACCATGGCATTTCAGGCAACCGCGCGGTGATGTCCAGAAAGCGCTTTGACCAGACAATGACCGCGATATTTTCAAGCGGGGCTCAAAGCAAACAGGTGTCGGAATTGTTGAGATTCTAAAGAGGGCACCCCTCCTTCTTTAGATACCCAGAGGTCTGCGTGCTTGCCGCAGCCTAACTTGATGCCGCCTTCGGGCGGCATTTTTTTGTTTCCTACTCCACAGTATAGCGCGTCCTTACTTTTGCTTTTCTTGTAGTCGTAAGTCTATTTTAAAGTCTTTAAGTCAGTATGTTATGTTCTTTTTGGGGGCGCAAATGAGCGCCTGAATGAAAGACGTCATACACAGTTTCGGCCATTCTAAATCTGCGTTTTCGGACGTGTCGCAAAAAGATTTGGATGCGCGGAACAATCCCCCGATTGGCCGCATAAAATATGGAGGCCAATATGCAGGGCCATATGATGGATCGGTTCAACGGAACTTATAGAGACGATACTTTGACCTTAGATGGGCAAAGCGCCTCCGTACATGGTTGGGCGGGAAATGATGTCATTTCAGTTCTAGACAGTGCGGGCATGAGTGAACTTTGGGGCGGGCGTGGCGATGACACGTTGATAGCCTCTGTTCCAGGTTCAGGACAGATTCACATGGGCGGCGGTGACGGAAACGATACGATTGTCATGGATGTGACCAATCAAAGCGGTGCTCAAGGTCACCATGTGTATGGTGGAAAAGGCGCCGACAAATTTGTGTTTACAAATGTCGATCAGGCCGATGTCCCGACGATTGGGCGCATTGATGATTTTGACGCCTCACAAGATAGCCTGTGGATCGAGGACAGCGAAATCGATCTTTACAACCTTCCAGACGGGGTCGAATTGGTGATGTACCAAGATCAATATTGGCTCAAGATAGGTGACAACGTTGTTTATGCCCTTGAAGGGGCGCGAGATGGCGGCGAAGAGCGTCACTTTTCCGATTTTCCCAGCTCCGTTGACGATCTTGAACGTGTCACATGGCAAGACAATGTAAACTACGTGCCTATCGAATTGTACGAAGATGAAGTGGCGGAGCTGAATGCGCTTTATGCGACTTACGCAGGGACAGCCGAGGGCACAGAAGAAGATGACTGGATTTACGACGATAACCTTGATCGGTTCGCTGCTGATGGTGATCAAATTGTAACCGCCGACAGTACAATCCGTGCAGGTGCCGGCGATGATGTCATCGATGCAGGCAAAGGTGATGACAGGGTTTATGGTCAAGATGGCGATGATTTGATCGCCGGTGGTCAAGACAGTGACATGCTTTTCGGCGGCAGGGGGAACGACCACCTTTGGGGTGGGTCTGAAAACGACCAGCTCTATGGCGGACAGGGCGATGACACCTTGTTTGGCGGTAGCGGCAATGACGTGCTGGACGGTAGCATAGGTGCAGATACGCTTTACGCAGATCGCGGTGATGACCGGCTCTACGGTGGGGGCGGTAACGATGAAATGCATGGCGGAACTGGCAATGATCGTTTAATCGCAGGCCGCGGCAATGACGTGCTTCACGGCGGTGAGGGTATGGATCAGCTTTATGGCAATCGCGGTTCAGATATACTGTACGGTGATGGTGGCAATGATAGACTTTGTGGTGCCGACGGCAACGACGCGCTGTTTGGTGGCAATGGTGCTGACATCTTGAATGGTGGTTCTGGGGATGATGTTTTAGTTGGCGGCGCAGGTCGCGATCTCATGTGGGGAGGGCAAGGTCAGGATGTTTTCGCGTTCGGCGAAAATGATCTTGCGTCCTGGGGCGGTCTCAGCGGAACTCGGTCAGAAAAGATGGCTGAGCTTGACCTAGTCAAAGATTTCAAACTTGGTGAGGACCGTATTTCTTTCGAAGCGATGGAAGGGGTGAAATCGATGCAAGATATTAAAGTTTGGGCAACCAAAGAAGACGAAAACCTCATGTATACTTTGCAAATCAAAGACACAAATGAACGTTTTCTGATCGACGTCGAAGACGATACCAAGTGGTCAGATATGATGTCAGAGGATAACTTTGACTTTTGATTAAAAGCGTCTTGCGCGTGAAATTTCGTTTAAACCTATCCGCATGTATAGGGGGCTATACGTAAAATATTGGTTTGTCCCCTTTGCTAGGGGCACCTGTTCCCCCGTCGATGGTATTCCTAATTGCTAGATGCGCAAAAAAGGAAAGTATCATGCAGCAGGATGTAACCAAACCTCCAGTTCATTTGGCGGGTGAGATCACGCAGTGGGTGGGGGACACAACCTGCGCGATCTCTCATTTTAGCATGAAACTTGCTCTTTGAATGCCACGCGTTGGCGCAAATTTCAGCCCTCTCAGCGGATAGGCTGGAGCTTTCGTCTAAGCGCGCCTCGCCGCTTAGCTCATCTACATGTTTATCAGCGGTTATGTATCGGCATGCTGCTCACCTCAATTCTGAGTGTCTTTTTTAGGTCCGATAGCCATCTCTGTATACTTCAGGTGTGTCGCATGAAGTCGCTTTGGAACATTCTAATCAAAGGGATCATTGCATCTGTGCTTTTGATCCTATCGCAGGCCGCACAGGCTGGTGAAAACTGCGGAGCGGCATGCGTTTTCGCAGGTCCACGCATGGCCAGTGTGCAGTCCAGTGACTCTGAGTTGCTTGGGCCTATCCTTGGTGGCTTGCTTGGTACAGACGTGGGGGTGAGCGTTCTGGATTGGAACGCCATAGCGGGAGCTGATCTAAACCTTCTAGATGTGATTGGTTCGGGCGATGTCGCCGTTTCCAATCCTGGACAGTTGATCGATGCTGATATTACGCTGCTCGAATTGGTCGACGCTTCGATTGCTGCGGCCGAAGCGGACAATGACACAGCCTTGGTCTCAGCGCTCGGTGCGCTGCGCATTCCTGTCGGGGAATTAAGTGGGACAATCAATCTGGTGGATTTGATTACCGTTGATTTGCCTCAAGGGGCCTTGGCCAATCTTGAACTCAATGCCCTTGATCTCATTGGTGGGGCCATTCAACTTTATAACTATGAAAATGTTGTCACGACGACGGAACCTGTCGCACTAAACAATGAGATTTTGCAACAATTTGGCATTGGCGGCGCAGAGGTGTTGCTTCAAGTCGTTGAACCGCCTCATTTCGAATGCGGTGGTGCTGGCACCCAGTTTCACACCTCAACCGTGCGTGCGAAAGTCTCTCTTGATCTTGCGGATTTGACCTTGGACACGAGCGCACTTGATGGGCTTTTGGGGCCATTGGTTGGCGGGTTGACGTCAACGGATCTCACTTTGGGCGATCTGGATCTTTATTTCGAATTTGGCCGTGTGGATGGCGAGATCCTCAGTGCGGACCCTGAAAGCAAAACAGCCAGTGTGATCCTTGCCCCCAGTGCGATTGATCTCTTTCTCGGCAGCATTGATGACGCAATCTTTTTCAATCGTGACCGTGCGATTGTGCCCTCAGATATCGCTTTCGGAACCGTTGGAGAGCTAGAGGTCGCGCTTTTGGGCGGTCTCATTCGTGAACGGGCCTCTATCGAGGTCAAATCCTTTGCCCAAAGCGCGCCGGGGACATCACAGACACTGTTTTTTTCACCGCCCTATCCACAAAGACAGGCCATCGGGGACGGGGCATCATCTTTCAGTGACTTGATCGGCACCTTGGCGCAAAATTTGGATATTCGCGTCGAAGATACTCTTGGCAATCTCGTTGGACCCCTCATTGATACGGTCGTGGAACCCGTTTTGGGAAATCTGGTTGGGGGGCTGCTCGTTGACGCGATCTCGCCAGTTCTTGACCTGACGCTTGACCCACTTTTGGGTTTTTTCGGCGTCGGTATCGGAGAGGCGGAGGCCTCAATTTCGGGTGTCACATCCATATGCGTTGAAAGATCCGACTGCCCCGTTTCTGGCCCAGCCCCCAACGGCAGTGCATCTGCGCGCTACGGAAGTCCCACACATCTGATCTATGACACGCTGTTCATGGGCTTTGCCCCGCCTGACGAAGATACGTCATCACGCGCAAGTGGCGATGCGCTGGGCGATGACGCGAGCGGCTTGGATGACGAAGATGGGGTCGCGCTGCCGATATTCTCGGCAGGGCAGACGAGCGAGATCGAGATCACTTTGTCAGAAACCGGAGGCGCAACAGGATATTTGCAAGGCTGGATCGATTGGAACGGAGACGGCGTGTTTTCCGATACCGAACAAATTGCCCGTGACCTTATGCTTGCGGGCGGCGGCGTTTTATCGCTGTCTGTGACGGTGCCAGATACGGCATATGTGGGCGGGAGTTTTGCCCGTTTTCGCTGGTCTACGCTTGCGGGCTTAAATGCGACGGATCCTGCGCCTGATGGCGAGGTTGAAGACTATTCCGTCACCGTCAATAATCGGCCCACGGCGGCTGTATCAGGGCGCATTTTGGCTGATACTGGGATCGGCGGCGGCGTTGCGCATGATGCTGTTCTCAATGGCGCTGAAGCAGGCATTGATGGCGTGACGGTCCAGTTTGAGACGACTGAAGGTCAAATCATAGGCGTCGCGCAAAGTGATGCACAGGGCAATTGGCACGTCGATCTGCCGCCAGAATTTAGTGGCAACGCGATTGTACGGGTTATACCACCTGAAGGATATCTGACAGTTTCACAAACCAGTCCGTTGTTAGGCGGGGGAAGCGATGGACGCATTCTCCTGACGGTTGCAGCGGGCGAAAACGTTTCTGGGTTGAATTTCGGCCTCGTCCCAGCGCCACGGTTCTATCAGGATGGACAAGCCTTTGTGCAGGCAGGCCAAGTCGCCACGATTTATCACGATTATGTGGCGGGAACGGCAGGTGATGTCTCGTTTTCGATTGTGAATGGTGATTCAGATCTGGCCAATATTGCTCTGTTCGAAGACCTCGATTGTGACGGAAGTCTAGATCAACTCGTTTCTTTGTCCCGAACTGTCGTAGCGGAGGAACGCATATGTCTTGGCGCGCGCACGTCGACAAGTTCCAGCCTCTCATCGGGGCAACAAATCCGTTATGAGATTAACGCGGTGACACTTTTGGCGAATGACGCCGGAGACGTGACGCTCATCAACCGTGATGTGGTGTTCATCGGGCAAAACAGCGGTGGATTGGTTATCGAAAAGACCGTTGAAAATATCACGCAAGGCACAGGTGAATTGCGCTCCAATTCTGGAGAAGTGGGCGACGAACTTTTGTATCGTCTTAAGGTCCGCCATCAAGGTCTCGCGCCGATCACGAATGTGGCTGTCTATGATAAAACACCACCATACACCGAGCTGTCGAATACGATTACCCAGTCTTTTTTGTTAGGGGAGGGGGTAAGCTGTGTTCTGGAACTGCCAGAGGTCGCCAGCATTGGCTATCAGGGCAACCTGCGTTGGCAGTGTGACGGTCCAGTGAATCCCGGCGCACAAAGCGCAATTGAATTTTTGGTGCGGATCGCGCCGTAAGTGATGCGCCTGATTTCTCGTATATGTTGACTATCCTAAAGCATAGAGACTTGGCTAAATGCACTCAGCGAGCACCAAAGGGGAAGAGGCGGCACCCGCAATTTTCTGAGAAACTAGAGCTCAGTGTCGCAGCCCTCAGTATGCGCGCGGGTCATTCTCATCCCAAAGGAATGTCTCGTCCTGAGGTCTATACTTTCTGGGAAACTCTGAGGTGCCCCCGTGAATAAGCCTTTGTCGCGGCTTTCCAAGTCTGCCATAAATATCAGCCTTTCCATATTTTTGACGGGCTTCGCCCCTGTCAGCCCTGTGGCCGCGGGGGAATTTCAGGTCGACTGGGGCACGTTTGATTGGCCTGCAGGCTTTACAGGGCCGGTGACGCGGACTTGGTCCGATCAATACGGGTTCGAAATTGATGTCGAAGCAGAATTGTCAGGGACCTTCCAAAGTTACGTCGACGGTACTGGCGCGGTCGTGCCATCGCCAGATGATGTTGATTTCTTTGGCGGAAATGTTGAATCTCTTGTCGTTGTTGGGGACGCTCGTGCCAATGAGGGCGCGTTCGGAGATAACAGAATAACAGCAACAGTGCGCGCGCAATCAGGCGGCGTGGCTTTTCCCGTCGACAGTCTCGAGATTGACGTGCTCGATATCGATAGCACCGACAACAACTCTCGAGAGGACAGATGCGATTTTGTGACGGGGTTTGGTAACAATGGCAATCCGACCTTTTCCACACTCTCTGCAACGCCATCGGTTCTTGTTGGGCCAGGACCAGGGTCAGGGCTCACAGGGACAATAGGCGCGAACCAAGCACAATGTATCTACATCGAAGGAGCGACCGTGTCGCCAACTTCGCCCAATGACTCTACGGGGTCGGTGCGCGCGACGTTTCCAAACGGCACGTCAGAGGCGACATTTTGGTACGATGAATCGATCCAAAATGTACGCAATTACAGTGTGTTCTCCAGTTATAACCCAGGCGCGCGCGGCATTGGTATGTTTGGGAATGTCGGATTTACCGTCGATCAAAGCATCAATCTGACGCGGTCGGTTTCGCCGAATTCAGCGATTGAAGCGGATACCATCACCTATACCTACGTTGTTGAAAACACAGGCGCCTTGCCGTTTAATCCCAATCAAGACATGATCATCGAGGACAGTTTACTCGGCACGGTGACGTGTCCAGCTATTACGGCCCCGATTGCGCCCGGAGGCACTGTCACCTGTACAGGCAGTTACACCGTGACCGCAGCGGATGTGCTTGCGGGGGCCGTCGATAGCACTGCCACGGCGGGTATTGGCGCGATTGGCCAGCCTTTTGTGTCGCGGCTTCAGTCAAATACTGAAAATGCAAGTTTGGTCACCAGTAGCCTCCTTGGCACCACCGACCCACAGATTTGTACCCCCGAGAATGTTTTTGCCAAACCGCGCACACAGCTTGCAGGGTCTGGAAACAGCTTCGATGTGCAAGTGGGCGACATATATTTGTTTGACAATGTCACCACCGACACCAATGGGAATGCGCTGGATATGGTTGTTGAATTCACCGAAGTCAGCAATGCAACGTCTATCGTATTGGATACTGCGCTTGATGCGCGGATGACCCCAAGTGAGAACGGTTATGTCATTTACAACGTGCGCCTTGTTCAAGATGGTTCTGCGGTGCCAAGTGCGCCACTGGGTACCTTGGTTGAACAAAGCAGGATCTCGGGCGTTATCGCGCAGCACTTGGATGTAGACAGCCGCGGCAGCGCACAAGATTCCACTGATGTTGTTGGATTTCTCGATGGAAACCCCGTGGTTTCGCTGTTCAACACGGCTCCCTTAGCATCATACCCATCTGGCGGTAGCCTATATACGATGGATCCCGCCAAGGTGGGGAACCCATTGGATTGGCTCGAGGAAGCAAACGAAAGTGCCTTTGATAACTATGTGACTTATGAATATTCTACCTTCACTCAGGAACGTTTTATTCATGGTTACACGGGCACATCAACAACGGCTGCGACACGTGGAACGAGTTTTACCTTTTGCGCTATCAGCAACACTTCCGCCACTGTTGTCGCCGAAGATGACGACTACACAGCCACGCCTGTGAATACCTTGCTGGGCGGTACGGCAGGTGAGGTGCTGGCAAATGATACAGTGAATGGTTTGCCTGCGACCTCGGGGAACGTCACTCTCGAGGTTTTGACCGCAGCCCAGCCCGTGAATTCAGACGATCCTGTGCCCTATCTGGTTGAGACAGGCCTTGATGCAGGGCGCGTTATCGTTCCTGAAAACGTTCCGTCAGGCACCTACCAGATCGACTATGAAATTTGTGATGTTCTTGACCCACTGCAATGTGACCGTGCCAAAGTTTTGGTTGCTGTTTTCGATGGGCTTGGCGTGGATTTCAGCGATGCGCCAATATCATATCTCGTGGCCGCACACGGTGTTGACACTGTCCCAAGTGTATATCTGGGATCAGTTCCCCCTGATATCGAAGCGATCGCCCAATCAGACGCCACTGCAACAGCAGATGACCTTTTGGGGACAGACGATGAAGACAGCGTGATGTTTCCAATCCTCACGCAGGGGACAATCAGTACCGTGGATGTCGGCGTGACTGGCAATGGGTTTTTGCAAGCATGGATCGATTTCAACGGTGATGGGCTGTTCGAAGAAACCTTGGGGGAACGGATCGCGATCGACCTGCAAGATAACGGCACCGGTGCCGACAATCTGGCTGGTGATGGTGTCATCCAGATCACCGTGACCGTCCCATCTGATGCAACCACTTCGACAACATTCGCCCGTTTTAGATATTCAAGTGAAACTGGCTTACCTGTGTCCAGTTTCGCCGTGGATGGGGAAGTTGAGGACTATTCTTTGGTGATCGCTGAAACTGATTTGGTCGACCGTGGTGATGCGCCTGCAAGCTACGGTGACCCACGTCATATTGTTGTGCCCTCCATCTACCTTGGTGCGGGCCTGCCTGATACCGAGGTTCTCACGCAGCATAGCTCAGGGGCGGATGCAGACGACCTATCGGGTTTGGATGACGAAGATTCCATCGCTGTCTTTCCAGTGCTTGAAGCTGGAACCACCGTCTCCTTAACGGTTCAGACCCATGAAACATTGTCGAACCTATATGACGCAGGGCTACCAGTATTAAGCCCAGGGGTAACAAATTTGCAGCTGTGGATCGATTGGGACCAAAGCGGCACATTTGAAACCAGTGAACAGGTCGCCATTGATTACCGCGATGGCGGAGCAGGAGACGCTGACGGCGTGTTTAACAACCAAATTACCATGAATATCGCGGTACCAAATACCATTGTCAGCGGCCTCACCTTTGCCCGTGTGCGCTGGTCCACATCCAGCGCTGTGGCGACAGATCCTTTTGATGGATTGAATTTTGATGGCGAGGTTGAGGACTATCAGGTCCGTCTATCCGCAGGAGCTGTGCCGTTTCTATGTGATGGCACGCTCTACCGCGTGGCTGGGATCAGTTCGCAATTGCAAGAGCTCGTGTTCACTGAAAATGGCGCTGGAGGATACACCATTGCCGATGCGACTGTGGGCACTCCTGCAGGGGTCGATTACAATGCCGCTTGGGGATACAACGCCCTAGACGGTTTGTTTTATGGCGTCGTCAACGGAACGCGCGATTTGGTGCGGGTCGATTCCTCGGGGAACTTTACTGTCATTTCGACGATCCCCACCACGGCGGCTATTGGCGACGGTGCGGGCGACATTATGGAAAACGGCATCATGGTTTACCGCGTGAATTCTGGGAATGCTTTCCAGCTGCTTGACCTGTCAAATCCATTCGCGCCTTTAGATTTGGGTCAACTGACCTTTTCGGCCCCTTTGAGTGTGGCGGACATAGCCTATAACCCGAATGATGGGTTCTTTTATGGGATAAATGCTACAACAAATCGTCTGTTCTATTTTGACCCGCTCGCAGGGACCGCAGGTGCGACGTCCATCGTTGAGTTCGGGCCCGCGACTTTTACGGCAGATTATGGTGCTGTCTGGTTCGATTACTACGGACGCTTTTACATCAACCAAAACAACACCAACGAAGTGTTCCAAGTCGATGTGGGCTTTGAAGGCGACGGCGATGGCGCAGCGACCGTGATTGATACCCTGACCTTACCGAGCGAAAACCGCGTCAACGCAGCATCCTGTCCATCGCGTTTCGGCCCTTTGCCACCCGAAGGGTCCGTTCAAGGCCTAGTGTACAATGACAGCAATCTTTCAGGGACGCCAGATAGCCCCTCTGAGACTGGTATCGCAGGTATCACCGTATCGGCTTATGATAACAATTCCACACCAGAGAACCTATCAGATGATACTTTGGTCGCCGCAACGCAAACCGATTCTTTAGGGCAGTTTACTCTGGAAGGATTATCGGCTCTGCGTGTCTACCGAATTGAAGTGGATGAAGCCGATGAAGATTTGCCCATCGGCGCGCAAATCACGTCAGAAAACCCTTATCCCAATGTGCGTGTCACAGCAGGAAGCCGATCAAGCGGATATGATTTTGGATTTGCATCCACGGCTGACTTATCGATCACAAAAGTGGCTCTTGATACCAATGGAGTGCCCCTCACAGAGGCGCAAGAAGGAACTGAAATCGATTTCAATCTCACGGTCACCAACGATGGCACAAATGCCGTGACAGGTGTGAAAGTGCGAGATTTGTTGCCAAATGGATTTTCCTATGTCTCTGACACGGCCGCGGCCTCTGGCGATACCTATGATCTTGGTACTGGGGTTTGGGACATTGGCGATTTGGCTGCTGGCAGCAGCATCAGTTTGACCATTCGTGCAACCATGAATGCAACAGGTGAGCATACCAATGTGGCTGAAATCATCGCCTCGTCATTGAATGATCCAGACAGTGACCCTGCTGTTGGACCTTTGACGGATGATTTGTCGGACGGGATTGCCGATGACGATGAAGCCAGTGTCACTGTGACCTTTGTCGGCGGCGGCTCTGTTCTTTCGGGAACCGTGTTCCAAGACAACGGCGCAGGCAGTGGCACGGCGTTTGATGGCGTTCAAAATGGCCTTGAGGTCGGGACACCAGCAGCCAAAGTAGAGGTCTTTAATGGGGCTGGAACCTTGATAGATAGTCCTGAAGTTGCCGCCGATGGCACTTGGTCATTGACCTTACCCGATAGCTTTGCTGGTCCTGTAACCCTTCAGGTCACAGCTGCGGCAACCCATCTGGTGATTTCCGAAACACCTGCGGCACTGCCCTTTGGGGTCAACACCGACCCACGCGATGGGCGGTTCACCTTTACCCCTGATCCTGATGAGGATTATGCGGGGCTTGATGTCGGGGTGTTAAAACAGGCACGCCTGCGCGAAGATCAATCTGGCGTCATCGGGGCTGGTCAAGTCGCTGAGCTACGTCATGAATTTATTGTGGACGCCGAGGGCAGTGTCGCGTTTTCTGTGACGCCTCTTTCTGAAACCCCCGCAGGTGGGTATTCGCACGCCTTGTTTGAGGATACCAATTGCGATGGTACGGCTGATACCGTGATTTCGGGCGCTTTGACGACATCTCCGGATCAACTGATCTGTTTGGTGCTGCGCGTTTCTGCGTCGTCCTCGATCGGCCCGAACGCCAGCTATGTGGTGCAACTCGATGCGATAACGACCTATGGCGCGACCGGTGTTAGCGAGTTGGATCGCAACACGGACCGCCTGACCACGGAGGCCTCTACAGGCGCTTTACGATTGTACAAAACTGTACGCAATATCACCCAAGGTGGCGCAGAAGGGGTGCGCAATGGCGGGGCCGTTGGCGATGTATTGGAGTATAGTATTACGGTTGAAAACCCCTCTGCCGCGCCTGCGAGTGAGATTACAATCTATGATCGCACGCCGCCCTACACAGAGTTGTTTGCACCGATTGTCTCACCATCTGCTCTTGGCGATATGATCTGTACGCTTATCACACCTTCTGGCAATTCTGCCGGATATGCAGGCAATCTGGAATGGGATTGTGTCGGGGCTTTCTTGCCAGGGTCACGTGGGAATGTCGCGTTCCAAGTGCAAATTGCGCCGTAATGCAAATTTGGTTGGATGCAGGCGTCTTTCTGATGGGTGCATCCTCCCCAAACATATTGAGTGCAAACGAATTTGGGGGGGGCTGTCCACTCTGCCCCCGCCACAGTTTCATGCGTTTGAATACTGCTGTTATCGGAAAGGCGAGATGGATCGGTATGGTGCGGAAGTTTCCACTTTGCTCACTGGGGGATACCAACCGATGGAGTTGGCTTTTGGGGGCAGGTTCAGCGCGTCGGAAAGGTAGAACAAGACCGCCTCAGATAACGGCATCGTCACTTGGGGGCACAAAATATTGCCGCGACTAATTAAGCGATATGAGGCAACGTTGTGCAGTCAATTGTTTGGGACGTGAAACTCACCAATCGACGGGTCTCGGGAGGTGGCTCCGTAGATCGGTATTTCTTCTGATGTCGACCTGAAACCTCAAACACCCTCCGCATTGCAGAGGGTGTTTGAGGTTTCAGGGCATTACTTTTTCACTATGCAACGCGTTGTCTCGCTGTGACGACGAGGGGGACAGTGTCACAAGTTTTCTATGCCACCCGTTCGCGCCAGTTTGTCTCGCAAGATCATGGGGCTCGCTGAACTGCTCCCCACTTTGGACCAAGATTGGTAGGGGTCTATTGCCCGTATCGCGTCGAATTACCTTGATGAAATCGAAACCATCCAGTCTAGGCACGTGAACGTCAGCGATAATAATATCGGGGAAGAGTGCCGTGACTAAATCGAAGCTCTCTACATCATTTCGGGCGACATGAAATGTGAATAATATCTGAGGCATCGACCCTCAGAATGCTCACAGTCATTTTACAAAGCTTCTTTGGGCTGTTCTGATACGCGTTCCAACGCGGACCTCTGAACAATGCCGGATGCACGCGATATTCCCCTGTTCCCAGAGTAACTCTCCTTGGATCTGGCTGTACTTACCAAGGCTAATACAGGCAAATTCTTTGTGAGTGGCCGCTCTAGAGCGGGACATAGTTTTTCCAATGGCATCAATCATAAGAAATATCCTTTATTCTTCGACTAAAACTATATCGCAAAAGCGTGCGAGGGCTTCGTCTCTGAGGGATATTGCCTGTAGTCTAAAGGATATATTGCTCTGGACCTGTCACGCTTTAGGCAGATTGCTTTGCCATCGCTTGCGGGCAGTGAATGGTGGGTCTGCTTTGGTGCAGGAAATGCGATCAAAGGAGCGGCATCAAACCGCGACAGGTCCTCTCGTTTAAATTCAGGATGATGACTTTGAGGCTGTGGGCAAAGGGCAAGCCTTGCTTTCGACTGTCTGGATTTAAAGCGAAGTAAGCCCATAGGCACAGCGTGCTCACCTCGTATTTCAAAGCAATCAGGATCATGATTCGGGCCTATATAACGATAGGCTTGGCGCCAGCTGACTGATGCTGTGGCATGATTTCTGCTCACCGCAAGGTGCTAGGACGGGATTTTTGATCTAGCGGATGCCCATAATATTAGTTGACTTAATTAACTAAAGTTAAGCGTTGTCTTGGGGTTAGTCTATTGGATTTGCCGCGTTGACGTCGCCAAAGTCTCTACAAGTTCGCATTATAGTTGACTCACATTACAAATTAGTTGATGTTAGCAACTAATGGAGGCGCAACATGATCAACCCGATTACTATATGTGAATGCTTTGCTCGCGACGGGCTGCAACATGAACCGCAAGTTCCTGACACAGCGGGTAAGATCGCGCTGATCGAGATGTTTCAAAGCGCAGGCTTTCGTCGCATCGAAGCGACCAGCTATGCGCATCCCAAGCATGTGCCATGCTTTGCGGATGCCTCTGATCTTTTGGCGAAACTGCCAAGGCGCTTGGGCATCGACCATAAGGCAACCTGTCCAAATCCGCGCGCGGTTGAACGCGCTTTGGCGGATCTCGATGCAGGACATGGGGCGCAAGAACTAAGCTTTCTTGTCTCAGCGACTGAAAGCCACACAGCGAAAAACCTACGCACAAACCGTGCAGACCAATGGCAAAAAGTCGAAAAAATGGCCGATCTTGCTCGGGGCAAATTTCGCATGGTTGGCGTGATTTCAATGGCTCTAGGTTGCCCGTTTGAGGGCGCAGTCGACCCCAGTCAGGTCGTAGAAGATGCGGCACGCTTTGCAGCGCTTGGTTGCGAATTGGTCACGATTGGCGACACCATTGGAACAGGCATGCCGACAACTGTGAATGCATTGTTCAAACGGCTGCTCAATGAGGTGCCAGATATAATTCCTGTGGCGCATATGCATGACACACGTGGCACAGGCATCGCCAATTGCTATGCCGCGCTTGATGCTGGTGTGTCACATTTTGACAGCGCTATGGGCGGCGTCGGGGGGCACCCTACAAAGATATCTTACGGATCAGGCGATACAGGCAATGTCGCAACAGAAGATTTAGTCACATTGTTTGACGCAGAGGGCTTGCAGCACGGGTTAGACCTTGATGCCGTCATGCGCGCCTCTGAGGCTTGCGAAATAGCCCTTGGTCGCAAACTCTTATCGCGGGTCGCCCGCACAGGGCTTTGGCGGTCTGAAGATTTAGAAAAAATGGATGTTTGACGTGAACAAAGACACATTAATTTTGACCGAAAACCGTGGTGCTATACGCATTTTGACCATGAACCGTCCAGATAAACTGAACGCGTTGAATACGGGTTTGACCCAAGCGCTGCTGGATGCTTTGCAGGATGCTGACGCTGATGACACTGTGCGCGCTGTTGTTCTGACGGGCGCGGGGCGCGGCTTTTGCGCGGGCGCTGATCTATCAGAATTTAAAACCCTGACACCTCTGCACGCTGAAGCCGTTGAGGCACGGGCCGATCTGACATGCCACACGCAAATGGCGATGCAGAACATGAGCAAACCTGTTGTGGCCGCCGTACAAGGGGCCGCCGTTGGTGGCGGGGCAGGACTTGCCATCGGCTGTGATATGGTTGTGGCCTCACGTAGCTTGAAATTTGGCTATCCCGAATTGAAACATTCTATTTTGCCAGCCTTGGTCATGACAGGGATTGTGCGTGCTCTAGGGCGCAAGCAAGCCTTTGAAATGATTTCACTTGGTCGTCTTATCAATGCCGATGAAGCCCTGTCTATGGGGTTGATAAACCGCGTTGTTGATGGCGATCCGCTGCCTGCGGCGGTTGAGATCGCAGAAATTTGGGCAGGCTATGAACCGCGTGCGATGACAGCGGCAAAGTCTTTGTTCTATAAGGTCGAAGACTTGCCCCTTGAGGCTGCGATGCGGGAAGGTCGTGACGTAAACGCAGTGATGCGGTCCTTTCGGGAGCCACAGTCATGAGGCCCCTTGATGGCATACGCATTATCGATTTTTCGCGGGTTTTGGCGGGGCCAATGGCAACCCAAATCCTTGCCGAATTTGGTGCTGAGGTCACTAAAATCGAACGCCCAGGCATAGGGGATGAAAGCCGTAGTTTCGAACCGATGTTCGATGGTGGGCAAAGCGCTTATTATTCCGCGTTCAACCGCTCGAAACGCTCTATCGCTGTCGATTTGAAAACAGACGCAGGGCGACAGTTGGCCTTTGATCTTGCGGCCCAAGCCGATGTGCTTGTCGAAAACTTTTTGCCTGGCGGCATGGAAAAACACGGTCTGAGCTATGAAGCCCTGTCAGCTGTCAATCCGCGGCTGATCTATATTTCGAATACAGGGTTTGGCCAAACGGGCCCCTATAAAGACCGCAAGGGCTATGACACGATTTTTCAGGCCTTGTCAGGGGTGATTGACCTAACGGGGCATCCCGATGGGCCGCCTGCAAAAGTGGGGCTTCCCTTTGCGGATCTGACATCTGGGCTATGGATCGCCATAGCTGCGCTCACAGGGCTGGTGGGGCGTGCGGGGTCTGGGAAAGGCTGCCATGTGGATTTGGCGATGATGGATGTTCAGGTGGCTATGCTCACATTGCCAGCCGCGCGTCACTTTGCCTTGGGGGAAACACCCAAACGGGTAGGCACCGAACATCTGGGGCGCGTGCCCTCTGCTGCCTATCAATGCGATGGCGGGGCGTGGTTGTTTATCTCTGCATCAGATCAGCATTGGCCACTCTTATGCGATGTCTTGGGGCTCACTGAATTGGCCAAAGATAGCAGCCTTGCGCACAACCGTCAGCGCGTTGAGCGGCGCGATGAAGTGACGGCGGCCCTGTCTGCGGCCATCGCACAGCGCGACCGTTTTGAGCTGGCCGAAAGTTTGCGCGCAGCAGGAGTACCAGCAGGCGAAGTCAACACTGTGCCTGATATCTTGAAAGACCCGCATATCACAGCACGCGGTATGGTGGATCACTTCGATGATCCCGAACGCGGCCCGACCCTTGGCCTGCGCACGCCAGCGCGTTTTTCGGGGTATGATCCGCACCGCTTTGAAGCGCCGCCCAAACTTGGTGCCGACACACATAAAATTCTAAGCGATGAATTGGGGCTCACAGAAGACCAGATCACCGCCCTCTACGACAAAGGAATCGTCGCATGACCCAGAATGGAACAGTCCAACTCGAGATCACAGGCAAGCGTGCTGATGTCATTTTGACCCGCCCGCAGGCCCGCAATGCTGTCAATCTGCCGATGTGCGAAGACTTGATCGAAGCCTTTGAGCAGATCGCGACACAGCCAGAGGTCGGTGTGGTTGTTCTGCGCTCACAAGGGCCCGTGTTTTGTGCGGGTGCCGATATGAAAGAACGCAAAGGCCATGATGAAGCTTGGGTGATGATGCGCCGACGCACCGCCTTTCGCGCCTATGAAATGATTGGCGCTTGTACGCGCCCCGTTATCGCACAAGTGCAAGGGGCTTTGGTGGGGTCTGGTGGAGAAATCGCGATGAGTTGTGATTTCATCGTCGCCTCACAGGATGCTACTTTTCGGTTTCCAGAACCCCAATGGGGCACTGTGGGGGCGACCCAACGTTTGCAACGTGTGGTGGGTGTCGCCCGCGCAAAAGAGTTGTTGTACACAGGTCGCATCATGGACGCCCAAGAAGCATCGCGCATTGGCCTTATCACAACGCTGACCGAAGCCGATAAGCTGGCGCAAACTGTCGATGATACCGCCGCGCAAATTTTAAACGCGCCACCGCTGTGTGTCCAATTGACCAAGCATTGTATTGATGCAGGATACCGTACAGACTTGAATTCTGGGATCACGATTGAATTGGCCGCCATTGACCGGATGCTGTCAGAAAGTGATTGGCGCGGAACGATTGAGCGCTTTGATGCACGGATCGGTTCAGGCCAAAAGGCTGCGCGATCATGAGTTTTGTCATCGACACAATATGTCCCGTTACCGTGCAAGGGGCCTTGGCGCGTGCGGTAGCACTGGCCCCCGACATAGAAGCATTGGTTGCCCCAGACGGACGCTTGAGCTTTGCAGAATTGGCCCAACGTGTTGCCACGACGCGCGCTGCATTGGCTGCAAGCGGAGTGCAAAAAGGCGACCATGTGGGCCTGTGTCTTGGCAATAGCATTGCCTTTGAGGCGCTCTTTTTGGCGCTTGGATCTTTGGGTGCTGTCTGTGTGCCTGTGAACACGCGGCTAAAGGCTGATGAGATCGCCTATGCTTTGCGCCAATCGCGGGTCTCGCGCCTGTTTACTGCAGACAAACTGTTGAATGCAGATTTCATCGCAACCCTGCGCAGCATTGCACCCAGTATCGACACGCAGTTGCCTGACGCGACCTTGCCAGATCTGCAAGATATTATTGTCTTAGGCGACACTGTGCCTGCGGCCTGCCGTTCTTATGCAGATTTCATGACGGCAGCCGCGACTGATCCAGGCCCACAGGCCTGCGCTGATGATACTCTGCTGATTCAATACACCTCTGGCACCACGGCCTTTCCAAAAGGTGTTGTGTTGACCCATCGCAACATGCTGGGCAACGGTTTTGTATCGGGACAAAGGATCGGCCTGCGCGCGGGGGATCGCTTTCATTCGGCCCGCCCGTTCTTTCATGTCGCAGGCACCACGCTGTCAATCCTCGCCTGTCTGCAAAACCTGAGCACGCTGGTCACAATGCTGCGGTTCGAACCAGAACAGGCCTTGGATATGTTAGAACAAGAACGCTGCACGCATTTTTCTGGCAATGACACAATGGCTTTGATGTTGCTGAACCACCCGACACGCGCGGCGCGTAAGCTGCATCTGCGTGGGGGATGGGTCGCAGGATCGCAGGTCGTATTACAACGGGTCGCGCGTGAAATGGGCGCACAAGAAATCGTGTCAGGCTACGGTCTGTCAGAAGCCTCGCCCAATATCGCGCAATCTTGCTGGTGGGAGGCCGAAGACATTCGCACAGGCGGTCGCATGCGTCCTCAACCGGGCTTAGATGTTCGCATTATTGATCCGACATCAGGCGCTGAGAAGCCCCTCGGTGATATCGGCGAAATCCGCGTGCGGGGCTGGTCTGTGATGCAAGGCTACTATGATATGCCAGAGATCACGGCGCAGACCCTATCGGCTGACGGTTGGTTGGCCACGGGTGATTTGGGCCGCATGGGGGCCGATGGGCGCCTTGAATTTGTGGGCCGTTTGAAAAACATCGTGCGCGTTGGCGGTGAAAATGTGTCACCCGAAGAAGTAGAAGACCGCCTGCACATGCATCCCAGCATCAAACAGGCGCAAGTGGTCGGCGTACCAGATGACAGATTGGTCGAGGTCTGCGCGGCCTTCGTGATTTTGAACGAAGGTGCAGATCTGACGCCCGAGGCATTGATGGATTGGTCACGCGCAAACATGGCGGGTTTCAAAGTTCCGCGCCATGTTTGGATCGTAGATGGGTTCGACAAGATCGGCATGACCGCATCGTCCAAAATCCAAAAGAACAAACTGGCCAACTATGCGTTGCAGCTCTTGGGCAAGGAACATGTGTCATGAAGATCGAAACAGATGTCACCAGATTGCTGAATATCGATCTGCCGATCTTGCAGGCAGGCATGTCATGGGCCTCGTCAAATGCAAGCCTTCCACTGGCCGTGTCGCGCGCGGGTGGGCTTGGTGTGATTGCGGCAGGGCCAATGCGACTGCAAGATCTTGCTGACACGATAGATGCAGTTCGTGCAGGCACAGACAAACCCTTTGCTGTGAACATGCCACTTTACCGTAATGGCGCACAGGAGGTTCTGGACCTGCTGGAAGCCAAGCGCATTCCTATTCTCATTGCCTCACAAGGCGGGCCGCAAACATATCTTGAACGTTTCAAGGCCATTGGCACCACCTGCTTGCATGTCGTGGCGCGCGAAACGCATGCGCTCAAAGCCATAGCGCAGGGTGTCGACGGGCTGATCATCGTCGGCGGCGAAGCAGGGGGGCACCCCCCCGCGGATTTGGTTTCAACACTGGTTTTGGTTCGCGCTATCGCCAAAGCAACGGGCAATAAAATTCCGCTGATTGCATCTGGCGGATTGGTCGATGGCCAAGGTCTTGCTGCGGCAATGGCATTGGGGGCAGGGGCCGCCAATTTTGGGACGCGCTTTATCGCCACGCCAGAAGCAGGGGTTAGTCCCGCTTATAAACAGGCCATAATCAGCGCAGGCGTTGCCGATACGCTCACCGTTGGGCAAGGGCTTGGCATGATCCGCACATTGTCCAATGCGTTTTCAGAACAAATGGCCGCACTCGAACGCGCCGCAGCCCCAGAAGACCAACGCCGAGACTTGTTTTTTGCCAGCACACTTAAAATGGCAGCGCATGACGGCGACATCGCGCATGGCAAGGTCGAAGCGGGACAAAGCGCGGGGTTGGTCGATGCCATATTGCCCGCAGCACAAGTCGTGGCCCAGATCGCGACCGAATATGCTCACTGCATTTCCAGATTACCACAACTGACCCACGGGGCTGAAACGCCCTGTAAAACCCAGCGGGTAGGGGAGTGACCCGCATAACGGAGGAGAGAGGACTATGATTAGCGACCTAACAAGACGGGCGTTTTTGAAACGCTCAACAATGGCGGCAGGGGCAACGATGATTTTGCCAGGCTCACTACACGCCGAACTTGCCAGCAAAATGCAATGGACCGCCGCAGATGTCGGATCATCGGGCTATATCGAAGCCACAGCAATCGCCAATGCTTTGATTGAAGAACATGGATCACGGATCAGGGTTGTGCCCTCAGGCACATCGGTCGGCCGCATGATGATGCTGAAATCTGGGCGTGTCTCGCTGGGCTATATGGCGAATGAAGCTTATTTCGCTACAGAAGCTTTATTTGACTTTTCCACCCGTGAATGGGGCCCTCAAGAAATTCGGACTTTGATGGGACGTGAGGCATTATTTGGTATTGTCACATCAGGTGATGGTCCAAAATCAATCGCCGATCTCAAAGGCAAACGCGTGGCTCGCATTCAGGCACACCCGTCGACCAACTTCAAAATTGCAGGCGTCTTGGCCTTCGCAGGACTGACATGGGATGATGTCGAGGCCGTCGAAGTCCCCGGGTATTCGCAAGGTCTACAAGCGGTTCTGGATGGCACTGTTGATGCAGCGGGGGCTGTTGTCGGCGCATCGATCTTGCGTGAAATCGAAGCAAGTTCAAAGGGGATCGGCTGGTTGCCAGTGCCCGCAGATGACACAGAAGGTTGGGATCGGATCAATTCAACCGCCCCCTTATTTGCCCCTGCGACCATGCTGCAAGGACCGGGTGCGACACCTGATGCACCTGTGTCTTTGGTCGGCTACCGCTACCCTATTTTGTCGGTGCTCACGGACACGTCTGATGACGAAGTCTATGAAATCACTAAGGCCATCGTCGAAAGTTACCCGAACTACAAAGACGCAGCCCCTGTCATGGTGAATTACGATCCGAACAAGGCAGGACACCCACCCTATGATGCGCCCTGTCATGATGGGGCCAAACGCTATTTCCAAGAAATCGGCGTTTGGACAGAAGAAGACGAAGCGTGGAACACCAAGCGCATTGCGCGTATGGCCGCAGTGAAAAACGCTTGGGATGCCGCCAGCGAAGCGGCAGATGATCAAGGTCTTGCGGATAAGGATTGGCCTGCCTTTTGGGCCGAATACCGCGCCACGCATCTTTGACAAAGCTGCGGTCGGGGATTTCCTCGACCGCAAACACTTATCCAGATAGGTTCATCATGGCTGACCAAGTAACGACCGAAACAGATATCGCTCTTGCGACTGACCTGCCCGTAACATCGCGGTTGCACCAAGCCCGTTGGGTGGTCTTTCCTATCACAGCCCTCGCGCTGTTGCTTGTCGCCAATCAGGTTTTTTTGTTGCGCATTGCAGGGTTTCAATTGCCCTCAACAGGGTTTTATTACGCCCTAATCGGGATGTTCTTTTGTGTGCTTTTCCTGACCTTTCCAATGCGCCATTCCGAAGCCCTGCGCGTGCCCGTACATGACTGGGTCTTTTCTGCCATATCCTTGGGCACTGGGATATATTTCGCCTCTATCGCGGGTGATATCATCAACCGCGGTTGGGATTTTGAAGCGCCTATATTGCCCACTTTGGCGGCTTTGGCGTTATTTGTACTTATCCTTGAGGGGCTTAGACGCACTGGCGGCACAGTGTTATTCTATATCTGTCTCGTTTTTGCTGTTTTTCCGATTGTGGCCGACTACATGCCAGGCCTGCTGTGGGGCAGTCAGTATACACCGCGAGAAACCCTATCGGCCTTTGTCATGGGGTCAGGGGCGATCGTTGGTGTCCCTGTGCAAGTCGTCAGTGAACTGGTCATTGGCTATCTGCTGTTTGGCGCGGCCTTGACAGTCACGGGCGGGGGCAAGTTCTTTATGGATTTTGCATCAGCTTTATTGGGTCAAGCGCGGGGCGGGCCTGCGAAAGTGTCGATCATTTCATCAGGCCTGTTTGGATCGCTCTCTGGGTCCGTCGTGTCCAATGTCATTTCAACGGGCGCCTTTACCATCCCGACGATGAAGCGCTGTGGATACCCCCCGCATTATGCAGGCGCGGTTGAGGCCTGTGCGTCAACAGGTGGCTCGATCATGCCCCCAGTCATGGGGGCCGCTGGTTTCATCATGGCCTCATTTTTAAATGTGCCATATGCCACGGTTGTCTCGGCCGCGATTTTGCCCGCTGTGCTGTTTTATGCGGCATTGTTGCTGCAAGTCGATGCCTATGCTGCACGCAATGGCTTAGCTGGATTGCCCAAAGAAGAATTGCCTGATCTTGGCAAAACACTGCGCAAGGGGTGGCCGCATCTGGTCGGCGTTCTCATGTTGGTCGGCTTGATCCTATTTGCACAAATGGAACGCAGCGCGCCTTTTATTAGCGCAGGCTTCATGCTGACATTTGCCATTTTGCGCAGCCCCAAACAGACATGGACACTGCTGGCAGAAACTGTACTCGAAGCAGGTCGCTCATCAGCCTACCTCTACGGCATTCTTGCAGGGATTGGACTGATTGTCGGGTCTTTGTCGATCACAGGTGTTGGCAGTTCCGTATCGCGTGAATTGGTCTTCGCTGCGGGTGACAATGTGTATCTGCTGCTGGTTTTTGGCGCGATCACAAGCTTTGTTTTGGGCATGGGGATGACAGCATCCGCTTGCTATATTTTCCTCGCCATCATCCTCGGGCCCGCTTTAACGCAGCAAGGCCTTGATATCGTCGCAAGCCATCTGTTTATCCTGTACTGGGGTATGTTGTCTTACATCACGCCGCCCGTGGCTCTTGCTGCTGTCGTGGCCGCAGGTATAGCTGGCAGCGGCAACCTGCGCACAGGTATGAAAGCGATGCGCCTTGGGTCAATCTTGTTCATTTTACCATTCGCCTTTGTGCTCAACCCAGCCCTTATTCTGCGCGGGGATCTGTGGGAAATCTTGCAATCTGTGGGCACAGCAGGCGTGGCTATTTGGCTGATCGCTTGCGCTTTTGAGGGCTACCTTCACTTCATCGGCCGCCTGCCTCAGCTGGTGCGCGTCCTGTCGGGGGGCGCTGGGCTATGCCTGCTGGTTCCAGAGGCGCGCACAGATATTCTGGGCCTTGGGTTGTGTTTGTGCGTGGTGATCTTTGGTGTGATCTCGCGGAAACGAACAGCCTTGGCACAATGAAAATAAACGCTTGGTCGGTGATGCCTGTTCAGCACCGCAATCTAGATCCCGAATGGCATTATGCAGGGCGCGATGTGCCTAACTTACAAGGTGTCAGAGTGGCCTTGTCTGCGGGACAAGTAATGGGGGAAGGATACGCGCCGTTCTTACCTCACCTCAATACCACGCCAAAGGAACTTATGGCTGAAGCGCGCAAAATTGCAGCTGCACTTCTGGGCGCCAAGACCTCAGACCTTGCAGCCTGTTTGATGCGCCTTGGCCCCTGTTCACAGGTTAGCAATGCGGCACGCTCTGCCGTGGAAATGGCCCTGCTCGATCTTTGCGCGCGCGGCGCAGACATATCTGTCGCGACCTTGCTGGGCGGAACTCACCGCCCTGTTAAAGTGCTGCGCATTATCCCCGTGAAATCCCCTGCCTGTATGGCTGAAATTGCCACCAGTTTGGTCGGCGAAGGCTATACCGCATTGAAGCTGAAAGCGACTGGCGAGATGGAGGTGGATGTCGCCAGAGTTGCAGCCGTGCGTGCCGCTGTTGGTTTTGATGTGTCGCTGATTGTTGACGCCAATCAGGCCTATGATCGAGTGACGGCTGTTGGATTTGAGGCTGCGTTAAAATCCTACAAAGTTTGGGCGATCGAACAGCCTGTTCCGGCTGATGATCCTGCCGTGCTTGCTTACCTTCGGCACCATGCCACCACCCGACTAGAAGCAGATGAGGGTCTGTTTCACGCTTCGGATGTGGACAGGCTTTTATCGGCAAATGCGGCAGATGGCCTGTGCCTGAAACTGGCGCGCGGTGGTGGCATACTGCCTGCACGCGATATGGCGATTACTGCCGCCAACCGTAACGTATATGCGCGTATAGGAACGGCCTTTGGCGGCCCCTTGGTGGCGATTGCCACCGCGACATTGGCGGCAGTTTGCCCTGTTTTGGGCGCAGCCGAATGCGCTGAGTTCACGCATTTTGACGACGAAGACCACCTTTGGCCTGTCATCGAAAACGGGGTGCTTATGCCCCCTGATGGGGTGGGTTTTGGTCAGTATCGCCTCACGCCATGGGCCGGGGACTGGCATAAATAAAGAGGCCGGGGACTGGCAGGACTAAAGGTACCGAGGACTGGCAGGATTACAGAATTTCGGTTTCGAAAATCGTTGCAGGTGGTGGGGGCCGATTGGGGGTGCTTTCACCTTTCAAAGCACGCAGATAATCCAGCGATCCCACTGTGATCTTTTCCATGAGCCGCATAAGTTCGCAGCGCTCTTCGTCAGATAGGTTTTGCAACATTTGGCGGTTGCGATCGCGTGAGGCTGCTAGAATTTTAGCCACCAGATCGCGTCCTGTTTGCGTAAGGCGCAGATGAACGCTGCGCTTGTCTTCTGGGTTGATGTCTCTTTCGATAAAACCGCGATCTTCTAAGGCAGAAACAGTACGGCTCATCTGACTTTTTTGCACGCCTGCGCGCTTGGCAAGTGTTTGCAATGGTGCGATTTCTAAGAAATCCAAAACCGCCATCGCCCGCCAATCATGGATATTGATTCCAAAATCTTGCTTGATGTCCAGCAAAGCAATGCGCGATGAAAGCGATGCCAGCCGTTGCAGATTATACGAAAACAAGTAACGGATATCGTCATCTTGATCGCCGATCCCATCGATCTTTCCACCAACAGCCATTCTGGCCTCCCATTCAACATCAAACTAGTTTGTTGTTATTGTATACCTTATAGTAACAATCGCAAGCATGTTGAGTTCAAGGATAGTTTCAACCCCCAGTTCTTTTCCGCACATCCGCACTGACACCTTTGGTTTCTGCTACATTCTGCGCCGTACTTTATGGATCGAAACTCTTATACGGGCACCGTTGGATGCGGTGTTACCACGTGGAGGGACGCAAATCGACCCAAGCTCCGCCTGCGCTGGCGCCTTGGGACAAAGCGGATGATCCAAGATCCGCAGTCAATGTGTTTGGATTTCCGCCCAAATCCACCTGATGCGCCTCGCGTTTCACGGGATTGTACCATCCCCCCGTGACCAAGGTGACATGACCTTCCATGACATTTATATCGGCCTCAATCACGATCTGCACTGTGCCGTTTTGGTTTGAAAGCAGACAAATTTCGCCACTCTTTACACCTGCGCGCTCTAACTCTTTGGGGTGTGCGCGCGCGATTTCACATCCGTGTTTGCGTGCGGCCTGCGCAGTGGGCGACATGTTGAGTTGGCTGTGAAGACGTTGTGCGGGTTGCGGCGACAGCAACCTGAGTGAAGCCCTTGTAGAGTCGGGTTCAAAGCTGGATAAAAGTCCAGTTTTTTGCATCAATTTTGGCATGAGTTCGATTTTACCGCTCGGGGTCGACAACGGCCAAGTTTGCGGCGCGGCGACGAATTTTTCTAGCGGTTGTTCGACGTCTTCAGGGGCTGGAGGTGCCAGATGCGCGAAACCGTCTTGGCAGAATTGTTCCCAATTTGGCAGCTCAGGGAAAGCCGTTTGATACCCTTTGTAAAGGCGCGCGATCCAGTCATCTGCGCTGAGGCCTTCGTGGAATTTATCTGCAAAACCAAGATGTTTAGAGATGCGAGACAACACACTGTGATCGGTCTCAACACCTTGTGGCGGCTCCATGACCTGCGTACTTAAGAACAGCCAGTCATCGCGTGATCCCGCAGCAATATCTTGACGCTCAAATGAGGTGGCGGATGGAAAAACCAGATCAGCGTGACGGGCGGTGGCTGTCCAAACACTGTCATGGACGATGACCGTCTCAGGGCGGCGCCACGCTTTTGCCAAACGGTTCAGGTCTTGGTGGTGGTGAAACGGATTTCCACCCGCCCACCAAATCAGCCGAATATCAGGCAGGGTTAGCTTGTCTCCGTTATAGGCGATCTGCTGACCTGGTTGTTCCAACATCTGTGTAATCCTCGCCACAGGGATATAGTCAGATACAGGGTTGGGGCCTTGTTCAAATGCAGGACCTTTGAGACGGCGCAACGGAACGCCAACAGATGAAACAGCGCCAAGACCATAGGCAATGCCACAGCCTGACCGCCCAATTTGCCCCGAAATCGTAGCAAGCGCGAGGGCCGCCCAATAGGGTTGTTCCCCCTTCACTGCGCGCTGAAGGGACCATGCAAGATTTATCAATGCAGGCCCGTGTGACAAGCGCCGCGCAATGTCGCGCAGTGTTTTTGCGTCGATGCCTGTGATCGGCGCGGCCCACTCTGGCGATTTTTCAAAACCATCATCCACGCCGCGCAACAGATCGCAAAATGCATCTAGCCCCGTGGATATTTTGTGAACTGCGCTGTGATCTATAGCATTTTCGACCAGCAATACATGGGCCATGGCCAGCATGGCCGCCGCGTCAGCGCCTGCATTTATCGCAAGGTGTTCACCAGCAGGCGCGTCACGCGCATCGGGCGATAGGGTCAGCATTTCGCCGCCGTTCTTGATGAAACTCTCTAAATATGCGGGCATCCGATGCGCGCCTGTTCCACCTGCTTCCACCTGTGCGTTTGACAGGCGCATCCCGCCAAAAGACAAAATAAATGGTTGTGCGTCGATGATGCGATCCCATGTCGGGTTCAAGCCGCCGGGATCGGCATATTGGTCGCCGACAAGATGGGGGATAAGAACTTTTGCCGTGCCGTAACTATAAGTGTTGCGTGCAGAGACAAAACCACCCGCCATGTTCAAGAACCGTTTTAATTGGCTTTGTGGGTGGTGAAATCGGCCTGCGCTGCCCCAGCCATAGGATCCGCCAAAAATGGCGCGGTTGCCATAGGCCTTCCGCACCCTGTCCAGTTCATGTGCGGCCAATTGCGTCGCTTGGTCCATGTCAATGGGAACAAAATCATCTTGTCCACGTTTGGCCCCTGCATCGCCCTCTAACCAGCCACGGCGCGCCATGGGGGATAAAATGCGTTCTGGGTCATCGGCGAGCGATAGAAAATCCTGCCCCAAAGGAGAGGGACAGGGATCGTGTCTGAAGGGGCGCAACGTTGGAGTGCCTGTTGTTCGGTCAACTTCATAGGCTCCAAAGTGACTGGCAAAAAGTTCCAACGTTTCGTCCTCCTGAATTGGAAAGCACCCCGATTTTCGGGATGCTTGGTGGTGTAGCTTGGGCCAAAAACCTATTCAGCGGGCATCATGTCAAATGCACGCATCCAGTCGTCACCGCGGGGTTGGTAGGTCACACGCGAGGACACGCCGTAGGTTGCGGGCTGCGCATATAAAAAGACAACAGGCGCTTCGTCACACATAACTTCAGTTGCTGCTTTATAGGCGGCGAGACGGCTGTCTTGATCCGTGGTAGAGCCGCCTGCAATCAAATGTTGGTCAAAGGTTGCATCATTCCAGTAGGAATATTGATTACCTGGTTTGAACAAGGTCAATAGACCGTCTGCATCGATTGTCGCCCATGCTTGGCCTAGCAATGACAGCCGCCCAAGATCGTGAGCTTTACGGTATTTATCAAGATATGCACCGAATTCCATCGATTGAATTTCGGTTTTGACACCGACATCTTCGAACATCTGTGCCACAGCCTGAGTCACTTCGGCGCCTTGCAAATATTGACCAGAAGGCAATTCAAATTCAATAGGTTGGCTGAGGTCAACGCCAGACTCTTCTAAGAGTTGCTTGGCCTTTTCTGGGTCGTATTCATAAGCCGTCAAATCGGGGTTAAAGCCGAAATAATCTGGCGTCATCACTTGGCAAGCAGACACGTTGGCGCGCCCGTCAAACAGGGCTTCTGCGATCAGATCTTTGTCCACGGCATAGTTTAAAGCTTGGCGAAACAGCTTGTTGTCCAGCGGTGCCTTTTCCGTATTGAATTTAATGAAAACGGAGCGCGTGCTGTCAACCGCGCCTGCGGATGCCATGTCACTTGCATCAATCCGCGCCAATTCAGAGGCTGGCACGCTGTTGATCATGTCAACTTCACCCGCCAAAAGCGAAGCGATGCGGCTGGCGGTTTCGGGGATCACGCGGAAGGTCACACTGTCGAATTTCGCAGATTCATCGCCCCAGTAGCTTTCATTCGGTTTCAGTGTAATATGATCACCCGGTACGTATTCTGAGATTTCATAGAGAAATCCCGAGATCGTTTCAGAGGTCGGGTCATTAGCTTCAGCCCATTCGGGCGGAAGCAGCATAAACATCGACAATTGATCTGCCAAAGCAGGGTAGGGCGAAGATGTTTTGATCTGGAATTCGGTTGGAGAAATCACATTGACGCTTTCAACCTGTGAAAACCATGATGAAATGCGTTTTGGATTATCGGCATCTGTCACGCGGTTGATATTCCAAGCGACAGTCTGGGCATCGAGTTTTTCGCCATTGGCAAAGGTCGCATCAGGCGTCAGCGTGAACTGCCATGTCAAATCGTCGATGGCTTTCCATTCGGTGGCAAGCGAAGGTTGCAGGCTGTAATCTGGCGCGCGCAGCAACAATGTTGGGTAAATATGGCTGAGCACTGACAGATCAAGACCCACTGAAGCGGATGCATGGGGATCCAATGTGTTGACCGCTGAGGTCTGTGCAATCGTGATATCCAGAGCAAAAGCAGAGGTGGTCATACAAGCGGCAACCGCCGTCGCACTCAGAAGTTTTTGAAGATTTTTCATGTCGTTCCCTTGTGTTGGAGTTGGTGAGTTGGGCCTTGAGCCTCTATTGGATCTCTTGATCAAGAACATAATGACCGGGTGAAACTTCGATCATCGGGGCATCACGTGGCGGGATATTGCGCGCCACATTGAATGGGATACGGGGGCGATGTTTGCGGTCAGGGTCTGGCACAGGAATCGCCGCCAGCAAGGACTGCGTATAGGGATGTCGCGGGTCCGCAAAAATCTGTTCGGTGGGGGCCAGTTCTACAATCCTGCCGCGCAGCATGACGGCCACGCGCGAACAAAGATAGCGCACCATACTTAAGTCATGCGCGATGAAAAGATAGGCCAACCCCAATTGGTCTTGCAGATCTTGGAACAGGTTCACAATCTGTGCTTGGATCGAAACGTCCAAAGCTGTGATCGGCTCATCGGCCACAATAAACGCAGGATTAAGCGCGATGGCGCGGGCGATGTTGATCCTTTGTCGTTGTCCGCCTGAAAACTCATGCGGGTAGCGCGACATAAATGAAGGGTCCAAACCGACGGTTTGAAACAACTCTGCCACGCGGTCGGTCAGCGCTGAGCCGCTTTCCACTTGATGCACCACCAGCGGTTCTGCGACAAAATTGCCCACTTTCATGCGGGGGTTCAGCGCAGAATAAGGATCTTGGAAAATCATCTGCATGTGCTTGCGGTAGGGTTTAAGCTGCGGCGGGGAGAGCGTCGTCAATTCTGTTCCACGAAATTTTACAGACCCTGAATCAGGCTTTTCCAATTGCAAAACAGCGCGTCCAATGGTGGATTTTCCAGACCCACTTTCGCCGACCAACCCCAGAGTCTCGCCCTCGGCAATCTCGAAAGAAACACCGTTGATGGCATGGATCACGGGTTTGTTGCGATCAAAAAATCCAGTGCCGCCGCCAAAACTGCGCATCAGGTTTTTAGCTTCTAAAACATTTGGTTGCGTCATTTCGCGACCTCATTTTCTTGTGCAAGCAGGGCTGGCAAATCATACCAAGCGGCCACTTTATGACCGGGCACATCGCCCACATCGCGCAGCGGGGGAACTTCGTTCAGACAGCGTTCGGTTGCATAGGGATTGCGCGGGGCGAATGGGTCGCCCTTTGGCGGATTGGCCATATTGGGCGGGGATCCGTTGATTTGGTACAGCCGCCGTTGAGCGCGCGCCCCCTCATCTGGCAAGGATTTTAAGAGGCCATGTGTATAGGCAGAATGCGGGGTGCGGAAAACAGGGCTGACAGGGCCGCGTTCCATAATACGCCCACCGTACATGACCTGAATAGTGTCTGCCAATTCTGCAACGACCCCCATATCGTGGGTGATCCATAAAACTGTGGTGCCGAAATCCTGTTTCAATTGGCGGACCAGATCAAGGATCTGCGCTTGCACAGTGACATCCAAAGCTGTGGTGGCTTCGTCCGCGACCAAAAGCCGAGGATTACAGGCCATGCCAATGGCAATCATCACGCGCTGGCGCATACCGCCTGAAAATTCATGTGGATACTGGTCGAGCCGTGCTTCTGGGTGGGGGATGCCGACAATTTCTAGCAGTTCAATCATCCGCGCCCGCAGTTTAGTACCCGTCAAATCGGTATGGCGCACCAACACTTCGCGCAGCTGCCGCCCGACAGTTAGAACAGGATTGAGCGAGGACATAGGATCTTGAAACACCATTCCGATTTGACCACCACGCACGGCGCGCAATTCGCGGTCACTCATGTCCATCAGGTTCTGCCCGTCGAACCATGCCTCGCCAGAGACGATCCGACCGGGCGGCATGGGCAGCAAGCCCATCATCGCGAGGATATGCACGGACTTTCCCGAACCAGACTCGCCCACGATGCCTAATGTTTCGCCCGCTTCGACCGAATAGCTGAGCGAATTCACCGCATGGACGGTTCCTTCAGGCGTGTCGAATTCGACCGTGAGGTTTCGTATGTCCAAAAGCGGTGCCATTTTAAACCTCGATCAAGCCGCCAAGCGACTTGGTTAGAAACTCATGACCGTCTTCTGTGATCAGAATTGTGTCTGAGATCTGGGTGGAAACATTTTGATCGGGGACGCGCAGGTTTGGCTCAAGTGTGAACATCATCCCAGGCTCCATGATCACGTCGGTCACCCCGTCGAGTGAATAATGTTCATGCGCACCGATCCCGATCGTGTGGCCGATACGGCCAGGGATATTTTTTTCGTATCCTGCTTCGATCAAGCGGCGTTTCGTGATGTGATAGAGCTCTGCCAGTGGCACGCCTGGTTTCATCATCGGAATGATTTCTTCGCGGATATCTAGAATTGTTTTGAGCGCTGCGCGGTTTGCCTCGGGTACATCAGAAAAGATCACAGTTCTTTCGTTTTCAGCATGGATCCCATTGGCAATTGCCCAGATGAAAATAGCGCAGGCATCATGACTTTCAGGTTTGCGGATAATGGAATTATCGCAGTTGCGGAACATCCTTTCACCTGACAAAACCCATGTATAAAGCCCACTGACTGCACCGCCCTCTAGCCCGCCAAAATCGGCGACTTCGATATCAGGCAAATGCTTGCGCCAGTGATCATTCATGGCCTTGGTAGAGGCGGCAACAGCATCGCGTTCTGTACCGCCTGCGGCCAATTCTGCCACCGCAGCATTCATACCACGGTCTGCTAGATCAGCAGCGATGCGGGCATTTGCAATTTCGTCGGGATCTTTGATCAGGCGGCATCGATCAATAAGTTTCGAACTGTCGGCAAGCGTCGCCGAAGGGACCAAACTCTCAACAGTTTTCCAACGCGCGACAGGTGTCGCATCAGCTTCGACGCCGATCGTTTTGCTGTCCAATCCCTTTTCGATCAGGATTTGTTGCAAAGCGTCTTCCCATTTGGGTCCCATTGTTTGCGTCGTTGACCAAACGCCGTAAGCACGCAAATCATCCACAAAGCCCTCATCACGCCCATGGGCAACCCGCAGGGCATGCACCAGCAAAGTGGGCGCGCCTTTTGCAGGTAAAATGACAATCACAGGATGTGAATAAAGAACTGGGTTAAAGCCAGACATGTAAAACGTATGCTCGGGCTTGAATGAGACAAGTGCATCTATGCCCTCAGCAGCCATTGCAGCTTGTAGGCGTGAAATGCGGGGGCGAAGTGCGGTCGCGTCGATGCTCATTTTTTGTTCCTTGTCTTTGGGTCAAAGTAGTCACGCAGCCAGTCGCCAAATAGGTTCACTGACAAAACGGTCAAAACGATAGCGAGGCCAGGAAAGGTGACTGTCCACCACGCTGATGAAATATATACCCGCCCATCGGCCAGCATCCGTCCCCAGGAAGGCGTCGGGGGTTGTACGCCAAGGCCAAGGAACGACAGCGCGGAATCCATGATGATAATCCGAGCCAGTTCCAAAGTGCCGACAACCAAGGCAGGCGTTAAAACATTGGGCAGAATATGAAAAAACATGATGCGCATGGTCGAGGCGCCAATCGCATGCGCTGATTGGACGAATTCACGTTCGCGCAAGCTGAGAACCTGTGCACGAATGATGCGGGCGTATCTGATCCAAGATGTCAAAGCGAGCACCAAAACCACATTGCGCAGAGATGGCCCCAAAGCCGCCACAACAAGCAGCGCCAATAGCATCAGCGGAATGGCCAACTGGATGTCTACAAGGCGCATAAGCACGCGGTCCACCAGCCCGCCTTTATAGCCCGCCCAAATGCCCAAAGCTGTGCCAACGATCCCGCCAAGCACCACAGCCGTTGTCGCAACAAGCAAGGTCACTCGCGATCCGTGGATCATGCGAGACAGGATATCACGGCCAACTTCATCAGTCCCCAGCGGATGGGCTCCGGGTGAAAACAATCCGTCCCATGTAGGGCCAGCCAATCGGGCACGCAGATCGCCGCGTGTGGGATCTGGAAGATCCAAAAACGGAGCGAAAACAGCCACGAAGACAATGAGCAACAGCAATATTGCACCGATAAGGCCAGCTTTTGATCGCATTAAATCTTTTATAAGGTTTTTCATTGTTTTGCGCCTCAGCGAGCCGAACGGATACGAGGGTCAAGCACCCCGTACAACAGGTCGACTAAAAAGTTTATCAGTACAAAAATCACAGCAATCAGGGTGATACCGGCTTGGATGACAGGGAAATCTTTCGCCTCGATCGCTTGGATGATCAGCCGCCCGATACCGGGCCATGAAAAGACGGTTTCTGTCACAACCGACCCGCCCAAAAGTTCTCCTGTCAGGATGGCAGTCATCGTGACAACAGGGATCAAAGCATTGCGCGCGACATGCCAAACGAAGACCGTATGACGCAGCAGCCCTTTTGCTTTGGCGGTGCGAATGTAATCTTCTTGCAAGATTTCAAGCATTGAAGATCGTAAGAGGCGCGCGATTGACGCTGAAACAAAAACCGCAAGCGTAAAGGCGGGTAAGATAAGGTGAGATAGCGTTCCATAGCCACCTGTTGGCAACCAGCCCAAGTTCACGCCGAAAAATAAGATGAGCATAATACCAAGCCAGAAGACGGGGGTCGCTTGGCCCAAGAGGGCAAAGGTCATCACGATGAATTCTATGGTCTTGCCGCGTTTTAGCGCTGCGATAGATCCCGCGATCCCGCCGATTACAAGACCAAGCGCAATCGCTGTCAGGGCAAGAGTTGCTGTCGCGGGCAGGCGCTCCAACACGACTTGCATCGCATCGCGCCCGTGTTGAAAAGATGTTCCAAAGTCGCCTTGAACGGCTTTCACAAGGAACTGAACGTATTGCAGCATCAAGGGTTGATCCAACCCAAGCTGGGCACGCAGGGCATCAATATCTTGCGCTGATGCCCCAATCGGCAAAAGCAAAGCGGCAGGATCGCCAAGGATGCGGGTTACGAAAAAGACGATGGTGACAACGCCCCAGACAGCCAGCAAGGATTCACCAAGACGGCGAAGAACAAAACCTAACATGGTGCGCCTCTCTTTAAAAAATTGCGGATATGCTCGACAACCAGCGCATTCTTTTCCTGATGGCAGGAATGATTTGCATCTGGCACATGCCAACTTTCGGCATTTGGACAAAGGTCAGCGATCAGGTCTGTTTGGCTGGGGGGGCAAATCCAGTCGTTTGCGCCACAAAAGGCCAGTGTTGGCACGGTGATGTTCGGCAAGTCATCGCGCAGATCGTGTTCTTTGATTTTGAATAAAGCATTATGGGTTTCGGCATGCAAATGCATCGTGCGTGTGCGTTCCAATGCGGCATCGGGGTCAAAGTTTTCGAAATAAAGCGGCTGAAGCGCCAACCAGATCAGCCGCAACTCGGTGTCATCAATGATCTGATCTGAAAACAATTTGTCGATCATGGCGGGAGAAGCAGATGGCACTTTGGCAATCTGATCTTTGAAAATCTTAATCGCTTCAGCTTCGTGATGGTGACTGGGGGCTGTGCCGCGCAAAATGAGATGCGACAGGTGCTGTTGATAAGACACAGCATAGGTTAAGGCGATCATGCCGCCAAATGAGCCACCCTGCAAAATGATCTTGTCATCGTCACCACAAAAATGGCGTCGAAATGCATCAAGGTCATCGGCATATTGCGAAAACGTCAGCGGATAGGCGATGTCTGATCGGCCGCAACCGCGTTGGTCATAGGCAATGACACGGTACTGATCGCTTAACGCCTGATAGGCTGTGAATTCACCAATGTGATCCCCGATCCCGCGCCCGCCATGCAACAAAAAGATCGTTTCTGAGTTGTCTTCACCAGCTATACGGTAGCGAAAACGACAGTTGTTGAGGGTTATGAAATCTTCTTGTCCTAAAAGGTTCATCCTGTGGCCTCGCGAATGTCTTCACTGGCATCAACCCATTCATCGCCTTGTAGTTCTGACACATCATAGGCCTGTAACTTTTCAAAATGGGTTTCTACATCGGCGGCAAAAAGCGCGGCAATGATCCCGCGGGTGAGGCGTTCTGCGCCCGCAGAAACTGCAGGAATATCACCCGAAAGTTTGCCGTGGCTCAGCATCGCCGCGTCATTGAAACAATGAATACGCGCCAGCATCGGACAGCTTTCCTTTTCTTTTTCTAAAAACTGAAAGGCCTCTCCCAGATAGGGGGCGTCATTCATAAAAGCCGAACCGCGGCCCATCTCTGGGCTGTAGATACCGTCTTTCCAAGTTTTGATATGTTCCGAAAAGGCGGAAAATTCTTCGCGCCCTGTGAAGTCATTTCGAAATCCTGTGGCGGCGATCATAAAATCGACGACGAATGTTTTATGGGGTGTTGTCACCTCAAGCGCCGCGTCACGAACCCGCACCTTTTCAACAGGGCAGCCCATAAAGAAACGCGAATTCGGGTGTGTCGAGACCCGCAAGGTCGAGGATCGCGGTGGGGGCACTTGCTGCGCATTTACGTAGTCAAAAAACCTGTATTTCCATGCGTCTGGCAAGTAGCGCATGCCATGCACAACGCCTTGGCTGCTGATACCTGTCATTTTGTTCACCCGCGGCATGTTTTTGCGACGGATCAGCATATCAACCTGTGCAGCGCCTGCTTCTAACACCGTTGCGGCATTGTCCATTGCTGACGCGCCCGCGCCAATAACAACAACACGCTTGTCTTTGAGCGCTGCAAAATCGATGTCATCTGCGCTATGCGCCCAAAAACGGCGATCAATACCCTCCAAGAAATCAGGCACAGCCCCACCACCCAAGCCTGAGCGCCCAGTTGCTAAAACCAGATGACGACAATAGGTCTGCTGCGTGCCATTTGCATCGGTAATTTTCACCGCGATCAGCCCGTCTGGGCCGTCTTGAATGTCACTCACACGGGTTTCATTGGTGACAGGCAAGCGCAAAACATCACGATACCAACGCAGGTAGTCCATCCACATCCCTTTTGGGATTTTATCCATCTCGTCAAACGCATCGGTGCCCCATTGGGCTTCAAACCATGCGCGAAATGTCAGGGCAGGCAGCCCAAGCGCGGGTCCCGCCAAAGTTTTGGGCGAGCGCAGGGTCTGCATGCGTGCAAAGGTGGACCACGGCCCCTCAAGCCCTTTTGGTGCCGCATCATATAAAACGATATTTTGCACACCTGACAGGGTCAGTTTGGCAGCCGCTGCAAGGCCACACATTCCTGCACCAACGATGATAACATCACGAACCAATTGTCCGTTGTGATGTCGGCTGGGAACCCATGATTTGGCGGGCAATTCCAACATCGACATGTCTTTGGCAAGGCGGGCTTCAAGCGCGTGGAGAGTTTGAACTGTGTCTTGCGGTGTCATGTTAAGTCCTCAGATTTTCGGGGCGGTCTATGCGTTTGACCTGTGGAATCAGGTCAAAAAGCGCGGCTTCGCAGGCATCGAAAAACGTCGTAGTTTCAGTCGATACCGTGCCGCCCTCCGTGCTAAACAAGCCGAAGGTAAAATCGATTTGATCTGCGATCGGGCGCAAAATTATGTCGGGTGGGGTTGCCCCAAATGCGGTCACAGGTTCGACAATCGCAGGGACAGCCAAGAGGCGCGCAAGCTGTAGGGCTGCGGCCGATGAGTTCGCACGCATAACCCTTGGCGGTGTAACACCCGTTGCATCCAACGCACTTTGGATGCGCCCTTGAAGTCGCGCTTGATCCAACATTGTAATCAGCGTGTCATTCATTACGTCTTGCAATGCGACAGGGACGCCTTTTGGGAATTGCTCTGCCTGCGCCGCGGGCAGGGCGATCACCAGCGGTGCGCTGTAACGTCTGTGACAAATCACGCCTGGCACATCTAAAGGCAAAGAGGCCAATCCGATACGCGCATTGCCTGACAGCAGATCCTGTGCCACGCCATTTGGAGTGCTTTGTATCATCCGTATTTCACGGGGCTGCTGCGCGGATGACCAGCGCGCGATGGCGTGCGGCACCAGCCCTGTTCCCAGCGCGTAAGTCGATGAGATCGTGAGCGGAAATTGCATCGCACTGGCCCGCGCTCGCGTGCGTTCGGGCAGCTCTCGCATCAATTGCAACAGGCGGCGGGACTCTTCTTCGAAGGCCACCCCTTCTGCGGTCAAGCTGATCCGGCGTCCAACGCGCGTGAACAACGCAAATCCTAAGGTCGCTTCGAGATCTTGCAAACAACGCGTCACAGAAGGTTGGGATCTGCCCAGCGCGTCGGCTGATTGGGTGACCGATCCTGTTTCTGCGACCTTTAGGAAGGTTATGATGTCTTTCTGATTCATACCTATAGTGTTGGTGAATTAATTCCATCAATCAATGCAATTTTTGAATTGATTGCCAATTATAATGCTAAATTTGAATAGTGAGAGCGTATTGATGCAAAAATAGGCAGGTAGCATTGGGCATTAGAACCGGACGCCAGTAACGGCAAAGAGCATATGAAAATGGCCCTCATAAAGAGAGCCATTTCAAATCGTATGAAGGGGGAGGGCACCTATAGGTTTTTCACGAGACCGTCGGAAGAATGAGATCGTCGCCTTGCAGGAAATTTTCTATCGCCTCTATCCATGGTCCCAGTTCGAAACCTTGGCTTTGTAACCACTCATCGTTGTAGTAAGTATCTTGGTAGCGTGCGCCGCTGTCACAGATCACAGAAACGAGTGATCCAGTTTGCCCTTTTTTTCGCATTTGAGCAGCGACCCAACACAGTCCAAAGAAATTTGTCCCCGTTGATCCCCCAACGCGGCGGAAAATTCGGTCTGACAAAACCTGCATTGCGGCAAAGGAAGCGACATCGGGGATGCGGATCATATGATCAATGACATTGGGCAAGAAAGAGGGTTCAACCCGCGGGCGTCCAATCCCTTCGATGCGAGATCCCTGATCACAGGTTTTGTCGCGATCCCCCGAACAATAGCTGTCATAGAATGCCGAGTTTTCAACATCGACAACACAAAGCCGCGTGGCAAAGTTACGATAACGAATATAGCGACCGATCGTTGCGGACGTGCCGCCTGTTCCTGCGCTCATCACCACCCATTCGGGCACAGGGTGGGCTTCGCCTTCCATCTGGGCAAAAATACTTTCCGCAATATTATTGTTCCCGCGCCAATCGGTCGCGCGTTCTGCATTGGTAAACTGATCCAGATAGTGGCCGCTGACCTCATTGGCGATTGTCTGCGCGGCGGTGTAGACTTCGGAAGATTTTTCAACAAAGTGACAGCGTCCACCAAAGCGTTCAATTTCTTTCACTTTTTGCATCGAGGTGCTGCGCGGCATCACCGCCACGAAAGGTAGATTCAGCAAACGGGCAAAATAGGCTTCGGAAACGGCAGTGGACCCTGATGACGCTTCGACCAAAGTGGTGTTCTGGCCGATGTGGCCATTGCATATCCCGTATAAAATAAGCGACCGAGCAAGGCGGTGCTTGAGAGATCCTGTGGGATGTGTACTTTCGTCTTTCAGATAAATATCAATGCCCTGTAGGTCTGGAAATACGGGCTTTATCAGATGGGTGTCCGCTGATCTGCGCGCGTCGCCTTGCAGCAAAGCAATGGCCCGCCTTGCCCATTCACGTTCTGCGCCATCGGGCAGGGGCAACAGATCACAGCAGTCCTTGGGGTTTTGTAAAATGCCCATGTTACAACGCAATCACAGCTTCAACTTCGACCTGTGCGCCCTTGGGCAAGGCCGAGACTTCGTAACAGGCCCGCGCAGGAAACGGCGCGGATAAAGCGGCACCATAGGCGGCGTTTATATCGGCAAATTGCGCAAGATCGGTCACAAGGATTGTCGTTTTCACGATGCGCGACATATCCGTGCCAGCGGCTTTGGCGATGGTTGCAATATTCGCCATACATTGCGTCATTTGTTCCACAGGAGATTCTGAATTGAATGCGCCAGTCTTGGGGTCGATGGGCAATTGACCCGAAACGAACAACAGATCGCCAACCTGTGTGGCTTGAGAATATGGACCGATAGCGGCAGGCGCTGCATCGGTTGTGATGTGTTTAAGGGGGGCTGTCATGGTGTCTTGCCTTTCAGGTGGAGTGACCAAGTGGATGCATCAGCCGGTTTGCCCAGCCAAAAATTGCGACCGCATGAATGAGGTCGATGATTTCTTTTGTGTCCAAACCCGCTTGGCGTAATGTTTCTACATGCTCTGCATCGGCTGATGGGGGCGTGGTTGTCAGCGCTTTTGAGAATGCCAAGATGGCTGACTCTCTGTCAGAAAGGGCATCAGGGCGTGCTGCATAAAGCGCGGAAACCATGGCAGAAGATCCAGAAAGTTTCGCGTGCTGGCGGGCATGTACATTGGCGCAATATCTGCACCCGTTTGCGATGGAGGCCACAAGCGCGCCCATTTCGCGATCTTCGCGTGGCAAACCTTCTTTGACATACATAATCGCATTGAAAAGTTCGGTGCGTGCCACATAGCTATCAGGATCATGGGCTAAGGTGCGCACATAGGGCGACACTTTTTTAGCCGAAGGCGTAACCTTCATCGCAGCCAATTGGCGTGGTGTTGCATCCTCCATTTCGACGGGGGGCAGATGAGGTTCCCATTTTAGTGCTTTGAGGGTGATTTGCGGGATGCCGGATCGGGTGCTCATAACGTGCCCTCCAGCAAGCGCAGACCATGAGCCACGCGCATTTGAAAGCAAACATATGCCAAGAGTTCTGATAGGGCTATGATTTGCGGGACCGAATACCCCGCGCTTTGCAGGGCTGCGAGATGCGCAGCACTCGCCTTTGCGGGCGTGGCGGCAATCATATCTGCATGCGATGCAAGCGCAGCTAAGGCTGGATCTGTGACTGGCTTTCCTGTTGCAAGGTCGCTGAAGTCAGGGTTTTCTGGCATCGGGTACTCTGCCAGAAAAGTAGAGTTGTTCGCGCCTAAGGCGACCCTGCGTGCAATCGCTGCCCGCAGGTCTTGACTGAGCCCAAGATCATCCTCTGGTGTCAGAACCGCTAGACGACAGGCTTCGCTGCCTTCAACAAATTCGGGCCGAAAGGCGCGAAAGCTCCGCAGGGGGCTGTCGGCTGATAGTCCCGCTGCTCGGTCCATAGCGTCCAATTTTTGTGTCACGAAAGCCTCACTGTTCTTTGCTTAAGGAATCGGGGTGCGCTGGTATGCTGTATATGCATAATAGGCGATATATAATTCCCTTAGACAATCATGAAGTGTTGATTATGTCAAACAAGAATAATGGACAACCCGATATGCGCGGGATCGAAGCTTTCGTCGCAGTCATGGCATCAGGCTCGATGACGGCTGCAGCAAAGCGTTTGGACCTCGGCCAACCCGCGATCACAAGACTGATACGGGACCTTGAAGCAGCACTGGGTTTCACTGTTTTCGAACGCAATGGGCCGCGCATTTCCCCCACCCAAAAAGGTGTCTTGTTTCACGAGGACGCGTTGAGATTGTTGACCAGCTATACGCAGGTGGCGCAACGGGCGGCAACCTTGCGCGGGGAGCGGGCAAAGTCTTTAACCATTGGTGCGACACCCACCATGGCTGCTGGGATTTTGCCTGAGCTTCTAAAAGACATTGAGGATGCGCTGCCTGAATTGGTGACTGTGACGACAATGGATGCCGAACATCTGGCGCTTGCATTGCAGTCGGGCGAAGTGGAATACGGGTTTTCAGCTTTGCCACTGTCCCATGCGGGGTTGGATTGCTTGGCGGTCGCGCGCAGCGAATTAAAGGCCGTTGTACGTGAAGACTATGCAGAAATGCATGTTTCACTGACACAGCTACGCGACACACGCCTTTTGACTTTGGGAAATAGCTATAGGATTCGACATCGCATTGATGCGGCTTTGGCGCAGGCCTCTGTTGTGCCGCAAGCCGAATTGGTGTCCAACAGTTCGCTCAATGCAATGTTGGCAGCAGGCGCTGGGCTGGGCATTGCTTTGGTAGACCCAGTTTCAGCCAATGGCATTAAGATGGCTGGTGTTAAGGCCATTCCGCTGGATGTGAGTATTGAATATGAATGGGGCCTTTTCAGGCGCACCCAGTCTGAAACACCTCAACTAGATGCCTCATTACGCGCTGGTTTCAAAAAGATTTCCGAACAGCTTGATGGCAAAGTGATCGACTGATGCTCTTTGGAGCTTCTCGGTTTGATGCCGCTGCTATGATAGCATTTACTGCTACAAAGGCGACGGAAGAATGCTGTGGATCTTTCCAAACGGAACACATGTGCAGCCTGTAGATATGCCGTTACGCGCAAGACGTTTCCGTTAATCTGGCAGACTTTGGAAGACGGAGATGTCCATGAACAAGGATCACCGCAAAAAGCCAAACTGCTGGCTTGCGGCGCAGCAAAAGAAATGGCACCGCCAAGAACCCAGTGACATAGGTCAGGTTCGCGGCAAACAGTTCCCAGATTGGCCGGATTTCGATGAAATGCCGATACTCATCCGTCAAATTCATCGCTGCAACGGGATCCATTTGTTCGCGGACCAAAAAATAGACCATGCTATTGAAGGCCAAGGCGGTGAGCGCAACGCCGCAGATAAGCACAGTTGGATGTCGCAAAATGAACAGCAATGGAAACGTCTCCATTGACTACATGAGGGCCGCGACACGAACAGCGACCTGAGGCCCAGATCGCTGCACGCATTGCAGGTTTAGAATGTATAATTCAGAAAGACGCCTGCTCTGACCTGATCTTGCGACCCGCGTTCCTGCACGATTGATGAATTGCCGACATCGCCTGTCAGTTGTTCGTAATCCACAAAACCAATGAGCGATGTTTGAGCGCTAAGTGGTACCATCACATTTGCGCCTAAACCGTAGGAATTTATCCCGCCACCAGCGTCGTATTCACTGATGCCCGAGGCGGCAGACTGCGCGGCAGAGACGTCAAAGTAAGCGCTGTTATAAGCGTCGTCGCCAAAGCTAATCTTTGGCCCCACCCCGAAAAACACAGGCAGTGCCATCGCGTCAAACCTGCCGCGGTATTGCGCACGCGCTTCACCATGCAACCCATCATGGCCACCGTCGACACCTTGGCGCAGTTCGAAATGAGCAGCAAACGGGCCAGCCTCATAGGCGACAAAGCCGCCGATTTCGATTGTTCCGTCAACATCTCCTAAACCAATCAGGTCTGTAGAGGCCTCACCTGAAATCATAAAATCGCTTGCGTCTGGGGCTTCTTCGCGTCCGAAATCGTACCCCAATATGCCGCCCGCTTTCCATCCATCACCAATGATCGCGGTGTATTCAATGCCGCGTAACGATGCCTCAAGTCGGTCACCGTAGCGCAAGGTGACGTTTGGGAAAATACTTGTCTGGTAGTCGTCATCGCCAACAAAAGAAGGCGCGCTGACGATCCCGCCGCTGATGGTAACCTGAAGGCCGCTGTCTTGATCTGCGTGACCTTGGGCAAGTGCTGCGCTCGGCAGGCCTATGAAAGCGATAATTGGCAATATTGATCGTGACTTCATCTACTGTCTCCTTTTGATGCCGACCTAATGACCGCAACATCTTGCATCTATGCGGCATTAGATAGGGATCTCCCTTGGGTGCATCATCGGGAAGATAGTTGAAGCTACATTTCCCACGAGGAAACGATGAGGCCGCCACAGGCCTGTGGTCACGCCTGCGCAATTTCATTGAGAAACCTCAGCGCGCCATCATGACCCTCAACCCGGTTTCACGTGTGGACGTCCCTGATGCAGCCCCGCGAATTCGGGCGAGGGTACTGCCAATTCAACGGACTGACGAGCGAGGCGTTGCGGGTTGTCTTCTCTTACGTTGGTATGAAAAAGCCACCCCAGATTTGGGTTTGAAGGCCCTAGATCAAATGATGGCAGGGGCTAGGTCTCGAATGCGGCGGGAATAGTGTTGAGCGACTTGTCTTTCAATCACCGAGTGACTGTTTTTCGCCAACCTGCACATGAACTGCCGTTGCTTGTGCCCTGACGGAACAGGATATCGTAGCGCATGAGCATCTTGTTCCACAGTCATGTTTCGCAGAACCCTTGGAAGACTTTGCACAGCGACAGGGCCCAGCAGACAGCTTTCAGCAAAAGCCCCGTTTGCGCAGATGACGGAATGGATCTCTAGCTGCAGATGAAAGAATTCCAATTGCGATGAGGCGCTGCAAGTGTCCACGCCGCAAAGGCCCACAAACCGTATTGCTGGGATTAACACCTCTGTCTTACCAAACATCCGAAAGGTCAGTCGCGATGCGCAAAGCATGCGGTGGTTGGCTGTGACCGTCAGGGGCTTGCTTGGCATGTTGTGGCCCAAAGAACCGCTTTCGAAACGGACAGGTGGGTTTGTGCCCGCCGAGTCGGCTGGCACTCGATAAACTGCGATGACTTTCTGCGCTTTGCCGTCGGTCGTCAGCACTTCATTTCCGGGGCGGAAATCCTCGACCAGGCGAAGGCCGTCAGGTGTCAGGATTTCAGTGCCCCGCGCAAAGCAAACCGTAGTGTTGTCGACGGATTCGCTGGTGGCGGTACGACTGAAGTACGCATTTTTGACGGCCGTTGGCGTTATCGACTGGATGTCGAGATTGTCGAGTGACGTCGAAAATTCGTTCAGAAACGTCTCACCACTCGGCGTCTGGAAAATGAGGGCGTTTGTCGAAAAGGTGCTGCCATCCCCCAACAGGATATCGATGTCATACCAGACTCCTTGATCCATCGTTTCAGAGACAGGGCCGCCTCCAAAGTCGTAAATGATATAATCGCCACCCGAGCCGACTGTACCATCGTAGTCGATGAACCCGTCATTGTCGCCATCGGAGTAAGTGATCGTTTCGACAGACATCGTCGCGCCGGTAAAGGTCTGGTTCACCAAGGCAGCGGCGTTTTCCGCACTTCCGGTCCCGTCCGGATCAATATCGGCAATACCGTCCGAGAAATTTCCCAGTCGTATGACTGTGCGTGTTACGTCGACCATTGTTCTGCCGTGTCCTGCCTTGTGCTTGCGCAATTTTCACTTCAGTGGATACCCTATGAAGTTTAAAGAACACTAAATTTACCAAAGCAGGGCAATTTGTTGGAAAACATATTGGTTCTTTTCTCCAACAACACCTTCACCTTCCCAAGTCGGGCATGATGATCCGCGGCAAAGGCGCGTACTGCCGCATGCTTGGATATTGGCTTCACGGACCGCAGCATTTCCTTCGCATCTGCAGCGATCGCCTGCATTTCCGACAGCACTTCATTTTAGCGCCAGTATGGCATTTGAAAATGCAGTCATTGGCGATGGAGTGAGCAAGGGTAATTTTTTCGCAAAGCTGTCATCAGGCGATCCATTGATTTCGCAAGTGCGACGACTGGCCGAAAGGCAGCCTGCGGTCGCTATGCCGCCGTGGGTCGTGGTCGCAAATACCAATACCAGACACGGTAGGCCTCAAGCGCGATTAGGGGGCCAAAGTGGACAAGGGCGGGTGCGGCGCCACCCCAATCATGCAAAGCGGCCCAATGCACCAGTGTCAGCACGGCGGCGGCGTAGGTCCAGCGTTGCAGCCATTTCCACCATGTGCCCATCTTGCGCAGGAGGTAGTCCATAGATGTCAGCGCCAAGGGTATGAAAATGATAAACGCGATCCAGCCGGTCCAGATGTAAAGGCGTGGCAGTTCACCGACAACAGTGGTCAGTGACGCCTTATCCAGCAGGTAAAACATCGTGTGTAGCGCCGCATAGCCAAACGACGCCACGCCCAGATAACGACGATTGCGTTTCAACCATTGCGGTCCGCGCCATCCCTTTAGCAGCATCGCCAAAGGGGTCGCGATCAGTGTCACAATCAACAATCTTGCGGAAGTTTCTCCCGATGGGTGCACAAGTTGATGAAAGACCTTCGGATCCGTAGAGGTCAGCGCCGAATAGGTCATCATGATGCCAAGGGAAGCCAGCACTGCCCATGTGAAAAAAGGTGAGGTCGCGGCGAAGAACCGTTGCATATCAGGGCCCAAGTCTGTGTGTATTTGTGTGATACGCCCGAGCCACGGTTTTCCGTCACGGCTTGGGCGATATTTTATTTCTTGAGGGCGGGGATCATCCGCGCCAGCGTGCCGTCCTTACGAACGAATTGGTTGAAAATGGCCGCTGCGGCATGGGCTGTAATCAGGCCAAACAGCACAATGTTCAAAAGCGAGTGCATATAGCCCAGATCAGCGACACCGTTCCATGTCATCCCACCCGTGAGCACCATGGCAATCAGCGTGCCATAAAGTGACCAGTGAACCGCTGTGGCAATTTTGGCCTGCATCGGGGATGTGCCGGGGGCGTGGCCGGGTGTTCCATAGCGAAACCGCAGATAAATCCGCGCAAGCACCGCCAGCAGGATCGTTGACCCAAAGCCCACATGAACCAACGCCATCGTGGCGTCGTTGCCTTCGGGTGTTGCGCCTCTCTGCATGGCCTCAATGGTGCGTTTCATCGGCTCGTTGAAAAGCCATTGCACCCAGATGGCGGCGAAGACGACCCAGTGCAAAATGATCTGCGCAGAGCGGTAGGTTGTCGGGGTATCTGTCATAATTCTCTCCTATTTTGCTGGGCGCAGGGTTACTGAGACGCCAGCGGGATCGGTCCCACGCAAGACATCGCCGTCTTTGTGTAGATGAGGGGAGGTGACGACCTCGCCATGGGTGAACAATTCGTAGTGCACCAATCCAGCCATATCTTGCGGCATAGGCGGGTTGTTGTGACCAGCCCAGATATTCATGGCCAACCGGTGCGTGTTGGGGGCGCCAGCGCCCATATCGGCAAAACCCCATGCGTCCAGCGTTAGGTGGCGTTCAAATCCAAGGGTTTCGAACCAGTCCAATGCGGGTTCCAGTGCTGGCACTTTGAAGTGCAGATGCGCGAGGTAACTGTCGTCCGCCAAGGGGGCCAAGGGGTCTGCGCCCGTCGCATGGGCCAACTCGGCCCTCACATCCAGCGGTCCGCGTCCCGAATGGGGGTGTCCGTCAACATCATAGAGTGTCAGCCCTCGAGACATATCGCCAAAATGACCAAAGCGTTCTGGCGTCTCAAAGGTGATTTCAATTTCAAGACCGTCGGGGTCATGCAAGTACAGCGACTTCGCCATGAGGTGATCCGTCGGCGCGACCTGCACATTCAGATGGATCAAACGGGCAAGTATGCGTGAAAACTCGACCTGACTGCGCACACCGATTGCGACGTGATACATACCTGAAAAGGGCGCTTTGACAGCGGTTTGTGCACCGGGGTGAAGGACGATCAGCGTGCGATCTTTTGTTCCAAGGGCAACGCCGGGCGCTGATTGATCGCGTTCGATCAACCCCAAGGCCATGGTCCAAAAGGCAACAGCGCGATCCAGATCTGTCACCTGAAGTTCAACCTTCCCCCAAGATAGGCGGTCAGTTTGCGGGGAAAGGTTTGTGTTGGCGGCAAGCACAGAATTGAACATGGGAAGGAGCCTCTTGCAAAGGAGAGCGCGCCCCGGCGGGAGACACCGGAGCGCATTGGTTTGGATTAAGCGCGCGGTGCGATCGGCGCCTTATTCGTGCGTCCCCAGACCACAAAAGCGGCCAGTGCAAACAAAACTAGGTTAACCGGCACCACTGCGAATTCACCGCGAAGGATGTGGACGCCTGCGGCCAAAACCATGATGACGCAGAGTCCAGCCGCGGCCAGTTTCGTCAAATGTGGCATAATGCGTGTTGCGGCTGGCAGGATCAGACCAAGGGCGCCCGCGACCTCGGCCAAGCCAATAAATTTGATCAGCAAGAAGGGCGCATTTTCAGCCCAACCCATGCCCATCGCGACCAATTCAGCCGATCCGGACGCCAGCTTGGTGGCACCTGCCATCATGAACATCGCGGCCAAAAGACCTTGGGCGACCCAAAGGCCAATATTCCAGCCCTTGCCAGTTTGTGCGGCATTTGTTTCAATCGTTGTCATCTCGTTCTCTTTCCAAAAATTCGCTTTTGCAGCGTGTTGTGATGAGAATAGAAATAAACCATTCCCCTGAATGCATCATTAGGCTATTCATTGATCCAATGTTTACTGAGAGTTGATGATGGATACACTTTTAAGCCTGCGTGTTTTTGCCGAAGTTGCAGAGCAAAAGAACTTTTCTGCCGTAGCGGAACGGCTTGGCCTGTCGCCTGCGATGACCAGCAAACACGTTAAACACGTCGAGGCGCGCGTCGGTTCGCGTCTGCTCAATCGAAACAGTCGGAACGTGAGCCTGACCGAGGCTGGCGCGCAGTATTTGCAAACGGTCCGCCCGTTGCTTGACGGGCTGTTTGAGGCTGAAGCGCAATTGACCACTGACACACTCTCGCCGCGCGGAACACTCAAAGTGTCGATGCCCGTCTGGATGTCCAATCCGACCTTTGCGAAAATCTTGACCGCCTATCATCAGCAAAATCCGCATGTGACTTTTGATATCGACCTAAGTGGCCGCAAGATAAACATGGTGGAAGAAGGCATTGATTTGGCGCTGCGTGTCGCCTTCAAGTTGGATGAAGGGCTCATAGCCCGCAAATTGGGAGAGGTGACGTTCCAATTGGTCGCGGCCCCAGCCTTTTTGGACAGCTTTGGACGCCCTGAGACCTCGGCAGATCTGAACAACGCACCACTGCTTGCCTATTCGCAGGTTGCCGCAGACGGGCGGGTCAAATTTGGTGGGGCACATGGGTTGGATGTTAAGTTCAAATCTGTGTTGGTCAGCGGCAACGAAAGTATTCTGTATCAGGCAGCAATGGCTGGAATGGGCTTTGCAATGGTGCCAAGCTGGTCTGTACGAAATGATATCAACGAAGGCCGTTTGGAGGTCGTTTTACCCAAGGTTGATTGGCCAAAACTGCAATTGCAGGCGATCTATTCAGACCGCAGCTATTTGCCCGCCAAAACGCGCAGCTTTTTGGACTTTTTGGCTGGGCCAGAAGGGTTCAGCGCCGTTTTGAAGTAATGCAATGACAATCAAAAATATGTCCTAGGCGGTCAAGTCTTTTGGCTTCACAAGATAATGTTGCACATGACAAACCACCGCGATGATCCTATTTTCGCCGTTGGTGTTCAGGCGGAACGCGAAAGGCGCGAATACCAGCCATTCCATCTAAAAGTATCGAAGTCAGCTTTGTCCCGCACTTTGTGAGTTCGGGCATGTGGCAGCGCAGGTCATCATTTACCACAACTTCAACGACGCTTCATCTCAGCAAGTTCACTTGCAGCATGAATGCGCATCGACACGCGTGGCCCAGAGCCGCCCTCACAGAGTAGGGGATGAGACCGACTTTGGGTGACATTCAACGAATGAATACTATTTGGGCTACATAGGCATTGCGAGAGGTTTTAATGGCAAGTGGACACACCTATATTTATTTGCCGCTTGAATTTACTGACATCATAAACTCAGAGTAAACGCTGACTTGGCAAAATCGCTAATGACGTTTCATCTTGACGAACATATCTAAAGCTTCGAAGGGCCATTGCGCTTCATTTTAAAGGACAAAACCAATGTCAAAGACCGCGATTGACACCCCTTCTGTTGGAGACGACCAAGTGCTAGACGAGGCGCCGCAGATCCCCGCTCAGACGACCGATGACCCGATCGCGTCCGAACAAAGTGATGCGATCCAAACGCCCACAGCTTTGGCGTTTCGTGCGGACAGTGGCGCATCGCGTTCGACATGGATTGCGGCTGCCCTTGTTTTTGGCATCGTGGCTTGGATGGGAAGCGGGTTTGTGTTTCCTTCACAAGAGGCCGCAGTCGTTGTCACGCGCGAGGCGCCAAGGCCTGTGGCCGTCGCCGTGGAAACTGTGACGTCAGAAAAGGTGACACAATATTATCAGGCCGAGGGTCAGGCGCTGCCGGATCGGGATACGATCTTGCGCAGCGAGACCTCTGGTGATGTCGCTGAAGTCTTGGTGCGTAAAGGTCAGGACGTGGCAATGGGCGATGTCATCGCACGCCTTGATCCGACGCGTAACATTGCCGATGTAAGCCGCGCTGCGGAAGAACTTGCCCGTGCCCAGCGTGAGTTTGATAATGCGCAAACGCTTCTCGAACGCGGGGTTTCGACGGCGGATCGCGTCTCTGTGGCGCGCGCTGCCCTTGCCGCGGCGCAAGCGCAGGTGGCTGCGGCGGCAGACGAAGCGCAATCTCTTACGATTACCGCCCCGTTTGCGGGGAGGGTCGAAATGCTTGATATTGACCAAGGCGAATATGTCGCCGCGGGAACCGAAGTCGGCCGCTTGGTCGATATCACGCCATTAACCGTTGCCATTCAGGCGTCACAGCAATCCTTGAATGCCTTGTCCGTCGGTCAAATCGCCAGCGTGAACTTTATCACCGGCGAAGAACGGGAAGGGGTCGTCAGTTTTGTTGGCACATCCGCGGCCGCCGAGACACGCACCTTTTTGGTTGAGGTCGAAGTGCCCAATGATGACGGGGCAATACCTGCAGGTATTTCCGCCGAGGTCATCATTCCCACTGGCGAAGTCAGCGCGCATTTCCTGTCTCCGTCGATTGTATCGCTTGATAGCCAAGGCCAGCTTGGGGTGAAGACGGTGGATTCGAATAATGTCGTGCAATTCTATCCGACCGAACTTGTGCGGGCCCAGATTGATGGTGTTTGGGTTGCGGGCCTGCCAGAGGAGGTTGATCTGATCACAGTGGGCCAAGGCTATGTCAACGCGGGCGAAACCGTCGCCCCGATGCCGGGTGAGGACGCGCAATGAACAGTATCATTGATGCGGCCTTCTCGCGGTCGCGGGTTGTGATGATGGCTTTGATAACGCTGCTCACCGTCGGAGCCTATGCCTACAGCGCGATCCCCAAGGAATCCAATCCCGAAGTGCCGCTGCCCTTGTTCTATGTCTCGACGGACTTGGACGGGATCAGCCCCAGTGATGCGGAACGGCTGTTGCTGGAACCGATGGAGGCCGAGTTTGCATCGATCGAGGGTCTGGACAGCATGAACTCGGATGCGACCGAAGGGTTTGCAAGCATCCAGTTGGAATTCCTGCCGGGTGGTGACAATGACGAAGCATTGGATAAGGTTCGCGAAGCGGCGGACCGTGTCCAAGGGGATCTGCCCGAAGATGCCGGCGACATCACCATAACAGAAATCAATACCGCCCTTTTTCCGATCATCACAACGGTTTTGTCCGGCCCAGTGCCAGAGCGTACGTTGAATGCCCTTGCCGAACAGTTGCAAGAAGAGATCGAAGCACTGGAAGGTGTTCTTGAGGCCGAAATTGGCGGACAACGATTTGAATTCCTTGAGGTCTTGATCGATCCCACAGTATTCGAAACCTACAATTTGTCCTTTGATGAGCTGATCGGGCAAATCCAGCGCAACAACCGTTTGATTGCGGCGGGCGCGATTGAAACAGGATCGGGGCGCATCGTTCTGAAGGTGCCGGGCTTGATCGAGGATCTGGACGATGTGATGGCGATGCCCGTCAAGGTACGAGGCAATGCGGTTGTGACCTTTGGTGATGTGGCGACGATCCGGCGCACGTTTGAAGACCCGAGTTCCTTTGCCCGTATCAACGGCCAATCGGCTTTGGCGCTTGAGGTCACAAAGCGGTCTGGCGCGAATATCATCGCCACTGTGGCAGAGGTCAAAGCCGTGGTCGAACAGCTGCGGGTGGATTGGCCGGATAGTATCGAGATCACGTTTTTGCAAGATCAGTCCAAGCAGGTGGAGGACATGCTTAACGATCTGGAGGCCAATGTAATTGCCGCCGTGATCCTTGTGATGATTGTGATCGTTTTGGCGCTTGGTTTTCGCTCTGCCATTCTTGTAGGGCTGGCCATTCCGGGTGCGTTTCTGGCTGGCGTGACTGCGCTTTGGCTGATGGGCTATACGATGAACATCGTTGTGCTGTTCTCGTTGATCCTTGTTGTGGGAATGCTCGTGGATGGGGCAATCGTCACCACAGAACTCGCGGATCGCAAGTTGCAAGAAGGGTCAAAGCCAAAGGCCGCTTATGCCTTTGCCGCCAAACGGATGGCTTGGCCGATCATCGCCTCTACGGCCACCACCCTTTGCGTGTTTTTGCCTCTTCTGTTCTGGCAGGGCATGATTGGTGAGTTTATGAAATTTTTGCCAATCACAGTGATCCTGACCCTTTTCGCATCCTTGTTTATGGCCCTGATTTTCATTCCGGTTGTTGGCGGCGTCATCGGCAAGCGCCAGCCACAAACCGCCGCACAAAAAGCGGCCCTTCACGCGGCGGAAATCGGTGATCCACGTGACATGCGCGGCTTGACGGGCGGATATGTGCGCCTGTTGGAATGGTCCATCCTGCGGCCCGGTGCGACGGTGCTGCTTGCGCTGGCGCTGCTGCTCGGGGGCTTTGGGGCTTATGGACAGTTCGGCAAAGGGGTGACCTTTTTCCCATCTTCTGAGCCTGATTTTATGCAGGTTCAGGTCCGTGCCCGTGACAATTTCTCGATCTTCGAGCGTGACGCATTGGTGCGCGCCGTCGAGGATCGCCTGTTGGATTATGACGAAATCGCCAGCATCTATGCACGGTCCATGATGTCTGCAGGGCAGGGCGATGAAGAAACGATTGGCACTTTGCAGCTGGAACTCACCCCGTGGGATACGCGTCGCACCGCCGCAGAAATCGGCGTCGATATCCGCAAAAGTGTTGCCGACATTGCGGGCATCGATGTGCAGGTGGAAACGGAAAGCGGCGGCCCGACTGGCGGCAAGCCCGTGAACCTCCAACTCACGACGCAAGATCCCGCAAGTATCGGGCCAGCGGTGCAGAAAATCCGCGACATTATGGATGGCATTGGCGGCTTCACCGATGTGACGGATACGCTGCCTGTTCCCGGTGTGGAGGTCTCCATTCTGGTTGATCGGGCCGAAGCCGCGCGCTTTGGGGCTGATGTCAGCCTATTGGGACAAGCGGTTCAATTGCTGACCCAAGGGATAACCGTGGCTGGCTACCGCCCCGATGATGTTGACGGATCGCTTGATATTCGGGTCCGGTTCCCGCGCGAAGAACGCACGCTCGCCGAACTGGGTGGGTTGCGTGTTCCAACGACTGTTGGGCTGGTGCCGATTGCAAACTTTGTGACTTTTGCCCCCACAGAGCGCACCGGCATTATCCGCCGGATTGACGAAAAGCGCGTCACGACGATCGAGGCCAATGTCACAGCAGATGTCTTGGTAAATGATCAGGTGATTGCCCTGACCGCCGCCCTAGAGCAGGCGGGGCTGCCCGAGGGTGTCAGCTTTTCTTTCGCGGGTGAGGCAGAGGATCAGCAGGACAGCATGATCTTTCTTATCGGCGCTTTCGTATCGGCGATCTTGTTGATGTTTGTGATCCTCGTGTTGCAATTCAATCGGTTCTATCAGGCCTTTGTGGTCATGAGCGCGATCGTCTTTTCCATCGCGGGCGTTCTCTTGGGGCTTTTGATCATGGGCCGCCCCTTCGGCATCGTGATGGGCGGGATCGGTGTGATCGCTTTGGCGGGCATCGTCGTGAACAACAATATTGTTTTGATCGACACCTATAATGATCTTCGCAAATCTGGTCAGCCGCCGCTTGACGCAGCCCTGCGCACAGGGGCGCAACGTCTGCGGCCCGTGTTCTTGACGTCTGTGACAACGGCACTGGGGCTGATGCCTATGGTGATCGGGTTGAATATCAACTTCTTTACCCGCGACATCGTCTATGGTGCGCCATCCACCCAGCTTTGGACAGACCTGTCTTCGGCGATTGCAGGCGGGCTGGTTATCGCCACGATACTGACCCTGATCGTGACACCGGCGATGCTGATGCTCGGCGAAAAAAGGGCCAGCCGAACGCCCAGCAAACCTTTCGATGAATAACTGCATGGCGAATTTTGAAAGCGAACGAAACGGCGTTAGCTTGCGTTTTGGTGATCTTTCAGCGGACGAACTTCGCTGCCAACTTTCAAAATTTGTCGAAAAAGTTCGGGTATACTGAAATTTCGCGATCGCAAGAAATGGCTCCATTCGCCCAAGCAGCACGATATGGCAGGCATCCATGCGACACGCGTTCTGAATTGTGCGGTGGAAGAGGGGAAGCTGAAAGAGCTTGGCAGGCCTTTGACGGCCCGCTGGGCATCGAAGCAGATCACAGTTCTGATGAGCTGATCGGTTCGCTACGCGGCGCAAGTTATCGAGCATTATGCGCTGGTTTGCCCCGACGAAAGCGATGCGGTTTTGCGCAAGCTCAATCGAGCAAAATCACTGGCTCAAAACACAAAAATGTAAACACCCCTGTAAACGCGGGGCCTCAAACACAGCAAGGAGTGATGTAAGTGATTGTTTTTTAATGGAGGCGAGTACCGGAATCGAACCGGTGTACACGGATTTGCAATCCGCTGCGTAACCACTCCGCCAACTCGCCTCTTTGTTAACCCTAAATTTGCACGGGTTAATATTCGAACATAGGCCCATCAAAATGTGGTTGTTGAAGGCCCTTCGATTGTTCGTGAGGCTTATTACTTTTTTCCCAAGGCTTGTCCAGCACCTAATCTTTATGAAATGCGCCAATTTTACGATTGCTTTTTGTCTATGAAAATTTGCGCTTGCGCTAAAGTTGTGTGGATGATGGAAAATTGTGCTGTCACCAAAATGTGTTGATATGGCGCAGGTCGTGTTAGCTAATCGCGTGTTGCCGTGCGGGTTGTGATATGGCAATAACACGCAGACACTTCTGAACGAGAGAGTTCAATTTATGACAGATTTTGCCAAATTGCGCACAATGATGGTCGACACGCAGGTGCGCCCCTCTGATGTGACTAAATTCCCCATTATCGAAGCGATGCTAACAGTGGCGCGCGAAAATTTTGTACCCGCAGCGCAGCGTGAAGCCGCATATGTTGGTGACGATATTGCCTTAGGCAATGGACGCGTTGTTTTGGATGCGCGTGTTTTTGCGAAAATGCTAGATTCTTTGGATATTCAAAACGACGAACTGGTCTTGGATATCGGCACTGGTCTTGGATATTCATCAGCTGTGATGGCGCGCATGGCGCAGGCTGTTATCGCAGTCGAACAAGATGCGGATCTGGCCAAAGATGCCACAGCCGCTTTGGCAGCCGCTGGCGCAGATAATGTGGTTGTCGAAGTTGCTGGTCTTGCGGCGGGTGCTCCACAGCACGGACCTTATGACGTTGTGATCTTGCAAGGGGCTGCACAAGAGATTCCTGCTGCAATTTTAGACCAAGTCAAAGAAGGTGGTCGCATTTGTTCAATTTTTCTCGACGGAAGCCTTGGAATTGTACGTATCGGTTACAAGATAAAGGGTAAGTTGACTTGGCGCATGGTATTTAACGCGACTGCGCCAGTTCTTCCTGGATACGAAGCACAAAACGAGTTTGTGCTTTAACAGAACATTTGTGACGTGAATGTCATAATTTAGAAAAGTTAGGGCATTGATATGCGTTTAAAATTTGGGGCAGGGCGGTCGCTGGCTGCAAGTATGTTTGCTATGGTTGTGGCGCTTAGTCCCGCGGCTTTGAGTGCAGAAAGCCTTGGCGATGCTTTAGCCTCTGCATATAAAAACTCTGGTTTACTTGAACAAAACCGCGCCAATCTACGTGCAACAGATGAAGGCGTCGCGGCCGCTGTCTCTGCTATGCGTCCAACGCTTGGTTACACTGCGAGCGCTGGATATGACGCGGTCGGCGGTGGCGCTGGCGCTTGGGCAAAGTCTCTTGAATTTTCGGCCAGTATGACCCTGTTTACATTTGGTAAAAACAAGTTGAGCGTTGATGCCGCAAAAGAAACGGTACTGGCGACACGTGCAAGTTTGGTGGCAATCGAACAAGACGTGTTGGGCGCTGCGATCTCAGCCTATATGGATGTGCGTTATTACGAAGCCCAAGCCAATGTACGTGCCAACTCCGTGCGGTTGAATCAACAAAATCTGCGTGCTGCCCAAGATCGCTTTGAAGTGGGGGAAATCACGCGCACTGAAGTCAGCCAAGTCGAAGCACAGCTTGCATCAGCCAGATCTCTAAATGCCGCAGCGCAGGGCCAAGTTTTATCCGCGCGCGAAGCATATAAAGTTGCCGTTGGTAATTACCCGTCAAACCTATCGACGCCACCCTCAGTGAAAGTGCCTGCGAGCACTGTAGACGAAGCTGTGCGTTTGGCCGTTCAGTCGCATCCCGCGATTAAAGCTTTGCAACATAGGATTTCGGCCCTCGATTTGGCAGTGCAAATTGCTGAGCGCGGCCTGCTTCCTACGGTGTCTGCCTCAGCTTCTCGGACTTACGGCAGTGACTGGAATGACAATGCTTTGACGGTAGAAAATTCGCGTGACAGTTTTGGGATCGTTGCACGCGGCAACATTTATGCTGGCGGCAACGGGGCATCGGCGATTCGTAAAGCCCAAGCGAACCTAGACGCAGCGCGTGCTGAATTGCACACATCTGCGCGTCAGGTTGAACAAAATGTTCGGACCGCTTGGTCGATGTTGTCTGTCACTGCAGCCTCATCCAAAGCGACAGCCGCGTCTGTTCAAGCTCAGCGTGTTGCCTATCAAGGCGTGAAAGAAGAAGCTGACCTTGGCGCTTCAACCACATTAGACGTGTTGGAAGCGGAACAAGATTTGCTTGATGCACAGGTTCTTGCAATTCAAGCGCGGATCAATAGCGAAAGTGCAGTCTTTTCACTGTTAAGTGCTATGGGTCTTTTGACAGTCAGCCATTTGAACTTGGATGTGCCAGTTTATGATCCTGCCGCTTATTATAACGCTGTGAAAACGGCTCCGACCTCAAATATAAGTGCTCAGGGCGAAAAGTTGGATCGCGTTTTGCAATCTTTGGGTCGCAACTAAGCAAAAAATGTATTTTGTGAAATTAAATCCGCTCAATTTTGTTGGGCGGATTTTCTATTTGTTGTGTGTCGTACAGAAGATGGCTACCATAGAGCGTATAAAACTGGGGGAGTCGGGATGTCTGATCCAATGACAAATATCGATGCGGATGATGTTTTGGCATCCATTCGCAGATTGGTTTCGGAAACCTATGATCCAATGGCGCGCAAGGCCAAGCCTACTCCTGTGACTGACCGTTTGGTTTTGTCCCCTGATTTGCGTGTGGTCGAAGGCAAAAAACCTTCCGAAAATGATCGTGACACGACAGCACAATCGTCAGTCGAGAGGTCGCAAGCCCCCGCAACGACCGTGACCTCAGGTAAAGATATCCAGCCTTTGATCCTTGAAGCGCAGGATGCCGTTACCCCTGTTGCTGATGCAAGTGATGAAACGCATGCTGCGCCAATTGCTACCGATGACGATAGCGGTGCCGATGTCAGCGAGCCCTCAGATAACCAAAATCCGCTGGAAGTGGCGGATGTTGTCAATGAAGATCTGCAGGGTGATGCAGTGCAGTCCGAACGCGGAGAAACGGTCGAAGATGCCGTCTTAGCCGCCCAAGCTTTGATGCGCGATGTGCCACAACCTGTCAGCGCTGATACGCCACCGGAGCCGCAAGAAACGACAACGCAGGCAGAGCCGCATCATGCCCCGTCCACATCGATGAGCATTGAAGAACGCATTGCGGAATTGGAGGCCGCGGTTGAAGAACAACCCGTTGAGGCTGCATTCGAAGATTGGCAAGCGGATGAAACCGCAGGCTATGATGGCTATGAAGAAGACTATGACGCAGACGAACCAACTGCATTTTCGCCTGCTTGGGCTAATCCGTCCGCACGGGTTTTGGACTTTCAATCCGCCTCTGCGGCAAAATTCACTCATGCGCAACATACAGATGTTGCGGAAGCACCAGAGCCTGAAGTTGTAGATCAGACAGCAGATGTTGCAACAGATCACGCGGATCAAGATCATGACCTAGAAGGCCCAAGTGATTTTGAAGCCTTCGAACATGATGTGCAAAAGGACAAGATGTCTGAGGAGGCAGAGGCCGCCGAAGCCTCCCCCTTTGAAACCACAGCCGAAGCCCTGCAAGAAAGTGATCATGTCGCCTATAGTGGATCAGAAGACGACGATGATGATTTAGCTTTGGCGGGCTATTCGGATCAAGAACTTTTGGACGAAGGCGCATTGCGCGATATGATTGCCGAAGTGATCCGCGAAGAGTTGCAAGGCAGCTTAGGCGAACGCATTACCAGCAACGTCCGCCGATTGGTGCGCCGCGAAGTGCAACGTGCCTTGACCTTGCGTGACTTCGAATAGTTACACAGTCTTAGCCAAAGCGATCAGGTGATCTATATCCATATGAGTTTCAATATGGGTGGCCAGGGCGTCGAGCGTATCGTCCACGCCTGCTTCGAAATTGACATGCGGGTCGGTCAATCCGAATTGTGACAGGTAGCTGTGACGGAAATCGTCAGCAGCGAAGAGCCCATGCAGGTAACAGCCTTTGATCCGCCCGTTTTGTGCTGAAGCCCCTTCGGGACGTCCATCAATATCAAGCCAAGCCTGTACAGAATCTGGCCCTTGGGTGCGGCCGATGTGAATTTCATAGGCCGATAGTCGTGTGCCCGTATCTTTGTCGATAGCGGTGACTTCGGCCAGCCGTTTGGTGGGGCTCATCACCGTTGTCACATCAAGCAGGCCAAGACCCGCGTGCCGTCCTGCGCGGCCTTCGATGCCCTGTGGATCTTCAATCCATTTGCCAAGCATTTGATATCCGCCGCAAATTCCTAAAATATGCCCGCCACGGCGCAGGTGGGCTTGTATGTCGATGTCCCAACCTTGGGCGCGCAGGTCGGCCAAATCGCTGATCGTCGATTTGGTGCCAAGCAGTAAAATCAGATCGCCATCTAGCGGTAAAGGGCGCCCTGCTTCGATAATTTCAATCCGCACATTCGGCTCTGCGGCCAAAGGATCAAGGTCATCAAAATTTGCGATGCGCGATAGGCGTGGCACGATGATTTTGATCGGACCATCGCCACTAGAAGCGATATCCATGATGTCTTCTGCTGGCAAACGATGCGCGGCGCTAAACCATGGAATGGTGCCCAGATCGGCCCAGCCTGTCATATCGGAAATGGCGCTGGCACCGTCTTGAAACAGGCTGACATCGCCGCGAAATTTATTGACGGCAAAGGCTTTAATGCGATCACGATCCTCAACGGGTAACACCGTATGCGTGCCCACCAGTTGTGCGATCACGCCGCCACGGTCTATATCGCCGATCAGTACGACGGGCACATTTGCGGCCTCTGCAAAGCCCATATTGGCGATATCTCCGCTACGCAGATTGATTTCGGCGGGGCTACCTGCGCCTTCGATAATGATGAAATCGACATCCTGCGCCAAGCGATGAAAACTTTGCAAAACGGCAGGCATCAAGGTGGCTTTCATCTTGCCGTAGTCACGCGCTTTCAGGGTTGCGATGCGTTTGCCCTGCACCACAACCTGCGCGCCGATATCTGTTTCGGGTTTGAGCAAAACAGGGTTCATATCCGTATGGGGGGGCAAACCGCAGGCGCGTGCTTGCAAAGCTTGCGCGCGGCCTATTTCGCCACCGTCCGCTGATACGGCTGCATTGTTTGACATGTTTTGCGGTTTAAATGGCGCGACCTTATATCCGCGCGCGGTAAGCGCTCGCGCGATCCCAGCGACCAACATGGATTTACCGACATTGCTGCCCGCCCCTTGAATCATAATCGCTTTTGCCATTGCCGCCTCATCTACATCTTTGGAATGTTCTAGTGTGATTGCGGCTTAAGGCAAAGCTTAGTCATCGTCAGGTCCGCGCCTTTTCACATCTTTATAAGCTGTGCCATCAAGGTGATGATAAAAATTGGCGGATGAGGTATCCACCATCAGATCCAAACCGGGATAAAAGGCGCGTTCGCCTGTGATCCGTGACCCGACTTCCAAGATCACAACATCCTTATCGGTCCTATTTTGCAGACAATGGCCGATCTCAACGCCCGCCTTGAATCCCGCGCAATCGCCTGGCGCAAGCTCTTGTTCCGTGTCGCCGTAGACCAATGTTGGGTTGCCTTCGACCACATAGACAAATTCGTCTTCGCTTTCGTGCCAGTGGGGCAGGGCGGACCATGTGTTTGGTGCGAGGCGCGTTAGGTTCACCCCGAATTGGTCCAATCCCACGGCATCGCCGAGCGCCTGCTTTTCGCGGGCCTTGGTATTTTTATGAAAAGGCGGTGGATAGAGTGTACCAATCTTTTTGGGGGTCGCAGTGATATCAATCTTGCCGCCTTTGGGGGTGTCTGAATTTGTTGTGCTCATCGTGCGGTTCCTCATCTGTTTGACCAGTATGCGGCATAGAGAGGCGCGGACAAAACAAAAGACGCGCCAAGGTTTCCCGTGGCGCGTCTTTTCATAAGAAATGGCAGTTTCTTTAAGGGGTTATGCCGCTTCAGCTTCTTGCTGTGCATTGCGACGTTCGCTTTCTTCGCGAGACAAAGCAACAGAAGTGCGGACACCCTTAGATACGAATTCCATCAAGCCAGACACAACCCGTTCGTTTGGGTCGATACCAGAACATGACAATACTTCGCGCCCATCACGTGACCGCGCCCAACGCGCAATCTGTTCAGGGCCATTGCCGTATTTCTTGTTATCGGCGATCGCATCATCCAAAGCAGCAAGTACAACAGCGGCAAAAAGTTTGCGCGCACGCTGGCCTTGTTCATAATTGAATGCGGAGCCGTCAACGAAATCAGCCATGATTTTTCCTTGTTTTATTGGTCTTGTCTTTTCGGCGTGAGGTGCCTTATGGCAGGTTCGCGTCGATTCGGATACAGTGTATTTGCATACCTGTCATGCGCTAGATGCATGACCAAAACGTAAACGAGACCCATATCCGCGACTTGCGCCAAACGGACTGTCCAGATATAGGGTGTGGCAAGTTTTATTCAACCATTAGCGCGGGTATATACATGCCAAAAATCAACGGTAACGAAATCCGTCCAGGAAATACGCTTGAACATGAGAACGGTTTGTGGGTCGCCGTAAAGGTTGATCACGTGAAGCCAGGCAAGGGGGGGGCTTTTGCTCAGGTTGAGCTGAAGAACCTACGCGACGGCCGTAAATTGAACGAACGTTTTCGCTCTGCGGATAAAGTTGAACGTGTGCGCCTAGAGCAAAAAGACCAACAATTCTTGTACGAATCCGATGGGATGTTGGTTTTCATGGACATGGATACCTATGAGCAAGTCGAACTGCCTGCGGATCTGTTGGGCGATCGTCGTCCTTTCTTGCAAGACGGTATGACAGTTGTGATCGAATACTATGATGTCGAGGCGCTTAACGTCACGGTGCCCCAAAAAGTGACCTGCAAAGTTGTTGAGACTGAGCCAGTGGTCAAAGGTCAAACAGCCGCCAATTCATTCAAACCAGCGATTTTGGACAATGGCGTAAAAGTCATGGTGCCGCCTTTCGTGGCCCAAGATGAAGACATCGTGGTTAACACAGAAAGCATGGAATATTCAGAGCGCGCTTAATCGCGTCGTTATGCAAAAGAAAAAGGTCGCCTTCGGGCGGCCTTTTTTATTTACTGTCCACATCAAAAGGAGACAGACATGCAGCATTCTAAGCCAAGTGATGACGGTCGCATCAGATGCAATTGGGCGCATATGGCACCTGATTTTCCGCTGTATCAGATCTATCACGACACAGAATGGGGCATGCCGCAAGATGATGACCAATGCTTGTTCGAAAAGCTGTGTTTGGAAAGTTTTCAATCAGGTCTAAGTTGGCGAACGATATTGGCCAAACGCGATAATTTTCGCGCAGCCTTTGATGATTTCGATTTTCATAAGATCGCGCAGTATGATGAAGCAGATGTCGAGCGTTTGTTGCAAAATGCGGGCATCATTCGCCATCGCGGTAAAATAACCGCAACGATCAATAATGCACAACGCGCGCTCGATCTAATCGCCAGCCAAGGGTCTCTTGGCGCTTATATCTGGCAGTTTGAACCCAGCCTGCAAGAAGTGTTGGGTTTAGAGTATCCCGCTGCAACATCGGCGTCTTCTGTGGCCCTGTCCAAAGATCTCAAAAAACGAGGCTGGAAGTTTGTTGGCCCGACAACCATCTACGCATTCATGCAGTCTATGGGGCTGGTCAATGATCACGCAAGCGATTGCATTTGCCATGCCACATGCGAGGCTGCGCGTGCGGGATTTATCCGTCCCAAGTGACGCTGGCATCCCCCGCAGTCATCTCGGATTTGGCACGATCAAACCGCAGAAAGGCAATCGCTTGGTTATGCGATTGGGTGAATAGGGTACCCGCCTCTTTGCCGTCTTTGGAAATCAGTTTGGTGCCAATAGGCGCCTCACCCGTGATGTTGACAGTGGCCAAGCCTTTGCGCAATTCGGTTTTATGTTTCATGCGTGCGGTGATTTCTTGGCCGACATAGCAGCCCTTGCGGAAATCCACACCGTTTAGCCGCTCAAAACCGACCTCTAACAAATAGCTGTCAGGCGTAAGCTCAATCCCAGTTTCGGGAATGCAATAGGCCACACGAATGGCATCCCAATCCACATCTTCACTAGGGCGACCATCATAGGCACGCCAGCCTAACGCATCGTGGCGCGGGTCTGCAAAGGCGCCGTCTTCGGGCGTACCTAATCCGCGTGACACAGTGATATCAGTCATCTCAAGCGTCACATTTGATCGCATTTTATACATCGTCAATCGCTTGAGCAAAGCAGGAGCTTCTTGGGTTTTGACGTCAATCCAAATGGTGTCGCCTTGTGGGACCAAAAAGAAATCGACCATGAACTTACCTTGTGGCGTCAAAAGGGCTGCATAGACAGATTTCTCGCTGAGTTTACTCACGTCATTTGACACCAGACCTTGCAAGAATTTGACGCGGTCTGGTCCTGTGACGGCGATAACGCTGCGATGGGCTGCATTTTGGGTCATGATCATTCCTTTGTTCCTGCAAAACATATAGGATCTTTTCAACGAGACACCAGTGGCCCGAGCACAAAGAAAGTTCACAATGCGCGCACCTATTTCTGTCATCATCCCGACTTTGAATGTGGCTGCCAATCTGCCCGATTGTTTAGCCCGAACGATGGAAGGCCTTAACGCAGGGGCTTTGCGCGAATTGGTGATTTCAGATGGCGGGTCAAGTGATGACATCAGTACATTGGCGCATGCTGTGGGGGCAGAACTGGTAACAGGTGAAGCGGGGCGCGGGGGGCAACTCATCCGTGGCGCTCAGGCTGCGCATGGTGAATGGCTGTTGTTCTTACACGCTGACACTTGGTTGCCCGAAGGGTGGTCAGAGGCGGCTTTAGATCATATCCAAGCCCATCAATCTGGGGCGCATAAGGCAATGGCGTTTTCTTTGTCTTTTCGGTCCACTGCACTTATGGCACGGATCACAGCAGGCTGGGCCAATCTGCGCAGTCGCAGGTTTGGCTTGCCCTACGGGGATCAAGCTTTGCTTATTTCGCGCGCGCTTTACGATCAGATCGGCGGCTATCCCGATCTGCCTTTGATGGAAGATGTTGCGATCGCGCGCAAACTGAAAGGCCAGATTGTGATCAATCCGCTTTGCGTCCAAACAGACCCAGCGCGCTACCAATCCAACGGCTGGCTGCGCCAAGGGGGCCAGAACCTGTGGCGGCTGTTTCGGTATTTGATCGGCGTCGATCCCGCGCAGCTACACCGCGATTATCGGTGATGGTTTTGCCCTCGGAATACTGCAATCTATAGAGATCGGCATAAAGCCCGCCACGCGACAAAAGTTCATCATGGCTACCTTGGTCCACGACACGGCCTTGATCCATCACCACGATTTTATCTGCGCTGCGGATGGTCGAAAGACGGTGTGCGATGACCAAAGTTGTGCGATTTTGCGAGAGCTTCTCAAGGGCCTCTTGGACAACCTTTTCTGACTGTGCGTCCAATGCTGATGTCGCTTCATCCAACAGTAGAATCGGTCTGTTGCGCAAAATAGCACGCGCGATTGCAACCCTTTGGCGTTGGCCTCCTGATAAAGCCGACCCGCGCGGGCCCGCCATCGTGTCCAAACCTTTGTCCAGATCGTTGATGAAATCGGTGACATGGGCGGCATCCATCGCAGCTTTCAAGTCGGCATCGCTGACCTTTTGCCCCATGGTAATATTGTCGCGCAGGGTTTCGTCAAACAGAAGTGAATCCTGTGAAACCACAGAATAGAGCCCCCGCAATTCCGCCAAATCCAGATCGGTATTTTGGACATCGCCCAAGGTAATAGATCCAGATTGTGCATCAGCCAAGCGTGTTAAAAGGCTGAAAATGGTGGATTTCCCAGCACCTGACGCGCCGACAAGCGCTGTGGTTTGCCCTGCTTTTGCTGTGAACGTGGTGCCTTGCAACACAGGGGAGTCTGTGTAGGAAAACACAATGTCTTTCAGCACAATATCAGCTTGGCCTGCTGGCATATCGAGTTGTTTTGGCACCGCTGGGCTTATGATTGTGGGCCTGTGCATGAATATCTCGTACAAGCGTTCCACAGGGGCCATAGCTTGCTGCCACGTGCCCAATGCAGTCCCTAAACGGCGTGCGGGATCAATGACCAAACCTATAGCGGTGAAAAAGGACATAAATTCGCCAATGGTTTTTTCACCGCTGATGATCTGCCCACCCCCATAGTAAAGCACTGCGCAAAATCCGATGCCCGCAACAATATCAACCAAAGACGGAATAGCCGCTTGTCCACGTACTGAGCGCAATTCTGAGCGCACGAAAGACGAAATGGTCGATTCAAAACGACCTGTCTCGCGCTCCTCGGTGCCTGAGAATTTAATCGAGGTTGTGCCGTGAAACACTTCGTCCAAGCGGTTGGAAACCTGTGAGGAAAATTCGCGCGCTTGATAGGACGTTCGGCGCACCACGTTTTGCAAGGCCGCGATGGGCATCACCAGCAAAGGTGCCGCCGATAAAACGATCAAAGTCCATAGCCAGTCGGTGTATAGGGCCACGGCCAAAAGCGAAATAACGCCAACCAGATCGCGCCCTAGGCTGGTAAACAAATTGCCCCAAAGTTGTGAAATCTGCTGACTATCGCCACGTGTACGTTCGATCAAAATGCCCGGAGGGTATTGATGGAAAAAAGGCCCATCTAATGTCAGAATATGTTTCACCAATGATGTTTGCACGCGTGCCGATGTATGTTGCTGCGCCATTGTGATCAAAACGCGCTGCACAAATGATGACAGGGCGCGCACAACAAAAACCCCCATGATAGCAAAGGCGACCCAAGTGATCGACGATGTGCTGCCACTGGTCAAAATAGTGTCGAACATCGGCTTGATCATATAGCTGAGCGCCCCCAATGTGAGGCCCTCTAACACCATAAAGACCATCGCACCCAAAAGTGTTGGCGTGGATTGACGCAGATACCCGCCCCAAAACCAATTCATCAAAACGCGCGACGTCATGGGTTTTCTAGGCTCGGAATTGGTCATTTGAAATCCTTTGCTAGGCCCTGTGATCTGGCCAAAAGTGCGATCCGTTCAAAACTGCTGTTGAGTATCTTTTCGCCGCTTTGGACGACTTTCGTGGAGTTAGGAATGTTTCCAAAGCGGATTGAACGTGCTGGTGATGGCTGCGCGATCATAATGGGATTCAAACCATGTGCGGATCGGCATATCTCCAAGCCGTTTGGTATCGGCCTCGTAGCAATCCAGCATATGATCTAAAACGCCAGTTTTGGTACTTTTTAGGTGCATATAACGCCAATTCAATTGCTTGCGCGCCTCGTCGATTGAGGCCCCTTCGATGTGCAACAAATAAAGTGCTGACACCAATCCAGCGCGGTCTGCGCCAGATTTACAGTGAAACAAAAACGGCTTTTTAAGGGTTTCAAGCAGATCCAACAGGTCCAAATATGTCTCTTTTTGCGCCAAGCTGCGCGCGCTGAGGGAGGTGGTGATCAATTCGATCCCCAATTCTTCGCAGGCTTGTTTTTCAAGCAACATAAAGCTGATCCGTTTATTCGGATCTCCGCGCAATGACAAAACGGTTTCAATGCCCATACGTTTGTATTTTTTCAATCGTTTGGGCGAAGGCTGGTTCGACCGCCACACGCCCGGTGCAATTTCCCATAGGTTTTGCCACAGGTCGCGCAAAAATGCGTGATCAAACAGGTAGAAATGCCACATTGCCAAACGGCGGGTCCGTGGGGTCGATACGTCATTGCCGAAATTGCCGACTCGCGCGTATTCAATATCCTTGAACCGTTGCTTAAGTGTCATGTTCCAACTGCCTCGTTTGGGTGATTTAATCACAGGTATGTAGCGGCTTACGTGCCTCGTCGCAAGGTTTGGCTGACGATGATGCATGACAGGCGCGGGCGTTGCGCGAGACCAAAAAGAATGCGTTTTACGCGCCACAGTCTTGCAACGCTAAAGGCAGCGCTGCGGCAAACATTTCCACCTCTGCGGGCAGGCCGATGGACACGCGAATGCACCGATCGAGCGGCGCCGCCGCGGGCATGCGGATAAAGATACCTCGTTGCGCCAAGGCTGCCACCAAACTGCGGGCAAAGGCGCCATCTTTACCGCAATCTATGGTGACAAAGTTTGTGGCCGAGGGCAGGGGGATCAAACCATTGTCTTGTGCGATCTGTGCAATTCTCGCGCGTGCCTTACCCACATGAACAAGCGTTTCATTGAGATAAGTTTGGTCCGCCAAAGCCGCATGCGCGCCTGCTTGTCCAACACGATTGACGCCAAAATGATTGCGAATTTTATCGAAGCCGCTGACAATTTCAGGGTGAGAAATGCCATAGCCGATGCGTGCGCCAGCAAGGCCGTAAGCCTTTGAAAATGTACGAAAACGTATCACGCGCTTGTCGGCCGTGTTCAAGGCGGGGCGGGTGCTTTGGTCGGCAAATTCACAATAAGCTTCATCCAAGACCATTAAGCAGCCATGGGGCACAGCGTCGATCATGTCTTGCACTGTTTGCGCGCTATGGGTGCTGCCCATCGGATTGTTCGGATTGGATAAGTATACCAATTTTGCACCGACCTCTTTCGCCTTGGCGATGAGCGCTTTCGGGTCTTCAAAATCCCCCATGTAAGGAACTTTGTGCAAGGCGCCGCCAGCGGCGGCCACATGGTAGTTAAATGTGGGATAAGACCCATCGGAGGTCACAACCGCGTCGCCTGCGCCAACATAAAGTCGTACCAAAATACCAAGCAAACCGTCGATGCCTTCGCCGATGGTGATGGCCTCAGCTTCGATTTGGTGGTGCTCCGCTAGAGCTGATCGTAGCGGTTCGTTTTCAGGCACGCCGTATTTCCAGATGCCGCTCAGCGACTCTTGCATGGCTTTTGTGGCTTTGGGAGACGGGCCAAAGGACATTTCATTGGCGCCCAAACGCGCTTTAAACGGTGCGCCGCGCTGGGCTTCCATCGTTTCTGGGGCGATGAAAGGAATTGTGCTGGGCAGGCTGGCTGCGATGGGTGTGAGGCGTTTATCTGTCATGGATATCATTTGCCCGATTGGCAAATCTGCTGCAACCCCTTGAAAAAGGTCAGCACTGTTACCATATATGTAGAGTAAGCCGAGAGGAGGGCCATAAATGACCCAGCTGAACCGACGTACATTTCTAATGACTGCTGCTGCGGCGACAACTGCGCGTGCAGTGCCACCTGTGGCAGGATTGATGAAATCGCCACCTGCGAAACGCATTTTGACGCTTGTCTACGACAAATCAATCGGCGCGATGCGGGCGATTGATCGCTTGGTGCATTGATTTGGATGTTCCATAGTCAAAGATGCACAGAAAAACGGGCGCGAGATGTCCCTCGCGCCCGTTTGTGATTTTGACGACTGAAATGCTTATCCGATTTCAGCCAAGCGATTCAAAGCCGCTTGCAGTTTGGCTTCTTCCTCTTCGCGGGCTGCCAAATTGGCTTGGGCTTCGGCCACCACGTCAGCTGGAGCAGAGGCTGCGAATTTCGGGTTTTTCAACCGTCCACGCAGACCGCCCAGTTCTTTGGCCAGTTTTTGCATAGATTTCTCAAGCCGCGCTTTTTCTTCCGCGATATCAATCACGCCTTCAAGGGGCAGGGCGAATGTGCCGCCCTCAACAGGGATGGTGATCGCACCTTTTGGCATGGCGCCCACAGTCAGGCTATCAACGCGGGCCAGTTTCATGATCAGCGCCTCATTGTTGGTCCAAGCTGTTTTGCCAGCCTCATCCAAGTCGACCTGCACCATCGGGATTTTCAGACCCGCAGGCACATGCACTTCGGCGCGCGATGATCGGATGCGTTCAATCAGATTGATCACCCAGTTCATTTCACGATCCGCATCGGCATCGATCAATTCGGCGCCATATGTCGGCCAATCGGTGACAGCCAAAAGCCCGCGATCTGTTTGAACCGTGCCCCAAAGCTCTTCGGTGATGAAGGGCATAAACGGGTGCAACATGATCAGCGCTTGATCCAAAGCCCAACCCATGGTTTGGCGCGTTTCGGCCAGCACCGCTTCGTCTTCGGCAAAGAGCAATGGTTTCGCGAGTTCCACATACCAGTCGCAGAATTTACCCCAAACAAAGGCGTAAAGCGCGTTTGCTGCATCGTTGAAACGGTAGGCTTCAATCGCGGCATCGACTTCGGCGCGGGTTTTTGCGACCTCGCCGATGATCCATTTGTTCACCGTGGCCTCAGGCGTTGGCATCACGGAGGGGTCATAAACCTCGAACACTTGGTTCATTTCGGCAAAACGCGCGGCGTTCCAGATTTTGGTGCCAAAGTTGCGGTAGCCTTTGATGCTGTCCTCGGACAGTTTCAAAACACCACCGATGGCCGCCATAGAGGCATTAGTGAACCGCAGCGCATCAGCGCCGTATTCGTCAATGATTTCCAGCGGATCAATGACATTGCCCGTGGTCTTGGACATCTTCTTGCCCTTCTCGTCACGCACGAGCTGGTGCAGGTAAATGGTGTGGAACGGCACTTCGTCGACCACAGCCAATTGCATCATCATCATCCGCGCAACCCAGAAGAATAGAATGTCTTGCCCAGTGACCAATACGTCTGTCGAAAAGTATTTCGATGTTTCTTCAGTCCATTCAGGCCAGCCGAGCGTGCCGATAGGCCAAAGGCCAGAGGAGAACCAAGTGTCCAAAACATCAGGGTCGCGGAACATTGGCACTTCCATCGGACCCTCAAAGGATCTGATTTCACCTTCGTTCTTGGTGTCCATCAGCTTGATCTGTTCGGCCAAAAGCGCTGCGGCTTCTTGTTCATCTGCAACGATTCGGAAATCTGTGCCGTCAGCAGATTGCAGTTTGGCCTTTTCGATTGCCTCTGCTTCCGTCGCCGCACAAATAGGGTACCAATCTTCTTGGCCTGGAACATACCAAACCGGAATCTGATGCCCCCACCACAATTGACGCGAGATACACCACGGTTCGATATTCTCAAGCCAGTGGTTGTACACTTTGCGCCCTGAATCTGGGATGATCTGGGTTTTGCCGTCACGAACAGCATCCAGCGCAGGGCCAACGATTTTTTCAGCGTCAACAAACCACTGATCCGTCAGCATAGGCTCGATCACCACTTTGGAACGGTCGCCAAAGGGCTGCATCACAGGTTTGTTTTCAACGTAAGGCACGACTTCGGAGACCTCAGTTTCGACGCCCTCATCGTCTTTCACCTTTTTGGTGACTGTGTGCATCACGGCCAAACCAGCATCGGTGATGTCAGCAATCACAGCTTTGCGCGCCTCAAAACGATCCATGCCACGGTATTTTTCTGGCACAAGGTTCAGCGCGTCGATCTCAGATTCCGTGGCCTCAGCCCCCGCCGCGATTTCACGCGCGCGGTCCACACACACATCATAAGCCTCGCCATCATCACGCATCGCGCCTTTGCGATCCATCAAGCGGTACATCGGCAATTTGCAGCGTTTGGCGACTTGGTAGTCGTTGAAATCATGCGCGCCAGTGATTTTCACAGCCCCAGAGCCGAAGTCTTTGTCAGGGTATTCATCAGTGACAATCGGGATCAAACGATCACAAAGCGGCAGATGCACCATTTTGCCAACAATAGGCGCGTAACGCTCGTCACTTGGGTGAACGGCCACAGCGCCATCGCCCAACATGGTTTCGGGGCGTGTGGTTGCGATGGAAATGTAGTCGCGGGTCTCGCGCAGCGTCACATTGCCGTCTTCGTCTTTTTCCACGTATTCGTAAGTGTCACCACCCGCGAGCTTGTATTTGAAGTGCCACATGTGGCCTGCAACTTCGATGTTTTCCACCTCGAGATCAGAAATCGCGGTTTCGAAATGCGGGTCCCAGTTGGTCAAGCGTTTGCCGCGATAGATCAGGCCCTGTTTGTGCATCTCGACAAAGACTTTGATCACGGCGTCATGGAAATTGCCCTCTTCGCCAGTAGGGGCGTTTGGCGCGCCAGACATGGTAAAGGCGTTGCGCGACCAGTCACAGGAATTGCCCAAGCGTTTCATTTGCTCAACGATGGTAGTGCCGTATTGGCCTTTCCAATCCCAAACGCGAGACAGAAAATCATCGCGCGACAATTCAGAGCGTTTCTTGCCCTCATCGGCCATGAGTTTCTTTTCGACCTGAAGCTGCGTCGCGATACCTGCGTGGTCTTGGCCAGGTTGCCACAGGGTGTCAAAGCCGCGCATACGGTGCCAACGCACCATGATGTCTTGCAATGTATGGTTAAAGGCGTGGCCCACGTGCAAAGCGCCTGTCACATTTGGCGGGGGTAACATGATGGTAAAGGTGTCATCGCGTTGAGCATTGGCCCCCGCTTTAAAGGCGCCTGCCTTTTCCCAGTCGTCATAAATCCGCTTTTCTGCCGCTTTTGCGTCAAAAATTTTGTCCATGGTCATGTTAAACCGCCTAATACGTCATTCCTGTTGCTGCGTTATGTACCGCGCAGACGCACTGAGGGAAAGGGTGAAACCCGTTGATGTAGATCTCCTGAAGGACCACGACCGCCACGTTTTTCGCCAATTACGGTGTTTAAGCGTCTTGGCCCTAGGAGAAATGCTTATGCGACAGTCGAATTCTGGTATCCAAAACAAGCTTGATAGCCTTGTCGCACGGCGGGGGCATCACGGCGCCGCTTTTTCGGCTTACCGTGAAAATGATGGGGCAGAGTTTCATTTCAAAAGCGGAAATCTGACAGCTCGCAAGGCATATTTTGGTATGAGCACAACGCATTTATATGTCACTGCGATCATTTTACAGATGTGTGCCGAGGGAAAGCTGGCGCTCGATACGCCTTTTACCGCCTATTTGACGGGGCACAGATACTGCGAAAATCTGCATGTCCTAGCGGGGGAGGATTACACCGAAAACGTGACTTTGCGTCATTTGATGCAGCATCGTTCTGGCCTACAGGGGCGGCCTTTGTTTGATCAGGCTGTCTACGGCAGGGGCAAGGATCTTGATGCTGCATGGACTGTTGAAGATGTCGTGGCGCGGGTGCGCAGCCACGGGGCCATTTGCGCGCCAGGTGGGCGTCGCCGTGCCCTCTATAGTGATGCGCATTTTCACCTGTTGGGTAAGGTGATCGAAGAAATTGATGGCATGTCATTTGCAAAAGCTGTGCAGTGCCGCATCACGCAGCCGCTGGGGTTGACGTCGACCTATGTTTATTGTGATCCCTCTGATCGGCGCCCAGCGACTTTGATCGGCCGCCGCGGACCGCTTCATGTGCCTTTGGCGATGGCATCCTTGCAAGCAGAAAGCGGAATTGTCACCACATCGCGCGAAGCATTGCTGTTTTGTCGGGCCTTTTTTGAAGGCTATCTTTTTGATCGCAAGTACCTGAAATATATCGAAGAATTTTCACCAATGCGGGCAGGTATTTCATACGGATTGGGGTTTATGCAAGCAAAGCTGCCGTGGATCGCAAGGTTGCCTGCTGCGCTGGGCGCGCCGACAGGGATATTGCAGCAAGCGCCACGATTTTCGGGGTATCTCGCCGGAAACAATTCATTCTTATTTTTTGCACCTGAGGAAAGAATATATATCGCGGGCACTTTGAATAAGATGGCTTCGCCCAATAGTTGCCTGCGCTTGTTGACCGAATGTGTGGAGGCGATTGCGCAGCATAAAATCGCGCCTGTTCAACCGCCAGCTGCCCCGCGTGTTGCGCGTTCATTTGGTGCGAATGGGGTGGGCAGCACGCCGTCGCAGCCCGTGAAGGCGCGTTGGTCTTTGAGGCAGGTTGTCCAAAGCTGACCTATCTATTGGCCTCGCGTTGTGGTGGTGAATGTGCCGCGCCTTTTGGGCGCGCACTGTTTAAATCGAGCGGTCGAATTTAACGCTGAGGTGAATCAGACTTTCGATATCCTGCACCTCTGTAATGGCTGTGATTTGATCGAGTGTTTGATCAATTTCTTCAGTGCTGGCGCAGGCGATTTGTGCAATTAAATCAACACGCCCCGTCGAGGTCGCGACCATTTCTACTTCTGGGATGCTTTTAAGTTTGGCAACGACGCTGACAGAGGCGCGCGATTCGCAATATATCAAAACAGTGGCTTTGATACGCCGCGCTAAGGCGACATCCCCAAGCTTGATCGTGTAGCCTGCAATTGTGCCGTTGGTTTCAAGTTTTTCAAGACGGGCCTGAACCGTGGAGCGCGCCACTTTAAAACGGCGCGCCAATCGTGACACCGAAGTTGATGAATCAGTTGCCATCGCCGTCAGGATTTTTTGGTCGAGATCGTCCATATTTTAACCTTATCAGTGTTGCCACGGGGATGTTTCCGTGGGGGCAGCCTATCAGAGCTTACAATTTGACTTCAATACCTAACAATTTAACTGACATTATGTACATTTCAACTCTTTTTATCGGTGAAATGACGATGCATATATCCGGAACTTGTTTTCAGGATCAAAGGGCAGCGGCGACGCTCGTACCTGGCCTGGTTTGGATTAACGCGTAAGCGCATTCCCAACCGGACACCCCGGGTAAGATAGTGGCTGCAACTGTTGGTGAGGACACGCTAATGGGGCTTTCGAAAACACTTTGGGCATCGCCCGCAGACTTTCTTCGTACACATTCACCTGAGCATCCGGTGATGTTGTTTTCGCCTGAAACACTTCAGGCCTGCGCGCAAGAATTCTTGCAAGGTTTCCCTGGACTTGTGACCTATGCGGTCAAAGCCAATCCTGAGGAAGAAGTGTTGATCAACTTGATCAATGCTGGGATCAGTGGTTTCGATGTGGCTTCTCCTGTCGAGATGGACACCATCAAACGTTTGGCCCCTCATGCAGCTTTGCACTACAACAACCCAGTGCGTTCACGCACCGAGATCAAACATGCTGTGGCGCTGGGCGTTAAATCATACTCAGTTGATAGTCACTCTGAGCTGGTCAAGCTGGGCGAATTGGTGCCTGCGGATGGCGTAGAAATGGCTGTGCGGTTCAAATTGCCTGTGGATGGGGCGGCTTATAACTTTGGTGCCAAATTTGGTGCGACTGTTGAAAAGGCTATAGAATTGGTCACTTTGGCCGATCAGCTGGGCTATGACGTGTCACTCAACTTTCACCCTGGTACACAGTGTACAGATCCGAAAGCTTGGGAAACCTACATTCAAACAGCAGCTAAGATCGCTGAAGCCACTGGCGTGCGTATTCATCGTTTGAATGTTGGTGGCGGCTTCCCCTCCCACCGTTTGAATGAAGTTTTGCCGCAGCTCGCGCAGACATTCGCCTTGATCGAACGTGTCACCCATGAAGCTTTTGGTGTCGAAGCAGCGCCAGCTTTGATCTGTGAACCTGGTCGGTCGCTGGTGGCGGAAAGCTACACTTTGATCACCCGTGTGAAATCCATCCGCGACGATGCGCATGTGTTTTTGAACGATGGTGTTTACGGTGGCCTGTCTGAACTGCACCTTGTGGGTGTGATTGATCGCATTAAGGTTTATGGCCCTTACGGCAATCTGCGCCAAGGCGATCTAGTATCACGCACTGTTTTCGGACCGACTTGTGACAGCACCGATAAATTGCCATCAGAATTGGGTTTCCCTGCTGATATGGAAGAAGAAGATCACGTGGTCTTCTCAGGCCTTGGGGCATATTCTTTGGCCACTGCCACACGGTTTAACGGCTTTGGCAATATCTCAATCGAGACAATGCAGGCACTTGTGAAACCTGAGACAGACAAAGAAGTCCTTTACGCATAAGTGATTTCCTACACAGTTTCTTGCCTTTACACGGCCCCATGACGCGTTAGTTTACCGTCATGGGGCCGTTTTCGGTTTCGGGTTGCTTAAGTTTCGAGATGCTTCAAAGGACACGCAAACCTTGCCAATTAAATCTGTTGTGCGCCGTCTTTGGCATCTTTTAGATTTTAAAAAACAAGTCACCACATCAGGCGGCGTGCATGGGCGCGGGCCGATTAGCCATGTCATTATTATGGATGGCACCCTGTCGTCTTTGGAACCTGGGTTTGAAACCAATGCGGGGCTGACCTATAAGTTATGCGCCGAGGCCGCTGATATCGGCGGAGAGGGCAGCAATATGTTAGTGCGCTATGAGGCTGGCATCCAGTGGCGCACATGGCGCGACACAATGAGTGTTATCGAAGGGCGCGGCATCAACAAACAAATCATGCGGGTCTACGGTGGTTTGGCATCGCGCTATCGGGCAGGGGATAAGATCTATCTGTTTGGCTATTCGCGGGGCGGCTATGCCGTGCGATCTTTGGCAGGATTTATTGATAAGGTCGGGCTTTTAGAAGCGGATAAAGCGACTGAGCGCAATATCCGCACTGCCTATCGCCATTATCAAAAAGACCCCCTATCGGACAGCGCACGACAATTTGCCAAGGCCAATTGCCACGAAACCATTTCTATCGATATGTTAGGCATCTGGGATACCGTGGCAGCTGTGGGGATGCATTTTCCTGTGATCTGGCGCTTTTCCAAAGTGTTCCATGAATTCTATGACAATAAGCCACCCTTATGCGCCAAACGGGTCTATCATGCCTTGGCCTACCACGAACGCCGCCGCGCCTATCAGCCTGTGATGTTTGAAACGAATCCTGAGGCGCATCAGGTCTTAGAACAAATGTGGTTTCGCGGGTCGCATTCCGATGTGGGGGGGCAATTATCTGGCCACAACCCAGAACGCAAATTGTCGAATGCGACGATGGTCTGGATGTTGGAAAAAGCCGTCCACGCAGGGCTAACCTTGCCCGCGGACTGGCGCAGTCGCTATTTGGCTGACCCGAATGGGCGTTCGATTGGAATGAGCAAGGGGTGGGGCAAATTCTTTTGGCTCAGACGCAAGCGGATCGTGGGGCGTGATCCATCCGAAACGTTGCATCCCACATTGAAACAATAAGTAAAATGCCCCGCATGACTGCGGGGCGTTCGTTTTCGGGCATGCTGAGATTACGCTGGGTTAATGCCCAAATTGGCACAAACAGCTTTTGACAGATGCGGTTTGTTCAGCGTGTAAAAGTGCAGATCTTCAACGCCGCCTGCGATCAGTTTTTCACACATCTCGGTGGCCAGATCGATAGAGAGTTGTTCTGCATTTTCTCCCGCTTTGGCGTAGAGGTCGTCCAAATGCGTTGGCACAGGCGTGCCACAGCTTTGGGCAAATTTCTTAACACCGTTCCAGCTGCCAATCGGTAAAATACCTGGCAAGATTTTACCAGTGATGCCAGCGGCCTCTGCGCGGTCGCGAAAGCGGAAAAACGTATCAGGATCAAAAAAGAACTGGGTGATCGCGCTATCCGCACCCGCATCGAATTTGCGTTTCAAAAACTGCACATCGGCGTTTTCATCAGCCGCCTCTGGATGCGGATCAGGATAGGCGCCTACGCGCAATTTGAATTTACCCGTTTGAGCTAAAGCTTCGATCAACTCGATGGAATTGGCAAAGCCGTCAGGGTGTGGTTTGAACCCGCCAGCCCCTTGGGGCGCATCGCCGCGCAAGGCCACAAGTTCGGTGACGCCTGCATCATAATATGCATCGGCAATCGCCAAGGTTTCTTCGCGGGTCGCATCAACGCATGTCAAATGCGCGGCAACGTTTAGGCCGAATTTTTTGTGTAGCAATTCAACGGCTTCATGGGTCAAAGTCCGCGTTGTGCCACCTGCGCCGTAGGTGACAGATACAAAGCCAGGATTCAAATCATGCAGGGCGTTTACGGTTTCAAACAGACCAAAAGTGGCCGCCATGTTCTTCGGTGGGAAGAATTCAAATGAGATATTTGGCGTTTTGGTCATAATGGTCGTCCTCGTTGCGTGTTGGCGTCTTGTGTCATGTTCCGCCATGTGAGACAAATTCATAGTTCTCACTATTATTATGAATGGCACTCACAATGCATTTGGAATTTCGTCACCTGCGCACCATAAAGGCGATCTTTGAAGAAGGTGGATTGGCCCGCGCAGCAGATCGGTTAAACATCACGCAGTCTGCCCTCTCACATCAGGTCAAAGGCCTAGAGGATCAAGCTGGCGTGGAACTGTTTGTGCGTCGCTCAAAACCATTAAAACTTTCTGCAGCAGGCATGAAATTGCTGCGCTTGGCCGAAGATGTATTGCCCCGTATCGAAGAGATAGAAGCAGAGTTTCGCGGCATAGAAGACGGCACAAAAGGGCGTTTGCATATCGCGATTGAATGTCACGCCTGTTTTGATTGGCTGCTGCCTGTGCTGAATCAATTTCGCAAGGCTTGGCCCGATGTCGATGTGGATATTCGCCTGCGTCTGGCCTTTGGCGCGATGACAGCATTGGAAAAAGAACAAGTGGATTTGGTGATCTCCAGCGATCCCGATGTGCCAACAGGCGTGACATATATTCCGTTGTTTGACTACGCGCCTATGTTTGTCTGTTCGTCTAAAAATCCACTGGCAGAGCAAAAATATGTCGAGGCCAGCGATTTCGAAGATCAAACACTGTTCACCTATCCGATGGATCACGCGCGCCTTGATGTGTTCAAGGAATTGCTGATCCCTGCGGGTGTGACGCCCGCCCATGTGCGCCAAGTGGAATTGACAGATGTGATCATGATGCTTGTCGCGTCAAATCGCGGCGTAGCGGTTTTGCCAGACTGGGTGATGCGCGATGCCAAAACCAATCCCGAATATGCTGTGCTTCCTTTGACAGAACAAGGCAAGACCCGCCGTTTATATGCGGCCGTGCGCGATGATGATGTCTCGAAACCCTACATGGCGCATGTCATTCGCATTGCAAAAACCGAGGCTGTGAAACTTCAACGGGGGTAACTGGGGCATTTAGGCATAAACTTGCAATAAAACTAGGCCCCAGACCCTTGGCAGCAGGGGTCCATATGCGTATACGCAGCACTTGAACATCTTCGGAGCCGTATACCCATGCAAGGCAGTGCAAATCTAAACGTTATGATCAAGGCCGCGCGCGCGGCTGGTCGTTCTCTTGTCAAAGACTTCCGCGAAGTCGAAAATCTTCAGGTCTCGTCAAAAGGCGCGGGGGATTTTGTGACGAAGGCCGATATCAGCGCCGAGGAAATTATCCGCGAAGCTTTGATGGAAGCGCGTCCAACCTACGGCTGGCTTGCTGAAGAAAGCGACCCAATCGAAGGCGCTGATCCCACACGCCGCTGGATTGTTGATCCGCTTGACGGCACAACCAACTTTTTGCACGGTTTGCCACATTGGGCAGTGTCCATCGCGCTTGAACATAAAGGCGAAATCGTTTCCGCTGTGGTCTTTGATCCAGCCAAAGGCGAATTGTTCTGGGCGGAAAAAGGCGCAGGCGCTTGGATGAATGATCAACGCATTCGTGTTTCTGGCCGTACCAAGATGATCGAATCTCTTTATGCAACGGGTCTGCCCTTTGGTGGCAAATCTGATTTGCCTGACACATTGAAAGACCTCGCACGTATTTTGCCAGCCTGTTCTGGCGTGCGCCGTTGGGGTGCTGCCTCATTGGATCTCGCATTCGTGGCAGCTGGTCGTTTTGATGGCTACTGGGAACGCCGTTTGAAACCTTGGGATATTGCCGCAGGTTTGCTTTTGGTCAAAGAAGCGGGCGGTTTTGTAGAACCTCTCGTTGCGGGCCGTAGCATTGTTGATGATGGTGAAATCATCTGTGCCAATGAAGCTTTGTTTGAGCGTTTTGCAAAAGTTATTCGCGCAGAGTAAGCTTTCAAAAATTGAGAATTTTAAAACGCGTCTTGGAAAACCAAGGCGCGTTTTTTCATTTTGGTCTGCTTCAGGCGATAAAAACGCTATCATGGACGACTTTTCCACGATGTGACCGTAAAAACCTAGTTTTGGCCGCATTCTTGTCGATATTGCGTGTGATATCGGGGTATCCAAACGGAGGACAAACCTGTGTTAAAAACGCTTGCCCAAAAGGTGAAAAGCCATAGTGCGCTTGAAGATGGCGCGATCACTGTGGACTGGGTGGTTATTTCAGCTGCGGTCATAGGGCTTGCAATTGCCGTGATTGCCAGCATTTCTGGTGGTGCGATCACCTATGCAACATATCTCAACGAAGATGTCGTGGATATTGCATATGAGGCAGGATATTCTGGAAAAACGGGCGTGCCAGATTAAGCGCGCCAAAGGCGTTACTTTCGGCGTTTGACCACAGGCACTGACGTTTTTACGAATGTATAGACCGCTTCAGGATGGGCTGGGTGGCCAAATGTGCGATCCCAATAGCGGCGCCCTCCAAGAGCCAGAAAACGCGGGTACACCACCACAATCCCCGCGATGAATCCCCCCAGATGCGCCCAATAGGCCGTGCCTCCGCCCTCTGTGACCGTGGAGAACCCGCCAAAGATTTGCATCACGCCCCAAAGGCCCAGCATGAGCCAAGCGGGGACTTGGAAAACTCTGAAGAAAATTAACAAAATCAATAGGATGTCTATTTTTGCTTTCGGGTAAAGCAATAAGTAGCCGCCCATCACCCCCGCGATCGCACCTGATGCGCCAACCATCGGAACAAGTGAGTTTGTGCCCGTCAAATATTGCGCTAAGCCCGCAATGACTCCGCAAAACACATAGAAGCCTAGAAATTTCCCATGCCCCATTTCGTCTTCTAAATTATCGCCAAAAATCCATAAAAACAGCATGTTACCCAATAGGTGCATAAAACCTGCATGCATAAACATGGAGCTGATAAAGGTATAAGACCCTTCTCCCGATGACACCCGCGCAGGCACCAAAGCCCATTTCGCATAGATGTCATACAAAGCGGCATCTGAACTGCTGGCTGGCAGCATCGCCAGAAACACAGCAATATTGAGCGCTATAAGTGTGTAGGTCACATAGGCGGGGCGCAGGGATGGGTTGTGGTCACGAATTGGAAACATAGACCCACATTGGCCGCAATAAGGCGAAGGTCAAGAGGCAAGCGAAATCACCGTGAGAGAATTGGGGAAAAGTTGCGAAAACTGCTTGGCTCTGCTGCTGTATCGGCTTAAACAACTCAATGTTGCACGCTGTGTTCGGTGAAAATCGGATGCGGCACTGCAGCACGGTTGCGGACGTGGTGGAATGGTAGACACACCAGACTTAAAATCTGTTGGGCGTATGCCCGTGGGGGTTCGAGTCCCCCCGTCCGCACCAAAGTCTTATACATTCTCGATCTGTACCGATCCAATGTGATCAATCTTGCGCTCTTGCGTCTGATGGGATTCGAGCGGTCTGGCTTATGCGTTCGCGTATGAAGCGGCATTTGTGCTAGATTTTGCATCAACTGCGAATTTTTACCAAAAAGAAAAAGCTCTTCAGATTGTTTTTTGCTATGGGAGCAAAGTCACACGATGTAACAGTCGCGTTACGATAAGCGTGCGGCGCTAGAACGTCGCGCCACTCAGACAACTGACAGTTCGAACGACGGACAAAACAGACAGAGCAATGGAGACACTCATGTTAGAAAAGCTCTTTAAGCTAAGCGCATCAGGGACAAGCCTGCGTAAAGAAGTGATGGCAGGTTTCGCGACCTTCCTGACGATGGCCTATATCATGGTCATCAACCCTAGTATTTTATCAACAGAAGGCACGGGCATGAGCTTTGGTGCCGTGTTCACAGCCACTATTCTGGCTGCAGCTATCGGCACACTCATCATGGGGCTCTACGCCAATTGGCCTGTGGCCTTGGCACCCGGCATGGGCCTGAACGCCTTTTTCACTTTTGGCGTGATCTTCGGCATGGGCTATACCTACCAACAAGCGCTCGCCGCGGTGTTTGTTGCTGGTGTCGTATTTATCATTTTGTCTGTTACACCTGCGCGCAAATATCTAATCAATGCCATCCCGCGTTCGATGAAGCTGGGAATCGGGGCAGGGATCGGTTTGTTTTTGGCCATTATCGGCTTTATCGGCTCGGGCCTTGTGGTTGATAACCCCGCGACTTTGCTCAGCATTGGTGACGTCTCCTCTGCACCTGTTCTACTGGCGGGGCTTGGCCTCGTGATCATGACCGTTTTGGACCGTCTTGGCGTGCCTGGCGCTGTGATTATCGGTATTTTGGTGGTCTCTGTGATTGCTTGGGTGACGGGTGTCTCAAGTATCGGTGGTATCGTGAGCGCGCCGCCTGCGCCATCTCACATGTTCGAATTGGATTTCAGCCTGATCGCAACGGGTGGCTTTATCGGCGTGGCTTTTGCATTCTTGTTCGTTGATTTCTTGGACACTGCGGGCACATTGACTTCGGTCGCCAATTTGACATCTCGTGTGAATGAAAATGGCGAAGTGGAAGACGTTGAGCGTGCTCTTTTGGCTGACAGTGCGGCGACTACAGTGGGCGCGGTTCTAGGGACATCTAACACCACATCATATATTGAATCAGCTGCTGGTATCCGCGAAGGCGGCAAAACTGGTTTGGTTGCTGTGACTGTGGCTGCGTTGTTCTTGGTTTGCTTGTTCTTTGCCCCACTGGCGCAAAGCATTCCTGCCTTCGCGACAGCGCCTGCATTGGTCTTTGTTGCGACCTTGTTCTTGAAGAATCTCAAAGATATCGACTGGGATGATGTGACAGAATATGTGCCTGCGGTGCTGGCAGCTTTGTTGATGCCGTTCACCTATTCGATCTCTCACGGGATCGCTGTCGGCTTTATCACATATGTGCTGGTCAAAGTTCTATCAGGCCGATTCTCTGATCTGAATTTGGGATCTATTGTGATTGCAGCTGTTTCAGTGCTCTACTTCGTGGCGATCTAAATTAAGGTCCAGTCACCAAAAAGAAAGCGCCCTTACATCAAGGGCGCTTTTTTCATTTTCGAACTTTGTGCTGCGCGTTTAGTCGCGCTTGCCTGAGAATTGTTCTTGCCACAAAGCGCGTTGATCATCATCAATTTTGACGAACAGGTTTTCAGGCACTGTAAAGGCATGGCCTTCTTTAAATTCGCTCAATGTGGTGGCGATATCTGTAGGCCAATCAAGATTGTCCATGTTCAGGGCGTCTTTGATTTTTTCAGCTGTGTCAGGAATGAAAGGCGCAGACAGTCGCGCGTAAAGTCCAATCAAATTCAGCCCCAGACGTACTTGTGCTGCGGCCTGCTCTGGATCGGTTTTAAACGTGGCCCAAGGGGCTGTGTTTTGCAGATATTCGTTACCAGCGACCCAAATGGCGCGCAACGCCGTGGCAGATTTTCGTATATCTATATCTGCCAGATTGGTTTCGTAAGTCTTTAATTTTTCGGACAAATCGGCAATCAAAGCAGTCTCGATCTCGCCATATGCGCCGCCTGCGGGGACTTCTTGTGAGAATTTCGACCGACAGAATTTGGTGATCCGCGATACAAAGTTACCCAAGACATCAGAAAGGTCTTTGTTCACAGACTGTTGGAAATTTTCCCACGTAAATTCGGAATCTGAACTTTCGGGTGCATGGGACAATAGCCACCAACGCCAGTAATCCGCAGGTAAGATAGACAGCGCCTGATCCATGAACACGCCGCGTCCACGTGAGGTCGAGAATTGCCCGCCATCATAATTTAGATAGTTAAAGGATTTGATGTAATCGACCATCTTCCATGGCTCGTTTGATCCAAGCATGGTGACAGGGAAAGATAGGGTGTGGAACGGCACATTGTCTTTGCCCATAAATTGTACATATCGAACATCGTCGGCACCTTTGTCAGTGCGCCACCAGCGCTCCCAATCGGCATCCGGCAGCCCGTTTTTATCGGTCCATTCATTGGCACAAGCGATATATTCAACGGGGGCATCAAACCACACGTAGAACACTTTGCCTTCCATGCCCTCCCAAGGCTCATCGCCTTTTTGCACAGGCACGCCCCATTTTAGATCGCGGGTGATGCCGCGGTCTTGCAATCCATCACCGTCATTGAGCCATTTCTTAGCAATTGATGTGGTCAGGATCGGCCAGTCTTTTTTCTCATCAATCCAAGTGTTCAATGCATCGCGCATCTTGGATTGACGCAGATACAAATGCTTTGTTTCGCGTTCTTCCAGATCGGTTGCACCTGAAATTGTAGAGCGCGGATTGATCAGGTCGGTGGGGTCAAGTTGCTTGGTGCAATCGTCACATTGATCACCGCGCGCAGACTCGTAGCCACAGTTGGGGCAGGTGCCTTCTATGTAGCGGTCAGGCAGAAAACGCCCGTCAGTTTCTGAATAAACTTGGGTTTCGGAAACTTCTTCGATCAAACCTTCGTCAAACAGACGCTTGGCAAAGTGCTGTGTGAGCTTACGGTTTTGCAGCGATGAGGAGCGCCCGAAGTGATCAAAAGACAGTCGAAACCCATTGGCAATCTCGGCCTGCACGTCATGTAATTCCGCGCAGTATTCATCAACAGGCTTACCCGCTTTTTGCGCTGCGATTTCCGCAGGTGTGCCATGCTCATCTGTGGCGCATAAAAACAAAACTTCATCACCTTTTGCGCGGCAGTAACGCGCATAAAGATCAGCGGGCAATTGTGAGCCCACGAGGTTTCCAAGGTGTTTGATGCCATTGATATAGGGCAGGGCGGAAGTGATAAGTGTACGTGCCATGAAGTATCCCTTGCGGTGGGTCATGTGAAAACTGTTTCCCTGTCCTAACGCGCCTTTTGGCAAAGAGCCAGAGGACATAGAACACAGGCGCAGTGCTTGATGTGCTTCTCCTTGTTTTTTTGCGCACAAGGGGCAGGTGCAAAGGCACACTTGAGTTCCGCCAACTTCCCAATAGGATAGCGCTAACTGTTTATTTTAAGAGAAAATGGATCGCACATGCGCTATCGTACACTTGGCAAAACTGACATCGAAGTTTCCGAAATCTGTTTAGGCACAATGACATGGGGGACACAAAACACCCAAGAGGAAGGCCACGCGCAAATAGATCGTGCTTTGGCTGATGGTGTGAACTTTATGGATACCGCCGAAATGTATCCTGTGAATCCTGTGCGCAAAGAAACCGCAGGCGACACGGAAAGCATCATTGGTGAATATTTCGCCCGCACAGGCAAACGCAACGATTGGATCGTTGCCACGAAAATCGCGGGCCCAGGCCCTTTGGGTGCAGAGGGCATTACGGCCAAAACCATGGTCAGCCAACTTGAGGCCTCCTTGAAGCGTTTGAAAACCGATCACGTTGATCTCTACCAACTGCATTGGCCGAACCGTGGATCATACCATTTCCGCCAAAACTGGACCTACGACCCTGCGCAGCAACCGTCTAAAAACGAGATTCTGGACAACATGCGCGCGGTCAACGAGGTGATGGGCGACTTGCAAAAAGCGGGCAAGGTTCGCGCCTTTGGCACGTCAAATGAATCCGCATGGGGCATGGCGCAGTGGCAACGTGTGGCCGAGGAAACAGGCGGTCCGCGCATGGAGACCATCCAAAACGAATATTCCCTGCTGTGCCGCCTCTACGATACCGATTTGGCTGAATTTGCGGTGCACGAACAGGTGACTTTGCTGGCCTATTCTTGTTTGGGCTGTGGCCTTTTGACGGGCAAATATAATGGCGGCACCACAGTGGCACCTGACTCGCGCATGGGGTTGAATGGCGATCTGGGCGGACGTGTAACACCGCAGGTTTGGACCGCGACCCAAAGCTATTTGGATGTGGCGAAAAAGCACGGGATTGATCCTGTTGCCATGTCGATTGCTTGGACAATGACGCGCCCCTTTGACGTCATGCCTATCATTGGCGCGACATCTGTAGCGCAGTTGGAACAGTCTTTGGCGGGTGAAGATCTGGTCTTGTCGCAAGAGGTTTTGGATGACCTCACGCAAGCGCACCGCGCCCATGCGATGCCATTTTAATGCGGTTGCCGTTTGTGCCTGTGCGCAGCCTGAGCCGAGTATGTGCCTTGGGACTGATGGTGACTTTGATGGGCTGTATGCCTGACAATGAAGCCTCGGCCCCATTGGGCTACGGCTTGGCAGGCTATGATCCCAATGCGGAAGTGCGCGCAGAAGAAAGCTGTCTTGCGCGCGGTGGCACCTATGGAACAGGCGGGGCCGCGGGGCTTAAGGTTTGTTATGAGACGCCGAAAGACGCAGGAAAATCTTGCAGTAAATCAACGGATTGCGAGAGCCAGTGTTTGGCGCGCAGTAAATCTTGTGCGCCGCTCAAACCCGTGTTCGGCTGCTCATCTATATTGGACAGTTTAGGGCGCGAGGTTACGCTATGCACCGATTGAGTTTTCAGGTCACAGCCGCGCTTCTTATGGGGTTGACCCTGACCGCCTGTAGCAAGCCGAGCGAGGTTGCAGTGGGGCCACGCGATCAATCCGTGCCTATGTCGTCTATGGCTGGCTTTGATCCAGCACGTTTTTCTGGGCGGTGGTATGAGGTCGAAGCCTATGTGCCCGCGGGCGCTTCTTGTGTGATGGGCGCCGTCACCTTTAGCCCCCAAAAATCAGGTGATATGATCGTGACCGAAGGTCCATGTGCCGATGGTGCGCCGCGTCGAGGTGTGGCTATGCGCACAGGCCCTGGGCGTTTCACATTCGAAGGTGATGCGCTTTGGGTGCTTTGGGTCGATCAAAGCTACGATGCGGCGGTCATCGCGACCCCCACAGGCAAGGCGCATGTTCTGAGCCGTGCCTTGACCATTCCCGCCGACAAACGCCGTGCTGCGCGTGACATTTTAACGTGGAACGGCTTTGACATTTCAGGGCTGACCTCTGCGCGGCGCAAATAGTCCGACAAGAAAGGAAAGTTATATGCGTATTCTCTTTACAGGTGGGTCCGGCAAGGCGGGCAAACATGTTGTGCCCTATCTTTTGGCGCGTGGACACCGCGTGGTAAATGCTGATTTGGTGGCGCTTGACGTTGAGGGTGTCGACAATCTGATCGTGGATATTACAGACAGCGGGCAGGTGTTTAACGCTTTGACATCTTATGCAAATTTCGATGAACTTGAACCAGGCACAGGTGTACCAAAATTTGATGCCATCGTGCATTTCGCCGCCATTCCACGCATCATGATCAAGCCTGATAATGAAACCTACCGTATCAACACCATGAGCACATATAATGTGTTGGAAGCGGCAGTGAAGCTTGGGATCAAAAAGGTGATTTTTGCGTCAAGCGAGACCACCTATGGTGTTTGTTTTGCCGATGGCGAACGCAAACCTGACTATATTCCGCTGGATGAAGAACATCCCGTGATCCCCGAAGACAGTTATGCCATGTCCAAGGTTGTGAATGAGGTGACTGCAAAATCGTTCCATCAGCGGTCTGGCTTTGATATCTATGGCATTCGCATCAACAACGTGATCGAGCCGCATGAATATGCGCAGAATTTCCCTGATTATTGCGCAAATCCTGATCAACGCCGCCGCAATTTCTTTGCCTATATAGACACGCGCGATTTAGGACAAATGGTCGATTTGATGTTGCACAAAGACGGGTTGGGCTTTCAAATTTTCAACTGCGCAAATGAAGGCCATTCGGTTGATCTCACCACCGATCAAATCATTGAGCGCTATTATCAAGGCGTACCCCAAGCTGCCAAAATGGGAGAGGATGAAACATTCTTTTCCATTAAAAAAGCCAAAGACATGTTAGGGTTTGCCCCGCAATACGACTGGCGCAAACAGCTATAACAACTGAATAAGCAACGGATACGGCGCCTTAGCCTTGTAAAAGCGCCGTATCCGCAGTTCAAAATTTGTTGTCCTAGCCATTCCAAAACATCGTCAAAAGTTACCCTTTTTTGACTCGGCACTGTTACAGTTTGCCCCTATAGGCTGTCTATGACTCAGATTGATATGACCCCCGATTCCCATCCCGAGCGTAGCTATGCCACGCATGCGCGTAGTATTTTGATCCTTGGCCTGCCCCTTGCGGGCAGTCAATTGGCGCAATTTGCGGTGCATATGACGGATGTCATTATGATGGGGTGGTACGGGCTAGATGAATTGGCCGCGCTGGTTTTGGCAGCAGGCTATTGGTTTATCACATTTATTTTGCTCGGTGGTTTTGCCTTCGCCGTGATGCCTTTGGTGGCCAAAGCCATAGGTGAAAACGACACGACTTTGGTGCGCCGCGCGACGCGGATGGCGATGTGGCTGTCGGTGATCTTTGCTGTGCTGGTCTATCCAATATTTCTATTTTCCGAGAGCGCTTTGATCGCTTTGGGTCAACAGCCCCATATCGCAGCGCTTGCACAGCCCTATTTGATCATCACGGGGATTGAAATGATCCCTGCTTTGATTGTGGCTGTGTTTCGGTCGTATTTCTCAGCTCTTGAACGCACACGGGTTGTTTTGATGGCGGTCATCGCGGCAGTTGCCGTGAATTTCGTGCTCAACTACGCCTTTATATTTGGCAACTTTGGCCTGCCTGAAATGGGCATGGCGGGGGCTGCATTGGCATCTGTAATGGTCAGCACTTTGATGATGATTGGCTTGATGGTCTACGCACAGATCGCGACCCCTGAAAATGATCTGTTTCGCAATCTGTTCAAACCCGATTGGGACGTCTTTGCAGCCGTTTTCAAAATGGGCGTGCCTATCGGACTGACATCTTTGGCAGAAGTCAGCCTGTTCAATGTGGCAGCAATTATGATGGGTTGGATCGGGACAACCACTTTGGCCGCGCATGGCGTGGTACTGCAATTGTCAGCGATCGCCTTTATGATGCAACTGGGATTTGCGCAGGCCGCGACCATTCGGGCAGGCAATGCTTTTGGGCGCAAGGACGAGGCGGATTTGCGCCGTGGCGCTTTGGTTGTGACACTGCTGTCCTTGGGGATGGCTGCGATCACATGCCTTGTGTATTTGGCCTTTCCAGAGCAATTGATCGGCGTCTTTATTGCGCCAGATGAACCCGCACGTTTGGAGGTTTTGCAGATTGGTGCAACGCTTTTGATCTTTTCAGCGCTGTTTCAATTCTCAGATGGGGGACAAGTGATTGCCCTATCTTTGCTGCGTGGCTTGCAAGACACGGCGATCCCTATGTGGTTGGCCAGCCTGTCATATTGGGGCATCGGTTTGCCCATCGCCTATGTCTTGGGATTCGTCGTCGATTGGGGCGCATCTGGCGTTTGGATCGGACTTTTGGTCGGGCTAAGTGCCGCTTGGGTACTTATGGGCTGGCGTTTTTGGTTGATCAAATCGCGCCTGACAACAGTTGACTAAACAAGGTTTGAAGCGGGCTTTACCCTGCTTCAAGTCTCTTTGTTCAGAATGCGATCAGCTTTTTTGCGCACCAAAACCGTGCGCAGGTCGTGCATCGCCATCAAAATCGCATCTGTTACATTTTCAAGCTGTTCAGGTGTTGCACGCGATTGCGCCCAATGCGTTGTCAGGTTGAGGTAATCCACAGCACGGTGAATGTCATCGATATCGCGCTGCGCCAATAGCGCCACACGATCCGCCATCCATGTATCAATAGCTTGCATATCGGCGGCAGACAGGTCGCGGCCACCATGAGGTTTTACATCGCCGTTCTTGATATTGACGACGGCGATCTGATCCATTTCGATCCGTCGTTGACGGTTTTCTGTGTCAACACGGAACACAAAAGCGCCGTTTTCGCGCACACGAAAGTAATAGTCGGGCAGGTCTGCGCTCATTTAAAGTCTCTATATTTACTATGGTTTTACCAAGGGGCGCGGCAGTGATGCGCTGCGATGGGACCATGCTAACAGCCCCATCTCAGAGTTTCTAGGGCGTGTTAGCTTAAACCTGCGCAGAAGGTTTGAATGCGTGTGCAGGCGTCTAATAACGCATCATCTGATGTGGCATAAGAAACGCGGAAATTGGGAGACAATCCAAAAGCCGCGCCAAAGACCACTGCGACGCCGGTTTCTTCCAACAAAGCCGTTGCGAAAATTTCGTCATTTTCGATCAAAGTGCCCGCTTTAGATGTCTTGCCGATACAGCCTGAAATATCAGGGTAGACATAGAAAGCGCCCTCAGGTGTCGGGCAAGTGACGCCTTCGATATCATTTAGCATGCCGACCACCAGATTGCGGCGGCGCACAAACACCTCATTGTTCGCAGATAAATAATCTTGCGGTCCGTTCAAGGCCTCGACCGCTGCATATTGTGATACGGAACAGGGGTTAGACGTGGACTGCGATTGCACTTTGCGCATGGCTCCGATCAATTCCAATGGGCCTGCTGCATAGCCAATGCGCCAGCCCGTCATCGCATAGGCTTTCGAGACTCCATTGATGGTCAATGTGCGGTCGTAAAGCTTGGGTTCCACTTGCGCAGGGGTGCAAAACTTGAAGCCATCAAAGGCCAGATGTTCGTACATGTCATCGGTCATCACCCAAACATGAGGGTGGCGCAGCAAGACATCTGTGAGGGCTTTCAATTCATCATGGGTATAGCCCGCGCCTGTGGGATTCGAAGGCGAGTTGAAAATCAGCCATTTTGTTTTTGGCGTGATGGCCGCTTCCAGTTGCTCTGCTGTCATTTTAAAGTTGTTGGCCAATGTTGCTTCGACCGCAACAGGCGTGCCGCCAGCCAGTAAAACCATATCGGGGTAGGAGACCCAGTAGGGGGCTGGGATGATCACTTCATCGCCCTCATTACAAGTGGCCATCAGTGCGTTGTACAAAACCTGTTTGCCGCCTGAGGAGACAGACACCTGTTTGGGCTCATAGTCTAAGCCATTGTCACGCTTGAGTTTTGCGCAGATTGCCTGTTTTAACTCAATGATACCATCTACAGCTGTGTACTTGGTTTTGCCCGCATCAATGGCACGTTTCGCCGCGTCTTTGATGTTTTCAGGGGTGTCAAAATCAGGTTCGCCTGCGCCCAGACCAATCACATCTTTACCAGCAGCTTTCAGCTCTTGCGCTTTGGTGCTCACGGCAATGGTCGGGGATGGTTTTACACGGGCAAGCGTATCGGACAGGAATGGCATATCAGGACCTTTGGGACAATTGCGTTCGCCCTTTGATAGCCTTGCGTCGCACTTGCGCCAAGACGTCCCTTGCGCATCTTCAGATCAAAGTGCAAAAACAAGACAAAATGGAGATATCAATGTCACAGCAATCTCAATCCCCTCGTGTCGATGAGACGCATGAACACCGTTTGAAGCGCCTGAAAATCCGTGCTTGGCGGCGTGGTATTAAAGAAATGGATCTGTTGGTTGGCGGCTATGCAGATGCGCATTTGCACAAGATGACACCGCAAGAATTGGATGATTTTGAAATGCTCATGTCCGAGCATGATCAGGATCTTTTGGCATGGGCGACAGGGCAACATGAGGTTCCTGTTGAACTAAAGCCGACCCTAGATCGCATGCTGGCTTTTGCGGCTGACAAAGGCGTGGCGCATGGGGGGGTAATGTAGCCTATTATGGTTAACATAACACCCTGTTTTTATTCATATATATGAATACTCATTAATAGTTTGGAACTGCGGAAAATTTCCCTAAAAAAAGTCGCGTCATTTAACAGAATTTTGGGGAATTGCAGGCAAATTAAACTCCTACATACTAACGATGGAGTACCTAATGAGTATGCATTCCGCGATCACAAAACCCAATGAAGCAAGCTTTATGGGGCAATACCTAGAAGCCCTTTCTTTGGTCGAACGTCTGCACAGACTTCTTCTTGATGTTATCAAAGATGAATTCGAACGTGTCGGTGTTTTGGAAATCAATGCCGTTCAGGCCCTGTTGCTGTTTAATGTTGGCGAAAACGAAGTCACAGCGGGCGAACTGAAATCCCGTGGTTACTATCAGGGATCTAATGTCAGCTATAATCTAAAGAAATTGGTTGATATGGGCTATATGCACCACCAGCGCTGCGAAATTGACCGTAGGTCTGTGCGCGTAAAGCTAACAGAAAAAGGCCGCCATGTGTCTGAAACAGTCTCAGAATTGTTCGAACGTCACGCAGAAGGTCTAGAGAAAAAGGCAGTGCTAACACCGAGCCATATTGATGAAATCAACACATCATTGCGGCGAGTCGAACGCTACTGGACTGATCAAATCCGCTACATCTACTAAACGACCATACGGCGCGATAATGGACAGAACGTCCAGTCCGTCGCAAATTTAAACACAACACTTACACACTACCCAACCACATTCTAGATGCCACAAAGCGCCCCGCCACAACAGCGAGAGCGCCTTTTTTATGTCTAACGCCATGCGCAATTTGCGCTCAGCAATTTGGTCTTACCAGCTACCAGTGTTGCCCATAGAGGCCCAAGGTTCTTGTTCTGGCAAGCTGTCGCCCAGCTGAAGCAACTCAATCGAAATATTGTCAGGTGAGCGCACAAATGCCATATGCCCATCACGCGGCGGGCGGTTGATGATCACGCCATTGTCTTGCAAGCGTTGGCAAGTTTCATAAATATTTTCAACACCATAGGCCAAATGCCCGAAGTGACGGCTATCTGACGGCAAAGCATCATCGCCATCCCAGTTATATGTCAATTCGACGGGACAATCCTCATCACCCTCTGCGGCCATGAAAATTAATGAAAAACGCCCAGCTTCATTATCGATGCGGCGCGTTTCTTTTAATCCGAGCAATTCAAAAAACGCCATTGTTTTTTCAAGATCTTTAACGCGTACCATCGTGTGTAGATATTTCATGTGATGCTCCTTTATTTTGGGGGATAGTAACAAGGGCAGTCAAAACATCCAGAGCGAAGCTCGCGAAGCCCCTTTGCACTTTTAGTCTGATGAATTTCACCGTACAAATACCCAAGAGCCAAATGGGAGACGACAAGTGCAGCAGTATCACGACCAATTGCAGTTGATTTTGGACAAGGGCGAACGCACAATTGATCGCACTGGCACTGGCACCACCTCTTATTTTGGATTGCAAGCGCGCTATTCTATGGCCGATGGTTTTCCACTGGTGACGACCAAAAAACTACATTTGCGGTCGATTATGCACGAACTTTTGTGGTTTTTGACGGGCGATACCAATGTCAAATACCTGCAAGACAATGGTGTTTCGATTTGGAATGAATGGGCGGATGAGAATGGGGATCTTGGCCCCGTTTATGGCCATCAGTGGCGCCGTTTCCCCGCATTGGAAAAAACCAACGAGACCTTGAATGGCGAACCGCTGTTTATCGCCAATTCTGTTGACCAGATCCAAAACCTCTTGGATATGATCAAACATTCGCCAGACAGCCGCCGCTTGATGGTCTCTGCGTGGAATCCCGCGGATGTGCCCAATATGGCTTTACCTCCTTGTCATACTTTGTGGCAGGTGAAGATTCTCGGCGGGAAGCTACACCTGCAATTGTACCAGCGTTCTGCAGATATGTTCCTTGGTGTCCCGTTTAACATTGCATCCTATTCCATGCTTTTGCTGATGCTTGCACAGGTCACAGGCTATGAACCTGGTGATTTTGTTCATTCTATTGGCGATGCACATATCTATTCCAACCATATGGAACAGGTCGAATTGCAGTTGTCACGCAAACCCAAACCCTTGCCGCAACTGCGATTGAACCCTGATGTAAAATCCTTGTTCGATTTCAAATACGAGGATTTTGAAGTTCTCAACTACGACCCAGATCCGATGATCAAAGCCCCAGTGGCCGTATAAGTGCCCAATTTCAGGAGAGCATCATGATCACATTGATCGTCGCACGTGATCGCAATGGCGCGATTGGCAAAGGCAATGAAATCCCTTGGTATGCCCCAGAAGATTTGGCGTTTTTTAAACGCGAAACCTTGGGGGGCGCTTGTATTATGGGGCGCAACACATGGGATAGCCTTCCGTTTAAGCCTCTGAAAAATAGATTAAACTTGGTGGTCTCATCACAGGGTGTTGATCATGACCATGTGTTCACCACGCTGCCCGAAGCCATCGCATATGCGACGCAACACAATTATCGCCGTATCTATGGCATGGGCGGGTTTGGGATCTACAAAGCGATGCTGCCCATGGCTGACCGGCTTTTGATTACCGAAGTCGACCTTGAGATCGCAGAAGCTGACACGCATTTTCCCGAATTCGATCCCGATGATTGGACAGAACTTGGTCGTCAGCCTGTGCGTGCGTCTGATCCAAAGTGTGACCTAGTCGAATTTATGCGCAAAGCGTGATTTGATCTTGAGCTAAGACAAAGCAATCAGATCGGGCACATTGTTGCAGCTATCGAACCAATACGGCCAGTTTTGTGGTAAACTAAAATTGACCCACCACACCTTGTGGAGTAACTTTTGTGCATATGAGCAAAGCTCGGTTATGTTTGGAGTAGGAAAATGGTCGTGAAATCTTTTTTAGCTGCAGTGGCAATGGTCGGACTGTCTGGGGCTGCATTTGCAGACAGCACACAAGCCTACAGTCCAAGCGTTACATTGTTCGCTTACGAAAAAGGCGTTGAAAACTTTTGTCCCGCAGGCACGCAACCGATCCGCTACATGGGCGTCGTTTGCTGCGGTGTGCCCAATGCGACAGGTTATTCGGACGCGCCTGTGATCCATCGCAAGGTTGCACAGCGTATGGCCCCCACATATTCCGCGCGTATTCCTTTGGGGAAAAGCCCGAATTCTTACGACGGCATGTGATCCAAGACTTGATCTGATGCGTAGCCTTACCGAACAGGAGACGATATGCAGATCATAATACTATACATTTCGACCGTCGTGGTTTTCTTGGGCGTGGACGCTGTTTTTTTGAAAAACGTCCTGCGGCCAGTTTTCGAGACGCATCTCAACGATTGGTTGTTGGATGATTTTCGGATCGGTCCAGCTGCCGTGTTTTATCTGGCCTACATTGGGGGCGTTTTGTTCTTTGTATCATGGCCGGCGATGGATGCAGGCAGCTTAACCAGCGTGTTTTGGAAAGCGGCTTTGTTAGGGATGATGGCCTACGGCACATATGAATTCACAAATTACGCAACTTTGACCCGCTGGGATCCTACGATGGTGGCGATAGATGTGGTTTGGGGAGGTGTTTTGACAGGGCTTTCGGCGTCAGTCGGCCTATGGATTACACGTGCTGTAACTTAAGTCGTGGTCAAGGGTGAGTGAGTGCTCACCCTTGATCCGTTTTAGTCTTCTTGTACTTCAGATGTGATAAAGTCAGCCACTGCGACGCCTAAGCGGGCGTGTGCCTCTTCATTCAAATGAATGCCATCTACGGTCGATGTTTTGACAACGCTTCCAGCATCGAAAAAAGCTATGTCCCGCGCCTCGCACAGGGCTTTCAGGCCAGCTGTGACTTGTGCTGTTTTAGATGCGGCCCCCGCAAACTCATCTGCCAAAGGGCTGATTTCGGCGCAAAGTGGTGGCGCAATAATGATCGGTTCAAAACCACCATGGCGCGCTTGCATTTCATCAGACAGGCAGACATCCAGAAAAAATGAAGCGCCCGCGACAACATCACTTGGGCTCGCCTCAAAATGTGCTTTCAGATCGTTGGTGCCCAACATAATCACAACAGCATCAAGTGGCCCATGACTTTCAAGCGCCATAAATAGCCCTACGCGCCCATCCATATGTGGCCCCATCATCGGGCAAGGATACTGAAAAGTACGCCCTGGCAATCCTTCTTCTATCAAGGTCCAGCCTAGTTTTTCGGCCATGCCTATGGGCCAGCGCTGCGCCATACGGGGTTGGATGTGATCCAAGTCTGATATGGGCGGGGTGCCATAAGTATTGCTATCGCCAAAACATAGAATCGTCGGCATGGGGGGATCCTTACATAGAAAATGGCCCCCTTCATGCGATGGGAGCCAAGTGAATTCAAGTCATAGCAGGCGTCTTAAAGCGCTTGCAAATCCGTCGCAGAAGATCGGCCATCGCGACCTTCGCTCAGTTCAAATGAAATCTTTTGATTGTCTGCCAAACCTGTCATTCCTGCACGCTCAACCGCAGAGATGTGAACAAATACGTCACTGCCTCCGCCGTCAGGTGCAATAAAGCCGAAACCTTTTGTTGTGTTAAACCATTTTACAGTGCCAGTGGGCATGGGTCGTATCCTCTCAATATCTTTGCCGCAGCGTGCGGTAACCGGCGATGCACAGTCTTATTTTGGAAGCCGGTTCCGAAAAGGAGCGTCTTATATAGAAAGTGGCAGTCACCCTTAAACTGTGCCGCAACCGTGAAAAAACTCAAGCCACAAAATTGTAACGCTGCAATTTGACGAGAAAAAGCGTGATTTTGGGCTGATTTTTGCACGTAACATGGGCTAAAAGAGCCATAATCAGTGAAAAAACCAGAAAACAAGGACTGCGCTATGACTAAACTTTATGGGATCAAAGCCTGCGATACATGCCGTAAAGCGGCTAAAACTCTGGCTGTCGACATCTCAGATATTCGCGCAAACCCATTGCCTGCGTCAGATTTAAAACGGTTCTATGCGCAATTTGGCGACGCTTTGGTCAATACGCGCTCCACGACATGGCGGGGCCTATCCGAGGCGGAACGCGCCCGTCCGCCATTGGACTTATTATCTGAACACCCGACTTTGATGAAGCGGCCCGTTATTGAAAAAGACGGCGCACTTTTCTTAGGGTGGGGCAAGGATGTTCAGGCCGAATTGGGCGTCTAAACCCTTTTGCCTATGCGCTTTTTAACGATGGCATCCAGTGATACTGGGCCAGCACCAAGCCCGAGCAAAGTTAATAAACCGAGCACCCAATAGGCGCGTTGATCCAAAATCAGCGCGTCTGAAGCGCGGTCAAACCATGCACCAATCGTGGCCGCATCCGCGCCATGGCCCACAATGTCAGTCACGCTTTGCACCACGATAAATCCGATCATCCCCAAGGCTGCGGGGCGCGTGGCGAGCCCGATGATCAACAAGGCTGGCAAGATGAATTCTGCATATGTGCCTGCCATAATGACCAGCCAATGAAACGCGCCAAAGGCGGAAACATCATAGCCTGCGGCCTCCATTTGGCGCGGGAAAATTTGTGCGTAAGCCCCAAGGGAAGGGGTGAAGACTCCGTCCAATTTGGTCAAAGCTGAGGCCCAAAAATAGCGTGCCAAAACCGCTGCAAATACGAACCGCGCTAACAGTGGAAGGTGGCGCGCAGTAAAACGATCTAAGCGATCAAACATGGTCGTACTCCAATTTTGTGATGGCGGCCCCCGAGATGAGCGTGCTGATAAATGTGGTTAAATCTAGGCTGTCTGGCGCGACTTCGATGGCCTCGCCCAAGGGCATTCCTGCTTGCAGGGCTTCGATGATTTTGGCCGTGCCACTTGGAAATGCTGTGGCTATAGGATCTAGATCAGGTCGCGTGATGATGACATCTTGTGCCTGCGCGGTCGGTTTGGGGCCGCCCAGTGCCGCCCTACGGATGTCGCAGGCTGGAAACTTAAACCTGAGGACTAACATCGCGGGGGCGAACTGTACGCGCGCTGAAAATACATTCGGGTTTTCAAAGCTTTCAGCAGCTATGGGGGCGGCGTCCGCTGCATGATAACTGCGCCGCAACGCGTATTCGAGGGTGGCGACTTCAGCCAAATAGGGCAGGCCGGCGGCGGGTTGGAATTGCGCAATAAACTGGGCAAATTCTGCGCCATACAGTGCCAAAATGGGTGACCGAGGTGGGGTCTTACGAATGTAGATATCTGTCATCGCCGCGAAAAAATCTTTGCCGACAAGCGATTCTACTGCAGGAAACCCATCTTGCATCGCCGCTTTCAGGCCAACCATGATATTATTTTGGTAAACCGCGAACCGCTTTGGGGCAGCGCCCCCATCGGGACCGACGATGCCCTGTGGAACGGGTTTATTGGGATCCATCGCAGCCGAGATGAATTGTTTTTGGCTTATCGTCTGTGTCATGCGGAAACTGGTGTCAAAAGATCGGCTGCGCGTTGGGCTTCGGCTGTCAAAACAGACCATTCAGGCACATCTGTATCCCATTCAATCAAGGTCGGTTTGGGGCCGCTTTTGGCAATTGTATGCTGATAAAGCGCCCAGACAGGGTCGGCAACTTCGCGTCCGTGGCTGTCAATCAACAGTGGTGCGCCGTGATCGTCGATATCCTCATCATGTCCACCCAGATGGATTTCGCCGACAGCTGCAAGCGGGAAGGCATCTATATAAGCGCGCGCATCCATTTGTAGATTTGTCGCAGAGATAAAGACATTGTTTACATCCAGCAGCAATCCGCAACCTGTGCGCTTTGTCACCTCGGCTAGGAAGTCAACTTCGCTCAGAGTGCTTTCTGCAAACGCCAAATAGCTGGAGGGGTTTTCCAGCAACATTTGTCGCCCAAGCGTGTTTTGAACCTCGTCGATGTGATCGCAAACTGTTCTCAGCGTTGTCTCGGTATAGGGCAGGGGCAAAAGGTCATTATAAAAACCCATATCATGCGTGGACCAAGCAAGGTGTTCGGAAAAAGACGCAGGCTGCAGCCAGTCATTGAGATACTTCAACCGTCCTAGGTGGTCTGGATCAAGGCGGGTTTCTCCGCCGATCGACAGGCCAACACCGTGAACAGAGAGGGGAAAATGGTCAGATAAGGCGCGTAGTTGCGCCAAGGGGCGTCCGCCTGCGCCCATGTAATTTTCGGCATGGATTTCAAGCCATGTGACAGGGGCTGCACCTGCCAAAATATCGGAAAAGTGCTGCGGTTTATAGCCCACCCCCACAGAATTTGGCAGTGATTGTTCGATATGTGTCATTGCTTCCCCCCTTGTCTTTTTGATCAGAAAGTGAGCTGCCGCAACGGGGGCGGCAGCTCTGGCGTGCTTAGGACGCCATGTCGCGATCAAGTGGTTCCAACGACCCTTTGCGCATCATATCGTCCATGCCTGCTGGCAATTCCATTGTTTCACATGTGCCCGCTGGGACCAACGACCAAGCGTTGCCTTGGTAATCAACTGTCGAGGTGCCTGCGCAAGTTGTGCCTGGACCTGCTGCACAATCATTTTCACCTGCAAGTGAAACGCCGTAGCATTTTTCGGTTGCGCCTTCGGCTGCAGCCGTTGTTGCGTGAGCAGACAAAGCAGCAGCAAGAGCGCCAGCGAGTGCGATTGATTTTGTGTGTTTAGACATGAGGTATCTCCCAAAGTTTCATGCGTTTGCGCCAGATTTGGCGGTAAAGGCATGATGGGCGACAAGGGTTGTAACAGACCAGTCACAGGGTCGTGTCCCACGTGTGTGTCAGAAAATGAAACAAACGAAAATGTGTATTGCTTGTGAATGGTCATGAAAAAAGCGACCCTGAATGAGGGCCGCTTCTTTTTTTTTCAATAGCTTATCGTTTATGCAAGGTCGGGTGCAGTTGCTTCGATCTTGAGTTGCGCGATCAAGTCGTCCAAGCCCGAGACCGATGTTTGTTTCTCACCGAGGCGTCGAACTGAAACAGTTTTCTCTTCGACCTCACGTGCACCGACAGCCAATATTACAGGAACCTTGCCCAAAGAATGCTCGCGCACCTTGTAATTGATCTTTTCATTGCGGGTGTCTGCTTCGGCGCGCACACCTGCGGCACGCAGTTGCGCGACCACATCATGAACATAGTCATCTGCATCCGAAATAATCGTCGCAACAACCACCTGACGCGGGGCCAGCCAGAAGGGCAATTTACCCGCATGGGATTCGATCAAGATGCCGATGAAACGTTCGAATGAGCCCAAAACAGCGCGGTGCAACATCAAGGGGCGGTGCTTATTGCCATCTTGCCCGACATAGCTTGCATCCAGACGTTCGGGCAAGTTCGGATCAATTTGCAGCGTGCCACATTGCCAGTCGCGGCCAATCGCATCGGTCAAAACGAATTCCAACTTAGGCCCGTAAAACGCCCCTTCGCCTTCTTGGATTTCATACTCATAGCCCGCCGCTTTGATCCCGTTGGCCAAAGCCGCCTCGGCAGCATCCCAGCTTTCTTCAGACCCAACACGTTTTTCTGGGCGGGTGGACAGTTTGACTTTCCACTGATCAAAACCAAGATCCGCATAGACTTTCGCCAAAAACGTCACGAATTTCTTGGTTTCATCTTCGACTTGATCATCTGTACAGAAAATATGCGCATCATCTTGGGTAAAGCCGCGCACACGCATAATGCCGTGCAATGCGCCTGAGGGCTCATAGCGATTACACGAGCCAAATTCGGCCATGCGCAAGGGCAGGTCGCGATAGGATTTCAGGCCTTGGTTGAACACCTGCACGTGACAGGGGCAGTTCATTGGTTTCAGCGCATTGATGGCCTTTTCGCGGGCATGTTCTTCGTCGACTTCAACGATAAACATGTTTTCTTGGTAGTTTTCCCAGTGGCCCGATTTTTCCCACAGCTTGCGATCCACAACCTGTGGCGTGTTCACTTCGACATAGCCGTCGGCCTCTTGCATGCGGCGCATGTAGTCTTGCAATTGTGTGTAGATTTTCCAGCCATTCGGATGCCAAAAAATCTGACCTGGCGCTTCTTCTTGCATGTGGAACAGGTCCATTTCGCGGCCCAACTTGCGGTGGTCACGTTTGGCGGCTTCTTCCAGCATCGTCATATGCGCTTTTAGATCGTTGCGGTTTTTGAAGGCCACGCCGTAAATACGCTGCAACATCGGGCGTGAACTGTCGCCAAGCCAGTAGGCCCCTGCAACATGGGTCAATTTAAACCCGTCCGCAGGCACTTGGCCTGTGTTTTGCAAATGCGGCCCACGGCACAGATCTTGCCAATCGCCATGCCAATACATGCGCAGGTCTTCGCCTTCGGGGATCTTGTTGATCAGCTCGACTTTGAAGGGTTCGCCTGCATCCTCGTAATGTTTGATGGCGCGGGCGCGGTCCCAAGTTTCGGTTTTGACGTCATCGCGCGCATTGATGATTTTTTTCATCTCGGCTTCGATGGTGCCCAAATCTTCGGGTGTGAATGGCTCTTTGCGATCAAAGTCGTAGAACCAGCCATAGTCGCGCACAGGGCCGATGGTGACTTTGACATCAGGCCAGATCGCTTGCACGGCGCGCGCCATGATATGCGCCAGATCGTGACGGATCAGTTCAAGCGCTTGATCGTCATCTTGCAATGTGTGGATCGCCAAAGACGCATCCGCATGGATAGGCCATTGTAAATCAAAGTGATTGCCATCGACAGTTGCGGAGATTGCTTTTTTACCCAAAGACTTAGAAATGTCAGCAGCCACTTCGCCGGGCGTGATGCCTGCGTCATATTCGCGGATTGAACCATCTGGAAGGGTGAGTTTGACTTGGGCCATTTGGGCTCTCCTCGTCATTTTGGCGCCTACCAAGCGCCCGGTTGCGGGTCTGTGTTCGCCCGCTTTTTGGTCTTACAAAAGGGGCAAGTCAACCCATTTTGATGCTGGCTCACAATTGCAAACAGCGGTCGGCCTTGATACCGAGTATACAGATATACGGAGCGAGCGATGACAGAGTTTCTTGAAACGCCCTCAGGGCGCAAAATTGCCTATCACAGAACCGAAGGCACTGGGGTTGGCGTGGTTTTCCTAGGCGGCTTTATGTCCGATATGGAAGGCACCAAAGCTGTGGCTTTAGAGGTTTGGGCCAAATCTCAGGGGCGGTCGTTTTTGCGCTTTGATTATTCTGGCCACGGGCAAAGTTCAGGCGAATTTCAACAAGGCTGTATTGGCGATTGGGCCGAGGACGCACAGGTTGCAATCACGCAGTTGACATCAGGTCCGCAAATTTTGGTGGGGTCATCCATGGGGGGATGGATTTCTTTGCTTTTGACCCAGCGTCTGCCTACAGACAAGATCGCAGGGCTGATAGGTATCGCAGCCGCCCCTGATTTCACCGAAGACAGTATGTTTGCAGGGTTTTCTGAAGATCAACTCGCGGAATTGAACAGCACAGGTGTGGTGCTGCTGCCATCAGATTACGGCGCACCTTATCCGATCACCAAGCGCTTGATCGAAGATGGACGGCAAAATCTAGTCTTGCGCAGCCCTTTGCCTGCCCCTTTCCCTGTGCGGTTGTTGCAAGGCACGCAGGACACCTCCGTTGATCGCGCCGTTGCTTTGAAGCTGCTCGATCACATCGACGGCGATGATCTGCGTTTGTCCTTTGTTAAAGGGGCCGATCACAGTTTTTCCAGCCCCAGTTGTTTGACGCAAATTGAAGCGGCGCTGAGTGAAGTTTTGTCTGCACTTGAGGCATAATACACAGCGATCGCCATAGTCTCGGCGATTTGTAGCCGCAAAACGCTGAGCTGGCTTGACCCCGTGGCAATCCTTCGCATTCTGGGCGCAATTGATGGAAAAAAGGCGCAAACCAAGATGAACGAACCAGTTGTGCTTATCCCCGGATTTATGTCGGATGGGCGGGTTTTCGTAGATCAGATCCCCGCTTTAAGCCGCAATAGATCGGTGCAGGTTGCCCCTTTGTTGGGGGAAACTTTAGAAGACATAGCGGAATTCGTTTTGGCGCATGCACCGCCTAAATTTGCTGTTGCGGGCCATGATTTGGGTGCGACTGTTGCCACTGAAATCTTGCGCCGCGCTCCAAGCCGCGTGACCCGTTTGGCGCTGATCTGTGCATCAGCGCAAGGCGAAACACCAACTGCGGCCGCTGCACGAGAACCACGTTTGGTGCGCGCCAAAGCGGGACGTTTGGGGGAAGTGCTGTTAGAAGAATTGCCCAGCACCACTTTGGCCGAAAGCCCGCACCGCAATGCCATTCGGGATCACTGGATTGATATGGCTTTGGAAATAGGCACAGAAGCCTATCTGCGCCAGACCAAGATCATGCAGCGCCGCCCTGATTTTCAAAATGTCCTGCGTCGCGCGCGTTTGCCATGCATGGTGATCGGCGGGGCTGCAAACACCTTAGTGCCGCCTCGTCGCCAAGAATTTATGGCCGAACTTATGGCGCGCGCTGACTATGTTTTGCTGCACGGGGCAGGGCATCTACCAATGCTAGAGGCGCCAAACGCCTTGACGAAGGCATTGCTAGATTGGCTCGATATAGAAGCGCCCTTACTGTTGCGTTAAACACCAAGGGCCATCGAGACCGTGAAGATTGCGTCAGCCCGCGTTTTCGTCGATGAAATCTAACACCAGCGGGCGAATGTTATTGCGCCAGCTTTTACCTGCAAAGATGCCGTAGTGGCCCGCACCAGGCTCAAGGTGAAAAGCCTTTTTGCTGTCAGGCAGTCCAGTGCATAAATCAAGCGCAGCAACACATTGGCCGGGGGCGGAAATATCGTCTTTTTCGCCTTCAACCGCTTTTACGGCGACATTGGTGATTTGGCCGATGTCGACTTTTTTGCCTGCGACCACGAATTCATTCTTCGCGATTTCCAAGCCTTTAAAGATGCGGTCTACGGTCGATAGATAGAATTCAGCAGTCATGTCCATCACTGCCAGATATTCATCATAGAACTTATTGTGGCGGTCATGGTCGCTCGCCTCACCTTTGGCCGCGCGATTGATCTGATCGCTGAATGCTGTGGCATGGGTTTCGGCGTTCATCGAAATAAAAGACGAAAGCTGCAAAAGTCCCGGATAGACTTTGCGACCAACGCCTTTGTATTTAAAACCAACGCGTTGGATCATGCTGTGTTCAAGCTGGCCCATGGTGACGCTCCGCCCAAAGTCGGTCACATCCGTGGGCGCAGCGTCTGGATTGATCGGTCCGCCGATCAAGGTGAGTGATCTAGGCTGCGCTTTGGGATCGTCTTGCGCCAAATAGGCCGTGGCAGCTAATGTCAAAGGTGCGGGCTGGCAGACGGCAATGACGTGAATGTCTGGCCCTAAATGTTTCATAAATTCAACAAGGTATAATGTGTAATCTTCCACATCAAACTTGCCTTCGGACACGGGGATGTCACGCGCATTGTGCCAATCGGTGATATACAGTTCACAATCGGGTAGCAGCGAGATCACGGTTGAACGCAACAAGGTCGCGTAATGGCCAGACATGGGCGCGACCAATAAGACTTTGCGCGGCATTTCCTCACGTCCTTGTACCTTGAAATGCACCAGATCGCCGAAAGCCTTGTTCACTTCGATATCGATATCGACCAAATGATCGCGGCCATCTTCACCGACAACTGTGGTGATGCCCCAGTCAGGTTTTGTCGCCATGCGAGAAAAGGACCGTTCTGTGACTTCTCCCCATGCTGCCAGCCATTGCAGGGCAGGGTTTGGCATCAAAGCGGCCGCAGGATAGGCACCCATAGCTTGTGCAGACGCCCCCAACCATTGGTTGGTGGTGCGGAGGGTTTCCATCAAATCGTAGCTCGCCATTAACCGCATCTTGGTCTCCGTTCTGCCGAAATCTTCGGCCTATCTCGCGCTTGCCACTTGGAAACGCTGCGCCTTCGTGCTCTCTTTAAGGAGTGTATAGGCAATTCGTTTGTATGATATATTAAATTGCTGCAGGTGCATAATAATTTAAGCGAGGGCGACCAGATGACAACCCATGACGATGCTGGAAATGATGCAAAGGGCCGTGATTTGGATGTTATGACGGCCAATATCGCCAAAATCGAGGCTCTGTCGAACCGTTTGATTGCCGCGATGGCCCGCAAAAAACCTATACCCGTCGCGCTGCAAGGGCCAAGTCAGGATCTTTTCGCCAAGGCGTCATCGGCCTATGTGGCGGAAATGATCAACAATCCCGCGAAGATCATTGAACATCAGATCGGATATTGGGGTAAAACCATGACCCATCTGGCTGAGGCACAGACAAAGCTGGCCAAGGGCGATTACACGCCAGCGCCAGATGATGGTCCAAAGGATCGCAGATTTTCCAATCCTTTATGGGACACGCATCCCTACTTTAATTTCGTTAAACAACAGTATTTGTCCAATGCGCAGGCCATGACACAGGCCGTGCAGGATATCGAAGGGCTGAACGCGACCGACCGCAAGCGTATGGATTATTTTGCCAAACAGATCGTCGATATGCTGGCCCCAACCAATTTTCTGGCCACCAACCCTGACGCCTTGGAACAAGCTGTGGCGACCAATGGCGATAGTTTGGTGGCGGGGCTGGAAAACCTTGTGCGCGATGTGGAAAACAACGACGGTGAAGTTGTGGTGAGCTTGGCGGACACAGAGGCCTTTGAGGTCGGGCGCAATCTTGGCACAACCAAGGGGTCAGTTGTGTTTCGCAATCGCATGTTCGAATTGATCCAATATGCGCCCACGACTGAGCAGGTCCATGAAACGCCCCTGTTGATCTTTCCCCCATGGATAAACAAGTTTTATATCCTTGATATGAAAGAGAAAAACTCTCTGATCAAATGGGTTGTCGATCAGGGCTATACCCTGTTTGTAGTCTCTTGGGTGAACCCCGATGAAAGCTATGCACAGGTGGGGATGGACACCTATATCGACGAAGGTTTCCTGACCGCTATAGATCAAGTCAAACAGATTACGCACAGCGATCAGATCAACGTCACGGGCTATTGTATCGCGGGAACGACCCTTTCAATTGCCTTAGGACTGATGGCGCAGCGCAAGGATACATCTGTGAGATCCGCCACCTTTTTTACAACCTTGACCGATTTTTCAGATCAAGGCGAGGTAGGCGTCTTTTTGGATGACGATTTTGTCGATGGGATCGAAGCAGAGGCCACACGTGCGGGCATCATGCGATCCTTTTACATGTCGCGCACCTTTTCATACCTGCGTGCCAATGATTTGATCTATCAGCCTGCCATTCGATCCTACATGTTGGGCGAGGCGCCGCCTGCCTTTGACCTGCTGTACTGGAACGGCGATAGCACCAATTTGCCTGCAAAAATGGCTGTCGAATATTTACGAAACCTCTGCCAAGGTGATCTTTTGGCCACCACTGGATTTCCTGTTCTCGATCACACTGTACAACTGTCAGATGTTTCTGTGCCTGTTTGCGCTATTGGCTGCGAGACAGATCATATTGCCGCTTGGACCAGTTCTTACGCGGGTGTGCAGAAAATGGGATCGCCCGATAAAACCTTTATCCTCTCTGAGTCAGGACATATCGCAGGCATCGTAAATCCGCCCAGCAAGCTGAAATACGGCCATTATCTGAATGCCGATATGTCCTTGCCCGCTGAGGCTTGGAAGAAAGGCGCTGACTTTACCAAAGGCAGTTGGTGGCCCACTTGGGACGCATGGCTCAAACCGCAGTCAGGCCCATTGATTCCTGCGCGTCGCATTGGCGATTCTGGCGCTTCGGTTTTAGGTGACGCGCCTGGAACCTATGTGAAAGGCGGCTAAGGCTTTGCTAAGCTTGAGTTTTGGCAATCAAATGCTGCAATGCAGAAACTTCACTTGAAATGCTGCACTGCAGCACGTATATTGTTGCTGCGATACAAGCGGATCTGTTTGAGAATTCCCTCAGACGCCTCCGCACAGAACATAAGTTCAGGAGATTACACCATGGCCGCGAATGACGATTTTACAAAAATGATGAAAGACATGATGGGCGCGTTCCCAGTCGACATGACTGCATTTCAAGACGGTTTTAAAACCAATGCTTCACTTGGCGATAAAATGTCCAAGGTTGCTATTTCTGCAGCGGAGAAATCTTCCGAGATTTCAGCCAAATGGACAAAAGAAACTTTGGCAAAAGTGTCTGATATAACAGCCGTCAAAGACGAACCAACAGATTACACCAAAGCTTTGACAGATTTCGCTTCTGCGCAGGCTGAATTTGCTGCCGAAAACATGGCCGCTTTCGCAGAAGTTGCGAAAACAGTGCAAATGGAAACAGTCGAACTGATGCTTGCCGCGGGCAAAGACATGAGCGAAGACGTGACCGCAGCTGCCAAAAAAGCGACTGAAGAAGTAACCAAAGCGACGAAAAAAGCGACAGCGACAGCGAAATAAGCTGACGCATCTTTCGCGATCACACGTTTAAAAAGCAGGCCCCTTATTTCAGCGGGCCTGCTTTGCTATTTCTAGCTCTCGCTCACGGTTGATTTTCTATTTCCCCGCCTTTTCTTTTGCTTTTCATTCTGCGCAGGCATAGTCTCTTTAAACGCGAAACTTAGAAAGGCGAGCCCATGTCAGACAGCAAAAACGAGACGCTTTTGATCAAGCGATATGCGTCGCGCAGGCTCTACAATACCGAAACGTCTGACTATGTAACCCTTGATGATATATCGGTTTTCATTCGCGAAGGGCGCGATGTGCAAATCATTGACCTCAAGTCGGGCGATGATCTAACCCGTCAATATTTGCTCCAAATCATCGCCGAAAACGAAAGCAAAGGCGAAAGCGTTTTGCCACTTGATGTCTTAACGGATTTGGTGCGCAGCTACACGACCGAAGTCAATTCTGTGGTGCCGCAATTCTTGGCGCAAAGCTTTGAAATGCTACGTGGTGGGCCTGCTGGCATGATGGATAACATCGGCGCTGGGATACCCAAGATCCCCGGTATGGAAGCTCTGCAAGCACAACAAGAAGTGTTTTTAAAAGCGATGACAGGCGGCATGTCTGGCGTTTGGCCACCCCAATCCGCCTCCGCGCCCAAAGATGACGATGCAGCACGTGACAAAGAAGATCTGGCAACGATCAAACAACAATTGGCAGAGTTGCAAGAAAAACTATCAAAGATCACCTAGAGTCTTTGCCAGCCCAAAGACCTGAAAAGCCGCAGTGATTTGCGGCTTTTTCTATATTTCCCCCTCACAGCACAGCTAGGGGCTGACAGCCTGCCCATATCGCCCTAGCGTGCAATCAGAGATACAAAGGGTTTCGGAATGAATGATACTGCCGCACGGCTTAGTCTTTGGGGATTAGAAGTCTTCCTTGCCGCGGCTGACGAAGGCTCCGTTTCGGCAGCTGCCAAACGATTGGGGGCATCGCCATCCTCGGTGTCGCAACAATTGTCAAATTTAGAAACGGCCCTTGGAACTGAGGTGCTAAACCGTCGCGAACGCCCGATGACCCTGACACCTGCAGGGCGTATTTTGCGGCGACGGGCTTTGACGATTGTCAGCGAAGCCTCCCATGCACGATCCGAAATCGCAGGACTTGATCTGTCGCAACTCAGTTCTTTGCGTCTTGGAATGATTGAAGATTTCGAAGCTTCCGTGACCCCAAGCCTTTTATCGAATATGGCGGGGTCTTTGACGCATACGCGCTTTGAATTGGAAACGGGGCCGTCACACCGTTTGTTGGATCACTTGGAACACCGTAGCCTAGATGTGATTGTTGCCGCTGAATTTTCTGCTGCGGATTGGATCATCTCGCATCCGCTTTTGACCGATCCCTTTGTCGCAGTCACGCCCAAAGGGATGGGCGCGTCTTTAGATGACCTACAGGGCGTGGCTTTCATCGAATACACGCGTCGCCATGCGATGGGGCGCGAACTTGCCACGCATTTGTCGCACCAAGGGTTTCATCTGTCGCATCGGTTTGAAATGGACAGCTACCGCGCGATGATGGCCATGGTTGCAGGCGGTGTAGGCTGGACGATCTTGACAGCTCTTGGCGCGCAACATGCTGGGCGCTACGCCAATGAAATCGAAGTCCACCCTCTGCCTTTCGCGCCGATGTCGCGGGGTATTTCGGTCTCGGTACGCAAAGACGGGATGGAAGATATGGCCGCTGAAATAGCGGGGCAATTGCGGCCTTTGATCAATGCACAATTGGTCCAGCCCGTTATAGAGGCTTGCCCGTGGCTTGATGGACAATTGAAACTTTTAGCGTAAAACGCCGCGCAGTTGATCCGCACGACGTTCGATTTGTGCAATTTTTACAGACTACTCGGCAGCTTGAGCCAATGATTTCGCCGCCGCTGCGGCTTCGATCAAAGCGTTTGAAATATAGTCTAGATCGTTTTGCTTTAAGCGCGCAGGCAAGCGGGTGTCACAGGCCTTTGACAGCATTTCACGTGTTTTGGGCAAATCAGGTGTTTCGCCCAAGAATTTCCAATTCCAAAAGGCGCGCGCATTGTCGGTGGACAGGCCAAACACCTGTACAGAAACACCTCGATCTTTTGCTGCGGCTTGGAAAGCAAGCGCTTCATTGCGGCTGAAATCCACCAAGTTAAACTGCAAGCTATCAGGGGCACGCAGTTCTTTTTCCAACTTGTCGGGGACTGTCAAAAAAGGCGTAGCCTCTAGTTTTGCGGCCACATAATCATGATTGGCACGGCCATCGCGCACGCGGCGGGGCACTTCGCCCAATTGCGGACGCACGACGGTTGCAGACAGATTGGACAGACGTTGGTTGTACAGCGGCAATTGATTTTGCCAACGATCAAAGGCCGCATCAAGTTCGGCACTTGGGTTGTCTGTGTGTTTCTTCCAATTGTGCTCATAGGCGCCAGACATGATCACCGCGCGGGCGATGATGTTTTCATCGTCGGTCACCAAAATCCCGCCCTCGCCTGCGTTCAAAAGCTTGTAGGATTGGAATGAAAAACAACCGATTTTGCCGATGGTGCCGATATTTTTCCCGTCCCATACAGTGCCCAAAGAATGTGCGGCATCTTCGATCAAGGGGGTGTTATGGGCCGCGCAGAGTTCCACAATGGCATCCATATCTGACGTGTGGCCCCGCATGTGTGAAATCAAAACAGCGCCAATATCATCGGTGAGCTTGGCTTTGAAATCATCCATATCAATGCGGTAATTATCGCCACATTCGACCAAAACGGGCACACATTCCGCATGCACAACCGAAGAGGGCACAGCTGCGAATGTGAAAGCGGGGATCAGCACTTTCGTATCGCGCGGCAGGTCGAGTGCTTTGAGTGACAAGAATAAAGCGGCGGAGCATGACGAGACTGCCAGCGCATATTTTGACCCGAGCATCTGGGCAAATTCGCGTTCCAATAGGGTGACTGGCGCGTTTTCGGCAGCTGTATAGCGGAACAAATCGCCTGTGTTGAGCAGATTTTCGATCTGGGCGCGGGCGCTTTCAGGGATCGGTTCTGCATCGTATACATTTGGTCCAGAAGTCATGACTTTCACCATTCTTAAATTCTCTTTTCGGATTTACTGTATGAGTTCCGCAAATAAAAAGATATAGCTGTGGTCGCCCGCAGGCGGGTTTTTGCAAAAAATTCACATTCAAAGAAAACCGCGATTAGCGGATGATTTGCGGCCTAAAACGCAGCTTTTGACGCTTTTCTTGCGGCAAATGACGGTTCAAGCGTTTATTGACAGCGCCGAACAGCAGGATCACGATCAAGATCAACAGCACGAAATACCCCGCAACAATCGGGTAGGGCACGAAAGGATTAAAGGTCTTTTCTGCAAAATAGGACGCATAATACAAAGCATCGCCCTTTTGTTGCCAAGCGGGAAAGCCCGAGAAAAACACGATCGCAGTGGCGTGAAACAAAAAGATAGCTTCATTGGTATAAGCGGGCCAAGCGAGGCGCAGCATTGTCGGCCAGGTGATGCGTTTAAACCGCAGCCATCCGATCAGACCATATGCATCTGCCGCCTCAATATCACCTTTGGGGACTGAGCGCAGCGCACCGTAAAAGATTTCAGCGGTATAAGCGGATGTGTTGAAAAACAGCACAATCAATGCGCCCGCCCAAGCCCGCGTAAGATTGCCAGTTTCCAAAGTGATCCCGAAAATATCGATCCCCGCTTTGGGCAATTGTACAAAAAGTTCATAAGCCAAAAAGAATTGAATAAATAAAGGCGAGCCGCGAAATATAAAGATGAACCAATCCGCAGGTTTGCGCAGCCAAGGGGATGATGCGTTTTTCATCACCGCCAAAAGCGTGGCAAAGCCAAAACCAAGCGCGAGGGCAAGCACACCAAAATAGATGTTCCACAACATACCAGAACCGATCAAAGTCACCTGCTCACATAGGGTAATATCGGTTTTGGGCAGCAAACGCGGACCTTGGCCGATTGACCGAAGCGCATAATCTGAAATGGTTTGCAGGCAGCTCATGCGGCTTTCCTTTGTTGCTCACCTGCCATGGTGGCTTGGCCTTTGGACAGGCGGGCGGTGATGCGGGCCAAAACGATTTCAGAGAGCTTTGTGAAACTCAGGTAAAAAACCAAGAGCGCCAAGAAATACCACAAGCGCCAATCGGGGTGGGGATAGGTGAAATGACTGGTCTTGGCGGCCCCAAGTTCACGTGCCCAATAAACGATGTCTTCAACGCCCAAGAGGAACAAAAGCGGTGTGGATTTGATCAAAATCATCCAAAGGTTCGAGAGGCCAGGCAGGGCGTAAATCCACATTTGCGGCACTAAGATGCGCCAAAAACTTTGACGCGGAGTCATGCCATAGCTTTCTGCCGTCTCCAGTTGTGCGCGGGGCACAGCCCGCATTGCGCCTGAAATGACATTTGCAGAAAAAGCGCCAAACACGATGGCAAAAGCCAAAACCGCGAGAAGAAAGCCATAGATTTCATGCACTGTCTGCGGGGCACTGCCGAGGGGCAGTTTTGCCTCAGCGCAGACCAAAAAGTCATTGCCTTGCCGAATTGGATCGCTCCAATCGGGACATAAGATTTTATGGCGGATCGTTTCAAACCCTTGGTCCAAGGCCAAAGGCACGAAAAGAAAGAAGACGATATCAGGAACGCCGCGCACCATTGAGGTATAAAGCGTGCCAAACCAGCGCAAAGGCGCGATTTTGGATCGTGCCGCAATCGCCCCCAAAAAGCCAACGCCAAGCGCGATGGGCGCAGTCACCGCCAAAAGCGTGAGCACCACAAGGAAGCTTTGATAGAACAAAACATGTTTGCCTGTTGTGAGGTAACAGGCGAACCAGTTGAGGCCTTCCAGCGTTGAGGGGTCTGTGCACTGTGAAAACATGATGGGCTAACTTAGGGAAAGGGGCGGCGCTGACCCGCGCCGCCCCAAATCTGATTAGTAAGTGATGACGTCTTCGCCGAAGTATTTGACCAAGAGCGTGTTCAAAGATCCGTCCGCTTTCATCGCGTCGATTGCTGCATCGAATTTGGCTTTCAACTCGGTGTCGCTTTCGCGCAGACCGATGCCGATGCCGCCGCCCAGCAATACATTCTCGCCTTCAAACATAAAGCCTTGCTCAGCAACAAAAGGAGCAAGCGCGTCTTTGTCTGCGAAAACGGCATCAACTTCGCCATTTTTCACAGCTGCGATAGTGTCATCGAGCGTTGAAAATTCAACCAATGTTGCACCTGTTGTCGCGATGTGGCTGGCTTGGATGGTTGACGCTTGTGCCGCAATAACGCCGCTTGACAGGTCGACGCCTTCAGACATTACAACGTAAGCGGATGCGGTTGGTGGGTAGTAGTCTGTTGTGAAATCAATAACTTCATCGCGCTCGTCTGTGATCGACATGCCTGCGATGATCGCGTCATAGTTGCCAGACAAAAGGTTTGGAATAATGGTGTCCCATTCGTTTGTGACCCATTCACATGTCAGTTCTGCAATCGTACAAAGTGCATCGCCCACTTCGCGTTCAAAACCTGCAACTTCGCCGTTGTCATCGATGAAGTTATAGGGAGGGTAGGCGCCCTCTGTGCCCATGCGCACTGTATCTGCAAAGGCGGCGCCAGCTGAAAGCGCCAAAAGAGCTGTGGAAAGAACTAGTTTTTTCATTTTTGAATCTCCCGTTGGGGTGTGTGGTCGTCTTGGTATCAGTTTTATGCTGGCAAAGTGGCTTGTAAAAACTGTTGCAAGCGTTCTGATTTCGGGGCGCCAAATAGTTCATTTGGGCTGCCTTGTTCTTCGATAAGGCCTTGATGCAAGAACACAACTTGATCCGACACATCTGCCGCCATGCGCATATCATGGGTGACGATCATCATCGTGCGCCCTTCGCGTGCAAGGTCTTGGATAACGCGCACCACTTCTTGTTCCAATTCAGGATCAAGGGCCGAAGTTGGTTCATCAAACAACAGGGCTTTGGGTTCCATACATAATCCGCGTGCGATCGCGGCGCGTTGCTGTTGCCCCCCTGACAGTTGCGCGGGGTAGACATCGCATTTGTCACCGATGCCGACTTTATCAAGATAGCTGCGTGCGCTGGCTTCGACTTCGGCAGGGTCGCGGTTTAGAACCGTGATGGGTGCTTCCATGACGTTTTCTAGGATCGTCATGTGAGACCACAGATTGAACTGCTGAAAAACCATCGACAGGTTGGTTCGAATACGGGTGACTTGTTTGCGATCACTGGGATGACGGTTGGCGCCAGTCCCTTTCCATTTGATCGGTTCGCCTTGAAACAAAATCTCGCCGCTTTGGCTGTGCTCCAATAGATTGGCGCAGCGCAGCAAGGTCGATTTTCCAGATCCAGAAGATCCGATCAAAGACAAAACTTCGCCGCGTCCCGCAGTTACGGACACGCCTTTCAGCACGTCTAGATCGCCGTAGGATTTGTGCAAATCACGGATTTCGATCACAGGGTCGGTTTTTGAGTCATTGGTCAACATTAGACAGAGTAATGTAAAGTTTTGCTCCAGATGCAATGATCTTTGTGCAATTTCCGTAGCGTCACGAGAGAGAAAATACGCAAATGGACGCTAAACCAGCATAGCATCTGTGCCGCGCATGAATTCTGCGCAGGTAAAACGCGATTAAGCCGATCAATCAGCCTGATCTAATCTGTCTGATGCACGCTGACGCGCCTGCGCGCTTTCCATGTCCGTGAGACCTAACAGATTGGACACAAGGCGCAAAACCGTGTCTTCTGCGTGATCACGACTGCCATCAATCAGGACGACCGACCACATGGCTTCGATCACGCCAGCGCGGTCTTCAAAAGGCACCGCATCCTTGATCGCACGGGTAAAGCGCACTGTGTCTGGGGCCTCGGCTTCTAGGGTTTCCGCTTGCTGGCGCAGGTCCACCGCGCTTTGCTCATCTAGATCAAAGCGTTTGCGTAAAACAGCCGTGATTCTGGCCACCTCGGCAGGGTCATAGTGACCATCTGCGCGTGCGATCCGTACCAAAAGCGCCGCCAGAGCAAGGCTGGCATCGAATCCAGACAACCGATCTGGCTGCGGCTGGATGAGGTTTTTCAAAAATTCACCAAACATAAACAACACATAGAGCTTAGCGCGCAAAAGGAAAAGGTTCGGCGCAGTCACAACCGTGTTAGCGGGAGTGCCGCTAGTATTTTGAGGGCACGTATAGGTCTCGCGGCAGCACGGCACGTTCATAATCTTTGTTATAAACGCGTTCGGGAAGGGCGATTTCATCATGCGGCACATCTGTATAGGGGAACATCGACAAAAGATGATCTATACAGTTCAAGCGCGCGCGCTTTTTGTCATTGCCCTCAACGATATACCAAGGTGCTTCGGGAATATTGGTGCGTGCGAATGTGTCTTCTTTGGCTTTGGTGTAATCTTCCCAGCGCACGCGAGATTGCAGATCCATCGGCGACAGTTTCCACTGTTTCATCGGGTCATGAATGCGCATCAAAAACCGCATTTGCTGTTCTTCGTCAGAGACAGAAAACCAATATTTCACAACTTTAATACCAGAACGCACTAACATGCGTTCGAATTCGGGAACGTCTTGGAAAAACTGTTCCACTTGGTCTTCGTTGCAAAAGCCCATGACCCGTTCAACACCTGATCGATTGTACCACGACCGATCAAACAGCACCATTTCTCCGGCCGCAGGCAGATGCGGCACATAGCGTTGAAAATACCACTGTGACTTTTCGCGATCCGATGGGGCGGGCAAGGCGACTGTGCGTACGATGCGCGGATTTAGGCGCTGGGTGATGCGCTTGATCACGCCCCCTTTGCCTGCAGAATCGCGGCCTTCGAACAAAACGACGATCTTTTCGCCACTGTGCTGCACCCAATCTTGCAAACGGATCAATTCAGCTTGCAAGCGCAAGAGGTCGTAAAAATATTCAGGACGTTTCAAGGCATCTGGATGGGCTTTTTGGTATATTTTCTTGATTTCTTGGCTCAAAAGAGCGTCTTCAAGTTCAAGTTCAAACTCTTCGTCTAGAGTGTCTGCAAGTTCTGCTTCAAGCCAATCTTGCGCGTCTTTTTCAAATGCCATCTTTAAATTTTCCTCAAAGCGGTCCGCGAGTCATATGCCGCGAGCTTGCCTTAAATCATAGGAATATGACAGTTTCTTAATGCAATAGGATCGGCACCAAAGACGCCACCAACAAGGCTGCCATGGTCCAGTTGAACAGGGCCAAGCGGCGTGCGTTGGTCAAAAAACGCCGCAGTTCTGTGCCCATCCAAGCCCATAAAGTGATCGCGGGAAAATTCACCATCAAAAAACCAAGCCCCACAAATAGCGCAGCCAACCATGTGTCCCCTTGCGCATAATTTGTTTGTGCGCTGATCGCCATGATCACAGCTTTTGGATTGACCCATTGAAAGGCTGCAGCTTGCAAAAAGGTAAAGGGCTTGGCCGTCACATCGCCACCTTTCGGGGCGGCGGCATGTGCGATTTTCCATGCAAGCCAAAGCATATAAACGATAGAGACCACAGTCAGAACATTGCGCAGCATAGGCAGGCTATGAAACGCCTGCGCCAAGCCTAAACCGATCACAAAGACCATAAAAGAATGGCCCAGTGAGATGCCCAGCATATGCGGCAACGTGCGTTTAAATCCAAAGTTGGCCCCCGATGCCAAAAGCATCAGATTGTTCGGTCCTGGTGTGCCTGAGGCAACGAAGGCAAAGCCCAAGAGGGCCAAAAAAAGCGTCATATCCATGGGGTGAAATATAGGGGTGTTTTCGAATATTATATTGCAAAATAAGCTTGATATGCAGAATGTTTGCAATATAATTCGGTCATGGATCAATTAGACAGTAAAATATTGCGCCTTCTTGAGCGTGATGGCCGTTTGACGAATCTGCAACTCTCAGAGCAAATTGGATTGTCGCCTTCTGCCACATCGCGCCGTGTCACAGATTTGGAACGCAGCGGCGTGATTACGGGATACCGTGCTGTTTTGGATCGCGAAAAACTGGGGCAGGGGTTTTGCGCCTATGTCACAGTCGGCCTGTCCAAACATACCAAAGAATCGCAGCAGGCTTTTGAACGTGCTATTTCACGCGCCCCTGAGGTCAAAGAATGTCATAATGTGACGGGTGTGTTTGAATATATTTTGCGCGTGGAAACGGTGGATTTAACCCGCTACAAAACCTTTCACACCGACGTTTTAGGGGTTTTGCCGCAAGTCAATTCCATCACGTCTTATATCGTGATGGACAGTCCCAAAGATATGCGCGCGTAAACCCGCTTGTGCCTTGCGGCGGTTTATTGCTTTTGCGGCGCGCGCTGTACAAATCGGCGCTACTGTTTCGTTGTGCGCGTGATAAACATATTGGGTATTCAAACAAAGGCTTGCCCATGTACCGCCCAAAAAACTCTGCGATCGACGACCAAAATGTGCTGAGTGCAGCCGTGGATCAAATTGGATTTGGGGCTTTGGTTACCTTTCACGAGGGTGCTTTCGAAACCAGTTATCTGCCTGTCGTGATCAAACAAACGCAAACCGAATTCATCATAGAAGCCCATTGCGCGCGCGCCAACACCCATTGGAAAATCGCCGATAAAGGGACATCGATGTTTATGTTCCAAGGCCCGCATGCCTATGTTTCGGCGGGGCATTACGCAACCAAATCCGAGACGGGAAAGGTTGTGCCCACGTGGAACTATATCGTTGTGCATGCCCATGGCACGCTGCAAGCGATGAAAGACCCCAATTGGCTTGTTGCGCATTTAGATGAGCTGACGGCCAAAAACGAAGAGGGGCGCGCAGAGCCTTGGCAGGTGTCGGATGCACCTGTCGCCTATATCGCGGCTTTAAAACGCGGCATCGTGGGGTTACGCTTTCGGGTGAATAAGTTCGAAGGGCGTTGGAAGTTGGAACAAGCCACGCCAGCGAAAGATCGCGCAAGCTTGGTGCAAGGCCTGTCGAACGAGGGCGATATGGCGCGGGATTTGGCCGAGGCTTTGCATTATTTTCCGCAAGCAGAAGACTGAAAAACAACACAGTGATGACATGAAAAAAGGCGCCGCAAAGGGCGCCTTTCTTGATTTGGTTGAAGGCTTTTGGCCTTAGACCAAGCGCGAATTTTCTTTGGCGGCCCGCACGAAATCTTTGAACAATGGTGCAGGCGCAAAGGGTTTGGATTTCAATTCGGGGTGGAACTGAACGCCAATGTACCAAGGGTGATCTTGGATTTCGACGATCTCTGGCAAACGTCCATCGGGCGACATGCCTGAGAAGATCAAACCATGTTCTTCCAACTGCGCGCGGTATTTGGTGTCGACCTCATAGCGGTGACGGTGGCGTTCTTCGATTTCGGTTGTGCCATAGGCTTCGGCAACGCGAGATCCTGCTTTCAAAGTTGCAGAGTAGGCGCCCAAACGCATGGTGCCGCCTTTGTCATCGGTGGATTTGCGGCGTACTTTGTGGTTGCCTTGTACCCATTCTTTTAGGTGGTAAACGACAGGTTCAAAACGGTTTTTTCCAGCTTCGTGATCGAATTCTTCCGACCCTGCTGCTTCAATTCCTGCCAAGTTGCGGGCGGCTTCGATCACGGCCATCTGCATCCCCAAACAAATTCCAAGGTAGGGAATTTTGCGTTCGCGTGCGAATTGGGCCGCTTTGATTTTGCCTTCTGTGCCGCGCTCACCAAAGCCGCCTGGCACCAAGATCGCGTGGTAGCCCTCAAGATAGGGGGCTGCGTCTGCTGAATCGAACAGTTCCGCATCCACCCATTCAACTTTCACCTTAACACGGTTGGCCATGCCGCCATGTGTCAGCGCCTCTGCAATAGATTTATAGGCGTCTTCAAGCTGCACGTATTTGCCAACGATGGCGACTTTTACTTCGCCTTCAGGGTTAAACACGCGGTCTGCTACGTCATGCCAAACAGTGAGGTCTGGTTTTGGTGCAGGGGCAATGCCAAAGGCGTCAAGCACAGCTTGGTCCAAACCTTCGCGGTGGTAGGCAAGTGGCGCCTCGTAAATAGACTTCAAATCTGGGGCTGCAATCACATCTTCTTTGCGCACGTTACAGAATAGGGCGATTTTTTCGCGCTCTTTTTCTGGGATCGGGTGCTCAGAGCGGCAGACCAAAACATTTGGCTGCAAACCGATGGTGCGCAATTCCTTGACAGAGTGTTGCGTTGGCTTTGTCTTCAACTCACCAGAGGCCGCAATGTAAGGCAGAAGTGTGAGGTGCATGAAAATACATTCGCCGCGCGGTTTGTCTTGGGCAAACTGACGGATCGCTTCAAAGAAGGGCAGGCCTTCGATGTCGCCAACAGTGCCGCCGATTTCGCACAGCATAAAGTCAACTTCGTCGTCGCCGATATCAATAAAATCTTTGATTTCATTGGTCACATGCGGAATCACTTGGATCGTTTTACCCAAATAATCGCCGCGACGTTCTTTTTCCAAAACATTGGTGTAAACGCGGCCAGATGAAATCGAATCTGTATTGCGTGCGGCAACCCCAGTGAAGCGTTCGTAGTGGCCAAGATCCAAATCAGTTTCTGCGCCATCATCCGTGACAAACACTTCACCGTGTTCAAAGGGGCTCATCGTACCCGGATCGACATTGAGATAGGGGTCAAGCTTACGCAGACGAACGGTGTAGCCGCGTGCTTGGAGCAAGGCGCCCAAAGCTGCTGAGGCAAGGCCTTTGCCAAGTGAGGAAACAACACCGCCGGTGATGAAAACGTATCGTGCCATAATGGGTGTAGCTCCCGTGAGTGATCAAAAATAGCTTGGTACGCGGCGTTAAAAAAACGCCACGTTCACGGGATTTATGGACTAACAGATTCGGCAATCCCGCACAACCGAACCGCAACATATTGCGCGAAAAAACGCGCGATGCCCAAAGTATCGATAGGGTAGATTATTCAGCGCGTGGTGGTGCCAATGGCGCATCCGCAGCAGAAGGCGGCAGCAATGAGCTTCCATCTGGCAAGGCTGGCGTGGATGTGCCTGTTTCTTCCAAAACAACCCCGTCCAGGACAGAAGATGTTGCAGCATCGCGTCGCGCCAAGATGGTTAGGGCCAAAGATGTACAAATAAATCCAATCGCAAGGATCCATGTGATTTTGGACAAAGCCGAAGCCGCCGCGCGTCCGCTCATCACGTCGCCGCCACCGCCGCCACCCATACCAAGGCCGCCACCTTCTGAGCGCTGAAGCAAAACGATGCCAATCAAGCACAATGCAAGGATCAGGTGGACGATAAGGATGACGTTTTCCATGGGAGAGGCCTTCGGATGAGTTCGATGCGGGTATTTAGGTAAAATGCGCGGCGCACGCAACCCCCTGCGCTGCCTGTGAGGCAAATGAGATGAAAGTTTTCCGTAATAGTGGCAAACTTGGGTGAGTTTGTTAGCATCTGCACCGTATTCATGGGAATGTTTCTATGCGCTTTCAATCAAAATACCCGCGCCTAGATCTGCGCTTGGCGGCATTTATTGCGGCATCTAGCATATGTTTGATTTGGGTGTTTTTCACCAATAATGCCTTTTTTGATTGGGCGTTTACCCGTCATCAAAATACCTATTCATGGTTGATGCGCCCCATTTTGATTGTGCCTGTTTGCTGGGCGGCATGGCATCAAAGCCTGTCTGGGATCATGTTGGGAATCTTTTTGATGCTGTCATCCATGTTTTGGTTTCCAGCCCCGCAAATCCCAAATCCCGAGGTGGCTTTGTTTTTGCAAAGTGAGCGTGCGATTCTTCAAGCGGGGTGGACCTTGCAAAACATTAGCGGTGGTTTGGCTGTCTTGGCATACGGCGTATTCATTTTGCGCGCCTTCTGGTTGCGATCTTGGCGACTGGGATCGATGGGGCTTGTGATTGGCGCTATTGCAAAAGGCATGTGGTCGATTGTTTTTAGTCCTGATGCAGGTTTTGCGGCCTTGCCTTATGTTGCTGTCACTCTTTTGGGTGTCGCTGTTTTTGCGGTCTGGCGACATGTGGCATCAAATCGATGATGCGTTGCCATTTAAAGATGCTTTGATACAAACGGTTTATGTCTAAAGATATCACACTGCGCCCCGCAACATTGAATGACACCCATGCGATTGCCACGGTGCAGGTCGATGTGTGGAAATCCGCGTATAAAGGCATCGTGCCAGATGCTTTGATCGACCGAATGTCCGTCTTTGACCGTGAAAAAGGCTGGACCAAGATTTTGTCCAGCTATGCAGAAAACGGGCTGGGCGCTTGTTTTGTTGCGGAAATTGATGGTGAGATACAGGGCTTTGCATCCTGCGGCCATCAACGCGACCCTGATTTAGAGCAAGACTACCCAGGTGAAATTTCAGCAATCTATGTCCAAGACGCCCAGCAGCGCTGCGGGATAGGCCGTCGCCTGATGAAGACCTGTTTTGAGACGATGAACGCGATGGGGCTGCAAGGGGCTGCCCTTTGGGTCTTGGCTGAAAACCAACAGGCGCGGTCTTTCTACACTGCTTTGGGCGGTGAACTGATCACGCAGCGCGTGGAGGATCAGCCTGACGGCACGCTAAGCGAAGTGGCCTACGGTTGGCCCAAGCGCTCAGATCTGAGCTGAAACAAGAATCGTCTGTCGAAAATCAGAAAGCCAGCGCTGGTTGCGCGACCGAAACGATGCGTTTAGATGAGAATTTCAGGCCATTTCAACGAATTTAAGACAGCAAATGCAATGAAGCACGCGGATTTGCCCTTTTGAGGTTTCATCATAGGGCACCAATGGCTATACCGACGCGGGTTTCATCCAATCCAGAGGAATTAGGATATGGCAAACGTCGTCGTAGTCGGCGCCCAATGGGGTGACGAGGGTAAAGGCAAGATTGTAGATTGGCTTTCTGAGCGTGCAGATGTGATCGCACGTTTTCAAGGCGGTCATAACGCGGGTCATACGCTCGTTATCGATGGGAAAGTTTACAAACTCGCAGCACTGCCATCTGGCGTTGTGCGGGGTGGAAAACTGTCTGTGATCGGCAACGGTGTTGTGCTTGATCCGTGGCACTTGGTGAAAGAAATCGCATCAATTCAAGAACAAGGCGTGGATATTTCCCCCGAAAACTTGATGATTGCAGAAAATACGCCGCTTATTTTGCCAATTCATGGCGAACTTGACCGTGCGCGCGAAGAAGCGGCTTCAAAAGGCACAAAGATTGGCACCACAGGTCGTGGTATCGGGCCTGCTTACGAAGATAAAGTTGGCCGTCGTTCTGTGCGCGTGGCTGATTTGGCTGATGAGACCACGTTGATCGCGCGCGTTGATCGCGCTTTGCAGCATCACAATCCGTTGCGCAAGGGTCTGGGCATTGCCACGGTTGACCGCGATGAATTGATCCAGCAGCTCAAAGACATCGCGCCAAGCATCCTGCAATACGCAGCTCCTGTGTGGAAAGTTCTGTCCGAGAAACGCAAAGCAGGCAAGCGCATCTTGTTTGAAGGTGCTCAAGGCGCTTTGCTGGATATCGATTTCGGCACATACCCGTTTGTGACATCTTCAAACGTGATCGCAGGCCAAGCCGCTACAGGTGTTGGTATGGGACCAGGTGCGATTGATTACGTTTTGGGCATCGTAAAAGCCTATACAACACGCGTAGGCGAGGGGCCTTTCCCTGCGGAACTACAAGACGCAGATGGTCAGCGTTTGGGCGAACGTGGTCACGAATTTGGAACAAACACTGGCCGTCAACGCCGCTGTGGTTGGTTTGATGCCGTGCTTGTGCGTCAAACCTGTGCAACGTCAGGTGTGAACGGAATTTCATTCACAAAGCTTGATGTTTTGGATGGCTTTGAGACACTGAAAATTTGTGTTGGCTATGAACTTGACGGCAAAGAATTGGACTACTTGCCAACAGCCGCAGATCAGCAGGCGCGTTGCAAACCAATCTATGAAGAAATGCCTGGATGGTCAGAATCAACAGAAGGCGCACGGTCTTGGAATGATTTGCCTGCAAATGCAGTCAAATACGTCCGCCGCGTCGAAGAATTGATCGGTTGTCCCGTTGCGATGTTGTCGACTTCGCCTGAGCGTGAAGATACAATTCTGGTAACGGACCCGTTCGAAGATTAATCGGTAAGGAAGTGCACCATGGTCCTGTCTTATAAAACTCGTCGTCGTTTGGCCTTATTCGTGCTTGTGGTCGGCTTGCCCGTCTACATCGCGCTGTGCTGGAAAGTGACAAGCCTGTTTGATCGTCCTTCGATCTGGCTGGAACTGGCGGTTTATATCGGCATGGGCGTGATCTGGGCCTTTCCTTTGAAATCTTTATTCAAAGGGGTTGGTCAATCTGACCCCTCTGACCCACCCAAATAGGCGCTGGTTTCTCGGATTAGATACGCCCGACATCACTTAAAAAAGGCCGCTCGATTTGAGCGGCCTTTTTGTGTGTGTAAGCGTGTTCCTTGGTCCCGTTCTAGCTGGCTTGTGCATCTGGCTTGAAACGTGTGCCATCGGCGACAACGAATTGACCGCGCTTGATCTTGCGGATTTTACCTTGGCGCAAAAGCTGACCAAAAGACCGTAGACGTTCTTCCAGCGGAAATTCTTCTGGCATGGCTTCGCTTGCAAGGCGCATGATTTGGGGGCGTGTCACGGTTTCGCGACCTTCAACAAAATTGGAATAGGCCGTGGCCGCTTCCAACAGGTCGCTCAGCCCGTCAGCACCCAAGGTTTCAACATAATCTGCAAAAGATGCGACGCCCGCGTCTTTCAAAGATCCAGATTGCGCCTCATCACGTGCAACATTTTGAAAATCCATTTCTTCGTCTTGCTGTTCTTGAACAGCCAAGGCCGCAGCAGAGACACGACGGGGCCGTACTGGCGCGATATTTGCCCCAGGGACAATGTCTTTCGGGGCGTCGATGCGCTGTTCGGAGACAAGCATCAATGGAGCAAGACGACGCTCGGATGTTCCAGTTGATTCGCTAGGACGGCTCGGGCGCACAACGCGCGCCAAATCTTCGCGGTATTGATCCGCTTGGTGATCTTCGCCCTCTGCTTTGGCTGGGCTGACGTCTTTTTCGGCGCGTGTTGCTGCAACCGCTGCTTTTAGATGTTGGATCGCATTGCGACGGCGCGTGTTTTCCCCGTTTTCCATTTCGCGTTCTGCTGTGTCGAGCAGGCGTGATACGGATTTGTCGGATTCATCAAACACGTTGCGTGTGGCATCGTCGTCATCGACGTCGAAATCATCGTCATGCAGGCTGTCATCAAGGCGAAAATCGTTTTCTGCTGCTAAGTCGTCAGCTGGAGTTTCTTTTGCAAGATTATCGTCAAGGTTTGCAGCTTCTACAGCTTGAAAAACAGCAGGTTCTGCATCTTGAGTGCTTTCATCGACCTCATCTGAAATGATGTCTGCGGCGACTTCTGTTTGCGCATCTGGACGAGGCGTTACTTCGGCCAATTCGCGCATCAATTCGTCTTCTGCATCATCATCAAGGGATGAAGCGCCTAGTTCCTTACGCAATAACGCGGCCAAATCGTCATTTTCGTCCTCGCCGTCTTGATCTGACTGCGCAGCAATATCTTGGGTAGATGCTTCGGTTTCAGGTGTTTCATCCTCCGCAGCATTCAGCTTTTCAGCAAAGCTTGCAGGATCGAAAGGCGCGTCGTCAGAGACGGCCGCAGGCGCATCGGCGCGGCGCATTTTTACCACACGCGCGCGAACGCGGCGCAGCGGATCAGGTTGATCCGTCGATGTTGAGGTCTCAGCTTGCGTGGCTTTGGCGATATCTTCTGCCAAAGAGGGGTCCATCTCGTGCAAGGCAGAATCCGCGTCTTGTGTTGTGGTGTCGGCCGCAACCTCTGTGGCGTCTTCTATGTCGGCTTGCGCGTCTTGTGGAGTTTCTGCAACTTGATCTGCGATGTTTTTCAGGCTTTTTGCCTCTTGTGCATCGGTGTCATCAGGTGTGTTCTCAGCAACCTCAGCAACCTCAGCAACCTCAGCAACCTCAGCAACCTCAGCAACCTCAGCAACCTCAGCAACCTCAGCAACCTCAGCAACCTCAGCAACCTCAGCAACCTCAGCAACCTCAGCAACCTCAGCAACCTCAGCAACCTCAGCAACCTCAGCAACCTCAGCAACCTCAGCAACCTCAGCAACCTCAGCAATTTGCTGCTGTTGTTCTTCGGCTTCTTGTGCGGCTTTTGCTTTGGCCTCTGCCGCTGCTTTCAAACGCTTCTTTCGCGCAGCTTTCGCTGCTGTGCGTTGTTTCGCCGCTTGGGCTTGGGCTGCTAATTGTTCTTCATCATCGGAGCGCTCTGCGGATGTAGCAGTGCTTTGATCTGTCTCTTGAGTTGGCGCGGCCATAACGGCTGCTGCAGGTGACTGTTGGGTCACTTGTGTCGCATCTTCACCAGCTTCGTCATCTGCTGCGTGCTGATCTTCGGCGTAGTCAGACGTGTTGCGCTGAGATACTGCGGCGCGGATACGTTCCAGCTTGTCCGCGATCGAGGCGGATCCCGCGCTTGCGATTTTCGGTGTGGCGATATGTTCGGCGCTAGAGGGCGTAACAACCACGTCTTCTACTGCGGTGTCGTTTGCGTCAGCCAGTGCGTCGCTTGTTGAGACTTCCTTTGCACTTGAGGCATTTTTCACGGCGGCGACAGGCGCGGCCGCAACGGTTTCAAACGCCTTCCCTTTTGGATCGGCTTTTGGCGCATCAGATGGCGTAACATCTGAATTTTGCTTTTGTTTTTGCTTGGCAGCAGCTTTGCGTTGCAATGCGCGGGTGTTTCCAGGCTTGCCAGCTTTCTTTGCCTTCTTTTTCTTTCCAGCTTTTTTGACAGCAGATTTCTGAGCAGTGATATCTGTGTCTTTGGCGCTTGATGCGGGCTGAGCAGCTGCGACCATGGGGGAATCTAAAGAGGGGTTGGATGAATCAAGCTGACGCAAAACCACTCCGTTGTCTTGCACTTGAGCTTCGACGCGACGTTTGATTTCTTTTTCGGCAATTGAGTGCAACATATTGGCATCGGGGGTGGGCGGCTCTGCCCCGAAATAGCGGTCGTCTGCCGCGAGGTCCCGAAAGTATTCCGCAATGCCGCGCATTGTTGAAAAAGGATCATCGAATCCCTCTAGCGTACAGGAAAAGGTTCCATAGGAAACCGTAAGAATCTTGCTATCATTTACCATGTTAAACTCGCTTTCTACTCATGCTCAGCAACTGCATATTTACCATGAATTGGTTCGCAAATCAGAACAGAACAGTGAAAACAGATTGATTATTTCGTGTTTTAATTGTGGCATAAAGTTTAGTCTGACATAGTAGATGTGATGATTAACCCTATTCTATCATATCCCAAAGGCGTGACTTTGCTGGGGGGCGGGGCAGTGACGCCCCAGGCCCTAGAGGCCGCATTGCAGCTTGCGCCGCACCTTGTCGCAGCCGACGGGGCGGCTGATGTTGCTTTGGATTTAGGCTATCAGCCAGAGGCTGTGATCGGTGATTTTGACAGTTTGAGTGATCAGGCGCGTCAGAAATTACCACCCAGTTCTTTGTACCATATTACAGAACAAAACAGCACAGATTTTGAAAAATGTCTATCCTGCGTGGGGTCTAAGCTGATTTTGGGCCTTGGATTTATGGGGCGGCGTATTGATCATGAGCTCGCAGTTTACAACACTTTGGTGCGCTTTCCCCAAAAACGCTGTATCATCGTTGGAGAGATCGACATTTGTTTTCACGCTCCGCGCCATTTACAGATCGCCTTGGATATTGGCACGCGGGTGTCCTTGTTTCCCTTCAAGCCCGTCTCTGGCCGAAGTAAAGGTTTGCTTTGGCCTATTGATACAGTTCCCTTCGCGCCAGCGGGGCGGGTGGGCACGTCCAATGAGGCAAGCGCCGAAAACGTCGATTTGGAATTTTACGATGATGGGATGCTGATGATTCTTCCCAGACGCTGTTTGCCAAACCTGCTGGATGCGCTGGGCTATGATTTACCATAAAGGCAGTGCAACTATCGGCTTGGGCGCGTCACGATATAGATGGCTGCTGCGGTTATGCACAGCAGTTGAACAATCATAACCCCGAGTGGCACACCCAGAATGAAGCTGACACATAGAGTCAGCCCCATCATCCCAATCGCGAGTTTTTTGATCTTGGGGGCGATCGCGCCTGTGCGTTCCCAATCAAGGATCGGTGGCCCGAATGTCGAATGCTGTATCAACCAAGCGCGTAAATGTGGTGACCCTTTGGTGAAAAAATAAGCCGCAAGGATTAAAAATACGGTGGTTGGCAGCAAAGGCAACACCGCGCCGATCACGGCCAAGGCGATACAAGCCCATCCCAAAACGAGGTGTAAGACACGCGTTACTGCTTTTGACGGGCGTTGCATTATGGGGGGCTCCGGCCGGTAGGGCTTGGACTGGCCAAGCCTCAAGGGATGGGTTTTTGGCGTGGCGATAAGTGCTGGCTGTGCTCTACATAGTCAGCTTTGGGGCGCAATGAACCCCCCAAAGTGCAATTCACCCTATCACCATAGATCATGAGGCTCTATAAGAGGCTAACTTTGCCACATGTATTTGGGGCGCCATAAGGCCGTACTTGCATTACAAGCGTGCAGACAACCACGGAGAGCTCTATGTCTGATACTTTGTCCCCCATCGACACCGCCAAATTTGTGGCCGCGAAACGCGCTGTGCAATATGTTGAAAGCGGCATGAAGTTGGGCTTGGGTACAGGATCAACAGCGGCATGGATGGTGCGACTTTTGGGCGATATGGTGCGCAACGAAGGGCTAAGCATCACGGGCGTGCCCACATCCACACGCACCGCCGAATTGGCGCGTCAACAGGGCATCAAGGTGATGTCGTTGGATGAAGCCAAGTGGCTGGACTTGACCATTGATGGCGCAGATGAATTTGACAGCGAACTGAACCTGATCAAAGGGGGCGGCGGCGCTTTATTGCAAGAAAAAATCGTTGCCACCGCTTCGGATCAGATGATCGTGATCTCGGACATCTCTAAACAGGTCGACACTTTGGGCGCATTTCCATTGCCTGTCGAAGTGATCCCATTTGGTTGGCAAACCACCAAAGCCTTGGTGGAAGAAACGCTCGTGTCGATGGATGTGCTGGGCCAACGTTCGACCCTGCGCATGAATGGCAATGCGCCTTACTTTACCGATGAAGGCAATCACATCATCGACTTGCATGTGCAACGTATCGGCAATGCGCGACAATTGGCGTTGATTTTGAACCAAATTCCAGGCGTTGTGGAAAATGGATTGTTTATAGATATTTGCGATATCGTCGTGATCGGCCATGGTGATGGACGCGTGGAAACCCGTGACATCAATTCTGGTGAGACAACCGAAGATACCGTTCGTTTTGCGGAAAGCGAAAATATCTTTGCCGATATGGGCGCTGACTAAACCGTTATCATCGCGTTACAATCAAAGGTGCCGCGGGATCACATCATTCGATGTGGGGGGTGCTGTGCATGTTCAACGGGCGGCTCCGACACTATCAAGTTCTCATCGCGCTGAATACTTTGGCAATTTGCATCACGGATCACCTTTCGGTGAATAAGGGGGATCTGTATCGAAAAACTTGTTGTGCTGGGTTGTCATCTTTGAACTGGTGGGGGATTGTTAATGTAAATGTATATTTACCGTTGGATGATCGCATGAAAAATATTTCCCTCGCAGCCCTTATTTTATCAACCTCACTTGTTGCATTGCCTGTCGCGCTTGCCGCGCAAGAGGCAGATCAAGCCGCAGCAGAAACTCAGACTGCAGACGCGGCGGATGCCAAAGCCCAAGAAAAGGCCGATAAGCAAGCCGCACTTGTTGCGTTGCGTGACGCCCTGAAAACGCTACGCACCACTAAATCGGGTGATGCAGATGCACAGGCGCTTGCTTTGGTTCAATCCGCCGCTGATGAGGGGAATAAAGCGGCCGAAACGGGTTTGGCAGGGTATTTGATCTCGCGCGATTCCGAGGCTGCTGTTGCCTTGTATGAAAAGGCAATTGCATCGGGAAATATGAACGCAAGCTTTGGTCTTGCCAGAGAATACTGGTCGGGTCGAAACATTGAAAAAGACCGTGAGAAAGCCGCTTCATATATGGTGCAAGCCGTTGAGCAAGACAATAAAAACGCGATTTATACTTATGCATCGTGGCTTCCCCTGATTGATCGAGAAGGTGGCGCAAAAGCTGCGATCAGCCTGCTTGAGGATCACGCAGATATTCTGGATGAAGAAAAAGTGAAACCTTTGATGTCAGCGGCAAAGCTAAAAGGCGACCTAGACTTTGGGGCGCGCGCTGATGTTGCTGAGTGGATAAGTGATCTGCCTGCAAACCAGCAAGATGGCGAAAGATTTTCCATGATTGGTAAAGATAAAAACCTTTACGTCTGGTTGATGCAAGATGTCATGGCAAATGGTGGGCACTATTCTGGCGCTCAAAACGGCCTTTTGACATCCTCTACCATTCGCGGCTTTGCCAGCTTATGTGCAGATCTTGATATTGCTGATGACTGCGTTCGCGGACCATTGAATCGTCAATCTGCCCGCGCGCTGTCTCTCGCTTTGAAAGATGCTGCGAACTAACGAACACAGCGTAGACACATTAACGATTTTCCAAGGGCATGTGCTGAGCGCGTGCCCTTTGGCATTCGTCGGGGCTGCAATGATCTTTGCGTGATGACGGCTTGTACGTCTTTTCATCCGGACGCAAACCTCTTACATCTATGCCAAGTTTAGAAATGTTCCAAATTGGGTGATGACAGATGGCGTTTGATTTTGATCTCTTCGTAATTGGTGGTGGGTCTGGTGGTGTGCGTGCTGCCCGTTTGACCGCGGCAGGTGGCGCCAAGGCGGCCTTGGCCGAAGAGTTCCGCATGGGGGGCACCTGTGTGATCCGTGGCTGCGTTCCCAAAAAGATGATGGTGTTTGCGTCGCAGTATTCCGAAGCGGCAAAGGAAGCAGATAAATACGGTTGGGACATTTCTATCGGCGATTTCAATTGGCCGTCCTTTCAAGAGCGTCTCAGCACTGAATTGTCGCGTTTGGAAGGCATCTACACCAAAAATGCAAACAATGCTGGCGTTGAAATTTTTCATCAGCGCGCCACGATCAAAGACGCCCATACTGTTGTTTTGGCCGATGGCACTGAAAAGACGGCCAAACATATTTTGGTCGCCACAGGCGGTACGCCATTTGTGCCCGACAATGTGCCAGGCATTGAACATGTCATCACCTCCAACGAAATTTTCGATATCCCCGAGTTGCCCAAGCGTATCTTGATTGTGGGTGGGGGCTATATCGCGTCTGAATTCGCTTGTATTTTTAATGGTCTTGGGGTCGAGACATCACAATATTACCGTGGTGCACAGATTTTGCGTGGCTTTGATGATGAAGCACGCGGGCATCTGTCTGAATTAATTTCAGAACAGGGCGTTGATTTACATGTCGGCACTGATGTGGAACGGATCGACAAAAAAGACGATGGTCTGCATGTGAAATCAACCGACGGCAAAGTCAAAATCTTTGATGTGGTACTCTATGCCACTGGGCGTGCGCCAAACGTAAAAGATTTGGGTCTTGAAGATGTGGGTGTTGAACAAGGGCGCGGTGGCGAAATTGTTGTGGATGAATACAGCCAGACCAATATTCCATCTATCTATGCTGTGGGTGATGTCACCGACCGTATTCAACTGACACCCGTTGCTATTCGCGAAGCGGTCGCCTTTCATGAGACCGTGTTCAAAGGCAACCCGATGACGCCAGATCACGCCAATGTGCCCTCTGCTATTTTCACGCAACCCGAATACGGTGTTGTGGGATTGACTGAAGAACAAGCCCGCAAAGATGGCCCGATTGAAGTTTATTCCACCGCCTTCCGCCCCATGCAAAACGCCTTTATTGGCAAGCCAGAGCGCGTGATGTTCAAGTTGATTGTCTGTGCCAAGACACGCAAGGTTTTGGGCTGTCACATCATCGCGCCACATGCAGGCGAAATGATCCAGCTCGCGGGGGTTGCCGTTAAAATGGGGGCGACAAAAGAAGATTTCGACGCCACAGTCGCGGTACACCCGACAATGGCCGAAGAAATCGTGTTGATGAAAGAGCCTGTGCGCAGTTTTGACTAGAAGGTCAGAACCGCTTTGGGACGGTTTGAGGCAGTTTTTAGGGAAAAATCACCCTATTGCGGCGCGCTTTGACGCGCTGCCCTTGAAACCTGCCCCTAAAAAGAACACTTTACACCCGAGACGTGGCGCTGGGCGATAGAGCCCCAGCGTTTAAGGTTTTTGAGAGAGGAACAGACCTAGATGGCCAGCAATAACGGCGGACCATGGGGATCAAGCGGCGGTGGAAACCGCGGCAACGGATCTTCGGACAATGACAGCGGCAAGTCCAATGACGACCGTCGCCCCAAAGGTGGCAACCAGCCGCAAATCCCTGAGATCGACGAGTTGCTGGGCAAAGGCAACGAGTATCTAAAAGTCTTGATGGGGGGCAAGGGCGGCGGCAACGGATCCGCTCCGCGCGGTCCAAACGGGCAGGGCGGTATCCCCAAAGGTATGATCGGACTGGGCCTGCTTGGCGCTATTGGTGTCTGGTTTGTGAGCTCTTTCTATACAGTTCAAACCGAACAAAACGGTGTCGAGCTGTTCTTGGGTCAATATCATCGCACCACCACTGAGGGGCCACATTTGGCACCTTGGCCTTTCATCACCTACGAAAAAGTCAACGTCACTGGCCAGCGCTCTGAAAGCATTGGTGTGGCAGGATCTGGTGATAACGGCTTGATGCTGACCACGGACGAAAATATTGTTGATATCGATTTCCAAGTGGTTTGGAACATCAATGATTCATCCAAGTACTTGTTCAACTTGGCTGACCCACGCGGCACTGTGCGCGCTGTGTCTGAATCCTCCATGCGCGAAATCATTGCGTCTTCTGAACTGTCACCGATCCTTAACCGTGATCGTGGGCTGATTTCTGATACGGCCAAGATATTGATCCAATCCACATTGGATGGTCTGGATTCTGGTATTACTGTTGTGCGTGTCAACTTGGACAAGGCTGATCCGCCCAACGAAGTGATCAACGCCTTCCGCGATGTTCAGGCCGCAGAACAAGAACGTGACCGTTTGGAACGCCAAGCTGACGCCTATGCCAATACTGTTGTGGCTGGTGCACGTGGTACTGCTGCGCAGATCTTGGAAGAAGCCGAAGGATATCGCGCCCGCGTTGTCAATGAGGCCCAAGGTGAAGCATCACGTTTCACAGCCGTCTTAGGCGAATACAAAAATGCCCCCGAAGTGACACGCAAGCGTTTGTACCTAGAAACACTTGAAGAGGTCTACGGCGGTATCGATAAAATCATCTTGGATGAAAGCGCGGAAGGATCAGGCGTTGTACCGTATTTGCCGCTCAATGAACTCAAGAAAAACGGGGGGGCAAACTAATGAATAAGCTCGTAATCTTTTTCATCGCCCTCGTTGTGATTGCCGTTGTTGTTTTGTCGTCTGTGTTTATCGTTGATGAACGCCAAAAGGCTTTGGTGATCCAATTTGGTCAAATTAAAGCGGTCAAAGAAGATCCAGGTCTGGCCTTTAAAATCCCGGTGATCCAGGAGGTCGAATACTATGACGACCGTATTTTGTCGCTTGAGACAGCTGAAACCGAAGTCACCCCATCTGATGATCGCCGCCTCGTGGTTGATGCTTTCGCACGCTACCGCATTGTGGATGTGGTGAAATTCAAACGCGCTGTGTCTACAGGCGGCATGCGCAAAGCTGAAGTTGATCTTGAAGGTATTTTGATCGACCGTATCCGTGCAGTGCTGGGGGCTGACGGTGTAACATCAAACACCATCCTTTCGTCTGAACGGACTGTTTTGATGGAACAAATCACCCGCCAAGCAGATGCGCGTGCTGACCAATTGGGCGTTGATATTCTGGATGTGCGTTTGAAACAAACCAACCTTCCAGAGCAAAACTTGGATGCGACTTTTGCCCGTATGCGTGCAGAACGTGAACGTGAGGCTGCTGATGAACGTGCGCGTGGTGAAGAAGCCGCGCAACGCGTGCGCGCGCAGGCAGATCGCTCTGTTGTAGAACTTGAATCCATTGCCCGCAGACAGGCTGAAATTGCCCGTGGTGAAGCAGACGCAGAACGGAACCGCACCTTTGCGGAAGCCTTTGGTGAAGACCCTGAATTCTTTGAATTCTACCGGTCACTAAATGCTTACCGTCTTGGTCTTTCAGGTGACACAACCACCATGGTCCTGTCACCAGATTCCGAGTTCTTCGATTACTTTAAATCGTCTGAAGGTCGGTAATCACGCAAGTGTTACAGTTTTGAAAGGGGCCGGTCATCGTACTGGCCCCTTTTTTATGCCCTTGTTTTGAAAGATTTTTGGACCATATGCTAAAAGATAGGGGGAAATTTTTGCTATTTTCCGCTTTCAACCGTCACGTGCCTATCACATCGTGTTGAAGGAACGCGACTGACGTTGTGTTGCGGCAAATCATGCTTATCTCTACCCATAGGATACGCGCCCAGACTTTGCGCGTTCCATATACTAGCGTGTTTCACGGAGGAACGAGTCCAATGACCAAGGCAATCGCCATTCCCTTTAACAGCCCCGCACGGTGGACCGATATTCGGTTGATGTTCGTGGCTTTGCTCAGCGCTTTTGCACTGCTCTTGCAAACCGCCACAGCCGATGCACGCGGGGCGCCTGAAAGCTTTGCTGATCTGGCTGAAAAGGTTAGCCCAGCAGTTGTAAACATCACCACCACAACCATCGTTGAAGCATCCACAGAGACGATGCCGATGGTGCCAGAAGGGTCCCCCTTCGAAGACTTCTTCCGCGATTTCATGGAACGTGGTCAAAACCCAAACGGCAACACAGCCCCCCGTCGCAGTAATGCATTGGGATCGGGTTTCGTGATTTCCGAAGACGGTTTTATCGTGACCAATAACCACGTGATCGAAGGCGCAGATGAAATCGAAATCGAATTTTTCGAAGGTTTCTCACTGCCCGCCACTCTGGTCGGCACTGACCCCAAAACAGATATCGCAATTCTCAAAGTTGAAAGCGACAAGCCTCTGAAATTCGTCAATTTTGGTGATAGCGACACAGCTCGCATGGGGGATTGGGTTATGGCCATGGGCAACCCACTTGGCCAAGGGTTTTCCATCTCAGCAGGTATCGTTTCGCAGCGTGGCCGTGCTTTGCAAGGTGCCTATGATGATTACATCCAGACAGATGCAGCGATCAACCGCGGCAACTCAGGTGGCCCTTTGTTCAACATGGATGGCAATGTGATTGGCGTGAACACCGCGATCTTGTCACCCAATGGTGGCTCCATCGGGATCGGCTTTTCTATGGCATCCAATGTGGTGTCTAAAGTTGCTGATCAGTTGATCGAATTCGGTGAAACCCGTCGCGGTTGGTTGGGTGTAAAAATTCAAAACGTGACCGATGATATCGCCGAATCCAAAGGCATGGAAACAGCCTCTGGTGCTTTGATCAGCGATGTGCCCGAAGGCCCCTCCAAAGAGGCAGGTATCGAAGCGGGTGATGTGATCATTTCTTTCGATGGCAAAACGGTTGACGATGCCAATGCTTTGGTGCGTACGGTCGGCGAAGCTGAAGTCGGCAAAGCCGTGCGCGTAGTCGTGTTGCGCGATGGCAAAACCAAAACTTTGATGGTGACGCTCGGGCGCCGTGAAGAGGCTGAAAACACAGCATTCCCAGCCCCTGAAGCCGAAACCCCTGCCGAAGACACAACCATGCTTGGTCTGACCTTAACCCCGTTGAATGACGCGTTGCGCGAGGAACTTGTCGTACCACGCGGCGCAGAAGGTTTGGCTGTGGTCGATGTCGATGAAGCCTCAGAAGCCTTCGCAAAAGGCCTGCGTTCAGGGGATGTGATCGTCCAAGCTGGTCAGCAACCTGTCGCATCGGCTGATGACCTACGTGAACGCGTCGAGGCTGCGCGCGATGCAGGACGAAAAACTGTCTTGCTTTTGGTGCGCCGCGCAGGTGAACCGCGCTTTGTTGCCTTGGGTGTGGATGAGTAAAGGCACCCTCATAATCCAACAAAAAGGGCAGCGTGTTGGCTGCCCTTTTTCATGTCTGAACACTGCTAAAACAGCGGATTACTGTGCTGTGTCTCGGTCGTCACGGGGCAGGGCAACCAGTCCAAGTTTGCGCGCCGCAGCCAATGATAAAATCTCACTGTCCAAGCCCTGCGCGGATTGATAGGCGCGAATAGCGCGGCGCGTGGCGCGATCCATTTTGCCGTTGGCATTGCCCGAATACTGCCCGCGCACAGCCAAAGCGCGTTGGACCGATGCCACGAAATCGGGCGTCAGAGCATCTTCGCATAGGGTTTCAAACCACAGCTCTTTACGCTCGCGCACGATCTCTTGACGCGTTTCCGTACGGTAGGTCGCAGGGTATGACACCGTGCCGTCAGCACTGATTTGTGGGGGCTGCACGACGACCTGTTCTGTGACGGTTTCCACAATTGCAGGCGTTGTGTGGCGCCCAAAACATGCTGCGGGATCTGCACCAGGGGGCGCAGTCGCGGCATCACCCGCGCGCAGAATTTCATCATTGGGCGCAGCCATTTGACAGGCGGCAAGCCCCATGCACATCACGGCAGCGCTCCAGCGCAACCTGCGCGTTTGGTTGTAGAAAATAGAAGCCTGTTTCATTTGCTCACATGTCCATTTTAGGATCATTTGATCCACCTTAACGCGAATATCCGTTTCGCGAAAGGGACTGAATTTTGCACAGATCCGCGATAGGTCATGCCATTTGCCCAACATGGCGATTGGGGCTGAAAAAAAACGATATCGTGGGCAATCCTCTCTTTTCTTGGGCGCATTGGCACGATAGCGTCTCTCAACTCTAAATTTCTGAATGGTAGGATATCCGATGGCCAAAATCACTTATGTCGAATTCGGCGGTACAGAACATGTTGTAGACGTTCCAAACGGTCGCACGGTAATGGAAGGCGCGCGTGACAATGGCGTGCCTGGTATTGATGCGGATTGCGGCGGTGCTTGTGCCTGTTCGACCTGTCATGTCTACGTTGCACCTGAGTGGGTTGAAAAGCTCGCGCCGGTTGATGCGATGGAAGAAGATATGCTTGATTTCGCCTTTCAGCCTGATCCCGCGCGGTCACGTTTGACCTGCCAAATCAAAGTGACCGATGATTTGGACGGCTTGGTTGTGAACCTGCCAGAAAAACAAATCTAATGCGGAGGTTTGTCGCGGCAGCATTCCTTGCCGCCGCGCCAATTTCGGCATTTGCAGACTGCGTATCTGTGGTCTCGGCAAACTTGATCGAGCCCACGGATGCATATGGTCACGGGGCTGTGCCTAAGGGTGAATTTGCAGGGCTGTCACTTGGGTATCAAGGCGCTGGATCGCCCAGCATCCTGTCCAGTGAAATTCGCCTCAGCACTGAAACAGCTGTTTTTGAAGACACTCAGGCACGTGTTGTCGATTTGGATGCGGATGGCTGTGCAGAGGTTGTCGTCACAACATCAAACCAGCAAAGTGGTGCTTTTGTATCGGTTTACGGTATGGCGTTTGTGCCTCGTCCAAGTGCAGATATTCCCGCCAATAAACAAACCCAAACTGTGCCGATGGTTTTACCGCTCGGAAGCAATGCACCCATCGGTGCGCGCCATCGCTGGCTTGCGGTTGTCGGCATCGCCGATTTTGATGGGGATGGGGTGCAGGATATTGCCTATATTGATCGCCCGCATTTGGCCAAAACCTTGCGTGTTTTACGCACTGTTCCGTCAGGTATAGTGAAAGGGCGTCAAATGTTTACCTTTGACCCCTTAGCCAGTGTGACTGGATTGACCAACCACCACTATAAGGCCCCGCAGATCGAAGGTGGGTTGCGAACTTGCGCAGGTGAGGCGCCTGTGATTGTGACCGCCGATGCCGCTTGGGCGCATATTATTGAGACCCGCTATGATGCTGGAAACATGCGCAGCCAGAGAGTGGCCGCATATGTCAATGCCAAGAGCTTTGCCCCATTTTTACAGTGCGATGAAGCCAAATAACTTTTCAGGCGTTTGGTCAGTCATTTTTGGCTGGCATTCGTCATTTCCTATGTCAAAAAGAACATACAGGTTTTTATAAGGACACGCCCATGACTTCACATGTTTTGACAGTCGTCTGCCAATCCAAACGCGGAATTGTTGCGGCTATTTCGGGCAAACTCGCCGAACTTGGCTGCAATATCACAGACTCTGCGCAGTTTGATGATCCTGGCACGGGCCAGTTTTTTATGCGGGTGAGTTTCGTGTCTGAGACGGGCGCAGAGCAGGCCGAACTTGAACGCGGTTTTGGCCCTATCGGCCAAGATTTCGATATGCAATGGGCCATGCATGATGACGCGACCAAGATGAAAGTGATCTTGATGGTTTCGCGGTTTGGTCACTGTTTGAACGACCTTTTGTATCGTTGTCGTATCGGCGCTTTGCCGATTGATATCGTTGGCGTGATCTCAAATCACATGGACTATCAAAAGGTTGTGGTGAATCAAGATATTCCGTTCCACTGCATCAAAGTGACAAAAGAAAACAAACCGCAGGCTGAAGCAGCCATCATGCAGGTTGTGCAGGACACAGGTGCTGAGCTGATTGTTTTGGCGCGCTACATGCAGATTTTGTCAGATGATATGTGTCAGAAAATGTCAGGACGCATCATCAATATTCACCATTCATTCTTGCCGTCTTTCAAAGGGGCAAACCCCTATAAGCAAGCGTTTGAACGTGGCGTGAAACTGATCGGCGCAACGGCGCATTATGTGACGGCCGATCTGGATGAAGGGCCGATTATTGAACAAGACACAGTGCGCATCACCCATGCGCAAAGCCCAGAAGATTACGTGTCATTGGGGCGCGATGTCGAAGCGCAGGTTCTGTCGCGCGCTATACATGCGCATATCCATCACCGCGTGTTGATCAATGGCAATAAAACAGTGGTTTTCCCTGCCAGCCCTGGTTCCTACGCGTCAGAGCGTATGGGCTAATATCTGCGTTTTTCGCGTTAAAACAACAAAAAGGCGTGCCGTTCGAGCACGCCTTTTGCATTTGCTAACCCCGCTGTTGGCTTTGCCATCAGTCACATTCAAATCACGGGTTTCACCCATTGGGTTACAAGACCTTTATATGTGATTAACCTTAAGAAACAGTAAAGAATACCAATACCTTTTTACAGGGGGGCGCATACGAAAACGCCGCCTCAGATCTGGGCGGCGTCTTTTTTTGGTGCAAAGGATAGGATCAATTAAAGCGCGCGCCAGCCAATATCAGTGCGGTTGAACCCTTCGGGCCAATCGATTTGATCGACCATGGCATATGCGGCATCACGCGCCTCTTGCAAAGATGCGCCGCGCGCTGTCACATTCAAGACACGGCCGCCTGTGGCCACGATAGCGCCGTCTTTGCTGCCTGTTCCTGCGTGAAAGACCATGCGATTGCTATCAGCAGAAAGCGCGTCAAGACCTTTGATTTCAGTACCTTTTTTGTAGGCGGCAGGATATCCATTGGCGGCCATCACGACCGTGATCGCGTGATCATCGGCCCAATTGACTTGTGCCTGATCCAGCGTACCTTCGGCTGTGGCAATCAACAAATCCAGCGCTTGTGCGCCAAGGCGCATCATCAAAACCTGACACTCAGGATCACCAAAACGACAGTTATATTCCACAAGACGTGGTTGACCGTCTTTGATCATAAAGCCTGCGTAGAGAACACCTTGATAAGGCATGCCGCGCTTGGCCATTTCGACCACCGTTGGCTTAACGATTTCATCCATCGCTTTTTGTACAATGGCGTCATCCATGACTGGGGCAGGAGAATAGGCGCCCATGCCACCTGTGTTTGGGCCAGTGTCGCCGTCGCCGACGCGCTTGTGATCTTGGGCTGTGCCCACGGGCAATACGTTTTCGCCGTCACATAAGATAAACCAAGAGGCCTCTTCGCCCTCCATGAATTCTTCGATCACAACTTCCGCACCTGCCGCGCCAAATTCACCGCCGAACATGTCGTCAATCGCATCCAGTGCCTCGGCTTCGGTCATTGCAACAATCACACCTTTGCCTGCGGCCAGACCATCTGCCTTGACCACAATCGGTGCACCTTGGGCGCGAATATAGTCTTTCGCGGCATCCGCTTGGGTGAAATGCGCGTAGGCTGCAGTGGGCGCGCCAGACGCGTCACAGATTTCTTTGGTAAAGTTTTTTGATGCCTCAAGCTGTGCGGCCGCTTTCGAAGGCCCGAAGGTCAAAACATTGGCGGCGCGCAGAGTATCAGCAACGCCTGCGGCCAAGGGGGCTTCTGGGCCGATGATGACAAATTCTATCGCATTTTCTTCAACGAAACTTAACACCGCATCGCCGTCATTGATGTCAAAGCTTGCGCATTCTGCAATGGCTGCAATGCCTGCATTGCCTGGAGCGACGATCAGCTTGTCACATTTAGGGTTTTGCAACACGGCCCATGCCAATGCATGTTCACGTCCGCCAGATCCGAGAATGAGAATGTTCATCGCGCCAATTCCTATGCTTCACCTTTTGTTGTTGGCGTTCTAAGGTCTGGCTTAAGTTGACACAAGTCCTCCACCTCGCAAAACAAGGCCCATATAGTTAATGTCCGACCTTTTTGAAGATGACGCCCCAAATGGCACCTCCAACGCTCCTGAGTTTTCGGTCTCCGAATTGTCTGGTGCTGTCAAAAAGATGATCGAAGGCGAATTTGGCTTTGTGCGCGTGCGTGCAGAAGTGGGGCGCGTGTCTTTGCCGCGCTCTGGACATATGTATTTCGATCTCAAAGACGATAAGGCCGTGATCAATGCTGTGTCTTGGAAGGGTCAAGTCGCGAAAATGGAACACCGCCCAGAGGAAGGTATGGAGGTCATCGCCACAGGACGCATGACCACATTTCCGGGTGGATCGCGCTATCAGTTGATCGTTGAAAGCATTGAGCCTGCGGGCGCGGGTGCTTTGATGGCGATGTTGGAAAAGCGCAAAAAACAGCTGGCAGCCGAGGGGCTTTTTGATCCGCAGCGCAAGCAAGCTATCCCTTACCTTCCCGAAGTGATCGGCGTTGTGACATCGCCTTCTGGCGCTGTGATCCGCGATATTTTGCACCGTTTGCGCGATCGTTTTCCGCGCCATGTATTGCTTTGGCCTGTTGCGGTGCAGGGACAAAATTCCGCGCGCGAAGTCGCCAATGCGATCGAGCAATTCAATGCTTTGCCCAAGGGCGGCAAAATTCCGCGCCCTGATTTGTTGATCGTCGCGCGCGGAGGCGGTTCGGTCGAAGACCTGTGGGGCTTTAATGAAGAAATCGTGGTGCGCGCTGCTGCTGCTTCGAGTATTCCACTGATTTCCGCTGTGGGCCACGAGACAGATACCACATTGATCGATTTTGCCTCAGACATGCGCGCCCCTACGCCCACGGCCGCGGCTGAAATTGCGGTGCCTGTGCGACGCGAACTTTGGGTGACGATTCAAGAACAAAAGGGCCGTATGGCGCGGGGGCTGACCCAAGGTTTGGAACGTCGCCGCCAACGTTTAAATGATTTGGCGCGGATCATGCCCACCTCTGACCGCTTGTTAGATGCGCCGCGTCAGCGGTTTGATGTGTTAGAGGCGCGTTTGAAACAAGCGCTGACTTTGAGTGTCACCGCCAAGCGTCATCACCTAAACACAAGCGCCGCAGGGCTGCGTAAATCTGTTTTGACCGCCCAAGTGAATCGCAGTCGGGATCGTTTGACGTCGCTTTCGCGCAGTCTTGATCCCTCAAAGCTTGCGCAGGTGCTGCAGCGCAACCGTCAAGGGTTTGGTCAGCTTTCGATGCGCTTGTCGCGCGCGGCTCAAGGCCAAGAACAACAAAGACGTCAAAGACTTGAGCGCTTAGAAGCCATGCGCCAAGCTATGGGGTATGAAGAAACCCTGCGGCGTGGATATGCGGTGGTGCGCGATGCGCAAGATCAGTTGGTCACATCTGCCGATCAGGCGGATCGTATCGCACAGATCCAATTTGCAGATGGGCGCGTTGATGTTGGGGCAGGGCGCGAAGCTGCGCAACAGCCAGCCCAAAAACCCGTGCAAACAGAAAGACCCAAGCCAAAAGCCAAGCCCGTAAAAGGCGCAAGCGATGATCAAGGATCGTTGTTTTAAGGCGATCAAACAGCGCGAAGATCGTTTAAACGCCAAGCCCTGGCGCCATGCAAGACAAGCTTCCCAGTGAATCCCATGCCTCATAGACGACAGTGGACTCTCCTGCGTCGAATTCAGCGATTAGCTTGTCGTCTTCCAAATAAAAGGTCCAACATTGCGGGGCACTGTTATCTTGATAAGCGAAACAAATTTGGTCTGCTTCTTCGTACCAACGCCCTTCCAAACAGGTTTGTGACCCCGCAGCCCAACGCACACGTTTGTTTGGCAGATACTGCTCTGACCCATAGGGTTTGCCGTTTTCTGCAAAGGTCAGCGTTTTACCCGTGGCGTAGGCGTCAAACTGCGCCCCTGTTAAAGGCTCTGCCGCGAAGGTTTGCTGTGCGACGCAAAGCATAAAGATTGAATAGATGGCGTGTTTCATCATTTTGCGACCTTGCCACGAAATTGTTGGCGGGGCCAGTTTCTTCTTTTCGGTCAGTGAACTTCTGGCGCCGTCATCACCGTAATGCGGTCCACCCGCTTGTCCATCACGCGCCGCCACAAGGGCGGACAAAGCGCCAGTGTCGCCATAGTGGGTAAAGGGCGCGGCAAAAGGGGGTCATCGTCAGCCAGTTCCAGCCCCACATAGGGGGTCATCGGATGGGCGTGATGATCCGAATGGCGCGGCGCATTTAGCAAAAGGTATGAGCTAAACCAATGGGGGGAATTCCACGCGTGTTTGGGGCCAACGGGATCAAATTTACCATCAGCGCGCGGGTGGCGTCGCAAGCCGTAGTGTTGAACATAATCCGACAGCATCAATTGTGCGCTGGTGTATAAACAGATCAAAACATAGGCGAAAACACCGCCAAATCCGCCAATCAGGGCCGCGATACAAAGACATAAAACCGCGCCCAAAACATAGCTCACATAGGGATGTGCCCCGCGCGCTTTGCCGCGCGCCCTTTGTGTGTTTTCGGCAAGAAAGCCAGCTTTTAACGATCCGATCCACGCGCGCGGGAAGAACTGGTAAAAAGACATGCCTTTGGGCGCAGAATTGGGGTCTAGGTCAGTTGCGACATATTTGTGGTGCACCTTAGGGTGGGCTGAGGCATGGTGGCCAAAGAGCACTGAAATATACACCCAAGTACCAAGGCGGCGCAAAGTCGTATCGGTTCTATGGATTAATTCATGGGCGTTAGAATTTGAAACCTGTCCGCAGAATTGACCTGCGGCCAAAAACAACCAGATCTTTTGCCATCCCGTCAAAGTGTCATGCGAAAGGGCATAGATGACCATGGGCAGCACTGCGAAATGTGCCAGTGCTAAGGCAATCGAAAGCGTATTTGCTGCGGGGAATTCGGATTCTGGATCTTCTGGCCTGCGGGCAAATCGCACCAGCATATCCAAGGCGTAGGAAAACACGGTCATGTAAACCAAAGACATAGCGGGCCAGATCCCGCCCCAAAGGCTTGCTGTCATAATCAGAACAATCGGAGCCAAAGTGGTGACGGCAAAAAAGTAAACACTGTGTCGGCTGGTTTGTATGTCTTGTTCCATCGGGTCACTTTCAGGGCTGATGTGCCCTTTTATATACGCTTTGATTTGAAATCACGCCATAAAACACGCGACTTGGTGCGCTGGCCCTTCCATCTAAGGGGATTCGGCATTAAGTCTGCGCAATCTACAATATGGTGGGTCTTTATGTCGCTCTTTGGTAAGTTAAAAAACAGATTGCTTAAAACCTCGTCCAAACTGGACGAGGGGTTGGATGCAATTGTCTCAGAGAAAAGTGAAGACTTGGGGGGGGAACCTTCTGTGGATGCGACAGCTGAACAGGCTACGCCCACAGTTGATATCGCTGAAAAACCGTCCGTTTCACCAGCAACAAACCCAGTTGAGCCGCCCAAAGAGGCCAAACCAGACGCAGAGAAAACGCCCACAATCGCGACCCCGCCTGTTGAAGGTGAGGCAGCCGAAAAGCCAAGTCTGTTGGGGCGTGTTTTAGGGCGCAAAGCCAGCACAGCAGGCCCGCGCCGCGTGCTTGACGACGAGATGCTAGAGCAACTTGAAGAACTGTTGATCAGCACGGATATGGGCGTTGAAACTTCGTTGCGTGTGACTGCCGCTATGGCCGAAGGACGGTTTGGTCAAAAGCTGTCCTCTGTGGAAATCAAACAGCTTATGGCCGCAGAAATCGCGCGTATCATGGAACCTGTTGCCACCCCGATGCCGCTCTACCAAAAGACGCCACAGGTGATTTTGGTCGTCGGTGTCAATGGGTCGGGGAAAACCACAACAATCGGTAAACTTGCATCGCAATTTCGCGCCGCTGGCAAATCGGTTGTGATCGCGGCGGGCGATACATTTCGCGCGGCGGCTGTGGAACAATTGCAGGTTTGGGGGGATCGCGCAGGCGTACCTGTTTTAACCGCGCCCGAAGGATCTGATCCGGCGTCCTTGGCCTTTGATGCTATGACAAAAGCCCAAGAAAGCGGCGCTGATCTGCTGATGATTGACACAGCGGGTCGACTGCAAAACCGCGCTGACCTGATGGAAGAATTGACCAAGATCGTGCGCGTGATCCAAAAGAAAGATCCATCCGCGCCCCACAACACTTTGCTGGTGCTTGATGCCACGACCGGGCAAAATGCGCTGAACCAAGTGGACGCTTTTCAAAAGCTTGCCGATGTGTCTGGCTTGGTGATGACCAAGCTTGATGGCACTGCACGCGGTGGTGTTTTGGTGAGCCTCGCTGATAAATATGGTCTGCCGATCCATGCGATCGGTGTTGGGGAACAGATTGATGATCTGGCGCCCTTTGACCCCAAAGACTTTGCCACAGCCCTGATGGGCCTGGAGGACTAATGCTCGAAATTCGTAAAGCCGTTGGCCCCGACAATTGGGTGACCGAAGGCGATGGTGTCGCCCGCCGTGAAGCCATGCAGGATCTGTTCTTTGATCATGCGCTTTGCCCGTCTCAAACCGAAGAAGAATGGCCCGAAGATCGCCAACTTTATTCGGAAATGGTGGTTTTGGATGGTCCGCGCGTTGTGGGCACAGCTATGCTTGTGCTTGATCCTGAACGCGAAGATATCCAATTGCGCGTCTTTGGCGTGGGGCTTTTGCCTGAATATCGCACAGATTTCATTATCACGGCACTCGAGGAACAGCTGATCAAAGACAGCTACCTTGATGACAGTATCCCCTTTATCGAAGGGGCAGATGGACGCCTGATCACCAATCCTTTGGTCGAAATGGAAGGGCTTCCACTGCGCGCAAAGCGCTTGGCGGCTTGATACGCCCTGTATGACAGCTTGGATCACCTCACTTGAGGGTACCGAACTGGGGCATCAACTGGCGTTGATCCTTGCTGTTACGGCTGCCATTTTACATGCGTTTTTTGGCGCATTGCAAAAAGGGCGTCACGATCCTTGGTTATCACGCGGCGCGATGGATTTTTTCTACGGTATCATCGCAGCCCCTTTCGCTTTGTTCATCGTCCCATGGCCAGAACCGCATATGTGGCTGATATTTGCGGGCATGTTTGTCATTCACACCGCCTATAAAATTGCCCAAGCCTATACGTATACCAAAGGCGCCTACACTGTGGTTTATCCTGTCGTGCGCGGCACGGGGCCCTTGTTTACGGTGATCGGGGCAGGGATTGTTTTCGGTGAACATTTCTTACCTATGCAGTGGTTTGGTGTGTTTGTTCTTGTGTCGGGTATTTTTGGTTTGGCGATCTACAATTTGCGCACCATTACAATCGGTCGCGAGACAATGGTGCCAGCTTTGCTTTTGGCTGTTTTAACAGGCGGCTTTGTCGCGCTATACACGACCTATGATGCCTATGGCATTCGTGCGACCGCCGATCCCTTTACGTTTTTGGCTTGGTTCTTCTTTCTTGACGGCTTTGTGATGCCTGTGGTGGCCGCAGTGCGCTACCGTCGAATGGATATAAAGCCATCCCTGATGCCCTTAATGAAACGCGGATTTTTGGGCGGTATGATTGCCTATTTTTCCTTTGGTTTCATTATGTTGGCGACACGTTTGGACAATGTCGGTGAAGCGGCTGTGCTCCGCGAAACCTCGACCGTCTTTGCCGCCTTGATCGGCTGGTTGGTGCTAAAGGAAAAGGTCGGCCCACGGCGATTGATGCTGATGGCTTTGATCGCCTTGGGGGCTGTGATAGTGGAAATGGGTGGATAGTTTCAGGAGTCTTTGATGTCAGAGAAAAACGTAAAACCTTGGGTGAAAACGGCGCTTGAAATGGGGCCTGTTTTGGCATTTTTCATCGGCTTCGTTTTGTTGAAAGAACGCGAATTTATTGTGTTCGGCGAAACCTATACTGGCTTTGTCGCCATGACAGCTTTGTTCGTGCCGCTTTTGGCCCTGTCCACCCTTATCCTTTGGCGCCTGACGGGAAAACTGTCCGCGATGCAAATCATGACGCTTATTTTGGTCGTTGTTTTTGGCGGATTGACGATTTTCTTGAATGACGAACGGTTCTTTAAAATGAAACCCACGATGATCTATGCGCTTTTCGCGGTGATCTTGGGGTTTGGCCTGTTGCGCGGCAAAAGTTATCTGCGTGTGGTGATGGGAGAGTTTCTGCCGATGGATCACGCAGGCTGGATGACGTTGACCCTGCGCATCACGTTGCTGTTTGTCGCGCTGGCCTGTGCCAACGAATTGATTTGGCGCAATATGACGACAGACACTTGGGTCAAATTTAAAACCTTCGGTCTGCCGATTGTGATGTTCGGATTTTTCATGACCCAATCAGGCTTGCTACAGCGCCATGCGATCGCGGAAAAAGACAGGGATCCCTCTTAATTTCCTGTGACCGTATAGGGGAGATGGGCGATGGCCAAAGCCGCTTTCCCAGTCAGGTTTGCGCCCAAGATCAGCAAATCCTGACCGGGTTCGCCTTCAATCACACGGTTCATCAAGGCGCCGGAGCGCACCATTTTGATCAAAGCAGGGGACGAGGCGTAAGTGTCATGGTTGAGGAAATCACGCGATGACACATCACTGACGTCAATCACGGCGGCACCTGCGCGCCTGATGTCTTCGATGTTTTCAGTGGTGCCAACCCTTGGGTGACCGCCTGTCAAAACTGTAGACAGCTTCAAGGCTCGGTCGCGCCCAGAGGCCATGACTGCGACAAACTGCCGATCAAGATCGACATCTGCCATTTGCGCGCGAAACACATCTGTGTCGATATCGGGTTGCGCCAAAACCACGCCATCTATGCGCGATAGGGTTCTGGTGTCTTGTTCCAATGTCAGGCGTTTTAATGCTTCCATCGCCAAAAAACCGCCCATGGAGTGGGCTAATATGGTGATTTTTCGCGCTTGACTGCGCGCCAATGTGGCGAGCGTATTGGCCAGATCAGCACGAGCAAACAGCACGCTATCACGATCATAGGCATAGCCTGAAATCCGCGCAGAGGAAGGCCAGCCGAACAAAACAACAGGCATGTCCAATTCAAAATCTGTGGCAATTTGTGCGGCACGAAAGACTGAAGCCGCATAAGACACATTATACCCATGCACAAAGACCAAAAGATTCCCATCTGGATCGGTAGACCCGCGCAATTCACTGTTGAGATGTGAAATAAATGGCTGTGGGCCTTCGAATTTGTCAGTGCGCGCCACATAGAATTCGCGCTCGGGATCTAAGCTGCGTTTGGGAAAGGAGAATGACCCGAGTGTGCGATTGCTTGGGATCGAAATATCGTAGCTGAGATAAGACAATTCGCTGGCGCGGCCATCTTGGAACTGCTGCAATGTATCGGGTGACACAGTGCGATTGGTCACGGCCATGACTTTGCGCGTTACGGGTGTGCCAGAAAAGGGCGCAGATAAAAGTTTGGGCTGCGGGGCACAGGCCGAAAGACCTGCTGTTCCCGTTGCTAAAAGCCCCAAGGTCACCGAGCGCCGCGATAAATGTGTCATATGTTTTAAAGCCTATGCTGTCGCCTTAACCCTATAGCGCAAGCTTAAGGTTTTTGGCCAAACATATTCTTTTGAACCTCTTTATCTTTCGCAGCGTCATCTTTGCGTCTGTCTGCTCCCAAAGCGCGACCACGCTGAACAGCGGGGCGCGCACCGACTGTTTCAAGCCATCGTTTCATATGCGGCTTGTCGTCGAGCGTTTGTTGCTGACCTTCCCATAGGCTGGCCCAGCCCCAAATCGACATATCTGCGATAGAGTAAAAATCGCCCGCGACATATTCTGTTTTGGCCAGTTGGCGGTCCAAAACCCCATAAAGTCGCGCCGTTTCAGATCTGTAGCGATCTTGCGCATAGGGCAAAATCTGCGGCGGGTCCATCAAAGGCGCGTATTTCAAGAAATGATGCGCTTGCCCCGCCATGGGCCCAAGCCCCCCCATCTGCCACATCAACCATTGATCAACGGCAATTCTATCCCTTTGAGTCGGTCCACAAAACAGGCCTGTTTTGCGCGCGAGATACTGTAAAATCGCACCACTTTCAAAAATGGAAATAGGCGCGCCATCAGGCCCCGCTGGGTCAATAATGGCAGGCATTCGATTGTTTGGGGCTATGTCTAAAAACGCAGGCTTAAACTGATCCCCCGCACCGATATCTATGTAATGGGTCTTATAGGCCAACCCACATTCTTCGAGTGCGATTGAGATTTTCCAGCCGTTTGGCGTGGGCCAGTAATACAGATCGATGGGTTGCGACATGGTATTCCCCTTTGTTTAGATCCAGAATGTCGTCTTTCAAAGAAATGGCAAGGGCTGATCCAACCGCCGCCCAATACGCCGCCCAATCCATTGGCAAGAACCAAGTGCAGCATGCGGCATAGTAAGCACCCTCGTTTTCCGCCCAGTATATTGACAGGGACCGCAGGCGCCGATACCACATTGCCCAAAGACGCGGTGATTTGTTCACCGGATTGCGGGCCGCGTCGATGTAGGTCTTTGACTACATTTTTCATACCGCTAAAGAGGTCAGGACGAGACGCAATGCGCGCCCCCGCTCTTGATCACACTGGTACCTCAGTGGATCACACGGGGGTTTTTTATTGAGCTATAGGAGCCAGATATGGGCAATTCAAACTGGAAAATGCGCACGAAATTGGTGCATGAGGGTGCGCGCCGTTCGCAATATGGCGAAGTATCGGAAGCCCTGTTTTTGACCCAAGGTTTTGTCTATGACAGTGCTGAGGCCGCAGAACAGCGTTTCATTGAACTCGGGTCCGATGAATTCATCTATGCACGCTACGGCAACCCCACGACGCGCATGTTTGAAGATCGCATGGCCTCGATCTTAGGCTATGAAGATGCCTTTGCCTGTGCATCAGGTATGGCGGCCGTCAATGGCGCTTTGATGTCGTTGCTCAAAGCAGGCGATCATGTGGTGTCTTCGCGGGCCTTGTTTGGATCTTGCTTGTATATCCTAGAAGACATTTTGGTGCGCTTCGGTGTTGAACTCACTTTGGTTGATGGCACCGATTTGGACGCATGGAAAACAGCCATTCGCGACGACACGGCCTTGGTGTTTTTGGAAAGTATTTCCAACCCGACTTTGGAAGTGATCGACCTGAAACAGGTCTGTGATATCGCCCATGCCAAAGGCGCGATTGTTGTAGCAGATGATGCCATGGCGACGCCGATCTTTTCATATGCACAAAGATGCGGTGCTGATCTGACCGTTGTTTCAACCACCAAACATGTGGATGGTCAGGGCCGCGTTTTGGGCGGGATTATCGCAGGTAGCAAAGAGGTTATTCGCGGCCAAGTCGAAGCCTATATGAAGCACACAGGCGGCGCGATGAGCCCGTTTCATGCATGGGTCCAACTCAAATCTTTGGAAACTCTCGATCTGCGCGTACGCCAGCAATCCAGCACAGCTTTGGCCATCGCTGAGGCTTTGAACGGGCATGCCAAATTGAATGCTGTGCGTTTTCCAACGCATGAGGCGCATCCGCAATATGAATTGGCGAAATCCCAATGCGAAAGCGCTGGCACTGTTTTGGCAATTGATGTGAAAGGCGGCAAGGACGCTTGTTTCAAGTTTCTGAATGCCTTGGATATTTTTACGATTTCCAACAATTTCGCCGATGCAAAATCCATCGCAACACACCCAGCCACCACCACTCATGCGCGTTTGCCACAAGAGCAAAAAGACGTTTTGGGGATCACAGAGGGCTTGGTGCGCATTTCGGCAGGCTTAGAAGACCCATCCGATTTGATCGCCGATCTCAAGGCGGCTTTGGAACAGGCTTAAACGACTTTGCGCGCTCAAGAAATTGGGCGCGCCAAAAAATTCTTAATAAAATTTTAGGTCCAATCCTGTTTGTTCCGCGTAACCTTTATAAATATGGGCAGAAGGCCTATATTGAGTTTGCCGGCGAAGGAAATTGCCAATGAACATTCGCGAGACCAATATGAACAAAGATGATGATCACTCAGAGGTGCGCGCAGCCCTAGATTTGTTACGGACTTGGGCGACGCATGCGACACCAACTGAAGTGGCTGAACTTGATCCAGCGATCGCGCGTTTGTTGCCTCAATCGCAAGACTTAGCCAATTATCCTGCTCTGCGCCGTGCCTATCCCGAAGATTTCGCAGTGGATCAAGCTTACCGCGATACGCTGCCTGATCTGCAAAATGGTCCTGAAAGCCTGATAAAAGGCGCGAAACAACACATTCAACATGTTGGGATTTCCAATTTTCGTCTACCCATTCGGTTTCACACCCGTGATAATGGCGATTTGACGCTGGAAACCTCTGTGACGGGCACTGTGTCGCTCGAGGCAGAGAAAAAAGGCATCAACATGTCCCGCATCATGCGGTCTTATTACAAACATGCCGAACGGACCTTTTCGTTTGATGTGATTGAAGCCGCTCTTGACGACTATATTACTGATCTAGAAAGCTTTGATGCGCGCATTCAAATGCGCTTTTCCTTCCCGATGAAAGTGCCCTCATTGCGCTCTGGTTTGGAAGGCTATCAATATTACGATATCGCGTTGGAACTGGTCGAGCAGGGCGGTGTTCGCAGCAAAATCATGCATCTGGATTATGTGTACAGCTCAACCTGTCCTTGCTCGTTGGAACTGTCCGAACATGCGCGCGCCACACGTCAGCAATTGGCCACGCCGCATTCGCAACGCTCGGTGGCGCGCATTTCTATCGAAATCCTGCCTGACCAAAATATTCTGTGGTTCGAAGACCTGATTGATCTGTGTCGCCAAGCGGTCAGTACAGAAACCCAAGTCATGGTAAAGCGTGAAGACGAACAAGCCTTTGCAGAATTAAACGCAGCCAATCCGATTTTTGTCGAAGATGCCGCGCGATTGTTCTGCCAAGCCATGCAAAGCGATGGCAGGATCGGCGATTTCCGTGTGATTGCATCGCATCAAGAAAGCCTGCATTCCCATGATGCTGTTTCAATTTTGACCGAAGGCGATACATTCGCAGCCAATAGTCTGGATCCAAAACTCTTTAGCACCTTGATCCACGTGGGCTAAGTACGGCTTTGGGCGCGGCTGACTGTCGCGCCCGATGCACCCTGTGATTTCGCGGCTTTCCTTTGCCCCCTTAGCGGTATAGGACAGCCCGCGATGAAACGTTTTCTTCACATACTGCTGTTTTTGGGCGTGGCCTGTGGTCTGATTGTGCCTAAATCCACGGTTCTCTTGGCGGAACTGGGCGTGATCAGCGGACAGGTTATTGTGATCTGTACAGGCGAGGGCTTGCAGAAAATCACGCTCGATGCAGATGGCAACCCTGTTGAAGTCGATATGGAAACAGATCCTTGTGCCTTGAGCCATGTGATCGCAGGCGCCGATCTGTCTAATTTTGGTGCGCCTTATCCCAGCTTTGTTGAATTGGCGAATTATCCACGCCCCCACGAAGTCGCGGGGCCTGGTGCTGCCTTTACCAATCCGTTTTCACGCGCTCCGCCCGTGGTTTGATTTGATCTCACTTTAAATTTCAAATTCAAACCTCCCATGTAAACAGCAGCCCTTGGCGGGCGCTCTATCATGGCAATTCGGAGAGACCCAATGGTCACGACTGATCAAGTCACGCCGTCAACAGACAGGCAAACCCCCAACCTGCATTTTGCCAAGTTTTACCGCGCCGCATGGCGTTGGCATTTTTATGCAGGGCTATATGTCATTCCCTTTTTCATCATGCTTGCGACCACTGGGATGCTTATGATGTGGATCGCCTTTATCGATGGGCGCGATGGTGAACGTACACAGGTTACCCCGCAAGAGGCACCTTTGGCAGTCTCTATCCAAGCTCAAGCGGCGCTTGAGGCCATCCCAAGCGGCAATTTGGTCCAGTATGTTGCCCCGCGTGCCGATGATCTGGCGGCAATCTTTCGCATAGACCGTGATGGCGAAGCGATGATGGTGGTTTTGGACCCTTACACCGCCAAGGTGCTGGACAGTTTTCCGCGCAGGTCTGGGCTTTATGATCTGCTTGATAATATTCATGGATCGCTTTTGCTTGGGGTCACGGGCGACCGTATGATCGAAATTGCTGCCTCTTTGGGGATGATCTTAATCGCGACAGGCCTGTTCATGTGGTGGCCGCGCGCGGGGGCGGGACCGTCAAAATCTGCACTGCGCCCAAATCTAGCGGCAGGGGGGCGTAGCCTTTGGAAAAGCCTGCATAGCGTTGTTGGGTTTTGGTCAGCCGCAATGCTGGTGATCTTTCTAATCTCTGGCCTATCTTGGGCGGGTGTGTGGGGCGAAAAAATGGTCCAAGCTTGGTCAAGCTTTCCAGCCCAAAAATGGGGAGCACCACTATCGGATGTGACCCATGCATCTATGAATGAAGGGCCAAAAGAAGTGCCTTGGGTGCTCGAGCAAACCCCCATGCCTGCCTCTGGATCTTTGGCGGGCAAAGACGGGATTGCGGCAGGTGTGCCTGTCACATTGGACAGTATAGATGCCCTTGCGCGCGCAATCGGATTTGAGGCGCGTTACCAGTTGAACCTGCCCAAGGGGGACACAGGCGTTTGGACAATGAGCCGCGATTCCATGAACACGGATAGCGTCAACCCCATGTCGGATCGTACTGTGCATATCGATCAATACAGTGGTAAAATATTGGCTGATGTAAAATTCGCCGACTATGGCTGGATGGGCAAAGCCATGGCGGTTGGGATCGCCTTTCACATGGGCACTGTGGGGTTGCCGATTATTTTGCTGAATTCGGTGTTTTGCCTGTCGATCGTGTTTCTGTGCATTTCAGGCGTTGTCATGTGGCTTAAACGTCGCCCTGCTGGTCAAAAGGGATTGGTGCCTCCGCCCGCGCCCCGCGATATGCCGCTGTGGAAGGGGGCTGTGGTTTTGGCCTTGGTGCTTGGGGCAGCCTTTCCCATGGCTGGGCTTGCGATGATTTTTGCTCTGGCTATCGATTTTTGCGTGATATCGCCTTTGGTACGGCGCAAACGCGCAACAATTTAACTTCAAAACGAGGGCCAAATGATCACGTTTGGCCCTTGCTGCACGTCACGTCTTGACTTGTAACTTGCACAAGGCCAAGCCTGTCAAAATGGATGATTTAAGACCTGTCGGATATGTAATCGGCTTTCTCGTGGCCGCATTGGGTTTGACCATGCTCATCCCGATGGGCGTTGGTTTGTTTGCGGATAACGGCGAATGGGAAGTGTTCTTTGAAGCAGGGGTCATTACCTTTGTTGCAGGCGGGGCAATTGCTTTGGCCTGTTCCAATGGCGTGTCAGACCGCTTGTCTATTCAACAGATTTTTCTTTTAACGACAGTGATTTGGATCGCTTTGCCGCTGTTTGGCGGTTTGCCATTCATGCTGGGCGCGACCGAAGCCTCTTTGACCGATGCATTTTTTGAAGCCATGTCTGGGGTCACAACCACAGGGGCCACGGTCTTTATTGGCCTTGATGATTTGCCGCCGGGTATTTTGCTGTGGCGGTCTATGCTGCAATGGTTTGGCGGCGTCGGGATCATTGTTGTCGCCATGGTGTTTTTGCCCGAACTGCGCGTGGGCGGCATGCAGGTTTTTCGGTCTGAAGCCTTTGACACCGATGGCAAGGTTTTGCCGCGTGCCGCACAGATCGCCAACAGGATTTCCAGCATCTATGTGGTGCTGACCTTGATGTGCTACCTGAGTTACATTCTGGTGGGCATGCCTGCTTTTGATGCGCTGAACCATGCCTTGACGACCATCTCTACAGGCGGTTTTTCCACCCATGACGCGTCTTTTGGTGTGTATCAGGGGCCAGCGGAATATGTCGCTGCCGTCTATATGATTCTTGCCTCATTGCCCTTTGTGCGCTACGTGCAATTGCTACAAGGGACGGCAAAACCACTGTGGCGGGACACGCAAATCCATGCCTATCTGGCGGTGATTTTCACCTTTGTAATCTTGTTTTCCATCTACCGTATGGTCGTGAACGATGATCACCTTGAACATTCGCTGCGTGAAGGTTTGTTCAATGTCACATCGATCATTTCAGGCACGGGTTATGCGTCTGTCGACTATCAGCTCTGGGGCGCTTTCCCTGCGGTGGCCTTCTTTTTCATTGGGTTGATTGGAGGCTGTGCGGGGTCGACCGCCTGTTCGATCAAGATTTTCCGCTATCAATTGCTGATTGCATCTGTAAGAGCGCAAATTCGAAATATCCACTCGCCACACGGTATTTTTGTGCCGCGCTATCAAGGGCGTGCAGTTTCAGAAGATGTCCTGTCATCGGTCATGGCATTTTTCAGCATGTTTATCGTTACTTTAGGGGTCACAGCCGTGCTTTTGGCTGCAACGGGACTTGATTTTGTCACTGCTATATCGGGCGCGGTTGCGACTTTGGCCTGTATTGGGCCAGGCCTTGGGGAAATTATTGGGCCTGCGGGAAATTATGCGACCATAAACGAACCTGCAAAATGGATTCTCGCCATCGCAATGCTCGTGGGGCGGCTTGAAGTCATGTCGGTGTATGCGCTGTTTACCATTCGGTTCTGGCGCGGATAGGGCAGGGGCGCGATTGGCCTCACCGTCAACAAGATGTAAAAAAGCCCCGCATGATACATTCAGCGGGGCTTTTCAGTTGTGTGATGTCTTAGTTCCAGCAACTCACCAAAGTGGTGACGTCGCGCCCGTAGGTGACCAATTCCAAATCTGATAGGTCACGGTCTGAATCGGCTGCTGAGACTGTGATGCCATTGCTCGATAAAAATCCGCTGATCATTTCGATGTCATAGGCGAACCCTGTATCTTCAGGCAGGGCGCGGTCTGTATTTGGTGCAGGAGTCAACATGCCGATCACGCCACCAGAGCTTGCCAAAACAGGCCCTCCAAAATCGCCAGCCTGTGTCGCGACGGACAGGCGCAAGATCCCCTCTTCGCCATTCAGCCCCTTATGTTCGGCCATCATTCCATAGCTCAATGACGCAGCGCCTAAGCGGCCTTCATAGGGGTAACCCGAAACCATGATTTCCGATTGTAACCTTGGCAAACGCAGATCGAAATTGGCCTGCGCCAAGGGGGATAAGTTTCCGTTTGGTGTCAGCAAGGCCATGCCTTCTTGCGTGGCGGTCACGGTTGCGGGATATGTGTCATCCAACAAAATTTGCGTGCATTGATCGACGACAGAACTTGCGGTCAAAACAGATCCAGCGGCGTCCACATAAAACCCAGACCCTGTGATATCGGCACGACGGATATCTAGCCCAGCCAACAAATCAATATCTTGCGCTGCGCCATCGCCGTAAGCATCAGGCAAAACAGCCTCGGTGGCGGACCATTTGCGCATCGCAGCCAAGGCCATGTCGCGGCGCTGAAAATCGCCATTGGGCCAAATTAAAGTAAAGCCTTTGATCGCCCCATTTTGCAGGCGCGCTTCCGTGGTCGAAGTCATATCGGCATCGCGACCCGTTAGGGTAAAGCTGTTTGAATCGCGGCTGCGCGGCCCTTCTAGGGGAACAATTTCAAGGGTTTGCATGATTTCGTACAAACCGCCCAAGGTCGCCTCATCCCCTGATTGCGAAATCAACAGCACTTCGACACCGCTGTCGTCTTTGGCTTTGTATTTGGCAAAAGGCGGTACATATGAATCGAATTCGACCAAGCCAAGCGGCAAGTCGATTGTCAGCCCTGCAACATCATCATCGACTGAGGTTAATCCAAGGCTGGCCACAAAGTCGCGGTAAGTCCCGACCACTTCGTTGCGCTGTTTGGTGGTCAAAATGCCAGTCGCTTCATAGCCTTTGTCGGCCTGCCAAGCGGCCATTGAACCGCGTGTGCCACGCCCGAAAGATCCATCAATGGTGGATTTGTAAAAGCCAGCAAAACGCAATGCGATTTGCAATTCTTCGCGTTCGGCGCGGGTCAGGGTTGCTTCTGATCTGCGCGCTTCAGCAGGCGTTTCTTCGGCTGGCAAAGGTTCGGCAGGTTGCTCTATTGGGGTCGCTTCAACGGCTTGTTGGCTGGGAGCCTCAACATTGGCTTGCGGCGTTTCGACGGGTGCAAGTGTCGCCAAGCCGCCCACAGGCCAGAACTGTTGGCGAAAATTTGCGCCATCTGAAATATAGCTGTCGCGCGGGATCAACCCTTGGGCGCGCAAATTTCGGCGCGCCAAATCTGCATCTTGATCCGTTGCATATGGTCCCAAAACAATCGCATGCCAACGGCCTGCCAATTTGAATCCTGCCACATTGGTCAGCGTATTTGCGTAGACGCGTGCAGATTGGGTTGCTGCGGTTAATGTGGGTTGAGCTTCGATTTGAACCCATGCATCAGCCAATGCCGTACCAGAGTAAAGTGAGGCGGCAAGTCCCAGTTGGAGGGCAACAAAGTAACGTGTCATAAAAAGCCTTGGTCCTGATTGAGTGTTTCACTCTTTTCTTTGTGTTGAACAAGAAAGCACCAAAGCACCAAGGTCAATGTCTGGACCGATGTTTTTAATCGGATTTAGGCCCAAGCTGCGCGATTGTCGCGCCTTTGACACGGCCAAATCACACTATCAAGGCGAATGGTGGGAATGAAGCCCAATATGGTCCGGCTTTCGATTGACGCGCCTGCAGCGCTTGCCTATTTACAAGCCGCATTCACCTTTGAAAATATGCGCGCTCTTGGGGGCGCAACGGACAGCAGACAGACACAGATTGACAAGGGATATCCATGTCGCAGACACTTGAAAAACCCCGCTCCTTTCAGGAGATCATCCTAAGACTTCAGGCCTATTGGGCCGCAAAAGGCTGCGCTATTTTGCAACCTTACGACATGGAAGTTGGCGCGGGCACATTTCACCCTGCGACGACTTTGCGATCTTTGGGCTCAACCCCTTGGGCTGCGGCCTATGTGCAGCCTTCGCGTCGTCCAACCGATGGGCGTTACGGCGAAAACCCCAATCGTTTGCAACATTACTACCAGTACCAAGTTTTGATCAAACCAAGCCCCCCTGAGTTACAAGAGCTGTACCTTGGGTCTTTGCAAGCCATCGGTATCGACGCAAAGTTGCACGATATTCGCTTTGTCGAAGATGATTGGGAATCCCCCACATTGGGCGCTTGGGGTCTTGGCTGGGAAGTATGGTGCGACGGCATGGAAGTGTCGCAATTCACTTATTTCCAACAAGTCGGCGGCCATGACTGCGCGCCTGTTTCTGGCGAATTGACCTACGGTCTAGAACGCTTGGCTATGTATATCTTGGGCGCGGACCACGTGATGGATATGCCGTTTAACGATCCAAGCGCGCCGACACCGCTCACTTATGGTGATGTGTTCAAACAAACCGAAGAAGAATACGCACGCCACAACTTTGATGCCGCAGACACAGAAAAGCTGTTGCGCAATTTTGAAGAAGCCGAAAAAGAATGCCACGCTTTACTTGATCTGCCCGCTGAAGATCCCAAAACTGGCAAACGCATCATCATGGCGCATCCCGCTTATGATCAATGCATCAAGGCCTCACATATCTTCAACCTATTGGATGCGCGCGGCGTGATTTCTGTAACCGAACGCCAAGCCTATATTGGCCGTGTGCGCGCCTTGTCGAAAGCCTGTGCTGATGCATTCGTGCAAACCAAAGCTGGCGGATATAGTGCCGAGGCTGCACAATGAAAGGCTCCATCGTGGCAGGCGGGATAGTTGCATTCACGGCCATCTTCGGCGCGGGGTTATACTATAGCCAGACCTATGCCTATTATGAGCCAATCAACACCAGCGCGGTTGAGGCGCAGGTCTCAGCCACAACCCTTTCTGGCACGCGCGAGGATTTGCTGGCCGAAAACTTCGAAGGTATTGATGCGGATACATCGCCCATCAAATACCGCGCCTGTTTTTCGACCCCACTGTCACAGGCCATGTTGACTGAAACCTTTGTGATCCACGACGCGCCGACCCCTTTGACCGCGCCCTCATGGTTCGACTGTTTCGACGCGCAAACTTTGACGGCCGATCTAGAAGCAGGGGCTGCAATTGCCTTTATGGGCACAGAAAATATCACCTATGGTGTGGACCGCGTTGTCGCCGTCTACCCAGATGGTCGCGCCTATGCGTGGCACCAAATTAATGACTGTGGCGCAACCGTTTATGACGGTGAAGTCGCCCCCGAAGGCTGTCCGCCAGCCCCAACATTTGTTGGCGAATAAGCCGAAAAGGATAGAACCATGCCCGATCTTTTGATTGAATTGTTTTCCGAAGAAATTCCAGCGCGTATGCAAAAACGTGCCGCTGAGGATTTGAAAAAAATGGTCACAGACGGCCTTGTTGAAGCGGGTTTGACCTATGCTTCTGCGGGGGCTTTTGCCACGCCGCGCCGCCTTGTGTTGTCCATCGAAGATCTTCTGGCCCAAAGCCCGACCACGGTCGAAGAACGCAAAGGCCCCCGCGTTGACGCCCCCGAAAAAGCCCTGACAGGTTTCTTGCGCGGCGCAGGTGTGGCCAAGGAAGATTTGGAAATCCGTGATGAGAAAAAGGGCCAAGTTTACTTTGCCAAAATCACCAAAAAAGGCCGCCCTGCTGCGCCGATTATTGCAGAGGTTTTGGAAAATGCGATCCGCAATTTCCCATGGCCAAAGTCAATGCGTTGGGGCACAGGTAGCCTAAAATGGGTGCGTCCTTTGCATTCGATCTTGTGCATCTTGAGCGCTGAAGATGGTGCCGAAGTGGTTGCACTTGAGGTCGATGGCATCAAAGTTGGCAAATCCACGCGCGGTCACCGTTTCATGGCGCCAGACGCCTTTGATGTGAATAATTTCGATGATTACAGCAACAAGTTGAAATCCGCATTCGTGATGCTCGACGCCAATGAACGTGCTGATCACATCTGGCATGATGCGACGAACCAAGCCTTTGCGCAAGGGTTGGAAGTGGTTGAAGACAAAGGTCTTTTGGCCGAAGTCGCAGGGCTGGTCGAATGGCCCGTTGTGTTGATGGGCAATATTGGCGCAGACTTTTTAAACCTGCCGCCAGAGGTATTGCAGACCTCGATGAAAGAACACCAAAAGTTCTTTTCCGTGCGCAATCCCAAAACGGGACGCATTGAAAAATTCGTCACGGTTGCCAACCGTGAAACCGCAGACCAAGGCGCGACGATTTTGGCAGGCAACGAAAAAGTGCTTTCTGCGCGCTTGGCCGATGCAAAATTTTTCTGGGATAATGACATCCGCACCGTGGAGCGTGAGGGCTTCGAAGCCATGGCCGCGCCTTTGGCCAATGTCACATTCCACAACAAACTTGGCAGCCAAGCCGATCGCATTGGACGCATTGCGGCTTTGGCCCGCGAAATCGCGCCTATTGTGGGCGCCGATGCGGATGAAGCAGAGCTGGCAGCCAAAGTGGTCAAGGCCGATCTGTCCTCTGAAATGGTCTATGAATTCCCAGAATTGCAAGGGATCATGGGGCGTTACTACGCAAAAAAAGCGGGTCTTTCGGATGCTGTGGCCGACGCCTGCCGCGATCACTATTCGCCACTTGGCCCGTCTGACGATGTGCCAACCGATCCTGTGTCCGTTGTCGTGGCTTTGGCCGATAAACTCGACACATTGACGGGCTTCTGGGCGATTGATGAGAAACCAACGGGCTCGAAAGACCCGTTCGCGCTGCGTCGTGCTGCTTTGGGTGTTATTCGGTTAATCCTAACCAATGATCTGCGGTTGTCTTTGAGTGCCGTATTGTCCAATGGATATGAGGGTGCGGATGCGACTGACCTTCTTTCCTTCTTCCACGACCGCCTGAAAGTCTTCCTCAAAGACGAAGGCATTCGTCACGACGTGATCGATGCTTGCCTCGCGATGGATGGGGCGGATGACATCACTTTGCTGGTTAAACGTGCACGGGCTTTGTCTGAAACACTTGCCACAGAAGACGGACAAAACCTGATCCAAGGCTTCAAACGCGCCAATAACATTTTGACGCAGGCCGAAGAAAAAGATGGCGTTGAATATTCCTTTGGCCCTGACATCAAATTCGCCGAAGACGATGCGGAAAAGGCGTTGTTTACAGCCCTCGACACCGCAGAGGCCGCGATCAAACCCGCTATGGCGGATGAAGATTTCACCAGCGCCATGTCCGCAATGGCCGCATTGCGCAGCAGCGTGGATGCGTTTTTCGAAGCGGTGCAGGTCAATGCCGACAACGATGTGGTGCGCCGCAATCGTTTGAATTTGCTGGGCCGTATTCGTGATGTCTGTCTTGCGGTTGCAGATTTGACCAAGCTCGACGGGTAAATCCCACTAAAAGCAGCGCGGGGTGCATGTTTTGATTGCACCTCGCCGCTTTAGGCGCTTAATCTTTGGGCTCAAAGGGAGTGCCGCAGTGCAGCAAAAACACGACAGTCTAGGATATACCCGCATTCGGCGCGTGGCCCCCATTGCGGTCAATACCCATGGTGGACGGGCCAAGTGTCTGCAGCGTTTGATCCGCTTGGATCTGCCTGTGCCAGAAACTGTCGCCCTGTCATTTGATGCCGTGCGAAAACTGGCCGATGGGCAATCGGTCGATGTCAAAGACATGCTGAACAGCTTTGGTCCAAGGCCGCTTTTATGTGTCCGCCCTTCCTCAGAAGACCCCGATTGGGGTGGTCCTGGTGCGATGCTCAACATTGGCATGAATGATCAACGCCACGCGGAATTGACGAAAAGTCACGGGGCCGAGGTTGCCGATGCGCTCTATCTTCGATTTGTGCAATCTTATGCCATTCATATCGAACGTTTGGACCCCGAAGAGTTCGAAAATGAAAAGTCACTCCCGTCAGACCAAGCGCTAAAAGCCGCGCTTGATGCCTATGAAAACGAAACCGACGAGGCCTTTCCGCAAGAGGTCGAGGTGCAGGTGTTTAAGGTTTTGCGTTCGATGGCGCGGGCGTGGTTGGGGACAACCGCACGATTGCTGCGCCAAGCAAAAGGCGCGCCCGCCGATGCGGGGCTGGGGCTTATCGTTCAGGCCATGTCTTTTGGTGTAGGGCCTGGTGAAAGTGGTACAGGGCTGATCCAGATGATCGACGAAGACACAGGTGCTCCGTTGATCCGTGGGCGTTATAAGCGCCAATCTTTGGGGCGTTTTCGCCTGAGCGATGACACAAAAGCACTCTACCTGACAAGCGACCCGCGTGGGCCATCCTTGGAACAGGATTGTCCAGATGTGTTCGACAAGCTGACCACATATAGTGCTCTGTGCCGCAGCAAGCTGCGCGAAGAAATGCAGATCGAATTTGTTGTGGAAAACGGCAAGCTTGCGATCTTGGATGCGGTGCGGGTGAACCGATCTACGCGTGCAGCCTTGCGCACGGCCGTGCAATTGGCCGAAGACGGTATCATTCCAAAATCCGAGGCTGTGCTGCGCATTCCGCCGCGCTCTTTAACCGAATTGTTACACCCGCAAATTGATCCCTCCACCCAGCGCGATGTGATTGCCAGCGGCATTGCCGCCAGTCCAGGTGGCGCTGTGGGGCGCTTGGTGTTTTCATCGGCGGCAGCTCAGGCATCCAGTGCGCGCGGTGAATCCTGCATCTTGGTGCGCCGCGAAACTGCCCCTGAAGACATTCGCGGCATGCATTCTTCGGTTGGCGTGCTTACCGAACGTGGGGGCGTGACATCACATGCGGCTGTGATCGCGCGCGGCATGGGGGTGCCTTGCGTGGTCGGGGCCTCTGTCAGCATAAACACGCGTAGCAAAACAATCACCGCCAGTGACGGACGTGTCTTGAAGGAAGGTGATACGATCACGCTGGATGGGTCTGCCGGCCAAGCGCTGTTGGGCGCCACAAAAATGCTGCCGCCTGCCAAAGACTATTGGTATTTGCAACTGATGGATTGGGCGGATGACATTCGTGATATAGATGTGCGTGCCAATGCCGATACGCCTGCTGATGCTGCGATGGCACGTGGGTTTAAGGCGCAAGGCATCGGTCTATGCCGCACAGAGCATATGTTTTTCGATGGTGACAGATTAACGGTGATGCGCGAAATGATTTTTGCCGCCACCGATGCAGATCGCCAAGAAGCGATTGCGCGCCTTTTGCCAATGCAGCGGTCCGATTTTATTGAATTGTTCCGCATTATGCAGGGGCAACCTGTATGTATTCGCCTGCTTGATCCGCCGTTGCATGAATTTTTGCCCTCGGACAGGGCAGGGGCCAAAGAACTGGCCGAAGCTTTGGACATGCCTTTGTCGGATGTGACGCGGCGCATTGAATGGTTGTCAGAATTTAACCCGATGCTTGGGATGCGGGGCGTGCGTTTGGGCATCACCTTCCCTGAAATTTATGCAATGCAGGCCCGCGCTATTTTTGAAGCCACGATTGAAGCTTCGAAAATTGGTGATCCAGTTGTGCCCGAGGTCATGATACCCTTGGTCTCTGCGATGCGAGAAGTCGAAATGGTGAAAACCCAAGTCGATGCCGTCGCCGCAGCTGTGCGCAACGAAAAGGGGGCTGATTTCACCTATCGCCTTGGCGTGATGGTTGAAACGCCACGTGCCGCATTGCGTGCTCATGAAATTGCCCAACATGCAGCGTTTCTGTCTTTTGGTACCAACGACCTGACACAAATGGCCTATGGGTTGTCGCGTGATGATGCAGGGCGGTTTATGAACTCATATATTCAGCAAGGCGTCTTCCCCGAAGACCCTTTTCATACGCTGGATGTTGATGGGGTCGGCGAACTTTTGACCATTGGCGCAGACCGTGGTCGCAAAGCCGCGCCAGATATCACATTGTCCGTTTGTGGCGAACACGGGGGCAACCCCGAATCTATCGCCTTTTGTCGGGCTGCGGGATTTGATTATGTGTCCTGTTCGCCCTTCCGCGTGCCTGTTGCGCGCTTGGCCGCTGCGCAATTAGTCGCCGCCGAAGAAAAGGCGTCAAACTTGCGGCGTAAGTGACTTGATTGCTTTGATATTTTAGCGCCTTCAGTCCAGAAAAGCGCTGGAATTCTACCCGCTTTCGCGGCGCTGGCAGCGGTCAAAACGCCCGTGGGTGGACCTTTTTTCATTTTTGGTCTAAATCAGCGCTCGAAAAGGCGCGCAAAGTTTATTTTTTACGCGCTTGAAACAAAGATAAAGACGTGAAAATGAGATTGAAAACCTTTGCAATGACAGCTCTGATTGGGGCGCTAAGCCTTCCTTTTGGGGCCTTGGCAGACGTGACCCTCAGTACGTCCAATCACCCCGATCCCGTGATTGACGCTGAAGTTTCTTCATTTATCGACTCTCATGTGACACAGATTTTGGAACATGAGCGTGCCTCAGTTCAGGCGCTTGAAACAGATGCCATTGCAAGAATTTTGGCCAATTTCAAACCACAGGCAAAACCAACCCCGCCCCTGAAAGTGGAATATACCAAAAGCTTTTTGGCCGAATTGCCTCAAGCCACTGGTGGCGAAGCGCTGGAATGTTTGACCGAGGCTTTGTATTTCGAAGCGCGTGGTGAAAGCGTTAAGGGTCAATTCGCGGTCGCGGAAGTGATCATGAACCGCGTTTCATCTGCGAAGTTTCCGAATTCTGTCTGCGGTGTGATCCAACAAGGTACGGGCAAGAAATACCAATGCCAGTTTACATATACCTGTGACGGACGCGCAGAAGTCATACATGAAAAATCCGCTTGGAACCGCTTGAGCAAGATTGCACGTTTGATGCTTGATGGTGCGCCGCGTCGTTTGACCGAAGGTGCCACACATTATCACACAACAGCCGTAAATCCCCGTTGGGCGCGCATTTTTCCACGCACAGCGTCGATTGGTGTGCATCGTTTTTACCGCATGCCGCGCGCTTAAGGAAAGCTGACGCTTATAGATTATGTGCTTTTCAAGCCCTGCCAAATCTGGTGGGGCTTTGCTTTTTCCGACATAGCACTTGGACAGCAGCGCGAAAACCGATAGCAAGGCGCAACAGGTTTTTGGGCGGGTGTTCCGCATAGATCCCACTATTTTACGTCTCCACAGAGGAACCTCTTGTCCAATGTCAGATATTAAACTTGCGTTTGAACACCCCGAAGCGCGCGCCAGTGTCACAGGTGGTGATGCCCCTTTAGATCGACTGTCTTTACGCGATCATGTGGTCGAAGTTGAAATCGGCGCGTTCCAAGCTGAACGCGGTGTGTCGCAACGGGTGAGTTTCAATATCGTGGTTGAATTGACCCCCGCTACAGGCCCGATTGATGATGATGTGGACCGCATTCTATCCTATGACGCCTTGACCGAAGCCATTCATATCGAATTGGCAGCCGAGCGGTTGAATTTGCTCGAAACCCTAGCAGAACGCATCGCCACCCGCATTCTAACAGAGCCGCGCGCCTTTCGTGTGTTTGTACGCATCGAAAAACTCGACCGTGGGCCTGGCGCATTGGGGGTGGAAATCGTGCGGTCAGATACGCAGATGAATACAGCTGCGACTGTGATTGACGCGCCAGCCCTGCATCCGATCATCGCCTATATCGATCCAGTCGTTTTGGATGAGGCGGCTTTGAAGACCTTGCTCGATCAGCTTTCAAACGCGGCGCGCCCTGTCATTTTGGCCGTAGGCTTACCCCAAGGCGACTGGCCAAAATCCCACACCAAAGTGACCCAACGGCGTATTGATCTTTTGGCGATTGAACAAAACGCGTGGGTTTTGGCCTCGCGTGATGCGCGCTGTGTTGTGCGCGCGTCACGAACCGAATTGGATTGGGCGATCAAGCAAGGCCAGCTTTCGGTCTGGGCACCCTCTAAAATGGTACTGGATTCGGTGAACGGACCTAAAGGCAATGCTTTGGATATGGCCGCTTGGCTGGGGGCAGAATTGGGCGCGACCGCGCTTTTGGTGATGGGCGAAGATTTGCCACAAGAGTGTAACATTCCAGTTCGGCCTCTTGACCCCGAAGGCCCTGTGACCCCTTTGTAAGTCGCAAAAGGATCATAAATGCCTGACGAGACATTCTATTACCGACCTTTGGTTCAAACGGGGCCAACCCGTCCTGACGGCGCATTGGAATTGGCTGGGGGATGGACTTGGTTCACCCATGTGGAACGTCTTGCACGTGATCAAGCCGCCCAGATTATGCCTGCAAAAGACATCCCGCCCCACGCTTTAAGCCGTCTCACGCAGCCCCGCGCGCAAATCGCAGGTCTTGATATGGGGCAGGTGTCTTTGATGGGCATCTTGAATGTTACGCCTGATAGTTTTTCCGATGGCGGCAAATTTATTGCGCCACAAGCGGCCATCGATCACGCCCTAACCATGTGTGAGGCTGGCGCGGATATGATCGATATCGGTGGCGAAAGCACGCGCCCTGGTGCTGCCTATGTTGACCCGCTTGATGAAATAAACCGAACAGCCCCCATCATCCGTGCCATTCGTGATGTCAGCGCTGTTCCCATGTCGATTGATACCCGTAAAGCCGATGTGGCGGATCATGCCGTGCAAGCAGGGGCGACTTTAATCAACGATGTTTACGCCTTTACCCATGATCCAGATTTGGCCAAAGTTGCAGCCCAGTCTCGCGTGCCTGTGTGTTTGATGCATGCCCAAGGCGATCCCGAAGTCATGCAAGACAATCCTGCCTATAAAAACGTGTTGCTGGATGTCTACGACTTTTTGGACGCCCGTATCAAATTGGCCGAAGCAGCAGGTATTCCGCGTGACCAGATTATGGTCGATCCCGGTATCGGATTTGGCAAAACGGTTGCCCATAATCTTGAAATACTGTCACGGATTTCCCTGTTTCACAGCCTTGGCTGTGCCATTTTACTCGGTGCCTCGCGCAAACGCTTTATCGGGGCGATAGGGCAGGAACCTGATGCGATCCAACGTTTGGGTGGCTCAATTGCTGTTGCTTTGCAAGGTGTTGCTCAAGGCGTGCAAGTCCTGCGTGTTCACGATATAAAACAAACAAAACAAGCGCTTGCCCTGTGGCTTGCCGCGAGCAGTGGAGAATATAACGATGTCCCGTAAGTTTTTTGGCACCGATGGTGTGCGTGGCCGCGCCAACTCCAGTCCTATGACCGCAGAGATGGCGCTCAAACTTGGGGCCGCAGCGGGGCGCTATTTTCGCCGCGATGGCGGTGGTGAGCACCGTGTCATCATCGGCAAAGACACGCGCCTGTCTGGATATATGTTTGAAACGGCGATGACCGCGGGTTTCACCTCGACGGGGATGAATGTGTTTTTGCTCGGCCCCGTGCCGACCCCTGCGGTTGGTATGATGACCACGTCGATGCGCGCAGATGTGGGGGTGATGATTTCAGCCTCGCATAACCCTGCCGAAGACAACGGTATCAAGTTCTTTGGCCCTGATGGGTTCAAGCTCTCCGACGAGGCTGAAGAAGAAATCGAACGCCTTTTGATGGGCACAATCGAACCCGCACAGGCCCGCAACATTGGGCGTGCCAAACGCATTGATGATGCGCGGTTTCGCTATAACGAACGGATCAAAAGCACGCTGCCACGCGGTATGACCCTTGCGGGCCTTAAGGTTGTGATCGATTGCGCCAATGGAGCCGCCTATAAGACCGCGCCAGAAGTGCTTTGGGAACTTGGGGCGGATGTGATCCCCGTTGGAACTGTGCCCAATGGTTACAATATCAACGACAATTGTGGGTCAACTTCGCCGCAAACTGCGGCCGAGGCGGTGATTGCGCATGGGGCTGATGTGGGTATCTGTCTTGATGGTGATGCAGACCGTGTGATGATTTTAGATGAACACGGCCAAGTGGCAGATGGCGATCAGTTGATGGCGCTATTGGCCAAAAGCTGGGCGGATCAAGGCAAGCTTGCAGGCGGCGCTTTGGTGGCCACTGTGATGTCAAATCTTGGGTTGGAGCGCTATTTGATCGAACAAGGTCTGCGCCTCGAACGCACAGCCGTGGGGGACCGCTATGTTGTCGAACGGATGCGCCAAGGTGGGTTTAACTTGGGCGGCGAACAATCGGGCCATGTGGTTATGACCGATTATGCCACAACAGGCGATGGGCTTTTGGCGGGGCTGCAATTTTTGGCCGCGATGATCGAGACGGGTAAAAAGGCATCCGAGCTGTCGCAAACCTTTGAAACCGTACCACAATTGTTGAAAAATGTGCGCTACGCGACAGGGCAGACACCGCTGGACAATGACGCTGTGAAACGGGCGATTAACGATGCAGAAAGCAAACTGTCAGGGAATGGGCGCTTGCTTATTCGCAAATCTGGCACGGAACCTTTGATCCGCGTGATGGCTGAAAGCAGTGATGAAGATACTTTGAACGCTGCTGTGAATAGCATTGTCGCCGCTGTGGAAAGCGCCACGCGCTAACGCCTTCGTTGGTTTGATGAAACGCAAAGGCCCGCGGTTTCCCGTGGGCCTTTTGTCGTTCAAGTTGTTTTGTCTGCGCGCCTAGCGCCCCAGCGGAATTGTGATGCCCGTGCCGACAACACCGTAAAAATCATCATCATATCCTGTGGCCACATTCACAAAAATATATTTGTGGTTCAGTTGTATAGACGGCGCGATCCCCGTGTAGCCATCGCCGAATGAATGAATATAGGCGCCAACAATGCCCGCTTGTGTGTATTGGCCGATATCCCACATTTTGGCAGCAGACAGGTGCAATGCAGTGGCTGATTTGCTGTCTTTGTAGGCGCCGATGCTGTAATTCAGCCCAGCCAAGCGGTCTTCCCATGTCAAAATAACGCCCGGATTGAATTCATTGAAATCCGATGACTCTCCCCAATCACCAAAGTGATGTGAAGCCAGCGGAATTTGCAAAACATCAGGGGCAAGTGATCCATCTGCTGTGGCTGCAAGCGGGGCAAGGGCCACGGATAGGGCGGTGAAAAACGATTTGATTTGCATAATGGGCCTATGGATTTGAAACCTTAAAGCCACGCTACCGCGCAGTCTGCGCGGAGCCAAAGAAAAAGGGCGCCCCAAGGGACGCCCTTTCAAACATGTTGCGCGATGGTCGCGTGAGATCGCTTAGTTGCGCTCTTTGTCGACCATTTTGCCTGCGGAAATCCAAGGCATCATAGCGCGCAATTTTGCGCCAGTTTCTTCGAGCAGGTGCTCGTCGTTTGCACGGCGAGACGCTTTGATTGTTGGTTGGCCAACAGCGTTTTCAAGCATGAAGTCACGTACGAATTTACCAGATTGGATGTCTGCAAGAGACTCTTTCATGGCTTTCTTTGTTGCTTCGTATGGCAAGATGCGCGGACCAGTCACGTATTGACCGTACTCAGCTGTGTTAGAGATTGAGTAGTCCATGTTCGCAATACCGCCTTCGTAGATCAAGTCCACGATAAGTTTGGTTTCGTGTAGACACTCAAAGTACGCCATTTCAGGTGCATAGCCAGCTTCAACAAGTGTTTCAAAGCCGCAACGGATCAATTCAACGATACCGCCACAAAGAACAGCCTGCTCACCGAACAAGTCAGTTTCACATTCTTCACGGAAGTTTGTCTCAATGATGCCTGAACGACCGCCGCCGATAGCGGAACAGTATGACAGGCCGATTTCCAAAGCTTTGCCAGTTGAGTTCGTGTCAACAGCAACAAGGCATGGCACGCCGCCGCCTTTGGTGTATTCGCCGCGCACTGTGTGGCCTGGGCCTTTTGGCGCCATCATGATCACGTCAACGCCTTCTTTTGGCTCGATCAAGCCGAAGTGTACGTTCAAACCGTGTGCAAACGCGATTGCGGCACCTGGCTTGATGTTGTCGTGAACGTATTTTTTGTAAGTCTCTGCCTGAAGTTCGTCGGGCATTGTGAACATGATCACGTCACACCATGCAGCCGCTTCTGCGATACCCATAACAGTGAGGCCTTCAGCTTCTGCTTTTTTCGCAGATGGAGAGCCTTCACGAAGAGCCACAACAAGGTTTTTTGCGCCAGAATCACGCAGGTTCAACGCGTGTGCGTGACCTTGAGAGCCGTAGCCCAAGATTGCAACTTTAGCTTCTTTGATGAGATTTACATCGCAATCGCGATCGTAATAAACGCGCATGATGGGCGCTCCTTTTATGGGTTATATCGTCTGGAGGGCATAATAGGGGATGAAACAACAAAGGCGAGTTCAAAATTTGACGATTTACCGTTGTTTGTGATAAAATCATTCGTGATATAATGCAAAGATGGTGATTTAATGCAGATAGATGACACGGACCGCAGGATTTTGCGTCAATTGCAAGCAGACCCAGAGGAAGCGGTGACCATTTTGGCGGCCCGTGCCAATGTGACGGCCGCGACCTTTGCACGCCGTGTGGAAAAGATGCGTGAAAACGGCGTGATCCTTGCTATTCGCGACGAAATCAATTGGCGCGCGCTGGGGTATACCGTCGAAGTGTCCTTGCGCTTTACCTTGGACAAAACCGAACCGCGTGCTTTTGATCAATTTATAGAGGCTGCGCGTGGGGTGCCTGAGGTCATTTCTATCGGTACATTTTTAGGTCAAGTGGATGTGCGCCTTTTGGTGATCGCGCGTGATATGGCGGATTATCAGCGGATTTACCGCGATAAAATCCTGACACTGCCGCATATTTCAGACATCGAAGCGCTTATGCATGTGGCGCAAGTCAAAGACCGCCAAGAGGTGCCTGTGTGATGCTGGAGCTGGATGATATTGATCGCGCTTTGATGCAAGCCCTATGCGTTGATGCGACCCAATCGGCTGGCGCTTTGGGGCGCGCATTCAACTTAAGTCAGCCTGCCACTTGGCGGCGGATCAAGCGCCTGCGCGATGCAGGGGTGTTTGGACCGCGCCGTGTTGATTTAAACCTTGAAAAATTGGGTGTCGGGGTGACGGTGTTCTTGGGTATCAAGCTGGCCACCAAAGGTCGCGTGTCTTTGGAAGACTTCGAACGGGCGGTCAGCGCCATTCCCGAAGTGCAAACTGTGCAGCATGTTTTGGGGGTTTACGATTACCGCCTGCGGGTTGTTGCGCAGGATTTACCTGATTTCGAACGCGTGCTGAGGCGGCGGGTGATGACCCTGCCTGGTGTGGGCAATATCGAGGCCAATGTGCTCTTGTCCGAGGAACGCAGGGCAGGGCCGATTTAAATCTGGCGGCATAAAAAAGGGGCCAGATGGCCCCCTTTGTGCGTTTAGTTGTGCGTTTAAAAATCGAGCGGCTATGCCCCCAAAATACGCGTTACCATTTCTGTGGTATCGCCACTTAGGTTCGGCGTGCCCAAGATGCGTTTCAACTGATCCTTGATCATACTTTGGCGATCTGCATCATACCGTTTCCACGTCTCGAAAGCCCCGCACATACGCGCGGTGGTTTGCGGGTTGAGCGGATCCAGCTTGATCAACCAATCGGCCAGAAGCTTGTAGGCCGCGCCATCAGGGGCGTGAAAACCGCCATGGTTGCCCTGCAAAGCGCCAAAGACCGCACGGAAGCGGTTTGGATTTTTCATATCAAAATCAGAATGATGCGTTAAATTTTGCGCGATATGCGCTGCTTCTAGTGGGGCTGCGACTGCGATTTGCATCATGAACCACTTATCCATCACCAAACGGTCATGGAACCACTGAGCATAGAAACTGGCCAATTCTTCTTGGCCTATACCCGCAGACAAAAGCGCCATCAAAGCGCCTGCCTGTTCGGTCATATTGTCTGCTGTTTCGAACAGCTTTTGCGCGGCTTTGCCTTGGTCATTCAAGGTGAGCAAAGACAATACCGCCATGCGCAGGGCGCGTTTGCCCGACCCTTCGGCATCAGGTTTGAAAGCACCCGCATCGTTTTTGTCATAAAGGTCTGGCAATATGTCTTGCAAGAAGCTGGCCAAGATATGACGCAGTTCTTCGCGTTGCTCATAAATCGCCATCGGGTCAGGCGTCGTTCCTGCGTCAAATAGCGTTTGCGCGATATCATCTTGGGATGGCAAAGCCAGACAAAGCGCACGAAACGCAGGATCTTTCGTCTCATCGCTGAGCATCGTTTTCAGCGCATCCAGATAGTCTGTCGTCGGCGGCGTGCCTTCGGTGATCATGGCGACCAATGTGTCTTTGGCCAACATGCGCCCCATTTCCCACACATTGAACGGGTCTGTGTCATGGGCCAGCAAAAATGCGCGTGTCTTTGCGTCAATGTCGCGTTGCAAAATCACAGGCGCGGAAAAGTCGCGCAGGATCGACGTCACTGGGCGTTCTGCGAGGTTGTCGAAGGTAAAGCTCTGCGTGCTTTCAGTCATTTCCAGCACTGTGTTTGGCACCACTTCGCTGCCATCTGGCGCGATCAACCCGATCATAATGGGTAAGACTTGTGGGCGTTTATCATCTTGGCCGGGGGTGGGGGGCGTCGATTGCGTAAAGGTCAGCGTCAAACTGCCGTCAGCCCAGCTTTCAGTCACAGACAGGCGCGGCGTGCCTGCTTGGGAATACCATTGTTGGAAATGTGTAAGATCGCGCCCTGTCACATCTTCAAAAGCTTTGATCCAATCTTCGATGGTTACGGCCTGTCCATCATGGCGTTCAAAATACAGATTGCAGCCTTTGTAATAGGCTTCATCCCCGATCAAACGGCGCAGCATGCCGATGATTTCAGCGCCTTTTTCATAGACCGTTGCCGTATAGAAATTGTTGATTTCTACAAAGCTTTCAGGGCGGACATTATGGGCCAGTGGGCCATTGTCTTCGCGGAATTGGCGCGCACGCAATTGCAGAACTTCTTCAATGCGTTTAACGGCATGGCTGCGCATGTCGCCCGAAAACATTTGATCGCGGTAGACGGTCAGGCCCTCTTTCAAACACAGTTGAAACCAATCGCGACAGGTGATGCGATTGCCTGTCCAGTTGTGGAAATATTCATGGGCGATGATGCCTTCGACGCGCTCGAAAGTGGCATCCGTCGATGTTTCAGCAGAGGCCAAAACACAAGAGCTGTTAAAGATGTTCAGACCCTTGTTTTCCATAGCGCCCATGTTGAAATCATCCACGGCCACAATATTGAAAATGTCCAAGTCGTATTCACGCCCGTAAACCTGTTCATCCCAGCGCATGGAATCGATCAAAGCCTGCAGACCAAAGGCACATTTGTCTTCATCGCCTTTGCGAACGTAGATATTCAGATCGACGGTTTTACCAGACATGGTTGTGAACTGACCTGAGTGGGCCAAAAGGTCGCCTGACACCAAGGCAAAAAGATAGGCAGGTTTGGGCCAAGGGTCGTGCCATTCCGCCCAGCCCTCGCCAGAGGCCTGCGGGTTGCCGTTTGACAGCATAACGGGCAGATCGCTTTCGACGCGCACCGTAAAGACGCCCATCACATCGGGGCGGTCTGGGTAATATGTGATCTTGCGAAACCCTTCGGCCTCGCATTGGGTGCAATACATGCCCGATGACATATATAGCCCCTCTAGTGCCGTATTGGTTTCTGGTGAAATTTCCACTTCTGCTTCGAAGGTGAAAGGGCCATCAGGCAAATCTGCCTGTTTCACAATCAAATGCCTGTCTGTTTGCTCATGTGGGATCGCCGCGCCATTGATGCGCGCGGACAACAAAGTTAGATCCTCGCCGTTCAAAATCAGATCGCCTGTATTGGCCTCATTTGGTTTGAAAACGATCTTAGACATCACGCGCGTTGCACGCGGGGCAAGTTTGAATGTCAAATGCACCGTGTCGACCCAATGATGGGGTTCAGCGTAGTCTTTTAGAAAAATCGTTTGGGGGGCGAGGGCTGTCATACCGGACTTTCACTTTACTCTGAATCTGTGTTGGCCTGACCGTAGTGCGGGGCTGTGGCAGCTGCAAGGTACTGTCTTTGGTCGGATAGCTTTGATGCTGCGCTGAGTGCCTAAATCTTAGTCATCTGCGTCAACATTTCTTATGTGCGTTTCTATACAGGGCCCTGCGCGGCGATCTCGCTTTTCTTCATCTGGCTCAAGCCTATGTTGAGTGAGCAAGACTAAGAAAGGATGCCCCCATGACACGGCCCATCGTTGGAATTATCGGCAATAATGATCTGTTACACGGGGATTATCCAGTTGTCAGCAGCGGCAAAATCAATGTGGATGCCATTGCGCAGGTGGCAGATTGTGTCCCCTTGGTGATCCCAGCTGATCCAAACATTATGCAGGTCGAAGAGCTGTTGGAAATCTGTGATGGTTTCATGTTGACAGGCGGGCGCCCAAATGTGCACCCCGAAGAATACGGCGAAATAGCAACCGAGGCGCATGGCACATTTGATCGCGATCGTGATGCGGTTGCGCTGCCTTTGGTGCGCGCCTGTGTGGAGCGCGGTCAACCTATATTTGGCATTTGTCGTGGGTTCCAAGAGGTGAACGTGGCCATGGGCGGCACGCTTTATCCCGAAATTCGCGATTTGCCAGGGCGGGACAATCACCGCATGCCCCCTGATGGCACGCCAGAGGAAAAGTTTGCCCTACGCCACGAAGTGACCGTGAGCGAAGGGGGCGTGTTTCACAAAGTACTTGGGGCGACCAAGGTCATGACAAATACATTGCACGGCCAAGGAATCAAAACAGCGGGTCCGCGGGTTGTGATTGATGGCTATGCGCCCGATGGCACGCCTGAGGCTATATATATTAAGGATGCAAAGGGCTTTACCCTGTCGGTTCAATGGCATCCCGAATGGAATGCCGCGCTTGATCCTGTGTCGCGCGCTTTGTTTTCTGCCTTTGGACGCGCAGTAAAAGACTATGCGCTCGCTCAAAACTAAGTCTTATCGCGCGCAGACAAATCCTTTTCCATGCGGAAATTTTCGATCCCAACACCGTTCCGTATAATCACCTGTTGCGCTGTCACGCGCCAACCGCGCTTTTCTAAAAACCTTTTGGCCAGATGCGAGGCTTGGGTATCTATGACCTCCAGCCCTTTGGCTCGGGCCTCAGCTTCGCATGCCTCATAAAGCGCGCGCGCGGTGCCTTTGCCCATCTCATTTGGTAAAACGTAGGCAAAATCGATATGGCCATCATCGCCCATGACAAAAAAGCCAACCAAACGCCCAAAGCGCGTGGCACCTAGGGAAAATCCCGTTGTGATATATGCGGACAAATCAATATCCATGGCGCTGGGGGCCCAAGCAAAGCGTTGCTCTTGCGTATAGTGAGACTGTGCGCCGATATGGACAGCCTGATAAAATACCTCGGCACAGGCTTTGGCATCTGATTGGGTGAGGGGGCGAAGCTTCATGGTTTCATCCTAGCGCGCTTGTCGCGGAACTGCCAATCCCACGTGACGTCGGGGGTGATAGAAACCTAGCTGTAGGGTGAACTTTTGTCAGGCGGGGTTAAATCGACCTGATATGTTAGTTCCGCTTTCCCCCGCCTTTGCTTTGCGCTATGACGCTACGTGACTTTTGATTGGGCCACATAGAATTTCACTATGATGGCACAGCTTTAATCTGCGGCGATATGTGTAAATGCGCTTGATATACGGGCTAAAAGACGCTGGTATGCCGCAGAAAATTGGCTGACCATGTTTATCGCGGAATGTTAGCGCAACAATGTTGTGCTGCTAAAAACTTCTGCTAGGGATTGTGCGACGTCAAAAGACTTTGACTGGGGAAGAAGAGGAAAAATACGTGAAGATCGGTGTTCCTAAGGAATTATTTGAAGGCGAGGCGCGCGTCGCCTTAACGCCTGACAGTGCCAAACAGCTGCAAAAGCTTGGCTACGATTGTTTGATTGAAACGGGCGCAGGGGCGCTCGCTGGCTTTGCTGACAAAGATTATAACGACGCGGGTGTCGAAGTGGTGAAAACCGCCGCAGCATTGTGGAAAGCCGCTGACATCGTTGCCAAAGTACGCCAGCCCAATGAGGCTGAACTCAAGCGTCTGACCAAAGGTAAGACCTTGATTTCCTTCTTTAACCCTGCGGCGAATGACGCAGGTATGGAAGCCGCGAAATCCAAAGGCGCCAATGTGATTGCCATGGAAATGGTGCCACGCATTTCACGCGCTCAAAAAATGGATGCTTTGTCATCTATGGCCAATATCGCGGGCTACCGTGCGGTGATCGAAGCGTCAAACAACTTCGGGCGTTTCTTTACAGGTCAGATCACGGCCGCTGGTAAAGTGCCCCCTGCGAAGGTTTTGGTTGTGGGCGCTGGTGTTGCTGGCTTGGCCGCGATCGGCACATCCACATCGCTTGGCGCGATCACATATGCATTCGACGTGCGTCCAGAAGTGGCCGAACAAGTCGAATCCATGGGCGCTGAATTCGTCTACCTCGACTTCGAAGAAGAACAAGCAGACGGCGCAGCAACTGGCGGGTATGCCTCAGTGTCCAGCCCAGAATTCCGCGAAGCCCAGCTTGCGAAATTCCGTGAATTGGCCCCTGAGGTTGATATCGTCATCACCACAGCGCTTATTCCAAACCGCGAAGCCCCTGAGCTTTGGACAGAGGACATGGTTTCAGCCATGAAGCCTGGTTCTGTCATCGTCGATTTGGCGGCTGAAAAAGGTGGCAACTGCAAGCTGACCGTGATGGACGAGAAAATCGTCACAGAAAACGGCGTGACCATCATCGGTTACACAGATTTCCCATCGCGCATGGCCGCACAAGCCTCGACTTTATACGCGACCAACATCCGTCACATGATGACTGACTTGACCCCTGAAAAAGACGGTCAAATCAATCACGACATGGAAGACGATGTGATCCGTGGCGCGACTGTGACCTACGCAGGCGAAATCACATTCCCGCCGCCCCCTCCTAAAATTGCAGCCATCGCAGCCAAACCTAAAGAGGCTGTGAAAGAACTTACACCCGAAGAAAAACGCGCCGAAGAAGTGGCCGCGTTTAAAAAGCAAACCAAAAACCAAGTCACTTTGCTGGCCGTTGGCGGTGCTTTGTTGCTGGCCGTTGGCCTTGTGGCGCCAGCCAGCTTTATGCAGCACTTTATCGTGTTTGTTCTGTCTGTCTTCATCGGTTTCCAAGTGATTTGGGGCGTTGCGCACAGCTTGCACACACCGCTTATGGCTGTGACCAATGCGATTTCATCCATCATCATCTTGGGTGCTTTGATGCAGATCGGATCAGGATCCTTCCTTGTGATCCTATTGGCGGCTTTGTCTGTCTTTATGGCAGGTATCAATATCTTTGGCGGCTTCCTCGTCACACGGCGCATGCTTGCCATGTTCCAGAAATCTTAAGGAGTATAGGATTATGGAATTCGGATTTACGACAGCGGCCTATGTGGTCGCAGCGGTTCTTTTCATCCTGTCTTTGGGTGGTTTGTCTGGCCAAGAAAGCGCAAAACGCGCTGTATGGTATGGTATCGTGGGTATGGCTTTGGCTGTATTCGCGACGCTTGTGGGACCGGGCGCTGGCCTTTGGTTCTTGTCCCTCTTGCTGATCGCCGCTGGTGGCGCGATTGGCTATGTTGTGGCGACACGCGTGCAAATGACTGAAATGCCGCAACTTGTGGCTGCGATGCACTCACTTGTGGGTTTGGCTGCGGTTTTTGTCGGCTTGATCGCGCATATCGAATTGGGTCGCGTTTTGGGCATGGATCATGCCACACGCGAAACACTTGATGGTTTTGCAGGCTTGCTTGCACATAAATCAGCGGTTGAGATCAACATCCTGCGCGTTGAATTGTTCTTGGGCGTCTTCATCGGTGCTGTGACATTCACGGGCTCTGTTGTGGCTTACGGCAAACTTGCGGGCAAATTGTCTTCAAACGCCTCTAAGCTTCCAGGCGGCCACATGCTGAACGCGGGCGCTGCGGCGCTCTCACTGATCTGCTTGATCTGGTACTTTAACACAGGCGGCTTCTTCCCGCTGTTCATCATGACCTTGGCGGCTTTGTTTATCGGTTACCACTTGATCATGGGTATCGGCGGCGCGGATATGCCAGTTGTTGTCTCCATGTTGAACTCCTACTCAGGTTGGGCGGCAGCTGCGATTGGTTTCTCACTCGGCAACGACCTGTTGATCGTTGTGGGCGCTCTTGTTGGCTCTTCAGGTGCGATCTTGTCCTACATCATGTGTAAGGCGATGAACCGTTCGTTTGTTTCTGTGATCTTGGGCGGCTTTGGCGGCACAACTGGTCCTGCAATGGAAGTTGAAGGCGAACAGGTTGCGATCGATGCGGATGGTGTTGCCACAGCTTTGAACGAAGCGGACAGCGTTATCATCGTGCCAGGCTACGGTATGGCGGTTGCACAAGCGCAAGCGGCTGTGTCTGAGCTCACAAACAAGTTGCGCGGCAAAGGCAAAAACGTGCGTTTCGCCATTCACCCCGTCGCTGGCCGCCTGCCAGGTCACATGAACGTTCTTTTGGCTGAAGCCAAAGTGCCATATGACATCGTGATGGAAATGGACGAGATCAACGAAGACTTCCCTGAAACGGATGTTGTCATCGTGATCGGGTCTAATGATATCGTGAACCCTGCGGCGCAAGAAGATCCAAATTCACCCATCGCGGGCATGCCTGTGTTGGAAGTTTGGAAAGCCAAGCAGGTGTTCGTATCAAAACGCGGTCAAGGGACTGGGTACTCTGGTATCGAAAACCCACTGTTCTACAAAGAAAACACACGTATGTTCTATGGCGATGCCAAGGATTCAGTGAACGCTTTGTTGCCTAAGATTGACTAAGTTAAATCAGGCTGAATGATTAAAAAGGGCGCCTTTCGGGGCGCCCTTTGTGCATTTCTGGCTGTGCCTATTGATCTGCGCTATGCTTGCTGAATGGTGACACTGCTGCTGAGGCTTTGACCCTTTACATGGATCGCCTCAACGGTTGGTTCCGTGCGTCCCAGCCATGCCAGAGCATGCGCTTCATCAAGGGTCACATCGTGGTGAAAATTGCTCATGCTGTCCACAACTTGATCGGCCATGCGCATCATTCCATAAATGGCTTCGCAGGATACCAAGATCATGACTTTGCTATCTTCGTCAAATCTATCAAAGGATTTGTTGATACTTAGAAAACTGCGGTACACTTCTAAATACCGACTATCGAAATCCGTCAATTCGCGTGCGTCCACCAATGTCGGATAGCTTGCGGAAAAATCAGGCCGATATGTATAGCTTGAGATCAGGTCAGCGCCAGCACTGGCTGTCATGTTGCCAGACAGCGTAAGTATCGAAATTTTTAGATCGTGATAAATGTCTACTCTGCGAAGCATGCGAACCAACCTTGTTGGACATCAACGTCGATGAAATCTATTAAAACTTACCCGCTATGGTTGCGCCAAATGCGCAGAAAGTCGAGAAAAACTTTCATCCTTGTTTTATTCCCCACCTTCTACTGCGCGATGTCATATCTTTTATGCCATTATTTCAATAGACTGACTGAAATGTGTTCGCCTGTTATGACCTTGTTTAACGACAGATAACACGGCCTGTGCCAAGGTGATTTCATGGAATACCTCTTTGCATATGGCGCAGGATTGCTGACCTTGATCAATCCCTGCGTGTTGCCAATCTTACCGATTGTGCTCGCGAGCGCGATGCAATCGGGGCGGGGTGGTCCGCTTTATATGGCCGTGGGTATGTCCGTGTCTTTTGTCGTTTTCGGCATGTTCGTGACCACATTTGGCTTTGCCATCGGCTTGGATGAACAGCGTTTGGGGCAAATCGGTGCCGTGATGATGCTGGTGTTTGGCGTCATCTTGTTGGTCCCCGCACTTTCAGAACGCTTTTCCAGCCTCACTGCGCGCTTTGCCAATTCTGCTGACGCTCAAATCGATCAGCTTCAACGTGGCAGTGTCGCGGGGCAGGTCGGGACAGGCGCCCTGCTTGGCATCGTGTGGAGCCCCTGTATTGGTCCAACCTTGGGGGGCGCGATTGCTTTGGCGTCGCAGGGGGAAAGTTTAGGGCGGGCTGCGCTGATTATGACCGCCTTTGCGCTGGGTGTTTCGACACTCATCCTTGGCCTAGGCTATGGCGCGCGGTCGTGGGTGTCGCAAAACCAAAAGTTGATGCAGGCGATTGCTGCAAAATCGCGTCCGATTTTGGGGGCGGTGTTCTGTGTCGTCGGCCTTGGGCTTTTACTAAAAATTCACCATGTGATCGAAATCTGGGCGATCCAGAACTTGCCCGCTTGGCTGATCGATCTATCTGTTTCGCTGTAACCTACAGGAGATTTGTAACCTATGAAACGCCGTGATTTTATTCTCACAAGTGCTGCGCTTGTTTCTACATCTTTTGCGGCAACGCCTTTGGTTGCAGCTGTTCCCTATGTTGAAGGGTTGGTTGCCACTGAACTGGCCGCTGGTGCAACAGTGTTCTTGGATTTCAAAGCCTCATGGTGCACCACATGTGCGGCCCAAGAACGTGTTATCGAAAAGCTGAAAGCTGAAAACCCTGCCTATGAAAAATCGGTGGTCTTCATTGATGTCGATTGGGATGAATTCGGCCGTTCTGATTTGGTCAAGCGCTTGAACGTGCCGCGTCGCTCGACCTTGATCGTTTTGAAAGGCGATGCAGAAATTGGCCGTATTGTTGCGGGCACCAACGAGGCTGAGATCAAAATGCTGATGGATCGCGCACTCGCGACCACTTTGGCGTAAATCTAGCTTGCATCGGTCTTGATATGCCGTCCCATGCGCGTGCCTCTTGCGCTTTCAGGACAACAGCTTATTGCTAGTTTTGTTGTTGAATTTCGGAGCTGACCATGCCTGTAAAAAACCGCCTTGCTGATATGCAGCCACAAATCGCTGAATGGCGTCAAGACATTCACGCGCATCCTGAACTGTTGTTTGAAGTGCACCGCACGGCGAAAAAAGTGGCAGATCTATTGCGCGAGTTTGGCTGTGATGAGGTTGTCGAAGGCATCGGCCGCACGGGGGTTGTTGGCGTGATTAAGGGGCGTCAAACAGTCTCTGGTCGCACGATTGGCCTGCGTGCTGATATGGATGCCTTGCCGATTTTAGAAGAAACTGGCGCTGAATATGCATCGACCAACGCTGGTGTGATGCATGCTTGTGGTCATGACGGGCATACTTCAATGCTGTTGGGCGCTGCGCAATATTTGGCAGAAACCCGCAACTTTGACGGCACCTGCGTGGTGATCTTTCAGCCCGCAGAGGAAGGCGGCGGTGGCGGTCTTGAGATGTGTAAAGACGGTATGATGAGCCGCTGGAACATCGACGAAGTCTACGGCATGCACAATTGGCCTGGTCAGCCATTGGGTCAGTTTGCCATCCGCACTGGTCCTTTTTTCGCTGCAACAGATCAGTTTACAATTAAAGTCGAAGGAAAGGGCGGCCATGCGGCCAAGCCCCATGAAGCCATCGATAGCACCGTTGTGGCCTCGCATCTGGTGGTTGCCTTGCAAACCATCGCAGCGCGCAATGTGGACCCGACCGAACAGATCGTTGTCTCAGTCACGTCATTTGAAACCTCATCGAAAGCGCATAATGTCTTGCCGCAATTTGTTGATTTGCGCGGTACGGTGCGCAGCCTCGATAAAGATGTGCGCCTACAAGGGCAACGCAGGGTTGAGGCCATCGCCGCAGGTATAGCCGCCACATTTGGGGCTGAGATTACCGTCGATTACGAGTTGGGCTATCCTGTTATGGTGAACCACGCGCGTGAAACTCAATACGCGATTGAAGCCGCCACCAAGGTTGCGGGCTCATGCGACCACGCGCCTTTGGTGATGGGCGGTGAAGATTTTGCCTATATGCTAGAAGAACGCCCTGGCGCCTATATTTTGGTTGGCAATGGTGACAGTGCCCCTGTGCATCACCCTAAGTTCAACTTCAATGATGAAATTCTGCCCATTGGGGCCTCGTGGTATGCCGAAATGGTTGAAAGCCGATTACCTGTCGCCTAAGGGGATAGCCCTTTTGCGTGGCAGTCAGGCGTTTTTCGGTAATGGAAAAATCTTGTCATAGAGGTAGTTAAAGACGAAAGCATAGATCACGTAGAAAACGATCAAGCTGATGTCCAAAACCAAAGCCTGCCAAAGACTGATCCGCAGATAGAGCGCGATCAGGGGGAGGGTGACAATCAATAGCCCAACTTCAAACAGAAAACTGTGCAACACCCGCAAAGGCAGGGTTTTGTGAACCGTGCCGCGCAGCCGTTTTGAAGCACGGTCAAACAGGATGTTGAAGATGTAATTCCACAGGGTGGCGATCAATGAAATCGCAATGGCGACCACACCTATATCGCCAACTTTCATATTAAAGCCGTATAATGCCAATGGGATAACCAACAGCAGCCCGATAATTTCAAAGCTAACGACATGGCGAATTCTATCTGCAGTGCTGCGCATCATGACCTCTTGTTCCTCTGGGTCGTCCCAGTGATTATACCCGCATCAGGTCCAAGCCCTGTTTTTGGGGGAGGTCGTCCTCACAGCTCAAATATAGCTGTGCTCAAACGGATGTCTAGCCCGTGGGCCTGAGATTTATCCGCCAGTATGCGACATGTGGCGGGTCATTTTCCCGCCTTCCACCTGACGTGAATAATCGAAATCATGCCCCTTAGGTTTGCGGGCAATCGCTGCTTCTATTGCCGCAATCAAAGGCGCATCACTGGCCGAGCTGCGCATAATATCGCGCAAAGATGCGCTGTCTTCTTGGCCCAAACACATAAACAATTCGCCCGTGCAGGTCATGCGCACGCGGTTGCAGCTTTCGCAAAAATTATGTGTCAAAGGCGTGATGAAACCGATCTTTTGATCCGTTTCATCCAAGCGTTCATAGCGCGCAGGGCCGCCCGTGCGCTCGCTCAATTGCGTAAGCGAGTATTTTGTTGCTAGATGCTTGCGCAAATCTTCGAGTGACCAATATTGCCCAACGCGGTCTTCGCCGCCTAAATCGCCCATGGGCATGACTTCGATGAAGGTCAGGTCCATGTCATTGGCAGCGCACCACTGCGTCAGTTCAAACACTTCGTCTTCGTTAAAACCTTTCAAAGCGACAGTGTTGATTTTGACCCGCAATCCAGCTTTGCGCGCGGCCTCAATGCCGCGCAAAACCTGTTCCAGCTTCCCCCAGCGTGTAACACGGGCAAATTTATCGGCATCCAGCGTGTCCAGCGATACATTTATGCGACGCACGCCAGCTGCAAACAGGTCATCCGCAAAACGTTCTAACTGTGATCCGTTGGTGGTCAGGGTCAATTCATGTAAGGCGCCACTCTCAAGATGGCGCGACATTGCGCGGAAAAATGACATGATATCGCGGCGCACCAAAGGTTCACCGCCCGTGATCCGTAACTTATTGACGCCAAGCCCGATAAAGGTTGAACACATGCGGTCCAGCTCTTCTAGCGTCAGCAATTCTTTTTTGGGTAAAAACGTCATGTTTTCAGCCATGCAATAGACACAGCGAAAATCGCAGCGATCTGTCACAGATACGCGCAAATAATTAATTTCACGCGCAAAAGGGTCAATCAAGCGCGGTGTCGTATTGGGGCTATGTGTCAAGGTTTGCGTCATTCTAAAACACTAAGGCGCTTGACCTAAAGAGCCAAGCGCCATCTCACGTAAATCTGCGCAAACTTTAGCTGTCTTATTCGTCGTGAGCGATGATATCATCATCCGCGTCAAGGTCATCACCCGCGTCATCTTGGGGACCACGGTAAATCGCACGCGCGCGCTTGTAATCGTGTTTCGCCAAGCTGCGCAGCCAAGACTGTGCCGTGCGGTGCACATCTTTACTTTCATCAGCAATGGCATCGGGCAGCCACTCACAAATACGATCAATCGCGATGGTTTCACGCTCAGAGGGGTGGGGGGCTTTTGCCAAAAATTCAGTCAAACCCAAAGCTGCGCGGCGCTGCAAAGCATCTTCGTGGCGCATCAACTTGTAGACTTTGTTTATGCGTGAATTGTCTGCCGCCAGACGGCGTTGACCCGCAGAGCATAGCGCATCGATTTCTGCCCAAGTGGTCGCCTGTGCCAACCAATCGGTGATATGGGCCCAAACATCTTGGTCGTCTTTGATCCGTGCTTGGGTCAGCAATTTCGCAGCCATCAAACGCGCATCGAAAATGCCAGACATCCACAAAGCATTTGCAAGCTCTAGACGTTCGGGAAAGGCCACTTCTTTGCGCCATGCGCGGGCCATATCTTCCAAACGACCTGGAGCAATACCAATATAGGTGTTGGAGGCACCAAAGTGAGATTTCTGTTTCGCAGCGCGTGCTTCATCCGCTTCGGCATTGAGTGCATCAATTGCAGTTTCGGGTGTCATATCAGAGTGTCCTTTTTCGAGACAAAGTAAGGCAAAAGACGCATATCCTGCGGCAAGCTTTGTCTCCTATAGCACGCTTTACGCGCTGGCTAGAGGAGAATCCAAATTGGGTTTGCGCCAGTTGATAATTTTGGCGCCAAGCCCTAGCGAAATAGAATAGGGCCAGCGCCTATTCCACTGTCACAGATTTCGCCAGATTACGCGGTTGATCCACATCTGTGCCTTTGGCAACGGCTGTATGATAGGCCAAAAGTTGCGCGGGAACGGCGTATAAAATTGGGGCCAAGGCATCGGGCACAGTTGGCATTTGAATGCTTTGCCAAACGCCGTCACTTGCCTCTTTCAATCCCTGTTCGTCAGAAATCAACAAGACTTTGCCGCCCCGTGCCATGACTTCTTGCATGTTGGACACGGTTTTTTCAAACAGCTTGTCACGTGGGGCCAAGACGATGATCGGAGTGTGTTGATCGACAAGCGCAATAGGTCCGTGTTTCAATTCGCCTGAGGCATAGCCCTCTGCATGTATGTAGCTGATTTCTTTCAGTTTTAAAGCGCCTTCAAGAGCCAAAGGATACATGGCGCCACGGCCCAAAAACAAAATGTCACTTGATTCGGCCAGCTGGGCTGCAACATTGGCAATGGCGTCACTTTGTTCCAGTGCCACGTTCAAAAGGCCAGGCAAACTGCGCAAATGCGTCAGTTGGGTTTTGACATCTTCATCGCTTAACGCGCCGCGATCTTGTGCGGCTTTTAAGGCGAGCATCAACAGCACTGTGAGCTGGCACGAAAACGCTTTTGTCGAGGCCACGCCCACTTCGACACCCGCCAAAATAGGCAAAGACATATCGCTTTCGCGCGCCATCGAACTTTCACTGGAATTGGTCACGGTCAAAATACTGGCGGCTTTGCCCGCTGTGTAGCGCAAAGCGGCCAAAGTGTCTGCCGTTTCGCCCGATTGGCTGACATAGATTGCCAAAGTGCGTGGGCTGATCGGCGCTTCGCGGTAGCGGAATTCGGACGCAATATCGACCTCGACGGGGATTTTAGCGATCTGTTCGAACCAGTATTTGGCGGTAAAACAGGCGTAGAATGCCGTGCCACAGGCCACCATAACGATGCGGTCATATTGCGTGAAATCAATGTCGGGATCGGGCAAAACAACCGACCCGCCGTCTTCAGACATGTAGAAATTTAACGCCTCGGAAATCACAGTGGGCTGTTCGGCAATTTCTTTTGACATGAAATGCTTGTGGCCCGCTTTTTCGATCCGCGTTGCATCGATCTTAATTTCGCGGCGGGCGCGTTGCACTTGGGCACCGCTTTCATCGAAAATTTCAAGGCTGGTGCGTGTCAGAATCGCGCGGTCGCCTTCTTCCATATAGGTCACTTGATCCGTCATAGGAGCCAGCGCGATGGCATCGGAGCCAATAAACATTTCGCCGTCCCCGTGGCCGATGGCCAAAGGCGACCCTTTGCGCGCTGCGATCATCAGATCATCTTGGCCTTCGAACAAGAAACACAAAGCGAAAGCACCTGTGAGAGCATCAATCGTCGCATTGGCCGCCTCAATCGGGGATTTTCCAGCATCAACAAAGCTTTGCGCCAAAAGCGCGACGGTTTCTGTGTCTGTTTCTGTGACGAATTTATAGCCTTTTGTGGCCAGCATTTCGCGCAATTCGCGGAAATTTTCGACGATGCCATTGTGCACAACGGCCACAGGGCCCGCCTTATGCGGGTGGGCATTTGTGACGCTCGGCGCTCCATGTGTGGCCCAACGGGTGTGGCCAATGCCAGATTTACCCGCCAAAGGATTATGCACCAACTCATCGGATAGATTAACCAATTTGCCGACCGCGCGACGGCGATCTAACACGCCTGCGTTCACAGTCGCGATGCCAGCGCTGTCATAGCCGCGATATTCAAGACGTTTGAGTGCTTCAACCAAAATAGGGGCAGCTTCATGCTTGCCCAAGACACCGACAATACCACACATATTATTGACCTTTCTCGGCTTTTTTCGCCTTGAGGGCGCGTAACTTTAAAAACAGCTTTACGGCCAGCATGGGTTTATTTTCTTGTTTAGCACGCGCGAGCGCCAATGCGCCATCGGGCACATCTTTGGTAATCACCGATCCGCTGGCGGTCATAGCCTCAGTGCCGACAGTGACGGGGGCAACAAGCATGGTGTTTGAGCCAATAAAAGCATCACGGCCTACAGTGGTGCGATGCTTGAACACGCCATCATAGTTGCAAGTGATTGTACCCGCACCGATATTTGCGCCATCGCCGATATCTGCATCGCCAATATACGTGAGATGGCCCACTTTGGTGCCTTCCCCGATTTGCGCGTTTTTCACTTCTACGAAATTGCCAACATGGGCGTTGTTTGCCAGCTCTGCACCTGGGCGCAAGCGCGCGAAGGGGCCAGCATCAGCGCCCGTGGATACGTGACAGCCCTCAAGATGGCTGAAAGATTTGATCCGCGCACCGCTTTCAATCGTCACATTCGGACCAAAGACGACATTAGGATCAATCACAGCATCGCGGCCGATATAGGTATCCAGCGAGAAAAACACAGTTTCAGGGGCCACAAGCGTTACACCATTTTCTAGCATTTCAGCGCGTTTGGCAGCTTGAAACAACCCCTCTGCACGGGCCAGTTCTGCGCGGGTGTTGACGCCCAAAGTCTCAGATTCATCGCAGGCTACGGATGTGGCTGTCAGGCCTGTTTTCCAAGCGATTTCAACCACATCAGGCAGATAATATTCGCCAGAGGCATTGTCGTTTCCAACTTGTGACAACAGCCCAAATAGGGTCTTTGCATCTCCACATAGCACGCCTGAGTTGCACAGGGTGATCGCGCGTTCTTCTTCCGTTGCGTCTTTGAATTCTACAATGCGCGCAAGTTTATCGCCTTGCATTACCAAACGGCCATAACGGCCCGCGTCGGCGGCCTCAAATCCAAGCACCACCACATCGTGGGTCGCACGCGCGCTTTGCATATTTTCTAAGGTCTGAGCAGAAATAAATGGTGTGTCGCCGTAAAGCACAAAGACATCGCCTTCGAAATCTTTCAAAGCCTCTTTGGCCTGCAAAACAGCATGAGCAGTGCCAAGTTGTTCAGTCTGGGTGGCAATCTCAATAGTGTCATCCATAGCACGCGCCGCTGCCGCGACCTGTTCGCCGCCATGGCCGACAACAACAACAGTACGTTCGGGACAAAGCGCGGCGCCCGCATTCAGCCCATGGGCAAACAACGGAGCATTGCCTATTTGGTGCAACACTTTTGGCAGGTCCGAATTCATGCGTGATCCCTGTCCAGCGGCAAGTAAAATGAGGGCTGTAGCCATTGTTTTGTCCCGATCTGCTCTTTTCTTTATCTGTGTGTCGTTTTACCCATGTCGCATAGCACCGCAAGGGGCGGAGCTTCACATATTTTGACCGCAAGTTACATCAGGTGACACATCTCGGCATCCCTTCGCCGATTGGTCAATGTAAAGTAAGGGGAATATTTTGAAAGGGCTGACGATGCGCTGCGTTATTTTCGATCTCGATGGAACCTTGGCAGACACTTCGGCCGATTTGATTGCTTCGGCCAATTATTGTTTCAACGCGTTGGGTTATGGAGATGTCTTAGATCCGATCAAAGATGCATCAACGGCCTTTCACGGGGGGCGGGCGATGTTGAATTTGGGGTTTGGGCGGGTCAAACCTGACTTTGATCAAACAGATATCGACACGCAATATCCGGTGTTATTACAGGCCTATGGTGACGCAATAAATGTTCACACCAAACTCTATGATGGGGCGGTTGAGGCCATCGAAGGCCTGAAATCCGCGGGCTACGCCGTGGGGGTTTGCACCAATAAGCCCAGCGGTTTGGCGGAAAACTTGCTGCAAAAACTGGGCGTGCGCGATTTGTTTGCGTCGATGATTGGCGCGGATACCCTGCCTGTGCGCAAACCAGATCCTGCGCCCTATGAGGCTGCGGTTGAACAGGCGGGGGGCACTTTGGCGATGAGTTATCTTGTGGGCGATACCATAACGGATCGCAAAACAGCAGCGGCTGCGGGCGTGCCTTGTGCGCTTGTGACCTTCGGGCCTGATGGAGAGGCTGTGCGCGCGTTAAAACCCGAAGCCTTATTGTCATCATATGCCGATTTGGCGCGCGTCACCAAGGAGCTGATCGGATGAGCGAAGTCTTCAAAGGCAATTTTACCCAGCAAGAACCGATCTCAGAAGACGCAATCGAAGCGGCCGTAGCCGTGATGCGATCAGGCCGCTTGCATCGCTATAATACCTTGCCAAATGAGGCGGGGGAGGTGGCTGAGCTTGAGCAAGAGTTTGCCGCCTCTGTCGGGGCCAAGTATTGTCTTGCCGTGGCTTCGGGTGGCTACGCCTTAGGCTGCGCTTTGCGTGCTGTCGGCGTGGGGGCAGGGGATACGGTTTTGACCAATGCGTTTACGCTTGCGCCTGTTCCTGGTGCAATCTCGGCCTTGGGCGCTACGCCTGTTTTTGTTGGCGTGACCGACGGTTTGGTGATTGATCTGGATGATTTGCAGGTCAAAATTCATACCAGCGGCGCAAAGGTTTTGATGCTGTCACATATGCGTGGCCACATCGTGGATATGGATGCTTTGATGTATATCTGTAATGGCGCAGGTGTGATCGTGATCGAAGATTGTGCACATACGATGGGGGCCACTTGGGATGGCGTTCCATCAGGGCGCCACGGGGCGGTGGGCTGCTATTCCACACAGACCTACAAGCATATTAACTCAGGCGAGGGCGGATTTCTCGTCACCGATGATGATGAGATAGCGGCAAAAGCCATCATGTTATCAGGGTCTTATATGTTATACGGCAAACATACAGCCGCCCCCGCGCCGCAGGTGTTTGAGGCGATCAAATATGACACACCGAATGTATCGGGGCGGATGGATCATCTGCGCGCTGCGATCTTGCGCGTGCAATTGCGGAATTTGCCAGCGCAGGTCGAACATTGGAATGCGCGCTACAGGACCGTTGAAAATGGTCTGCGGGATGTAGAGGGGCTCACGATCATTCAGCGCCCCCAAGCCGAAGGCTATGTTGGGTCATCGTTTCAGTTTTTGCTGCTTGATTGGCCTGACGACAAGATCGAAGCTTTGGTTGCAGCCTGCCTCAAGCGCGGTGTTGAATTGAAATGGTTTGGCGCGCCCGAACCTGTGGCATTCACCTCGCGCTATGACAGTTGGCGCTATGTCGATCCGCAGCCTTTGCCCGATAGTGATCGCGTTTTGAAAGCTATCGTAGACATGCGCTTGCCTTTGACGTTTTCGGTTGAGGATTGCGCCCAGTTGGCGCGGATCATCAAAGATGAAGTTCTCGCGACCCTGTAGTGGGCTGTACAACACGGGAGCAAAGCGGACAGTCTATTGCGACCTTCGCTGTGTTTTGGCGCGATCATTCTGGCTGGAGTGCAGGGGGGGGAACTCGAAATCCGACTAAAAATATCAGGTAATCACTTCGAATCAACATTGGTGATTAAGGGTTAATCAACTGTGTCCACCTGCGACAAAAAACTTTGTACTTGCCTTGAAACAAAGGCTTTTCAATGCCTCCGCTGTGTTGACCCCACCCCCGCAGAGGGCTAAACCACTTGCAGCTTTAGCACACGCGCGCCCGCTATCCCGTGGGCCCATATAAGGAGCCGCTCGTGGAAGACTTGCTTCGGGATTTTCTCCCAGTCATAATTTTTCTCGGCCTCGCCATCGCGCTGGGTCTTGTTTTCATTTTTGCAGCCTTGATCATTGCCGTGCGCAATCCTGATCCTGAAAAGGTGTCTGCCTACGAATGTGGGTTTAACGCTTTTGACGATGCGCGGATGAAATTCGATGTTCGTTTTTACTTGGTATCGATCCTCTTCATCATCTTCGATCTGGAAATCGCATTCCTCTTTCCTTGGGCCGTCGCGTTCAAAGATGTGGGTCTTGTTGGGTTCTGGTCTATGATGGTGTTCTTGGGCGTGCTCACAGTGGGCTTTGCCTATGAGTGGAAAAAAGGAGCCTTGGAATGGGCGTGATCACTTCTGCCAATACAGCTGGCGCGGATAAAGAAGTCGCGACGCAGGCTTTGAACAACGAATTGCAAGACAAAGGCTTTTTGCTGACGTCGACAGAAGACATCATCAACTGGGCCCGCACAGGGTCGTTGCACTGGATGACCTTTGGTCTGGCGTGCTGCGCGGTTGAAATGATGCACACATCTATGCCGCGTTACGATCTTGAACGTTTCGGCACAGCGCCGCGCGCCTCCCCACGTCAATCTGACTTGATGATCGTGGCTGGCACGCTGACCAACAAAATGGCGCCAGCTCTGCGTAAGGTTTACGACCAAATGCCAGAACCGCGTTACGTGATCTCGATGGGGTCTTGTGCGAACGGCGGCGGGTACTACCATTACTCTTATTCTGTTGTACGTGGTTGTGATCGGATTGTGCCTGTCGACATTTATGTGCCTGGCTGCCCTCCGACAGCCGAAGCCTTGCTGTATGGTATCATGCAACTGCAACGCAAAATGCGCCGCACTGGCACGATTGCCCGCTAAGGAGACGGACCTATGAGCGAAGCTCTCGAAATTCTTGCAGCTCACCTAGAGCTCAAACGCCCTGATGATGTTGTCTCAACCGAGATTACTTTTGGCGAATTGACGGTCACAGTGTCCCCTGCGGGCATCGTTGACTTTGTCGAGTTTCTGAAAACGGATGCGACTTGCAAATTCTCAAGTCTTGTTGACATCACGGCAATTGATAACCCGTCGCGCCCTGAGCGTTTCGATGTGGTGTATCATTTCTTGTCGATGTACCAAAACCACCGCATCCGCATCAAAACGGCTGTGCGTGAAGATGAAATGATCGCATCTATTGTTGATGTGCATCCGTCAGCAAATTGGTTTGAGCGTGAAGTCTTTGACATGTTCGGCATTATCTTTTCAGGCCACCCTGATTTGCGTCGTCTGCTCACTGACTACGGTTTCCGTGGCTATCCTTTGCGCAAAGATTTTCCGACAACAGGCTATACTGAAGTTCGGTATGATGACGAACTCAAGCGCGTGGTCTACGAACCTGTGTCCTTGACGCAAGAATACCGCCAGTTTGACAATCTGTCCCCTTGGGAAGGCGCGAAATACATCCTTCCAGGTGATGAAAAGCAAGAGGCCTGATAAGTGACGCAACCTGTGTTCATGTTCTGTGTCGGTGCGACCAAGGCGGGTACGTCTTGGCTGTACGACTATTTGCATGGGCACCCTGATTGCAAACTTCAGGCCGTGAAAGAATCGCATTTTTTCGACACGATCGAAAAGCCGCATATGAAGCCGCAAATCGATACGTGGAAAAACAACCGCGATACTTTTAAGCTCCGTTTGGCGCAGGCCACTCTGGCTGGGGATAGCGCAAAGATCGACCGTTTAAGCCGTCAAATCGAGGCCCTCAACAGCTTGATCAAGGCTGTGCGCAAACGCGATGAAGGCTTGGATCAATATTTGGCCTATGTGCGTTCCGACAGCGATAACGCGAAATTGGTTGGCGATTTAACACCGTCTTATGCTTTGCTGGGCGAGGCACGGTTGGACAGCATGTCAAAACTTGATGAGGATGTCAGGTTTGTCTTTTTGATGCGTGATCCGATTGATCGCCTTTGGTCCCATGTGCGGATGACTGCCAAACGCAGTACGGATAGTGCGGCAGAATTCGAAGCCAAAGCGCGCGCCGTGTTGAAACGCACTGCGAATGGCGGCGAAACCCATATCACCACGCGCGGGGATTACCCTGCGATTGTGCAAAAATTACAACGTGTGATCCCAAAGGATCGGTTGCATTTCGAATTCTTCGAAGAGCTTTTGACCGATGCTGGGGTGCGTAAACTCTGTGATTTCTTGGGCATTTCTTATGTGCCCGCAGAAACTGATCGTAAAGTCCACGAAGGCAAAAGCCTGAACATGGATGATGAAATGCTTGGCTGGGCGGCTGACGTAACAGCGCCGCACTATGCTTTTGTGAAAGAAACCTTCGGTGCGCTTCCTCAGCGGTGGCAAACCAATATGGCGAGGGTCAACTAGATGGATGGCAACGTGAGCGACGTATTGACGGGCGAACAAAAGATCCGCAACTTTAACATCAACTTTGGGCCTCAGCACCCTGCGGCGCACGGCGTTTTGCGTATGGTGTTGGAACTTGACGGCGAAATCGTTGAGCGGGCTGACCCGCATATCGGCCTTTTGCACCGTGGCACTGAAAAGTTGATGGAAAGCCGCACTTACCTGCAAAACCTTCCCTACTTGGATCGCCTCGATTATGTGGCGCCGATGAACCAAGAACACGCTTGGTGTCTGGCGATTGAACGTCTTGCAGGCGTCGAAGTGCCGCGTCGTGCCTCTTTGATCCGCGTGCTGTTTTCTGAGATTGGCCGCGTGTTGAACCACCTTTTGAACGTCACCACGCAGGCGATGGATGTCGGCGCGCTCACACCACCGCTTTGGGGGTTTGAAGAACGTGAAAAGCTGATGATCTTTTACGAACGGGCTTGTGGCGCACGCTTGCACGCGGCCTATTTCCGTCCAGGTGGTGTGCACCAAGACCTGCCGCCAAAGCTAATTGACGATATCGAAACATGGGCCAATGAATTCCCGAAAATGATCGCGGACATTCATACGCTTTTGACCGAAAACCGTATCTTCAAACAGCGTAACGCAGATATCGGCATCATTTCCGAACAGGAGATCCTTGATTGGGGGTACTCTGGCGTGATGGTGCGTGGTTCAGGTTTGGCGTGGGATTTGCGTCGCTCTGAGCCTTATGAGCTTTACGACGAGTTTGATTTCAAAATCCCTGTGGGCAAGAACGGCGATTGCTATGATCGCTACCTCGTGCGCATGGCGGAAATGGAAGAATCCACCAAGATCATTCTGCAAGCGATTGAAAAATTGCGAGCCCCCGAGGGCCAAGGTGATGTGCTTGCGCGTGGTAAACTCACACCGCCCAAACGCGGCGATATGAAAACCTCAATGGAAGCGCTGATCCACCACTTTAAGCTCTACACAGAAGGGTTCAAATTGCCTGCAGGCGAAGTCTACGCCGCTGTGGAAGCGCCAAAAGGCGAATTCGGCGTTTACATGGTGTCTGACGGCACCAACAAACCTTACCGTGCTAAACTCCGCGCTCCGGGGTTCTTGCACCTTCAATCGATGGATCATGTTGCGAAGGGTCACCAATTGGCTGACGTTGCAGCGCTCATCGGCACTATGGATATCGTATTTGGGGAGGTGGACCGCTAATGCTACGCCGTCTGCACGCTGAACAACCCGCTTCTTTTGAATTCACACCCGCCAATCAGACATGGGCTGAAGCTCAGATCACAAAGTACCCCGAGGGGCGTCAGCAATCTGCTGTTATTCCTCTTTTGTGGCGTGCACAGGAACAAGAAAGTTGGTTGACCAAGCCCGCGATCGAACACATCGCTGACATGTTGGGCATGCCTTACATTCGCGTGCTCGAAGTGGCGACATTCTACTTTATGTTCCAACTCAAACCCGTGGGAACAGTCGCGCATATCCAAATCTGTGGCACATTGTCTTGCATGATTTGTGGCGCCGAAGACCTGATGGCCGTGGCAAAAGAAAAAATCTCACCCACGCCGCATACTGTGTCTGCGGATGGCAAGTTTTCTTGGGAAGAAGTCGAATGTCTTGGCGCCTGTTCAAACGCCCCTATGGCGCAGATTGGCAAAGACTATTACGAAGATCTTTCCACCGAAAACTTTGCAAAATTGATCGATGATATGGCGGCTGGCAATGTGCCGCTTCCGGGTCCTCAAAACGGTCGTTTCGCGGCTGAACCTTTGTCTGGCCTCACCTCTCTGGATCAAGGCGAAACTGATACAAATCAATACAATGCCTCAGTCGCTTTGGCGGCTGAAATTGGCGACACGCTCAAGCGCATTGATGGCACCGAAGTGCCATTGCTGACACCTTGGTTGGATGGCGGCAAGCGCACGGGCGCGAAACCACCGAAACCTGCCGCGACCGCTAAGTCTGCCGTACAGCAAGCCGCAGATCAGAAAGCTGTGAAAAGCTCTGCGACCTCTAAAGGCAAGCCTAAGACAGAAGTCAAAGGCAATACACCAACCAAATCAACTGCTAAAGTTGACAAAACACCTGCGGCAGCTGCGCCAGCCTCCGTTGCAGAACAAAAGAAACCCCGCACCATGAAAGCCCCCCGCAAAGCAGGGGCCGATGATCTGAAAATGATTAAAGGTGTCGGACCGAAGCTTGAACAAACACTCAATGAATTGGGATTTTGGCATTTTGACCAAGTGGCAAAATGGACACCCGCCGAAATTGCTTGGGTTGATGATAACTTGAAATTCAAAGGTCGCATTGAGCGCGACGGTTGGATTGATCAAGCGAAAACCCTAGCTGAAGGTGGTACAACCGAATTCTCAAAACGCGCTAAATACTGATTTTACGACCAAACGGGCCATAGCCAATAAGAGCCAAGCCCAAGTTCAACAGGGACAGTAAGGAGTACGGAAATGACTGAGACAACTTCGGGGAAGACCCAAAAGATTTGGCTGATTGCGGCCATTTCGGGCATTGTGGCGTTTTTGGCGCTGCTTTCATTGGCTGGTTATTCGACAGTGGCATCACTGATCGTCGGTGTATTGGTTGCCATTTTGGTGGCGATTTTGCTTTGGATTGGGTGGTTCAAAGACGTTGAGGCTGAAGAGACCGTTTCATCTTCTGCTTCACCTTCGATACCTGCCTCTGAAGCGGTCTCTACTGACGGTGTTGTTTCGGCAGGACCGACAAAAACATCTGCAGGCGTGGTTGAGCCTGTCACAGATACTGTTCCAAGTGCAGCACTTGATATGGGATCTGTGGCAACGACCTCTGCTGCTGCTGAGGCTGTAGAACCTGCCGCCAAACCAGAGGCCGCAGCGGCACCTGTGGCGACAGCGGCAGTTAAAAAATCAACTGCTAAGAAAACTGCAACGGCAAAACCCGCAGCAAAAGCCAAGCCAGCCGCAAAAGCCAAGCCAGCCGCAAAAGCAACGACTGCTAAAACGGCGACTGCTAAAACGGCGACCGCAAAGCCTGCTGCGAAAAAAGCCGAGCCTGCGAAAGCAGCTGATGCAAAAGCTAAGGCAGCGAAACCTGCAACAAAAGCGCCAACAAAGGCGCCCGTGGCCAAAGACGGCAAACCGCCAGTTTTGACCGCAGCACGCGCCGAAGGGGCTGACGATTTAAAATTGCTCAAGGGTGTTGGTCCGAAATTGGAACAAACGCTAAATTCTTTGGGCTTTTACCATTTCGATCAGATCGCTGGCTGGCGCAAAAAAGAAATTGAATGGGTGGATAACAATCTTAAATTCAAAGGTCGCATTGAACGCGACGGTTGGGTTGCCCAAGCAAAAATTCTCGCCAAAGGCGGGGAAACTGAATTTTCCAAGCGCTCTAAGAAATAGAGTGTGAGGTAGACTGAAGATATGTCCCAAGACACGGATCAGTATTTGGCGAAGAAAACGCGGCTTGTGTCGCTTGTCATCGCAGGTGCTATGATTTTGTGGATTGGGGCGCAATGGATCGGCAGCTTACTGGGTATCGATACCCGATATGCAGTGCTGTTCGATCTCTTGGCGCTCGCGGCTTTTGCTTGGGCGTTTGTGGTGATTTATCAGATTTGGCGTGCGCGCCAAAAAGGCTGAAGGAACAAAGCTATGCTCAAAGATCAAGATCGGATCTTTACCAATATCTACGGAATGCATGATCGCAGCCTAAAGGGCGCGATGTCGCGTGGGCATTGGGACGGCACCGCCGGCATCATCAAAAAAGGTCGTGACTGGATCATCGACCAGATGAAGGCCTCTGGATTGCGTGGTCGTGGCGGCGCGGGTTTCCCGACTGGGTTGAAATGGTCGTTTATGCCAAAAGAATCTGATGGTCGCCCATCATATTTGGTGATCAACGCCGATGAATCCGAGCCAGGTACATGTAAAGACCGCGAAATCATGCGCCACGATCCGCACACGCTGATCGAAGGGGCTTTGATCGCGTCCTTTGCGATGAATGCCAATGCTTGTTACATTTATCTGCGCGGCGAATACATTCGTGAGCGTGAGGCGTTACAGCTCGCGATTGATGAATGTTACGCGGCGGGTCTTGTTGGTAAAAATGCATCGAAATCTGGTTGGGATTTTGATATTTACCTGCACCACGGTGCTGGCGCTTATATTTGTGGTGAAGAAACCGCATTGCTGGAAAGCCTTGAGGGCAAAAAAGGCATGCCACGGATGAAGCCACCGTTCCCTGCTGGTGCGGGACTTTATGGTTGCCCGACCACTGTGAACAACGTTGAATCTATCGCTGTGGCTCCGACTATTTTGCGCCGTGGTCCTGAATGGTTTGCAGGCTTTGGTCGCGCCAATAACGCAGGCACAAAACTGTTTGCGATTTCTGGCCACGTCAACAACCCTTGTGTTGTCGAAGAAGCCATGTCGATCACATTCGAAGAGCTGATCGAAAAGCACTGCGGCGGTATTCGCGGCGGTTGGGACAACCTTTTGGCTGTGATCCCTGGTGGGTCTTCTGTGCCATTGGTGCGCGGCGAAAAGATGCAAGACGCAATCATGGATTTTGATTACCTGCGCGGTGAGCTTGGCTCGGGCCTTGGCACGGCGGCGGTTATCGTCATGGACAAATCCACTGATATCATTAAAGCCATCCACCGCTTGTCTATGTTCTATAAGCACGAGTCATGTGGGCAATGTACGCCATGCCGCGAAGGCACAGGCTGGATGATGCGCGTGATGGATCGCTTGGTGAAAGGCGAAGCAGAGCTGGAAGAAATCGACATGCTTTGGGACGTGACCAAACAGGTTGAAGGTCACACAATCTGTGCCCTCGGCGATGCGGCAGCTTGGCCGATCCAAGGTCTGATCCGCAACTTCCGCGAAGAAATCGAAGACCGTATCAAAGCGCAAAAATCGGGCCGTATGGGCGCGATGGCGGCGGAGTAAACATCATAATGCAGCCCATTGGCACACATATCGCGGAACTGAACATCGGACGGCTGATTGCGCCGACCGATGATCCGCGCGTGGCTGATTTCATGGGCGCATTGGATCTGGTGAACGGGCTTGGAAAACGCATGCCAGGCTTCGTGTGGATGATGGAAGGTTCGGGTGAACCAGCCACTGGAAATACTGAAAACAGCATTGGCGATGATCCACAATTCGTCGCCAATATGACCGTATGGGAAGACGTACAAAGCCTAGAGCATTTCGTTTTCATCACGGTGCATAAAAAATTCTACGACCGCCGCGAAGAGTGGTTCCAAATCTTGGGTGGCCAGCACTTTGTTATGTGGTACGTAGAGGTCGGGCATAAGCCCAGCTTGGATGAGGCGCTCGAACGCCTTGCCTATAAAGACGAACATGGGGACAGCGACTATGCCTTTGGCTGGTCGTATCTGAAAGAGGCGCAACTACATGTGACAAAAGCATGCGCGCCACAGACTATGGAGTCTTCTTATGCACAGCTATAAATCTGTTTTTTGGGCCGCAACTTTGGTGGCCAGCATCGCTGGAACAGCATCTGCGAAATCTTTGCGCGATGAGCCAACGATTGATCGCCCGATGCTAAGTGTCGCTTTGGCGATAGAAATTTCTGATAAATGCTCCAGCATTGAGGCACGCAAACTCAAGGGATTGAATTACCTTTGGGGGTTAAAATCTGCGGCGTCAAAACTGGGGTATTCAGATGACGAAATCAAAGAATATGTGGAAAGCGATGCGGAAAAATCCCGTATCCGCGGTCTCGGCGAAGCTTACGTGCGCTCTAAGGGATTGAACCCGACCAGCGATGCGGATCTTTGCACATTGGGCGAACAAGAAATTGCTTCAAATACCCTCACAGGGTCTTTGTTGCGCAGTCGAAATTGAGGGCCTAGGCCCTTGTCTTCAGTTTCCCGCGAGTTTCGTGGGTGAAATCATACTGGCGCTGTAAAAAGCGTCTTACAAATACCGAAGGTGCGGCGCAGTTCCGCGTGCGGCACCTTCATGAAACACAGGTGACGTGATATGGCAGATACGCGCAAACTTATCATTGACGGAAATGAAGTCGAAGTCGATCCGGCGATGACCCTCTTGCAGGCTTGTGAAGTCGCAGGCATCGAAGTGCCGCGCTTTTGCTACCACGAGCGTCTTTCAATTGCTGGCAACTGCCGCATGTGTCTGGTTGAGGTCGTGGGCGGCCCGCCCAAACCCGCAGCCTCATGTGCGATGCAGGTCAAGGATTTGCGTCCCGGCCCAGAAGGTCAACCGCCCGTTGTAAAAACCAATTCACCGATGGTCAAAAAGGCCCGCGAAGGTGTGATGGAATTCTTGCTCATCAACCACCCGCTGGATTGTCCGATTTGTGACCAAGGCGGCGAATGTGATTTGCAAGACCAAGCCATGGCATATGGTGTTGATTTCTCACGTTTCACCGAAGCCAAACGCGCGACCGAAGATCTGGATCTCGGCCCTCTCGTGGCGACAACCATGACGCGCTGTATTTCTTGTACCCGCTGTGTGCGCTTCACGACTGAGGTCGCGGGCATCACGCAAATGGGCCAAACAGGGCGCGGCGAAGATTCTGAAATCACCAGCTATTTGAACGAAACATTGGTATCTAACCTGCAAGGCAATATCATTGATCTTTGCCCCGTTGGTGCGCTGACATCCAAACCCTACGCCTTTACAGCGCGTCCTTGGGAATTGACCAAAACGGAAACCATCGATGTGATGGACGCTTTGGGGTCAAACATCCGTGTGGATACAAAAGGCCGCGAAGTGATGCGCATTTTGCCACGCAACCATGACGGCGTGAACGAAGAATGGATTTCCGATAAAACGCGTTTCGTTTGGGATGGCCTGCGTCGTCAGCGTTTGGACACACCCTACATCCGCGAAAACGGCAAGTTGCGCAAAGCCAGCTGGTCAGAAGCTTTGGCATTCGCGGCCAAGGGCATGAAAGGCAAAAAGATCGCTGGCCTTATCGGTGATCTCGTGTCTGTCGAAGCTGCCTTTGCCTTGAAGCAATTGGTGGAAAGCCTCGGCGGCAAGGTTGAATCCCGTGTCGATGGGGCGAAATTGCCTGCGGGCAATCGCTCTGCTTATGTGGGCACGGCCACGATTGCTGATATCGATGATGCGGATATGATCCAATTGATCGGAACGAACCCGCGCGAAGAAGCCCCAGTGTTGAACGCGCGTATCCGTGCGGCTTGGGCGCGTGGTGCAGATATAGGTCTGATCGGTGAAGCTGTCGATCTGACTTACGATTACCACCATGTTGGCACAGATCGTGCCGCTTTGGTTGAACTGGCGGATCGTGAAATCTCTGCTGAAACACGCGATGAGAAAAACACTTTGGTTATTGTCGGGCAGGGTGCCTTGCAAGAGGCGGACGGCGAAGCAGTTTTGTCGCAAGCGATGAAATTGGCAGAAAACACTGGTTCTAAATTGTTGATCCTGCACACAGCTGCGTCACGCGTTGGCGCTCTGGATATCGGTGCGGTGACCGATGGGGGGCTTGACGCCGCATTGGACGGTGCCGAAGTGATCTATAACTTGGGCGCTGACGAGGTGGAAATTTCTGGCGAAGCCTTCGTGATCTACCAAGGATCGCATGGGGATCGTGGTGCACACCGTGCTGACGTGATCTTGCCTGGTGCGGCTTACACAGAAGAATCCGGCTTGTTCGTCAATACAGAAGGCCGCCCACAACTGGCCGCACGTGCGTCTTTCCCTCCTGGGGATGCAAAAGAAAACTGGGCCATTTTGCGCGCTTTGTCAGCGGAACTGGATGCAACATTGGCCTATTCCACAATCGCAGGCCTGCGCTCTGAGTTGATGGAAGTTGCACCGCATTTTGCTGATCTTGATGTTGTGGCTGAAAATGCATGGAACCGTGTCCCATTGCGCAAACCAGCCAAAGCGTCTGTGCGCTACACGGTTAAAGATTTCTATCTCACCAACCCAATCGCACGGGCGTCAACTTTGATGGCTGAATTGTCTGCCGCTGCCAAAGCGCGCAGCCAAGAAACATTGGCTGCTGAGTAAACATGACGGCTGCGCACACATATAAAGCTGCTTTTCACAGTGCCACCAAAATTGCCCTTGGGTGTGTTTTGTTGGCCACTGTGGTGGGCTGTGCGCAACCCGATGCTGAGGTCACGCGCGCCGCGGCCACACCGACTTATTTGGGGGTGGAAACACGCCTTTTGGACGGGGATTTGGTGAATTTCATTGTTTCAATGAAAGATACCACAAGCCAAAACGACGTAGCAGCATATTCTGAATGTGCCGCTGCGCAATACGCACTGATCCGAGGTTTCGGGTTTGCGCGTCACTTACGAACAAATGTCTCACAAGAGGCTGGAATTTGGCGTGCAGATGCTGTTTACACCATCTCATCAGCGCTCCCAGATGGTTTGCGAACGATTGATGCAGAAGTCATCGTTTCAAACTGCCGCGAATTTAGAATACCGACGGTGTGAAGGACTACGAAATGGTCGAATTTTTCACGACAACAAATTTGGGCATTGCGCTCTTGATCCTCGGACAATGTCTGTTGGTTCTTTTGCCTTTGCTCGCTGCTCTTGCCTTCTTGATGTATGGCGATCGCAAAGTCTGGGCGGCTGTCCAGATGCGCAAAGGCCCCAATGTGGTTGGTGTCTTTGGTTTGCTGCAATCATTTGCAGACCTTTTGAAATATGTGGTCAAAGAGGTGGTTGTACCTGCAGGCGCTGACAAATTTGTCTTCTACCTTGCTCCAATGATCACCTTTGTGATGGCAGTCATCGCTTGGGCTGCAATTCCTTGGAATGACGGCTGGGTGATCTCGGATCTCAATGTCGCGATCTTGTACATTTTCGCGATCTCATCGCTGGAAGTTTACGGCGTGATCATGGGGGGCTGGGCCTCTAACTCAAAATATCCCTTCTTGGGCGCATTGCGGTCAGCAGCGCAGATGATTTCCTACGAAGTTTCAATCGGGCTGATCATTATTGGCGTTATCATCTCATCAGGGTCTATGAACTTCGGTGACATCGTTGCCGCACAAGATGGACGCTTTGGCATCTTCTCTTGGTACTGGATCCCGCATTTCCCAATGGTGGTGTTGTTCTTTGTGTCAGCCTTGGCTGAAACCAACCGCCCCCCATTTGATTTGCCAGAAGCGGAATCCGAATTGGTTGCTGGCTACCAAGTTGAATATTCTTCAACACCGTTCTTGTTGTTCATGATCGGTGAATTGATGGCCATTGTTTTGATGTGTGCCTTGATCACGCTCATGTTCTTTGGTGGTTGGTTGTCACCTATCCCAGGCCTGCCTGATGGCATTTTCTGGATGATCCTAAAAATGGGTTTCTTCTTCTTTATCTTCGCAATGGTAAAGGCGATCACTCCGCGCTACCGCTACGACCAATTGATGCGCATCGGCTGGAAAGTCTTCTTGCCATTGTCCCTCGCATGGGTCGTTCTCGTGGCGTTCTTTGCGCAATTCGGTGCATTCGGCGGCGCATATGCTCGCTGGGCGATTGGAGGCTAAATCATGGCTCAAGCAAAATCAGATTTCGACTACACCCGCGCGGTCAAATACTTCTTGATGACAGATGTCATCGCCGGTTTCCGGATCGGTCTGCGGTATTTCTTTAGCCCGAAAGCGACGATCAACTACCCGCATGAAAAGGGGCCTTTGTCGCCTCGTTTTCGCGGGGAACATGCGTTGCGTCGTTACCCGAATGGCGAAGAACGCTGCATCGCATGTAAATTGTGCGAGGCCGTGTGCCCCGCGCAAGCGATCACCATCGACGCGGAACCCCGCGATGATGGCTCGCGCCGCACAACGCGTTACGACATCGATATGACGAAATGCATTTACTGTGGGTTCTGCCAAGAAGCCTGCCCAGTGGATGCGATCGTCGAAGGCCCGAACTTTGAATTCGCAACCGAAACCCGCGAAGAGCTGTTCTATGATAAGGAAAAGCTTTTGGATAACGGTGCGCGTTGGGAAGCGGAAATTGCCCGCAATCTTGAATTGGATGCGCCTTACCGATGAACGATTTTAAAAAGCTATTCGAAGATATGACTGCCCAAGGCCAAAAAATGGCTGAAGCATTCAATCCAGCGCTCAAAGATTTTGAGATGCCGAAACTCGATAAGCTTTTTCCCACACTGTCCAAAGATCAAATGGACATGCTGTGGGGCACGAAATTGAACCCCGAGGGTTTGGACGCCAAAACGCGTCTTCTCGTGGTTTTGGCCGGTCAAACGGTTTTGGGTGTGCAAGCAGAGGCGCCGTTTAAAGCGGTTTTGCGCAACGCACTTAAAGCAGGGGCCACACAACAACAGATCGGTGAAACGATCACTCAAATGTCGATGCTGGGCGGTTTGCCAGCAATGTCAAAGGCGCTTGGCCTCGCAGCCGAGGTTTTCGCCGAAAAGCAGGAGGACAGTGCATGACTGTCGCGGATTACGCATTTTACCTTTTCGCCATCCTATTGGTGGCATCGGGTCTGTTTACAGTGGTGGCGCGCAACCCCGTCCACTCTGTGCTCTGGCTCATTTTGACTTTCTTGTCCGCTTCGGGCCTCTTCGTGCTTTTGGGCGCGGAATTTGTCGCGATGCTTTTGATCATCGTCTACGTCGGCGCTGTTATGGTGCTCTTCTTGTTTGTGGTGATGATGTTGGATGTCGATTTTGCGCAGTTGCGCGGTGGCATGGCCAAGTTTATGCCCTTTGCATTGCTCATCGGCATCGTTGTCTTAATGCAATTGTCAATCGCCTTTGGCGACTGGACTGCAGCTGATGGATCACAAGCACTGCGTGCTGCTGTCACGCCAGACCTTACCGAAGTCCATAACACCGCCGCTTTGGGTCAGTTGATGTATGATGACTTCTTGTTGTTGTTCCAACTTGCAGGCTTGATTTTGCTGACCGCGATGATCGGCGCGATTGTTTTGACATTGCGTCACAACCCGAACGTAAAACGCCAAAACGTGATGGCGCAGATGCACCGCGATCCAGCCAAAGCGATGGAATTGAAAGACGTAAAATCAGGGCAGGGGCTTTAAAGCCTTTGCGCCGATTGTAAAACCGACGGGCGGACCACTGCCCTGAACTGAAAAGCCGCCATCAAGGCGCGAAAAAAGAACTGAGGGACGACATGGTCGGACTTGAACATTACCTAGCAGTCGCAGCAGCGCTGTTTGTCATCGGGATTTTCGGGCTCTTTTTGAACCGAAAGAACGTGATCATCATTTTGATGTCCGTTGAATTGATCCTGTTGTCGGTCAACATAAATCTTGTGGCTTTCTCATCCTTTGCGGGTGATTTGGTCGGTCAGATTTTCACCATGCTGGTCCTCACGGTCGCAGCAGCCGAGGCCGCAATCGGTCTGGCTATTCTTGTAGGCTTCTTCCGCAACCGCGGCACGATTGATGTCGAAGACGTCAATGTGATGAAAGGGTAAGGGCACATGGAAAAGATTATCCTCTTTGCCCCACTGTTGGGCGCGCTGATCGGCGGCTTTGGCTGGCGTATCATTGGCGAAAAAAACGCGCAGTATTTGACAACAGGTTTGCTTATGCTTGCAGCCTTTTTGTCATGGATCGTGTTTTTGACCTTTGACGGCACCACGCAGCACATCGAATTGTTCCGTTGGATTGAAAGCGGTGAGTTGTCGACATCTTGGGGCATTCGCCTTGATCGTCTGACTGCGATTATGTTTATCGTTATCAACACTGTATCGGCCTTGGTTCACCTGTATTCCTTCGGATACATGGCCCATGACGAAAACTTTTCTGATGACGAACCTTACCGCGCTCGTTTCTTTGCCTACCTGTCGTTCTTTACCTTCTCGATGCTCATGCTCGTGACCTCCGACAACTTGGTGCAAATGTTCTTTGGTTGGGAAGGCGTGGGCGTTGCCTCATACTTGCTAATCGGGTTCTACTTCAAAAAGCCATCCGCAGGTGCGGCCTCTATGAAAGCCTTTATCGTCAACCGTGTGGGTGACTTCGGCTTTGCGCTTGGTATTTTTGGCCTGTTTTACTTGACGGGTTCTATCGACATGGATGTGGTTTTCGCGAAAGCGCCTGAACTGGCGAACACGCAACTACATTTCTTGTGGACAGACTGGAATGCGGCGAACTTGCTGGCATTCTTACTGTTCGTCGGTGCGATGGGTAAATCAGCGCAACTGTTCTTGCACACTTGGTTGCCAGACGCGATGGAAGGCCCGACACCTGTGTCTGCTTTGATCCACGCGGCGACCATGGTGACGGCGGGTGTATTCTTGGTGGCACGTATGTCGCCATTGTTTGAATACGCACCGCAAGCTCAGACATTCATCGTCTACATCGGCGCGTCGACTGCTTTCTTCGCGGCGACTGTTGGCTTGGTGCAAAACGACATCAAGCGCGTCATTGCTTATTCAACCTGTTCGCAGCTCGGCTACATGTTTGTGGCTGTTGGCGTTGGCGCTTACGGTCCTGCGATGTTCCACCTTTTGACGCACGCCTTCTTTAAGGCGATGTTGTTCTTGGGCGCAGGTTCTGTCATTCACGCGATGCACCACGAACAAGACATGCGCAACTACGGTGGTTTGCGTAAGAAAATTCCAGCAACATACTGGGCCATGATGATTGGCACGCTGGCCATTACAGGTGTTGGTATTCCTTTCACGCATTTCGGTTTCGCAGGCTTCTTCTCTAAAGACGCGATCATCGAAAGTGCTTATGCGTCAGGTATTAGCTACGCATTCTGGATGCTGGTTGTGGCGGCTTTGTTTACATCCTTCTATTCATGGCGCCTGATTTTCTTGACCTTTTACGGCAAACCTCGCGGCGACAAGCACACACATGATCACGCGCACGAAAGCCCGAAAGTCATGTTGATCCCTCTTGGCGTTTTGGCCTTCGGTGCGGTCTTTGCTGGGATGATCTGGTACGGATCTTTCTTTGGTGATCACAACAAACACAATGAGTTCTTTGGCATCCCGACACATCACGCAGAAGCAGATGGCGCACATGGCGATGATCACAGCGGTGATGCTGCTGACGATCATGGCGTGGATACGCATGCCTCAGAAGAAGTCACTGCAGAGGACCACGGCGTTGATTTGGTTGTGGGCGAAGCACCTCAGGGCGCGATCTATATCGCAGCAGACAACACAATCTTGGATGATGCGCACCATGTACCTGCTTGGGTAATCTTGTCGCCATTTATCGCGATGGTGCTAGGTTTTATCACGGCTTGGGTGTTTTACATCAAAAAGCCCGATCTGCCGCGCAAACTGTCGGAAGATCAGCAGCCATTGTACCAGTTCTTGTTGAACAAATGGTACTTTGACGAACTCTACACCGCGATTTTCGTCAAGCCATCCTTGGCCTTAGGCCGCTTCTTGTGGCAGCGCGGTGATGTGAAAACTATCGATGGCGCCATCAATGGTTTGGCGCTTGGCATCGTGCCGTTCTTTACGCGACTTGCGGGTCGTTTGCAGTCCGGCTTTATCTTTACTTATGCATTCGCGATGGTTCTGGGGATCGTTGTTTTGATCACCTGGATGTCGATCGGCGGAGGGGCTCACTAATGGATTACGTCCTTTCCTTTATCACCTTTCTTCCGGCTGTAGCGGCTTTGGTTCTTGCGCTTTTCTTGCGCGGGGATGACGAAATTGCGCAGCTGAATGCAAAACGTCTTGCGCTCTTTGCAACGGTGATCACTTTCTTGATCTCGCTTTTTGTGATCGCACAATTCGACCCCAGCAACACAGGGTTCCAAATGGTCGAACAGGCCGAGTGGATCATGGGCTTGCAATATAAAATGGGCGTCGACGGAATTTCGGTTCTGTTTGTCATGCTCACAACATTCCTTATGCCGCTGGTGATCTGGTCGGCTTGGGATGTGAAAATCCGCGTTAAAGAATACATGATCGCGTTCTTGTTGCTCGAAACGCTGATGCTCGGCGTGTTCTGTGCGCTTGATTTGATGCTGTTCTATGTCTTCTTTGAAGCTGGCCTGATCCCGATGTTCTTGATCATCGGCATTTGGGGCGGGGCGAACCGCATCTATGCATCGTTCAAATTCTTCCTCTACACATTCCTTGGCTCTGTCTTGATGTTGGTTGCGATGATCGCGATGTACATGGATGCGGGCACCACAGATATTGTTGCCTTGATGGCGCATGAGTTTTCGACTGAAAGCTTTAGCGTCTTGGGCATTCATGTTGTTGGCGGCGTTCAATTGCTGGCGTTCTTGGCCTTCTTCGCGTCCTTCGCGGTGAAAATGCCAATGTGGCCCGTGCACACTTGGTTGCCTGATGCACACGTGCAAGCGCCAACAGCAGGTTCTGTCGTGCTGGCCGCGATCTTGTTGAAAATGGGTGGCTACGGTTTCTTGCGCTTCTCGATCCCGATGTTCCCAGTGGCGTCACACATGATGGCGGATATCATTTTGTGGTTGTCTGCCATCGCGATTGTCTACACGTCATTGGTCGCCTTGGTGCAATCTGACATGAAAAAGCTCATCGCTTATTCATCAGTTGCGCACATGGGCTATGTGACGGCGGGTATCTTTTCGCTGAACCAACAAGGTGTTGATGGTGCGATCTTCCAAATGATCTCACACGGGTTCATTTCTGGCGCACTCTTCTTGAGCGTCGGTGTGATCTACGACCGTATGCACACACGCGAAATCGATGCCTACGGTGGTCTCGTCAACCGCATGCCAGCTTACGCTTTGGTTTTCATGTTCTTCACTATGGCCAACGTTGGTTTGCCAGGTACATCTGGGTTTGTCGGTGAATTCTTGACGCTAATGGGCATGTTCCAAGCCAACACTTGGGTTGCGATGATCGCGACAACGGGTGTTATTTTCTCAGCAGCTTACGCCTTGTGGCTTTACCGCCGCGTGGTCTTGGGGGAGCTGATCAAGGAAAGCTTGAAAACGATCCAAGACCTCACCCCGCGCGAAAAATGGATCATTGCGCCGCTTGTGGCTATGACATTGCTTTTGGGCGTTTACCCGAGCTTGGTCACAGACATCATTGGCCCATCAGTGACAGACCTACTTATCAACTATAATGCTGCATTGCCGACTGAAACTGTCGCCGCAGCCGTAACCCACTAAGGAGCCGCGATCATGACTTCTGTTGATTTTTCGATCGTCCTTCCAGAGTTCCTTCTGGCTGTCTACGCCTTGGCGGCGCTACTTTTTGCTGTCTACACGGGCAAAGACAAAACAGCGGGGCTTATCTCTTGGTTGACCGCTGCTGTCTTTGTGGTGCTCGCAATCCTCATCGGATCGCGCAGCACAGGCGCGCAGTCTGCATTCAACGGCATGTTTGTCGATGACGCTTTCGCCCGCTTTGCCAAAGTCGGTATTTTGCTGGCTGGCGCTGCTGTTTTGGCGATGTCGCAAGACTACTTGAAAAAGCACGATATGCTGAAATTTGAATTGCCAATCATTGTTGCGCTTTCGACCATTGGTATGATGGTTATGGTGTCTGCTGGCGATTTGATGGCGCTCTACATGGGCTTGGAACTGATGTCTTTGGCGCTTTATGTTCTCGCGTCTTTCCGCCGCGATTCAACACGGTCTTCGGAAGCGGGTCTTAAATACTTCGTGCTTGGGTCCTTGTCTTCGGGCTTGCTGCTGTATGGCGCATCCTTGACATACGGTTTCGCTGGAACCACCAACTTTGCGGGCATTCTGTCTGTTGTAAAAGATGGCGCACCTTTGGGCGTGTTGTTTGGCTTGGTCTTCATGATCACAGGTATGGCGTTTAAAGTGTCGGCCGTTCCCTTCCACATGTGGACACCTGATGTTTACGAAGGCGCGCCAACACCCGTGACCGCTTTCTTTGCAACAGCGCCAAAACTCGCTGCTATGGCTTTGTTTGCACGCGTTCTGCATGACGCATTCGGTGGTATTTCCAGCGATTGGTCACAGGTCGTCGCTTTGATCGCTGTCGCGTCTATGTTCCTTGGTGCCATCGCAGGTATCGGCCAAAAAGACATCAAACGCTTGATGGCCTATTCTTCGATCTCACACATGGGCTTTGCCTTGATCGGTGTCGCATCAGGTACAGTTGGCGGTGTTCAAGCGGCGCTGATCTACATGGCGATCTACATTGTGATGAACATCGGCACATTCGCCTTTATCATGACAATGGAACGTGACGGTCAACCCGTGACAGAAATCAAAGCGCTCAACAGCTACTGGAAAGTAAGCCCGACAAAATCATTGGCGGTGTTGTTTTTGATGTTCTCAATGGCTGGTGTTCCGCCAATGGTCGGGTTCTTCGGCAAATTGGCAGTGCTTCAGGCCGCGGTTGAGGCCAATATGACTTGGCTTGCAACGGCGGGCGTGGTCGCATCCGTTATCGGTGCATTCTACTACCTGCGTGTGGTCTACTACATGTTCTTTGGGAGCGATGTCGAACCGCTTGATGATACCAAAGGTGGTGTCGCAAATATCGCGGTGCTTGTGGTTGGTTTGATCATGTTGGTCGGTATTATCAACCTGTTTGGTGTGGATACACTGGCTCTAACTGCGGCAGAGGCTCTTGTCCGCTAACCTGCATAGCTGGCCCGAAGGGGTAGGGCGAATTGTCTTACCGCAAACGGACAGTACGATGAAAGAGGCCGCGCGCGTTGCGGCCTCTTCCCCGTTTTCTCAATGGATTCTTGCGCTGGATCAAACTGCTGGTCACGGGCGTCGCGGACGGCCTTGGACGATGCCCAAAGGCAATTTTGCAGCCACGCTGGTGAGCTTTCCTGATGAACCGCCCCAGCAGGTTGCGCTGCGCTCTTTTGTGGCTGCCCTTGCCTTGTTTGATGCGGTTGCGACTGTCACAGGCCGCGCAGATCTGATGGCACTGAAATGGCCCAATGATGTTTTGCTGAATGGGGGGAAGTTCGCGGGCATTTTGCTAGAACGCAGCGCCAATCATCTGTCTGTTGGCATAGGGGCCAATCTGGCCGCTGCGCCGATCGCGGCAAATGTTGAGCCTAGCCCGTTTCCGCCTGTGTCTTTGGTCGGAGAAGCGGGGATACTTGTAACGCCCGAAGACTTTCTGAACGCTCTGGCCCCTGCTTATGCCCATTGGGAAACGCAACTGATGACTTATGGCTTTGATCCGATCCGCACCGCATGGCTGGCGCGTGCTGCCAAATTGGGCGAACCTATCAGGGCGCGCACCACGACTGCGGAACATCATGGAACATTTGAAACCATTGATGATCAAGGCAATCTTGTCTTGCGCCAGTCCCAAGGCGCGCTTTCAATTCCAGCCGCTGAGGTCTTTTTCTAATGCTTCTATGTATCGACACTGGCAACACAAATACGGTGTTTTCCATATGGAACGGCACTGAATTTATCGCCACATGGCGCACATCGACCGAGGTTCAGCGCACGGCCGATCAATATTATGTCTGGCTCTCGACTTTGATGAACTTTCAAAAGATTGAAGCCAATATCACAGAAGTGATCATTTCCTCAACCGTGCCACGTGTGGTGTTCAACCTACGGGTTTTCGCCAATCGTTACTTTGATTGCAGGCCTTTGGTGGTTGGCAAGCCTGAGTGTTTGCTGCCCATTGATGCACGTGTGGACGAGGGGACAACCGTTGGCCCCGACCGTTTGGTCAATACTGCAGCGGCTTATGATCGTTTTGGCGGCAATCTGATTGTGGTTGATTTCGGCACTGCAACCACGTTTGACGTTGTGGCAGATGATGGCGCCTATGTGGGGGGGGTGATTTCACCAGGTGTGAACACATCTTTAGAAAGCCTGCATTTAAAAGCCGCAGCCTTGCCGCATGTGGATGTGACCATGCCCTCCAAGGTCATCGGCACCAATACCGTGGCCTGTATGCAATCTGGTATTTTTTGGGGCTATGTCGGTTTGGTCCGTGAAACCTGTAACCGAATTAAAGACGAATATTCCCACCCGATGCGGGTGATTGCGACTGGTGGCCTTGCGCCGCTGTTCAATCAGGGCCACAAGCTCTTTGACGAATTCGATGAATTCCTAACCATTCATGGCCTTGTGGTCATCCATCAATATAATAAGGACCAAGGCAACTTATGAGTAAGAACCGTCTATTGTACCTGCCGCTCGGCGGCGCTGGCGAAATCGGCATGAACTGCTACGTTTATGGCTACGGGCCTGCTGGTAAAGAGCGTTTGATCGTTGTCGACCTTGGCGTGACCTTCCCTGACATGGATGGCACACCTGGCGTTGATTTGATTTTCGCTGACATCGCATGGCTTGAAGAGCGCAAAGATCAGATCGATGCCATCTATATCACGCACGCGCATGAAGATCACATTGGCGCGATTGGCCACCTGTGGCCGCGTTTGGGCGCGCCTATTTATGCACGTAAATTTACATCCCATTTGGGTCGTCTCAAATTTGACGAACATGGTTTGGATCAAAATCAGATCATCACTGTGGGGGCTTGGCCTGAACAGACCAAAACTGGCCCGTTCAATGTGGGCTTTTTGCCTGTGTCGCACTCAATTCCTGAAAGTTCCGCGCTTGTGATCGACACGCCTGAGGGCCGCATCGTGCACACTGGCGATTTTAAAGTGGACCGCACACCGCTTGTGGGCGAGGCCTTTGATGACGATCTATGGGCGGATGTGTCCAAGGATGGCGTTTTGGCGCTTGTTTGCGATTCCACGAATGTGTTCACACCCCACGCAGGCCGTTCAGAGGCCGAGGTTGTGGAGCCGTTGACACAATTGATGAAAGATCTTCCGGGTTTGGTCGCTGCGACGACCTTTGCTTCCAACGTGGCCCGTGTGAAAACATTGGCCGAAGCAGGTGTCGCCGCAGGCCGTTCGGTGGTGTTGATGGGGCGCGCGATGCGCCGCATGGTCACCGCTGGGATCGAAACTGGCGTGATCAAGAATTTTCCGACAACTTTGTCGCCCGATAATGCAGGCGATGTACCACGCGAAAATCTGTTGCTTTTGACCACAGGGTCACAAGGCGAACGCCGCGCTGCGACTGCGCAATTGTCGCGTGGTAAATACTTGGGCATGAAACTGGCCGAAGGCGATACAGTGATCTTTTCGTCTAAAACTATTCCGGGCAATGAGACTTCTGTAAGCCGGATCGTGAACTCATTTTCCGAAATGGGCGTTGATGTGATCACAGATTCAGATGGGCTTTACCATGTGTCGGGGCACGCCAACCGCCCTGATATTTCCGAAGTCCATAACATCGTGAAACCCAATTTGGTCATCCCGATGCACGGTGAACACCGTCATTTGCGCGCTCATGCGCGCTTGGCCGAAGAAAATGGTTACAAAGCGATCATTGCGCCGAATGGAACAGGTGTTGATTTGGCATCGGGTGCCGCAAAAGTTGTTGAGTTCGTTGAAACTGGCCGTACCTATTTGGATGGCTCCATTCAAATAGGCGCTATGGATGGTGTCGTCCGCGACCGCATTCGCTTGGCTTTGAACGGTTTGGTCGTGTGCACTGTGATCATCGAAGATGACGCGCCCTTGGGCGATTGCTGGTGTGAAATCAAAGGCCTGCCAGAAACGGGCAAGTCAAACGCGTCTTTGGTGGATGTCCTAGAAGAAGATCTAAACCAATTCATGATGCGTGCTAAAAAACGCACTTTGTCGGATGATGACAAGCTCGAAGAAGAAATGCGCCGTATCATTCGTCGCACTGCGCAGATCGAGATTGGCAAAAAACCCGAAGTTCAGATCGTTATTTCGCGTCTTTCAAACTGATCTGAAAGCCGATCAAAATTTCAAAGGCCCGTTGTTCTCAGCGGGCCTTTTGTTTTGCGAGCCTGTCAGGATACGCGATGCAAAATGTAAAAAGCCCCGCACATTTCTGTGCGAGGCTTTGAGTGTTGTGTGCTGATGGTCGCTGGCTTAGCTTGCCAAGCGATCTTCAAAGCTGAGTGCGATAAAGGTTGGCAAGTGATCGCCAAGTCCCACAACAGTGTTCTTTTCATCACGCGGGTAACGTCCACGACCACGATTGCCAGAGTTGCGGTTGGTGTCGCGATCATTGCTCGGGCGATCTGTGTGTGTGTTGCGCTGATCAGTCGCCTTCGTGCCTTGCGTGGTGCTTTCAATTGGCTGTACGGCTTGTTGCGCGTTGTCATCGCTATTCGCGTTTGAACGTCCTCGACCACGTCCACCACGGCTGCGCGGGGCGGGGCGATCAGATGTAGCTTCGGCAGATTGCGCTTGTATTTCAGTGGGCGCATTGTCTGCTTCTGCAACTTCAGTCGGCTTATCCTCTGTGGTCGCTTGTTCTGTGGCGGTCGCAGATTTTTCCGCAGAGGAGCGGCGCCGGCGTGTCCGTGTACGCTTGGGTTTTTCAGTCTGTGCGGCGTCATCGGCTTCTGGAGCCTCTGCCGATTTCGCCTCAGTGGCCTCAGCTTTGGCTGCTTCAGGTGCAGCTGCACTTGGGTTGCCAAACGGATTGTCCAAACGTGGGATCGCTTTCGCAAGCAATCGTTCTACGTCTTCAAAGTTTTTCTCGTCACGTGGTTCACAAAGCATAATTGCTTTGCCATCACGTCCCGCACGACCTGTGCGACCAATACGGTGCACGTAATCCTCAGGATGGCCAGGCACGTCAAAGTTAAACACATGGGTAACTGACGGTACATCGAGACCGCGTGCAGCTACATCAGAGGCCACGAGGATTTTGATCTCGCCATTGCGGAAGCGTTCGAGCGTGGCGTTACGTTGAGATTGATCCAGATCGCCATGAATGGGGGCAGTATCATACCCGTATTTTTTCAAAGACTTGGCAACGATATCTACATCAGTTTTGCGGTTGCAAAAGATGATCGCGTTATCAAGTGTTTCTTTTTCAGCATCAATCAAGGCACGCAAAAGTTTGCGTTTTTCAGTCGCCGCACGATCACGGCGTTCGGCTTTCACCATCACGACATGCTGTTCAATTTGCTCTGAAGCAGAAGACTGACGCGCGATTTCAACACGCGCGGGGGCTGATAGGAACGTGTTGGTGATACGTTCGATTTCAGGGGCCATAGTGGCCGAGAAAAATAGCGTTTGGCGTGTGAAAGGTGTCAGACCAAAGATGCGTTCGATATCGGGGATAAAACCCATATCAAGCATACGGTCGGCTTCATCAACCACCATGATTTTCACATCGGTCAAAATCAATTTGCCACGTTCAAAATGGTCCAGCAGACGACCCGGTGTGGCGATCAAAACATCGACACCTTTGTCGATCAGCTTGTCTTGTTCTTTGAAGGACACGCCACCGATCAGCAAAGCTTTGGTAAGCTTGTGATACTTGGTGTAAGTGTCGAAATTTTCAGCAACCTGCGCGGCCAATTCGCGTGTGGGGCACAGCACCAGCGAACGCGGCATCCGCGCGCGTGCGCGGCCTCTTGCGAGGCGAGTGATCATCGGCAAAGTGAAAGAAGCGGTTTTGCCTGTGCCTGTTTGAGCGATGCCCAAAACGTCTTTGCCCTCAAGAGCTGGGGGAATCGCCCCAGCCTGAATCGGCGTCGGCTCCGTATAGCCAGCATCATCAATCGCTTTGAGAACCTTTTTATCAAGGTTAAGATCGGTAAATTTTATCATGTATATCCGTGGTTTTACGGACATATCAGCGCCCGTTTCGTCGAATAGGGTTTCCGGCTTGATTGCCACCTCGCGCTTCGAGGCCCTTAAAAGCTGGCTTTCACTACCCCAAAATGACCCAAAGGTCAATGAAAGGCTGTGGGCGTTCTCGGTTACGAAAATGGCCCCTACTCAAAAAGAGTGGGGGCCATTGGATTTAGGGGTATGCGGGACGTTTTAGACCATCAATTCGCGTGTCGATGACAAAGTCAGATCAGGGTAGTCGCGCTCAACGCGGTCGATGTCCCATTGTAGCCGCGTCATATAAACCACATCCCCGTTATGGTCGTGAGATATGTGCTGTTGATTGACCGACACAAAGGCATCGACCTTGGCTTTTGGCCCTGTAACCCAGCGCGCTGAGGTGAATTGTGATTGACCAAAGCTCACTGGCAGGCCGTATTCCATCTCAATGCGCGAGGCCAAAACTTCGAATTGCAAAGCGCCGACAACGCCGACGATAAAGCCCGATCCAATCGCGGGTTTAAACACTTTAGCAGCACCTTCTTCGGCGAATTGCATCAGCGCTTTTTCCAAATGTTTGGATTTCATCGGATCGCCTGCGCGCACCGATTGCAACAATTCTGGCGCGAATGACGGAATGCCTGTCACGCGAATGTCTTCGCCTTCGGTCAATGTATCGCCGATGCGCAATTGCCCGTGGTTTGGGATACCTATGATATCGCCCGCCCATGCTTCTTCCGCCAATTCACGGTCAGAGGCCAAAAACAGCACGGGGTTTGAAATCGCCATCTGTTTTTTCGAACGCACATGCGTCAATTTCATCCCGCGTTTAAAGTGCCCAGAGGCCAGACGCACAAAAGCCACGCGGTCGCGGTGTTTCGGATCCATGTTGGCTTGGACTTTAAACACAAAGCCCATAACTTTTTTCTCGTCAGGAGCAATTGAACGCGGCTGCGCTGTTTGCACTTGGGGCAGGGGGCCGTAATCGCCCATACCATCCATAAGCTCTTTGACACCAAAGGAATTGATTGCAGAACCGAACCAGATGGGGGTCATGGAGCCTTCTAAAAACGCCTCGCGGTCGAAGGCTGGCAACAGCTCGCGTGCCATTTCCAGCTCTTCTTTGAGCTGCTCAAGCTGCGCTGCGGGCACATGTTCCGCCAACTTCGGATCATCCAAACCGTCGATTTGCACGCTTTCCGCAACCTTATTGCGATCGGCGCGGTCCATGATTTCCAGACGATCATTCAAAATATCATAGCAACCAACAAAATCGCGCCCCACACCGATGGGCCATGAGGCTGGCGTCACGTCAATCGCTAGGTTTTCTTGAATTTCATCAATAATTTCAAATGTATCACGGCTTTCGCGATCCATCTTATTACAGAATGTCAAGATCGGCAGATCGCGCATACGGCAGACTTCGAAAAGTTTCTGCGTTTGGCTTTCAACGCCTTTTGCCCCGTCAATCACCATGATCGCGGCATCTACGGCCGTCAAAGTGCGGTAGGTGTCTTCCGAGAAATCCGAGTGACCAGGCGTATCAACGAGATTAAAGCGGTACTTGCGAAAATCAAACGACATAGCAGAAGCAGACACGGAGATGCCGCGGTCTTTTTCCATCTGCATAAAGTCTGAACGCGTGCGGCGTGCTTCGCCTTTGGCACGCACCTGACCCGCCATCTGGATCGCCCCGCCGTAGAGAAGGAATTTCTCAGTCAGCGTGGTTTTCCCAGCGTCAGGGTGCGAAATAATCGCAAAAGTGCGCCGACGGGCAATTTCGTCAGGCAAATCAAGGGCGGTATGTGAAGCATTGGTCATGGGGCTGTCTATAGCTGTGCGCGATCCTGCGAGCAAGAATGAAGACAGACCCATATCAATTTGTCTGATCAGGATTTAGCGCGACAGTGAAACCGATGTGGTGGTTTGATAGGAAAAGCCATTCAAATAGAGCGTGCTGTCGCCTTTGGTGAAGGCAAATCCTTTTTTCGATTTTGTGCCCGCTGAATAACCGTTGGCCACAAGTGACTTGCGAACATAGGCACCTGCTTCTTGCACACCGAAAAAGTTTCCGAGGCCGATGGTACAGGTTTTGCCTGTGGCGTTAAAGGTTGTGTTGGACAGGTTGATCCGATCCATCGTTGTTGTGCCACGGGGTTTTTTATAGCCAACAAGCGCCTTTTTATAGCCAAGCGATGCCATTTTTTCCGCAGAAACAGGCGTGCCCTGTGCCAAAGTTGTGTAACAGATGGGAAGCAACGGCGCGAATTCTTGGGAAATCGTTTGGGCTGCCGAAGCCGCAGTCGCCGCGCGTTGCTGGGATTTTTGTTCTTGATACGCAGGATCAGACGTCTGACATCCTGCTAAAATAGTCACACTTACCGCAGTAATAGCACCGAGCTTTGCAATCGACATGGGGCCCTCAATATTTTGGTTCGAAATGGTTCATGCGAAACTTGAACAAAGCGCACTGCCAAGTAAAATTACACATAGTTCATGTACTAGGTCTATGTGCAAGCTCTACGAGGTTGCGACCGAACGCAACAGTTTTGCAGCGTCTTCGGGCTCTATCAACATTTCTGAAAGCTCAAACCCGCGCGTAGGTTCGTGAAATTCCACTGAACTGGATAAACGCGCCTGCACATCTGCTGGCAGATATGGCTTGACCTGCGTGTCCACAAACATGCTTTCGGCCGCAATGCCTTCGGCATAGATGATCTCGTGATTGTCGAACAATAGCTGGTAATATTCAACAAAACCGCCGTCTGATTGTACCACGTTAACGCCGTTGACCAAAAGCTTGGCCTTCACCAAAACTTCGGCGCGATCTGCGCGCAGGCGATCTTTGCGTTGATAAATAAAAATGCGGTGATTGGGACTGACCGTCAGATCATTTTCGTTATTCAACGCCCCTTTTTTGATGATAATCGGCGCGAATGATCCCGTCGCGCGTACCGTTTGGTGGCCGATCCAACGCACTTCGCGGGGGCCATGATCGCGGGTCAAAACACGGTCGCCAACATTTAACTGCTCAATCGGTTTTTGCAGACCATTGGCCATGGTAATTAAAGTGCGACGCGTGAAGGACACACAAGCCACTTCAGCCAAGCGTGTGCGGGCATTTTCACGATCCAGCGTGACAGCCGAATAATCTTGTTTCTCTAGTAAGGGTGCGAGAGGCAACATATAGGTCGCCTCAATCATGCCCCTGTCGTCGGTTTCAACCAAAATCAGAACTTCGACTGTGGCTCCGTCTGGTGCCATCAAGGTGACGACACAGTCCAAATGCACATCGGCGCCAACAACCCCAAGGTCGGATCCTTCGGCGATCGTAATGGCATTGTCGTGTACGTTAATGGCCAGACGTGCGCGTTCAGCGTTATTTTCCAGCTGATAGGTGTCATCCAGCTCAATCTCATCCGCATGAGAAATGGGATCGCCAAAATTCGCGCCGTTGATAACGCGAAAATCCTCTGCCAAATAGACAGGCAGATTTTGGGTCGGCACTGCCCCACTGTTTAAAGTGAGTGAATTTTCAAGATCTGGTAAATCTGTGTGCATTGGGTTCATCATACTCGTACAGTCGTCACGGCGCGGACCCGTGTTCGCCCGTCGTGACCTCCTGCAATCTTGGCAGAATCGTTTGGCCGTGCGGATATATTTCGTTGTGCGCTTAGATTTTGCCAGAAAATGAAATGATTGTATACCGTTACACTGGGGAACATTGTGCAGGACCTCTTACAAAACTTTGTTATTTGAACGGTATTGACGAACAATGGCGTCAATTGGGCGAAATTGGACAGAACAGGGAAACTTTACTGAAAAATTTGCCACAATTATTAATTTTTACTTCGGTTTTTATCTATTTTCATTGGCGAAACTGGACTGAATTGCGCGGAAATTGGACAGGCCGATTCCCCAAAATGCTAGGTCAGTCTGACTTGTTCTGATCTTCATACTGTGATCATCTCTGCTCAAACGACGCGATTTACACGATGGATCGCGAAAATCGCCTTGGACACTGAGGCGAAAGAAGTAAGCAAAAATTGAGAGGGATATCGAATGGATCTGGGAATCACAGGGAAACGCGCATTGGTCTGCGCATCGTCCAAAGGCTTGGGGCGCGGTTGCGCAGAGGCATTGGCAGAGGCGGGTGTCGATTTGATATTGAATGCGCGGGGGCAAGACGCGCTTGAAGCCACAGCAGCCTATATTCGGGACAGGTATAAGGTTAACGTCACAGCCATCGCCGCCGACATCACAACCGACGCAGGGCGCGCTGAGGTGCTGAAAGCCGCAGGCGACATCGACATTTTGGTCACGAATGCGGGTGGCCCGCCCCCTGGATTATGGACCGATTGGGATCGCGATGATTTTATCGCAGCTCTCGATGCCAACATGTTGACCCCAATTGCTTTGATCAAAGCCCTCGTGCCTGCGATGATGACGCGCGGCTGGGGTCGTGTTGTGAATATCACGTCGGTCTCTGTTAAGGCGCCTATTCCTGTTTTGGGCCTCTCGAATGCGGCGCGTACAGGCCTTACGGGCTATGTCGCAGGCACCGCGCGCCAAGTGGCGGGCAGTGGTGTGACAATAAACAACCTGTTGCCGGGCCTGCATGATACAGACCGCATGATCGCGCTCGATACTGCGGCGTCAAAAAGTTCTGGCGACAGCTTTGATGACGTGCGCGCGGCAAAATACGCGGCGATCCCAGCAGGGCGATATGGTGATGCGGCGGAATTTGGGGCCACCTGCGCCTTTATGTGTTCGCAACATGCGGGCTTTATGGTTGGGCAAAATATCTTGCTGGATGGTGGTGCGACCGTTTCCACCATGTAAAATGGCCCGCGACGGTGGATTTTTTCCATCGCCGCGGTCCATCTCGGCCCGACTGGTTGCCAAGCGTTTGGGCCGCTGATAGGACATGGCACCCTTAGAGTTTTTGTCGGATACTGCGTATGAATACCCAAGTCCAAGATCCAGTGTCTCCTAAGCCCATGCCTGAACCTGCCCGATTGGAAATTCGCAACCTGCGCAGAAACTTCCAAGGGCGTGAGGTCGTAAGTGATGTTTCGCTCAAGGTCATGCCGGGCCAAGTGACTTGTCTTTTAGGGCCCTCGGGCTGTGGTAAATCCACGACTTTGCGTATGATTGCTGGCGTTGACATGCAAGACAGTGGCGAAATTTACGTCGACGGTGCGCTGGTCTGTGACACGGTGCACCGCGTGCCCCCTGAAGCGCGCTCTATTGGGCTGATGTTCCAAGATTTCGCGCTTTTTCCCCATCTCAGCGTCGCGCAGAATGTCGGATTTGGTCTCAGTGGCACGCGCGGTGAAAAACAAGCACGCATCGAAGATTTACTCGAAAAAGTAGGGCTTCTGTCGGCCTTGAAAAAATTTCCCCACGAACTTTCGGGGGGCGAACAGCAACGTGTCGCTTTGGCCCGCGCGCTGGCGCCACGCCCGTCTGTTATGCTTATGGATGAACCTTTTTCAGGTCTGGATGAACGTCTCAAAGATGAAATTCGCGATAGCACGCTAGAAGTGCTTAAAGCAGAAGGCGCGGCTGTTTTATTGGTGACGCATGAACCCGATGAAGCCATGCGCATGGCCGATGAAATCGCACTAATGCGCGATGGGCGGATCGTGCAACAAGGGGCGCCATACAATATTTACAACGCGCCTGTTGATAAACGCTCTGCAGCCTTTTTTAGCGATATCAATGTTATACGTGGCGAAGTGCAGGGCGCTTTGGTCTCTACTGCATTTGGCGAATTCCTCTGCCCTGGTCATGCGGATGGCACGCCCGTCGATATCGTGATCCGCCCTCAGCACTTGCGGATCGACTTTGATCGTGCAGGGCGCGGCCCCAATCCGACCCCTCAAGACGGTACGCCCGCGCGCGGTATCGTTGAGCGGTCGCGCTTTATGGGGCGCGAAAGTTTAGTGGAATTTCGAATGGATTTTGATGGATCTTTGCTACGTGCCACAGTGCCATCGGTGTTCTTGCCCAAGGTCGGAACGCCGCTCTGGTTGATGCTGCGCCGCGAACGTTGTTTCGTTTTTCCCGCGCTGTAATGCCTCTAAAGTCTGTTGGGCGCTTGCCTCAGCTTTAGAAAATCGTCCAGCCCAGTGCCAACCTCGTCATCAAACGTCGCGCCAGTGTCGATCAAAGATTGAATGCGATCGACACGAAATTCGCAAAAATCGCGCTGTGATCTGCACCACGCAACCATGGTCCAAACCCGCCCCCAATAGTTCAACTGCAAGGGGTGGATCAACTCTGTGCTTTGCGCTCCGTCTTCGGATAAGAAACTGATCCGAATGAGTTTTTTATTGCGCACTGCATCGCGCAATAGGGGCATATGTTTAAACCCCGCTGCGGTATCTGCGAAGGGATGGATGGCAAACCCCCATTGCGTGCTGGGCGGACCTGTGTTTTCGGGCAGGGCGGCATCAATTTTAACAGCCAGACTTTGCGCTGATTTCGCCAGCTCAGGATCTGTGGCCTCGGTCAAAATCGCGACAGCCAGATGTAGGGCTTCGAACTCGCCCATGCTCAAATTCAAAGGCGGCAATGTGACTTGTGCCGTCACGCGATACCCTGCACCAGGCGTGCCATCGACGGGTAACCCAGAAGCGCGCAGGGTCGCCATGTCGCGCCAAATTGTGCGCGGCGTTACCGCAAGTGCGTCGCCCAAGTCGCGGGCTTTGTGCAGTTCCCCATCGCGCAAAATTTGGATCAGTGCCATAAGTCGGTCACTGCGCTGCGCCGCTGATTGCTTGCGTCCTGTCATAACGATCCTTGGTGGTTGTCTTTGCGGGAGGGAGCGCAGAAATGCGATTCGATTGCTCTAAAATACACTGCATATTAACTGACATAAACCTGTCAGTAGTGCGATGATGCTCTCACATTGCGCGCCAATGTTGTGCAAGCAGACAAAATTGCGCATTTCGCGCTTTTCCTCGGCGAAATCTTCGTTACTTCTAAGACAGATGAATTTTTAGGCGGGTGAAAGCACCCCGCACACAGGAGAAAGACTATGCTGAACAATATCGGTATTCCGGGCCTTTTGCTGATCGCTGTTGTGGTCTTGGTTCTTTTTGGTCGCGGCAAAGTGTCGGGTCTAATGGGCGAAGTGGGTAAGGGCATCACAGCGTTCAAAAAAGGTGTGAATGATGGCACCAAAGAAATCGAAGACGAAGCCGCAAAAGTTGATGAAGAAGCCTCTGAGACTGTTGAAAAAGACAAAGTCTAAGCTTTCATTCTTTTTCAATTTCGGCGCTTGGGCGATCTTGTTTTGTAGGTCGCCCCTGTGCTTTGCGTGGCGTTTTTGAAAGGCGGCTCAACATGTTTGACATTGGTATGTCTGAACTTTTGATCATTGGGATCGTGGCCCTTATCGTGGTTGGGCCGAAAGATTTGCCAGGGATGTTTCGCACCCTTGGCCGCTTTACTGCCAAAATCAAAGCCATGGGACGCGAGTTTTCGCGTGCAATGGAAAACGCCGCGGACGAAGCGGGCGTTGGTGAGATCAAAGACAGTTTGAACGCGGCTGCAAACCCGAAAAAATTTGGCTTGGACAAGTTGAAAGAGGCGGCTTCTGATTTTGAAGATTGGAACCCGCTGAATGCAAAAGCCCCACCCAAAATCGAGATGACCGAAGCGCGCGCGGCTGAAGCTAAGAAAATTAGCGAAAGTGCTGCGGCTAAGGCAACGGCGCGCAAGGCAGCGCAAGACACCGCAGATCAGGGTGATGTGACGCCTGCCAAACCTGTTGCTGCAAAGGCAGCTGCCAAGAAGGCACCCGCGAAAAAAGCACCTGCGAAAAAGCCAGCGGCAAAGGCAGCACCAGCGAAAAAAGCACCCAGCAAAACAACAACCCAAAAAGCTGGCAGCAAAACTGCCGCGAAAAAAGCAGCTCCCAAATCTAAGAAAGAAGGCGACGCATGAGCCAGAATGAAATGCTTCATGACGAAGTTGAAGACAGCTCAGCGCCATTAATCGAACATTTAGCGGAATTGCGCACTCGGCTTATCCGCGCTGTTTTGGCGTTTTTCGTGGGTATGGTGATTTGTTTCACCTTCGGCGGGGCGATCTTGGATTTCTTGCTGATGCCAATTGAAAAAACCATGCGCAGTTTGGGCAATCCCAACCCTGTGATGCAATACACAGCGCCGCAAGAATATTTCTTTACCTTGATCCGCATTTCGATGGTTGGCGGCTTGATGTTGTCCTTTCCTGTGATCGGCACGCAGCTTTGGCGCTTTGTTGCCCCTGGTCTGTACCGCAATGAAAAGAATGCGTTTTTGCCGTTTCTCATTGCATCGCCAGCATTGTTTTTGCTGGGCGCGGCCTTTGCGCATTACGTTGTTGTGCCTCTGGCGATGGCGTTTTTCTTAGGCTTTGCGGATCTGCCATCCTTTGTTGCAGCCCTCGTGGTGGCGCAAGGGGATGCCGATGTGGCCTCCGTCAAATCGGGCATCGACATCGTGTTTAACGGTAAGGTGAACGAGACGCTTGATATCACTTTGAAAATGATCGTGGCCTTTGGTCTGTGTTTCCAACTGCCTGTGCTTTTGACATTGATGGGCAAGGCGGGTCTGGCCACAGCACATGGTCTGCGGTCAACGCGCAAATACGCGGTTGTCGGCATTTTGCTGGTCGCAGCTTTGGTGACACCGCCTGATGTGACCACCCAGTTGATCTTGTTTGTGGTGGTTTATGGCCTCTATGAGGTGTCGATTTTCCTTGTGGGACGTGTTGAGAAAAAACGCACAGAGGAATTGCGTGCGGCGGGGATTTTGGACGAAGACGAAGACTTGTATGACGACTATGAAGATCACGAATAAAAGGGTCAGTCATGGCGCATAAAACGATGAAACGTATTGCAGAGGCCTTGGAACGCATGGCGCCTGCGCCCCAAAAGACGCCCGATTTAGAGGCGGCAGATGCCTTTGTTTGGCACACGGGGCCTGATCGGCTGGAACCAGTGCACAAGGTTTCGCGTGTTGATGTGGATCTGTTGGTCGGTATTGATCGGTCGCGTGATACTTTGTTGAAAAACACGCTTCAGTTCGCCAATGGCATGCCTGCGAATAATGCTTTGCTTTGGGGCGCGCGCGGTATGGGTAAATCATCCTTGGTCAAGGCTGTGCATGGGGCGATTTGTGCCCAAGGCCTGCCTTTGAAAATCGTCGAAATGCAGCGCGAAGACTTGCCATCTGTGGCGCGCCTTTTAGGTCATTTGCGTAGCTCGAAACATCGTTTCTTGCTGTTTTGTGATGACTTGTCGTTCAGTCATGACGATCAGCATTACAAATCGTTGAAAGCGGTCTTAGATGGCGGGATCGAAGGGCGTCCTGAAAATGTGCTGTTTTATGCCACGTCAAATCGTCGTCATTTGATGCCGCGCGATATGATCGAAAACGAACGCTCATCTGGGATTAACCCCTCGGAAGCTGTCGAAGAAAAGGTGTCTTTGTCAGATCGTTTTGGCCTGTGGCTTGGGTTCCACCCGTGCAGCCAAGACGACTATCTGGCAATGATCCGTGGCTACTGTGATGCGCATAAAGTCGTCATCGACGACGAGACCCTGCGCGCTGAGGCCATCGAATGGCAGGCCACACGTGGATCGCGTTCGGGCCGCGTGGCTTGGCAGTATTTTGTCGATTTGGCGGGTCGCGAGGGCGTGACTTTGTCGTAACCCCAGCGCGCATACTGTGTAAGAATGAAAAAAGCCGCCCAAGTCCGAGGGGCGGCTTTTTTTGATAAAACGTGGTCTTAGTTCAGGTAGGGAGAAGGATCTACCGTTTGCGTTCCCTTAAATACCATGAACTGCAAGGCATTGAATTCATTCGAAGTCACCTTGGCAATCGACTGACCTTTGGACACTTTGTCACCCTTTTTCACCGACAGATTGTCGATGAAGCTATAGGCGGTCTGCAAGCCGTCTCCGTGATCAATCACGACGATTTGCACCCCATCTGCATTGGTCGATACCAGTTTCACAGTGCCCGCTTTGGCCGCTTGCACATTGGTCCCAGAGGGGGCGGAGAACAGGACAAATTTTGATTTGTCTTTATCGTAATCACGAATGATTGGCCCTGACACGGGTTTGGTCATTTCAGCGCTAGATGTCTGAGTGCTGCCTAAATTGGCTGCAGGCTTCACAGGCGCGGCGGGCGCTGGTGTGGCTTCTTTTACATCTGGCAAAGGCTCGGCCGCAGATGGCGGCGTCGGTGCAGCTGATCCTGTGCCTGGCGTGGGTTCTGCGGCAACAGGCGCTGTTGTGGTCGCTGCTTTTACAGGGATCAAAACATAGCGGCCTTCTTGGACGGCCAAATCTGATCCCAGTCCGTTCCAGTCAGACAAAGCCCGAACCGAGATACCGTATTTGCGTGCGATAGAATAGGCGGTTTCGCCGCGCTGAACTTGGTGACGCACAGGTTCGGTTGAAATGTTCGACATGTTTTGCTGCAGGGTCGGTGTCGCAGCTGCCGATGGTGCAGGGGCATCCAGCGGTTTGGATGTGAGCGCCTCATTGGCCAAGGATGTCACATCAATGCGTTCGCCTGTCGCGATCGTTCCTGTCGGTGTGGCAACGGTTGAGACCTGATCAACACGGCGCGGCAAGGCGATGACTTCACCCGCGCGCAGGGTCACGCCCATAGGGATACCGTTGTACTGCGCCAATTCTTGCGACGACATACCAATACGGTTGGCCAATGTGTCGATAGTGTCATTCTTGCGTGCGATGGCAACTTGGTAGTTGGGGTAGGAAATGATGCCATTGGCATCAGGTTTTGGTTTGGCAACTGTCTGTGCCTCAAGGGCTGCGGGGGCCGTCGAAAAAGCATCTGTCAGCCCGCGTAGATCAAAGTCGAGAGGCTTATCACAGGCCGTCAAGGCAAGGGCCGCACAGCCTGTAAAGGCAAGGCGACGCAAACTGTTTTTACTTTGGGCTGGCAATTGAATAAATGTCATAGCTCGATCCTCAGTTTTCGGGTCATTGCCCGCAGGGGGAGTAGTCTCCCCAGAAAATTGGCCCAAACGCGGGCGGTTACTCTTGACCCATCCCTTCAAGCAAAGGGACAAAACGCACTGAGCGCAGTTCTTGATAGTCAAAGCCTTTTTCAAGGCGCGTGACTTTAATCAGGCTTTGCACCGTATCGGACTGGCCCACAGGCACAACCATAATACCGCCAACACGCAGCTGCGCCAAGAGGGGGCCAGGCGGGTCTTCTGCGGCGGCAGTCACGATGATGCGATCAAACGGCGCTTGGTCGGTCAAACCATGACTGCCGTCCGCTGAAAAGGCGGTGATATTGACGATGCCAAGCATGTCAAACACCTCTTGCGCTTCGCGCACCAAACGCGAAAACCGATCAACGGTATAGACACGCCGCGCCAATTGGCTGAGCACAGCTGCCTGATAGCCCGACCCTGTGCCGACTTCCAAAACCTTATCGCGCGGCTGCACATCTAAAGCTTGGGTCATCAAGCCCACAACCGAAGGCTGGGAAATGGTTTGGCCGCATGCAATGGGCAAAGGCATGTCGTCATATGCACGATCTGCAAAATGCCCCCGCACAAAAGCTCCGCGATCAATGCGCTCCATTGCTGACAAGGTGCGCTTGTCTGTCACCCCTTTTGAGCGCAGGGTGTAGAGAAATTGCATTTGTTGTTCAGGGCCAAAGTTCATTTTAGCGCAGCCTCAACGTCATTCATTGCATCATGGGCCGTGAGATCAGCACGCATTGGCGTTACAGAAATCTGCCCAGCCATATTGGCGCTGACATCTGTCCCTTTGCCTGTCTCAACATTTTGCGGTGATCCTGTCACCCATAGAAAACGGCGCCCCGATGGGGACATCTGCGCTTCTACCCCAAAGCCAGATCCCTGTCTGCGGCCCTGACGGGTCACAGCTATACCGCCTGTTTGTGCGGCAGGCACAGGGGGGAAATTGACGTTGTAGAACAGGTTGTAGTCCTCGCCGCCCCAAGGGGCCGAAGACAATAACTTGCGGATCACAGCGGCACCGTGGGCTTTAGCGCTTTCAAAGGGATCGTCTAAATCTTTGTTTTCGTCACCAAAAAATTGGCTCAAAGCGATGGCTTTGACATCTTGCAACGCGGCTTCCATCGCTGCCCCGATCGTGCCCGAATACATGCAATTTTCGCCTGCGTTATTGCCGCGATTGACGCCGGACAATACCAAATCAGGCCGCTGAGGCATCACGTCATATAGCGCGGCCAATACGCAATCTGCGGGCGACCCTTCGGCGGCCCAGCGACGCGGGCCAAGTTCGGATATCATCGTGGGATGGGCATAGGAAATACAATGCGCAACGCCCGATTGTTCAAAGGCAGGGGCGACAACCCAGACTTCACCCTCTGGGCCTGCAAGCTGATGCGCGATGCTTTCCAAAGTCGCCAAACCTGGCGCGTTAATACCGTCATCGTTGGTGATAAGAATGCGCATCTGTCCGCCGCCCTTTGCCCTCAAGTTCTCTCCTCCATAAAGCAGGTCGCGAATCACAGCAAGACAGGGTTGCGTCTTGTTGGCGGTTGAGCGCATTCTTTGTTGGAAATCGGAGATATTTTTATGCCCAAACCTGTTTTAGATGCCATTGCGGTGAGTGCTGTTGATATTGCGCGTGCCAAAGAATTTTACACTTTGCTTGGCTTCGACTTCGAAGGCGGTTTTGAAAGTGATGATCATGTGGAACCGATACGGCGTTTGGGCGAACCGCGTTTGATGATCGACAGTGCCGCTTTGATGGAGAAACTGACAGGCGAGGTGCCGCGCGCGCCGAACCATTCGATTTTTGCCATGCTCTGCGCCACACCCGCCGAAGTGGATGAACATGTGGCCAAAATCAAAGCGGCTGGTTTTGATGTTTTGACCGCACCTTGGGATGCTTTTTGGGGCCAGCGATACGCCACTGTGGCCGATGCAGATGGCTACCGCATCGATCTTTTTGCACCGCTCGCCCCTGCTGCCACAGCTTAGATTAGGCCTAGGCTTTTCAACAAACGTGGGGCTTCGTCACGTGGATGGGTCAGTGCCGCTTTGCCTTCACCGGGGTGAAAACGTGCCCGTGTGCCTGTTGGCATCGGATTGGGCTGCACAATGTGAATACGCGGTGCTTTTTCTGAATTCTGCGTTTCTGCCTGCCAACTTTTGGCCATGGCGATCTGCGCGGCTTTCGCAGCGCCGTAAGCGCCATAGAATTTTTCCCCTGCGTGAGGATCATCGAAAAACATAACATCCGCGCGGCGAGGGCCCATGTTTAACAGTGGGCCAACCATTGGGATCAACTTGCCTGTGGCCGTGACATTGGTGCCAATGGTGCGGTCAAAATCTTTCGGGTCCAAGTGATCTGCTGGCGATAAAAGTTGCGCATAGATCGCCGTATGCGCCCAGAAATCCAGATAGCCCCAGCGGTCGTAAATGCCGCGACACAGATGCGCCATAGCATCTGGATTGGTGATATCCATAGGCGCTAAAGTCGCATCGCCACCCTTGGCTTTGATCCGATCATCTAGCTCTTCAAGTGCGCCTGTGGTCTTGGCCACGGCAACGATGTGATACTCAGGCGCAAGCGCTTCGGCCAAATGAAATCCAAGGCCGCGTGACGCCCCTGTGATCAGGGCAATTTTTGTTTTCTCAGTCATAGGCTTGGTCTGCTTTCGAAAGGCTGAAGGGTCAAGACGAAAAGGGGGGCAGCAGGCGCTCTATTGGACACTGCCAAGATCGTCGCGGTTTACGGTGCCTGTGGCCTCGTAAAGCGCCAAAAGATCGTCCAAAGAAATATCGGTCGCGCCACCAAAAAGCTGCGCCTTCGGGCGGGACTCCCTATCGGAAAACGTGAGTGCGACGGCCGCGCCCAAGGGGGCGACGGGCCCAAGCTCTGACGACAGTTTGCCAACCGCCGTTTCAGGTGCAGGACCACCGTCAAAGGTCTCAACATAGGCGTAAAAACAATCATCAGGCACCTTGACCCAAATCGCGAAAATCACGTGATCTTCGGATCCACGGATCGCCAATGTCAAAGCGGCGCAGATGAAACGCTGGTCGGAAAAACGGCAAAGTTCTGATGCCAGTTGGTCATCACCGACTTTGATAAATGGCTCAGCGCCACGTTCGCCATGGGTCCACGCGCTGGGGTGGTCAAAGCCGATATCCATCACGCCGCCCATATCTTGTAAGGCGCGCCAGCGGGGATCGAGGTCTAAAGGTGATGTCATACTGTGGCCTTTGCCAAATAGGATCTGTGCCCCTGTCCCATAAAAGAACCGCCGCCCCAAATCAATGGGGCGGCGGTGGAATGATAGTCTGTGGCAAGCCCGCTTATTCTGCGGCGGTCTTCATTTCAAAACCTTTGGCGATCATATCGCTTGGCACCACGGGATATTCGCCAGAGAAACAGGCATCGCAATATTTTGGCGCTTTCGCATCGCGGCCCTCAGGCACGCCAGCGGCGCGGTAAAGCCCGTCTAGCGAGATGAACTGCAATGAATCCACACCCAAATGCGCACACATTTCATCGACAGACATATTCGCCGCCAATAATTTATCGCGGTCAGGCGTATCCACGCCGTAAAAACATGGCCACATGGTGGGCGGTGAGGCAATTCGGAAATGCACTTCGGCGGCACCCGCATCCAGCAACATGTCTTTGATCTTTTGCGATGTCGTTCCGCGCACCACAGAATCATCGACCAAGATGATGCGCTTGCCGCGGATCAGCGCACGGTTCACATTGAGTTTCAGACGCACGCCCATGTTACGGATCTGCTCTGACGGCTCAATAAAGGTGCGGCCCATATATTGGTTGCGGATGATACCCATGCCGTAAGGAATGCCAGATTCATGGCTAAAGCCAATCGCAGCTGGCGTGCCTGAATCTGGGACTGGGCAAACAAGATCGGCCTCAACAGGTGTTTCGCGTGCCAGTTCTACGCCGATTTGGCGGCGTGTTTCATAGACAGAGCGCCCGCCCAAAATACTGTCTGGGCGTGAGAAATAGACCTGTTCGAAGATGCAAAAACGGCTGGCTGTGCGTTCAAACGGGTGGTAGCTTTCTACTTTCCCATCAGAAATGACAACCATTTCGCCTGGTTCGATTTCGCGCACGAATTCTGCGCCGATGATGTCTAAGGCGCAGGTTTCAGATGAAAGCGCATAGCCCTTTTCACCGACTTTGCCCAACACAAGTGGTCGCACACCGCGTGGGTCGCGCACACCGATCAATTTGGTGCGGGTCATGGCGACCACTGAAAACGCACCTTCGACGCGGCGCAGGGCATCTTTCATCCGCTCAGGAATGTTGCGCTGCAAAGAGCGCGCCATCAAGTGAATGATACATTCGGAATCTGAGGAAGATTGAAAGATCGACCCGCGGTCAATCAATTCACGTTTCAGTGCATCGGCATTTGTGATGTTGCCGTTATGGGCGATCGCGGCCCCGCCCATGGAAAATTCTCCAAAGAAGGGCTGCACATCACGGATCGCCGTGGCGCCTTTTGAGCCTGCTGTTGAATAACGAACATGGCCAATGCCAACTTCGCCTGGCAGGGTTTCCATAACTTTTTGGCTGGTAAAGTTATCGCGTACATAGCCAAAGCGACGTGCGGAGTTAAAGCCAACTTCGGGGTCGAATGTGACGATCCCGCCTGCTTCTTGTCCACGGTGCTGAAGCGCGTGTAGGCCGAGTGCGATAAAGTTGGCTGCGTCGGCCATGCCGACAACGCCAAACACGCCGCACTCTTCTTTCAATTTATCGTCGTCAAACGGGTTTGCAGGGGGCATCTGGCGCATGGCATCAGGCTCCGAATCCAAGGGCGTGCATTTCGTCTTTCGTTTAGAGCCTATCGGGGGATATGTCACGAAAGGATCACAAAAGAATTTCGAATGTTTGGTCAAACTTTGCGATTTTCCCGCTTTGCTCTTTGGGAAACCGATCCTTCAATATAGAATTGGCGACCCAAGCTTGCCGCCTGTGTCGCCAATTTTGAAAAGAATTTCGGATCAAACCTATTCAGTACAGATGCTGACCAGACCTTCGTAGCGTGCTGTGATCCAACCTGGCGCATCTTCTGGAATGCTTTCATCAAGGCGGCTTTGTGAACGGTCAAAGACTTTGACGGTGCGCGAATCTTCCAAAACGGCGATGCGGTCGCCTGTGGAAATGCGGTCCACGATGACCAAAGTGATCGCAACCAAAACAACACCACGGATCACGCCGAACAAAAAGCCCAAGCCCTGATCAATACTGCCAAGCGCCGAGCGCTGGATGGCGGATGATAACAAAGGCGTAAAAATCGATACGATGATCAAAGCCAAAGCGAAAACGCCGAAAAAACCACCAATTACGGATAATTCGCAACTGTCGGATATGTAACCGCCCAAAACGGGAACTTCTTTGACCAAAGGCACCGCCTTGGGGGCAAAAAGATACCCTAAAACGGCCGCAACGATCCAGCCAGCAATGGCCATGCCTTCGCGAACAAAACCGCGAGAATAGGCCAAAAGCGCGGATACAATGATCACCAGCGCAACGATAGCATCAACAATGGTAAAGCCGTCCATGAAGCTTTGCCTTTCTATATATCGGGTTTGTGCACCACCCGTTTATCCCTCACGTGCTAAATAGATCGCAGTAAATACGCACTATCAACCCGCACCAAAAACTTCGCCAACAAAGCCCACTAGATCGTCCATATAGCGAATCTGCATGCCTGTTCCATCACCAGCTTTAGACCGAGATGGGGCGATTGCCGATGAAAAACCAAGTTTTTGCGCTTCTTTCAACCTGTTTTCTGTTTGATTTACGGGTCTGAGGCCTCCAGACAACGACAGTTCCCCGAAAACCACACAGTCTTTAGGGATTGCTGTGTCTTCTCGCGCGGATAAAAGCGCGGCCGCCACGGCTAAATCTGCGGCGGGTTCCGACACTTTCATGCCACCCGCGACGTTCAAATAGACATCAAGCCCAGCAAAAGGAATACCGCAACGCGATTCGAGCACGGCCAAGATCATCGACAAGCGGCCCCCGTCCCAACCCACAACCGTGCGTCGTGCTTGGGCATTAGGGGAGGGGGCAACGAGCGCTTGGAATTCGACCAGCACGGGTCGCGTGCCTTCGATTCCTGCGAAGACAACAGACCCTGCGGTGGGTTTGTCACGCTCAGATAGAAACAAGGCCGATGGGTTTGTCACTTCGCTCAATCCATCGCCTGTCATTTCAAAGACGCCGATTTCTTGCGCAGGACCGAAGCGGTTTTTGACAGCACGCAACAAACGGAAATGATGGCCGCGTTCCCCTTCGAAATACAAAACCGTGTCGACCATATGTTCGACCACACGTGGCCCTGCAAGCTGCCCGTCTTTGGTGACATGGCCGACGATGATCACTGCCACATTGCGCGATTTGGCAAAGGTCACGATTTCATGGGCCGCAGCACGCACTTGGCTGACAGATCCAGGCGCACTTTCGACGTTATCGGCCCACATGGTTTGAATAGAATCGATCACGACCAGATCGGGGGCTTCGGTTTCCAGCGTTGTTAAAATATCGCGCAGATTGGTTTCTGCGGCCAATTGCACGGGGGCATCCCCCAAGCCCAATCGCTGGGCCCGCATACGGACCTGTGCGCTTGATTCCTCGCCCGAGACATAAATCGTTTTCAACCCCGCGGTCGCAAAACGCGCAGCAGCCTGCAACATCAATGTGGATTTACCGATGCCCGGATCGCCGCCCACCAAAATGGCTGAGGCAGGCACCAGTCCGCCGCCCAAAACGCGGTCCAATTCGCCCATGCCGCATTGCGTGCGGGGGGGCGGGGCTTCTTTGGTGGATAGGTCGCTTAAAGGCACCTGTTTGCCACGCATCCCGCCCAAGGTTTTCTTGGCAGGTCCAGATGTGGATAGGGGCTTTTCTTCGACGATAGTGTTCCAGTCGCCGCAGCTGTCACAGCGCCCCGACCATTTGGTGAAACTGGCAGCACAGGCGCTACAGGTGTATTTTACTTGGGCTTTGGCCATGGTGTGCTCCGCTCGTTATTGATTTTGTTCGCGCTATGTTCTTGTTGGTTTGTTTTAGCGTCATGCGCGCGCATCATTCAACCCCATCTGCGACAGTTGAGCCTTTTCTGCTGCACAAACTGATCACCAGCGCGGTGAGCACGCAGGCCGTAAACAAATACAGCCCCCATGCGACATCTAGGCGGCCAATGCGCAGCCCTTTTGCCAAAGTGATGTAAATAGCGATGAGAAAGATATCCGCCATCGCCAAACGCGCCAAAACGAAGATGGCGGGTTTTAACTTTGCGGGCAGGTATCCGGAGAAAGTCAGTTCTACGGCTATGACTTTGATGATCGGGGCAAATACCGCGAAAAACACCACGATGCTTGCCAGCACAATATCCGTTTCCCACAGGCTTTTTATGCCCGACAGCACCGATATTTCGGTCATGCCAAACAGCGGTAAAAGCCCCGCACGCAGCAAAGGGGCTGTCCAAGCGAGGGGAAAGAAAATCAGCAAAGACAGGTTTAATGCGCGCAATATCTTAGCCGTGAAGTCGCGCTTTGGTGCAGGCCTGTGCAACATCTGCGATTTTGTCATGGTCCTAATTTGGCCGATCAAGCCCTGTCGTGCGCAAGTCACCTAAGTCCGCGGCGGGGCTCGATTTTCCGCTTGCGCTGGGGGATAGAGCGATCACTTTTCCCTCGTTATCTGTTGGGGCAGACAGGGGCAATTCGCCTTGTTCGTCATCTAATTCATATCCCAACTGAGGCAGGATTTCTTTCAGGTCTTTTTCAAGACGATCCATTTGACGGTTGGCTTCTAGTTCTGAAGCTTCAACATCGCGTTGCCAGCGCTGCAACTCTTGAGTCACCGTTAAAGCAAGGCTTAGGTTTTCATTGAATGTATCGAGTTCTTGCTGGCGTTGACGCAGAAAATCGCGGGCGCGGGTGACTTTGTCTTTTGAATAGACCAAAGCCAAATCGCGGGTCATATGCGACATCTGCGCGGCCAATTCTAAAATCTCTGGTTCCAAATGCCCCAGATCGGGATGTTTGCGTGCATGTTCCAAACGGGCGCGTACATCTTCGAACTCTGTGGACAGCGCAAAAACGCCTTCGCGGTCTGCCGCATGTGACATGCGATAGGCTGTGGCGATGTCTTTCATCGAAATCTTAAAATCACGATGGCTGCGTTCCAAACGCTGGATTTGATATACGCTGGGCAAAAAGGCGCAAAGCCCGACCAGCACAGCTGTGCCTGTGATTTGCAGCCAAAGCGCGCTGTCTGGAGCACTGTCAGGACCAAGGGGCATCCAAGGGATCACGTTGAAAGCAGACAGAATAGTCGCCACCGATGCCGCCGCCGCCAGCCCAATCAGAATCCACATCGATATGATTTGGAACAGATTGCGTAGGTTTTGCTTGGCCGTCATCGCGGCTGGTTCTGGTAACTCTGACATCATTAATTCCCCAAGATTAACTACCGAATAGGTAACCAAACTAAGGCGTAAAAATCAATGTTTTAGGGGAATATTTGGATATTGTCCCATGTGAGGAAACAAAGGCGGGACTTTGAGTGGTTTAGCTTCAAATCCTGTGATGACCTAAGGTTAGATCAGAAAAAGCGACGGGTGATCAGCGCAAAGTTTCAATCGGCCCCGTCGGCGCGCCGGTAATGAATTGCTGCACATAGGGGTCTTGCCCTGAATCGATATCCGCGGCCTTGCCAGTCCAACGAATTTTACCGCCGTGCAGCATGGCCACTTTATCGGCAATGGCGCGCACGGATGTCATGTCATGGGTGATGGTCATCGCCGTCGCGCCCATTTCTACGACGATCTCGCGGATCAAATCATTGATGACCCCCGCCATGATCGGGTCCAGCCCTGTCGTGGGTTCGTCAAAGAAAATGATTTCAGGATCGGCTGCGATAGCACGGGCCAGCCCCACACGTTTTTGCATGCCTCCCGACAGCTCAGCGGGGAATTGGTCGGCCACATCGGGGGACAGCCCCACACGGCGCAGCTTTTCAATGGCAATTTCGCGGGCCTCTGAATGAGGGCGTTTTAAGGTGCCGCGCAACAGGCGAAAGGCGACATTTTGCCAAACAGGAATGGAATCAAACAGCGCAGCCCCTTGGAACAGCATGCCAAATCGGGACAAAAATGCATCGCGGTCTCCTGTCTGCGTCACCTCTTCGCCATCGACTTTGATCACGCCTTGATCAGGGGCAATCAGGCCCAAGATGCATTTGAGCGTCACAGATTTCCCTGTGCCTGATCCGCCGATAATCACAAAGCTTTCACCACGCGCAACCGACAGGTCAACACCGCGCAAAATCTGTTTAGACCCAAAAGATTTATGGACGCCAGAAAGTTCAATCATATCGCGAAAAATGCCTGTGTCAGAATGAAGTTCGCCGCAAGTATTAAGATCGCTGCGGCCACAACAGAAGATTTGGTTGCATTGCCCACGCCCTGTGCGCCGCGCCCCGATTGCATGCCGTAATAGCAGCCCATCAGTGTGGCGATAAATCCGAATGCCGCGCCTTTTGCGAGCGATGAAATGATATCGCTGGGTTCAAGGAAATTCACTGTGTTTTGCAGATAGGTTGCCGGATTAAAGCCTAAGGATTGCGTGGCCAAAAGCCAGCCGCCAAAGATCCCGATGATGTCCCCCACAGCCACCAGCAAAGGCACAGAGATAAGCCCCGCCAGAACGCGAGGCACGGTGAGATACTTCATCGGATGGGTCGAGAGTGTGACCAAAGCGTCGATTTGTTCGGTGACCTTCATGGTTGCGATTTCTGCCGCGACCGAGGCCGTGACCCGTGCTGCAATCATCAGGCCAACCAAAACAGGACCAAGTTCGCGCACCATGCCGATGGCGACAATCTGCGGCACCACGGCTTCGACTGAAAAGCGCGATCCCCCTGAATAGATTTGCAACGCCAAGGCTCCGCCTGTGAACAGAGCTGTTAGCCCCACCACGGGTAGGGATAAAAATCCAACATTTATAAGGCTTTGGGTGAACTCTCTTAGGTAAAACGGTGGCGTGACCATATGTCTGAGCGTCGATAGCGCAAAGAGGACGATCCGACCGATTCCCGCCAAAGCGCCAAGGCTTGTACGCCCGATGGTGGCCAAAAGACGCGTGACTGCGTTCGACGTTAAACCCGTTGTCATGGGCGATACCTGCGTGTGTAGCGGTGGCCCAATGATGTCAAAACTTCATAACCGATCGTGCCTGCAATATCGGCCAAATCATCAACCGTCTGATGAGCGCATAAAAGATCAAGCGACCGTGGTTTATGATCAAGATGGGTGACATCCACTGTGATCAAATCCATCGATACGCGCCCTAAAAGTGGGCAGGGGGTGTCGCCATCAAACAGCACAGATTGATTTGAAATATGCCGCGTTATCCCATCTGCATAGCCCGCAGCAACTGTGGCCACACGTGAGGGGGTTTCTGCGATCCAAGAATTGCCGTATCCGACGGTTTCACCAACGGCCACGTCGCGAATTTGAATGACGGGGCATTCGACGCGCACTGTGGGTTCGGCATCGTCAAAAGGCAAACCGCCGTATAGACCGATGCCAGGACGTGTGAGATCAAAATGATAGTCCGCTCCCAGTAATATGCCGCCTGTCGCAGCCAAGGATCGCGGTACATCTAACCCGTCTGTCATGTCTTTAAACGCCGCCAATTGCTGGGCGTTCATGGGATGATTTGGTTCATCGGCGCAGGCCAAATGCGACATCACCAGCATAGGTTTTTTGCCAATCACCAAGTCGCGCACCGTGCTCCATTCGTTGGCTTCAAGCCCCAAGCGGTTCATCCCAGTGTCGAGTTGTACACCGAAAGGATGATCAGGCAAGGCATTGAAATGGCGGGTGATTTGATCAAGCGAATTGAGCATTGGGGTCAATTGCATATCTAAAACCATATCAGTGTCGCCAGCCATATGGCCGCTAAAAATGCAGATGCGCGGTGTGGGTCCAACAGCTTGGCGCAGGATCACACCTTCCTCGACTGCTGCGACGAAAAAGGTTTTCACGCCCGCTTTCATCAATGCGCGCGCGACTTTGCCAACGCCAAGCCCATATCCGTCGGCTTTGACCACTGCGCAGGTTTGAACAGAAGCATCAGATTTTGCATCAAGTGCGCGCCAATTGCGCGTCACTGCGCCCAGATCGATATGAAGTATAGATGTGCCCATAAACGTGTTTTGACGGGCTACGGCATTGGGTGCAAGCCAAATCCGAAGCCTGTCTGTCTCCTAAAACTCGATAAACTTAGTATTCTTCGGCGTCTGGCAAATGATGTTCGTAAGCCAAATTACCAAAGCGCGTGAATTCCGCTGTGAACGACAAGGTCACAGTCCCGATCGGACCGTGACGCTGTTTGCCCAAAATGACTTCGGCCTTGGCGTGCAGGCGTTCCATTTCCTCTTGCCAAGCTGCGATGGCTTCGTGGTTGTGATCATCTGGCTTTTCACGCTCTTTGTAATACTCACCGCGATACACAAACATGACAACATCGGCATCTTGCTCGATTGAACCAGATTCACGCAAATCCGACAGTTGAGGGCGTTTGTCGTCGCGGCTTTCCACCGTCCGCGACAGCTGGGACAGGGCGATCACAGGGATGTTCAATTCTTTGGCGATGGCTTTTAGACCCATGGAAATTTCGCCGATTTCCTGCACACGGTTGCCTTGGGTGCTGGGCGTTCCGCGCACCAATTGCAAATAGTCGACGATCAAAACATCCAAACCATGCGTACGTTTCAGGCGCCGCGCACGTGCTGCCAATTGCGAAATCGGTAGGGCAGGCGTGTCATCAATATATAATGGACAGGTCTCAAGCGTTTTTGCCGCTTCAATGAGGCGGCGAAATTCGTCTTCTTCCATGTCACCTTGGCGAATTTTATGCGATGAAATCTCAGCCGCTTCGGCCAAAATACGTGCAGCCAACTGTTCGGCGCTCATCTCAAGCGAATAAAACCCAACAACGCCGCCTTGAATTGCGCCCTCTTTGCCTTCAGGTGTCATGCCCTTTTTATAGGCTTTTGCCACATTATAGGCGATGTTGGTCGCAAGCGAGGTTTTCCCCATTGATGGACGTCCCGCCAAAATGATCAAATCCGATTTGTGCAAACCGCCCATCTTTTTATCGAGATCAATCAAGCCAGACGAAATCCCCGCCATGCCGCCCCCGCGCTCGTAGGCCGCGTTGGCATTCAAAACAGCTTGGGTCACGGCGGAAAGAAAGGATTTAAAGCCCGTATCGGCCTTGCCTTGTTCTGAGAGCGAGTACAGCTTTTGTTCAGCGGATACGATCTGTTCAACAGGTTCGCGCGCATCCAAACCGCTGGCGGCAGACCCTGCAATTTCATTGCCCAGTTCAATCAACTGGCGACGAATATACAGATCGTAAATCAGTTGCGCATAGTCGCGCACAGCATAGGTGGAAATCGCTGAGGCTGCCAAACGCGCCAGATAGGCTGGGCCGCCCAATTCCTGCAAACCTTTATGGTCTTCCATATAGGCTTTTAGCGTCACGGGCGAGGCAAGCATGTTTTTCGCAATCCGTTCTGCCGCTTTTTCGTAAATATCGCGGTGAACTGGATCGTAGAAATGTTCAGACATGATCACAGATGCAATTTTGTCGAACACATCATTGTTGGTCAAAAGTGCGCCCAAAAGCTGTTGTTCGGCTTCTGTATTGTGGGGCATCGCACCATCGTAAGATGAAATCACCGTGCCAGATTGCGTTGCCACGGCTGTGCCTGCCTCGCTGTGCATTTCTGATGTGTTCGCTGTGTCAGGCATATCTGTATAGCCTGGATCGTCCGAATTCTGCGTGTCCTTGAGCGTTGCGATATCGTCATTCATCCGGTGCGGCCTTGTCGTTTTCATGGGTTGTTGTGTTGTAACGACCCTGATGGGGAAGGTTCAATCTGTATCTTTCTGTGGATAACTTCACCCCTACTGAATCTAGCGTGAAGTGCCTTTTGTCCCTCTAAATCTTGTAAATCGGTGGTAAGAAAAAATAAACGCCGCAGATTGACCTGCGGCGTTTTTCAGCTTGCGCATTTCGGGATGACCCGAATGTTTATGTCTTTTTATTGGCCTCTTGCCAGTCGCGTGGCGCGTTGAGAAACTTCTCAACTTCGGCCAAGGTCTCGGCATCAAAGGCTTTTTGCAGTTTGGCTTCCGCCAAGACATCCCACCATGTGCACAAAGAATGCAGTTGAATGCCGTGATCGCCCAAGGTTTTTTCTGTCTCGGGGAAAATGCCATAGTAAAAAATCACAGCCGTATGCGCACAGGTTGCGCCTGTGTCGCGGATCGCGTCAACAAACGACAATTTCGACCCGCCATCTGTTGTGAGATCTTCGACCAAGAGCACGCGCTCGCCTTCGGTCATTTTACCTTCGATCCGCGCGTTGCGCCCATAACCTTTAGGTTTTTTACGCACGTATGTCATTGGCAATGCCAAGCGTTCAGCAACCATGGCCGCAAATGGAATACCTGCCGTTTCGCCGCCTGCGATGTTGTCGAAGGCTTCAAAACCCGCATCGCGCATCACGGTGACCGATAGGAAATCCATCAAGGTCGACCGAATACGTGGGTATGAAATCAATTTACGGCAATCCACGTAGGTCGGGCTAGGCAAGCCTGATGCCAATGTGAAGGGCTCAGCTGAGTTGAAATCAACGGCTTTGATTTCAAGCAACATGCGCGCAGTCAGGCGGGCAATTTCCGTGGAGTCTGGAAAGGAAGTAGGGATCATAACTGTGTCCTTGGTATCTTAAATCTTAGGCCTCAACCGACCAATGCAGCGGCATCAGCGGGTCGAAAACAGTGACGGGGCCTTCGGGCGTGGCAATGTTTTTGGGGTACTCTACGGGCGCACCTTTGCGCAGGGTGATCGTGCCTTCGTTGACTGGCAGCCCATAGTGATTGGGGCCGTTGAGTGATGTAAATGCTTCAAGGTTGTGCAGTTTACCTTCGGCTTCAAAGACTTCTGCCAGAATTGACAATGTGTTTGTCGCGGTAAAACAGCCTGCGCAGCCACATGCATTTTCTTTCAAATGGTCTAAATGCGGTGCGGAATCTGTGCCCAAGAAAAAGCGCTTATCCCCTGATGTCGCCGCCTCGACCAATGCCAAGCGGTGTTCTTCGCGTTTGGCCACTGGCAGGCAGTAGTAATGGGGTTTGATACCGCCAACCAAGATGTGGTTGCGGTTGATGACGAGGTGGTGCGTTGTGATGGTCGCAGCCAAACCGCTGTCGGCCGATTTCGCGTAATCCACACCATCTTTCGTGGTGATATGTTCCATCACGACCTTCAAATCAGGGTTGGCGCGGCGGATTGGGTCCAAAATCGTATCGATGAACACGGCTTCGCGGTCGAAAATATCCACGTCAGCCGTTGTCACTTCGCCGTGCAAACACAAAGGCAGGCCTATTTCGGCCATTTTTTCCAGCACAGCACGCACGTTGTCAAAGTTACGCACGCCTGAATTGGAATTGGTCGTTGCCCCCGCTGGGTACAATTTCACCGCTTTCACCAAACCGCTGGCATGTGCGGCTGCCACATCATCTGCATCCGTGTCTTCGGTCAAATACAGGGTCATCAGCGGTGTGAAATCTGCGCCCTTTGGCAAAGCGGCCAAAATGCGATCGCGATAGTCACTGGCATCGGAACTTTTGACCACAGGGGGCACAAGGTTCGGCATGATGATAGCACGGGCAAAATGGCGTGCAGTTTCGGGCAAGACGGCCTGCATCATAGCGCCATCGCGCAGGTGCAAATGCCAGTCATCGGGGCGGCGGAGTGTGAGTGTATCGGTCATGGCTTTCGCATAGCGCGTCTGGCGCAAAAGCGCTAGAGGGCGCGCGTCAGATGCTGTGCCATTTTTTTGAACAGCTGGTCATATTTCCCTGCCGTTTTCTTTGGTGACGAAGTTTTGTTGGCTTTGGCACAGGTTTGCCTGCCGCGCAGCACAGACTATGAATGGGGGGACGCAGGGCAAGGTAATTCACGTGTCACCTGTGCGAAAAGCGCATGCGAATTTGTCTCCTCATGGGGTTCGATGCGGACCGAAGTGACTTGGCGCAAGGAATAAAATCGCGGATCATTCAACACTGTGTCGGGCAGTTTTGCGATATCAAAGACTTCATGGGCTGTCTGTTCAATCACAAGCTCGCCTGCGAAACCTGAGAAAGGGCCTGAGTTGCGCAATTGCACAAAGCGCGTTTCCAACGCATGTTCGCGCGCGCGCAGTTCCGCGATTGAGTTCTTGATTTGAGCGAGTTCATCAACGGGCGAGTTGGACATTTGCATTTTAACGACTTTCTATCGTGGGGGCTGGGTGAGGGTTGCGGCCAGTGGGAGTAAGGTTATGCGGGCATTCCTATGATGCGGCGCGACACAAACGGCGTGTCGTGATCGATCAACTTTGGCATCTGTTGCAGATCTTCGCCTTGCGCCACATGGGCGTCATAGTCCGATTGTAAGGCTTGCGTGTCCTCAAGCGCTTCTTGATCGGCGGACAAGGGCATTTCGTCATCGTCGATGTTAAAAGCGGCTTCCAGATCGTCATCATAGAGCCCGCCGAGGGGCTGCAGTTGCGGATGATCCGTTGCGCGCAGATCAGCGGGGCTGTCGTGTTCTTGTGCTGTTTGTGCAATTTCATGTGCATCCAAAATCTGCACTGAGAGGTCGGGTCCATCGGTCACTGCGTCTGTCGGTATATTCAGCGCGGCAAAATCAGCTTCGGTCTGTGCTGTCGCCGCGGTCAAAGGGGCCTCGTCTAGGTGGTCGGCTAGCTGGTCGTCGGGTAGCTGGTCGTCGTGCGGTGCGTCAAATTGTGCTGCGCTTGTCTCGCTATCGAAAACATCAACTGTTTCAGCATCACATTGGGGTTGCGCTATGTCTTCAGAGAATTCTGCAGATGCATCGGGATCAATTGGGTCAAATTCAGGAGCCGCTGAGAGTTCTGTAGCGTCGGTTTCAATGTCAGTTGCGGGGGCGTATTCCGTCTCATACAATGTCTCGGCAGGCGTCGGCATCGTGATCAATTCGGAAGGCGCGGCCTGCACAGCATCGGCGGCAGATTTAGAACGGGGCCAAAGCAACACATAGGTTTGCTTGGCTTGGGTATACATCGCAGGATCGTTCAGAATATCGACAGGCAAAAGGGTGGTATCAAGCGACCGTGTGGTGCGGGTTTCGATCACTGCAACACGGTCACCGCCGTTGATGCGCTGCACCGAAAGCTCTGACGCGTTGGCACGAATTTCATCGCATAATTCTTCTTCGCGCTCGCGCAATTCTGATAGGGTTTTACGCAAGGCAGTCAGTTCGTCGACGGCAGGCAGCACCATATTATTCATAATCAAGATCTCCTTAACCACCATTTGAGGGCGAGTCGGTTAAAAAAGTCCGAATTGCCCACGGCTTGATGGCAAGTAGATCAAGTTTTTGACATTTTTTTTGATATCCCCTCAAAATAGCATCCGCTTTGAGGGGCTGCGGATTAATCCGCGGTGTCAGCCTTGTCCGATAGGTTTTGCCGCGCTGCTTTTAAAGCTTTACGAAACCGCCAACCATTGCGGGATTTCAACGCATGTTCGCACAATTGTATCGTCAACTGAGGGCGCTTTTTCGAGGTTACTTCAGTTAAAAGGCGACGCAAATAGCCCCCGTGTTCACGTCGATTGCGTAGGGCTTGTGTCAATTTGCGTTGGGTTAAACCATCACTCATGGCCGCTTTAACAATCGGTTCTATGGCCTTCATTTCGAGGAGTTCGAATTCGGGGTCAGTGCCAAAGTTGCGGATGGGGCGCAAAGTGGTGTGGGGTCGATTGAACAAAGCCGCGTGCATGGCATCATCTGGTACAGTTGGATCATAAAGAACCCAGACGTTATCTGCGGCATCCACCATATCTGGGGCAAAGCCATAGCGGGTTGAAAAATCCATACGGCGCAGGCCATCAAAGCGTTTGTCCCACGAGGCAAGGCGGGCATCCAATGTGGCTTGTGGCGCGATTGCGATCACAGTGGCGCCGGGGGCTGCGACAGAATAAGCGCTTGCTGCATATCCGCTGGCACCTGCGCCATAGAAAACGACCTTGTCAAAATCTTCAAAAAAGCCTTCTTCAACGAGGCGATCAAAATAGCCGTATATAAAGTGACTGCGGAACCAATGAGATTTCAGATCTTGCGCATGGGCCAAGATCGTCAGGTGTGACCAATCGTGACTTTGGGCCAATGTGTGACCAATGGGCAGGCCAGTATCACTGCGCTCTGTGATGCTTTCATAGGTTTCGAAGGTCACCAAAAGACTTGGGGATCTGTCGCCAAACATCACGCTATGATCTGGTCCTAGGGGTTCAAAATACCCAATATCTTCGCCAAGATCTTCGACCGCATCCAGCCATTGCTCGACAGGCAGATCCGAAATGTCATCCATTTCAGCTGTCGGGCCTTTGATGGTTTGGTTTGTATCTGGTGTTAACTTATCCATGTCTCACGCGTCTTTCGAGGTAAACCTAAAGTGTGCTCACGTTTGGCAGGGGCCATTGAGGGCACTTAAACTTGGTTAACTGATGACTCGTCATTAGGGCGTTTTAGCGTTCTTCAAAAGGAGATTTTTGCCTAAATGGTTAAATGTTTCTTACAGCGAAACGGTCACCGCTTGAATGTATTATTGATCAAAAAACATCACAGACTAGGGCGGAATTGTGACGGGCTTTCAAGGGAATCAAGTCTTCGCTTGCTTTTCAAAGCTGGCCATCAACGCCGCGCAAAAGTCATGGTTGCGCAGACCATCCATGTGGTCGCGTGCAGGTAAATCGGATTCGAAGCGTCTACGACCAAGAGCATGCAGTCGCAATGTGATCGCGGGGGAGGTCTATGACAAAATCGCGCCGATGGTCACAGCGCCAAGGCCGATCGCGGAAATCATCAAAGCCACCAAATTAAGCGCAATGACGCGCTGTAAACGGGCGCGTATGTCTTCGTCTGTCCCACCTTGTTTTTTGGCTTTTGCAGCTTGCACGATGCAATAGATCAAAAGGGCCACGCCACTTAGGGTTAAGGCAACGCCTGCATAAATTAAAATGTCCATCGCTGGTCCCTTTCGACTGCTGTGCCAATATGATCTGTCGCCTACAGTGCATGGGCCATTTGTGCAAGTTTTTGCGACTCCATTGGCGATTTTATAACTGATCTGATCCATTGGCGCGGGGGCAACAGTTTGCCGATTGCGCCCGTTCACGGTGGGGCTGTCTCTTGCTTTGAAGGCAAGGTGGCGCTAGGGATCACCGCAACTTATGGCCCCGCGCCAATTCACATTTGAAAATAAAGGTCCCGCTATGATCGATGATGACAACACCCCCTCTGGCCCAGATGCATCTTACCGTGTAACGGCCGATGAGTTGCGCCAATTCGTTGAACGCTATGAGCGTCTTGAAATGGAAAAGAAAGACATCGCGGATCAGCAAAAAGAAGTGATGGCCGAAGCCAAGGGGCGCGGATATGACACGAAAGTGCTGCGCAAAGTGATCGCCTTGCGTAAAAAATCTACCGATGAAATTGCCGAAGAAGAAGCTGTGCTGGAAATGTACAAAGAAGCGCTGGGCATGGGGTGATATTGGTCATCCCTTGTGACGAGATTGCCATTGGGCCGCGCCAGAAAGACCTTGCATGACGCAGATACGCCTGAGAACAAAGACCATGAAGCGACGCATTGTGTTGTCTTTTCTGGCTTTGATCTTGGGCTTTTCTTTAGGGCTTTTGGCCTTTGGTGGCAGTCCTGTTTTGGCGGCGCTATGCCCGCAGTGTTTCGGTTTTAGCAAAGTTAGCCCGAATTTATATATTGAAGCGCGCGCCTCGGGCCGTGGCCCAGAGCTGTTGAACCGTATTCAAAGTGCCAAGCAAAAGATCGCACCCGCTTTTGAAGGGCTGCCTGCCGCCGCGCAGCCCAAAGCCCCACGGATCGTGGCCTGCGTGACGCCAACTTGCGACTCCTTTATGGGCGGGGCAAATACCTTGGCCGAAGCATACGGCGCACAGTTTATCTATCTCGGCCCAAGTGGTTTGGATCGGTCGATCATCGCCCATGAGCTGGTGCATACGACCTTGTCGCAGGTTTTGGGCTGGCGACAAAAACACAGTTTTCCTGCTTGGGTGGATGAAGGATTGGCTGTCTATATCAGTGATGATCCGCGCTTTGATCTTGATCCAGCAACCTGTCAGGTATCGATTGACCCTTGGCCAGAAAAAGCCCGCGATTGGCGACATATAACAGGTCAAAACGGCGCGGCACAAAGTGCGGCCTATTACGGATCAGCGGGCTGTGCTGTTTCTAAATGGTTTGCGACGCATCCTGAAAAGGATTTGCACGATCTCTTGACGCTGCATATGACGCCTTGAGGTCTGTGTCATGCAAGACGAAAACACTTCTATTGGCCCCAATTGGGGCCTGACGTCCTAGGGTTGAATAAACCGTACACCTGGAATGTCTTCGATCTCGTATAGGTCATCTTCATAGCGATCGGTAAGCCGCGTGATCAGCGCATCATCCCATCCAGGTAGGTCTATTTCTTCTTCGATGGCGTCTTCGTCGACGTATTTGTCAAGAAAAGCCGCCAAAATGCGGCGTCTTTGCAGTTCGTTTTGCGGCCTATGCGTATTCAAATAAGTGCGCAGGCGCTTCATGCCCTCGCGTTTCATAATCATCGCCAAAATATCTAAACCGCCATCAATAGGCACCATCGGGCCAAGTCCCGCAAGTTCGCGCATAATCTGCGCCCATGTGAGCGGAGTGTCTTCATAAGCAAAAACAGTCACAGGCACGTCAGGGCAGGCCGCGCGCACCGATTTGATAAAATCCGACCACAGAATGCTATCCAGATCCGTTTCCCCAATGAATTCTGCATAGCCCGCAGGGTCGGGGACGGCTTCTGGAATAAAGGTCGCAGGATTGCGCACCCCTATGTGAAATTCCATTTCGCTATTGGGAAAGACATTGCGCAGCCATTTCAGCTTAAACTGCGCTTTGCCATACAGGCGTCCACCATGAAAAATTGCCTGCGGTTGACAGATCAGATCTTCGTAGCTCATGACCACCCGGTCGCAGGCGTCCATCTCTGTGATGTCTTCTATGATGATCTGTTCTGCTTCTGCCGTGGCGCGGCTGTTTTTCACCCGCTTCATCATCTGCGGCAAAACTTCGCGGTACCGCGCGGGAGAAGGCACGATAATGCCGTGCTGTTCTAGGGTCGACCTGTTTTTCAACAACCCCCGCATCAAAGTGGAGCCGTAAGTGTAATGCGCGCCGATATGGAAAGAAATATTCATAAAAGCGGCCTTTTCTCGCGTCATATTAAGACCTGACATTGCGTCAGTATCCTTGGTGTGTGTGGGGGTAGTATATGCGCTTTTCTGGACAGTTAAACTGGTTTCGCGTATGCGGTGCGTAGAATGACCTACCAAATTTATCAACCACTGCGCTGCGCCGCCTGAACTGGGGTTTTAAATGTCACTGGCACCTGCCTCATCCGATAAGTCTACTCCCAGTCCAAAATCGCGTTTGAAGCGGGTCAAAGGCATCAGCATTTGGTCTTTGGGGGCAGCGGTGATCGCCGCATTCGTTTTGTTGCCTATTTTGGCTGTGCTTTGGGTGGCGCTCAATCCAACAGAAAATATCTGGCCGCATTTGATGGCCACGACTTTACCACGCTACGCTATCACCACGGCTGTTTTGACATTTGGTGTGGCCTGTCTTGCAGCCTGTGTCGGCACAGGCGCGGCTTGGCTTGTTACGATGTATCGTTTTCCTTTGTCCAAACCTTTGCAATGGTTACTTTTGTTGCCCTTGGCGATTCCTGCCTATGTCGGGGCCTATGCTTTGGTCGATTTTCTGGAATACGCGGGCCCTGTGCAAACTTTGTTACGTGATCTGTTTGGCTGGCGGTCCTCACGTGATTACGCTTTTCCTGAAATCAGATCTCTTGGATCTGCCATCATCGTCTTGGCTGCGGCTTTAACCCCATACGTGTTTTTAATGACACGGGCTGCATTTCGGGAACAATCTGGATCGATCTATGAAGTGTCGCGCGCATTGGGGGCAGGGGGATTTGCACGGTTTTGGCGGGTCGGTGTGCCCATGGCGCGTCCCGCCATTGCAGCAGGCACCGCGATCGTCATGATGGAAACCGTATCGGATTATGGAACAGTTTCTTATTTCGCTGTGCAAACCCTGACCACGGGAATCTTTTCCACTTGGCTAGAGGCAGGGAACGCAGGCGGGGCGGCGCAAATCGCATCTGTCGTCTTGTTGGTCGTGTTTTTGATCATCGCCTTTGAAAAACTCTCTCGCGGTCGGGCCCGTTACCACGGGGGGGCGCGTCATCCGCGTCCGATCACTGCGATCAGACTAATAGGGTGGCGCGCGGCTTTCGCCTGTGTGGCCTGCCTTGTTCCGTTTCTTGTGGGCTTTGTGTTGCCCGTCTCCGTTATCTCTATGCATGCGCTGGGCGAGCCTGAGCAATGGGTCAAACCGGGTTTGATCCAAGCCTTCCGCAACACAATAACTGTCGCGGGGAGTGCTGCTTTCATAACCGTGGCCGCGGCTTTGTTTATGGTTTATGGCGTACGCCTTACGGGGCGCAATCTGCCGCGCCTTTTATTGCCATTTTCAACCCTCGGTTACGCAGCCCCTGGCGCTGTGCTGGGGATCGGTATTTTGATTCCTCTGGCGGCCTTCGACAATGCCTTGGCTGATGGGATTCTCGCGCTCACAGGGCATGATATCGGGCTTTTGTTAACTGGGTCTGCCTTTGCCATTATTTTTGCCTATGTGGTTCGGTTCTTTGCTATCGCGCAGGGCGCTGCTGATTCCGCTATGGGACGGATTGCGCCCTCTTTACCCATGGCTGCCCGCTCTTTGGGGCAAACCTTGGGGGGCACGTTGCGCCGTGTCTATATCCCCCTCATTCGTGGTTCTGTTGGAACCGCTTTGCTGTTGGTTTTTGTAGATTGCGTGAAAGAATTACCTGCGACACTTCTGTTGCGCCCCTTTAACTTCAATACCTTGGCCACGCGCGTGCATGAAAAGGCATCCTTGGAGCACCTTGAAGAAGCCTCTCCTGCGGCGCTTTTGGTCATCGGTGTCAGTTTGGTCGCGGTGATTTTAATGGCGCGGTCAAAAGATGCCTCTGACGTGACCTAACCAAAATGGAATCGCGTGAGCAGATGCGACCAATGTGAACAGACGAGTCGCCCAAATCCTATGAATCGATCCGCAAATGGCTTTATTGTGATTTGTTAAAGGGTGGGGGCACAAGATTTTTTAGGCCAACAGAGCGCTATTTTTAGACGCTTGATTTGTGGTTTTTCTAACAAAAAAAGGGCTTTGCTGTGATGTCGATCGCAGCCTCTCTAAAACTTTTAAAAATAGTTCAAAAAACCCTCAAAAATCCTCTTGCACCCCCCCAGTAAAATCCTTAAACGACCCTCAGTGCCCCTATAGCTCAGCTGGTAGAGCAACTGATTTGTAATCAGTAGGTCCGCGGTTCGAGTCCGTGTGGGGGCACCATTTTCACATCCAGTAATATACCAAGACATCCGATAAGCCATTTGTTATAAGGGTTTTGCGGCGTTTCTTTGTCCGATGGCGTTTTAGGCCGTCCGATACGATGCCCCCAGATTGGGGGGCTTTCTGGGGGCTCCGCGTTGGACGTGAAAAAGCGAGGCCCCCAATGCCATTAAGTGATTCAAAGATTCGAAATTTGAAACCCAAAGACAAATCGTTCAAAGTTTCTGACTTTGAGGGGCTCTATATTTTGGTGAAACCCAACGGCTCCAAGCTTTGGAATTTCAAATACCGTTTGCATGGCGCGGAAAGGAAATTATCGATTGGAGCCTATCCCGATGTCAGCTTGGCGCAGGCGCGTAAAATCAAGTCTGAAGCCCGTGCACAGGTCGCAGCAGGCATCGACCCAAGCGAGGCCAAGCAAGAGGCCAAGGCCCAAGCCCGCGAAGCGCATGGCAACACATTTGAGAAAATCGGCGCGGCGTTTCTCAACAAGCAACAGATCGAAGGCAAATCCAAAGCCACTTTGGACAAGACGGCCTATCACCTGAAATTGGCGAACGCAGCTTTTGGGCGCAAACCGATCACAGAAATCACTGCGCCGATGATTTTGAAATGCCTGCGCAAGGTCGAGGCCAAGGGCAACTATGAGACCGCTCACCGCCTGCGCGCCCGCATTGGCTCTGTCTTTCGTTATGCCGTGGCCAGCGGGCTAGCGGAGACTGATCCTACCTATGCCCTCAAAGACGCGCTGATAAAACCAACCCGCGTGCACCGCGCCGCAATCACCGATCCCAAAGCCTTTGGCGCGCTGTTGCGTGAGGTGGACGCCTTTGAGGGGCAGGTGACCACGCGTATTGGTCTGAAATTCTTGGCCCTCACAGCCCAAAGACCAGGCGAGGTGCGTCATGCAAAATGGGAAGAGTTTGATTTTCAGGAAAAAGTCTGGGCATTGCCCGCCGCTAAAATGAAAATGCGCCGCGATCACTATGTGCCACTGTCAGAGCAAGCCATCGCACTTTTAAATGAGTTGCGCATGATCACGGGCAATGGGGTTTATTTGTTCCCCTCTTTGCGTTCTTGGCAACGTCCCATGTCAGAAAATACCCTTAACGCAGCTTTGCGTCGCATGGGGTATTCTGGTGAGGAAATGACTGCCCACGGCTTTCGCGCGAGCTTTTCAACCTTGGCCAACCAAAGCGGCCTGTGGAATCCCGACGCGATTGAAGTGGCTCTTGCACATGTTGAGCGCAACGAGGTGCGCAAAGCCTATAATCGCGGGCATTATTGGGATGAACGCGTAAAGCTTGCAGATTGGTGGGCGACGGTATTGGATGATCTCAGACAAGGTTAAAAGGTGTTTGAGAAACGATGTCTGATAGAGATCAATTGGTTCGCATGGCGGTGGAACGCCATTTCATTGAGTGGGCCTACAACGAAAAAGTTGAGAATGCTTTGTGTTTAGGTGCTTCTTACGAGCGCAATGTGGATTTGTTGATCGAAAAAGTGAGTTTTGCGCGCAGTGCTGTTGAGGCTGAACTTAAAACGTTTCCTGAGCAGCAGCTCCGTTATGCCGCTGGACTAGATGGGGCAATATTAGATGTTCATTTAGAGCAAAAGCTTTCCAAGCTGTGTTCTGATGCTCGTGGATATTTACCAAGCTATTCACGGTACGAATTGATCTCAATTGGCATGTATCCAGATGAGCTTGCAGACTACAGCCATTGGGCAATGCGGGATCAATTTGATTCACACGATTTCGTCTGGCTTTCTATAGGGTTAGAGCCTGATGAAAGGTTAGTTAAGTATTTGGGACAAGCTCAAGATACTGTTCGTCCTCCTAAGCTTGATGCAACTTTGAAAAAAGAGGCTGAACGGCGGCTGGCATTGATAACTACAGCGCAAAAACTTGACCCAATTCTTAAGCATGTAAAAATTGAGTTGGCCTATGAGTGGTATAATACCGTCGAATTAGATGCACCAATTGGTTTTCAAAATGCTTTAAAAATAGGGTGGGAACGCCTCCAAAAAGCGTCCAAAGCAGTGATAGAGGATACACCTTACGCTAATGACAAAGCTCCCGATCCGCGCGCTATTCGCACACTTTCTCAGATCATAGCTGCGATGGCCATTGATGGTTATGGCTTTGACCCCAATTCCAAGCGGAGCGCGATTCCTAAGGAAATAGAATCGGCGTGTGATACATTTGGAATCAGTGTGACAAAAGAAACCATTCTCAAATATATAAGACTTGGTTTGAAAGATGCAGACATAGGAAACTAATCGTTGAACGAATAGATTTAATTAAGTATCTGAATTTTAACAATTAAGCTATTTCGTTTATGCGTTTCGCTATTCGCCCTCACCACAATAAAACCATGTCAGCCTTGTTCCATCTTTAACGAACGAGGTGACACAATGTCATTTGAGCAGAACTTTCCTCGCACAGGGTTTGTGCGACTTTCCCAAATTCTAGGACCCAAAGGTCCGATTCCAGTTTCCAAGTCCACTTGGTGGCAAGGCGTCAAAGACGGGCTATTCCCAAAACCGCAAAAATTAGGCCCTCGCACAACCGTGTGGAAGGCCGAAGACATCCGCGCTTTGTTTGAGGGGACAGGGCATGAGTAAGCGAGCCAACCCGATGGCTGTAAAAGCTGCCCTCACATACGATATTTTCGAGGCCGCAAAAGCGCTCGACAAATCCCCCGCAACGATCCGCAATTGGATCAAAGACGGCTTGCCCGCAATGACATCGAGTAAGCCCTATCTGATCTCGGGGGCTGACATTCGCGACTATTTACGCGCCAAATATCAAGCCTCAAAATCGCCATTGGCACCTGATGAGCTGCGTTGCTTGTCTTGTCGGGCAGGGCGCAGGCCCGTTGATATGTCTGTCGTAGCCTATCTCAACACCCCCCAAACCACGCGCTTGCATGGCGTTTGCGTGCGCTGCGGAGGGCGTGCGAGCCGCATTATTTCCAACGCCAAGCGCGATGAGTTTGCCCAAACCTTCCAAATCAAAAGCAATGCAAACAGCGATGCCTAAATGACGCCGATGTCATCCGTCTAAACTTACATTTACATAGGAGCGCCACATGACGCGTAAAATCCACGAAGAAAACGAACGAATGAAGCGCCGCTATTTGCAATATCGCAAACGCGCACAACGCAAAGACATTAAGTCAGTCGAGAAAGATGCCGAAGGCATTTTGCGGTTTGAACAAAGCACAGGCTTCAAAAGCTTTAAGCGCTTTCACATCGAGCAAGTAATCAAGTTCCAAGACCAACTTGAAACCCAGATGAGCAAGGCCACAGGCAAGCCTTTGTCGAAATCGACCATTCGCAGCATCTTGATGGCCAACAAGCGGTTCTTCTTTTGGCTCGCAGATCAAAACGGATACAAAAGCCGCATTCGCCATACCGACGCTGATTATTTCAACATGGACGCTAAGGGCGCGCGGGTGGCAAGTGCTGTGCGTGATACGCCTTATCCGTCTATGGAAATGGCCCGCCATGCATTTTCATATATGCCCGAAGTCACTGAGATCGATAGGCGCAACAAAGCGCTGTTCGCGTTCTTTATGCTGACAGGTGCGCGGGACGGGGCCGTGGCGTCTTTGCGCCTTAAACATATCAACCTGATCGACGGCTGCGTGTATCAAGATGCGCGCGAGGTGAAGACCAAGAATTCCAAGACCTTTACGACTTATTTTCTACCGCTTGATGCCGAATATCTGGCCTCGTTCACGGATTGGGTCACATATTTGCGCACTGAAAAGCTCTTTGGCCCTGATGACGCTTTGTTCCCACCTCCGCGCATTCAGGCTGTGGACGGGGCTTTCACTGTGACAGGCCTCAAACGCGAGATTTACCAAAACGCCAATGCTATCCGCGCTGCCATCAAAGAGGCATTCTTGCGCGCAGATCTGCCCCAATTCACCCCGCACGCCTTTCGCAAAACCTTGGTGAAATGGGCCGATACAGCCTATCCAACCCGCGAAGCCTTCAAAGCCTTTTCGCAAAATATCGGCCATTCCAGCGTCATCACCACCGTCAGCGCCTATTGCCCTGTTGCGATTGAACGACAAGCGGAGTTGATAAAAAAGAAGTCCTAGATTGAAACTCTTTAAAATGCGTGGCTTACTCCGAAGATAGGATTATTTATTTTGGGGAAACGCGTGGATATTGAAGCGTTTATTGAGCGTTGGCAGGGGTCTGGTGGTAGCGAAATGGCGACCGCGCAGACCTTTTCTATTGAATTGACAGACCTTTTAGGGGTCGAACGCCCGTATGTGTCCGACAAAGATGGTGACTTTCTGGACTATCGCTTTGAGCGCCCTGTCACGCTGACCCATACTGGTCGCACCCGCAATGGGCGCATCGATCTATATAAAAAGGGCCACTTTATCCTTGAGGCCAAACAATTCACGTCCACCGACATCAAAGACAAAAACACCCTTGATATGTTTCTCGCCAAAGACACGCCCAAACAATCGGGACATGGCAAACGCGGCACCGCTAAATTCGATGACACCATGCTCAAAGCGCGTAACCAAGCCGACAATTACGCCCGCGCTGTCTCCAAAGAGGACGGTTGGCCGCCGTTCTTGATGATTGTCGATGTTGGCCATGTGATCGAGCTGTATTCTGATTTCTCAGGCCAAGGGCAGGGCTATACCCAATTCCCCGATGGCAACCGCTATCGCATTTATCTTGAGGACCTACGCCAACCCGAAACGCTTGATCTGTTGCGCGCGATTTGGATGGACCCGCAAAGCCTTGATCCGTCGCTGAAATCCGCCGAGGTCACCCGCGATATTGCAGCACATCTGGCCGAGCTTGGCAAAAGCTTTGAGGGGCAAGGCCATGACAGCGAAACCGTGGCGCGGTTTTTGATGCGCTGCCTGTTTTCCATGTTTGCCGAAGACGTCGATCTGATCCCTTATGGCAGCTTTACCGAGCTTCTTAAAAAACTACGTGGCCACCCCGAACATGCCGAGCCCTCTTTGAAAGGCCTCTGGCAGACCATGGATGGCGGCGGGTTTTCTCAGGTGCTGATGCATGACCTCAAACGCTTCAACGGTGGGCTGTTCAAAGACGCCGATGCCCTGCCTTTGGACAACGTACAGCTTGGCCTATTGATCGAAGCCGCCGAGGCCGATTGGAAACAGGTCGAACCGGCTATTTTCGGCACTTTGCTGGAGCGCGCTTTGGATGCCAAGCAACGCCACAAACTGGGGGCGCATTACACCCCGCGCGCCTATGTCGAACGCCTCGTGACGCCGACGATCATGGAGCCCCTGCGCGAGGATTGGCGCAACGTCCAGATCGCTGTGCAACGCCTCAACGCGGATGGCAAAACCGATAAGGCGCTCGATCTGGTCAAGGACTTCCACCACGACCTGTGCGAGGTGCGGGTTTTGGACCCTGCCTGTGGCTCGGGCAACTTCCTATACGTCGCTTTGGAAATGATGAAACGGCTTGAGGGCGAGGTCACTGCTCTTATGTATGAATTGGGCGATACCAAGCCACTCTACACAGTCGACCCGCATCAATTCCTTGGCATCGAGCTGAACACTTGGGCCGCCAATGTGGCCGAGCTGGTGCTGTGGATCGGCTATCTGCAATGGCACTACCGCACCCATGGCATCGCGGCACCCTCTGAGCCTGTGTTGCGTGATTTCAAGAACATTGAAAACCGTGACGCCGTGCTGGAGTGGTCCGCGCGCACGCCGCGTGTGGATGACACGGGCGCGCCTGTGACCCGTTGGGACGGGGTGACAACCATCCGCCACCAAGTCACCGGCGAAGAGGTGCCAGACCCCGAGGCCCGTGTGCAGGTCTATGACTATGCCAAACCCAAAGCGACGACGTGGCCCAAGGCGACCTTTATCGTCGGCAATCCGCCGTTTATTGGCGCCAGCCGTCTGCGCGACAGTCTGGGCGATGGCTATGTCGAGGCTTTGTGGTCCGCCTATCCCAAAATGCCGCAAAGCGCGGATTTGGTGATGTTTTGGTGGGATAAGGCCGCTTTGGCAGCGAGAGGCTTTAATGCCAAAACTGGTGCAGGCACGCGGCGCTTTGGCCTGATCACCACCAACTCTTTGCGCCAGACGTTTAATCGTCGCGTGCTGGAGCCGCATTTGAACGACGCGAAAAAACCGCTGTCGCTATTGTTCGCGGTGCCAGATCACCCTTGGGTGGATACACAGTTGGCAGCGGCTGTGCGTATTGGGATGACTGTTGGTGCATTGGGTAATCATACTGGTCGGCTTTTAACCATTGTGACAGAGACAACGGACAAGAAAGATGACGTCAACGGTCGGTCGGTGACCTTTGAGACCGAGATTGGAAAGATTTTCCCAAATCTAAAAATTGGGGCGAATGTAGTAGGGGCAAAGCCCTTACAGGCAAATTTGGGGTTGTCGTCTAGGGGCGTCCAATTGATTGGGTCAGGTTTTATTGTCTCGCCCGAAAAAGCAAAGTCACTTGGGCTGGGAACCGTACCAAACACAGACAATCATATACGAGAATACCGAAATGGCCGTGACCTCACTGCAACCCCACGAGGTGTGATGGTCATTGATCTATTCGGCTTAACCGAGCAAGAAGTGCGCACTCACTTTCCATTGGTCTATCAACATTTAGCGGACACAGTGAAGCCAGACCGCGACCAGAACAATCGTGATTCATATCGCAAAAAATGGTGGATTCATGGTGAACCCCGTAAAGAATTACGTCCTGCACTTAATGGGCTGGTAAAGTATGTCGCGACGGTCGAAACATCAAAGCACCGGTTTTTCACGATGCTTGATCACAAAATCCTACCTGACAACAAATTGATTGCACTTGCCGTCAATGGAGTTGAAAGCTTTTCGATACTCTCATCGAGAATTCATGAAGTTTGGGCGCTGGCAACGGGATCTCAACTCGGCCCAACGCCCGTTTATGTAAAAACTCTTTCATTTGACGCCTTCCCATTCCCCGACCTCACAGACCCCCAAAAGGAAAGGCTCCGCGGCTTGGGTGAAGAGCTTGACGCGCACAGAAAACGCCAGCAGGCGGCGCATCCGAAACTGACGCTGACCAATATGTACAACGTGCTGGAAAAACTCCGCGCGGGTGAAGGCATTGAGGGCAAGGACAAAGAGATTTACGACCAAGGTCTGATTGGAATCTTGCGCGATCTGCATGATCAAATCGACGCCGCCGTGGCCGATGCTTACGGCTGGCCCAAAGACCTGAGCGACGAAGACATCTTGATGCGCCTTGTCGATCTCAACAAAACCCGCGCCGCAGAGGAAGCCACAGGTCACATCCGCTGGCTGCGCCCCGAATACCAGAACCCCACAGGCGTGCAGGTGGAAAAAGGCAAGACCGCAGATATGGATTTGGGCGTTGTCGCCAAGGTCGAAAAAGCCCCATGGCCCAAAGGCCTGCCGGATCAAATCGCCGCCGTGCGCGAGGCGCTGGTGGATATGGGCGAGGCCTCCCCCGAACAAATCGCCCGCTGTTTCTCCCGCGCGCGCACCACAGCCGTGCAGCCTTTGCTGGAAAGTTTGGCAGCGCTTGGGCAGGCGGATAAATTGGATGACGGGAAATATGCAGCCTGAAGACATGACGCCCGCGCAACTGCGCAAACGTATAAAGGCCTTGAATGCCGATACGCCGCGTTACAAAGCGCTAGAAGCCGCGCTGGGCGAGGGGGTCGGATATGGGCATGCTTGGTACGCCACGCAAAAGGAACATTGGTTAGGCTGGTTGTCAGAATATTCGGGGGCTGGGGCATATGGGCGTAAAGTCGGCCCAAAGCGTTCTGCGCAGTTTGTCTATAATCATATTCAGTGTGCGCCAATGTTGTTTTGGTTGTCCGAAGCGCTTGATGTTGAGGATGAACTGTTGGACGACGCCTTTGCTGCGGTTCTTGCGGCCCCTGCGCGAAATGCAAGCCAATGCGCGGCGCTTAGACGGGTGATATCATGGCAGAAAGTGCATGCAATTCTCGTAGCACAATCGCCCCCAACACTGGTGGGCAAGATTAGAAATGCGATTTTGTAGATACCGATGGAATGCTTGCAAAAAAGGCATTTGGGGGCCTCAATGGGGGCTTTGGTGTAAATCGAATTTATTTTTAAAATTTAGATCAGATAATTAGCATGTAAATGAGGGTCCGTGTGGGGCACCATTTTCACATCCAGTAATATCCCAAGACATCCGATAAGCCCTTTGTTATAAGGGTTTTGCGGCGTTTCTTTGTCCGGCTGGGTTTATGCTGTTCGATACGATACGCCCAGTGACATTTACTGTTTCAAGGTTTCTAACTTTGAGGGGTTCTATATTTTGGCACAAACAATGTTTCAAAGTTCTGTCTGTTCAAATACCGTTTTGCTTGGCACAGAAAGCGAACAAAGCAGGCGTCTAGGACACTAGGGACGCCTCAGGTTTAGAAAAAATTACGACGGACACCTGCGAAAAAATACTGGTATTTCAAGCGTTAAATAGATAGGTAAAACTGTCTTTATTCAGGTGCCTTATGAAAGTTTACATCCATATTGGATTTCCAAAGTGTGCGTCGTCTTCACTGCAGGCTACTCTATTTGAAAATGAAGCAAAACTTAAGAAAAATGGCGTGTTGTATCCCAAACTGGGACGCCAAGTTGGTGGGTATCGAAACCATACACCTATTATAAAACTTGATTTTCCAGTCGCTGAGTATGTGGAAGGTGCGTTGAAAGAGGCCTCCAGCAACAAATGTGATAAAATTATTATTTCTACAGAAAGCATTGTCGATAATTTGAGACTTGAGAGAGTTCAGGAACGATGCAACACTTTAGCGCAGAACTTTAAAAGTCATGCGGATGTGTCTGTTGTAACTTTTTCTAGATCTCCTTCTTCCGTGATAAATTCATCATTTGCGCAATTCCTAAAAGCAGGTTTGTGGGCCTTAAATAGAGATGAATTTTTCAAATCCACGGACGGAACAATAGACGGATTTCTCGATTTCTTTCATGAAAAGTGGGGCTTTGATCTGTGGCAGTTTGAAAACTTGTACAAGATGGCCATCGAGGTCTTTGAAGTTGATAGCCTTGTTGATTTTCGCATTCAGGATGGCACTGATGTCATTGAAACGTTCACTAACTTTGTGGAAAATGGCCTAAGCTTGACCCCGAGTTCGGTCACGAATAAACGTTTTTCACTCGAAAAACTGTACTTGATTAGGCAATTTATTTCTCAATATGGCTTGGCCAGTTTTCAAGAAAACGCTCCTATTCTGAAGGGGCAAGTTACATTCGACAAAAAAATCATTTCATCCGAACAAGCTCAACGCGACGGGATGTTGTTATCGCGTAAATACAGTCTGCTTTTGAATGAACTCGACACCAGAACACAGGGTGTAAAGGTCTTTGCTAAAAATGACTTGCTGCGCAGCTAACTTCTGAAAGCAGCTTAACGTCAACGCCATTGGTTCTGTATGCGGCGTGGTTTTCCTGTGTTGAAGCTTGAGCGTTTGACAAAGCTAAAGCGCATTTAACATTGCTGTTGGCGCTTGATCGTGCAGTGATAGGAACCTTTGCGGGGGGAGAAGCTCAGGCCTATTAAACTCAGGTTCAGTAAACCCATGTTCAGTAAACCTAGGCCCAATAAACTCAGGCGCGTCACTCACGAATAAACACCTGTAGATCAGCAACATTCGTGCCCGTCGCGCCGATTTTCAACAGATCTCCTGTGGCCTCTAGTGCATGGTAACTATCGTTGCGCGCAAGCACATCATCAAGATCAAGCCCTGCTGCAACCAAGCGCGCAGTCGTCGCATCATCCACAATTCCACCCGCTGCATCCGTCGGCCCATCACGTCCATCCGTGCCGCCAGACAAAAAGGTAAAATTGGTGATCCCCTGCGCCTTTGCGCGCTTTACGACCTGTAGGCAGAGTTCTTGATTGCGTCCGCCCAGTCCATCCCCAGTCAGGGCCACGGTCGTTTCACCACCAAACAAATACACACCTTTCCCTTCACCAGCGCTTTGGGAAAAGTCGATGATCTTTTGCGCGGCCTCCCCCACATCGCCCACCAATGGCGAAGGATAAACATGCACGGGCGCCTCAGCTTGTGCGAGCGCAACCATAGCATCAACCGAATGTTGATTTGATCCGACAAGAGTGATTTCACTGTCAGGCAAAGGACCAAGATCGGGTTCTGGCGCAGTTAAATGTTCTTGCACCGAGCGTGGCATTTTTTCCCAAATATTTAGATGCTTCAATGCTGTCACAGCATCCTCGCGGGTTCCGATTGGGGCGATAGAAGGACCTGAAGCAATCACACGCAGGTCGTTATCTACCACGTCAGACAGCGCGAGTGTGGTGACAAATGAGGGGGCTGCAGCGCGCAATAGGCCGCCGCCTTTCAGGCGGGACAATTGTTGGCGCACAAGGTTCATGGTGCCGATATCGGCGCCTGATGCCAAAAGGACTGCATTGACTTTGGCTTTGTCTTCAAGGCTTACGCCCATCACAGGGGCAGGTAAAAGCGCAGAACCGCCGCCAGAAATCAATATGACCACATCGCCTTGCGCCATGCTTAACGCCTCTTCCACCCGCAGCGCGGCGCATGCGCCTTCTGCATCAGGAATAGGGTGGGCGGCTGCGATGACTTCTGCGCCCGCTAAGGGCATAGCATTTTCGTAATTGGTTACGACGATAACAGTTTCTGGTGACATGTGGCGCAGGGCTGCCTGTGTCATAGCGCGCGCGGCTTTACCAATCGCGATGAGAGTGGGGTTTGAAAATTTAGCCCCTGCAAGGGCTGCTTCGACGCCCCGCTCTGGATCTGCGGCGTCGACACCCGCAGTAAAGTAATTCATCGCGCGGGTGCGCGTATCCATATAACTATGGGGCTCAGGCGGGGCTGAAAGTACGGTATGCATACCTTAGTCTTGCATGTGTCGCGCCCGAGGTCCAGCGGCGTTACACAAATACGCGAAACAGAAAAAGAACATGCGTGCGATGTTGCTAACTTGTTTTGAATTCAGCGTTTTTGCCCTAATTTTAGTCGATCTACATCACCGATCAGTCTTTCGAAAAAGTGGCCTCACAAAAATTTGTAAAGCGCGCTGGTGTCTAGGTCTTACTCTGCATCAGCGTCAGGCAACCTATGCGGCGCCTTGTACAGGTTTGATGCTAAATTAGGCTTTTTTGACGTGCAACGACCACAGCATGTGTGCGATTTTTCGCATCCAATTTGGTACAAATCGAACGCATCTTCATTTTAATGGCCACTTCAGTGCTGTCCGTTTCCGCGGCGATCATTTTGTTGGTTTTACCTTCCGAGACAGCCATCAAAATGAATCGCTCCCGATCATCAATTTGAATTTGCGTATCCGTGATCTTAGCGCCTCGGCGCGACAATGCCATCGGCACAAACTCATTTCCGTCCGCGATCAATCGCAAAGTTGTGGCAAAGCTTTTAAAGGGCTGTTCTTTTGAGATAAATCCTTTGGCCCCTAGTTCGATTGCACGCCAAATAAATTCGTCATCCGACGTGCCTGAAAACACCACCACAGCGCTATTCTTAGCCACCTCTATCACCTGCGACACCGACCGCAGTCCATCCATCCCAGGCATAGAGATGTCGAGCATTATAATATCAAACCGACGTTCATCACTTTGTAGGAGTTCCAGCGTGGCTGTTAAGTTTGAACTGGTTTCGCTCGTAAAATCTGGTTCACTGTTTAACACTGCTTGCAAGGCATCAGCCACAAGGCTGTGATCATCTGCGATCAAAACAGAAATTTTTTCAACGGAACTGGATTGCAAAGGAAACTCTGACACAAGATGCCTATGGGTTAAAAGGGTTCACATAATGATATTCACCCTGTTTAACCGCGAAATCTTTAGAAAATGACAATTTTTATAGCCCTCCAGTTTCGGGATAAAACTAGGATGATTGGCAACCGAAGTATCAAGGTCCGATTTTAGCAAAATTTAATCATATTGGAGCATGCTCATCGGCATGACAAAATATATCTTCGCTCAAATGCTATACGCCCCGCTTTCGAAAAACACATCCAACGCGACCAATGCTATGACAGGCCTAAAAGGCATCTGGCTTTGCGCTTTGACCGTGGTAACTCTCATCATGTCGTCCATGCCCGTGGCAGCAGACGGCCCAGTGCTGTTGTCTGTTATCAACAAATCGACGGATCAAACCGTTCATCTGACTGACAAAGACTTAACATCGCTTCCGCAACAGAGCTTTGAAACAGGCACGACATGGACAGAAGGTACACAAACCTATCAGGGACCATCGCTAAGTTCAGTTTTAAACCTGACAGGGCAGGTTGACGCAAAGGCGCAAATCAAATTTACCGCGGCCAATGACTATGCAAGCATCGTATCCCTTGACCTGATTTCGAACCAATACCCGATTGTCGCAAATCGCATTGATGGCGCAGAGTTTTCGGTCAGGCAAAAAGGTCCGCTGTGGATCATGTACCCTTTTGATACCTTCCCAGACTACAAATCGGAATCTTACTTTTCAGCGGCAGCTTGGCAGGTAATCAAGATTGAAATCATTCCCGAATGAATTTGTTTGCACAGGATGCTGGGTCACCACGGCGCACAGCGATCGACCGGCTGCGATTCACAATTGTGGGTATCGCAGCCAGCATAATGATCGTCCTATTGATCACGATGTCGGCCTTTATCTCAAGTAAGGTGCGTGAATTTTCATTCGCGCGCAGCGACAGTTTGACATGGAATGTCTCGCAGGTAGAGGTCGATTTTCGCAGGTTTCAGGTGGCGCTCGCGCAATCTATAATTCAGTCCAGCCCGTCAATTGCGCTGTCCAAAGCTGATCTCTCGCAAACGACACAAAGCTTCGATCTCTTTTATGCCCGTATCGACGTGATCCTATCGACCTCAAAGTCATATAGCTATGACCCCACCTTGATAGATGACATCGAAAAAATCGTTCAATTCCGCGATACCTTAGTGGAGGATATTGATAGACCAGACACTAAGTTTCAGTCGGATTTGAAACGATGGATGCAAGTCTCTGCAGACATCGAAAACACGATCAGGGGGGTTGTAACACGATCGTTGCAAGATGCGGCTGTACGCCAAGAAGATGCGCGTGCTTCACTTCATTCCGCGTTAGAACGTTATCTGATAATCTCGCTGGCAGTATTGTTTTTTGCCTGTGCGACGATTGCGATCATGATGTATCTGCAGCGTCAAATTTTTCGAAAATCAGAACAACAAAAAAGAATATCTTCTTTTTTAAATAACGTCTTAACCGCCTCACAAGATGTTATATTTATTCTTAACTCGGACTATTGCGTTATTGAATTGAACCCTGCTGCATTGCGGTTCTTAGACTCTGCGCGCGATGATGTGGTCGGGGCATCAATACTGGAAAGTTTCACCCCAAAACGATTGCAAAGCTCCTTTCAAGAGGCATTGGATAGTATCTTAAATCAACCCTCCAACAGTCGAAATGGCGTTGTGCGCAAACAAGTCTGGGCTCGCAAAACTGCAAAAAAACTAGTGCCAGGTGAGCTCACCATGGTCAGAGACGTAGGGCTGAACGGGGAACCAATCCTGATTGGCTTTTTTAGAGATACCTCCAGAGAGCTGAATGCATTGCGCATAACGCGGCGTGCTTTAGGCGCAGCCCGACGCGATGCGGCTGCCAAAAGCCTGTTTTTGGCCACGATGAGCCACGAAATGCGCACCCCATTGCACAGCGTCATTGCCGCGCTCGATATTATAGACGCAGAACCGTTGAGCGCCGCCACCAATGCCTATATCGCACAGGCCAAGCTCGCGAGTGAAACCGCCCTTGCGCAAACAAACAACGTCTTAGACATTACAAAAGACAAAGCGCAGAACAGCCATAAAGACGTCTCGGCATATAAACCAAAAGAAATTATTCAAAATATCTGTACGCAGGTGGATGCTCTTGCGCAAAAACGCCAAACGAAGATCACCTTCACATGGTCTGGACCCGAAACCAATTATGGCACGCCCAAACTTGTCTTAAAAGCAATGTATAATTTGGTCTCAAACGCTCTTAAATTTACGGAAAGCGGCGTCATTACCATCAAAGGCGAAAATGCGATGAGTGAAGGTCGGCTCATCACCCGCTTTGAGGTGACGGACACAGGTATCGGAATCAAAGAGCACCTGTTCTCAAGCATCTTTGAAGACTTCTATTCAGATACATCAAACGGCGATGGCACTTTGCCTGGAACAGGGCTTGGTCTGGGCATTGTTAAGCGTTCTGTTGAAGCCATGGGGGGGACATATGGCTTCTCGTCACAAGAAGGAGTGGGGAGTACATTTTGGATTAGCTTCCCTTCACAGATCACTGGAACGCAGTTGAATGACGGCGCAGAAACACTAAAAATTGACAAAGAGCCACCCGTCGAAAGCCCCCAAGGCGATGTTGCGGCACCAAAGTCCCTGACAATTTTGGTCGTTGAAGACCACGCTATGAATCGCCAGTTTCTTCAAATTATGCTTGAACGTATGGGGCATCATGTGGAAACGGCAAAAGACGGCTATGAAGGCGTGCAATCCGCCTATCAGACCGCGTTTGATCTTGTTCTAACCGACATCAACATGCCGCAAATTGATGGACGAAACAGTGCTGTTTGTATGCGCCTATGTGGCAAATCCAAACACGCCTGCATTATCGCGGTGACAGCACAAACAACAATGGAAAACGAGGAAACATTAGATATTTTTGCCGATGGCATCGATGGCATCATCACAAAACCGTTCACACAGACGCAACTTAAAGATCGCATTTCAGAGATCTTACAAGAACGTAATGAAGCCCTCGAAGACCACCCTCAAACAGAGCAGCCGCAACATCCGCAACAAGAACTGATTGATATCGGCATGGATCCCGCTGAAATCGCGGATATGCTCGATGAAGCCGTTACAGATGCACAGACCCTACAGGCAAAGTTGCAGCCTGCGCTGACAGATCCACAGGGTGTCGATTGGACCAAATTGGCATCTGAGGCACATTATGCGGCAGGTGGACTTTTTGCCCTTGGCGTCCACGAAATGGGATCCGTTTTGATCGCAATCGAAGTCGCTATAAATGCGTCGAATGAACGCCGTTTGCAGGGATTGATGTGGCTTCTAGCAGCAGAAATCGCTGCGCAAAAATCCTTAGAGCGGGTCTCATAAGTCTCTTGGGAAAACCGCTTAGCTGCGGCAATTTTCTTAAATTTTATCGTCAAAAAACGACAAAAAAATTAAATACACTGATGCAAAATTTTCTGCGACGGAAAAGACAGGTTGAGCCGTATCCATTAAGAACGGTTCGCCAATGAAAGCTATATCTGTGCGCAAAAAAATCATTTTTATCAGCCTCGCCGCCGCAGCCCTATTGGGGTTGTATGCCTTTTCTCTCGGACGTCCCGATGCTTCGAAAGCTGGACAAGAGACGGCGGAAGGGCAAGCCGAAGCACCGCGAGATCCTGCTGCGGGTCAGCGCCGCGCAGGTGGTGGAGGCGGACGCCAAGCCACAACAGTGATCACCCAGCCGCTTGAACTTCTGCCCTATCTTACGGTGTTAAACGCAATGGGTGTTTCGTCTTCCGCGCAAAGTGTTGAAGTCGTCGCAAGTGCCGCAGGTGAAGTGGTCGCACTTGATATTGCCGCCAATACGCGGGTCGAGGCGGGTGATGTTTTGCTGCAACAAGATGCGCGCACACAGTCATTGAACCTTGAAATCGCGCAAGCTCAATTGGACCAAGCCACTGAAACCGTGGCCCGTTATGAACGTTTGCGCGCAAACGGCAGTTCCACTGTGACGGACGTGACCCTATCCGATGCTCGCATTGCGCAGCGGCTGGCTGAGGCCAATGTGGGTCTCGCCGAAATTGCCTTAGAAGATCGCACAGTCCGCGCGCCCATCGCGGGTAAGTTGGGACAAAGTGATGTCGAAATCGGCGACACTTTGAGTGCCAATTCCGCAATCGTGACCATCGACAATGATGCCGCGCTGCAAGTGACATTTGAATTGCCTGAGCGCGCCATCTCAATGTTATCTGATGTTTCCACAGTCGCAGCCAGTACGCCAAGCTTCATTGGGCGTGTTTTTGACGCCGAAATCCTATCCTATGACAGCCGTCTCGATAGTGTCACCCGATCTGTCACAGTCAAAGCGCAGATCGATAACAGCTCTGGCGAATTGTGGCCTGGTATGACCTTTTCGGTACGAATTGAAAAAGAAAGCGAACCGACCGCAGCAATTGCATCAACTGCGGTAACTTGGTCTCGCGATGGGGCGAGTGTCTGGATTGATGCGCAGGGCAAAGCACAGCAGGTGCCGATCACAATCGTGTCTCGCCGTGACGAAACAGTTTGGATTGATGCTGATATCGAAGAAGGTCAGCCTATCGTGACCGAAGGCGCACATAAATTGCGCGAGGGCGCGGCCCTTCAGGCGCAATCGGCATTTCAACCTCGCGGTGAGCGCCCTGAACAACCCCCGCGCAGTGACGACACAGCTTCACGAGAGCTTGCGCCCGAAACGAATAAGCAGGGCGACACGCCAACCCCCACAGCTGGTGAGGACAGATCATGAGCACGCCAAACAACACCGCACAAAAAGCGGGAAAATCTGGCATGGCCGATCTTTTTGTTGGCCGTCCCCTTTTAGGTATCGTACTGAACTTACTGATTTTAATCGCGGGCCTAACCGCGTTGGGGTCTGTTGATGTGCGAGAAATGCCTAATGTGGACCAACCTGTCTTGTCGGTGCGCACTCAATATGAAGGCGCTGTGGCCAAAACGGTTGACCAAGAGATCACGCAGGTTTTGGAGGATGCGCTGAGTGCGCTTGAGGGGCTGACCTATATGGAGTCCACTTCCTCTACAGGGTCCAGCCGCATCACAATTGATTTGTCAGATAGCACTGATGTGGATGTGGCAGCAAATGAAGCACGTGAAATTGTTGCCGCGACCCTGCGCCAACTGCCAAGCAATTTAGAAGACGACCCAACAGTTTCCAAAAGCGACAGCAATGCCGATGCCATCGTACGCTTGGCCTTGCTTGGCGATGCCAGTTTTGACGAATTGACCGAACTGGCGGAAACCACCATCTATGATCGCCTTTCAACCATTGATGGCATTGCAGAGGTCACCGTTCTGGGCGCGCGCTCAAATGAGTTTCGTGTCTCTTTGGATATGCGGTCCTTGTTCAGCCGCGGATTGGTTGTCTCTGATGTCACCAATGCACTGACCACTTTGCGCGATGATACGCCTCTTGGGTCTTTAAGCACTGACAGTCAGACTTTGGCTTTACGGGTCGGAAATGCCGATGCGACAGTTGAAACCATTGAAAACGTTTCGATAAACCCGACCACCCGCGTGTCAGACGTGGCTTTTGTTCAACTTGTGCCAGAAGACAATGACGTATCTTCGCGCGTGAATGGTCAATCTGCGGTCAGTATTGATATCACCCGCCAATCCGTGGGCAATACGTTGACGATTTCTCAAGCTGTAAATGAAGCTGTGGTTGAATTGCGTGAAGTCCTGCCAGAAGGCATCGAATTGGTAATCACAGCCGACGACGGCATTTTTATCGAAGGATCAATTGACGAGGTGGTGAAATCCATCGGCATGGCGACTGCCATCGTTGTGGCTGTGATCTTTGGCTTTTTGCGCTCGCCTCGTGCCACGATCATCCCTGCTGTCACGATCCCAGTGTCATTGGTCGGTACAATCGCTGCGATCTGGCTGACAGGATTTTCTGTCAACTCCATTAGTCTGTTGGCACTTGTTTTGGCCACTGGGATGGTGGTCGATGATGCGATCGTTGTCATCGAAAACATCGTGCGCAAGCGCAAACAAGGCCTTGGTGCTTTCGCGGCTGCTGCCGAAGGGACCAACGAAGTGTTCTTTGCCGTGATTTCAACGACAGCCACCTTGGCGGCCGTGTTTATCCCGATTTCGTTTTTGCCAGGTCAAGCGGGGGGCGTATTCAGTGAATTTGGCTTTGTTTTGGCCTTTGCTGTTACCTTATCGTCTCTTACAGCACTCACTTTGGCGCCAGTCATGGCGGCATTCTTGGATCCAGGAAAACCCGGCAAATCCACGGTTGAAAAGATAAAGCCAAGCAAAGCCTCGGAAATGTTTGATCGGATCATGGACCGCGCCATCAAAGCGCCAGTTGTGGTGGTTTGTGTTGCGCTTGCATTTGCAATGATCGCCTTGTTCGCATCGCAAAACATATCATCGACGGTGACACCTCAAGAAGATCGCGGATTTTTCTTGATACAAGCGCGCGGCGCGTCAGACACAACGGTAGACTACCTTGACACCCAAGTTGACATGATCGAGGACATCCTTGATCCCTACCGCGAGGAAGGCCAAATCGAGGCTATCCAAAGCATCATCGGGATCGGTGGCGGCACCAGCGCTTTTATTATCGTGCGCTTGCCACTTTGGGCGGATCGCGATTTTTCCCAGTCTGAATTGGTCGCAGAAATCAGCGCAAAATTAGGGTCTGTTCCTGGCGTGCAGGTCAGCGCGCGCACAACCAACAGTTTGAATATTCGGGGCGCGGGCCAAGGTCTTGGTTTTGCCGTCACTGGTAAAAATGTCGATGACATGACCGAAGCCGCAGATGCATTGGTTGCTGCTATGGCTCAAGACGACACGTTTTTGAACCCACAGCTGTCTGGGGATCGTGTGCAGGTGGAATATGAGGTCCAAGTCGATCCAGAAATGGCCAGCGTATTCGGGTTAAGCGAAGCGGAAATTACCCAAACCATCAGCACGATGATCCAAGGCAGAGTGCCTGTGACCGTCTTTGAAAACGATACAGAAACCGATGTAAATGTCGTGCCTGCGGGGCCGCCAATCGACGATCCCACCGATATTGAATCTATCTTCTTGCGTCTGCCAAGTGGGGGGTATGTGCCTGTGTCATCGGCCGCAACAATCACACCCGTGGTCAGTAAATCGGCGATCACACGTCTGGGCGGCACACTTGCGGTCCAAGCACAGGCCAATCTCGGTGAAGGTGTTGATTTGGGCACTTCGATGACGCGGCTGACAGCTTTGGCTGACGAGATATTGCCAGACAATATGGGCATTACCTTCACTGGTGAAGCGGCTTCATTGTCGGATGGGCAATCCGCTATGTATAAGGTGTTTGGCATTGCCATCTTGATCGTTTTCCTTGTGCTTGCTGCGCAGTTTGAAAGCGTTGCAAGTTCTGTCGTGATCATCTTGACGGTGCCCTTCGGCTTGGCCGCTGCGCTGTTTGCGATATATTTATCTGGCGGTTCGCTGAACTATTACAGTCAAATTGGCTTGGTCATGTTGATTGGGGTGATGGCGAAAAACGGGATTTTGATCGTCGAATTTGCCAATCAGTTACGCGAAGAGGGGCAAGACATTGACAGCGCCATTCGGGATTCTCTGCGCTTGCGTATTCGTCCTGTTATGATGACCATGGTCTCGACTGTTTTCGGTGGTTTGCCACTCGTATTGACCTCAGGCGCGGGGGCTGAGGCACGTATCGCCGTTGGTTGGGTCATTGTCGGAGGCTTGGGATTTGCCACGATCTTCACGCTATTTTTGACGCCTATCCTGTATCGCTACATCACGGTCTGGGCAACAGAACCTGGTATGGCGACGAAACGTCTGCGACGCGAAACCTCGCAAGCCACATCCTGAGCGCGACATGGCAAGCCCCTTCAACATAGCTGTTGCCGGAAATAAAACGTTCTTGGCAAAACATGATAGGAGATTGACGATGAAGACGTGAGGGGCGCCATTTGCACTGGAAAACCTGCCAAGTTTTCCTAAGGTTCCAAGGGCGCGTTTAGGCCTGTTTCAGTTCGCCAATTGGCACATATGAGGCCATTGGCAAGGGGATATCTTCGGCGGGATGCACTGTGCATGGCGTTTGCGGTGATGTGAAACAATTCTCTCACTCTGTCCTTGCTACTTGTTGTTTCGCTCGTCTAGGCTCATCATGGGCCTGAACGGCTGGGTGTATAAGGAACGACTATGAAACTCACGCGACGCGATGCTTTGACACTTGGGTTGGGGGCGACGGCTGCATCATTGCTGCCAACGCGGGCCAGTTCTGCATCGGCGGATGCCATTGCTGAGTTTACGCATGGCGCTGAAATTGGTCTGGGCGATATGACCCTGCATGTGCCGAGCAAAGTTTCCGTCGGCGCGGAGGTTCCCATTCAGATTACGGCGACTGGGGCTGTTTGCGTTCTTGTTTTAGCCACAGAAAACCCGCGTCCAAATGTGGCGACCTTTAGCTTTGGTCCTATGCTGTCCGCTCAAACCGTGACGACCCGTATCAGGCTGTCTAAAACCCAAGACATTATCGCCATAGCGAAAATGGATGATGGTCGGTTCGTGAAAAGTCAATCCAAGGTTGCGATCACGCAAGACCTGTAGCTGACAGAAAACCAACGCAAAAAGGAGCTTTGGCCAATGGCATTAGGTGTTATTCCGCATGTGGATCTGCCGCAATCTGTTGCGATTGGCGAAACTGTTGTGTTGAAAACCTCAATCACGCATCCGATGGAATCTGGCCTGCGCAAAGACAGCAATGGCAAGGTTATCCCAAGATCTATCATCAATCGTTTCTCATGCGATTTTAACGACCAACCTGTGATAGACGTCAAAATGGAAGCCGCCATCGCGCAAAATCCGTATTTCGAATTCACCGCTGTGGTGCATGAGTCTGGTACTTTCACATTCCGGTGGTATGACGACGATGGTGATATCTATGTTGAAACGAAAGATATCGCCGTTGTGTAGCAATGAGATTTTGGAATGAAAATGGACTGGATCGATCGGTTTGCGGGGCTGTCTTCGTTGGATGCGGCTTTGCGCGATATTTTGGTTTCGAAATCCAAAATCGTTACCCTGCCCAAAAATTCTGTGTTGTTTGGCCCCTCCAAGACGCCTGACAATTTATTGCTTCTTTTGGACGGCGTGGTGCGTGTGCAGCAGGTCAGCGAAGCAGGTCGCGACATCGTGCTCTACCGCGTATATGCGGGGGAAAGCTGCGTTTTAACAACGGCATGCTTGCTGGCATATGATGATTATTCCGCTGAAGGGATCGCAGAAACCGAAGTCGAAGCCGTGGCCATTCCGCGTGTTGTGTTTGATGATCTTGTGGCAGGCTCAAAGCCGTTTCGCAATTTTGTTTTCTCTGCCTATTCGCGCCGTATCACTGATTTGTTTCACGTCATCGAAGAAATCGCCTTTCAAAAGGTTGATATCCGCTTGGCGCATAAGCTGGTTGAATTGGCTGGCTCTGACGACAAATTGGTCGCCACACATGCGCAGCTGGCCGCAGAATTGGGCACCGCGCGCGAAGTGATTTCGCGCCAGTTGCAAGAATTTCAACGCCGTGGATTTGTCACCACGGCACGCGGCTCTGTCACCTTGACCGACAGGGCGGCATTGGCTGAGCTGGCACAGTCAAAATAGCGCCGATTGCAAATGCACATATTGTATATCTGCAAGAAAAAGGGCGGGCATCCGATGGATACCCGCCCAAAATGTTCGATAAGTGCAAGAGTTTAATCGAGTTCTTTAAACGCCATTGCAGCGCCGTCTTTGATGCCAGAGAACCAGCGCGCCGTGACGGTTTTGGTTTTGGTGTAGAATTTGAACGCATCTGGGCCGTATTGGTTCAAATCGCCGAAGGCTGATTTTTTCCAGCCGCCAAAGCTAAAGTATGACAAAGGCACAGGCACAGGGAAGTTGATCCCAACCATGCCAACATTGACGCGCGATGCAAAGTCACGGGCAACATCGCCGTCTGCAGTGTAGATTGCAGTGCCGTTGCCGTATTCATTGTCCATCACCAATTCGAGCGCTTCTTCATAGCTGTCTGCGCGGTAGTTACATAGAACTGGGCCAAAGATTTCTTCTTTGTAAATGTCCATGTCTTTGGTGACATTGTCAAAGAGTGACGGTCCGATAAAGTAGCCATCTTCGTAACCTTGCAAAGTCAAACCGCGACCGTCGGTCACCAGTTTTGCACCTTGTTCAACACCTGATCCAATCAAACCTGTGATGCGTTCAAGCGACGCAGGGGTGATGACGGGGCCGTAGTCTACATCGTCACCAGACGTGTATGGGCCGACTTTCAACGCTTCGATACGTGGAACAAGCTTGTCGATCAATTTGTCGGCAGTCTCTTTGCCAACAGGCACCGCAACCGAGATCGCCATGCAGCGTTCGCCAGCGGCACCAAAACCCGCACCGATCAAAGCGTCTGCTGCTTTATCAAGGTCCGCGTCAGGCATGATGATCATGTGGTTTTTCGCACCACCGAAACACTGGGCACGCTTGCCGTTTGTTGCCGCACGACCGTAGATATATTGCGCGATTGGCGTTGAACCTACAAAACCGACAGCCTGAATAGTGTCGTTGTCCAGCAGAGCGTCAACAGCTTCTTTATCGCCATTCACAACTTGCAAAACGCCATCGGGCAGGCCCGCTTCCGTCAACAATTCAGCCAAACGGAGTGCTGTTGATGGCACGCGCTCGGAAGGTTTCAAAATCATTGAGTTGCCGCAAACAAGGGCAGGGGCCATTTTCCACAATGGAATCATCGCAGGAAAGTTGAACGGCGTAATGCCCGCAACCACACCCAAAGACTGGCGCATAGACATCAAATCGATGCCTGGACCTGCGCTGTCCATGAATTCACCTTTGAGCATCGCAGGCGCGCCCATGCAAACTTCGACAACTTCTAGGCCGCGCTGCACATCACCGCGTGCATCAGGCAGAGTTTTACCGTGCTCGCGTGACACCAGTTCAGCCAACTCGTCCATGTGCTCGTTGATCAAAGCACCAAACTTCATCATGACGCGTGCGCGACGCTGTGGGTTGACTTTGGACCACGTTTTTTGAGCTTCGGCAGCTTTCGCGATGGCTGCATCAATTTCTGCAGGTGTCGCCAGTGGGAGTTTACCCAAAACTTCGCCGGTCGCCGGATTGTAGACGTTTGAGAAGCGGCCAGATGTGCCCTTAACGTGTTCGCCGTTGATGTAATGCGTAAATTCTTTCATGGGATCCTCCTTGAATCTTTGATCCACTTTACTCTTGCATAAATGCGGCAAAAAGGGGCAAGTTCTCAAAAACGAAATGCAAAAATGCAAAGGTTTGGTGACGCATTTTTCGGTAAAAAGGCACCAAATCATAAAGGTGGGACTGATGAATTGGGATGATATTAGGGTCTTTTTGGCCGTCGCGCGCACCGAAAGCCTATCTGGGGCTGGGCGTGGGTTGAAAATGGACCCTGCTACAGTCGGGCGACGTATTGCGCGTTTGGAAGACAGTGTCGGGGTGACGCTTTTTGCGAAATCACCACAAGGTTATGAGCTCACCCGTGACGGGGCGCGTTTGCTGGCGCATGCCGAAGAGGCCGAAAAAGCTGTCACTTTGGGAACCTCCGATTTGGAAGGTGGTGGCGAAACACTGTCTGGTGTGATCCGCGTTGGAGCGCCTGACGGATGTGCGAACTTTGTCTTGCCGCGGGTTTTGGCACGTATTGCGGCGTTGCATCCTGATTTGGAAGTGCAAGTCGTCGCGCTGCCAAGGGTGATCAGCCTGTCTAAACGTGAAGCAGATATGGTGATTTCAGTCAGCGCGCCGCAAACGGGACGCCTTTTGGTGCAAAAGATCACGGATTATCACCTGTCTTTGGCCGCCATGCGTTGGTACCTGCGCCAAGAAAACGAGATCACAACATTGGCTGATATCAAAGATCACAAAGTTGTCGGTTATGTGCCTGATCTGATTTTTGATAAAGAACTGGACTATCTCGACACTCTGGGCGTTCAGCGCTTAGGGGTGTCTTCCAATTCGGTGTCTGTGCAGCTGAACATGGTGAAAGCTGGTCTTGGCGTTGGTGTTGTGCATGATTTTTGTCTGCCGCATGTCCAGCGTATGGTGCGGATTTTGCCGAATGAATTCCGTCTGCAGCGTTCGTTTTATCTGATCCGTCACGCCGATGATCGCAAGGTCGAACGTTTGTCGCGCTTTGCGGAACTATTGGTGAGCGAAATGAAAACTGTGGTGGAGGAGCTTGAAGGAGAAGCTTGACAGAAGCTCTTTCGTAACAGACCCTTAACACAGGAGCGGGGAATTGAAGGAGAACCTATGTTAGTTGGTCAGATTTTAAAAGAAAAAGCCATCACCCAGACGGTGACCATCGCGCCAGATAAAACGATCGCCGATGCGGCAGAGATTTTGTCGTCCAAGCGCATTGGCGCGATTATCGTTCAATCTGGCGGGGCTGGCTATGATGGAATTCTGTCTGAACGCGATATTGTGCGCGAACTTGGAAAAGTCGGCGCAGAGGTTTTAAACCTAAAAGTATCAGACCTCATGACGCAAAAACTGCAAGTCTGCGCCCCCGATGATACGGCTTTGGCTGTGCTTGAACGCATGAGCACAGGGCGGTTCCGCCACATGCCTGTCATCGATAAGGGTGACTTGGTTGGACTTGTCTCTATCGGTGATGTTGTTTCAGCACGTTTGGCTGAGCTCGCGATGGAAAATTCCGCGCTTGAAGGCATGATTATGGGGCATTGATGCCCTTTTGACTTTCACGGTTGCTCCAAACAGGCGTCGGGTTTGCTCTGTTTGGGGCATGCGGTTTTTGCTGTAGGGCGTAGAGATTTGACCTGATAGGCCGCACATGTCTGCTAGTGCTTGCAATTTGTTACACAATATTGTTGCTTGCGATCATTAAAGGGAGATTGCAATGCGCATTGGACTATATCCTGGAACCTTCGATCCAGTCACGCACGGGCATTTTGACATCATTCGTCGTGGTTGTGCTTTGGTGGATCGCTTGGTCATTGGTGTTGCAATCAATCGCGACAAAGGCCCGCTGTTTTCGCTCGAAGAGCGTGTGGAAATGTTGCAGCCCATGTGTGCGCGACTTTCCGATGAAACAGGCTGCGAAGTTGTGGTGCACCCGTTTGAAAACCTATTGATCCAATGTGCCGCAGATGTGGGGGCGTCAGTGATTGTACGTGGTCTGCGTGCTGTTGCCGATTTTGAATATGAATATCAAATGGTTGGCATGAATAGGGCTTTGGACGATTCCATCGAAACAGTGTTTTTGATGGCCGAAGCGCGTCACCAAGCTATTGCGTCGAAACTGGTGAAAGAAATTGCCCGACTTGGCGGGGATGTGTCAAAGTTCGTTGCCCCTGATGTTGAGGCACGCCTTTTGCACAAATACAAAAGCTAACGCGCTATTGATGTCTGCCTGCGATGGATCGCGCCCTGATTAAAAAGGCGGGATAACACCAATCGCGACAAAGCCTTGCAAAACCGTATCAACTGCCACTGCGGCCAAAACCATGCCCATAACACGGCTGACAATGGCCGCCCCTGTGTCGCGTAAGACTTTCAAGATGGGCGCTGCTGCCAGCAAAATAATCAAGGTGATCAGCAAAACCACGGTCATAGTTGCCGCTGTCATTGCTTGATGGGCAATGGAAAAACGGTCGTTATCTGTCAACATGACCACGGCCAGCATCGCGCCAGGCGAAGCGATTGACGGCATGGCCAGCGGAAACACTGCCACGCGGCGCGCGAGTAGCGCTGGCGACACCGATTTGGGTTTGCTCAGGTTTTCTTCTTGGGCGGGTTTCCCATCGCCAAAAATCATCATCATCGCAAATAAGAATAGCACCATGCCGCCCGCGATTTGGAATGAGGGCAGACCCAATCCCAAAGCATCGAGCACGATTTGGCCAAACATAATGAAGACCAACAAGATGACAAAAGCAACCACTGTCGATCTGATGGCGACAGAGCGCGACAAGCGTGGGCTAAGAGACGCCGTCGCCGCGATGAAAACGGGAAGGGTGCCGATTGGATCAATGACCACCCATAGGGTGATGAATTCGCTCAGTATCGTTTGAAAATCAAGCATTTTAACGGGCATCACATCTGTCTAAGGTCGGGGCGGGGCATGCGGGTGGCGTTTGATATATAAGGGGTTCGGCCAATCTATCAACGCAGTTTCCCGTTATATTGAAACTATTGCGCAATTCCTTTTCAACAGTGATGCTGTTGCCACCTGATATGAAAAAGCCCCGCACTTGGCGGGGCATTTCCAAAGGTCTCGACGTCAGTCTTTATAGGAATTTACCCATGAGCTGCGGCTGTATCTGACATACGGTTACAAAAAAGCCCCGCACTTGGCAGGGCTTTTCCACAGGTCTAGACGTCAGTCTTTACAGGAACTTGCCCATGAGCTGCGGCTGTATCTGACATACGGTTGCGAAAGTCCTGCTTTAGCAGGGTTTCCACAGGTCTAATCGTCAGCCCTTATAGGAACTTGCCCATAGCGACGGCTGTATCTGACATACGGTTGAGAAAGTCCTGCTTTAGCAGGGCTTCCACAGGTCTAATCGTCAGCCCTTACAGGAATTTACCCATAGCGACGGCTGTATCTGACATACGGTTAGAGAAACCCCATTCGTTGTCGTACCATGTCAAAATCCGTACCATTGTGCCTTCCATGACCTTAGTTTGGTCTGTGTGGAAGATGGATGAATGGGGATCGTGGTTGAAGTCGGATGAAACGAGAGGCGCGTCGGTGTAGCCAAGTACGCCTTTGAACGGACCGTTGGCCGCGTCACGGATCAACTGATTTACTTCTTCGATAGTCGTGTCACGTGCCGCTTCGAATGTGAGGTCTACAACAGAAACATTCGGTGTGGGGACGCGGATAGAAACGCCGTCGAGTTTGCCGTTCAATTCTGGCAAAACAAGGCCCACAGCTTTCGCAGCACCCGTGGATGTCGGGATCATAGACAAAGCTGCCGCACGTGCGCGGTAGAGGTCTTTGTGCATCGTGTCCAAAGTCGGCTGATCGCCCGTGTAGGAGTGGATCGTGGTCATAAAGCCTTTAACGATACCGATGTTGTCGTTGAGAACTTTGGCCACAGGGGACAGACAGTTGGTTGTGCAAGATGCGTTGGACACAACGATGTCGTCGGCAGTCAATTGGTCGTGGTTCACACCAAACACGATGGTTTTGTCAGCGTCTTTGCCTGGCGCAGAAATCAACACGCGGGAAGATCCGTTATCAAGATGCGCTTGGCAGGCTTCTTTGGATGTAAAGATGCCCGTACATTCCATGACCACGTCAACATCTGACCAAGGCAGGTCCGCAGGGTTGCGGATGGCTGTCACTTTCATCGGGCCGCGGCCCACGTCGATGGTGTCTTCAGTGTGGGTCACTTCGAAAGGGAAGCGGCCGTGGACTGAATCATATTGCAATAGATGTGCATTGGTGGCCACTGGGCCAAGATCGTTGATTGCGATCACTTCGATGTCTGTACGACCAGATTCGATGATGGCACGCAAAACATTACGACCGATCCGACCAAATCCATTGATTGCGACTTTTACCGCCATTTCAGCAACTCCTTGACGCTATAATTCTGACAGCCTTACTGTCCTTTGGCAAAGGTGAAGGCACCTTTTGCGTTAACGCTAACATCGCTATTCAGCCCAAAAGGTCAACCGAAAAAGCAGTAAATTTAGCGCCAAAATGCCACGAGATCACTCAAAGACATGAATTTTCGTGCTAAAAATAATGAAGCCGCGCCGCTATTGAACATGATATCAAGCGCGACCGAGATCACGATGAGTAAAGCTAAAGCTGTTGAAAGGCGGTCCATTTGGCAGTGTCCTTTTTATCGTGGATACCATGACGTAAGCGCAAAAGGATGAAAAGCCCGCCACGTGTAAAAAATAATACGGTTCCAGTCGAGCTGCTAGTGGGGCTGCCAGTTGGGCTGTATGGCCCACAAAAAATCCCAGCGATCAAACAATCACTGGGATTTTGCGATTTAACCGGTCGTGACGTTTAGTGCATCAAGTGGCCCATAGCGCCTGCCACGTCTGCCATACGCGACGAAAAGCCCCATTCGTTGTCGTACCATGCCAAAACGCGCACAGTCCGCCCTACGACCTTGGTCTGATCAGGTGCGAAAATGGAACTGTCTGAGGTATGGTTGAAGTCGATGGAGACCTTTGGCTCATCGTCATAGCCCAAAACCATGCCCATGTAGCCGTTGGCGGCTTCGCGCACGATTTCATTGATATCGTTGACGGTGACGTCTTTCCCAGCTTGGAAAGTCAAATCGACAGCGGATACATTTGGTGTCGGAACGCGCATAGATGTGCCATCAAGTTTGCCTGCAAGTTCGGGCAAAACCAGACCAAGCGCTTTTGCTGCACCTGTTGATGTCGGGATCATCGCCATTGCGGCCGCACGCGCACGGTAAAGATCATTGTGACGACGATCCAAGGCGGGCTGGTCGCCCGTGTAAGAATGGATTGTTGTCATGATGCCGCTTTCGATGCCCACTGCATCGTTCAACACTTTTGCCAAAGGCGCTAGGCAATTGGTGGTGCAAGAGCCGTTGGAAATCATGCGCTCATCGGCCAGCATATCGCGGTGGTTCACACCGTATACAACCGTGCGGTCCACATTGGTCGCAGGCGCAGAGATAAGCACTTTTTTCGCACCGCGATCCAAGTGAACAGCCGATTTTAAACCGTCATTGAATTTGCCTGTGCATTCCAAAACGACGTCGACACCTTCCCAATCCAATTCCTGTGGATCGTAGGTGGACATCACTTTGATCGGGCCACGGCCCAAATCCATTGTATCGCCCTCAACACGGATATTACCGCCGAACCGACCATGGACTGAATCGTATTTGAGCAAATGCGCGTTGGTTTCAATCGGGCCAGTTGCGTTGATTTTTACAACTTCGACATCGTTGCGCGCGGCTTCGGCGATATGCGCCAATGTGCAGCGTCCGATGCGGCCAAAGCCGTTGATCCCTAGGCGAATGGTCATTTGCGTGTCTCCTGGTGCTCTCTTCGGCGACGGGGGTCACCGCTCAGATTTATGCGATCTCGTGACAGGCTTTGGGGGGCCGCCCTTGGCCTGTCTTGGTTCGTATAGGGGAAGGCTGGTGGTAAAAAAAGACGTTTAGCGCCAACATGTTAGCGTAAACATGGGGTGGTTGCGCTAACAGGTGTGATCTTGGTGTCAGATGGGATGTGAAAGGGGGGATTGCTCGCTGCGCGCATTGAAGACATCAAAGATCAACATGTATTTTCCACGAAAAAAGCCCGCGCAATCTTGCACGGGCTTTCCAATTCGTTTTCTGTGAGATGGCTTATGCCAAAAGGGCTTTGACCTGCGCCACCACGTTTTCAGCAGTGATGCCGAATTTCTCATAGAGCTCATCAATCGGAGCAGAGGCACCAAAGCGATCCAAACCAACAAAGGCTTGTTTTTGCTCACGCCCACGTTCGCCCAAGAGCAGTTTGTCCCAACCGCCAGCGCGTGCGCCAGCTTCAACACCAACACGCACAGGGCCTGCTGGCAGAACTTTGCGGCGATAAGCCAGATCTTGCTCTGCGAACAATTCCATACAGGGCATAGAAACAACGCGTGTGCCGATGCCTGCCTCTTGCAAAATGTCGCGGGCTTTCATTGCGATTTCGACTTCAGACCCTGTTGCGATCAAGATCGCTTGGCGTTTGCCATCAGAATCGGCCAAAACATAACCGCCTTGTGCGACCAAGTTTTTCACTTTGTGGTCTTTACGCAAAGTTGGCAGGCCTTGGCGTGTGAGCGCCAAAACCGTTGGCGTTTTTTGCGATGTCAGGGCGATTTCCCAAGCTTCAGCCGTTTCCACAGTATCACATGGGCGGATGGTCAATGTGTTTGGTGTGGCGCGACAAATGGCCAAATGCTCAACAGGCTGGTGTGTTGGGCCGTCTTCGCCAAGACCGATGGAGTCGTGGGTCATCACGTAAGTGACAGGCACTTGCATCAAAGCAGACAGGCGCATCGCAGGGCGGGCGTAGTCTGTGAAACAGAAGAATGTGCCACCGTAAGGACGCACACCACCGTGCAGCGCCATGCCGTTCATCGCAGCCGCCATACCGTGTTCACGGATGCCGTAGTAGATGTAGCGACCTTTGCGGTTGGTCTCGTCAAATGTACCCATATCCGCAGTCAATGTGTTGTTTGATCCTGTCAAATCAGCAGAGCCGCCGATGGTTTCAGGCAACACGGGGTTGACCACTTCCAACACCATTTCGGATGATTTGCGTGTGGCAACCTTCGGGGCGCTTTCGGAAATTTGCTTTTTCAAAGCGCGGATGACTGAGGACAGTTTGTTGGGCGCTTCGCCTGCAAATGTGCGGGCGAATTCGGCTTTGCGGCGGTCTGATTGTTCATCAAGGCGCGCTTCCCATGCGGCACGTTCTTCGCGACCACGTGACCCGATGGCTTCCCACTGTGCTTTGATCTCTGCAGGCACTTCAAATGGCGCTGCTGTCCAGCCGTAAGCTTCCTTCGCGGCTTTCATTTGATCCGCATCGGTCAAAGCGCCGTGGCCTTTGGATGTGTCTTGCTGTGCATGGCCCAAAGCGATGTGCGTTTTGCACGCAATCATAGAAGGCTTGCCTGTGTTTTTCGCGGCTGTGATCGCGGCATCGATTGCCTCTGGATCGTGACCATCGATTTCTTGCACATGCCAACCTGCAGCTTTGAAACGCTGAGGCTGATCTGTGCGATCAGACAGATCAACAGTGCCATCAATGGTGATGTTGTTGTTGTCCCAGAACACGATCAATTTGCTGAGCTTTTGACGACCAGCAAGCGCGATTGCTTCATGGGAAATGCCTTCCATCAAGCATCCATCACCCGCAATACAATATGTGTAGTGGTCTTGCAGTTTTTTACCGAAACGCGCGCGCAAAGTTTCTTCTGCGATGGCAAAGCCAACAGCATTGGCAATACCTTGTCCCAATGGGCCTGTGGTCGTTTCAACGCCGTCCAACAAGAAGTTTTCAGGGTGACCCGCTGTTTTTGCGTTCATCTGCCTGAAGTTTTTCACTTCTTCCAATGGCATTTCCGCATAGCCTGTGAGGTAGAGCAAAGAATAGACCAACATGGACCCGTGGCCCGCTGACAAGATAAAGCGATCACGATCGTGCCACAAAGGGGCAGAGGCATCGAATTTCAGGTGCTTTTCAAACAAAACTGTTGCCACATCAGCCATGCCCATTGGCATGCCTGAGTGACCTGAGTTTGCGGCAGCAACTGCATCTAGTGTCAAAGTACGGATGGCTGCAGCGCGCATCCAGTGTTCAGGGTGCGCCGTGCGCAGTTTGGCGATGTCCACGGGTGGATCTCCTTGCTCGAACTTGGCGACTGTGCCCCCGAAAAGGCTTTCAATGGTCACAGCCATTCGCATTTGGTGATAACGATGTTCGGCAAAAGTGCAAGCCAGACAGTCACGATTGCGCGTATAGTCAGCGTATTTTAGTCAGCTTTATGGTCGCTTTTCGGCAAATTTTGCCCAAGCAGTTGGTAAAGCTTCTGTCATAGGCTATCTTGCGAATCGAACGGTCTTTGTTTTTCAATGACCTATGTCGTTTTGTTCAGGTTGAAACCTGCGTAAAGCAATCTGCCTTTAACTGTATTTTAGGGGCCGAAGCATAGGGCCAATTGATGTAAGCAATTTAACTATGGCCGATATAAGACTTAGGTGACAGGTATGTGGCAATGAGCGAAATTTCCCAATTTGAAACACGGATCACGGCAGCCCTTGAACGTATCGGACGGGCGGTTGCCATGGCCGAAGAACAAGCCGCAACTGCGAATGGTGGCATTGCCTCCGAAGAAATGGCCGCAGAGATGGGCCGTTTGCAAGAAACGCTGGAGGCTGAGCGCGAAACCAATGCGCAGCTTGAGCAACGCGTGCGCGCTGTGCATGAGAAACAAGAAAACCATGTGGCCGCATTAGAGGCCGAGGTGGAAACCCTGCGCACGCAAATGATCGCACATGACGCTGAGTTGCAAAAGCTGCGCAGCGTGAATGGGCAATTGCGCGAAAATAACACCGCGCTGCGTGAGGCAAATATCAATGCTATGGGGGATCCGTCTTTGGTCAATACGGCTTTGATGACCGAATTGGCTGCACTGAAAGCGGGCCGCGAGTCGGATTTGGCTGAACTTGGTGCGATTTTGACAGAGTTAAAGCCCTATGTTGCGGATAGGCCCGCAAGCGTTTCAGCGACTCCAGCACCTGACATGACGCAAGCCCCGCAAGAGGAGGTATAAGATGCCAGAGATTAAAATCACCATTGGTGGGCGTGAATTTGAAGTGGCTTGCCAAGAAGGCGAGGAACATTTTTTGAAATCTGCTGCGCAGTTTTTGGACAATGAGGCGACCGTTCTATCAAGTCAAATCGGCCGTTTGCCCGAAGCACGTATGTTGCTGATGTCAGGCTTGATGCTGGCGGATAAGACTGCTGGCATGGAAGAACAGATGCGCGCCTTGGAGGCCAAACTTGGCGCTCAAGAAGCTTTGATCGAAGAATTGCGCTCTGCGCCCGCACCTGAACCTGAACGGATCGAAGTGCCTGTTGTGCCTGCCGAAGTGAATGACACATTTGCAGAACTGGCGGCCCGTACGGAAGCAATGGCAGCAGCCTTGGAAGACCGCGTAGGCCTGTCGTCTTAAGCGCAGGCTTTCAGACATGAAAAAGGCGGGAAAGATAACTTTCCCGCCTTTTTAATTTTTTAAATCTGATGCTTACGCGTTTGCTGCGCGCACTTGATCTGCTTTTTCTTTGTCGAATGCGACGCCGTTTGTTTCAAACAATGTGTCCAATTCGCCTGACAAAGTCATTTCAGTGATGATGTCACATCCGCCAACAAACTCGCCTTTGACGTAGAGTTGTGGGATGGTTGGCCAATCTGAATAGTCTTTGATGCCTTGGCGAATATCGGCGTCAGCCAGAACATTCACATCGTGATAATCAACGCCCATAAAGTTCAAAACGCCAGCCACGCGGGATGAAAACCCACATTGCGGCATCATTTTATCGCCCTTCATGAACAAAACGACATCGTTTTCTGTGACGGTCTTTTGGATCGTGGCTTGTGCGTCGGACATGGGTCCACCTTTCGATTATGCGCCGCGCATCACGCGGCAAATTCGGTCAATATTATTCGGGGGCGCGTGTAGACAGCGCCAAAGCGTGCAGATTGCCGCTATCAATTTCGGCTTTCAAAGCTGCGTTGACCGCACGCTGTTGTTGTACGCGGTTTTTGCCGCGAAAGCTTTCATCAATCACTTCGGCTGCGAAATGTTGTCCGTCATCGCCTTGCACGACAATTGATGCGTCAGGAAAAGCTGTGCGGATTAGGGTTTCGATATCTGCGGCAGTGATGGCCATTAGGCGCTCCTTCAAGGGATCGGTGTTAGGGGAAATGTAAGACGCTGCGCGCGTGCCTGCAAGGTGCAGTCGTGATTAAGATGTCTGTGTTTTTGCCACGGCTTTTAAAAATGTGTTGAACCGCTTGCGCAAACTATCGGTATCGGCCCAAACGCGCGATGTGCGCGCAATCAGGGCAATGCGTTCTGATTCCAGCGCATCTGGGAGTGATTTCGCACCAGCTTCGACCAATTGTTGCAACCGTTCATGCAAGGGGCGTAGGTTTTCGAAATCGCGCATCATGGCAAAGATCAATTCGGGGTGGTCTTGCCATGTTTCACCGTTAAACCGCATTTGCGTGACCCTTTGACCAGCCCCTGCGCAATCGAATTTGATGCAGCCTTCGAAACCTTTATCTTTTAAGTCGGCATGGATTTTGCAGCGATGCGATTGATCAAGGTTGGGGCAGGGCGTGCCTGAAGGTTTGTCGATGGCAAAGTCATCGCCTTGTTGAAATGACAGCCCGATACAGCAAAGTCCAGCGCATTGGCTGCAATCGGAAGTGAGCTGGGGAATATCCATAGATCCGTCCTTGGCTGTTTTGGGGTGCTCTGGGCTGTAAATGCATAAGGCCCGCACGATTGCGCGGGCCTATAGGATGTATCTTAGATGACAGTTTAGGCGAAGGTTTCAGCGAATGTGCCGTTGAAGACTGCGCTGAGGGTCGCAAGTGGTGCATCTGATCCGCCAAGTTTCACCGTGTCACCGCCGAACTTACCAACGGTTGTTAGTGTGACGCCCGCTTGACCCGCTGCAACCATGAGCGCTTCGGCTTGATCGAAAGAACAGGCCACAAGGTAGCGCGCTTGATCTTCGCCAAACAATTCAGCCGTGTCACCGCTGTCCAATGTAAGGCCAAGGCCAGCTTTGTCTGCCAGTTCGAATGCCGCCAAAGCCAGACCACCATCTGACAAATCTGTGGCCGCATTGATCAAGCTCCGGTTGGCTTTAAGGAATTCACCGTTGAGCTGTTCGAGGGCCAGATCGACATGGGGCGCATCGCCGTCTTCGCGGTTGAACACTTCGGCCAGCAAAGCAGATTGACCCAGATGCGTGCCTGTGCCGCCAATCACAACGGCCAGATCGCCGTCATTTGCCAGACCTGCGATCAATTCATCTTCATTTGCAATCAGGCCAACAGCGCCGATGGTGGGGGTTGGCAAAATACCAACGCCATCGGTTTCATTGTACAAGGACACGTTGCCAGACACGATGGGCATATCTAGGAATTTCACGGCTTCGCCGATACCCTGCAGGGCGCCCACGAATTGGCCCATGATTTCAGGCTTTTCAGGGTTGCCGAAGTTCAGGTTGTCGGTCGTGGCCAGTGGTTTCGCCCCGACGGCTGTGAGGTTGCGGTAGGCTTCGGCCACGGCTTGTTTGCCGCCTTCAACAGGGTTGGCTTTGACGTAGCGCGGCGTCACATCCGATGTGAAGGCCAGCATTTTTGGCGTGTCATGCACGCGGATCACGCCCGCGCCAAGGCCAGGTGTGCGCACAGTGTCGCCCATGACTTGGCTGTCGTATTGCTCATACACCCATGATTTATTTGCGTAGTTTGGCGATGCAAGCAGGGCTTTCAAGCCGTCGATTGGATCAATGCTAGGAACATCCGCCAAAGGTTCTGCCGCAGGTGTTGGCACCCATGGGCGATCGTATTCTGGAGCTGATGAGGCAAGTGTCGACAAAGGCAAGTCACCTTTGACTTCGCCGTTATGCATGATCAAAAAGCGATCTTCTTCAAGGGTTTCACCAACGATGGCAAAATCCAGATCCCATTTTTCAAACACAGCGCGCGCTTCGGCTTCAAGTTCTGGTTTGAGCACCATCAACATGCGTTCTTGAGATTCTGACAGCATCATTTCATAGGCGGTCATGTTGAGTTCGCGCTGCGGCACGTTTTCAAGATCAAGACGCACGCCCAATTTGCCTTTGTCCCCCATTTCAACGGCAGAACAGGTCAATCCAGCGGCGCCCATGTCTTGGATCGAAATCACAGCGCCTGTGGCCATCAATTCCAATGTGGCTTCCATCAAGCGCTTTTCGGTGAAGGGGTCACCGACTTGCACTGTGGGGCGTTTTTCTTCGATTGTGTCGTCGAATTCAGCTGAGGCCATAGTTGCCCCGCCCACGCCATCACGACCTGTTTTCGCGCCCAAGTAGACTACAGGCATGCCCACACCAGAAGCGGCTGAGTAGAAAATCTTGTCGGTGTCCGCCAAGCCAGCTGCAAAAGCGTTCACAAGGCAGTTGCCATTGTAAGCAGAGTGGAAACGCACTTCGCCGCCAACAGTCGGCACGCCGAAACAGTTGCCGTAGCCGCCCACACCTTCGACAACACCGTGAACCAACTGCTTAGTTTTGTGGTGCTCTTTGACGCCAAAGGACAATGAGTTCATCGCCGCGATCGGACGCGCGCCCATGGTAAACACATCGCGCAAAATGCCGCCAACGCCAGTCGCAGCACCTTGGTATGGTTCAATGTAAGAGGGGTGGTTGTGGCTTTCCATTTTGAACACAACGCATTGACCATCGCCGATATCAACGATGCCTGCGTTTTCGCCTGGACCGCAGATCACTTGGGGGCCATCGACAGGCAGGCCGCGCAGATGTTTCTTGGAGGATTTGTAGGAACAATGTTCATTCCACATGGCCGAGAAAATGCCGAGCTCGGTGTAGGTCGGCTCGCGGCCCATGATTTCTAAGATTCGCGCATATTCTTCGCCGTTCAGGCCATGTGCGGCAATCAAATCATCGGTAATTTTCGGATCGGTCATGGAAAGTCCCCCAAAAGGTGATCAGAGCCTTGCGCAGTGCATCACTTGTACTTGCGCTAAAGCATGTCTCAGTCAGGCGTTCTCTTAGGCTATCGCTGGCCTTTGGGAAAGAGGGCAGATGCAGGGAATCTGCCTGAAGCGATGCATTTTACGCCTATATGAAAGATAATCGCGCGAATCTGCGGCTAGGGCGCTTTGAGCGGAGAGGAATTCGGCAGGGGTGCATACATCAAGTGAAAAAAAAGGCCGAGCATAAGCTCGGCCCAAGTCCAACAGGGAGGTGAAGCTGCTAAGAGTTTCCTCTATCAGCCGCTTCGATGACTGATTTATGTGCGCTTTGTGAATCCTTCAAGGGCGAACTGTTAAAATAGGCGCAAAGCCGCTATGCGCATATTGCATATCGGTGGCGGTATATAGTGAGATTCGAATGACAAGGCGCGCCACGCGTCTTTGTGTATCGCGCGGGTGGCGCGGCACTTAATCTATTTGCAAAACGTCAAGCTGGGGCGCTTGCTAGCTGTCATCACGCAAGCGGCGACGATAATCTGTGATTTCTGAGGTTACGAAATCGCGGAACACTTCGATACGCTTAGAATGGCGCAGCTCTTCGGGGTAGGCCAAGAAAACAGGTACTTCGTTGCTTTCTACATCCTCCAAGATACGCACCAACCGTGGCGCGCTATCGACCAAGTAATCTGGCAAAACACCGATTCCAAGATCATTGAGCACTGCTTGCAAGACGCCAAAGTAGTTGTTTACGAACAAACGTGATTTGGCAGTGTGTTCGGTTAGTTCGTGCGTCAAGCTTGCGCCTGCTGCCACTTGTGCGGATGAAGGGTTTTGCGAGATCAGGCGGTGGTCGCCCAAATCGTCAAGATCTTTTGGTGTGCCGTATTTATCCAAATAGCTTTGTGTGGCGAACATACGCATACGAATGTTCATCAAGCGTTTGCGGATCAAATCTGCTTGTGACGGCTCTTTCATGCGGATGGCCACATCGGCTTCGCGCATAGGCAAATCCAACACGCGTTCTTCTAGCATGAGATCAATCGTTAGGTCTGGATATTTATCGTAAAGCTTGCTCAGGCGTGGTGCCAGCCAAAGCGTGCCAAACCCCGTGGCGGTTGTGACGCGCAGTTCGCCGTAGACTTCTTCTTCGCTGTCTTTAATGCGGGCTGCGGCTGCATCAAGGCGCTTTGCCATGGCGCGGGTTGCGTCAAATAGCAATTCACCTTGTTCGGTTAGAATAAGACCACGCGCATGGCGGTGAAACAATGTCGTGCTAAGCGATTCTTCGAGCGCACGTATCTGGCGCGAAACGGCGGATTGACTTAGGTGCAGCGTATCGCCTGCATGTGTGAGTGATCCTGCATCTGCAACTGCATGAAAAATGCGTAACTTGTCCCAATCCATACCCGAAACCTTTTTCCTCTTCCTCTGACAATATAAGTGCAACTCACCTAAAAGCGAGGATTTTGCGCTCTGTGACGGGTTTTGCACGGGATGCGCAAGGGAAGAATGGCATATTTGCATAGGTTTCACTAAGATTTTTCTGATTTGATCGATCCTTGCGCGTTTTGCTGCCTTTAGCGCTGAAATGACCTGTCAAAATCATTGAAATTGGGGGCGTTTTTCCTGTCACAATCGCGATGCATGTCGCCGCACCCCCTTGACGAAGGCGGTCAAGGAGATGACGTTGTCACGCAGATATAACAAAAGCGAAGACAGCTTCGCGCAGGGGTCTAAAGGACCAGTTTTGATATGGCAGTTGGTATTTTTGACAGTGGTCTTGGTGGTTTAACGGTTTATGACGCGGTAAATAAGCGCTTGCCCGATGTGCCATTGGTCTATTTCGGCGATAACGCACATGCCCCATATGGTGTGCGCGATGCGGATGACATTTACGAGCTCACAACGAAAGCTGTCGAACGCCTTTGGGACGCGGGCTGTGATTTGGTGATTTTGGCGTGCAATACTGCCTCAGCTGCGGCTTTACGTCGGATGCAGGAAAGCTGGATTCCGAATGACAAGCGCGTCTTGGGCGTTTTCGTGCCGCTGATCGAAGCCCTGACTGAACGCAATTGGGGTGACAATTCGCCCCCCACTGAGGTGGCTGTTAAATCCGTTGCTTTGTTTGCCACACCTGCCACCGTGGCATCGCGTGCGTTTCAGCGCGAATTGGCCTTTCGGGCAATCGGTGTCGATGTCGAAGCGCAAGCCTGCGGCGGGGTCGTGGATGCGATCGAAGATGGCGATATGATTTTGGCCGATGCATTGGTGCGCAGCCATGTCGATGCACTCAAACGCAAGTTGCCCAAACCTGATGCGGCGATTTTGGGCTGCACGCATTACCCTATTATGGAAAGCGAATTCCAAGACGCTTTGGGCGCGGATGTAAAAGTATTCTCACAGGCCAATCTGGTTGCCGAAAGCTTGGCCGACTATCTGGACCGACGCCCCGAAATGGTTGGGAAAGGCACGCAGCGTTTGTTTTTGACCACGGGAGACCCTGCAAAAGTCAGCCGCGGTGCGACGCGTTTTTTGAAGCGCAAGGTTGAATTTCAAAACGCGTGATCAAAGTGACGCGTGGCCCGCAATTGCGCTTTGCTGTGACTGTCCTTACATAGGGCGCATTGGCATAAGGCTGGGCCTTATATTGGATCAAAGAGAGACCACATGACCTATAAAATCGCTATTCTCGGTGCCTCTGGCTATACGGGTGCTGAACTTGTTCGTTTGATTTCCACCCATCCTATGATGGATATCGTGGCCCTGTCTGGCGACCGCAAAGCGGGCATGGCGATGTCTGAGGTCTATCCGCATCTGCGTCATCTTGATTTGCCTGCGCTTTGTAAAATTGACGATATCAACTTTGCAGATGTTGATCTGGCTTTTTGTGCCTTGCCCCATGCCACATCACAGGCTGTTATTTCGAAACTGCCAACAGATTTGAAAATCGTCGATCTGTCGGCTGATTTCCGTCTGCGTGACCCTGAAAGCTATGCGAAATGGTATGGGCAGCCCCATTCTGCCATAGAGATGCAAAAAGAAGCTGTATATGGCCTGACCGAATTTTACCGCGACGAAATCAAATCAGCGCGGCTTGTGGCTGGGACTGGCTGCAACGCTGCGACAGGTCAATTCATCCTACGTCCGCTTATCGGCGCGGATGTGATTGATCTTGATGACATTATTTTGGATCTCAAAGTCGGTGTCTCTGGCGCAGGGCGGTCATTGAAAGAACCTTTTTTGTTTGGCGAATTGCACGACAATGCCTTTGGCTATTCTGTTGGAGGCAAACACCGTCACTTGGGCGAGTTTGATCAAGAGTTTTCCAAAATTGCGGGGCGCCCTGTTGAAATTCAATTCACACCGCATTTGATTCCCGCCACGCACGGTATTTTGGCCACGGCCTATGTCAAAGGCGATGCGCAAGTGATCCATGAGACTTTGGTGGCGCAATATAAAGACGAATCTTTCATCGAAGTGCTGCCCATGGGGGAAGTGCCTGCGCTGAAACATGTGCGCGCCTCCAATTACTGCCATATCGGAGTGGTCGCAGATCGTCGCACTGGACGCGCTATTGTGATAGCCGCTTTGGACAATTTGACCAAAGGATCATCAGGCCAAGCGCTGCAAAATGCCAATTTGATGTTGGGCTTGGATGAAGTCACAGGGCTGACTTTGGCACCTGTCTATCCGTAAATCTTGCGCGTAATTGTCGAGGGTCTCCAATGAAAAGTTTGAAAAAACAACGTCGCATTCAGATCATTTCCGTGGCTGTCGTGGCGCTTGTGCTTGCGACTGCTTTGATTGGTTTTGCCTTTAAAGATGGAATCAACCTCTTTAGATCCCCCACGCAAGTTGTGGAAGATCCGCCCCGCAAAGGCGAGGTGTTTCGCATTGGCGGCTTGGTGCTTGAGGGCAGTTTGGTCCGTGGAACGGGCACTGCTGTAACCTTTAGCGTGACCGATACAACCACAGATATACCCGTGAGATTTACGGGGGTTTTGCCTGATTTATTTGAAGAAAATCAAGGCATGATCGGCACAGGCACACTGCAAGATGGTGTCTTTGTTGCCTCAGAAATTTTGGCCAAACATGACGAAACTTACATGCCAAAAGAAGTCGTGGATGCGCTGAAAGACCAAGGGGTTTTTCAACCCTCAGCTGATCCTGAATAGAGCGCTGCCGAACGCTCTGGTCCGGCAGCGTTAACTATTTTCAGTCAGCCTGAACTCATCAAATTGGTGGGTTTGGGCATATGAAAACGATACAAGACATAGCGAATGAAATTATCGCTCGTGAGGGCGGTTACGTTGATGATCCTGATGATCTGGGCGGGGCAACCAAATTTGGTGTCACGATTGGCACCTTGCGCAGGCTAGGCATCGACAATGATGGTGACGGCCGTGTTACCTCAGCGGATGTGCGGCTGATCAGCAAAGAACAAGCTTGCGACATCTTTGTGGACCATTATTTCAATGGACCACGCATTGATGAATTACCGAAAGTTCTGCACGCCAGCGTGTTTGATATGTATGTGAATGCAGGATCGAATGCGGTGCGCATTTTGCAACGGCTTTTGGTCGATATGGGGCAACGCATCGTGGTCGATGGCGTCATTGGCCAGCAGACCATTGAAGCCTGCATGATTGCGCAATCCCTTGCACCCGATCACCTGAATGACGCCTTTGGCATTGCACGGCGCAATTATTACTACGCTTTGGCGGATAAGCGCCCCAAAAGTCGCAAATATGCGCGCCGCCGCGATGGGGGCAAAGGTGGCTGGATTACGCGGGCCGAAGAATTCATCTCTCGCCGCTATCATTTAACCGATGCGGAACATGCAGCGCGGGTGGCGTCATGGGGATAGTTTCTTCACTGGCACAGCTTGTATTCGGCGGTTCGCGAAATGTGATCAAAGAAACAGCTGAAGTGTTTTTAGAAAATGCGGAAAATGGGTCTGCACGCGAAACCCAGTTGCGCGCTGCTGCAATGGATCAATTCGCCAAAGAATTCGCCATTGCACGCACAGGGCGCTTTGATCGGTTTATGGATGGTCTCAACCGCATTCCGCGCCCTTTGATGGCCTTTGGCACCATCGGGCTTTGCGTCACGGCGATGGTCAATCCGATCTGGTTTGCCAGCCGTATGCAAGGGATCGCGCTGATCCCAGAACCCTTGTGGTGGCTCATGGGGGCGATTGTCAGCTTTTATTTCGGTGCGCGCTATCAGGCCTCTGGGCAAGATTTTCAACGCTCTATTGCAGCAACCGTTGCTCAAGCGCCAATCGTGACGGCGAATATCCGATCCTTGGAGGCCCTGCGCGCCTTAGAAGCGGGCGCATCGGCACAAGCCAAACCGATTGGCCAAAGCCCCTATGTGGCGGGGCCATCGAGCTCGCTTAGGCAGATGGCTGACAGTGATGTTCTTGGCTTTGATGCAGAAAATCCAGCACTGATGGCATGGAGGGGTAAACATGATGAGTGACGCGCTGATCAATGCTCTGTCGGATCACGGGCCTTGGGCTATCATGGTTTTTTTCCTTTTATACAGAGACTTACAAAAAGATCAGGCCACACGGGCTGTTCTGGACAAAAATTCGCAGATCTTGATCGAGATGACGACGATGATCCGCGAACGCTTGCCGCGAGGGGTGTGAAACTCATGATCACATGTCTGAAAAAACATATGACAGCCTGCAAAACTGCGCTGCTGGATTTCCTTGCAGGGAATGCGTTGGCACGGGCTGTAAGTCGCAACCAAGACGCAGCGCAAGCCTTGGATGCGGCCGTTAAGGAGATGTTGAAACAATGAAACAAGCACTGACTTTATACAGCGTGATCTTGATCATCGCCCTTGCTGGCATGCTGTCCTTGGGGCCCGCGCAAATGGTTTTGGTAGGCCACGGGGCAGTGTCTATCTTGGCTTTATTAATCTCAGGCACTTTTCTGTGGCTTTGGCAAGTGCGCGCCACGCCTTTGGCTTTGGGCATGTCCTTTAGTTGGGCGGGGCTGGGCCTGACACTTGGCTGGTGGTGGGCCATACAGCTGCGCATGAGCGTTGACTGGGGGCTTGAAGCTGCGGTTTTGTTTTTCTTCCTGTCTTTGCTCATGGCTGGCGCAGTGTTGCATTTCGCTGTGATCCAAGGGTCATTTGGCTTTCATGGAATGAGCTTTTTGGTGCCAGTTTTGGGCGCAGTAATGCTGTCTCTAGGGGTTCTTTTGGTGCTGTGACACCCGTATAGCACAGTACCAAAAGATGGGGTGAGGCAGTGAGAAAGGGGGCAATTGGCCTCCTTTCTTGCATGTTTGGCCTCACTTCTTTGCGACATGGTAGCGCATCCCATTGGCGCGCTGCGCCAAGCAGGGTACAACTCTCAAAACAGCCGCTGTGGCTGCAGTTTGGGGAGAACCTTGCATGTTGGTCGAACTTGGACATTTTGCACTCATATTGGCGTTTTTCGTCGCAATTGTTCAGACTGTTGTCCCTTTGATTGGGGCGCAATCTGGTCGACGCGTTTTGATGGATTTCGCTGCTCCTGCGGCTTTGGTGCAATTTGTGCTGGTCTCCTTTTCCTTTGCCGCGCTGACCTATGCTTTTGTTTTGTCAGATTTTTCTGTGAAACTCGTGGTTGAAAATTCGCACACCCTGAAACCGATGCTGTATAAAATCGCAGGCGTTTGGGGCAATCACGAAGGGTCTATGCTGCTTTGGATTTTGATCTTGGCGCTGTTTGGTGCGGCCGCTGCCGTTTATGGCGGCAATCTGCCCAGCACCTTGAAAGCGCGCGTTATCGCAATCCAAGGATCAATCGGCGTTGCCTTTTTGGCCTTTACCCTTTTCACATCGAACCCGTTCACGCGTTTGGCGCGCCCGCCTATGGACGGCCAAGATTTGAACCCCTTGCTGCAAGATCCTGGCCTCGCGTTTCATCCGCCGTTTTTGTACTTGGGGTATGTGGGCCTTTCCATGACCTTTTCCTTCGCCGTTGCCGCCCTTCTAGAAGGCCGTGTTGATGCGGCATGGGGGCGCTGGGTGCGCCCTTGGACATTGGCCGCTTGGGTCTTTTTGACAATCGGCATCGCTCTTGGGTCTTGGTGGGCCTATTATGAACTCGGCTGGGGCGGTTTTTGGTTTTGGGATCCCGTTGAAAACGCATCCTTTATGCCATGGCTGTTTGCCGCCGCCTTGCTGCATTCTGCGATCGTGGTGGAAAAGCGCGAAACCTTGAAATCTTGGACGATCTTATTGGCGATCCTTGCCTTTGGCTTTTCCTTGATCGGCACATTCTTGGTGCGCTCTGGCGTGATCACTTCGGTTCATGCCTTTGCGAATGATCCCGAACGCGGGCTGTTCATCTTGATGATCCTTGGCGTGTTCATGGGCGGGGCCTTGATCTTGTTTTCCTTGCGTGCTGCCGCGATGGAAGCCAAAGGCGTTTTTGCCCTCGCATCGCGTGAAACTGCACTGATTATCAATAACATCTTGCTGGCAGTGGCCGCTTTCGTGGTCTTTATCGGTACCATTTGGCCGTTGATTGCCGAAGCCTTTTGGGATCGTAAGCTCTCTGTCGGCCCGCCATTTTTTGACGCGGCTTTCACTCCATTTTTCACAGCCCTCGCAGTTATCCTGCCTATCGGTGCGATGATGCCATGGAAGCGCGCCAAAATCGGAACTGCACTGCGCAAACTCTTACCATCCGTGATTTTATCTGTGGCGATCTTAGCGCTTATCTATGTGATTCAGACTGGCAAATCTTTGCTGGGGCCAATTGGTCTGAGCTTGGGTGTTTGGCTGGTTGCAGGTGCCACACAAGACATTTTATCCAAACTTGGTAAAACCCGAGATTGGTCGCGATTGTTGCGTTTGCCGCGTGCTGATTGGGGGCGCTTGTTGGCCCATGGCGGCTTGGGCATCACCATCGCGGGCATCGCGGGTCTGACGGCTTGGACCATCGAAGATATCCGCGTCATGAAGATCGGCGAAAGCTTTGAAATCGCAGGTTATAACCTTGTCTTGGACAATGTGTCCCGCAAACAGGGGCCAAATTACATTACGACCATGGCCGATATTTCGCTGTTTAAAGACGAAACGAAACTCGCAACGCTTCATCCCGAAAAGCGTAACTATCCCGTTGCACAGATGCCCACCACTGAAGCAGGGATCGATTCTGGGTTTTTGCGCGATGTTTATGTGGTGATCGGCGATGTGCAAGACGGCGGAGGTTGGGCTGTGCGCACCTATATCAAACCTCTGGCCAACTGGATTTGGGGCGGCACCATCATCATGGCGCTCGGTGGTTTGATGTCTTTGACAGACCGCAGATACCGCGTGGCCGCAGGCGCGCGCCGCGCGAAGCGCCCTCTCAAAGGAGTGCCTGCCGAATGAGATACTTTGGCCTGATCCTAGCTTTCATTTGCGCTTTACCCGCTTATGCCGTGCAACCCAGCGAGGTGTTAAATGATCCTGTGCTTGAGGGGCGCGCGCGTGAAATTTCCAAAGACCTGCGCTGTTTGGTCTGTCGCAATGAGAATATCGACGAATCTAATGCGCTATTGGCACAAGACCTGCGTATTTTGGTGCGCGAACGCCTTGTTGCAGGAGATACGGATGCTGAGGTGATCGACTTTGTGGTCGCCCGCTATGGCGAATATGTTTTGCTAAATCCAACGGTTTTGGGCGCAAATCGTTTGTTATGGATCGCTGGGCCTGTCATGTTGTTCACCGCCCTTGGACTGGTGGCCGTGTTCATTCGTCGACGTCAAACCGAAGATGCGTTGGATGAGCTCTCTGACCAAGAAATCAAGCGTCTTGAAAAGATTTTAAAGCAATAAAACACGCCAGCGCCGAAGTCACATCAGATCAGACTTTCCTTGATGCGATAGATGCGTAAGCTATGAGCACCCTAGAACATTTTGAAAGACGCGCCGATGCAATATGATGCCATTCACTATACCGAAGACAAGGCGATCGCGGTGGTCACTTTGGATCGGCCCAAGGTCAAAAATGCCTTAAATACTGTTATGCGCGCCGAAATAACCCATGCTATTCGCATCGCGCAAAAGTCGGCGCGGGTCTTGGTGATTACGGGCAAAGGGGATGCGTTTTGTTCGGGGCAGGACTTGGGCGATGGCGTCAATGCGGGCACTGCTGATTTGGAACGCACCCTGCGCGATGAATATGAACCGCTGATGATGGCGCTGCACAGCTGCAAAATTCCCACCATCGCCGCTGTGAATGGCGTGGCTGCGGGGGCGGGCGCTTCGCTTGCTTTGGCTGCTGATGTCGTTATCGCAACTGAGAGGGCCTTTTTTATCCAAGCCTTTACTCGGATTGGTTTGATGCCTGATGCAGGCGGAACCTATGCTTTGCCGCGCCAAATTGGTATGGCGCGAGCTATGGGGGCATCCTTGTTCGGCGATGCTATTTCTGCCGATAAAGCCGCGGCATGGGGCATGATTTACGAGAGCGTTGAAGACGATCTTTTCGCAGCACATTGGCAAGCGCGTGCTGCGCATTTGGCCCAAGGTCCGACGGCGGCCTATCAAGCGACGAAAGAGGCGCTGCATGCCTCAGCAGGCAACACATATGCCCAACAGCTAGCACTAGAGGCCAAATTACAGGGCCGCTGCGGCCAGACCCGCGACTTTCGCGAAGGCGTTGTGGCCTTTACCGCCAAGCGTGCCCCTAAATTCGAAGGCCGCTAAGGGATCACATATCCTTCAGGCAAATCGTGGAAATTTCCTGTGATATAAGGCGCATATGCGCGCCATTTGTCTGAACTTTGCGCATATATTTTTTGGCGCACTTGTACGGCAGAGGCTGTGGTCATTGCGCCTTGATCGTCATGCGGACGCAAACAGGCACTTTGCATTTCAAGCCCCAAAGCTGAGATCAACATGGGGATTTGCCGATCGGGATCGATCGTGAGCGCATCGTAGTCTAGCGCGATGATGCGATCTGGAAACTCACGCATCCAACGCTGCATCAAGTTGGTATAGTCTTTATAATAGGCCGTGATATCGTTTAAATCATAGCAATATTGCAAGCCTGTACTGGAAAAGAACTGTTTGTAATTCGACCAACAGGTCGCTTTGGCATCGCGGGTCGTGTGAATGATTATGGCCTCGGGGATGGCTTTGATGATGAGGGCCAAGAGATTGAAATTCTGCGGCATTTTATCAACGACATAGGCAGCCCCTTGGGCATGCGCGGCTATGGATGTCAGGTAGTTATCGCGAAACTCTTGCACAGCTTCGGGCGTGACATCACGCCGCCCAAAAACCAGATCAGAGCCATAGCGCGCCGCATAGGGCAATTCGCCAGCGCCTGAAATTTCGCTATGGCCCGCCAAAATACGCTGGGTCAAGCTGGTGCCTGAGCGCGGCATTCCGACGACAAAAATTGGTGTCACCTCGGCCCGCTGTTCAGGGGGGCGCAGGGGGATGTCTTGCAACAGGTCCGCAGATTTATGCAGCGCGTCAAATCTTTGCCTGTCATGGCTGGGATCATACCCCAATTCGGATTTACGCAGGGCATTGGCTTGATGCAGCAAGATAAAAGCGGTTTCAAAAGCGCCCAAGGTTTCAAACACACGCGCCAATGCAAAGCTGAGATCACGTTTGGCCGTTGCTGTGCTGGCGTGTTGCAGCAAATAGACCATGGTTTCCAAATGTGGATCATCGGCAGTGTAGTGATGCACCGTGCTGAGACCGAGGTGCGCAGGGGTGAAATCAGGGGTTAGGGTGAGGGCTTGCACATAGCTCTGCTCGGCTTTTTCCAATTGGCCAAGACTGCGATATGCATCGCCAAGATGGGTCCATGTCGTCGGGCAGGGGGCATGATCATTGGCACGCAGATAGGCCTCTATGGCCGCTGGGATGTTTTGGGCAGCGCTTTGCGCCAATCCCAAAAGACGCTGCGATGCGGCTAAGGTTTCGGCGGTCTGGGCAGCTATGCGCGTGGCCTGTTGGGCCGCGAAAACCGCCGCAGGGGCGTCTTTCAGTTTCAAACAGGTTTTCGCAAGATTCATCGCTGCCAAATGGTTTTGCGGATCTTGCGCCAGCGTCATCTCGAAACTGAGACGTGCGGATTGAAAGTGACCTTGGCCAAATTGCGCAACGCCCAAGCAACTTAAGATAAAGGCGTTCTGCGGATGATCTGCCAGCAGGTCGTTACACCGCGATTGAAGCCTGTCCCATTGCGCTTGATCGACCAAATCCCTGAGGTTTGATTTTATGGTTGTCAAAGACACATCGGGCATCTGTGCTGTGTCAAAGGGCTGGGCCAGCGGAAAAAGTGGAGCATTCATCATTCTGAGACCTGATTGGGCGTTTGCCTAAATCTGTCTCAAATATCTGCACATTCAGTTAACCGAGATCTGCTATCAGGGGGCAGCACAAAAAAAGACCGCCCAAAGAGCGGTCTTTTGAATTTTTTGCCAAAAAGAAAGCGATCAATCGCGGTCTTCGACGTTGGTGTAGTCGCGCTGAGTGGCGCCCGTGTACAGCTGACGTGGGCGACCGATTTTCATCGCTGGGTCTTCGATCATCTCTTTCCACTGTGAAATCCAGCCAACTGTGCGGGACAGAGCAAAGATAGGTGTGAACATAGATGTTGGGAAACCCATCGCTTCTAGGATGATACCTGAGTAGAAATCGACATTTGGGAACAATTTCTTTTCAGCGAAATATGGATCAGCCAAGGCCGCTTTTTCCAGTTCTTTCGCAACTTGCAAGATTGGTTTGTCTTCGACGCCAAGCAAATCAAGAACTTCGTCAGCAGACTGTTTCATAACAGTCGCGCGTGGATCGAAGTTTTTGTAAACGCGGTGGCCAAAGCCCATCAAGCGGAACGGATCGTTTTTGTCTTTCGCGCGGGCGATGTATTCAGGAATACGGTCAACAGTACCGATTTCTTGCAACATTTCCAAACAAGCTTGGTTTGCACCACCGTGTGATGGGCCCCAAAGACAGGCGATACCAGCTGCGATACAAGCGAATGGATTCGCGCCAGAAGAAGATGCAAGACGCACCGTTGACGTCGATGCATTTTGTTCGTGGTCAGCGTGAAGCGTGAAAATACGATCCATAGCGCGCGCCAAGATCGGATTTACTTCGTATTCTTCAGCAGGCACAGCGAAACACATGCGCAAGAAGTTCGCAGCGTAATCCAGATCATTGCGTGGGTACACGAATGGCTGACCCGTGGTGTATTTGAAGGCCATAGCAGCGATTGTTGGCATTTTCGCGATCAAACGGATGGTCGCAACTTCGCGTTGGTGCGGATCAGAAATGTCAGTGGAATCGTGGTAAAACGCGGACATAGCGCCCACGACACCAACCATAATCGCCATCGGGTGCGCATCGCGGCGGAAACCTGAGAAGAACTTGTGCATCTGTTCGTGAACCATCGTGTGGTTGGTCACAAGGCTTTCAAATTTTTCCATCTCAGCCGCTGTTGGCAATTCGCCATTCAGCAATAGGTAGCAAACCTCAAGGTAGTGTGACTTTTCAGCCAATTCACCAATCGCGTAACCACGGTGCAAAAGCACGCCTTCGCCACCATCAATATAGGTGATCGCACTGTCGCAAGCGGCAGTAGAGGTAAAGCCTGGATCGTATGTGAACACACCTGCTTGGCTGTAAAGCTTGCGGATATCAACAACATCAGGGCCTTCGGTCGGGGTATGAACTGGAAGCTCATAGGACTTGCCGTCAAGCGTTAAGGTCGCTGTCTTTTGTGTTTCTGACATGGTCGTTCCTTCGTTAGGCAGCGGACCATTTCTGGCACCACTGGGGGTCGGGGAGGCGCACAAAAATGTTCGAGCGCCTGTTTGTTGCTAAGAGGGCCGTTGCCCATCTTGTGGTATGGCTTTGCCGTTGTTTACAGCGGCCATGTTACCGGCTTGTGAAATATGCCGGTCTATCGTGACTTGGCCCTAAAACACTGACCAAGGTTCCCTTTGCGCGCAACCTTGCTGCGCCCTTTGGGCTATTCTTGTAATGCGTCCGCCAATCGGGCGAGCGTTTCATCGCGCCCCAAAACGAACATCATATCTAATACGCTCGGTGTTTGGGTGCGTCCTGCAAGAGCTGCGCGTAGCGGTCCTGCAACTTTACCAAAGCCGATGTCTTGCGCTTCCATGACGCGGCCAACAGCCGCCTCTAATGCGTCGCGGTCCCAGCTAGCACTTTGCAGGTGCGGCGTCAATTCGTTCAGTATACCATTGGATACATCGCCCAAATGTTTCTGAGCTTTCTCATCCACGTCAACAGGGCGGGCATTGAGGGCAAAACGTGCTTTTTCAATAAGTTGTGGGTAATTTTTGGCAGAACCCTTCAGGCAGTATAACGCAGCGCTCAAGCGGTCACGCTGTGCGTTTGTCAACGGATCTTGTGCAGATGCAGCAAGGTAGCCTTCGATTTCGCTTAAGATTTGGGCATCTTCCATCACAGCCAAATGCTGCCCACAGATGTTGTCCAGCTTTTTCGTGTCAAAGCGTGCGGGGGCCTTGTTGATTCCATCCAGATCAAACCATTCCATCGCTTGCGCGTCAGAGAAAAATTCATCATCACCATGCGACCAGCCCAAACGTGCCAAGTAATTGCGCATTCCTTGGGCGGGGTATCCCATGGCTTGGTATTCTTTCACACCAGTCGCGCCATGACGTTTTGACATCTTTTTGCCGTCTGGGCCGAAAATCAACGGAATATGCGCGTAGACAGGCAAATCCCATCCCATTGCTTCATAAACCATCATCTGGCGCGCTGAGTTGGCCAAGTGATCGTCGCCGCGAATGACATGGGTCACGCCCATATCGTGATCATCCACAACCACCGCAAGCATATAGGTCGGTGTGCCGTCCGAGCGCAAAACGATCATATCGTCGATCTGGTCATTCTGGATCGTCACATCGCCTTGCACCTGATCGCGGATCACAGTCGCGCCCGTGCGGGGGGCTTTCATGCGGATCACATAAGGCGCATCAGGATGACTGGCTGCATCTGCATCACGCCAAGGCGATTGGTACAGGGTACTGGTCTTGTTGGCGCGGGCCGTTTCGCGAAAGGTTTCGATCTCGTCTTGGGTGGCAAAACATTTATAGGCTTTCCCTGCGGCCAACATTTGCTGGGCCACCTCGACATGGCGCGGAGCTTGTTCGAACTGGCTGACAGCCTCGCCGTCATAATCCAAACCAAGCCATTTCATGCCATCCAAAATGCCTTGGGTCGCATCCGCGCTTGAGCGCGCGCGATCCGTGTCTTCGATACGCAGCAAGAATTTTCCGCCACGGGCGCGGGCGTAAAGCCAGCTGAACAAAGCCGTGCGGGCTGTGCCGATGTGCATATCGCCCGTGGGCGAGGGCGCGATGCGAGTGACGACAGGTTTGTGAGCGGTGTTGGCAGCGTTTGACATGGGGAAATTAACCCTTTGGTAACCATGGTGGCGGTAGTTTCAAGACGATGATGTTGGCGCAGGTCTAAAACATTTCGCAGCAAAGTGGAAATCGCTTTTAGCTCCATTCACGCACAGCAAGTTTGCAACCTGTCAAGCCTATGGCAATTGACACCCTAAATTTGGTTAAGGAAGCCCCCGTGCGGATCGCCTACACCCTTGTTTACGGGTTCTTTGACATCTTTGACCGACAACACGGGCAAATGTTTTTGTGGATGCCTGTTATGCTGGGCCTTGGGATTTCGCTGTATTTCGCAGCCCCGCTTGAACCGCAAATGTTTAGCTACATATGCGCGGCCTGCGTCGCGGCGGTCTGTTTTGCGCTGTTGCTTGTGGTGTCTGATTATTATGCGCCCCCTGTGGCCATTCTGGCCATGGTCGCGCTCGGATTCTTGGTGGCGGGCTACCGTGCACATAGCCTGTCTGCGCCAGTCCTACCCTATCGATATTATGGACCTGTTGAGGGGCGTATCGTCAAAGTCGATCGCTCCGCCAGCGATGCAGTACGCCTCACCTTGGATCAGGTGCGTTTGCGTGGTTTCGCGCGCGAAGACACGCCCGCGCGCGTGCGAATATCCTTATACGGCGACCAAGCCTATATCGATCCCGAACCTGGATTGCCCGTGGCCATAACCGCAAGCCTGTCGCCCCCCGCCAGTGCCGCCGATCCAGGCGGATTTAATTTTCAACGCATGGCATGGTTCGATCAATTGGGGGCGGTTGGCTATACGCGCATCCCCGTGTTGCGCCTTGGGCCTACCGATCCTGATCTGCGATTGTTTGTGCATAAATTGCGCCAAAAACTGTCACTGGCGATCCAGAATAGCCTGTCTGGGCAAGCAGGGGCCTTTGCCGCTGCCATTTTGACAGGCGACAGATCCGCGATTTCTGCGCAAACGGTCGAAAACCTGCGCGCCAGCAATCTATCGCATCTTTTGGCCATATCGGGTCTGCATATGGGCCTGCTTACAGGGGTCATCTTCAGTACGTTGCGCGGCATCCTAGCTCTTATTCCCTATACGTTTTATCACTGGCCCAACAAAAAAATCGCAGCCGTTGCTGCCTTGATTGGGGGAGCGTGCTATCTGGCTTTATCTGGCTGGAATGTCGCCACAGAGCGCGCATATATCATGGTCTCTATGATGTTCATCGCAGTCCTGCTCGACAGGCAGGCCATCACGCTGCGTGCTGTCGCCATGGCCGCGATGTTGATCTTATTGCTGCGGCCCGAAGTTCTGCCCGAACCAGGCTTTCAGATGTCATTCGCTGCCACAACTGCGCTTGTCGCTGTGTTTTCAATTCTGCGTGGCTTTAAAGTTATGTACAAATGGCCGCGCTTTTTAACTGGCGCGTTCACCGTGGTTTTGTCATCTGCTGTGGCAGGCGTGGCAACAGCGCCCGTGGCGGCAGCGCATTTTAACCGCATCGCAGACCTCGGCCTGATTGCCAATGTCATATCAGTTCCCGTGATGGGCGCCGTGGTTATGCCCGCTGCAGTCATCGCGGCGGTGCTTGCGCCTTTCGGGTTGCAACACTGGGCCTTTGCGGTGATGGAACCTGCGATCCGCTGGCTGCTCTATGTGGCCGACCGTGTGGCCCAGATCGAAGGGGCTGTGACTTGGATCAAATCCCCGCCGACCGCCACATTGCCACTCATTGCCTTAGGCGGGCTGTTTGTTTTGTTGTGGAAAGGGCGCTCGCAGTTTTTGGGGCTCTTGCCTGTTATCTTGGGATTCTTGTTTTGGGCAGGGGGCGATAGGCCCAGTCTTTTGGTTTCGTCAGATGGCGGATTGATCGGACGAATGACGGCCGAAGGGCGTGCCTTGAACAAAGACACTGGGGGCAGTTTTGCGGCCTCATCTTGGTTGGAAAACGATGGCGATTTTCCCAGTCAGACAAAGGCCGCCGCGCGGTATATGCCGCCATTGGGGCTTTCAGGTATTTCAATTGCGCATGTGTCAGGCCGTGGCTGGCAAGCACGCGCCGACGCTGCATGTAAAAGCTATGATATTGTAATTTTGAATCAAGATTTGGATTTTTCCGCCGAATTGCCCTGTTTAATGTTGGATTTGTCCTATTTGGAACGCAGCGGTTCACTGGCCTTTTTCGCAGATCCTGACGGCATCCAAATTCAAACCGCACATGGGGCGTCTGGCATAAGACTTTGGACTGCGCCTGACATAAGCATCGGGCGTTATGGTCGCGCGCCTGTCTCGCCAATGGTTTACCGCGACAGTCAGACCCGTCCGATATTCGGTCTGCGCGTCACGCGAAACGGGCAAAGAGTGCCGCTTGCGCCATAGAATGAGCGGCTGAGTTTAAGGCGTGATCAGAATGGTCGATATTCAACACGGCTGTTGCATCCAAAACCCACGCGCCACCAAAAAGCCCGCACCAAGATATGATCAAGGGCGGGCTTAGATTTAAAAAAAAACGTCTTCAGCACTAATAGCTGCGGATCAGGCCCACCAACTTGCCTTGCACTTCGATTTGATCAGCTGCGAAAACGCGGGTTTCAAAGGCAGGATTGGCTGCTTCCAAGGCAATTGAATCGCCCTTGCGCATGTAGCGTTTCAAAGTTGTCTCATACCCTTCGACCATCGCCACAACGATATCACCGTTTGAAGCCTGCGCGGTCTCGCGTATCACAACGATGTCACCATCGTTGATACCCGCTTCGATCATGGATTCGCCTTTGACTTCCAGCGCGTAATGGTTGCCACGCCCTGACAGCATTGAGCCAGGCACAGCGACATTCAAAGCGCCATCTTCAACAGCTTCGATCGGTACACCGGCAGCTATTTTGCCCATGATCGGTAGATTAAATGCGGAAACAGCCACTTCCATCGCTTGCGCGGGCGGCGGCGTGTTGGGGCGGTCGCCTTCGATCACGCGGGGTTCAAATCCAGCCATAGTTGGCGCTGTGGGTTGTCCGCCTAGACTTTCGGGGAGTTTTACAATTTCGATGGCTCGGGCGCGGTGGGCGAGACGGCGGATAAACCCGCGTTCTTCCAAAGCTGTGATCAAACGGTGGATGCCTGACTTTGAGCGCAGATCAAGCGCTTCTTTCATTTCATCAAAAGACGGTGGCACGCCATCTTTATGCATGCGTGTGTTGATGAATTCTAATAAAAGTAGCTGCTTTTTCGTCAGCATTTTTGTGCTCCCGCCGCTTAAAAATTACCCTAGGCGAATTGCTCGCGCCAGATCGATGTGTAACACCTAAGCAATCTCGCGGGTCGGGTTGGCCCGTGATGTATGTAAGGCAACGGGTCGACCAAAACTGCGGTTTTCGGACTGGTGCGGCGGTTGGGGCAGGCTGCGCGGTGCAATGTTTTGCGTGCTTTTAAATGCCACAGGTCCACCTTGATCAATCCGATTCCAGATCACTTGGGTGTTGTGTTCGTTTAATGTTCTATCGGCGTTCTCGTAATGTGTCAACGCTGTTCTCCTGAGCTTGACAGGGCCGCTCTGTCAGGCCCTATCTCAGGATCTATGTGAAGCGGATTTGCCTAAGCTTTGGTTAATGCGCTGCAAAAAGGTTTATGTTTTAGGACTTTAGGTCGCGAACATGTCACCAAATTAATTACAGCAGGATCACATCCACCGTATCACCTGTTGAACTGGCTGGGGCAAAAGGCGGCCGCACGATAAGCGCGTTGGCATCAGACAGAATGCGCAAAAGAGCGCTGTCTTGGCTGTCAAAGGGGGTGACTTGACCCATGTCAATCTGTGCGCGCATGTAGTGGGCGCGGGGGCCGTTTGCGGGTAAATCTTGTGTGAGCCGCGCGGGGTGCAGCGCCACAGGTGTTTCGCCCAAGCCCAACATTTTGTTTAAAGCGGGCAACATAAACAGATGCGCAGTGACCAAGGCTGATACAGGGTTGCCAGGGAGGCCCAGCATCATGGCATCGCCAAGTCTGCCTGCCATCAAAGGTTTGCCAGGGCGCATGGCGACTTTGTAAAAAGCGCGCAAGAGGCCCATCTTTGTGGCCACCTGTCCGACAATATCATGATCGCCAACAGAGGCCCCGCCAATGGTCACGATCATATCGGCATCGCTGGCAAGGCCCAGCACATGTTTCAGCGCGCTTTCTGTGTCGCGGGCAATCGGCAACATGCGCGGGGTGGCGCCTGCGGCTTCGACCATTGCAGCCAGTCCAAACCCGTTTGAGGCAATGATCTGTGCATCATCTGGGGTTTCTCCAGGCATGACCAATTCATCACCTGTGGCGATCAGGGCCACAACAGGTTTGCGCGTGACCGTGATTGTATCGATGTTCATTGCAGCCAAAAGCGCCAGATCGCGCGGCGTAAGCCTGCGCGGGGCTTTTAGCAGATCGCCTGCTTTAAAATCTGCGCCGATCTCGCGAATATTGGTGGTGCGTGAGACAGCGGTTTGGGTGATTTGATCACCTTTGCGCGTCACGTTTTCTTGCATCAAGACCCGCGAGGCACCGCTGGGCAGGGGCGCGCCAGTGAAAATGCGCACGGCTTGGCCTGCGTTAAGTGTCGCATCAAATCTGTGCCCTGCTGCGGCTTCGCCAATCACAGTAAAGGTCGCGCCGATATGGCTTTCGCTGTCTTTTACCGCATAGCCATCCATAATTGAGGCAGAAAAAGGCGGTTGATTGCGGCTGGCTATGGCATATTTGGCCAAAACACGGTTGAGACCTGCACGCAGGGGGATCACTTCGCTTTCAAGGTGAGAGCACAGCGAAAAGACGTGATCCAGCGCCTCAGGAACCGAAATCAAGGGCGCGGAAGTCATCGTGCTTTGTCCGCCGTATAGACGCCAGATTTGCCGCCTTCTTTGCGCACCAATTGGATGTTGACGATCTGCATGCCTTTTTCAGAGGCTTTCAACATATCGTAGATGGTCAAGGCAGCGGTGGAGGCGGCTGTGAGCGCTTCCATTTCCACACCTGTTTGGCCTGATGTTTTGACCGTGGCTGTGATGCGCACACCGGGCAATGTGTCATCGGGGGTCAGATCAAGCGTGACTTTCGTGATCGGCAAAGGGTGGCACAGGGGAATAAGATCGGATGTTTTCTTGGCCCCCATGATGCCAGCAAGGCGCGCCACGCCGAGAACATCGCCCTTTTTGGCGGTGCCTTGGGTGATATGCCCCAAGGTTTCAGGCTGCATTTTGATCGCGGCCTCTGCCACGGCCAAACGGTCTGTCACAGCTTTGCCTGACACATCGACCATATGCGCGTTGCCTGCTTCATCGAAATGGGTCAAATCAGCCATGAGACATCCTTTGTCGTCTTGTTATGCGGGCACAGGGTTGGCCAACAGCGTTTTTGTGGCTTGTGTCACATCCTCTTGGCGCATCAGGCTTTCGCCGATCAAGAAGGTGCGCGCGCCATATTCGGCCATATCCGCCAGATCTTTCGCATCCGTGAGACCACTTTCGCAGACCAAAAGCTTGCCCTTTGGGGTCAGTTTTGACAGGTGGCGGGTGGTGTCCAGCGTGGTTTCAAAGGTTTTCAGGTTGCGGTTGTTCACGCCAAGCAGGGGCGATTTCAACGCAAGAGCGCGGTGCAATTCATCTGCGTCATGCACTTCGACCAGCACATCCATACCCATGTCAAAGGCTGCGGCTTCGAGTTCTTGCGCTTGGACATCAGACACAGATGCCATGATGATTAAAATCGCATCCGCGCCCCAAGCACGGGCCTCAGCCACTTGGTAAGTGTCATACATAAAATCTTTGCGCAGCACTGGCAGGGATACGGCCGCACGCGCTTGCACTAAAAATTCTGGAGCGCCTTGAAATGATGGTCTGTCTGTGAGCACAGACAAGCAGGTAGCGCCGCCGTCCTCATAGGCTTTTGCCAAGACAGGCGGGTTGAAATCTGCGCGGATCAAACCCTTTGACGGAGACGCCTTTTTCACTTCCGCAATCAGACCATAGCCTGTGGCGCTGGCTTTATGCAAAGCCTCAGAAAACCCGCGCGGGGCGGATTGCGCGCCAGCTTGCGCTTCAAGATCGGCGAGGGACACAGACTGTTTGGCTGCGGCCACTTCTTCCAACTTATAGGCTTTGATCTTATCGAGCACTGTGGCCATCGCGGTTTTCCCATTCTCAGTCTTGTGTTTGAAAGCCTTGTTAGAGGCTTATCTGCACATCATCAATGTCTTGAGCCCATGAAAATGCCAAGTGTCTGCATAGAGCGGCTGTTCCGTGAGAGCCAAGTCAGGGCAGCGGTCAAACAAGACAGACAGCGCGATCTTCATTTCGAGCCGCGCAAGGGGGGCCCCCACACAAAAATGGATACCGCCGCCAAAGGCTGTGTTTTGTTTCACCCGCCGTGTGGAGTCAAAGCGATCGGGGCGATCCCATGCGTCATGGTCACGGTTGGCCGCGCCCAGCAAAAGCCCGATTTTGTCACCGCGTTTGAAGTCATGGCCCAAAAAGGTTGTATCCTCATTCACCCAGCGCTGAAACAGGTGCAAAGGCGGGTCATAGCGCAGGATTTCTTCGATCGTGCCATCAACGGTATCGTCCCGCAGCCTGTCTTGAGCCGTCTCAAGGGGCGTTTGATGTTCGATCAAGGTTTTCACCCCAAGGCCGATAGAATGCACTGTGGCTTCATGCCCAGCGTTGAGCAATAAGATGCAGGTGGAAATCAGTTCAGGCGTGGACAGCTTTTCACCGTCTTCTTCGGCTGCAATCAAATGGGTGATCAGATCATCCGCAGGGGATAGGCGGCGTTTGTCGATATAGCTGCGCATGAAATCCGCAAATTCTGTGGCGGCTGTGGCAGCTTTTGTTTGGGTCTGAATATCACATAAGGGCGTGTAGACCGCGACCATGGCATTGGACCATGCCAGCAATTGATCGCCCATATCCTCAGGAACCCCTAAAAGCCGTGAAATAACGCGGATGGGAATGGGCGTTGCATAGGCCGTCAAGAGATCAAAAGGCGCATCCTTGGGAAAGGCATCAATCTGCGCATGGCAGATTTCGGTGATTTCAGGCGCGAGTTCTTTGATTCTGCGTGATGTAAAAGCGCGCAGCACCAAAGACCGCAAGCGTCTGTGACGATCACCTTCGAGTTCCAGCATTGAATGATCATCCACATCGTAAAAGGGACGCAGATGATCTGGAACGACTGGTTTAAACCCGACAGGTGCCTCACGCCCAAAACGGCGATCTTTCAAACCCATCTGTACCCCGTCATAGGAAGATACCACAGCCAGATCCAAATCCTGCCAATAGGCGATAGGGCCCAAAGCGCGCAATTTGTCATAGGTTTCATAGGGATTTTGCACAAAGGCGGGGTTTTTTGGATTTTGGGATAGGGTTTTCATCTAGGGCTTCGCTCGGGTTTGCTGTCGCGCGTGTCTGGGGATGGAACAGGTCGCGCTGTTGTTATTTTGAAATTACTGGCAAAGGGTGGCGCTTGGTGCTTTGCTTTGCAAGCCCGAGTTTCTAAACTGCACAGATGAGCCAAGATCAAAACCACCCACAAAGCACAAAAGCACAGGTCACACAGGCTGCGCAGATTGGTTTGCCCCAAAGCGCGCTGAGGCGGCGTTTGATTGAGGCGCTGATCTTGGTGTTTTGTGTGGGGGTCATAGGACTTGGTACCTATGCTTTGGCCTTTCGTGCTGAATTAGACCAAGCTGCTGAACGGGCAGGGGCCGATTTGGCGCTGTCTTCTGACCGCTTACGCGCTGGGCTGGAACGCTACCGTGAACTTTCGGTTATTCTTGCAGACCATCCGATTATTATGGATCTGGTCACAGCCCGTGCCGCGCCCCCAGCCGGCCTGCAAGCCGCTACATCGCAATTGTTGCAAGCTATGGCGGATCAAACTGGGTCGCATTCTATGATGGTTGTTACGCGCTCAGGCCAAGTGCTTGCGGCGACGGATCGTTTTGCAGCCCCCAAAGGGGTCACTCCCGCCATTCAAAGAGCAATGAACGGTGCGCTTGGCTCTGCGCATTTTGTCGATGATCAAGGTCAGCGCCGCTTTGTCTATGCGGCCCCTGTGTTTCTGAAAGGCGCAGGCGCCCAAGGTGCGATTTTGGTGCATGTGGATTTGGAAACCATTGAGTGGGGCTGGCCTGTTGATCCTTTCGCGGTCTATTTCACGGATGCTTCGGATGTGATCTTTGTCTCAAACCGTACGGAATTGATCTTAGCTGGAGGGGGCGATAAAGCTTTCCCCGCCCAATCCAAACAGGTCATCGCGGGCCATGATGTCTGGACGATGACCGCAGGACCTTACATTCCTCCGCGTGTGTTGCATATCGAGCGGCCTTTGCCGATTGTTGATATGACTGCGGAATTGTTATTCGATCTGCGCCCAGTTATGAATTTGGCTGCGCTGCAAGCGGGTATTGTGGCGGCGATTGCTTTGGCCTTTGGTGCCTTTGTGGTGCTGGCCACCGAACGCAGACGCACATTGTTTGACGCCAACACGCGATTAGAGGCGCGTGTGGCTGAACGCACCCAAGATTTAGAACAACTCAACCGCGATCTTAAACGTGCCCAAGCAGATCTGGTGCAAGCAGGCAAACTGTCGGCGCTGGGCGAAATGTCTGCGGGGATATCGCATGAATTGAACCAGCCTTTGATGGCGATCAGATCCTATTCCGAAAATGCGCAATTGTTCTTAGAGCGGCAAAATCCTGACAAAGCGGCGAAAAATTTGGATCATATCGCCGATCTTGCGCGGCGCATGGGGCGGATCATCAAAAATCTACGCGCTTTCGCCCGACAAGAAAACGAAGCCATTTCCGATGTCGATCTGAGTGCCGTGGTCGATGCGGCTTTGGATATGACCATGGGAAAAATTTCTGGCGCGGGCGTGACCCTGCATTGGCAGCCCGAACCCAATATGATGGTGCGCGGTGGCGAAGTGCGCTTGCAGCAAGTGGTCATCAACCTGATTTCAAATGCCGTGGATGCAATGGCGCAAAGTCCTGAAAAACATATATTTATCGCGCTGGGCGCGTCACCTGTTTCGGGGCCTGATACCCCTGATATGCTGCGCTTGTCTTTGCGTGATACAGGCTCTGGTATCGCCGATCCTGATAAGATGTTTGAACCTTTCTACACCACCAAAGACGTGGGCACAGCCCAAGGCATGGGGCTGGGGCTCTCGATCTCTTACGGGCTGATCCAAAGCTTTAGCGGCAGTATTCGCGGTCGCAACATCAGCCAAGGCGGGGCTGAATTTATCATTGACCTGCCGCGCGCTAAAACTCACACCTAACGTGCAAGATGCTATCAGATCGCAAGAGGCTGCCCAATGAAACGAACCACCGCTGTTGATCGTGTGCTTTTGGTCGATGATGATGCCGCTGTGCGTGATGCTTTGGGGCAAACCCTTGAATTGGCCGATCTCACGCCGACCTTGGCTGGCACCTATATCGAAGCCAAAGATCACATATCGCGTGATTTCGCTGGGATCGTCATCACCGATATTCGTATGCCGGGCAAAGATGGGTTTGCCTTGCTGGATTATGCCCAGTCCGTCGACCCCGAATTGCCTGTGATTTTACTGACGGGCGAGGGGGATATCCCAATGGCTGTAAAAGGGATTTCTGGCGGGGCTTTTGATTTCATCGAAAAACCTTGTTCCGCCAAAGAACTCTTGGCTGTGGTTGAAAAAGCCCTACGCGCGCGGGTTTTGGTGCTGGAAAACCGTCGTTTGAAACGCCAAGTCGAACAGGGCGATGCCGCCGCGCGCCTGTTGCGCGGCACATCTGATCTTTCTAAACGCCTGCGCGAAGATGTGCGGGTTGTGGCGCGCTCTGCGGCTGATGTTTTGGTCACGGGCGAACCTGGTGTTGGCACAGCCAAAATGGCCGAAGTCCTGCATCTGTTGTCTGCTGGATCATTGGCACCGTTTTTGAAACTTTCTAGCGCAGATATGACGCCCGAAGCCTTGGTCAAAGCCTTTAAGGATGCACAAGGCGGATCTGTCTTTTTAGATGAAGTGGCCGCTTTGCCGCTCAATGTGCAGTTTGCCATGTTGGATGTGTTGGAAACCCATGATCGCCCGCGTTTGATTGCGGGCTCCTATGCGGATCTAGCAAGCTTGGCCAAATCGGGCGCATTCTCTGCGGATTTGTTTTATCGGCTTGAGGCAGCAGTGATCCGCATTCCGCCGTTGCGTGCGCGCCCCGAAGACATCCCCGTTTTGTTTCGCCACTATGTCGATATTGCCTGCGAACAAACCAACTTGCCGCTGCCTGACATTACCCCCGATATTATCGCCACTTTGATGGCGCAAGATTGGCCTGGCAATGCGCGCAGTTTGATGAATGCGGCCATGCGATTTGTCATGGGACTCTCAAATGGAGGCACACCTGAGGGAGAGTTGGGGCTGAGTGAACAGATGGCGCAGGTCGAACGCTCACTGTTGATCTCTGCCTTACAGCGTCACAAGGGCAATGCGACAGAGGCCGCACGCGGTCTAAAGCTGCCGCGCAAAACATTCTACGACAAGTTGGCGCGTCATATGATCAAAGCGGAATTGTACCGTTAACTTTTGGTGGCGCCATGGTGGTGTCTTGCATCTGTGCGAAAAACCGCACAGTGAGCGCTGGTGGGTGTGCGATGATCCGCACATTTGTTTTTGTCTGTCTGAGTTAATATGTAAAGATGCCTGTGCATCATGTTGAAATTGTTGTGTTTATAAAAATATAACGCGGGTTAAAATCTTCCCCTTGCTGCCCCGTTCACAAGCTTGTCATCTTAGCCACGAGCCAAATGTCGCTTATCGAAAGCGCAAAGAGGCCAAAGATTTTGACATCTTGTCTGGGAGGACACCTATGAAATTTCTCGCAACTGCAGCCACTGCACTCGCTCTTGCTGTCACTGGCACCTCTGCCATGGCGGCCTGTGATGACGGCGAAATGGTTATTAAATTTAGCCACGTCACCAACACTGACAAACACCCCAAAGGCATCGCGGCCTCTTTGTTCATGGAGCGTGTGAACGCTGAAATGGACGGTAAAGTCTGTGTCGAAGTTTACCCAAACTCCACGCTCTACAACGATGACCAAGTTTTGGAAGCCATGTTGCAAGGCGATGTTCAAATGGCGGCACCAAGCCTGTCAAAATTTGAAACATTCACCAAAATCTACCGCATCTTCGATTTGCCTTTCATGTTCAAAAACATGGATGCCGTGGAAGAATTCCAACAGTCCGAAGTGGGCCAAGATATGAAAGAAGCCATGGTGCGCCGTGGTCTTTTGGGTCTTGGGTTCTGGCACAATGGTCTAAAACAATTCTCAGCCAACAAACCTCTTGTCGCGCCAACAGATGCGGCGGGTCTGAAATTCCGCGTTCAACCATCTGACGTTTTGGTCGCGCAGATGGAAGCACTTGATGCCTCGCCTCAGCCGATGTCATTCTCGGAAGTTTACGGCGCGTTGCAAACTGGCGTTGTGGACGGTCAAGAAAACACTTGGTCCAATATTTACGGCCAGAAATTCTTTGAAGTTCAAGACGGTATCACAGAAACAAACCACGGTCTTTTGGACTACATGGTTGTGACATCTGTTGACTGGTGGGAAGGTCTCGACGCGGACATCCGCGAGCAACTGTCCACAATCATGTCAGAGGTCACAACAGAACGTAACGCGGCCATCGCTGAGGTTGACATGGAGAACCGTCAGGCTGTTTTGGATGCAGGCGGCGTGATCCGTGAACTGGATGCAGAGCAACGCCAAGCTTGGGTTGATGTGATGAAACCTGTTTGGGCGCAGTTCGAAGGTGACGTGGGCGCAGATAACATCGCCGCGGCACAAGAGATCAACGCAAAGCACTAAGTCTTTGACATAAAATAAAAATGGCCCCTCTTTTAATCATGATGAGGGGCCATTTTCGACCCTGTGATCCAGTGTTTGCCGCGCAGCTTTCGGGTCACCCCAAACCTCAAAATAACAAGGGATAAAGACATGTCACTTCCTGATGACAGTCAAGGCACGGCCTTGGGGCGCTTTTTTGACAGCGTCGAAGAAAACCTGATCGCAGCGATACTTGGGGTGATGACCCTGATCACATTTGCCAATGTGGTGCTGCGCTACGTGTTCAATGAATCGCTGATTTGGGGCCTTGAAGTGGTGCTGATCTTGTTTGCTTGGCTGGTGATGTTGGGCATTTCATACGGGTTCAAAAAGACCACACATTTGGGTGTGGACGCCGTGACAAACCTGTTGCCGTCGCGCGGTCAACGTGTGGCAGCGCTTTTGTCGGCTGCGGCGTGTTTCGCCTATGCCGCTTTGCTTATGAAAGGCGCATGGGATTACTGGGCGCCCTTTGCTGCACTGCAACCTACCGAAGGCCGCTGGTTTCCGCTCGGTTTTACCGAAAACACCCGTGATCGTGCCTTCTACATGACAGATCAGGTGCCGATGTTGGGGATTTTGCGTTGGCTTGAAGACGCGATCAATTATGGCGACAGCTACGATAAATTGCCCCGTGTTGTGCCCTATTTCATTATCCCCTTTGGCTCTGCCTTGATCTTGTTGCGCGTTGTGCAGGCATCGATCCGCATCATCAAAGGCGAACAAGCCAGCTTGATTGTCTCGCATGAGGCCGAAGAAGACGTTGAGCGCGTTGCCGCGCAAAACGCACAAGAGGAGTAACCCCCGTGGAAGTCATTCTATTATTCGTGATGGTGCTGGGGCTTTTGCTCATTGGTGTGCCTATCGCTGTGTCCTTGGGCCTGTCGTCCATGATCTTTTTACTCGCCTTTTCAGATACTTCACTGGCTTCAGTGGCACAGTCCTTGTATCAGGCTATGGCGGGTCACTATACGCTTTTGGCGATCCCGTTTTTCATTCTGGCCTCTAGTTTTATGTCTACTGGCGGTGTGGCGACGCGCATTGTGCGCTTTTCCATCGCCTGTGTGGGTCACATGCATGGCGGCTTGGCCATCGCGGGTGTTTTTGCCTGCATGATCTTTGCAGCCCTGTCTGGATCTAGCCCTGCGACGGTTGTTGCTATTGGTACAATCGTGATCGCTGCGATGAAAAAAGTCGGTTATTCCAAAGACTTCGCCGCTGGCGTGATCTGTAACGCGGGCACATTGGGGATTTTGATCCCGCCTTCCATCGTTATGGTTGTTTACGCTTCTGCGACGGATGTTTCTGTTGGGCGTATGTTCTTGGCAGGGGTCATTCCTGGCCTTTTGGCTGGCACGATGTTGATGTTGGCGATTTACATCATCGCACGCATCAAAAAACTGCCAAAAGGCGAATGGGCAGGCTGGGGCGAGATTTGGAATTCTTTCAAAGATGCGTTTTGGGGCTTGATGCTGATCGTCATCATTATGGTTGGTATCTACGGTATTCCAGGCATCACGGGCGCGATCTTTACCCCGACTGAAGCGGCGGCTGTGGCCTCTGTCTACGCCTTCTTTGTGGCATCCTTTATCTACCGCGATATGGGGCCGCTGAGAAATTCCGACGAGCGTATTTCACTGCTGCGCAAACCGCAGGCCGTTGTGACAGCCTTCTTCCACAAAGATACGCGCGCCACCTTGTTTGATGCGGGTAAGTTGACCATCATGTTGATGTTCATCATCGCCAACGCATTAATATTAAAGCATGTTTTGACCGATGAACAAATCCCACAACAGATCGCCAACGCGATGCTTTCAGCGGGCTTTGGTAAGATCATGTTCCTTGTGATGGTCAATGTGATCTTGCTGATCGGCGGGCAATTCATGGAGCCCTCAGGCTTGATCGTGATCGTAGCACCGCTGGTATTCCCAATCGCGATTGAACTGGGCGTGGACCCGATCCACCTTGGAATTATCATGGTGGTGAATATGGAAATCGGCATGATCACACCGCCTGTTGGCCTGAACCTGTTCGTGACCTCTGGGGTTGCTGGCATGCCTATGATGGCCGTTGTGCGCGCTGCTGCACCTTTCTTGGCGATCTTGTTTGTCTTCTTGATCTTGATCACCTACGTGCCGATCATTTCGACCTATCTTCCGACCAGTTTGATGGGGCCTGAGATCATAACCAATTAGCGATGATCCCATACGACCCAATGATAAAGGGCCCTCAGACATGGGGGCCCTTTTGCTATTGATCCTGTGTTGCGGGTTTTGCGGAAAAACGCGCCTTTGGCAGATTTAATCCGCCTTTGGCAGATTTAACCCGCTGAGGTCAGCTTGGCCAAAGCATCCAATTTGGCCAAAGCCGCACCGCTGTCGATGCTCTGCGCGGCCATTTCAACACCCTCTTTCAAGGTCGCAACCTTATCGGCCACGATCAACGCAGCCGCCGCGTTAAACAATACAGCATCGCGGTAGGCTCCGCGTTCGCCTGACAGCATTGAGCGCATCGCAGAGGCGTTTTCAACAGGGGTTCCGCCCAAAATATCGCGCAAAGGATGCACAGGCAGGCCTGCGTCTTCAGGATGGATTTCCAGTGATGTGATCGCGCCATTGGCCAAAGCCGCCACAGTGGTCGGGCCAGAAATCGACACTTCGTCCAAGCCCTCGTGACCATGCACCAGCCAAGCCTTTTCACTGCCCAGCGTCAGCAAAGTTTCCGCCATTGGGTGCAACAAATCAGGGGCAAACGCCCCCGTCATTTGGCGTTTCACGCCCGCAGGGTTTGTCAAAGGACCAAGGATATTGAAAATCGTTTTGCAGCCCAATTCTTGGCGGACAGGCATCACATGTTTCATCGCAACATGGTGCATCGGGGCCATCATAAACCCGATGCCGACCTCATTGATGGCGCGTTCCACCACGTCGATCCCGACCATCACATCAACACCAGAGGCGCCAAGCGCATCAGCCGAGCCAGATTTAGACGACAGATTGCGGTTGCCATGTTTGGCGACAGTCACGCCTGCGCCAGCCACGACAAAAGCCGTTCCCGTGGAAATGTTCAGCGTGCCCAAATTGTCGCCCCCTGTGCCCACGATATCCATCGCGTCCTCTGGGGCTTTGACGGCAAGGCATTTGGCACGCATGGTGGCCGCTGCTGCGGCATATTCCGACACGGCTTCGCCGCGGGCACGCATGGCCATGAGCAACCCGCCGATCTGTGCGTCGGTGGCTTGACCTTCGAACAAAATCTCAAAGGCTTCGGTGGCTTGTGAGCGGCTCATCGGGCCTTCTGATGCTGAAAAAATCAGGGCTTTCATGGCTTTGGCAGGATCATACTCTTGGCTCATTACGCAACCTCTTTGGTATTGGCGAATTGGTTTAGGAATGTGCGCAGCATGTCGTGGCCATGTTCGGACCGGATACTTTCAGGGTGAAATTGCACGCCTTCGATGGGCAAGGTCTTGTGACGCAGACCCATGATCGTGCCGTCTGCCAATTCTGCGGTGATTTCCAAACAATCGGGCAGGCTGGCAGGGTCCACGACCAATGAGTGATAGCGCGTGGCGGCAAGGGGCGAGGGCAGGCCCGCGAAAACGCCTTTACCTTGGTGCAAGATGGCCCCCATTTTTCCGTGCACAATCTCATGGCAGCGCACCACTTGACCGCCAAAGGCGTGACCGATGGACTGGTGCCCCAGACAGACACCAAACAGCGGAATCTTGTGATCGGCGGCCGCTTTGACCAGATCCAAACAAATGCCTGCATCCTTGGGTGTCTTCGGACCAGGTGACAGCAAAATCCCGCTGGGCTTCAAAGCAAGGGCTTCCTCAACGGTTAGGTCATCATTGCGCACCACTTTGGCCGTGACACCCAGCTCGCCGATATAATGGACAAGGTTATAGGTGAAACTATCGTAATTATCGATCAAGAGCAGCATGTGATGTCTTTCCAATCCAGTCCCCAGAGTCATGGCGAAATCTATGACCCGAGATGTATAAAATGTAGCCGATAAGCGGGCATCGGGCTTTGCATGTGCAAAAGGGGATGAACCCCGCGCAAGCACGCGCTATACATGTCCACGAAGGCAGGCGTAGGGTCAAGAGTGGCTCTTGATTTTCATCCTCACAAACGGGACTTTGCGAGGACTGCGCCGTGTAAAATGAAAGATAAGCCAATAAAAATTGGCGTTTTTGTATAAGGCTGAGGGGTGTCGCGCTATGGGACGTGGAATTTTAACAGGACTGGCTTGGGGAACGGTCGTTTGCGTTGGGATCGTCACAGTTGCCAATCAGGTGGTTGATTCCGTCTCCGTAGCGTCGATTTCGCCGCCTATGACAACAAGCGAGACCACACCACCCATCGATAGCGATATTTCTGATGCGCCTTTGGCGGTCGAAACAGAGACGGGGCGTGATGAAAATCAAGCCGCTGATCCTGCGGTTTCTGATGACACTGCTGATGCCGCCGCTGGTGCTGATACGGCGCAAAACGATGCGACAGATGACGCGACCACGCCTGATCCCTTAGATACCGAAATGACGGATGAAACCGCTCGACCAAGTGATGTGGATCTTGCTGCACAAGGCGCCATAGCACAAGAAACAGCGCAAGAAACAGCACAGGAAGACATCGCTGCGCCGCGCGATTTTAATGAAACCCCACCGCAGACACAGGTTGACGCGCCCGCATTGGCTCAAACGCCAATGCCGCAAGACAGTGCTGTCCCGAATGTTGAAAGCGATACACCTGTGCTGGGCACACCGCAGGGGCAAGAACTGGCCGCACCCGCGCCAAGTTTAGCTGACGCGGATCAACCGCAAACAAACACCGATATGGCGGCTGAATCCTCGATGGCCGCACCTGTCAAAAAGATCCAACCCCAAGGGCAAAAGACACTGGGCACCAAAGTGGGCAGTTTCACAGATCGTACGGATTCACTTAAATCTGAGCGTTTGCCCTCGGTCGCGCTGGAGGATGCGCCCGTTGTCGTTGCAGAAGATCTGCCAGCGATTGTGGCCCATGCCGCGCCCTTTAGCAAATTGGGGTCCGCGCCCAATATGTCGATTGTTTTGGTCGATATCGGCGATATAGATCCGACAGAGCCCCAGCTCAAAGACCTCCCGTTCCCTGTGACCTTTGCTGTTGATGCTCTTGCGCCAGGGGCGACAGCGCGGGCGCAATTGTACCGAGATGCAGGTCTAGAAGTCATGGCATTGATCGGCCTGCCTGATGGCGCTTCAGCCCAAGATGTTGCTCAAACATTGTCCCAAGCTGCGCAACTGGTTCCGACATCAATCGGCTTTTTGGATGTGCCTTCAGCAAGTTTTCAAACCTCACGCGAAATCGCAGCACAGGTCGTTGCTTCATCTGGCCAATCGGGCCATGGCATTGTGACATTTCCCAGTGGTTTGAATGCTTTAATGCAAGAATCCCAACGCGCTCAACAGCCCGCTGCCACGGTATTTCGTGATTTTGATGGCAAGGATCAGAACGTTGCCGCCATGAAACGCTTTTTAGATCAGGCTGCATTTCGCGCGGGCATCGACGAAGAAATCGTTTTGGTCGGACGGTCAAAGCCCGACACCCTACAGGCTTTGGTCGAATGGTCCTTGGGCAATCGCGCGGCCACTGTCGAGATGGTGCCAGTCTCGTTTTTGCTGACCTCGCCCGCGCCTTAAAGTCGCCGTTACGATGGTCGCATTTTAACCCTGTTTTTATTCGCCCTGCTTTCAGGGGCGGCCTATTGGAATGGCATTTTGCGTAGAACCGCCCTCCGTCATGCGGTCTGCTGACAGGCCACGTGTCATCTGTGTTGGTGCATTTTGGTTTAGCGGCCTTTGCGAGCTGTCAGCATGAGTGCCAGACCAGACAGGACAATCACAGCTCCGCCCGTCAGTTCCAATGGATCGGGGCGCTCATTAAAGATAAGGGCGGCTAAGATCATGGCGAAGAGCAAGCGCGAATAGCGAAAGGGCGTGACCACAGAAACCTCTCCCAAGCGCATCGCCATCGTCAGCGCTGTATAGGCCGCAACGCCCACAAAGGTGGCGCAGGCAAGCGTTAGGGTTTCCGCGCCAGTGGGGCGCAGCATTTCACCACGCCATGCCAGTAGAATGACACCTGAGACCACCAGCATCGCAAAGCCATACACTCCAAGTTGCGCATAGCTCAAACCCTTGGGGGCAGCGCGTGTTGCCAGATCGCGCCCTGCAAATCCGATCATGCCAAGCACGGCCAAGATCGACAGGCTGGAAAACCCATCCAAGCCTGGACGTAAAACCAACAGCACGCCAACAAAGCCCAACCCGATCAAGCTCCAGCGCAACCCGTTGATCTTTTCGCGAAAAATCACGGCACTGGCTGCGGCCACCAAAAGCGGTGTGGCTTGTAAAATGGCGGAGGTGGTTGAAAGCGCTGTGAGCGCCAAGGAAAGGGTGAAAAACAAACGCCCCAAAACTTCGAACACTGCGCGGATCAAGAGGGCAGGATGTTTCAGGTCTTTGTTGAATATGCGTTCGCCGCGCTGCCATGTGAGACAGGCAAAAATGAATGTACCGCCAAGGCCGAATAAAATCAAAATCTGTGAGACAGGTAAGCGCTGCGACACGTGTTTTAACAGCGTATCTTCCACCGCGAAAAGTGCCATTGCGGCGACCATTGACATGGCCCCCATGAGGTTGCCTGCAGCCCCAGTTTTATCAAGTGAATCGGGCATGTGCAGATCCTTATGGTTTGGCGCAGATTGGCGGGAAAGGCCGTGTTGATCAATTGAAAAGGCAGACAAAAGAAAAACGGCCCGTGATTTGCATCAGGGCCGCTTTTGATCTTGGGGAAAGTATCGCGTTTACTTCGCGTCTTTATCCTTGGCTGGGGCGGCTTTTGCAGGTGCTGCACCAGCGACTTTGTTTTGTGAATTGGTTGTCAAAGGATCATCAGCACGCTGAACGGACCCTTCAAAATGCGCGCCACTCTCGATGGCGATGGTTTTGTGAATGATGTCGCCTTCGACTTTTGCAGCCGATGTCAGACGTACTTTCAAACCACGCACGCGACCAATAATGCGACCGTTGATCACAACATCATCAGCCATCACTTCACCGCGGACAGTCGCAGTTTCGCCGATTGTCAAAAGGTGGGCACGAATGTCGCCTTCGACAGTCCCTTCGATTTGGATATCGCCTGTGGTTTTGAGATTGCCCACAACCGTCAGGTCAGAGGACAGCACAGAGGCCGGCGGTTTGGCCTTTGGCGCAGTCGGTGTGAAATCCTTGGCCTTTTGAGGCGCAGGATTTTTTGGGGCCGCAGCCGCATCAGTTGGAGTCACGTCGTCGGTTCCTTTAGCTGGGCCCGGCTCGTTGATTCTGCTTTTAGAAAACATCGTTGGCAGCCTTAATATAGGTCATCGGGTTAACGGCCTTACCACCTACGCGGATTTCGTAGTGGAGATGAGTACCAGTGGAGCGGCCAGAATTCCCCATAGCACCGATTTGCTGACCACGCGAGACCCTTTGCCCAACTTTGACCATAAGTTGAGATTGGTGCGCGTAACGTGTCTCAATTCCGAACTCGTGTTGGATCTTGACCAGACGGCCATATCCGTTGGACCAGCCCGCAAATGTGACAACGCCGTCAGCAGTAGAGTAAATTGGTGAGCCGTAGGCTGCGGCAAAGTCGGTGCCTTCATGCATGCGGCCCCAGCGCGGGCCAAAGCCCGATGTATAACGGAACGCGTTTTTCAGCGGCAAGGCAAAAGGCGCTTTTTGCGCCGCAATGCGGTACAGGTTCAAACGATCCATTTTTTCGATAATATCATTGGCGCGCAGACTGTCAGGGTCTGGAATGCCGCCTTTGGTTGAAAACGTGATCGGCGTCATTGGGCCACCTTGGCCAGACAGCCCTGAACGTACTGTTTTCAAAAGGTTTGTGGTGGATAGGCCAGCTGCGGCAAACATTTTGTCGAGCGGCTCAACAGACACAACAACTGCATCTTCAAGCTGTGAGAAAATACGATCGTTTTTCTCTTCCATCATGCGCAGGTCGATTTTCAAATCATCCGCGACGCTTTCGGCTTGGTTGGCCAAAACGACCATAGAATCGCGTTGAACGGCCGTGGCATTCAGGGCTTCGGCCAGCATATCGACGGTGGCGCCCACTTCGGCAGGGTCGATCCCGCCCAAGCTGTCATCCGTGCCTTCGATTTTCGCCAGCAAGGCTTGAGCCTCGTCGCGGGCTTCGTCGCGGTCTTTCATCGTGCGGCGCAAAGTGTCTTGCACCACTGTCATGCCTTTGCCCAATTCACGCACACGTTCTTCTGACGCCAAAAGTTCAGATTGCATGGTAGAAATCTGGGCGAGGGCCGTATTGAAGCGTTCTTGCGCTGCGGCGGCTTCGGCGGCACGCATGTCGCGTTCTTCAGCCAATTCGTTCACACGGCTTTCAAACAGCGCCAAATCGCGCGAGGCCTGATCCCGTAGATTGCCCGAACCGATGCTGTCCATCAATACAATCGCAGAGGCGATGATCAACCAACCTGCTAAGATCGTGCTGCCCGTAAAGCCCAAAAGCTGGGTGACTGGCGTCAAACGTACATAGCGGGTTTCGCGGTCTGAGCGAAGAAAGACGCGTTGCTCAGGGAAACTGCGCTCAAGCATGCTGTTGAGTCTCTGGATTGGATGTCTCAAAAAGAACCGTCCTCATGTCGTGTATACTTCGCTTTTTACGAAACCTTAATGTCCCTCAGGTTTCAGCGATTGGCACTGTGTTACAAAACGATTCTATTTGGGGCAATCCCTAGGGGGCATTTCATCATTTATTCGCTCGAAATTGCTGTTTTTTGGCGGTTTTCTGCCTAATTGCCTTGCCTTATGGAACTTTGAAACTAGTGCGCCCGCGCCCAGCTCTGCCTTTCACTTGCGTTGGAAGCGAGCTGCACCACTAGATATGGTATTCTTGCTAAAGCTGTGGACCATAGCTTTGAGAGGCGCAGGTCGCGGTGCAGTTCTATTATTTGTGCTTTTTGGCGGGAATTTCATCGGCCAAAGGCCAATAGAAATCAGGCGGAATGCCTGCCTCCGCGCGTTTTTCATCGTTAAACGGCGGTTTCAACCCGCCGTGAAAATACTTGGTGACAAGCTGATGAAACAACGGTTTTGGATCAATATTGTCGCGCCCACATAGAAAATGAAACCACTTCGATCCGTAAGACACATGCCCGACTTCTTCGGCATAGATCACATCCAGCGCTGCGACAGTGTCTTTGTCTTTCGCTTGTTGGAACAGTTTGATCATGCCTGGCGTCACATCTAGCCCGCGTGCTTCCAGCACCATCGGCACCACCGCCAAGCGGCCCATGATATCGTCGACTGTTTCTTCTGCGGCTTGCCACATGCCTGCATGGGCGGGCAGGGCGCCGTAAAAGCTGCCGTAGTCTTCTAACCTGTCACACATTAAATTGTAGTGTTTGGATTCTTCATCTGCAGCACGCACCCAATCGTCAAAAAAGCCTATCGGGAATGGCACATGAGAAAAGCGTGCGATCAGATCCCAATGCAGATCCACCGCATTCAATTCGATATGCGCGATGGCGTGCAAAATCGCGATGCGCCCCTCGGGACTGCCAGGTTTGCGTTTTGGCACATCTCTGGGCGATAGCAATTCGGGCTTTTCGGGGCGCGCGGGGCGCAGGGGCGGATTGGCTGTGCCGATCTCGATCGGGGTCGCGCCGTCTTCACGGCTGGCACGCCAAAGGGCTGCGTAAGAATGTGACAAAGCGGTTTTCGCCCGCCCATCTGCTGTTTGCAAGACATTCGTGGCCATCTGCGCCAGTGTCAGCGCGCTGTCTTGCGATGTCATGCTGTCAACGCGTCCAAGACGGCTTGCGCATGGCCTTTGACTTTCACCTTGGGCCAGACATGCGTAATTTTACCTTGTTCATCAATTGCATAGGTTGTTCTGTTGATGCCCATATATGTTTTGCCATACATGGATTTTTCTGCCCAGACACCGTAATCTTCGCACATTGTGCCATCGGCATCAGACAGTAAGGGAATGCTCAAATCGTGCTTTTTGCAAAAGTTCTCGTGCTTTTTGACGCTGTCTTTAGAAATCCCAATCACAGTGATATTGGCCTGTGTGAATTGATCTTTAAGTGCCGTAAAATCCAGCGCTTCTGTGGTGCAGCCTGGTGTGTTGTCTTTGGGATAGAAATACAAAACCACCTTTTGTCCAAGCAAATCAGAAAGTGACAGATCCGTCCCCCCATCACGCGGCAAAGTAAAATCGGGAGCGGGGGTTCCAAGCTCAAGCATAGGGGGCACCTTTCAAGGGTCTTTTCGTCGTTCAGTCAGATTATGGCCAAGTCTTGCGCATGATATCGCGCATTTATCGGCTTTGCCGTTTAAAATGGCCGCTTTGACCATTGCAACTCTATAGACTTCAGTTTTAAGCCCAATTGCGGCAAGTTCAACCGCAAGCCCATTCGTGCGCAGAGCGCCGCTGACAAGAAAGACCTACCGAAGCGCTATGAGCGATACACACGTTTCCAAACCCAACGATCAAGACCCTGTACCTGAAAAGGATGCAAAGGCGGATGCCGTTGAGGGAGGTAAGGATGTGCAAGACAGTGACGCGCCTGATCGTGATGCGCCCACTTCCAAGGCTCAAGACGGTGACGCGCCAGAAAGCGCAAGGTCAGAAAACAAAGACCCAACATCACCCAAACAGCCCAAACGCAGACATATGCGCAGATTTGCGATTTGGATGGGCTCTCTAAGTTTTCTCATCGCATTTTTGGTCGCTCTGACGATTTTGGCCCTGACGGGGCGCGATATCGTTTTGCCCTCAAAATTGAGCACATATTTCGAAGAAAAAATCAGTCGCGACCTTGGGGATGCTAAGGTCAACATCGGTCAAGTCGTTGTCAATGTTGATAAAGACTTCATACCACATATCCGCGCGCGCAATGTAAGTATCATCGATCCAACGGGATCAGAATTGGCGCGCCTGAATGAATTGCAGGCGCAGTTTTCTTTTTCACAGTTAAAAACAAGGCAGTTTACGCCGCGCAGATTGTTGGTGTCCGGCGCGCAAATCGTGCTGCGCCGCCGCGTAGATGGGAGTTTCGCATTGGATTTTGGCGGGGCGGCAGGCACCGTTGGCTCGTCTGAACAGGTTTTGCAAGCCATCGATACAGTCTTTTCCACTGCGCCATTTAATGCGGTGGAAAGCGTTCAAGCGCGAGAGCTCACCATTTCACTTGAAGATGCACGGTCAAATCGCATTTGGTCTGGCACCAACGCCTCAGTGACTCTACGCAACACATCGGATTCCATTGATATTTCGACAGATTTAGACGTGTTCAATGGCACGGAAAACTTGGCAGAATTGCAAGTGAGCATGGTCACGCGCAAGCGCAGCTTGGCCACGACCATTTCCCTTAATATGTCAGATGTGCCCGCGCTGGATGTGGCACAACAAAGCCCCGCTTTGTCGTTTTTATCCGTCCTTGATGCCCCGATTTCCGCGGCCATGCGTGCCAAAGTAAACGGGTCTGGTATTTTAACCAGCTATGCAGGCACCCTTGAAATCGGGTCAGGGCAATTGGTGGCAGGCGATGAAGCGCAGCCTTTGAATTTTGATGGGGCAAAGGGGTATTTTTCCTATGATCCCATCGCTGAACGCCTGTCATTCTCTGAAGTATCCTTGCGCACAGATGCCTATGACGTGGCAGGAACGGGCCATATTTTGCTGCGCGACTTCGACGGTATTTTCCCTTCGAAATTCGAGGGACAATTTTCCATTGACCGATTGTCAGCCGATCCCCGCGATGTCTTTGCTGCACCGATTGTGTTTGACCAAGGCGCGGTTGATTTACAGCTGCAGCTCAATCCTTTTTCCATCGATGTTGGTCAGATCGCTTTGCGCCGTGGCGATCTGTGGCTGCGCGGGGCGGGGCGTGGGAATGTGACCGATCAGGGGTGGAATGCGGCTTTTGATGCGCAGATCGATCAGATGCACGTTGACGATTTGATGTCGCTTTGGCCTGAGGCGGTGATCCCGAAAACACGGGTTTGGATCAAAGAAAACATCACCGAAGCCAAGTTTGAAAACGTTAATCTGGCCCTGCGCCTTCCAGCGGGGGCGACCCAGCCACAAACTCATTTGGCATGGGAATTTGACGATGCCAACGTGCGCTTCATGAAAACTTTGCCACCCGTCGAAAACGGCGCAGGCTATGGCGAAATATCGGGAAATGCACTGACAGTCGTGGTGCAAGACGGGGCGGTGACCGCTGCGACAGGGGGGGCGGTTGATGTCACAGATACCGTGCTGCGCATCCCGCAGCTTGATATAAAACCCGCCACTTTGGATGTGCAAATTCAGACCAGTTCAACGGTTGAGGCCGCTTTGTCTTTGGTGGAACAAAAACCGTTTTTTGCCCTCAAAAACGCAGCCTTTGGTCCTGATGTGTCCCAAGGGCAAGCGCAGTTATACGGGCAAATAAGCCTGCCTTTGATTAAAAAACTGACTTTGGAAGATGTGGATTTCAACATTTCGGGTGATTTGACGGATTTGAAGTCAGACCAACTGATGAAGGGGCAGGAATTGCGGTCGCCGCGCATGGTTTTGGCATTGGACAGCACGGGCCTGTCTTTGACAGGGCGGGTCGATGTGGATCAAGCACGCGCTCAGGCTGAATGGCGCAAAGATTTTGGCGCTGACAATCGTGGTCGGTCACGGATTTCGGGCGAAGTGACCATCAACCAAGCTTTGCTGGATGTTTTTGGCATTAGCTTGCCGCGTGACACGATTGACGGTGCAGCCCAAGGTCGTATGGATGTGGCTTTGCAGCTTGGCCAAGATCCCGCCTTTGATATTTCGTCGGATTTGGAGGGGCTCAGTTTATCTTTGCCTGCTATCGGGTATTCTAAATTAAAAGACTGGAGCGGTGATTTTCGTATCACGGGCACAGCGGGGGCCCAGCCGAAGGTCACGGATTTGTCGCTCTCCTTCGCGGGGCTTTCTGCCGAAAACGGGTCTGTGACGCTAAAGCCTGATGGCGGCTTGGATCGCTTGCGGTTTGATGATGTGCAAGTCGGCGCATGGTTGGACAGTTCCGTCACCTTGCTGGGGCGCGGGAAGGGCAAACCTGTGAGCGTACAAGTGAAAGGTGGGCGATTGAGTTTGCATAAATCACCCCTCGCTCAGGTTAGCGGAGGTGCATCGACGCAAAGCTCAGGCCCGATTGAAATCGTGCTAGACCAGTTGGATGTTACAAAAGACCTCAGCCTGAAGGGGTTTCAGGCGCAATTGAGTGATCAAAACGGCCTTGCTGGCAGCTATTCAGGGCGGCTCAACGGAACAGCCCCCGTGACAGGCACAGTGACAACAGGCCCAGATGGTCCGATCATTACAGTGAAAGCCAAAGACGCGGGCAAAGTGGTTGTAGCGGCCAAACTGCTGGAAGAAGCCAGCGGAGGCACTTTTGACATGACCTTAACAGCGCTACCTGCGCCGCAATCCTATAGCGGTTTTGCGCGGATCAAAGATATCAAAATACAATCCGCACCAGAATTGGCAGAGCTGTTATCCTTGGTCTCAGTTGTTGGCTTGTTGGAACAAATGTCGGGGCCTGGGATTGGATTTTCTGAAATCGAAAGCGCCTTTACCATCACACCCAAGAGTATTTTGATCGGGACCACCAATGCGCAAGGGCCCTCTTTGGGCATCACAGCCGAAGGCCGTTACCAGATTGCGAGCCAAGTGATTGATTTGCAAGGCGTCATCTCGCCGATCTATTTCCTCAACGGGATCGGGCAAATCTTTTCGCGCAAAGGCGAAGGGCTGTTTGGTTTTAATTTCAGTCTGCGCGGACCGATTGACAATCCTGCGATTGGGGTTAATCCGCTGTCTATCTTAACGCCAGGGGCGTTGCGCGGGATTTTCCGTGCCTCCCCTCAACCTGCGCCCGCACCGGCCGCGCCCACCAATTAAACTTCGATGAGGCCCCATGCAGCTCAGTGATTTTGATTTTGATCTTCCCAATGACTTGATCGCGACACGCCCTGCAAAACCACGCTCTTCTGCACGGCTTTTGGTGGCCACACCCACACGGCTGGTCGATGGGCATGTGGGGGATTTACTGGACTGGTTTCAGGCGGGGGATCGCTTGGTTTTGAATGATACCAAAGTGCTGCCTGCGCGTTTATCTGGGCTGCGCGGGCGTGACACGGCACAGGGCTATCAAGAGGCCAAGGTCGAAGTCACTTTGCTCGACCCCCAAGCCACACAGGGCCAATGGCGTGCCCTTGTGAAGCCGTTGAAAAAGGTCAAAGAAGGCGAGGTCGTCACCTTTTCTGATCGCCTGAGGGCCACGCTAGACAGCAAACAAGATGGCACGGCATTGCTGACATTTAATCTAACAGGCGACGATTTTGACCATGCGCTGAATGAAGCAGGGGCCATGCCTTTGCCGCCCTATATCGAAGCATTGCGCAAGGCGGATGCGCAAGACAAAGAAGATTACCAAACCGTTTGGGCCAAAAATCTGGGCGCCGTCGCAGCACCTACGGCGTCTTTGCATTTTGATGAAAAGCTTTTGGCTGATTTGCGCGCCAAAGGGGTTGAGTTCACTTATGTCACTTTGCATGTGGGCGCTGGTACGTTTTTGCCAGTCAAAGTCGATAATGTGGATGACCATAAAATGCACGCCGAATGGGGCGAAGTGTCCGCCGATGCCGCAACCGAAATCGCTGCCACAAAGGCTGCTGGCGGTCGCGTGATCCCTGTGGGCACGACGGCCCTGCGTTTGATCGAAACTGCGGCCCGCGAAACGGGACAGATTGCACCTTTTGTCTCAGACACTGATATTTTTATTCGCCCCGGCTTTACCTTTCATGTGGCGGATGCCTTGATGACGAACTTTCACCTGCCTAAATCCACTTTGATGATGTTGGTTTCGGCTGTCTTGGGGCAAGATCGTATCAAGCAGGTCTACGATCATGCCATTGCGCAAAAATATCGGTTTTTCTCTTACGGCGATGCTTCGCTGCTTTTGCCCAAGGAGAGGTAACCCCTAGCCATATGGGGGCGTGCTGGTTAACCCTGCTGTATCACCGACGTGATAGATCCGATTCTATTGCTACATGCGTCAAAATATATCGATCTATCAAAGGGTTTCTACCATGGGTCAGGTTCTCGCCTCTTCATCCGCACTCTTGCTTGGTATGCTGTTCTTAATGATTGGCAATGGGCTGCAAGGCTCACTGTTGGGCGTACGCGGTGATATTGAAGGCTTTTCTACCCTCTCCATTTCTATCGTGATGTCTGGATATTTCTTGGGCTTTCTGGGTGGGTCGCAAATTGCACCGCGCCTGATTAAACGTGTCGGCCATGTGCGGGTCTTTGCTGCGCTGGCCTCATTTATTTCTGCTGCTCTTATCATCTTTCCGACATTCGCTGACCCTTGGGTCTGGACAATCTTGCGCATTATTTTGGGGTTTTGTTTTTCGGGCGTGTATGTGACCGCCGAAAGCTGGCTCAACAACACGTCAACCAATGAACAGCGTGGCAAAACCCTTTCGGCCTATATGTTGGTGCAGATGGTTGGCATGGTGATCGCGCAGGGCATTTTGGCCTTTGGCGAACCTTCTGGCTATATCTTGTTCATCATTCCCTCAGTCTTGGTTTCGATCTCATTCGCTCCGATTTTGCTGTCGGTTTCGCCGATGCCCCCCTTTGAAACATCCAAACCCATGACGTTGCGCCAATTGTTTGTGATTTCACCTCTTGGCTGCGTTGGGATGTTTCTGATTGGTGGTATTTTTTCGGCGCAGATGGGCATGGCGTCAGTCTATGCCATCCAAACAGGGTTTTCTTTGGCTGAAGTGTCGAGTTTGATCGCAGCCTTGTTTGTTGGGGCCGTGGTGTTTCAAATTCCAATCGGCTGGCTGTCTGATCGCCTTGATCGCCGTCTTGTGATTTCATGCGTGGCAGGGGTGGGCGGTTTCGTCTGTTTGATCGGGACTATATTTGGGGCCAATCAATACATGGCCTTGGGCGTGGCGTTTCTTGCGGGCGGCATGGTGAACCCGCTCTATTCTTTGATGATCGCCCATACGAATGATTACCTAGAACCCGAAGACATGGCCGCCTCATCGGGCGGGCTGATCTTTATCAACGGGGTTGGTGCTGTTGGCGGGCCTATCATTGCAGGTTGGCTGATGAGTGTCTTTGGCACGCCCGCATATTGGGTTTTGCAAGCCGTTTTGCTTATGGGAATCGCCTCTTATGCGGGGTGGCGTATGACCCGCCGTGAAGCGATCGCGGTTGAAGATACATCGGCCTATGTCGCGGTTATGGCCTCTGCGACTCCTGTGGCCTCTGAGGTCGCGCAGGAATGGGCGATTGAGCAGGCGGCCGATGAAGCTTTGGAAAATGCTGAAGCAGAAGCCCAAGCAGGTGGGTCATGATAGCGGTAACCTGACGTAATTGCGCAACATTGCGCAAGATGCAGCTGGTTTCGCACTGATCTGGTTGCGTCAAATTTATAGCGTTGTAACGATTTTATGAAACGGCACGCCATAACGGAGAGAACCAATGGCCCAATCGCAACCGACGCCTGAAACGATGACCCCAGAAAACGTATTGTCTTTCTGGTTAGATGAGTTGACGCCACAACAGTGGTATAGCGTCGATGAAAATTTGGATGCGCGCATCCGTGATAAATTTTTGGCAACTTGGGAAAAGGCCCAGCAGGGCGCATTTTCCTTGTGGCTAACCCATGCGTCAGGGGCTTTGGCTTATATCATTTTGAATGATCAAATGCCGCGCAATATGTTCCGTGGATCGGGGAAAAGCTTTGCCTCTGATCGGATTGCTCTGGCGGCCGCAAAGGCTGCGATTTCCAAGGGCTGGGATCTTAAAATCGATGCGCCCGCGCGTCAGTTTTTCTACCTGCCTTTGATGCATTCTGAGTGTCTGACCGATCAAGAACGCAACATTTGTTTGTTCAAAGAACGCATGGGCAGTACGGGCGATAATTTGGCCCACGCAAAGGCACATCGCAACATCATTCGTGACTTTGGCCGCTTTCCCTACCGCAACGAGGCTTTGAAACGGGCAACAACAGTGGCGGAAGCAAAGTTTTTAGAACGTGGTGGATATAGGTCTGCTTTAGAACATGTGTCGCAAAAAGCGGCGTAACACCCTGTAATAAAAATAAAAGTTGGAAAAAATCCCCATCCCGCGCGAGCCATGCAGTGCGCGGGATGCAGCTTTTCACGCGCAAAGGCACCTCCAGCCGTTGCTCGAATTTCAGATATAGTTTAGTATCAAACTAAATATGGTTTCGGGAGGATCCCCATGGCAGATAAATCTTTTGATCTCGTTGTAATTGGTGCAGGACCAGGCGGTTATGTTGCCGCTATTCGCGCGGCTCAGCTTGGCCTTTCAGTGGCCTGTATTGAGCGCGAAAACTTGGGCGGCATTTGTTTGAACTGGGGTTGTATCCCAACCAAAGCATTGTTGCGCTCGGCTGAAGTTTACCACCAAATGGAACGCGCTAAAGATTACGGTCTGGCGGCTGAAAAGATCAGTTTTGATTTGGATGCTATCGTCAAGCGTTCGCGCGGCGTGGCCAAGCAAATGAACGCAGGCATCAAAGGTCTGTTCAAGAAAAACAAAGTCACCTCAATCATGGGCGAGGCCAAATTGGCAGGCAACGGCAAAGTCGTTGTGAAAACCGATGCGGGCGAAGAAACCCTTGTGGGCAAAAACATCATCGTGGCCACTGGCGCGCGGGCCCGTGAATTGCCAGGTCTTGAGGCCGACGGCGATCTGGTTTGGGCTTACCGCCAAGCGCTTGTGCCAACACGGATGCCGAAAAAGCTTTTGGTGATCGGATCTGGTGCCATCGGTATCGAATTTGCGTCCTTCTACAACACGCTTGGCGCTGACACGACTGTGGTCGAAGTCATGGACCGCGTGCTGCCTGTCGAAGACAAAGACATCTCAGCCTTTGCGAAAAAGCAATTCGTGAAACAGGGCATGACCATTTTGGAAAAATCAGGCGTGAAACAGCTTGATCGTGGCAATGGTAAAGTTGTCGCCCATATCGAAATCAACGGCAAAATCGAAAAGCAAGAATTCGACACTGTGATTTCTGCTGTCGGTATTGTTGGTAATGTCGAAGGTTTGGGGCTGGAAGATCTCGGCGTCAAAGTCGACCGCACCCATATTGTCACCGACGAATTCTGCCGCACGGGCGTGGAGGGTGTCTTTGCCATCGGTGATGTCGCAGGCGCACCTTGGTTGGCACATAAGGCATCGCACGAAGGCGTGATGGTTGCGGAATTGATTGCAGGCGAAAAAGCCCATCCGATCAAGCCAAATTCCATCGCTGGCTGCACATATTGTCATCCGCAAGTGGCGTCCGTTGGCTTGACCGAAGCAAAAGCGGTCGAGGCTGGCTATAAAGTCAAAGTCGGTAAATTCCCGTTCATTGGCAATGGTAAAGCTGTTGCAATGGGCGAGGCTGAAGGTCTGGTGAAAACCGTGTTTGACGCGGCAACTGGCGAATTGTTGGGCGCACATATGGTTGGCGCAGAAGTCACTGAAATGATCCAAGGCTATGTGATCGGGCGTCAGCTTGAAACCACAGAAGAAGACCTGATGCAGACTGTCTTCCCGCATCCAACCATGTCTGAAATGATGCATGAATCTGTGCTAGATGCTTACGGGCGCGCGATCCACATTTAATCTGATCAAAATGCAATGCTGCGCCGCCCCTAGAGGGCGGCGTTTTGCGTTTTTGATCTTTGTTTACAAACTTGTGCACAGATCATTCATTTATGCGCGTGGCCTTGTGCATCTTTGAGCAGAAAGATACGATGCCCGCATGACTGATTGGGATTCCTTGCGATATATTTTGGCCGTGGCCCGCGAAGGCGGATTGTCTGGCGCTGCGCGGGTTTTAGGCGTCAATCACGCCACTGTGTCGCGCCAATTGTCACGCGCTGAAGAGGCCGCAGGGGTGCGGTTTTTCACACGTCTTGCGTCAGGATTACAAGCGACTGAAGCAGGGAAAGTCGCCATCGGCCACGCCGAAGAAGTCGAAGCGCGCATGGTCGCGCTGGATATTGCATTGGCCGCACGTGATGAAACTGAAGAAGGCGAGTTGACCATCACCATTCCGCCTCTTGTGGCCGATGATCTGTTTGCAGAAGATCTAAAAGAATTCAAACGGTTGCACCCAAATATTGACCTGAAAATTCATGGCGCGGTCAAGGTGTTGAACCTGCACAAACGCGAAGCTGACATCGCCATTCGGGTCAGCAATTCCCCCGAAGAAAGCCTGTGGGGGCGGATGATGGCACCGCAGCGCGCAGGCTGGTTTGCCTCGCCTGCATTTTTGGAAGAATACGCCGATGTGTTGACAGGCAAGGACACAGAAACGCCGCTGCCCTACATCGGGTTCACCGCATGGGACAATGTCTGTCCGCCGACACTTTTTGCCAATATGCCCAGCTGCAAACTGGCCTTGAAAACCGATGATATGATGTCGGCTATTTCTGCGGCTCATCTTGGGATTGGGATCATGCGCTGCACGCATTTGGTGGGCAGTCGTGATCCAAAATTGGTACGCATCCCGCAATTTGCCCTTGATGATCACTTTCCGATTTGGATTTTAACCCATCCTGATCTGCGCCATGTGCCGCGTGTCACCGAGTTTATGCGCTTTATCGCAGGGCGTTTTTCCGCGCGTCGTGATGTGTATTTTGGGCCAGATGAACCCAATGCGGGCGGTCAGATGGCAGTGAATGAACAGGCCACTTTTGATGGCACCGCGACTGAGGCTGCGCAATAACACTTAGGCGGATGTGCGGGCTTGGTTTCGCGAAATCTATTTTGGGTGATGTAGCGGGTCTTGTGCACAGGCGCGGGGTCAGGCGAGGCTTCCTATATATTTCCCGCATGTTCGCTTAATGTTCTTATTTTTTTGTTGGAACCTCAGGCAGACACAGCTAGATATGACCAAAGCCTCGGGCTTTGGGTGAAATTACACGGGTGTTGGGCAGATGGCAGAACTGAAATCAATCGAAGTCAGAGGTGCGCGCGAGCACAATCTCAAGAATATAGATGTGGATATCCCACGCGACCAGCTTGTGGTCATCACGGGCCTCTCAGGGTCGGGGAAATCGTCACTGGCTTTTGATACAATCTATGCCGAAGGTCAGCGCCGCTATGTGGAATCTTTGAGCGCCTATGCGCGGCAATTCCTTGATATGATGGGCAAACCTGATGTGGATCACATCTCAGGCCTTAGTCCTGCGATCTCGATTGAACAAAAAACCACATCGAAAAACCCGCGCTCAACCGTGGGCACTGTGACCGAGATTTACGACTACATGCGTTTGCTTTTTGCGCGCGCTGGAACGCCCTATAGCCCTGCGACAGGCGACCCGATTGAAGCGCAACAGGTCCAAGATATGGTTGATATCGTCATGGCGCTGCCTGAAAGCACACGCGGCTTTTTGCTGGCGCCCATCGTGCGCGACCGTAAAGGGGAATACCGCAAAGAGTTTTTAGAACTGCGCAAACAGGGCTTTCAACGGGTAAAGGTGGATGGCGAATTCTACGAATTGGATGAGCCGCCCACATTGGATAAAAAATACCGCCATAACATTGATGTGGTGGTGGACCGTATTGTGGTGCGCGAAGGTTTGGAAACCCGTTTGGCGGATTCCCTGCGTACAGCGCTTGATCTGGCCGATGGGATCGCGATTTTGGAAACCGCGCCGCGCGAAGGCGAGGGCGAGGCAGAGCGCATCACATTTTCTGAAAACTTCGCCTGTCCTGTCTCTGGCTTTACCATCCCTGAAATCGAGCCACGCTTGTTTTCTTTCAACACGCCTTTTGGCGCTTGTCCGAAATGTGACGGGCTGGGGGCTGAGTTGTTTTTCGACGAACGTCTTGTGGTGCCTGACGCGACGCTGAAAGTCTATGACGGCGCGATTGCCCCATGGCGCAAAGGCAAGTCACCCTATTTCCGCCAAACCATCGAAGCCATCGCCAAACACTACGGGTTCAAAGAATCGAGTCCATGGAAAGACCTGCCTGAGGCCATCCAACAGGTGTTTTTGCGTGGCTCTGGCGATGAAGAAATCAAATTTCGCTACGACGAAGGCGGCCGCGTTTACGAAGTCACGCGCAGCTTCGAAGGTGTGATCCCCAATATGGAACGCCGCTACCGCGAGACCGATTCCAACTGGATTCGCGAAGAATTCGAACGCTACCAAAACAACCGCCCCTGCGGCACGTGTGGCGGCTATCGTCTGCGCCCCGAAGCACTGGCCGTCAAAATCGGGCCTGAAAGCAACCGCATGCATGCAGGCGAGGTGGTGCAATTGTCGATCAAGGATGCCTTTGATTGGGTCGACGGCATAGACGCGCACCTGAGCCCGCAAAAACAAGAAATTGCGCGTGCCATCATCAAAGAAATCCGCGAACGCCTTGGGTTTTTGAACAATGTTGGTTTGGATTACCTGTCCTTGTCGCGCAACTCAGGCACGCTGTCTGGCGGGGAAAGCCAACGCATCCGCTTGGCGTCTCAAATCGGGTCTGGGCTGCAGGGCGTTTTATACGTGCTCGACGAACCTTCAATCGGCCTGCACCAACGCGACAATGACCGTCTGATCGGCACGCTGAAAAAGCTGCGCAATCAAGGCAATACAGTGATTGTTGTGGAACATGACGAGGACATGATCCGCGAAGCTGACTATGTTTTCGACATCGGGCCAGGTGCGGGCGTTCATGGCGGGCAAGTTGTTGCCAAGGGCACGCCCGCCGAAATAGAGACCGCAAAAGGGTCGATTACAGGCGAATATCTGACAGGCAAACGTGAAATTCCCGTGCCTGAAAAGCGCCGCAAGGGGAATAAGAAAAAGATCAAGGTGGTCAATGCCACGGGCAACAATCTGAAAAATGTCACAGCCGATTTTCCCTTGGGACAATTCGTTGTGGTTTCTGGTGTGTCGGGGGGCGGCAAGTCAACGCTGACCTTGGAAACTCTGTTTAAAACCGCCTCAACCCGCTTGAATGGTGCACGTCAAACGCCTGCGCCTTGCGATGAAATTCGCGGGCTTGAGCATTTGGACAAGGTCATCGATATCGACCAACGCCCGATCGGGCGCACGCCGCGATCCAATCCCGCCACTTACACTGGGGCCTTCACGCCGATCCGTGAATGGTTCGCAGGGCTCCCTGAATCCAAAGCGCGCGGCTATAAACCTGGACGCTTTAGTTTCAACGTCAAAGGCGGGCGCTGTGAGGCCTGCCAAGGCGATGGTGTGATCAAGATCGAAATGCACTTTTTGCCTGATGTTTACGTTGAATGTGAGACCTGCAAAGGGGCACGTTACAACCGCGAAACTTTGGAAGTTCAGTTTAAAGGCAAGAGCATAGCCGATGTTCTTGATATGACTGTTGAAGACGCGCAAGAATTTTTCAAAGCTGTGCCAAGCATCCGTGACAAGATGGATGCGCTGATGCGGGTGGGGCTTGGCTATATCAAAGTCGGGCAACAGGCGACGACCCTATCAGGCGGTGAAGCGCAGCGGGTCAAACTGTCGAAAGAGCTGGCCAAGCGCTCTACGGGGCGCACGCTCTATATCCTTGATGAGCCAACAACGGGCCTGCATTTTGAAGACGTTAAAAAACTGCTCGAAGTGCTGCACGAGCTGGTCGATCAGGGCAATTCCATGATCGTGATTGAGCATAATCTGGATGTCATCAAAACCGCCGACCACATCATCGATATCGGCCCTGAGGGCGGCGATGGCGGCGGTATGATCGTGGCCACAGGCACGCCAGAACAAGTGGCCGAGGTCGAGGCCTCGCATACGGGGCGCTATCTCAAGCCGATGTTGGAAAAGATCGCAGCGCGCAAGGCCGCCGAGTGACCCACAGGTCGCCCAAACTTGGCGCGCTGGCGGTGGTGATCCGCGACGATCACGCGCTTTTGGTGCAGCGTAAGAACCCGCCAGATGCTGGCACTTGGGGCTATGCGGGTGGGCATGTGGAGTTCGGCGAAAGTTTTGCCGAGGCCGCTGTGCGTGAATTGCATGAGGAAACGGGGGTCATCGCCAAACCTGTGCAACTTATTGACACCGCTGAATTTATCCACCGCGATGACCACGGCGACGGGCAAGGGAATGTGACCCATCATTTCGTGCTTGGCGCTGTGCTTTGTGAATACGTCTCAGGCGAACCTGTCGCGGATGATGATGCACTGGATGCCGCTTGGGTGCCGCTGAAAGATATCTACGCCAAACGCCTGCCCATGTCAGATAAGGTTGATGACGTGGCGCGCGCCGCCCTGCATCTGCTGCGGGATAAATCGGGGCGGCGCGGCTAAAATTTAAATTGGGCGCTCAAGATCTGCTTCCAATTTGAACGCGCGCAGGCTCATGATCACGAGGGCAAAAGCACCAAGACTGGCCAGCCCAACAAGTCCCCAATGGTGGTCCCAGTTTTTGGCGGCGATCGCGATCAGCGCCCATGCCACGCCCAAGGTGTAAAACGGCGCGTCAGGGCGCAGTTTACGCCCCCAAAGGGCCAGAGCAAAGGCCGCGATCAAACACAGATAAGCCCAGCCCAATTCGCCCAAAACCATGCCGTAGCCTGCGCCAAGCAATCCCAGCCCCGCGAAACTTGCCGCCGTCAACCAGCCTGCATAAAGCGCCACAGGGGCGCGGGCCAGCCAAGGGTCCAAAACAGGCGCACGCTTCATGGCGATCAGGGCAAAGCCTAGCATGATAAAAATCATCAGTTGGGCCCAAACTGGTGAGACCTCCGCCACCGATAACCAGCCCGCACCCACCAGCAATGACCAAAACAAAGGCATCCGCATCGGGGCCCAGTCTTGGGCATCATGACGTTTGAACAGGCTCATCCCTGCGTGGACCAGTAACCAAAGATAGATCACGCCCCATAGGGCAAAGGCATAGCCAGCAGGCTGCACAGGCGGGTCAATTTGCGGATAGGGGTAAAGCGCGGGGTCGAACCCGCCAAACTGGGGCACCAAAAACGGACCAGCAACAAAGGCGAGGGTGGCACATGCAAGAAGAATGGCTTGAAATCGCATAAAATGTCCTTTCTTTTTATTGATAACGCGCCGAATGGCGCTTTGGTTCAATAAAATACTGACGTGAAACGAAAAAAGCGGACCCATTGATCAAACCTGTGATCACATAGGCCCGCTTTTGATCGCGTATCATGCAATTTTAGACGTTACGCCAAAGTGCCCTCGAGTGTCAGCGTGGTTTTTCCGCCCAAATAAGGTGCCAAGACCGCTGGCAATGTCACAGTGCCGTCCGCGTTTTGACCGTTTTCCAGCACAGCAATCAAGGTGCGCCCGACAGCCAAGCCAGAGCCATTGAGCGTGTGCACGAACTCGGGCTTGCCGCCATCGGCTGGCTTAAACCGTGCGTTCATACGGCGCGCTTGGAAATCGCCCGTGGTGGAGACTGATGAAATTTCGCGATAGGCATTTTGACCTGGTAACCAAGCTTCGATATCAAATGTACGCCGCGCGCCAAAGCCCATGTCGCCTGTGCACAAATCAACGGTGCGGTAGGCCACGCCAAGCTTTTCCAAAATACCTTCGGCACAGCCCAACATCCGCGCTTGTTCCGCGTCAGAGTCGTCTGGATGGGTGATCGACACCATTTCGACCTTTTCAAACTGGTGTTGGCGCAACATGCCCGATGTATCGCGACCTGCAGAACCCGCTTCTGAACGGAAACACAAAGAATGCGCTGTCATGCGGATCGGCAACTGCGCCGCGTCCAAAACATCCCCCGCGACAGAATAGGTCAGCGGCACTTCGGATGTCGGGATCAACCACCAGCCGTTTGTGGTCTGATAGCTGTCGTCACCGAATTTTGGCAATTTATCTGTGCCATACATGGCCTCGTCGCGCACCATGACGGGCGTGTTCACTTCTGTGAGCCCGTTTTCGTCCACATGGGTGTCGATCATGAACTGCGCCAAAGCGCGGTGAATGCGCGCCACGCCGCCTTTTAGCACCACAAAACGCGTGCCAGATAACTTGGCGCCCGTTTCGAAATCCATCGACGCCTGCACAGAGGCAATTTCATAATGCTCCTTTGGCTCGAAATCGAAAGACGGCACATCGCCCCATGTTTTGACTTCGACGTTGTCATCTTCGTCTTTGCCCTCAGGTGCGGCCTCGGCAGGCAAGTTCGGAATACGCGCCAGCGCATCTGTCAGCTCTGCGTCTTTGGCCTTTGCATCTTCGTTCAACTGCGCAACTTCGGCCTTTTTCTCAGCCACAAGCGCACGCAGGCGTTCAAATTCTGCCTCATCCCCACGGGCTTTGGCGGCCCCCACTTCTTTAGAGGCTTTGTTCTGCGCGGCTTTGGCCTCTTCGGCGGCGACAATCATCGCGCGGCGTGCGGAATCGATGGCCAAAATGTCAGCCGACATCCCATCCAACCCACGGCGCGCAAGGCTCGCGTCAAAAGCATCAGGATTTTCGCGAATGGATTTGATGTCATGCATCTGAGGAGTCCTTGGATTGGAAATCTGTTGTGCTGCTTATGCAATAGGGCGAGGGCGGGATCAAGCGGGCACGGCCCGCCGCGGGCGGGTGCGGCCTGTAGCGGTTAGGGGCGTGATGCTATTCTTTGCGAAGTTGAGGCGGGATATAGGCGTCGGGATCTTTTTTGAAAAGCGCCCACTCCTTTAGGTATTCTTTATAGTTTAGCGCGCTGGTTGGCCACTTGTCTTTGACCAAGGGTTTGATGTCGTCGGGCAGCATCACAGTAGCATCACCAAAAGCTGATGTGACAAGATCACCTAAGTTAGGGACGTCTTTTAAATTGACAGACCTCAGGGTCGCACCCGTTGCATGCACGGCCCTGAGGTCTGTTTTTTCATTGAAACTTGCATAGCCTAGATCTGCCGCCTCGAGACTTACGCCCATTAAATTCGCCCCGTCGAGAGTAGCAGATCGCATTTCTGCCTCGACGAGCTTCGCTCTGTGGAGGCTTGCATTCACGAGTGTCGCATAGTTAAGTTGTGCTCGGGTGAAATTCGCAAAGAGAATTTTAGCCCCATCCAGTGCTGAATTGTTCATCTTAGCGTGCTCGAAATTTAGTCCGTCGAGTTGCATCGCTTGTAGATTGACGCCTGTCAGGTCAATGGCCAATTCGGTGGCAGGCACCTTTGTCTGCTCGTGCAAACGGCCCAAGACCTGCGCTGCTGTTTCCATGTCAGAGCGTTTGACTTCAAGATCATTGGCCCATTTCCGAAGTTCAAAACCTTCCAGGCCTTGGGGCATTTTTTCGGCAGGATAGTCTCGCGTCATTTCGCGCAGGTATACGCAGAGCATCCGTGCAATGCGCGGGGCCATGGCGGGGCGTTCAATTGCTAGGGCTTCTAGCCGATCGATTGCGCCATTGCGGCGGATGATGTCGTCTTTCCAGACATCCACATAGCGGTCCTCTTGCTTTTCGCTGGTCTGATAGCGCGCATGCAGGTCATTGTTGGCGTCGTTTAATTTCTCGTTGAACATCACATCTTCATTATGCCTGTTCTGTTCGGTGGTGAGCTTGAGGCGATAGATTGTAAAGGGCAGGGCGACGAGGGCAACGACCAGTAAGCCAATGTTGCGAATAGCCTCTGATGCATCTTTGGCCTGATCTCCACCAGCGGCATAAAGATAGAGCGCTTTGCTAAGGCCAAAAATGGCGAACAATCCTATCAGAAGCGTCACGAAGGCCAAGCACATCAGGGCAAACCCAATAAAAACGCCCAGTGTTTTTGATTTGCCCCAATCAGGGATAGATTTCAGTCCAAGCCAGTTCAAAAATCCGTTTTTCTCGCTCATTTTTCGGCCAATCAAATTTAAATTCTCAAAATCCTCCCTATATCAACGGCAACGGGCGCGGATGTCACGCTTGAAACGCGACAAAGCTGTTGTTTATTTGGCCCAAGGGTCGCTTGCCAAGCCCTGCGCAGGCGCTTAGGGTGCGCGTCGACTTGGGGGGTGGAATCTGCCTCTTGCTTTGTAATTTTAGCACGAAGGGATGGCCTTTCGTGCAGCTACCAAAAGGACGACTTAATGTTCGTAACTCCAGCATATGCACAAGCCGCAGGCGGCGCAGGCGGCAACCCTATCATGCAATTCGTGCCGCTTATTGCGATTTTCGCGATCATGTATTTCCTCATGATCCGTCCACAGCAAAAGAAAGCCAAAGAGCACAAAGCAATGATCGAAGCGGTACGTCGCGGCGATCAGGTTGTGACTGCTGGCGGTTTGTTGGGCAAAGTGACCAAGGTTAAAGAAGACGGCGAATTGGAAGTTGAATTGGCAGAAGGCGTAAAAGTACGCGTGCTCAAAGGCACATTGGCCAATGTCATTTCCAAGACAGAGCCAGCGGCCTAAGGCCCTAAGAACCAGTCATAAAAGGCTCGCGAGGTTTTGCGGGCCTTTTGGACATTTAAGACCCATGATGTTTCTAGTCCGCGCGTGATGCGGCGAAATATATCCGACTAACCCCGCGCAGTCGCGCGCCTTGCTGATAGGCCCATTCATGCTGAACTTCCCCCTTTGGAAACGGATCGTTATTTGGGGCCTTGTCGCCCTTGGTCTTTATGCGGCGCTGCCCAACGCATTTTACGGGCGCGTTGAAAGTCACAATGACGCTTTGGTGACGATTGAAACATCGGGAGAAACGGAAATTCTAGCGGCAGAGCGCGATGCTTGGCCCAGTTGGATGGCGGAAAATCTGGTCAACCTTGGTCTTGATTTGCGCGGCGGGGCGCATTTGCTGGGCGAAGTGAATGTGGCAGAAGTTTATGCCACGCGTATGGATGGATATTGGCCAAGCATTCGCGATGTTTTGCGTGACGAGCGCGCAACAATCGGCACAATTCGCCGTGTGGATGCCCCAGAGGGCGTTTTGCGCGTGCGTATTTCCAATGCGGATCAGATGGAAACAGCTTTGAAAGCCGTGCGCAGTTTGGCCACACCAGTGGTCTCTTTGACAGCAGCGGGTCAAAACGACATCGCGGTGAGTGCCAATAATGACGTGATCACTGTGCAATTGTCTGAGGCTGAAAAGGCCGCAACAGATGATCGCACGATGCAGCAATCATTGGAAATCATTCGCCGCCGTGTGGATGAGGTCGGCACACGCGAACCAACGATCCAACGTCAAGGCGAAGACCGTATTTTGATCCAAGTGCCTGGTATTGGCTCAGCGTCGGAGTTGAAGTCCCTGATCGGCACAACGGCAAAACTGACCTTTCATGCCGTTGTAAGCCAGACGAGCAATCCAGACCAAGCGCCAGGCGCGCGGAATTTTATTGCGCCTGATATTTCGGGCAATGGTGTGTATTACATTTTGGAAAGTACTCCCGTTGTGACAGGCGACGAGTTGACGGATAGCCAACCTGCCTTTGATCAAAACGGTGGACCCGCTGTCACGTTCCGCTTTAATGCCACGGGGGCGCGTAAGTTTGGTGATTACACGGCGGCGAATGTAGGGCGTCCATTTGCGATTGTTTTGGACAACGAAGTAATTTCCGCCCCACGTATTAACGAAGCCATCCGTGGCGGGTCAGGCCAGATTTCGGGCAACTTCACCATTGAGGAATCCACCGAATTGGCTGTGCTTTTGCGCGCAGGCGCTTTGCCTGCCAAGATCAATTTCCTAGAAGAACGCACCATCGGGCCAGAACTGGGCGCGGATTCAATCGCAGCTGGTAAGATTGCGACCCTTGTCGCTTTTGCGGCTGTCTTGGTCTTTATGGGGCTGGCATACGGGCTGTTCGGTATCTTTGCCAATATTGCTTTGATCATCAACGTGGCTTTGCTGTTTGGCTTTTTGTCTGCCATCGGTGCCACACTGACCTTGCCAGGTATTGCGGGGATTGTTTTGACCGTAGGTATGGCTGTGGACGCCAATGTGTTGATTTTCGAACGCATTCGTGAAGAATTGAAAACCTCGAAAGGGGTGGGGCGTGCGATTGAGCTTGGCTATGAAAAAGCCCTCTCCGCGATTATCGACGCCAATATCACTACATTCATCACGGCAGCGATCCTGTTCATCATGGGCTCTGGTCCTGTCAAAGGTTTTGCCGTAACCTTGGCTTTGGGGATCTTGACCTCGGTATTCACCGCGATCTACGTCACGCGCGCGATTGTCGCGATGTGGTTCCACCGCAAGAACCGCAAAGGCTGGACCCTTAAAGGTGTGCGTTTGGTCAAGGACGACACAAAAGTCGATTTCTTTAAACGGGCGAAGTTTACCTTTGGTATCTCTGCTTCCGCTGTTGTTGCCGCCTTGATCGCATTTGCTGTCTTGGGGCTCAATTTCGGCATTGATTTCCGTGGTGGAACAACCATCCGCACCCAATCTGAAAGCGCTGTCAGCGTGGCTGATTACCGTGCAGCGATGGAACCTTTGGGCTTGGGCGATATTTCGATTACCGAAGTGTTCGATCCCAATTTTGACGAAAACCAACATGTCGCTATGGTGCGGATCGAAGCACAGGACGATGTTGAATCTGTCACACCCGAAACCATCGCGATTGTCGAAGAAGCTCTACAATTGGTTGACCCAAGCATCACCTTTCCATCCGTTGAATCCGTGGGGCCAAAGGTCTCGGGCGAGCTGATCAAAACTGCTGTTATGGCTGTCGCGGCCGCGATTGGCGCTGTGCTGTTCTACATCTGGCTGCGCTTTGAGTGGCAATTTGCCCTTGGGGCCGTGGCCGCGCTTGTGCATGATGTTGCCATTACGATCGGCATCTTTGCGCTGTTTAGAATTCAGTTCGACCTGACGATCATCGCAGCGCTATTGACCATTGTGGGCTATTCTTTGAACGATACGGTGGTTGTGTTCGACCGCGTGCGTGAAAACCTGCGTAAGTATAAAAAGATGGACCTTGACGGTGTGTTGAACCTGTCGATTAACGAAACTTTGGCGCGCACCATCATGACGTCGGGCACCACTTTGATCGCCTTGATCGCTTTGCTGGTCTTGGGCGGTGATGTGATCCGTGGGTTTGTCTTCGCGATGACTTTGGGTGTGGTTGTCGGCACGTGGTCTTCGGTCTTTGTGGCGTCTAAATTCCTGCTTTGGCTTGGGGTGAAACGCGATTGGGATAAAAAAGACCCAACGCCAGGTATCCAAACCGACGGCAGCGCGGTTTAACTCAGGGGGCGGTTATGCATATAAATGACATCGCTTTTGAAGGTGCTGTACCGATTGACAGCTACGGTCCGAATTTCTTTCGCGTTGAGGGCAAGGTCCACACAGGCCCTATGCTTTTGATCGAAGCAGAGACGCCAGAATGGGGCGGTTTTGATGACATAGCCCCGCTTTTGGCCCTCAAAGATCGGATTGATTTCATCGTGTTCGGTACGGGTGAAAGCTTGGCCTATTTGCCTAAACCCCTGCGCGACGCCTTGGATCAAGCAGGCATTGGAACCGAAGTTATGGCCACGCCTACAGCCTGCCGCAGTTACAATATTTTGGCATCAGAAGGCCGCCGCGTTGCTGTGGCACTCTTACCCGTTTGAAACCCGCAGCTTTGCCTGTAGTCTCGCGCCTATGAGCTTGCTTTCAACCACCAATCTTAGCGTCACGCGCGGGGGGATCCCCGTGCTTGAGCGACTGACATTCACACTGTCCGCAGGCGAAGTTTTAGTGCTGCGCGGTCCGAATGGATCGGGTAAAACAACCTTGCTGCGCACCCTCGCTGGCTTGCAAACCCCCAGCCAAGGCCAAGTGCATGTTGATCCCGATCATATCGCATATGCTGCCCATGCTGACGGGTTGAAATCCACGCTGACAGTTAGCGAAAATCTGAAATTCTGGGCCGGCGTATACGGTCAAACAGATATCCAGCCTGCCTTGGCAGCTTTTGATCTGACGCGTCTGACGGGGCGCGCTGCGGGCAATTTATCGGCGGGGCAAAAGCGCCGCTTGGGCCTTGCGCGCTTATTGGTCACTGGGCGACCTTTGTGGATTTTGGATGAACCGACTGTATCGCTCGATGCCTCCTCCGTCGCTTTGTTCGCGGCTGCGGTCCAACAGCATTTGGCCACAGGGGGCGCTATGATCGTGGCAACCCATATTGATCTTGGATTCGAGGCGCAGGTCTTGGATGTGACACCGCATCGCGCAAAACTGGCATCGCAGTCTGGCGATTTTGCGACAGGCTTTGACTCCGATGAAGACGGGGCTTTCCTATGATCCGCTTACTGCAACGTGACCTGATCTTGGCCTTGCGGGCAGGGGGCGGATTTGGCTTGGGACTTGGATTCTTTTTGATCCTTGTGACACTTGTGCCCTTTGGTATCGGCCCGAATTCAGAACGGCTTGCGGCCATCGCGCCGGGCATCTTATGGCTTGGGGCTTTGCTGGCTTGCCTTTTGTCGCTCGACCGTATTTTCGCGCTCGACTACGAAGACGGATCGCTGGATTTACTGGCGACAGCCCCTGTGCCGCTCGAAGGGGTGGTCGCCATGAAAGCACTGGCTCATTGGATCACCACGGGCCTGCCTTTGGTCATAGCTGCGCCGATTTTAGGTGTGCTTTTGCACCTTGAAACAGCGGCTTACCTTTGGCTGATTGTCACTTTGTTGATCGGCACACCCGCTTTGTCATTCATTGGAGCATTCGGGGCTGCGATCACGGTCGGGCTGAAACGCGGCGGTTTATTGATGAGCCTGCTGGTGTTGCCGTTATATATTCCCACCTTGATTTTTGGTGCTGAAGTGGTGCGTCGCGGGGCGCTTGGGTTTGAGGTGGCAACCCCTTTGATGATGCAGGCGGCGATCACGGCAGGGGCCATCGCCCTGCTGCCCTTTGCCGCAGCCGCAGCCATTCGCATAGCGCTGCGTTGACACGAAGTTGAGTTGAGATTACCTGCGCTTACCCTTAAAGTGAGCGCGACATCAGGAGCAATCACATGGCATCACTTTGGGAATGGGCAAACCCGCACAAGTTCATGACTTGGACGGCAAAAGCATTGCCGATCATTTCTATCGCGGCCGCGGTTGTGACCGTGATCGGATTGATCTGGGGCTTTTTCTTCACGCCTGATGATTACCGCCAAGGGGCGACAATCAAAATTTTCTACATTCATGTGCCGACTGCGATGATCGCGATCAATGCTTGGCTGATGATGCTGATCGCCTCCTTGATCTGGTTGATACGCCGTCACCATGTGTCCGTTCTCGCAGCCAAAGCCGCGGCCCCCGTGGGCCTGATCATGACGCTGATTGCTTTGGCCACTGGTGCGATTTGGGGCAAACCTATGTGGGGCACTTATTGGGAATGGGATCCTCGCCTTACATCGTTTTTGATCTTATTCTTGTTTTATCTCGGCTATCTCGCCTTATGGGAAGCCATAGAAGACCCTGACACAGCTGCGGATCTCACATCCGTTTTATGCCTTGTTGGTTCCGTCTTTGCGCTTTTATCGCGCTATGCGGTGAACTTTTGGAACCAAGGTCTGCATCAAGGCGCGTCTTTGTCACTGGATAAGCAAGAAAACGTGGCGGATGTCTTTTGGTATCCTGCTTTGGTCGCCCTTTTCGGATTTGTCTTGATGTTTGTCGCCTTGGTATTGCTGCGCACGCGCACAGAAATTCGCAAGCGTCGGGTACATGCCATTGAACTGCGCGAAAGGGTGCAAGGATAATGCCAGATTTGGGAAAATACGCGAGCGATGTTTTGGCTGCCTACGGGATAACGGCAGCATTGTTATTGGGCTTGATTGCCCTATCTGTAGTCCAATCTAGCCGCGTCAAAAAACGCCTGAAAGCTGCTGAGGAGCGTCGTAAATCTGATGGCTAAATTTTCTCCGTTGATGGCTGTGCCGCCACTGGTGTTTGCAGGTCTCGCAGGCTTGTTCTTGTTTGGTATGGGCCGTGATGCGCCCAATGAATTGCCCTCGACCTTTGTTGGTTCCCAAGCCCCTGCTTTGGATGTGGTCGCCCTTGAAGGCTACGACAGCTTTGACAGTGCGACTTTGCAAGACGGTGAAGTGAAGCTGGTAAATTTCTGGGCCAGCTGGTGTCCGCCTTGCCGCGCCGAGCATCCAAACCTGATGAAATTCGCGGCCGAAGGGCTGCCCGTTTACGGCGTGACCATTCGCGATCCGCATGATCAATCGATCCGTTTTTTGCAAGATTACGGCAATCCGTTTACAGGCATTGTCGCCGATACAACGATGCGCCAAGCGATCAACTGGGGCGTTTCCGCGCCGCCTGAAACCTTTATCATCAACGGTGATGGTGAAGTTCTGTATCGTTTTACAGGCCCGCTTGTTGGCAGTGATTTAGAGCAGCGTTTTTTGCCCGAATTGGCAAAAGCAAGGGCTTTGCAAGATTAAAATTCTTATGGGTCGCTCAAAGAAAAACCCGCCATAACAGGCGGGTTTTCGTGTTTTCGCGCTTCACTCCATACCTTCGAAAGGGATGATAACCTATTGAATTGCTTGATCTAGGTCGGCGATAATATCTGCCACATCTTCGATACCTATAGACAGACGTAGCACATTTGGCGATGCGCCAGCTTTCACTTGCTCTGCTTCAGATAATTGGCGGTGGGTTGTTGATGCTGGGTGGATCACAAGGCTGCGTGTGTCGCCTAAGTTAGCCACATGGCTGAACAATTCCATTTTATCGACAGTGGCAACGCAGGCGTCATAGCCGCCTTTGAGCGCCACCGTGAAGAGCGCGCCTGCGCCTTTCGGACAGATGCGTGCCATGCGATCTTTGTAAGGCGAGGAGTCCAAACCTGCGTAGGTTACGGCTTCAACGCGGTCGTCTTTTTCTAGCCATTCAGCCACTTTTACGGCGTTTTCAACATGGCGTTGCATGCGCAAAGAAAGGGTTTCTATCCCCATCAAAGTGTAATGCGCGCCTTGCGGGTTCATGGTCATTCCCAAATCGCGCAGGCCGATCGCGATACCGTGGAATGTGAATGCCATAGGCCCCAGAGCCGCGCCAAAACACAAGCCGTGATAGGCGGGTTCTGGTTGGCTAAGGGATGGGAATTTGTCCGAGGCCATCCAGTCAAAGTTACCAGAATCGACCACACAACCGCCTGTCACAGTGCCGTTGCCTGTCATGTATTTCGTGGTTGAATGGACCACCAAAGTCGCGCCATGTTCAATCGGGCGACACAGGTAAGGCGTAGCTGTCGTATTGTCGACGATCAAGGGAATGCCTGCGTCTTTTGCGATCTCTGACAGGGCATCCAGATCGGTAATGTAACCCCCTGGGTTGGCAATGGTTTCACAGAAAATCGCGCGTGTGTCGTCATCAATAGCCGCTTTGACTGCATCAAGATCATCGAAATCGACAAATGTGGCAGACCAGCCAAATCGTTTGAATGTCTGACTGAATTGGGTCAACGTACCGCCGTAAAGCCTTGTAGAGGCAACGATATTTGTGCCAGGCTGCATGAGCGGAAACAGCGCCATGATCTGCGCCGCGTGACCAGATGAACAGCATACTGCGCCAGCGCCCCCTTCGAGGGCTGTGATGCGGTTTTGCAACGCGCCGACGGTGGGATTGGTCAGGCGCGAATAGATGTATCCCACTTCTTCAAGGTTAAACAGTTTCGCCGCGTGATCCGCGTCGCGAAATTCATAGGCTGTTGTTTGGTAAATAGGCACTTGGCGTGCCCCTGTTGCGGGATCAGGGCCAGTCCCTGCATGCACTTGTAATGTGTCAAACCCGTGTTTGCGCTCTGTCATTGTTTTCTCCTCCAAAACAGTTGTGCACAGCCTAGGCGCGGCTCAGAACGCTGGCAACCGTTTCAACTGTTTAGGATCAAAATCATCAAGACAGGCAGGCCGATCGAAAGTTCGGTCCATGGGAGGGGGAGTTTTGCGAACAGGTTTTTCATCTGCTCAGTCTAGTCGGCAAGATTTAACAAAAGCTGACGTCTCATGCGGATTGTGGAAAAAATCTACAAATAGCTTGATCCTTTATAACTATTCTATATTTCATGAAGTATGGATTCTTCAGCAGCACTCACAGCCTTTGCCGCCCTCAGCCAGCCCCTGCGCTTGCGGGCCTTTCGTTTGTTGATCAAAGCGGGCCCCAAAGGCATGTCAGCGGGTGATATCGCCCAAGCGCTTGAGGCCAAGCCAAACACCAGTTCGCAAAACCTTGCGCATCTCGTGCATGCGGGGCTTATCACCAGCCAACGCGAGGGGCGCAGCATCATCTATTCGGCGAAAATGGAGGGGGTGAACGCCTTGCTTCGTTTCATGTTGCAAGATTGCTGTGGCGGGGATGACGCGAGCTGTAATGCCGCGATCGACGCTTTGACACCTTGCTGCGATCCTTCCCGTATTGACCTCTAAGGAACTGAAATAATGTCCATAATATATCATAACCCAAGATGCAGCACATCGCGTAAAGCCTTGGCTTTGCTGCAATCCGACGGCGCGCCTGTCGAAATCATCGAATACCTAAAAACGCCTTTGAGCCGCGCAGAGCTTGTGACGTTGATACAGGCGGCAGGTGAAACCGCGCATTCCGTTTTGCGCCGCAAACAACCCCAAGCCAAAGACATGGGATTGCTGGCGGATGACATCACCGAAGATCAAATCATTGATGCTATGGTGGATGAGCCAATTTTGATCAATCGCCCCATTGTGAGCACATCGAAAGGCACGGTGCTGTGCCGCCCCTTTGAGAATATTTTTTCGGTCTTGGAAAACCCTGTTGAGGGTGAGGGCAGCACATGACCCTAATCGCAACGGACAGTTTGCCCGCGATCGATGAGACTTTGCTCAAAGCTATTGATTGGCGCGATTATGCCAGTGCCAAAGACGACGGGCATGCGCCCAAAATATTGGTGCTTTATGGATCTTTGCGCGACAGGTCATTTTCACGTTTGGCCGCTGAAGAAGCTGCGCGTTTGCTGCGCTGGTATGGTTGCGAAGTGAAAATATTTGACCCCCGTGACCTTCCGTTGCCCGATGCCTGCGATCCCGACCACCCCAAAGTGGTTGAATTGCGCGCGCTGGCGGAATGGTCCGAAGGCATGGTTTGGTCTAGCCCCGAACGCCACGGCGCGATGACTGGTATTTTGAAATCACAAATTGATTGGATTCCTTTGTCGGTGGGCGCTGTGCGGCCGACGCAGGGCAAAACATTGGCCGTGATGCAGGTCTGTGGAGGGTCGCAAAGTTTTAACGCGGTCAACCAAATGCGCATTTTGGGACGTTGGATGCGTATGGTCACCATTCCCAATCAGTCGTCCATTGCCAAAGCTTGGTCCGAATTTGATGAGGCAGGGCGGATGAAACCGTCACCCTATCTCATGCGCATCTGCGATGTGATGGAAGAATTGGTAAAATTCACCTATATGAGCCGCAGTCGTCCCGAATTGACCGATCGCTATTCTGAACGGGTGGAAACGGCCGAAGAGCTTATGGGGCGGGTGAATTTGAAACAGGCGGCGGATTAGCGGCACGATCTTGTGGTCCACGGGATCGCAATTCACTCACATAGTCGCGTAACAAGGCGACGCGGCGGGGGCGAAAACTTTCGCCAGTGGCCGCATAGGATTGGATGCGCGTGACATGAAACATGCGAAACCCTTGGCGGGTTTTGCACCAAGCAAGCAGCATGACCGCGAAATCATGATAGGATATCGCAAGCGGATAGATACGCCGATCCGTGATATTTTCGGCTTTGTCTTTATAGGTTATGTCCAGCGCTTCTTCGGCCCAGATGGCTTCGCGTAGAAAATTCATGTCTATGCTTGGCGTGTCAGGTTTGGTGAAACGATTGACCAAATTCACCGCATGGGCGGCTTGGCGTTGTTGGCGTTCGGGTAGGGTGGCTAGAATTTTCGTCAATGCATCCGTCGCGGCCGCAGCCAAGGCATTGTCCCCTCTTTGACTGACATCGGACAGCCCCAAGGTGAGCGCTTCTATTTCGATCTGTGTAAAGGTTTGCGGGGGCAGGGCGATGTCTTCGATCATGGTATAGCCAAGTCCCGCTTCGCCCTCGATGCGCGCGCCAGCGCTGCGCAGACTGTCGATGTCACGATAGATCGTGCGTTCAGAAACCTCCATAGCCGCGGCCAAACGTGCGGCTGTGACAGGCGGGGTCAATCCGCGGATTAGGTGTATAAGTCTGAAAAGTCGATCTGATTTGGCCATGGTATTACTTCGCAAAACCTACTGACACATATTGTCAGGATGACAGTGGCATAGAGAGCTCATCGATGAAAGAGAATTCGAAAGGACTTACAATGCCCACACTTTACTACAGCCCGCTTTCACGTGCCTCACGCGTTATTTCCCAGCTTTTGATGATTGGAAAATTGGATCAGGTCAAAGTCGTCACTGTTGATATTATCAGAGGCGATGGGTCAGGACGCAAAGATCCGAACAATCCACATCCTGAAGGAAAAGTTCCGTTTTTGATCACAGATGAAGGTGAAACAATCCGCGAAAGTAGTGCCATCATGATGTATCTCGATGAGTTTTTTGGCAGTCCTTTGGGCATCAAACAGGGGGAAAAGGGCCGCGGCGCGTTTTTGTCTTGGATGGCCTATTCCGGTGGCGTTTTGGAACCCGCGATGGTCACCCATTTTGCTGAGATCAATCATCCGATGGTGAAAAGTACTTTTCGCAGCATGGCGGAAGTCGGCGAAACTTTGAATGCTACACTAAGTAAGCAACCCTATTTGGTTGGTGATAAATTGACGATCGCCGATATGATACTGGCTTCAGCTTTTTTATGGGCTCCCAATTTGGCACCAGATTTTGAAGCTATTAAAGCTTGGTTACACCGCGTGACTACGGCGCAAGCAGGTCTTGAGCTCGAAGCTTATGAAGCCAAAGCATTGGAAAGCTTGGCCGAACGCGCGGGATAAACAGCCAGACCAATTCAGAGATTTTAGTGTACTGGCTGTGATTGGCGATTTAGCCCTGCGCCACAGGCGTGGTGCGGGGCCTTTTTAGATCAATTGTAAGGATCACTCGGTCGTGGGTGTAAGAATGAGGGTCTCGTTGGGCCTGTCTTTTTTCTATATCTGTGCGTCAAAGGGACGACTTTGGCATTTTGCAGGGCTTTTACTTTACGGTCGTGATGGTCAATATCATCGATAAAGTCGAAGAGGCGCCCACATGTGTTTTCAATGCACTCGATGGTCTTATCGAATGCTTCGTCATCTTTCTTCACTGCGCTGAGATGGCGAATGTGCCGCAACATATTGTATAATAGGGGATTAAATTCTTGAGCGCATTGTGTGGTAAAGGCCTCCAACACCGATTCGATATCCGCGCGAATGGCGTTTTCGGCCAATAGGTTTTTGTGCAAAGATGCTTTTTGCAAGGCGTTAATCGTGGCGCGCCGGACGGATTCTAAGGAAATATCATCCTTTGAAATAAAGTCACGACAGCCATTGCGCATGGAATTTATGACGACGTCAGTGTCGGAATCGCCTGTAACCATGACCATCCCTGCATAGCGATTTTTCGGATCAAACTGGATGATCTTCATGGCTTGCAAGCCATTGCCATCGGGCATGTGAAAATCAAGAAAGACCAAGTCAAACTTGTTGTGGCGCAGAGCGGCGCTCATGTCTTTTAGGGTTTCGGCCTCACATATTGTGACGCTAAAATCCAAATTATTGCAGATGCGGCGCAGGCAGGCACGATCAAGCCGTTGATCGTCTACGATAAGTATATTTGCATGCCGCGGGATATCGATCTTTGGCTGTGTTTCTTCGCCATCTGTGTCGTGAACCCGCATGGTCATCTGCTCCTACCTTGTTTGAGCTGATAAAATCACAAGCCTATGAAAAAACGATCAAGATATACGTGGTGACTTAATTTAAATTGTTTGGATCAGTCCAAAGGCGGCATTCCTATACGGACGGTTCCTATGACAGAACGGGCCAAGGATTTTACCGTGAATCTATCGCATTTGGACACAGTTGGGGATGGACCCGTCGGGGATGCAGAATTTGCGGCCTACCGCATAGAAAAACAAGCGCGCGGGGAATTCATTCCCCTAAACGCTCCCGCAAGTCCCGCTGTCCCGCAAGTCCCGCTGTGCAAGCCGCTGTGTTTGAGGTCAGTCTTAACCTGCATCCCAAGGATGACAGTGTAAGGTAATCACTTAAAAACCCCGCACTTCAAATGCGAGGCTTTCAATATGTTGCATATAAAGAGGTGCAGCCTAGGCTTCGATCATATCCACGCGGGTTGCGTGACGGCCGCCTTCGAATTCGGCGGAGAGGTAAGCGTCCACAATATCAAGAGCCAGACCTTCGCCGATCACACGCGTGCCCAAAGACAGCATATTGGCGTCATTGTGTTGACGGATCATGCGGGCAGAAAATGTATCGTGGCAGACACCGCAACGGATGCCTTTGACCTTATTGGCCGCCATCATGATACCTTGGCCCGTTCCACAAATGATAATGCCGATCTGACAATCGCCTGAGGCCACGCGCTCTGCTGCGGCTTGGCCGTGATAGGGATAATGGGTGCTTTCTGTCGTGGTGGGACCGATATCTACAGCTTCATATCCCCGTTCGGTGATATGGGCTTTGATGGCGGCACGCAGATCAAGAGCGGAATGATCGCTGGACAAAACGACACGAATTTTATCAGTCATGAGAGTGGCTTTCTGGTGTTAAGGGGCCAATTAACAATAGTGTGTCGTGATCTACGTTATCTTTGCGCCTGAAACAATGTTTTGTCAGGCCCATCTGTACAGGGCTTACCCTTCAAGTTGAGGGCGCAGCGCTTGGTAAATTACAGCCGTGGCTGTATTGGCAAGATTGAGCGATCTCACAACTTTGTTGCGCATGGGCAGATTGAAAATACGATCAGGAACGTCCTTCAAGATATCGTCGGGCAAGCCTTTGGATTCGCAGCCAAAAATCAAATACCCATTGGGGTCATACTCTGGTTCGTAGAATGTGCCTGCGCCATGTTCTTCGAAATAATACATGGCCTCGCGCGGCGGTTGACGGTCGTCTAGAAAACTTTGCCAGTCGTCATATTCTGTCAGTTGCACATGTTGCCAATAGGTCGTGCCAGATCTGCGCACGGCTTTTTCGTCTAGCGAAAACCCCAAAGGTTTGATCAAAATCAACTCAAGTCCTAAGGCCACGCAAGTGCGTCCGATTGCGCCTGTGTTATAAGGAATTTCAGGCGTCACTAAAACGATTTTCATTTGCGGGTCGGACATGGATGAGGCCTTTCAAATGGTCACTGCCTGTGCAAGCAGCTGCGGGGTCGATCTACGGGATTGCAGCCTAGGTGGCAATGGCAGGAGCAGCAGGCCCCAAACAAAAAGGCCCCGCCGTGCAGCAGGGCCTTTCCTAAACGCAACGCGCGAGGGTTAAGATTTCGCGAGGTTGCGCAGCACATAGTGCAAAACGCCACCGTTTTCGATGTACTCAATCTCGGGCGCTGTATCGATACGGCATTTCACTGTGATATCTTTGGTCTTACCGTCTGCGTAGGTAATTTTCGCAGTCAGCTCTTGCAGCGGAGAAACGCTATCAAGGCCAAGGATTGTCACAGTCTCATCGCCCGTGAGCCCCAGAGATTTACGCGTGTCGCCCCCCGTAAATTCGAAAGGAATAACCCCCATACCCACAAGGTTCGAGCGGTGAATGCGCTCAAAGCTTTGCGCTATAACCGCTTTCACACCCAGCAAAGCCGTGCCTTTAGCAGCCCAGTCACGTGAAGATCCGGCGCCATATTGTTCGCCAGCAATGACAACCAATGGTGTGCCAGAGGCTTGGTATGCCATTGACGCGTCATAGATGGACGCCTGTGCGCCATCTGGATCTTTTGTGTATCCGCCTTCAACACCATCCAGCATTTCATTCTTGATACGGATATTGGCGAAAGTGCCGCGCATCATGATTTCGTGGTTGCCACGGCGCGAGCCGTATGAGTTGAATTCGCGCACGGGAACGTCATGGTCTAGCAAGAAACGACCCGCAGGTGTGGATTGTGCAAAACTGCCCGCAGGGGAAATGTGGTCAGTTGTGACCATATCGCCCAAGATGGCCAAAATTTTCGCGCCTTCAACGTTTTGGATCGTGCCTTTTTTCGGTGCCATGCCTTGGAAGTAAGGCGGGTTTTGAATGTAGGTGGACTCTGGCGGCCAATCGTATGTTTCGCCACCTGACACTTCAACAGCCTGCCATCTTTCGTCGCCTTTAAAGACGTCGGCGTATTTTTTCAAAAAGGCTTCTCTTGTCACTGTTTGTTCAACAAGATCAGCAATTTCTTCGTTGGTTGGCCAAATATCTTTCAGGTAAACATCATTGCCGTCTTTATCCGTGCCCAAAGGCTCAGTCGTCAGGTCGATGTTCATGTCACCAGCCAAAGCATAGGCCACCACGAGGGGCGGGGAGGCAAGGTAATTGGCTCGCACATCAGGGCTGATGCGCCCCTCAAAGTTGCGGTTGCCCGACAAAACAGCCGTCGCGACAAGATCGCCTTCGGCAATGGCGTCAGAAATTTCGGGCTGGATCGGACCAGAATTCCCGATACATGTGGTACAGCCGTAGCCCACAAGGTTGAAACCGATTGCATCCAGATCCTCTTGCAGACCTGCGGCTTCCAAATATTCCGTCACAACCTGCGATCCAGGCGCCAATGATGTTTTCACCCAAGGCTTTCGGTCCAGACCCAAAGCGCGCGCTTTGCGGGCCACAAGACCAGCGCCGATCATCACGTAAGGGTTTGATGTATTTGTACAAGATGTGATGGAGGCGATGACAACCTTGCCTGATGACATTGTGTAATCTTCGCCTTTGACAGCGATTTCTTTGCCTTGCTCACGCTTGAATGTATCTTGCATCTCACCCGAAAATGCCGCCTTAGCAGCAGTCAAAGCAACGTAATCTTGGGGGCGTTTTGGGCCTGAAATTGCAGGAACAATGTCGCCCATATCCAGTTCAAGAGTGGATGAATAGACAGGGGCGTAATCCGCGTCACGCCAGAAACCGTTTTCTTTGGCATAGGCTTCAACCAAGTCGCAACGATCTTCGTCGCGCCCTGTTTGTTTCATGTAACGGATTGTTTCAGAATCGATCGGAAAGAAACCACATGTCGCGCCGTATTCTGGGGCCATATTGGCAATTGTCGCACGATCCGCCAGTGGCAATTTATCGAGACCTTCGCCGTAGAATTCAACGAATTTGCCAACAACGCCGTGGGCGCGCAGCATTTCAACAACCTTTAACACAAGATCAGTGGCTGTTGTGCCTTCGACCATTGCGCCTGTCAGTTTGAAACCCACAACTTCAGGGATCAGCATGGAAATCGGCTGGCCAAGCATTGCAGCTTCGGCTTCGATACCGCCCACGCCCCAACCAAGAACAGCCAGACCGTTGACCATAGTTGTGTGTGAATCTGTACCAACAAGCGTATCAGGGTAGGCCACTTCTTCGCCGTTTTGGTCTGTGTCCGACCAAACCGCCTGCGCGAGGTATTCTAGGTTTACTTGGTGGCAGATCCCTGTGCCCGGTGGCACAACGCGGAAGTTTTCAAAGGCTGTTTGGCCCCATTTTAGAAACTGGTAGCGTTCCATATTGCGTTCGTATTCGCGGTCCACATTCATTTGAAACGCACGTGGGTTGCCAAATTCGTCGATCATCACCGAGTGGTCGATCACAAGATCAACGGGCACCAGCGGGTTAATCTTTTTCGCGTCACCGCCCAAAGATTTGATACCGTCGCGCATGGCAGCCAAGTCAACAACGGCTGGAACGCCGGTGAAATCCTGCATCAAAACGCGTGCGGGGCGGTAAGCGATTTCGCGGGGGTTTTTGCCGCCTTTGTCAGCCCATTCAGAAAAGGCTTTGATGTCATCCGTGGAAACAGAAAATCCGCCATCTTCAAAACGCAGAATGTTTTCAAGCACAACTTTCAGCGCTGCTGGCAATTTGGTGAAATCACCAAGGCCTGCGTCTGTGGCGGCTTGAATGGAATAATAGGCGATTTTTTTGCCGTTCACATCGAGGGTGCGGCGGGTTTTAGCAGTGTCTTGTCCGACAACAACTGTCATGGAGTGGCTCCTTATGTTGCATGTTTAGGATCTTGCTGACTTGGTTTTGACCCATCCTCTCAGTCCAATCAAGGGGCATTTACAGGTTTTGGTATGCCATTGTACACAATGATCGGAATTACTATTTTTGTCAGGTTTTCAAGCCTTTGATATATATGACATGGGGTATGCGCACCGCATTTCAATACCGTTCACGCACAACGTCAGGTTGCTGTAACGCTTTCTCGCGATTGCTTGATTGGCCAGATTAATATCTGCGCGCTATATCTATCCCAACCAAATATGGAGCTTTCATGAACCACGGCTTGATCTTAGGCAAACCTATCTCCTTCGGGGCCTCTTTGCGCGCAATCGCGATTGGGGTTGCTTGTGTTATGTCCTTCGTGGTCGCCCAAAAGACCGTCGCGCAAGACATCACGATTCCGCAGGTGCAATCTGAAATGCCCGCGGGGCAGTCGCACCCTGTTGTCGTGGAATTGTTTACATCGCAAGGCTGTTCATCTTGTCCGCCCGCAGATGCGTTGATTGCTGAAATCGCCAATCGTGATGATATTTTGGCACTGGCTTTGCATGTGGATTATTGGGATTACATCGGCTGGAAAGATATTTTCGCAGCCCCCGAATACACTCAGCGCCAACGCGATTATGCACGCGCCGCAGGGCACCGCACGATTTACACGCCGCAAATGGTGGTCGGTGGTGTGAATCACGTGGTCGGGTACAAGCCGATGAAACTTGCGGATCTGATTGCAGCTCAGGGTGCAAAGGCGAATGACGCGCCTGTGGGCCTGAGTGCTGCCCGTGACGGGGGGGCGCTAAGCATCACTTTAACCCCCAACGCGATCATACCTTCGCAGATGAAAGTGCAAGTGGTTCAATTCATGCCTTTGGAAAAAGTTTCGATCAGAAGCGGTGAAAACAAAGGCAAAACAATAGAATACGCCAATACAGTTACCTCTTGGCGTCATGTGTCAGATTGGGATGGAACGGTAAAGCAGACGGTTAATCTGACATCTTTGACCTCTGATCCTGTGGCCGTGATCGTACAAGAACATACTGACGGAGCGCCTGGAAAGATCGTCGCGGCTTTGCGCATCGATTGATATTGGGCTGCCCCGCTTTGGGGCGCAAACCCGTGGGATCACTTTTCCTGATCTGCGGCTTGGGTTTCAGCTTTCCAGCGGCGGTGGACCCAAAAATACTGATCCATATGAGCACGTATTTGGCGCTCTAAAGAATCGTTTAAAGCTTGGGTCATATCTAGGGCATTCGTATGTGCGATCGGGGGCTCGACGACCAACTCGTAATGCCCGTAATCATCAAGTCTTATGCCATAGACTGGCACCAAAGCCAGATTATGCTTCAACGCTAAATCGGCAGCCGATGTCGCGGTCGCAGCACGTTTTCCAAAAAACTGTAAATGTGGTGCCCCATACCTGTGCACATCAATCAACATCCCCAACATGCCCCCAGACTTCAAGAAACGCACCATTTGAACCAAGCTTTTGCGGTCTTTGGTGGGAATGATAGGTGTTGAGATCGCGCCAATTGTTTTTCGGTAATAGGGGTCGAAAAATGGATTGGTGAAGGGCTTGTACAATGCGCCGACATTAAAACCACGTTCCGACAAAACAGCGCGTGGCACATCATAATTGCCAAAATGCCCCGATACCAAAATAACCCCTTGGCCGGCATTCATCGCGGCCTCAAGCGCGTCCATACCGCCGCCAGTGATTTTGGCCTGTTTGGCGCGGGCCTTGAATGCGGGACCAGAATAGACTTCGGCCAAGGTTTTGCCTGCACTCTCAGGCACGCGGCGCATCAGGCGTTGGACTTCAGATTTTGGTAAATCGGGGCAGACCAATTCCAAATTATCTTTGACCCGCTGACCGTAACCCGCAAGGGGCGATAGGATGCGTGCGGTAAAAAAGCCAATAAGTTTCAAACGAATGTGAAAGGGCAATACCTTCATCGACCCTAAAAGCGCTTTTAGAACAAGGCTTTGCAAATAGTCTGACAGGCTTCCTGTGATGGCGCCACGTTTGATTTGCATATTTAGCCCTATGTTTATGGTCGTGCTGCGATCACACCCGTTTTCAGGCGGTGCGGCGCGTTTCTCGATGCCAAACATAAAGACCCGCAGCCACGATCACAAGCGCGCCGATACAGGTCCACAGATCAGGCCATTGATCAAAGAATATGACGCCCCAAAGCGTGGCCGTGATCAACCCAGCATAGGTGAAAGGCGCGACAACTGACGCAGGCGCAGTCGAATAGGCTTTGAGCATCATCAACTGTGCGCCTGTGCCGATAGACCCAACACAGAGCATCATCAAAACAGCCGTCATATCAGGGCGGACCCAATAAAAAGGCAGGACCAAGCACATCAATCCACCGCAGACCAGCCCCGTGTAAAGCTGTGGCGTGAGCGCGGATTCGGTTTTGCCAATATAGCGCGTCGTGATGGAAAAAGACGCAATGCAGAGCGCGGACCCCAAGGGCCAAAGCGAGTGTATGGAAAACACATCGGTGCCAGGGCGAATGATGATCATAGCGCCAAAAAGCGCAGCCAGAATGCCAAAAATCCGCCTTGGGCCAATGCGCTCGCCCAAAATAATGGCGGCTGCAATGGTGATGAGGATCGGGGCCAAATCCGCAACTGCTGTTGCTTCAGCCAAGCCTTGGTATTTCAAAGCGGTAAAAAAACATGCCGCGGCCCCCAATTGCATCAAAGATCGGAAAATTTGTAAGCGCAGATGCGGCGTTGCCAAATAACGCGGCGCACGGTGACGACAGATGAGTAAAATGATCAGCAACTGGCCGAAATAGCGCGCCCAAAGCACTTGGGCCAGACTGACCTGTGTGCCCAGCTGTTTGGCAAAAGCGTCCATTAAGGAAAACAAGCCAACAGAAAGCATTACAAACAGAATGCCTTGAGTGGAGGGGGACTGATAAGAAAACCATTTCATGCCATCCCTTTTATGAGCATGTCGTGGGCTTCGCTAGGTGGCTTTCTCGGATAGGGGGTGTGTGATTATTCATCACCCGTCAAAAGAAAGATTTCGCCATCAGCTTCTAATTGGCGAATCCCGCCGACGACAGCATTCATGGCTTCTTCTGCGTCCGATTCTTTGACCTTACCGACAGTTTCGATTTCTTCGCGTAGGCCATCCGCCATACGTTTCGACATATTCGTCAAAATGAATTCTGTTGATTTTGCAGCCTCGCCGGTGGCGCCAGCCAAGGCTTTGATCAACAGATCTTGCTCAACCCCGCGCACCACTTTGGCGATATCGCGGGCATCAACACGGGTTGCGATATTCGCGAAGGTAAAGATGTTTTTACGCACTTCTTCTGCGAATTCTTTATCGGTTTCATCCAATCCCTCAAGCACACCGTCGCGGGTGGCGGAGGCTGAGAAATTCAAGATAGCGCCCACACGTTCGGTCGGGGCATCTGTAAAGGCTTGTGACGGCTGGGCGTCAAGTTTGGCAGCAATTGAGATGCCGATGCGCTGCACAACGTCTGGGGCAATCGCAGAGGTCAATGAGATGGCATATGCGATGCGGCGCGCACGATCCCCTGGCAACATCGACAAAAGCTGCGCGGATTTTGCGACCTTTAGTTTTGAGAGCAACACAGCGCCAACTTCAACGCTTTCCTCAGACAAGATCGGCAAAATGCGCACGGGGTCTAGGTCTGCGATCCTTTCCCATGGGTCGCCCGTTAAGGAAAATCCAGCATTTTTGCGCAATTTCGCCGAAGTCGTGGGGGATATTGTGCCTTCCAGCACGTTCAATGCGCCTTCTAAGCCGCCTGGAAAGGACAGACCAATCTCATCGAGTTCATTTATGAATTCTTCGACGACTGCGACTAAGGTGTCTTTGCTGATATGACGCAAATCTGTCATTTGATGCGCCAATTCGACCTGCATTTCTTCGGGGAAGTTGGCCAGTGGCAGTTTCACATCTTCGGCGGCCAAAAGGCGCACGATCACGGCCGCTTTGGCTTTTTTCGACAGTTTTGCAGGCATACGGGTGACGGTTTCGGGCGCATCAAAACCACCGAAGTCGCCCAGTTTATGAGACTCGTCAAAGCTACCAAGGTCGGGCAGGTTGCCCATATCACCGAAATCTTGGGGAAGTCCGTCCACGCCTGTGCCTCATTTTCAATATCACTTGCAAAGACATTGCACGATCATTCTTAACGCAAAGCTACCAGCCCCATGAAATTGCAATAAATTGTAGAAAACTTGCAAAGAAAAGCCCCCGACACCGAATGGCGCGGGGGCTTTTAAATACGCAAGCGCTGCTTTAGCCAAAGACGCGTTTGAAAATCGTATCGACATGTTTGGTGTGGTATTCCATGTCGAATTTTTCTTTGATGCCGTCAACGCCCAAGGCCGCAACAACTTCTTCGTCTGCGAGCAATTCTTCTTGGAAATCAACGCGGTGTTCCCAAACTTTTAGAGCATTGCGTTGCACCATAGAATAGGCGTCTTCGCGTGACACTCCCGCTTGAGTGAGCGCCAAAAGCACGCGCTGAGACATGACCAATCCTGGGAATTTGTTCATGTTGTCGAGCATGTTTTGTGGGAAGATCAACATTTTGTCGATCACACCTGTCAAACGGTTCAAAGCAAAGTTCAACGTGATGGTCGCGTCTGGCGCGATTGTGCGCTCAACTGAAGAATGCGAAATATCGCGTTCGTGCCACAGGGCGACGTTTTCCATCGCAGGCACCACAGTCATGCGCACAAGACGGGCGAGACCTGTGAGGTTTTCGGTCAAGATCGGGTTTTTCTTATGCGGCATCGCAGAGGAGCCTTTTTGCCCCATCGAGAAAAACTCAGCACCTTCAAGCACTTCTGTACGCTGCATGTGGCGAATTTCGATCACGATGTTTTCCATCGAGGAAGCAATCACACCCAAAACAGCAAAGAACATCGCGTGACGATCACGCGGGATCACTTGGGTTGAAATCGGCTCAGGTGTGAGGCCGAGCTGTTCACAGACGTGCTCTTCAACGCGGGGGTCCACATTGGCAAATGTCCCGATGGCGCCAGAAATTGCGCCTGTGCCGATTTCTTCGCGCACGGATTTCAAACGCGCCAAGTTGCGGTCCATTTCAGCGTAAAAGCGCGCGAATGTCAGACCCATTGTGGTGGGTTCTGCGTGAATACCATGTGAGCGGCCAACGCGGACCGTGTCTTTGTGCTCTAGCGCGCGTTTTTTCAAAGCGGCCAACAGGTTTTCAAGATCTTTGATCAAGATGTCGGAGGCGCGCACAAGCTGCACGTTCAAACATGTGTCCAAAACGTCTGAGGATGTCATGCCTTGGTGCACGAAACGGGCCTCATCAGATCCAACGTGTTCGGCCAAATGCGTGAGAAAGGCGATGACATCGTGTTTGGTGACAGCTTCGATTTCGTCGATGCGCGCCACATCAAATTCAACGTCTTTGGCTTTCCAGACGGCGTCTGCGTTTTCTTGTGGGATCACGCCAAGTTTGGCCATCGCATCACAGGCGTGGGCTTCGATTTCGTACCAGATTTTGAATTTGGTTGCGGGTTCCCAGATGTCGACCATCTCTTTGCGGGAGTAACGGGGGATCATAGGCGTGCCCTTTATATCTGATTAGGAGTTGCCGCGTCTTTAGAACGAACGGGGCTTGGGGGCAAGAGGCACGCGTTCTAATCCCTGACATGATGCTATTAGATCAATCCAAACACGGATTTTACGATCTGGACCAGAAAATTCACAAAGTTAGCGGTCGCAAGATTGATATCCGCACTGTCCAGATTGCTGTTGGACAGAGCTATGTAAAGGAGTACCGCGACAGGCAGGGCAAGGACTTGCATCCAGACGGGGGTGCCTTTGGCCTGTTCACCCGCGCGCAGAGCGCCAAATTTCATAAAGACGCTCAAAGGCCCATGACGTAACCACCACGGCTGCCTTGCCCAGAATTCTTTTTCACCTTGCACGCGCGCAGGTTCGGCCAAGCGTTTCTTAAGCGTTTTTTGCGCGTGCAGATCTACAATTGGAGCGCTTTCAACATCCTGTAGCATGGCCCGAATGTCATTGGCGCTTTGAGTGTTTAAAACACCGCCTTGGACGGCTTTATACTGCGCTGATCGCGTTTCGCTAAGGCGGCGTGATTTCATTTCGCGGGACTTGGCGCGGTTGTTTGGGTGACGGCTATCCATCGGATGATAGGTTTTTGAAAACATCATTTAATCCTTAAAAATCAGATGAATAAGACGAAGCTGGCGCCGACATTTTGGGGGTTGAGTTTTGCAAGGTTGTGGCAAGCCCACCCAGATCCAAATAGGAAAACAGCCAATAGAGGGCGAAGACGGCGACTGTGATCAGCCTCACGCGCATCATAATGTTGCCAGCAATGTGCAGGCCTTTCCCGATGGCGCCGAGGGGCGACGCAGGGGGGGCTTTTGAGGCGCTTACCTGACTGTCGTTTTGCAGGTTCTGCTGCGCATATGGTTGTGACTGCACAACATCCTGCGCTTTCGGCGGCTCAATATTGGCCATTTCAGCGCGTCTGGCCTGTGTTTGGGCGGCTAAAAATGCAATGTGATCGCGGGTCGATAGACCTTTGGGCGCAGGGGAAGATGTTGGGGGCAAGGCTTTCTTGCGTGAAAAACCGAGCGATGTCGGTCTCTTTTTAGGTGATTTTTCAGCCGTTTTGAGTGCAAGGTGATCATCCAGCGCAGGTGCGGTCGGTGCAGCAGTGACGCCGTAAGTGCCCTTTTGTGCGCCTGCCGCATTGCGCGGATGGCGGCTGTCGAGTGGATGATATGTCTTTTTGAATAATCCCATTTCACACCTAAGTTGCACAATTTGCGACCCAAATAGGGATAAACGAGGATCAAGGCAGAAATTCGACAAGGATTTGACGCTATTGAAAAATGTCGGTGCAGGTCATTCGGGGAGGCCGCTTTGACATGAAAAAGGGCGCTCAAATGAGCGCCCAGTTTCGTAAATTCGACCAATCCAGCGATTAGCAGGAGTAGTACAATTTGTATTCCATTGGGTGTGGTGTGTGCTCGTAAGCGTACACTTCTTCCCATTTCAGGTCCATGTAGCCCTGAAGTTGGTCTTTGGTGAACACGTCGCCTTCTGTGAGGAAGTCCATGTCCGCTTCAAGAGCTTCCAAAGCTTCGCGCAAAGATCCACAAACAGTTGGGATCGCTGCCAATTCTTCAGCTGGCAAGTCGTAGAGATCTTTGTCAGATGAGGGGCCTGGATCGATCTTGTTTTTGATGCCGTCAAGGCCAGCCATCATAAGCGCTGCGAAGCACAAGTATGGGTTGGCTGCTGGATCAGGGAAACGGGCTTCAACGCGTTTCGCTTTGGGGGATTCCGCGTAAGGAATACGGATACAGCCAGAGCGGTTAGACGCAGAGTAGGCGCGCAAAACAGGAGCTTCGAAACCTGGGATCAAACGCTTGTAAGAGTTTGTTGATGGGTTTGTGATCGCGTTCAGCGCTTTCGCGTGCTTCAAGATACCGCCGATGAAGTACAAAGCTTCTTGAGACAAATCAGCGTATTTGTCGCCTGCGAACAATGGCTTACCATCTTTCCAGATGGACATGTTCACGTGCATACCAGTGCCGTTATCGCCCGCAATTGGCTTTGGCATAAATGTAGCAGATTTGCCGTAAGCCTGTGCTACGTTGTGCACAACGTATTTGTATTTCTGGATTTCGTCAGCTTGCTTTGTCAGCGTGCCGAAGATCAAGCCCAGTTCGTGCTGACATGAGGCAACCTCGTGGTGGTGCTTGTCAACTTTCATGCCCATGTTGGCCATTGTTGTCAGCATTTCACCGCGAATGTCTTGCGCGTCATCGATTGGGTTGACTGGGAAGTAACCGCCTTTGATGCCAGGACGGTGGCCAGTGTTGCCCATTTCGTATTCAGTGTCAGAGTTCCATGCACCGTCGAGCGCGTCGACTTGGTAGGATACTTTGTTCATGGAGACTTGGAAGCGCACGTCGTCGAACAAGAAGAACTCAGCTTCTGGACCAAAGAATGCCGTGTCGCCGATGCCTGTAGATTTCAGGTAAGCTTCTGCTTTTTCAGCAACAGAACGTGGGTCACGCTCGTATGGTTCACGTGTGTCTGGCTCTACAACTGAACAGTGAATGCACAGTGTTTTTTCAGCGTAGAAAGGATCGATGTAGACAGAATTCGTGTCTGGGATCAGTTTCATGTCTGATTTGTCGATTGATTTCCAACCCGCGATGGAAGAGCCGTCGAACATGAAGCCTTCTTCAAGGAAGTCTTCGTCAACTTCAGTGTGGCGCAATGTTACGTGCTGCAACTTGCCGCGTGGATCGGTGAAACGAACGTCAACGTATTGAATCTCTTCGTCTTTGATAGTCTTGATAACGTCTGCGATGCTCATCTTACATTATCCCCTTACTTTTATATCTAATTTGAAAGACATGGTCGAACCAACCATACTTTGGCTTACAGCGCGTCTTCACCAAACTCGCCAGTGCGGATCCGAATAGCCTGTTCAACAGGCAAGACGAAAATTTTCCCGTCGCCGATTTTATCTGTTTTGGCAGCGCCGACGATGGCTTCGATAGCCCCATCGACTTGGTCGTCAGACAAAACAACTTCGATCTTAACTTTGGGCAGGAAGTCTACCACGTACTCGGCGCCGCGGTACAATTCTGTGTGGCCCTTTTGACGGCCAAACCCTTTGACTTCGACAACGGAAAGGCCTTGGACACCGACATCTTGCAGTGCTTCTTTCACTTCGTCGAGCTTGAAAGGCTTAATGATCGCTTCGATCTTTTTCATGAACCTACGACTCCCTAAAATGCGTTCACACATTTCAAATCACTTCTGGTGAGGGGTCACAATCAACCAGAGGGATGGCGGTTTGTCTGCTTAAGGAATTTGCACATGTTTGATTAAAAAATGTGCGAAATGCACTAAAAACAGTCAAAATAAAAACTTATCGTGTATTTTTTGCCCGAAGTGATCCGTTTCGCCCAAATCTACGGCATATTAAGTCGCGTATTTTGCGAAAGTCACGCTGCGTCAGGCCGCAAAAGTTTTGCCTGTCTTTGAGTGGACTTGAAAGCCGTCGGCAAAGATGACTTCCGCGCTGTCAAAGATCAGCGTGAACATTTGGGGGGCAGGGGTGTCAATATTGCGCAAAGTCCGCATACCAGAACGGGTGATGATCCTGTCGCCCTGTTCCAGATACTCAACAGGCAAAGCGCCATCTGCGGTCAAAACAAGAGTGCCAAGGGCAATACCATTTTCGTAGCACGGAAGAATGTCTTCGATCTTTAGCCGGCGACGCGGCGCGCCTTGGGAGGGATTGGATGCTGGGAGCCTGTCGACCTTGCGGCCATAGCTGCGCCCATGATCATCATGCGTCATGATGCTCTCTTTTTATATGTTAAACTGCCTCGATGTGGCGATATGTTCCGCCATCTAAAGGTTAACCTATGGTATGATGTGTGATGGGCAAAGGATTAATTTTGTAAAAAATCGCACTAAAGTTCATTTTGTTGCATTTTGCGTCTGGCGCTGCCCATTTTGCTTTGCTATGAGGCAGGCAATGCGGGTGTGGCGGAATTGGTAGACGCACCAGATTTAGGTTCTGGCGCCTATGGCGTGGGGGTTCGAGTCCCTTCACCCGCACCACTTATCCCCTTAAAATCAAATAGAACACCTGCGTTACGGTCTTTTGGCCCGTTTCAAATGTGCCGCGCGTTTTACGGATAGTGCGGATCGCTTGAGGCATGGCACAATCGCACTGTGGTCGGTTGTATAGGGTTTGCCGATGAAGTCGCAGGCCTAAGCGTTGACTCGATCTCTTGCCCAGTCACGTAGCGTGATATCAACAGGGCTATCATTGTCGCCTGCGAATTGCATGTTACTGATTTTCCACCTGTCATCGCCGCGACGCAGAACAACAAATCCCGCATAGGAGTCTTCGGCCAGCTGATGCCTTTCTTTGATGTAGCGTGTCTCATAGGCCGCGCAGATGGTGTCTTTATCGGTGAACATCGCCTCAACACAGTGACGCACCATGTGCGTGAGCCGTTTTGCCTTTAGGGTGTCGATGAACATCTTGCATATGGCGCGCATTTCCGCTTCTGTCCTTGCCACTGTGTGACCCTGCGAATTCTCAAGCGTACAAGGTATGTTGCACCAGCCCAAGGTGGCCTCGAGGTCGCCTGACATCGTCGCCTCTCCTTGGCGATCAAGAAAATCCTGTGCAATACGTACTGCGTCTTCCACTGCCCGTGTTCCTGTCCCTTAAAATGATATGGTGGTCGCATTTCTGCGAGGCTGAGTTTGTCACCATAGCCTGTAATGTCAATAAATTCGGCGCCCTGACTGTCACAAAGAGTTCAGTTTCTATAAGGGCGCGCTGTTTGGCGGCTCTGAGCGCCGCGTGAATGAGCTTGGCACGGATACGGGGCGGTCTGGGGACTGGGGGCTGGGGAAAGAAGGGCGAAAGTCAGCCATGCGCTGCAAGACGCGGTTTAGACGGAAAGGCGATCCGAAAGTGCGTGTGTGATGTCAAAAGTGGCAAGCTGAAGCCGCCACTTTCATCTTTAGGTCAAAATGATCGTCCGATCGGCCCACTTGTTGGCGATTTGACGATCATGGGTCACCAGCACAACTGCAAAGTTTTCTGCCGCGGCCATGGTTTCAAGCATGTTCAACGTGTCGCGCTGGGTGATCGGATCAAGCCGCGATGTCGGTTCATCCGCAAGTAGAACTTTTGGCCCAACAGTCAGCGCGCGTGCGATCGATATTCTTTGCAACTCGCCCCCTGAAACCTCATCAGGTTTACGGTCCAGCAAAGACGGGTGAATTCCCAACTTTTCGAGCGTCGTCAAAACCGAAGACCAATCGGTTTTATGCAGCCGCGCCACATCCTTAAGGACGTGTTTTAGCGCTATGCGTGCAGGAAAAGCCGCTGGGGGATCTTGATACAGTTTTTGCACAGTATGGCGCGACTGGCTTTGGGCGCGGGTCACTGTCCCGGCCTCAGGCTTTATGAGCCCCGCCATGGCATCCAAAAGCGTCGTTTTGCCAATCCCGCTGGGGCCAACCAATGCGACACGTTCGCCAGCTCTAAGGGTCAAATCAAACCCTTCAAACAGCCTTTTGCCAGACCGTGCAACGGCGAGGTTTTCCACCGTCAAAACGACATCCCGCTTTTCGGCCAGATCAGACTGTTTTTCGGATTGGGGCCAGTTTTTCGGATCTGCATCGATTAAAGACTGCGTGTAGCTGCTAGTGGGATTGGCTAAGACATCTATAGCCTTCCCTTGTTCTACCAAGGCACCATCGCGCAAGACGATGACCTCGCCTGCAAGGCGGCGCGTCACGCTGACGTCATGGGTGATGGCGATCAAGGTGCCGCCCTCCTTGGGAACCTTGGCCAAGAGTTCGACAACTTTGGTGTGACGTTCAGCATCCAAGCCCTTGGTCGGCTCGTCAGCCAAAAGAATTGGCGCATTGCCTGCGGTCGCAGCCGCAAAGGCAACGCGCTGCGCCATTCCGCCTGAAAGTGTATTTGGCAATTGTTTTTCCGCGCCAGTCAGGCCCAGTGTTTCAAAGGCTTTTGCCGTGTCAGCATTTGCAAGAGATCGCTTTTTGCCGCCAACATAGTGATGGGCTTCTGACACCTGCCGAAATGCACGCATCAACGGGTCTAGTGCGCGCCAAGGTTCTTGCGGCAGTGTCGCGATGACAGTGCCCCACATGCGCCTGCGTGCGCTTTGGCGCATTTGATCGACACGGCGACCATTTACGGTGATCTGCCCTTTGGCGTGCAGCGTGTTTGGCAATGTGCCCAAAATGGCCTGCGCGATCAGACTTTTGCCCGCGCCAGTTTCCCCCATGATGACCAAAGTGCCGCCATTGGACAGGTTGAAACTGATCGGCCCCATGAGGCGTGTCTTGCCTGCGTAAACAGATAAGGCATTGACTTCTATTGAATATATCATGGGCGGCGCGCGCCTCCAACGCTCAGATGTAGGGCAAGAACAGTTACGATTAAACACAAAACAGGCTGTAGAATAAGGAAAGGCGCTTCACGCCAATAGGGCAGAAGCTCGGTCATCATGACGCCCCATTCGGCGGTGGGAGGGCGCAGCCCGACGCTGACAAAGCCAAGGGCTGCCACAGAAGTGACGGCGGTGGCTGCACCAAAGGCGGCAAGCGTCAAAAGGCCTGGCCCGATTTCGGGGATCAAATGGCGGCGCAGCAATACCCATGGGCTTAGACCTAGCAATCGTGAGGCCTCGACCGCTGGTTCTGACAAAACAACACGCGCTCGCTGTCGCGTGTAGCGGAAATATTCAACCCAGAGCGTCAAAGAGATACCTGCATAAAGAGCCCACCACGATCCAGGCGAAATCGCTGCCAGCATCAAAACCAATAGCAGCCCAGGTAAGGCCAAAACCGCATCAGAAAAAGCGCCGATCAGGCGGTCAGTCCAGCCACCGCGCCATGCCGCAATGACACCGAGTAATGTGCCGGGTAGTCCGGCTGTGATCACTGACAATAGCGCCAAGGACAGCGACAATTGCGCCCCAGACAGCAATCGTGCCGCCATATCGCGCCCTAAATTATCTGTGCCCAAAAGATGGGATCGGCTGGGGCTTTCAAATGTGCTCAGGAGCGATTGTTTGGCTGGATCTTGCCCAATGAGGCTGGGGCCCCCTAGGGCGCCGATGGCCAAAACGGCAAGCAATGCAAAACCAGTCAACTGGGCAAACCCAAACCGAGGTTTTGCTGAACGCGCCTCACTGTGTGTTAAATGTGGTGTTTGATCGGTCATGCCAAGCGCCCCCGTGGGTCAATGCCGCGACAGGCAAGATCAACGCAAAGATTGAGCGCCACATAGAGCAGGCCCAATGTCAGCGCAGTGCCTTGCACCATCGCAATGTCGCGGCCAAAGATTGCATGCACCAAGGCATGACCGATCCCAGGCCATGCGAAAACGGTTTCAACGATCACAACGCCTTCGATTAAATAGGCCAGTTGTACGCCGATATATGCCACCACTGGCAGCGCCGCATTGCGCAGGACATGACGGGTCAGTGTCAAACGCGCAGAAAGGCCCTTGGTGCGCGAGAAGAGGCGCCAATCGGCGCGCATCGCATCGACGACTGAATCGCGCAGGACGCGGTTTGAAACCGCCGCAAGTCCAAGCCCGAGGGTCAAGGATGGCAGCACAAGATTTTCAGGCCCATGGAATCCCGCAACAGGAAACAGGCCAAGTTGAACTGCAAAAATCAGCACCAATACGATACCTAAGGCAAAGGCGGGGATGGCTCTGAACAGGACAGACAGACCAAAGGTCACACGATCGACGATCCCATTGGGGTTCAGGCCCGCAGCAATTCCGACGGGCAAGGCGATGAGCAAGGAGGCAACAATCGCCCCTCCAGCCAACAGTAAAGAATAGCCAAGCTGGGTGCTGATTTCATCAATCACAGGTGTGCCGTAAACCAATGACGTTCCCAGATCAAATTGTGCGAGAGCCTTGAGCCAGATCCAAAGCTGTAGGATCGCAGGTTGATCAAGGCCCAATTCGAGGCGCACGGCATCAGCAGCAGCCGCATCCATCATATCATACCCATAGCGACCCGCCGCGATGCGATAGGCCGCATCCCCCGGCAAAGCCTGCATCATCGCGAAACTGACGATGCCCACAACGACCGCCACAATCAGGGCTTGCAGTGCGCGCTTTGCCAGAGCAGCGAAAACCGTTTTCATCAAAGCAGAGGTCATTTATTCGTTCCAAAACATAGTGCTTAGACCATAGCTGCGTTGCAGTGGGTCTATGATCACCCCGCCCAAGTCTTTGTTGATCGAAACCGTATGCTGATACCAAGCGACAGGAATGACTGGCAGGTCTTGGTATAAAATGCCCGCGACTTTCGCGATGCTTTCTTGGCGCAGGTCAGGATCAGCGGTTGAGGCAATGACCTGCAACGCTTTTGCAGCCTCGTCGTTGGTCCAGCCCATTGCCCCCCAGTCGCCGCCATTTGGGCCAAAATCTTGCAAGATTGTGCCAATTGGATCAGGCGTCAGCCCGTAATTGCGTGCAAACAAGGCCACGTGCAAAGAACCATCTTTATGCCCCGCGGGAATTTCGGAATAGTTGGAAACTGACACATCAACTTCGATGCCCAGCTCGCGCCAGGTGTCTTGCAGTGCAGCCGCAATCAAAGGCAATTCTGGACGATCAGGGAAGGTCCGCAGTTGAATGGAGAAACGCTCACCATCGCGCATCAATATGCCATCTTCGCCCATAGCCCAGCCGAGGTCTGCCAATAGGGCTTTTGCCTGTTCAAGAACAGTTTTTAGCGGCGCTAGATCTTGCGAATGCCAATCGTGCAATACAGGCGGGAACAGCTGTGTGGCCGCAGAGTCAGGAAAGCGCGTGATGGCCTTGGCGATGCCTTCGCGTGGAATTGCAAGGCTCAAAGCTTTGCGTGCGCGCGCATCATCGAAAAAGGCGTGGCCCGCGTTTACTTTAAGCACGACCACGCGCGGGATCGCGACAGCCGCGGTTTCAATCGAGTCAACATGCTGAAGATGGGAAAATCCCGATGGGTCCAGCGTAAAAACGACATCCGCATCACCGCTTTCGGCCAGCAAAGCGCGTGTTTCTGCGCGCCCCGCCGCCAAATATGTGGCTGTCTCCAGCGTGGCATTTTCGCCCCAATATGCCTCATTGCGCGCCAAAGAAATGCTTTGTGGTGGCGTGAAAGCCGAAACAGAAAATGGGCCTGTGCCGATCAAAGCACTGGGGGTTCCTTCGGCATCAAAAGCGGAAGGGGCGGGGATGATGGTCGTGGCGTGCGCCATCAAGGATGGCAGCGCGGTGAAGCTTTCGGAAACTGTGATGATGATCTTGCCTGCATCGGCTTTGATTGCCGTGATAGGCGCCTTTTGCAGAACGCCAGGCTGTTTCCAAGCGCGGTTCAACGCGGAGGCTGCAGCCTGTGCATTAAAGGCGGAGCCATCGTGAAATGTCACGCCATCGCGCAATGTAAAGGTCCAAGTGAGGCCATCGTCGGACATGTCCCATTTTGTTGCCAAAGCTGGACGTAGCGCGCCTGTTTCATCTGCGTCGACCAGATTTTCCATGACTTGGAGAGCTTGAATGACAAAACCTGCGACGGTTGGATCATAGCTGGCAATTTCCCAAGGCGCTGCGACTGTCACGCTTGTCTTAGGCTCTGCCATCGCGGCCGTTGTTGCGAAAGTGGCAGCCAGACATACTGCCGCAAAAGGTTTCAACATTTTGGGTCTCCAAGAAATATGAATTTTAAGTCTTGGGACGCGTAGCATGATTCGATATGTAATAACATAACATATGCAAATTGTGTTGGATTTTCCTGCTGCGGCGCGCGGGTCTACATTCGCGACCAGCACCTTTAGACGAACTGCGCAGGTTCTTTGCCTCAGCTGAGATGCGAAAAATATCCCGATGAAATCAGGTCAAGGCCCGCAGTGATGTGCTGCGACCGATAAAGCTGTTATCTACCCCAAGGGCAGAGCGCTTCGACCTTTTGGCGACCAAGCTTATTCAGTGTCTTTATGTTATCCAGATAGATTTTTTCGGGCTCCGAAACATGCGCGAGAACTTTGGTCATCTGATCTTGTCGCAAAAGATGTAGGGTTGGATAGGGCGCGCGATTGGTAAAGTGGCTTAGATCGTCTGCCGCCACACCATCAAATTGATACTGAGGGTGAAATGATGCCAATTGCACCTGCTCTGTCAGATCTGCAGTCTCCAAGATCTGCTGACACCAGTCGAGCAAATCAAGGTATGCATCGAAATCTTCAAGACCTGTGGTGAACATGAGCAAGCTCGTGGCAATGCTATTTTCGTTTGTTCCAAGCAGGCGCTGTAGTTCAGTCACAAAGCTCTGCTCTCTTTCGGCCTTTGTGGTGGCATCGCAAACGGCATAATACACTTGGTCTCTGGTTATGACACTTGAGGCAAAGGGGCATAAATTTAACCCGACGACCATTTGATCAAGCCATTTGCGGGTGTTTAGAACCACATCTTGATGCGCGATTGAGAGCGCGTTGATGTCAAACGTATTGATTTGCTCAATCCCTTCTTGCTTACATGCCATACTGCATATTATGCCCATGTTTCCAGTGTTTGCAAAAGTAAACCCGCCGACTGGGCGCGGTCACCGCCTGTATATGCTGTCAGACCCTTTTGCGCTATCGGCAAACGGGCCAAAACAAATTTTGCCAACAAGACCAAAGTCTCGCAAGCGGCATGCCTTGGCGCATAAGGTCTCGACAGAGGTCGCGTTTCACAGCGTTAATTTAACAAAGGCCTGCATATCTTCCTTCCAAAACATCACCAATATCTGCGCGACAGCATGTTTTTGCGAATTTGTGCAGCTGACGGCCCCAGAAATGCTATCCCTGACGGAACAAAACGCAGGTTATAGCGTTATCATAAGTAATCGACAGTGGAGAGTCAGATGGGGCGATGCTCGATGAGCCGTAAAGATAACGCTGGGCAATTTTTCGTATCAGGCAAGAATTGTTGGCGGGTTGCACAGGCCGAACAACTGTCCTTCGTGGTCGATGGCGAAGATTATTTCATACATCTGCGTCGCGTCATGGCGACCGCCAAGAGTGAACTTTTGCTTGTGGGCTGGGATTTCGACTTTGAAATCGAGATGTTACCCGGAGAAAGCGACGCAAAGGGCAATGCACCAGACGGGCTACCAAATAAATTGGGCGCATATCTGGAGGCAGTGGTCGAAAATGCGCCTGAACTGCAAGTCTATATTTTAAAATGGAACGGTGCTGTCGTTGTCGCCCCAGGACGTATTTTGCCAGCGATGGCTCTGGATATATTTGGCAGTGATCGCATCCATCTGGCGCTCGACAGTCACCATCCCTTAGGGGCCTGCCATCATCAAAAGATCGTTGTCGCTGACAATTCATTTGCCTTTTGTGGTGGTATTGATGCGACTGAATCGCGATGGGACACATCCGCGCATCGCCCAGATGACCCGCGGCGTGTGAAGAAAAACGGCGCGCCTGCTGAACCTTGGCACGATGTAACCTGTGCTGTGACGGGCCCCGCCGCCGAAGCGCTGGCAGAGCTATCGCGCAGACGCTGGAAGCGCGCAACGGGTGAGGAATTCGACGGCGGGGCGACGCGCAAAGCGGCGTCTTGGCCAAAAGGCTTGGCGGTGGATGCAACCAACGTAGATGTCGCCATCGCCCGAACGGAACCGCCATACAATGGGTCCGACTTGATAAACGAGGTCGAACAGCTTTTCCTAGATAGTATCGCAACAGCAAAGGAAACGATCTATTTCGAGTCGCAATATTTCACGGCCGAATCTGTCTTTGATGCTTTGGAGAAAAGTTTGCAACAGCCCAGCGGGCCAGAAATTGTCGTGATCAACCCGCAGGCCGCTTTGTCACAGATGGAAGATGACGCCATGCATGTCTTGCGGGGCCGTTTTATTGACCGTTTGAAAGCCGCCGATCACGCGAACCGCTTTCGTATTTATCACCCAGTCAATAGCGCCGAAGACCCAATTTACGTGCATGCAAAGGTCAACATCATCGACACTCGTATTCTTCATGTTGGGTCGAGCAATATTGACGACCGATCATTGGGCTTCGATACGGAATGCGATGTCGCGATTGAAGGGGCCCATGATGCTATTTCCGCCTTTAGGACAAGATTGCTCTCAGAGCATCTTGATGTAGAGCAGGCGCGCTTTGATGAGGTGTTTGCGCAAACTCAATCTCTGATCTGTGCCATCGAAACGTTGAATTCTGCAAAGGGGCGTGGCTTGCGGGATATTCACGTTCTGCCTGAGAGATTGCGAGGGACGGTGCTGGCCGATGCACGTCTGATGGATCAGCGCTACCATCCCGAACAAGACAGACCCAAGGGGGAAGGGGGCAAACCTCGCCATATTTTTGCCTTTGCAGGTCTCGTAGCACTTGCACATTTAGGGCGGATACTTTGGAGACGCTGGACTGGGCGGTGATCTGCGCGTTGTTGCCGTTTGGATAAGCGCTGTTTCAGAAAATATTAGGGTATTGAGCGTAACACTGGGGCGTATGAAATCACTAAGTTAAGTGCCAGACCATATGCTGTGCGCATCTGTGTCAGACGATTGACGAATTTTATCGACGGCGTCGACCTTGGCAGACAAAGGACGTTTAATTGGCAAACAACCTTATATACCTCGGGAAGTTCAACGACTTTGAAGACGCCTCAGGAACGCCAGGTTATCTAGAGGGAAGCTATACAGATGTTGATGAAACCTCATCTGCGACACCGAATGATGGTGTTTTGGGTCAAACTTTCAGCGGCGGAACTATGGCGATTGTCGATGTCACCGCGGTCAATGTCGGTGGCGGTGCAAATGATACCATCATCGGCACCGATGATTACGACACCAGTTACTACGGCAGCGTAGGAACCTATGACGGCGGGTATTCCTATTTGGGGGAAAGCCTTGAATATGTGCTGCCTGATGGAACAAGTTACGGTGATGGCGATGTAGCGACGCATGAAGGTGGCGGCGCTGCCGCTGGCGGTGCTGTGGCGATCGACAGTATCACAGGGTATTACATCAATCTCACCGTTGAGAACCCTGATGGATCATTTACGACAACTCCGAATGTTCTTGCACGGGTCATCCAAACGGACAGCGGGGATGTCTTTGTACAAAACTATGGCAGTGATACCTTTGACAATAAAGTTATCTCCTCCATAGAATTTGTCTCAAGAATTGATGGTCCGAAAGCCACCTATATCAATCGCAGTGATTTTAGCGCCGATAATACGACCTTTGTTTGTTTTGGCGAAGGGACGCAAATAGCCACCTCTCGGGGCAGTGTGGATATCTCACAGCTGTAAATTGGCGATTTGGTCCAAACCTTGGACAATGGATATCAGCCATTGATCTGGATCGCTCGGCGAGAGCTCGCACTCGAAAATCTAGTGGCACAAGAAAAGATGGCGCCGATCAAAATCTGCAAAAACGCATTGGGCGACGGTTTTCCTCAATCCGATGTCGTGGTCTCGCGGCAGCATCGTATTTTCGTTCAGTCGAAAATCGTATCGCGTATGTTTGGATCTGATGGCGTTTTGGTCCCTGCCAAAGATCTTACCGATCTGCCTGGTGTTGAAATTATGCGCGACCTAAACATGGTCACATATTATCATCTTATGTGCAAAAAACACCAAGTTATCTTTGCAAACGGCATGCCCAGCGAGAGCCTGTATGCTGGGATTCAAGCTATTGAAAGTTTAGGGAAAAAGCCGCTCAATAGTTGTTTTCAATTTGCCCTTTGCTGACATATGTGACGGATCGTGACAGCCCTGTTACTGCGCGCCCATTTGCGCAAGGGCGCAAAATCCGACAGTTGATTGCCCGTCAAATCAAGGCAGGCAAACCCATGATCGAAGTTGACCGCTTGTCCCCAATTGGGGGTCATGGACTTGGCCTCGGCGCGCTGCAAAATGCGACAGGTGAAACGCTTACCCAAGCTCGGTAACATGCTACGGCATTCTTTGCGCGCGGCATGTTCGCGAGAGCTTTTTGCCCTTGGGGCTTTTATCCAAACTGTGCTGTCTCTTAGTCTGGTGCCTCTCAATGCGAAACTCCGCATCATTGTTCTCATAGATTTTGATTTCGCACAGATTGCAATCTCTGGCTGGACCGGTTTTGTCGTGACGAATATGCGCGCCATGCAAAAGGGCGGCAGTTGACCCGCCGCCCTCAATCTTGAAATTAAAGTAGGATGAATGTCTTACGCCGCTTTTGCTTTCGCGTTCACACCACCTGTTGCGATAGATGTCATGGTCTTATCGCCATCATAGGTGTTGTTCAGGCAATTTTGCAGCGCGGCGCCATCGTCATCTAGGTCCAAGCGATTGGCAAAGGCCACCAAGCAGCCGTAGCCTGCAAGGGCATAGTGCACCATGCGCTGATACTGGGTGATGATCATCGCGTCACGGGCGTCATCATTCCCAAAATCAGCGTTGAGAACATGAGCTTTGGCCTCGGCAACAAGGCCTTCCATGCCTTTACAATGTTCGCCATTTGGGTCGATCCCGTGTTTGCCGCAGATTTCTGCGATTTTATCCAGACCCTCACTGATCCCGTTGGATCCTGCGATCAAAGCTTTGGATAGGCCTTCATCTTTGGCGGCTTCACCAAGTTCGGTGAGCACATCAAGCGCTTGTTTGTTCGCGCTCCAGATGTCTTGCAGTTGATCGTGATAAACGTCTTCGAGTGTGTTCAATGACATGAGATAGTCCTTTCTATAGCTATGGGTCGTGTGGGTTCAGGGCGACACTTAGTTGTCGTTCAAAAACGCATCGACTTCGGCTTTAGCCTGTTCTTTCGTCTTGCCGTATTTAGCTTGAATTTTACCTTCTAGCGCTTCACGATTGCCATCGATTTCGGCAATCTCGTCATCTGTAAGGTCGCCCCATTTCGCTTTAACGGAGCCAGTCATTTCTTTCCATTTACCTGAGATTTGATCCCAATTCATGATATTGTCCTTTCGATTTTCCAAGCGGTGCCGGTCGACCCAAAGCGTATCTTTAGGGCGATCACCTGCTTGATTGATCTTACGTGGGTGAGGGCGCGTTAGACTGTTTTCGTGCTGCCGCGTGGTCCTGCAAAGAACCAGATGATGAAGCCCAATACTGGCAGTGCGAGAACCAAAAGTGTCCAAAGAGCTTTGGCGCCGAATGACGCGCGGCTCGAGATGATGCTGATGATCGCATAGATATCAGCAAGCAGAACGAGTAATCCGATAATGCCATATTCCATCGTGAATCTCCTTGTTTCTCAGTTTCATCTAACCAACACTTGGATTGGCATATGGTTCCAAATTAATTTTGGTTTTTTAATGTGAGCGTTTTCCTTTTGGGCAAAATTCGCTCAAAGCCAGCTTCTCTATGGGGCGTCAAATAAGGAGTGCCTTAGTGCGATTTAGGCGCTTCGCTGATGTCAAAGTTACTTGCCCGCGAAAGAAACATATTTGCAGTCACGAGTTGCGTTATGTTATCATATAACATAATCTGAGGTCAGTCCCCCTTGGGTGTTACGTCGCGCGTGCTGACCTGCGGCGTTGCCCTTAAAACGGGATGCCGATAAACCATGACCACTGGGAACTTTGGATCGTGTGGCTTACTGTGTTATTTAATTGGAACTGGATTTGTCCTATGAAACTTCTTTCTTTGACTGCGCTGTCCTTGGCTCTTGCTGCCCCTGCGATGGGGGATGAAACGCGTCAACTTGAAGCGCATGAACATGGTGTCGGGCTGTTGAATATCGCCCTTGACGGTGATGACATTGCAATAGAATTGCGGGCCGCCGGTGCCGATATCGTGGGTTTTGAATATGAAGCGCAAAGTGATGCGGATATCGCTAAGGTCAGCGCCGCGCTCAATGTTTTGGCTGAGCCACTTAAGTTGTTTTCGCTTCCCGCTACTGCGCAGTGCAGTGTGGTCGATGTGAAAGTTGACCTAGAGAGCGAGGCTGGCCACGACGCGCATGACCACGATGACCACGATGGGGATGACCACGACGACCACGATGCGCATGAGCACGCCGCGCATGACCACGACGACCACGATGAGCATGAGCACGATGACCACGATGCGCACGACCACGATGCGCATGAGCACGATGACCACGAAGCGCATGACGATCATGATGCCGCGTCAGGCCATACTGAATTTCACGTCGAATATAGGCTCACTTGCGAGGATCTTGAACAGATTCAGGTTTTGACAACCAACTATTTTGACATTTTCCCAAATGCGATGAAACTGACTGTGCAGGCTGTTTCCCAGACAGGTGCAGCGGGATATGAAATGTCGCGCGATACTGCTTTTGTCTCATTGACCGACTTGTTTTAAAGGGGCCATAGGTGCCACAGACTTCCCCGATCTTAACGTTGAAAGATGTCCAATACCGCTGGTCCGGCCGTGCCGCTTTCGACCTGCGTATTCGCGCGTTAAATTTGCAACCCGCTGAAACTGTTTTGGTTTTGGGCGAAAGTGGATCGGGGAAGTCGACGCTTTTATCACTGATCTGCGGAACAATCTTGGCCCAGTCAGGGCAGGTGATCTGCGCGGGTCAAGATATTGCAGCACTCTCAGCCAGCCAGCGCGACAAATTCCGCGCCGATCACATCGGATTGATTTTTCAGCAGTTCAATTTGCTGCCCTTCGCCAGCGTGCAAGACAATATTGCGCTGCCTTTGCAATTCGCAAAGCAACGTCGCGAACGCGTGGGCGATATGACAGCCGAAGCCAAACGTCTGTGCCAAGATTTAGGCCTGCCCGATGAAGTGCTAACCGCAAGGGCAGGGACACTCAGCGTCGGTCAGCAGCAACGCGTGGCAGCTGCGCGTGCACTGATTGGCACACCGCCCTTAATCATCGCAGATGAACCGACATCTGCCTTGGATGCCGCCAGTCAATCCACGTTCCTAGATTTGCTTTTCGCGCAATCCCAAGCCCATGAAACCACCGTTATGATGGTGAGCCATGATGCGCGCCTCTCCAATCAATTCGACCGTGTTTTACACATGTCAGACATCTGTGAAACCGCCAGAGGTGCGTTATGATCTTGCGTCTTGCTTTTGGTTCATTGCTGGCACGCGCCTTAACTGTGTCGATGACAATCCTTGCAATTGCCTTATCGGTTGCGTTGTTTTTAGGGGTTGAAAAACTGCGCACAGGTGCAAAAGCCAGTTTCGCTGACACAATTTCAGGCACGGATTTGATTGTTGGGGCGCGGTCGGGATCTGTGCAACTTTTACTTTATTCTGTCTTTCGCATCGGCAATGCCACCAACAATGTGACTTGGGAAAGCTATCAAGATATTGCCGCCCGCCCCGATGTGGATTGGGCTGTGCCGATTTCATTGGGCGACAGTCACCGCCAGTTCCGTGTGATGGGCACGACCCCTGAATTCTTTGAGCGCTACAAATACAGGTCAGGGCGGTCTTTGGCGATGAAATCAGGTCTTGTGATGGATGACCTTTTTGACGCTGTCGTGGGCGCTGATGTTGCCGAGACTTTGGGCTATGATATTAATGACCCGATCGTCGTATCGCATGGCATAGCCTCTTTCGCAGATCATAAAGATCAACCTTTTCGCATCTCGGGCATTTTGGAAAAAACGGGCACGCCCGTGGATCGCACTGTGATTGTCAGCCTTGAAGCTATCGAAGCGATCCATGTGGATTGGAACAACGGCGCACAAATTCGCGGCCAGTCCACATCTGCGGATGTGATCCGCGGAATGGATTTGCAGCCTCAGGCGATCACAGCCGCATTGATTGGTACCAAAAGCCGTTTACAGGTGTTTAATTTACAACGCGCCATCAACGAATATCGCAGCGAACCTTTGCTGGCGATATTGCCTGGCGTGGCGCTGCAAGAGCTGTGGCAGATTGTCGGCATAGCAGAAACCGCTTTGGTTGGTGTCTCTGCGATGGTGGTTGTCACTGCCTTGATCGGCATGATGGCGACTATATTTTCCAGCTTGAATGAGCGTCGTCGCGAAATGGCTATTTTTCGCGCTATGGGGGCGCGGCCGTCGGTTGTTTTGGGGTTGTTGATCTTGGAAGCGGCTTTGATGGCTTTGATCGGTGCAGTTTTGGGTCTTGGGCTTGTGTATCTTGGGCTTTGGATCGGTCAGCCGCTGATTGACAGCGCATTCGGGCTTTGGCTGCCGATTGAGGCGCCTAAGCTGACAGAAATCTATGTGCTGGTGGCGGTTGTCTTTGCTAGCGTGATTGTGAGCATGGTCCCCGCCATCAGGGCCTATCGCATGTCGCTTGCAGATGGTATGACAGTGCGAGTTTAAAGATCACAGCAAAGATTGAGAAAGGGTCACGATGCATCTCTCTCGCCGTCAAATGATTGCCTCAGCCTTGGCCAGCGCAGCCTTGCCAAAAGCTGGCTTTGCCGAAACACCGCGTGAAATCATGTGGGAAGATTTACTTGCGCCAGGTGTGCCCTATTCTGAAATCATCGGCGAAGGTGAAATGGACGAGCGCAATGACCTCTGGCTGCCGATCTTTGATGAAAATGCGACGGCTTTGAATCCCGCTTTGGATGGCGCTTATATCAAAATGCCGGGCTTTATTATTCCGCTGGAACAATCGACAGCGGGTGTGACGGCTTTTGTTTTGGTGCCCTATATGGGGGCCTGTTTGCACACGCCACCACCCCCACCCAACCAACTGGTTTTTGTAACCTCTCAAACGCCTTGGCCCAACACCGATTTGTTCGATGCTGTGTGGGTCTCGGGCCATATGCGTCACGAAATTCAATCCACCGAAGTGGCTCAAACGGGCTATGCTTTGACTGCTGATGCGATGGAAATCTACGTCTGGTAGGTTTCGCCGCTTGAGGCTTCACAGGGGCGTGGCCTATACAGGCGCCAATGGATTGAAGTGAGGTCTGGCGTAGATGGCGCAGAAAACGGCTGAATTGCGCGTCGACTTTGTGTCTGGCGCTGTAGCACATCGCCTGCGTTTTGGCGGTGGACGCGGGCAGGATTTACCCAAAGCGATGGGGCTGCGTGCCGGTAAAACGCCGACAATTGTTGATGCGACTGCGGGTCTGGGGCGCGATTCTTTTTTGCTCGCTTCACTTGGTGCGCAAGTGACTTTGATCGAACGCTCTCCCAAAATGCACGCGCTTTTGGCGGATGGGCTGCAACGTGCCCATGATGAGGGCGGGCAGTTCCGCGAAATCGTCGACCGCATGACGCTTTTGCATGGGGACGCCAAAGATTTACTACCAGATTTGGGGGCTGAGGCGATCTTGATCGACCCAATGCATCCGCCGCGTAAAAATTCTGCCCTTGTGAAACAAGAGCTGCGCCAAGTGCGTGATATCGTGGGCACGGATGACGATGCTGCGGAATTGATGCGTGTGGCTTTGGCCTGTGCGCGCAAACGCGTGGTGCTGAAATGGCCAGCCAAGGCGGATCCTATTCAAGGCATTCAAGGCTGTTCGCATCAGATATTAGGAAAATCAACGCGGTATGATGTGTTTATGATCTCATAACTGAGCCTTGCTTGGCTTTTGTGCCAAAATAAATGCATGCGCTAGATAAGATATCTTGCCAAATGGTTAATTTGTTCTTATTTTGTTCCGAGCGATCAGTTAAGGAATACTCTCGTGCAAGACAGTCACCGCGCTAGCGATAAGCTGCATTACATTTGCCAAACCTACACGGAAAAAAAGACCAACCCGCAAGGGCAGGGTGTGTTGGAAATTGGCAAACAATTTCAATATACCTCTGCCTTTGAAGCCGAAGGGCGCGCAGAACGTGAATTTCGATCAAAACTTTGCGTGGGCGCAGATGCCTATATGGTCAGCGAAGACCCTGAAACAGGCGAGGTTAGCACACCGACCTTTTTGGCTCGCTTGGGGCATGTACCTGAATTTGAAGCCTTTTAAATCGAAAATCTAATGCGGATCAGGCCCTGAGCATCTGTGTTGGGCTTTGGTCTGCATTGGTCATAAATCTATCCACATCATCACAGGACCACGCCCCACTGGTGGTTGCTGTGATGGCTTGATGCTGAAGGTTCGGCGCGTCAAAGTCAAACCGCTGCAACAGGCGAAACAACAGGCGGCGCCGCAGTTGCACTTCTTGATATTCTAAATCATCTGTCATTCCATTCTTTGATCCCTTGCCGCATATGTCGATCGCAGGATCGCAGATACTGTGTAAAAACAAGTTAATTTCGCTATCAAAGAATGCGCTGCGTGACGTCAGCTTGACACCATATTGGGCAGGCCCCTTGCGTCTGGGCAATAGGGGGCCTAGGAACGGTTTTTCGGCGTGGGTGCGCCTTTAGATTGACAGGAGCAGGGCCTTTGCGGATCTCGATCGACGTTTGGATGCATTATAAATTGGCAGCCGCTGACACTGTGTTTTACGCTGTTGAGGTCGCGCAAACGCTGGGGCAGGTCGTCAAAGCGCAAACGCTTGAGATTGCTAATGCTCAAGTCAACCGCATCTTGGGCGATTCTGGTGTGGGCACGCGGCTATGTGCTGCGATCCCCGATCAAGACATGCAGCTTAGCTATAAAGCCTTGGTGGATATCACGCGCTCTGCGGTTGATTTGCCCCAACTGAATGCCACGCCTGTGCATGAATTGCCTGCCGAGGCTGCGCCTTATTTGCGCCCGTCCTATTATTGCCAATCCGACCAGTTTGTTGAATTTGTGGGTGATACCTTCGGTCATGTTGAAGGCGGCGCAAAAATTGCTGTGATGCGCGACTGGATTGAATCTGAGGTGAGCTATGTGATTGGCAGTTCCGATCAGGACACGACGGTTTTGGACACATTTCAAACCCGTCAAGGCGTCTGCCGTGATTACACGCATTTGATCTGCGCTTTTGCCCGAGCCGCACAGATACCTGCGCGCGCTGTGGCGGCCTATAGTCCGAATGTGCGCCCGCAAGATTTTCACGCTGTGGCGCAGGTCTGGTTGGATGGCGCTTGGCATTTGGTCGATGCAACGGGCATGTGCAACGCCGATGATTTGGCAGTGATTGCTGTAGGGCGTGATGCCTATGATATCGCATTTATGGATTCATCGGTCTTTGCCCAATGCCAGCGCCAAGAGGTGCGGGTGAGCCGCATATAGTTGGCAATTTGCAGCGATTTGGCCAAATAAACCGCGCTATCGCCGCATTTCACAGCAGCCAAAGGCAAATGCAAAGGCGGAAGGGGTGGAATCGTCTTGCATGCAGGCTGTCGACCCCCTAGAAGAACCCCTGATTTATAGGGCTGCCCGCGGGCGGTCTAACGATGACGCTAAGTCTAGACGTATAATAAAGGACGCCAACATGCAGGTCACCGAGACCCTCAACGAAGGTCTGAAGCGCGGCTATCAGATCACTATCACTGCAGCTCAGCTTGACGAAAAAGTAAACGCTAAGCTTACTGAAGCGCAGCCAGAAATCGAAATGAAGGGTTTCCGCAAAGGCAAAGTGCCTATGGCGATGCTCAAAAAACAATTCGGTCCAAAAGTTCTTGGCGAAGCGATGCAGGAAACTGTTGATGCGGCGATGAACGATCACTTTGAATCTTCTGGCGACCGCCCTGCGGCACAGCCTGACGTGAAGATGGAAGGTGGCGAAGATTGGAAAGAAGGCGACGACGTTGTGGTGAACATCACATACGAAGCGCTTCCAGAAATTCCTGAGGCTGACCTGTCTGACGTGAAGCTTGAAAAGCTCGTTGTGAAAGCAACTGACGCTGAAGTGAACGAAGCTTTGGAAAACCTTGCGAAAACTGCGCAAAACTTTGAAACCAAAGACGGTGCTGCAGAAGACGGCGATCAAGTTGTTTTTGACTTCTTGGGCAAAGTTGACGGTGAAGCATTCGACGGCGGCGCTGCTGAAGATTACCCACTTGTTTTGGGGTCAGGCTCTTTCATTCCTGGCTTTGAAGAACAGCTTGTTGGCGTAAAAGCGGGCGAAGAAAAGAACGTTGAAGTGACCTTCCCTGAAGAATACGGCGCAGAAAACCTTGCTGGTAAAGCGGCTGTGTTTGAATGCAAAATCAAAGAGGTAAAAGCGCCTGCTGATGCTGCAATCGACGACGAATTGGCCAAAAAATTCGGTTCAGAAGATTTGGCAGCTTTGACTGCACAGGTGACTGAGCGTCTCGAAGGTGAATACGCTGGTGCATCACGCGCTATCATGAAGCGTGCGCTTTTGGATCAGCTTGACGGTAAAGTGTCTTTCGACCTTCCACCATCATTGGTTGAAGCTGAAGCAGGTCAAATTGCGCATCAGCTATGGCACGAAGAAAACCCAGAGGTTGAAGGCCACGATCACCCTGAGATCGAAACAACTGAAGAGCACACAAAATTGGCAGAACGCCGCGTGCGTTTGGGTCTGTTGTTGGCTGACTTGGGTCAGAAACAAAAAATCGAAGTTACAGATGCTGAATTGACACAAGCGGTCATGAACCAAGCGCGTCAGTACCCAGGCCAAGAGCGTCAGTTCTTTGAATTCGTTCAGCAAAACCCACAAATGCGTCAGCAGTTGCAAGCGCCAATCTTTGAAGACAAAGTTGTCGACTGGATTGCTGAAAACGCTGATGTGACCACAAAAGAAGTGTCTAAAGAAGACCTTGAAAAAGCTGTCGAAGCACTCGACGCTGAGTAAACCGCGATGCGCGGTGGCCAGTATTGGTTGCCATGCTGATAGGTTAGAAAATAGGCCGCTCCTAGAAATAGGGGCGGCCTTTATGTATCTGTGGGGTGGGGAAATGATGATGAGACATAAATATATGCGCGGTATTTTGATCGGCGCGATGATGGTGCCCTTTGCCGCGCAAGCCATTTCACCTGAATGGACCGCAGAAAAATGCGAGCGCTACACGCGCGCTTGGGGCATGGCGACACAAGGCGATGTGGCGGCAAGCCTATCAGATGATTTTGTCACCCATCATGATGCCTTTATTGCTTCTGGTTGCACCATGCGTGGAAAGGTTTGTCCCGTCACCAAGGCTGAGCGCGATTTGGCAGATATATTGTCATTGATGGCCGTAGCCGAAGGGGCGACAGGATCATTCCTGCCGTTTCACTGCGATCCTAAGCCTGAGGCAAAACCCTAACTGCGCAAACCTGTCTCATACAAAAGACCCAGTCGTTTGGCCTCATAATAATAGCCACGTGCATACCATTTCATAGCGTCGTCAATATCACCACCAGAAACCAAATAAGCACCTTTTAGGTATTTTCCCGCGTATTTCAGGTTCACATCCGCATCGAGCAATTCTTTTGCTGGGCCTTTGTGACCCATCGTGCGTGCGGTTTCAGGCAATATTTGCAGCAAGCCATAATAGGGCGCGGCATAGGCCCAAGGGCGATGGGTGCTTTCGCGCACGGCTTGACGGTGGATCAACTCACGTGGGATTTCGTAATAATCGGCCCACTTGTTAATAAGCGCACGCAGTTCTGGCGTCTCGTTGGGAAACAGCGGTGGATTATACCCTTTACGCGATACTTCAGGATCTTTGCGACCGCAGGCTGTTAAGGCAACAGCGCTGAAACTGGTCAAAATGAAAGTGCGACGGGATAGGGGACAGGGCATAGGCGGCTCCGATTTTGATTGCGCTAATGTCCCCATAAGTCGTGTGCAGGAAAAGGAAAAAGTCACGGATAGGCGGTATCTTGCACGTCATCTTGGTGTTGCAGGCATAAAAAAAGGCCCCGCAATCCGCGAGGCCTTTAAATCATAGTGCTTTAGAAGATTACTCTTCGTCTGCTGATGCGTCTTCTGCAGCTGGTGCTGCTTCGTCATCACCAAAGTCCTCATCGGCGGCAGCGCCCATTTCGTCGAACAATTCAGAGATTTCGAATTCAGCTTCAGCTTCAGCTTCAGCAGCCAATTGCTGGATGGATTTACCATCGGCTTGCAATTGAGCTTCTTCAGTAGAGCGTGCAACGTTCAAAACGATTGTTGCTTCAACTTCAGCGTGAAGAACAACAGAAACTTCGTGAAGGCCTAGATCTTTGATCGGAGCTTTCAAAGCAACCTGTTTGCGGTCAACTGTAAAGCCTTCGGCAACAGCTGCTTCAGCCGCATCACGTGGCGTGACAGAACCGTAAAGAGCGCCAGAGTCAGATGCAGAGCGGATGATGATGAACTGTTGTCCGTCAAGTTTCGCAGCAGCTGCTTCAGCTTCTTTTTTGGTCTCTAGGTTACGTGCTTCAAGTTGAACTTTTTGTGCTTCGAATGAGGCAATGTTTGCTTCATTTGCACGCAAAGCTTTGGCTTGTGGCAACAAGAAGTTGCGCGCGTAGCCGTCTTTTACTGCAACAACATCGCCCATTTGGCCGAGTTTTGCGACGCGTTCAAGTAGGATAACTTTCATTGTATAAGCTCCTTACTTAACAGCGTATGGCAGAAGGGCGAGGAAACGAGCGCGTTTGATGGCACGAGCCAATTCACGCTGTTTTTTCGCAGATACTGCAGTGATACGGGATGGAACGATTTTGCCACGCTCGGAAACGTAACGTTGCAAAAGACGTGTGTCTTTGTAATCGATCGCTGGTGCATTGTCGCCAGAGAATGGGCAAACTTTGCGGCGGCGGAAGAATGGTTTAGCGGCCATGATGTGGTCCTTTCCTGAACTGACGATTAACGACGTTCACGGCGCGGTTCGCGCTCGTCACGTTTTTGCATCTGTACGGAAGGGCCTTCCGCGTGCTCGTCAACTTTGATGGTCAAAATACGCATCACGTCGTCATGCAGGCGCATAAGGCGTTCCATTTCAAGAATACCAGCAGAAGGGGAATCAGTACGCATGTACGCGTAGTGGCCTTTGCGGTTCTTGTTGATTTTGTAGGCCATCGTTTTGACGCCCCAGTATTCAGAGAAAACGACTTTGCCGCCGTTGTCTGCGAGAACAGTTGAGAAGTGCTCAACAAGGCTCTCGGCTTGTGCGTTGGACAGGTCCTGACGCGAAATGAAGACATGCTCGTATAGTGGCATGAGAGCTCCAGTGCTTTTTCGAGCGCATTTCATAGGTCAGGGCATTTTCCTTTTCCGCTTGCCCGACCACGAGAGACTACGCTGGTTCAATATCCGTGCGGAAAGGATGTGCCCTTATACGGGGTGCGCTTTAAAGCGCAAGGGTGGCAAAGCGGCTTTTACCTTATTTTTCTATGTTTTTTGCACAATTTTATGGTCCTTCGAGTTTTGCGAACCGGCCCTTATGTGCTCAGCGGTCGTGGGATGCGGTTTAAGGCGCAAAGCATGTCGCAATTTGCGAAGTAACTGTCTCGAGTGTCGAAACCGAAAATGCGATAATTGTGTCATTAGCCATAAATTAGCTGATCTTCGCCTTAATCACGCCGCTTTTGGAGGGGTAAATGGTTAACATATACCTTGCAATGCCAATGCAAAATGCAAAACGGGTCTAAAAATAAGAAACGGGACGCCTTTTATTGCAAGGCTGAGATTGAAGGACGAAGAAAGGCTAAAGCAATGACAGTACTCTTTGAGGACAGGACGACAGGAGTTGAACGTTTGAGTTTAAACTACTCAACCGTCAAATCCTGTGCTTGGGGCTATGTTGTACAGCTTCAAAATACCATGGTTTCACGTAGTTTAATGCGTATGGAAGTTATCTTGTTTTGTTTGGGTTTCGGCGTGTTATGCCTTGTTGTTGGTCTTTGGGTTTTTCCTGGATCAAATTATTCGCCTTCAGTGATTGGTTTGAAAACAGCGCTTTCTATCGTGCTTGGAATTTTTGCTATGTCGGTGATTGATCTGGCGCGTCGCGGCTTGCGGCGTGAATTACAGGTGGATATGAAGCGCAATCAAATACGCAGTGTGTGGCGCAACAAAAGCAACGCGACGACATTGCAGACGGTTTTAGAGTTCGAAGAAATCAATTCGATCTTCATCCGTCGGCGAAAGATGCCGCTCGATTCCGCCGTTCTGAATGTCAGATATGGGCACAAGGGGGCGATTTTAGAGGTCGCCGCGGGGCAAGAGGTGGCTATGCGCGAATTGTGGGAAGCTTTAAATATGGATCTGCTCGACGCGATGCCTGGTGTCAATTTGTCGTCGACCCCGAAAGGACAAGCGCTGCACAAGGACACAGTTAAAAGTCATGGGTTTACGCCTGTGCAAACTGCAATGCCGCGTCGCAGTGCCTTTTCGTCATCTTCTTCCTCGCGGTTATTTCCGTAAGTCGGTCAGAAAACTGCGCAACCATCAACTTTGAGTTAAACAAAAAGGGCAGCTTATGTTGCCCTTTTTGTATGTTTGTCACCCATATATTGTGGCGCATCGCGCGCTAAGCTTCCCACGGCGAACTCCGCCTAGGTCTTGCCGATCCGTGCAGGGGGCGTTAGACCCATGAGAACGGGTTTTCCCGCATGCAGATAATTAAGAGGCGAATATGACGCGCGCATTGGTTTTTCCAGGGCAGGGTGCCCAAACAATCGGAATGGGCAAAGCTCTTGCCGAAGCTTACCCTTCAGCAAAGGCCGTTTTCGATGAAGTTGATGATGCCTTGGAGGAAAGTCTGTCATCCTTGATTTGGGATGGAGACATCGACGCGCTGACTTTGACGCAAAATGCGCAGCCCGCTTTGATGGCAACCTCATTAGCCGCGATGCGCGCATTGGAAGCGGAAGGCTTTGGTCTGGATCAAGCTGCTTTTGTTGCAGGGCACTCTTTGGGTGAATATTCCGCATTGGCGGCGGCAGGTGCGTTAAGCGTGGCGGATACGGCGCGCCTGTTGCGCACCCGTGGATTGGCGATGCAACAAGCTGTGCCTGTGGGCATTGGTGCGATGGCGGCGCTGCTTGGTCTTGATTTTGAGACTGTAAAAGAGGTGGCTGCCGAAGCCGCTTCTGAGGGCGAAGTTGTGCAGGCTGCGAACGACAATGACCCTGGCCAAGTGGTTGTTTCAGGTCACAAAGCGGCTGTGGAACGCGCTTGCGAAATCGCCAAAGCCAAGGGCGCCAAACGTGCAGTTTTGCTGCCAGTATCAGCACCATTCCACTGTTCTTTGATGGAACCCGCAGCCACTGTTATGGCCGAAGCCCTTGACGATGTTGAAATTTTAACACCGCGCGTCCCTTTGGTGGCCAATGTTTTGGCAGCACAGGTGTCAGACCCCGCGACGATCCGCAGCCTTTTGGTTGAGCAAATTACAGGATCGGTACGCTGGCGTGAAAGCGTGGGCTATATGGCACAAAATGGCGTCACAGAGATCTTTGAAGTCGGCGCAGGAAAAGCCCTGTCTGGCATGATCCGCCGTATCGAAAAATCCATCAGCTGCACAGCATTGGGCACGCCTGATGATATTGCAAAGCTGAAAGCCTAATCCCCAACGACAGATATAAAAACATCTGTTTTTGTTGCAAAAAGGAATTATAAATGTTTGATCTTACAGGTAAAAATGCGCTGATCACTGGGGCATCTGGTGGTATTGGTGGCGAGATTGCTAAGGCACTTCACGCGGCTGGCGCCACTGTCGGTCTGTCTGGCACGCGTGTTGAACCGCTCGAAGCATTGGCCGCAGAGCTTGGCGAGCGCGCCCATGTTTTGCCATGTAACCTGTCTGAAAAAGACAGCGTTGAGGCCCTTCCAAAAGCCGCTGCTGAGGCAATGGGGTCAGTTGATATCTTGGTGAACAATGCTGGGATCACGCGCGATAACTTGTTTATGCGTATGTCTGATGATGAATGGGACAGCGTTTTGAATGTGAACCTGACATCGACCATGCGCCTGTGCAAAGGCGTTTTGCGCCCGATGATGAAAGCGCGCTGGGGCCGTATCATCAATATTTCAAGCATCGTAGGTGCCACGGGCAATCCAGGCCAAGGCAATTATGCGGCATCCAAAGCGGGTGTTGTGGGCATGTCCAAATCCCTTGCCTATGAAGTGGCATCACGTGGAATCACTGTGAATTGTGTGGCGCCTGGCTTTATTGCGACGGCGATGACTGACAAATTGACCGATGATCAAAAAGAAAAGATCAATGTGCAAATCCCCGCCGCACGCATGGGCAGCCCAGAAGAAATCGCAGCGGCAGTGCTTTATTTAGCTTCGCCTGAAGCTGGGTACACTACGGGTGCGACTGTGCATGTGAACGGTGGCATGGCGATGCTTTAATCCGAATTTGTGATGAGCGCGCCTAAGCGTTGACAGGGCTTTTATTTTGATGCCTGATCTTGACGCAGAGGTGGATATGCACAAATAGGGACAAATCATTTGCCACTGGTAAAGATTGTGCTATTAGCACCCAAGAATTCGCAGTGGGGGCAAATTGCCGCCATTATAAATTTCGCTGCTTTCATTTGAGGGTAGGGTTTTTTGAAAGGCCTGCGGGCCACTTTAAATTGGGCATCGTGCCCATAAACTATGAGGAAATAACATGAGCGACATCGCAGATCGTGTGAAGAAGATCGTTGTTGAGCATCTTGACGTTGAAGAAGACAAAGTAACAGAGACAGCGTCTTTCATCGACGACCTAGGCGCAGATAGCCTTGACACTGTTGAGTTGGTTATGGCGTTCGAAGAAGAGTTCGGCATCGAAATCCCTGATGACGCAGCTGAAACTATTCAGACATTCGGCGACGCAGTGAAATTCATCACTGAAGCTTCCTAAAGTCATTTGACTTGAGTTATTTTAAACGGCGTCCTTTGGGGCGCCGTTTTTTATTGAAACGCCTCCTCGGCTGATGATGCAGAGTCCTCCTCAGGTGTCGCGTCCAAATCGAACTCGGGCAGGGGGGCATTTTCCAATTTGCGTTTGGATTTTCTGGAACGCAAAATGGCCCAGACTCCAAGTCCCGTCAAAATGGTCCCTAAGGCGCTGATCATCACCCATGCCGCTATTTTGCCGTTGAATGTGTCGTTTTGCGTTGCATCATTCAGGTGATCTTTATCCAAGGGATCGCAATAAGTGTGTGCAAAAAATGTTGTCATAGCCGTGCTTTGCTGGATGAACCTCGCGTCTGTGCCATATCTGCGGGCCATCTGGGGCCAATCATTCTGAATGAGGGTCAGCAAATGATGCCTTGCGCTGATAAAATCCAGCATTGGGGCTTTGTTCGCGCCCAAATCTGCCGCATCAATCTGTTGAAGCAATTGATCACGGGAATACAATTGCATCTGTTGGCGAAAATTGCGTGCGGCCTCCAGTTCACTGTCTGTGCCAATTGATGCGACATAAGTATTTGCGCCTTTGTCGAGCTGCGTCACCCATCTTTCGAATCTGCAAGAGGGTGCCGCCAAGGCCGCAGAGGCTTGGCTCAGGGTGAGACTGGCAACAATCACCATCAACTTGAGATAAGTACGGATAAACACGGACTGATTTCACCATTCATAAGCGGTAACTTGGGCATTCTCCCATCGAAATACCGCTGGATAATGCAATTTGACGGGGTTTGGCTTAAGTTTATGGCAAGCACGTCAATATCTGGTTTACAGCGGAGGTGCTGAATTCTGCACAGGGCCCATAGGGGTCTTTCATCACACGCCTCGGGCGTGTATTAAAAGGGCAGATCATAAATATGGGGGCCGAAATGCGCCGAGTAGTTGTCACTGGATTAGGAATGGTATCGCCACTTGCTTGTGGTGTTGAAGAAACATGGACACGTTTGTTGGCTGGGGAATCAGCCGCAGGAACGATCCAGCGGTTTGATGCAAGCCATCTTGGCACAGATTACGCCTGCGAAGTAAAACGCGGCGACGGAACCAACGGAACCTTCAATCCATCAGATTGGATGGCACCAAAAGACCAAAAGAAGGTCGACGACTTTATTCTCTACGGTGTCGCAGCCGCAGAGCAGGCTTTGACCGATGCAGACTGGAAGCCTGAGGGCGAAGAAGATTTGCTGCGCACAGGTGTTTTGCTGGGCTCGGGCATCGGCGGTCTGTCATCCATCGCGGATACGGCTGTTTTGTTGAAAGAAAAAGGCCCACGCCGCGTGTCGCCTTTCTTTATTCCTGGATCCCTGATCAATCTGATTTCAGGTCAGGTTTCTATCAAATACGGCTTTAAGGGCCCGAACCATTCGGTTGTAACCGCCTGTTCTACTGGGGCGCATGCCATCGGTGATGCTGCGCGTTTGATTCAATGGGGCGATGCAGAAGTTATGGTCGCAGGTGGTGCAGAATCCGCTATTTGTGAAATCGGCATCGCAGGCTTTAATGCCTGTAAAGCCTTGTCGACCAAACGGTCTGACGATCCAAAATCCGCGTCACGTCCTTATGATGACGACCGAGATGGATTCGTGATGGGCGAGGGCGCTGGTGTTGTAGTTTTGGAAGAATATGAACACGCAAAAGCGCGCGGTGCGAAAATTTACGCAGAAGTTGTTGGATACGGCCTGTCGGGCGATGCCTACCACATTACGGCCCCTGCCTCGGATGGAGATGGTGGTTTCCGCGCAATGAAAGCAGCGCTTGAGCGTGCTGGCATTGATCCTTCTGAAGTGGATTACATCAATGCGCATGGCACATCCACTATGGCGGATACGATTGAGCTTGGTGCGGTTGAGCGCCTCTTGGGCGATGCGGCCAGTAAGGCGACGATGTCGTCAACCAAATCGTCTATCGGTCACTTGTTGGGGGCTGCTGGCGCGGTTGAAGCGATCTTTTCAATTTTGGCGATCCGCGATCAAGTGGCGCCACCCACGATCAACTTGGACAACCCTGCGATTGAATCAAAATTAGACCTTGCGCCCAACAAAAAAGTGGAACGCAAGATTGATGTCGCCTTGTCAAATTCCTTTGGCTTTGGGGGCACAAATGCATCCTTGGTTATGAAGAAAGTGACTGATTAATGTGGCGATCAATCGCGTCTAACGCATTGACTTTGCTTATTGTTGCCCTTGTCGCTATGGCAGGGGCAATTGCTTGGGGCAAAGGTCAATACACAGCACAAGGCCCGCTTGAAAGCGCCATTTGTTTGCGGGTGCAGCCTGGTTCTACAATGACGCGAGTGTCGCGAAATTTGCAAGATCAGGGCGCTGTCAGCAGCGGTTCAATTTTTCGCATCGGCGCAGAATACACCGACAAGATGAACCAGCTCAAAGCGGGTGCATTCTTGGTGCCTGAAAAGTCGTCCATGGCTGAGATCACCGATATCATCACCCGTGGCGGCGCATCGACTTGCGGCACCGAAGTGGTCTACCGCGTGGGGGTGACCCGCACAGATGTGTTGGTGCGCGAGCTTGATCCCGCGACCCAAAGCTATTCAACGGTTGCGGAATTCTATCCTGACGTAACGGGCAATGAAGCCACTGAAATTCCTGCCAAATACACTGAAGTCCGCGAGGCGTCTGACACGCGTTTCCGTATTTCTGTGGCCGAAGGCACGACCGTTTGGCGTGTTATCGAAAGCCTGAAAGGGGTCGATTTTATTACGGGGTCGGTTGAAGTTGATGAAATGCCAGCCGAAGGAACTTTAGCGCCTGACAGCTATGAGGTAAAAGTCGGGTCTGACGTGGATGAATTGATCGCACGCATGACTGCAGCTCAAGACAAACGCTTGGCAGAGATTTGGGACACGCGCGCGGATGATCTGCCGATTTCCACCCCTGAAGAAGCGTTGATTTTGGCTTCTATCATTGAGAAAGAAACAGGTATTCCCGAGGAGCGCCGCGAGGTTGCTAGTGTTTTTGTTAATCGTTTGAACCAAGGCATGCGGTTGCAAACGGACCCCACGGTTGTCTACGGTGTCAGTAATGGCGTTGGATTTTTGGGGCGTGGCCTGCGCCAGTCTGAATTGCAATCTGACAGTCCATACAACACCTATGTGATACCCGCTTTGCCGCCTGGTCCGATTGCAAATCCTGGCTTGGCCTCATTGGAAGCGGCTGTGAACCCTGACGAGACGCCCTATATTTTCTTCGTGGCAGATGGCACGGGCGGGCACGCTTTTGCAGTGACCTTGGCAGATCACAATGCGAATGTTGCCAAGTGGCGTCAGATCGAGGCAGAACGCGCCAATTAAGTGTTTGTCGTTTGAATTTGATATGAAATAGAAAGGGCGCCTTGCACAGGCGCCCTTTTTTATGTGACCGTTTTTAGGCTTGCGGATCAATACAATCCATCGGTACCGATCCGTACGGTTTCGCCGCAATGTTTACAGTGAATTGCATCAGCGTCATGTAAAAACAGTCCGCAGGTGGCGCAATCAAAACGGACTTTTGCAGGACGAAACAGCACTTGCGCCAAGCGTAAAAACAATGTCACGCCAAAGAACATCACAGCGATGGACACCATACGGCCCTTGGTGCCTTCCAAAGTGATATCGCCAAAGCCAGTGGTGGTCAGGGTGGTGATGGTGAAATAAAGCGCGTCGGCATAATTGCGAATGGCAGGGTTGTCGTTATGTTCCAGCGCATAGATGAGCCCTGTGGTGACAAAGATAAACACCAGTAAATTGATTAGAGCGACGATAACGTCTTCATGCTTGCGAAACACAACAAAGTCGTGCCGAAGGCGGTTCATCAATTGGTAGGTGTGGAGCAAGCGCAGGGTCCGCAAGATCCGCAAAAATCCCAATCCTTCGCCAGCGAGCGGGGCTAAAAATGATATCAAGGCAGCGATATCGGCCAAGGTCGAAGGTCGCGTGAGATACCACATCCGTCGATCTGCTGTGTAAACGCGGGCGGAAAAGTCGATCAAGATGAGCACACCAAAGACCAGATCCAAGCGTTCGATCCACATCGCAGGCGCGAGGAAAGATGTGCAGACGACAAAGCAGATGGTGATCAGATCAAAGGTCAAAATAGCATAGCGAAACCGATGGGCGCGCGGGCTGTTGCCTTCGTAGAGCGCATTGAGCGTATCGGAAAATCCTGTGGCCATCGATCTTTGTCCTTTTGTCTTTATGCCTTGTCATGAAATGTTTTGCCCTGTGTTTCAAGGGGCTGTCACGGGTGCGCCCTTTGGTTTAGTGAAACGTAAATTGGTGCGAACTTTGACTTAACCAATTGAAAACATTAAATAACTTGACTTCTTGGGCATTTTCAGGCACTTCTAAATAGGCTAGAAGACGTGAGTGTATGATCTGGCGCAGTCTGTGGGGGTTGCGCAAATTTGATCACTGTTACGGGGTGAGCCCGTCTCACGTCTCTCGTGCGGAGAATGCATGAGAGGCAGGTAGAACATGACTTTGCAATCATCTGTGGGGGATGACGATGGCCCAAAAGATATTCTTGGGTCTGCAAATCGAAACCTAGAACGGACCATCATGGCCCTTGATACGGCGCTTTGTCGTTTGGAAAATGATGATCTTGATGCTGGGGCTGCGGTTCAAAAAGCCATCGCAGAAATGCGGCGCGCCCAAGACACAGCCCTGAAAGAAAGGCAGAAAGTTGATGACGACCGACGAAAACTCGACCTTGCGACTTCAGACAGCGCCATCGACTTTGACGCAGCACGGGCTTCGATCCTTGATAGCTTGGATCGCGTCCGAAGATCGCGCCGTCCAGATTCAGTTTCTGAATGATCTGGAAAGCCACGATCAGGGAGCGCTTTTGGCGCTCCCTTTCCTATTTGAGGCATGGGCCTTAGATCACCAGATGCCGCCCGAAGGCGATTGGCGCACATGGGTGATCATGGGCGGGCGCGGCGCAGGTAAAACACGCGCTGGATCTGAATGGGTGCGCAGCATGGTGGAAGGGTCGCGGGCCTTGGAAAAAGGGCGCGCCAAACGTGTGGCGCTTGTGGGCGAGACCTACGACCAAGCCCGTGAAGTGATGGTCTTTGGCGATAGTGGCATTCTGGCCTGTTCACCGCCTGATCGTAGGCCGACATGGGTGGCCACGCGGCGCACGCTTGTCTGGCCCAATGGGGCTGAAGCTATGGTGTTTTCTGGAAATGATCCTGAAGCGTTGCGCGGTCCACAGTTTGATGCCGCATGGGTGGATGAATTAGCGAAATGGAAAAAACCGCGCGAAGCTTGGGATATGCTGCAATTTGGTCTGCGTTTGGGCGATAATCCGCGCCAAGTCGTTACAACGACGCCGCGCAATGTGGGGATTTTAAAAGAAATCCTAGAACTTGCCTCAAGCACCGTGACCCGCGCCCCGACAGAAGCAAATGCAGCCAATCTGGCGCCGTCATTCTTGGAAGAAGTGCGGATGCGCTACGCAGGCACGCGCCTTGGTCGACAAGAATTGGACGGGGTTTTGCTTGAGGAAGAAGAGGGCGCTTTGTGGTCTTTGCAGCAGCTTGAAGAAAACCGTGCGGACAAGCTGCCAGACTTTGATCGCATCGTTGTGGCTGTTGATCCGCCTGTCACCGCGCATGCTGGATCAGACGAATGTGGGATTGTCGTTGTGGGCGCCGTGACCCAAGGCCCGCCACAAGATTGGTGCGCTTACGTGTTGGAAGATGCGACCATGTCGGCTGCAAAGCCCACCGCTTGGGCAAAAGGCGCGATTGACGCATTGGAACGCTGGGAAGCCGATAAAATCGTGGCAGAAGTCAATCAAGGCGGTGATTTGGTAGAAAGTGTGATTCGTCAGGTGGATGCTTTGGTGCCCTATAAATCTGTGCGCGCCACGCGGGGGAAATCAGCGCGGGCCGAACCTGTGGCCGCATTGTACGACCAAGGGCGCGTGCGTCACAGTCGCGGATTGGGCGCATTGGAAGATCAGATGACTAAAATGACGGCGCAGGGCTATAAGGGCTCGGGATCACCAGATCGTTTGGATGCTTTGGTCTGGGCGGTACATGAGCTGATGATTGCGCCTGCGGCCAGTCACAAACGCCCACGGATACGTACCTTAGGGTAGGCATATTTCGAAAGTATTCCTGAATTGGCGGCCTCGGTTTGTCACGCAAGTGGTGAACTGGGGCCGTTTTTTATTGGTGTACATACAGTATATGACCGAGCTCAACTTTGATTTTCTTCCATTATACTGTTGTAAATCAATACCTTAATTGTGGGTGTTGCGTGGTCAAAGCTGCACAGAACGCTCTGCTAGTAAGTTCTTTTAACCTATCCCTTAAAACTCATTCTACCGAAGGCGAACAGACAGCAGCCCTGCTGCAGTGGATCGCAAACGGTCACAAGTTTTGGGAAGGCGCGGGCACCGCGGCGGGCTGAGATGCGCGATAAGCGGATCATGCTCCCTTTCCAGACCCTTGGGTGGCCCCATGCGAGAGGGCCCCCAAGGGTCGAAGTTTGAACAGTGAGCCATGCGGCTTTGGGGCTTGCCCGAAGGTGCATTTGCGAGATGCCGATGGGGCATCGTTGGACAGTTTTGAGGAGAGACACGGATATGGTGTTTGACTTTATGAAGCGCGGCGCCGCAGCGCAGCCCGAGGTAAAAGCCTCAGCAACAGGGCCAGCGGTCGCCTACTCAAGCGCAGGTCGTGTGGCATGGAGCCCCCGCGATACAGTCACTTTGACCCGTGTGGGGTTTAGCGGCAATCCAGTGGGTTTTCGGTCGGTCAAGTTGATCGCAGAAGCCGCAAGTGCCTTGCCTTTGATCTTGCAAAATGCCGATGCGCGTTTTGAAAAACATCCGCTTTTGTCTGTGATTTCACGTCCAAACCCTGTTCAGGGTCGCAGCGATTTGTTTGAGGCGCTTTATGCGCAGATCTTGTTGTCGGGCAACGGATATTTGGAAGCTGTCGGCGAATGGGGCCAAGTGCCTGCGGAATTGCATGTGCTGCGCTCTGATCGCATGAGCTTGGTGCCTGGTGCAGATGGCTGGCCCATTGCCTATGAATATGCGGTTGGCAATCGTAAGCATCGTTTTCACGTCGAAGATGGCCATTCTCCCGTGTGTCACATCAAATCTTTCCATCCCAGCGATGACCATTATGGGTTGTCGCCGATCCAAGCGGCGGCCACGGCGATTGACGTGCATAATTCTGCATCGCGCTGGTCCAAGGGGCTGCTTGATAATGCAGCGCGTCCTTCAGGTGCGATTGTGTATAGCGGTTCTGATGGTCAAGGCACGATGACGGCGGATCAATATGATCGCTTGTTGATGGAAATGGAAAGCAATCACCAAGGTGCGCGCAATGCAGGGCGTCCGATGTTGCTAGAGGGTGGTTTGGATTGGAAACCGATGGGGTTCAGCCCCTCTGATATGGAATTCCAAAAAACCAAAGAAGCCGCCGCACGTGACATTGCACTGGCCTTTGGCGTGCCGCCCATGTTGTTGGGTATTCCAGGTGACGCGACCTATGGCAATTACCAAGAAGCAAACCGCGCGTTTTACCGTCTGACGGTGCTGCCTTTGGTGCAAAAAGTTGCAGGCTCTGTCGGGCATTGGTTGTCTGAAATGACGGGCGAGGCAGTCGAGTTAAAACCCGATCTGGATCAGGTTTCTGCCCTTGCACCTGAACGAGATGCCCAGTGGAATCGTGTGGCCAAGGCTGACTTTCTGACGGCTGATGAAAAACGCGCCATGTTGGGATTGCCGCCGTTGAGTGCCCAAGCGCAGGCCGAAGTTTTTGACGATGTTTCATCACTGGAAGCGTCGATAGATGATGTGGATACCCAAACTGAGGAGACGCCAGATGCGTAAGGAATTTGCAGGCGGGCTAGAGCATAAATTCATGCGAATTGGCGAAGATATCAAGGTTACGGATGGTGTCAAAATCGAAGGCTACGCCTCGTTGTTTGGTTTGGCCGATCAGGGTGGCGATATCGTTCAGATCGGTGCCTATAAGAAATCATTGAATGATCTCAAGGCCAAAGGTCGATCTGTTAAGATGCTTTGGCAGCATGATCCAGCACAACCTATCGGCATTTGGGATGAGGTGCGCGAAGACGCGCGCGGTCTCTATGTCAAAGGTCGGCTGCTGACGGATGTCGAAAAGGGACGCGAAGCTGTGGCCTTGATCGAAGCAGGTGCGATTGACGGATTGTCGATTGGCTACCGCACGGTGCGTGCGCAAAAGCATCGCGACCAAAAGGATGGCAAGGCCGCGAGGCTATTGTCGGAATTGGAACTGTGGGAGGTTTCACTCGTGACATTTCCCATGCTTCCGCAAGCGCGTTTGATAACGGAAGAAAAGGGCGATGATCCTTGTTCTGACGAACATCTGATGCGCGACCTCGCGGACGCTTTCACAAGCGCACGCAAGCTGCTGGCCCGCGACTAAGGCCAGCGTTCTCACCCTCTAACCAACAAAACACAAAGGATTGTTTGGATGAGCAAAACCGAGACAAACGCTCGGGCCGGTACCGGTGTGTCCGATATGTCGGCTAAATCAATGCCGGTTATGGGCGGTCCTGCCACTGAGGTGAAGACCGCGCTGGCCGGTTTCATGAGTGATCTCAAAGACTTTCAAACCGAAATTAAATCTAAATTTCAAGAACAGGAAGAGCGACTGACCATGCTTGATCGTAAATCACATAATTTTGGCCGTCCGGCCCTTTCCGTAGCCCAAGAGGTAGACATGTCCCATAAATCAGCATTCGGCACATATGTGCGCAACGGAGACGACGACGCATTGCGTGGTTTGGAACTTGAAGGCAAAGCGATGTCTTCAGCCGTAAATGGCGATGGTGGCTATTTGGTTGATCCGCAAACGGCTGATACGATTAAATCAGTTCTAAAATCAACTGCTTCTATCCGTTCTATCGCCAATGTGGTGAACGTCGAAGCCACATCTTATGATGTGTTGATCGACACAACGGATGTCGGCACTGGTTGGGTATCAGAAACGGGGAGCGTGTCTGAAACTGGCACGCCAACGATTGATCGCATTTCGATCCCGCTGTTCGAATTGTCAGCTTTGCCCAAAGCGTCACAGCGTTTGTTGGACGATGCGGCGTTTGACATCGAAGCATGGCTTGCGGGTCGTATTGCTGATAAATTTGCGGCCTCTGAAGCCTCTGCCTTTATCAACGGCGATGGTATCGACAAACCAACGGGTATTTTGGCCCATGCACAGATCGCCAATGATTCATGGGCTTGGGGCTCTTTGGGTTATGTGGCTACTGGCACAGATGGCGGCTTTGATGGCGCAAATCCAGCGGACGCGATTGTTGAGCTCGTCTACTCACTCGGCGCGCAATACCGCGCAAACGGTACATTCGTGATGAATTCCAAAACTGCTGGCCAAGTGCGCAAGCTCAAAGACGCTGACGGCCGTTTCTTGTGGTCCGACGGTTTAGCTGCAGGCGAACCTGCACGTCTCATGGGCTATCCTGTGTTGATCGCAGAAGACATGCCTGACATCGCATCTGACGCAGCTGCCATCGCCTTTGGTGACTTCGCGGCAGGCTACACCGTGGCCGAGCGCCCAGATCTGCGCATCTTGCGTGATCCATTTTCAGCCAAGCCACATGTCCTATTCTACGCAACAAAGCGCGTTGGTGGTGATGTGAGCGATTTTGCAGCGATCAAACTGTTGAAATTCTCTGTCGCTTAAGTCCTGAAAAAGAACGAGTTCGTGCCTGATCGGTGATCGGTCAGACACGAACGGTGGGTGCGCGTCTCGTTTGACGTGTTGTCTAGCTGCTCCCCCTCCGTCCGAGCAACACGGGGGCGCGCATCCATCATCACAAGTGGCAGGGGGACCCGGAAATCGGAGATGTACCATGATGTTAATGGAGCAAAGCCAAGTACCCACAGCGGTACTGCCGGTCGCACAGTTCAAAGATCATTTGAGACTGGGCACAGGCTTTGGCGATGACGGGGTTCAGGATGGGGTTCTTGAGACATATTTGCGCGCGGCACTCGCAGCCGTCGAGGCGCGTACAGGTAAGGTCTTGATTGAACGTGATTTTGCTTGGACCTTATCAGCGTGGCGCGACCTTGGCACACAAACACTGCCTGTCGCCCCAGTGACTGCGATCACAGCCTTGGTGATTGTAGATCGTTTGAACGTAGAAACTGTGATCGATGCTGGCAAATACTTGCTGGATAAAGACACCCACCGGCCGCGGATCGTGTCCAGCGGTTTCGTATTGCCGCCTGTGCCTGTTGCGGGCTCTGCACGGATCGAATTTAGCGCAGGCTTTGGCCCTACTTGGGGTGATATTCCAGCGGATATTGCACAAGCCGTGATGTTGTTGGCTGCGCATTTCTACGAGCACCGTCATGCGGCTGCTGTGTCAGGCCAATCTATGCCTTTTGGGGTGAGCGCACTTTTAGATCGCTACCGCAATGTGCGTTTGTTTGGAGGACGTGGCTGATGTCGGCAATGGTTCACCTAAATCGCAAACTTATTTTAGAAGATGCGCAGCGCGCCTCTGACGGGGCGGGTGGTTATGTGGAAACATGGACGCAGTTGGGCACGCTTTGGGCCTCAATTCAAGCGGGGACAGGGTCGGAAAAATCCGAAGATTTTGTCACAGTCTCCCGCGTGCCACTGAAAATCATCGTGCGGGGCGCGCCAGTGGGATCACCACGTCGCCCCAAACCTGATCAACGCTTTATCGAAGGCGGACGCGTGTTTCGTATTCTATCGGTCACTGAAAAGGATGCGGGGGGCCGCTACCTTACATGTCAAGCGCGTGAGGAGGTTGCATCATGAGTTATGGCGTATCAGCGGCCCTGCAAACGGCTGTCTTTCAAGCCCTGTCCAATGACGCAACGCTTGATGGTTTGGTCGGGGGGGCGATCTATGACGCGGCGCCTACGGGCACTGTGCCTGCGCTTTATGTGAGTTTGGGGCCAGAGGATGTGATTGATGCTTCTGATAAAACTGGCCAAGGGGCACGGCACGAATTTGTGGTCAGCGTTGTGTCGGACACAGCAGGATTTTTGACTGCCAAAGGTGTGGGTGCCGCCATTTCAGATGTGCTCGTTGATGCTGATTTGCCCCTCACACGAGGGACATTGATCGGGCTTTACTTTGTGTCGGCAAAAGCGCGGCGCGTTCAAGACAGTGATGTGCGCAGGATCGATATTCGGTTCATGGCGCGTGTTGAAGATTCCTAATTTCTTATCAAAGGGGCTTATGAAATGGCTGCTCAAAACGGAAAAGACCTACTTATCAAACTCGACATGACTGGCGCTGGTCAGTTCGAAACTATTGCTGGTCTTCGGGCCACGCGGATTTCATTCAACACAGAAAGTGTCGATGTGACATCACTGGAAAGTTCCGGTGGTTGGCGCGAACTTTTAGGGGGAGCAGGTGTAAAATCTGCCTCCATTTCAGGATCAGGAGTCTTCAAAGACCAAAACACGGATGAACGTGCACGTCAGATTTTCTTTGATGCAGAGGTGCCGAATTTTCAAGTGATTATCCCTGATTTCGGCGTGGTTGAAGGCCCGTTTCAACTGACATCAATCGAATATGCGGGGTCTCACAATGGCGAGGCCACATATGAGCTGTCGATGGCCTCTGCGGGCGCTTTGACCTTTACGGCGGATTAAGCAATGGCAAACCCCTTCGCAGGTGAGGTTGCACTCACACTTGATGGCACACGCTATGTCTTAAAGCTCACTTTAGGTGCTTTGGCTGAGCTTGAGGCAGGTCTGGAAACCGACACATTGGTGGCTTTGGTTGAACGCTATGAAGCAGGCAATTTTTCCACAGCAGATGTCTTGCGTTTGGTCGTGGCTGGCCTGCGGGGGGGCGGCTGGACGGGTGGCTACGATGACATCCTTAAGGCCGATATTGCAGGCGGACCATTGGAAGCTGCACGGGTGGGGGCTGCGCTGATCGCGCGGGCTTTCACTGTGCCAGGATAGGTTGCCTATGTCGCTCATTTCCAACGGTGGTTTCGATTGGCCCGCTTTGATGCGGGCAGGGATGAACGGTTTGCGCCTAAAGCCAAATGAATTTTGGGCGCTGACCCCAGCCGAGCTTTTATTGATGCTTGGCGCAGGATCAGGATCTGCACCGCTTAGCCGGTCGCGACTTGATGAATTGGCACAGGCCTACCCAGATACAGTCTCGGGCAGTGCTACGGCGAAAGGGCAAGAAAATGGCTGATATTAATGGTCTCGATAAATTTGATGACAAGCTGTCTCAGATGGAAGATGCAATCGGCGGCGCTGAAGCAATGGCAGCGGCGTTCAATCAAGAAATGGTGCGCCTGCAAGCGACTGTGGCGGAAACTCAGCGCGAGGTTGCCGTGTTGGAACGCGGCATTTCTCGGGGGTTGAAACGCGCCATAGACGGTTTGGTTTTTGATGGCGATACATTGGCTGAAGCCATGCGCGGTGTCGGTAAGTCCATGCTGGATGCCGCGTATAACGCAGCCGTAAAACCCGTGACAAACCATGTCGGGTCTGTGCTTGGAAACGGCTTGGAATCCATCATTCAAGGTCTCTTGCCATTCGAAAACGGGGGCAGTTTTTCCCAAGGGCGCGTCACGCCTTTTGCCTCTGGCGGTGTGGTGTCAAACCCGACCTATTTCCCCATGCGTGGCGGCACAGGTTTGATGGGCGAAGCAGGGCCTGAAGCGATAATGCCCCTGTCACGCGGTGCCAATGGCAAGTTGGGTGTGCGCGCTGAAGGGGGTGCCAAAAATATCAATGTGACGATGAATATATCGACGCCAGATGTTGAAGGTTTCCGCAGATCCAATTCGCAAATCGCCGCTCAATTGAACCGCGCCATTGGGCGTGGGCAGCGCAACCAATAGCGCAATTCATTTCATAATTTCAGGCCTTTTGCGCCTTTTAAGCCATCCGATAAAGGGGGAAAACATGGGTTTTCATAATGTAAGATTTCCAGCCAACCTAAGCTTTGGTTCCGTGGGTGGCCCTGAACGGCGCACCGAAGTTGTGACTTTGGCGAACGGTTTCGAGGAGCGCAACACGCCTTGGGCGCACTCGCGCAGGCGTTATGATGCAGGACTTGGCATGCGGTCTTTGGACGACATCGAGGCGCTCATTGCATTTTTCGAGGCACGTCAGGGGCAGCTTTATGGGTTTCGCTGGAAAGATTGGTCGGATTTCAAATCATCGAAAGCGTCAAAATCAGTCAATTTTGAAGATCAAACCATTGCCTATGGGGATGGTGAAACCTCAGTTTTTGCTTTGAACAAAAGCTATAGCTCTGGCGAGATTACCTATGTGCGCCCTATCACAAAGCCTGTTTTGGGTACTGTGAATATCGGCTTGCAAGGTGTTGAATTACAAGAATCTATTGATTGGACAGTGGACACAGCAACAGGGTTGGTCACGTTTTCCGTCCCCCCCGAAGAAGGAATTTTAATCTCGGCAGGCTTCGAATTTGACGTGCCTGTCCGCTTTGACACCGACCGTATCGCCACCTCTGTTTCATCGTTTCAAGCGGGCGAAGTGCCGAATGTGCCTATTGTCGAGGTGCGCGTGTGATGGCCGATTATGCATTGAAAAACCACTTAGAAACTGGCGCAACCACGGTTTGTCGTTGTTGGGCCGTGATCCGAAAAGATGGCGAAACCTACGGGTTTACCGATCATGATACAGACCTTGAATTCGAAGGCATGGTCTTTGGTGCGGATTCAGGTTTGACCGCAAATGCGCTAGAGCAATCCACTGGCCTGTCCGTTGACAACACGGAAGCGCTTGGGGCTTTGTCATCTGCTGCTGTCACAGAAACGGATATCCAAGCAGGTCGTTTTGACGGCGCTGCGGTAAAATCATGGTTGGTGAACTGGGCAAATGTTTCTGAACGTGTTGTGCAATTCAACGGCACCTTTGGTGAAATAACCCGATCTGCAGGTGGGTTTCGGGCTGAACTGCGCGGGCTTACTGAGGCGTTAAATCAACCGCAAGGGCGGGTCTATCAGTCAGGCTGTGGTTCTGTTCTGGGCGATGCACGCTGTAAGTTCGATGTGAATGACCTCGGCTATCACACTGAAATCATAGTTGAAAAGGTTGAGGACGGAAAGTTTTTCGACTTTGCATCCTTAGAGGGATTTGATGACCGTTGGTTCGAAAACGGCCGTCTTATTGTGCAATCTGGCGCGGCTGAGGGCCTGTTTGGCATGATCAAAAATGATCGGCTGACCTCTCAGGGACGCAGAATTGAACTGTGGGAAGATCTTCGTGGCAAGATCGCTCAAGGGGATCAAATACGGCTTGAGGCAGGGTGTGACAAGCGCGCTGAGACCTGCCGCTTGAAATTTGATAACTTCCTAAATTTTAGCGGCTTTCCACATATTCCGGGTGAAGATTGGCTGACCTCATACCCTGTCTCAAACGGCCAAAATAATGGCGCAAGCCTATATGGCAATACGTCAGGTGGGTCAGAATAATGCAAGCTGAAACAATTGTATCCGCCACTCGCGAATGGATTGGCACCCCATATGTGCATCAAGCGTCTTGCAAAGGGGCTGGCACCGATTGCTTGGGTCTCCTGCGCGGCGTTTGGCGTGAGCTTTACGGCCAAGAGCCTGAACTCGTTCCCGCCTATACCCAAGATTGGTCAGAGCCACAGCGCGATGAACGACTGCTCCACGCCGCACAGCGCCATTTGGTGCAAAAACCGTTGGAGCAAATGCAAGGCGGTGATGTTTTGCTGTTTCGCATGCGCAGTAAAAGCGTGGCCAAGCATGTTGGAATCGTGGCGACAGCGGGTGCCGCACCGACATTTATCCATGCTTACAGCGGGCATAGCGTGGTTGAGAATGCGCTGACAGCGCCGTGGCGTCGCCGTGTGGCGGCCTGTTTTTCATTCCCTCAGAACGGAGGCTAAGTCATGGCAACTATTGTACTTTCCGCAGTGGGTGCCGCCGCAGGTGCATCAATCGGTGGTGGCGTATTCGGATTATCATCCGTCGTGATCGGTCGCGCAATTGGCGCGACTATCGGGCGTGCTATTGATCAACGTGTCATGGGTGTCGGCAGTCAAGTCGTTGAAACCGGAAAAGTGGATCGGTTTCGCCTAACAGGGGCGTCAGAAGGCACTGCGATTGCGCAGGTCTACGGACGCATGCGTGTTGGTGGCCAAGTGATCTGGGCCACGCAGTTTCAAGAACAATCGACCACCTCTGGCGGAGGCAAGGGCGGGGCGCAGCAGCCTAAAGTTACAGAATATAGCTATTCGATTTCGCTCGCGATTGCTCTTTGCGAAGGTGAAATTTCACGCATCGGTCGCATTTGGGCAGATGGGATCGAAATTGAACCAACGGATCTGACGATGGAGGTCTACACAGGCAGCGAAGATCAGATGCCAGACCCCAAAATGGAAACCGTTGAGGGGGCAGGCAATGTGCCAGCGTACCGCGGGCTGGCCTATGTGGTTTTACAAGATCTGAACCTTGCGCGCTTTGGCAATCGTGTGCCGCAGTTCACCTTTGAAGTGATGCGCCCAGATCAAGCTGAGGGCCCCAAAAGCGATCTCACACATCTTGTAAATGCCGTTGCTATGATCCCTGGCACGGGGGAATATGCATTGGCGACCTCACCTGTCTACTTACAAAGTGGGCTAGGCGAAACTGTGGCTGTCAATGTGAATTCGCGGTCGGGTAAAACCGATTTTGACAGTTCCGTTGACGCTCTCAAAGACGAGTTGCCCAATTGTGGATCAACGTCATTGGTTGTGTCTTGGTTCGGTGACGATCTACGCGTTGGCAATTGCAGCTTGTTGCCAAAAGTGGAGCAGGCCGCGTCAGATGCGGCTGACATGCCGTGGACAGTTGCTGGATTTACACGCTCTACTGCGGCATTGGTTCCGCGTGATGGTGATGACCGTGTTGTTTACGGCGGCACACCGTCTGACCAATCTGTCATAGAAGCGATCACAGCCTTGCAAAACGCAGGGCAGGACGTGATGTTTTATCCGTTTATCCTTATGGATCAACAAAATGGCAACGGGCTGACAGACCCTTGGACGGGCGCATCAGACCAACCTGCCTTGCCTTGGCGTGGGCGCATTACGACCTCTATGGCTCCTGGCCAAACGGGGTCGACGGATGGCACGAGCGCTGCAGATGCAGAGGTCGCAAACTTCATTGGTACAGCGCAAATCAGCGATTTTGCCATTGTCGATGGCGCGGTTCAGTATTCTGGTCCAAATGAAGCCTCTTACCGTCGCATGATTTTACATTACGCGCATCTTTGTGTTGCCGCAGGCGGGGTCGAAGCCTTTTGCATCGGCTCTGAAATGCGCAGTTTAACCCGTATTCGCGGGGCCAATGGGTTTCCTGCTGTTGATGCTTTGGTGCAATTGGCCGCTGATGTGCGCGCCATTGTCGGACCTGAATGCAAGGTCAGCTATGCCGCGGACTGGTCTGAATATTCTGGCTATTCCATTGATGGCAATCTGTATTATCCGCTTGATACACTTTGGGCGGATGACAATATCGATTTCATTGGGATCGACAATTACATGCCTTTGTCAGATTGGCGTGATGAAGATGGCCATGCGGATGAAGCCTATGGGTCGATCTACAATCTCGATTACCTAAAAGACAATATCGAGGGCGGCGAAGGCTATGATTGGTATTATGCCTTTGACGAGCACGCAGACGCGCAGATCCGCACGCCTATCCAAGACGGTGCTTACGGCGAAGATTGGGTCTGGCGCTACAAAGATTTACGTGGCTGGTGGGAAAATGATCACCACGAGCGCTTGAATGGCGTGCGGGTAGAAGCGCCGACATCGTGGGAACCCAAATCAAAACCGATCTGGTTCACAGAAATCGGCTGTGCTGCGATTGATAAAGGCACCAATCAGCCCAATAAATTCATCGACATCAAATCGTCTGAAAGCTCACTGCCGAAATATTCGAACGGACGGCGGGATGATTTCATTCAGCTGCAATATGTGCGGGCTTTGACGGAATACTGGGCGCAAAGCGATGTGAATCCTGTATCAGACATCTATGGCGCACAGATGATTGATATGAGCCGTGCCCATGTTTGGGCATGGGATGGCAGACCTTTTCCAGCCTTCCCAACGGTGACATCTTTGTGGAGTGACGGCGGTAATTACACCAAAGGGCATTGGCTTAACGGGCGGTCTACCGCGCGGTCATTGGGCGATGTTGTGGCCGAAATTTGTACACGATCTGGCGTGAAAGACTTCAATACCAAAGAACTTTACGGCTTGGTACGTGGCTATACAGTTGGTGAAATTTCTGGCGCACGTTCTGCACTTCAACCTCTCATGCTGGCCTTTGGGTTTGAAGCGATCGAACGCGACGGGATTTTGACGTTTAGGTCTCGTGATGGCAAATCCAAAGCTATGGTTTCGTCAGAGCAACTGGCCCTGACTGCGGATCAAGAGTCCGCAGTGCAACTGACACGCGCCCCCGAAGCTGAAGTCGCCGGAAAAGTGCGCTTGAGCTTCGTTGATGCGGATGCCGACTATGGCATGCGGGCCGAAGAAGCCGTGTTTGCAGACGAAGAAAGCCGTCTTGTGTCGCAATCTGAACTGCCTTTAGCACTCACACGCGCTGAAGGCCGCCAGATCGTTGAGCGCTGGTTGGCCGAGGCGCGTATCGCACGCGATACAGCACGTTTTTCCTTTGCGCCGTCTGATTTTGAATTGGGCGCGGGGGATGTAATTTCTCTCGAAGACAAGGATGGTAAATCTTTGTACCGCATTGATCACGCCACATTGGGCGATGTGCGTGAAGTCGAAGCGGTGCGCGTAGAACCAGAGACCTATGAACCCTCTGAAACCGTTGACGAATTGTTCGAAGCGCAGCCCTTTTATGCACCTGTACCTGTCTTGGCGCAGTTTCTGGATTTGCCTTTGCTCTCTGGCGAAGAAACACCCCATGCACCTTATGTGGCAGCCACTGCAACAACATGGCCCGGCTCGGTTGCGGTCTACGGGTCCAGCTCTGACAGCGGCTATCAGTTGAATAAATTGTTGCCAAGCTGGGCGACCATTGGCGTGACGCAAAACACCTTGGTGGCAGCTGAACCTGCGCTTTGGGATCGTGGTGCGGCGCTGCGGGTGAAACTTGTCCGCGGCACCTTGAGTGGTGCGGATGAACAGGCAGTTTTGAACGGTGTCAACATTGCGGCAATCGGGGATGGATCGTCTTCCAATTGGGAAGTGTTCCAATTCGCCAAAGCAGAACTTGTGGGACCAAACACCTATGAGGTGTCAATGCGGCTGCGCGGGCAGGCGGGCACCGATGGGCTTAGCGCCACTTGGCCGATTGGATCGCGGTTCGTCCTAGTCAATGAAACCCTGCGTCAAATTGATCTTGCGCAATCTGCACGGGGCTTGGCGCGTCACTACCGTATTGGCCCTTCGCAGCGCCCCAATGATGACCCCAGCTATCAGCACTTTGTTGAGGCCTTCGACGGTATCGGCCTGCGCCCCTATGCGCCTGCGCATCTGCGCGCGGCTGCAAACGGATCAGGCGATACAAGTTTTACTTGGCTGCGCCGCAGTCGGATTGATGCGGATAGTTGGCAGTCGGTCGATGTGCCTTTGGGCGAAACCGTGGAAAGCTATGTGGTGCAGGTTATCCAAAGCGGGTCGGTGCTGCGCGAAGACTATGTGGCCACCCCAAGCTGGACATATACGGCGTCTCAGAAAACTGCGGATGGGCTGACAGGTCCGTATTCCGTTCAAATTGCCCAGATTTCCGAAAGTTTCGGACCGGGCCTTTACAAAAGGATTGATCTCAATGAGTGATACAACCCGTTTTTCACTGCCCCTTTTGCAGGCCGCACAGGCGCAAAAACATGTGACAATGAACGAAGCTCTGACCCGTGTCGATGGGCTGTTGCAACTGACTTTAAAGTCCATCACAGGCAACACGCCGCCCCTTGCTCCGCAAGATGGTGATGCTTACGGCATCGGCCCTGCGGCCGTGAATGATTGGTCGGGGCAAGAGGGAAATATCGCACTCTTCGCCAATGGAGGCTGGGTTTTCATTGCGCCAAGTCTCGGCATGCGCGCCTATATCGCTGACCAATCTGGCTTTGCCACATATGATGGCGCGGGCTGGATTTTAGGGGCTCAATCCTTATCCGCCAATGGCGCTGGCATGCAGTTTATGGTGCGCGAAATAGATCACACCATCACTGCGGGATCTGTGTCAAATGTAGGTTTCGCCATACCCGGTCAAGCGGTGGTCTACGGTGTGACGGGGCGGGTCATTTCCGAGATCACAGGCAGTTTGTCGGGCTATTCTGTTGGTGTTTCCAGCTCATCCAACCGATATGGATCGGGCTTGTCCTTGGCCAACGGCAGTTGGATGCGCGGCCTCACAGGTACGCCTTTGACCTATTATTCGGACGAGGATCTCGTTTTAACGGCTGAAGGTGGCGATTTTACAGCAGGTGAAATTCGTTTGGCAATTCACTATGCGCAATTCTCGCTGCCGCGCGCCTAAGCTGGCAAAAGATAAGAATTTCAAGCCCCTGTAGGTTCTCCTGCGGGGGCTTTTACGTTGCGATCATGCCGATATGACTTATTGCACAGCACAATTACTTGTGCTTTGAACGCGAAGCCTATCTATGATAAGCTAAGTGAAAGAGGATCGGTCCTATGGCAAAAATACGTGCAAAACTTTCTGAATTGGATCCCGTTTGGACCCAAATCATTGGCGAAGCCCATGACGCGGTGGATGCAGAACCTTTGCTGGGCGGACTTATTCACGGCTGTATTTTGCACCACAGCACGCTTGAGGATGCTTTGGCCTACCGTTTGGCGCAAAAACTGGCCTCTGCGGATATGTCAGAACAACTGCTGCGTGAATTGATTGATCAAGCCTATGCTGATGATCCTACTTTGGGGCAATCTGCGCGCGCTGATATTGTTGCGGTCTTTGATCGCGATCCTGCTTGCCACCGCTATATTCAGCCTTTGTTGTATTTCAAAGGGTTCCAAGCGATTCAATCCTACCGAATTGCCAATTGGTTGTGGCGTCAGGGCCGTAAAGATTTGGCTTATTTCGTGCAAATGCGCGTCTCTGAACAATTTACGATCGATATTCACCCCGCCTGTAAGATCGGCCAAGGCCTGTTCTTGGATCACGCCCATGCGCTGGTCTTTGGTGAAACCTGTGTGATTGGCGATAACGTGTCTATCTTGCATTCTGTGACGCTTGGCGGCACTGGCAAAGAAGACGAAGATCGTCACCCCAAAATTGCGGATGGCGTTTTGATCGGGGCAGGCGCTAAGGTTTTGGGCAATATCAAAATCGGTCAATGCTCGCGTGTGGCCGCTGGATCTGTTGTGCTGAATGACGTGCCCAAATGCACGACGGTTGCAGGCGTCCCTGCCAAGGTCGTGGGCGAGGCTGGATGTTCGCAGCCTTCCGTTTCTATGAATCAACTGATTGGCGCACGCGAAAAGTAGCATTCGCGTTTTATGTTGCGTTTAATACATTCCCCCGCATCTAGAACGCTAGATGCGGGGTTTTTTTGTTCGATTTGTGCAAGTTTTTATCAGTGCTACACAAGCAAAAGGCCCCGCAAATGCGAGGCCTTCAACCAAATCGATATTCAAAAAACTTAGGCCAACATCGCCACTGGGTTTTCCAAGTTGTCGACAATCGCATTCAGCAAGTTCGCGCCAACCGCGCCGTCAATCACGCGGTGATCAACAGACATAGTGACAGACATCACTGTCGCCACTGTCAATTCGCCGTCTTCGCCAACGATGGGTTGCTTTTTACCAGCGCCGACAGCCAAGATACCCGCATGCGGTGGATTCACGATGGCGTCAAAGTTGTCGATGCCAAACATGCCCAAGTTAGAGATCGCGAAAGAACCGCCCTGATATTCATGCGGTGCCAATTTGCGATCACGCGCACGGCTGGCAAGGTCTTTCATCTCTGTGGACAAGGCCGACAACGATTTCATGTCAGAGTCTTGCAACACAGGCGTGAACAATCCGCCTTCAATCGCCACAGCCACCGCCACGTCAGACGCTTTCATCTGCAACACACGGTCACCCGCCCAAACAGCATTGGCTTCAGGCACTTGCTGCAAAGCAACAGCAACGGCTTTGATGATAAAGTCATTGACTGACAATTTCACGCCGCGTGCTTCCAACTGCTTGTTCAACTGCGAACGGAATTTCAGCAAAGCGTCCAATTTGATATCGCGGCGCAGGTAGAAATGCGGCACGGTTTGCTTGGCTTCTGAAAGACGCGCTGCAATCGTTTTGCGCATTCCGTCGAGTTTGATTTCTTCGAAGCTGCGGCCTTCGTACATTTTGGCAACGGCCTGAGCGGAAGGGCCTGATGGGGCCGCTGCTGCGGGGGCTGATGTTTTTTGCGGCGCAGCAGCTGATGCTTCAGCTTTTGGCGCGGCAGTGGCTGCCTCGACATCGGCTTTGACAATGCGACCTTTGGGGCCAGAGCCTTTAAGCTGCGACAGATCCAAACCCTTTTGGGCTGCGATACGGCGCGCCAAAGGAGAGGCAAAAATGCGTTCGCCTGAGGCTGCAACGGGGGCTGCAGGGGCAGGGGAGGCATCCGCCGCCTCTGCTTGCTTTGGCGCCTCAGACTTTTCGGCTGCCGCTTCAGCGGGTGCTGCAGGGGCAGATGCACCAACAGAGTCCATTGCTGATGCGTCTTCGCCTTCTTCCAGCAAAATCGCGATTTGCGCGTTCACTTTTACGCCTTCGGTGCCCTCGGGCACAGTGATCTTGCCGATCACACCTTCGTCGACGGCCTCGAATTCCATCGTGGCTTTGTCTGTTTCGATCTCGGCAATGACATCGCCAGAGTTCACTTGGTCACCCTCTTTCACCAGCCATTTGGCCAATGTGCCTTCTTCCATTGTTGGAGAAAGCGCGGGCATGAGAAGTTCGATAGCCATGTGTCAGTCTCCTTAACGGTATGTGACAGCTTTAACCGCCGCGACGACTTCGTCGGTGGTGATCAAAGCATGTTTTTCAAGGTTGGCAGCATAAGGCATTGGCACGTCTTTGCCTGTGCAGTTAATCACTGGGGCGTCCAAGTAATCAAAAGCGCGTTCCATGATCGTTGCTGACAAGTGGTTGCCGAAGGATGCCACAGGGAAACCTTCTTCGACTGTGACGCAGCGGTTTGTTTTCATGACAGATGCCAAAACCGTATCGTAATCGACGGGGCGCAGGGTGCGCAGGTCGATCACTTCGGCTGAAATGCCTTCTTCGGCCAGCTTGTCTGCCGCTTCCAGAGCATAGGTCATGCCAATACCGAATGAGACGATCGTCACATCTGTGCCTTCACGCCAAATGCGGGCTTTACCGAATGGGATCGTGAAATCATCCATGTCAGGCACATCGAAAGATTTGCCGTACAAGATTTCATTTTCCAAGAAGATAACAGGGTTATCATCGCGGATCGCTGATTTCATCAGACCTTTTGCATCTGCCGCGGAATATGGCATTGCCACTTTCAGGCCAGGCACTTGGGAATACCAAGAGGCGAAACAATGTGAGTGCTGCGCACCCACACGCGCCGCAGCACCATTGGCACCGCGAAACACCATAGGCGCGCCCATTTGACCGCCAGACATATACAATGTTTTGGCCGCTGAGTTGATCAGGTGGTCGATCGCTTGCAATGCAAAGTTGAAGGTCATGAATTCAACGATAGGGCGCAAGCCGCCGAAAGAGGCGCCTGTTGCGATACCCGCAAAGCCGTGTTCTGTGATCGGTGTATCAATCACACGCTTGGGGCCGAATTCATCCAGCATGCCTTGGGAAATTTTGTAGGCACCTTGGTATTCACCCACTTCTTCGCCCATCAAAAAGACGTTTTCGTCGCTGCGCATTTCCTCTGACATCGCTTCGCGGATCGCTTCGCGCACGGTCATGGTTTTCATCTGAGTGCCCTCTGGGTAGTCAGGCTCGACAGCTTTGGATTCCACGGGCGCTGCAGCTTTCGCGGGCGCTGCTGCTGGGGCTTCTTTTGCTGGGGCTTCAGCTTGTTCTGGCGCTGGTGCAGACGAGGAGGCGCTCAGGTTTGACGCGTCTTCGCCTTCTTCAGCCAAAAGCGCAATCACGGCGTTCACTTTCACGCCTTCAGTGCCTTCTGCAACAAGAAGCTTGCCAACGATACCTTCATCGACGGCTTCGAATTCCATGGTGGCCTTGTCGGTTTCAATTTCTGCAATGATGTCACCTGAGGCAACTGTGTCGCCCTCTTTGACGAGCCATTTTGCGAGTGTGCCTTCTTCCATTGTCGGGGAGAGGGCGGGCATAAGTAGTTCAATAGCCATGAGTAAATTCCTCTCTCAGGATTAGGCGTAAATGTCTGTCCAAAGCTCTTCAAGGGCAGGCTCTGGGCTGGTTTTTGCAAATTCTGCTGAGGCGTTCACCACGGCTTTGATCTCTTTGTCGATCGCTTTGAGATCATCCTCGGAAGCATGCTTGCCTGTCAAAAGCAAAGACCGCACCGCTTCGATTGGATCGCGCTCGTCTTTCATCTTTTGCACTTCTTCGCGTGAACGGTATTTTGCAGGATCTGACATAGAGTGACCGCGGTAACGGTATGTTTTCACTTCCAAAATATAGGGGCCTTTGCCTGCACGGCAATGCGCCACAGCTTTTTCAGAGGCTTCTTTGACCGCCAAAACATCCATACCGTCTACTTCTTCGCCTTTGATACCGTAGGCTGCGCCACGTTCCCAAAGTGATGGAGATTTGGTTGAGCGCTGCACGGATGTACCCATGGCGTATTGGTTGTTTTCAATGACAAAAATCACTGGAAGATCCCAAAGCATCGCCATGTTGTAGGTCTCGTAAACCTGCCCTTGGTTGGCCGCGCCATCGCCGAAGTAGGCGAATGTCACATTGTCATTGCCTTTGTATTTGTCAGAAAACGCAAGACCCGCACCCAGTGGCACCTGTGCACCCACGATACCGTGGCCGCCGTAGAAATGTTTCTCTTTCGAGAACATATGCATGGAGCCGCCTTTGCCTTTTGAATAGCCGCCTTCGCGACCCGTCAATTCGGCCATCACCCCGTCAGGGTTCATCCCGCATGCCAACATGTGGCCGTGGTCGCGGTAAGATGTGATGCGCTTGTCACCTTCTTTGGTGGCAGCTTCCAAGCCTACAACCACGGCTTCTTGGCCGATGTAGAGGTGACAAAAGCCACCGATTAAACCCATGCCATATAATTGGCCCGCTTTTTCTTCAAAGCGGCGGATCAGGAGCATGTCCTTGTAATAGGCAAGCAATTCGTCTTTTGATACATTCGCTTTGCTCGCGGAATTTGCGGTGGTTTTCTTGGGGGCCATGCGGCGTCCTCCTCCAAAATCGCAGATATAGTTTAGTATTAAACTATATCATAAAGCAGTTTGAATGGAATTGCACGGATAAATTGCAGTTCGTTTGCTTGGTCTGGCCGCATACGGGTGCAAGCCTATGGAAATGTTTAATTTTTCAGGGATTAAATAGCGAGATTGGATTCGCTAAGGCTGCGTTTTACGGCAAGCCTTAGCGAATGACCAACTCATCGGCGCGCACATATCCCAAGACGTCTCGAGCTTGTTCGTCGAGTAGGTCTAGATCTAAGTATCCGTCAGACATGCGCAAAGTTTTATTGCGCATGACTTCCAAATTTATCGCAAGCCGATCACTCTTCTCGTGTAGGTCTTCAAGCTCCGCCTCAATTTGAATGCGACGGAACAGCCCGTACTCACCTTGCACTGCAGCAAAGGTGAAGTAACCGCCCAATGTGACGATTACGGCTGTATATATCAGAACAGCGAGAGGGGGACGTTTGCGATTGGACGCCATGATAGGGGGTTGCCTGTAGTTTACTGCTCACACGGCCACCTCTTATGGGTGATCCGTTTGAAGACTATGCCATAGGCGAATCGCTTTGTGAATCCCTTTTCGAATCACAACATCATTTTTTTTATCAGCACGGTGCATCAGATTCGTGTTTGGAATCAGAGTGTTAACAGGTCACCCTGAAAAAGCAAAACGGGACACAGCATATAGATGCGCGCCCCGTTTTTCCGACTAAATGTTGTAGCTCTTATCCCGCAACAGAGGCCGCATGGATTTCACTGGTTGTTGCATTTAAGATAGCATCAAAATCTGTATCGGCTTGTTTGGCACTTAGCCCTTCGATCAAAGCGCGTGAGAAAGACGCGATCATGCCTGTGTTTAGCGCCAATTTTGCGTTGGCTTCCTCACGGGAATAACCACCAGACAGTGACACAACTTTCAAAACACGCGGGTGGTCCACCAAGGGTTTGTAAAAATTCGGCTCAGTCGGCAAAGACACTTTCAACATCACCTGTTTGTTGGGGGCCAGCGCATCAAGTTGCGTCAAGATTTCTTCGCGCAAGATGGCTTCTGCTTCGGCTTTGTCTTTGATCGTGATTGTGACCTCTGGTTCAAGCATCGGCATTAAACCTGCTTTGATCACCTGTTCGCCGATTTCAAATTGCTGCGCCACAACGGCTTTGATGCCCTCACGATTGGCCGCATTCACGACAGAGCGTTCTTTGGTGCCGAAAACGCCCAAATTGGCTGCGCGCGCCAGAAGATCATCCAAATCAGGATTGGGCTTCATCAATTGCACGCCGTTTTCTTCGGCTTCCAAGCCTTTGTCGATTTTTAAAAACGGCACGATGCCTTTGTCTTCAAACAGATATTTTGGGGTTGGTTTGCCCGCGACATCGCGATCCATTGTCATTTCAAACAAGATCGCGCCGATCACTTTATCGGAAGTAAAAGACGACGACTGCATGATGCGCGACCGCATTGCGTGGATCATGTCAAACATTTCGCTATCGCCGTTGTACTCATTCGGCTCAATGCCGTATTGCGCCAATGCTTTCGGGGTGGAGCCTCCAGATTGGTCAAGCGCTGCGATAAAACCTTGGCCATCACGGATTTTGGCGGTCATTTCTTGGATCGACATGGGAGTCCTCATTGCATTTATGCCCCTTTGGGGCGGGATCAGGGAATTTCTAGATTTGCTTAGCGCTGCTTTGACAGTGGCGCAATTCTGATGGCGCTAACAAAAAAAATGGTTGCGCTAACTGTTGCTCTGTTATCGCTAACACATTGTTCATACAGGTATTTTTGCAAAACAAATTTTGCATCATTGGCTGTCATTCGGGGGCGCTAGCCGCAAAAACGCCCGCGCAAATTCATGCACGGGCGCTTAAAAATCTTTGGGTCAGGTTTGGTTTGGGTTTAACCGAGCGCCTCAACACCTGGCAGGGTTTTGCCTTCCATCCATTCCAAGAAAGCGCCGCCTGCGGTCGAAATATAGGTAAAGCGATCCGCGACACCTGCCGCATTGATGGCTGCCACGGTATCGCCGCCGCCTGCCACAGAAATCAAATCCCCAGCTTGGGTTTGCTTGGCAATCACATCAAGCATCGCAAAGGTGCCCGCGCCGAAAGGTTCCAATTCGAATACGCCCAAAGGCCCGTTCATGATCAATGTTTCACTGGCAGAAATGACATCGTTCAACCGTGCGATTGACTTGGGGCCAGCATCAAAAATCATCGCATCCGCAGGGCAGGCCGCCACATCAACGGTTTCATTTTTGGTATTGGCAGCGAATTCCCAAGCGACCACCACATCAATCGGCAAGATAATTTCGCAACCAGCCTCATCTGCCTTTTTCAAAATGTCGCGCGCCGTGTCTGCAAGGTCATGTTCGCAAAGAGACTTGCCAACATTCACGCCCTGAGCTGCCAAAAACGTATTGGCCATGCCGCCACCAATCACCAAGTGATCAACTTTGCGTACCAAATTGCCCAAAAGTTCGAGCTTGGTTGACACTTTTGCACCCCCAACCACGGCCACAACAGGGCGTTTGGGTGTGGCCAAAGCTGCCTCAAGTGCTGAAAGTTCGGCCTGCATGAGGCGACCCGCACAAGACGGCAACAGTTTTGCCACACCAGTGGTCGAGGCATGGGCACGGTGCGCAGCCGAAAAGGCATCATTGCAAAAGATATCGCCCAAAGAGGCCAAAAACTGCGCCATTTGCGGATCGTTATCCGTTTCCATGGCTGTGAAACGCGTGTTTTCTACCAAAACCACAGATCCTGCGGGCAGGGCGTCGAGCTGTTCGCGGGATGGGCGTTCGATGAATGTCACGTCACGACCAAGTGTTTTTGTCACGGCAGGCATGATATGCGACAACGACAAGTCAGCAACATATTCACCTTTTGGGCGACCAAAATGCGCCAGCATCACAGGGATGCCGCCTTTTGCCACGATGTCATCAATCGTTGGTTTTATGCGCTCAATGCGCGTCGCATCGGTGACAGTGCCGTCTTTCATGGGCACATTGATGTCCACACGTGTGAGAACGATCTTGCCGTTCATGTCCATATCGTCGAGCGTTTTCCAAGCCATCGGAGTGTCCTTGCAGGGTCTGTTGCATGTATTTAGCTCTGTTTTAAGCGCTCAGATGTTTAGGTCAATGGCAGCTTGTCGGCGCTGAGCCGCAAAGGGGGAAACTTGCCCTTTTACTTCGCCGCTCAAGCCCTTAGATTGCCCCCAAACACACTTTATATATGACAAGGAGCCGCAAGATGGCTGATATCAAAGATCCCGAAAACACAATCCTGATCGAACTTGAGCACGGCCAAGTTGTGATCGAACTTCTTCCAGATGTCGCACCGCAACACTGTGCGCGCATGAAAGAATTGGCGCGCTCTGGTGCCTATGACGGCGTTGTGTTTCACCGCGTGATCGACGGCTTTATGGCGCAAACTGGCGACGTACAATTCGGCAACCAAAACAAAGATTTCGAAATCCGCCGCGCGGGCACTGGCAGCTCTGATTTGCCTGATGTTCCAGCAGAGTTTTCCAGCCTTCCACATGATCGCGGCACTTTGGGTGCGGCACGTTCGCAAAACCCAAACTCTGCTAACTCTCAGTTTTTCATCAACTTTTCCGACAACCACTTCCTGAACAATCAGTATACAGTTTATGGACGCGTGCTGTCAGGCATGGAAGCTGTCGACAAAATTACCCGTGGTGAGCCAGCGCAATACCCTGATTGCATGATCTCTGTGAAAGTCGCAGCCGATGCTTAAATCAGCTCTGGCGACTCTTGCGATTCTGGCCTCAGTGCCAGCATTCGCAACAGGTCTTGAAATCACTGTCGCTGGCGAAGCGAACGGCGTGATCAAAATTGATCTGCTTGAAGATGTGGCACCTGGTCATGTCGCACAGATCACCCAATTGGCCGCCGATGGTGCCTATGACAATGTGGTGTTTCACCGCGTCATCGATGGCTTCATGGCGCAAACGGGCGATGTGCAATTTGGCAAATCAGACGCAGAAGATTTCAACATGTCACGTGCTGGCATGGGGGGGGCTGAAAACGCGGATCTGAAAGCTGAGTTTTCTGATGAGAGCTTTGATGCGGGCGTTGTTGGCATGGCGCGATCTTCCAGCCCAGATTCTGCCAATTCGCAGTTCTTCATTATGTTCGCCCCTGCGCCGCATTTGAATGGCCAATACACAGTTGTTGGCCGTGTGACGGAAGGCATGGACGTGGTCAATGCGATCAAAAAGGGTGCTGGCCCGAATGGATCTGTCATTGGCGAACCTGACAAAATGGTTTCTGTCTCCGTGACCGAATAAGACGCCTATCTCTGTCGCAAAAGACAGGTGGTGTTGAAAGGAATTTGAAAGGCCCTGCAGTCGCGGGGCCTTTTGCTTATGGAGCTTTTATTTGCGAAAAGATGCTATAAATGCAAAAAAAGGGGACATAAATGCCCCCTTCTTCAATCAAAATGTTCGATTTGTGCTATTTTAAAACGACCAAGGCATGGCGTTTTTTGCCTGCTGACAGTTTCATAGGTGTTGCCAAATCAGCGGGTGTCACCATGACGCCTGCATCTTTGTGGTCTGCGTCATTCACCTTCGCGCCATTATCGGAAAATAAGCGTTTGGCTTCTTTGCCTGTGCCTGCAAGCCCTGCACGGACGAACAATTGCACGATAGAAATCCCATCGCCAATCTCATCTGCTGTCAGTTCCAGCGTTGGCAGGTCATTACCTGTACCGCCCTTTTCAAACACTTCGCGTGCCGTGGCTTCGGCTGCATTTGCCGCTTCACGACCATGCAAGAGTGCTGTCACTTCATTGGCCAGAATGATTTTTGCCTCGTTGATATCAGAGCCTTGCAAGGCGCCCAAACGCTCACATTCCGCGACGGGCAACTCAGTGTAGAGCTTCAAAAAACGCCCCGTGTCGGCATCCGTCGTGTTGCGCCAGAATTGCCAGAATTCGTAAGAACTCAGCATATCTTCATTCAGCCAGATCGCGCCAGATTGCGATTTGCCCATCTTTTTGCCGTCCGATGTGGTCAGCAAAGGCGAGGTCAGCCCGAAAATAGAATTGTCGATCACGCGGCGCGTCAAATCGATGCCGTTGACAATATTGCCCCATTGATCCGACCCGCCCATTTGCAACATACAACCGTAACGACGGTTGAGCTCCAAAAAGTCATAAGCCTGCAAAATCATGTAGTTAAACTCAAGGAACGACAGTGATTGCTCGCGGTCCAAACGCGATTTCACGCTTTCAAACGACAACATGCGGTTGACCGAGAAATGCTTGCCGATGTCGCGCAAAAACTCGAGGTAATTCAACCCATCAAGCCATTCGGCGTTGTTCAGCATCAGCGCTTTGTTCGGCGCGTCTGTTTCATAGTCGATATAGGCCGCGAAGACGCTTTTGATGCCTGCGATGTTCTGGTTGATCTTGTCTTCGGTCAACAAAGGGCGCTCATCTGCGCGAAAGCTAGGGTCGCCCACTTTCGTGGTGCCCCCGCCCATTAAGGTGATCGGTTGGTGGCCAGTTTTTTGCAACCAACGCAGCATCATAATCTGGATCAACGACCCCACATGCAGCGATGTGGCCGTCGCATCAAAGCCGATATAGGCTGGCACAACACCTTTGCTCAGGGCTTCATCAAGGCCTTGATAGTCTGTGCAATCGGCCAAAAAGCCGCGCTCTATCATCACTGCCATAAAGTCTGATTTGGGGTGGTATGTCATTGCAATTTTTATCCATATTAAGGGCTAGCAATGCCTGATATATCTGGCTCAGCGCCAAAGGGAAAGAGAGTCATGACGGTGAAAAAACAAGTAGAGCCGATTTGGATCGCAGGTTGTATGTCTGGCACCTCTTTGGATGGGGTTGATGTGGCGCTTTTGCGCACGGATGGCATTGATATTTTTGAGTTTGGCGACAGCACATTTCGCCCATATAGCGTGGATGAACAGTCGCTTTTGCGTGACCAGTTGGGACTGTGGCAGGCCAGTGACGCGGCCGTCGAATTGATTGAGACCGCCCATGCCGAAGCGCTATCAGCATTGCAAGGCTTTGAAATGGTTGGATTTCATGGGCAAACCTTTGCGCATGATCCGCGTGGGCTTGGCACCTATCAAGCGGGGAATGGTGCGGTGTTGGCGGAAGTTTTGCAACAAACGGTTGTCTGGGATTTTCGCAGCAATGATGTGCAAATGGGCGGGCAGGGCGCGCCTTTGGCCCCGTTTTTCCACCATGCTTGCGCGCGTTATATCAAGGCCACGGCGCCGCTTGTGTTTTTAAATTTAGGCGGTGTGGGCAATCTGACTTGGGTCGACCCCAGCATCGATGATCCTGCGCAGACTGGCGCTTTGTTGGCCTTTGACACGGGGCCAGCCAATGCGCCGATCAATGATTTATGCATGGCGCGTTTGGGGAAATCTTTTGATGATAACGGCGATTTGGCAGCTTCTGGTCAGGTGGATGCGGCGCTTTTAGATCAGTTTATGCAACACGCCTATTTCATGAAGATGCCGCCTAAGTCCTTAGATAGAAATGATTTTCACGATATTTTGACGCAGGTCGAAAGCCTGAGTGATCAAGATGCCGCCGCGACCTTAACAGCGATGGCTGCCGCATCTGTGGCGCAAGCGATGGACCATTGCCCAAGCCCACCTGCGCGGATTTTGGTGTCGGGGGGCGGCAGTCGAAACGCGACATTGATGGCAATGATTGCTGCAGGCGTGGATTGCGCCGTCGCGCCCATCGAAACTGTGGGTTTGGACGGCGATATGCTTGAAGCCCAAGCCTTTGCCTATCTTGCCATGCGGGTCAAACGCGGTCTGCCGACAAGCTGCCCCAGCACCACAGGCGTCGCGGCTGCCATTGGCGGCGGGCGGATTTCAAAGCCCGATTAAGGCGCGTGTTTTAAATAGTTTAACGATTTTCACAGGCTGCATTTTACATGTTTTAAAGGCTTTGGGGCGCGAGTTTTGCGTTAGGGGGAATTTTTCAGAAAACTCCCCCTAAGGTTTTCACGTTATGAAATCAGTGCGCCATCATATCGTGCTTGATCTCTTCGCCAGACAGGGCTGCCGTAAGGTAATGTATCCCAGACTTTTGCTGGGGAGTTTACGGGAAAAATATGTTTTTCCCCGCTGGGGTGGTTTTGGGTCTAGAAAGGGATCTCCGAGTAGGGGATCGAGGGTTGCTTACTGGGGTCGTCCCAATCTGTGAAGTCTAGGATGTCATCAAGTAAAATAGGACTGACCGTTCCTGAAAGGTTGTCTGACCAGAACTTTTTACGCTCTAACCAAGTCCCTTCTTGGTTTCTTTCAACAATATGAATATTGGTTTCGGGAGAGCGCTTTTTGAGTAAGTCGTTCAGGTGGCTATCAGCCCCACCATACCCAAAAAGGATGATTTCGTCAGCTTCTCGGATACACTTTGGCAACCGAACCTCCCAATAATCTTTGAGTACATCGCAGCTCTCAATGAGCTGGAGCTTTAAACCTGTTGGCCCAAGGATAATCTGATTTTTCCCTTCAGCATTCTTTGGAATTGGTAGGTTATCTCTGGTCCGCTTTGCTGATACTCCATCGTCCTTTTTATAAAATAGGGGAGTGCCATGTAGATGAAGGTATGTTCCTCTTGGGTTTTTGCTATTGTACCAGTTAAAGGTTTTGGGGGTATATGATGTTTGAAAGCCGTCACCTAAAGATGTTTCATCTACTTTTGCTCTGCATAGTGGAAAGGCTTTTCCGGTGACATTTTGGCGATTGAATGGGGCATACAATAAGGTGTCATAGTTAAGTGTTGCTACATGGCTTCGGGATTTGAAAATATAGTCAATCAATGGTTGAGTGAATGTCCGCCATAGCGCTTCTTGGGGTGGATCAAATTGAAATTCATGAAAATAGTGTGCAACTGCATAGATGTACTTTTCTAGCAGGCTTGGAAATTGAGCAGCATTTGTATTCAGCCAATGACTAAGTGTCTCTGGTTCAATGCTCAATTTCAACATTGAATGGCCTATGAGTGCCGTATATGCAGAACGAAGATCAGCCTCTGATGTTGGGCCGATTGCTGCGTCAAAACCTTTCAGCGATGCGATGATTTCTTTTTCATTTTCGTCAAATAAGTCGCTACCCCAAACTGATGTCATGGCCGCTTGAAGTTGAAAATAGTCATTGTCTAGGGCGCGTCCTAAACCGTTTCCGAATACGATTAGCTTTCTGTTCATATGTCCCCGGTGAAATTAAACTTTTGTTATCTGTTCAGCGTAGTGGGGTAAAAAGTGAACATCAAGTCGTTGCGCATGCAAAAAGCCCCACCAAATGGCGGGGCTTTTGTCACTTTGTCACTCCGTCTCAGCGCGGCACAACGCGCGCTTTCAACATGGCACTTAAAAAATGCCTGTGTGGCCTCACACCTTGAGGATGGATGTGCCAGCGTATTCTGCTGTGGCGCCGAGTTCTTCTTCGATGCGGATCAGCTGGTTGTATTTGGCCATACGGTCGGAACGCGAAAGCGACCCAGTTTTGATCTGACCACAGTTGGTTGCAACGGCCAAATCAGCGATGGTCGCGTCTTCGGTCTCACCTGAGCGGTGCGACATCACGTTGGTGTAGCGCGCGCGGTGGGCCATATCGACGGCTTTGAGGGTCTCGGAAAGGGAGCCGATTTGGTTCACTTTGACGAGCATGGAGTTGGCCACGCCTTGTTTGATGCCATCGGCGAGACGCACAGGGTTGGTCACGAACAAGTCGTCGCCCACGAGTTGCACTTTGTCGCCGATTTTTTCGGTCAAAAGCTTCCAACCCGCCCAATCGTCTTCGTCCATGCCATCCTCAATCGAGATGATCGGGTAGTCATCGCACAAAGCGGCCAAGTAGTCAGCGTTTTCGGCTGAGGTCAAAGATTTGCCTTCGCCTTTGAGTTCGTATTTGCCATCTTTGTAGTATTCAGAAGAGGCACAATCGAGCGCGAGGTAGATGTCTTTGCCAGGTGTGTAGCCTGCTTTCTCGATAGACTTGATAATGAAATCAAGCGCTTCGCGTGAGGAGTTGATTGCAGGGGCAAAGCCGCCCTCATCACCGATACCTGTGTTGTAGCCCGCTGTAGACAATTCTTTTTTCAGCGTGTGGAACACTTCAGCGCCCATACGGATCGCCTCGCGGATGTTCGCAGCGGAGACTGGCATGATCATGAATTCTTGGATGTCGATCGGGTTGTCCGCGTGTTCGCCACCGTTGATGATGTTCATCATAGGCACTGGCAAGATGCGCGCAGAAGATCCGCCGATGTAGCGGTAAAGTGGCAGGCTAGAATAATCAGCAGCGGCTTTGGCAGTGGCCAAGGAGACGCCCAAAATGGCGTTGGCGCCCAAGCGGCCTTTGTTTGGCGTGCCGTCGAGTTCAATCATCACAGCGTCGATGGCTTCTTGTTCTGTGGCGTCCATGCCAACAAGGGCTTCAGCGATTTCACCGTTGACGGCTGCAACAGCTTCCAAAACGCCTTTGCCAAGGTAACGGTCTTTGTCACCATCACGTTTTTCAACGGCTTCATGTGCGCCTGTTGACGCGCCAGATGGCACGGCTGCGCGGCCCATTGTGCCGTCTTCTAAAATAACGTCAACTTCGACAGTGGGGTTGCCACGGCTGTCAAGAATTTCGCGTCCGATGATATCGATAATAGTGCTCATGTGGGCGTGCCTTTTTAAAAGGTTGAATTTCGGGCCATTGGAGCGATTGATAGCAGGCCAGAACGGGGCGTCAACAATTGAGCGCTAACATGGGGTCACTTTGCTTGTTAGCGGTAACATTTGGGTGACGGTTTTAGCGGCTGGTCTAGGCCATAGATTGGCAACAGTCTGGGCGCGGAGCCATCCGGCTAATCTGTATCGGGATGAATTTTGACGCCAAACAATTCCAAACGGTGTCCCGTCAGGCGGTATCCCAATTTTGTGGCGATTTTTTCTTGAAGCGCTTCGATATCGTGATCAACAAATTCGATGACCCTGCCTGTGTCCACATCTATCAGATGGTCATGATGTGCGCGTGCGGCGGGCTCATATCGGGCGCGGCCATCGCCGAAATCAACCTTGGCCAAGATACCGCAATCTTCAAGCGTTTTCACGGTACGGTAAACGGTGGCAAGTGAAATATGCGGGTCGATTTGTGCGGCGCGTTTGAACAATTCTTCGGCCGCAGGGTGGTCTTTGGCCTGATCTAAAACCTGCGCAATGATTTTGCGTTGCCCTGTCATGCGCATGCCGTTTTCTTTGCAGCGATCTAGAATTGTGTCGGTCATTTCACATCCAGTCTTTGGGGGCAGGCCCCGTATTGCGATAAAATGCAACAAGACAAGGCTGCACGCGTGTTTTCAAGTTTACCACAAAACAAAACAGCACGAAATCCATCAGGTGGTGGAATGACTTTTTTAACGAATTTATGCGAGACCTATCGAACCTATCTGGATCGCGCGGTGCACTCATCTTGCCCTTATAGGTTTTTTGTTGCCGTAAAAGGGAGTGAGCCTGCATGTCGCTGATGGAGAATTCGAAACGCGCTTTTGATTGTGCCGAAAACACAGCAGAAGTCGCGGATATTTTGCGTGTCGCACGCGATCTTATTGAACGTGTAGGGTTTTCACGCTTCTCAATGGGCGAATTGGCACAAAACGTCGATATGGCGAAAGGGGCGATTTATATTTTCGCCGAAACCAAAGAAGAATTGTTTGCAGAACTCTACCTTGAAGCGCTGAAAAATTTTATATCCTTGGTGCTGCCCCATGCGGCGATGGACACGGCTTTGACTGCAGAAATGTTGATCGCAGGCAAGGCTGATCCGCTTTTTCTGCCCTTGATGGCGCGTTTTACAACCACGATTGAACCCACTTTGCCCCGCGAAGGCTTGATTGAAACGAAACGTCAAGTCGCAGATCAAATGGAACGATTTGCAGCGCGATTGGTCAAAACACGCGGGTTAGAACACCGCCGCGCTGTAGAATTGGCTCAGGCGTTGTTTGTGGCCTTGCAAGGCGCATCTCATCTTGCAGCAGAGCGCCCCGAACATTTTGACAGCCTGCCCGATGACGTGAAAGACCTGTATTCATTGACCGATTTTGACGATGCCTTTGCACGCGTTGCGCGGTTGATCCTGCGCGGGGCCTAAAGGTGCAAGACCCGCGTGGCAATTTGGCCTTGGGTCTAGGTGCCGCAAAAAGTTTGGGGCACAACCTCATCTGGGGTCGGCGCTTTTGTGAGATCAATGTCGTCTGGGGACAAAATACGCGGCTGCGATAGGGCTTTTGCCAAGCGCTGTGCGGGTTTGAAATCACCTGCAATGGCCGCCTGAATGGCCTGTTCCAACCGATGCGTGCGCGGAATGATTTTAGGATTGGCCGCTTGCATCACCTCTTTGGCATCCGCCAAATCTTTGATGCGCTTTTGCCATAGGTCATGCCAGTGATCAAATTCTGTAGCATTGATAAACTGATCGCGGGCCGCGCCTGAGCTTAATCCTGCAAAGACATTGGTGAAATCTACGCTTTGTTTTTCCATGAGCGTCAAAAGGCTTTGCGCCAATTCCAGATCTTGCTCTGTTGGCTGCGAAATGCCCAATTTGGCGGCAAACACCGACTTCCATGCGCTTTGAAACAGATCGGGAAACTGGTTTAAGCTTTGCGACAGCATTTCAATTGCGGCTTCCTGACTGCCCAATTCTTCTTGCAACAAAGGCACAAAGCAACTGCCAAGCTGCGCCAAATTCCAGCCCGCGATGTTAGATTGTTGATCAAAAGCATAGCGCCCTTGGCGGTCGATGGATGAGAATACCGCGTTTGAGGCATATCCATCCACAAAAGCACAGGGACCGTAATCAATGGTTTCTCCTGAAACGGCCATGTTGTCGGTGTTCATAACGCCATGAACAAATCCCAGCCCCATCCATTTTGCGATCAGTTTGGCTTGGGCTGCGATGATGGCGTCATAGACATCCAGCGTGGTTTTTGCCTGTGGAAAATGCCGTCTGCGGACGTGATCAACCAAAATCCGCACAGCCTCCACATCTTGGCGCGCACTGAAATATTGAAAGGTGCCAACGCGTATGTGACTTGCGGCGACCCGTGTCACGACCCCGCCTGGATAGCTGACTTCGCGTTGCACTTTCGCGCCTGTGGCCGTGGCGGCTAGGGCGCGGGTGGTCGGCACATCCATCGCGGCCATGAATTCTGACACGATATATTCGCGCAATACAGGCCCCAACCAATTGCGCCCGTCACCGTTGCGTGAATAGGGGGTGCGGCCTGCGCCTTTGAGTTGGATGTCGAAACGGCCGTTGCTTGTGGCAACTTCACCCAGCAAAATTGCGCGCCCGTCACCCAAACGTGGCACCCAGCCGCCAAATTGATGAGCGGCATAGACCTGCGCCAAGGGCTCTGCGCCCTCGGGAATGGAATTGCCTGCTAAAATATCGGCGCGTTCAGACCAATCAGACAGGCCCAAAGTTTTGGCCAGTTCCGCGTTGAACAGAATGATTTCGGGCTGTGGCACTGGATCGGGATCGACTTTTGAGAAAAAGCGATCGGGAAGGCGGGCATAGCTGTTGTCGAAGTCTACCATCGGGGCGAATGTCCTGTCGATGAAGGGGCGGGCGCGTGTTTAGAGCTTGGCGATTTCGCTGGTCAAAAGGTCGAAAAAGCCATCCGCATCCACATCGCCGATAAAGGTCGCATTTGGTGCGCGATCGGTCACGCCCCACCAATCCGCCACGGTCATGCCGCGCGTTAATTCGGATTTGGTTTCGATTTCGACATTGATAAAGCGCCCCGTGAAAAGCTCGGGTTTGATCACATAGGCGATCACGGTCGGGTCATGCAAAGGACCGCCCGCAGAGCCGTATTTTTCAATGTCAAAGCGTTCAAAGAAATCCATCCAGCCGATCACCACATCGCCCAAATGCCCCATGGCCTTAAAGGGAATGAGGCGCTCTTTGGTGACCAAGGCTTTATGGGTCACATCCAGCGGCAAAACGGTGAGTTTTGCGCCAGATTTAAACACAATATCAGCGGCTTCTGGATCGACATAGATGTTGAATTCCGCCGCAGGTGTGATGTTGCCCACTTCGAAATAAGCGCCCCCCATCAAGACAATTTCTTGCACACGTTCAATGATATCAGGTGCGCGTTCAAAGGCCGTTGCAATATTTGTCAAAGGGCCAAGCGGGCATAAAGTGACTGTGCCGCTGGGTTCATTGCGCAGGGTTTCGATAATGAAATCAACGCCGTGTGTGTCTTGCGCTTGCAGTGTTGGTGCAGGCAGTTCGATACCGTCCAAACCTGACTCGCCATGCACATGTTCGGCTGTCACAAGTTTTTGCGCCAAGGGGCGATCACAGCCAGCAAAGACTTTGACATCGCGGCGTCCTGCCACTTCGCAGACTTTTAAAGCGTTGGTTGTGGTCAGCGCCAAAGGCACATTGCCCGCGACAGTTGTGATCCCTAAAACATCAATCTCTGGCGATCCCAAAGCCAGCAAAATGGCCACGGCGTCATCTTGGCCAGGATCGGTGTCGATGATGATTTTACGTAACTGTGCCATGGGCAATCCTTGCGTGGTCAAAGGTCGAATGGGCGTGGAAATATGCGGTGAAATATGCGGTGATCAGCGGCGAATAACACGGCTGCCATTTGAGGCGCGCACGGTGATCGTTGAGATATTTTGCAAATCGCGGTCTTGGATTGTGCGCGCGACAGTGATTTTGCGCTGCGCTTCATTGCCGATCGCTGTGACTTTGCTGGGGGCACGCAGACGGAAATCAAGCAGTAATTCTGCGGGGTTATCTGTTTCGATGCGCACCAGTTCTGCGTCATAATAGCCTAAACTGGGCACAAGGCCCGTCGCTGTCACAATCGCGCCAGAGGCTGATTTAACGATGGAAACATCCGCCAAGCTGGGCACCAAAAGGCGCGTGTCTTGGAATTCAGGATAGCCGCGTTTGGGGGCCAAGGTTGGCACGACCGTGACCTTTTGACCTTGCTGTGTTGCGGGCACAGCTTGGGACGGGCCGAACCAATTCACAGGGTTTAAGCGCGATGTGCCAAAGCTGGCGCATCCACTGAGCAGCGACAGAGCCAAAGCTGTCATAATCACCTGTCGTTGCATCTTGTCTCTCCTAAAAATAACTTAACTTGGCTATCGCACTTCATATCTTTTGAAAAGGATTTGCAAGGGCAAGTCACGTGTTTTGGCGGCTCGGCGCTGGACCTAAGTCGCACAAAGGCCTATGTGAAGCATAAGATAAAATCAGGAGACCCCGATGGCCAACGAGACCTTTGAAGAGCTTGCCGAGACGTTCGAATTTTTGGACGATTGGGAAGATCGCTACCGTCATGTTATCGACATGGGCAAAGCCTTTGCGCCGCTGGACGAGGCCTTTAAAGTGCCTGCGACCAAGGTTGAGGGCTGCGCCTCGCAGGTTTGGCTGGTCACATCATTTGACGGGCAGGGGCCTGATGCGGTTTTGGGATTTCAAGGCGCATCTGATGCGATGATCGTGCAGGGGCTTATCGCTGTTTTGCACGCGCTTTACGCAGGTCTGACCGCAAAAGAGGTTGGCGAAGTTGATGCATTGGCCGAATTGGGCCGTTTGGGGTTAAACGATCACCTGTCTGCCCAGCGATCCAACGGGCTGCGGGCGATGTTGGCGCGTATTCAAGAAAACGCAGCCATCGAAGCGGCGCGTTAAGCGCGTTTGCCTAAGAAACCAGTCAATTCGCCATATCCTGTCTGGCGCAGATCAAACTTCAGCCCCAGCCGTGCGGCGCAGTCTTTCGCGGTTTGAACCAAAGCTGGATCATCGGTTTGCGCTAAATAGACCAGCGTTTCGTAATTTCCGAAATACATATCCCGCAGGTCGGGGTAGCGGTCTAGGCCGAGTGGTTTCCAGACAAATGCATCGAATTGGCGGGCCAGAAAGTCAGTTAGAAAAAAGCTGGTGACCTCGCCGCGCTCCAAAAACTGCGTCGTGCCGTCAAAAAAGGCGTAACAATGCGGGCTGTCGATCATTTCGACCCCCAAACGGGCGCAGACGCTTTGCAATTGCCCCCCAGTGCCGCAATCTCCGTAAGCCACAAGAATGTGGTCATAGTCATCTTTGTGTTTGTTTACAGCATCTTCGACGGCTTTGGGTATGTCATGAGGGGTGTTGTGCAAGATCGCAGGGAGGCAGGTCAGCGTCAGATGTTCCAAACCGTTGGCATCAATAATTGCCAATATTTCGCGCGCCAAAGCCCCGCAAGCAATGACCAAAGTTTTCCCCGCGCCGACAGATGACAGGCCTTGATCGCGCAGGCTGTCATCTGTGATGTCGCGGGGTTTCAGGTCTTGTGACACGTTGGGTTAGGCTTGGTTGTGCTTGCGCAGCATAAACGACTTGGCCGTTTCAACAGCGATTGCAGCATCATCACAATAGGCATCTGCGCCGATCGCGGTGCCAAATTCTTCATTCAAAGGGGCGCCGCCCACCAATACGATGTAGTCATCGCGCTTGCCCATTTCTTTCAGTTGATCAATCACGACCTTCATATAGGGCATTGTGGTGGTCAAAAGCGCTGACATGCCGATGATATCGCAGCCTTCATTGATGGCGGTATTGATGTAATCTTCGGCGGGGTTGTTGATGCCCAAATCGATGATTTCAAAGCCTGCGCCTTCCATCATCATCGCAACAAGGTTTTTGCCGATGTCGTGGATATCGCCTTTGACGGTTCCAATGACCATTTTGCCCATTTTGGGCGCGCCTGTTTCCACCAAAAGCGGTTTCAAAATCGCCATGCCGCCCTTCATAGCTTGGGCCGCGCGCAGCACTTCTGGGACAAATAAAATTCCATCGCGGAAATCATCGCCAACGATCTGCATGCCCAGCACCAAAGACTTGGTCAGAATATCGTAAGGCACCCAGCCGCGTTCAAGCAAAATGCCCACGGCCTCTTCGATTTCGTCTTTCAGACCATCGTAAAGGTCATCCATCATCTGTTCGACCAATTCCGCATCATTGAGCTCAGAGAGAATTAGATCGTCGCCTTGATCAGACATAATGTGTTCCTTTTGGTCCAGCACATTTCACAGCGTGCTTTTGATAAATTTGAGATAGCGCAGCCCGAGGGGCTTGGCAAATGTTCTCATTTTGTTCTAGATGTTGAGTATGACATATGATTCCACACTTCCACTGGGGCCAGCCCTGCCGCTCGGGATGAAACCCAAGGCCCGCGGATCGGCCAGCAATGCGGTCAGCCGTTTTGAACGGCTGGCGCGTGAAACTTATATCGATGGCTGGGATAGTCCTTTTGAAGACTTCAGCCCGAACACCACAACGGTGGATGAAAGGCCGCGCAAAGTGATCACGCGCAACAGCAGTCCTGACCTGCCGTTTGATCGGTCGGTCAACCCCTATCGGGGCTGCGAACACGGGTGCAGCTATTGCTTTGCGCGACCGACTCATGCCTATTTGGGGCTGTCTGCAGGGCTTGATTTCGAGACGCATCTGACACGCAAAAAGGGCGCTGCCGATGTTTTGGCGCGCGAATTGTCGGCGCGGTCTTATAGTGCGCAGCCCATCGCGATTGGCACAAACACCGATCCCTACCAACCGATCGAAAAACGTGACCGCGTGATGCGAGATATTTTGCAAGTCTTGAGTGACCATAATCACCCAGTTTCCATCACCACCAAAGGCACTTTGATCGAACGCGATATCGACCTTTTGCGCCCCATGGCACAAAAAGGTCTGGCCCATGTGGGGATTTCTGTCACCACTTTGGGATCGGGTCTGTCGCGTCAATTGGAACCGCGCGCCCCTGCGCCTGCACGGCGTTTGAAAACCATCCGCATGCTGAGTGACGCTGGAATCCCTGTGCGCGCCATGGTCGCCCCCGTTATTCCTGCTTTGACCGATCACGAACTCGAAGCCATTGTTGCGGCCTGCGCGCAAAACGGGGCCAAATCTGCGACCTATATTATGTTGCGTCTGCCACTCGAAGTTGCGCCTTTGTTTCAAGACTGGCTGCACAGCCATGTGCCTGATCGGGCGGCGCGGGTGATGAAGCGCGTGCGTGAATTGAACGGCGGCAAAGACTACAACTCTGATTTCGCCACCCGCATGAAAGGCAAGGGGGAGTGGGCTGATCTGATGGCGCAGCGTTTTGCGCTTGCGCTGAGCCGCAACAATTTGACCACGGACTTGCCACGGCTGCGCTGCGACATGTTTCGCGTGCCCGCCAAGGCTGGCGACCAATTGTCGTTGTTCTGACGATGCGGTGCTGCGCGACCAAGACAGGGCCATGACGCGGTTCTCCGATGCTTTAACGGCGACGACGCGAGGATCGATCGCGTTTTGGACCTTTGTCATCTGTGCCGTCTGAAGGCGATGAAAATCCGCCCAGTTTTTCTACGATGGCTTCCAAGGTCGGGCGCGCATTTTTAGGACGCGTTTCCAAAGCTTCGCGCATGGCACGCAGGTGTTCGGGGGTGGTGCCGCAACAGCCGCCAATGATCTGCGCGCCTGCATCGCGTGCCAGACAGGCATAATCGGCCATCAATTCTGGTGTGCCATCATAGTGGATGTGGCCTTCGTGATATTTCGGGATGCCCGCGTTGCCTTTGGCGATGATCGGACGGCCCGTTGCTTGGGCGGAAAATCCCAAAACTGTACGCAACAAATCTGATGAGCCCACACCACAATTCGCGCCGTAAGCCACGGGCGGGTTTTCGATTTTCTCAACCAAGTTTGCCAATTCTGACGATGTGACGCCCATCATTGTGCGCCCAGCTGTGTCGAAAGACATGGTGCCTGCCCATGGCATACCTGCCAAACGCGCGCCTTCTGCTGCGGCACGGTATTCTTCGGGGGCTGAAATTGTTTCGATCCAAAGCACATCAGCGCCACCTGCTTTTAGACCTTCGGCTTGTTCGTGGAACATTTCGACCGCATCGGAAAATGTCAAAGTGCCAGTGGGTTCCATGATGTCGCCTGTTGGCCCAACGGAGCCTGCGACCACAACGGTGCGACCAGCTTTGTCAGCCACATTGCGACCGATTTCGGCAGCAGCTTTGTTGAGTTCATGGACACGCGATTGCGAGTCGTGCAGTTTTAATCGTGATGCATTGCCACCAAACGAATTGGTAAGAAAAATATCAGAACCAGCGTTCACCGCGCCTTCGTAAAGCTTTACGATGTTTTCAGGCTTGTCGACATTCCACAGTTCAGGGGCGTCGCCAGACTGCAACCCCATGTTAAACAAGGCTGTGCCCGTTGCGCCATCAGTTAAAAGCCAGTCACGTTCGTTAAGAAGTCGCGTCAATGCGTCTGTCATGGGTCTATCCGGTCATTTGGGCTGCGATTAAAACGCAGGCGAGAAGGGGCGCACAGCTTAGGGCGGCACCCGCATGATTTTGCAAGGGTTTGCCAGATGTAAGCCTGTGAAGCAAATTTATTCAGATCATAAAGATTATGAATTTCGCACAGCAATGACCTTGGGCAAGAAAAAGCCTCTGTGCGACGACTATTTTCTGCTTTTGCGATGAAACAAGCGCAAGGTGCCATGGGTCGCAAATTTGCTGGCGCGCATTGAATTGCCACGCGGCGCACGGGGCGGGGCGGTGACGCGGCGCAAAATATCCATCGCCCCCACCACAAGGGCAAGACCGGACGGGGCGACCATATACAAGGTTTCCCAATTCGGGCCAAAGGCGGATTTAAATTGCTTCAAGCCCTGAGCGCCTGATTTTTGCAAAAACTTCTTGCGAATAGTGGATATAATATAGTTTGAATCCTTGCCAGCCCAAGGCACTGCGGCCAAGGACAAGCGGGGACAGCCATAGGCCGCGGCCGCTTCAATCGCTGCGACGATCAGCATTTGGATTGTGCCATCTGGTGCCTGTTGCGTGTTGCGCATCAGATCAAGGGTCATTTCAGTGCGCGTCTCGTGCAGGGTAATAAAGGCAACCAATACATCGTCTTGATAGGCCAAGAAAACGCGCTGGCAGGTGATGTAATCACGATCATAGGTCCCCATTGAAAATCCACGTTCGCCCCCCCGCAAACTGCGCCATTCTTTGGCCACGTGATCCATGTCATCCAGCGGCAACACGCGTCCGCCTTCTTTTATGCTGATCCCAGCATCTTGGGCTTTGCGCAGGACGCGGCGCAATTGGCGGCGTTTTGAGCCCTCGACCGTAAATTCGGCAGGAACAACCCATGCTTCATCTGCTGTGGGAACCACTTTCCAGCCAGATTTGCGCGCAAACCCAGCCATACGCGCCCCGCATTTATATATGACGGGCATGCGGTATTTGGCACGCGCGGCTTGGGATAAGGCTTTCAAAACAGCGTTATATCGCGTTTTGGGCACCAAAGGGTCAGACAAAACAACCAAGGATTGGCCAATCGGGGCCGCCAGCGCTAGATGTTGACCTGATGTGGCGGTGAGCAAAGAAAAATCCCGTGTGCGCAAAAGATTGGTTTCGGCGCGCGGGGCGGAAAACAGCTGCACTTCAAGCTGCGGAGTGAGATAGGGGGAGTCCTTCGTTTTGGTGATCTGAGCTTCTTTCGACAGGTTGCAGCGATATGGGCCAATCAAAAGGATCACGGCAGAGAGCGCCGCAGGAAACGCGTAATACACAATGCGGTATGCCACGACAGCGCCCAAAAGGGGTTCGAGAGGCACAGTGGGCAAAAGCGATGCAAGCATGGCCTCAAACGGGCCGATGCCCCCTGGCGTGGCACCGACAAGGCCCGCGCCCAAAGCAAAAAGATAGGCAGAAATCAACTGGCTGGCAGCAATATCAATTTGGGGGGGCAGCAAAATATATAACGTCGCGCCCGCAAGGATGGTGTCAATCGCGGCCAAAAGCACAACCGTACCCATGGTGCGCAAAGATGGCCAAGGCAGGCGCGCCATGAAAGCAGGGGGAAAGACAGAAATGGCAGCCATGCCGCCCGCAAGTGCGATGGCGAGAATGGCAAGGGGTTTGACCCATGGAATATCGGGGTGCAAAAGCAAAACTGCCGCAGCAGAGACCACCGCCCAGCCTGCCAAAAACGACAAGGCGACCGCTCCAGACAGGCGCGCCGCCTGCCACAGGGTCAATTCAGGTAACATACGCCAACGGATAAGTGTGCCTGTTAAGGCGCCAAAGCCCAATGATTGCGATAAGCCGATGGCCGCAATGCCTGAACGGCGCGCAGATCGGCGTGAAATGCCTGTGCCCAGTTGCGCGTGTAAAACGCTGTCATATTTGCCCACAGCCCAAAAACTGCCAGCCGTGGCCAAACCCGCCAAAACCCATTGACGCGGCGTGACATTAGAAACGGTCGCAAGGATCGCTGAGACATCTAAATTGGCGACTTTATCCCATAAAAGCCACGCAATGAGCAGGGTCATCGCAAGGGGAAGAACCTGTTTGATCGCAAGGGTGTTGAGGCCCGTGGATTTTTCGGGGGTGTCCTGAGGCGGTATTTTGGCCGAGGTTTCAGGATCGGTAGATGTAATGACACTGTGGCGCATAAGGGCGATAGGGACCTTTGAGGCAGGCGCGAGGGGCGCTTTGCGGGAATTTAAGGTCATTGTTTAGGTCCTAGGTGCCAATATAGGGTTAATTGTCGTGTTATTTGTACACTGATGGGGGGCCGCAGGGGGCAAACCTCTTGATTTGGGTAATTCCATTTGGGGCTTTTACTCATATAGAGGCCGAATGGATTTTAGAAACCTCTGTGCATGAAAAAGCTGTGCATGAAAAAGCCGACAAACTGCACAGGGGCAGATCGTCGGCGGCTTGCGTCACAGGGCGTACGTCACAGGGCGTGCGTCACGATGCCTAGGCAGCGTTTTAGCCTTTGGCGAGCTGACCTTTGGCGACGATCAAGCATTCAGAACGTTTTGCGCGCACAGTTGCTTCGTCAGATTTATCGCCCAAGTCTGCGACCACTTTGCGGATCACATCGTCATGGCCTGCTTCTTCGAAGTCAGATTTGATCACTTCTAAAGCATATGCATCTGCGTCTTTGCCCATCAAAGCGGCTGCCCAGTGGCCCAACAATTTATTGGCGCGCGCTTCGGCTTTGAATTGCATTTCTTCGTCATGAGCGAATTTGTTTTCGAATGCGGATTCGCGTTCATCAAATGCAGACATGGGGTATCCTCCAATATATGTTTGATCTAGATATGACGCCCCGCGCGCTGAGCTTCAAGGGCGAATGATCTCTCCTGTGCAATATGCGGGGCGCAATCTGGGTGCAAACCCTGTGAAATGACGCTTGGTCTTTTAAATATGACGTTTCGGTTACAGAATTGAGCTTGGCGGGGGCGCTGATCTTGCTTGGGCGTCTCGCTTGCCCTAAAGAGCGGGTTAAAGAGGCTGGATGAATGATTCCCAGCCCCCATATCTGTTTGGAGATCCCATGGCGCGTGGTAAAAAAATCTACGAAGGCAAAGCAAAGACACTTTATGAGGGTCCAGAGCCGGGAACATTGATCCAGTATTTCAAAGATGATGCCACCGCTTTTAATGCGGAAAAGAAAGCTATCGTGGATGGCAAAGGTGTTTTGAACAACCGTCTGTCTGAATTCTTCATGGAAGGATTGAACAGTATCGGCGTGCCGAACCACTTTATCAAACGTCTGAATATGCGTGAGCAATTGATCCGTCAGTGCGAAATCGTGCCTTTGGAAGTGATCGTGCGCAATTATGCAGCGGGCTCTATGTCCAAACGCTTGGGCATCGAAGAGGGCACACAATTGCCACGCCCTATTATCGAATTTTCCTACAAAGACGATGATCTTGGCGATCCTTTGGTGCCTGAAGAATACATCATCGCCTTTGGTTGGGCATCGCAGCAAGAAATGGATGATATCGTCGCCCTTGCGTTGCGTGTGAACGATTACCTGTCTGGCGTTATGTACGGCGTTGGCATCAAACTGATTGATTTCAAAATCGAAATCGGTCGTGTTTTCGAAGGTGATTTCATGCGCTTGATCGTGGCGGATGAAATTTCACCCGACAGTTGCCGTTTGTGGGATATCGAGTCTGGCCAAAAACTGGACAAAGATGTGTTCCGCCGCGATCTGGGCAATTTGACCGACGCCTACACAGAAGTGGCGCGTCGTTTGGGCGTTTTGCCAACCAATGGTCCTGCTGCGGCCAATTCCGTGATTAACTAAAACGCGATACCCTGCGTTTATTTAAGATTTGCAAAGACTTAAACGTCGAAAGAAAGGCCCGATCGCTATGAAAGCCCGTGTAAATGTAATGCTGAAAAACGGTGTTTTGGACCCACAAGGGGCGGCCGTGCGCCACGCGCTTGGCGCGATGGGGTTCGAGGGCGTCAACGATGTGCGTCAAGGTAAAGTGATCGAATTGGATGTGGCTGATGGCACAACCGAAGAAAGCATCAAGCAAATGTGCGAAAAGCTTTTGGCCAATACGGTGATTGAAAGCTACACAATCGAGCTGGCGTAAGCCCAACCTTTTGACGATCTAAGGAGTGCGCTATGAAAGCTGCTGTTCTTGTCTTCCCTGGCTCAAACTGTGACCGCGACATGGCTGTTGCTTTGCGCAAGTCGGGGGCCGATGTCACCATGGTGTGGCACAAAGAAACGTCTTTGCCTGAGGGTTTGGATGTTGTCGGTGTTCCTGGTGGATTTTCTTACGGCGATTACCTGCGCTGTGGTGCGATTGCGGCCAATTCGCCGATCACCCGCGCTTTGAAGGCGCATGTTGAGCGCGGCGGATATGCTTTCGGCATCTGTAACGGTTTCCAAGTTTTGACCGAAGCGGGCCTATTGCCGGGCGCATTGCTACGCAACGCTGGCTTGAAATACATCTGCAAAACCACGCCTTTGGAAGTTGCGACCACCAATAGCGCCTATACCGCCGATTACACCTTAGGTCAGACCATTGGTGTGCCAATCGCCCATCACGATGGCAATTTTACCGCCGATGAAGCGACTTTGGATCTGCTTGAGGCCGAGGATCGCGTGGCCTTCCGTTACGGTGACAATCCAAACGGCTCTGCGCGCAATATTGCGGGCATCTTGTCGGAAAACCGTCGCGTGCTTGGCATGATGCCACACCCAGAGCGCGCTTTTGAAGCGGCCCATGGCAATGAAGACGGCAAAGCGTTCTTTTCTTCCTTGGTTTCTGCTGTCGTCCCTGCCTAAGGCAAGGGTTTGATTTTGTTTCGGTCTTTCTAAAGACCCTTGATGAAGCGCTGCCTGTTTGGGGGGCGCTTTTTTCATATCTGCCTTTCATAAGCTACATTCCGCGTAAGGGGGGAGGGCGGCTGTATCTGTGCTTGAGAGCACGTCATAAGCGGCGTAAACTGCGCCTATATGCTCAGTCGAGAAACGCCTCTTCCTGCTCCTCCCCCATCCCGTATCAGCACGCTGACATGGGGAGGAAGATTTGTACTTATTGGCTATTTTCTCTTAGCGATTTCAGTGATTTGGGTGACGAACGTCTTTTTGACTGAACGCTACACTGTCCAAACGCGCAACCGCGCTGAAGTGCGCCAAGCTTTGTATTCGGGCAACCTTTTGTCAGAAATTCAGCGCAATTCCATCGTGCCGATATTGCTGTCACGCGATCCTGTTTTGGTCAGCGCCCTCAATACCGATGACTATGCGCAAACTTCACAGCATTTGATTTCTTACATCGAAGAAATCGGCGCGGCTGCGATTTTGCTTTTGGATGAATCGGGCCGTGTGGTCGCGGCCACTGATAGGTCCTTGCTTGGAACAAACCGCCGCCAAGCCAATAGTTTTATTGATGCGCTTCGCTCGAGTGAAACGATATTTAACACCACGCAGCTGGACACGGGCGGCTATCAGTTCACTTATAGTCGCAAAATCGAAGTGGGCGGCGCGCTGGCGGGTGTTATCGTGGTGCAGGTGGATTTGGCCAAGTTTGAACAAAGCTGGGCGGGCATTTCTGATGCTGTGATCGTGGTGAACTCGCAAGATCAGATCATTTTGTCCACCGAGCCGCGCTGGCGCTCTAAGACCGAAAGAGAAGCCCTGACGGTCACGGATGCGCCCACGGCGATTGAACGCGCGTTGCGCGTGACGACAGATTGGAACAACGATCCAGGCGAGACCTATTTGGGCGGCGAAGCTGTGATGCGGTTGGAAAATCGTATACCGTTTCGCGGCTGGCGCATGGCGTCTTTCACCACCTACAGCTCTGTGCGTGAAAAAGTGAACGGCGTTTTGGCCTTGGAAATCATGGGATTTGCCATTCTTTTGGCGGGCGTTTTTTACCTGACATCGCGGCGCGCCTTGTCGCGGGCGGGATTATTCCAACAAGAGTCGGCAGGGCTTCGCCAATTGAACGCGGCCTTGCAGCGTGAAATCGCCGAACGTAAACGGGCTGAAAAAAGCTTGGAAGTGGCCGAACAAACCTTGTTGCAATCGTCAAAGCTGGCAGTTTTGGGCGAAATGTCGGCAGCTGTATCGCATGAGTTAAACCAGCCTCTTGCTGCGATGAAAACCTATCTCGCAGGGGCCAAGCTTTTGCTGCAACGGAAACGCCCTGATGAAGCGCTGGCCTCTTTCGGGCGTATCGACGATTTGATCGACCGCATGGGGGCGATTACGCGCCAGTTGAAATCCTATGCCCGCAAAGGCGCGGACACGTTAGAACCCATAGATATAAGGGATTGCGTGGCGTCAGCCCTGTCGATGATGGAACCGCAGTTGCGCCATTTGTCCGTTGAAATCACCCGCAGTCTGCCGATGGAACCTGTGGTGGTTCAGGGGGATCGGGTGCGGTTGGAACAGGTGCTTGTAAACCTGCTGCGCAATGCTTTTGACGCCTCGAAAAACGTGGCTGATCCGCAGATCGATATTCTGGTCTCTGGCGGGGATTACGCCTCGGTTATCGTGCGCGATAATGGCGAAGGGATTGCCGATCACGACAATCTGTTTGAGCCGTTTCACACCACCAAGGCCCCTGGCGAAGGGGTCGGTTTGGGGCTTGCGATCTCATCTGGGATCGTCAACGAATTGGGCGGACGCTTGACAGCCCGCAATTGGAGCAAAGGGGGGGCTGAATTTGAAATGATCCTTCCTATATCTCAACAGACCGATGTTGCAGCGCAATAAGACAAGCGCTGCAAGATGTGGCATAAAGCAACCGCGCAAGCGGAGCTGACAGTAAGTTTATTTGGGTGAGACCCGCAAAAGAAAGACCGAGGAGAAACTCATGGCCACAGCAATGAAAATCGCGATTGTCGACGATGAGCAAGATATGCGGCAATCCATCAGCCAGTGGTTGGCTTTGTCTGGCTTTGACACCGAAACATTTGCCAGCGCTGAAGAGGCGCTTAAAGCGCTCAGCCCCGATTATCCTGGTGCGATTATCAGCGACATCAAAATGCCGGGCATGGACGGTATGCAGTTTTTGCGCAAATTGATGAGTGTCGATTCAGGTCTACCCGTGATCATGATCACGGGGCACGGCGATGTGCCCATGGCGGTCGAAGCCATGCGGGTTGGGGCTTTTGATTTTCTGGAAAAGCCATTTAACCCTGATCGCATGACGGAACTTGCGAAAAAGGCCACAAATGCGCGCCGCTTGACCTTGGACAATCGTGCTTTGCGCCGCGAATTGTCTGATGGCACGGGGATCATGAAAAAGCTGATCGGCGCCTCACCTGTGATGGAACGCTTGCGCGAGGACATCTTGGATCTCGGCCAAGCCGATGGTCATGTGTTGATTGAAGGCGAAACAGGCACAGGGAAAACTTTGGTCGCCCATGCGCTGCATGCGGTTGGCGGGCGTGCCAGCAAGAAATTCGTGACGTTTTCATGTGCGGGGCGCGAAGAACATGAATTGGCCAAACGCCTGTTCGGCCCTGATCCCGACGGGCAAATCATGCCTTTGATCGAAGAAGCGCGCGGCGGTACTTTGGTGTTGGAAGACATCGAAGCCTTGCCTGTAGATCTGCAAGCGCGGCTTTTGTCGTGGATGGATGATCAAGGCACACCGCCTGAAACCCGCGTTGTGGCAATCTGTAACCTGCAAGAGCAGGGCAAAACCTGTGAGTCCACTCTGCGCCCCGATCTGTATTTCCGCTTGGCTGCAATGAAAATCACCCTGCCGCCCCTGCGCGCGCGAGGCGAAGATATTTTGCTATTGTTCACACATTTGTCGCAGCAGTTTTCCGAAGAATATGGCTGCGACACCCGCGAAGTTTCAGCCCAAGAGGCGGCGCAATTGCTACAAGCCCCTTGGCCGGGAAATATTCGCCAATTGATCAATGTGGCCGAACGCGCTGTGCTGCAAAACCGTCGTGGCTCTGGGTCAATCGCGTCTTTGTTGTTGTCTGAGGGTGACGACGTTGAACAGCAAACCATGACGACTGAAGGCAAGCCGTTGAAAGAATACGTCGAAGCTTTTGAGCGGATGTTGATCGACAATACGATGCGCCGCCACAAAGGTTCTATCGTCTCTGTGATGGAAGAACTGTGTTTGCCGCGTCGGACTTTGAACGAAAAAATGGCGAAATATAGCCTGCAAAGGTCGGATTACCTTGGATAATAGCGATTTTCAGCCTCGCCCGCCCAAGGGGTTCCTTTTCGATATGGATGGGTTGTTGCTGGATACAGAACGGCTGGGTCTAAAACTGTTTTTGCAGATTTGCGGTGGTCTTGATATCGCGGCAGATGCGGCTGAAGCGCAGTTTTTGGACCTGATCGGCGGATCGCGCAGCGTCAATAGTGCAAAAATCGAACGGTTTTTAAAAGGGCGGTTGGACCCCGACGGGTTTGAACGCGCATGGATCGACGGCAAAGACCAGATGTTGCAAGACAATGTGCCTTTGCGCCCCTATGTGCGCGAAGTGATTTCGGGCTTGGCGGCGCAAGGGGCAAAGATGGCTGTGGTCACATCCACCATAGGGTCTGTAGCGCGCTCCGAATTGGAAAAAGCCGACTTGCTGCGCCATTTTCAATGTGTGATCGCAGGCGATGAGGTCACTGCCAATAAACCTGATCCAGCGCCTTACCTGCAGGGCGCTGCGGCTTTGGGGTTTGATCCATCGGAATGCGCCGCATTCGAAGACAGCGATACAGGCATCACAGCCGCCATGCGGGCAGGGTGCCAAGCGGTGCAAATCCCAGACCTACGTGCCCCTGATGTGGCTTTGCCAGATCTAGGGCAAAAGATCGCAGCAGATTTACGTCAAGCTGTCGCTCTTTTCGGATTTCAGGTTCAAACCGAAACGGTTTAGACAACATAGGTCACTGTGCTTCGAAGCAGGGCAAAAGCGCATGGAAAAACGGGGCCTTTCGTCTAAGACCCCGTTTCCCTTTTTTGAACCAGATTTTGCGGCAGGCTTAGTTGAGACCCATGCAAGAGGCGTAGTAAGTGACCGTTGCAGGCCAATCAGAGAACACGCCCTTGACGCCAGCATCTTGTGCCAAAGCATCCAAGATTTCAAAGTAATCGCCATCTGTATTCACAGCATCGGTGACGGATTGAAAATACCAGCCGCCACCATTTGCCAAGGGGCCAGAGCGTTCCAGCGACCAAGTGATCAAATCAAGACCCGCCTCTTTCGCGGCTTTGGCATAGTTTGACGCAACGATGTCATCGCCCTCGGCCACGACCAACATGTTCATGGACGGCGCAAGATTGTTTACACCAGCGGCTTTCAGGCTGGCGAAATCTTGGTCCCAAGTGCTTTCGTCTTGCGGGTCAAACCCGTCGATTGGTTCGACAAGGTACACGGCATTGGCGCCAAAGTCTGGTTCTGCTTTGATCCAGTAGAGCACATCATCCAAGTCGAAAGACTGCGCAAAAACATCAGAGGCAGGGATGCCTGCGTCTTTATATTCGTTGATCAGCTTTTGGGCGTAATCTTCTTGAGTGAAGCCATCAAAAGGCATCTCAACGCTGGGGCTTTTCAATTCAGGTGTGAATTTCGCGCCCAAGGATTTGAACAGCTCAATCGAGTCTTTATGCGACAAAAGCGTGCCTTTTGTGGCGTAAAGGTCGGTGCGGAAGGCGGCTGTCGCATTCATATAGTCTTCGACTGTGGTTGCATCGGCATTGCCCGCATCCATCTTGCCGTTCAAGCTGTGGTATTCAGCCAAAGTGATGTCAGATGTGCGGCATTCGACCTGCGCTTTTTCATCCCCCATTGCGGGGGAAAACGGCGTGGTGCATTTCGCGCCCAAATCTGTGGCCAAAATGTTTGTTGTGGTGTGCAAATCATTTTGCGCGTGACGGCAGACCAATTCTTTGTCTGCTGTGAAAGCCACATCACATTCCATGATGCCTGCGCCCATCAAAGCGCCAGCGCGGTTGGCTTGTTCTGTGTGTTCAGGAAACATCAAAGGCGCACCGCGGTGCGCGATGGAAAAATCTGTGCGCACAGGTTCCATAGAGGCGCAGGCTTGTAATGCGTCTTTCAGAGGGCTCTCATCCATCATCGAAATCAAATAAGCAGGGCGTGGGCCCAATTCGATGCGCGCATCGTTGCTGTCTGCAGCAAAGGCTGGATAAGTCGCAGCGCAGGTAAGCAGTGTAATTCCAAGAGGAATGCGTTTCATAGCGGTGTCCTGTCTAACAGATTGACGATAAGATAAGCTGCTTCATCGTAGAGCTTCATGACATTGGCACAACAAATTTTTGACCGTTTGGTAACATAGCGAAAACTTCAACCCTCTCTATCTGCGGCGCAGGGGCAGGGTGCAAAGATTTCGAAGGGCTAACTTTTTGAGCAGGCACAACAATAACAAGCGCCGCTTTGCGCCAAACACGCGCGGCAGTTGAAATTCAATGTTGTAAAAAATTCCCAGCGGCTCTACTGATAGGGGATGCACTGGTTTTATCCGCATTGCGAATGGAACCGTGTTTAACAGATTCGCTGCAAACAAGCGTTGGGCAGGGCACCGATACAACGGCGTGCCGCCCGCTTGCACAGCAGACCGATAGCGTCGCGGGAATGACAAAACCACGCGACAGAGTAACGCCCAAACGCCACAACATGGCTATGGGATTTTGAATGGGTGCCGCACGGATTTGGTTAACGCCAAACTGATTGATGAGTACCAAGAAAGAAACGCGATGCAACGCGCAGAGGCAAAATTTGAGCTGAATGAGGGCGCCAGCGCCCCCGCTTTCTTGCCCGCACATGCCATCGCCCCCAACAATCACCCTCAAATTTGCTCGCCCACCTTAAACAGGGACGGGCCAATTGCGGGTGTTGAAAGATTACAATGGCTAAAAAGATGCTTATCGATGCCACCCACGCGGAAGAAACACGCGTAGTAGTGGTAGATGGAAACAAAGTTGAGGAATTTGACTTTGAATCCGAAAACAAACGCCAGCTAGCTGGCAATATATACCTCGCACGCGTCACGCGGGTTGAACCTTCGCTACAAGCGGCCTTTATCGATTACGGTGGAAACCGCCACGGCTTCTTGGCGTTTTCAGAAATTCACCCCGATTATTACCAGATTCCCATCGCTGACCGCGAAGCTTTGCTGGCCGAAGAATTGGCCGATGCCAAAGCGCAAGAAGAAGAAGACGAAAAGCCAAAACGCAGCCGCCGTCGTGGACGCTCACGCTCACGCAGCCAAGCTGAAGACACGAAATCAACAGATGCTGTGGCCACTGCTGAAGCGGAAATCGACAGCGCGGCTGATGAAGCTTCGACGCCTGAAGCGACTGTTTCGGGCATGGATGTCGTTGAACCTGAAAGCAGCCCTGCGGATGCCCTGATCGAAGAGGCGCAAAGCGATACGTCTTCTGAGGCGGCTATTGCGGCGGACCCTGTTGCGGCTGAGGAAGCTGAAGCGCCATCTGAGACACCAAAAGTCGCGGAAGACGCTGCAAAAGCGGAGGACGTTCAGTCAGATAGCACCGAGTCTGATGAAGCAAAAATCACAGATGACCAGCCTGCTGATGATCAAGGTGATCAAGGTGACGCGGTAGACTCAAATGATGACGACGCGAATGACGACGATGATGACGACGACGATGATGAGGCCGAAACGGCCGCAGAAAAAGACGACAGCATCGAAAACGTCGCTGATGATGACAGCCAAGAAGATATTCGTCCGCGCCGCAAACCACGTGCGCGCCGCTACAAGATTCAAGAAGTTATCAAAGTCCGCCAAATCCTATTGATCCAAGTGGTCAAAGAAGAGCGCGGCAACAAAGGCGCGGCCCTGACCACTTACCTGTCTTTGGCGGGTCGTTACTGTGTTTTGATGCCAAATACCGCACGCGGTGGTGGCATTTCACGCAAGATCACCAATATCGCTGACCGCAAAAAGCTAAAAGAAATCGCCACAGAAATGGATGTGCCACAAGGCGCAGGCCTGATCGTGCGCACAGCGGGCGCGCAGCGCACCAAGACCGAAATCAAACGCGATTACGATTACTTGAAACGTATGTGGGAACAGATCCGCGAATTGACGCTGAAATCTGTGGCCCCTGCGAAGATCTATGAAGAAGGCGACCTGATCAAACGCTCTATCCGTGATCTCTATTCAAAAGAGATCGACGAGGTGATTGTCGAAGGTGATGCGGGCTACCGCACCGCCAAAGACTTTATGCGGATGATCATGCCGACCCATGCGAAAAACGTCACGAACTACCGTGAAAACTTGCCTTTGTTTGCCCGCTATCAAGTGGAAAGCTACCTTGGGTCCATGTTCAACCCGACCGTTCAGTTGAAATCTGGCGGCTATGTTGTGATCGAAGTGACCGAGGCTTTGGTCTCTGTGGATGTGAACTCTGGTCGTTCGACCAAAGAGGGTTCAATCGAAGACACAGCTTTGAAAACCAACTTGGAAGCGGCCGAAGAAGTGGCACGCCAAGCGCGTTTGCGTGACCTTGCAGGCTTGATCGTGATCGACTTTATCGACATGGAAGAGCGCCGCAACAACACGGCCGTTGAAAAGCGTCTCAAAGACAAGCTGAAAACAGATCGCGCCCGCATCCAAGTGGGTCGTATTTCTGGCTTTGGCCTGTTGGAAATGTCGCGCCAACGTCTGCGTCCGGGTATGCTCGAGGCCACAACTCAGCCTTGTCACCACTGTCACGGCACGGGTCTGATCCGTTCTGACGACAATATGGCCTTGACCATTTTGCGCCAGCTCGAAGAAGAAGGCACCCGTCGTCGGTCGCGCGAAGTCTTGTTGAAAGCGCCCGTTGCGATCATCAACTACTTGGTGAATATGAAGCGCGAAAAGATTGCTCAGATCGAAGCACGCTACGGCATGGCCGTGCGTATGGAAGCTGACATGCATATGATTTCGCCTGATTTTACCATCGAAAAATTCAAAACCGCCACGCGTGTGATCCAAGAGGTGCAATCCAATGTTGTCTCAGCCTCGGCTGCGATGATGGATGAAATGGATGCGGAAGCTGATGCAGCAGCGATTGCAGCAGCAACCTCTGAGGTGACTGAAGATCAGTCCACTGACAGCCCTGCACCCACATCTGACGAGGGCGAAGAGCAGCCTAAAAAGCGTCGTCGTCGTCGCCGTCGTCGTCGCAAGTCTAGCGATCAGAATGAAGGGCAAGACAACGGGTCAGAAGAAAACGGGTCAGAAGAAAACGCGCCCAAGGATGCGGCTGACGCCACTGAGGATGCGTCAGACAAACCCGCCGAGGCGGCTGAGACAGGCGAAACTGAGGGGGATACAACCGCAGAAAAGCCCAAGCGCACGCGTACCCGCAGGTCACGTAGCAGCCGCAAAACGGCAGCCGCTGATGTCAGCGAAACCGATGCATCCGAGACAGCACCAGCCGATGCGGTGACTGGCGAGGCTTCTGAGGTGGCTTCTGACGTGGCAGAAACACCTGAACCTGTCGCTGAAAAGCCAAAGCGCACACGCACGCGTCGCAAAAAGTCTGAGGTTGCGCCAACAGATGGGCCGACAGATGCGCCAGCCGAAAGCGCGACGGATGACGCTGCACCAACTGAGGTTGCGGATGATGCTGTGGCCGAAAAGCCCAAACGCAAACGCCGCAAAAAGGCCGATGTTGAAGCTGTAGCGGCCGAAGCGGCTGAGGCAGAACAGCCAAAGCCCAAGCGCAAGCGCCGCACAAAAGCTGAAATCGAGGCTGATAAAGCAGCGAAAGCAGCCGCAGCCGCGCAGGCTGAAACGCCAAAAGACATAAGCGTTGAACCAGCGCCTGCCGCAACTCAAGTTGAAGCAAGTGCTGACGTTGCAGTCAAAGAGGCGCCCAAAGTTGAAGCGCCGAAAGCCGAAGCACAGGTCGATACACCAGAGCCTGAGATCGCAACAGCGCAAGCCTCCACGGCACAGCCAGAGGCACCAGCAAAACCCAAACGCAAAGGGTGGTGGAGCTTAAGCTAAGCTTTCATCCCGTTTCAAAGATTGAAAAGGCGGTTCCTAAATCCTTAGGGATCGCCTTTTTGTTTTATCTGTCACGGGCCGGCCCCGCGATTGTTACGCGGCAACCACATGAAAGTGACCGCGTGTTTGCCCTGCGCGACTTTCCAATAGGGCAGGTTTCATGGCATGAGTTTCATATGTTTGGAATCGACCTCTTTGATGCGACTTTGCTGCCTGCCATGCTGATTGCCTTGGCAGCAGGTATGGCGTCTTTTATCAGTCCCTGTGTCTTGCCGATTGTGCCGCCTTATTTGGCCTATATGTCGGGTATTTCCATGAGCGAATTGACGGATGAGCGCGGAAGCCGCAAGGCCATTTTTCCTGCTTTGATGTTTGTGCTGGGCCTGTCCACCGTCTTTTTGCTTTTGGGATTTACTGCATCGTTTTTGGGCAGTTTTTTCTTGCAAAATCAGGTGCTTTTAAGTCGTATTTCAGGTGTGGTGATTGTCATACTCGGCCTGCATTTTCTATCGGTCTTCCGCATTCCTATTCTTGACCGAGAGGCGCGATTGGATGCGGGCGATAAGGGCGGTAGTGCCTTTGGCGCTTATGTCTTGGGGTTGGCCTTTGCCTTTGGTTGGACACCCTGTATCGGCCCTCAACTTGGCGCGATCTTGTCGATTGCGGCCACGGACGGATCGGTTGGGCGGGGCACGACTTTGTTGGGGGTCTATGCCATCGGTTTGGGGGTGCCTTTCTTGCTCTCTGCCATTTTCATCACGCGCGCTGTGACCGTGATGAACCGTTTGAAGCGCCACATGGGATTGATCGAAAAAATCATGGGTGCCTTGCTGGTTTTCGTCGGTTTGATGCTTTTGACGGGCGCATTTTCGCGCCTGAGCTACTGGTTGTTGGAAAGTTTTCCAGCCCTTGCAACCGTCGGCTAGGTCACTAGGACTTGCGCAGCTGCAAAGGTCGCGTACTCTAGGGCAAAAGACCGCCAGCGGATGGATGAAATGACCAGTGACAAGAGTGATGCAGTGACGCGGCGCCGTGTGTTCTACATTCCGGGCTATGATCCTATTCCGCCGCGCCGTTACCGCGAATTATACCGTAAAGAAGGCGCGAAACAGGCCGAGGTTTCTGGCTATGACTTAACACTCAGCCCAAAGTCAGGACCGCGTTTTGGCTGGCAGGTGGTTAGTCAGATCGACGGGCAAGACTGCCATAGCGAAATTGATGTATTGGTCTGGTCTGACATTGTGCAATCCAGCATGGATGCAGGGATTTTCCAGACCTATTTGATCTTACTGCGCACTGCGTGGATCTACATTTCGACAGGGGCTTTGCGCGGGTTGATGAAACTGCGCCGTGGGCCTGTATTGGCAGCACTTTATCCTGTTGCGATCTTACTGGTGCAGCTTTTTATCGCTGTTTTGCTGGCTTGGGGGCTATTTGCACTGCTGGGATTGATATCCCAAACGCTCGTGTTTCAGGGCATTTCAGGTCTAGCGGCGCTGGCTTTGGGCTATGGTGTTTTACGCTGGTTTAAAAAGAAAGACGGCAAGTTTTTCGCCTATTACCTAATGCATGACTACGGGTTTTCCGCCCGATGGCGCGGGGCAGAGCCGCCTGAGTTATTGGAAAGATTAAAAGAGTTTCAAACTGATATTGCCCAAGCTTTGACCGAAGACTGGGACGAGGTCTTGGTCGTCGGCCATTCTTCTGGCGCGCATTTAGGGGTGTCGGTTTTGGCTGATTTGATCCGTTCGGGTGAGGTGCCAGAACACAGATCTGATCGGGGGCCAAAGCTGGCGTTTCTCACCCTTGGTCAAGTGGTGCCGATGGTCAGCTTTTTGCCCGAAGCCAAGCGTCTGCGCCGTGATTTGGCTTTTTTAAGCGCGCGTAACGACCTGTTTTGGCTGGATGTTTCTGCGCCTGGCGATCCTTGTTCTTTTGCGCTTTGCGATCCGATCAAAGTATCGGGCGTAGCGCCTATCGATCAAAAGTGGCCTTTGGTGATTTCTGCCGCCTTCACCCAAAGTCTTTCGCCTGAAGTCTGGGCCAAATTAAAGCGTCGTTTTTTCCGTCTGCATTTTCAATACCTTTGCGCCTTTGATCGTCCGATGGGCTATGATTATTTTAAAATTACGGCTGGAAATCAATATCTTGCAAGTGCATTTAAAGGTTATGCGCCAACGCCAAGCCGCATTGATACCCCCGCCAATCCCCATAAAGAGATGGCCGAATGATTGCCCCCAAACCAAAATCGCGGCCTGATAAAACCAGTCTGCGCGGCTATGTGAAACTGTTTCGCAAAGACATTTTATCGGCGCAGCCTGCCAAATTATACCGCGCTTGGATGGCCGAATTTCGCACGCCATTTTTCAGGTCATATCTGGTCAATCAACCTGATTTGATCAAGCGGGTGCTAAATGAGCGCCCAATGGATTTTCCAAAATCCGCACGTATCGCCGAAGGTTTGATCCCTTTGCTGGGGGAAGGATCGGTGTTTTTGACCAATGGCGAGGCGTGGAAGCGCCAGCGCCGCATCATTGATCCCGCGTTCGAGGGCGGGCGTTTGCGCGACACATTCGATGCTATGGTGGCGTCTGGGCAGATGGCCGTGGCGCGCCTTGACGCTGCAGCAGGGCCAAAAGCTGCGCCGATTGATTTGGAACCCCATACATCGCATGCGGCCGCAGATGTGATTTTTCGCACATTATTTTCAATCCCGATTGAGCATGAAATTGCGCGCGATGTATTTGCGCAATTCCAAGATCACCAGCGCGAACAGCCGATTTTGAACATCGCGGCTTTCATCCCATTGCCCAAATGGATGCCGCGGTTTCACAGCAAGCGCACCAAGCAGACGGCCAAAAGCATTCGCGCCTTGATCCGTAAATTGACCGAAGATCGGATGCGCGAGATCAAGGCTGGGACTGCGCCGAATGATTTGGCGACGAAAATCATGACCACGCCTGACCCAGAAACAGGGCAGGTGTTCTCAGCTGAGGAAATGGTCGATCAAGTGGCGATTTTCTTTTTGGCGGGGCATGAAACATCAGCCTCTGCGCTGGCTTGGGGCTTGTGGCTTTTGGCGGCCAACCCCGATGCGCAAGCGCGCGTGGCAGCAGAAGGCGCTGCCTTGGGGGATGCCCCGCAGTTTTCCGACCTCTCCAAGCTGCGTTACACAAAAGACGTGTTTCGCGAGACCCTGCGGCTCTATCCGCCTGTGCCGATGATGGTGCGTGAAACCACATGCCCAGAACATTTTCGCGCGCGCGACATTCCCAAAGGCAGTCAGATCGTGCTGTCGCCTTGGCATGTGCAGCGCCACGAACGGTTTTGGGATGATCCCGATGTGTTTGATCCTGAGCGCTTTAAAACCGAGAACGGCAAACAATGCCTGCGCGATGCCTATATTCCCTTTTCGTCAGGACCACGTGTTTGCACAGGGGCGGGCTTTGCCATGGTCGAAGGGCCGTTGATTTTGGCCATGATTGCGGCCAAATATCAGATGCGTGTCGTCGATGAGAAACGCCCTGTGCCCGTTGCACATTTAACCGTAAGATCACGGGATGGAATTTGGCTGCAATTGGAAAAACGCGCTTAGGATTTCGTTTGCGCTGTCTTATCGTTTGTTCTGATAGGGCTTTGATTTGCGAAACAACGTCCTTGAATGGTCTCACAAGGCTTGAGTGTGGGGAACCTTCGTTCTACACATCGGTCTAAACAAGAATTTAAAAGGAGCGCCCAGACATGCGCGTGAACCAAGATCTCATCGACACAATCGGCAACACGCCATTGATCCGCTTGAAAGGCCCGTCTGAGGCCACAGGCTGTGAGATTTTGGGCAAGGCCGAGTTCATGAACCCAGGCCAATCCGTGAAAGATCGCGCTGCGCTTTACATCATCAAAGATGCGATGGCCAAAGGTCTGTTGAAACCTGGCGGTACGATTGTCGAAGGCACCGCAGGCAACACAGGCATCGGTCTTGCGCTTGTGGGCTCTGCTTTGGGGTTTCGCACGGTGATCGTGATCCCTGAGACGCAAAGCCAAGAGAAAAAAGACATGCTGCGCTTGGCAGGGGCCGAGCTGGTGCAAGTGCCAGCCGCGCCTTACAAGAACCCAAACAACTACGTGCGCTATTCAGGTCGCTTGGCCGAACAGCTTGCCCGCGAAACCAATGAGGGTGTGATCTGGGCCAACCAGTTTGACAATGTGGCCAATCGCCAAGCCCATATCGAAACCACTGGCCCTGAGATTTGGGATCAAACAGACGGAAAAGTCGACGGCTTTATCTGTGCTGTAGGTTCTGGCGGCACAATGGCGGGTGTTGGCATGGCCTTGCAGCCCAAAGGTGTCAAGATCGGTCTGGCCGATCCTATGGGGGCTGCGCTTCACAGCTATTACACCACGGGCGAATTGAAATCGGAAGGCGGGTCGATCACAGAAGGGATCGGGCAGGGCCGTATCACGGCCAACCTAGAGGGGTTTAAACCCGATATGTCTTTCCAAGTGCCCGACGAAGAAGCGCTGCCAGTTGTCTTTGATCTTTTGGAACACGAGGGTCTGTGCCTCGGTGGATCATCAGGTGTGAACGTGGCGGGAGCAATGAAAATGGCACGCGAAATGGGGCCTGGTCATACGATCGTCACCATTTTGTGTGATTACGGCACGCGCTACCAATCCAAATTGTTCAATCCTGAATTCTTGAAAGAAAAGGGATTGCCAGTGCCAAAATGGCTCGACAGTGGCCCCCGCCCTCTGCCTGACGTCTACGAGGTATAATGCGCCAATTTTTTCTGACTTTTTGTCTTGTCCTGTCCCTATGTTTGCCACTGTCAGCATGGGGGCAAGATGCTGGCGCGCCTGATTATAAAGCTTGGGAAGACATCGCCAGTGCCACCGAACAATCCTTGCAAGATGGCGCACCTGATGATGCCGCATTAGAAAATGTTCGCAGTGATTTGGTTGAGTGGCGGTCGCAGTTCTTGGGGGCTCAATCTGCCAATTCGGCCCGTATCGATACATTGCGCGCGCAGATTTCCAGCCTTGGCCCCGAACCTGCCGAGGGTGAAGAAGAGCCTGAAAACATTGCAGAGCGTCGCAAGGAATTGGCCACGCAGTTGGAACTTGCTTTGGCGCCTGTGCGCAATGCCGAAGAGTCCTTTACACGCGCTGATGGTTTGATCGGCGAAATTGACCGTATTTTGATCGCACGCCAAACCGATGCCTTGATGGAATTGGGGCCAACCCCCTTGAATCCTGTCGACTGGCCGCAAGCGATTGCTGATCTGACCCAAACAGGGCTGACCGCTTGGTATGTGGTGATCGAAAACACCCGCGACCCCCGTGCGCAGGCCACGTTAAAAGCAAATGCCGCCACTATTTTCGGGCTGATCTTATTGGGCCTATTGCTTTTGGTGCGCGGGCGGTCTGTGTCGCTTTTTGTGACGGGCAAGATTAAATCATGGGTGCGCGGCAAAGCGGGGCGCGCGGTCTCTGATTTTATCAGCTCTATCGGTCAGGTTATTTTGCCCACCGCTGGACTTTTCGCACTGACAGAAGCGGCAAAGGTATCGGGGCTCTTGGGGGAACGCGGTGTCGCGATATTCGATGCGCTGCCCACCATCGGCCTGTGTTATTTCATTGCGCGCTGGCTGTCTGGCCAAGCTCTGTTTGACAGCGAAACATCCGATGCGGTCTTTGATTTGACCCCATTGCAAACCCGCGAAGCCAGTGGGCATTTGGGCTTTATGGCCGTGATGTATGGTATCAATCTTTTGCTGGCGAAACTTGCGGTGATAGATGGCTATGCGCCTGAAACTTTGAATGTTTTGCGCTATCCTTTGGTGGTGATCTCAGCCCTATCCTTGTTTCGTTTGGCGCTGATATTTGCCGCTGTTGATCGCGCACAGCAAGACGACGTAGACGTGATTGACGGCTCAAGCCCTACGTTTGGCTTTGTTACCTTGGTGACCAACACGGCCGTTAAAATCATGCGCGTGGCCGCGCCTTTGGCCATTATCTTGGGCGCTATTGGCTATATGTCAGCAGCCTCTGGGATCGTGTTTCCCTTTGTTTTGACGCTGTGGCTTTTGGCGCTTTTGCTGGTTTTATCGCGCTTTGTCTCTGATCTTTACAATGCCATCGCGCGGAATGAAGACGGCCAAACTGACGGGTTGATCCCTGTTTTGGTGTCCATTGTTTTGGTGGCCTGTTCCTTGCCGATTTTTGCGCTCATCTGGGGCGCGCGCGTTGAGCAGTTGTGGGAAATCTGGGCCCGCGTCAAACAAGGTGTGCCTTTGGGCGATGCGCAACTGTCGATCACCAATGTTCTGACTTTCTTGATCGTTTTCGCCATTGGCTTTGGCATGACGCGGCTTTTGAAAACGGCTTTGTCCTCGACCATTTTGCCCAAAACCAAAATCGATAAAGGCGGTCAAACCGCCATCGTGTCGGGCACGGGCTATGTTGGCATTTTCTTGGCGGCCATCTTTGCCATCATGGCCGCTGGGATTGATCTATCGGCCTTGGCACTTGTTGCGGGCGCGCTTTCTGTTGGGATCGGTTTTGGTCTGCAAAACATTGTTCAGAACTTTGTCTCAGGTATCATCTTGTTGATCGAACGCCCCGTGTCAGAAGGGGATTGGATCGAAGTGGGGGGGCAAATGGGCTTTGTGCGCAATATTTCCGTGCGCTCCACGCGGGTTGAAACCTTTGACCGTACTGATGTGATTGTCCCCAACGCTGACCTGATTTCCAACTCAGTCACCAACTACACGCGCGGCAATTCTTTGGGGCGTGTGACGCTGAAAGTGGGCGTGGCTTACGGCACAGATACACGTAAGGTCGAAGGCCTGTTACGGGACATTATCTCTGCACAACCTGGTGTGGTAAAGTCGATTGATCCGCAGGTCTTGTTCATGGGCTTTGGCGCGGACGCGCTTGATTTCGAAGTCCGCGCGATCTTGTATGACGTGAAAACATTGCTGAAAGTGACCAGCGATGTGAACCACGAAATCGCACAGAAATTCAGCGCTGAAGGCATTGAGATTCCCTTTGCTCAGCGCGATATCTGGTTGCGAAACCCCGAAGCCTTGCGCGGTGATACACCGCCCAAAGCGCCAAGTCAGCCACAAGAAAAAACCGCCCCTGAAATCACTTCACAAGACAACCAAGCAGAGATCCCGATTGAAGATCAGATCACCGTGGATGTGCCCGAAGTTGATGCCGATGGAGACATGACATGACCCAAGCCCTGTTTCGCGACGATGCCTATACCCAAGACGCAAATGGGGTGATCACCGCACATACGCCTGAGGGTGGCTTGATTTTGGATGCGTCGATTTTCTATCCCACGGGCGGCGGTCAACCTGGCGATAGCGGGCGTTTGGAATGGGCAGGCGGTGCGATTAGTATCGCCACTGCGCTCAAAGGCGATGGAGATGATATCATCCTTGTCCCCTCAGAACCCGCGGCCTTGCCCGCTGTTGGCACGCAAGTCGTGCAGCGCCTTGATTGGGGCCGCCGTCATAGACACATGCGTATTCACACCGCCTTGCACCTCTTGTCTGTGGTTATCCCTATGCCAGTAACAGGCGGCTCTATCGGGGCCGATAAGGGCCGATTGGATTTTGCCATGGATACGCCACCAGAAGATAAACAAGCGCTGGAAGAGGCTTTAAATGCGCTGATTGAGCAGGATTTGCCGGTGACCGATCAATGGATTTCAGACGAAGTCCTTTTGGCCGATCCTTCCATCGTCAAAACCATGTCCGTCATGCCGCCGATGGGGCAGGGCCGAGTGCGTTTGGTGCGAATTGGGGATGATGTGACGCAGGTTGATTTGCAACCCTGCGGTGGCACTCATGTGGCACGCACATCTGAAATTGGCCGTATCCGCTTTGGCAAGATCGAGAAAAAGGGGCGTATGAACCGCCGCGTTGCCATTCATTTGGACTAAGATAGGTCTTTTTGAGCCCACAAATCGCAAGCTGCGGAAAATATTCATTTTGTCGCGTTTGAGGGCTTGTTCCCGTCAAAACACTTCGTTAGAAACCCGCCAACGGACAGGTGGCCGAGTGGTCGAAGGCGCACGCCTGGAAAGTGTGTAGGCGGGAGACCGTCTCCAGGGTTCGAATCCCTGTCTGTCCGCCACTTACCCTTTAGACATTTGCTGTAATTTCCCTCTCGGGTGTCTTTATTGACGACCCGATGCAAGTGTTTGCGCTATGGATCTGGGGGCTCACAGGCATTTGGAGTATTCCGTTTGGCGCGCGGGGAAGGCCAGATTTGCATGCTCAGCGCAGAATGTCTTAGCTGAATTGCCCCTAGCATTACATGTGGTGAAAGGCGCGGCAGGAAACTGCGGCAGGGGCACAAATGATGCGCGTCGGAAACTGGGGTGTTGGGCTTTGAAATAGGCGTGAGTAACAGCTTTGTGAATGGATCTGGTGTATTTCCTGAGTGTTTTAATAGGATTACGGATTGCCAGTAAAAAAGATGAAGACTATGGTCCGTCACGCCAGCTAAACGCAAGCCTTACAGTCTAAACAAAATACAGTTCCACCACGCTTGCGATAGCAATTTAACAGGTTTCACTCAGGTCGTTTGGTAATGATTGCCGTGGTGGAACTGTCGTTTTTTCTTGGTTTTCGTGTGGGTTACAGGACTTAAACTCAACGGAGCCTCCCTCTCATGGCCAGATTATCGACAGTTCTTTACACAACGCTTTTGACCACACTTCCCGTCGCGCTTTTGGCGCAGGATATGACCTTTGATGAAGATGTCATGATGCTGGATGAAATCACAGTTTCAACCGCCTCAGGTATTGCCACGACAGTGCAAGACGCGCCTGCTTCGATCACGGTGATCGATCAAGAGATGTTAGCACAAGAGGGCGCGCGCGATCTCAATGACGTCTTGCGCCAAGTGCCTGGTTTGAACCTGACACGGGGCAATGATGGCACATCAAGTGTGTCTTTTCGTGGCATTTCATCCAACCGCACCCTGACGCTTGTTGATGGCAAACGGGTGAGCACGGGCAAAAGCTTTGCGCGGCATTATCAAGGTGACTTGAATGTTGTGCCAATTGACGCAATCGAACGTGTTGAAATTGTACGAGGGCCGATGTCGACGCTTTACGGGTCAGATGCCATGGGCGGGGTGATCAATATCATCACCAAAGAGGCACCTGGCGTTTGGTCTGGCTCTGTCTCCACGAATTTCGGCTTTGGCGAAGAGGCCACAACGGGCGATAGCCGTCAGGTTTCAGGCTATCTCAGCGGTCCTTTGAGCGAGACTGTGGATGTGGAACTTTGGGCTAAAAAATCCGAACGCGACGCGCCTGATGCTTTTACTTACACTGATGAAAACGATGTAGATCAAGAGGTCTACGGGTCTGAGGGATCAAACTCCGACGAGCTTGGCGCAAGGCTGAGCTGGCGCCCCAACGGCGAAATCGAATGGGGGCTTGAGGCGACCGCAGGACATGAAAACTATCTGGCTGCCGACGGGGGCGATGACACGACCAAGATCACCCGCGATAGTGTTGCATTAACCAATGAATGGCTGCTGGGGAACGGCAGTCTGTCCAGCTATTTGCGCAAAGAAACATCTTCAAATGCGGCATGGTCGGGGACCGAATGGAATGATCCGATCGAATATGACACGCTGACATTCGAGACAAGATTCAGCGCGGAAACGGCTGTGAATGGCCGCAGCTTGGCTTATACTTTGGGCGGCACATTGGCCAAAGATGAACTTGTAGACCCTGCGACCAACCGTGATGGCGCTTTGATCGCGGGCGAGGTTGTCACAGGCGCGCTTTATGCAGAAGGGCGCTATGATATTTCTGATCGCCTGACTGTGACGGGCGGTTTGCGCTATGATCACCACGAAAACTTTGGCGACCATTTCACGCCACGCCTTTACGCCAATTACGATTTGGGCAGCGGTTACATGTTGAAAGCAGGCTATGCGCAGGCTTTTGTCGCCCCCGATTTGCGGACTTTGAATCCCGATTACAAAATGTCGTCGCGGGGCAATGGCTGTAAACCTTATCCTGGCCCCTGTGTGATTTACGGCAACCCCGATATCGAACCTGAAACCTCAGACAATTACGAAATCGGCGTGAACTACCAAGGCGGTGTGTTGGATTGGGAACTGACAGCCTTTTACAACGATATCACCAATATGATCGGCGCACGCAAAACAGGTGAAACCGATGCAGGCAGTGGATTTGATGTCTTCGAGCGCACCAATCTGGAAAGCGGGACGACTGCAGGGATCGAAGGTGGTCTATCGTGGGAGGTCTCTGACACTCTAACATGGACCAATTCCTTCACCTTTTTGGCGAAATCCGAATTCCGCTACGAAGGATTGGATCATGCCTTCCCCATGGCCACAACGCCGAAACTGAACATCACGACAGGTGCCAATTGGCGCGCCACGGACCGTTTTTCACTCTCGGGCAGCGCGACCTATGTGGGCAAACAGGTCGGCTATATCACCGAAGGCGAGCTTAGCGATGAAGAAGCACAGGCCGTCCCAGCAGGTCAAAACAGCGATCCATATGTTTTGGTCGATGTTGCTGCCTCATTTAACCTCACGGACAATGCAAAATTAAACCTCGGGATCGACAATCTATTCGACCAACAACCTGCAGATGACACATCTTACCGTGAAAATGGGCGTCTGTTTTCAATCGGCCTGACGACCACATTCTGATCCGATCGCTATATCAATCATAGCTCAGGCGTAGATCATCCTTTGCGCCTGAACACATAAAATAAACGCGGCAGGCTTTGATCTTGCCGCGTTTTGCGTTTGGGCCATGGATAGGCAAATAGGTCAAACTGCTGCACTCAGGGGTCTTAAATGCAGGGCAACTGGGCCTGTGACACTTGAGTTTTCGACAGGCAAAATCCAAATCCTAACAATTTGGGGCAAAAGCGGGGGCAGGGTGCCACCACCCGCAGTCCAAAATGTAAGACGCTTTATTGAAAAGCAATCGGCAAGTTAAATGTATAGCTTGCCTCTGTCAGGCCTTTGGGGGCTGAAGGCATTTTGCCTGCGCGTGATACAGCTTGCAAAGCGGCGTCATCCAATGCGGCAATGCCTGATGATCCGCTCACTTGGGCCGCTGTAATTGTCCCTGAGCGCGCCACTGTGATGCGCAGGGTTGTGCGACCTGTCTTGGAGGCCCCATGTGGCGCGCGCTTTTTGCGATTGATCCGTGACCGAATTTGCGCGCCCCATTGAGCCATCAGGCTTGCCTGTTGCGATTTACTGAGGCTTGCGGCCGATGATTTTCCCGCTGTGCCAGCCGCTTGCCCGCCACCGCTGCCAGATGCCTTTTGTGCGTTTTGCCCCTGTGATGCTTTGCCTGTCTGGGTTGCATCAGGGGCGCTTGGCGCAGATTTGACGACGGGTTTCGGTTTTACAGCGGGTTTCGGCTTTGGTCTGGCTTTTGGCGCGATTTTCGGAACAGGTTGCGGCGCAGGTGCATCAACCACAGGGGGTTGGGGCGTGGACGTGGTCATATCAGGCAAAGCCACAGCCGCCGATTGGGACGGGGCCAGATCGGGCATCGCAGTTGGCGTCACCACAGGTGCTGCGTCTTGTGGTGGCGCAATCTGCGAAAGCGGCGCAACTGTTTGCGTCACTTCTACGGGTTTTTCCCAATCTGCGACCATCTGTTCGATCTGTGCGTTCGCAGCCTGCAAGCTCATCAAAGACGCGCCTTCATTACCTGCTGCTTCGGCCCCGTCGGTCGGCGCTTTGGTCAAAAATCCTAAGTGCAATGCGACGGCAAGACCGCCAAAGATTAAAGGTTCAAAAACACGTTTCATTTTGCTGCGACCACCAAAGATACATTGCTTAATCCTGCCGCGGCGAGAGATTTCAAAACCGCAGCGACACGTGCAGCACTTGTCTGGGCATCTGCGCGCAGTTGTGGGGCAAAGGCTGTTGTCTCTGTCTGGCCTGCGACTGCGGCTGCGAATGCCGCCAAAGCGGCTTCATCCATGTGGTCTTCAAACCCAAGCACGCCGTCTTTTGAGACATACAGAATTGGCGTGCTTTGCGCGTTGTCTTGGGCCTGCCCTAAAGGCGGGCTGACCTCAAAGGGTTCAGGGGTGACAAGCGTTGATGTCATGAGGAAAAAGATCAGCAGCAAAAACACCACATTGATCATTGGCACAATGGATTCAGCACGGGGCTTTTGCGGGGAAGGCGCGAAGTTCATAGTCATTCAATCAGCACAATATTGGTATAATCCGCTGCTGCCAAAGCTTCGTGCACGGAAATGACATGCTGTAAATTGGCGTCCTCAAGGCCGCGCAACACGATCGCATCTGACGGATTTTCTGTAAGTTTTGCAAGCTCTTGGATGATCTGCGCTAGGCTCATAGGGGTCTTGTTGAGGCGCAGTTCGTTGGGGGTGACATCTATCAGGCGTGGTGCGCCCGTATATGTCCCGCCGCCCCCCGCCAAAGGCAAGGGAATAACCATGTCTGTGCCAAAACGTGAGGCCAGCATGAAAAACACCAGCAGTAAAAACACCACATCGATCATTGGCGTAAGGCTTGGCCTGCGGCGGGGTCTTTCGGTGAAACCAAGATCCATCACTCAGCTGCCATTTTTGCTTGGGCTTCAGTCTGCGCAGGTTGCGGCAGATCAGCGATGAAAATGCGGGCCGATAGATCTTCTAAATCTGCACGCAGAGCGTTGATGATGGCCTCAAACCACGTCAATGCAGCTGATGCGGGGATGGCCACGGCCATACCTGCGGCTGTGGTCAGCAAAGCTTCCCAAATACCGCCAGCCAAGAGGGCAGGATCTGCTTGGCTGCCCGCCGCTTGCAGCGCTTGAAAGGCAGAAATCATGCCCAAAACTGTGCCGAGCAGACCCAACAGGGGCGCAATCGTTGCGATCAATTCTAAGGCGCGCAGCCCTGATGAGGCTTGTCCCAACAGACCTTTCGCGACCCGTGTGGTTTCTTCGCGGGCGTTTTCATCTGATAGGTTCATGCGCGCCTTTAGGGCTGCTGTGGTCAGCTGTGCGCGAAAACTGCGGCGGCGTGATACGAGATCAATCGCGCCTTGCACTTCGCCCTTTTCCCACAGCGCAACGGCCTGCACTGACGTGTTACGCGACCATGCGCCGATCAGGATAAAACGCCATGTTTTCCATAAGATAAGCGCCACTGTTGCAACAGATAAAGCGGTGATGGCCCAAATAGATGGACCGCCTTGCCGTAAAAAATCCACAGCGCGATTTTTGGCTGGCGTCACTGTGTTTTCTGCGGTTTCAGTCGCTTCGACGTCAGCGGGGCGCGTTTCAGAACCTGTAGCTGTAACTGTATCTATAGCTGGCGGCGCGGGGCTGACGGACTGCGCTGTGGTCGTGGCAGTTTGCTCTGTGGGGGCATCTTTGAGTGCAGTGCTCTGTCCACCATCTTGCCCATGGGCCGTCTGCGCGCCTGAAAGCATTTGAAAGGCGGCCAGTGTCAAAACCAAAGCGAAGCTGGCTGAAGCTTTTCGAACTGTGGCGGTAAATGTATATGGGGATGTCATCGCGCTAAGCCTTTGTCGAAGAATAATATTTCGACTGTGCTATGAATGTCGATTAATTTTGTCAAGTATATCTTGACTGATTTAGTAGGGATAAGGGCTCTATACGCCACCGCTCACAGCTTTGTGTTCATGCGTGCGACTTTTGACAGAAGTCCTCGGGGCGTCGTTGCCCGTGTTTCACGACAACAGCCCGAGCAACGCATTGTGTCATGCGTGCGCGAAAGAAATTTTCCCAGCCTTCAGGACAGGATGAAAATTGGATCCAAATAGGTGTAAAAACGGCCTGTCGTCGTAATTTTTCGACGAAACACAGCCGATTTTCAGGCGCGGCGCAGGGCGTTGTGATGGCGCTTTAGGCCGCGCATACTACGCGGCGCGATGTTAGATCTGTCCAAAGGGAAAACGCAGTCTTGGACGCGCTTAGGCCATCATCTTAGTCGCCGCGATGACTTCTGGGTCCAATCCCGCCCCGCCATCTGCAACATAGTCGCGCAATTGTTGCCGCATGCGCGGTTCCCAAAAATCAGTGATATGTTCGAGTGTTTTCACCGCAGGATCAATGCCAGGTTGTGTTCTGAAAAACGCGGCGATTTGGTTGCCCATTCTGATCATTTTATCAGGTGCCATCAGGGGTGTCCTCTTTGATACGAGTGGGATGAGAATAGATGTCAAAGCCGCCTTGGCGCGCAAAAGCGGCAAGGGTAATGCGCGCGCTTTGCGCCACGCGGACAGCTTGCGCGGTGGGGGCGGAAACGGCAATCAGGGCAGGGACGCCCGCAAGGGCGCATTTTTGCACCAGATCGACAGAAATCCGCGAGGTCATCACGACAGCGCCAGATGTCGGGTCGATGCCCCCGCGCAGCAAAGCCCCGATCAGCTTGTCGAGCGCATTGTGGCGGCCCACGTCTTCGCGTGCCAAAATGATGCCCTGCGCGGGAACAAGAAACCCCGCCGCATGGGTGGCATGTGTTTGGTCGTGTAGGTTCTGATGGGATCGCAAATCATCAGTCGCGCTTGCCACTTCGGCGCGGGTGATGCGAAACGCGTCAAGATCAAGCTGCGGCAAGTCGCGCATCGCCTGCTCTATGCTGTCAATACCGCACAGCCCGCAGCCCACTGGGCCCGCCATGCTGCGCCGTCTGGCGGCAAGCATTTCGGCGCGGTCCTCCGCCAACCACATCTGGACTTCGATCCCTTGGTCATGTGAGACCACTTCGATGTTTTCGATCTGGCTGAATTCGGTGATCGCCCCTTCGGTCAGCGCAAACCCGTAAGCGAAATCTTCAATATTGCAAGGCGTTGCCATCATCACAGCTTGGGTGGAGCCATTGAAAACGATGGCGACTGGTGTTTCTTCGGGCAAGGTCCGATGAATTTCCAGCGCGCCATCCTTTTGGTGTGACCAGCCCAAAGTGCTGACTGTCGGGGCAATTTTCACGGCCTTATTCCGCAGCGGAGACAATGCGGCGCGCTTTTGACGCTTGGGCTGCATAGTCTTCTTGCCAGTCTGTCGGCCCGTTTGAGGGGCTGATCTGCACCGCTGTCACCTTGTATTCTGGGCAATTGGTGGCCCAATCCGAGTAATCGGTTGTGATGACATTGGCCTGCGTATCGGGGTGGTGGAAGGTGGTATAGACCACGCCTGGGCTGACGCGATCCGTCACAGTGGCGCGCAGTGTAGTTTCACCCGACCGCGAGGCAAGTTTGACCCAATCGCCATCCTTCAGCCCACGATTTTCGGCATCATGTGGATGGATTTCCAGCAGATCTTCCTCATGCCAGACCACATTGTCGGTGCGGCGTGTTTGCGCGCCGACGTTATACTGCGACAAGATGCGCCCTGTGGTCAGCAAAAGCGGAAAGCGCGGGCCAGTTTTCTCGTCGGTGGCCACATATTCGGTGACGATGAAGCGCCCTTTGCCGCGCACAAAGCCGTCGACATGCATCAGCGGCGTGCCGTCTGGGTGGTCTTCGTTACACGGCCATTGCACGCTGCCTTTTTCTTCCAAAAGTGCATAATCAACACCTGCAAAACTTGGGGTTGTGGCGGCGATTTCTTCCATGATTTCAGCAGGATGTGTGTAGGTCCAGTCTGCGCCCATAGCATTGGCCAAAAGCTGGGTCACTTCCCAATCCGCATAGCCATTGCGCGGCGCCATCACTTTGCGCACGCGGTTTATGCGGCGCTCGGCATTGGTGAATGTGCCGTCTTTTTCCAAGAAGGTCGAACCAGGCAAGAAAACATGCGCGTAATTCGCTGTTTCATTTAAGAACAGGTCATGCACGATCACGCAGTCCATCGCGGCCAAACCTGCGGCGACATGTTTGGTATCTGGGTCAGATTGTAAGATGTCTTCGCCTTGGCAATACAATCCTTTAAAGGTGCCATGCACGGCTGCATCCAGCATATTGGGAATGCGCAGGCCAGGTTCTGGATCGATATCGACCCCCCATGCTTCTTTAAACAGGTCGCGGACCTCGGGGTTTTTGACATGACGATAGCCTGGCAACTCGTGCGGGAAGGACCCCATATCACAAGAGCCTTGCACGTTGTTTTGACCGCGCAACGGGTTCACGCCCACGCCTTTGCGGCCAATATTGCCTGTGAGCATCGCCAAATTGGCAATGGCCATAACAGTAGTTGAGCCTTGCGAATGTTCTGTGACGCCGAGCCCGTAATAGATCGCGCCATTGCCACCTGCGGCAAATGTGCGCGCGGCGGCGCGCAGATCGGATGCGGGCACACCTGTCAGCATTTCGTTTGCTTCAGGGCTATGACGGGGATCGCTGACAAATTCGGCATAGGTTTGGAATTCGTCCCAATCGCAGCGCTCGCGGATAAACGCCTCATCCATCAAGCCTTCTGTGACGATCACATGGGCCAGTGCCGTGACGACCGCCACGTTTGTGCCTGGACGCAGGGGGAGGTGGTGGGCGGCTTCGATATGCGCCGATTTCACCAGATCAATCCTGCGCGGATCAATGACGATCAGCTTTGCCCCAGCGCGCAGGCGTTTTTTCAGACGGCTGGCAAAAACAGGGTGCCCGTCGGTGGGGTTGGCGCCGATCACGACAACCACATCTGTATGCTCGACTGAATCGAAATCCTGCGTGCCCGCAGAGGTGCCAAAGGTCTGGCCAAGCCCGTAGCCCGTGGGCGAATGGCAGACCCGCGCACAGGTGTCGGTGTTGTTATTGCCAAACACCGCACGGGTGAGTTTTTGCACCAAAAAGGTTTCTTCATTGGTGCAGCGGCTTGATGTGATGACGCCGATTGATTTCTTGCCGTAGGTGTCTTGCAGGCCGCGCATCCGTTTGGCCGCGAAACTCAACGCCTCGTCCCATGACACTTCGCGCCACGGGTCTTCGATCTTGTCGCGGATCATCGGATTGAGAATGCGATCTTTGTGGCTGGCATAGCCGTAGGCAAAGCGCCCTTTGACGCAAGAATGACCGCGGTTGGCCTTGCCGTGCTTGTAGGGCACCATGCGCACCAATTGATCGCCCTGCATTTCCGCCTTGAACGAACAGCCAACGCCGCAATAGGCGCAGGTGGTCACAACGGATTTATCTGGCGTGCCCATTTCAATAATCGATTTTTCTTGCAGCGTGGCCGTTGGGCAGGCCTGAACACAGGCCCCGCAAGATACACAGTCAGAGGTCAGGAAACTGTCGTCCGCTGCACCCGCAGAAACGCGACTGTCAAACCCGCGTCCAGATATGGTCAAAGCAAATGTGCCTTGGACCTCTTCACAGGCGCGCACACAGCGGTTGCAGACGATACATTTTGACGGATCATAGGTGAAATAGGGATTGCTGTCGTCTTTGGCAATCCATTCGGGATTGGCTTCGCCAGAGGTGTTGCGCGTGGCAAAGTGGTTTGCCAACTCTTTGTTTTCAGGGGCTTTGTAACGCACATCGCGCAGGCCAACTGCGCCCGCCATATCTTGCAATTCGCAATCGCCATTGGCCGAACATGTCAGACAATCCAGCGGGTGATCCGAGATATACAACTCCATCACGCCTTTGCGAATTTTGCGGACCTTTTCGGATTGGGTGCGCACGACCATGCCTTCGGCAACGGGGGTGGTGCAAGAGGCAGGAACACCGCGGCGTCCTTCGATTTCAACGGCGCAGAGGCGACATGATCCAAAGGCTTCAAGATTGTCAGAGGCGCAGAGTTTCGGCACTTTGATGCCTGCCTCTGCGGCCGCGCGCATGACACTGGTGCCCTCGGGCACGGTCACGTCAAAACCGTCGATGATCAAGGATACTGGCGCGCCCTCTTTGGCGGGGGTGCCCATGTCAGTGTCGTCGGGAATGATGAAATCTTTCATTCGGCAGCCTCCTTGGTCTGAGAAAACGCGTCAGGGAAATGGGTCACGGCAGACATGACGGGCAAGGGGGTGAACCCGCCCAGCGCACATAAAGACCCGTCTTTCATGGTTTCGCAAAGGTCCGCCAGCAAGGGCAAAGCCTCCATGTCGCCTTGGGCAATTCTATCAATCGTTTCGACACCGCGCACAGCGCCGATGCGGCAAGGCGTGCATTTTCCGCAGCTTTCCACCGCGCAAAATTCCATCGCAAACCGTGCCATGCCCAGCATATCGGTCGTATCATCAAAGACGACCAGCCCCGCGTGACCGAGCAGCCCGCCTTGGCTGTCGAGTTCTTCATAGCCGAGTTTGGCATCGAATTTCGACACGGGCAGGTAGCTGCCCAAAGGTCCGCCGATCTGCACCGCTTTCACAGGACGCCCAGACAAAGTGCCGCCGCCCAGATCATTCACCACCTCATCAAGGCCAATGCCAAAGGCGGTTTCAAACAATCCACCGCGTGCGACATTGCCCGCGATCTGTAAGGTCACAGTGCCGCGCGACCGCCCCAAGCCGAAATCTGCATAGTGCTGCGCGCCCTTTTCGAAAATGACAGGGACCGTGGCCAGACTGATCACGTTGTTCACCACAGTGGGGCGGCCTAGAAATCCTTCTAGGGCGGGCAGGGGTGGTTTGGCGCGCACAACACCGCGCTTGCCTTCGAGTGAATTGAGCAGAGATGTTTCTTCGCCGCAGACATAAGCGCCAGCGCCCATGCGAATTTCCATATCAAAAGCACGACCCGCGCCAAGCACATCAGCCCCAAGCACACCAGCTTTGCGGGCGATATCAACGGCTTTGCGCATCACGTTGATGGCGTCAGGATATTCAGAGCGCAGGTAAACATAGCCTTTGGTCGCCCCAACACCCAGCCCCGCGATGGCCATGCCTTCGATCAGGGTAAAAGGGTCGCCTTCCATGATCATACGGTCGGCAAAGGTGCCGCTGTCGCCCTCATCGGCGTTGCAAACGATGTATTTTTGCGGCGCGTCCGCATCATGGACTGTTTGCCATTTGATCCCTGTGGGAAAGCCCGCGCCACCACGCCCGCGCAGACCTGAGGCTTTGACCTCATCGGTGATTTCTTGGCCTGTCAGGGATAAGGCGCGTTTCAAACCCGCCAGACCGCCGTGGGCCTGATAGTCGTCCAGCGACAGCGGGTCTATGATACCAACACGGGCAAAGGTCAGCCGTGTTTGGCGTTTCATCCAATCAAGCGCCTCGACGGGGCCGAGGGCTTTGTCACTGCTGCCATCCAAAATGGCGGCTGCATCGGCGGGTGTGGCAGGGCCAAAGCCGTGACGCACACCGTCAATTTCGACCTCGACCAAAGGTTCAAGCCAGATCATGCCGCGCGTTCCCGTACGGGTGATGTCGATCTCGATGCCTTTGTCTTTTGCGACCGCAAGCAGGGCCTCTACGACCTCATCTGCGCCAACGGCTTTGGCTGCGCTATCCATAGGGACGGTGATTTTCATGCGCCAGCCTCCGAAATGATGCTGTCCATGCGCGTGTCATCCACGCGGCCAATGACCTTATCGCCGATCATGACCGCTGGCGCACAGGCGCATAGGCCAAGGCAATACACAGGCTCAATTGTGACCGCGCCATTGGGCGTTGTGCCGTGCCAATCCAGCCCAAGTTTGGCCAGCGTTTTTTCGGCCAAAGCTTTACCGCCCACAGACTGACAGGCTTCTGCGCGGCAGATTTTCAATACATGGCGCCCTTGTGGGGCTGTTTGGAAATCGTGATAAAAGCTGATCACCCCATGCAATTCAGCGCGGGTGATGTTCAATGCCTCGGCAATCGGGGCATGTGCTTGGGACGGGACAAAGCCAAACGCGTCTTGCAAGGCGTGCAAAATCGGCAGCAACGGTCCCTCTAAGTCTGTGTGGCTGCTGATGATGCGGCCTATTTGGGCGCTATCAATAGTGGCTTCGGGCGTTGGCATTTTGTCTCCTCCTGATCTTAATTATTTGAAACACTTAGAGCTTTGCAGATCAATAATGCTTTTGCGTTGGGTGATCGCGTTTCTCGATCAATCGGGTTTTGTCAGGATTTTGGCCTCGGTCAGCAAGGCAGCAAGAACGGGTGATCGCGGATCTCTATGGGGAAGAACCAAGCCCACGGGATGCTTTGACACGCTTCCTTCAAGTTGCACCAGCGCCAGATTTTTGCCGACAGTTAGAAATTCTGCCATGTCCTTTGGCAAGATCGTCATGCAATTGCCCGCCGCGACATTGGCCACCAAGGCGATCGTCGAATTGGATTCGATACAGGGCCGCGCAGTGACACCGTTTTGGGCCAAAAGCTGGTCGATGATGCGACGGTTTTGCATATCGGGCGTCAGCAAGGCCAAAGGTGCATCGTTTAGGTCGGCCCATTTCATATGGGTGTTTTGGGCAAAGGGAGAGGATTGCGCACAGACAACCGTATAGCTTTCTTCGTACAAAGGCGCTGTATCGACCCTGCCCATGGGTTCGTTCTCAAGATAAGAAATGCCCGCATCGACTTCAAAATCATCCAACATCTGAAGGATTTCGCGGGATGTGCGGGACAATAGCGTGAACCTGACGTTGGGGTGCTTGTTTGAAAACGCAGAACACAGTCGCGCCGCCCATGTTTGTGCGGTCGGGATCACCGCGATGCGCACCTCGCCTGAGAGGCCTTTGTGTCCCATGCGCATTTCATCGCGCAAATGCTTTGTGTCCCGCAAAATCCGTTTTGCCCATGTCAGCGCAGATTGCCCTTCGGGTGTCAGGCCGCCATAGCGCGATCCACGGTGCACCAGTTGCACGCCAAGCTGATCTTCAAGCTGTTTGATACCGCCAGACAGGGTGGGCTGTGCAATATTCAAGCTCTCAGCGGCGCGACCAAAGTGGCCTTCACGCGCAAGCGCTACGAACATTTCAAGCTTGTCTAACATGATTTGGCTTTCCTACGGTTTATGACCCTTCAAACAAAGATCCCGATGACGAGATAAAGAGCGGGGGCAGTACGCGCCACCCCCGCTCGGTGTTCTCTATTCCCCAGGAACGGCTTGCATGTCTGGTTCTTCATGGTGGTGGTGTGCTTTTACAGGGCGCATCCACAGGTTCGCAAAGAATGCCACCACCAAAAGCGCCGCCATACAGTACATCGTTGTATTGTATAGAGATGGTGTCGGGTCAATGGTACCGCCTGGGGCGATTTCCATCAATCGGGCAATTGTGACAGTTTTGGCCGCGACCAATTGATCAAGCTGCGCGAGGGGCGCTCCGAATTTTTCCGCAAAGGCTGCGGGATCAACTTTCGCAGACAGGTCTTGGATCGCGGCTGTCACCGACATTTGGCGCAGAGATGTAATCGCCAATGGTCCCAGCACACCTGCAAGCGACCAAGCCGTCAGCAAACGCCCATGAATGCCGCCTACATGCATGGTGCCAAACATATCCGCGAGATATGCTGGAATGGTGGCAAAGCCGCCGCCATACATCGAGAAAATGATCATCGTCGCGACGTAGAAACCGATCAGATAGATGATCGAAGGGTTGGTTGCCACAGCAGAGGCAAAGAAGGGGATCGAGAGATACAATAAGGTGCCCAGAACGAAAAAGCACATGTAAGTCGCTTTGCGTCCGATATAGTCCGAGGTTGACGCCCAAAAGAAACGCCCGACCATATTAAAGACTGAAATCATCAAAACATAAGTTGAGGCGAAAGCGGCAGTGGCGACAAGCGGCATGACCGAGCCAAAGATTTCCGACATCATGGTTTTGGCCACCCCGATCACGCCGATACCCGCGGTCACATTCAGGCACAGCATAAGCCAAAGCTGCCAGAACTGCGGTGTTTTGAGGGCTTGATCAATATGCACGCTGTTTTGCGACACCATGCCAGAGGTCACTGTTTTGGGTTCCCATCCTTCAGGTTTCCAGTCTGGTGCAGGCACACGGTATTGAAAGGCCGCGAGCACCATAACGATGAAATAGACAATACCGAGCGTCAAAAACGTTTGCGATGCGCCCGTGTCGCCTGTGCCGATCACATATAATCCAGCTTGCCCGCCAAAATCTGCGGCTTGTGCGGCTGAGGCGATCACAACTTCGACTTGACCCGCTGCGGTTTCGGCAAAAACCCGACCGTTTTCGACAACAGTTGTCACTGCATCTTGCGCGCCAAGAAATTCAGGGGCTTTTGCATAAAGGCCAAGCAACCAGCCCTTGATGGGCGCCGCAATCATCGCGCCGCCGCCAAAGCCCATGATCGCCATACCTGTCGCCATACCGCGCCGATCAGGGAACCAGCGCAAAAGCGTGGACACAGGCGAGACATATCCAAGGCCCAAACCGCAGCCGCCAAAGACCCCGTAGCCCAGATAGACCATCCAAAGTTGATGAGATGAGATGCCGATTGACCCTAAAACAAAGCCGCCGCCCCACAGGAAGGCTGCAACAACGCCCACCATGCGGGGGCCGACCTCTTCTAGCCATTTGCCTGCGAAAGCCGCAGCAAGGCCCAAGCATACGATGGCAACAGAAAAGATCCAGACGACGGAACTGAGGCTCCAGTCATCAGCGCTGGCGGACACAACGCCGAGTTCGCGTGTCAAAGCCAGATTGAAGACAGACCACGCATAGACCGACCCGATACACAGGTGGATGGCGATGGATGCTGGCGGCACGCGCCAACGATTATAGCCGGGCTCGGCAATGATGTGACTTTTGTGTAAAAAAGCGAGCGGACCGCTTGCGGTGTTTTTCATGGATTTTCCTCCCTAGAGCACACTGACTGCAAGCTCCTCCTAAGTTTGCGCAGCGGCATGCATTGGCATGCAGGGTAAGGAAAGACAGATTGGGGGAAGGGCTGTCAACTTATTTAGTGTTATATATCAATAGCTTGTATGGAATTTATGTCCGTATATGTGGTCCGAGTTGTACCTTTGTGGGCTGTTTTGTCCCGTATCGCACCCGCGATGCGGCTGATCTGGGACATTTTGTCCAAATAGAGCATTTTGAACTTATTTTCCCACAGGCAAGAAAACTGTGAAGGTACTGCCTTGGCCTAGGGTGGACTCTACAGCAATGCGCCCACCGATACGACTCACAAGCTGTTGACTGATGGACAGGCCCAAGCCCGTGCCTTGTGCTTGTTTTGTTGTATAGAAGGGATCAAAAATGCGGCGGCGTATATCGGGCGCAATCCCTGTGCCCGTGTCAGTGACACAAATCATGACACCGCCCGCGCAGTCACGGGTTGCGATGCTTAACTTGCCGCCAGCGGGCATTGCATGGACCGCATTCAAGATCAGATTGACAACAACCTGCTGCAGCTCTGTGCGTGACATCTTTACTTGCAAAGCGCTATCGGCTGACAGAGTGCTTGTGATGCCAGCACTGGTGATTTGATGTTGCGTCAGCACGATGCAGTCTTGCACCACTTCGGACGGGTTGATCAGGTTTTCTGACCCTGAATATTCCTCTGGGCGGGCGAACTGCAACAATTTCGATACGATCACCCCGATGCGGTACAGTTGATCGTCTATCAGGCGAAATTCATAATCCACTTCATTCGCTTTGTCCCCCAAGGTGCTGCGCGCAAGGTCGAGATTACCTTGGATCACAGCCACAGGATTGTTGATTTCATGGGCAACAGACGCCGTGATTTCGCCCACGGCGGCCAGTTTTTCCGACATGATCAGCCGCTCGGTGGTGCGTTCCAGCCGATGATTGGCTTGGCGCAGATCGCGGGTGCGGTCTTCGACCTTGGTCTCAAGGCTCTTGGCCCAGTCGCGCAATTCGCGGTCCCGCTCTTGCAGTTGATCCAAGAGATCATCGAAATGGCCAGCGACCTGCGCAATTTCGCCGCCGTCTTTTGGCGGGTTATTCCGCGCTGTCATATCGCCCGCTTCGACCCGTGCGATGGTCTTGGTCATGCCCTCCAACGGGCGAAAAATATGCGAGGCCCAGCGCAAAAACAGCGGTACTGATAAAAGCGCGATCAGGATAAAGGCCGCGACAAGCAAAATGATAGATGTGGTTTTGGCTTGGCGAAACGGTGTTTCCAAAAAACCGACATAGAGCATGCCAACACGGTTTCCAAAGCTGTCTACAATCGGCTCATATGCGGAAATATACCAATCATCGACCACAAAGGCGCGGTCCAGCCAAGTTTGACCTTTGTCCAAAACAAGCGCGCGCACCTCAGCCGAGACGCGCGTGCCAAGGGCGCGCTGGTTTTCAAACAGACGCACATTGGTTGAGATGCGCACGTCATCCAAAAACAGCGTGGCGGTGCCTTGGCTGCCCTCTGGCAGGCTTTGTTCGCGGTATACCAGCGCGTTGATCGTATCGATGAATTCAAGATTGCGGTTTAGCAAAACCCCGCCCACCAGTGCGGCCCGCGTGCCATCGGGCAAGGCCAACGGCGCGGCAGATTGAATGATCATGCCGCGGGTTTCTTGGGTGCGATCCGTGGGGGCTGCGGCGCGGGTTGGCATCAAGGGGATTTCTGCACGCGCGGCAAGTCCCGATGAGAGCGCATCCAGTTCGCTGCTGTCCAAAACATCAACCGCGCTGTGCCATTGGCCGTCTAAAGCTGAGGCGATGACGGGCAGGCGCCTTTGCGCGGGCGTGTCTGTCGCGATGCGCAAAAAATCAAGGCCAAGGCGCAGGCGTTCTTGGTCTAGGAATGCGGCTTGTGTTTTGGATGTCAGAGCCTTTTCAAGATCGACCGACCGCGCGACAGCATCAATGCGTTCGCCCGACATTTCAATAAGTCTTGCCAGATATTGGTCGGCGATAATCAGGTCGCCGTTGACTTTGTTCACCAGCAAATCGTCGACTTTGCCTTCCCAACGCCACAGCGTGCTGCCCAAAAGCACAGGCAGCAAAACCAGCATCGGCAAAAGCGCGATCACCAGCAATCGCACGCGTACAGAGCGCAAAAGATCCAAGGCGCGTGACATGGCCTATATGCCCCAAGCGGCGCATTTGCGATCAATCGTCTTGCGCGAAATGCCAAGCTGACGCGCGGCCTCTGATCTGTTGCCGTTCAGCGCCTCAAGGGCACCCAGTATCGCGCGCCGTTCTGTTTCTTCCAGCGGTGTGATTTTGCACATGGGTTCTGATGGGTCCAAGCTTTCGATCGGATATCGCCCGAAAATCAATGATCTTTCGACAAAATTATGCAGTTCGCGGATGTTGCCAGGCCAGTCATAGCGCAGCAGTGCCGCACGCACGGTCGAAGACATTTCGAGCTGCGGTAAATTAAGCGCCGCAGAGATTTCTGTTTGAAACAGATCTGCTAAATCCAACAGATCCGTGTCACGTTCTTTCAAAGGGGGCATGGGCAGTTCGACGACATTGATGCGAAACAAAAGATCTTCGCGAAACGCGCCTTTTGCCACCGCTTGGGTCAGGGATTTGGTGGTGGAAATCACAAAACGCAAATCCAACTGCACATCGCGGGTGGTGCCTATGGGGCGGATGATGCCGTTTTCCAAGACACGTAAAAGCGCAGTCTGCGCATTGGCGCTCAGTTCGGTGACATCATCCAAAAACACAGTCCCGCCCGAAGCTGAAGCCAGCAGTCCTTCGCGTTCTGTTTGCGCGCTGGGAAAAGCCCCCGCCGCATGACCAAACAATTCATATTCGATCATGTCTGAGGGAATTGCGCCGCATTGAATCGACACAAAAGGGGCGTTGGCGCGCGGTGAATGGTTGTGGATGTGGCGTGCGGCGACTTCTTTGCCCGACCCACATGCGCCTGTGATCAAAATGGGTGTCGACAGGGGCGCGACGCGTTCTAGCGTCTCACGCAGGTCAGAAATAATCGCCGATTTTCCGATCAATTCTCGACGGCGGTTTCCAGCAGAGGCCGTTTCAAGTTCGCGTTTGAGCAGAAAGTTTTCGCGCTTGAGTTTTGCGACATCCAAACTGCGCCGTAGGGCATTCATAATCTGGTTTGATCGGAATGGCTTTATCAGAAAATCCGAAACGCCCGCCCGCATCGCATCAATCGCGGTTTGCAGATCGGCATAGGCGGTGATCATAATGATATCGGTGATACCACCTTTGTCACGCTGGGTCTGAAGCCATTCAAGCCCTTTTTGGCCAGGCATAATGTTATCGAGCACCATCACATCATATTGTTTTTGCGATAACAGCTTTTCGGCAGTTTGTGCATCGGGGGCTTCATCGACCCTTGCGCAAATGGGTTTAAGCGTTTTGACCAGAAAGTGCCGCATGCCGGGTTCGTCATCTACAATTAAAATGCGGGCGGTCTTTAACGGCTCGTTTTCTTCAACCTCAGTTTGCATTTGGTGCCTCCCAACACGTTTACGCTGATGAGTATGTCTTTTATGGTGTTAGAAACAACTGCATCTTTGCCCAAGGGCTGTGCGGCAAGTGACGCAAGGTCAAAGACAACCGCATCAGGCAGGCATATGCGAAATGTTGTGCCCCCTAAAACGTCACGACAGGCGAGATAAAGCGAAGCCTTGATTGGATAGAAGATCACCTGTTGAATGCGGAGTAAATAGGGGGAAGACTCTAACTGGGACGCAAGAAATTAATTCTTGTATACAGAATTGTTGACCTGAAGTGCAGTAAGGGCAACCATGCAGCATTGCCGACTTGTGGAGAATCGGCTCACTAAGGGAGGAAACTATGAAAAAGAATTTGATGATGACGGCCGCAATGGCCCTGTCCATGGGACTGGGATCAATGGCACAGGCGGAAGAATTGCGCTTGTCTCACCAATGGTCGACCAGTGATATTCGTCACCAAGTCGCACAGATGGTCGCCGATGGCGTCGCAGCTGCTGACGTGGATTTGGACATTAAAATCTTTGGTTCCAGTTCGCTTTTTAAGGCCCGCGAACAGTATCGCCCACTCAGCCGTGGTTTGCTTGATATGACTGTTTTGCCGCTCAGCTATGCAGGCGGTCAGCAACCTGCCTTCAACCTAACCTTGATGCCTGGCCTTGTGCGCAATCACGATCACGCAGCGCGTCTGAGCGCCTCACCGTTCATGAAAGAACTTGAAGCGCGCATGGCCGACGATGATGTCATGGTCTTGGTTCATGGCTATCTGGCGGGCGGTTTTGTTGGGGCTGACGGCTGTATCACTTCGCCTGATGATGTCGAAGGTCTACAGATCCGCGCGGCGGGCAAAGCCTTTGAACAGATGCTGGCGGGGGCAGGGGCTTCGATCACATCTATGTCCTCATCTGAGATCTATAGCGCGATGCAAACGGGCATTTTGAACGCGGCCAATACGTCTTCATCGTCATTTGTATCCTATCGGATTTACGAACAAGCAGCCTGTTATACCCCCGCAGGCGATGTGGCGCTTTGGTTCATGTATCAGCCGCTTTTGATGAACAAGTCGACATTTGAAGGCCTAAACGAAGACCAACAAGACGCACTTTTGGCCGCAGCGGCCGAAGCGCAGGCCTTTTACCTAGAAGAAGCAAAGTTGGAAGATGCTGCCTCTGAACAGGTCTTCCGTGATGCTGGTGTTGAAATCGCGCGCATGTCGCCAGAAGATTTCGAAGCATGGCGCGCTTTGGCACAAGAGACATCCTATAAGGCATTTGTCGAAGACCTGCCTGACGGTCAAGCGCTGCTCGATATGGCCCTTGCTGTCGAATGATCAATGAGGGCGGCTTGGCAGATCAGCCAGCCGCCCCAACTTCGTAAAAATTCTGAAAGGATTGCTCATATGGCAACCAAAAATTCAGCGGGTGTCGCGCAGACGGGCGGCAATCCGTTTTTGCACGCAGTTGCCGCGATTTCGACATTGGCAGGCTGGTGTTCCGCCGCAATGATCGTGGCCGCTGTCGCTATTACATGCCAAATGATTTTCATCCGATTTGTGCTTAACGGGTCAACGATTTGGCAAACAGAGGCCGTGATTTATCTGGCGATCGCATCAACATTGATTGGTTTGGCCTATGTGCAAAGATTGCGCGGCCATGTGAATGTCGATCTTGTGCCTCTGCTTTTGCCTGCGCGTGGGCGCTATATTCTATGTGTGATCACCCTAACGTTGTCTATCGTGATGGTGGGGGTTTTGTTGTTCCACGGCTATGAATACTGGCACCTTACATTTGAACGAAACTGGAAATCGGATACGGTTTGGGGCGTAAGATTGTGGATACCCTACCTTGCTTTGCCAGTCGGTTTTGCGCTGCTTATGCTGCAACTTATCGCGGATCTTGTCGCAGTCGTCCTTAAAATCGATAAACCTTTTGGCTTGGAGGACTTATAATGGATCCGCTTTTGCTTGGCGCATTTGTCGCTATTTCTACCATTCTTGTGTTGTTCTCTGGGGTCTCTGTTGCCATCGGTTTGGTGATTGTTTCCGCAGGCTTTTTGCTGATCTTCGACGGTGCGCGGTCCTTAGAGCTTTTGCCTGAAATTCTGTTTGGAAAGCTCGATAACTTTGCGCTGCTTGCGATCCCGATGTTTATCATCATGGGCTCGTCGATTGCATCAACGCGCGCGGGCGCAGACCTATATGAGGCGCTGGAACGCTGGTTGACCCGTGTGCCAGGAGGTTTGGTGATTTCAAATCTGGGCGCCTGCGCATTGTTTGCGGCCATGTCTGGGTCCAGTCCTGCGACCTGTGCTGCGATCGGTAAAATGGGCATCCCTGAGATGCGCAAACGCGGTTATCCTGACGGTGTCGCGGCGGGGTCCATCGCGGCAGGTGGCACTTTGGGGATTTTGATCCCACCTTCTGTGACGATGATCGTCTACGGTATCGCCACTGAGACCTCGATTGGGCGTTTGTTTTTGGCTGGTGTTATGCCAGGTCTATTGCTTGTTGCGCTGTTTATGGCGTGGTCTTTGTATTCCACTTGGAAATCTGGCGACAAACAGCTTTTGAACGTTGGCAGCTACAGCTGGAAAGAAAAGTTCGAAATTCTGCCCAGAGTTTTGCCTTTCCTCGCCATCATCGTTGGGGTGCTTTACGCCATGTACGGCGGTATCGCGACCCCTTCGGAAACTGCGGCTGTTGGGGCTTTGCTGTGTCTTTTGATTGCGATGGTCATCTATAAGCTTTGGAACCCGAAAGACCTATGGGTTGTGCTGCGCGACAGCACCAAAGAAAGCGTTATGATCTTGTTTATCATCGCAGCGGCAGGGGTGTTTTCATACATGCTGTCAAGCCTGTTCATCACCCAAGCCATTGCCGAATGGATCGGCACGCTGGATGTAAACCGTTGGATTCTAATGTGCTTTGTCATGTTGTTCTTGCTGGTTGCTGGGTTTTTCCTACCCCCAGTTGCTGTGATTTTGATGGCCGCGCCGATCTTGCTGCCGATCATTACTGCCGCTGGCTTTGATCCCATTTGGTTCGCTGTGGTTTTGACCATCAACATGGAAATCGGCCTGATCTCGCCGCCTGTGGGGCTGAACCTATATGTGATCAACGGCATCGCGCCTGATATTTCGCTTAAGACCATCCTCAAGGGATCTATGCCCTTTGTGGCTTGTATGGTCATCGCGATCGTCTTGCTGTGTTTTTTCCCGAGCATTGCGACATGGCTTCCTGATGTGGTTATGGGCGCTGCCATCTAAGGCGCTTTCGAAAAAAATGGGCGTTCCCAAACAGGGGGCGCCCGTGTAAACATTTCTGCTAGCACTATCCCCCTGTCATCTGGCACGCACGGCGTTTCCTGTCGCATAAAGTGTTGGAAATCATACAAAACCCAGATCAATGATTGACCTCGTCTCGCAGAGATCAATAGTGAGACTATGGAAAATAATATATCTAAATTCGGCGAAATGCCTGACGGCGAAACCGTTCATTGCATTGCTTTGTCAGGCGGTGGCTTGAAGGCGCGCATCCTAACCTATGGGGCCACGGTTCAAGATTTGCGACTGGAGGGTGTGGACCATCCTTTGGTCTTGGGGGCGCCGACACTTGCGCCCTATTTTGGGCCTTTCACCTATTTCGGCGCCTTGGTAGGGCGGTTTGCCAATCGCATCGCACAGGGGCGGTTTTCCCTTGATGGCACTGACTATCAGATCACACGAAAAACGGGCGACATACAGGCCTTGCATGGAGGTGAGACGGGCACGGGGCAGCGCAATTGGACCATCGCAGATGTTTCGACCTCGCATGTTTGCCTGCGTCTTGTTTTGGCGGATGGAGATATGGGATTTCCAGGTGAATTGACTGTTTTATGCGATATCCGATTAACGCAGGCAGGGGGGCTGAGTTTTGATATCTCGGCCACGACCACCCAAGCCACGCCCTGTTCCTTTGCCCATCACAGCTATTTCAACCTTGATGATAGCCCAGAGATTTCGGATCACAGCTTACAGGTGGATGCCGCGCATTACCTGCCTGTGGATGATGGTCAAATCCCCACTGGCGAAATCAAACCTGTGGCTGGGACAAAGTTCGATTTTCAAACCGCTGAGACCATCGGCCAGCGCGGTCTTGATCACAATTTTTGCCTGACGACCAAGCCTGTGCCCAGAAAAACCATTCGTGATGTTGCCATTTTGACGGGCAAAACCTCGGGTGTGTCCATGCGGGTCGCAACGGATCAGCCTGGCTTGCAAGTCTATGATGCCGCAGGGTTTCCCAAGTCAGGCCTTTCTGGCTTAGAGGGGCGCCGTTACGGACCATTCGCGGGGCTGGCGCTCGAAACACAGGCTTGGCCCGATGCGCCCAATCACCCGCAGTTTCCAAATGCGGTTTTGCGCAGCGATGAAACATATCGTCATCATGTCAGCTATCACTTTAGCAAAGCGCGCTAAGCTGTCATCTATGGCTGTCTTGGCCTGTGAGAACGGGCGGATTGTCGGCGCCCGATCTAAAGCTGGGTTAAATATGCACGGTGCCCAAGGGCGCGCAGGGCCGCTGATTTAAATTCGCGGTCAAGCTGCATAAGGGTTTTGCGCGCCTGCGCTTTAAGGCGGGGATGGTTTGCGAAGACCTGTTTGGCACAGGCCGCGGGCAACTTCCCAAGCCCCGCCAAAACAGGGGCGTAAAGCTGTTCTTCCACATGTGGCAGGTTGCCTGCGAAGGGTTGGAAGTCAGCGCGGGTGACCGGATGGGCCTGCCAATGGCGCAGCTGCGCCTGTGTCTGGCCTGTAAGACCGCTGTGGGTCATATCGGTCCAAAACGCTGTATCGGTTCTTCCGCCTGCGTAGTGTAAATTGATAAATTGTGCAAAATCATTAACTTGTCTGGCGACTGTCATGTTATACTTGATGCGCGCCTGTGCCGCTTTCGGGCCCAATAGGGTATCGAATGAGAGGCGGGTCAAGATCAAGGTTTGCACCAAACTGCCATGAATTGATGTGGCTTCCAGCGGTTCAAGAAAGCTTTGCGCCAAGCCGATCGCGACACAGTTGTTGACCCATGCGTGGTTCAATCTGCCTGGCTCGATTGACAAAACCCCACGGGGTTCAATCGGTTTGCCAAGCTTTGTTTCAATCTCGGCCTGTGCCGCGTCTGGAGTTATATGGGCATCGCTGAAAACATAGCCGCAGCCCATGCGGTCTTGGACAGGGATAGCCCAGATCCAGCCTGCATCCACGGCCTGCGCTGTGGTGTATGGGGCGATGTCTTTGTTTGGGTCGTGCTCCATCCAAAAGGGCATGGCGCGATTGAGCGGCAGAAACTTTCCGTAAGAGGTCCAGCCCGCTTGCAATTCGCCGATAATAGCCCGCCGAAAGCCTGTGCAATCGATAACAAAATCGACGGGCAAGGCCGCACCATCTGTCATGATCAAATCCGTTATATTCCCTGTGCTGGAGGCACGTTTTAGCCCTGCGACTTGCGCGCGTATGTGGTCAATGTTCTTGGCTTTGCGTGCCAAGAAAGCGCCAAGGCGCGCTTGGTCGAAATGATATGCGTGGTGAAAAGGGCTCAGCGCAATCGGGTCACCAGTAGCACTGCGCGCAAAGGGGGATTTACGCGCGCGCATCAAAGCGGTGAACAGATGCGCGTCAGCCAGTGATTTTCCTGAAGCGATGCGGGCGTGGTGCAACCAGTTTGCTGGCAGGCCCGCAGGGACAGGGCCGAGCGCATTGGGATCATCAATAGGCCCAAAGAAGTGCTTTCCACCTGCGCGCCAGCCTTTGTGATGGATGCCAAATTTAAATGTGGCTCCCGTTTCGCGCAAAAATTCACTTTCATCTATACCAAGATCCAAGAGAACTTGGCGAAACACCGATGTCGATCCTTCGCCCACCCCCACGGTCGGGATGTCGGGTGCTTCAATGACCGAAAACCGAATGGTTTGTCCCGCCTTTTCGGCGGCCCGCTTTAAAACGAGGGCCGCCAACCAACCTGCGGTGCCGCCCCCGACGATTGCGATGTGTTTAGCGTTTTTGTCCATGGGCAAAGTTAGCAAATCATTTGGACACTTGCGCCCATTTTGGCAACCAATCGCCATGAGCTTGGCGCAGACGGTCCACCATAGCCCAGATTTGATCCAGATCGAGTTCTGCGCCTGTGTGCGGATCCATCATGGCGGCGTGATAGATGTACTGAGGGTCTTGCGTCATCAGCGCTTCGACCACGAGCCCTTGCACGGTGACGTTGGATTGCATGATCGCTGTGAGCTGCGGGGGCAGGGTGCCGACGGCCGTGGGCTGCACGCCATTGGCATCGACCAAACAGGGCACTTCGACAGCACAGCCTTGGGGGAGATTGTCGATCAAACCGAAGTTTGGCACATTGCCATAGATCACAGAGGGCGTGCCAGTCCAGATCGAGTTCACAATCTCTGAGGCGTATTCGTGGCTTTCTTTGATTTCAATCGTGTCGGATGTGTTCAACCTTTCGCGTTCTTCTTCCCAATTCGCGATCTGTTCGACACAACGCTTTGGATATTCATCCAGCGGAATTTGGAACTTTTCGAGTATGTCTTCGCGGCCCTCTTTGATGAACCACGGCGTGTATTCCGCAAAGTGTTCAGAGCTTTCGGTCAAGAAATATCCAACCTTGGTCATCATCTCATATCGCACGATGTTCGGGCAACGCGGGTTGTGATCGTTTGGCTTTGGTAGGGTGCCATTGGCATAGCCCGCCAAAAGATCAGGGTAGAGATCACGGTAACTGCCATCAGGCAGTCTTTGCTCGAATTTTAGCATAAAGGCGATGTGATTGATGCCTGCGCATTCGTAGCGAATGTTACTCACTGGAATGTCCAGATCATGCGCCAGTTCTTTTGCTGTACCTTGAACAGAATGACATAGGCCAACCTGTTTGATGGTTGGATATTTGCGTGCAATCGCCCATGTGTTGATCGCCATTGGGTTGACGTATTGCATCAGGGTTGCCTCAGGGCAGAGCTCTAGCATATCCTCACAGATCGACCACAAATGTTGCACAGTGCGCAGCCCGCGCATAATGCCGCCGACACCCAAAGTGTCAGCAATGGTTTGGTTCAGCCCAAATTCTTTTGGCACCTCAAAGTCGGTTTTCGTACAGGGATCAAAGCCTCCAATTTGAAAGGCGACAAAAACGAAATCAGCCCCATCGAGTGCCTCACGTTGATTGGTATGGGGGGTAATCTTTGCACCAACACCCAAGGTCGAAACCATTTTTTCTGCAACGGCTTGCGATTCTGATAAGCGGGTTTCATTGATATCCATCAAGGCAATATGCGCTTGTGTAAGCGCGTCACGTTGCAAAATGTCGCCCACAATGTTGCGCATAAATACGGTGGAGCCAGCGCCGATAAAGGCAATTTTCGGTGAATGGGTCATCAAGTTTATTCCTTAAGAAGTCTTCTATTCTACTTTACGCAAGACTGCGTGCTGGCGCGTTTCGCTTTGGTCGCAAATGTTCCGGAAAATCACGCTAAGACGTTAAAGGCTGCATCAACCAGTCGGCGCGTGTAGGGCGTTTGGGGATCGGTTAAAACCTGCTCTGTCGGGCCTGTTTCAACCACTTTCCCATGCTGCATCACGATCACATTGTGACACAGGGCACGCACCACTTTTAGGTCGTGGCTGATAAAGACATAGCTGAGATCGCGCTTGCGTCTGAGGTCGCGCAACAGGTCAATGATCTGGGCTTGGATCGACAAATCCAGTGCTGATGTCGGTTCATCTAGCAAGATAAATTCGGGTGATAAAACAATCGCGCGGGCGATCGCCAAGCGCTGTCTTTGCCCACCAGAAAACTCATGCGCAAAGCGATCCAGCGCCGAATGGGGCATATGCACATCGTCTAATGCTTGGCGCAATAAGGCGTCGCGCTCCGCAGAGTTGCCGCCTATATTGTTGACAATTAATCCTTCTTCCAAAATCTGGCGAATGATCATGCGCGGGTTTAGCGAGGAAAACGGGTCTTGAAACACCACCTGCATCCGCGTGCGGTAGGGCTGTAACTCTTTGCGCGATAAGTGATCAACGCGGTCGCCTTGAAAGGTTATTTCACCCTTTTGATAATGCCCCAGTCGGATCATCGCCATGCCCAACGTGGTTTTCCCAGATCCGCTTTCGCCGACAATACCTAAGGTTTCTCCCTTGTGGATCGTGGCTGATATATTGTCGACCGCTTTGAGTTCTTTCAGTTTTGGATTGAAAAAACCACCAGATTTCAGCAAGAAACTGATCGACATATCGCTACACGATAAAACGGGTTCAGCAGTTTCGGGCAGGGGGTCGGGATGCCCTTTGGGGTCTGAATTGATCAAATGTTGGGTGTAGGGATGTCGCGGATTGTCAAACACCTCTTGTGTGTCGCCACGTTCAACAACCTCGCCTTGGCGCATGACCACAACCTTGTCTGACACTTTGGACACCACGGTCAAATCATGGGTGATCAAGATAACGGCCATGCCATGTTTTTTCTGCAGGTCTTTGAGCAAGGATAAGATCTCGGCCTGCACCGTCACATCCAAGGCTGTCGTCGGCTCATCCGCAATCAAAAGATCTGGGGTATTGGCCAAGGCCATGGCAATCATCACGCGCTGGCGTTGTCCGCCTGACATTTCATGCGGATATTGACTAAATCGCGTTTCAGGGTCAGGCAATTGCACCTCGTCAAGCAGGCGTATGACTTCGCGTTTAAGATCGGCTTTGCTTATTTTACGGTGCGCCGTAATGATTTCGCCGACCTGATCGCCGATTTTATAAACAGGGTTCAGACTGGTCAGCGGTTCTTGAAAAATCATCGCGATGCGCCGCCCGCGGATGTCTTGCAATTGCAGATCTGACCATTCGGAAATGTCATCCCCGTCAAACAAGATTTTGGTGTCCTCACCGACACGCGCATTTGACGCCAACATCCCCATAATAGCGCGTGCTGTCACGGATTTTCCCGATCCACTTTCGCCCACCACGGCCAAGGTTTCGCCCCTTGCGACACTGAAACTGACGTTTTTCACCGCATCAATTTGACCCGCCACTGTGTGGAAAGAAATTTTGGCGTTTTCAACGCTTAAAATAGGATCAGTCATGTGAATAAGGGTCCATTGCATCGCGCAGGCCATCGCCAAGTGCGTTAAAGGCCAGAACAGAAAGAATAATCATGCCAACGGGGGCCAAAAGCCACGGCGCTGAGGCCAGCGATTGAAAGTCGCGCACGGCGTTGAGCATCACCCCCCAAGAGACCATGGGCTGTTGAATGCCGACCCCCAAGAAAGATAAAAAGCTTTCGAGCAAGATCACTTCGGGCAGAACATAAGTGGCCCAAACAATGATATGCGATGACATGTTGGGAATGATGTGACGCCCGATGATACGTTTATCGCTGGCCCCAACCGCCACGGCGGCGCGCACAAATTCGACCGACCGAATAGCGATCACCTTGCCGCGCAATTCGCGCGCCAGATCGGCCCATTTCAGCACAACAACAATGGCCGCAAACATCACGAAGGTCAGCATAGGATCGGCGCGTCGCGGCAAGACCGCAACCAAAGCAAGGTATAAGGGCAGGTCGGGAAAGGATTTCACAAATTCGATCACACGTTGAATGACCGTATCCGTACGCCCACCCAAGTAACCAGAGGTGACGCCCACAAGCGTTCCGATCACACAGGCCATGCCCATGACAATCATGCCCATCAACAGCGTGATACGGCTGCCGTATAACATGCGGCTAAACACATCGCGCCCAAGCCCATCAGTGCCCAAAAAATGCACGGGCGCACCCTTCGCACCGCCGATGAAATGGGTGGTGAAATTCATACCTAAAAACTGATACTCTGGGCCCTGCACAAACAGCGCCAAATCAACCCGTTTTTCAGGGCTTGGTTGAAAGGTGATCTCATAGGTTACAGGGTGCATTTCTTCGGCAAAGCCTAAGACATAGGGGCGCGTCAGGCCGCCATCTTGGGCAATAAAACGCGGCATTTGCGGTGGCGTGTAGATTGCAGAGCGGTCTTTGGTTGCGGGTGTATAGGGCGCAAGAAAAGGCGCACAAAGGGCTGTGAAAATAATGGCACAACAGATGATTGCGCCGATGACGCCCGTTCGATTACGCGCAAATCTTTTGCGCACCAATTGCCAATATGACAGGGAGGGCCCTGTGGCGACTTCTGCATTCATTTCGAAATCATGAGCATGCGAAGCGGGATCGGTGATGTGATCTGACATATGGATGCTCCTTAAAATGTGGCTTTGCGCACGCGTGGGTCAAGCAGGGCCAGCGCGATATCAGCCAGCAGATTGCCAACCACCATCAAGACAGCCACCAGCAAGAAAATCGCGGCAACAACATACATATCGCGTTCACCAACAGAGTTGATGATCAGCGGACCAAGCGTGGGAATGCCCAAAACGATGGCGATCTCAAGTTCGCCTTTGATCATGTAATCAAAGCGTGCACCCATGTTCATAATCACAGGATGCAGCGCATTTGGCACAGCGTGTTTGTACAAGATTTTGCGCCGAGACAGACCTTTGGCACGGGCTGTTTCGATATATTGCGCGTTCATGACATCCAGCAAATTGCCGCGCATCATGCGGGTCGTATAGGCTTGACCTGCCCAGATCGAAATCAACAAAATGGGCCAGACATGCAAAAATAAGTCCCACAACTTGGCAAATGACATGCCCTCTTGTACTTGGAATTCCGCTGAATAGAGCGCACCCAAATAGGGTGAATGCCAAACAAAAGCTATAAAATACAATAGGATAAGAGCGATAACAAATTTAGGGATCACGATGCCGATGAAAGCAACAAAAGTGGCAAGCTTATCGCCCCATTTGTATTGATTGGTGGCCGCATAGATGCCCAGAAAAACGCCAATCGCCTGCCCGACAACCAAAGTCACCAAAGCGATACCGATAGAGCGCCACAGGCGCAGGCCGATCACATCGGCCACAGGGCGCGATTGCGAAAAGGATTGACCAAAATCGCCGCTGATGACGATGTTTTTGATCCATAGCCAGTATTGCACATACAAAGGTTGATCGAGACCAAGCTGGGATCGCAATTCCATCGCGCGCGGCATCAAGCTTTCACGGGTTTGACCTGTTTGAGCCATGGTGATGCCCAACCAACGATCAACATAATCGCCTGGAACCGCATTGATAATTAGAAATGTCGCAATGGAAATCCCGATCAAAAGAGGGATCGTCACAACGATACGGCGTAGAATAAAGAGGACAAACCTCATTCGAGCCACCTTTGATTATAAAGTGAAGTGTCTAAAAGGCGCGGCAGTTTAATGGCCGCCGCGCCCATTCCTGTCGCTTTAGTATTCAGCAACAGTTCCCGGGAGGATTTCATCAACCTGTAGATCACTGGGCGTCCACAGGCGTTCGCGCATCACGCTGTCTTCAGCCCATTCATACATGAACACAGGGGTTCCAGGATGCGCATTGCGCACACGCTTATTGACGAGCAAAGCCGCAGGAACCTGAACCGTGCCGACGTAGTAGACGTTTTCGGTCATAAGTTTTTGCATGTCTTTGGCCAATTGCGCGCGTTCTGTTGCATCATTGCTGGCGTTGAACTTATTGTATGCTGTTTCCAATTCCACCTCAAAATCAAGGCGTTCGCCACCTTTGTTGAAGTGCGGGCAATTGGTGCCAGCGGGGAAGCTTTCACAGGCTTCACGTGTTGGCAAAATCACCGGCAAACGTGTGATCATCGCAGTATATGTGCCGCCAGTTCGATTTGTGTCCAAAGAGGTGCCGTCGCCCGTACGGGTTTGCAGACGAATGCCAACTTCTTCCAGTTGAGAGGCCACAGCTTCAAGCTGTTTCACATCCGCATTGCGTTCGCCTTCGACCATGACGTCGATAATGATGTCATCGCCACCATTTGGCAGGTTGCGAATGCCATTGCCATCGGTGTCTGCCAGACCAAGCCCATCCAGCAATGTGGCGGCTTTGGATTGATCGTAAGCTTGAAACACAGATGACTCGGCATCGTAATAGGGCGAACCTGTCGCAAAGCCTGCCACGTAAGGATAGGCGAATGGACCACGGGCCACAGATTGACCGATTGCATCACGATCTAGCGCATGTGACATCGCCACACGGAAGTCTTTTTCGCGGAAAAGGCTGCGCAGGGCCAGTTCGAAATCGTCTTCTGCGGCTGTTGTGTCAAAATTGAACATCAAACGCCATGACAAAACACGCGGACCGAAGTTGGCCACAACGGGGCTGTCTTCGTCTTGCGATTGTTTCAAAGCCTCCACAAAGTTACCGGGATCTTCCATGTTGGAAAAGTCGCCCGTGCCTGCAACAGCCTGCGTTGTGCGGTCGCTCCAAGTGGATAATTTGAAGTGCATTTCGTTATAATAGGGCAGCTGTTGACCGCTTTCATCCACCTTAAAATAATATGGATTGCGACGCATGATCACCAATTCATCGGGGCGGTGTACTGTTGGAACCCATGCGCCCAAAACAACCGCTGGCGTTTCGTCATTTGGCATGGAGCCTGTGTAGCTCTCATATGTTGCCGCATCGTTGTAAGACGGGTGGTTGGATTTCAAAATATGGCTTGGGCCAGGGCAGCCTTGGATATAGGCCAGACCTTCAAGCACGTTTTCACTTTGCGGTTCAGCGAAGGTGAATTTGAACGTGTAATCGTCGATCACTTCCATTGTGGTGCCAGTGCCGCCAAAGGAATCCGCTGGCATACGTGAGGCGACGTTTTCGTTTTGAACGTTGTCCTCCCACCAAAAGCGCACGTCTTCGACATCAAAAGCATCACCATCAGACCATTTTACGCCCTGCATCAAATGCATCGTGACAGTTTTGCGATCTTCGCTCCACTCCCATGACTGCGCGAGGTTCGGTAGCGGGCCTGTTTGTTCTTCGGCTTTCACCTGCCAACGTGGGCCTTGGCGCACAAGGCATTCTTGCATCGCCATATTGATGCCACCCCAGCCTTGGTGCTGACCTGCCATCCAGTTCCAGCCTTCAGGACGACCACCGATCACATGGCGAAACACGCCGCCATATTCACCAATACCATCTGACATGGCACCCGTTTTCATAATGATCGGCTCTTTGGGTAAACGATCTGCAACCGCAGGCAATTTCCCAGCCTCAACCAGCTCTGTCAGGAATGGTGCCTCTGAATAGCTATCAAGCGCGCCGTAATCGAAAATATCTGCTTTACCTATCAGGTCGTAGTCTAATCCTGATAGGCTTTTTTCGACAGGCATCATATCTGCGAAAGCAGGTGCGACGATGGCTGATAGCAGTGCAGTTGCCCCCATCAAGCCGCAAGTGCTTTTGAGTTTCTTATACATATTGTCTCCTCCCATGACACAATTATATGTGGATCCATTCAATCGTTTGCCGCGATGTCTGTCTTCCGAGTTTACGGGGATGCTTTCCGGAAAATCACTGTGAGCTTGCTTTGCAAGGTTGAAAGTCACTAGGATTGTGGCAGGCGCCGCAGAGGTGACATTTTTGGCGTAGTTCTTGAAAAGGGTTTGATATGTCAGCAGAATTTTCAGGCAAAGCCTTGGTCGATGTCGTATCATACGGGGAAAACGTATTTTTAGAACATCACCAACCCGAAGGCACATCAGATCCCTATCATACGCACCCGTCGATCGAAATAAACTACCTGCGTGGGTGCGACATGACCTATTCGTTTTCTGGCGAAGAGGTGACCATTGTGCGCGACCGTTTATGTGTATTCTGGGCGGCCTATCCGCACCGCCCTGTTTCGGTGACGGGCAAGGGCACGATCACCAATGCTTATGTGTCTTTAAAACAGTTTTTGGATTGGCCTTTGTCAACCAAATTTGTCGATCAGGTGCTATCAGGGGCGCTGCTTTGCGCCAAAACGGAAAAGAATTATGACCAGTCTTTGATGTCGCGTTGGGCACGTGAGGCAGGGGAAATGGATCCGCACTGGCAACGTTTGCACCGCCAAGAAATTCATGCGCGTGTGGCGCGTTTGGATTTGGAAGGATGGGATGTCATCGCCAATCCACGGTCAGCCACGCGCCATAGTGGGATGGGCGGCAATGCCGTGACACATTTTGACAAAATGCTGCGCTTTATCGCCCATAACGCGTTTGATCCGATATCAGTGCAAGATGTGGCGGAGTCTGCGGGAATTTCGCGCAATTACGCGATTGAACTGTTCCGAAAAATGCTGGGCGTGACGGTGAAAGCCTATATCATCGATCTTAGAATTCACCACGCAAAGATGATGTTGGCGGATACAAACGAAAAAATTCTGTCGGTGGCATTTGACTGTGGCTTCACCTCTTTGTCGTCATTTTATGAGGCTTTCAGCAAATCTTGTGGGCAGTCGCCCGCAGCCTACCGCCGCGAGCGTCAAGGTTAAATAGACTTAGGGTTTAAGATCAAGGCGCAGCACACCCGCTGCAGGTAGGATGCCAAACTCGGTCTCAACGGGTGCGTTTGTGTGATTAAACCAGAAGTCTTCGGTCGCAGTGCGCCGCGTGCGAATGCCATCGGGCAGGGCGCGGATCTCGAGGCCTGCGCGCGCGCAGAGCACAGCGATCACCCTGTCGAGCCCTTCCTGATCCAACCAAGCCCCGCAATAAAACAGACGGTCAGAACCGACCAAAACAGGTGTTTCGCCGCTGGTTAGGACAGCTTTTGCCGTGCCTTCCAATTCTTCGCGGTACAATATCACTTGACCACCGCCCTCTATCGCGATCGGGCAATCTGGGCGCAGGCTTTCGACCCGCGCGACTGTGATGTCCAAGTTTGGCACATTTGGCGGTAAGGGTGTTGGCACTTCAAAGTCCCGCGTACGCGCGCCTGTACGTGGGCCAAGTTGCACCACAGCATCGCTTGCGCAAAGTGCTTTGGTCAAATCTGTGTCCATGTGCATCAGGCCTGGCGCCAGAACAAGCTTATATCCTGAAAATTCCCGAGTGGAGGCGGGGAGGATATCCACGCTCAACCCCGCTCGGCGCAGCGCGCGGTAGTGTTGAAACACAAGCTCAAAATAATCCAACTCTGCCCCATGGGGTTGCACGGACCATGCCCAAGCAGCGTCATAATCAAAGATCAACGCAATGGGGGCTTGTACGGGTTGCACATCAGGGGCTTTTGCCAATTCGGCGGCGACTTGTGCCACTTCTTGCATCGCGGGCGCATCTTGGTAATCCGAGCGCTGTAGCCCTGCGTGCATCTGTTCTTGGGCGAAATGGGCCTGGCGCCAACGGAAATAACACACGGCCTCTGCGCCATGTGCAAAGGCTTCCCAACTCCAAAGACGCACCATGCCAGAAAGGGGCGCAGGGTTATAGGGGGCCCAGTTCACAGGACCAGGCTGCTGTTCCATAATCCACCACCGCCCACGGCCGACTGCGCGGTACAGATCATGATGAAAGGCCTGAAAATCAGGATCGCCTTGACGCGCAAAGGCACGTTTATGGGCTGGCTCAGCCGTGACGCGATCCTCTAGAAAGCCCAAAGGATAACTGTCCCATGTGGCGATTTCCATATCTTCGTTCAGTTTGAAATGATCGAAATCGGTCGTGCGTCCCATGTAGTTATGCGACACAGGCGCAGATGAATGGGCTTTGATTGCTTCCACTTGCATTTGATTAAAAGCAACAACTTGATCTGAGCTGAACCGATGAAAGGCCATGGAATGGGCGAAATTGGGTACAGTGACAGTCAAATTCGGTAAGTCAATTTCATCAAATGACTGGTAGTTCATGGACCAAAACACATTGCCCCAAGCCGCGTTCAACGCTTCAATCGAGGCGTAGCGTTCACTGAGCCATCGTTGAAATGCGCCGCGGGCCGCATCTGAATAGGATATGGTTGTGTCGTGGCAGCCATATTCATTATCTGTTTGCCATGCGCCCACATATGGGTTTTGTCCATAGCGTTTTGCCATCAATCGTGTGATACGCTGACTTTCTTTGCGGTAACCTAAGTGAGAAAAGCAATAGTGGCGTCTGGATCCAAATTTGCGTGGGCGTCCTTCGGCATCAAGGGCCAACATATCGGGGTGGCGGTCTAGCATCCAACGCGGCGGGGTGGCGGTTGGCGTGCCTAGCACAACTTTTAAACCCGCGCGGCCCAAGGTTTCAATCGCACGGTCTAACCAGCCCCATTGCAAATCCTCTGGGTTTGGTTCGATTTGACCCCAAGAAAATTCCCCGATGCGCACCCAAGTCAGACCCAGTTCGGCCATGCGTTTTGCGTCATTGGCCCAAGTGTCTTCTGGCCAGTGTTCAGGATAATAACAGGTTCCTAGGGTGCGTTTCATTTTGGGCTGCCTTGTGTTGTATCCCCTTGCTTTGCGTCCTCAGGGGGGACGATAAAGCTGTCGCGATCTGAAGATATGTGGGGCGCTGTGACATGAACTTGATGTTCGCGCTGGCCTGTAAACTGGGTTGGGAACTTATATGTTTTGCCCGCCATAGGGTCATTGCTGACCCCTTCGGCGGCTGTGGTGACAAAAAGTGTTGTCAGATCGTCACCGCCAAAGGCAGGGCAGGTGACCTGCGTGGTCGGCAGTTGGATAGCCTCGCGAAAGGTGCCGTCTGGGCTGTAACAGGCCACGCGACCTGCGCCCCATTGGGCATTCCAAAAATTACCTTGGGCATCCACAACGGCACCATCTGGGCCGAAGTCCTGATCGCTTAAATCTATAAACACGACGGGGTCGCCTTTTGGCCATCCGTCAAGATCCAGCGCTTGCCGCAAGATCCGCCCTTTGGCCGTATCGGTGAAATAGGCCTGTTGCCCATCAGGGGCAAAGCAGATGGCGTTTGAAATTGTGATATCGGCATAAAGCTGACGTATCTGGCCATTATAATAGCGGTAAATCGCGCCTGCGTTTGGTTCTGCTTTGATGCCCATCGTGCCAATCCAAAACCCGCCAAAAGGGTCAGCGCGCCCATCATTGGAGCGATTTAAAGGTTTGTCAGATTCTAGATCGGCGCGCTTTTCACATCGGCCTGTGTCGATATGAAACTGCCAAAGCGCCGTGGCGCTGGCGATCAAAAGATGATCGTGATCTATCCAGCCCGCCGCTGACACATGTTCATCAAAGTGCCAACTGCGTTCTGTTTCACCTATGGTGGTGAAAAGGCGTTTGCCCAAAATATCAAACCAAAAAAACTGCCCGCGCAAAGGGTGCCACAGTGCGCCTTCGCCCAAGGTGCAAGCTCTGTGAGACAAGACAGTCATGATCCAAAGGCCGCGTCATAGGCTGCGACAACTTCCAAAGCTTTCGCGCTTACTTCATCAGCCGTCCAGCCAGGTTTGTAGATACTGGACCCTAACCCGAACCCTGTGATGCCCGCCGCATGCCATGCGGCAAAATCCGAAGGCCCGACACCGCCCACCGCATAGGCTTTGGTCTGGGGCGGCAAGACGGCATTTATGGCGGAAAACCCATCTAGGCCCAGCTTGAAGGCGGGAAATAGTTTGATCCCATCTGCACCTGCGCGCAGAGCTGAGAAGGCTTCTGTTGGTGTTAAAACACCCGGATAAGACGCCATGTTATGGGCTTTTGTCGCTTTGATCACCGCTGGATTGCAATCGGGTGAGACAACCATATCTGCGCCGATTTGGGCAAGCCTCTCCACATCTGCCACGGTCAAAACGGTGCCCGCGCCAATCTTGGCATCTGTGCCTGCGTGGTTGATCATCTGTTCGATGGTTTCAAACGGATTGGGTGAATTGAGCGGCACTTCGATTTTGCTGATGCCTGCGCTTATCAGGGCATCGGTGATGTCCAAAGCTTCATGGGTCTGAATGCCGCGCAAAATTGCAATGATTTCTCGGCTCATGTTGCAGCCCTTTCTTGTGCTAGATAGGCCGCAATAAGGCCCGCGAGCGTCATGGTTTCTGCATCGACGCTGCGCGCTGCGACGCCTTGTGATATGAGTGCTGTTTCATAGATTGCGGCCAAAGATGACGCGCCAATGATGACGATGTTTTGCTCCAGCCAATACGGTTTTGCCGCCGCCAGTTCTGCCCCGATCAACAGAGCAGACAATCGCGCGCGCGCCGCAGCAGGGGGCAAATCATCCAGCAGGCTTTCAGCGCGCAGGCCAAACAGCTTTGCGGCCAAATCCGAAGGGCGGGACAGGGTGTCATTGAGGCCTGACACAAAGCTTTCTTGATCCCAATCTGTACCGATGGAATGGCGCAAAACAGAGTTTTGGCTGAGCAAAGCAAAGAGTTCGCCCGTCATAAAGGTGCGAAAGCTTACAATTTCGCCCGCGCTGATATGCGCCCATTTGGAATGGGTGCCTGGAAGGCAGATGACACCGTCAAAATCGGGTTCCTGAGCCAGAAATCCCGCGATCTGCGTTTCTTCGCCGCGCATAACATCTGCAGGGCTGTTTTGTTTTACCCCTGATAGGATATGCACCTGAAACCTGTCTGTGTGAAAGGCTGTGGCGCTTTTCACATCATTCGGGATGCAGGGCACAGCGGCGTATGGCGCTTCTGCCCAGCCTTGTTTTGCGCCAGCCATGCCACAAATGAAGGTAGGGATGGGGGCGTCTTGCGCAAAGAGATCACCAATTAAATTTGCCAGTGTCGGGGCAAATTGATCTTGCGTTAAACGGCTCATGCCTCTGTCACTGTCACGCCGCGCAATTACAGTTTTTCCCGCGCCCATGGCCCAAGCGCGCAGATGGGTTGTGCCCCAATCTACGGCCAACCAAGTGGCGTTGTGATCTGCTTGGGTCATCCCGTCACCACCACACCGCCATCAACGACCACGGACTGACCTGTCATCATGCGGCTGGCATTTGAGGTTAAAAACTGCGCCGAGGCAACGATATCGTCGGGGGCAAGATGATCCTTTAGACATTGGCGGTCCAAATGTGCTGCAAGGGAGGCTGGATCAGCCCACATATCAAGTTGTTTTTGCGTCAAAACCCAACCGGGGGCCAAAGCGTTGACGCGAATTTTATCGGGGCCAAATTCTCGCGCCAAGGAGCGTGTGAGACCATTTATACCTGAATTCGCGGCGGTATAGGCGGGGTAGCCTGTGTCGCCAAACATGTAGCTGATCGAGGTAAAGTTCACAATTGCCCCGCCGCCTGCTGCGCGCATGCCTTCGATGACGGATTGGCAGGCAAAGAAATAGGCTTTTAGGTTGATGGCTTGTGACCAGTCCCAAAAGGCTTCGTCGACGGTAAGTGTGTCGTGGCGTTGATCATTGGCCGCGTTATTGATGAGCGCAGTGATCGGCCCATGGGCTTTGGCCCCTTGGGCAATCGCGGCTTTTAGGGCTTGGATATCGGTAATATCACATTGGATAAACAGGGGTTTATTGCCTATTTCGGCTTCCATTTGATCAACAAAATCAGAGGCATCAGAGCGCCCGACAAATGCGACTTTCGCGCCTTGTTGCAAAAATCCTTTCGTCAGGGCTGCGCCAATTCCTGAACCGCCGCCTGTGATGAAAACGGATTTTTCCTTGAGATCATGAAAGGTGACGTCGTTCATCAGTGGCTCTCCCGTGTGTCAAGGCGGGTGTCTTTGCCGACAAGAAAATCGAGATCCGCGCCCTGTTCTGCATGTAAAACTGTGTCGATATAAAGTTTGGCGTCGCCGCGTGTGTAGGGCGCGGGGTCTGGCGTCCAGTTTGCGCGGCGCTGTTCAAGTTCGGCGTCCTTCACCAGTAGATCAAGCTGGCCATGTGAGGCACTGACCCGAATGCGATCGCCAGTTTGGACCAAGCCAAGCGTGCCGCCAGCTTGGCTTTCAGGCGAGACATGAAAAATAACCGTACCATATGCCGTGCCTGACATGCGCCCGTCAGAAATGCGGATCATATCGCGCACCCCTTCGCGCACAAGTTTCGCAGGGATCGGCATATTGCCAACCTCTGGCATGCGAGGATAGCCTTTGGGGCCGAGGCCTTTGAGCACAAAAATTGAATCTGCTGTGACAGGCAAATCATCGCGGTCGATATTGGCTTTAAGGTCTTCGTCGACCATTTCAACAAGGTCATATCGCCTGCGCGCAGGGCTTCGGAGAACTTCCAAACGCCGCGTTTGACGCCTTCGGCCGGATCGCTCAGGCCAGAATTGCAGGGGGGCAGTTCTGACCATGTATTGCAAATCCCGATGATGGGGCGGCCATCAAAAGCGTGGTCTGGAAACCCTTGATTTTTCATCCATGACCGATGGATAAAACCGTCTTTGTCATGCGTTTCATACCAATGGGCGCTGCGGCGTATTTTCGTCATGGTGTTTTCTTTCGCTTTCGCGCGTCTTTGACCTTTTGAGATAGCCGTGACCCTTTGAGTGAGCCGTGGTGCAAAGAATGCTTGTCTCAAATAGTGAAACCAGTTATCAATTATTGAAACTATGAGGCGGCGATACCCATCATGTCAACTGTTTCCTGACACTCACGGATCGCAGTCGGAGAAAATGAATGACGGATCACAAGACAGACATACAGATCACAGACGGCACTGTCGGCAAAGCGTTACATGTGTTGGATATGGTTGCCGAACAGATGCGCCCCCTAAGGTTCAACGAAATTTTGAAGCGCAGCCCTTACCCCAAAGCGACCCTATATAGGTTGCTGCAAACCCTGACAAATCAGGGGCTTTTATCATACGACGCTGGGATGCAGACCTACAAACCCGGCATGAGGTTGGTGCGATTGGCCCATGCTGCGTGGCGCCAAAGCTCGCTTGCCCCTGTGGCGCGGCCTTACTTGGATGACCTGTCCAGAGCGCTTGGGGAAACAATCCATCTGGCGCAATTGGATCGGGGGCAGGTGGTTTATGTGGATAAACGCAATGCCCAAGATCCGATTGAGATGTTCTCACAGGCGGGCAAAGTCGGGCCAGGCTATTGTACAGGGGTTGGCAAGGCCATGATGGCGTTTCTCTCACCTGATGCCCAAAACGAAGCCATTCGGTATCAATCGTTTTATGCCCATACAGATCATACTCTGACCAGTGATACGGCATTGCGCGCCGAACTGGCGCAGATTCACGACAGGGGGATCGCCTATGACCGCGAAGAACATGAAGTGGGGATCGTTTGCATCGCCGCGCCGATCTTGACCGCTCAGGGCCGCATGTTAGGCGCCATCTCCATCACTGTGCCAAGCCGTGATGAAGGATTAAAAAGGTTGGAAACCTTCCGTCCCGCTATTTTGACCACAGCTGGCCACATTGGTAAAGCGGCAGAAAATTGGGAGTTTCCAAGCCTTTAAACGCTTGTGTTCATCTTGCGTTTTGCCGAGTGCTGTGCCAGAAAAACTGGTTTTAAAGGCTTGCCTTGATAAACTCTGCAATCGGCTGGTCTAAATCAGGCGCTTTGCCTGTGCCAATCAGCGTATTGACCTGACTGTGCGAATATTGCGGCCGTGCCAGACCGCTGGCTGTATTTCCCTTATTCTTAAGCGCGTTGATGAAATGACGGTTCACGTGGTCACGGGCCGCGCCTGCGGTCCAGATCGCCATGACGCGCGGAGCTGGGCTTTGAAATGTTTGCATCGGCGACAAAGCATCCCATTGGCTTGCATCAGGAAAGGCATTGGTGATGACCCTTGGCAAGCTGCCGCCAAGCGCTCTATAGTAGCTGCCGATGTCGATCAGCCCGTCATTGCTGATCACGCCAGCCACCTGTGGCGCGCGTCCTGTGATCAAGGCCATCAAAGCCAGATGCGCGCCTGCGGAATGGCCAAGCGCCACGGTTTTGCTAAGATCTATGCCAATCTGGGGCAGGGCTTGAAAGGCTGTGGTCACAGCGTCAATCTGTGTCGGCACATCAGCACGCGGTAATTTAGGGTAATCTAGAGTGACGAAATTCAGGCCTAGGCTGTGGGCAAAATCGCGTTTTTTGCCGTAGAGCTTGCGCGATCCAACGCGCCAGCCGCCACCATGGACATAGACCAGCGTACCTTTGGCATCGTCTATCGCAAACAGATCAAGCTTGGCTGGACCGTAATCAAATGTCTGACGCGGGTGTGATTGCGCGAAAGCTGCTGCGCCAGTGACCACAAATGGGGTCGCTAAAAGTGATGTCACAAATCCGCGTCGGCTGAGCATGATCGGTCCTTATCTATTCATCTGCTGGAATAAGCCCCAGACCCCTTAGATATATGCCGATCCCTGTCTCCAACAAGTCCTCGGGGGGAAATGGACTTTTGGTTCCGGGCGAATTGCGGGCAAAAAGTTCGACAACACCGTGGCTCATTGCCCAAATATGAGCGGAAAACATTTGCGCAGGGGGGCGTCTGTCCGCTGGAATGTGTTCAGATAATTTGGCCGCTGATTTTTCCAAAACACCCAAAGCCCGCGAGGACACTTTGTACAGTTCGGGCGTACGCTGGATGGAAATACCGCTTTCAAACATCGCCACATAATGTCCTGGATATTTGCGCGCAAAGGCCAAATACGCCCGCCCTGTGGCTTCAAATGCGGCCCGATCAGAGGGCTGGCCCGTCTCGTAAGCATATTCCAAAAGGTCTGCAAAAACCGCATAGCCTTGTTGAGCGATTTCGGCGATCAAATCTTCGCGACCTTCAAAATGACGGTACACAGCCGCAGGGGTCACACCTGCGGTTTTCGCGGCTTCAGAGAGGGTAAACCCCGTTGGCCCTTTGGCTTCGATTAAGGTCAAAGCCGCATCGACCAGCGCTTGGCGTAGGTTGCCGTGATGATAGCCGCGTTTTGCCATTAAGCGTCTGATCCCGTGTCAAGCATCTCAGGGCCACCTGTGATCTTTGCATCGGGAGCGTGGATCACTTTAGCATCTTTGCCCGCATAGTCGATTTGGTTCAAAACGGTGCGGATCACATTCAAGCGGGCGCGGTACTTATCGTCTGAGCGCACCACGGTCCAAGGCGCGACATCCGTGTGGCTGCGGGCCAGTGTTTCGGTGATCGCATCTGTATATGCGTCCCATTTCGACAGGCCTTTGACATCAATGCCAGACAATTTCCATTGCTTTAGCGGATCTTTTTCGCGCGCAAGAAAACGGCGCAACTGTTCTGCGCGTCCCACGTTGAGCCAGATTTTAAAGACCTGAATACCCTCATCCACCAGCATTTGTTCAAACGCTGGGACTTGGTTGAAGAAATGCGTTCTTTGATCATCGGTGCAAAAGCCAAAGACTTTTTCGACAACGCCGCGATTATACCAAGAACGATCAAATAAAACGATCTCACCTTTGCTTGGCAAGTGTTTGATATAGCGCTGAAAATACCATTCTCCAGATTCGCGTCCTGTGGGCTTTGCAAGTGCCACCACACGCGCAGAACGCGGGTTTAGGTTTTCGCGAAACCGCTTGATGGTGCCGCCTTTACCAGCTGCGTCACGCCCCTCAAAGACCACGACAATGCGTTTACCTGTGGCGGTGACATCATGCAGCATTTTCACCAATTCGCGCTGAATGTCTTTGATTTCGTCTTCGTAATCAGACTTTTTCATCCAAGTATCATAGGGGTAGCTGTCAGACAGGATGTCTTTTTTATCAGCTTTTTCAATGGCTTTTCGGATGTGTTTTGGGGCCTCAGTTTCAAAAAACTTCGATATGCCCCCATCAAAGGGTAGATCTGTCATAGCCTGCCTCGCGTTGGTCTTTGGGGCAATATGGGGCGTTTATCGTTGCTGTGCAATGCGACTGGTCTTTTATCGGTCAGTTTAATCGGGTTTCGCGCTTCGTCGAGTGACGCGCGTGCCGCCGCGCTTAGTCGAGTGACGCGCGTGCCGCCGCACTTAGTCGAGTGACGCGCGTGCCGCCGCGCGATGTATCGCTTGTTCCACCTCATCCACTGCAACATGATGCGGCATATGACCAATTCCGCCAAGTTCGGTCAAACGGTTCACTTGCATCCGATTGTCCAAAGGAATGGCGTGGATCAGATTTGGCACCGTGGTGTCGGCTGTCCCATGCAGGCTTTCCACTGGAATGCCGATGGTGGGGTAGCGCAGGGCCATTTCGACGATTTGCGGTTTGATCGCGACCCTTTGGCGCGCATTTAATTGCGCTGTTTCTGGACGCAATGACATAAGCGGCTGAAAGGCATCAATATAGCCATCAGGGGCGGATTGCGGTGCAAAAACATCATCAATCTGGCTGGCAATATAGCTTTTGGGCACAAAGGCGCAGATCAACCAAGCCAAAGCAGGGCCAACCACAGGCGTGGTCATAACGCGGTAGAGCGGTGCTACAGGGCCTTCCCATTCATGCGAGGGGCTTGAGACCAAAACCAAGGCAGACAGGCTTTCAGGCGCATCCAGCGCCATGCGCAACGCAACAGCGCCACCGTAAGATTGACCCAAGACGATAGGTTTTCGCGCATCAAGCGCAAAGACAGCTTCGCGGATCGCGCGCGCTTGCGACAGTAAATCTTCGCCATGTTCCAGCATCGGAGAATGGCCAAAACCAGGACGGTCGACAACATAAACGCGAAATTCGTCTTCGATCTCAGGCAAAAGCGAGTAGGTCATGTCATAGGTCGACCCAGACATACCGTGGATCAAGATCAAAGGCTGTGCGCGCGCAGGCCCGTAGGTTTCCACATGCACTGTGGCCCCACCTTTGCCCGTCACCATTTGGCCGCGCATCGGGGCAAGCTTTTCTGCCTGCCTGATCCGTTTGGTGGCGATGACACCTGTAACAACCACCAGTAAGATTAGGCCGATGAAAATGCTAAGTACCAATGTTTTTTGCTTCATAATGAGTGGTTTGGTAGATTTCGTTGATCCAGTTTCCGTAGAGCAAATGGGCATGTGATCGCCAACGGTTTGGCGGGCGTGCGGTCATATCATCATTGGGGTAATAGTTGCGTGGCAGTAGTATCGGTTTGCCTGCTTCTTTATCTCGGATCAGTTCACCATGTAGCGTGTCGGTGTCATATTCAAAGTGGTTAAAGATATACAATGCGCGATGTGCGGGATCTTGCACCAAACAGGGCCCCGTTTCATCCGAGCCAAGCAAAGGCACAAGATCTGGCTTGGCTTCAATTTCAGACATACGCATTTCAGTCCAGCGGCTCACAGGAATATAGCATTCATCTGAAAATCCGCGCAGGTAAGGCGATGCAGGCGCAAGGTTGTTTTGACGAAATAGACCAAAGGCTTTGTCTTTTAGGATGTGTTTTTTTACCCCGTGAAAATAGTTGATCATAGCCATCCCGCCCCAGCATACGCCAAAAGTGGAATGCACATGGGTTTGTGTCCAGTCGAAGACCTGTTTTAATTCATCCCAATAGGTCACATCATCGAAAGGCAGATGTTCAATCGGCGCGCCTGTGATGATCAGCCCGTCAAATTTTTCGCCCGAGGCTTTGACCTCGGCAAACGAACGATAGAACTGTTCCATATGTTCGGCTGCGGTGTTTTTGGTTTGATGTTCACTCATGCGGATCAATTGGAAATCGATCTGCAAAGGGGTGGCCCCGATCAAACGGGCGAATTGGTTTTCCGTTTGGATTTTCTTGGGCATCAAGTTCAGTAAAGCAATCCGCAAGGGGCGGATTTCTTGGGTTTGCGCCCGCCCAAGTCCCATGACCATAACGCCCTCAGTTGACAAAACGTCAAAGGCGGGGAGTGTTTCTGGCAAGGTAATGGGCATTATATCGCGGCTTTCATGGTTTAGGTGATCATTAGGCGGTATTACTTAATCTTCGGTGACTTTCGGATCAAGTCTGAGACATGGCGAGGGTCTTGGCTCGACTACCCCAAGGCCTGCGAAATTACATCGCAAAAGGCCTGTGGTGTTGTGGCTTTGGCGACGTCTTCTGCTCGGATGGTCACCCCCCATTTGTCTGCCATCGCTTGATAGCGGGGTTGGCGATGCGCCAAAGCGCGCGCATAGGTGTAGCGAATAAAGTCATCAGGATTGACGGCATCAGGTGATATTGATTTTTCAACCAAATACTCATCCCAAATCGCATCCAAAAACGCAGGTTGATAGGCCATCGGTTTCGGAGCTCGATCAAAGCGGCGTACCAGTTCTTCTGTGTGCTCGTCTGACCCTTTGATCCAGACCAACAGCGCTTGTTGCGACAGGGGGGTCAAAATCGGATCATTCGGATCGTCTGCATCCACCCATTCGCAAATAGACCCACCAGTGTCGCAGATGAAATGGGGGTAGTTATACAGGCTTTGGGCGCGGTCTATAAAATGCTCAGTATCCATCAATGCCGCGATTTCTGCGGCGCGAAACTGGTTTTGACGGGCTTTGTACTCTTCGATCGGCAAGCCGCCTTTGTCTGGATCTCCTGGCTTTCCCAAGAAATGCGACACAGGGGCAAGGTTGTTGAACGAGACATTCGATTTGATGAAAATACTGTCTGACAGCAATTGTTCACGCAAAACAGGCACTTTCATGGCCTCAGCTTTCAGATTGTCGTCAATGGCCTCGCCCAAGTGGCGGGTGGCAATCCTGTAGTCGACGGAATAGTGATACCAGTCACCTGTATCACGCAACATATTGGAAACATGTGTCTTTCCCAGACCCGACATGCCGAAAAGAATGATTTTCTTTTGGCTGTTCTCAGCCCATGCTTGCCCTGCTGTCTTACTCATCTCACGTCCCTTATCTCTCTTGCCTTTGGGTGGCATGGACTGAAGATAAGGGCAAGTGTTTTTGCGGGATCTAAAAGCGTGCTTTTGCCATGCGCAGCAAGCGCCCATCGATGATCAAAAGCCCACAGGCGATAAAGATAAAGCCGATATATGCGGCCAAGGGCAAAGCCTCGCCCAGCACAATCGCGCCCAAAACGACAGACACAGGGGCCACCACCAAGGTGCAAAGCGTGGCATTGCCAGACCCTGCTGATTTGATCACCGAGAACAAAATCAGGTAAGCTAAGCCCGTGGAAATCAAGGATACATAAGCCCATGCGCCCAATGTGGTGGGGGTGAAGCTGGCAAAATCAGGCAGGCCGTGCATGTAAATTGCCACAGGGATCATCCAGACTGCTGCTCCTGAAATCATGCCCGCTGCTGAAATTTCCAATCTGATCCCCGTTAAATGCATCCGCGCCATCGCGGCCCCGATTGCATAGCACAGGCAAGATCCCAATAACGCAAGTTGTCCTGCTGAGGTCAGATCAAAGCTGTGAAAAGCGTCTAGACCGATCACAGTGGCCACACCAAAGAACCCACATAAAACGCCAACCGCTTTGCGCAAGCCAAGGCGCTCATCTGCAAAGATCAAGGCGGCGACAACAGGGCCCAAAACGGCCGTAAAGGCGTTAAGAATACCTGCCAAACCTGAGGGAATATATTGCTGCCCCCAAGTGATCAAACCAAAGGGCATGGCCACATTGATCAATCCGATTAACAAAAAGCTGATCCAAATACGAGCGCCCTTGGGGATTTTAAACCCACGGATAAAGACATAAGCCCACAGCGCCAATGCGCCCCCTGAGACGCGCAGCGCCACCAAGGTTTCCACAGGCATTTGGCGCAGCATCAGTTCAATTGATAAAAACGACCCGCCCCAAAAAATCCCCATGGTTGCCAGACCAATCCATGCGCTGCGTGTCAGTACTTTTTGCGGTGCCATTTTTCGTCCTTTGAAATTCTGTGTGACACTGGCGCGGGGGTGGTGAATTAGCAAACCGAATCTTGTGCGAAGAGTCATCACAAAAACTGATGATTCAAATGCATAGACGCGACATACGACAAGGGGATTTTGCGGTTTATGCGTCGCTAGCGCGGCAGGCGGTGTCTGGCGCGATTTTCATATAATATATTGATATAGTTAGATGAAAAAATAACGAATGCGCCGATAAAGACATAGATATCGATCTGTTCATTGTAGAAAAACATCCCGATGACAGCGATCAAAGGCAAGCGCATAAAATCAATCGGTGTCACCACAGAGGCGGGGGCCAAAGACAGCGCTTTTGACAGGCAAAAATGAGCGCCAAGACCCGCGAAACACACGGCACAAATCCACGGCCAAGCTTGGTCTTGGGGCCAGCGTATTTCACCATCAAATCCCGCACAAATGATCCCCATAACAAGTTGCATCATTGACAGGTAAAACAGGATCGAAAGCAAAGTGACATGTGCCGTTTGCGTCAGTTTCTTGGTGAACAAAGCCGAGCCTGCAAAGCCAACCGCACAGGCCAATGCGGCCAGCAATCCGATTGATAAACCCGCTGAACCAAATGGGCGCGCCACGATCAAAATACCGATAAAACCGCAGAGAAAGGACACAGCGCGGGCAGGGGTAATGCGTTCGCCAAATACAATCGCGGCCCCCAAGCCAACCAAGATAGGATAGATAAATTCAAGGGCAAAAAGCTGTGCCAATGGAATAAGGGTAAGGGCCAAAAGCCATAGGTTTTGACCCGCGAAATGAAACAGATTGCGCCCCAAATGCAAATGTAATGCCTTGGGTTCTAGGTCTTTCACCTGACGCGTTGCATAAGCGATGATCACTGTGGTGATCACGCCAATGGCCGAGCGGTAGGTCATGATTTCAAAGGTATCCAGCCCGTTTGACACTTGACGGCCGGACACAGCCAGAGCCGAAAACCCGAACACCGCGCCCAGCATCCAAAGGGCGGCACTCAGGGGATTTTGGCCTTGGGTCATGCTTGGACCTTTTGAAAATCGCGCGCCATATGGGAGGTCACGCGGCCCCAGTCCGATGTGCGCGTGCGCTCTTGGTGGGCTTCAAAGGCCGCTTCGGATCGGAAAACTTCGCTGACGTGAAATGTGCGCGGGTCTAGGTCGTCTTGCCAAAGTTCAAAGGTCAGGCAGCCCGCTTCGGCCTGCGACAAACGGATGTGTTTCGCCATCATCGACAGAACGTCTTCGATTTCGTTTTGCGCACAGCGCATCGTACCTGTCAGTAGTATTTTTCCCATGGCATGTTGCTAAGCATCTTAGGGCTTTGCTGCAAATGATTTCATCTTTCAATTTTGCCCATGGGCTGAGCAAAATTTCGAAGGATGGCCATGTCATAGAAAAGGGCGCCTCGCATTTGAGACGCCCTTTTACCTATCAGAAATTGAGACAGAAGCCTTATTCCAGCTCGATTGTTCCTGGTGGTTTTGATGTTAGGTCGTAGAACACGCGGTTCACGCCCTTCACTTCATTGATGATGCGCGTCATCGTTTCGCCCATAAACTCATGCGTAAACGGGTATGTATCGGCGGTCATACCGTCGACCGAAGTGACCGCGCGGATGGCGACTGCATAGTCATACGTGCGGCCATCGCCCATCACGCCCACAGTTTTCATCGGCAAAATCGCGGCAAAAGCCTGCCAGATTTCATCGTACAATCCGTGCTTGCGGATTTGATCGATATAAACCGCATCAGCCTGCTGCAAAATCGCCAGTTTTTCGCGGGTGATCTCACCTGGGCAGCGAATCGCAAGACCAGGACCAGGGAAGGGGTGACGCCCGATAAAGCTTTGCGGCAGACCCAGTTCCAGACCCAGCGCGCGCACTTCGTCTTTGAACAATTCGCGCAAAGGTTCGACCAGTTTCAGACCCATCTTTTCTGGCAAGCCGCCCACATTGTGATGCGATTTGATGGTCACACTTGGGCCACCAGAGAAGGACACAGATTCGATGACATCAGGGTACAAGGTGCCCTGCGCCAAGAATTCCGCGCCTTCGATTTCATTGGCGTATTTTTGGAACACATCAATGAAAAGCTTGCCGATGGTTTTGCGTTTCACTTCGGGGTCAGAGACGCCTTCAAGTTCGCCCAAAAACAGATCGGATTCGTCAGCATGGATCAGTTTGATATTGTAGTTGTCGCGGAACATTTTCACGACTTCTTCGGCCTCATTGAGGCGCAAAAGCCCGTGATCGACAAAGACACAGGTCAATTGGTCGCCGATGGCTTCGTGCAAAAGGATCGCAGTGACAGAAGAATCCACACCGCCTGACAGACCACAGATCACCTGTTTGTCGCCAACCTGTTCGCGGATTGCCGCAATCGCTTGGTCTTTATAGCCCGCCATGGTCCAGTCGCCTGTAAATCCAGCGATTTTGACGAAGTTCTCATAGAATTTTGCGCCGTTTGGCGTGTGGTGCACTTCTGGGTGGAATTGCACAGCATAGAAATGACGGCTCGCATCCGCAGTGATTGCATAAGGCGCATTCGGAGATGTGCCGTAAACTTCAAATCCAGGTGCAATTTGCGAGACGTGATCGCCGTGCGACATCCAGACCTGTTCTTTGTCATTGGCAAACCAACCATCCAAAAGATCAAGTTTATGAGCATTCGGTGTCACAAAAGCGCGGCCAAATTCGGCTGTGCCATGGCCACTTTGCACCTTGCCGCCAAGCTGTTCCATCATGGTTTGCTGGCCATAGCAGATCCCCAAAACAGGCACACCCATTTCGAACACCGATTGCGGTGCGCGGGGTGATCCTTCACGGGTCACGCTGTCAGGGCCACCAGATAAGATAACGGCTTTTGGCGCGAAATCGGCCAGAAATGCATCCGTTACATTCTGATAGGGGTGAATTTCGCAATAGACGCTAAGTTCACGCAGGCGACGCGCAATAAGCTGCGTCACTTGAGAACCAAAGTCTATAATGAGGAGGCGGTCATGGGATATGCTGGTCATATCCAGCGTTTAAGACGCTCAGTGGTTTGAGGCAAGATGATTTGATTACTCAAGGCGCTGTTTTGGCCGAGATTTTGCATTTAGCGCCCCTTGGTCGTGCTTTCCCCGCAAAAAAGACAGGCAGGATGGCACAGATTGAGGGGCGCGATGCGGCGGTGTTACAGGGAATGTGCTGTGTCTGATCTGTCTAGACCGATTGTGGACCACGGGGCAGCAGGCGCGCTTCGGCCATAAGGGCAATCAAGATTTCCACATGACGCACGACATTATATGCTGCATCGCCGTTTTTGCGCGTTGTCTCAAAGGCAGCTTCTTTTTCGATCAAATCATCAATCACCTTGCTGCTTTGCAAATTGGCTGCGCTGCCCATCACACGTTTTAGATCACGCGACCGATTGTAGTCATTTACGCCAAAGCGGGCTGCGCGGATCAATAGGCGTGGGCGACGTAATGTGGCGAGTAGGGTGTTGATATCAGTCATAGGTCTCTCCGAGTTTTAAGAGGCGCCGATTGGCGTCATGAGCGGCGATTAGGCCGGATGAAGAGAGATAAGCACACCCTAGGGTTGTGTTGCGTATTGTTTCCATTTTGCGAACGGTGGATTCCCGTAACCTTTAAGAATTGTGGCGAAATCTGGGCTTAGCCGCGGCAAATTCGCGTCAATTAACGTTTGAGTAACCAAAACAACCCAAGATTGTATCTAGAATCGAAACAACAATTACTTTTAAGGGCTATTGTTTCCATAGCGTAGGTATTCTGGAGCAATACTTATTCAATTTTGGAAACAATGGCTGCGGGGTTTGAAAGGAAAAAATCGTGGACCAAACTAAATTTACACATGAATCGGGCAATATGTTTCCCGATTGGGTCCCGCAAGACGCAAAACGCTATCTTGATCATACGGAACGCGGCCTGACGATACGCGCGCTCGCACGACGCGGCGGATGTGCGCCCTCTACAGTCATGCGTCAAGTGCGCAAAATCGAATTGAAGCGCGATGACCCCTTAATTGATGAAGCGCTAAGCAATCTTAGCCAATGCGCGGCCGATCTGAGCCAGCGCTGCGCCGAACAGGCGCAATCAGCACCACGCCCAAAGGATACCACTCACATGAATAAGTCGACTGACCATACCCCCAACACTTCAACTGACGGTGCAAATGACGCACTGTCTTCTGGGGCTTTGGTGCCCCCGACGGATGCGACAATCGAGTTTGAAGCCCGCCGCATTTTGCGCAGGTTGAGTGAACCAGGCGCCTGTTTGGCGGTGGCTCAAGATATGGAAAAAGCGGTTGTTGTGCGTGATTTGCCAGGCGGGCGCACCGCTCGCACTGCGGTTTTGGATCGGCCAATCGCTCAGGCGATGGCGCTTAAAGATTGGATCACAGCACAAGAAAAGGGTAAAATCACGCGCTACACGATCACATCCGCAGGGCGCGCAGCCTTGAAAATGTTGATTGCAGCCGATGAAACAGCGCGCGCTGGTTTTGCCGAAGCGCCCGCAGGGTTTGGTCATCAAGGCACCGCTTGGCCTGTGCCCAGTGGCTTAAACCCCGAGGCAGAAAAGCAAAAGCGGGTACGCTATAATGCGGCCGAAAGTCCTGTTATGACCCTGTCGCGCCGTCGGGATAAAGATGGCGAGATGTTTCTTCCTCCAGAACTTGTGGGGGCTGCTGAACGTCTGCGCGAAGATTTTGAGCTTGCGCAAATGGATGCGGGCGCCGCACAGGATTGGGAACAGTATTTGACCTCTGGCGCTGTTCCTGAGACGGCGAAGGACACGGCGGGCTACGGCCCTCAGGCTGCAAAGGCACGTGTTGTTGCGGCTTTGGTTGATCTTGGGCCTGGCCTTGGGGATGTGGCGCTGCGCTGCTGTTGCTATCTTGAAGGCATGGAAAATGCGGAAAAGAACCTTGGGTGGTCTGCGCGCTCAGGCAAAGTGGTTTTGCGGATCGCTTTGCAACGCCTCAAGCGTCATTTCGATCAAGCGGGCTATTCCAATCTGATCGGTTAAGCCGCTCTTTGAGCTGTGATGTCAGGTGCCTTCCGCCTGACACAGAAGGCCCTCGCTTTAGGCGGGGGCTTTTTTAGGTTTTAGACGGACACCACAGCAGCCCAGATTTGGTGTTCTGTAAAAACGCCACCGATCCAAGAAGTGGTCGCAAAGATCCAAATCCCGACAAGCAGGGACAGCCTTTTTTGTGGGGCGGTTTTGTAAATAAGTAGGATTATCAAAGCAGTGCTTGGGAAAAGTGGGGTTAGACAGGTGCTCAAAAGCATGTTGAATAAATAATTATCCCAGTTGGCGTATTCTGGTGTGCGCACATGCATACTAAGACCAATGGCCACGGCCGCCGTACACCAGCCATACAGACTCCCAAACGCGACATGGTCGCCTTTACTGCGTGCGGTTTTTTTAAACTGAATCTTGTTCATCGCAATAGATGTAATAACGGATTGGAATTATTGCAATCTGTGGGCGACATCAGCATAACAAAGCCCGCAGTCTTTCAACTGCGGGCTCTGTGAAATCAAAATAGGGCCGCTTAGGCTGCTTTTTGTTTCGCGTCTTTGAGATACGCCAAAACAGTTTCAGGAGAAGACACGCCATATGGGTCTTCGCCGTGGTTGTCGGACAGGCCTGGTTCTTCGAACCAAGCTTCTACAACGCCGTCTTTGACAACGGCCGCGTAGCGCCATGAGCGAACACCAAAGCCCAAGTTGTCTTTGTGGACAAGCATGCCCATGCGGCGCGTAAATTCGCCAGATCCATCAGGGATCACGCCCACGTTTTTAAGGTCCTGAGATTGCGCCCATTTGTTCATAACGAATGAGTCGTTCACGGACATGCAGTAGATTGCGTCAATGCCTTCGGCTTGGAAATCAGCAAAGCCGTTTTCAAAACCAGGCAACTGGTATGTGGAACATGTTGGTGTGAAAGCACCTGGAAGCGAGAACAAGACAACGCGTTTGCCTGCGAAGTAATCTTCGGTTGTTTTGTCTTCCCATTTGAACGGGTTGTCACCGCCAATGGATTCGTCGCGCACGCGGGTTTTAAACGTTACGTTTGGAAGCTTTTTACCAGTTTGCATTGTCTTACTCCTGAGTCTGTTTGTTTGCAGCCCAATGGGAGGATCGGGCCGCGTGAACCATTTCATGGCGCAGCTCTTAGAAGGATTCCAGCTTGGGTTCAATATTGCATGACATGACAGTTTCGTAACGCGGGATACGGGGTTGAGCAGGGCACATAGCAGCCGCCCACGCTTGGCCCTTGCCCTGTGGGTTTGACAAGATATAACAGGCCAACAGATTTAAAAGGGGGATCTTCCCGTGCGCGATCTTAAAATTCCAGCTCAGCGACACCCTGAAAAGCAAAAGCGGGCTGACAATGCGCAGCCTAAAAAGCCTGAATGGATTCGCGTGAAAGCGCCGACATCGGCAGGCTATAAAGAAACGCGTGATATCATGCGCGAAAACAAACTGGTCACAGTCTGCGAAGAAGCGGGCTGTCCAAACGTGGGCGAATGTTGGTCGCAAGGCCACGCCACCATGATGATTATGGGCGAAGTCTGCACCCGCGCTTGTACATTTTGCAACATCGCGACAGGCAAACCGCCTGAGGCTTTGGACGTATTCGAACCTGGCCGTGTCGCGGATGCGGTGCAAAAACTGGGCCTAAACCACGTGGTGATCACTTCGGTAGATCGTGATGACATCGAAGATGGCGGTGCAGAACATTTCGCCATGACAATTCGTGCCATTCGCAAAAAATCTCCGAACACCACGATCGAAATCCTGACGCCCGACTTTATTCGTTGTGATCCCAAAGTGTTAGAAGTGGTCGTTGAAGCGCGCCCTGACGTGTTCAATCACAATCTAGAAACCGTGCCTGGCCTCTATCCAGAAGTGCGCCCTGGTGCGCGGTATTTCCACTCTTTGCGGTTGCTTCAGCGCGTCAAAGAACTTGACCCCACGATGTTTACCAAATCTGGCATCATGGTCGGTTTGGGCGAAGACAAACAATCTGTCACCCAAGTGATGGAAGATATGCGGGCTGCTGACATCGATTTTGTCACCATAGGACAATATTTGCAGCCAACGCCAAAGCACCACGCCGTTGACCGCTTTGTAACGCCTGAAGAATTCGCGACTTATGAAAAAACCGCTTATAACAAGGGCTTTTTGATGGTGTCAGCAACGCCTTTGACGCGCTCTAGCTATCACGCGGGGGATGATTTTGCCCGTTTGCGCGATGCGCGTTTGAAAAAATTCGGCTCTGCTTAAAGCGGCGCGATAGACTGATTGGAACCAGCGGGGGCGCCTCGCTGGTTTTCTTTTGCCATACTCAAGGCGCGCCATGCCCTTGGATTTCCCCTTTGTGAGGCTTTCATGACTGCATCTTTTGACATTTTTCTAGCAACGGTTCCGGGGCTTGAGCATGTGCTGCTGAATGAAGTTATTGAGGCGGGGTTTCAAAATCCTGTGGCAACTGGCGGCGGCGTGACGATCCAAGGATCGTGGCATGATGTTTGGCGTGCAAACCTGACCCTGCGCGGGGCTTCAAAAGTTTTGGCGCGCATCGGTGAATTTCGCGCCTTTCACTTGGCCCAGCTTGATAAACGCAGCCGCAAATTTCCTTGGGCTGATATTTTGGGCCAAGATGTGATCGACAATGATCTGGCCATCAAAGTAGAAGTAAACACCAATAAAAAATCGAAAATCTATCACGCAGGCGCGGCTGTCGAGCGCATTGAGCGTGCGATCCACGAAGAGTTCGGCGCGAAAATTGCCCAAGGGTTGGAAAATGCCGATATCGTTTTTAAGGTGCGTATCGATGACAATAATGTGCAGTTTTCTATAGATACATCGGGCGAAGGTTTGCACAAGCGCGGGCACAAACAGGCCATGGGCAAGGCGCCAATGCGCGAAACCATGGCCGCGTCTTTCTTGCGCGCTTGCGGCTATAGCGGCAATGAACCTGTGCTCGATCCCATGTGTGGATCAGGCACATTTTTGATCGAAGCTGCTGAAATATCACGTAATTTTATGGCTGGTCGGGCGCGATCTTTCGCTTTTGAAGCACTGGCAAGCTATGATGCTGATGCCGTGCGGGGCATTCGTGAGGCATGGAAAATTCGGGCGAGCGACCAGCGTTTTTACGGATCAGATCGTAATGTAAATGTGATCGGTTTTGCCAAAGACAACGCTGCGCGGGCAGGGGTTTGTGATCTATGTCACTTCGCTCCCACACAAGTTTCAAACCTTGAGCGCCCAGACGGCCCTGCGGGTTTGGTGATCGTGAATCCGCCCTACGGCGCGCGGATCGGGAAAAAGAAAGATCTGTTTGCGCTCTACGGGTCTTTCGGCGATGTGATGCGTGAAAAGTTCAAAGGATGGCGTGTGGGCATGATCACGTCAGACACGCAATTGGCCGAAGCCACACGTTTGCCGTGGAAACCCACCGAAGCACCGATCGCCCATGGCGGGTTGAAAGTGAAGCTGTTTCAAACAGATACCCTGCGCTAGGCGCCTATTGAACAGGTGTCACGCGCTTTAAATAAGCGGCCACAGCTTCGCGATCACTTGGGGCAAGCTGTGCGAAATTCTCAACCACATGGGCCATATGGCCGCCTGCGGAATCGAAATCAGGCGTAAAGCCGCTTTCGAAATAATAGGCGATTTCTTCTTCGGTCCATGTCAAAGTGCCTGGTGTGATATTTGGGATCATACCCCGCCCTGACGGGTTTGGTGCGCCGCCCAAATGTTTGGAATTATCCAATCCACCCAAGGCATTACGTGGTGTATGGCACTCACCGCAATGGGCTAAAGCTTCAACCAAATAACGGCCATTTAGGTCTTCTTCGGTCATGTTGGGGTCTGTGACCACCCAATCTGTTGCATGCGATCCAAACAGCAATTTCCATCCACCCAAACTGCGGCGGATGTTAAAGGGAAAACCGACATCATGGGCTTGGCTTGGTTGATCTGATGCAGGCAGGGTTTGCAGATAGCCATGCAGCGAGACCACATCGCTGGGCGTCATTTTCGCGTAGGATGTATAGGGAAAGGCGGGGTAGTAATGTTGGCCTTCGGGCGATGAGCCATGCAGCAAAGCATTGGCCAAATCCGTGGCCGACCAAGCGCCGATACCTTGGTCTTTGCTGCTAGAAATATTGGGCGCATAGAAGGTCCCAAACTCTGACGGAAAGCTCATGCCGCCCGATAGGCTGTCCGCGGTGCCGTCAACACCTGCGTGGCAAGAGGCACAGCCCGCAGCGGTGTATACAAATTTCCCACGGTCCACATCGGGCGTGATCCCTGCGATCAGAGCGTCATCGATTTTGCGCGGTTCAGTCAAAACCCAAGCCACAGCCGCGCCTAAAATGGCCGTTCCAAAGAGATAGACAAAGGATTTACGCATGATGGCCTCGCAAAATAACGGGTGTTTTTAATAGCCTAGCACAGGATTTTTACGGCGTCTTGACCTGATTTAGGCCGCTTCAAACGGCTGAAAAATCAGCGTGGAATACCGCCGCGCGACAGGCGATCATGCTGCATCCAATCGGGCACGCCGATTGTTTTTTCAATCCCAACCAAGATCAAACAGGCCAAGACAATTGAGAACACCAGCTTGATGCGTTTGGCAGAGGGGGGATTTTGCGACCAACGTTTGGCGCGCACAAGCCACATCGGATTCATGATCTGTCCTTTTTGACGATGCTTGTTATACGTTTATGATCATACCTATGGCACTTGAAATGCGCAATTGTCCACGTGATCTGCGACTTTTACGGCGCTGCGGCATGCTATCCCTTGCAATCTGGGGCCAGACATTGGACATAAGCCGCGTCATTGACGGGAGCACTTAAATGCCGACGCATCGCGAAACAAAGATCATGCCTTATACGGCCCAACAAATGTACGATTTGGTGGGGGATGTGCAAAGCTATCCGAAATTTTTGCCGTGGAATGCCGCAGCCCGCATCAGATCGCGTGACCAGTTTGAAGATCACGAAGTGATGCTGGCCGATTTGGTGATTTCTTTTAAAGTGTTTCGCGAAAAATTTGGCTCCAAAGTTGTGCTTTGGCCCGATGATCTTAAGATCGATACCGAATATCTGGATGGACCGTTCAAGTATCTCAAAAGCTGGTGGAAATTCCGCGACCTTGATGAGGGCGGCTGCGAGGTTGAATTTTTCGTCGATTTCGAATTTAAAAACGCCATTTTGCAATCTGTGATCGGCATGGTGTTTAACGAGGCGATGCAGCGGATTGTGCGCGCTTTTGAACGCCGCGCGGCGGAACTTTATAAATAGGTCGCGCCAAAGCCTTGCGCTTGAGGCATTGATCCTGAAAAGGCCATGAAAAAAGGCGAGGATAAGACCCCGCCTTTTGGTGTTTTATAGCATTGGTTTACGAATTGTGGTCGTAAGCACTTTCGCCGTGCTGTGCCAAATCCAGACCTTGATGTTCAGTTTCTTCATCCACACGCAAAGATGTAACCATGCTGCAAAGCTTGACCAAAATCACTGTGACAACAAAGGTGAAGACCCCAACGATGGCAAGCGCGCCGAATTGCGCAATCGCATTGGCACCATCGGCAAAGAAAATGATCATGATCGTGCCGAAAATACCGCCGACGCCGTGCACAGCGAAGACATCTAAAGTGTCATCAATCTTCAGCTTGTTGCGGATCACATTGACCATTTCCTGACACAAGACACCTGCAACAGCGCCGATGATCAGGGCAGCTACAGGGCCGACAAAACCAGCGGCAGGCGTGATAGATGCAAGCCCCGCAATCGTCCCTGTGACGATGCCCACAAGTGACGCTTTGCCGTATTTGATCTTTTCCCAAAGCGCCCAAGTCACAGATGCTGTGGCCGCAGAAATATGCGTGACTGTGATCGCCATCGCCGCGCCACCATCTGCCGCAAGCTGTGATCCGCCATTAAAGCCAAACCAACCAACCCAAAGCATCCCAGCGCCGATCATAACGTAACCTGGATTATGCGGAGGTTTGTTGTCGACCTTGCGACGTCCCAGCATGACCGCGATGATCAAAGCCGCAATGCCAGCCGTTTCATGCACCACGATGCCGCCTGCGAAATCCATCGTGCCTGTGTCGCCAAATATGCCACCATCAGCCAAGAACCCGCCGCCCCAAATCCAATGGGTCACAGGCGCGTAGCACAGCAACATCCACAAAGATGAGAACAAGATCACAAAGTTAAAGTTGATGCGCTCCACATAAGCGCCGACGATAAGCGCAGGGGTGATGATCGCAAATGTCATCTGAAAGGCAAAGAACAGCACTTCAGGAATGGTGCCAGACACAGAGTCAGCCGTGACGCCGTTTAAAAAGGCCTTGCCCAAACCGCCCCACAAAGGCCCGCCATCGCCAAAGGCAATGGAATAACCAAAGGCAAGCCAAAGAATGCTCATCACACTGGCAATCGCATAGACATGCATGAAAACGCTCAACACGTTGCGGGCACGTACCAGCCCACCGTAAAACAGTGCCAAGCCTGGCAATGACATAAACAAGACCAGCGCAGTTGCGGTCATGATCCAGGCAGTATCAGCTCCGACCATTTTCCCCTCCTCAGGATTAATTTTTTCGCACTGTGGCGCGTAAAGCGGCTTTTATGCGATTGGGAAAGGGGCGTTTGCTGAAGAAATGCGATTAAATATAGGGCAATTGGCTGATTGATAGCCAAATAGGCGCAATCTGCGTTGCTTGTCTAAAAATGAGGCGAAAAACTAACGGGTTGCGATTTTGTCGCCTTCTAGCGCATCCAAAAGCCAGCTTAATGCGGTATCAACCGTTTTGGCGCGCACTTCGCTGCGCCCGATGGCGCCGAATTCTACAGTTTTCACCGAGACTTCAATCTCGCCAGATGCACTGATTTTGGCCAGCCCGAAACACACGCGGCCAACAGGTTTGAATTCTGATCCGCCAGGGCCTGCAATTCCTGTGACAGAGACACAGAGATGCGCTTGTGAGTGTTGCACTGCGCCGCGTGCCATTTCACCTGCGACCTGTTCGGATACGGCGCCTGTGGCCTCAAGTGTTTGCGCTGAGACGCCCAGCATGTCGATTTTAGCGGCATTGGAATAAGTGATAAAGCCGCGGTCCACCACGTCGGAGGATCCTGCGATATCTGTCAATGCAGCTATGATACCACCGCCAGTACAGCTTTCAGCGGTGGCGATGCGCAGACCTTGCGCACGTGCCGCACTTAGCACCTGTTTTGCGCGTTGGGCCGTCATCTGGGTCACATCAAAACCCCATGCGCAAGCCCCGCCAAGATCACAACACAGATCGCAGCCATAATGCCTGCAATCACATCATCCAACATGACGCCGACAGCGTCACCACGCGCATCCGCTTTGCCAACTGGGCCAGGTTTCCAGATGTCGAACAGGCGAAACAGAATAAAGCCCGCCAAATATCCAGGCCAAAGGGCCGCACTTTCAACGCCCATCATTTGCGCACCAAAGGCCACGGGCCACAGGGCAATCCACTGGCCTGCGACCTCATCGATCACAATTTCAGACGGGTCATGTTCATCGCTGCCAAGGGTCGCACCAGCCGTCATGATCCGCGTGGCCCAAAGCCCTGCAATACAGACAACGACAGTTGCAAAAGCCACCAAACCAAAACCGCCAGCTTCATTGAGGGCCCAAAACACAGGGATGGCCGCAGCTGATCCCCATGTGCCGGGGGCGGGGGTGAGAAAACCGATACGGGCAAAGGTGCCGACGAGTTCTGCGAGGTCTTTCATGGGCTGTCTTTATCCTTACGTTTTTATCAAAGTAGCGGTGGCGATTGAGGCGATACCTTCTTCGCGCCCTGTAAAACCAAGGCGCTCTGATGTGGTGGCCTTGACCGAAATACGGTCAAGATCGACGCTCATAATGTCTGCAAGTGCGGCGCGCATCGCATCTGCATGGGGACCGATTTTAGGCTGCTCGCAGATCAAAGTGACATCGCAATTGGCAAGATTAAAGCCCTTTTTGCGGGCGAGATCAATTGCATGGCGCAAAAAGATATGGCTGGCAGCGCCTTTCCATTGCATGTCTGAGGGGGGGAAATGCCGCCCGATATCACCTTCGGCCAAAGCACCATAAATGGCATCGGTCAGGGCGTGCATGCCGACATCTGCATCAGAATGTCCTTGTAAGGTCTTGGTATGTGGGACTTTTACGCCGCAAAGCCAGACATGGTCGCCCGCGCCAAACCGATGTACATCATAACCGTTTCCAAGACGAATATCCATTTGCGTTTTATCCTTATCAGGGGGGATTGCTGCGCGAAGTGCGGCTTCTGCGCGGTCGAAATCTTGCGCATGTGTGATTTTAAAATTGCGTTCATCGCCCATGGTGATCGTGACGCTATGGCCTGCGGCGCGCGCGACTTCAACATCATCGGCGGCTGTGCCTGAAAAGGCGCGATGCGCCTGCAAGATCAGATTAAAGTCAAACCCTTGCGGTGTTTGTGCGCGCCAAAGCCCTGTGCGATCCTCTGTGCCATCCACATGGGTGTCACCGCGCCAAAGCGCATCGGTAACGGGCAGGGCTGGCGCACAGGCTGGGTTGGTTTGAAGGATAGATTTGACAGCTGCAATCGTTTTGTGAGGCACCAAAGCGCGGGCCGCGTCATGGATCAAGACATGGGTGACACCACTGTGCTGCATCGCTTCGAGACCTGCTTGCACTGACTGTGAACGTGTCGCGCCGCCGAGAACGGGCGTCACATCTTGCAGGCTTGCGATCAAATCTGTGTCTTCTACGTGATGCACGATATAAATCACGTCAACACTGCCGCGAAAGGCGCGGATGGTGTGGTCAATCACCCTTGGGCAGCTTGGGTCTTGACCCAGCTTGCGCCATTGTTTGGGTGTATCTCCGCCTGCGCGGGTGCCGCGCCCTGCGGCGACGATCAGTGCTGCTGTTTTCATAAAGTCGTGAATAATCCTTGCGCGCCTATGTTGCAATGCGCCTGCGATGCGATCTGTTTGATTAAATTTTAGGCACGTTATGCTTTTAGGTGTTTTTTTACGCGCTAGGCTTTGCGACTCTTTGATTGACTTGTTAGTCAGGTATCAACTGCACAAGGATTAATCACTTGCCCATTCGATTGGCAGACATAACTTTGGACCCGCCGATTTTCCTTGCCCCCATGGCGGGGATCACGGATTTGCCGTTTCGCGATTTGGTCGCCTCTTTTGGTGCGGGCCTTGTTGTGTCTGAAATGGTGGCGAGCCATGACATGTTAAATGACAGGCCTGGATCGCGCGAAAAAGCTGAACTTGGCTTCGGCGTTGAAAACACAGCTGTGCAATTGGCAGGGCGTGAAGCGCATTGGATGGGCGAGGCGGCCAAGATGGTCGCAGCCAATGGTGCGCGGATCATCGACATTAATATGGGCTGCCCTGCGAAAAAAGTTGTGAGCGGCTATTCTGGCTCCGCTTTGATGCGGGATCTGGATCATGCCTTGACCCTGATCGAAGCTGTGGTGGCCGCAGTTGATATTCCTGTGACGCTGAAAACCCGTTTGGGTTGGGATGATGCCTTGCTGAATGCGCCAGATTTGGCGCGACGGGCGGAAAATGCTGGCATTCAAATGATCACAATCCATGGGCGCACGCGGTGTCAAATGTACAAAGGCAGTGCCGATTGGGCCGCCATTCGGGGCGTGAAAGATGCCGTGAATATCCCAGTGATTGCCAATGGCGATATCACAACGCCTGAAAAAGCCGATCAGGCTTTGGCGCAATCTGGGGCTGATGGCGTGATGATCGGGCGCGGCGCACAAGGCCGCCCTTGGGTTTTGGCGCAGATCGCGGCCAATATCACAGGCGCAACAGCCCCCAAAGCCCCAACGGGGCAGGCATTTTGCGATATGGTGAGTGCGCATTTTGAGGCGGGATTGTCATTTTACGGCGCTGAACTGGGTGGGCGTGTGATGCGCAAACATTTGGGGTGGTACATGGACACAGCCGAAACTCCACTTGAGCTGCGCAAACAGGTTTTGACCCAAAAAGACCCCCGAAAAGTGTTTGATTTTCTTCCCGATGCTTTGGCAACGACAGGAGTGGCGGCATGACTGCGACCTCATTTGAAACTTTATGGCCTTCCTTGCCTGTGCCTTCGGTTATCGTAGGTGCAGATGATACCATTTGCGAATTGAATTCGGCGGCTGAGGACTTTCTAAACGCTTCTGCCAAATCCATGCGCGGTGTGCCCGTCTTGGATAAGTTGGCCATTGATGCCCCTTTGGAAGAAGCCTTTGACCGTGTGCGCCGCGATGATGCGCCCATGTTCATCAATAATGTCGATGTGTCAGGCGGCAACGCTGCGCCTGTGCAATGCAACATCCAGATCGCGCCTTTGTCTGGCCTGCCGGGCTATATGCTTTTGTTGATGGAGCCGCGCCAGATTGCAGACCGTTTGGGGCGGTCTCATTCGGTGAAATCGTCAGCGCGCTCTGCCATCGGTATGGCGGAAATGCTGGCGCATGAGATTAAAAACCCTTTGGCTGGCATTACGGGCGCAGCACAATTGCTGTCTATGGGCCTGTCGGCCGAAGACCAAGAATTGACAGATTTGATTGTCGAAGAAAGTCGCCGCATCGTGGCCTTGCTGGAACAGGTTGAACAATTTGGCAACCTGCGCCCCCCTGCAAAACGTGCGATCAATGTGCATGATTTGATTGATCGCGCGCGCAAATCGGCGCAACTGTCTTATGGCGCTTCGATGAAATTTATCGAATCCTTCGATCCGTCTTTGCCGCCCACTTATGTGGATGGCGACCAGTTTATGCAGGTCTTATTGAACCTGTTTAAAAACGCCTGTGAAGCAGCAGGAAAAGACGGTGGTACAATCCAGATTCGCACCTTTTATGATCTATCGCTGCGTCTGAGACGCAAAGACGGATCCGGCGGGGCTTTGCCTTTACAAGTCGAGATCATGGATGACGGGCCTGGCCTGCCGCCTGAAATCGCTTCTGATATATTCGAACCTTTCGTGTCTGGGCGTGAAAACGGCACAGGGCTGGGCTTGGCCTTGGTGTCGAAAATTATTTCCGACCACGAAGGCTGGATTTCAGTTGAGTCGGTCGCAGGTAAAACCGTGTTCCGTATTTCACTGCCCGTGGCCCCCCGCGAGGCAATGCAGGCCAATTCATAGGCATACCCCAGCGGTGTGACCCAGTAGATATGACGACCCCGCGAAACATCGCGGACCACTAAGGAGACTTAAGACATGGACGGCACTATATTAGTTGCAGATGACGACCGCACCATTCGGACTGTTTTGACGCAGGCGCTGACCCGTGCGGGGTGCAAAGTGCATGCAACATCTTCATTAGTGACTTTGATGCGCTGGGTCGAAGAAGGCAAAGGCGATCTGGTGATTTCAGATGTGATGATGCCTGATGGCAATGGCTTGGAAGCTTTGCCTAAAATCGCCCAAGAGCGCCCCGGACTGCCTGTCATCGTTATTTCTGCGCAAAATACCATTATGACCGCGATCCAAGCTGCCGAAGCTGAGGCTTTTGACTATCTCCCAAAACCTTTCGATTTGCCTGACTTGATGAAACGTGCGGCAAAGGCGCTTGAAGTCAAACGCCGCGCCAATCCTGCGCCATCCACCGCAAAAGCGCCCAGCGATATTCAAGACGACCTGCCTTTGGTGGGGCGTACGCCTGCGATGCAAAACCTTTACCGTCTTGTGGCGCGCGTGATGAATACCGATCTGCCTGTGTTGATCACAGGCGAAAGCGGCACAGGGAAATCCCTGATTGCCCGTGCAATTCATGATTTTTCAGATAGGCGCTCTTTGCCCTTCGTGGTGGTGACAGCCAATGATTTGGAAGCTATGGAAGGCCCAGCTTCAGTCATTTCACGTGCGAAAAACGGATCAATCTTGTTTGATGAGGTTGGGGATCTGGATGAAGATGCCCAAGCGCGCATCGTGCGGATGCTGGATAGTTTTACCGATCATTCGCCACGCATCATGTCCACATCACAAGCCGATTTAAGCGCCAAGATGGAAAGCGGCGCCTTTCGCCAAGATCTGTTCTATCGTCTCGGCGGGGTCAATCTGGCCGTGCCCAGTCTGCGGGAACGGGTCGATGATATCACGCTTTTGGCCGATTATTTCTTTGGCAAAGCGGAACGTGACGGCATGGCCTTGCGCCGCTTCACGCCTGAGGCTCTGGAATTGGTGCGCACATACAGTTGGCCAGGCAATGTGCGTCAACTGGAAAACACAATCCGCCGTTTGATCGTCACGGCCCCTGAAGAAGACATCACTTTGGCAGAGGTCGAATTGGTCCTAGGCAATCAGCCCGCTGTTGAACCCACGCAAGGCGGGGGCGGTGATAAACTCTCTGCCTCTGTGGCCAAACACCTGCGTCGCTACTTTGATTTACATGGTGGGGCCTTGCCTCCGCATGGGCTGTATCAGCGGATTTTGAAAGAAGTCGAAGCTCCGTTGATTGAAATCGCCTTGGACGCTGTCGGTGGAAATCAGGCTAAATGTGCTGATCTTCTTGGGATCAACCGCAATACCTTGCGTAAAAAGATATCAGACCTCGATATTCAAGTGACACGCCGCCGTAAATTGATGTAAAACAGCCACACCCCCGTGTCGGATAAGGGACAGTGACAGAATCGCATCACTGTTGCTGGTCTGCCTGCCATGGGGGACAAGGGTAACCTTGCTTGGGTGTTTTTCTTCGGGGGATGGTTTGCGTAAGCCAATAGCAAGATCCAGCTTTAACAAACTGATGCGGTTACGCCGCCTTAGGCAATTGCAAAATTGGACCACCCTGTTTTTATTCGTAGCAGGGCCGATATTGGCGATAGCGACCTTTGTTGTGATCGGTCCGTTGGATCAAATCACATCAACCTCAGGATTGCGCGCCGTGCTTTTGGCGGACTTGATTTATGTGATCTTGGTCGCGGGTTTGATCGCCCAACGCATTGTGAAGATCGTCGCAGCGCGGCGGGCGCATTCTGCTGGATCACAGTTGCATTTACGTCTTACAGGCGTCTTTGTGTTGCTGGCGCTTATTCCCACTGTCACTGTGGCCGTTTTCGCAGTTGTAACACTGAATTTCGGGCTTGAGGGCTGGTTTTCAGACCGCGTGCGCAACGTTGTTGGATCTTCACTGTCCGCAGCAGAAGCCTATGAGGGCGAGCACCGCGATGGTCTGTCCGCTGACACGCGCAGCTTGGCAAATTATATCGTTGAACGGCGTAGGTCCGTCACGATTTTACCCGATGGAGCGTTGCGCGAAGTCCTAAATACAGGGCAGGGCCTGATCCAGCGGGGGCTACGCGAAGCCTTTGTGATCGACAAAACAGGCACCATTCGCGCGCGCGGTGAGCGGTCTTACCTGTTCGATTATGAGCCGCCAAATGCGCGCCAACTCGCCCGCGCTGAGGTGGGTGAATTGGTTTTGATAGATGATTGGGATGCCAATGAAAGCCGCGCTTTGCTGCGCCTATCTGGCTTTGCTGATCGATATTTGTATGTGACGCGCGATGTGGATGGGGCGATTTTAAACCTTTTGGATGAAACCCAAGAAACCATCGCGCTCTACAATCAGCTTGAAAATGACCGTGGTCGTCTTTTGTTCGAATTCGGTTTGATTTATTTGGGCTTTGCTTTGATATTGATCTTGGCGGCCACATGGGTGGGCTTGCGCTTTTCCGAAGGTCTTGCGCGCCCGATCGGCCGATTGGTTGAGGCTTCAAACCGCGTGAAAAACGGCGATTTGACCGCCCGTGTTGCAGAGGAGGCCACCGAAGATGAGGTTGCTGTTCTGGGGCGGGTTTTCAACCAAATGACCGAAGAATTAAACGTGCAGCGTGATACATTGTTGGAACGCAGCGCGCATATCGAAACGCGGCGCAGGCTGTTTGATTCCGTGCTGGGATCCGTCACCGCAGGGGTGATCGCGCTTGATCCTGATGGTCATATTTCGCTGTTGAACCCATCGGCCGAGGGGCTTTTATCGGTCGTTTCAAACGATGTGATCGATGTGCCTTTGAGTGTTGCTGTGCCAGAATTCGGCCCATTGTTTGAAACCTTGCAAGAACAGGGGCGCGAAGTGGTACAAGACGAATTGCGCCTGATCCGCCCGCAGGCGCAAGAAAATCTTTTGGTGCGGATCGCCCAAAGGCGGGATGTGGACGGCGTTCTCGAAGGCTATGTTGTGGCCTTTGATGACGTGACGGATCTGGTCAGCGCGCAGCGCATGGCCGCTTGGGGCGATGTGGCGCGCCGCATTGCCCATGAAATCAAAAACCCTTTGACGCCGATCCAGCTTTCTGCCGAACGTATTTCGCGCAAATTCGGTAAAGGCATGAGCGAAGATGACCGCGCGGCCTTGGATCAATATACATCCGTGATCGTGCGCCAAACGGGGGATTTACGGCGCATCGTTGATGAATTTTCCAAATTCGCCCGTATGCCAACCCCTGAGCTGCGCGAATTGGATCTGGTAGAATTGGTCCAAGGGGCTGTCTTGTTGCAGCGTAACGCGCAGATGGGCGTGCGTATCGACACCCAGATTGATGTGCCCAAGGCCATCGTTGATGTGGATGGCACTATGATTGGCCAAGCCCTTACAAATTTGATTAAGAATGCAGGTGAAGCTATTGAAAGCTTGGATAAAAACGATCTTTCAAAAGAGTATGACCCCCGTATTCTTGTGACCATGTCGCGTGCAGATGATCAGGTCGTGATCACCATCACAGACAACGGCATTGGTTTGCCAAAAGACCGCGCGCGGTTGTTTGAACCCTATGTCACCACGCGCGATAAAGGCACGGGGCTGGGCCTGCCGATCGTGAAAAAGATCATTGATGAACATGGGGGCAGCTTAACCTTAAGCGATGGTGAGCCGCTGGATTCCTCGGGGCGCGTTGGCGCTTGCGCTACTGTGCGATTAGATCTAGCTGTTCCTAAACTAAACCAATTAAAACAAAAACTTGCAGTGTAAGAGTGGAGTAAACGATGTCTGATATTTTGATTGTTGATGATGAACAGGACATTCGCGAGCTGATTGGCGACATATTGAAAGATGAAGGCTATGAAACCCGTCTTGCGGCCAATTCAGATGGGTGCATGGCTGAAATCGCTGCCTCTGTTCCATCACTGATGGTTTTGGATATTTGGTTAAAAGACAGCCACATGGATGGGATCGATATTCTAAAACATGTGAAACGCGAACATCCAGAAGTGCCGATCATCATCATCTCTGGTCATGGCAATATCGAAATCGCTGTCGCTGCCATCAAACAAGGTGCCTATGACTTTATCGAAAAGCCGTTCAATATTGATCAGTTGATGGTCGTTGTCGGTCGTGCGATGGAAACGTCGCGCTTGCGTCAAGAAAACTCTGCGCTGCGCCGCAAAGATGGCGGCGAAGTCGATATGATCGGCAGTTCCGCGGCCTTTAAACAGCTTAAATCCAATCTGGAAAAAGTCACCAAGTCTAACGGGCGTGTCATGCTCACGGGGCCTGCGGGTGTGGGCAAAGAAGTGGCCGCGCGCTATATTCACAGCCACTCTGATCGCGGGGCTTTCCCGTTTGTTTCCGTCAGTGCAGCGACAATCGAACCTGACCGCATGGAAGAGGTGCTGTTCGGGCGCGAAAGTTCAGAGCAGGGCATCGAAAAAGGTCTGTTGGAAGAAGCCAGCGGCGGGGTGATCTATTTTGATGAAGTGGCGGATATGCCTGCGGGCACTCAGTCCAAAATTTTGCGGGTCTTAGTGGATCAACGATTTACCCGCGTGGGTGGTTCCGAAAAGATCACGGTTGATCTGCGTGTGATTTCATCCACCAGCCGCGATTTGGAAACCGAAATTGCCGCAGGAAACTTTCGCGAAGAACTTTACCACCGTTTAAATGTGGTGCCGATTGAAGTGCCTGCTTTGGAAAAACGCCGCGAAGACATCCCTGTTTTGGCCGAAGCCTTTATTGCGCAGTTCAACAAAACCCAAGGCTTGCCCCTGCGCAAATTGACCGACGACGCGGTGGCAATGCTGCAAACTTTGGCATGGCCTGGAAATGTGCGCCAATTGAAAAACGTGATCGAACGGGTCTTGATTTTGGGCGAAGGCACAGCCGCGATCACAGCCGATGAGTTGCCAGAGCAGGCAGAAAAAGGCGAAGATGACGGACGTTCTATCTTGTCGCCAAGCATCGCAACCTTGCCCCTGCGTGAGGCGCGTGAACTGTTTGAACGCGAATATTTATTGACACAAATCAACAGGTTTGGTGGAAATATTTCGCGTACAGCGTCGTTCGTCGGCATGGAGCGGTCTGCTTTGCATCGCAAATTAAAATCCTTGGGCGTGGTCACAGGTCATAAATCGGGCGGCCGCGTGGCCTATATCCCCGAAGACGTTGAGTAAGGCGCTTTGACCACGGGTTCCTGTGTGAAATCATATCTGCGGGGACCGTTGAGGCGTTGACCGCATCTGATTTACGTGTAACCCAAAGTCATAAGGCGATTGCCTTGGGATGAATGTGTGGGCCTCATAAGGGGCTTGGATCAATAAGGGATGATCGATGAAAGTCATCATTTGTGGCGCGGGCCAAGTCGGCTGGCAGATTGCACGGCAATTGTCTGGCGAGAAAAACGATGTGACAGTTGTGGACAATAATCCCGATCTGGTGCGGCGTGCCACCGATACCTTGGATGTGCAAGGGGTCGAAGGCTTTGCCTCATACCCCGATATCCTTGATAAAGCGGGCGCACGTGATGCAGATATGATCATCGCGGCCACCCATTCAGACGAGGTCAACATGGTCACCTGTCAGGTGGCGCATTCGGTTTTCAACGTGCCGCGTAAAATCGCGCGCTTGCGGGCGCAATCCTATTTGACGGCGATTTACTCTGATCTTTATCGCCGCGATCACATGCCGATTGATGTGGTGATTTCACCTGAAAAAGAAGTGGCCGAAGCTGCGCTGCGCCGTCTTGCTGCACCCGCAGCTTTTGATACCCAAGCGTTTTTCGGCGGATCTGCCCAGCTTTTGGGGATCTCTTTGTCTGAACATTGCCCTGTTTTAAATACGTCTTTGCGCGAGCTAACCGATCTGTTTTCAACGCTGCGCGCCATTGTGGTGGGCGTGCGCCGCGAGGGCGTTTTGTTTTCCCCCGATGCAGACGATCAGTTGTTTGCAGGCGATGATATTTACATTTTTACCCATTCCAAAGACGTGACGCGCACGCTGGAAATTTTCGGCAAAACCAACCGCAAACAAGAACGTGTTGTCATTTTGGGCGGCGGCAATGTGGGTCTGGGCGTGGCCAAAGCGCTGGAACAGCGTACAGAACGTGTGCGCGCTAAAGTGATCGAAAAGAACCGCAAAATCGCTGAAAAAGCCGCAGACTCGCTTGAGCGCACCATCGTTTTGCACGGCGATGCCTTGGATGCCGAGGTCTTGAGCGAAGCAGGTATTTCCCGCGCCGATGCGGTGCTTTGTGTGACCGATGACGATAAGGTCAATATGCTCTCGGCCGTGCGCGCCAAACAGGCGGGCTGTACGATGGCGATCTGTCTGGTCAATGATCCGTCTTTGGTGCCCGTTCTGACAGCCCTTGATATCGACGCCCATATCAATCCGCGTGCCACCACCGTATCTTCGATTTTGCGCCACATCCGCCACGGGCGCGTGCGCAATGTCTATTCCATCGGCGACGGTGAGGCCGAGGTGATCGAAGCACAGGTGCTGTCCACATCGCCTTTGTCTGGGCACCGTATTCGCGACATTGCTTTCCCCGAAGGCGTGCTTGTGGGGGCGGTCATGCATGGCGATAAATTCATTAAACCCACCAGCGAGACCCGCATCGAAGAAGGCGATGTTTTGACCCTCTTCTGTCTGGCAAAAGATGTGCCTGAAGTGGAACGCTTGCTGCAAGTTTCGATTGATTATTTCTAATGAACCGCTTTTCGCGCATGCCATTTTTTGTTCAGCTGATGCTGATCTGCGCAGGGGCAATGATGGTGCCTGCGATTTATGGCGCTGCCGTGCAACAAAATGCGGAATCGCGTGCCTTCTTTTATTCGGGCATTCTGCTTGCCTCTTTTGCCTGCTTCATCGCCATCGCGAGATTTCGTGGCGAAGACACAGTAGACCGCGATACCAAACGCGACCGTGATCGCGAAGGGCGCAATCAGCTTTTGGTACTTGTGGCCGCCTATACGGTTTTGCCCTTGGCTTTGGCAGTTCCTTTTTCAGAAGCCATTCCCAGCACCACATTCTTCAACACCTATTTCGAAATGGTCTCCGCTTTGACCACCACAGGGGCAACCGTGTTTGATGATCCAGCCCGTTTGCCACGCACAGTGCATCTTTGGATCGCTTTGGTTGGCTGGTTGGGCGGATTTTTCGCATGGGTCACTGCCATTGCTGTACTGGCCCCGTTGAATTTGGGGGGCTTCGAAGTGATTTCAGCGCGCCCAAGATCCACGGGCAATGCCTCCGCATCGCGCACCTCACAAATCGCGCGTGTCGCGGCAGGGCCTGAGCGTTTGTCGCGCTATACGCAGCGGCTTTTCCCTGTGTATTTCGGCCTGACCATCGCTTTGTGGTTTGCGCTTGCTATGGCGGGATCTTCGCCTTTTGTGGCGCTGTGTCATGCGATGTCGACCATGGCCACATCGGGGATTTCCCCCGTAGGTGGGCTGACAGGAGAACACCACAGTCTGGGCGGTGAATTTCTGATTTTTGCGTTTTTGATGCTGGCATTGTCACGCAAAACCTTTGCGGTTGAACAATCCAGTATCGATTTTAAGCCATTGTACCGCGATTCAGAAATGAAAATCGCCGCGGCATTATTGATCGTTTTGCCCACGATTTTGGTCGCGCGTCACTGGATTGCTGCCTATGAAATTGACCCCGCTTCGGTGCAAACTGCGAGCACCATCGTGCAGACAATCCAATCTTGGTGGGGCAGCTTGTTCATGGTTATGTCGTTTCTGACCACTTCTGGCTTCGAAAGCCAATATTGGGACGCCGCAAGACTTTGGTCTGGTTTGCAAGCGCCAGGTGTTTTGTTGTTGGGTTTGGCTGTGTTCGGCGGCGGAGTTGCGACCACTGCGGGGGGCGTGAAATTGCTGCGCCTTTACGCTTTGGTGCGTCACGGTGAGCGCGAAATTGAAAAGATGATATCGCCCAAATCTGTGGGCGGAGCAGGGGCCACAGCGCGCAGATTGCGGCGTCAGGGGGCCTATGTCGCTTGGGTCTATTTCATGTTCTTTGCGCTGACCATCGCGGTCGTTATGATGGGCTTGGCCTTAACGGGGCAGCCCTTTGAACAGGCCGCTGTCTTTACTGTATCCGCGCTGACCACCACGGGGCCTTTGGCGCAATTTGCAGCCGAAACCGCCTATAGTTATGCAGGGTTAAGCGACGCAGCCAAGGCCATTTTAGCCGCGACGATGGTTTTGGGGCGTTTGGAAATGTTGGCGATCGTCGCATTGTTTAACCCTGATTTTTGGCGCAAGTAGTCAGGGATATCGCGCAAATGCGCGCCAAATCGTATTTATTGCGACGAATTAGGAACATGTTCGCGATTTCAGTGCGTTGAAATCTTGACATTTCCTGCAACATGCTGCGAACGTGGCGCCAAGTAGCTGCACCATTCGAGAGGCAGTCCGCAACAAAAGCGCAAGAAAAAAGGCAAAAAACATGGCCGCCGATAAGCAAAACCTGCAAGACGCATTCCTAAACAATGTGCGCAAAGCCAAAGTTCCCGTAACGATTTTTTTGATTAACGGTGTGAAACTTCAAGGTGTTATCACTTGGTTCGATAATTTCTGCATGCTTTTGCGCCGTGATGGTCAATCTCAGCTTGTGTACAAACATGCGATTTCGACAATCATGCCATCAACACCTATCAGCCTCTACGACGGCGACGAGTAAAAATTGCAAGAACATGACACGCCGTTGACACGCGCTTGGGTGATCCATCCGGACATCCAAGCCAACCGTAATCGCCGTGACCCGCAGGCAGGCTTGCAAGAAGCTGTGTCTTTGGCGGCGGCTTTGCCGAATTTGGATGTCATCGGCACTGAAATCGTGCGTTTACCAAAATTGCAGCCTGGACATCTGTTTGGAAAAGGTAAGATCCAAGAACTCAAAGAGCGCATTTCTGAAAATGAAATAGACTTGGTTCTGATTGATGGCCCTGTGAGCCCCGTCCAACAACGCAATCTTGAAAAGGAATGGAAGGTAAAACTTCTAGACCGTACGGGCCTGATTTTGGAAATCTTTTCCGATCGTGCCCGCACGCGCGAGGGTGTGTTGCAGGTCGAATTGGCGGCCTTGGGCTATCAGCGCACGCGTCTGGTGCGCGCTTGGACCCACTTGGAACGCCAACGTGGTGGTTTGGGCTTTGTCGGCGGTCCGGGTGAAACCCAGATCGAGGCCGATAGACGCGCCATTGATGACCACATGAACAGGTTGCGCAAACAGCTTGAAAAGGTTGTGAAAACACGTGAATTGCACCGCGCAAGCCGTGCAAAAATCCCGTTCCCGATTGTCGCTTTGGTGGGCTATACCAACGCTGGCAAATCGACCTTTTTCAACAAGGTCACTGGCGCGGATGTCTTTGTCAAAGACATGTTGTTTGCCACGCTTGATCCGACGATGCGATCTGTTGTTTTAGAAGCGCCGCAAGGGGGCACAGACCGCGAAATCATCATGTCCGACACGGTTGGTTTTATTTCCAGCTTACCGACACAGCTTGTGGCCTCGTTCCGTGCGACTTTGGAAGAAGTGCTAGACGCGGATTTGATCATTCACGTTCGCGATATTGCCCATGAGAAAACCCATGAACAAGCCGTGGATGTGCGTACGATTTTGAACGATCTGGGCATCAAAGAAGATGCGCCCATGTTTGAGGTCTGGAATAAGATCGACCTGCTTGATGATGAGGCCCGAGATGCGCGGCTTGCGCGTGCGGCGGCTGAGGATGATAAATTCGCAATTTCAGCCATTACAGGCGAGGGGATTCCCGAACTTTTGGCGGCGATCTCTGGCTTTTTCGAAGAAGAAAAAATCAAACGCGACTTTGTGATCCCATACGCAGAGGGCAAAAAACGCGCTTGGTTGTTTGAACAGGGTATTTTGGAAGCAGAAGAAGCAACAGAAGAAGGCTATGCCGTCACCGTGTTGTGGACACCGCGCCAAGAAAAAGAATACCGCGAAATGTAAGTCTGGCTGATGTCAGTGTTTGGGGGCAGGCGCAAAACCGCGCCCCCAAGCCAACCACTCTTGCAGAGCTATCCCCAACCCGAACGCCAAATCCAAGTGCAAGCGCCAATAAACCCTGCCAAGGCCAAGCCGATAATGGCGTGGCCTACAAACATTTGACCATAGGTATCTGCGGCCAGTTCGGTGCCTTCCGTGATCCAACGGATCAGAAAAAAGCGACTTGATGTACCGATTGAGCCGCCAGAGCGAATGTCATAGCCCCAATAGGCGATGAAGCCGAACAAAAGCCCTAATGAAATGAAGGCGCTGCTGTTATATCTCAGTTTTTCAAAGGCGAGGCTGAGGGCAGAAGGCTTTGACTTATTCACGTTATTTTCCAAACATGCCCATGCGTTTAAAGAGCCAGATTTGTCCAATGCTGACCATGACCAATACAACGCAAACAACAGCAAAGCCCCAAGCATTATTTGCCAAGGGAATTCCGCCGACATTGACGCCTAAAAGCCCCGTCAAAAGGCCCAAAGGCAAAAATATTGCGGCAACGATAGACAGTAAAAGCATTTGACTGTTCATGGTTTCGGCGCGGCGATCCATGATCTGATCTTGCACAATCTGCGCACGGTCACGAATGGCATCCAGTTCTTCGGCCAAGCGCGTCACACGATCAGCAGCCTCGCGCAGGCGACTGCGATCTTGGTCTTTCAACCATGACAAGTCTTCGATTTCCAAGGTTGATAATGCATCGCGTTGTGGAAACATATAGCGGCGCAAAGTGGTGGCAGAATGGCGCAGAACTGCCAATTTGCGACGCACTGATTGCAAAGTGCTGCTATCGATCAATTCGTCTTCCAGACTGTCGATCGCTTCATTCAACTCAGCCACAATCGGTTCCGCGCGATCAGACAAGCGCAGCGCCAGTTTCGCGATTAAATCGCCAGGCGTCTCGGGCGCTTTGCCACGCGCCATAGAGTCAAAGAGGTCTCCGATGGCTTTCAATGGGCGTTTCCAAACGCCGATGATCACTTTGCCTTCAATCCAAAAGCGCGCTGAAATCATGTCTTCTGGGGCGGCCCCTTCATTAAGATTGACGCCGCGCAGGTTCAAGATCACGCCATCACCATGCACAGTACAGCGCGGCCGCGTTTCGGATGCGGTGAGCGCGTCAAAGACGAAACTGTCCAGATTGAACAGGGCCAACTCTGCATGTGTCGTCGTTTGATCTGCATCTGCGCTATGGGGCGCTGAATGCACCCAAGCAAAGCAAAACCCATCCGCGCCTAAGGTCGCACTGCCTTCTGCAAAGTCCTGCAGATCAGCGCTGCGCGATCCGCCATGCCCATCTAAGGCAAAGAGTTGCGCTTTGGGCGCGGCAGTCCGAGAGGCAATTGAAGGCATGGGTCAATCCCTATGTTGAAGTTTCAGTCAGGCTTTAGTCTTCGGGCAAAATCGTGGTGATCCCGACGCCTGCAGCACGCGCCAAGCTGGGATCAAGGGTCATAGGCACATATTCACCACGCCGCCACAATTCGCCCAAATCATCATAGTGACGCGACAAGGGGTGGCCCGATTGACCTGTTGCTGTGATAAAGACCGAACTGTCCGGATCGGCAAAATCATAAACCCCGCGGTAGGCTGCACCATGCACATTTGCATAGGGCGCATCGGCTTTGCCAGAGGTCACGCCGCGCATCAGGGTGTTATCGCCCCCAGAGGTGGATTGGCGAATGTTCACGATCCATTTCAAAAAGGGCACATCCCCCAAAACGGGATGTTTGTGCTCGGCCATATGCGCATCGCCCCAGCGCAGGGATTCAAGCGCTGTTCCGTAGGTTTCGCCCACGGCCAAAAGCGCATCATCCAAAGAGAGCCGCGCAATATCAGAACAGGTTTCCGTGCTGGCAGATTGCAGAACATCACACCAAACAGAAGCCCCGCCTATATCGCGAAACACCCGTTCGATAAACAAAGGTTCCACATGGGTAAAAGCGCGCGCCAAAGGCCCCAATTCATCACGGATCAAACGATCTTGCAAAGCCCGCATCCATGCAGAATAGATCAGCGGTTCGGGCAGATGTTCGTTCATTTCGCCGTTCCATTCGGCTAAAAGTTCAAGGGCGCGTTGGCGTTGACGTTCGGGGGTGCCCTCTGGTGCGGCTTCTCCCGTGAACCACAGATCAGCGGCCACAAGCGGCAAAAGGGCGCGCGCAGAATAGGAAACGATGTCGTTTTGCGCCTCTATAAAGCTTTCGCGTGTGTGCACTTCGCGGCTTTGCATCAGGCCTTTCCAGCGTTGAATGCGCTGCGTATCGCCCCAGTGATAGGACAGGTGATTGGGAAAGGCTTCGTTGGTGGTTTTATTGTTGGTATTGCCGACAATTCCCGTTTCATCGGGGGCGGCCAGTGGCAAAGAGGCGTAGTCGCGTACCCCTTGCCAGCGGTTTGCCTCGACCCAGCCCTGCGAAGGAATGCGGCCTTGGCTTTGGTGATTGATATCACGCAAAGGTGCTCGGCCGATGGTTTTTTGCGCCACACGATCAGGGTCTGCTAACGTCAGGTTTAAAGCGGGGGCCACGAAATCTTGCCCAGCCTCAAGGCCTTCATCGACAGAATTGGCTTGCATCAAAGCGTAAAGGGCTGACATTGACGTGTCATCAGCTGCGAGGGCTGTCCAAGCCACAGACATCAAGAACCCCGTGGGCGTGACCGTGTTCAAGTTAAACGCAGTTTGCGGCAGCACTGGTCCGTTTTCGGTCCAGCGAAGGGTCACAGTTTCGGGGGCTGCGTCTTTGATGCGAATAATAGACGATTTTATGCGCATCTTTTTGAACCCCTCAGGGGTCATGACTTGGGTGCTGTCTTCTGGGTTAATCTGTTCGATGTAAAGGTCCGCATCATCCGTGTAAGCCGATGTGATCCCCCAAGCCAAACTGTCTTTGCGCCCCGCAACGATAAAGGGGATGCCTGGAATAGTCGCCCCGATTGTGCCACCCGTGCGCAGACCCAGATGCGCCAAATACCATGCACCAGGCGCGGTGAAGCCAAGATGCGGATCATTGGCCATCAAAGACGCGCCAGAAGCAGAGCGCGCAGGGGCGGCAGCCCAAACATTAGATGCCCCCCCAAAAGGCGCAGGTTGAAGACCTGCCATGGCGTAATTTTCGGACATCTGGCTTGTGCCTTGCGCAAGCTTATTCGGTAGATCGCTGTCTTTGGGCAAGATTTGCGCATAGTCTTTCAACATCGTGCTGACACTTCCAGGCGCATCAGGCAGCAAATCGCGCAGGCGTTCCTTTGGCAACAAAAGCGAGGTGCGCGCGCGCGTGACTTCGGTGGAAATATGATCGGATTGGCGCAGAGCAACCAGTTTCAGCAAGGCCAGAGAATCTTCGGCACGCCAATAGGCAATTTCTGAGGGAAATAGGAAAAACTCGGGCGCACCGCGTCCCATTGATCCTTTGTTGATTTCACCGATCCACGCATTCACACCGCGTGCATATGCGTCAAGCGCTGCACGGGTTTGTGGCGTTTGAACTGCGATCGAGCTCTCAGCAGCGTCATAAATCGCCAAGCTTCGCATCAATTTATCAGTGTTTTTGGTCCGCGGACCAAACAGTTCTGACAGCTTTCCTTGCGCAGTGCGCCGCAACAGCATCATTTGAAACAAGCGGTCTTGGGCATGGGCAAAGCCTATGCCGTAAAACACATCTTCGTCGGTACTGGCAAAAATATGCGGCACATTGGCCGTATCGCGTGCTATTTCAATCGGCCCCGACAGGCCTTTGGTTGTAAATGTTGCATTGTAATCGGGCAGGGACCGCGTGCCTAAGTAATAAGCCAAGTAGCCGATCATCAATGTGATAATCAAAATGCCTATAACAAGGCGAAACAACCATTTAAAATAGACTGCCATGGACAAATAGAACCTGCTTTATGTTGACGAATGCGCCCTAAGCGTTAGGACTTATTGTGGCGTTAAACCACACTTACTCAAAGGAAAAAAGCCATGGCGCGCGTAGCATTTCTAGGTCTTGGGGTTATGGGTGGCCCGATGGCAGGTCATCTGGCAAAAAATGGCCAATCGGTGACTGTTTACAACCGCACCTATGCCAAGGCTTTGGACTGGGCCGAAACTCACAAGGGCCAATCTGCCGCAACTCCACGCGAGGCGGCACAAGGCGCGCAATTCGTGATGGCATGTGTGGGCAATGATGATGATCTGCGCTCTGTCTGTTTGGGCGATGATGGCGCGTTTTCTGGCATGCAGACAGGTGCGATTTTTGTCGATCACACGACGGTTTCAGCCAAAGTAACGCGTGAATTGGCTGAGATCGCGGCACAAAAGGGCATCGGCTATGTGGATGCGCCTGTCTCTGGCGGTCAGGCTGGCGCTGAAAACGGCGTGCTTTCTGTCATGTGTGGTGGCTCCGAGGCCGATTTTACGGCAGCTGAACCCGCGATGCAGGCTTATGGAAAAATCATCAAACGCTTAGGCAATGTGGGTGCGGGCCAAACAGCAAAGATGTGCAACCAAATCGCCATCGCAGGCTTGGTCCAAGGCCTGTCAGAGGCGCTGCATTTGGCGGAAAAATCTGGCCTTGACGGCGAAGCCTTGGTTGATGTGATTTCTGGTGGCGCCGCTGGCAGTTGGCAGATGGTCAACCGTCACAAAACCATGCTGGCAGACGACTATGACCACGGCTTTGCTGTGGATTGGATGCGCAAAGATTTGGCGATCTGTCTGGAAGCGGGCGATGATGTGGGGGCCAGCCTGCCAGTGACCGCTTTGGTCGATCAGTTTTACAAAGATGTGCAAAAAATGGGGGGCGGACGTTGGGACACCTCAAGTTTGATGAAACGCTTGAAGTCTTTTGATTAAGGCTATGTTATAAAACAGATGTGCCGCGGGCGGATCTGCCGTTTTTGATTGATTGGATGCATGTATGCTAGAAACGCTTTTGTCATTTTTGGGAAAACCCCCTGAGTACCACACGCCTTTACCAGAAGCAGACGCACGTCACGCCATGGGGGCATTGATGGTGCGCGCTGCAAAGGCGGACAGCGTGTTTCGATTGGAAGAAATTCAGGTCATAGATGAAGTCTTGGCTGCGCGCTATGATTTGAACCCTGTAGAGGCTGCAAAAATGCGCGCTTCTTGTCAGTTGTTGGAAAGCGAAATGCCAGACACGGTTGAGATGACGGATATTTTGAAATCCTCCGTTTCAATCGCCGAACGTGAGGCCACGGTCGCTGCACTTTGGGCGGTCGTCTATGCCGATGGCGTCAAAAAAGAACCTGAAGAACAGTTGTTGCGCGAAATCGAGCGCGCCTTGGGTATTTCAAAAGCGCGTGCGCAAGAGTTGAAACAAGCTGCCAAAGGCTAGGGCATTTTGCAGCTTTGGACGGTTTGACCACATCTGTTTTTACGCCCTTTGAGGCAAAAGCCTGCATTCCAATCCCCGTTGGTTAGTGGTATGGCAGGGACAAAGACGGAAAGTTGACATCATGGCTGAAAAGAAATCATCGGGGCGCGGCGTGCGCGACCTGCGCGTAAAAGTTAAATCAGCACGGGGGCGCAAGCTGTCTTCGACCCTTTGGCTTGAGCGTCAGTTGAATGATCCATATGTAAAACGGGCGCAAACTGAAGGCTATCGCGGGCGCGCGGCTTACAAAATCTTGGAACTCGACGACAAATTCCGCTTTCTCGTGCCGGGTGCGCGGGTGGTCGATCTGGGCTGTGCGCCTGGAGGCTGGTGTCAGGTGGCCGTAAAGCGGGTCAATTCTTTGGGTGAAAAATCTGGCAAACGCATTGGCTATGTTTTGGGCGTCGATTTGCAAGAAGTCGAACCTATTGCGGGGGCTGAAATTCACCAGCTTGATTTCATGGAAGATGACGCGGATATCAAAACCAAGAAATGGCTGGGCGGTGCAGCTGATGTTGTGATGTCCGATATGGCTGCCAAAGCATCGGGTCACAAACAAACCGACCACAACCGCATTATGGCCTTATGCGAAGCCGCTGCCTATTTCGCTTTTGATGTTTTGGATGAGGGCGGTACTTTTGTGGCCAAGGTTTTGGCTGGGGGCGCTGAGGGGGATTTGCAAAAGATCCTCAAGCAGCGTTTTACCAAAGTGGTGCATGTGAAACCGCCGTCATCGCGCTCTGACAGTTCTGAAAAATTTGTTGTGGCAACAGGCTTTAAGGGCTGACCATGTCGGGGTCTATGACCTTATCTGCAGGCGATGTATCCGTTAGATTTAATCCGCTTGTGGGGGCTATAAGTGCCGTTCACATGGCGGGGCAGTCGATTTTACATCAGGCCCATTGGGTTGGCACAGCTTTAGCCGATTGTGCAGACGCACCTGTGGATGCACATCTGTCTGGCGATTTCTTTTGCGCGCCTTTCGGCGGATCAGGCCTGTCAGATATCCCGCCGCATGGTTGGCCTGCCAATACCCCTTGGTCGATCACTCATACCAGCGAAACCCCGCAAGCCGCGCAGCTTAGCGCTAAGTTACAGCGCGATGTTTTTGGCGCAAGGCTGACCAAGACCGTCCAGTTGATTTCGGGCCACTCAGCGGTATATCAAACGCATCACATTTCAGGCGGGCAGGGGCATTTGACCTTTGCGCATCACCCGATGGTACATGTAGCGCAGGGATGCCACATAGGGTTTTCGCGCAAGCTTTGTGCTATAACGCCCGATAATCCACTCGAACCTCAGCACAGGTTGGCCTATCCCGCACGCAGCACCGATTTGGCGCGCTTTCCCAGCAAAGACGGTGGCAACGTAGATTTGCATCACTACCCGTTTCAAGACGCGGATGAAGTCACAGCACAAAAGGCGCAAGGCCATGAAGATTTCGTCACGCTGGTTGAGGCGCCTGAGGCCGCAATCGGTTGGACGGCCGTGACGCGCAGGGCTGAAAAAGACATCGTGATCTTTTTGAAAGACCCGAAAGTCGCCCCAGTGACAATGCTATGGCACTCGAATGGCGGGCGCGCTTATGCCCCTTGGAATGGACAGCACAAATCTGTCTTAGGGGTCGAAGATGGATGTTGCGCAGGGGCTTCAACCTTGGCCGATGCAGCAAAAGACAATGCCATTGCGCGTGAAAATATAGCGACCCATATTCACTTGGCGCCGACGAAGACCACAGTCATGCGCCATGCTATTTTGCGCGTGGCCCGCCCCGAACACTGGCAGTCTGTCGCGGATATTGTGCCAAGTGGTGATAGCTTGCGATTGATTTCAGGCGATGGGGCGCAGTTGGATGTGGCATTTGATTGCGGTTTTTTCCCACATTCATCATCACGATAGTGTCACAGCACTTGCACATCTTTGCAGCTTGATTACCTATTATATACAAATCTTGTATAGACGGTGTCCTATGGCTTATCTTAATTTTTCAGTTCTTAAATCTATCGCTTCAGGTCCCGTTTTGCGCGCTATGCTTTTGGCACCCGTGGCATTGGTTTTCAGCCTGTCATCTGCAGTGTCTGCCCCTGTTGATCGGCTGATGGATCTCATGAAATTCCGCGATGTTATCGCAGTGCTCTCCGAAGAGGGGCGCAGCATGTCTGACGATATCTCGGATGAAGAATTGGGCATACCCCGCGCGGCTTGGGACGAAATGATGACGCGTCTTTATGACGAAGAACGTCTGGAAGTCGCGTTTCGCGGGGCTTTGGTTGACGCCTTTGGTGATGCCGATCTGGGGCCTGCTGTCGCGTTTTTTGAAACGGATTTGGGGCAAGAAATTGCTGAACTGGAACTTAATGCGCGCCGTGCCATCGGCGACGAAGCTGTCTTGCAGGCCGCAGGCGACCTTTGGGCTGAACTCGATCCCTCAAGTGAGCGCAGCAGTTTGATTGAAAGCTATGTAAATACGAATGATCTGATCGAAATGAATATCATTGGGTCGCTCAATTCGGACATGGCCTATTATCGCGGGTTTAATGCGCAAGCCCTCGACGGGATGGGCGTTGATGAGGCAACAATCATGCGCGAAGTTTGGGCTGGCGAACCCGAAGCGCGGGCGCGTGTGACCGAATGGGTTTACGGGTTTTCCGCTTTGGCCTATCAGCCGCTGTCCGATGAAGATTTTGCAACCTATGTCGATTTCGGAAAAAGCGAGACAGGCCAAACGCTAAATCTAGCTATGTTTGCCGCCTTCGATAGTGTCTATGCCGATCTTGCACGCGGTTTGGGCGCTGGCACAGCTGTTTTGGCACAAAGCTCTGCTGGTCAGGACTTATAAGACGGCCCATTTGCGCGGGTCTTGGCGCTCTACATGGGTTTATTGGTGAATTGCTCCAGTCAGTGCTTGACTTTAAGGCCACGATTCTTGATATACGCGCCACTTGGCGTGCTATAAGTGCGACCGAGGGCTATTGTTTTGGATAAACCCAATCGTAGATTGGCATAAAACAATGGTGTTTAGAAAATCTCGTCCCCAAAAGTGGGACGCGCTGTTCGCGGTAACAAACGCTGGCGCAGATGGGCATACCATTTGCAAAGGGACCAAAGAACGCGGGTATATTGAAAGGACGACTGCATGTTCGCAGTTCTGAAAACTGGCGGTAAGCAATACAAAGTACAAAGCGGTGACGTTTTGCGTGTAGAAAAGCTTGCTGTCTCAGCTGGTGAAAAAATCCAGTTCAACGAGATTCTTATGGTTGGCTCCACTGTGGGCGCACCATTGGTTGATGGCGCAGCTGTACAAGCTGAAGTGATCGACCAAATCAAAGGCGAAAAGCTTATCAACTTCGTTAAGCGTCGTCGTAAGCACTCTTCGAAACGCACCAAGGGCCACCGTCAGCAACTTACTTTGCTACGTATTACTGACATCTTGGAAAAAGGTGCAGACGCATCTGGCGTTAAAGCTGCTGTTGGCGCAAGCTTGGCACGTAAAGAAGCACATGTTGCAGCTTACGGTTCTGGCGATGCTGCTCTTAAGGCTGCTGCGAAAAAAGCCGCGGCTCCAAAAGCTGCCGCAAAAGCTGCACCAGCAGCTGCTGGGTCTGACGATTTGAAACAATTGTCTGGTGTTGGTCCTGCTTTGGAGAAAAAACTCCACGCTGCAGGTGTAACATCTTTCGCTCAAATCGCAGCTTGGACAGAGGCTGACGCCGAAGCATTCGGTGAAAAGTTGTCTTTCAAAGGCCGCATCGAGCGCGAAGGCTGGATTGATCAAGCCAAAGCTTTGGCGAAATAAGTAGAGTTTAGGAGAGCACACCATGGCACATAAAAAAGCAGGCGGTTCGTCCCGCAACGGTCGCGACTCAGCTGGTCGTCGTCTCGGCGTTAAACTCTACGGTGGTCAGGCTGCAATCGCAGGCAACATCATCGTGCGTCAGCGCGGCACGAAGTTCTACCCAGGCGAAGGCGTTGGCCTTGGCAAGGATCACACAATCTTCGCAACAGTCGAAGGCAATGTGAAATTCCACAAGGGTCTCAAAAACCGCACCTTCATTTCCGTGCTTCCAGTGGCAGAGGCCGCTGAATAAGCCGACCTTGATGGTTTACAATTCAAGGGATCGGCCTTCGGGTCGGTCCCTTTTTTTGTCCTAACGTCTGCTCGCAAACTTAAAGGGCGACGTTCGATATTTAGAATTTTTGTGTATGCGGTATGTCATTCAAGCCGCGCCGGCCCCCTTGGGAGGGGGTGGCCGTAGTCACTTACTCTTCGAGGAGGAGAGATATGAAATTGGATCATACGATTGAGCGTGATAACGCCAATGTTCAAGCCACAATAGCGGCAGAACGCTTTGTTCTGCGTGCACCGAAAACATCGGATGTAGGGCTTTTGTCGCTTTACGCCAGCGATAAACGTGTGGCCCATGCTGCGCGGTCTTTGCCGCACCCTTTGCCGCCAGGCGCAACAGAAGCCTTCATTGCCCGCTCGCTTGACCCGAAAGTGGCATTGCATACCTATATCATAGATGGCGCGGCCGCTGGCCTGTCTGAAGTCATGGGTGTGATGCAGTTGAAACCCCTTGAGCGCGATCAATCTGAAGTCAGCTTTTGGGTTGCGCCCTCATTTTGGGGCACAGGTATCGCGTCATCTGCACTCAAAGCTTTGGTGGCGGCAAACCCTTTGGGTGACAAAACGCTCTTTGCTGAAATTTTCCAAGACAACCAAGCTTCAGCGCGCGTTGTGACAAACGCGGGATTCGAATATCTGGGTGACGCCGAAACCTTTAGCGTGGCGCGTGGCGCGCGCGTGCCAACATGGACTTATGTCTGTAAATTAAGCTGATTTCCGCTGGAAAAGAGGCCGCCGATACAGGTCTGGCGGCCTCTTAACCCCTGTGGTGATTGATAAAAAGCAAGAAAGCGTGTCTTTACGCGTTTTCACTCTTACGCCGACCGCGTCGGGCGCGCATAAGGTTGATTGAATTTGCTAAACAGGCAGGATATGCCTCGGTCTGAAAGGATCACCACATGAAGTTTCTCGATCTTTGTAAAGTTTACATTCGCTCAGGCTCAGGCGGCAACGGCTGTGTCTCGTTTCGGCGCGAGAAATATATCGAATACGGTGGTCCCAATGGTGGCGATGGCGGGAAAGGTGGCAATGTCATCATCGAAGCTGTCGACGGTTTGAACACGTTGATCGATTTTCGCTACCAACAGCATTTCTTTGCCCAAAATGGCCAAGGCGGCATGGGCAGCAATCGTACAGGTAAAGACGGAAACGATATTTACCTGCGCGTGCCTGCGGGCACTGAAATTCTAGACGAAGACCAAGAAACCGTCCTGTATGACGTGACAGAGGTTGGCCAAAAAATCATTCTTGCCAAAGGCGGCAATGGTGGTTGGGGCAACCTTCACTTTAAGTCTTCAACAAACCAAGCCCCACGTACCGCCAACCCCGGCCAAGATGGTATCGACCGCACGATTTGGTTGCGCCTGAAATTGATCGCCGATGCGGGGCTTTTGGGTATGCCCAATGCGGGTAAATCCACGTTTCTGTCCGTGACGTCTAACGCACGTCCCAAAGTGGCAGATTATCCTTTTACGACGATGCACCCCAATCTTGGGGTTGTTGGGATCGACAACTCTGAATTCGTTGTTGCTGATATCCCCGGCCTGATCGAGGGCGCATCTGAAGGACGTGGTCTTGGGGATCTCTTCTTGGGTCATGTGGAACGTTGTGCTGTGTTGCTCCATCTTGTGGATGGCACATCAGACGACGTGGCCGCCGACTATGAAGTGATCGTCAACGAGATTTCTAACTACACTGAAGAACTTGGCGATAAGCCGCGGATTACCGTGCTCAACAAAGTTGACAGCCTAAGTGAAGATGAGATCGCTGAGAAAAAGTCAGCGTTAGAAAAGGCTTCTGGTGGCCGTGTTTACACAATGTCGGGCGTGAGCCGCGACGGGGTGGATACAGTCTTGCGCGCTTTAAAAGCAGAAATATCAATGGATCGCCTGCGGACGAAAAAAGCCAGCGGAGGCGATGAGGAAGAGACATCGTGGCGACCTTAACTCAAGCTAAACGAGTTGTTGTTAAAATCGGATCAGCCCTTTTGGTTGAAAATGGAGCGTTACGCACAGAATGGTTAACCAGTCTGGCGGATGACGTTGCTATGCTCAAAGCGCGGGGCATGGATGTAATCTTGGTTTCATCGGGTTCTATCGCTTTGGGACGCGGCATGTTGAATTTGCCGCTCACAGAACTGCCTTTGGAACAATCACAAGCCTGTGCTTCGGTCGGGCAGGTGCGATTAGCGCATGCCTACCGCGAAGCATTGATGCCCCATGGCATCATGACATCGCAGGTCTTGCTGACGCTAGATGACAGTAGTGACCGTCGCAGATATTTGAATTCACGTGCCACCTTGGAAGCTTTGATTTCTTTGGGTGTCGTGCCGATTGTGAATGAAAACGACACAATCGCAACTGATGAAATTCGCTATGGCGACAACGATCGTTTGGCCGCACAGATTGCGGTCACGGTCGGCGCGGATCAGTTGGTTCTTTTATCCGATATCGACGGTTTGTATACATCCAACCCAAAGACAGATCCTTCGGCCCGTCACTTGCCGCAGGTCACAGAAATCACGCCTGAAATCGAAGCGATGGCAGGGGATCCTGTGTCTGGACTGTCAAAAGGCGGGATGAAAACCAAAATTTTGGCGGCGAAAACAGCGACCGTGGGTGGCTGTGCTATGGCCATTACGCAAGGGGCGATTGCCAACCCATTGGCTGCACTTTTGAACGGGGCGCAGGCCACTTGGTTTATCCCCTACGACAACCCTGAAAATGCACGTAAAAACTGGATCTGTGCGATGAAACCGAAAGGGACTGTCACTGTCGATGCTGGTGCTGCGCGCGCTTTGGCACAGGGGAATTCTCTGTTGCCTGCAGGTGTTGTAAGCACAACAGGTGACTTTGGTCGCGGCGACCCCGTGACGATTTTTGGGCCTGATCACATACAAGTCGGCTTTGGTCTTATTCGCTACACAGCAGAAGAAACGAATGCGATCAAAGGCGCACAATCACAAGATATACAAGCGATCCTTGGCTATTCAGGCCGATCTGCTTTGATTCATAGGGATGATATGGTGCTATGAGCGATACATTGAATATTACCGACCTCATGCAAGACATCGGCAAACGCGCCAAAGCGGCCGCCGCTGAACTGGCTTATGCTTCAGCCGAACGGAAACACGCGGCCTTGATAGGTGCTGCAGAAGCGATTTGGAAACGCCGTGCCGAGATCGTTGACGCCAATGAAAAAGACATGCAATTTGGCCGCGACAAAGGGCTGACATCTGCGATGTTGGATCGTTTGATGCTAGACGAAGACCGCATTCGCGGCATCGTTGACGCCCTGCGCACCATTGCTGAACAAAAAGATCCTGTGGGTGATGTTATTGCCGAATGGGATATGCCATCTGGCTTGCATATCAAACGCACACGTACGCCCTTGGGCGTCATCGGCGTGATCTATGAATCGCGCCCGAATGTGACCGCAGATGCAGGCGCTTTGTGCCTGAAAGCGGGCAATGCGGTGATTTTGCGCGGTGGCTCTGAGAGCTTTCATTCCTCTGGCGTGATCCATGAATGTTTGGTTGATGGTTTGGTGTCAGCGGGTCTGCCCGCAGATGCGATCCAGCGTATTCCCACCCGTGACCGTGCGGCTGTGCGCGAACTTTTGACTATGACCGATTATGTCGATGTCATTGTGCCCCGTGGCGGCAAAGGGCTGGTTGGCTTGGTTCAACGCGAAGCCCGCGTGCCTGTTTTTGCCCATCTCGAAGGCATTGTTCATGTGTTTATGGATGCTTCAAGTGACGCGAAAAAGGCGATGGATGTTGTCATCAACGCCAAAACCCGTCGCACTGGGATTTGTGGTGCTGCCGAATGTTTGCTTATTCACAAAGACTTAGTTGATACTCTTGGGACTGATGTGGTCAAAGCTTTGATCGACGCGGGCATTGAAGTGCGCGGCGATGAGACCTTGCAAGCAATCGAGGGTGTTGTTCCTGCGACCCAAGACGACTGGGGGCATGAGTACGCCGATAGCATCATCGCGGCCAAGGTTGTTGACGATATTGATGGGGCGATTGCGCATATTCATCAATATTCTTCATCGCATACGGATTGCATTATTTCCGAAACCGATGCCAATGTGGCCAAGTTTTTTGAGCGTATTGATAGTGCGATTTTGATGCATAACTCATCGACACAATTCGCCGATGGTGGTGAATTTGGTATGGGTGGCGAAATCGGGATCGCGACAGGTAAAATGCATGCGCGTGGACCTGTGGGGGCAGAACAATTGACTTCGTTCAAATATCTCGTGACCTCAAATGGCGCGACGCGCGGCTAGGTCTGCAATTGAAATAGCCAAAATAGAATGGCGCGTCCTTATGCGGGGCGCGCCATTTTGCACAAATTTCGCCTTTTTAGGCCATCAGGCGCAACGCCCCAGCGTCGTCTTGGCTGCAAATTCGCCGCCCTAATAAGTCGGCTTGAAGCGGGGCCAAGATGAATTGTACTTCATTGGGTTTCAATCCATCTGGCGTGGAAACAGCGCCTAAGCGTGCCCAAAGTTCAGGTGAAGGGTCCAAGCGGTCAGAGCGTGCCGTGACTTGCAATTGGCCATTTTCACTGCTGATTTGAATTGCGCCACCACGGGGCAGAGCAGTTTCGATACACATCACCATGAGGCAAGCAAGCTTGACTTCATCGCGCAACATATCTGTTGTTGGCTGCCAGTCATATGTTTGGCGCGGTGTTTCTAGACCTTTGAGAATGCTCACCATCTCTTGGCGACCTGTCATTTGACCCTGTGATGCCATCCCAAAGGCGATGCGGAAAAACTTTACCCGCGCATTTGCATTGTCCACACTTTCCGAGATAAGGCTGAGTTCGGCACTTGTGTCACCCGCAGACATGGCCAAAAGTTCGACACCATTTGAAATGGCACCGACGGGGCTGATAAGATCGTGGCAAATACGCGAACCGATCATTGCTGCGATGTCGCGGGTCATATCTTTGGTCATTGTGTCTCCTGAGGGGGCGTTAGTAAGGGAATTCGAATGGACAATCTTAATGCGATGTTAGAACCTGGTCAGATCGTGTGCCATCCGCAGCAAAGCGATTGGGGCAAGGGGCAGGTGCAATCGAACATCAATGGTAAGTTGACGGTTATGTTTGAACACATGGGCAAAGTTGTGATCGACAGTCATCGCGTGGCGCTCCTTCCCTTGTTTGAATAGTCTGAATTTGGTTAACGAAAGGTTTCTTTACGGCTGAGCGGCCGCGGGGCCTGTGGTTGATACAGCAAGTGTTGGTGTTTATAGTCGTGAAACTGGCGGCGAATGCAACCCTAAGCTGTATTAATTCTCTGACAATCAGCAGCCGTGTTGCAATGACATGACGAAGCCCGTAGAACCCGCGCAAGGCTCCCAAGTAAAAAGACAAAAAATGAGTGACCTAGATCACAAGTTCGAATTGCGTTTCGCAGTCTCAGCGCAAGACCTGCGGGCTGCACAGCGCTTGCGCTACCGCGTTTTCGTGCAAGAGCTCGGATCAGACGGTCCTATGGTTGATCACGAAGCAGAACTTGAAGCGGACGCTTTTGACCCAAGCTACGACCACCTGATGTTGATAGACAAAGCGCGCTCGGATGATCCATTGGAACAATGTGTCGGGGTGTACCGTTTGCTCACTGGGGATAAAGCCGATCAGCTTGGCGGGTTTTACACCGAAGCCGAATATGATCTGACCAGATTAAAGGCCTCGGGAAAGCGTTTGCTGGAACTTGGGCGATCCTGCGTGGCCCCTGAGTATCGCGGCGGCACAGCGCTCTATCATATGTGGGCTGGACTGGCAAAATACGTGTTTGAGGGCGGTTTTGATGTGCTGTTCGGCGTGGCCTCGTTCCATGGCACGGATCTTAAACAATTGTCCGCGCCATTGTCTTTGTTGCATCATCGCCATCTTGCCCCAGAAAACTTACGCGTGCGCGCCGTTGATGACCAATTTCAACGCATGGATTTGATCACAGAAGACCAGATAGATCGCCGCGCGGCAATGTTGGAGGTGCCAGCTTTGATCAAAGCGTACCTGCGCTTGGGCGGCACAGTGGGCGAGGGGGCTTTTATCGATCATGCCTTTAACACGATTGATGTGTGTTTGATCTTGGATATTGCACAGGTCAGCCCACGCCAAAAAGAAATGTACACCCGCGAGCGTATTCGATGAGCGCCCCATTATGGGACAGTGAAACACCGCTGCCAGCGCCACCTGCCGCGCGGTTTGATATGCTGCGTTTGATCTTGCGCGGGGTGCCGATTGTGGCACTGATCTTGATTTGCCTGCCTTTGATGATGATCCTGCGTGCAATTGAACGACTTTTCTATGGTGCAGGGCGGCCTTGGTCATCCGTATTTCCGCGGTTCGTATCGCGCAGCGCGCTGAGGATCATGGGCATCCCGCTGACCACCATTGGTGCGCCGATGAAACAGCACGGGGCCGTCGTGGCCAATCATTCGACTTGGCTGGATATCTTTTCACTCAATGCCTGCCAGCGGGTGTTCTTTGTCTCGAAAGCCGAAGTTGCCAATTGGCCCGGCATTGGCCTTTTGGCACGTGCAGCAGGAACTGTGTTTATCGCCCGTGATCGCAAAGATGCTGGGCGGCAAAAGGTGGTGTTTGAACAGCGTTTGTTAATGGGCCACAAACTGTTGTTTTTCCCCGAAGGCACATCCACGGATGGGCAGCGGGTTCTGCCTTTTAAACCCACTCTATTTGCGGCCTTTTTTGCACCCGAGTTGATTGACGATCTGTATATCCAACCTGTCACTGTGCGCTATACCGCCCCCGAAGGCGCTGATCCGCGGTTTTACGGCTGGTGGGGGGATATGGATTTTGCGCCCTCTTTGGTCAGCTATCTCAAGGCGCGCAAACAAGGGTCTATTACGGTGACGTTTCACGATCCAATCGCCGTCGCAGCTGTCAAAAACCGTAAGGAGATGGCGCAGATTTGCGAAGATCAAGTGCGTTCAAGCCTGAGCGACAGGTCAAGAATTCAGCCATGAAAAAGGGGGCCATCAGCCCCCAGTGTATTTCAATATGAATTGCGCGCTTAATGCATTGCAGCAATCAAACGGCCCAAAGCAGCACTTGGATCGTCTTGGCCCCAGATCTCATCGCCTATGGCAAAGAAATCGGTATGCGGCGCAAGGGTTTTGATCGTCTCGGCGTCCAAAGCACCCTCGGCGACGACTGGCACTTCGATCATCTGTGACCACCATTCAAACAGCTCCTTTTCGGCCTGCTCGCCTGTGCCCAAAGCATTCGGGCCCGCAGGTCCAAAGGCGATATAATCTGCGCCGATCTCGCCTGCTGTCATGCCGTCATGGCGGGTCGCACCACAATAGGCGCCAACGATTGCGTCTGCGCCCAAGGTTTTACGCACTTCGCGCACAGAACGCGCGCCATCAAGCAAATGAACGCCGTCAAGCCCGTGCTTTTCCGCTAACGCCACGTGGGAATCGATCACAATCGCCACATCTTTCGCATGGCAGATTTCGCGCAGTGCATCGGCTGCGCGGCCCAATTCAACTTCGTCTTTGCTGGCCATAGCCATGCGCACACAGCCGATGTCGTGATCCGCTAGAACTTTTTCCAGCTTGGCAGGAAAGCTGTCCAAATCGAATGCCGCAGGCGTCAAAAGGTAGATTTGTGGCACTTCGGGTTGAGATTGGTCAGACATGGGCGACTCCTTTGGCTTTGGGTCGATATAACGTGTTTGTGGCCCCTGTGAAAGCCTTTGCGCATCACGCTTGGCTTGCGATTTTGTGCGCTTGGCCCTAACACAAGCGAAAGCAGTTTTGCACCAGACGACAACCACCACAAAGGGCCTTTTGTAATGTCAGATACAATGTCAGACGATAGCCAAGATTTTGACGTGACAGGTCCAACCCCGACCTTTGTTTTGGTACGCCCGCAAATGGGTGAAAACATCGGCGGTGCCGCGCGGGCGATGTGGAATTTCGGTCTTGATCGGATGCGTATCGTTGATCCGCGTGATGGCTGGCCCAGCCAAAAAGCCATCGCCATGGCCTCTGGCGCAGGGCGTTTACTGGACGAAGCAGGCATGTATGACACCGTGCCCGATGCTTTGGCCGATTGTGATTTCGTTTTTGCGACCACAGCCCGTATGCGTGATATCACCAAACCAGTGATGTCCCCTGAGCGCGCCATGGAACATGCGCGTGCGATCATCGCCAAAGGCGGCAAGGTCGGGGTGATGTTCGGGCCTGAACGCGCGGGACTGGAAAACGAAGATGTCATCCACGCCAATGCGCTAATAACAGTGCCGATAAATCCAGAGTTTCCATCCCTGAATTTGGCACAATGTGTTTTGCTGACCGCCTATGAATGGCGCCGCCAAACCGCTGATATCATCCCTGAAGTGGTTGAAATGGCGGGCACGGATTGGGCGGGCCATGTGGAAATGGAAAAGATGGGGGATCACTACGAGGAGACGCTCGAACAAGCTGGTTTCTTTTTCCCAGAAGCCAAAGCCGCCAGCATGAAATTGAACCTGCGCAACATGTGGTCGCGTATGCCGATGACCAAAATGGATGTGCAGATGATGCACGGGATCATGCGCCAGATGAAGCGTTGGAAAGATCGCGGATAGCGCACAGACCTTGGCAGGATCACTATTTACGCCGCTGCGGCTCCAAGTCGCGGCGGTTTTTGCCATTTTGGCCCGTTTGAGTGGCCAAAGCAGGCGTTTGATGCCTTGCCCTTCGCCCTTTCGCTGCCTAGTTTCTCACGCAACACAGGCCTGTCCCCTCATCTCGGTGAGGCATTGCTTTTAAAGAGGTTCGCATTCATGGCGCAAAAACCAAACAGCACACGCAGCATTTTCCAAGAGGTCGGCACAGATGAAAAAGCCGTCGCAGCCCCAAAAGGTGGTCTGATCGATACAGGGCGTGCAGGGGCGCGCAAAGGCATCCGCGCTTGGCTGATACTCTTGTTTGCTATGGTGCTTTTGATGATTGCTGTTGGAGGCATGACGCGGCTTACAGATTCAGGTCTGTCGATCACAGAATGGAAACCTGTGACAGGGGCCATGCCGCCCATGTCTGCCGAACATTGGGCATCTGAATTTGAAAAATATCAACAAATTCCAGAGTATAAGCTGCAAAACGAAGGGATGTCCCTGTCAGAATTCAAAACCATCTATTGGTGGGAATGGGGCCATCGCCAACTTGGGCGCACTATTGGGCTTGTGTGGTTTTTGGGCTTTGCAGGCTTTGCTTTGGCGCGAAAAATCCCGACAGGCTGGACCAAAAAACTTTTGTTCATCGGCGCTTTGGGCGGGCTGCAAGGCGCGATTGGCTGGTGGATGGTTGCCTCTGGTTTGACAGGGGATCGTTTGGATGTGGCCTCATACCGATTGGCCACGCATCTGGGGCTGGCCTTTGTTATTTTCGGATTTATCACTTGGTATGTGTTTGAACTTGGCAGGTCGCAAACGGATCTGATGCAGGCGCGGCGTCATAAAGATGCAAAGCTTGTCACCAAGGCCACAGGCATGATGCATCTGGCGTTTTTACAAATCTTGTTGGGTGCTTTGGTTGCGGGCATTGATGCTGGGCGCGGCTTCACAGATTGGCCTTTGATGGGGGGGCAGTTTTTGCCGCCCGATCCCTTGAGCCTGACGCCTGTGTGGCGCAATTTCTTTGAAGATGCAGGGCTTGTGCAATTCATGCACCGTATGATGGGCTATATCTTATTTGCTTACGGCATGTTGGTATGGATTAAGGGACGGAAATCGGCCAATCGCAGTACCCAAGCTGCCTTTAATATGATGGCAGCTGTGCTGTTTTTGCAGATGGTTTTGGGCATTGTCACGGTTTTGAATGGCGCGCCTATGCACTTTGGTTTGGCGCATCAACTGGGGGCAGTCGCGCTGTTTGTGGCCATTTTGCGCGCACGTTTCCTCAGCAGCTTTCCCAAATCCCAATCTGTTCGAGGGGCATAATCCATGAGCGCATTCACTGATCTGATGGCCTATGAGAAAATCACGCAAGCGCTAGGATCTGTCGCGGGGCGGCTGAACTGGGATCAAGAAACAATCATGCCAGCAGGCGCCAGTGCGCAGCGCGGCGAAGAACTGGCGGCGATGGAAACCGTGTTGCATGCGCGGCGTACAGACCCGCGCGTGGGCGACTGGTTGGCCGCGATTGAGGGGCATGCTTTGGACCAAGTGCAGGCGGCGAACCTGCGCGAGATCAAAAAATCATATGCGCGCAACACCAAAGTGCCCGCTGCTTTGGCCGCTGAAATTGCGAAGGTGACATCATTGGCGCAAGGTGTTTGGGCCGAAGCGCGCGCAAGCGATAATTTCGCGCATTTCGCGCCGATGTTTCAACAGGTCGTCGCGCTGAAACGTGAAGAAGCCGCCGCGCTTGCTGAGGGTGGGGATCTGTATGACGCGATGCTGCAAGACTACGAGCCTGGCGCAACAGCGGCGCAATTGTCGGATATGTTTGGCGCATTGCGCCCCCGTCTGACAGCGCTGCGTGATAAGGTTATGGGGGCCGACCAGCCCAAAGGCGTCAGCGGCACCTTTGATGCTGATGCGCAGATGGCGCTGACGCGCGAGGTGGCCAAAAGCTTTGGCTATGACTTTAATCGCGGGCGGATTGACAAGGCCGTGCATCCGTTTTCCAGCGGCTCTGGTGCCGATGTGCGCATCACCACGCGCACCTCTGAAGATGATCCATTCAATTGCCTCTATTCCACCATCCACGAGGTGGGCCACGCCTGTTACGAGCTTGGTATTGATGATCAGCATATGTTGACGCCGCTCGGTGCGGGCGTCTCTATGGGCGTGCATGAAAGCCAATCGCGTATTTATGAAAACCAATTGGGCCGTTCGCGTGCCTATACCGAATATCTATACGGCAAAATGCGCGATAAGTTTGGCGATTTTGGCATCAAGAACGCTGATGGGTTTTACGCGGCTGTAAACCGTGTCACCCAAGGCTATATCCGCACCGAAAGTGATGAAATCCAGTATAATCTGCATGTGCTTTTGCGCTTTGATCTGGAACAGAAAATCATCAATGGCGCGCTTGAAATTGCTGATTTGCCTGAGGCATGGAATGCAGGTTTTGAAGCTGATTTTGGCGTGAAAGTCGACAAAGTATCAAACGGCTGTTTGCAAGATGTGCATTGGCCTGTTGGGCTGTTCGGCTATTTCCCGACCTATTCATTGGGCAATGTCTATGCGGGCTGTTTGAACAAAGCTCTGCGTGATGATCTGCCTGATTTGGACAGCAGCTTATCCCAAGGTATTACGACACCCGCCACAGATTGGCTGCGTGTTCACCTGCAACAGTTCGGTGGGCTACGCGCCCCCAATGAAACTATTCAACATGCCTGCGGATTTGCGCCGAATGAAACGCCCTTGTTGGAGTATCTAGAGGCAAAGTTCAGCGACATATACGGTCTGTCATAATGGCAATTTTGATGGATCGCGCAGCACTTGAAGACCACCTTAGGGGCGATTTCGGCCCTCTGGGCGATGCTTTGCAGATCGAAACTGTGACGCCAGAAGCTGTGACTTTGCGCCTGACACCTCGCGCCACAGAAATTCGCCATGGCGGGACTGTGTCTGGCCCCGCTTTGTTTTTATTGGCCGATGTTGCGTTTTACATGGCGGTTTTGGCGAAGGCTGGGCCCAAGAAAATGTCAGTGACGGTCAGTGCTTCGATTGATTATCTGCGCCGACCTGCGGGTGATTTGCCTGTTTTGGGCGAAGCGCGCGTTCATAAACTGGGACGGTCATTGGCCATGGGGCAGGTTTTGATGCGCAATCCTGACAGCGATGACGTTTTGGCGCAAGCGCAGCTGACTTTTGCCTTGCCGCCAAGCTAAATCGCAGTCCTTTTACACAGCATTATGGGCAATGAACCAAGGTTCAACACGCGCACGGATAAAGGGCCAAAGGGCAGGCGCACCACGGCTGATTTTGTCGCCGACACGGGTTTCAAGCTGTGCAAGCGTCACATTGTAAACCCGCCATGATCCACCGTCATTTGCAAGATTATGTAACACAGGCTGGGCACGATCAATGGATTTGGTAAAAATCGCTGTCGGTGTTTCGGCCTGTTCGAATTCTTCCCAAATCTGGCGCAGGGCTTTGCCTTGATCGGTGGGTAAAAGACCAAACAAGCGATCAGCGGCTTTGATTTCGGCCAGTTCTTGCGCTCTATGCGCCTCTGGCGTCACTGTGCCGTGGATCGGATTATCCCCTGCATCAACTTCGACAATATCGTGTAAAAGCATCATCACCAGTGCCGTATAAAGATCTATATCCCCCCGCGCTTGATCCGCCAGTGTCAGGGTGTAGAGCATCACATGCCACGAATGTTCGCCCGAATTTTCAGGCCGAGAGCCATCCATAATCGGCGTTGCGCGCAGCACAGATTTCAAACGATCCGCTTCGCACCAATAGGCATAGCGCTGCTCCATCACAGGATCAGTGGCACGGTTTTCAAATTTGGCCAAGGTGAAATCATACAGCGCAGGCAAAGTATCTTTGATCCGAAAAGCACGCCCAGAGCGCAGGTTTTTTTCCACAATGTCGCGTTCTTCGACAAGTTGCTTTTGTGCTCCGATACATTGCAATGCAGGGGCGAGAAAATCGATTGCTTTGGCATATCGCGCCGTCGGGCTTTGCATGGCTTCAAATTCTTGCCAAATGGCGGTGAAGCTTTGGTATTGTTCTTTGGGCAAAAGTCCGAAAATGCGCTGTGCAGCCTTGGCTTCGGCCTGTTCAATCTCTTGGGGATTGTAAAGGATATGGATCGGATGATCGCCTGCATCTATTTCAACGATGTCATGCAAGATCAACATTTTGAGTGCCAAACACAGATCAACATCATCAGGGGCAATCGGCGCGCATAAAACCGCCAAAAGCGCTGCATGCCACGAATGTTCAGCAGAGTTTTCAAACCGCTCTCGCGTCATGATTTGATTGGCGCGCTCAACAGTTTTAAGCTTATCCGCTTCAAGCAAAAAGGCGTATTGGGCATCAAGGCGGGCTGTTTGATCGCTGGATGTCACGTTAGACTTCTACATCATCTTCTGAACTTGGTGGCGGGGCCGTAGGAGACAGCCCCGCTTTATGTTCTTTGACACGTTGCAAAATATAATCACGGGCACGGCGTTCGGCCAATCGCACACGGGCTGCGGTGTTAAACGCTTCTTGTGTGGTTGTGGATGTTGCGCCAATCACTTGCGATACCTGTTGAATGAACTGTTCATCGCCGATTGCATTCATAGCTTTGATTGCATCTTTGGCCAGCTCATCGGCCAGATCGTCCATGATCCCCATGATTTGCGTCCTTTAGCGTGTGTTTTCAGTCAAACGGCGACGCACATAGGCGGTCACATGTTCGATCAATTCTTCCATGTAGTCATCTTCGAAAAAGTGGCCTGCGCCTTCGATTTCGGTATGGGTGATGGTAATGCCTTTTTGTTCGTGCAGTTTGTTGACCAAAGCATGGGTGTCTTTGGGCGGGGCCACACGGTCGGCTGTGCCGTTGATCATCAAGCCAGATGACGGGCAGGGGGCCAAGAAAGAAAAGTCATACATATTTGCGGGCGGTGACGCTGAAATAAAGCCAGTGATTTCTGGGCGGCGCATCAAAAGTTGCATGCCGATCCAAGCGCCAAAGCTAAAGCCCGCAACCCAGCAATGTTTCGCGTTGGGGTTCAAGGATTGCAAGTAATCCAGCGCTGAGGCCGCATCAGACAATTCGCCGATACCTTGATCATATTCGCCTTGCGACCGACCAACGCCGCGAAAGTTAAAGCGCAACACGGTAAAGCCCATTTTGTGAAAGGCGTAATGCATATTGTACACGACTTTATTGTTCATCGTGCCGCCAAATTGCGGATGCGGGTGCAAAATAATTGCGATCGGTGCGTCTTTGGCGCGTTGGGGGTGGTAACGGCCTTCTAGGCGGCCTTCTGGGCCTGGAAAAATCACTTCGGGCATTGAGGTCCCTGTCTCCTTAGGTGTTCATATCTGTGGCTGTCGCAATGGACAGTTGCACAGTGAACGCCCTGTATGGGGTGTCGTTTTGTGCTCGTTTTGCGGACCCGTTACAGCTATAGTTGACGTATTAGCTCAGGAACTTTAGAAGCATTCTAAACTAAACGCTCTAATAGGGCGCACGAGATGTCATGGAGTTAAGGCTCCAAGGCGCTCACGTCAATGTTTTTGCACATAAATTGCCCCTTTTGCAGGGGAATCATGGCGAATAGTATAGTGGATCACGCGACTCGTGGGCTTTGCTGCGCGCGAGAGACCCAAATTTGGAGAACGGTACATGAAACTCTCAACAAAAGGTCGCTATGCGATGGTCGCTTTGGCGGATCTGGCGCTGCAAAAAGACGACTGCTTGCTGTCTTTATCGGAAATTTCCAAGCGCCAAGACATATCGCTGCCGTATCTTGAACAGTTGTTCGTAAAACTGCGCCGCGCTGAATTGGTGATCTCTGTGCGCGGGCCAGGCGGTGGCTATAAATTGGCTAAATCGCCCTCTGATATTCGTGTGTCAGATATTTTGGAAGCTGTCGATGAAACTGTATCGGCCATGCATACGGGCGCGGGCGCGTCTGGCGGCGTGTCGGGCAGTCGCGCGCAATCCATGACCAACCGCTTATGGGAAGGTCTGTCAGCGCATGTTTACGTGTTTTTGCACCAAACGCGCTTGTCTGACATCACGGGCAACGGCTTGCGCCCTTGTCCTGCGGTGCCAAACCTGTTCGAGGTTGTCGATGATGAAAAATCTGAAGTCACTCAGACCAAGGATGCTGTCGAAGAATGACTCGTATGGCGCGCACATATCTGGATTATAACGCCACAGCCCCATTGGCGCAGGCCGCCAAAGAGGCGATGATCGCTGCTATGGATGTGGTGGGCAATCCGTCTTCTGTGCATGGTGAGGGGCGCATAGCAAAAGGGCTGATTGAAAAGGCGCGCGCGCAAGTCTCTGACGCTTTTGGCGCAAGTTCCGCGGATATTGTTTTCACTTCGGGGGCGACAGAAGCTGCGGCTTTGGCCCTGTCTGGGCGGGGTTTGGCCTGCGCGGATGTCGAACATGAGGCTGTGTCTTCATGGTGTGATTCTTCGCTTCTTGTTGATCGGCAGGGTAAAATTACTTGCACAAATCCAACATTGAATGCGGTACAACTGGCTAATTCCGAAAGTGGAGTTGTACAAACTCTACCCGAAGGCTTGGCTGTGGTGGATGCCACACAGGGCTTTGGCAAGCTGCCGATCGCGTTCAATTGGATGGGCTGCGATATGGCACTGATTTCAGCGCATAAGCTTGGCGGTCCAAAGGGCATCGGCGCTTTGGTGTTAAAACAAGGATTAGATGTTTCTGCGCAAATCTTAGGTGGCGGTCAGGAAATGGGACGGCGCTCTGGCACGGAAAACCTGCTTGGGATTGTCGGCTTTGGGGCTGCTGCTGCTGCCAATGCGCAAGAGATGGCCAATGGTGTTTGGGAGGGCATCGCCGAGAAGCGTGATCTCTTACAAGCGCGCCTTGAAGATGGGGCGGATGGCATCATATGTGTTGGGAGAGAGGCAAAAAGATTACCCAATACGCTGAGTGTGATCACGCCTGATTGGAAAGGGGAAACCCAAGTGATGCAGATGGATTTGGCAGGGTTTGCCGTGTCTGCGGGCTCGGCCTGTTCCAGTGGCAAAGTGAAATCCAGCCGCGTTTTGCGCGCCATGGGGTATTCAGAGATTGAGGCCTCATGCGCGATGCGCGTGTCTTTGGGCCCTGAGACGACAACAAATGATATAGAGCGGTTTGCCAAAGCTTGGCTTTCGGCATATGCCCGTTGGAAACAGCGCGCCGCTTAATGACTACGCAGCGCAGCCGCGCTGAAACCAATACAATGGGCCAATGCGCCTGATAGATACGCACGTAAGGAATGTTCCGCATGGATGACAGTTCAGTAAAAGATAAAATGCAAGCGAAAGAAGGTGTTGAACAGGACACAGTCGATGCCGTGCAAGCGCTGGCTGGCACGTATAAATACGGCTGGGACACCGATATCGAAATGGAATATGCGCCCAAAGGCCTGTCCGAAGATATCGTGCGTTTGATTTCCGAAAAGAACAACGAACCTGAATGGATGCTTGAATGGCGCCTAGAGGCCTACCGCCGTTGGTTGACTTTGGAAGAACCCGATTGGGCCATGGTTGAGTACCCTGAAATTGATTTTCAGGATCAATATTACTATGCGCGTCCAAAATCGATGGAAGAAAAGCCAAAGTCGCTTGATGACGTTGATCCAAAGCTTTTGGCAACCTATGAAAAGCTTGGTATTTCTTTGAAAGAACAAGCCATTTTGGCAGGCGTTGAAGGCGCAGGCGAGACCCCAGCAGATGGGGAGCGCAAAGTGGCTGTTGATGCGGTGTTCGATTCCGTTTCTGTTGGCACGACCTTTAAGAAAGAATTGGCCGCAGCAGGCGTTATTTTCTGTTCTATCTCTGAGGCGATTAAAGATCACCCTGAGTTGGTCAAGAAATACTTGGGCACAGTTGTGCCTGTTTCCGACAACTATTATGCCACTTTGAACTCTGCTGTGTTCTCAGATGGGTCATTCGTTTACATCCCGCCAAACACCAAATGCCCGATGGAATTGTCGACCTATTTCCGTATCAATGCGGAAAACACTGGCCAATTCGAACGCACTTTGATCATCGCGGATGAAAAATCCTACGTGTCCTACCTCGAGGGCTGTACAGCGCCGCAGCGCGACATCGCGCAATTGCACGCAGCTGTGGTTGAGATCGTTTTGCTAGACGACGCAGAAGTGAAATATTCGACCGTGCAAAACTGGTTCCCAGGCGATGAAAATGGTAAGGGCGGCATCTACAACTTTGTGACCAAACGCGCGGATTGCCGTGGCGATCGGTCAAAGGTGATGTGGACCCAAGTGGAAACAGGCTCTGCTGTGACATGGAAGTACCCGTCTTGTATTTTGCGCGGCGATGACGCGCAGGGCGAATTTTATTCCATCGCCATCGCAAACAATATGCAGCAAGCTGATACGGGCACGAAAATGATCCACCTTGGCAAGAACACCAAGTCGCGGATCGTGTCCAAAGGGATCTCAGCGGGCAAGGCGCAAAACACATACCGCGGTCAGGTGACAATGCATCCGAAAGCCAAAGACAGCCGCAATTACACCCAATGTGACAGTTTGCTGATCGGATCTGATTGTGGGGCGCATACCGTGCCTTATATCGAAGTGCGCAATAACACATCGCGTGTCGAACATGAGGCAACCACATCTAAAGTGGATGACGATCAACTGTTCTACTGCCGGGCACGTGGCATGGGCGAAGAAGAAGCCGTGGCCTTGGTGGTCAACGGGTTCTGTAAAGATGTCTTGCAAGCCCTGCCGATGGAATTTGCCATGGAAGCGCAGGCTTTGGTCGCGATTTCATTGGAAGGCTCAGTCGGCTAGGTATGACGGCTTTCTTGCGCAGCACGCGGTTTAGATACGCATGGATGGTATCCCTGATTGCAGGGGTACTGTTTCCATTCGTGTCGGCTTTGAGCGCGCGGGGCAGTGATCTGGGGTATTTGATGCGTGTGAACCAAGATTTCTTGCCCAAAACGTTCAGTTTTGCGGCCGTTTTCTTTGTGATTCAATGCACTTGGGGCGTTTTCTTGCATCGTCGTGATTTGAAGGCAAAGGGTGATCCGAAGCCATGACAGAACACGGATTTTCCGCATCAGGACCAGAATTGACCTTTCCGTCTGATGTGGCCCAGCTTGTGCGCGCGCATTACGATGCAGCTACAACGATTTTGGAATACGGATCGGGCGGATCAACCGCGATGGCGGCGCAGATGACGGGGAAAACTGTGTTTTCCGTTGAAAATGCGGCCCCTTGGCACGCCTCTATGCAGGCTTGGTTTGATGAAAATCCGCCAGTCAGCACGGTGCATCTGCATCTGGAAAAGGTCGGCAAAACCAAAGATTGGGGCTGGCCTGTCAATGAAACACGTTGGCGGCGTTACCCATTGTATCCTTTGTCTGTTTGGCAACGTAATGACTTTCAGCACCCTGATTTGGTCTTGATTGATGGGCGCTTTCGTGTGGGATGTTTCTTGGCCACGCTTTTGTCGATCACAAAGCCCGTTACGGTTTTGTTCGATGATTATATCGGACGCGAAGACAAATATAATCTGTGCGAAAGCTTTGCGCAGATCACACAAACAACGGGGCGAATGGTTAAATTTGACCTGACCCCAACGGTTTTAGACCCCAAGCGTTTGCTGGATGTCGTGACCGCTTTTGGCAAAATTAACTAAAGAGCAGCCCTATGACCCCTGACCTTATTTCTCTTATTGCGATTAAATCCAGCGGTGTGGCTGTTGGTGTTTTCATCGGCGTTTTGATCGGCCTGTCTATGCGCGCCAATAAGGGAAATCGCAGCGGTCTATTCCGCGATTCCATTTATGCGACTGCCTTTTTGGCCTCTATGGGTGCTTGGGCAATCACAATCCTTTTGCGCATGATCATGGTCTAACCCCTGATGACCTTAGGCCGCCCATTCATACGCACGCAAGCACCCCAGACGTGTCAGATGACCTTGATCACACAGGGTCATGTGCTGCGTCCTATGGGGCGGCGTAAGCTGGGGGCAGCCGCGCATGGCTATCGCACAAGGGGCGCTTTGGTGCCGGTAAATTGCCATAAGAACAGCAGTTTACGTTGGGTAATCCATGCGGGTAACAAATCTTTGACGCTCCAACGCCACCATTTTTTCACATTTGTTCGGCATTCATATTCGCATAACGCAAATAGAGTTGCTGGATCATGGGGAAGTTTTGGCGATGAAGCATCAAACAAACTTTGCAGACCGCTTGGCGCGGATCGATGCGGGCAAAGCCAATGTCTGCGGAACGGTCTATGTGGGGGAGACGTCACAAACGTCACGCAAAACTACGAAACACCGCAAATCCACGTCACTGCCCGACCTGCCGCCATCTCGTTTGGTCGTAATGACCAAAGGCGGCGTTTCGGGGCTTTTGCAAGTGGCTTTGCTGGGCACAGGGCTGGTCTACTATCTCAGTCAAACCAGCCTTTAACGCGGCGGCAAAAAACGCCCAAAACCTATAAAAATTCATCTGGTGTGTTTGCCTTTCCGGCGCATGCCACGTACTGTCACCTCAACGCACACGCGCGCCTGCCAAATGGAAACATTTGCGCGGGCCTTTCCGTATGAAGGATAAAAAATGTTAGAGATCAAAAACCTACACGTTAAACTTGAAGACGAAGACAAACAGATCCTTAAAGGGGTCGATCTGAAAGTTGAACCAGGCAAAGTTCACGCAATCATGGGGCCAAACGGCTCTGGTAAATCCACGACATCTTACGTTTTGGCGGGCCGTGAAGGCTATGAGGTCACTGAAGGATCCGCCACACTCGACGGCGAAGATCTATTTGACATGGAACCAGAAGAACGCGCCGCAGCGGGGCTTTTCTTGGCCTTCCAATACCCCGTTGAAATTCCAGGCGTTGGCAATATGACATTTTTGCGCACGGCGGTGAATTCACAGCGTAAATTGCGCGGCGAAGATGAATTGTCTGCTGGCGAATTTTTGAAAATCGTACGCGAAAAAGCCAAAACACTGAAAATCGACGCGGATATGTTGAAACGTCCTGTCAATGTTGGTTTTTCTGGCGGTGAGAAAAAGCGCAATGAAATCCTACAGATGGCAATGCTTGAGCCAAAGGTTTGCATCTTGGATGAAACCGATTCAGGTCTTGATGTTGACGCGATGAAACTGGTCGCAGAAGGCGTGAATGCCCTGCGCGATGGCAAGCGTTCCTTCGTTGTGATCACCCACTACCAGCGTTTGTTGGATCACATTAAACCTGATTACGTGCATATCATGTCAAATGGCCGCATCATTAAATCTGGTGGTCCTGAACTGGCTTTGGAAGTCGAAAACAACGGCTACACTGATCTGCTTGCGGAGCAGGAGACAGCATAATGACACGCCTAGAAATGAAACAACGCAAGCGCGATGAAACAGCCACGCGCCTTGAGGGTAAAGCACTTCCCACGGGCGCTGCTTGGGCGACATCTTTGCGCCAAGCTGCATTGAGCCGTGTTTTGGACATGGGCCTGCCCACGAAGCGCGACGAATATTGGAAATGGACTGACCCTTCCACATTGACCAGCGCAGCCCCCACCGCGGCTGAGCTGTTTACCAATGATGACAAGGCGCTTTTCTCTGATATCGATCGGTTAAAAATCGTCTTTGTTGATGGTGTTTTTGATGCTGAGGCTTCTGATGATTTGTCAGGCGAAGGGGTGAATATCAGCCTTTTGTCACAAGCGTTGAACACAGATATTCACTGGGCCAAAGACCTTTACGGGACTTTGGAAACCGCAGGTCAATCACCTGTGGAACGCCCTTTGGCAGCTTTGAACACAGCTTTTGCCACTGATGGTGTTGTGATCCATGTGACAGACAAAGTGAGCAAACCTGTATCGATTTTGTATCGTCACGAAAACACAACTTCAGACGCTGTGTTGCACCATGTTGTGAAACTCGATGCAGGCGCGGAATTGACCTTGTTGGAAAATGGCCCAGCTGCGGCACGTTTTAACAAAGTCATGGAAGTCGACGTTGCAGATGGCGCATCTTTCCACCATGTGCGCGGCCAAGGCCGTGATCATGAACGCCGCGCAGTGACACATATCTTTGCCCGCTTGGGAAAAGAGTCTTTGTTCAAATCCTTCACCATGACCGCCAATGGCATCTTGACCCGCAACGAGGTCGTGATCGAATTGACTGGCGATGACGCCCAAGCACATGTGGGCGGCGTCTGCATGGGCGACGGCGAATTCTTGCATGATGACACTGTGTTCATCACCCATGATGCAGAGCGCTGCGAGTCGCGTCAGGTGTTCAAAAAGGTGCTGCGCAATGGCGCGAACGGGGTGTTCCAAGGGAAGATCTTGGTCAAAGAAGGGGCGCAAAAAACCGATGGCTACCAGATCTCGCAATCTCTTTTGCTCGATGGGGACAGTCAGTTTTTGGCCAAGCCTGAATTGGAAATCTACGCCGATGATGTGATTTGTTCGCACGGGTCCACAACAGGCGCCATTGACGAGGCTGCATTGTTCTACCTGCGCTCTCGCGGTGTCAGTCCACAAGAGGCGACAGATCTTTTGACCTTGGCATTCTTGGCGGAAGCCATCGAAGAAATCGCCCGCGAAGACATTGCAGATGACGTTTTGACACGTCTTGAAGCATGGCTCGCACGGCGTAAAGGCTAAGTCATGGGAATGCGCAAAGGTCTCGGCGCGGGCGTTGTGTCCGATATTTTACGCAGCTACCGCGCCCCGCGCGCGGTGCTGCGCCACCGTATTGGACCTGCGGTTGATGAAGGCGGTGCTTTGATCACCTTGGTCTTGGCCTGTGGCCTGATTTTTGTCGCCCAATGGCCGCGCTTGTCGCGTGAGGCATATGAGCAGGGCAAAGATCTCGATATGATGGTGGGCGGCGCTTTGATGGCATGGGTCTTTATCATGCCTTTGGTGCTTTATGCTTTGGCGGCTTTGCTGCATGTGGTTTTGCGGTTGGTGGGCGGAAAACAATCCGCCTATGAGGTTCGCATGGCAACATTTTGGGCGCTTTTGGCAGCTGCTCCTTTGTGGTTGCTCTACGGATTATGTGTTGGGTTTTTAGGGGTTACGCCCGCTGTAACGGCTGTTGGATTTATCGGTTTCGCGGCCTATGTGGTCTTTTGGGCGCTTGGACTGATCGAAGTCGCCTTTGCTAAAGGACAACCTGATGTATGATGTAAATGCGATCCGCGCCCAATTCCCGATTTTGTCACGAGACGTCAATGGGAAGCCTTTGACCTATCTTGATAACGGGGCCTCAGCGCAAAAGCCACAGGTTGTGATTGACGCGATTACGCAGGCCTATTCACAAGAATATTCTAATGTTCACCGTGGGTTACACTTTTTATCTAATCTTGCGACTGATAAATATGAAAGCGTGCGCGGCATTGTGCAACGCTTTTTAAATGCCCCGCATGAAGATGATATCATTTTTACCTCAGGCACCACAGAAGCGATCAATCTGATCGCTTACAGCTGGGCCATGCCGCGGATGCAGGCAGGCGATGAGATCGTTTTGTCGATCATGGAACATCACGCCAATATCGTGCCTTGGCATTTCTTGCGTGAACGGATGGGCGTTGTGATCAAATGGGTCGATTGTGCCCCCGATGGTTCTTTTGACGCCCAAGCAATGATCGATGCTATGGGGCCAAAGACCAAATTGGTTGCGGTCACCCAGATGTCCAATGTGACAGGTACGCGGGTGGATGTGAAAGCCATTTGTCACGCCGCGCGTGAAAAGGGCATCGCCAGTTTGGTCGATGGATCGCAAGGGGCCGTGCACGGGCCTGTGGATGTCCAAGATCTTGGCTGTGATTTCTACCCCATCACGGGTCACAAACTTTATGGCCCATCAGGATCGGGTGCGATCTATGTGCACCCTGACCGCCAAGCCGAGATGCGTCCATTTTTGGGCGGCGGCGATATGATCGACACGGTTGGCCGCGATACAGTGACCTACAATAAACCGCCGATGAAGTTCGAAGCTGGCACACCAGGTATTGTACAAACCATCGGTATGGGTGTGGCTTTGGATTGGTTGATGCAGATCGGTATGGATAATATCGCAAAGCATGAAGCCGAAATCACCCGTTATGCTGCCGCAAAATTGCAAAGCCTGAATTGGTTGCAAGTGCAAGGCACCACGGCCGATAAAGGCGCGATTTTTTCATTCACGATGGAAGGCGCCCATGCCCATGATCTGTCGACTGTGCTTGATAAACGCGGTGTTGCGGTGCGCGCAGGCTCGCATTGCGCGATGCCTTTGATGGAACACATGGGGGTGACGGCCACCTGCCGTGCGTCTTTTGCCATGTATAACACCAAAGACGAGGTCGACACTTTGGTCTCGGCTCTTGAGCTGTGCCACGATCTGTTTGCGTGAAATAAACAGGGGGCGCGAAAACCGTTTGCACCCCCTAAACCCTTGGCCTATACCGATTTGCGAAGCACCTATAGCTCAGCTGGATAGAGCGCTGCCCTCCGAAGGCAGAGGCCTCAGGTTCGAATCCTGATAGGTGCGCCAAACTCATTTAAAGATGACTGACGATCGCGGTGACGCAGATCTATGTCATACACCGCGTTTGTTTCCCCAAAGCATCACATGAAGTTGCGGCAGCACGCGTGGGGTAAACCACGCATCCTCCATAACTTTGTCCACCAGCCATAGCAGCCGATCCGATAGGGCCTGTGGATCAACCGCCACATTGGGATCAACTTCTGGGTTTCCGGGCTGTAGATACAAAGGCAGGGCAGGGTATGCGTCGGCCACATCGCGTGCCCAATCATAGTCTTTATCGTCAAAGATCACGATTTTCATCACCACTGTGCCTGCGTCTTGTGCGGCTTCAAGGCAGGCGTCAAATGCGGTCCAGTCAACGGTTTCACCGCTTGAAGGCGGTTTCGGACTGAGCACCAATGTGTCGATCTGCGAAAACCATGGGCGCGCAATCGATCCTTGGGTTTCCAAAGCAAACTTATAGCCATGCTCATGTCCCAAGGTGATGAGAGGCGCGAAATCTTGGATTGCAGGGTTGCCGCCAGAGAGGGACACCGTCAAAGGTTTTCCCTGAGACAAGCGGGTGATGTCATTCCAAATATCATCGGTTGTCATCGCGGCCCATGTGTGGCGAAACTCTGAGGCAACGGCGTGAAGGCTGTCGCACCAGACACAGCGATAGTCGCAACCGCCCGTGCGCACGAAAACGGTGGGCTCGCCGATCAATGCGCCTTCGCCTTGCACTGTGGGGCCAAATATTTCGGCAATCCGCAATGAGGTCATGGCCGATATTCCGCCCATGTTTTCGGGGTTTCACTCACCTTCACAGCTGAGGTTTCAGGCCAGCGCGCAAGACACCAGTCATAAAAATGCTGCGCCAAGTTTTCGCTTGTCGATGGGCAGTCCATCACATCATTCAAATGATGATGGTCAAATGTGTCGTCTATGTAGGTTTTCAGCGCTTTCAATTCGCCGTAGTCCCGCACGAAACCATCTTTGTTGAGGGTCTTTGAAGCCAGTTCAATAACAACGATGTAATTGTGGCCATGCAAGCGCGCACATTGGTGATCATGGGGCAGGTGGGTCAATTGGTGCGAGGCGGAAAAGTGAAATTCTTTCGTGATCCTAAACATTACACACCTGCCTGTCGCGCCAGAGCGGCAGTCCAAAAATCGGGGTCCGCGTAAGACGTCGGGTCGGTCACGCCAGCCAAATGAAAGGCTTCGCGGCGTTCCACACAGGTGCCACAACGCCCGCACTGTTGAGCGCCCCCTTTGTAGCAAGACCATGTCAGGTCAAAGGGGGTATTATACCGCGCCCCTGCCGTGACAATATCGGCTTTACTTTGATGCACAAAAGGCGTGTGCAGGGCGACATTCGCATAGCCATCCAGCGCAAACTTTTGCATCTTTTCAAAGCTTTCGGTGAATGCTGGCCGACAATCGGGGTAAATAAAATGATCGCCGCCATGCACGGCTGTGGCCACTGCTTCATCGCCTTGTGCTGCTGCAAACCCAAAGGCCACGGTCAACATAATTGCGTTGCGATTGGGCACGACTGTGACGCGCATGCTGTCTTCTTCGTAATGCCCATCGGGCACATCAATATCATCGGTCAAGGCTGACCCCGTCAACACAGCTCCGATGGAGCGCAGATCAATGATATTATGGGGCACGCCGAGGCGCTCAGCGCAAAGCGCTGCAAAGTCTAATTCCTTGCGGTGACGTTGGCCGTAATCGAAAGACACAAGACGTGTCAATTGGTGTTCCTGTGCGACCATATGCGCCAGCGAAACAGAATCTAATCCGCCAGAGCAGATAACTATCGTTTTCATATTTTAAACCCTTGTTTTGATACCCGGGTAGGCTGCGACCGGGACCTATCTTTTAGGGGGCAAAACAGGGTCTGCCAAGTCGATATATTGCTCTGACTTGGGCGTGGTTCTGTCGATCGGCTTAAGATTTGCGCTGATGCAGATTTTCAGAAAATTCTAATAAGATCGTTTCTGATTTTAATAAATTATTTAAGTTTAAAAAATACGAAGAAAGAACATCTTATACGAAAAGGCACTGAGTTACATGAACGCATCTGCAGTCGATTTTTATGAAGAACCAAAAACCAAATTGGCGCGTTTGATGATTCATCTCGAAGCGAATGACGCAGGGGGTTGCACTGTCAGATATTGTGAACTGCAACGCGAAATGTTTAAAAACCGCACCTCATTCACAGAAACGACGCAGCTTGAAGATGCTTTCACACCGAATGTCGCAGCAAGTATTCACGACTGCCTGTCGCGATTGAGCCAAGAAAACGAAGTTCTATCGCTGAACACATTTTGTCACTCTGACGGCAATCTAACGCTGACTAAGGCGCATGTGATCGCACGAAAAGCCAAAGATGGTGTTCAGCGCTATATGCTGCGCTTTAACTTGAATTCTGGGGGGCTACCTGATGTGTTGCAACCCAATTCTGGGCTGACAGGCGGACTGGACGGGATGACTGAACAGCTGTCTTACGACCTGCTCAGCGATATTTGTATGCCCATGCTCGATGTCGTGACAGCGCTTGATCTGGGGCTTGATCTTGATGCGGATAGTCAAAATAGCGTTACGAACAGCCTGCGTAAAAGCGCGATGGACATTCAATTTCAGATCGAATTGATCAAACGGTTTCTTCGGTCACATCAAGACAATGATAACATCGAAGGTCTGCCAACTTTTCAAGCATTACCAAGCGCGCAATCGGTCTGTATCCATTGAGTGATATCTGAATAAAAATAATGTCTTATGCAGCGCGCTTATAAAAGCGCGCTGCTCTTGTTTTGGAACTTGGCCCCGTTGAGAGATCAACTTTGATAGGGGCAGCCCAGTCAGCCTATTCAGCCCAGTCAGCCGCTGGTTGCGATATCTCATGCGGGCTGAGTTCGCGGAAAATACCCACAATTTTGTCGGTTTCCCCCCAATGGTCCTGCCGAACTATTCCGTGGGATTCAATGTGAACAATTTCACCCGATCTGACCAATAAGCGGGCTCTAAATTTAAATTCGCCGCTTTCTGACCCGCGTGCGACAATAGCTTTTACCCGATCAATGTCATCTGGGTGGTACATATTGATGGCCTCCTCGTATGGCGGCGCACCGTCTTCTATATTCACACGGTGGATTTTGAACACGCCTTCAGACCAGTAAATTTCTTTGGTTTTGGGGTCCAAAGTCCAGTAACTCAATCCAGCGATCTTCGGGATCGTCATAATTTGATCCAGCAGGGCATCAGCGCGCTTATGTGCCATCTCAGTTTCGGTTAAATCAGTCGCAAATGTGTAGATTGTTGGCTCGTTCGTAACGGGCAAATTGTAGCGAAAACGGTGAAATTGCAAATGATGTGATGATGATCCATCCAACGGCCCCAGTTCACCTTTGGTTGTTGGTGTTTTCGCCGTGTTGTTGAGAATGTTTCGGTCATCTTCACGGATGCGATTTGCTTGATTTTCTGGGATAAGATCGTAGAGCGATTTTCCAAGTGCTGACGCGCGTGTTTCGCCGATGATCTTGGCGGCTTGTTCGGAAATACGCAGAATTTTCCCATCTCGATCTCGGTTCATCAAAAGAACGCCTGACGAGTTCAAAATATGTTCGAGTTCTCGCGCCAAGCCTGGGAATTCTGACACAACAATCGTGACGCCCAAAATTTGTCCCTGCGGTTCAAAATAAGGCGAGCACGTGATGATAACCTGTGTGCCGTTCGATGAAAATTCGGTGGACACAGTCTGCCCAAGCTTTAAGGCTTCGCCGCACATAGGGGCCAAGGCTGGATATTCCGTGGGCAGGGGAATTTGACTGATATGAGGACTGCCAATGGGTTGTTCGATGTTGAACATTTTCTTGGCCGCAGGCGTTGCTTGTCTCACTTGCAGCGCATAATCAGTCACCAAAATTGCCAAAGGCGTGCTTTGCAAGACTGAGGTCAATTCACCCGTGCGACCGCTCAACTCAGAGGCCGTGACCTGCAATTCTTCATTGACGGTGATCAGTTCTTCATTGGTGGATTGCAGTTCCTCATTCGAGGTTTCCAATTCCTCATTGGTGGCTTGCAATTCCTCGTTGGTGGATTGCAGCTCTTCGTTCAAGGATTGCAGTTCTTCGTTGGATGTTTCCAATTCTTCAATTGTCTGCTGCAATGCATCGCGCGTTGTTGCGACCTCATTTTCAAGTGAGATGATGCGCTCGGACACTGCAACATTATCTTTGATCCCAAGCGTGTCCAAAGTGGTTGTCACGGGCTCCGACTTAAATGGGGTGAAGACCACCAAAGCCGCACGTTCATTGATTTGCGAGGCCACGATTGGGTAGACATCTAAACGAACTTCATCGCCCGATGCATTCGCCACAAGATGTCGCACGCCCGCTCTATGGCTTTTGTTTTTTAACGCGATGGTGACAAGGCTGCGGGCCTCTTCACGCAGCGGGCTGCGCAAAAGGTCGATGTGCATCTTTAGGTTGGTCGCAGAATTCATTTCGATATACGGGCTGATCGCCCCGTAAACGCGGGCAATACTGTAGTCCTCTGTTACCAAAATTGAGTTTTCACCTAGAGATTGCACCAAGGCTTCGAACAACTGGCGATCTGTCGACGGCGCGTTTTCAGTGGCTTTCGTTCTTGGTGTACTGCGGCGTGAAATGGATGGCACTTGTGGCAAAGTGTAGGTCGGATCCTTTGAGACACTCAAGCCGCGTTTGTGATAGATATGAGGCGCAGACTTGTCGGCAACAAACAGATTTTCACTGCCAGCAACGCTTTCAGCCGTTCCTAAAAACAACAAACCATGTGGCGGCATTGAGTAGTGAAAACGCGACATAACTTTTTTCTGCAAGTTATTTTCGAAATAAATCAATAAGTTACGGCAACACAAGAGGTCAATTTTTTGAAAGGGTGGATCCTGACAAACATTGTGGTCTGAAAATAAAATCACATTTCGAATGCTATCGACAACGCGAATGCTATCGCCCTGATGGATAAAGTACTTTTCGGCAATATCATCAGGTATGTCATTCAAGGCGCTTGCGTTATAGGATCCGCGCCGTGCAACCTGTAACGCATTTTTGTCGATGTCTGTTGCAAAAATCTGGACTTTGGATTTTAAAGCGTTCGTAGGTGTTCCCAATAGTTCGGCCAATAAAATGGCGATTGAATAGGCTTCTTCGCCTGTAGCACATCCCGCGATCCAGACCCGTAAAGGGCCGTCACCACGATCTGCGATTAATTTCGGCAGCAAGGCTTGCAGTTGAGCGAATTCTTCTTTGTCACGGAAAAATCGGGTCACTGAAATCAAGAGATCTTTGAACAAGTCATCGACAGCATGAGGGTTGGTGCGGCAAAACTGGGTGTATTCTTCTTGGCTTTCGATACCCAGTGCAACCATGCGCCGTTCAATCCGTCTGCCAATTGTCGCTTTCTTGTAGTCGCGAAAATCAACACGGGTGCGCGCCAGTAAGATTTGCAGCAGGTCCGTGATTGGAGATTCTACGAACTCGCCTTGCTGAAAATTAGAAAAATCATGCGAGGAGGTCAGAATGTTATGCAAGTGAGGACCGATGTCTAGCGGGCGTAGAATGAGATCAATACAGCCTGTCGTAATCGCCGATTGTGGCATGCCATCATATTTGGCGCTTTCGGTGTCTTGGGCGATGGTGATTCCGCCGGCTTCGCGGATAGCTTGCACCCCGTATGCGCCGTCAGACCCTGTGCCAGATAGAATGATGGCCATGGTTCTTGCGCCGTGGCTCTCCGCAAGACTGATCAAAAAACGATCCACCGAAGGCTTGGCGATGGCTGGTTCTTTGCTTGGGTCAACCAAGTGAAGTTTGCCGTCACGAAACACGACATCGGTTTTGGGGGGCGTAATATAGATGACATTTGCAGCAGGGGTCACGCCATCGGTGACGTTTTCAACAGCGAGTTTTGTCTCGCGCGCGACAAGTTCTTTCATCAGGCTTTTGTGATGCGGCGACATGTGCTGAACAACAACATAGGACACTTGCAAATCAGTGGGTAGGTTTGCAACCAATTCTCGAATGGCTTCAAGGCCTCCTGCTGAAGATCCGATGCCAATTATCGTTAGATCGTCCTGTGCAGGCGTGTTCACTTTGCTACTCCATTTTTTTTAAACATCTTTAACGTGTTTTTCTCACTGACGGCTATTCATAAAAATTCGACATTGGTGAAAGAATATTCACCGTAATTTAATTAATTCAGTCTGAACTTCACTTATTAATAATTCGTTTACCAGTGTTAGGTTACCGTTAAGTCATCTTTGCCAAATTTTTGTATGTTATCGTTTGGATTGTTATGTCACTTCTTTCAAAAAACCACAAAGATACCAATGAAAAGACGCAAAAATTCATTGTGAACCTCGCGATTGCAGAGGATGAAGTGCCCTATGTGAAATCGTGTGAAGTGATAAATGGCACATTCCGAAATCGCACATCCTTTTCGCGCGATTTTGTGATTGATAAGATATTCACGCAAAAAGTCGCACTGGGCATCCAGCACTGTATTGATAAGTTGACCCAAAAGAATGAAGTGGTGTCTTTGCCGACCTATGTTGTCGAGGCTGAAAAGATCGTACTGGCTGGGGCGAATGTTATATCCAGAGCCAATGATCAAAACGGCGCGAATATTATTTTGCGCTTTAACTTATTTCTGGGATCCATTTCGGGCGCTTTCAATCCAGAAATTGGCTTCCAAAATAGCCTAGAGGGACCAACAGATGCGGTGTCGATGGAAATCTTGTCCGATATCGCGATGCCGCTTTTAAACCTATGCATAGCCGTCGAAACGGGCGACGCTTTAGATGCGCGCCGCGCACAGAAATTTTTGGATACGCTGTCGGATCGGTCTTATGAAATCAAGTTTCAGATTGAGCTGATCAAGCGGTTCGTTGAAAACAACGAACGTGGTTTGAATGATGTTGAGTTACCTAGCACGCCAAGTTTTAAAGCCTTGCTTTAAGGCGGTGGTCATCTGGCCTGTGGCGAAGTGCAAAGCATTAAAACCTATCGCTGGTTTTGTCGCGAAATGCGCAGGGGCTTGTGCATTATTATAGTCTTTGCAACTTGACCTTTTGTGACGCGATCCATAAATTTACGACAGTTCTCAGGGCGGGGTGTAATTCCCCACCGGCGGTTATAGTCCGCGAGCGCTGCTTGAATTGGATCTTGGATTTGAAACAAGCGGGTCAGCAGATCTGGTGAAATTCCAGAACCGACGGTTACAGTCCGGATGGTAGAGAATGGGAAACGGGTAGGGGCCTTCTGGGCCGCTTATGCCTGTTTGCCTTCAAGCTCTGGGGCCTAACAGTGTAAACTCAAGGGTTCCAAAATGACAAATATGACTTCAAATTTTCAAAAATCTTCTCCGCGTATCGCGTTTATCCGTGCGCGTTGGCATGCAGATATCGTAGATCAAGCCCACACAGGGTTCTGCGCGCAAATGGATGATCTTGCGCCCTCTGCCAACACAGATGTCTATAATGTGCCAGGTGCATTCGAAGCGCCTTTGTTGGCAAAGCGTTTGGCCAAGACTGGCAAGTATGACGCTGTGGTCGTTGCGGCCTTGGTGGTTGATGGTGGTATTTACCGCCACGATTTCGTGGCTGATGCTGTCGTTTCAGGTTTGATGCAAGCGCAGCTTGAAACTGAAATTCCAATGTTTTCAGTATCTTTGACGCCACATCACTTCCACAATACAGATGATCACATCAAATATTTCACAGAGCATTTTGTGAAAAAAGGTGCCGAAGCTGCGAATGCTGTTGCGCAAATTTTGGCGATGGAATTGCCCGAAGCCGTGACTGCCTAAACAGGTTTTCAGTAGATATAATAAAAGCCGCTCCATCGGGGCGGCTTTTTTCATGGGACTGAATGTAAACGGGCTTTAGCCGCGCCATGTGCGCACAGGGCCACAATCCATATGAACAAAATTGGATCCACGGTATGAGCCAACGCCACCTGCCGAACAATTTTGCGCCGCTGATGCCATCTGACTGACCGAACGCGACTTAAGACGCAAATCAGCCGCTTGGGCTTCCATGTGAAGGGATTTCTTGGCAACGCCGCTAGAACGGGCGCGCAGCATGTTGTTGGTTTCTGGCGAACGGTAACCAGACAAAAGCATGTAGGGTTCGTTCACATCCATCAAACCATGCGCAGCGGACATAATGTCGATCGTGCGCGCATCGACGGATTTCATTTTGCTGTTGCGCCAGTCGCGCATGAAATAGGTAACTTCTTTCAAGGCTTCTTTGATATATTCGCCTTCGATCCAATAAATCGTATCGATGCTTTCCCCTGTGCGCCCTGAATACATCCGCAAACGGCGAATATCGCCTGATCCGCGCAGGAAGCCTGCTGCATTCGCGTAGACAGGGGCGGCGGATAGGCCTGCAGCTGCAAAGCTGCGCAATATACCGCGCCGAGTGATTAGGCTGGACTTGGCTGTCGTCATGATTTCTAGCGTCCCATTTTTCTCATTCCCGCCTCAATGCGGTTCGTATAACTCGCGCCGTTTTCGGCATTCTTCGTCATGTTACTTTCACAATCCGCAAGGCGGTATGAAAGGTCTTGCTCACTCGGCGTTTCTTTTGAGGTCCAAATGAAACGCGTCTTCCCCCGTTGATCACAAATATTTTACCGCAAGGGTGATAAATCATGCTGAGAACAAGACCTGTCCGTTCTCATCAGGGGGTTAATTTCCGTATTCACCTTATGGCACAAAGTGAATCTTGCTCCAAGTCTCGCTTTTGACAAAGGCATTAAATGGCCAATAAATAGGCAAGATTCTGCGCAAATTCATTCATTTGCTGTGCTTTGAGCAAGATCAAACAAAAATGCCCCTAGTTCGGTTGATTAAATTTCAAGCCTGAGGCCTAGAAAAAACATCACAAATATTTGTGTGCCTTGGTGAACACAGGGACAGGTTTCAAGCAATATTCCCCCTCACATTACACGTAATTTCAGATAATTAGATCTAAGCCCTATGTTTTTTTGAGGATGATTATGTTTCTGTCTCAGGCCTTTACAATGCGCAAACCCTTTTCCAACCGATCCGCGATGACCCTTTTGAGGTCCGCAGCTGTGGTTCTTTTGTCCGTGGCCTTGTCGGTGGGAACACCAAGTCAATCATCGGCACAACAGGTCACAGCGCTCATGCAGTCAATCGCAGAAGCGGCGTCCAGTTCAAAAGACCTATCCGAATATTACCGTGCTACAGGGTATAAACCCGTGTTTACTGACAGTTCGGGGCGGGCACGCAATCGTCGCCAAGCGCTTTTACGCGCCTTGGAAGCAGCACCTGATCACGGTCTCGCGCCCTATGACACCACTTTGCTGAAAGCAAACATGCGAGCGATTAAGTCTGATCGTGACTTGGGGCGTGCAGAGGTTGCCATGGCGCAGCTGTTTTTGGATTACGCACGCGATATGCAAACAGGGCAGTTGGTACCGTCGCGGGTCGACAGCGGCATCGTGCGCAAAGTGCAGTACCGCGACGGGGTGTCATTGCTGGACAATTTCGCCAAATCCACACCTGCCGCGTATCTGCGCAAACTGTCACCGACATCGCCAGAATACACCCGCCTTTTGAAAGAGAAACTGGTGCTGGAAAAGACGCTGGGCGCAGGCGGCTGGGGCGCCAAAGTGAGCGGCTCCAAGCTTGAGCCAGGTCAATCGGGGGCCAATGTCGTGACCTTGCGCAATCGTTTGATGGCCATGGGGTATTTGAAACGTAGTGCGTCAACTGTCTACGATGATGCGATCACCAAAGCCGTTCAGGCGTTCCAAACCAATCATGGTTTGACGGCTGATGGCGTTGCAGGTGCGGGCACGTTGAAGGAATTGAATACAGATCCAGAAGACCGTCTGGCCTCGGTCCATGTTGCTTTGGAGCGTGAGCGCTGGACAAACTTTGATCGTGGATCGCGCCATATCTGGGTGAATGTCGTCGATTTCACAGCTAAGATCATCGACAATGGCAAGGTTACTTTCGAGACGCGCTCTGTCGTGGGGGCCAATGATTCAGACCGCCGCACGCCAGAGTTTTCTGACATGATGTCCCATATGGTGATCAATCCCACTTGGAATGTTCCACGCTCGATCGCTGTAAATGAATACCTGCCTTTGATGCAGAAAAACGCGGGCGCGGCGGGGCATTTGCGGCTTGTTGATTCCCGTGGACGGACTGTGGACCGCGCCAATGTGAATTTCGCGTCCTACACAGCGCGCACATTCCCGTTTAACTTGAAACAGCCCCCCTCCGACCGAAATGCATTGGGGTTGGTGAAGTTTATGTTCCCGAACAAGTACAATATCTACTTGCATGACACGCCTGCCAAAAGCTTGTTTGGTCGTGAATCGCGCGCCTTTTCCCATGGCTGTATCCGCCTCAACGATCCTTTTGATTTTGCCTATGCACTTTTGGCCAAGCAAAGCGGCAATCCAGAGGCAGAATTTCAAGCTCATCTGAAAACAGGGCGCGAAACTGTGGTGAATTTGAAAAAAGATGTGCCCGTGCACATTATATACCGCACGGCAGTGACCAACCCGAAAGGCGGCATGGAATACCGCCGCGATGTTTACGGTCGCGATGCAAAGATCTGGGCTGCGCTGCAAAAGCAAGGCGTTCAATTGCGTGCGGTCGGCAGCTAACTTTGACGTCACGCAGTTTAAAATAGCAAAGGGCGTTCCGCGGGGCGCCCTTTTTGTTTAGGCGTACATATATATATGTGTGACGTCTATATAGGTGTGACGTCGGCTTGGGGCTGCAATCGGTGAAGTCGCATAGCCGTCATTGCCAGACCTTTTCATGCAGCGTTGAAAGCAGTATGTCACGGGGAAGACTATTAAAGGATCTGTAATGACCCGCATTAAACTTTCTGACTTGGCGCAGCGTCTCAATGCCCCCTTTGTGGGCGATGGCTCTATATCTGTGTCTGGCGCAAGTGAACCTGCCACGGCAAAGCGCGATGATTTGGCGCTGGCGATGGACCCCAAATTTGCCGCTGATTTGACCAAAGGCGCTGCGCGTGTCGCGGTCTTGTGGCAGGGGGCCGATTGGCAATCGTTGGGTTTGGAAGGCGCGATTTTGGTCTCGCGCGGGCGTTTGGCTATGGCGGGTATCACTGCGGGATTTGACGCAGGGCTTTCGCTTCCAGCAGGCGTGCATCCATCCGCTGTCATTGATGAGACAGCCACAATTGCAACGGATGTTAAAATCGGGCCACTGGTCGTGGTGGGCGCAGGTGCTGTGATTGGTGCTGGCAGTCAAATTGCGCCACATGTCAGCATCGGCGCAGGTGTGCAGATCGGTGACGATGCGGTGATACATGCAGGCGTGCGCATTGGCGCGCAGGCGAAAATCGGCGCGCGCATTCACATTCAAGCGGGCGCAGTTATCGGATCAGATGGGTTTTCTTTCGTCACGCAAGATAAATCCGCTGTGGAAGAAACGCGTGAATCCTTGGGCGCAGATGTTCAGGCCAAGGGGCAAAGCTGGCTGCGTATTGCGTCGATCGGTGGGGTGGTGATCGGCGATGATGTTGAAATCGGGGCCAATGTCACCATCGACCAAGGGACTATTCGCCCAACCCAAATCGGATCTGGTAGCAAATTGGATAACCAAGTCCACATCGGCCATAATGTGATTGTTGGGGCGCATTGTTTGCTTTGCGGACAAGTGGGGATCGCAGGCTCTACCGTCTTGGGTGATTTCTGTGTGATGGGTGGCCAAGCGGGCGCAGCTGACAACATCACCATCGGCCAAGGGGCGATTATCGGTGCGGGGTCTGGTGTTTTATCAAATGTGGCCAAGGGCAAAGCCATGATGGGCTATCCTGCCGTGGCCATGCAAACCCATGTCGATATGTATAAATCCCTGCGCCGTTTGCCACGTATTTTGAAAACACTCGCCAAAGAGGCAAGCCAATCTCACAAAGATAAGACGTGACATAAGATTTGACATCTGCCTGTCATAAAATTCTGTTTTACAGCCAAAACTCTCTTTTCTAAAATGGAAAGAGCTTAAAAATGGAGCTGCTAATATGTCGTCCGAGATCAAAGACAAAGTGATCGCAATCATTGCTGAACAAGCTGTTTTGGAACCCAGTGATGTGACTGAAGGGCAAAGTCTAGCTGACTTGGGCATCGACAGTCTGGGACTGGTCGAATGTATTTTCGCCATCGAAGAAACCTTTGATATCTCTGTTCCGTTCAATGCAAATGAACCCGATCAATCTGATTTCGATATTTCCTCAGTCGCTTCAATCGTCACTGCCGTAGAAAGCCTTATTGCTGAGCAAAAGGCGTGAGACGGGTCGTTATTACCGGCGCGGGCACGGTGAATGCTTTGGGCTTATCTGTTCCTGCGACCCTTGCTGCGATGCGTGAGGGCAAGTCTGGTATTTCCGATTTGAACTTTCGCGATGTGGATCGTTTGGCGATTAAAATCGGCGGTCAGATCCACAATTGGGACACGGAAAGCCGTTTTAATCGCCAGCAAATTGTCCTCTATGATCGCTTTACCCAGTTCGCTTTGACGGCGGCGCGCGAGGCGATTACGCAATCGGGTTTGGAATTTATCGGCGATTTGGCCACGCGTTCAGGCGTGATTTTTGGCACCTCAGGCGGTGGGCTAACGACCCAAGATGACAATTACCGCATGGTCTATGAAGAAGGCAAAAACCGCGTGCATCCTTTCGTGGTGCCAAAACTGATGAACAATGCCTCTTGTTCGCATGTGTCGATGGAATACAACCTGAAAGGCCCCAGTTTCACTGTCGCTACGGCCTGTGCGTCAAGCAACCATGCTATGGGGCAGGCCTTTAATATGGTGCGCTGCGGTATGGCCACGGCCATGGTCACGGGCGGATCTGAATCCATGCTGTGCTTTGGCGGTGTTAAAGCTTGGGAAGGTCTGCGTGTCATGTCAAAAGATGCTTGTCGGCCCTTCAGCCTCAATCGGAACGGCATGGTTCAAGGCGAAGGGGCGGCTGTCTTTGTCTTTGAAGAGTATGAACACGCCAAAGCGCGCGGCGCTGATATTTTATGCGAAGTTGCTGGTTTTTCCATGACCTCTGACGCCTCTGATATTGTTATGCCATCCAAACAGGGCGCCGCACGGGCTATTTCTGGTGCCTTGCAAGATGCCAAACTAAACCCCGATCAAATTGGCTATATCAACGCCCATGGCACGGGGACCGCGGCCAATGACAAAACCGAATGTGCGGCTGTAGCCGATGCTTTGGGGTATCACGCGGATCGGGTGATGATGTCTTCGACGAAATCCATGCATGGGCATTTGATCGGCGGCACGGGGGCTGTGGAACTTTTGGCCTGTATCATGGCGCTGAAAGACGGCGTGATCGCGCCAACGATCAATTACGAAGAACCCGATCCTGAGTGCGCATTGGATGTGGTGCCAAACGAAGCCCGCGATGTGCAGGTGGATGCGGTGCTGTCCAACGCCTTTGCGTTCGGCGGATTGAACGCTGTTTTGGCGCTGCGCAGGGTGCATTAGCCGCGCTTTTGATATTGAGACATAGTCTATAAAAGACCGGTCCAAATTCTGGACCGGTCTTTTCTTTTTTATCATCTTTTGACAGATTATTCGGTTTCTTCAGCCGCTTCAGCTTCCGCTTTGGCCTTTTCGGCCGCCTCGAGGGCTTCTGCGCGTGTCACTGCGTTGATTTCGCTCACTTTTGCAAAGCCTGCGGTGAAGCCCGTCAAAGACACATCCAAATCAACGAGCACATCAGGCGCGCCCAGTGGCACCATGCTGACCGTGGCTGTATTGCCTTTTTTGAAGCTGTCGACATCGGCTTTGGTCAACCCAAGGCGCGCGTTGCAGCCCATGGGCGTACAGAATGAAAACGGATAACGGCGTGCATTTGCGCCATCAACGGCCAAAGTGATTTGGCCCGTCAGCAAAGTTTCCAGCGGTGTGACAACGGTTGCCGCCGCTTCAACTTCGCCTGCACCAAGGTGGAACAATGAGAATTCAGCGACAGGATTTTCATCTTCGTCGGTCAAAAGCTGGTACAGATTACAGGGGTCTGTTTGTTCGTCTGGGGTCAAAATACAGCGGATTTCCCAGTCGCCGTGCTCTTCTAATGTGTATGTGCTTCCATACTTAGGTTCGCCTTCAACAGGGGTGCCCGTGGACAGGCCTGCTGCTGCGGCGTCGGTCTCTTTCGTTGCCTCTTGCGCTGCGGCAGAAAAGGGCATGCTCAGTGTGAGGGCTGCAACTGCTGCGGCGGAAAGTGTCATTTTAGCGAAATGGGACGTAAAACTCATGATAGATCGTCATCCTTTGTAGATTTCGGACAAACCTAACATGAGGTTTTCTAACTGTCAGGCAGCTTTTGATCACAATCGTTCACGGATTAGCTTTGAAGGGCCCTGCCTGCCGCGTTTCAGCGAAAACTTGCTTGGCTGTCGCGCCAAAAGAACATTTTGACAGAGCCTAAACAGCAAAACAGGGACCCAATTTACATGGATCCCTGTATGCTTATTTTTCCCCGTCGGACTTGGCCGATCTAATTGATAAAAACCTATGTGGGAAAAAAATTCACGTCAACGACAATATTGCAAATTGATCTTGAGATTTTTCCTATGCCTAAAAAAGAGGCCGCGGTGAAAGAAACACACGCGGCCAGTCTGACAGGGAGGAATAAGTTCAGACGCATAAGGACATGATCCGAACACTTATGACTGTGACAGATATTGGTTAATATTCTGTTGTCGGTCTATAAAGTCAGCACAAAGCAGATGTCGCGGTATAAAAGCGATGTGGAATCAGCAGGAGCAAAAGCACGATGAGTGACGGAATTTTTATTGGCGGCGGCGGCGTAGATTATAAAGATCCGCAAAGCCTATTGTTAAAATACGGCAACCGTCACGGTCTGATCGCAGGGGCAACGGGTACGGGTAAAACTGTGACCTTGCAGATCATGGCTGAAGGGTTTTCTGACGCTGGCGTGCCTGTGTTTTTATCGGATGTAAAAGGGGATTTGTCTGGTTTGGCCAAGGCTGGGTCTGCCGAAGGCAAATTGCACAGCGCGTTCCAAAGCCGCAATGAAACCATCAATTTCGACACCTTTGACTATAAAGACTTTCCCGTAACATTTTGGGATTTATTCGGCGAACAGGGCCATCCTATTCGGACAACAGTGGCTGAAATGGGGCCTTTGTTATTGTCGCGCTTACTTGGCCTGACGGATGCGCAAGAGGGCGTGATCAACATCGCTTTCCGCGTATCTGATGAACAGGGTTTGCCACTTTTGGACCTTAAAGACCTGCAAGCGCTGTTGGTGTGGTGCGGTGAAAACGCAGACCAATTGACCCTGCGCTACGGCAATATTTCTGCCTCATCCATCGGCGCGATCCAGCGGTCTTTGCTGGTGTTAGAAAACCAAGGTGGCGATAAATTATTTGGCGAACCTGCGCTAGAACTGTCTGATATCATGCGCACTGACACCGATGGGCGGGGCCGCATTTCTATTTTGGCGGCGGATAAATTGATGTCTTCGCCAGGTCTCTATGCGACATTCTTACTGTGGCTTTTGTCAGAACTCTTCGAAGAGCTGCCCGAAGTCGGCAACCCTGATAAACCTAAATTGGTGTTCTTCTTTGACGAGGCCCATTTGCTGTTTGATGACGCGCCCAAAGCGCTGGTCGATAAGGTTGAACAAGTGGCGCGTTTGATCCGGTCAAAAGGGGTGGGCGTGTACTTTGTCACGCAAAACCCTGCCGATGTGCCTGATGATATTTTGGGCCAGCTTGGCAACCGCGTGCAGCATGCTTTGCGGGCTTTTACGGCGCGCGATCAGAAAAACTTGGTACGTGCTGCGGAAACTTACCGCCCAAATCCACGGTTTGATATTGAGCACGCCATCAAAGAAGTCGGTACAGGCGAAGCTGTGACATCTTTGTTAGAAGCAAAAGGCGTGCCATCGGTGGCAGAACGTACGCTGATCCGCCCCCCATCTTCACAACTTGGTCCGCTCAATGCGATGGAACGGGCAGGGGTGATCGCTACCTCGCCCATTGCAGGTAAGTATGAAACAGTGCTGGACCGCGAAAGCGCGTTTGAAGTGCTCAGCAAGCGCGCCTCGGATGCAGCCGCCGCCGCAGAAGAAGCCGAAGCCGCAGAAGTCGCCGCAGAACTGGCCGCGAAAGAGGCAAAAGCAGAGGAAAAGAAGCGCGCAGAACTCGAACGCGAATTCAAAAAAGCGCGCCGTTATGAAACAAAATCCTATGGCAAATCTACATCGCGCCGCTCAAGCAAAACCACGTCCATCGGCGGGTCCGTTGCGGATTTGGTAATCAAAGAGCTAAAAGGCACCACGGGTCGTCGGATCGTCAGGGGCATTCTGGGCGGTTTGTTTAAAGGCCGCTAATTCGTCATTAATTAAGAGGTCAAACAGCCCCGCTTCGGGGCTGTTTCGCTATGTGAGCTTGGCAAATTTTTGCGTCAGCCGCGCCGCTTCATCGCTTAGCCCCCAAGGGGTGTTGATGATGAACATACCAGACCCGATCATTCCGTGACCTTCTCGGGCTGGGGGGAAATGCACTTCGTGATGCAAGACATCTGGCAGGTTGAGGCCCAACAAGGCGCGCGTCATTGGCTTATGTGCGCCCCCTGTAAGGATTGGATACCAAAGGGCAATTACACCCACATTCCATTTGCGATGCAGCTTGGCGATATAATCGGGCAGCATCGCATAGTCTGATTTTATTTCATAAGGCGGATCAATCAAACACAGCCCACGGCGTGGCGTCGGGGGGCAAATGCTTTGCGCCAATGCAAACCCGTCTTTTTGCTGCGCATTGAGCCCCACATAGGAATTCGAGACCTGTAAAGCGCTTTCCAGATGGGCAAATTCAGCGGGGTGTAATTCGGCCAACCGCATGTTGTCAAAATCACGCAGCAAAGCCTGCGCTAAAAGCGGAGAGCCAGGATAGATGCTTTTGCCATGGCTCTCAGACACGGATTTACGTGCGCGCGAATAGGGATGATCCGCATCGAACCAATCGCTGACTTTCAATATACCTGCAGCGGCCTCACCTGTTTTTTGCGCTTGGGAGCCTTGCAAATCATAGGCCCCGCGGCCTGCATGGGTTTCTATATACGACAGCGGTTTGTCTTTGCGGGTCAGGTAATCGATCATCACCGCCAAAAGCGCATGTTTTTGTACGTCTGCCAAATTGCCTGCGTGAAACCCGTGTTGATATGAGAGCATTATATGGTCCTGCGCAAAGGGCGCACTTTTAAGGTCGACAAACGATTGTCTTTGCGTGCCACCACTTCAAAGCGATGACCGTGAAACGAAAACACTTGACCCGCAGTGGGGATCATCTGTGCTTCGTGAATGACCAAGCCAGCCATTGTATTGGCCTCTTCATCGGGCAAGTTGCATTCGGTCGAACGATTAAAGTCACGAATGGTCATACCGCCGTCAATCAACCAACCGCCGTCTTTTGACTTCACGGGCGCGTCTTCTGAGGTGTCAAATTCATCGGTAATTTCACCGACGATTTCTTCCAAGATGTCTTCCAATGTGATCAGACCTTGCAGCGCGCCATATTCATCAACGACCAGCGCAAAATGGGTTTGGCGGCGCAAAAACTGGCGCATTTGATCATCTAATGTGGTGGTTTCGGGGACAAAATATGGTTCCATCGCCACAGCGATCACATCGAATTTGGCAAATTCTGCATCGCTTTGGGCTGTTTCACGCGCCGCAAACATGCCGCGCAACAGATCTTTGGCATGGATCACACCGATGATGTTTTCGGGATCATCACGGTAAAGCGGCAGGCGGGTGTGTGGCGATTGCAAACAGGCTTCAAGCACATCACGGGGGGGCGTATCTGCATTGATCATTTCGATTTTAGAGCGGTGCAGCATGATTTCTTCGACCGTGCGTTCGCCCAAATCCAGCGCGCCAAGCAGACGATCACGGTCTTCCTTTTCCACAGCGCCTTCCACATGGCCCAAGGTAATCGCGCCTGCGATCTCGTCTTTGAGCGCCAGAATATGACTGTCAGGATCCGTTTGCACGCCAAACAGGCTCAAAATACCGCGCACCAACATGCGCACAAAACTGACCACAGGTGAAAAAATTAAGACGACCACAGCAATAGGCCCAGCCACACGGGCTGCGGCTGTTTCAGGGTTGGTAATGGCATAGGTTTTTGGCAAAACTTCTGCAAATACAAGCACAAGGCCCGTCATGACCAAAGTGGCCAACGCCACGCCGCTTTCGCCAAACACCCGCGTGAACAAAGCCGTGGCCAATGAGGTGGCCAAGATATTCACCAGATTGTTGCCCAATAAAACCGAACCAATCAAACGCTCGTTGTCTTCTGTGACATCCAGCGCCTTTTGTGCGCCCGCTGCGCCTTTATCGGCCTGCGTGCGCAATTTACCCCGTGATGCGGCGGTCAAAGCTGTTTCAGAGCCAGAAAAAAGTCCAGACAATACCAGCAAAGCGATGATCGCGAGGCAAGTAAGCCAAAAGGCAGCGTCAAGCATGGTCATGTCCATAGTTTTGGTCCCAAAATCGAAATGCGTTTCATGATATATCGCCTGTCGGTTGCCCGTGCGATTTGTTTCATTTGTTATGGGGGCGCAGGGCCCTACACGCAAGGGCGGGCTTGGACACATGATGCGCTTTGCTAGAGTTTTTCGCGGATTTTGGCTTGGCTGCCCCTCGAATTAATCTTGCGCCAAAGGATGGTGTTGCAAGACCAATTCCTTGAGACGTTCATCCAGCACATGGGTGTAGATTTCAGTGGTCGACAGATCGGCATGGCCTAAAAGTGTCTGAATGGCTCTCAGGTCAGCCCCATTCGCCAAAAGATGCGTTGCAAAGGCGTGACGCATCACATGGGGCGTGACTTTTGCGGGCGATATCCCAGCTTGCACGGCGATGTCTTTGATCAGTTGATAAAAACCAACGCGGGTGAAATGACCAGTCTTGCCGCGCGATGGGAAAACATAGACTGACCGCTTGGCGCCCTTTTCTTTGACCGCCAAATCATCGGCGCTGTCGCGCAGCGTCATCCAGTCGGCAAGTGCCACGCGCGCAGGCGGTGACAGGGGCACCATGCGTTCTTTGCCGCCTTTCCCGCGCACTAAAATCAGCCTTGGATCACCACGCACAGCCGAAATCGGCAGTTCAACCAGTTCCGAGGCGCGCATCCCTGTGGCATAGAGCATTTCGATCAAACAGGTGTTGCGCTTGCGGTCAAAATCACTGCGCCCGACATCACGCGCGGCAGCCAAAAGGCGTGATACTTCTTCTTCTGTCAGGGTTTTGGGCAGTTTCTTTGCCCGTCCAGGCCCACGGATTTGGATCGCAGGATTGGTATCACGCCAGCCTTCTTCAAAGGCAAAACGAAACAGTTGTTTGATAGATGACAAACGCCGTGCACGGGTGGATTGGGCCAATCCGTCAGCTTCGCAGGTGATCAAATACTGTTCGATATCCGCACGTTCGCAGGTCTCGAAGCTTTCTGATTTCGCAGCCAACCAGTCGGAAAATCCGATCAAGTCACGCCCGTAAGACAAGCGCGTGTTTTCAGCCGCTCCAAGTTCGGCGGCTTGAGCTTCGGCGTAGCGCGAAATCCATGTGTGGTCGTTGGTCATCCCCGACGTTCCAGCAAAAGTATTTCCAAGGCAGCACGGCGCGCGGTGGCCTCCAAACCCACGGCACGTAAAAAGGCAATCGAATCTGTCAGTTCATCCAGATCACCATCGGCACCGCTTTCCAGCAGTTCAATCGCGCGCAAAATTGCTTCGCCCAAACGGTTGCTTTGGACCAATCCGCTCAGCCGCACAGGCACAGCACCACTGCGAAACCCATCTATAATGGCCTTTTCTGAGCCAGCTCTCAGTCGCCCCTCTGGGATATCTCCGAGGGCAATTGATCGCAAAACACTTTGCCTATTGTCCAATGGTCTGTCCCATTCGGCCGCAATTGTTTCATAATGCGATGACAAAAGCACGACCTCAAACGCGATGTCTGAGGCTGTATCTGTGAGCGGCGCATCCCCCAGTTTTTCGGCAAAAAGATCAGCAAAAACGCTTTGCAATCCAGAGTCGCGCATGATCGGCCAGACGCGGGAAAGACTGTTAGAAATCCCCGTTGGATCGCCTGTTTTCAATGCAGTATCAAAGCGTTGTAGCGCTTCGATCCGATCCCAAATTCCGCCCGATGCGGCGGGTAAATGTTCTGTCCAAATCCCGAGCCAAGCGTTGGGTGTGATCGCGCCGACCCGCGCCAAACGCTCTGCGGCTGTGGCTTTGAATTTCCAACCTGTTGAGGGTTCCAGATCAGATTGTGCAAAGGCCAGCGGCAAATATTGCGTCGACATGGGCGCGCCGATGGCTTCCATCATACGAAAGCTAAGCGGCGTTGGCGGGTTCGGTGGATTTTTTGGCGGCGCGTTATCGTAAAGATCTGGGTCCAAGAAACGCGCCAAAAGATCGGCCTCTTGATCGGATATAAGTCCCAATGTGGTGCTTGTGTCCAAGGTCAAAGCTGCTGCATCCCAATCCCCACTGCGTGCAAGACAAAAGATGCGGGTGGGCAAAGCCGGCGTCAGACTTGGTGTCGATTTCATCGTCGCACAGGCTTGGTTTTCGGTGCCTAGCAAGAGCTTCACATCAAAAGACCTGCGAAATAAATCGGGGTCTGTTGAGCCTGCGCGATCTAATAATGCGTTGGCTTCTTCGATCAGCCCTTGTTTTAGCAATGCATCGATGCGGGATTGAAATAAACGCCCATCAGAGCCTGACGCGACAGGGGGATCAAGTTCCGCCAAAAGTAATGTGTTCAATAGGCGGCGTGAGGCGGGCAAAAGATCGGTTTGATTGGCAATGGCCATCATCCTGCGCCCCAAATCTTGCGGTTTTGAAGCTCCCCAAAGGGCAGGCGGCAATCCTGTTTGCGCTGTAGATAGAATCCCCGTGGCATCAATCCGTGGCGCATCAATCGCCGTTATGGTCACATCTTCGGGCAAAGCGTTGTTTGCGATGTCTTCTTGGCGGTTTTGCAAGACTGTTGGCTGAGGGGCAGTTGGGCGCACAGCTGGCGCATCAATTGAATCAGTCAGCCAGTCAATCGCGGATAAGGGCTTTTGCGCATTCGATTGCGCGAGCCCAACCTGAGGACAACCGATCACCAGCACGGCCAACCAAATTAAACTGGTCCGTGTGAAACCGCGTGGCGCTGGCTTTCGCCCGTGCAAGCGTGACGGCATGTTTTGTCCTATTTTAGCGTTAAAGTCACTTTTTCGCTCACATCAGCGTAATGCGGTGACAGATCTCCGACATAGGCGAAGGCCACAAACCCAACCAAGCCAAGGGCGAAGGTCATCAATAAAAGTCGTCCAAAAAATTTACGCATCGATTTGCCTTTTGTAGTCTGCCTTATTGAGATTTGGCAGGTTTTGCACATGTTTGACAGTGTTATGTCATTTTATATATGGAATTCTGTGCAATATCACGCCATTGAGGGAAACAAATCTACGTGAGCAAAAAGTCGCCGCGCGCTAAGGTGTGGACAGTGGGGAGAGCATGGCAAAAGGGTTGCTAAAAACGGTCGCTGTTGTTGGCATGATGGGGGCAGGAAAAACAGCCGTTGGCAAAGCTATTGCGCAACGGTTGGATGTGCCGTTTCTGGATTCTGATGCCGAAATCGAAGAGGCCGCAGATCGGACCATCGCGGAAATCTTTGAACGCGATGGCGAAGCGTTTTTTCGCCAAAAAGAAACTCAAGTCATCGGGCGTTTGTTGCAAGATGAACGCTGTATTCTGTCGACAGGCGGCGGGGCGTTTATGAGTGCCGAAAACCGTGCTTTGATCGCAGACAATGGCGTTGCGGTCTGGTTGCAGGCCGATTTGGATATTTTATGGCAGCGTGTGCGTCATAAAAACACGCGCCCATTGCTGCAAACCGATAACCCCTATGAGACACTCAAATCATTGGTCGCACAGCGTGATCCCATCTATGCGCACGCGGGGCTGGTGGTGCACGCAGAACCCGATCTTTCGATTGATGATATGGCCAATAAAGTGATTGAAGCACTCGTCGAACACGGCGGAATTATAAAGGAAACACCATGACGCGCACAGATCTTCAATCAGGCTTAGGCGCATTCCAAACCGTCCATGTGCCCTTGGGGGATCGCGCTTATGATGTGCGGATCGGCGAAGGTCTGGTGGATCGTGCAGGGGCGCATATCGCACCGCTTTTGGGGAAAAAGAAACGCGTTTGTGTGATCACCGAAGTCAATGTGGCAGATCAACATTTAGACAGTTTGCGTGCAGGGCTTGCTGCCGCAGGCATCGAGATGGAAGTTTTGATATTGCCCGCTGGCGAAAGTACGAAATGCTGGGCAGAGTTGTCGAAAACCGTGGAGTGGCTTTTGGCGCAAAAAGTCGAACGCAATGATATCGTTGTTGCCTTTGGTGGTGGTGTTATCGGCGATCTCGCAGGGTTCGCGGCCGCAATTTTGCGCCGTGGCGTGCGTTTCGTGCAGATGCCAACATCGCTCTTGGCTCAGGTTGATAGTTCCGTAGGTGGCAAAACAGGGATCAATTCGCGTGAAGCTGGCAAAAACCTGATCGGGGCCTTTCATCAGCCATCACTTGTGCTTGCCGATATTTCAATTCTTGCCAGTTTGACGCCTCGCGATTTTTTATCGGGCTGTGGCGAGGTCGTGAAATACGGCATGTTGGGTGATGAAGCATTTTTCGAATGGCTTGAGGAAAATGGCCCGTTGATGGCCCAAGGTGATGTTGCTGCGCGCACCTATGCGGTGAAACGCTCGGTTGAAATGAAAGCCGAAATCGTTGTGCGCGATGAAACAGAGCAGGGCGACCGCGCTTTGTTAAACCTTGGCCACACATTTTGTCACGCTTTAGAGGCCGCAACAGGATATTCAGATCGCTTGTTGCACGGTGAAGGCGTGGCAATCGGTTGTGCTTTGGCCTTTGAATTGTCCGCGCGCTTGGGTTTGTGCAGTCAAGAAGCCCCCAGCCGTGTGCGCAGTCAAATCAAAGCAATGGGGATGAAATGCGACCTGAAAGACATCGCGGGCGATTTGCCTTCTGCCGAAGCGCTGGTCGATTTGATGGCGCAAGATAAAAAGGTTTTGGATGGTCAATTGCGTTTCGTTTTGGCGCGCTCGATTGGCGATAGTTTTGTCACCTCCGATGTGCCGCGTGAGGCGGTGTTACGTGTGATCCAAGACGGTCTGGATGCGCGTGCAGCGACCTAAATTTCGGTCTTAAACCGATGCGAGGGTTCACCTGTTAAAATATCTGCCCTGAGCAGACATAAAAAAACCCCCCGCAGAATATGCAGGGGATTTTTATTTTATATCAGTCTATTAGAATGGAATTTCGTCATCATCCATTGAGGAGCGACCGCCGCCTGATCCGCCAGAATCGCCGCCAAACCCGCCTTGTGATCCGCCATCGTTGTAGCCGCCGCCTTGTGATCCACCATCGTTGTAGCCGCCACCGCCACCACCACCTGTATTTTCACCGCGACCGTCGAGCATTGTCAAAACGCCGTCAAAGCCTTGCAAAACCACTTCTGTTGTATAGCGATCAGCGCCAGATTGGTCTTGCCATTTGCGGGTCTGCAATTTGCCTTCGATGTAAACTTTTGACCCTTTGCGCAGGTATTGTTCTGCAATACGGACAAGACCCTCTTGGAAAATCGCAACAGAGTGCCATTCAGTACGTTCGCGGCGCTCTCCTGTGGTTTTGTCTTTCCATGTGTCGGATGTCGCGATGCGTAGGTTGCACACTTTGCCACCGTTTTGGAAATTACGCACCTCAGGGTCACGCCCCAAATTGCCAATGATGATCACTTTATTGACCGAACCCGCCATACCGCGTCTCCCGTTAGAATCTAATTTGGTCTGTTACACCACTCCCAGACGGTCATGGAAAGGGTAAAAAACGGCAAAACTCTGCTGTTGAACGAATCTGAGGCTTGGAAATAGGCTGACCGCGCCCTATATTCTTTCGACCGTTAGAGAGTGGGACGTTTTATGCCGCCGATACATCGCGCCTTTGCGCTGATTTTTGCAACACATTTGGTTGTTTCAAGCACGGGCGCAGTGCAGGCGGAAGGTTTGGTGTTTTCATCAAAGTCACGTTCATCTGTCTATGCCTCGCAACTGCAAGTGTTGGATGGGCGCGCGGCGCAGCAGTATTCCAATTCTATATCGCTCAAACCGCAGACCGCCGCGATCCCCAGTGCAGGCATTTTACCTTACACGGGCTCATACAGGGGTGAATATCTTGCAATCGCCCGCAGCACTGCGCAACGCCACAATGTGCCCGCAGATTTATTTTTACGTTTGATCCAGCAAGAAAGCGGATGGAATGCAAATGCCAAGTCCCACAAGGGTGCTTTGGGTCTGGCGCAATTAATGCCACAAACGGCAAAAGTTTTGGGGGTAAACCCCAATGATCCGCACCAAAACCTAGAGGGTGGTGCGCGATACTTACGTCAAATGTACAATAAATTCGGCTCGTGGCGCTTGGCTTTGGCGGCTTATAACGCAGGGCCTGGCGCTGTGGAAAAATACGGCGGTGTGCCGCCTTATAAAGAAACCAAAAACTACGTGTCGGTTATTCTTGGCAGTTAGGCGCGTGCTTGCTGTGCGGGCATTTTGATTTCGAAAATCAGTTTAAAATCTAGTCTGCCTTGCGAAAGGCGCGGGGCGAACTGCCCGTGTGCTTTTGAAATGCGCGCGCGAAATAGGCTGGCGAATGAAATCCAAGTGTTTCGCCAATGGTTTTCACAGGGTATTGCGTTTCTTTCAACAAACGGCGCGCTTCAAAATGCACCCGATCCGCGATAAGAGCAGATGCAGGCCGTCCGCATGCGACATTACAAGCGCGTGTCAAATGTGTTGGGGTTACCCCAAGTTTGGCGGCATAATCTGCAATTTTATGAGTGGTTTTGTAACCATCTTCGACCAAGGCCGTGAAGGCTGCTGTCAAGCGACGTGAGGCATCAGGCGTCATGTCATAATCAGGCATATTGTCGATCTGGCGATTTAACCACACTGACAGAAGCCCTGCATGCAAAGCCAGTGCCCGCGCTTTATTGGGCGCATCTTGGTCAATTTCACGCGCTAAAGCTTCAATCATGCCGTTGATGTGATTTTGCTGCGCCAAATCAGAAAAGCGCATATGCAAAGGTTGGTCTGGTAGGCCAAGATCGGGGTCGTCATCCAAATGCACAATTGTGCCGTAAGCCTGACCAACAGCCTCAAACCCATACATTGTTTTGGTCGGCAAATAGATCAGATTGTGCCCGCCAAATCCGCGGGTGACACCTGATACGGTGATCCGCCCTTGGCCGCGCGTAAACCATAATAACGTGGGGGATCTATGGCTGCGCATTGCTTCTGTGCGCCATTTTGATGTGGGCGTCGACATGCGTACCAAAGGATCAACACGGTAAGGCGAGGGCATTGGAATTTCAGGCGCGATCACAGTGCGCTTTGGCTCGGGCGCCTGCGTTTTAGCCTGTCCAAAGGTCTTGAGCATTGGAGATTTAAAAATTTTATGCGCCATGCGGACAAACAAGCCTGATTTTTGTGATTGATCCTCCCTATCAATCACGAATAAAGAATAAATTCAAATAAATCTTTAAAATCAATATTTTAGGTTGCTTTTGTCTTGCGATACAAGAACTTGTTAACCAAGCGATATCTTGTGGTAATCTTTCATGCGCGCTCTAAACCATGTGCGCTGACGTTTGGCAAATTGGCGGGTTGCGATGGTCGCACGCTCTTGCGCCTCGGCCAAAGTGATTTCATTTTGTAAATATGCAATTAATTCTGGCGCTCCGATCGCTTTTGACGCGGGCAGGCTGGCATCCCAATCGGGCAGATTTTGCTCTGCTTCGGCCAATGCCCCCTGATCCATCATCAATTGAAACCGTTTTGCGATTCTGTCGTTTAACCAGTCTTTGTCCGCGTCCATGACAATCGGATAGGTGGATGACAGCGGTAAAGCCGGTGGCGGCGTCCTGTCCTGCCATGCCGCCAAACCGCGCCCAGTGGCTTTTAACACCTCCCACGCGCGCTGAACCCGCATGGGGTTCATCCTGTCGACTCTTTGCGCTGTTTGCGGGTCAAGCTGGTCTAATTCCGCCAAAAGTCCCCTGTGGTCGCCATCTTCTGCGCGGCGCATGTTTCCCTGTGCGCGAATACCGTCGGGCGTGGCTGGGATTTCGACCAAACCCTCGGTGAGAGCTGAAAAATATAGCCCCGTGCCGCCCACTATAATCGGACGGGCGCCGTTTGTCAGGTAGGGCAAGACATCGCGCAGCCAATGGCCGACCGAATATTGCGATGTTCCCGCAACATGACCATAGAGCGCATGGGGGGCGGCGGCTTCATCGTCTACGCTGGGGCGTGCAGATAAAACACGCCAATTATCAAAGACTTGAAGTGCGTCTGCATTGACAATCACGCCCCCTTGGGTTGTCGCAATCTCCAATGCCAGCGCAGATTTTCCAGAAGCCGTTGGCCCAGCGATCAAGACAGGTTGCTGGGCCGACATCGCGCGAATATGTTGAGAAATCTGAGCAGAAAGGGGCATCGCTTGGCCTTTGATCGGGTGTTAAGGGGGCGGGTCCGTGCCCCGATGAAATCTTTTTACACGAAAGCTTGAGTTTTTAGGCTCTGCCTCATTGAATATTCACGCCAATTGGCGCATTTTGTCGCAAATAGCGGATAGAGCAGGGGATACCTCATGAGCGATCAGGATCAAAGCCAAACCAACAAGAAATATAAGCGTGTGATGCTTAAAATTTCTGGCGAGGCGCTGATGGGGGATCAGGGCTTTGGCCTTCACCCGCCAACCGTTGAACGGATCGCGCGCGAAGTAAAAACTGTGCATGATATGGGCGTCGAGATTTGTATGGTCATCGGCGGTGGCAATATTTTCCGCGGATTGCAAGGGTCCGCGCAGGGTATGGAGCGTACCACTGCCGATTACATGGGAATGCTTGCGACTGTTATGAACGCCTTGGGAATGCAGGCTGCGATGGAAGATCTGGGCATTCACACCCGCGTGATTTCTGCGATTACGATGAATGAAGTTGCTGAACCCTACATTCGCCGCCGCGCTGTGCGTCACTTGGAAAAGGCACGCGTGTGTATTTTTGCGGCTGGCACAGGGAACCCTTATTTCACCACAGATACGGCCGCCACATTGCGCGCCAATGAAATGGCCTGTGAAGCGATCTTTAAAGGCACAAAAGTTGATGGCGTCTACGATAAAGATCCAGCCAAACATGCGGATGCCAAGCGTTATGATAAAGTCACCTATGACGAGGTTCTCGCACAGCACTTAAATGTTATGGATGCCTCAGCCATCGCGCTTGCGCGTGATAATGATTTGCCAATTATTGTCTTTTCACTCGATGAACCTGGCGGGTTTAAAGGTATTTTGGCAGGTGAAGGCACATATACAATTGTGAAGTCCACCAAAGACTAAAGACGCATTAATTCGCCATGATCAGCAGGCCCGATTTTACTTCGTGAACGAAGTTGCGCGCTTGTTTTGCGTTTAAGATTGGGCGGGCTGGAAGCAAATTAAGGGGATGCCACGCTGCGCTGTGACCAACGGCCACTTCTGCCTGCGGCCCCATAAGCAAAGTTTCAGCTTGCGCACCATCAGCGATAATCACCTCATGGCGATGCAATAGAATGTGAATGTAGCTCACAGGGACACAGCCCAAAGCCTGGGTGATATTTGGCAAGGCGCGTAGATGCTTGGCGGCGATGAGCACTTGGTCGGGCCAGGCATCCGTCCGTTTTGAAATATTGGTGGTTTGCACGCAAATGCGATGATTGGGTGATAGGGTTAAATGCCGCGTCGGGCCTGAGTTGTCGCCCCAAGTCAGGCTGTTTGGCGCAAATGTAATAGGGGCTGCGGCGCGCGGATTCAGTTTCGTGGTGCGAAAAATCTTTTTGATCGGCTGCGGGCCATGATCAAGGGTCAAAATTAAATCTTGTTCGGCCAAACATTCGATCGCAATTGGCCCCTTTGGTGTCTCGATCATGGTTCCCGTAGCAAAACAAACGGTTGTCGCGCCGACCACATTCAACGTTGTCGCATAACCGCCATAATCGCTGGAAAAGCTATTGAGTGTGATCGACTGCACAGCTTGACCATCCAGCGGATCTTGGCCCGTGAGATCGCCTAGAAAGACATCTCCGTTTTGCATCTGGATAACGGCGGCTTCAAAGGTCAGTGTCGTTCCATCACCTAGTAGCGCAGTTGCGCTGTAAGTCATTGAACTTTCAACATATTGGCTGGTAGATCCTGACCCCGTATCATAATTAACGTAGTCCCCATTGGGATTGTTTTCATCATCAGAAATCGAACCGCCGTGGTCCATGTCGTAATTTGTAACCGAGACAATAAATGGCTGGTGATAATTGCCCAACAGAACACTCGGGTTATCCGTTGCCGTCGTTCCATCCATGGTATCAGCGATAGCCTGAGTACCCAAATAGAATAGGTTTGAGACGTTTGTCAGTGCCATTTTGTAACCGGAATCCTGTTTTGTCGCATCTTGATGGTTTCTAAACAGAATTGGTTGCGATTTGGTCAATGCTTGCGGTTTTTTTGGGAGGATCCAATCCGCCGATAATCGCGGCTTCGGCTTGTTCCTTGGCGCTGGTGGCTATACAAGCGATCGAAATCCGCTTAACTACACAAGCAACATTCATGAGACGCGAGGCCATTAAACCATGTCTGAAGACTTCCTATTAGATACCGATGATTTGTCCAAACGCATGGACGGCGCGATTGCCAATCTGCGGACGGAACTTGCTTCATTGCGCACGGGTCGTGGGTCTGGTTCTATGCTTGAACCTATTATGGTTGATGCTTACGGATCTATGACGCCGATCAACCAAGTGGGTACTGTGAATGTCCCAGAACCCCGTATGGTTACGATCAATGTCTGGGACAAAGGCCTTGTTGGTAAAGTAGAAAAAGCCATTCGTGAAAGTGGCTTGGGGATTAATCCGCAATTGAATGGCACAATTATTATGTTGCCAATTCCTGAACTGAACGAAGAGCGTCGCCGCGAATTGTCAAAAGTGGCCGCTGGCTATGCCGAAAGCGCGCGCGTTTCTATTCGCAATGTACGCCGCGATGGTATGGATCAGATCAAGAAAGCCAAAAACGATGGCATGTCTGAAGATGATCAAAAGATTTGGGAAGATGAAGTCCAAGACATGACCAACAGCTATATCAAGAAAGTTGATGAAACGCTTGAAAATAAACAAAATGAGATCATGCAGGTATAAGATCCGCGAGGTCTGAGCATTTTCGAGTATATATCGTATGTGTTGCGTCTCATTATGCCCGAAATGGCGTAAGCGCAGCACATACTTTTTTATGACGTTTCAAAGGACACATCTGGATGCCTGATTGCGAAAATGGCCCCAAACATGTCGCCATTATTATGGACGGCAATGGGCGTTGGGCCCAGATGAAAGGCAAGCCGCGTTTGTTTGGCCATCATGCAGGCGCAAAACGGGTGAAAGAAATCGTGCGCGCCTGTCCTGATTTGGGCGTCAAATATCTGACAATATTCGCATTTTCGACCGAAAACTGGAAGCGCACGCAAACAGAAGTCTCTGGCCTAATGTCCTTGTTTCGCCGCTATATCACGGGTGAATTAAAAGATCTGGTGAAAGAGGGCGTGCGTGTGCGTTTCATCGGGGATCGTCCAAGGCTGGACGATAAGTTGATCAAGCTTATGGATGATCTGGAATGCGCAACCCAAGACAATGACACAGTACATTTGACCATCGCGCTCAACTATGGTGGACGAGACGAAGTGGCCCGTGCTGTTAAAGAATTGGCGCGGGATGTTGCTTTGGGTGTACTTGATGCTGAAACGGTCGATGAAAATGCATTGACGCGGTACCTTGATACACGGGTTCTGCCTGATCCAGATTTGGTGATCCGAACCTCAGGCGAAGCGCGTATTTCTAACTTTTTGCTCTGGCAGTCAGCCTATTCCGAATATGAATTCATTGATACGCTTTGGCCGGATTTTACCAAAGATGTCTTTGCGGATTGTATCGGACGGTTTGGTGTCAGAGATCGCAGATTCGGCGGAGTAAAAACATGAACGAAAGCCGCAAAGCCTTTATGCGCAAATGGCGAGACCTAGGGCCACGCACCCTGTCGGCTGTGGTCATGGTTGCCATTGGTGGTGCGGCCATAGCTGCGGGTCACATGGCCTTTAGCGGTCTTGTCATCTGTGCAGGCGTTATCGGCCTATGGGAATTGTTTTCCATGGGCGGGCATAAGTCCAAAACTGATGGTCTTGGACTTATGGATAAGATTTGGCTGCTGCTTTATGGCCTTGTGGTCGTGATCGGACTTATCGGGCTTGTCTATATTTCCAACACCAATGGTCTGCGCGGCATTCTTTATATTATCGGATTGGTGATTATCACCGACACCTGCGGGTATTTTGTCGGCAAAATGATCGGAGGGCGCAAATTCTGGCCCTCTATTAGTCCCAATAAAACATGGGCAGGTGTCTTGGGCGGTTGGATCGGTGTTGCTATTTTTGCAGCGATCTGGCGCGGCGTGGCGACCTTTCACAGCCATCGCGCAGGCAGCGTTGATCTGACTTGGCTGGAAAATTCACAATCCCACACCGAAAATTTTGTTGTGCTTGTCTTTGTTATCGGCGCGGTGTTTTTGTCTTTTGCTTCTCAGCTTGGCGATATCGCGCAAAGCACGATCAAACGCCGTATGGGCGTGAAAGACAGCTCAAATCTTATTCCTGGCCATGGCGGTATCTTGGATCGTTTTGATGCGTTACTGGCGGTAAGTGCTTTGTCTTTTCTATTCAATATGTTGGCCTAGCGCATGCGACGGATATCCATTTTCGGCGCGACGGGATCTATCGGGCAATCCACAATTGATCTGATAAAACGTGATCCGTCGCGCTATCAGACCGTGGCTTTGACGGGCGGTGCAAATATCAAGCTCTTGGCGCAAGACGCGATTGATCTGGGCGCTGAAATTGCCGTAACCGCTTATGATGAAAAACACGATGAACTGCGCCAAGCGCTTGCGGGCACGGGTATCGAAGTGGCCGCAGGGCAGGCGGCTTTGATCGAGGCTGCGGCACGTCCTGCGGATTGGATCATGTCGGCAATTGTTGGCGCGGCGGGGCTTGCGCCTGGCTTTGAAGCCCTCAAGCAGGGCACAACGCTGGCCTTGGCCAATAAAGAAAGCTTGGTGACAGCTGGGCCTTTGCTTTTGGCCCAAGCGGCCAAATATGGCGCGCGCATTTTGCCCGTGGATTCCGAACATTCCGCCGTATTTCAGGCCCTTGTGGGCGAAGATATTGCCGAAGTCGAACGGGTGATCATAACCGCCTCAGGCGGGCCGTTTCGCACTTGGCCGATGGATCGACTGAAATCCGTGACCTTGGCCGAGGCCTGTAAACACCCGTCTTGGGATATGGGGCAGCGCATTACAATTGACAGCGCTTCTATGTTTAACAAGGCAATGGAGCTTATTGAAACCAAAGAATTCTTTGGTGTTGAGAGTGCGAAAATTGAAACCATTATTCATCCAGGGTCCTACATTCATGCGCTGGTTGGTTTTCGCGATGGCGCATTGATGGCCCATTTGGGCGCACCTGATATGCGTCACGCGATCGGCTATGCGCTGCATTGGCCAAAACGCCGTGATCTGCCTGTCGACCGCCTTGATCTGGCCAAGCTTGGCCAATTGCAGTTCGAAGCGCCCGATGACAGGCGTTTTCCCGCCCTGCGTCTTGCACGCGAGGTCATGGAAACAGGCGGATTGGCGGGGGCAGCATTCAACGCGGCCAAAGAAGCGGCCCTTGATATGTTTATAGCTGGCCAAATCGGTTTCACCCAAATGGCAGAGGTCGTCGAACAGGTGCTCGCGCAAATGTCAGCAGATTTGCGCCTTGATAATGTCCAACTTTCCTTGGATGCAGTTTACGCTACCGATGCGAGCGCACGCAAACACGCATTCAAAATCGGTAAATCGATCTAGGTAGGCACGTAACAGAGCAGGGAACAGGCAGTCGTCACTCCCGAGACAACGCAAAAGACAATGACAGGACAATTTTATACATGACCAGTGTTTTTTCCATATTTGGCAGCGGTATCTTTATCACCATTGCCTTTATCATCGCGATTTCAATCATCGTGGCGATTCACGAATATGGCCATTATATTGTCGGGCGTTGGTGCGGGATCAAGGCGGATGTGTTTTCGCTTGGCTTCGGTAAACCTTTGCTGCAACGCAAGGATAAACGCGGCACTGTGTGGCAATTGGCGGCGATCCCTTTGGGGGGCTATGTAAAATTCGCAGGCGATGCCAATGCGGCCTCTGCCCCTGACCCGGAGGCTGTAAAAGACCTTGATGAAAGCGCGCGCCGTCACACCATGCAAGGCGCACCGCTTTGGGCGCGCACATTGACCGTGGCCGCTGGCCCTGTGTTCAACTTTGTCTTTTCCGCTATCGTTTTCGTGTTTTTGATGCTGTTCTACGGTCAAGTTCAAGACCGTATGATTGTCGATGATTTAAAAGCATTGCCCTATCCTGTGGCCCTTGAAGAGGGGGATGAAATCCTGCGCATTGCGGGGCAAGACCTGCCTGAAATGACGCAGGTCAGCAGCTTTATTTCTGATCTGCCGCGCGAGGCTCGGTTAAACTATGACATTCTGCGCGACGGTGTTGAACTCTCCGTTGAGGCGCCGCATCCGCATCCTGTTTTGGTCTCTAGTGTCTCGGCCAAATCCGCTGCACGCCGTGCGGGTATTGAAGTGGGCGATGTGATTACAGCCGCCGATGGCGTGGCTTTGCCCACCTTTTTTGATCTACAAGATGTGGTCAAAGCGAAAGAGGGCGCTGAAATCAAGCTGGATGTCTGGCGCGCTGGGGAAACCTTGGAACTGACATTGGCTGCCTTGCCGCGCGATTTGCCTTTGCCTGATGGCGGATTTGAACGCCGCTGGTTGATCGGCATCGGTGGCGGCTATTTCTTTTCACCCGCCACGGAAACCATGCCTTTGGGCAAAGCTTTGGTCTCATCGGTGCAACAGGTCTGGGCGGTGATAACCACGTCGCTATCTGCTATTGGCCACATGATCACAGGGGCGATTTCAGCTTGCAATATGTCAGGGGCCATCGGGATGGCACAATTCGTGGGCTCAGCCCCCACGATTGCGGATTACATCGCCAATATCGCGCTCATTTCAACTGCAATCGGGATGCTTAATCTGTTTCCGATCCCAGTGCTCGATGGCGGACATTTGGTGTTTTACGCCTATGAAGCCATTCGCGGCAAACCGATGCCTGAGAAAGCTGTGAGTTTTATGATGGCGATCGGCATGGCCTTTATCTTGGGCGTTATGGTTCTGGGTTTGGGCAGTGATTTGTTCTGCAAATAAGCCTGCCTGCCGACTTGCGTGCTGACCTGCGCACGTGATGGTGCGTTTGGGTGTGAGAAAAAGATGGGGCCGCGACCTGCGGCCCTAATCTTGCCATATTCAAAGGTTAACATGACTTCATAACATCGTAGGACATATGCGTTTGTATTTTACAGCGCTGCGTCATCTGTAAAATGAGGTCGACCATGACAACCCTTATCGCCAGTTACAACAGCCTGTCTTTGCTTGCCAGATTGAACTGGGATCGCCTGCTCTACAGTGCGACCATTATAGTTGCTTTGGTGACGGGATCGGTGATTGGAAATCTGGTTTTGTAACCACATTTCTGAGGCGACTTTGAAATCTACAGTGCGAAATGGCGTAGATGGGGGTGTTTTGCGCCCCTTTTTCGTTGCGCATCCGCCTGATGCGCGCGGCGATCTGCTTGGGGATAAGCACCATGAGGTGCAGGGCTTTTGACAAGGGCAAATAATCGGGCTACTCAACTGATAACTTAAGTTAAATGAGAAAGCTGTCATGCGGGTTCAAAAACGTGGATTTCACTCCTTCTTGCGCGGAAATACACCGCGCGCTTTTGCACTATCTTGTGCGGCTTTGTCATTGGGATCAACAGCTTACCTAGCTTACCCTTCGCCAGTGATGGCCCAAGAGTTTCAGTTTTCCACTGTCGAAATCCAAGGCAACGGACGGGTTTCAACCGAGAGCATCTTGAACTTTGCAGGAATCGGACGCAACCAAGGCGTCTCAGGAGGCGAATTAAACGACGCTTATCAGCGGGTTTTGGCTTCTGGATTGTTTGAAAGCGTTGAATTTATCCCGCAAGGGTCAAAGCTTTTGATCAAAGTGACCGAATTTCCAACGGTGTCGCGCATCAGCATCGAAGGCAATTCCAAAGTAAACGATGATGTTTTGTCGTCGGTGCTACAAACCCAAGTGCGCCGTGCCTATGCCCCGTCAACTGCCGAACAAGATGCGGCAGCCATGGCAGAAATCTACGCGTCAAAAGGTCAGTTGGCCGCGACGGTCACGCCGCGCATAATTCGCCGCAATGACAACCGCGTTGACGTTGTGTTTGAAGTGACAGAAGGCAAAAATGTTGAGGTAGAACGCCTGACATTCGTTGGCAACCGTCAATATTCCAACGCACGCCTGCGCCGCGTATTGGAAACCAAACAAGCTGGCCTTTTGCGCTTTTTGGTCGGCCGCGATACATTTGCAGAAGATCGCGTCAACTTTGACAAACAGGTTCTGACCGATTTTTACACCTCACGCGGGTTTATTGATTTCGAAGTGCTGAATGTTGCGGCAGAATTCTCACGCGAACGCGATGCCTATTTCTTGACGTTTAACATCCGCGAAGGCCAAAAATTTAGCTTTGGTGAAATGACAACTGTGTCCGAAATCGATGGTTTGGATACGGCAGATTTCCAAAAAGAAATCAACATTCGGTCAGGTCAAACCTATTCGCCAGTCGCGGTTGAAAACGCAATTGAGCGCATAGAAATATTGGCGACGAAAAAAGGCATCGACTTCTTGCGTGTCGAGCCACGTGTGACGCGCAATGATCGCGAACGTAGTTTGGATATTTCTTTCGCGCTTGTGCGCGGACCGCGCGTATTTGTTGAACGGATTGATATCGAGGGCAATGCCACCACGCTCGACCGTGTTGTGCGCCGCCAGTTTAAAACCGTTGAAGGCGACCCGTTTAATCCGCGCGAAATTCGCGAAGCGGCCAGCCGCATTCGCGCCTTGGGCTTTTTCTCTGACGCGCGTGTAGATGCCCGCGCGGGCAGTGGGCCAGAGAAGGTGATCGTCGATGTGGATCTTGAAGAAACCAGCACAGGGTCGTTTTCCTTCGGGGTGAACTATTCTGTGTCCAGTGGCGCCAACCTGATTGCATCCTTTAGCGAAAGTAACTTTTTGGGACGCGGTCAAAGGCTGGCCTTTAACCTGACGACCAAACTGGATGACGGCAACCTGTCGTTTAACTTTGTTGAACCCGCATTCTTGGGGCGTGACGTGGCCTTTGGCCTGTCGGCCAACTATGGATTTTCTGCACCCATTTATGCAGACCACGAGTCCCGCGATATCTTTGTGTCGCCAAGTCTGACTTTCCCTGTGGCAGAAAATGCGCGCTTGCGGTTGAACTATAAGGTCGGCACCAATTTGCTGCGCAACCCTGATGACAACGACCTGCCTGCGACGATCCAAGCGGATGTTGATGCGGGAGAAGTGTTCGAACAATCGCTGGGCTACACCTATTCTTATGATACGCGCCGCTCAGGTGTGAATCCCAATGCAGGTGTTAAATTTGAATTCTCGCAAGATATTGCTGGCTTTGGCAGCGATGTCGAATACCTACGCACCACGGCGACCGTGCAGGGCGACACGACTTTGTTCAACGAAGAAGTCAACCTGAGCGCCTCTATTAAAGGTGGCATGATCGAAGGTCGCGGTGGCATGGACACACGCGTGTCGAACCGTTTCTTCACGGGCACATCCTTGATCCGCGGGTTTGAACCTGGTGGTATCGGGCCGCGCGATCTTGACGACACCGAGCTTGCTTTGGGTGGTAAATTCTATGCCGTTGCCAGCTTGGAAACGGATTTCCCACTCGGTTTGCCTGAAGAATACGGCATCAAAGGCGGCTTGTTCTTGGATCACGGCGCGCTTTGGGGCTTGGATGATGCGTCATCTGCGGGTGGGTCCGAAGACATCAGCTGGCGTACAGTTGTGGGCGCTTCGGTGTTCTTGAAAACGCCGATTGGCCCGTTGCGGTTTAACTTTACCAAAGCGCTGAACAAAGAAGACTACGATGTTGAGCAGAACTTTGATTTGACCATCGCGACACAATTCTGATGCGACTGGGCGCCCTGACATGCGCCGCTGCCTTTGCGGTTGGTTTTGGATTTTGCAGCCCGCTTTGGGCGCAAGGGACCGCCGCAGAGGGATCGCCGAGTGTTACACCACAAGTTGAGCAACGCAGTCTCGCCACGGCACCTGTGATTGCCTTTGATCGCAGTCGGGTTTTGGCCGAATCCGCGCTTGGAAAACAACTCAATGCTGAGTTGGAAAAAGAGCAGGCAAAGATCCTTGCGGAAAACGATGAAATATCAGCAGCGCTCGAAGAAGAAGAGCGCGATTTGTCGAATCTCAAACCAACAATTTCAGCAGAAGACTTTGCCCTGCGTGCAGAGGCGTTTGACCGCAAAGTGACCGCCATTCGTGCCGAGCAAAAGCGCAAATCTGAAGCGGTGCAATTGATGTTTGATCAGGGCACAAAACAGTTTGAAGACAATTTGAATCAGGTCTTGTCTGAAATTGCCCGCGAAGTTGGGGCCGTCGCGGTTTTTGAACGGGCGCAAATCTATATGATGTCAGGCACGATTGATGTGTCAAACGAAGCAATTCGGCGCTTAACTGTTGTCGAACCTAACGAAAACCTAGACGATGAAGGGACACCAGAGGCTGAATAAAGCCCAAGCTGTCTCGCATGACTTGCCCCTGATGGGGTGGATTGATACAGACATCGAAATCACGCCAAAGCCCCGCGCAGATGTCGCGCTTCAACGGGATAGGCCCAAACCAAGAAGGCCGATAAGGGCCGCGTTTAAGACAGGAATACCTATGACACAGAGCCTCAAAACCGCAGATATTGATCTTATCCAACGCATTATTCCCCACCGTTACCCCTTTCTTTTGGTGGACCGCGTTGTTGATATCAATGGCGTCGAAACCTGCACGGGCCTGAAAAACGTCACCTTTAACGAGCCGCATTTTCAAGGCCATTTTCCTGGCGCACCGATCATGCCGGGCGTCACAATCGTCGAAGCCATGGCGCAAACGGCAGCTGTGATGGTTGGCGTTGAAAAAGACTTGGCGGATAAGGATTTTCTTGTCTACTTCATGTCGATTGAATCGTGCAAATTCCGCCGCAAAGTCGTGCCTGGTGACGTGTTGAAAATGCACATCACAACCAAACGTGGTGGCGGCAAAGTGTGGAAATTCGAAGGTCGTGCTGAAGTCGACGGCGAGCTGGCTTGTGAAGCTTCATTCACCGCGATGATGGATCTGCCAAAAGAGTGATTTGATCACCCAGACCATTCCATTTGATTTTCGGAGCCTATGATGAGCATTGATCCAAGCGCAAATATTCACCCTTCAAGTGTGATCGAAGAGGGGGCCGTTATCGGCGCCAATTGCGTCATCGGCCCGTTTTGTCTGGTCGGGCCGCAGGTTGTGCTCGGCATGGGCGTGACTTTGAAAAGCCATGTTGTGGTCTCAGGCGATACTGTGATCGGTGACGATACAGAGATCTTTCAATTCGCTTCTATCGGTGCTGTGCCGCAGGATCTGAAATATAAAGGCGAACCCACGCAACTGCGCGTGGGCAAGCGCAATCGTATCCGTGAATATGTGACTTTGAATTTGGGCACAGAAGGCGGCGGTGGCGTGACCCGTTTGGGCGATGACAACCTGATCATGGCCTCGGCGCATGTCGCCCATGATGCGCAAATCGGCAATCGCGTTATCTTGGTCAATTCTGTGGCGGTTGCGGGCCACTGTATTGTTGAAGATGATGTCATCATTGGCGGCTTGTCTGGCATTCATCAATGGGTTCGCATCGGGCAGGGTGCTATCATCGGCGCTTTGTCTATGGTGACCGCTGACGTATTGCCGCTTGCACTTGTGCAAGGTCCGCGTGCCGAACTGGACGGGCTCAATTTGGTTGGCCTAAAACGGCGCGGGGTTCCGCGCGATGACATCAATCAGCTGCGGGCGGCGTTCCAGATGCTCAAACAGGGCGAAGGATCGTTCAAAGATCGCGCTGCACGCCTGTCTGAAGATTTCGATAGCGAATATGTGGCGCGGATGATCGCTTTTGTTACGGGCGATTCAGATCGCGGATTTTTGACCCCAAAATAAGGCGAGCGCCTGTGACCAGAACCGCCATCATCGCAGGATCAGGGGATTTGCCGCTTCTTTTGGCCAAGGCACTTGATGCGCCTGTCTATGTCACATTGGATGACGCGCCTGTGCCATACGGGTTTGATCATGTCGCTGCGCGCATAGAAAAACTTGGCCGTTTGTTCAAAGATTTAAAGGCAAAAGGCGTTTCATCGGTGGCCTTTGCTGGCGCTATGGCGCGGCCTAAAGTAAATCCTGTGTTGCTGGATCGCCATGCATTGCGGCTGGCCATGTCCTTGGGCAAAGGCGACGATGCATTGTTGCGCGAAGTGCTGGCTGTCTTTGCAGATCAGGGCTTTTCCATCAAAAGTGCTGTCGATATTCGGCCTGATTTGGTGCTCGCCCCTGATACGATTTGGGGCATGAAACCCAGCAAACAAGACGACAAAGACGCCGCACGCGCCTTTGAAGTGCTGGGCGCATTGTCGCCTTTGGATGTCGGACAAGGGGCTGTCTGCGCGGGCGGCATGATGATCGGGATTGAAACCCTACAAGGCACGGATTCGATGCTGTCCTATGTGGCTCAGACGCCCCAACACCTGCGCCGCGCCAAAGGTGTGTTTGTCAAAGCCCCGAAGCGTAACCAAGATCTGCGTATTGATATGCCCACAATCGGTATTGATACGATCGAGGCCGTGATCAAAGCGGGCCTTGCGGGTCTGGTGATCCCTGCGGGCAAAACCATCGTATTGGACCAAAATATCGTGAAATCCCGCGTTGATGAGGCAGGCCTGTTCCTGAAAGCACTATGAGCACAGTTAAGGTTTTCATCATCGCTGGCGAACAGTCAGGTGATGCCTTGGGCGCCGCTGCCATGAAGGGGTTGAAGTCCTTGCGGGATGTCGACTTTAAAGGCGTGGGTGGGCCTTTGATGGCTCAGCAGGGGCTAGATAGCCTTTTCCCGATGGATGAATTGTCTTTGATGGGCGTGCTTGAAATTCTGCCAAAGTATTTCCACCTGAAGCGCCGTATCAAAGAAACGGCAGAGGCCGCTCTTGCATGGCACCCCGATGTGATCTTGACCATCGACAGTCCTGATTTTTGTCTGCGGGTTGCCGATATCGTGAAAGCGCGATCTGACCTGCGGATCTGCCATTATGTCGCGCCAACGGTCTGGGCGTGGCGCCCTGAACGGGCGGCGAAAATGGCTACAAAGGTTGATCAGGTTCTGGCGCTGTTTCCCTTTGAACCGCCATATTTCGAAGCCCATGATCTGCGCTGTGATTTTGTTGGGCATCCTGTTGCCACAGATGTGGTCGCCAGTGACGATGAGGTGACAGAATTTCGCAGCGCCTTTCAAATCGGTGATGCACCCTTGGTTTTGGTTTTGCCAGGGTCGCGCAGGGGTGAAGTCGCAAGGCTATCGGATGATTTCGGTCAGGCGCTTGGCACTTTTGCAAAGATGCATCCCGATGCGCGCTTTGTCCTGCCCATGGCTGGGCCTGTTGCGGATTTGGTACGCGAAAAGACGGTTCAATGGCCTGTGAAGCCTATCCTGATTTCCGCCTCTGATAAGGCCTCAAAACGTGCGGCATTCAAAGCTGCTGACCTCGCATTGGCCGCCTCTGGCACCGTGTCATTGGAACTTGCAGCCAATCAAACCCCGATGGTGATCGCCTATAAAATGCAATGGTTGACGCAAAAGATCGTCGAACGCAAATTGCTGATTGATACTGTGACCTTGGTCAATCTCGTGTCTGACACCCGCGTGGTGCCAGAATTTTTAGCCAAAGAATGCGACCCTGCACAGATTGCCATTGCGCTGGATGACGTGTTGCAAAATCCCAAAGCACAAGAGGCAGCATTGGATTTAACGATGCAACGTTTGGGGCAGGGTGGCGAAGCACCCGGCTTGCGGGCTGCGCGCGCGATTTTGGATGGCTTAAACACCTCCACATAAAAAGAGGCCCGCTTAGGCCTCTTTTTATTACTTTAACCCTGTGGCTTCAATATCCGCGCCAAATCCAGCCGCCGCCAAATATGCGCGTGCTGTCGTCGTCATAAAACACGCAGGCTTGGCCTGCCGACACGCCTTCTTCTGCGACGATCAATTCGACTTCGGCTTCCGTTTCAGAAATCGGCCGAATGATGGCTTCGCGTGGGGGGCGGGTTGAGCGCACGCGGACCAAAACATGCCATTCATCACGCGATGTCAAAGGTTCATCGCCCAACCAATTGATTTCACGCACAGGAATTTTACGCGTGGCCAGCATCTCTTTTGGGCCGACAATGACCTGTTTTTTCTCAACATCCAGTTTGACCACATAGAGAGGATCGGCCAAGCCACCGATGCCCAAACCACGGCGCTGGCCGACAGTATAATGTAGCACGCCATTGTGTTGGCCCAAAACTGTGCCATCGGTGTCGACAATGTCACCCGGTTCCGCAGCACCTGGACGCAGTTTTTCAATCACTGACGCATAGTTGCCATTGGGCACGAAACAAATATCTTGGCTGTCAGGTTTGTCCGCCACAGCCAATCCGTATTTTTGCGCTAAGGCACGGGTTTCGTCTTTGGATTTCAGATGTCCCAAAGGAAACCGCAAATAGTCCAATTGCGCTTCTGTAGTGGAAAACAAGAAATAGGACTGATCGCGGTTGGCATCGGCTGCGGAATGCAGTTCTGCACCGTTCTCACCCATTTTGCGCTGAATGTAATGACCCGTGGCCATGCAATCTGCGTCCAGATCTTTGGCGGTTTCCAAAAGATCCTTAAATTTCACCCGTTCGTTGCAGCGAATACAAGGCACAGGGGTCGCCCCCGCCAAATAGCTGTCAGCAAATTCATCGATCACTGCGTCTTTAAACACATTCTCGTAATCCAAAACATAATGCGGAAACCCCATTTCCTCAGCCACACGGCGCGCGTCATGAATATCACGCCCCGCACAGCAGGCGCCTTTTTTAGACAAGGCTGCCCCATGATCATAAAGCTGCAAGGTCACGCCGACCACATCATAGCCTTCTTCGGCCAATTGGGCCGCGACAACAGAACTGTCCACGCCGCCCGACATCGCAACGACAACGCGTGTCTCAGAAGGGGGCTTGGCAAAACCGAGCGAATTGATGGGTGACTTAGGGGTATCAAGAGGCATGAACAAAACCTTTCCGGAACATGTTCAGAATATAAGAAAATCCTATATATTCTCAAGGGCAGGTTTCACCACCCATTAAGATCATTGCGTCACAACAAATGTGCAATGTTGATGAGGTGAGAGTAATGTATTTGAAAAAAGTTGATGGGCCACGTGCGGTCACGCTACCTGATGGGAGTATTTTGACCCGTGCAGACTTGCCTGATCCCACGACGCGACGCTGGGTCGCCTCGCGTAAGGCTATGATCGTCAAAGCGGTCGCTTTCGGACTGATTCCCCAAACCGAAGCTCTAAAAATGTACGGTTTGAGCGAAGAAGAATACGAATCATGGAAAAAAGCGATCCAAAATCACGGTGAAGTCGCGTTAAAGGCGACATCCGTGCAAAAATATCGACAACCTTAGGTTGAAAGTGCTAAAAGGTTAAATACGGTAACCGAGCGTTAACCAATTTTGACCAATATTTTAATCAACGAACGATTGATAAAATAATAGCAACGGAGACTAGATTATGCGCATTTTGCTGGTCGAGGACGATCCAACCACTTCAAAAAGCATCGAACTGATGCTGACACATGCAAATCTGAATGTTTACACAACAGATTTGGGCGAAGAAGGAATCGATCTCGCAAAACTTTATGATTACGACCTCATTCTTTTAGACCTTGGCCTGCCTGATATGAATGGGCATGAAGTTCTGCGCCAATTGCGCCTTGCGCGTATCGAGACACCCATTTTGATCCTCTCTGGTGCGGATGATACCGAAAATAAGATCAAAGGTTTCGGTTTTGGCGCCGACGATTATCTGACCAAACCCTTCCACCGCGAAGAATTGGTTGCGCGGATCCATGCTATTATTCGGCGTTCAAAAGGCCACTCTCAATCAGTCATCGGTACTGGCAAGATTGAAGTCAACTTGGATGCCAAAACAGTTTCTGTCGGCAACAAACCTGTGCATTTGACAGGTAAAGAATACCAAATGCTTGAACTTTTGTCCTTGCGTAAGGGCACAACTTTAACGAAAGAAATGTTCCTTAATCATCTTTACGGCGGCATGGACGAACCTGAACTCAAAATCATCGACGTATTCATCTGTAAGTTGCGCAAGAAACTGTCCAACGCGACAGACGGTGAAAACTATATCGAAACAGTCTGGGGACGTGGATACGTTCTGCGCGATCCAGATCCTGCCGATATGGAAACACCAATGGCCATCGGCGCATAACTGAAATGCCACCATGCGCAACTTGCGCGTGGTGAAACCGTTGCATTCTACTGGACCTCTTCGACATGCTCTCCTACATATTCAGGAAGCCAAAGTTGGAGAGGTTTCTTTATGTCTGCTGATGTCGCGGTAGCGCAGCTCACCGAAATTCAAGCCAAAGAAGAATTGGCACACTTGGCCTTAGTCATGGGGGACGCCAACCGCGCCTATTACTTGGGCGACGCAGCCATGACAGACGGGGAATTTGATGCATTAAAACAGCGCAATGCTAAGATCGAAAGCCGCTTTCCCCATCTCAAACGTGACGATAGCCCCTCCGAACAGATCGGAGCAACGCCCGATGGCGGTTTCGGAAAAATCACCCATGCTGTTCGTATGTTATCGCTCTCAAATGCATTTGATGATGAGGATGTACAAGAATTCGATGCCTCGATTGTTAAGTTTTTAGGGGTAAAATCTGATATTTCTTACACCGCTGAGCCCAAAATAGATGGTCTTTCTCTGTCTTTACGGTATGAAAATGGCACTTTGATCCATGCAGCGACACGCGGAGATGGCGCAATCGGTGAAAACGTCACCGAGAATGCAAAAACCATCGAAGACATCCCACATCAGATCGAAAATGCGCCTGAAATTCTGGAAGTGCGCGGCGAAGTCTACATGAGCCATGCCGATTTTGCGGCGCTCAACGCACGTCAAACAGAACGTGGCGGCAAAATCTTTTCCAACCCGCGCAATGCTGCCGCTGGTAGTTTACGCCAGCTAGACGCCAGCATTACCAAATCTCGACCGCTGAAATTTTTTGCCTACGCTTGGGGCGAATTGTCCATGCCCTTGGCAGATACGCAGCTTGGTGCAATTGAAGCACTGGTGCAGTTTGGCTTTTCCATCAACCCGTTGACGAAACTCTGCGCAACACCGCAAGAACTTGTCGCCCATTACAACGATATCGAAAAACAGCGCGCGACACTTGGCTATGACATTGATGGTGTGGTCTACAAGGTTAATGATCTCGCGCTGCAAAGCCGTTTGGGGTTTCGTTCTACCACGCCACGTTGGGCCATCGCGCATAAGTTTCCAGCTGAATTGGCTTGGACGCAGCTTGAAGGCATCGATATTCAAGTTGGCCGCACGGGCGCTTTAAGTCCCGTTGCGCGTCTTAGCCCTGTCACAGTTGGCGGTGTGGTCGTCTCGAATGCCACTTTGCACAACCAAGATTATATCGAAGGCCGCGACAGCAAGGGCGGAGAAATCCGAGACGGAAAAGATATTCGCATTGGCGATTGGGTGCAGGTCTACCGCGCGGGTGATGTTATCCCAAAAATTGCCGATGTTGATGTGTCGAAACGTGATGGAACTCAGACCAAATTCCAATTTCCGACTGAATGCCCTGAATGTGGATGTGAGGCGATCCGCGAAGATGGCGATGCGGTGCATCGTTGCACTGGCGGTATGACGTGCCCTGCACAAGCTATTGAAAAATTGAAACATTTTGTCTCACGCGGAGCCTTTGATATCGACGGGCTTGGTGCAAAACAAGTCGAACAGTTTTTCAAAGACGGTTGGGTTAAAGAACCCAGTGAGATTTTTACATTGCAAGATCGCTTTGGATTTGGGCTGCAACAGTTGAAAAACCGTGAGGGTTGGGGCGCAAAATCTGCTCAAAAGCTGTTTGATGCCATCGAGGATAAAAAAAATATAGGTTTGGCGCGCTTGATTTACGGGTTGGGCATCCGCCACGTTGGTGAAAATTCCGCAACGCTTTTGGCGTCAAACTATGGCAACTGGGATGATTTCGAAAACGCTATGACACAGGCTGAAATCGGGTCTGGCGCGCAATGGGACGACCTGATGGCCATCGACGGTATCGGTACTGTTCTCGCAACATCCATCATAACCGCTTTTCATCAAGAGGCCGAGCGCGCATGTATCGATCGTTTGGTGGCACATCTCACAATTGCCCCCGCCGAAGCCGTGGCCTCTGATAGTCCTGTGACGGGGAAAACCGTGGTGTTTTCGGGCAGCCTAGAAAAAATGACACGTGCCGAGGCAAAGACCCGCGCTGAAAGTTTGGGGGCCAAAGTCTCGGGTTCGGTTTCCGCTAAAACCGATATTCTTGTCGCGGGGCCAGGTGCAGGGTCAAAGGCCAGAAAAGCCGCAGAGCTTGACATAGAAGTGCTCGATGAAGATGGCTGGTTGGCCTTGATTGACGCAAAATGAGTGCGCAGCGCCCAGATATTCTGTTTCCGCTCTTCGCAGGCTTGGAAACGCTGACGGGTGTCGGCCCTAAAACCGCGAAGGCATTTCAAGGCTTGGGCGTGGAAAAACCGCGCGATCTTTTGTTTACCCTGCCGCATGCTTTGATTGATCGGCGTCAAATCGACACTGTCAAAGACGCGCTGACCGGCGATGTGGCGACAGTGAAAATTGAAACTCTGCGACATCTGTTTCCGAGCCGCAAAGGCCTGCCGCACCGTGTTTTTGTGCGTGATGCGGCGACCGATTTTCAACTCGTCTTCTTTCGCGGGGCCTCTGATTGGATCGAAAAACAGCTTCCTGTGGGCGAAAAACGTCTGATTTCTGGGAAAATTGAGTTCTATGATGCGCAAATACAAATGCCGCACCCTGATCATATACTCGATCCTGATGCAGAAAACACTTTGCCAAATTTTGAACCTGTCTATCCGTTAACGGCGGGGGTGACGCAAAAAATCATGGCAAAAGCCTGCGCCGCAGCTCTGAGCAAGGCGCCTGATTTTGATGAGTGGATAGACCCGTCCTTGCGCGCCCGCGAAGCTTGGCCGGATCTAAATACGGCTTTGAAATCCGCGCACACTCCGCAAAGTTCTGACGATATTTTACCCAATTCTCTCGCGCGTAGACGTCTGGCCTATGATGAATTTTTTGCCCATCAGCTGACTTTGGCGATGGCGCGCAAATCGGTGAAATCAAAGCCTGGACGGCCCTCGATTGGAACGGGCGCTTTGCGTAAATTGGTGTTGCGCGACTTACCTTTTTCACCGACAGGTGCGCAGACGCGCGCAATCGCCGATATAGAAACGGATTTGGCCGCATCAGAGCGTATGAATCGTTTGTTGATGGGCGATGTGGGGTCGGGCAAAACGCTGGTTGCTTTGATGGCTTTGCTGATCGCGGTCGAAGCAGGCGGGCAGGGCGCGATGATGGCCCCGACAGAAATCTTAGCACGCCAACATTATGAAGATTTGCTGCCCCTATGCGAGGCTGCGGGCGTGGTTTTGGCATTGCTAACGGGGCGTGACAAAGGTCGCGAACGCAAGGCAAAGCTCGAGGCCTTAGCGCGCGGTGATATTCATATTCTTGTGGGTACCCATGCGGTTTTCCAAGACAGTGTGGTTTTTCATGACCTTAGACTGTCGATCACCGATGAACAGCACAGATTTGGCGTCAACCAACGCATGGCATTGTCGCAAAAAGGTCAAGCAGTTGATGTATTGGTCATGACGGCCACGCCTATCCCGCGTTCGCTATCCTTGGCGCAATACGGCGATATGGACGTATCGGTTCTGGATGAAAAGCCAGCGGGGCGTTCCCCTATCAAGACTGCGCTCAGTTCTACCGAACGTGTGTCAGATGTGATGGCGCATCTGAAATCCGCCGTAGCTGACGGACGCCAAGCCTATTGGGTCTGTCCCTTGGTGGGCGAAAGTGAAGTCATGGATCTCATGGCCGCAGAGGAGCGATTTAAACATCTGCGTACAGTTTTAGGTGAAGGCAAAGTAGGGCTTGTGCATGGCCAATTGCCTGCGGAAGAAAAAGACCGCACCATGGCAAAATTTGCAGCTGGGGACCTGTCGGTTCTGGTGGCGACGACCGTTATCGAAGTTGGGGTGAATGTGCCGAATGCGTCGATCATGGTGATTGAGCGGGCCGAACATTTTGGCTTGGCTCAGTTGCACCAGTTGCGTGGGCGCGTGGGACGTGGCGCTATCGCATCCACCTGTTTACTTCTGTACCAACCGCCGCTGAGCGAAACGGGGCGTCGGCGATTGGAGGTTTTGCGTGAAACCGAAGACGGGTTTCGCATCGCAGAAGAAGACTTGGCCATTCGCGGTGCAGGCGATGTCATTGGCACGGCGCAATCTGGTGTGCCACGGTTTCGGATTGCCGATATCGAAAGCCAATCTGATCTGATGGCTTTGGCGCAAGATGATGCCAGATTACTGCTGCACAATGATCCTGACTTGCAAACACCGCGCGGAGCGGCCGCGCGTGTTCTTTTATGGTTGATGGAGAAGGATCGTGCGATCCGTTTGATTTCAATAGGTTAGTCGAATTTCGATGTGTTGAATGCATTTTGTTCGCGAATGTTCTCAAAAAGTTCTTTACAGAGCTTGTTAAAAATGAGAACAAAAGAACAACAAAGTGTTAACCAATCGAAAGGACGACAAGATGATCAATGATTTGAAATCAGTAGTGACCCGGTCCCAAGGCACGCTCATCGAAGATATGCTTGGGGCAGCCGCTCTTTTGGTAATCTTATTCGGTGGATTGGTTGCACCTGCGTTTTTCTAAAGTTTCTGCCTGATCCGAACGCGTAAATCCCATTCCATGTCCCAATAGAATGCCGCTGATACGCTTACCTGTCCCAATCAGCCAGCGCGCCTCATAGCGCTGACACGCCTTCGGATTTCACTATGCCGCCGCCTTTTATAAGTGCGGCGGCTTTTTTTATGTGTCAACTTCCGCCAAGGCATTGTGAGCAGCCGTCAAGGAGAGCAAAATTGACGCATGCCTGTTTTTATACGCGCGCGCAGGCAAGAGAGCTTCGAAACCTTCAAACGGGGCCGTGGGCACAGGGCCATCTTCCTTTAAAAATGCTTTGAATTCGGTTAATGCGCGCTGCAATTCGGGCAGGGAGCGCCCGATGACATTCTGGCCCACCACAGCCGCCGCAGCTTGACCCAAAGCGCAAGCTTTAACGTCTTGCGCAAACTCGGTGATCCGTCCGTTCTCCACGTTGATATCCACCGTGATGGTCGAACCGCATAAGGGGGCACGTTCTCGAATGGTGGCATCAGCATTGTCCAATCGACCGAGATGCGGGATATCCGCAGCCAAGGCCAAAAGACGGTTAGAGTAGAGGGTCGCAAGGTCTGTCGACATGGTTTGCCTTTCAAAGCGTTGGCCTTTAGATAGGTCAAGCAACCGCCTAAGGAAAGGATTAGCCATGACGTTTGACGCCAAATCGCTAAAATATGACGATAAAGGGCTGATCCCAGCAATCGCACAAGATCATGTATCAGGCGAGGTCTTGATGCTGGCGTGGATGAATGCCGAAGCGGTGCAAAAAACATTGGACACGGGGAAGGTGACCTATTGGTCGCGGTCGCGTCAGTCTTTTTGGATCAAAGGCGAAAGCTCTGGCAATGTGCAAAAGCTGGTCGATTTTCGCTATGATTGTGACCGTGATTGCATTTTGGTGAAGGTTGATCAGACAGGCCCAGCGTGTCACACCAATCGTAGATCGTGTTTTTACACGGCGGTGCGCGATGGCGAGACCATAGAATTGATGCAGCCCGAGACGTAAAACAACTTAAAGAACGCCAACCATCTCTTTGATATCATTTACGCTTGCGCCTTCGCTACGGTATTTGGAAATGGCGCGGGCATCATCGCGTTTGGCCAAACGTTTGCCTGACTCATCACGTATCAACCCGTGGTGATGATAAAGCGGTGCCTTATGACCCAGAAGGTGCAAGAGTAAAACTTGCACTTGAGTGAATTCAAACAGATCGACGCCGCGCACCACATGGGTGATCCCTTGGCGAATGTCGTCGATGGCTGACGCCATAAAATAGGCCGCGGTTTGAATGTCTTTTCGTCCGATGACGATATCCCCCACGTCGCGCAAAAGTGTATCAAAATCAATATAGTAAGTGCCTTTATTGATGTTTCCCAATTCACAATAACTGAGCATTTCGCCATCAAGTGCGACACAAGCACGATCCATATGCAGGCGAATTGCATCGCCAGCCTGCCGATCTGACATCAGACGATGCTTGCAGGTTTGTGGATAAAGATGGTGCGGCACGCCTTCTTGCGGCGCAGCTGAAGCGGCAGCAATATCTTTGCGTGAACAGCGACAGGGATAGGTTAAGTCGCGTGAAATAAGCCTATCAAGCTCTTGATTGTAAACGTCTAAATGCGCTGACTGAAACAAAGGATCACCATCCCAAGTGATGCCGATCCAAGTTAAATCATCAAGGATCTGCGCAATATATTCGGGCTTAGATCGTTCTAGGTCTGTGTCTTCGAACCGCAGCAGAAACTGTCCGCCGTGTTTGCGTGCCATGTCATGGGCGATCAACGCAGAATAGGCGTGCCCGAGATGCAGCGGCCCCGTGGGGCTGGGCGCAAATCGGGTCACGATTGACATTAGCTTTGCCCTTCAAGCCATTGATTAAATGTTTCTTTGGCGCGATCTGTATAGGCCCTATAGCGATCTTTACGCCCGCGACGTCCACCTTTCAGCCCTTCAACTGGCGGGAACAGACCAAAATTTACATTCATCGGCTGGAATGTTTTGGCCTCTGCACCGCCTGTGATGTGATGGATCAATGCGCCCATGGCGGTGGTGCCATTCGGCGATTCAATGGGGGTGCCCAATATTTCATGCGCAGCCAAACGCCCCGCAAGCAATCCCATCGCGGCGGATTCAACATATCCCTCGACACCTGTAACCTGTCCGGCAAATCGCACATTTGGCTTTGATTTCAAACGCATCTGGTCGTCAAGTAATGTGGGTGAGTTCAAAAACGTGTTGCGATGAATACCGCCCAGACGCGCAAATTTCGCATCTTCAAGGCCAGGGATCATTTTGAACACTTCGGCCTGCGCGCCGTATTTCATTTTGGTTTGAAAGCCGACGATGTTGTACAGCGTACCAAGTTTGTTATCGCGGCGCAGTTGCACAACGGCGTAGGGCTTGTTTTCAGGGTCGTTGGCATTGGTGAGCCCAACAGGTTTCATCGGCCCAAAGCGCAGGGTTTCACGCCCCCGTTCGGCCATCACTTCGATGGGCAAGCAACCGTCGAAATACCCTGCCGTTTCGCCCTCGTGGAATTCGGTCTTATCGGCGGCCAAAAGCGCATCAATAAAGGCCTCATATTGGTCTTTGGTCATTGGGCAGTTGAGATAGGCTTTTTGTTCTTCCTCGGTCTCGCCCTTATCATAGCGCGATTGCATCCAAGCCACATCCATATTGATGCTGTCGTGGTAGATAATCGGCGCGATGGCATCGAAAAATGCCAAACGATCAGCGCCAGTTTCAGCAGCAATCGCTTCACCAAGCTTGGGCGAGGTCAGGGGGCCAGTGGCGAAAATCCACATGCCCTCAGATGGAATTTCATTCACCTCGCCGTATTCAATGCTGATATTTGGATGGGCGTTGATTTCTTGCGTGACAAATTCTGCAAAGGCATCGCGGTCAACAGCCAAAGCGCCACCAGCGGGCAGGCGGTGTTTTTCAGCCGCAGCCATGATCAGGCCATTTGCGGCACGCATTTCCCAATGCAAAAGCCCAACGGCATTTTGTTCGCTGTCGTCTGAACGAAATGAATTGGAACACACCATTTCTGCCAGATTGCCAGTTTGGTGCGCAAAGGTTTCTACCTTGGGCCGCATTTCGTGGATAACCACTTGTACGCCCAAATTGGCAGCTTGCCATGCTGCCTCTGATCCGGCCATTCCGCCGCCAACGATGTGTAAAACTTGTGTCATGGCGCAGATGTAGCGCGATCACTGGGCATAGAAAAGCAAAAAGGGCCGCACAAGGCAGCCCTTTTTGTTGTCTTAAAAAGCGTAGAGCTTAGCGGCCGCCAAATACAGGTACAGCTGCCAATACGTCGTATGCTGTCATCACGCGCTCAGAGGCACGCAAGCCACGGTCGCCAGTTTCGAAGGAAACAGCCAAGCCGAAGCCGTCAACATTTTCACCGTCGATTTCGAGTGTGTTGTATGACGCATCAACCCAGATATCGTCTGCAACCATGTAACCAGCGCCGATGCTTGCTTGTGTAAGATCCTCGCCGTCAATGTCAAAGTAATCAACAGACGCGTTTACACGGATGTTTTCACGTACGTTGTAAGAGCCAGACAATGTGTAGACGTTTAGGTCTTCAACAATGATTGTGTCGAAGTCAACTTCATATGTGTCAACGTCGCGTGACAAACCTGCGAAGTAGATTTCATCTTCGTCTTCAGCGAAAGCAACGCCGAAGTATGCGTCAAGTGCGGCTGTGTCGTAGTCAACGTAAGCTTGACCGCCATCTGTGTCGATGTCGTCAACTTCAGTTGTGATGTAAGCAGCACCAACTGTGAAATCGCCGAAAGCGTATTCAGCACCAGCTGTGTAGTATGTTGCTTCTTCTGTGTCGAATTCTACTGAGCTCGCGCCAACAAATGCTGTGATTGCAGGTGTGATGTCGTAGCCGAGGATTGCTGAGATTTCTGAAACGTTAGCTTCGTCGCCACCGATTTTGATCTCTGTGCCAGCCAATTCTGCGCCGTATGTGAATTTACCTGTTTTGCCTTCGAACGCTGCAGCGCCTGACAAAGTTTCAAGTGTTTCACCGCCTTCAGACAATTCGGAGTAGCCCAAATCGAATGAAAGGTATGTTGTTTCTGCAAAAGCTGGCGCTGCTGAAATTGCGGCCAAGCTTGTAAGTGCGATTGCGATATTTTTCATAACGTAGTCTCCAATAACTATGTGCGTTCATCTAGTGAGTTTGGCGGTGAGTGCTAGAGCAAACAGCAGTTTCGAGTTTGGTTGTTACGATCCATTTTCTTTACGTTGCTACAATGCAACAAACTGACATCAGTCTAAAACAAACAAAAACGGGGACCGCTAAGCCCCCGTTTTTAATCACAAAAATGTGAAGTCCTATGTTTCAGGTGTCTGTGGCGTTTCAGGTGTTTCTGGCGCCGCGTCCAGTGTTGACTCCTCCTCATCGCTTTCCGCGATATAGGCAACTGACACCACTTCTTCGCCTTTACCTGTGTTGAAAACCTTCACACCACCAGCAGAGCGTGAGCGGAAGGAAATGCCTTGAACAGGGCAACGAATAGACTGGCCTTTTGATGTAGCCAGCATGATTTGATCATCCAAGCTCACAGGGAAAGACGCGACAAGCGGCCCACCACGCATGGCTTTGTCCATCGCGGTCACGCCCATGCCACCACGGCCCCGAACAGGGTAATCGTGGCTCGATGACAGTTTGCCCGTGCCGCCCGCGGAAATGGTCACCAGCAATTCTTCAGCGGCTTTCATTTCTTCGAAACGCTCTTGCGTGATAGATCCTTCAACGGCCTCTTCGTCGTCCTCGGTGTTTTCCACCTCATCAGCCCCAGCTTGAGCGCGGCGCATTTTCAGGTATGCCGTGCGCTCTGATGCTTCGGCCTCAAAATGGCGCAACACTGACATGGAGACAACTTCATCATCGGTCATTTTGATGCCGCGCACCCCGAGTGACGCACGCGAGTTGAACACGCGCACATCTGTCACAGGGAAACGGATCGCACGGCCAGATGAGGTCACAAGCATGACGTCATCGTTTTCATCACAAATGCGGGCGTTGATCAGGCGAGTGCCTTCATCTTCGCCTTCGAACTTCATCGCAATCTTGCCGTTGGCTTTGACATTGGTGAAATCTGATAGACGGTTGCGCCGCACAGAGCCTTTTGAGGTGGCAAAAATAACCTGTAGGTCATCCCATTCCACTTCATCACGGTCCACAGGCATAATCGCAGCGATTCCGACACCCGTTGGGATTGGCAGAATATTGACGATCGGTTTGCCTTTGGCTGTGCGACCACCAAGGGGCAGGCGCCATGTTTTCAACTTATAGGCCATGCCATCATCGGTGAAGAACAACAGCTGCGTATGCGTATTGGCCACAAAGAGCGTGGTGATCACGTCTTCGTCTTTGGTGGACATGCCAGACAGGCCTTTCCCGCCACGTTTTTGCGCGCGGTAATCGGCCAAAGGCGTGCGTTTTGCCCAGCCAGAAGACGTGATGGTCACAACCATATCTTCTTTTTCGATCAGATCTTCATCTGTCGCATCGCCTGACCAATCCACGATCTCAGTGCGGCGGTCGACTGCAAACAGTGATTTCACCTCGGACAGCTCGTTGGAAATGATCGCCATGATGCGTTCGCGTGATGCCAAGATTTCAAGGTAATCTTTGATCTTGCCCGCAAGTTCTTGCAATTCGTCGGTGACTTCTTTGACGCCGATCTGTGTCAAACGCTGCAAACGCAATTCCAAAATGGCGCGCGCTTGGGTTTCAGACAGATTATATGTGCCGTCTTCGTTCATTGTATGCGCGGGGTCATCCACAAGCGCAATATAAGGCGCGATGTCTTGGGCAGGCCAGCGACGGGTCATCAATTTAGCCCGCGCTTCTGCGGCATCTGCCGAGGCGCGAATGGTGGCAACGACTTCGTCAACGTTGGTAACAGCCACAGCCAAGCCACATAAAATATGGGCGCGATCACGCGCTTTGCGCAGTTCAAAGGCGGTGCGGCGTGCGACGACTTCTTCGCGGAACGAAATGAAGTTGGTCAAGAAATCGCGTAGAGTCAATTGCTCTGGACGACCACCGTTCAGCGCCAACATGTTACAGCCAAAGTATGTCTGAAGCGGCGTGAAGCGGAACAATTGGTTGAGCACAACTTCTGGCGTCGCGTCGCGTTTGAGTTCGATCACAACCCGCACACCGATACGATCGGACTCGTCTTGCACGTGGGCAATGCCTTCGACGCGTTTGTCGCGCACCAATTCGGCGATTTTTTCGATCATCGTGGATTTATTCACCTGATAGGGAATTTCATCGACAACAATCGCGTAGCGGTCTTTGCGGATCTCTTCGACACGGGTTTTCGCACGAATGATCACAGAGCCGCGGCCCTCAAGATAGGCTTTGCGTGCGCCAGAACGCCCCAGCATCAAACCGCCCGTTGGAAAATCAGGGCCAGGCACGATTTCCATCAAGCGTTCCATAGAAATATCGGGATTGTCGATCATTTCCAGCGTTGCATCAATGACTTCGCCCAAGTTATGCGGCGGAATATTTGTGGCCATACCCACAGCAATACCCCCAGCGCCGTTCACCAACATATTGGGATAACGGGCGGGCAAAACTGTAGGTTCTTTGTCTTTACCATCATAGTTGAGCGTAAAATCGACTGTATCTTTGTCGATATCGGCCAAAAGATAGGCCGCGGTTTTGTCCATGCGCACTTCAGTATAGCGCATCGCAGCTGCGGAATCGCCATCCATAGAGCCAAAGTTACCTTGGCCATCAAGCAAGGGCAGGGACATCGAAAAATCCTGCGCCATACGCACCAAGGCGTCATAAATAGCAGTGTCACCATGGGGGTGATATTTACCCATAGTATCGCCGACTGCACGGGCTGATTTGCGGTAGGATTTATCGTGAGTGTTGCCAGCTTCATGCATCGCAAATAGGATACGACGGTGTACAGGTTTCAAACCATCGCGTAAATCAGGGATCGCACGGCTCACGATCACGCTCATAGCGTAATCAAGATAGGAGCTTTTCATCTCAGATGTGATAGAGATGCTTGGCCCGTCATGAAACATTGGCTCGCGCGGTGTTTCGTCTTCGGATTCAGGAGTTTCTGGAGTGTCGCTCACGATGTCCGCCTGTGGTTGTTATGAGGTCTATATATCGTTGACCTACAGTCTACCCCGACAGCATATAGGGCGCAATGGCTCATTGCCCTCTCAGGGGCGATATGCGCCGCTTGACAACGCCTTTAGGCGGCTTTGCGCGCCGCAATCACCCAAATTACCATTAAAACCGCTGAGAAGATGAAGTTATAGCTGGCCATAGACAGGCCTAAAAATTGCCACGTGACCGCATCGCACATGACAATCGCATCGACCGCAGAGCCAGGCAATAAATCACCGCCTGTTAAGCCCAAAAGACCGTCACCTCCGCCTGTGCAAGATGTTGGGCCTTGCCACCATTTGCGTTCAACGCCTGTATGATAGGCGCCCAAAGCCGATGTGATGGCTGTAGCCCCCGCACCAAGCCAACATAATACCCGTGTTTGCACGCCCATATAGGCCGCGCCAAGCGCGATGGCTGCGGCATGGGGCCAACGTTGCCATAGGCACATTTTACAGGGCGCATAGCCCAAAGCTTGAAATAGGAATGCGCCCAGTAAAAGCGCCAAAGATCCGCCTGCGGCCATGGTTACAAGCTGTGTACGTGTCATCTGTTTCATAGGAATTTCACCGCATAGAAGCCGCCCAGCAAGATCACCACAAAGGCGATAAAGACCAAGCCAAGGCGTTTTTCAATAAAGTCACGGATCGGCGCACCGAATTTCCACAGCAAAGCGGCCACGATGAAAAAGCGCAAGGCGCGCGCCACAACAGACGCGAGTATAAAGACTGGCAAAGACAAAGATGTTGCCCCCGACAGGATGGTGATGACCTTATAAGGAAAGGGTGTCACGCCAGCGATCAAAACAGCCCATGCGCCCCATTCGTTATATTTCACTGCAAATTCGTCGAAATAGGCGTCTTTGCCGTAGAATTCCAACACTGGCTTGCCGATGGTCTCGAAAGCGCCATAGCCAATGAAATAGCCCAACATGCCGCCCAAAACCGAGGCCACCGTGGCAACCAAAGCAATTTTAAACGCCGCGCGTGGGCGTGCAATGATCAAAGGGATCATCAAGATATCAGGGGGAATGGGAAAGACCGAACTTTCGATAAAGGCAACAAAAGCCAAGGCCCAAAGCGCGCGTGGATGTTGCGCCATGGACAAAGTCCAATCGTAAAGTCGTTTCAACATTCGCCCATATCCCACTCTTGTTGTTTTTATTCTTTTGGCCGCATTGCAAGCTTAGGGTCAAGGTTCGATTGCAGCTTTTCACCTTGTTACCGAATAAGCGCACGCTAATGTGAAATAAATCACCATCAAGGGGCTGACTATGAAATGGCAAGGCAGGCGCGGTTCGCGCAATATCGAAGATCGCAGAGGGCGCAGCACAGGAGCGCGTTCAGGTCGGGCCTCGGGCGGCAAAGCCATCGGTGGGGTTGGTTTGATTGCCGTGTTGATCATCGGCTATGCGCTTGGGATTGATGTCACGCCTTTGTTGAATGAGGTCGCGGGCACAAGTCAGGTGGGATCATCGCGCCAAAGCACTGAGATCACCGCCGCAGATGAAAAAGCCGCGCAATTTGTTTCTGTAACCTTGGCTGACACTGAAGACATCTGGACGGATCTCTTTCAAACTCAAGTCGGAGCGGAATATTCTGCGCCCATCCTTGTCCTATATAAAGATGTCACGCAAAGCCCTTGTGGCGGGGCTTCTGGCGCGACGGGACCATTTTATTGCCCCGCAGATCGCAAGGTCTATCTCGACACAGCGTTTTTCACCACGATGGAACGCCAACTGGGGGCAGGGGGTGATTTTGCTGCTGCCTATGTTGTGGCCCATGAGGTCGCGCATCACGTTCAAAACGAATTGGGCATCTTAGGGCAAGCCAACCGAGTGCGGGCGCAATCCTCTGTTAACGAGGCCAATGCCATTTCTGTACGCATTGAACTTCAGGCAGATTGCTATTCGGGCATTTGGGCGCGCGCTGCCGATGCGCGCTTCGATAGTCTAGAACGCGGCGATCTCGCAGAGGCGTTGAATGCGGCCAAGCAAATCGGCGATGACACTCTGCAAAAGAATGCAGGACGCGTGCCGCAACCTCATACCTTTACCCACGGCACATCGAAACAACGGCAAAATTGGTTCAAAATTGGCTATGACACGGGCGATCTACGCCAATGCGATACGTTTTCTGCAAGCCGTTTGTAAGGCATGCATCGCAAACCCCAATAAAATAAGGACCGAGCAGGCGTGACCAAAAGAAAATGACATTTTTTTTAAAAGAACTGTCATATCCCTCTTGTGGACCTGCGCGCGCTTCGCTAAATCCCTGCACACGACGAAGCAAACGGTCGTAACGACACAATGCTTCATCTGCCCGCGTGGTGGAATTGGTAGACACAGGGGATTCAAAATCCCCCGCTGTAACAGGCTTGGCGGTTCGAGTCCGCCCGCGGGTACCAATTCATTTATTGAAAAAACGTCCGAAGTGTTCATCACTTTCGGGCGTTTTTCATTTTCAGCTTTTGCGATGCCGTCTGATGCCTGTGGCCACTGCTTGCTGCACGTGGTGCACGACAGGAAGATAGTTGGTCGGACGCTTGGCAGTATGCAGCAATACGCCCAGCGACGAAACGGGACTTAGGTCGCCACAATTGGCACCCAAACAACGGCTTCGATTCGCCTAATCGCCTTAAAGTGGTCACCTGAGTGCCCGATTCGAATCAATTTTTGGGCTTGTTGACCTAAGGACTGTTTCCATCTTGGGTTTAGTAATTTGACTTTGGTTTGATTGTGTCAGGTCGATCTGAAAAGGGGGCAAGAGAATGGCAAAAATAAATTTAGTATAGGAAAGATCTCCAATGCGCCCAGATTTAGGGTGCCTTATGGGCGAATTATGTCCAGTTTTTCCGATTTTGAAATGCTGATAAGGTATTGAATCTAAGCGTTAAATTATTTTTTGATTCAACTTAAAGATGATTTGTTTACGTAAGGTTACCCTGCACCCATAGGTTGTATAGTTAAAAATTCATGAATGTCAGAGTTGATTTGAGCTTGGGAATTTAACCGAAGGTGAAAAAATGGCTATTGCTCACCGAAACTTTGGTCGTAGAAAGGCCTTGCCCACTGGGGGGCATTCTAAATTCGGCCACGGGGGCGGCCGCGCACTTGGATAATCTTTAAGCAGATTGTCTGATATGCGTGTTCGTGTGGAGAGGGATGATCTGCTCATTCCCGCTGCTACTGAGTGACATGTGTAATCCGTTTTGCGGATGGGAGTAGGTATTGCTCCGTCAGATTTGCTTTCAATTCACCTCGTGTGTGGCTGCTTTGGCTACTCAGCGCCCTTGTGGGCGATGTTCGGGTTTGTCCGGATGTGTTTTTGTAGGAGAGAGTAAATGACATATTGGTGGAACTGGGGTTCGTCCCATACAAGCCCAACAACCGAAACATCAGGGGCACAATTTAGTGATCCCGCAGCGCAAAATCTGATCGGTTTGTGGGACTTTAGCACAGGCGCGACAACAGCGGACACTGGTCTGGCTGACGGTATTGCACAAAACGGACATTTTGTTGGCGATGCAACGGCATCTGGGAATGCCTTACGTCTGAATGGTAACGGTCATTTCGATACTGCGGGCACAGCTGCCAATGATGTGCCGTTTGAAATCGGCCAAGGCACTGTCATGTTGCAGTTCAACCAAGATAACCATGTTGGGACTTCACCCGATACGCTTGTGTCGCGCGGTGAATATGCTGACAGATCGACCGAAGGTCACTTCAACATCTCCGTTACAGAACACGGCGCAGTTACTGTATTCCACGCATCAGGTGAACAGCTTTCTCTCTCCACAGGCAATGGCTTTTTCTCTGCAGGCGACGATGTACGCGTAGCATATTCATGGGATGAATCTGGCACAGGTTCATTCGTGGTTGAGAACATCACAGACGGCACCTCATATAGCGAAGACTTCGACAGCACAGGCTTGTCGATGGATATCGGCGATAATGACGATGAAAACTTTACATTCGGCGCGCGTGAAAAAGATGATGGCGTCTATGATCACTACTTTGACGGTCAAATTGGCTATGTCGCGATTTTCAACACCGATGTTGTGAATGTTGGTGGTGGCGAAGGTATCGTCGAAGGCACGGACGGCGATGATCTGATCGACACGGCCTACACAGGCGATCCTGATGGCGACATGATCGATGCAGGTGACGCTTTGCTTGAGGGCGAAGTGGGCGATGACGATATTGTTGTTGCAGGCGCAGGGAACGACACAGTTCTGTCTGGCGAAGGCGATGATGAAGTTTACGGCCAAGCGGGCGATGATTACATCGACGGCGGCGCTGGCAACGATTTTCTTGTTGGCGATGGCGGCACGGGCTCTACGCGCGTTCCAACGGGCGAAACCGTGCGTGAAAGCTTTGAATGGGATCTCGCGGGGGTCTCTGACGAAGGCCAGTTGAACGGCTTTACGCAAGACACTGGCAATGTGGATGTAACATTCTCATACAGCACAACCGGGGCTACCCAGACTGAGTTCTCAACCGACACGCAAAAAGTACACAGCATCGATACCGATGGCTCAGGTGCAGATGCGCACAGTTCGATGGATTCTGAACTCAGCTCTGTGAGCGACAAAGGCACGTATGAACTTGGGTTCTCTGATCCCGTGTCAGATGTGTCTTTCCGCGTCAACGACATCGACGGCGACGGCGTTGTAAAAGTTACGGCATTCGACGCAGACGGCAATCAAATCAACGTCGATATGACAGGTGGTTACAAACTGACCCTGCTCGACACTGATGGTCAATTCGGTGTTGATACAGCAGACAGTAAAGGTGGCTACGAAGACGACACCTCTGGCAACTACTCTATCTTGGTCGACATTCCTGGCCCAGTTGCCCGCGTTGTGATCGAGCACACGCAAGATGGCGCAAACACCTCTGGCATCAATGTCACAGACGTTTACTACGATGCGACTGTCTACGAAGTGATCGAAGGCAGTGCTGGCGGCGAAGTTGGCGATGACACCATCCTCGGCGGTGCGGGCGATGACATCATCTACGGCGACACTGGCCAAGGCGCGACAGCTGTCGCGGGTGACCCCACCACTTTCGACATCTCAGACATGTCTGGCGGAAAGATTGTGTCCGAAGATGGCGTGGTGACAACAGATGTTTCGCTGAACGGTTTCATCAAGACCACCTCAAGCTCCACTTACGGCAAGGCGACACCAGACAACGTCTTTTACTCTGGCCCTGAAGTTGGCGGATCCAGCAATACGCTCGACCTTGAGTTTGATACACTCGTAAGTGACGTTAGCTTTACCATCTATGACGTGAACCAAGGCAGTGGCTGGGACGATAAGGTGACCATTATCGCCCTCGATGCCGATGGCAACCAAGTCCCTGTGACATTCTCAGGTGGAAATGTGACCAGCGGCGGAGTCGATGTAAGCGGCAACTCCATTGACGGGAACGACAACAACACCACCTTCCGTTTGGACCCGAACAATCCGGACAACGTCCAAGTCACGATCTCAGGTCCTATTGCGTCCTTGGAAATCATCCACGAAGCGGGCAACGACACCTCTACTCAACTTGGTTGGATCGGTGTTGGCGATATCGAAGCGACACCTATTCTAGACCCGAATAGCGGCGCTGGTACGGGTGGTTCAAACGGATTTGGCGATGACATCCTAATGGGTGGCACAGGTGATGACGTTATCTATGGTGATAACGGCGATAACTTGGGCATCACTGGGGATGAGACATCGGGCACGGATGCAACGGGTATTGATCTCGCGATCGGTAACGTGCGTACAGGCAGCGACACTGGGGACAGCATCATTTATGATGATGTCGCAACATTAGACGACGGCACGTCGATCTCTGCACGCCTTGTTCTGGTTGAAACATCAGACTCCAGCTTGAATGTTGACTTGACGCCAGTTGCGGGCAGCAGCAACGGCCATGCCATCTTGCTCAACGGCAACAACGATGCTGGTTCAAACGGCGATACAGCGACATTCCGTCTGGAGTTCTTCGATCCAGCAACGGGTGAACCAGTCGCGATCAACTCAGGTCTGTCTATCGGTGACATCGATCTGCGCAATGCAGGCGAAGTGGCTGAATTCGATCTGGACGACATCACGGGCTACGGCACACGTCCTGGTTCATCATTGACCGTTCAAAATGATGGCACATCTGTTTCGGCAACCGGAACAGAAACCAACAATGCAGATGATCCTGATGCGGAGTTTGGTGTTACCTTTGAAAACACCAGCGAGATCACATTCACCGTGACCGCAGGGGCTACAAACACTGGCTTTGTCTTTGGCGACTTCAACGCAGATGATTTCAACATCACTCCAGTTGATCGCGCACCAAACGACGAAGGTGGCAATGATATCATCTTGGGCGATGAGGGCGACGACACGCTCTACGGCGAAGGCGGTAACGACACGATCACTGGCGGCGACGGCGCGGATAGCATCTACGGCGGCTCAGGTGCGGATACAATCATCGGCGGTAATGCGGGTGATGTGGTCGATGGTGGCACAACAGGCGATGACAACGATACACTCGACTTGTCAAACTCTGGTCCTTTGCGCATCGTGGATGAAACAACCGACGAAGATGGCGACTCGACATCTGGTACGGTTGAATTCCTTGATAACGAAGGCAATGTCACAGGCACGATGTCCTTCACGGAAATCGAAAACCTGATCTTGCCTGAAAATACAGGTCCTGTCGCAAACGACGATACTGCAACTGTTCTGGAAGATGGCTCAGTTGTGATCGATGTTTTGGACAACGACACAGATGCAAATGGCGATGCATTGACCATCGCTTCTGCAACCGTTCCAGCAGATCAAGGTACGGTCGAAATCGTTGACGGCAAGCTCGTGTTTACACCAGCTGAAAACTACAATGGCCCAGCTGAAATCACCTACACTGTTGATGACGGCAATGGCGGCACAGACACAGGCACAGTCAATGTTGACGTGACCCCTGTGAACGATGCGCCTGACGCTGTGAACGATGAGATCACAACGGATGAGGACACAGCTGTCACCATCGATGTGCTTGACAATGACACCGATGTGGATGGCGACACGCTCACCATCACAGGCGCAACTGTGCCTGCGGAACAAGGCACTGTCGAAATCGTTGACAACGAATTGGTGTTCACACCAGCCGATGATTTCAACGGCGAAGCGACGATTTCTTACGCGATCGAAGACGGAAACGGCGGCACAGATACTGCGACTGTGACAGTCAATGTAACCCCTGTGAACGACGATCCTGTGGCAGTTGATGACGCCTTTGAAACAGACGAAGACACGGCTGTGGTTATTGATCTGATCGGCAATGACACTGATGTTGATGGCGATCCTTTGACCATCGGCACTGTTTCTGTTGATCCAGCGTTTGGCGAAGTTGTCGACAATGGCGATGGCACAGCGACCTTTACACCTGCGGAAAACTACTACGGTCCAGTCACCATCGACTACACTGTTGTGGACGGAAATGGCGGTGAAGACGCAGGTCAAGCCATTGTAAACGTAGGCTCCGTCAACGACGGTCCAACAGCCAATGATGACGAAGACACAACAGACGAAGACGTCTCTATCACTGTTGATCTGATCGGTAACGACACTGATCCTGACGGTGATACACTGACTGTCACTGGCGCCTCTGTCCCTGCCGACCAAGGCACGCTTGTGGACAATGGCGATGGTACAGTGACCTTCACGCCTGCGGAAAACTTCAACGGTGAAGCGACAATTTCCTACTCTGTCACAGACGGAAATGGTGGCACATCTTCTGCGACCCACACAGTCAATGTCACACCTGTGAACGACGATCCTGTGGCCGTGGACGATATCGAAACCACTGATGAGGACCAGTCTGTCGTGATCGATCTGATCGGCAATGACACAGACGTTGATGGCGATCCTTTGACCATCGGCACTGTTTCTGTTGATCCTGCACTTGGTGAAGTTGTCGACAATGGCGACGGCACTGTGACCTTCACACCTGCGCCTGATTACAACGGCCCTGTGACCATCGACTACACAGTTGTCGACGGCCAAGGTGGCGAAGACGCAGGCCAAGCGATCGTCTCAGTCGGCGCTGTCAATGATGCGCCAGAGGCCAACGATGACGCTGACACAACCGATGAAGACACATCTATCACTGTTGATTTGCTCGGCAATGACACTGATCCTGATGGCGATACATTGGAAGTGATCAACGCGACTGTCCCTGCCGATCAAGGCACGCTTGTGGACAATGGCGATGGTACAGTGACCTTCACGCCTGCTGCAAATTTCAATGGCGAAGCGACGATTAGCTACGAAATCTCTGACGGCAACGGCGGTACTGATACGGGCGTTCACACGATCAACGTGACACCTGTCGAAGACGCGCCAATCACCGAAGACGACACTGCCACAACTGATGAGGACACAGCTGTCACCATCGACGTGCTGGACAATGACACAGACCCAGACGGTCAGCCTTTGACCATCGGTTCTGCCACTGTTCCAGCCGATCAAGGCACCGTGGAAATCGTTGACGGCAAGCTCGTGTTTACACCAGCTGACGACTTCAACGGCGAAGCGACCATCACATACACAGCCAAAGACCCAGACGGCAATGAGACGCCAGGCACTGCGGTTGTGAACGTGACACCTGTAAATGACGATCCTGTGGCCGTGGATGACACCGCGACAGTACCGTTCGAAGGTGAAGTCACCATCGATGTTCTGGACAATGACACAGATGTAGATGGCGATACGTTGACCATCGCATCTGCGACTGTTCCAGTTGATCAAGGGACTGTTGAAATCGTTGGAAACGAGCTGGTGTTCACAGCCGCTGACGGTTTTGAAGGCGAAGCGACGATCACTTACACTGTATCCGACGGCAACGGCGGCACAGATGAAGGTGAAGTACTTGTCACTGTTGAGGCTTCTCCACTCGATGGCATCGTCTCTGGTACAGCGGGTGATGACATCATCGATCTGGCCTACACTGACGACCCCGAAGGCGACATGGTCGACAACAATGATGAAATCATTGCAGGCGAAGGCCCCAATGACGACATCATCCGTGCAGGTGCTGGCGATGATATTGTCTACGGCGGCCTTGGCGATGATGACATCGTTGACGAAGAAGGGTCTGACACTGTCTACGGTGAAGATGGCAACGATTACATTGATGTTTCTGGACCAAACTCTGGCCCGAACACATTCGATGAACTCGCAGCCGATCCAAGCCTGCTTGGCGATGCAGCCCTAGATGACACGCCGCTACCTGATGGCTTGCCTTACGATGCATTGGAAGACACCGATCCAAACAATGACATCGATTTCGTTGATGGCGGTGATGGCGACGATACGATCATCACTGGCGATGATGATGATACGATCTACGGTGGACTTGGCAACGACACCATCTATGCAGGCATCGATAACGATACTGTTTACGGTGGCGCGGGCAACGATACGATCATCGATGTTCAAGGTGCGGATTACATCGAAGGTGGCGCGGGCGATGATTACATCGATGCGGGCAACAACACCTTCTCTGACTATGTCGGTGATGATCCCAACCTGCCTAACGGCTTGTACCCGTTCCCGAATGACCAAAACACCGAAGACGGCAAAGACGAAGTCCACGGTGGGTCTGGCAACGATACAATCTTTACAGGCGATGACGCGGATATCGTTTACGGTGACCAAGGCGATGATATCATCGACGCTGGCATTGACGACGACGAAGTCTACGGCGGCTCTGGCAATGACACCATCACAGGTGGTCACGGGTCTGATCGCATCTTTGGTGGCTCTGGCGATGACATCATCTATGCAGGTGACGTTGATGGCGTGATGAACCACACCAACGAAGGTGATGAGACCGATCCAGTGCCTGAAAACGACATGGACTATGTCCGTGGCGGTGGCGGTAACGACACCATCTATGGCGGTGATGACGCGGATACGCTTTACGGCGATGCGGGGGATGACTACATCGATGGTGGTCTGGATGACGACTTCATCTCAGGCGGTGACGGCACAGATATCTTGATCGGCGGTCATGGCAATGACACGCTTGTGTCCGACAATGATGACTTTGTTGACACCTTGGATGCAGGCGAGGGCGACGATACGCTCTTTGTTGGCACCAATGATATCGCAGATGCTGGCACGGGCGATGATACGGCGACTATTCGCGGTGAAAACGCTACTGTGGACATGGGCGATGGCGATGACTTTGTCACTGTCACCAATGGTGCTGATGGCGCTGACATCATGGGCGGCGCGGGGCGTGATACATTTGATATCAACAACGCGCCTGGCACGGTAGCTAACCCATCATTCATGACCATTGATGGTGGATCTGCGGGTGATGACTACGATGTCTTGGATTTAACTGGTTCTACAGTTGAAGACGGATCGTTCGACATCGAATTCACCAACCCAGATTCCAACGGCAACGGGTTTGATGGAACCGTCACTTACTATGACGCTTCTGGAAATATGACTGGCACGCTCGAATTCACAGAAATCGAGAATGTCATCCCATGTTTCACTCCAGGCACGATGATCGCGACACCAAAAGGTGAAGTCGATGTCGCCACCATGAAAGTGGGCGACAAAGTGATCACGCGTGACAATGGTTTGCAATCAATCCGCTGGATTGGGAAAAAATCACTGTCTCCTGCTGAGTTGATGCTGCGCCCTGAGCTGCGTCCTGTCATGATCAGTCAAGGTGCCTTGGGCAATGGTCTGCCTGAACGCGATATGATGGTGTCTCCAAACCACCGCATGTTGGTGTCTTCTGACAAAGCAGCGCTCTACTTTGATGACCACGAAGTGCTTGTGGCAGCGAAACACTTGACCAAAATGGATGGTGTTGAGTTGGTGGATGCGACCAGTGTGACATATATCCACGTGATGTTCGATCACCACGAAGTCATCCTGAGCGATGGCACATGGTCTGAGAGCTTCCAGCCTGGCGACTTTACACTGGCTGGTATCGGAGAAGAACAACGCGAAGAAATCTTTGCGCTCTTCCCTGAACTGCGTGAACAGTCAGGACGCGGCCATTACGCAACAGCGCGTCGTGTGCTTCGTAAACATGAAGCAGAGCTGCTGGTTTCATAGACCAGATCAGTATCGCTTCCTAACCGAATGCTCTGGGAGGGCAGGGCATTCGGGCTTCGCGCCATCTGATGGTGTGGGGCAGCGTCCCTGATTCTTTGATCCACTGAGTTTTCGCTTTTGGATCAGGGGCGTTTCCACTTTTGATACAATGCTCAAAATAAGATACAGTCGTTTCACTTTTTGAAGCGGCTGTATTTTTTTTCTGCTAATGGCTGATAATTTAAACAATCCTTTACGCTTTTCTTGATATCAAAAATTAATATTAAATATCTGATGCTTAAGCGAAATTCGACTGTAACTATCTGCCATAAAGGTCTTAAAAATGCGGCAGTGCAGCGAAAAAATGCCGACGGGGAATAATGAAACGGAACTCCCTGTGTTGAAAAAGAGTAAGTTTGATACAGTTATCTCAACATGTGCGGAATGCGATAAGTTTACGTCTAAAAAGTATCGCGCTCGCTTTGCATTTATAAATTAGTCAACCTATCCGAAGTTTGGGGATTTGCTTTATGGCCGATATCAGCGGTGACAACGACAACAATGTCCTAAATGGCACAAATGGCGATGATACCATAACGGGCCGTGGTGGTGATGATGTTATCAATGGGAACGCCGGCAATGACACCATTTACGGTGACGCTGGAAATAACCTTGAGGGGGCAGGGCTAGATGCAACGCCTTTGTCTTTGTCCAGCGCAAATCTGGTTTCCGATAGTTCATTGCTGAACAACAATGCGCGCCCTGGCGATGTAGCGGTCTATAGAAACGTCGCTCAGCTTGAAGATGGCACTCAAATCTCAGCGCGTATCGTGCTTGTAGAGACCTCTGATCCATTCTTGAACATCGACATGAGCGGTGGCAACGGATCAGAAATTCTTTTGAACAGCGGCATCGGACGGACCTCATTTGATCGCGGGGAAACCGCGACATTCCGCATGGAATTTTTTGATCCAGCGACAGGTCAACCTGTTGCCCTGAATTCGACCGCCACTTTCAACGATCTCGATGCCAATGGCAGCAATGATTTCGAAGCAGTTTCATTGGATGCGGGGTCGTTTTCAAGCTTTGGCACGCAAGACGGAACGTCTTTGAATATTCAAAATGACGGATCAACCGTCACAGCCAGCGGTACAGAGGCCAATAGCCCCAGCGATCAGGATGCGTGGTTCTCTGCTCAGTTTGAAAATCAGACCTCTATCACTTTTACCCTGACCACGCGATCTTCGCCGTCTGGGTTTACCATGAATGGCGATCTTATTGAGGACGTCATTGAAACCCCCTTGGTGCCTGGCGATGATGTGATCGACGGCGGATCTGGCAACGATATCATCTACGGCGAAGCGGGAAATGACACGCTGACAGCGGGGGATGGTTACGACCAACTGTTCGGCGGCGCAGGGGAGGATACCCTCTATGGCGGCGGCGAAAATGACGTTTTGTCAGGTGGTGATGGGGCCGATACAATTGTTGTCAATTCCATCGGCAATACAACCAATCCGAACAATACCACCGTTGATGGCGGCGGTGATGGCGATGCGACAGACCAAGACACGCTGGATCTGTCGTGGTTTATCGACAACGGATATCGGATTTCGGCGCAAACTCAAAACCCAGATGACGATGGCAACGGGTTCTCGGGACAGTTCACATTTTTTAATGAGGGCAACGGCCAAACTGCCACGATCAACTACACCGATATCGAAGAATTTGTCATTTGCTTCACACCAAATACAGCCATTGCCACGCCACAAGGTGAGGTGGCTGCCGAAACTCTGTCTGTGGGTGATAAAATCTTCACCCGCGACAATGGTGTGCAAGAAATCCAATGGGTGGGTCGCAAAGACCTGACGGCAAAAGATATCGCGCAGCAAAAATCACTCGCGCCTGTTTTCATTCAAAAGGGCGCTTTGGGCAACGGATTACCTGATCGCGATTTGATGGTGTCACCGCAGCATCGAATTTTGCTGACCTCAGACCGCGCGATGTTGTATTTTGATGAACGTGAAGTGCTGGCACCTGCTATTCATTTGGTCGACTTGCCTGGGATCACGCAAGTTCAACCTGCTGAGACATCCTATTTGCACTTTTTATGTGAAAACCACGAAGTGGTTTTGTCAAACGGGACATGGACTGAGACATTCCAGCCAGGAAATGCATCCATGAACAGTTTGAAATCAGCACAGCGCGAAGAGGTCTACACGCTCTTTCCTGAACTCAAGACACAGGCGGGTCTCACCAATTACGCATCTGCACGTAAGTCATTGAAAAGACATGAAACACGTTTGTTGTGGGCCAGCTAAGCTGTCACCAGATTTGATCGTTTGAAAGGCGCCCTTCGGGGCGTCTTTTTTATGGCGCCACGCAACTTACCCCTCGTGCCGTAAGCAGTCACGCATGAAAAAGGCGCAGCCTTGCGAAAGACTGCGCCTTAATTTTTCTTGTGTTGTTTATCGCTTTAACGCTCGGGCAATAGTCCGCGTGGGTTAAATCGTAGCACGAACAAAAGCACCAAGCCCATGGTCAAGGGGCGTACATAGACAGTGCGTTCCAAAATCACGGCTTTCAAAGCGCTCGTGTCTGCCATGCCAGATGTGATTACCTCTGCGATAAATCGACCGATAGGTTCGACTTCAACCCAGAGGAACCAGATGAACAGGCCTCCCAAAACAGCACCCCAGTTGTTGCCAGAGCCACCAACGATAACCATCACCCATACCAAAAAGGTAAAGCGCAACGGCTGATAACTTGAGGGTGTTAACTGACCGTCCAGCGTCGTCATCATCGCACCAGCCAAACCACAGATCGCAGCGCCCAAGACGAAGATTTGCAAGTGGCGCCCTGTTACGTTTTTGCCCATGGCTTCTGATGACACTTCATTGTCACGGATGGCGCGCATCATGCGGCCCCAAGGGGAATTCAGCGCCAATTGCATGGCAGTGATCAAGATAATGATCACAGCAAAGAACAGCCCCGCATAGCACAGTTTCACGAAAATACTTGACGCTGTGACAGGGTTTGCGCCGATGGATTGCATCAGCCCAATGAACCATTCGCTTTGCTGCAAATCAATTTCATAGGGCACGGGACGGGGAAGGCCGATGACATTTTTAACGCCGCGCCCTAACCAATCTTCGTTCTTCAATACAGCAATGATGATTTCAGCAATGCCGAGTGTCGCGATCGCCAAATAGTCAGAGCGCAAGCCAAGCGCGGTTTTGGCCACCAGCCAAGCCGCACCCGCAGCAAACAATCCGCCAACAGGCCAAGCGATCAGAACAGGCAGTCCAAGGCCACCCAAGTTCCCTGAAATTGCGGGGTTCACAGCCTCGATGGCTGCAACAGCAGGGTCAAAGACTGCGCGGAAAATAAAGAAACCTGCAATCAACCAAGCCGCGATAAACAAAGCGCGGTATTTGTTGCCCCTCAGCATCGCCCAAAAGACAATGCCGCCAACAATCGTAGCCACACCAATGGCAAGACCGAAGAGCACGCGTAGGCCGCCCGCTTGCCATGCTTCGCCAACGGGTGAGGTCGAAATCAGCACAACAGCCAGACCGCCAAGCGCCACAAAGCCCATAACACCAACGTTAAACAGGCCTGCGAAACCCCATTGTAGATTGACGCCAAGCGCCATGATCGCGGAAATCAACCCCATGTTCAAAATGAACAGGGCAGAGTTCCAAGACTGCAAAAATCCAACCGCAATAATAAGCACGGCCATCATGCCAAAATACAGCGGCGCGCGATTGGGTGCAGTTTGTGCAACGTGAGACTGGCTCATACTGATTTCCCCTTAAACAGACCTGTGGGTTTGAACAACAAGACGATGATCAAAATCGCGAAAGATACAGCAAATTTGTAATCGGTTGACAAAAGCTGCACCAAACCATCGGGTGCCCAACCGTCTGGACCGAGATAAGTGATGACCTTTTTAAAGGCATAGGTCAGCGTGACTTCGGAAAAGGCGATGACAAAACCACCTGCGATGGCCCCCAAAGGCGACCCAAGCCCACCAACGATGGCAGAGGCAAAGATCGGCAGCAAAAGCTGCATATAGATGAAGGGCTTAAACGACTTATCTAACCCATAGAGTGTGCCTGCAATCGTGGCCAAAGCGGCGACGATCAACCAAGTCACCGTCACAACACGTTCAGGATTGATGCCTGACAAAAGCGCCAGATCTTCGTTGTCCGAATAGGCGCGCATGGATTTGCCAGTACGGGTTTTGTTCAAGAACCAAAACAAGGCAGCCACAACCACAACCGCGGTCACAACTGTGATCACCTGCGTGGTGCGGATCGCCAAGCCTTCGGATAGGCCTGTCATAGTTTTGAAATCGCGTGCGGTGATCAAAAAGCGTTCGCCATCGGCAAAGCGGCGGTCATCTGTGCCGACAATCATACGCACAGCGCCATTCATCACAAACATCACGCCCATAGAGACGATCACTAACATAACAGGCGCTGCTTTCACCTTGCGGTAAAAGCGGTACACGGCACGGTCGGTGATCAGCACCAATGCCATTGTACAAAGGATCGCAAAAGGCAAAGCGAGTAGGGCGGTGGGAAGGGGCCCAAAGCTGATGCCTATTGATTTCATTGCGGCTGTGATCAAAACCACAAACATCGTTCCAAAGGCCATGGTGTCGCCATGGGCAAAGTTGGAAAAGCGCAAGATTCCGTAGATCAATGTGACCCCAAGTGCGCCAAGCGCAAGCTGCGCGCCATATGCGGTGCCGGGAACAATCACAAAGTTCGTAAAAGCCACTAAGGCGTTGAGAATATCCATCAATTCACCCTCTCACATGAGCCTTGATAATAGGTCTCTTTGGTTTTACCCCCGATATCGGGTGTCCGTTTCATCAAGGTGAAATCCCCCTCGTAGTAGATTTCAAGGTCCAGTGTCGTTCCGTCATTTTGCGCGAATTCGCCTGACAATTGACCCGCAACGCCTGTGACTTTGCCCGTCAAGTTCGGGCCAAAATCAAATTGCATAACGCCGTCAAAATCATCGCCACGACGAAAGGTCAAAGGCGCACCAAAGGCTGTGCAATTGTCTGCGCTGTTTTCGCATTTCAGGTCTGCTTGGCAGTTGAATGCATTTGGCGTTTCATTTTTGCGGTTCGCCTGATTGGCAAAATAAACATAGCCCAAGACGCCTGCTGTGCTTGCGGTGGCGATCAGGCTGGGCACGATATACTTGTGCATATCCTAGCCCCCCAAGAATGTGCGACGCACTTCAGGATCGGCCAAAAGCGCGGCACCTGTATCGGTATAGGCATTCGTGCCCTGCACTAAAACATAGCCTTTATCAGCAATATCAAGTGCTTGGCGTGCGTTTTGTTCCACCATCAAGACAGCGATACCTGTTTTTGCCACTTCGATAATGCGGTCAAACAGTTCATCCATCACGATGGGCGATACACCCGCTGTCGGTTCATCCAGCATCAAAAGTTTCGGCTGGGTCATCAAAGCGCGGCTTACAGCCACCTGTTGCCGTTGTCCGCCCGACAATTCACCCGCATTCTGATGACGTTTTTCATAGACCGCAGGAAAGATTTCATAGACCTGTTCCAGCGTTTGTTTGAAATCATCTGTGCGAATAAAAGCGCCCATTTCTAGGTTTTCTTCCACGCTCATGGTGGGGAAAATATTGTTGGTCTGGGGCACAAACCCCATACCTTTATACACGCGATCTTGCGGCGTTAGACCTGTGATGTCTTCGCCGTCGAGCACGACAGACCCAGTGTGGATGTTCAGCATGCCAAAGACGGCTTTCATCGCAGTGGATTTGCCAGCGCCATTTGGGCCGACAATCACAGCGATTTCGCCTTTTTCAACCGAAAGTTCGCAATCGTGCAAAATGTCAGCGCCGCCGTAGCCGCCTGTCATATGTGTGGCACTTAGGTAGCTCATGATGTGCCCTCCGATGACGCGGGGATGGCGTCTTTGGTCAGGCCTTCGGTGGCCTCTTTGTTTTTGATGCCCGTGCCAAGGTAGGCTTCGATCACCTGTTCGTTTTGCATAATATCTTGTGCCGATCCCGTGGCCATCACCTGACCTGCGGCCATAACGATGACAGGATCACAAAGCATTTTGATAAATTCCATGTCGTGTTCGATCATGCAAAATGTGTATCCGCGCTCGACGTTCAAGCGTTTGATCGCATCAGCAATCGTGTAGAGCAGCGTGCGGTTTACGCCCGCGCCCACTTCATCCAAAAACACGATTTTCGCGTCGACCATCATGGTGCGACCCAGTTCGACCAGTTTTTTCTGACCGCCTGAAATATTGCCAGCTTTTTCGTCAGCAATGTGCGAAATCGTCAAAAATTCTAGAACTTCATCGGCCTTTTTGCGCAAGGCAGCTTCTTCGATTGCGATTTGACCCCGTTTAAACCAAGCATTCCACAGGGTTTCACCTGATTGGTTTGCAGGCACCATCATCAGGTTTTCGCGCACAGTCATTGTCGGGAATTCATGCGCGATCTGAAAGGTGCGCAAAATACCTTTGTGGAACATTTGATGCGGCTTGAGCCCTGTAATATCTTCGCCATCAAAGATGATTTTGCCGCTCGTAGGTGTCAAAACACCCGCGATACAGTTGAAAAGCGACGTTTTTCCCGCACCATTTGGTCCGATAAGGCCCGTAATGGATCCTTTTTCGATGGAAAGCGATGCCCCATCGACTGCGCGAAAACCGCCGAAATGCATGTGTAGATCACGCACTTCGATCATGTGTATATCCCCTTAGAATTGTCCAAAGTCGACCTTTGGGTACGAAAACAGCCCAGACTATGAGTCTGGGCTGTGATCGCATATTCGGTTTTAGCGGTAACCAACTGTGGTGATTTTGCCGTCTTTGACAAGGATCTCACGGTAAGAACCTGCCGCTTCACCTGGTTCGATCAACTCAGCAGCTGTGCCGCCGACATAGTCAACTTCACCGCCAGCAGCCAAGATATCGAGCGCTTTTGCCAGTTCACCTGGGAAAATTTGCTCGCCTGGAGCATTGGCAACACCCATCACGAAGTCTTTGTAGACCTGTGGATCAGTTGAACCAGCCGCTTGCATGGCCAAAACCATCATAGCTGCTGCGTCGTATGATTCAGGCGCGTAGGGCGCTGTGCCGTTGTAGCCGTTTGCTTCACCGATTGGGATAAGCATTTCACCGCCTGGTGAATCGGAACCAGGAACTTGACCTGTCGCGCCTTCGATTTCTGTACCGAAACGCTCTTCCATTGCGTCACCGATCATCGCGTCAGGCAGGTGGAAACGGTCGAATGCGCCCGTATCAAGTGCCGCACGAATGATGCCAGGACCACCTTGGTCGATGTAGCCAACAACCACAAGAATGTCGCCACCAGCAGAAGCCAAAGCGCCAACTTCAGCAGAGTAATCTGCTTTGCCGTCTTCATGCGATGCGTTGATTGTGACTGTGCCGCCCAATTCGGTGTATGACGATTCAAACGCGTCCGCCAAACCTTTGCCGTAGTCGTTGTTTGTGTAAGTCACAGCAGCAGATGTCACGCCTTTTTCAAGCAATGATTCAGCCATAACTTGACCTTGACGTGCATCGGATGGGGAGGCACGGAAGAACAAGCCGTTGTCTTCGATTGTTGTCAAAGAGGGGGATGTCGCGGATGGTGAGAACATAACCATGCCGTTTGGTACAGCAACGTTGGTCAAAGCTGCACCTGTCGCACCTGAACACAAAGCGCCGATGAGGCCGACGATACCATCAGATGTGATCATGCGCTCTGCCACAGATGAAGCAACAGCCGCATCCGTACAGGTTGAATCACCTTCAACCAAAGCGATGGTTGTGCCGTCCAAGAATTTGCCGCTCTCTGAAGCTTCTTTAACAGCCGCACGCACGCCGCCAGCCATGTCTGGTGCAAGCGATTCAGCTGGGCCAGAAAAACCAAGCATTAGACCAAGTTTGATCTCATCAGCGTATGATGCGCTTGCAATAAGGGTTGAGGCCGCTGTGGCCAGTAGGATCTTTTTCATTCGTTTCTCCCGAGTTGGATCATTGTCCTGCGAAGAGGTTAGAACGTGTTTTTATGAATGGGAAGTGCTGAGGTCGCATTGAGCTTGATATCTGTTCAAAATGGGCAAATTGACTATTCGTTGCGCCTAGCTAAGGAATTTTGGATAGAAAAAACCGCCTTTTTAATGAATTTGCGATTTGTCATCCCATGCCCCAAATGCCCGATTTGGTCATTTTTGCCGTTAAAGTTGTGACGCAGCTGCGTTTTGACGCAATGAGAACAGAATCGTTGCGCGCAGAACCAATCCGATTGAGGGGCAGATCTCAGTTCAAAGCGCTGTGATCTGCATTTCATCCGCCTTCTTGGCCGTTTTCTACCAAGACCATGAGCGGGTACAGGTACGTTGTGTTCAGTCCAAGCCTGCGCCAAGGCAGGCGGTAATCGCAGGTGAAACGCATAATATACCCGTTTTCGAATGGTTTTCGATATTTCGGGTTTTCCATCGCAAAACCTGCGCCTATAACGCTTGGGCTGATAGCGCCACCAAATAGGGGCGCGCAGCACGAGACGATAGACATATATAATGACGTAACCAAATCACTATCTCGGAGAATGACAATGACGGATTGGGTAAAATCAGCATGGCGCAACAAACCGCGAGTGCAAATGCCCGAGTATACAGACGAGGCCGCGCTAAACGCTGTTGAGGCGCAACTCTCAAAGTATCCTCCTCTTGTCTTCGCTGGCGAGACAAAGACCCTAAAAGATCAACTGGCGGCAGCATCACGCGGCGAAGCGTTTTTGTTGCAGGGCGGCGATTGTGCTGAAAGCTTTGCTGAATTCGGTGCAGATCAAATTCGCGACACGTTCAAAGTCATGTTGCAAATGGCGATGGTTTTGACCTTTGGCGCGAAAGTGCCTGTGATCAAAGTTGGTCGCATGGCGGGTCAATTCGCCAAGCCACGCTCAGCGCCCACTGAAACTGCAAACGGTGTCGAACTGCCAAGCTACCGCGGTGACATCATCAACGGTTTCGATTTCACGCCTGAAGCGCGCATTCCAGATCCTGACCGTATGTTGCAGGCCTACACACAGGCTGCTGCGTCTTTGAACTTGTTGCGCGCCTATGCGAAGGGCGGCTTTGCAGATGTGAACCGCGTACATGCATGGACTTTGGGGTACACTGAAGCGGATGAGGCCGAAAAATACCGCGACATGGCCACACGTATTCAAGATGCCTTGGATTTCATGAATGCGGCAGGCATGTCGGCTGCGAACAACAACAACCTTAAGACGGTTGATTTTTACACGTCGCACGAAGCATTATTGCTGGAATATGAAGAAGCACTGACCCGTGTTGACAGCACATCAGGCTCTACGATCGCTGGTTCGGGCCATATGATCTGGATCGGGGATCGCACCCGTCAACCAGATGGCGCGCATGTTGAATTCTGTTCTGGTGTTTCTAATCCACTCGGTTTGAAATGTGGTCCAACAACCACAGCGGAAGATCTGAAAATCTTGATGCAAAAACTGAACCCGAACAATGAAGCAGGGCGTTTGACATTGATCGCGCGCTTTGGTGCGGGCAAAGTCAGAGATCACCTGCCACGTTTGATCGAAGCTGTAAAAGAAGCGGGCGCAAATGTGGTTTGGTCTTGTGATCCGATGCATGGCAACACGATCAAATCCGAAAGCGGCTACAAAACGCGTCCGTTTGAAAGCGTGTTGCAAGAGGTACAAGAATTCTTTGCAGTGCACCGTGAATACGGGACTATTCCTGGTGGTGTGCATTTCGAGATGACTGGTAAAGACGTCACCGAATGCACAGGCGGGGCGATTGAAGTCACTGACGAAAATCTAGCCGATCGTTACCATACAGCCTGTGATCCGCGTTTGAATGCGTCTCAATCTTTGGAATTGGCATTCTTGGTGGCTGAAGAACTGTCAAAGAACGCACGTTAAGTTTTTCGTATAAAATGCGAAAAAAGGCTGGGGGTTTTCCCAGCCTTTTTTATGTTCGCAGCTGCACTGCAGCCCGCCCGGCGCATTATCCACGCGAAATTGGCGCCGCTTTCATAAGCTAGGCCATCTGGGTGGAATATTGCACGCACATGCGCTTTGGTGCGATTGTTTCGCGAAAATTAGTCGTCGGTTTTCACCAAACGTAAAACGGGTTTGCCCGTTGGGCGTGCAGGCGGGGTTGCCGCTGTATCACTTTCATTCGTGTTTTGTTGCTCAAGATAGGCTTTGCGTGCCTCTGCAAACCCTTTGGGAATGGGCGTGCCCTTTGCAGTAACCTCATGCGTCGCGTTATCTGATAGGCCAGCATCCGTCATCAGAGGGCGGGATAGGGTTTCAACCGCTTCAAAACGGCGTGGCTGTCGGCCAATGTCGCCTTTGGATTGCAAGCAGCCCAAGATGCGGTTTACATCGCCAAGATCCGATTTCAATGGGCAAAGCAGCAATTGCGCATCCAAAGACTGGCGACCAATACCGCGTTCGCCTTTTAGCGTTATGGTTGTGATCTGCGGTGTCTCACAGACGGCTTCAATGGCTTGCGAAATCTTGCTGCGGCTTTCGGGGACAAACATTGCGGTCAAGGGCATACCGCGCACTTCCATACCCATCAAATCTGTCAGATGCATCCCTGCAAGGCGGAACCGTGCCACGCCAGGGGCAATGCGTTCCAAGATGAAAGCGAATTCAAGTGCAGATTGCATACCACGAGGATCAATGTCCGCGCGCGCAGGGACAGGGCGCCCATTGCGCAAACCGTCCCAATAGGCTTCGACTTCTTTCAAAGCAGGAAAAATCATTTCGTTGCGACGCGGCATAATGGAAACAACATTGGAACCGCTTACATAGTCAATTTTCATTTTCTTAACCTTTTCGATAGCGGCATTAAGTATTTCTGTGCGTTGGCCGCTGTAATTGATCGTGCAGAGTGTCTCTGCTTGCTTGACCTGAATATGCCACGACTTTGCCTGATTTGGTGTGTTTTCCTAACGAATGGTTAACACCGAGCGACGTTTTGGCCCTAAAATTCCCCCAAATCTGGCGATTTTGACATAAATTTTTCGCCCCAGCCCTGCAATATGTACGTTAAAACAATAACTTAAACGAAAGTGGTGGAAAATCTTCCTAAAAGCGTGCTCAACTGTATCGAAAAGGCAGAATTTGCGCTCGAAAGTTTCTATGACAGCGACTTTTGGGATATTTGCCCGATCTGAAAGCGACTCAAAACGTTAATTTTTCCGATAAATTTGACCGCAAAACATCGCACATTTGCTCCGTTGCCACATTTTTGCCTTGTTTCACATCGACGTTGACGATTTGTGGCAAAATCCACTCTTAACAATAAACGTCATTCACCCTTGGCATTTTGACACTGTGCAATTGGTGGTCAACTCTGTGTAAGATGGCTATAGACGACCCGTCATATCTAAGGAGAGACATATGTCTGTCGAACGCCGTGGTCTTTTGATCATTTTGTCATCCCCCTCAGGGGCGGGAAAATCCACTTTGGCCAAGCGCCTGATGCAATGGGACGAAAGCTTAAGCTTTTCAGTCTCTGCCACGACGCGCGCCCCACGCGCGGGCGAAGAAAACGGTGTCGATTATCATTTTACGTCCGAAGAAGATTTTAAATCGATGGTCTCCAAAGGCGAGATGTTGGAACATGCCTTGGTCTTTGGAAATTACTATGGCTCGCCTGCAGGGCGTGTGCGCCAAGCGATCGAGGCGGGGCGGGATGTCTTGTTTGACGTTGATTGGCAAGGCGCGCAGCAGATCGCGAATTCGTCATTGCGCGATCATGTTTTGTCGATCTTTGTTTTACCGCCCTCTATCGTAGAGTTGCGCAGACGGTTGGAAACACGCGGCCAAGACAGTGCGGAAGTTATCGAAAAGCGCATGCGTCAAAGCTGGGATGAAATCAGTCATTGGGATGGCTACGACTATGTATTGGTCAATGACGATTTGGACACATCTTTCGAACGCCTAAAAACCATCGTTTCCGCCGAAAGGTTGCATCGCCGCCAACAGCCTGGCCTGTTGGAAATCGTGCGAGGGCTCCAAGCTGAATTTGAAGGACTTGAATCATGACTTTATACACTCTTGGCGATACAGCCCCTATTTTGCCCGAAAATGGCGATTTCTGGGTGGCGCCCGATGCGAATGTGATTGGCAAGGTGCGCTTGGGCGCAGGTGTTAGTATTTGGTTCGGGGCAACTTTGCGCGGCGACAACGAGACTTTGGATATCGGCGAGGGCACGAACATCCAAGATCATGCTGTGTTGCACACAGATATGGGCGTGCCATTTTCAATCGGTCAGGGCTGTACGGTGGGTCACAAAGCCATGTTGCACGGCTGCATTATTGGCGAGAACAGCTTGATCGGCATGGGGGCTACCATTTTAAATGGTGCTGTGATTGGCAAAAACTGCCTGATCGGGGCAGGGGCTTTGGTCACGGAAGGCAAAGTCATTCCCGATGGATCTTTGGTCATGGGGGCGCCAGGCAAGGTGGTGCGTGAGTTGACCGAGGATCAAATCGAAGGTTTGAGAAAATCAGCCCTGCGCTATCAGGAAAATGCGCGGCGCTTTCAAGACGGCCTAACCCCCATTACCTAATGCTTCAGTTGCGCCATGTGGTTTTAAGACCCATGCGCGCAGCTGTTAGTTTATATGTTTCTTTGAAACAGGCTTGGCCTTTAAGACGTCGAAATCCACCATCGGATGGCGTTGCCGGACTTCACGACAGATAATTTCAGGGCATGGAATGTCATCAGTCATCACTCGATAGCGTCCAGAAAACCCTGTCTGTTCTAATAAATCAGCCAATTCCAAACAATCGAAGCTGTTTGAAATCGCGGGCGACATCACCAAATCTGGATTTACGGCTTTCACAATATCAGGCGTGAGCTCTAAAAAATCCATATAGAAGACTGCGCTTACCGCTGTGCCGAAAGTTCCAATATCTTTGATCTGGCTGCGCTCACCCACCAGCAAGAGCATTGGGGCCTGCGTGCCTTGTTTCGTGCGTGCCATGGCGACGATATCAAAGTAGCTTGATGTTGTAATATTGCCCATTGATCTTGGTGCCCATTCCAGTGTGACAGTCTATAACCAATCAGAAGCGGAAATCCGCCTAATTGCAACAGTGATTTTTGGCAAAATCGGAAAAATTTGCATTTTGCAAGAATGACTTAAGTTGATTCGTGAATCAATATAAGCAAATATGAACGCATGAAAATTAATGTCAAAAACGGTCACATAGCAGTTACTTAAACCTGTTACAAAGCACGAAAAGACTGGAAGAGACTGACATGCAAGACCCGACCTCCCTGCAGATTTCCCAAGATTTATTGGTAATCGAAATGGCGCAGGCCATTCCTTTGCCGATCTTAGTGATCGATAAAAATGACCGTGTTGTTGCGGCCAATACCAAGGCAGAAGTGATCTTTGGTAAGGGTGTCCAAGGCCGACATTATGTGACTGTGTTTCGTCAACCCATTTTGCTTGATGCGATCGAAAACACATTGCGCTTAGGTGAAGAGGCCACAGCAACCTATAGAGTCACGCAAGCGGCCCATGATTTGCATTTCGATGTCAAAACCCGCGCAGTGATCACCAAAGACAGCCGCTACGTGGTGGTCTCGCTAGAGGATAAGACCGAGCTGCAAGAGGTGGGCGAAATGCGCCGAAACTTCGTGGCCAATGTATCGCATGAATTGCGCACGCCTTTGACCGCTTTGTTGGGATTTATCGAAACCCTGATGGGGCCTGCGGCCAATGACAGTGCCGCGCGCACACGATTTTTGACCATCATGGATACAGAAGCAAAGCGGATGAACAGGATCGTTGGGGATCTCTTGTCACTAAGCCGTGTTGAGGCCGATAGGCGCGTCCGCCCCCGCAGCTTGGTCAATGTGGATTCCATCTTGCGATCTGTGATCCAAACGCTGCACCCTTTGGCCGCCGCGCGTCATGTCAATCTACGTCTTGAAGGGATGGAAGAGGATAGCGAAGTTTTGGGCGATCAAGACCAATTGACGCAAGTGTTTACAAATCTGGTAGAGAACGCGATCAAATATGGTCCCGAAAACGGTGAGGTATCGATCTGCATCACGGCGCATAGCAATGAGCCGACCCTGCGCGGCCCCGCCGTACGCATCGATATTGCTGATCAAGGCGAAGGCATTGCGGCCCATCATATCCCGCGCTTGACCGAACGGTTCTACCGTGTCGATTCTCACCGTTCGCGTGAAATGGGGGGCACAGGGCTTGGTTTGGCAATTGTAAAACATATTTTGAACCGTCACCGCGGTCGTTTGCGTATTGAAAGTCATGCAGGCAATGGAAGCTGCTTTTCGGTTATTTTGCCTTATAATTAATCATTTAGGGCGGGCTTATCCTGTCACATTCATTAAACATGCGTCATAAAAATCCTGATAAATCGCTTTGTGTCATGAAACTGTTACATTAGGTTCACAAAAGTATAGCTAACGGACCTTAGAAACCGCCACAGAGAGAGAAATGAAGCCTCTCGGTTTTGACATTTTTGGAGTTATATATGTCCCTCGTAAAACTAACTGCCTCCGCATTGGCGATTTCTGCAATGACTGTGACTGCTGCATCAGCACGCGACCAAGTTCAGGTTGCTGGTTCCTCTACAGTTCTTCCATACGCCTCTATCGTGGCTGAAGCGTTCGGCGAAAACTTTGACTTCCCAACACCTGTTGTTGAATCTGGCGGCTCATCTGCTGGTCTTAAGCGTTTCTGTGAAGGCCTTGGCGAAAACACAATCGACATCGCCAACGCATCACGCGCCATCAAAGATACAGAAGTTGCAGCCTGTGCAGAGGCTGGCGTGACAGACATCGTTGAAGTGCGCATTGGTTACGATGGTATCGTGTTCGCATCCGACATTAACGGCAACTCTTTCGAGTTTACACAAGAAGACTGGTACAAAGCTTTGGCCGCTGAAATCGTTGTAGACGGTGAAGTTGTTGCCAACCCAAACACAACTTGGGACCAAGTAAACCCAGCGTTCCCAGCGCAGCCGATCATGGCGTTCATCCCAGGTACAAAGCACGGCACACGCGAAGTGTTCGACGAAAAAGTGATCTTGGTTGGCTGTGAAGACTCTGGCGATTTCGAAAAATTCGTTGAAGTCAAAGGCGACGAAGACGCCGCTGAAGACGCATGTATGTCTATCCGCACAGACGGTCTTTCAGTAGACATCGACGGCGACTACACAGAAACACTTGCCCGTATCGACAGCAACAAAGACGGTCTGGGTGTGTTCGGTCTCGCATTCTACGAAAACAACACAGACAAATTGCAAGTCGCGACAATGGCTGGTGTTGTTCCAACAACTGAATCAATCGCTGAAGGCACATACCCAGTGTCTCGCCCATTGTACTTCTACATCAAAGCGGCACATATCGGCGTGATCCCAGGTCTGCAAGAATTCGCTGACTTCTTCGTCTCTGACGACATGGCAGGCCCAGACGGCCCATTGGCTGAATACGGTCTTGTGTCTGATCCAGCCCTTGTTGAAACACAAGATGCGGTTGCATCAGCAACAGTCATGATGAAATAAGCCAAGCGCTTGTTGAAAATATAAATGGCGGCGCAGGGCAACCTGTGCCGTCTTTTACCCGAAACGGGGCAGGGGTAGATCCCTGCCAAGGCAAGATTATCCTTGCCACAGATAAAGACGCTAAGGGGAGCTGCTCATGCCCGCGTTATGGCTGTTTATTACGGTTTTGGTCTTAGGACTGGCCGGCTTTGTATTGGGGCGCAAACGCGTCATGGCAGACGCCGGAGGAGATATTCGTAAACTGCATTCCTTGCCCAATTATTATGGCGCGAATGTTATGCTATCGGCGCTTATTCCCAGCTTGGGCCTTTTGGTTTTGTGGTTGATTGTGCAGCCGATGATTGTTCAGGCCACAGTTGCCTCACATATTCCCACTGAAAACTATGCCGATAGCGGCGCTTTGAATTTGCTGATGTCTGATGTGCGCCGTGTCGCAGATGGGCTGACTTTGGCAGTGTCCCAAGGTGCTCTATCGCCACAAGCGGCCCAAGACCTGACGGGTGCAGATGATGTACGCGGGCTCTTGGGTAATCTTGGGATCGCGCTCGGCACTGACATTGAAGATTATGTGCTAACAGCCGCTCAAGAATACCGTGTCAAATCCAATACGGGAAACTGGATCATGACTGTGGCTGTGATTGCCGCAGGTGTTCTTGGTTTTGCCCTTGCATTGCGCGCCACATCAAAATCGCACCGTGCACGCAATTCAGTTGAAAAGGTGATCTTGGCCTTGCTTATCGGGGCTGCGTCTATTGCTGTTTTGACCACCATCGGCATCGTCTTTTCGCTGATTTTCAACACCATCGAATTCTTCAAACTCTATCCTGCCGATGAATTCTTTTTCGGCACCACTTGGGCGCCTTCCTTTGGCGGCGGGTCTGAATTGGGGATTTTGCCGCTGTTTTGGGGCACCTTCTATATTTCGATTATTTCATTGCTGGTCGCCGTTCCTATCGGATTGTTCGCGGCCGTCTATTTGTCCGAATATGCAGGGCCAAAGATGCGCGGTATTGCCAAGCCTTTGCTTGAAGTGCTCGCGGGTATTCCGACCATCGTTTACGGTCTTTTTGCCCTTATTACTGTCGGTCCGATGCTTGTGGGACTGTTCGGCAAGGACGGCAGCTTTGGTGTCAACTGGATGCAGGGTGGCTCTGCGGTGATGACAGCGGGTTTGGTGATGGGCGTGATGTTGATCCCGTTCATTTCATCGCTGTCAGATGATATCATTAACTCCGTGCCGCAAGCTATGCGGGATGGATCTTTGGGGCTTGGGGCTACGAAATCCGAAACCATCAAGCAGGTGATCCTGCCTGCTGCCTTGCCAGGCATTGTTGGTGCAATCCTTTTGGCCGCATCGCGCGCCATCGGTGAAACCATGATTGTTGTGCTGGGCGCTGGTGCGGCAGCGCGTCTTTCGATGAACCCTTTCGAAGCTATGACAACCGTGACCACGCGGATTGTCAGCCAATTGACTGGGGATGCCGATTTTTCTTCGCCAGAAGCCTTGGTCGCTTTTGCTCTTGGGATGACGCTCTTCGTCATCACCCTTTGCCTTAACATCGTCGCACTGTTGATTGTGCGCAAATATCGGGAGCAGTACGACTGATGTCTGATCTATCCTCATCCCAAAACGGCGCGCCCAAAAATTCACTTTTAAAAGTGGATGCGCGGACCAAAAAACGCAATGCATCAGAGGCGCGTTTTAAAGCCTACGGCATTGGCGCGATTGCGCTGGGTCTGTGCTTTTTGGTGACCTTGCTTGTGTCCATCTTGGGCAACGGTGTGCCTGCCTTTAAACAGACCTTTATCACCATTCCTGTCGAACTGACCGAAAGCAAACTTGATAAATCGGGCACGCGCGATCTCGAAGTGATGAAAAAGGTCACAACCTTTGGCTATAAGCCTTTGGTGGAAAACGCGCTTGTCGCAGCTTTGGAAAAAGAAGGCATTGAAAACCCCTTTGCCAAGGCCAAAGATCTGGCCAAACTTTTGTCATCCTCTGCCCCCGCACAGGTGCGTGATGTGGTTTTAGACAACCCAAATCTTGTGGGGCAAACGGTCGAGTTTCGCCTCTTGGCAGGCTCACGGGTGGATGGCTATTTCAAGGGCCGCGTGACCCGCGATGCTTTGGCGCGTGATAAAAACCTAGATGCAGCGCATCTAGATATCGCCGATGCCATGGTGGCAGCTGGCATGATGGACACCACATTCAACGCTGATTTTGTGCTGGGCGCCGACGCCTCTGAATCGCGCCCTGAACAGGCGGGGATCGGTGTGTCGATGGTCGGATCTTTGTTCATGATGATCGTGGTGTTGTGCCTGTCATTGCCGATCGGTGTTGCGGCTTCGATCTATTTGGAAGAATTCGCACCACAAAACAAATGGACCGATTTGATTGAGGTGAATATCTCAAACTTGGCCGCGGTTCCTTCGATTGTATACGGGATTTTGGGATTGGCTGTGTTCATCCAATTCGCGCATTTACCACAATCCGCGCCTCTTGTGGGCGGTTTGGTTTTGACGCTGATGACTTTGCCGACGATCATCATTTCCACCCGTGCCTCATTAAAAGCTGTGCCGCCCTCCATTCGCGATGCAGCGCTTGGAATTGGCGCCTCGAAAATGCAATCGGTGTTCCACCATGTTCTGCCCCTCGCTATGCCTGGTATTTTGACAGGAACTATCATTGGCTTGGCGCAGGCTTTGGGGGAAACAGCGCCATTGCTGTTGATCGGGATGGTGGGCTTTATCGCCTCGAATATGCCTGATGGTATTGCCTCTGGTTTTCTTGATCCGAACTCAGCCATGCCTGCCCAGATCTACGAATGGGCCAAACGTGCCGACCCTGCCTATTACGAACGTGCTTGGGGCGGGATCATCATTCTTTTGGGCTTCTTGATGACCATGAACATCATCGCCGTTATCTTGCGCCGCCGCTTTGAGCGCCGCTGGTAGAAAGGCATTACAATGAACGATATGCGAATAGTGAAAAGAGACGTCGAAATGAATGACATCAAAATCTCCGCCAAAGATGTTCAAGTCTACTACGGTGATACTCATGCGATCAAAGACGTCAATGTCGAGATCAAAGACAAAACCGTTACGGCCTTTATCGGCCCGTCTGGGTGTGGCAAGTCCACATTCTTGCGTTGCTTGAACCGTATGAACGACACGATTGATATTTGTCGCGTGTCAGGTGAAATCAAGATCGAAGGCGAAGACATCTACGACAAGCGTGTTGACCCTGTGCAGTTGCGCGCGAAAGTGGGCATGGTGTTTCAAAAACCGAACCCATTCCCTAAGTCGATCTATGATAACATCGCTTACGGTCCACGTATTCACGGGCTTGCACGCTCAAAAGCTGACCTTGATGACATCGTTGAAAAATCCCTGCGCCGTGGTGCGATTTGGGATGAGGTCAAAGACCGTCTTCATGCACCTGGCACTGGGCTGTCTGGCGGTCAACAACAGCGTTTGTGTATCGCCCGCGCGGTTGCGACAGAGCCCGAAGTGCTTTTGATGGATGAGCCCTGTTCAGCGCTCGATCCTATCGCCACCGCCCAAGTCGAAGAATTGATCGACGAACTGCGCGAGAACTTTTCGGTGGTGATCGTGACCCACTCCATGCAGCAAGCCGCGCGTGTCAGCCAGAAAACCGCATTTTTCCACCTTGGGAACCTCGTGGAATATGGCGAAACGGCGCAGATCTTCACCAACCCCGAAGATCCGCGCACTGAATCCTACATCACTGGCCGGATCGGCTAAGGAGCGACACAATGAACAATGACAAACATATCGCAACCGCCTTTGATCGTGATCTCGAAGCCATCCAAGCACTGATCATGAAAATGGGCGGCATGGTAGAAGCCAATATCACAGCCGCAGCCCAAGCTTTGGAAGATCGTGATGTTGAAACAGCTGCAAAAGTTCGTGCTGCCGACAAAGCAATCGATGCTTTGGAAGAACAAATCAACGAAGAAGCCGCGCGCGTGATTGCGCTGCGATCCCCTGCGGCTGGCGATCTGCGCACTGTTTTGACCGTGATGAAAATCTCTGGCAATTTGGAACGCTGCGGTGATTACGCGAAAAACCTTGCCAAGCGCACAGGTGTTTTGGCCGAACTTGCGCCAATTGACGGGGCAGGGGCATCCATTCGCCGTATGGCACGCGCTGTTGAAGAAATGCTGAAACTGGCGCTTGATGCCTATATTCAACGCGACGCAGATCTGGCTGAACAGGTCCGCCAACGTGATCTGGATGTGGATCAAATGTACAACGCATTGTTCCGCGAATTCTTGACCTATATGATGGAAGATCCGCGCAATATTTCCGCCTGCATGCACTTGCATTTCATCGCCAAAAACATCGAACGTATGGGCGATCATGCGACATCTATTGCCGAACAAGTCATTTACCTTGTCACGGGTGAATTGCCCGATGAAAGCCGCCCGAAAGGCGATATGACATCGCATACAGATCTCGGGTTGGAGCCAAGCTAATGTCTGTGAATGGTCCCCATATTTTAGTTGTTGAAGATGAACCATCTCAACGCGAAGTCCTAAGCTATAACTTTGAATCCGAAGGGTTTAATGTCACACAAGCTGAAAACGGTGACGATGCTTTGATGTTTGTGCGTGAAACAGCGCCTGACATTATCGTGCTCGACTGGATGTTGCCTGGCGTATCTGGCATCGAAATTTGCCGCCGCCTGAAGTCACGCCCTGAAACACGCGATATCCCTGTGATCATGCTCTCTGCGCGTTCAGAAGAAGTCGACCGTGTGCGCGGGTTGGAAACGGGTGCAGATGACTATGTGGTCAAACCCTATTCCATCGGTGAATTGATCGCCCGCGTTCGCACGCAACTGCGCCGCGTGCGCCCTGCATCTGTTGGGCAGGTGCTGTCCTATGATGACATCAAATTGGATGCAGAAACCCATAAAGTGTCGCGCGCTGAGAACCCATTGAAGCTTGGTCCAACCGAGTTCCGTTTGCTGAGCACTTTCATGGAAAAACCAGGGCGTGTGTGGTCGCGTGAACAGCTTTTGGATCGCGTTTGGGGCCGTGATATCTATGTTGATACCCGTACTGTCGATGTCCATATCGGCCGGTTACGCAAAGCTTTGTGCACTCACGGGGGCGAAGATCCTGTGCGCACAATTCGCGGCGCGGGTTATGCTTTGGGCTAAGGCATATTACGTGAAGCGATAAAAGAAAGGCGCCTCAGGTTCCCCCTGAAGCGCCTTTTTTATTTTAAAACGTCTTGTGGGGTTAGAAATCCCAGTCTGCGTCTTCTGTCGCGACCGCTTTACCGATCACATAGCTTGAGCCTGACCCAGAAAAGAAGTCATGGTTTTCGCTGTCGGGTGACAGGGCCGCAAGAATGGCAGGGTTTACTTCGCAAGCTGACGCGGGAAAGAGCGCTTCATAGCCCAGGTTTTGCAAAGCCTTATTCGCATTGTAATGCAAAAATGCCTTTACATCTTCACTCAATCCCATGCTGTCATACAGCTCAGCGGTGTATTTGGCTTCGATATCGTAGAGATCAAAGATCAGCGAGAATGCGTAATCTTTCAGCTCTGCTTGGCGCTCGGGCGTTTCACGTTCCAAGGCACGTTGGAATTTGTAGCCGATGTAATAGCCATGCACCGCTTCGTCGCGAATGATCAGGCGAATAAGATCTGCTGTGTTGGTCAGTTTTCCACGGCTTGACCAATACATTGGTAAGTAAAACCCTGAATAGAAAAGGAAACTTTCCAAAAACACCGATGCAATTTTGCGTTTTAATGGGTCAGCACCCACAGCATAGGTATCGACAACCAGCTTGGCTTTCGCCTGCAAATGCGGGTTTTCTTCAGACCAGCGAAACGCTTCATCCACGTCTTTTGTCATACAAAGCGTCGAGAAGATTGATGAATAGCTGCGCGCATGCACGGCTTCCATAAAGGCGATATTCGTCAAAACCGCTTCTTCATGCGGCGTTTGCACATCGGCCAACATGGCAGGCGCGCCCAATGAGTTTTGCACCGTATCAAGCAGGGTCAACCCCGTGAACACGCGGATCGTCAGCTCACGTTCTTCGGGGCGCAAAGTGGCCCATGATTGCACATCATTCGATAATGGCACTTTCTCAGGCAGCCAAAAATTGACTGTCAGACGGTTCCAAACCTCAAGATCTTTTTCATCTTGCAGGCGGTTCCAATTGATCGCGCGGGGCACGGTAGGGGTCATATGCAATGTCATAATGTCGTTCCTTATAGCGCGCAGGACACGCAGCCTTCGACTTCGGTCCCTTCAAGGGCCGCTTGACGTAGGCGGATGTAATAGATGGTTTTGATGCCTTTTTTCCATGCGTAGATCTGCGCACGGTTGATGTCGCGCGTTGTGGCTTCTGCGGGGAAAAACAGCGTCAAAGACAGGCCTTGGTCCACATGTGGCGTGGCGGCTGCATAGATATCGATGATCGCTTCTGGGCCGATTTCATAAGCATCTTGATAGTATTCAAGATTGTCATTGTTCATGAATGCTGCTGGGTAATAAACGCGACCGATCTTGCCTTCTTTACGAATTTCTACTTTCGAAACAATGGGGTGGATCGAAGATGTCGAGTTATTTATATAGCTGATCGACCCTGTTGGCGGCACAGCTTGAAGGTTGCGGTTGTACAGCCCGTGTTTCATCACATTGGCTTTCAACTGCGCCCAGTCATCGCGGGTTGGCAAAGTCACATGCGCAAAGACGCGCGTCACATCATCAAGGGTAGGGTGCCAATCGCGCGTGGTGTAGGTATCGAAAAACGTCCCATCCGCGTAGTGCGAGTTTTCAAAGCCTTTGAATGTCGTGCCGTGTTCTTTCGCCAAAAGCATAGAGGCACGGATCGCGTGATAGGCCACAGTCGCAAAGTACACAGAGGTGAATTCAACGCCCTCTGGGCTGGCATAATGAATACGCTCACGTGCCAAGAAACCATGCAGGTTCATTTGCCCCAAACCCACGGCGTGAGCTTCGTCATTGCCGCGTTTGACGGATGGCACAGAATTGATCGCGGACATTTCAGATACGGCTGTCAAAGCGCGGATAGCGGTTTCAACCGTATTGCCGAAATCAGGACCATCCATTGCCGCCGCAATGTTGAGACTGCCTAAGTTGCACGAAATATCCGTGCCCATGCGGGAATAGCTGAGGTCATCGTTGAATTCTGACGCTTCATTCACCTGCAAAATCTCGGAACACAGGTTAGACATGGTGATCCGCCCCGCAATGGGGTTCAATTTGTTCACAGTATCTTCGAACATCACATAGGGGTAGCCGCTTTCGAACTGGATTTCTGCGATGGTTTGGAAAAACTCGCGTGCGTTGATTTTACGCTTGCGAATGCGTTTGTCGTCGACCATTTCCGCGTATTTTTCAGTGACTGAGATCTCTGAAAACGGCTTGCCGTAGACCAAGGCCACATCATGCGGAGAAAACAGATACATGTCTTCGTTACGCTTTGCCAATTCAAACGTGATATCAGGAATAACCACGCCCAAAGACAGAGTTTTAATACGGATTTTTTCGTCAGCGTTTTCGCGCTTTGTATCCAAAAACTGCAAGATATCAGGGTGATGCGCGTTCAAATACACCGCCCCTGCACCTTGGCGTGCGCCCAATTGGTTGGCGTAACTAAAGCTGTCTTCCAACAATTTCATCACTGGGATAACGCCAGAAGATTGGTTTTCAATACCTTTGATCGGCGCGCCAGATTCGCGCAGGTTGGTCAACATCAAGGCCACACCACCGCCGCGTTTGGACAGTTGCAAAGCGGAATTGATACCGCGCCCAATGCTTTCCATATTGTCTTCAAGACGCAGCAAGAAACAGGAAATCAATTCGCCGCGCTGTGCTTTACCCGCGTTCAAAAAGGTTGGCGTCGCAGGCTGGAACCGCCCTGTGAGCATCTCGTCTACAAATCGCAATGCCAAGGCTTCATCGCCGCGTGCAAGCGCCAAAGCGACCATAACAACGCGGTCTTCATAGCGTTCCAAATACCGCTGCCCGTCACGGGTTTTCAGCGTGTAGCTGGTGTAATATTTGAACGCGCCCAAAAAGGTTTGAAAGCGGAATTTGTGATCAAATGCTGCCTGCCAAATCGCTTGGTGGAAGTTGCGCGAATATTGATCGAGCACCGCGGCTTCGTAATAGCCTTCATCCACAAGGTAGCGCAGTTTTTCATCTAGGCTGTGAAAGAATACGGTGTTTTGATTGACGTGCTGCAAAAAATACTGACGCGCAGCCATGCGGTCAGCATCAAAACGGATATGGCCCGCGTCGTCATATAGGTTCAACATGGCGTTGAGCGCGTGGTAATCCAGCGCAGGTTTTACGTCGTCAAGCATTCCGCCCTCCAAAAGTGTTCAAGCCCCGCGCTGATGCGCGTGATATCTGTATCTGTGCCGGCCAGTTCGAAACGATATAGAACAGGCACGTCACATTTGTTGGCAATAACATCAGCAGCGCGTGCAAATGTCGCGCCAAAATTGCGGTTGCCCGCACCGATGACGCCGCGCAGCCCTGCGCGACGATTGGGATCATTAAGAAAGCGGATCACCTGCTTGGGGACCGCGCCGCGCCCTTCGCCATCTGCATAAGTCGGACAGATCAAGACATAAGGGTGGGGCGCTTGGGGCATTGGATCTTTAGGGCTGATCGGCAGTCTTTCGATCTGCATCTGTGCAACATGCGGTGCGAGCTGTGAAACAAAGCGCGCCGTATTGCCCGAGGCAGAGGAAAAATAGATCAGACCCGACACAATTTTACGCCAATTGACCGATCATATCAGGACGAAACCCTGCCCAATGCGCGTCGCCGGCAATCACAACAGGCGCTTGGCGGTAACCAAGTTCCGTCACTTGCGTCATGGCCGCTGCGTCGAGCGTAAGATCGACCACAGTGTAGTCCAAGCCTTTGGCATCCAGCGCACGTGTCGTGGCGGTGCATTGTACGCAAGCGGGTTTTGAATAAACGGTGATAGTCATGCCTGTTCGTCCTAATTGGTTCGGGCGGAAAACAGGCTTGGGGCAGGGCAGTCCGATCGACAACCTTACCACGCCCCCATGCCCGCCGCACGGTTTCGTCTTTGTGTCTGGCAGGTCTCCTGGCTTGCGGGTCGAAGCTAGACTGACCTTCCCAAGGTTTCCCTTAGTGGTAAATTCAGTGTCGCTATCCGCTTACAGTTGCGGGGGCAGCCTCGGAATTGGATCGAAATCCGCACCGAATTCACTTTTCACTTTCGACTCGCGTCAAAAGAACCATGACACAAGTACTAGTGTTATACGGGGGTAATTTTGTCAACATGTTGTGTTGAGGTGGAGTGGAAAAAATATTGCCGTGTATTGAGAGTGATCAAATCTTCGGCGGTCTTCAATATGTAGCAAGACTTTCGCCAAGATGAAACGCCATCTTGGGCCCCTTGATCATAATAATTCCCCTCAGGGTCGTTTAGCGCTGAATCCATTCAGAAATAAATTTTTTTGCCACGTCGCAGGCCTTTGCCAGAGAGTGCCCACGGGCAAGTGTGCACGCAATTGCTGTCGCGAGTGCACAGCCCGTACCGCGCTTATTTTGTGCGAAGCGCTCTGTGCAATAAGACTGTTCAGCGTCATCCGTGAACAAAGTGTCGCAACAGGTATCACCTTGGCCATGACCGCCCTTGATCAATACGGATTTGGCGCCTTTTGTACGCAAAAATGCTCCTTGCGCTGTCAAAGCTGCATGAGACTGCGCCACAGCCTGATTGCTTAGCGCTGCGGCCTCATCCAGATTTGGCGTGATCAAGGCCGACATGGCAATCAAACCGTCTAGCGCATGGATTTGTGTCAGCCGACCGCCCGAGCTGGCCCGCAAAACAGGATCAAGAATGACGGGGATGGTCCTGTAAGGCGCTAAAGCATCTTTGATCGCATTTGCGCAGTCTTTTGATCCAACCATGCCTATTTTTATAGCGTCAGGCGGGCCCTGTTCACAGGCTGCTGCAATCTGCGCATGAATCATGTCAGCTGGCAAAGGATGCAAGGCCTGTACAGACCGATTGGATTGCGCCGTAACGCAGGTCACAACGGGGCTGACATGACAGCCAAATTCATAGGCCACCGAAGTGTCGCAGGTGATCCCCGCGCCGCCACTGCTGTCTGTGCCGCCGATGATTAAAATGCGTGTCACTGGCAGGCGCTCGCAGCGATCAAAGCGGTTGCGTCATAGCCCCGTGATCGCAAGAGATCGGAGGCCCGCCATGCACGCAGACCTGTCGCGCAACATAAAACCACACGTCGTTGCGCTGGAATACAGTGCTGTTCGAGCGCTTCTCCCCCAAGACGCTGGGCCATGGGATGAAGGGCATGCTGCGACTCGTGTTCATCCCGCAATTCGATGACATAATCCAAGGGGTCTATATCTGCGAGGCTGATAAATGGCGCATGGGTTTTCGGTTCGTCCGCAGATGTAAAATCAAATCCGCCAAAGGTCAGACTGGCCGCATCAAGCGTGACAAGGCGCCCCATCGGGGAGGGCGTCATCTGCATCACTATTTGCAACGCCATCTGAGCTTGCAGCGCGCCAATCATACCAACGACAGGCCCAAGAACACCCGAAGTGGCGCAGGTAGCACCTGACTGTGGCAAATCGGGGAATACAGCGCGTAAAGACGGTGTGCTCTTGCCGCAAAATGCACCGACATAGCCCGTTTGCCCCAAAGCGCTGGCGGAAATCAAAGGGGTTTTGGCTTGAAAACACAGATCGGATAGAATGTAACTTACCGCAAAGCTATCGGCCGCATCGATCACAATATCGGCGTTTTGCACAAACTGTGCGGCATTCTTCGGGTGAAGCGCAGCGGCATGCGCAGTGAGTGTCAGCTTTGGATTGGCGCGCAACACATGATCACGGGCCATTTCAGCTTTGGGGCGTCCTATGTCAGTCATAGTATAGAGCGGTTGGCGGTGCAGGTTGCTTTCTTCGACGTGATCAGGATCAACGATGGTGATCTGACCTATGCCAGCGCCCGCCAAATAGCTTAAAACTGGACAGCCCAAACCCCCAGCACCAACTACGAGCACACGCGCCTTCGCCAGCTTTTTTTGGCCTGTTTCGCCCACCTGTGGCACAAGAGTTTGTCTTATATAGCGGTTCATGTTGCGCAAGCCTTGAGCCATTCGGCTGTGCGCGCTTCTGGGTGAGGCGCGGTTTGAATATCTGTCACCACAGCGGCACTGTCTGCACCTGCGGCAAAAACATCGGGTAGGCGCTCTGGCGTGAGACCGCCGATGGCGACAAGGGGCGTTTGCCCTGCGATTTGTTTCCATTTTTGCAGACGATCCAAACCTTGTGGGGCCCATTTCATTTGCTTCAAAAGGGTCGGATACACGGGTCCCAAGGCCACATAGGCAGGGTCATGGGATAGGGCGCGGTCCAATTCCGCTTCATCATGGGTCGATAGACCATAGCGAATTCCAGCCCGATTTAAGGCCTTAAAATCAGCCGTTTCCATGTCTTCTTGGCCCAAATGAACAAAGGTGCACCGCAGGTCCAACGCGAGTTCCCAGTAATCATTCACCACCAACTGCGCGCCATGCACCGCGCAAAAATCGCGCGCGCGGGCAATTTGGCGTTTTACTTCAGCCAGAGGCAGATCTTTCAGGCGCAGTTGCACCAGTTTGACACCATGGGGCACCAAAAGTTCGATACGGTCAACGTGGCTGACGATCAGATAAAAGCGTTCCATCATGACAACTCCGCCAGTCCGAATACAGGGGTTGAAGGCACGGCCATATCGCGGCGCTCCATGGGGTCTGCGAGATAGCCCATACGGCCTGCACGCACGGCCATAGACATCGCACGCGCCATCTCAACAGGGTTACCAGCTTTGGCGACAGCCGTGTTCAAAAGCACTGCGTCCATACCCAATTCCATAGCCTGAATTGCATCTGACGGGCGCCCAATACCCGCATCCACAATCAAGGGGGTGTTTGGAAAATGCGCGCGCATCGCACGCAGACGATCTGGATTGCGCAAACCCTGACCTGATCCAATTGGGGCGCCCCAAGGCATCAAAACATCGCATCCTGCATCCAATAAGCGCTCTCCCACGCTCAGATCATCAGTGGTATAGGGAAAGACTTTAAAGCCATCCTTTGCCAAGATTTTGGCCGCTTCAACCAGTTCAAACACGTCAGGCGCAAGCATGTCTGACTGGCCGATCACCTCAAGCTTGATCCAATCGGTTTCAAACAGATCGCGTGCCATTTTGGCCGTTGTAATTGCCTCTGACGCGCTGTGACAGCCTGCTGTATTGGGCAGAATATGACAGTTTGCCTCTTGCAGTAATCGGTAAAAACCGCCCGCTGACCCTTGTGGCATTTCACGGCGCAAGGACACGGTGATCACTTGGGTCGCACTGGCTTTTATGGCGTCCAGCAAGACCGATGGCGAGGGATATTGTGCCGTGCCCAACAGCAGTCTTGAGGTCAGGTCAGTATCGTAAAGTTTCATAGGTTATCCGCCTTGCATTGGCGTAAGAATTTCAACACGGTCGCCCGAATATAGAGCAATCTCATGGCGGTCGGACTTGGCGATGAATTGATCATTCAGCGCGGTCGCGAGTGCCAGTGGTTGGCCTTGCGTGATGTAGCCCAGTTCAACCAATAGGTCGTGTAAGGTTGGGCCAGTGACATCATGCGGGATGGAATTTACGGTTATTTTCATCACCTGTTTCCTGTTTGAAAATGGGACTGAATTGGTCGGCCAAAAGCCGTGCAAGGGCAGGGGCCAACAAGAACCCGTGTCGGTACAATCCGTTGACATGAAAGCAGCCATCTTTTTGGATCACGGTAGGGCGATTGTCGCTAAAGGCTGGGCGCAGACCTACGCCCGTTTCAATCACAGTCGCTTCGCCCAAACTGGGGTGCAAAACGGATGCGCCTGCCAAAAGATCCAACAGAGAGCGCACAGAAATCGGGCGCATAGACGGGCTTTCGATCATCGTCGCACCTATCATGTAAACGCCATGCCCGCGCGGGACGAGGTAGAAAGGAATGCGCGGGTGCAGCAATCGCACCACCCGTGTGATGTTTAGCTCAGAAGATTCGATCAACGCCATTTCACCGCGCACAGGGCGCAGGTCTGGCAGGTGATCGCCATATCCGCGACAATCCACATCGACCCGCTTTGGGGCGGCTGTGTTGTAATGCACGCGCCCGCCATGGCTCTGCACATAAGCACATAGATCAAACAAAGCCTGACGCGGGTTCAAATGCGCCTCGCTTTCATAGAATAAAGCGCGGGAAAACTGCCCTGCAAAGCAAGGTTCAAGCAGCGCTATTGCCTCGCCATCGATCAAACGGTGCCCCGTGGTGCGCTTGGCAAATTGGGTCAGCTCTGCGCGATCACGCGGCGGCGCGACCACAAGGCTGCCATTTTGTGTGACCTGCGTGACCTGCGACCACCATGCGGCTGCCCCTTGCGAGAGGGCAATCACATCGCCGTGGGCTGTTTCGCCTTCGCAGTGGGGCGCAAGCATACCGCCTGCGAACCACGAAGATTTATTGTCTTGCGGCCCTGAGCCGATGTCGAAGACCTCGACCTGCACCCCGCGGCGGCATAATTCGGCCGCACAGCTTAGCCCCGCAACCCCCGCGCCTGCGATGGAGATCATTCGGCGGGCTCTGGGGCTTTTGTCACAGGCACATAGAGATCACCACCTGCGCGAAATTTTTCCGCCATGGCCTCTAGCCCGTCTTTTTGTGCCTGCGCGCGGATGTCGTGACTGATCCGCATGGAACAAAACTTAGGCCCGCACATGGAACAAAAATGCGCAACCTTATGGGCTTCTTTAGGCAGGGTTTGATCATGAAAATCACGCGCTGTGTCTGGGTCAAGCGAGAGGTTGAACTGATCTTCCCAGCGGAATTCAAAACGCGCCCGCGACAAAGCATCATCACGGCGTTGCGCACCAGGCATTCCTTTGGCCAAATCAGCGGCATGGGCGGCAATTTTATAGGTGATCACGCCGGTTTTAACATCATCACGATCGGGCAATCCCAGATGTTCTTTTGGCGTCACATAACACAGCATCGCACAGCCAAACCAGCCGATCATAGCCGCGCCAATGCCACTGGTGATATGATCATAGCCTGGTGCGATATCTGTTGTGAGTGGCCCAAGTGTGTAAAATGGCGCTTCGTCGCAGCATTCAAGCTGCTTATCCATGTTTTCCTTGATTTTATGCATGGCCACATGGCCCGGACCTTCGATCATCACCTGACAGTCTTTGGCCCAAGCAATCTGGGTCAATTCCCCCAAGGTTTCCAATTCTGCAAACTGCGCTTCATCATTGGCATCGGCAATCGAGCCAGGGCGCAACCCATCCCCAAGGGAAAAGCTGACATCATAGGCGCGGCAAATGTCGCAGATTTCATCGAAATGCTCGTAGAGAAAGCTCTCGCGGTGATGGTGCAAACACCACTTGGCCATGATTGATCCGCCGCGTGACACGATACCCGTGACGCGGTTCACCGTCATCGGCACCATATGCAATCGCAGGCCCGCATGGATGGTGAAATAATCAACGCCTTGTTCGGCTTGTTCGATCAATGTGTCGCGAAAGATTTCCCAAGTTAGGTCTTCTGCAATGCCGTTGACCTTTTCCAATGCCTGATACAGCGGTACTGTGCCGATGGGTACGGGGCTGTTGCGAATGATCCATTCGCGCGTGTTGTGAATATTGCGACCTGTGCTGAGATCCATCACCGTGTCAGCGCCCCAGCGGATAGACCAGACCAACTTGTCCACCTCTTCTTCCATCGACGAAGTCACAGCAGAGGTGCCCATATTGGCGTTGATCTTAACCAAAAAATTGCGGCCAATGATCATCGGTTCCAGTTCAGGATGGTTGATATTGGCGGGGATAATCGCGCGGCCTGCAGCGATTTCAGAACGTACAAATTCAGGCGTGACTTGATCGGGAATATTGGCGCCCCAATCTTCACCGTCGCGTGGCGGCATATCTGCGGCACGCTGTTGGTTTTCGCGAATGGCAACATATTCCATTTCCGCAGTGATGATCCCAGCGCGGGCATAGGCCAATTGGGTCACTGCCTTGGAATTGAGCGCTTTTGCAGGGCGCGGCTTGATAGGGAACTCAGGCGTCAGATGCGCGTCACTGACGAAGCCGTTGTCTGCATCTGTGATGCTGCGGCCCTCATAGGTATGCGTATCTTTGCGTGCGGCGATCCAATCACTGCGCAACGGCGGCAAACCCGTTTGGATATCAATCGTGGCGTTATCGTCGGTGTAAGGGCCAGAGCTGTCATAAACGGGCAGGGGCGGCTCGCCCGCTGTGGGATGCACAGAAATTTCGCGCATCGGCACGCGGATATCTGGATGCAGCACGCCGTTTACGTAGATTTTGCGCGATGCAGGCAATGCGCCTGTGGTGATTTTAGGGTTAGGGACGTTCATTTTGGTGCTCCTCAAGCGATCATTCAAAAGGACACCAATTGAAAGGGCTAGGGAGGCGGACAGACAAAAATCTGCCGTAAACACACGATGAAATTCCCAAAGCGGGCGCGCGTTTTGTTGCTTCCTACGCCAGTATCAACTGGGTCAGGTTCAAAGGGTCGCGACACCGCAGCTTTCGCTGCTATTCGCCTCTCAGTCCCGTGGTCGGGACTCCCCTGCGTGTGCTTTGGGTAGCTTGCCTAAATTTACAAAGCAAGCCTCTTTTTCAGATCATATTCACTGAACGCGAAGATCTATTGTTTATAAATATGGTGGTCGGTATTTATGGAATATTCTTTATAAATTGAATTAATATATTACTTTATATCACTGATATATAACTATAGTTTCAAAATTATGCGGCAACCATATTTGACACTTAATTGCTATTTTATTGTGTCGGATATAAGCGTCGAGGGTCGCAAATTCATCGGCGGATAAACGCAATGCTGTCGGCTCATCGGCCAAAAATATCTTAGGGCGCTGCATCGTCACCGCTTAGAAAACCCCTCAAAACTTGGTCAAACCGAGTTTCGAGGGAGACAGATTTTCTTATTCTTGGCTTTCTGGTAGGTGCACGACAAGCCCATCTAGTTCTGGCGTAATTTTAATTTGGCACGATAAGCGCGATGTAGGCCGTATGTCAGCCGCCGCACATTCTAACATATCCTCTTCGCCATCTATCTGTGCACCCACCTTGTCTGCCCATGCCTCATCAACATAGCAGTGACATGTTGCACACATCATTGCGCCACCACATTCGCCAACAATTCCAGCCACATTGTTGCTGAGCGCGGTGTGCATAACGTTGTTGCCCACTTGCGTCTCAACAGTCGTGTCCGTGCCATCGGCCGCAATATACGTGATTTTAACCATAGTGAATTCCTTTGTAATTTAGCATGTTTGGACGCTTATCTCAATGTGACAGGTAAATTGATCGGCCCCCGAAAACCAAAGCCGCGCCAGTTTACCTTGGATGGATCCGCCAAAGACATGTCAGGAAAACGATCGAACAACGCGGGGATCATGATTTCGCCAACGGTGCGCCGCGCGATATGTGAGCCAGCACAAAGATGCGGTCCACTGCCAAAAGCTTGATGCGGATTTTGGTCCCGGAAAACCATAAATTCCTCGCTATTTTCATACAGATCCTCATCACGGTTGGCCGAGGCCTGAATAGTCATCACGGTTTCACCCTTGGGCACATCGTAACCGCCGATTTCTGTATCTTCTAACACCAAACGGCTTGAGGCTTGAATGGGGGCGACCCAACGCACACCTTCTTCAAAGGCCTGTCCCCAAGCATCTTGCCTGCGCACCTCGTCAAGTTGATCAGGATTTGTGAGCAAACCATATAAAATCGTGGCCATCGCATCACGAGGCTCATTGATCCCACCGCCGATGGCGATTTTAAGATTGGCGTAGATTTGACTTTGTGGGATCGGATTTTGGGCATTCAACATAACAGAGAATGCAGATGAATTTGGAGTGGCTATATGATGTGCGATTAGCCCATCAAAATGCGCGTTCATTTCGTCATTTGCACGATCCGAAATTTTAAACAACTCAGGATCCCAGCCAAAATTCCCAGCACCGTCAATCAAATGTTGTGACCATCGCAGCATTTGGTCATCTGTTGCACCGTCTAACCCGAGAATATGCACGAGAATACGGGCCGAGACGGGACCACAGATATCTTTATACAGATCAACGGTTTCCCCACGTGGCAGCCGCGATATGTAGTCTTGTGTGATATCGCGATAAAGTTGAGCCCAGTTTTGTTTGATCACTTTGGGTGAAAAACTCAACTGCATTGCCATGCGTTCACGTCGATGTTCAAGACCATCTTTGCGCATCAAAGTATGCGCTTGAAAGGCGGGTTCCATCGGTGTGTTCGGGTCGTTCGAGCTAAACACTTCTGGCGTGTCTTTGATCATCCGTGTCATAGCGGCTTTGGTCACAAAGGTTCGCTTGATCTGTTCGACCCGCACCACAGGCGTTTGGGTACGCATTTTTCGGTAAATGGGGTAGGGGTCGTGCGTCAGTTGCACCATGCCTATTTCGGTATTTACGGGTGCTAAAGCCATGCCAATTCCTCCCAAAATTGTTCTGCCAATATGTCATGCGAATTTGCATCTGAAAAGATGATGCATTAGATGTTATGAATCTAATTTTTCGATCAAGACTAAGGACGCCAGATGACACAGCAACACAGCAATTTGAGCAATCTGGATATGCGTGCCCTTGAGATTTTGCTTTTGGTGTATAAAGAAAAATCCTTTACGCGTGCGGCAGATAGCCTTGGCGTTAGCCAGTCTGTGGTGAGCTATAATATTGATAAGGTGAGAAAAGTTGTCGGAGACCCGCTTTTTGTTCGCGAAGCGGGGGTGACCTTACCAACTGAAAAATGTGTCTCTCTCGTGACCCTGTCCGAAGAGATGCTTTTGCGAATGGAAGACCTGCAAAGCGCCAATACATTTGACCCCACAACCACAACAGACCCACTGGTCATTGCCTGCAACTACTATGAGCGCTTGCTGCTTATCCCTTCAATCGTCGCCACATTTCGCAGCCTTGCGCCAAGCATGCCAATAGAAATCATCGACGCATCGGGGCTGGGCCATGAAAAGTTGTTGAACCGTGAAGCCGATATTTTGATCGGTCCATTTAATCGTACCGACACCGCATTTTATGCCCGAACCTTGTTCACAGATAATTACGTCTGCATGATGGATGCCGCCAATCCCGCGGTGCAGTCGGAGTTAACCTTGGAGACCTATTTAAAGCTCGACCATATCGTTGTTACATATGGTGGCATGTGGAAGTCATTCTACCTGACAGAGCTTGAACGCTTGGGACATCAAATTCGCCCGATGCTCCGTGTTCCAAGCCCAGCAGGGATCGAGGAAATCGTGAGCGGTTCGCCATTGGTCGCGACACTTCCTGCGGGGATGGGCCGCAAAATCTGTGGCAGCTTACGTTTGGTGCCTTGTCCGATACAACAGTCACTTCCCATTCGAATTGTTTGGACTGCGCAACATCATCATTCAGCAAAGATCAAATGGGTGCGAGATATTATTGCTGAAACGATGACGGCCTGAATGTCGCATTCGTCGTTATAAAGCTTCAACGCTTTACCTCAGCAGCGCTGCCAGCATGAATGACTGCGCCACAATAGAGGACAGGCTGCGTGCATATAAATATCTTATAATCAGTATTATGTTAAAAGAAGATGAATCCACACACAGAATGAATTGAATTTGCGCATAGTATCAGAGATATACGAGGCAAAGCTTATGTCATTGGTGAAGGTCATCCATAAAAAAAGGACCAGCTAAAATGCCGGTCCTTTTAGAAAACGTAATGGATGGCACATTAGCCAGCCATTTTAGCCGCCCATAGTTTTTGCAACTTCAGCAGCAAAATCTTCTTCAACTTTCTCGATGCCTTCGCCAACAGCGAGACGGATAAAGCCAGTGATTTCAGCGCCAGCTTCTTTTGCTGCAGCTTCAACTGTTAGATCTGGGTTGATCACAAAAGCTTGGCCCAACAATGTGGATTCTGCGATGAATTTTTTCATGCGGCCCACGATCATTTTTTCGATCACAGCATCTGGCTTGCCAGATTCACGTGCGATGTCAATTTGAACTTGCTTTTCTTTCTCGACAACCTCTGCATCAAGGTCAGCTTCTGACAGGGCTGCTGGGTTAACAGCGGCAATGTGCATAGCAACTTGTTTTGCAAACGCTTCGTCGCCGCCTTTAAGCGCAACGAGAACACCGATTTTACCCATGCCGTCAGCAGCAGCGTTGTGAACATAAGACACAACCAAATCGCCAGTCAGCGTAGACATGCGGCGCAAGCCCATGTTTTCACCGATTGTCGCAACTTTATCTGTGATCACTTCGGAAACAGTTTTGCCACCCAAGTCAGCAGTCGCAAGCTCTTCAACTGTGTTTACAGTCAAGGCAACTTCAGCAATTGAACCAACCATAGATTGGAATTCAGCGTTTTTACCAACGAAGTCAGTTTCAGAGTTCACTTCAACTGCAACACCTTTGCCACCAGAAACGGCAACGGCAACAAGGCCTTCCGCAGCTGTACGGCCAGCTTTTTTCGCAGCTTTTGCCAAACCTTTGGTGCGAAGCCAATCAACAGCGGCCTCCATGTCACCATCACACTCAACGAGTGCTTTTTTAGCGTCCATCATGCCTGCAGCTGTTGCTTCGCGCAGTTCTTTCACCATTGCAGCAGTAATTGCCATGCCGGTTCTCCTAGAATTGAAATGGGATCGGGGGCGGGTCTACCCTGCCCCCGTAACATTTATGTAAAGGCTGTTGGTCGCTTACGCGTCTGCAACAACTTCTTCAACGGGAGCTTCTTCGAAAGCACCGAAATCAACGCCAGCAGCGCCCATTTGTTCAGTCATGCCGTCAAGAGCTGCACGTGCAATCAAGTCACAGTACAATGTGATCGCGCGTGACGCGTCATCGTTGCCTGGGATCACGTAATCAACACCTGCTGGTGGGCAGTTAGAGTCAACAACAGCAACAACAGGGATACCCAATTTGTTGGCTTCCAAGATCGCTAGGTCTTCTTTGTTTACGTCAACAACGAAGATAAGGTCAGGAACGCCGCCCATGTCGCGGATACCGCCCAAAGAGGCTTGCAATTTAGCTTGGTCACGTTCCATGCCCAAACGCTCTTTCTTGGTCAGGCCTTCGGCGCCAGAGGCAAGCTTTTCGTCGATCATTTTAAGGCGTGCGATAGACTGGGAAACAGTTTTCCAGTTTGTCAGCGTGCCGCCCAACCAACGGTGGTTCATGTAGTACTGTGCGCATTTTTCAGCAGCTTCAGCAACAGGACCAGCCGCTTGGCGTTTTGTACCAACGAAAAGGATACGGCCGCCTTTGGCAGCTGTGTCGCGCACAACTTTCAACGCTTGATCAAGCATTGGAACAGTTTGTGTCAAATCGAAGATGTGGATACCATTACGCTCGCCGTAGATGAACTCCTGCATGCGCGGGTTCCAGCGTTGTGTTTGGTGACCATAGTGAACGCCAGCTTCCAAAAGCTGACGGATAGTGAATTCTGGAAGAGCCATATTCATGTTCCTTTTCCGGTTTATACCTGAGCGGAGGGTCTTCAGGACAAATGCCCCAACCGGTGGACCGTACAAGGATTTCTCCCTTGAGGGCCCGCCTCCGCCTGTGAAGTGATCGAGCTAATAGGTTGGCTCACTGAAAAGCGCAAGGGATTTTGATCGCTTTTTGGCATCAAAATACAGTTTTTCTGGGCTTTTCATTTGAAACCGTGAGCTTTCTCGATGAATTTGTGAGTTTTCCACATTTGGCGTCAGAAACCTTAGGTCAAATCTCTTGCCATTTGGTCAAAAATAGCGCCAATTCGCATAATGACACAAGCACCTCAAATCTTATGTATTGGTTCCGTTCTATGGGACATCATCGGCCGCTCTGACCGCTCCATGCGTGTTGGCTCAGACGTGCCAGGTCGGATCATTCGTGTGCCTGGCGGTGTTGCGATGAATATCGCTATGGCCCTGTCCCGATTTGGCCTAAAACCCAGCCTGCTCACCTCTATCGGTCGCGATGCCCAAGGGGATGAATTGATAGAAGCCGCCAAAGTGCGCGATATCCAAACCGACTATATATATAGATCAGACGATCTGCCCACAGACATCTATATGGCTGTCGAGGGCGCAAATGGTCTGATTGCCGCCATTGCGGATGCACATTCATTAGAGGCAGCTGGCGACAAGGTTTTGCGCCCCTTGAGTGACGGGCGCTTGGGGTCTGCGGAATCCCCCTATGCTGGCCCTATCGCCCTTGATGGCAATCTCACGGCGGCTTTGTTGCGCGAGATAGCAACATCACCTTTGTTTAGCGCGGCTGACCTGCGCGTGGCCCCTGCGAGCCCCGGAAAAGCCGAACGATTGCAGCCCTTGTTACACCACCCGCGCGCAACACTTTATGTCAATTTGGAAGAAGCGGGCCTATTGTGTCACCAAACATTCCACAGGTCTCAAGATGCTGCGGGTGCCTTGATCGCCAAAGGTGCGCATCGCGTTTTGGTCACCAATGGCGGGGATGACGCAACCTTGGCCAGCCAAAATACCGTGCTCACACAAACGCCCCCTTCCGTCATGGTCGCGCGCGTCACTGGCGCAGGCGATACCTTTATGGCAGCCCATATCGCGGCTGAAATGAACGGCGCTGATAGCATGAACTCTCTTACACAAGCCCTTGAAGCTGCGGCCCTTTATGTCTCAGGAGACACAGATATATGACCCTTACCCTGCCCATCACCTTTTCCCCTGATGTCCAAGCCGCAAAAGATGCGGGCAAAGCCATTGTCGCACTTGAAAGCACGATCATCACCCACGGCATGCCGTATCCGCAGAACGTCGAAACAGCGCGTTTGGTCGAAAGTGATGTGCGCGACAACGGTGCCGTACCTGCAACGATTGCAGTGCTGAAGGGCAAGCTGCACGTTGGGTTGAGGGATGAAGAGTTGGAAAGCCTTGGGCAAGCGCAAAACGTTGCTAAGCTTTCGCGTGCGGATCTGGCAGTTTGCATTGCAACAGGTGGCACGGGTGCCACCACGGTTGCAGCCACCATGATTGCGGCGCATTTGGCAGGTATTCACGTCTTTGCGACAGGTGGCATCGGTGGGGTTCACCGCGGCGCGGAAGACACTTTTGACATTTCTGCCGACTTGCTGGAATTGGCGCAAACCCCCGTGACCGTTGTTGCTGCTGGCCCCAAGGCGATTTTGGACATTCCGAAAACGATGGAAGTCCTTGAAACACAAGGGGTTCCCGTCATTGCCTATGGTCAAGACGCCCTACCCGCGTTTTGGTCACGCGCCTCACAATATAAAGCGCCTTTGCGTTTGGACAGTGCTGCCGATATCGCGAAATCCGCGCAAATGCGTACACTTATGGGCTTGCCTGGCGGTCAATTGATTGCCAATCCCATCCCTGAAGCTGACGAAATTCCAGTTGATGTTATCATGCCCTTTGTCGAAACGGCGCTACAAGAAGCCGAAGACCAATCCATCACCGCCAAGCAATTGACACCTTTCTTACTGGGGCGGATTTTTGAGCTGACCGAAGGACAGTCTTTGACAGCCAATATTGCACTTGTGCGCAATAATGCGCGTTTGGCGGCGCAAATTGCGTGTGCTTTCTAGGCAATTGCGAGTTTATTCACGGCTTTGACGTATTTCAGCTCTAGGTGTTATTGTGTCTCGGCGTGGTGATGCCTAGGTTCGCTGGAATATGTTTCAAAATTTTATGTAAAGACAGGCTGCGCCCATGACCAATCCCTTCGATGAGCCAACCCCAACACCTGCGCCAAAACGCGGGATGTTTGCGCGGCTGCGGGCGTCTTTCTTTACGGGGCTCGTTGTTGTCGCCCCCATCGGCTTGACCGCCTATTTGATTTGGACCGTGACTGGCTGGTTCGATGGCTGGGTTTTGAATTTCGTGCCGCGCGCTTATCATCCAGGCGAAATTATCAACCGCCTTTTGGGCTATGATGATCCCCTCAATCAGTTGCCAGTCAACCTGCGCGGCGTTGGGGTGATCATCTTTTTGATTTTCACTGTGATCGTCGGATGGCTTGCCAAGGGCCTGCTTGGTCGATCCTTTATCCGCTGGGCAGAGGCTCTTGTAGATCGTACGCCCGTGGTAAGTTCGGTATATAACGGCTTGAAACAAATCGCAGAAACTGTATTTGCTCAGTCTGAAACTTCGTTTGATCAAGCCTGTTTGATTGAATATCCGCGCAAAGGCACTTGGGCCATCGGATTTGTATCTACTTCGGCAAAAGGCGAAATCGCCGCTGGCGCTGACCCATCTGACCCGTTGATTTCGGTCTTTGTGCCCACCACGCCCAACCCGACTTCGGGTTTTTTATTGTTCTTTAAAACATCAGAAGTTCGCATTTTGGATATGACCGTTGAAGATGCAGCGAAACTGGTGATCTCTGCGGGTCTCGTTTACCCAAATGGCAAGGCACCAGCCGAGTCAAATCCTAAGATTTCAAAAAAATAAACCAAAACGAGCGCCCACATGCATGGACCCTCGCTTTGGTTACTCGATGCAATTGCTTTAGAGCGCTGTCCAGCCCCCGTCGATTGAAAGCGTCGTGCCCGTCATTTGGGCCGCCGCGTCAGATGCCAAATACACGCAGGTGCCGCCCAGCTGTTCCACCGTTGCGAATGCCTTTGAGGGCTGGCGTTCCAGTAAAACTTCGCGAATAACCGTTTCGCGGTCCATCCCATATTTTTCCATTGTATCAGGGATTTGCGCCTCGACCAGCGGTGTCAAAACATAGCCAGGACAAATGGCATTGGCGGTAATGTTTTCTTCTGCGGTTTCCAAGGCTGTGACTTTTGTCAAACCAACGACCCCGTGTTTTGCTGTGACATAAGCCGATTTAAACGGTGACGCAGTTAATCCGTGGGCTGAGGCGATATTGATCACCCTGCCCCAACCGCTGGCGCGCATGACAGGTAAAGCTGCGGCTGTGGTGTGAAAAGCGGAACTCATATTGATAGCGATGATTGCATCCCATTTATCGCTGGGAAATTCATCAATCGCGGCCACATGCTGGATCCCCGCGTTATTCACCAAAATGTCGCAAGCGCCAGCCTGTTCGATCAAAGCGCGACAGGCGCTGCCTTTTGACATATCCGCCGAAATATAGCGGGCTTTGACATTAAATTCATCGGCCAATGCGTCAGCCAAAGCGTGGTCTTCATCGTTGTTTGTGAACGAATTCAATACAATATCCGCGCCGACCTTGGCCAATTCACGGGCGATACCCAGCCCAATGCCTGAATTCGATCCCGTGATGACGGCCTGTTTTCCTGCCAAAATCATGTAACTGCTCCACTTTCATCTGCCAAATTCGGCATTTATTCAAAGCTATGACAACAGAGTTTCGCCTGATACTGCAACTCAAAACAGAATCATTGTGCAAATAACGGTGAAAAGGAATCGGTTTTTCAGGTTTTTCTGCGCGCTCAAAGTAGCTTAGGTCACAGCTTGGAAAACCGCGATACAGCCAAGCCTGCCTAGCTATTTGCCAAAAAAAACGCCCGCACGAGGCGGGCGCAAAGTTATTGAGGCAGGTTTCATACAGGCAAGAAACCTATCGAGCAGTGACTTCTTTATACGCATTTATCGCGTGGCATCCAAGCTAAAAGTTTGAAACCTCAGTCAGGGCGTCATAAGCTAAGTGCAAGTAAACCCACGCGGATGGAGGCATTGTAGCAAGAATGGCAACGCAGTTTTTCTCAAGATACCTAATACGGTCCACGGCCTTTGCCCTGTGCTGCACAACCTCAATGGCTTTTGCCGAGGCAAAACATGGCATCGCTATGTACGGTGACCCTGCGTTACCACAAGATTTCGTGTCACTGCCCTATGCAAACCCTGAGGCCCCTAAGGGGGGTAAGATCGTCACTGGCGAAGGCGGCACCTTTGACAGTTTGAACCCTTATATTCAAAAAGGCACGGTTCCGTGGCAACTGAGATTTATGTTGGCCGAAAGTTTGATGGGGCGCTCATATGGCGAACCCTTTGCGCTTTATGGTGTTTTAGCCGAATCGATTGAAGTCGGTGACAACCGCGAATGGGCCGAATTCACATTACGCGAGGAAGCTAAGTTTTCAGACGGCAGCCCTGTGACCATCGAAGATGTCATGTGGTCTTATGAAAAACTCGGCACCGAAGGCCACGGTCGCTATGCGTCGCTTTGGACCCAGATCGAAAGTATGGAACAAACTGGCCCGAGATCGGTCAAGTTCACATTTAACACGGATAACCGTGAATTAGCGCTTTTGGTCGGGATGCGGCCGATTTTGAAAAAAGCGCAATGGGATGGATTGGACTTTACCAAATCTGGTTTCGATCAAATTCCCATTGGATCTGCACCCTATGTGGTCTCAGATTTCAAAGCGGGCAGTTTTGTCGAACTTTCGCGCAACCCTGATTATTGGGGAAAAGACGTGCCATTCATGCGTGGCCAAGCCAATTTGGACACCATTCGCTGGGAATTTTTTGCGGACTCAAGCTTGGTGATCGAAGCGTTCAAAGCTGGTGAGCTGAACGCGCATCGTGAATTCAACGTGCAGACCTGGGATGACCAATATAACTTTCCCGCGATTGAACGCGGCGATGTGGTGAAATCCATCGTGCCACATCAGCGCCCCTCTGGCATGACAGGCTTTGCCATGAACACTCGCCTGCCCCAGTTCCAAGATTGGCGCGTGCGTGAAGCTTTGATCACTGCATTCAATTTCGAATACATCAATGAGGTGCAGACTGGATCACAGCAATCGCGGATCACATCTTATTTCTCCAATTCGACCCTCGGCATGCAAGACGGCCCCGCCACAGGAAAAGTTGCAGAATTGCTTGAACCTTTCAAAGATGACCTTTTGCCAGGCGCGATCGAGGGATACACCCTGCCCGTCACCAACGGCACGCAGAATGACCGCAAATCCCTGCGGACCACTCTGGCCCTTTTCGAAGAAGCTGGTTGGACTGTGCAAGACGGCGTGATGAAAAATGCCGAAGGCGATGCCTTTACCTTTGATATTTTGCTGAAAGTTGGCGATGACGAAAACCAATCCATCATCGACACCTATGTGACCAATCTGGCGCAGCTTGGCATAAAGCCGACCGTCACAGTTGTTGACGCGCCACAATACCGCGCGCGCACCGATAGTTTTGATTTTGGCATGACCAACTTCCGCGTTGGCTTGTCACTGTCACCTGGCAATGAACAAAAATCCTATTGGGGATCTGAGGCCGCAGAAATTGAAGGATCGCGCAATCTCATCGGCATTCAGTCGGAAGCGGTGGACAGTCTGATCGACACATTGTTGTCATCCACAAGCCAAGATGACTTTTTAGCGTCAGCGCGCGCACTTGATCGTGTTTTGACATCTGGGCGCTATGCAATACCTATCTACCAGTGGAATATTTCTCGTCTTGCACATGCAAAAGAGTTAAAATTCCCCGAAACTTTGCCGATCTATGGTGACTGGATCGGTTGGCAACCTGATGTTTGGTACTGGGAAGACTGATGAAAACGATAATCGCTGTTATATTGCTTACAACTTTGGCCTCTTGCGGCACAGTCGCGGGCGTTGGTGAAGATATCACTGGCGCATCGCGGACCGTTCAGGGCTGGCTGTAGTGCATAAACTCGTAGTGAGTGCTTTGGTATGTATATCTTTGACTGGCTGTTCTGTGGCCCGAGCGGGTGTGAAAACAGGATATAAAGCCAGCAAGGCAGTTGTGAAAACGACGGGCAAAGCAGCCACAGCTATTGTGCGTTGAGTTCCCCTAAAAACACGTGCAGGCCAATCCCTGCGCGTGTTCCGAGATTGCACATCTCATTTGCGCCACTGGGCTGCAAAAACCACCCCAAAAAAAGAAAAAGCCCCCGGATGCTGTTAAGCGCATCTTCGGGGGCGTATTGGGCCAAACCATTCGTCTTGGGGACTTTGCTCGATGGGGTATCTTGCTTGGCCTAAATCGTCTGTCACACCTGTTTTCAAGTGTCAGTAGGTTTGATCAGTGGTGCCGATCATGTATTCAATTTCGCTCAGCTGAGATGTCACAGACCCATTCACGGGCAACCAATCCAAAGCGCCAGCGGCGATGACCAAGGCTGCGATAGCACCCAACGCGATTGTCACCACGGGCAAACGCATGCGCTGCGGCAAAGACAGGCTGCTTTTGCGCGCAAAAGCGCGACCCTGAGCTGATGAAAAGCTGTTGTCGGTGTAAAATGCCATAATCGGGAACCTGCGTCTCTCGGATGCGAAATAATTATCGTTACGTTGCAATATCTTAACCACAAATCATCGCTCAGGTCACGCAGCATGATTTGTAACACAATACGCCCCATTCCTTGCGAACAAACGTGAACAAAAGCGGAATATGCGCAGTTTGCAAAGTTGCAAACCCCACTGCATCACAAGATATAGGTCAATGAGAACATCTGAATTTGCAAAAATCGTGAGGTGGAAGAATATTTTCCTTTTGTGAATTGGGGTGTTATTTTTCAACAAATAGGCTAGCTAACTTCAAACTGCGCAGGCCATATTTCTCACCCCGCGCCTTGCTTTAAAATCACGCTCACCCAAGGACCTTGTTCAAATGATCAAACTTGATATCTTTTCCGATCCCATTTGCCCGTGGTGCTACATTGGAAAAACACGTCTTGAAGCAGCCCTCGACCAACGCCCAGACCACCCTTTCGTGGTGGAATGGCACCCGTTTCAATTGAACCCTGAGATGCCTGCGGAGGGCATGGATCGACGCGCCTATTTGGAAGGTAAATTTGGCGGCACCGAAGGCGCGAAAAACGCCTACCGCCCTGTCGTTGAAACCTTGGCGAAAGAACTTCCCGATGCAGATTTGGGCAAAATCGAAAAAACGCCCAACACCCTAAATGCGCACCGCGTCATTCACTGGGCAGGCTTGGAAGCCAAACAGACTGCCATGGTCGATGCACTTTTTGCTGCCTATTTTGTTGATGGGCGCGACATCGGCGATGCAGAAGTTTTGGCGGATATAGCTGACAGTATCGGCCTAGACGCCTCTGTTATTTTGCGCCTGCTCGCCTCAGATGAAGATGTTAAAGCCATCCAAACCCGCGATGCACATGCTCGCGAACGCGGCATCAACGCCGTGCCAATGTTTGTCGTCGCGCAGCAACACGCCGTGTCAGGCGCACAAGACAGCGCACTTTGGATAAACGTCATCGACGAATTGATGGCACAGGCCACCGAAACATCTAACGCATGATCCTTAATTTCGCGCTAGGACTTATTGGGTGCTTTGGTTGGCTTGGCATTCTGACCCATGCCAACTTAAGACCCAGCGCGCGCATTTGGCCGCCGCGCCGCCCCTCTTGGATCTGCGTGTTATGGTCTTGGGGTTTGACGACGATGATTTATGTTGGCCTGTTTCGCTTAGGACTGTCCGAAAACGAGGCCCGCATCTTACCAGAATCGCTTGTGACACTCGGGGCAATCATCGCCGTGGCAGGATCGATTTTGCAATCTTGGGGCACATCTGCACTTGGCTTAAAGGCGACATCAGGCTGGCCGCTCGGCGGATCATATCCCGCTGACGGCTGCACCAAAGGCCCCTATAAATACCACCGTCACCCGCAATACATCGGCCAAAGCCTGTCATTTATTGGTCTCGCGCTTTTCGGCGGATCGCCTTATGCGGTGGTGCTTGCGGTCTTTGGCTGTGCCGCCTTGGTCTTTGCCAGCCATGTCGAAGGCAAACATCTAAAAACATAACGCGCAGACGTCTTTATTTTTTCACGCCGACCTTTGAAAACTTGGCCAAATCCTGCGCAATCGAAAACGCGCCCTTGATTTTGTCACTGTCTTTTTTCCAATCGCGGCGCACGATGATTTTGTTGTCTTTGACCTTTGCCATGCCCTTTTGCGCTTGGATGAAATCAACAAGCCCCACAGGGCTCGCAAATTTATCATTGTGGAACTGAATGGTGACACCTTTTGGCCCGCCGTCCAAACGCCCGATGCCAGCCTCGCGGCATTTTTCCTTGATCCGCACAATCACCAGCAAGGTATTGACCTCTTTGGGAAGCTTCCCAAAGCGGTCGATCAATTCAGCGGCAAAACCTTCGAGTTCAACTTTGCTGCGCAGACCTGACAGGCGACGATAAAGCCCTAAACGCACATCAAGATCGGCAACATAAGTTTCAGGAATCAAAACAGGCACGCCCAAATTGATTTGCGGCGCCCATTGACCATCATCGTCCAAAGTCACGGCTTCGTCGCCGGATTTGATCTTGGCAATCGCCTCTTCCAGCAGGTTTTGATACAGTTCAAACCCGACTTCTTTCACCTGACCAGATTGTTCTTCGCCCACCAAATTGCCCGCACCGCGAATGTCCAGATCTTGTGAGGCAAGCGTAAAACCAGCCCCCAAAGTGTCCAAACTGCCCAAAACCCGCAGACGTTTTTCGGCTGTGGGTGTAAGCGGGCTGCGTGGTTTCGTGGTAAGATAGGCATAGGCGCGGGTTTTTGCGCGCCCGACACGGCCTCGAATTTGGTACAACTGTGCCAAGCCAAACATATCCGCACGGTGAATAATCATAGTGTTGGCAGTGGGAATATCGATGCCACTTTCCACGATGGTCGTCGCCAAAAGCACATCGAATTTGCCATCGTAAAAGGCATTCATCCGATCATCCAATTCGCCCGCCGCCAATTGGCCGTGTCCAATCACAACGCTGACTTCGGGCACTTCTTTGCGTAAGAAGTCTTCGATCTCAGGAATATCTTTGATGCGTGGCACCACAAAAAAGGACTGCCCGCCACGATAATGTTCGCGCAACAAGGCTTCTCGCAATGTGACCGTATCGAATTCAGACACATAGGTGCGGATCGACAAACGATCGACAGGCGGTGTGCCGATGATCGACAAGTCGCGCACGCCCGTCAGTGACATTTGCAAGGTGCGCGGGATGGGTGTCGCCGAAAGCGTTAGAACATGAATGTTTGATTTCAGTGACTTAAGTCGTTCTTTATGGGTCACACCAAAGCGCTGTTCTTCGTCGACGATCATCAAACCTATGTTTTGGAAGCGCACTGATTTGGCCAAAAGCGCATGGGTGCCGACCACAATGTCAACTTCGCCCGACGCTAGGCCCTCGCGGGTTTTGGCCATCTCTTTGGTCGACACAAAACGCGACATGGGCCGCACGTTGATTGGAAAACCACGGAATCTTTCAGCAAAGGAGCGATAATGTTGACGCGCCAAAAGTGTCGTCGGCGCGATCATCGCCACCTGCACACCGCACATGGCGGCAATAAAGGCAGCACGCATGGCGACTTCGGTTTTGCCAAAGCCAACATCGCCGCAAATCAAACGATCCATCGGACGTCCTGCTTCGAAGTCATCCAAAACATCTTCGATGGCGCGCAACTGATCTTCGGTTTCCGAATAAGGAAAGCGCGCACAAAACGCCTGCCACATATCATCGGGCGGCGTCATTATTGGCGCTTTGCGGATATGACGCTCTGCCGCGATGCGGATCAGCTTTTCGGCCACTTCGCGGATGCGTTCTTTCATCCGCGCTTTTTTCGCCTGCCAAGCCCCGCCGCCGAGCTTGTCCAACATGCCTTCGTCATGGCCATAGCGACTTAGAAGCTCAATGTTTTCAACAGGTAAATACAGTCGGTCGCCGCCTGCATATTCTAACAACAGACATTCATGGGCCGCGCCCAAGGCTGTGACGACCTCCAACCCTTGGTAAATCCCCACCCCATGCTCAACATGCACGATCAAATCACCGACAGTGAGATTGGAATGTTCTGTCAGGAAATTCTCAGCGCGTTTTTTGCGCGTTGGTCGGCGGATGAGACGATCGCCAAGCACATCTTGTTCGGAAATAACCGTGATATGCCCCGTGTCGAGCTGTGCTTCGAACCCTTGATCAAGCGGCCAAATTGCTAAGAAAACACCTCCGATGCCCTCTGGCACATCACGCCAATCGCCAATTTCAACCGCGCCGTTGAGGTCTTGGTCTTGCAGCAAGGTCGAAATACGGTCACGCGCGCCTTCAGACCAAGAGGCAATGATCACCTGCCCGCCCTTACGCTTTGCATTAATATGATCCGCTAATGATTGGAAAATATTTATATTTTCAAGATTTCGTTCAGGTGAAAAATTGCGCCCTAAAACGCCACCTGCATCAATTGCGCCCAGCCCTGTCGGCACCTGTAATGGGTTAAGACTGAGCATGCGACGGTCTTGAGTTACAGACGTCCAAGCGTCGTCAGTCAGATATAAAAGCTCAGGCGGACAGGGTTTATAAACACTGTCTAATCGGCCTTTTGCGGTGAGTGCCTCTTTACGGTTTTCATACTGATCTTGGATGCCTTCCCAACGTGAAAGTCGTGCTGCATCCAATTGATTATCAAGTGATATTGTTGCTTTTGGAAGATAATCAAATACCGTTTCCAATGTCTCATGAAAATAGGGCAACCAATGTTCAATGCCCGCATGTTTTTTGCCCGCAGAAATCGCTTCATAGATCGGATCGTCAGACCCTGTAGAGCCAAATTCAATGCGATAATTCTGACGAAACCGCGTGATCGCCGCATCGTCCAAAATGACTTCTGAAACAGGCGTAAATGTGATTTCTTTCAAGCTTGTGGTCGTGCGCTGCGTCGCAGGATCAAATCGACGCAACCCATCCAATTCATCGCCAAAGAAATCTAAACGCACAGGCAGATCATGCCCTGACGCATAGACATCAATGATGCCCCCACGAATAGCGTAATCGCCAGGCTCAACAACTGTTGGCGCTTGGGTAAAGCCCATCCGAACCAAGAACGCCCTTAGATTGGCCTCGTTGATCCGCTCACCAACGCGAGCTGTAAAAGCGGCTTCTTTCAACGTGTTGCGCGCAGGCACCCGCTGGGTGGCCGCCGATAAAGTTGTCAGCAAAACGAACCGTTTGGGGGTGGCACCGTGACTTAAAGCCGCCAAAGTTGCCATCCTGTGCGCAGAAATATCTGAATTGGGTGACATGCGATCGAAAGGCAAACAATCCCATGCGGGAAAATCTAAAACCGGCAAATCGGGTGCGAAAAAGCGCAGCGCTGTCCGCATCGCTTCGCGGCGCTTATCATCGCGGGCAATATGCACCACAGGGCCGTCAGATTTTTCGATCTCGCGCATCAACAGGTAGGCGTCGAACCCCTCAGGCGCGCCGCCAACTTGGATATGTTTTTTTGCTGTCATTGTTCTTATCCGCGTTGTTATCCGCCCAAAGGTCCTGTCACAAGGTTTTGGTACATGCCCCACATTGCAGTGACGAAAATCGACATCATGCCAATCACTTGCGTCTTGAACCTATGGAATTTCAAAGTCTCGAACAAAGCCGCCCCTTGCAGGGTCTCACTGCGGATTTTGCGGGCAGTTAAAACATTCATCAAAGCCACGCAACACATTGGAAAAGCTAATAAAAATGTCGCTTGCGCAAATTCAACACTATAGAAAATTCCCAAAGAAAACAGTACAGTAAGCCCTGTGCACACAAGCGCCACCGAAAACAGACCCGTTACTTCGGCGATGTTCAGCAAACGGTTGATGTTGATCCTCACCAAGGTTTCAATATCTGCCTGTTTTTCGCCGCCTTCTTTTGAGGCTTTTTGCACCAAATCAAAAGGTACACCCAGAACGTAGTGAGATGTGGCAGACCACAAAACCGCCAAAGCGATCCAGTACCATAGGTTTGAAAAGGATCGCATATCGATCACTTCAAAGATAGTTTGATAGAGATTCAAAACTGCAACTCTTTCTGATCGTTATGCCGTCTTTTGACGACTTTATGCTGTGGATGCGGCGATTCCTACCCTTGAAGCAGAGGAAAATCCATGGCACCTGATAATCTATAGAAAATACATCGATTTCCTGCAAAAAGGACACGCTATGCCTCGCACTGTTGCTCCCTATCCGTTGACGCGTCTACGCCGCACACGCAAGATGAGCGCCCTGCGCGGTTTGGTGCGTGAAAATGCCCTTGAAGCCCATGATTTGATCTGGCCCGTCTTTGTACAAGAGGGCGAAAACAAATCGACGCCTATCGTATCGATGCCTGGCGTCAACCGTTTGTCGATTGATCTTTTGGTACAATCCGCCAGCGAAGCCTATGATTTGGGCATTGGCGTAATCTGCCTTTTTCCGTATATAGAACAAGATCTTAAAACCGAAGATTGTGCGGGAGCTTGGGCAAGTGACAACCTGATCAACCGCGCCATTCGCGCCCTGAAACAGGCCTTGCCCGACTTGGCCATTATGACCGACGTGGCACTAGACCCCTATAACATCAACGGCCATGACGGATTTGTTGTAAACGGTGAAATCGTCAATGATTTGACGGTTGAAGCCCTCGTGAAAATGGCCGTTGCGCAGGCGGAAGCAGGCGCTGATATCATCGGCCCGTCTGATATGATGGATGGGCGCATCGGGGCAATTCGCCGCGCCTTGGAAGTGGACGGTCATTCGAACGTGACGATCATGTCTTATTCGGCCAAATATGCCTCATCATTCTACGGTCCGTTTCGCGATGCTGTCGGGGCCTCTGGCGCGTTGACAGGCGATAAAAAGACTTATCAAATGGACCCCGCGAATGCCGAAGAAGCCATGCGTTTGATCGAACGCGACCTGACCGAGGGCGCAGATATGGTGATGGTGAAACCTGGCATGCCTTATTTGGATATCTGCCGCCAAGCCCGTGATACTTTCGGTGTGCCGACCTTTGCCTATCAGGTGTCAGGCGAATATGCGATGATTTCGGCGGCTGCTGAAAATGGCTGGATTGACCGTAAATCGACCATTTTAGAAAGCCTGATGTGCTTCAAGCGTGCGGGATGCAGCGGGATTTTGACCTATTTCGCGCCCGAAGTGGCAAAACTTTTAAAATCATCCGATTAAAGCACGGGTTTTTCGCCGAAAATCGCACCAAATGCGCTTTGGTCATGACAAAATGGAAAAACCATGCAAAATACGGGTAAACAAAGATAAAAGAGGCTTTAAAGCTTCGTGAGCAATGATGCCTTCGGGCAAGAATATAAGGGCAGCCCTATGACACAATCCGTCGTTACGCGAAAACCATCCCTCGGCAACCGCCGCACATTTATGATCGGTCTTGGGGCCACCAGCCTTTTGGCGGCCTGTAACAATGGCCTCACAGGAAATGGCGGCCCACGGATCGAAGCCCGCGCTGACGCATCACTGGATTACCTGTACAACACCTACCCCAACACGCGTGACCTGCGTGAAAAATCCGTTGGCATGTTGGTCATGCCCTTGGTGACAAAAGCGGGTCTTGGTGTTGGTGGCTCTTACGGGCGCGGCGTCTTGCGGGTGAATGACGTAACGGTTGACTATTATTCCTCAACTCAGGCCTCGGTTGGTTTGCAGATCGGCGCCCAGCAATATGCGCATGTGCTGTTTTTCATGACCAATGATGCCTTGGCGACCTTCCGCAGATCATCAGGTTGGGCCGCCGGTGCGGATATTGAATATGCATTGAACAACCGTGGTGAAAACCTATCCGCGGAAACCACAACATCACGGTCGCCTGTGATTGCAGTGGTGTTTGGTCAAGCAGGATTGATTGCTGGCGCCACGGTTGAAGGCATCAAATATTCCCGCATCATTCCATAGATCGATGCGGAATTATCAAGCAAAAAGCGCACCTTACGGGGCGCTTTTTACGTTTTAAGTTAACTTTAGAATTATATCAGCGCTGCAAATTATATCAGCGCTGCTAAGTACGTTAAGGACCTCTAGGTTAAGGAACCGTATCTTCCAAAACGCCATCCACGCTCATCTGAGCATAAAGCAAGCCTTCGCGCAAACCACGATCCGCAACCGAAAGACGGTCAGTTGGCCAGATGCGCAGCAAAGCTTGCAAGATCGCCGAACCAGACATGATCAAATCTTGACGGTCGCGACCAATGCGCGGATCACGGCGGCGCCCTTCTGGACCCAAGCTCAGGTAATTGCGGATCACTTTATCAATCTGCTCAGAGGTCATACGCAACCCGTCAACTTTGTTGCGGTCATATCTGCGCAATCCTAAATGCGACGCCGCAACAGTGGTCACCGTGCCCGACGTGCCAATGATCTGAAATCCTTCGCGGCAGGCATCATTGGCATAGGGCGCAAAGCTGGCCAGTTTTTCTTCGAACAACCACGACATCAGTGCAAAGCGTGCGGAATCGTCATCCACATCGTTGAATTGATCTTTGAGCGTGGCGACACCCAAAGGCACCGAAATCCAATCCACGACTTTCGCATGTGGAAAAGGACTGTCGGCGTTTTGGAAGCCTCGGTGCAGACGCATGATCGCACGTGGGCGTTCAATCGGCGGCACGGATGACAAATCGATCCAGACCAATTCCGTAGACCCGCCGCCAATATCCACCACCAAAAGCTGTTCGGTTTTTGTCGACACCAATGGCGCGCAAGAAATGACGGCCAAGCGCGCTTCTTCTTCGGGTTTGATGATTTCGAGTTCGATCCCCACTTCGCGGCGCACTGCACGCAGAAAATCACGCGAATTGCGTGCACGACGGCAGGCTTCTGTCGCCACCAGACGCATGTGTTTCACTTCATGCTTTTCCAGCTTTTTACGGCAGACTTTTAGCGCTTGTATCGTGCGAGAAATCGACGATCTGGACAAACGGCCAGACTTTTCCAATCCCGCGCCAAGCTGGACGGATTTTGAAAAACTATCAACCACATGAAACTGACTGCCTTTGGGTTGGGCAATCAACATGCGGCACGAATTTGTACCAAGGTCCAGCGCCGCATAGAGCTGCGCAGGATCGACTTTTGCAGGTGCGAGATGCTCGACCGCTTTGGGGAACGCGACCGCACCAGTGGGACGCTTGGGCGCCATATTACACGCCCTCCTTTTTGAGTTATCCCCATCTTACGCCCAAAACCAAAACCCCTGCAAGGCCTGTGATGTGCTTTCACGATGTTTGTGATCCAACGTGACGAGACCCGTGATTATTCATAACCTTCTTGAGAATTATTCCGATCACCTGACCCTTGCTGTGACTGGTATTGAAACGCGGATTTCTTTATGAGTTTGCGCAAGCAAGGCCAAGACTGGCCCAAAAATTCTGAATACTCACGAGGCCCCTATGTCTGAACTGACACTTATTTATTGGCGCGACATTCCTGCACAGGTGCGTGTTGGACGCGGTCGAAAAGCCGCACGCGCTGTATTGCCAGAACGGTTCGAACAAGCAATCGACCGTGTTGCCATGCGCATTGGTGCGACAGATGGTGATGCCTATATGGCCGAGTGGCGCGATGTATCAGGCGGCGACGTCACAGGCGATCTGCAAGCCGCGGCGGATGCGAAAGCCGCTGAACTCGATGCAGCCTTTGATCAAGCCACACTCAAGGCCTATGTCGACAACGAAGGTCGCGCCCCAGACGCCTAGCGCATCTGGCCGTAGCAGCCCCCACAGTATTCGGCCAAAACGGCCACAGCATTATATAAGGACGCCCCACATGACCCGCACTGTGATCGAAAGCAAAACGAAAACCGTCACCATCGGTTTTGACGAACCCTTTTGCGTGATCGGCGAACGCATTAACCCAACAGGGCGCAAAAAGCTGGCAGCAGAACTGGAGCTGGATGATTTTTCAACCGTCGAACGCGATGCTATCGAACAGGTGCTTTGCGGTGCCACGATTTTAGACATCAATTCCGGCGCTGTCTTTTCCAACAAAATGGCCCAAGACCCCCGCTATGCTGACAACAATTTTGTTGAACCGCCTTTGATGCGCGAATTGATCACACGGGTGCAAGCGATCGTTGATGTCCCCTTATGCATCGACAGCTCTGTGCCTGCCGCTTTGGAAGCGGGGCTTGAAGCCTCAGAAGGTCGCCCGCTGTTGAATTCCGTTACAGGCGAGGAAGAACGCCTCGAACTGGTTTTGCCATTGGTGAAGAAATACAACGTGCCTGTAGTGGCGATTTCTAACGATGACACAGGTATATCAGAAGACCCCGATGTGCGCTTTGCTGTTGCCAAAAAGATTGTTGAACGCGCAGCGGACTTTGGAATTCCAGCCCATGATATCGTGGTGGACCCCTTGGTGATGCCGATCGGCGCAATGCGCACAGCTGGTCAGCAGGTGTTCACTTTGGTACGCCGCTTGCGCGAAGAACTGGGTGTAAACACAACATGTGGCGCCTCAAATGTCTCATTCGGTCTACCAGAACGCCATGGGATCAACGCCGCCTTTTTGCCGATGGCCATCGGCGCTGGCATGACTTCCGCGATTATGAACCCCGTGCGTTCACAAGAAATGGAAGCCATCCGTGCCGCCAATCTTTTGATGAACCACGACCCAGACGGCACACAATGGATCGGTTTCGCGCGCATTTTAGAAGCCATGAAAGATGGAACATCCTACCCTGATGCCGCCAAGGCAGCCGCCGCTGGTGGCGCAGGTGGTGGTCGTCGTGGTGGCGGGCGTCGTCGTCGTTAAACTGTGGTTTCAATACGCAAAAGGAATTCGATATGTCGCGCCTGATCGCTTTAAACAAACCTTTTGATGTCTTGTCGCAATTCACCGACAAAGGCACCGAAGGCAGCACGCGCGCGACACTTTCGAAATTTGTCAAGGTGCCCGCGGTTTACCCCGCAGGGCGGCTTGATCGCGATTCCGAAGGGCTTTTACTGCTCACAGATGATGGCGCTTTACAGGCGAAAATATCGAACCCGAAAAACAAAATGCCCAAGACCTATATCGCGCAGGTCGAAGGCGATTTGACCGATGAGGCCATCGATCACCTGCGCCGCGGTGTGGAGTTGAAAGACGGTAAAACCCGCCCCGCCAAAGCGCGCAAAATTGCCGAACCAAAGATGCTTTGGGAACGTAATCCGCCTGTGCGCTACCGAAAATCCGTGCCTGATAGCTGGCTTGAACTGACAATTTCAGAGGGCAAAAACCGTCAAGTGCGTCGCATGACAGCCCATGTGGGCTTTCCCACCTTGCGTTTGATCCGTGTGGCCATCGGCCCTTGGACCATTGCGGGGCTTGAAAGTGGCGCGTGGCGTGATCTTGATCCGAATGATCTAAAATAGTCGAAAAGAGTACCTCCCGTATGACTGATGCATCTCAAGACCCGCTTGTGATCTTTACGCCCTCAGGCAAACGGGGGCGCGTGCCTGCGGGCACGTCTGTATTGGCCGCAGCGCGCCAGCTTGGCGTTGATCTGGATTCGGTTTGCGGCGGGCGCGGCGTCTGTTCAAAATGCCAAATCCAGCCATCATATGGCGATCATTCCAAACATGGGATAACCGCCAAAACCGATGCTTTGACCGATTTCAACGCCGTTGAGGAACGCTATGATCGTGTGCGCGGGCTGAAAACGGGTCGTCGCTTGGGCTGTCAGGCCTGTGTTCAAGGCGATGTCGTTCTGGATGTGCCAGCAGAAAGCCAAGTGCACAAACAGGTCGTGCGCAAAGCGGCCACGACCCGCCACATCGAAATGGATACAGCCACGCGGCTTTACTATGTAGAAGTGGCTGAAGCCGATATGCATGATCCATCGGGGGATTGGGAACGTACGCAGATTGCCCTGAAAACCCAGTTTGATCTGCACGGCGTCACCCTGCCCTTTGCTCAGCTATCCTTACTGCAAAAAGCCCTGCAAGACGGTAAAAACACCGCGACTTTAGCCATTCACACAGCCCGCGCAGGTCAGGCCAAAGTTGTGGGCATCTGGCCCAGTTTTACAGAACCAAACCTGTTTGGTCTCGCGGTAGATCTGGGATCAACCACCATCGCGGCGCATTTGACGAATTTGGTAACGGGTGAAGTCAAAGCGTCAGGTGGCGTGATGAACCCGCAAATTCGTTTCGGCGAAGACCTTATGTCACGCGTGTCTTACGCGATGATGAACGAGGGTGGCGAGAAAGATATGACCTTGGCCGTGCGTGACGCCATGAATGGTTTGGCGCAAGATTTGGCCCAACAAGCAGGCATCGAAACCAGCGATATTTTTGAAACCGTCTTTGTCATGAACCCCGTAATGCATCACTTGTTGCTGGGTCTTGACCCTATTCCCCTGGGCCAAGCCCCCTTTGCTTTGGCCACATCAAACGCCCTTGATATCACGGCTGCGGATTTGGACCTGAATTTGGCGCCCCATGCCCAAGTGTATATCCTGCCTTTGATCGCTGGCCATGTGGGTGCAGATGCCGCGGCCGTGGCCCTGTCTGAAGCGCCGCAAAAGGTTGATCCACTGACGCTTATTGTCGATGTGGGCACCAATGCCGAAATCTTGTTGGGCAATAAAACCCGCGTGCTGGCCTGTTCATCGCCCACGGGGCCTGCCTTTGAAGGGGCGCAGATATCCAGCGGGCAGCGCGCCGCACCAGGCGCAATCGAACGTGTCGAAATTGATCCCATCACCAAAGAGCCAAGGTTCAAAGTGATCGGCTGCGACCTCTGGTCAACCGATCCTGATTTTTCAACCCAAATTGCGACAACAGGTGTCACAGGGATTTGCGGATCGGGCATCATCGAAGCCGTGGCAGAAATGCGCATCGCTGGACTGTTGGATGCGGGCGGATTGATTGGTTCAGCCGAGCAAACGGGTACCACGCGTAGCAAACCCACAGGTCGCACCCATTCCTACCTTATCTTTGATGGGTCCGAGACGGGCGGCCCTGTTGTAGAAGTCACCCAAGGCGATATTCGTGCCATTCAATTGGCGAAATCCGCCCTTTATGCAGGGGCGCGTTTGCTGATGGATGAATTTGGCACTGATAGCGTTGACCGCGTGGTGCTTGCGGGCGCTTTTGGCGCTCATATTTCGCCAAAGCACGCGATGGTTTTGGGCATGATCCCCGATTGCGCTTTGGAACATGTGACATCCGCAGGCAATGCGGCGGGCACTGGCGCGCAAATCGCACTTTTGAACGTCGCAGCACGCCGCGAGGTCGAAGACTTAGTGCATAAAATCACCAAAGTCGAAACAGCGATTGAGCCGCGTTTCCAAGAACATTTTGTTGCGGCCAATGCTATTCCTCATGCGACAGCGCCGTTTTCGGGCCTGCGTGCCATTGTGCCCCTGCCCGATCCATCCTTTAATTCAGGCGGATTAGACGGCGCACGTGGACGTGGGCGCAGACGGCGCGGATAATCTTATCGTCAGGGCGGTGTCGCAGGCGTTCCACCGCTTGACGCCTGCCCTTTGACGCCGTAATGAAACCAAATGAGCGGGTATGGTGAAAAGGTATCACGGCAGCTTCCCAAGCTTTAGTTACGAGTTCAATTCTCGTTACCCGCTCCAGACTTTCCAAAACATCAGACAGGCTGCTTCAGGTTCCATATACTGCCGAGCGCTGTGATTTTACGCGCTCGATACGAAAAGACCCGCAGAAGTTATTCTACGGGTCACATCATACAGGACTGAATTTGTTATACTTTTAGGAATTTCACCAAATTCAGGGTTGATCCGTCTTTGCCTGCACCATCTTGTGCCCCTGCCAAGACAGGTTGCAATGCCACAGCCAGTTCTTTGCCCAGCTCTACGCCCCATTGATCAAAAGAATTGATGCCCAAAACAACGCCTTCAACGAAGACACGGTGCTCATAAAGCGCAACAATCTGTCCCAAAACATAGGGCGTCAGCTTGTCATAGGCCAAAGTCGTCGTTGGACGGTTGCCCGGGAACACACGGTGATGTGCTTGGCGATCGAGTTCATCCCCTTCAAAGCCTTTTGCGGCCATCAACGCACGCGCTTCTTCAAAGGTGCGGCCGCGCAGCAGGGCTTCGGATTGGGCCAAACAGTTTGACACCAGTAGTTCGTGATGATGTTTAAGCGACGCTTCATGCCCGTAACGGCCCACCATAAATTCACACGGAATAACGCGCGTGCCTTGGTGGATCAGCTGGTAAAAAGCATGTTGGCCATTGGTGCCAGGCTCACCCCAGACAACAGGGCCTGAATGATAAGGCAATTCCTGACCATCCATAGACACGCGCTTGCCGTTACTTTCCATTTCCAGCTGCTGCAAATAAGCAGGCAGACGCACCAGACGTTGCTCATAAGGCAAGACCGCGCGCGTTGCATAGCCGCAGACTTGGTTGTGCCAAATCCCAGTCAAAGCCAAAAGCGCTGGCAGGTTTTCATCCCATGGGGCGGTTTTGAAATGCTGATCCATGGCTTGGGCGCCACGCAAAAACTGTGCGAAATCTTGAGGTCCAATCGCAAGCATCAAAGGCAGGCCAATAGGCCCCCAAACGGAATAGCGCCCGCCAACCCAGTCTTCGAAACCAAAAACCAAATCGGGATCAATGCCAAAGGCGGCGGTTTTATCGCGCGCAGTTGATAGCGCTGCGAAATGACTGGAAATGCCTTCTTTGCCCACATGTTTCATCAACCAAGACTTAGCCGTTTCGGCATTGGTCATCGTTTCGATGGTGGTAAAGGTTTTTGACGCAACAATCACAAGCGTTGTCAGCGGGTTAAGCCCTTTAAGCACGTCATGGATATGCGCGCCATCGACATTGGATACGAAATGGCACCGCGGACCATCGGCATAGGGTTTTAACGCCTCATAGGCCATTACAGGACCCAAATCAGAACCGCCGATGCCGATATTCACTACATCTTCGAAAGGCGTATCCGCGGATGAAGTGATATCGCCGCGGCGGACGCGATCAGCAAAATCATCCATACGCGCCAAAGTGTGACGCACAGATTTCATCACGCCCTTGCCATCAACCATGACATCATCGCCATCCAGATTGCGCAAGGCAGTGTGCAAAACGGCACGCCCTTCGGTGTCATTTATGGCGCTGCCTTCAAACATTGCGTCACGCTTTGCGCCGACACCTGTTTCATCCAGCAAAGCAATCAAACCGCTGCGTTGGTCTTCATCGAGATTGGTTTTCGAGTAATCAAACAACAGCCCATCAGCCTGCGCTGAAAATCTATCAGCTCGATCAGGGTCTGCAGCAAATAGGTCCAAAATCTTGCGCTGATCTTGGGCGGTTTGAAGGGCTTTTAGATGTGAAAAATCTGCGGACATTTCATTTCCTCTCAGGCGTAATTTCTGCTTATTCGGGCAGAGTTGAATTGCCCTTAACGGATACGAGCAAGTGATCGAAAGGACGCAAAATGCGCCCCTGCGTATTGATTTTATGGCGCCCAGTGCACATCAGCATGACGCAAGAACGCAGCTATGGGGGCTTCATCTGGGGACAGGTGTTGCGCCTTTTCGACCACTGAGCGTTTTTCATCGCCCGTGATCAAAATATGCGTTGAAACAGCGGTTTTCAGGGCTTTCGCAGACAGGGTGATACGTGGTTCTGGCGCACCAGGAGCCCGCATCGCAAGCAAAGTTGGCGCCGCGTCTGACAGGCCCAGTTCAAGTTGATCTGCGCCTGGAAAAAGACTCGCCGTATGCATATCCAAGCCCATGCCAAGCACCAAGACATCTAATGGCAATGCCGCGTCGATCGCTGGCATCAAGCTGTCCAAACCCTCTTCTGGTGTCGGGGTATCTGTGTAAAGTGGAACCAAAGTCGCCGCACTCGCAGCCCCCGTGATCAAACGCCGTTTCAGCAAGGCCGTGTTGGAGCGATCAGAGGTTTCAGGCACCCAGCGTTCATCATTCAAAATCACATCAACGCGGTCCCAATCCAAATGCACCCCCGAGAGCGTATCAAAAATCGGACCAGGCGTTGTGCCACCAGGCACAGACATAGAGGCGCGATCAGATTGCGCCAAGGCTGAGCGCAATTGCCCAGCAATCACATCCGCCAGTTCCAGCATTAGAATTTCGCGGTCTGAATATTCGATAAAGTTCATTCTTTGATCTCCCGCCATGCACGTTTTTCACGTTTCAACATCATGTCAGCATCGCTTGGCCCCGCAGACCCAACATCATACAACTTGGGCACGTCATTGCGTGCAGTCCAACCGTTGATCAAAGGATCCGTCCATGCCCATGCAGCTTCGACTTCATCGCCGCGCATAAACAAGGTTTGGTTGCCGCGCATCACATCCATGATCAGCCGTTCGTAGGCGTCTGGCACATCCTCTTCGTCGCCCAAAGCATCCGCAAAGGACATATCAAGCGGCACATCTATCAAACGCATCCCGCCTGGGCCTGGTTCTTTGATCGTCACTTGCAGGGTGATACCCTCATTGGGTTGCAAACGAATACGCAACACATTGGCGTGTTTGCCTGCCTCTTCGCCGAAAATAGAATGCGGCGTTTCTTTGAATACGACAGCGATTTCTGACGCGCGGGCTTTCAGTTTTTTACCTGTGCGCATGTAGATCGGTGTGTTTGCCCACCGCCAGTTGGCGATTTCGCAGCGCAGCGCGATATAGCTTTCGGTGCGCGATTTGGGATCGCCTGCATCTTCGCGGTATGATTGTTCTGTCTCTGTCGCGTCATATTGGCCGCGCACAATGTGATGTGGCGCGATGGGTTCAAGGGCACGGATGACCTTGAGTTTTTCGTCACGCACAGCATCAGGATCGTATTTGCTGGGCGGTTCCATTGCGATCAAACACAAAAGCTGCATCAGGTGGTTTTGCACCATATCGCGCATGGCCCCTGCACGGTCGTAATATTCGCCGCGCCCGCCCACTCCGACAGTTTCCGCCACAGTGATTTGAATGTGGTCGATAAATTGCGCGTTCCACAATGGTTCGAACAAGATATTGCCAAAGCGCACAGCCATAAGGTTTTGCACGGTTTCTTTGCCAAGATAGTGATCGATACGGTAAATCTGGGTCTCATCAAAATGCTCCGCAAGATCGGCGTTCAACGCCTTTGCGGTTTCGAGATCACGGCCAAAAGGTTTTTCCACAACAATACGGCTGTCTTTGTCGGAAATCTCATTGGTGTGCAGACGCTCTGCAAGCGCACCAAACAGACTTGGTGCGACAGAGAAATAAAAGGATTTGACCACCCCATCACGCATGAGGCCTTTCAGCTCGGCCCATCCATCTTCACCTTTGGCGTCGATGGTCACATAGTGCAATTGGCCTAAAAACTGTTCGATTTTATTCTCATCGCAGTCGTTCTTTTGCGAGAACTCATTGATGGCATCGCGCACCATATCGCGGAACTCAGCTGTGCCAAAATCAGACCGTGCGGCCCCGATGATACGCGCATCCGCAGGCATCTGACCCGAACAGTAGCGGCGGTACAGGCCTGGCAAAATTTTGCGGCGTGCCAAATCGCCTGTGCCACCAAAGATGACCAGATCGAAATCGTCGACAGGAATAACCCGTGAGGCCATGTGCTTCTCCTTTTGTGCGCAGCAGAGCGCTGTTTTCCTGCGTCACGCTTTGTGCAAGCGATCTGCTGTGCTGTAGTTCGTTAGCGCTAACGCGCCCATGTTAAATGCGGGTTTAATGATGCATTTGCGCAAAGTCTAGCATCCGTTTTCCATTTCGTCAGCCAAAGTGATTGGATTTTTGCCTGACTTTAGGCCAAGGTCTGCTCTTATGAATACGATAACGATGGCGTGGCATAGGCAAAACCGCCTTTTCTATGGCATTACAAACGCATACCACAGTTAAAATGAACCTCAACGGGTGGATCTATGAAAGACTTCGATGCAGCACATCCTTCTTGGCCACATGGTGAAAAATTCATCAATCCAAATGTGACAGCCAAGGGTGAAAAACGCGCGACCGTGGCTTTGACCAATCCACAAACGCTTTGGTTCAACACGGGCACCCTTTGCAATATCACATGCGTCAATTGCTATATCGACAGTTCACCCAAAAACGATGCCTTGGTTTACATCACCACCGAAGAAGTCACCGCCTATTTGGATGAACTGGAGGGCCTAGACTGGGATTTGCGCGAAATCGCCTTTACTGGCGGCGAACCGTTTATGAACCCCGATATGATTGATATGACACGCGCTGCTTTGGCGCGTGGCTATGAGGTGTTGATCCTGACCAATGCCATGCAGCCCATGCAACGCCCCGCTGTTCAGGCGGGCCTTGTGGCTTTGAATAGGGAATTTCCCAACAAGCTGACCCTGCGGATCTCATTGGATCACTGGTCGCAAGAAAACCATGACGAAATGCGCGGGCTTGGCAGCTTTAGTCGCACATTAGACGGTATGGATTGGCTGCGCGATGCGGGTATTTCGATGGCTGTGGCTGCACGATCTTTGTGGCATGAAACTGATGCAGAGGCGCGCAGCGGATTTGCAGATCTATACCGTGCCCGCAACTATAAGATCGACGCGCAAAACCCTGCAATAACAGTGATTTTTCCTGAAATGGATGCCCGTGTTGAGGTGCCTGAAATCACCACAGAGTGTTGGGGTATTTTAGACAAATCGCCCGACAGTGTGATGTGTGCCTCTTCGCGGATGGTCGTGAAGCGCAAAGGCGAAGCCCCCTCCGTGGCTGCCTGTACTTTGCTGCCCTATGACCGTCAATTCGACCTTGGGGTGACATTGAAGGAAGCGCAAAAAGATGTGGCCTTAAACCATCCCCATTGCGCGAAATTCTGCGTGCTCGGCGGGGCGTCTTGTTCTGCGTAGAGTCGCCTTAGGCTTCCAGTTCTGAATCCCAATAGAGAAAATCGATCCAGCTTTCATGTAGGTGGTTGGGTGGAAACTTGCGCCCAACATTGTGCAATTGCGAATTTTCAGGCGCGCGCGGCGTTTTACGCAAGGTCATACCGATTTGCCGCAGGGATTTCGAACCTTTGCGCAAATTACATTTCTGACAGGCTGCCACTACATTTTCCCATGAGGTGATTCCCCCACGGGCGCGCGGAATGACGTGATCAAAGGTCAAATTGCCCTTGGACCCACAGTATTGGCAGCAAAATTCGTCCCGTAAAAACAAATTAAAGCGCGTGAAGGCCACGCGCTTTTGAGGTTTGACATAGTCTTTGAGAACGACAACAGAAGGGATTTTTATTTCATGTCGCGGACTGCGTACCGTCTGATCATATTCTGCAACAATATCAACGCGGTCCAACCAAACTGCCTTGATCGCTTCCTGCCATGGCCACAGGGATAAAGGATAGTAGGACAAGGGCCTGTAATCCGCATTCAGCACCAGAGCAGGATGCATTTTTCGCGCATTTGGTTCTCTTACAAATTCTGTCCTAAACTCACTGTCCATTTCAATTTCCATCTGCAACGTCAATCATCAAGCTGGATCGCGACCAGTCAAAGGCCTGGACCTCTCAACTTAACATTTACTATATATAGCGGCCAACAGGTGGCAATACCCTCTATCTGCCAAAGTGCTGTCCCTGCTATATCAATGTAAAATGACAGTGCTATGACGCTTTTCATTTCATCAATATCGCAAAGAAAAAGGCCGCCCTATCGAGCGACCTTTTGAAACTATTGGTACAGTGGCGCAGCATGTGCTGCGTCGCATAACTGTGTGGCGCTTACAGGCGGCGCTTGTTTTCGGCGCGCACGCGAACTGCGCGTGGCTGAGGCTGCGGCAGAAATGACAGGCCAGCCAAAACCAAAGCTGCGGCGGCGCCAAAAGCAAAAATCAATTCCATAGGACAGTCCTCCAAAACGTGTTCTTAACTGAACCGTAACAATTAGATGAAGCAGGTCAAGCGGTTCTGACAGTTTTCCAACAAATATCTAAAGATTGCCTAAATTTCGCCAATAAGAGTGAATTACCAGCCATTTCTAGCCGATAAAACCCGTTAAAACCCGCTTTTATTCGTAGCCAAGCTGTTCACGCAAGAAGGCCAAAGCCATAGACAGCCCATCGGGATCGATTCCATGAGCGGTGCCTTCCATCACATGGGCATATACTTTCTCAAACCCAGCGGTTTCCAAAGCTTGCACTGCAGCTGGCAAAGACTGGGGTGGCACAACATCGTCTTGATCGCCATGCGCCAGAAAAACGGGCATCCTGACGCGCAATTCATCACTTAGCATTTCGGGTTCCAACAGGCGCCCTGAAAAACCAACCACACCTGAAACAGCATCTTCGCGGCGCGGCGCCACATGCAGCGCCATCATGGTCCCTTGCGAAAAGCCGACGATGGCCATGTTTTCAGGCTCAAGATCCAGATCCACCAAAATGTCATCCAAATAGGCATTCAATTCGGCTGAGGCGCGCTCCATACCTGCGCGGGCTTCTTCTTCGGATGATCCATCAATCCAAGGAATGGGAAACCACTGAAATCCCATCGGATTGCCAATACATTGTTCTGGCGCATCGGGCGCATAAAACACCGTATCAGGCATATGTTCGGCCATCGGTTCAGCAAGGCCCAATAGGTCTTCGCCATTGGCACCATAGCCATGCAAAAACACCACAACAGAATGGGCTGATCCTGAATGGCTTTCTTTGATTTTATGCTCAAGCACGGACATTATCTTATTCCTTCACGGGTTTTCTCAACATGGTAATAGGCCCATAAAAGCCGCGCTGCAACAGACCTATCGGGGGCCCAGTCTTCAGCCATCAGGCGCATCTGTTTTTCTGTGGGCCGTTGTGGCAGTTCAAACAAAAGGCGTGCGCCTTCTTGCAGCGCTAAATCATTGGCCGCAAAGACATCTGCGTGACCCAGCGAAAACTTAGCGTATATTTCAGCAGTCCAACGCCCGATTCCTTTGACTTGGGTTAACCTGTCGATCACCTCATCGGTTGAGGCCGAACGCAAGGCGATAAAATCAATATTTGCCTCAGCCAAGGCCCGCAAATATTTGACCTTTGGGCGCGACAAGCCGCAAGCGCGCAGGGCGTCATCACTGGCCTCAATGATAGGCGCAGGGCGATCATAGCCTGCCGCACAGACCCGCGCCCAAATGGCATTTGCTGAGGCAACTGAAACCTGTTGGCTGACGATGGCTGAGGCCAGTTCGCCGAAACCATCCTTGCGCAGGCGCAAAGGAAGCGGCCCCGTTAGTGCATATGCTTTGCAAAATTGTGGCACCAAACCTGCGAGCCGCTCTGCCGCGCGATCCACATCCGCCTGACAGGTGATGGGACTGGGGCCAGTTTCCTCAGCCCCCGCTAGCCGCCCCATTGTTCGGCCCAGTCCAAGGCATCGCAAATCTGTTCTCGCCGCTCAATTCCGATAGGCTCCTTCGGGCGTGTCATCATTGCCACCTGAATACCCAAAGCGCGCGCTGCAGCCAGTTTGGTTTTGCCGGAGGCACCGCCTGAATTTTTCACCACCAGCCAATCGGGTTTTAGCTTTTGAAACAGGGCCATTTCACTGTCTTGTGAAAAAGGCGGACGTCCGACAATCCATTCGCCATTGGGATAAGGAAAATCCGCGTCAGGCGCATCAATCACACGGCACATAAGATGGCGGTCTTGCAGATCCGCATAGTGAGCCAAACTTTGGCGTCCAGTGGCCACGAACACACGTGCAGATTTAGGAATAAGCCGATCTAAATCGGCGTAACTGTCAGCGCGATGCCAAGCATCGCCCGTGCGCGAAATCCACTGCGCGCGTTCAAACCGCAAATATGGCAGATCACGCGCCTTGCAAATTTGCGCCGTACGTGCGGTGATTTTTTCGGCAAAAGGATGCGTTGCATCGATTACAGCCGTGATATTTTCGGCCTCAAGAAAGGCACAAAATCCGTCAGCCCCACCAAATCCACCATGGCGTGTCGGCACAGCCAAATCCGCAGGGTTGCGCGTCGCCCCAGCCAAGGAAGCGATACAATCGATCCCTGCATCAGTAAGATAACTGGCGAGATTGCGCGCCTCAGCCGTGCCGGCCAAAAGAAGTATCATAGGAAGATCTTTCTAAGAAGCGCTGGCGAGAATTGCACCAGCGCGGTCAATAACGATGATATCATAGGTGATTTTACGCCCGTCAGCCGCTTCCAAAAACCGCGCTTGCACGGTTTCTAAGGCTTTTTGCGCTACGGTTTGCGCGAAAACTGCCCCTGCAATCTGGCTGGCTTCAAGGGCTGTATTGGCATGGGCAAGCGCGGGCAAGTCAAGCGTATCGGCCCAAAACTGCAAATCAACTTGGCCACGTTTGGAATGTAAATCCATCTCTCCTTGGGCGAGCTTTGCAATTTTGCCAATACCCCCGCCGATGGTCACGCGGTCTACGGGATGCTTCACGAGATATTTCAACATGCCGCCGACGAAATCCCCCATGTCCAACATGGCCGCATCTGGCAACTTATGATGGGCTTGCACAGTGCGCTCGGATGTTGCGCCTGTGCAGCCTGACACATGTGTTAGACCTTCAGCGCGCGCCACATCAATACCGCGATGGATTGATGCGATCCAAGCCGCGCAAGAAAAGGGCCGAACAACCCCAGTGGTGCCCAAAACCGACAGGCCGCCGACAATGCCAAGGCGCGGGTTCCATGTTTTTGCAGCAATGCTTTCGCCATCAGGAATGGAAATGGTGATTTCAACATCTGGAGATTGCCCCAAGCGCTTGGCCATTTCGACCACCTGAGCGGTCATCATATCGCGCGGCACAGGGTTGATCGCAGGTTCCCCCACACCGATCGGCAGCCCAGCTTTGGTCACAGTGCCAACCCCTGCCCCAGCTTTAAAAATAACGCCCCCAGATGAGGCGCGTACATGGGCGCGAATTTCGGCCCCATGGGTGACATCAGGATCATCGCCTGCGTCTTTAATAATGCCCGCTTCGGCCCAATCGCTTCCGCAAGCCTGATAGGATATAGCAAACTCGGGCCGTTCACCTTTGGGCAATGTAATACGCGCTTTGACGGGAAAGCCTTCGCCCCAAAGCGCCATCAAGGCCGCGCGGGTGGCGGCTGTGGCACAGGCCCCTGTGGTCCAACCACGGCGCAAAGGTTTGGATGCATCACTCATAGATGTGACTATAAAACAGCCCAGCATGGAAAGGCTATGCGTTTTATTTTGCAAAACGCGCGAGAAAGACGCTGATCCCTTTTACCTTGTCGTGCTCTGCGTCATAAATCAGCTATGGAAGAATCAACACTCACACTCCCAAATGAAAATTGGCCCAGTATCGAAGCTGGCTGGGTCTGGCTGTGCGGCGCAGGCCCCGGCGATCCGGGTCTGATGACACTGCACGCTGTGAACGCTCTGCGCCAAGCAGATGTCATAGTCTATGATGCTCTGGTCGCGCCTGAAATTTTGGATTGGGCACGCCCTGAGGCGGAAAAGATTTACGCGGGAAAACGTGGCGGTAAGCCTTCGGCCAAGCAGGTCGATATATCGCTGACGCTGGTGGATTTGGCACAGCAAGGCAAACGCGTCTTACGCCTGAAAGGCGGCGATCCATTTGTCTTTGGACGTGGCGGTGAAGAAGCGCAAACATTGATCCAACACGGTGTGCCAGTGCGCATTGTGCCGGGTATTTCGGCTGGTATCGGCGGCTTGGCCTATGCGGGCATCCCTGTGACCCACCGCGATGTGAACCAAGCTGTGACCTTTGTCACAGGGCACGATCAAACGGGGGAAGCCACAAAAACACTGGATTGGGATGCCCTGTCGCGATCCTCAGGCGTTTTGGTGATCTACATGGGCATGAAACATGCCCCTTCCATTCGCGCGGGCCTTATGGGCGCTGGGCGCGCCGCAGATGAACCTGTCGCAATCGTATCGCAAGCCACCACGCCAAACCAAAAGGTGCTGGAAACAACTTTGGGGCAGATGCTTGATGACATTGCCAAAACCGAAATGGGACCGCCTGCGATTATCTGTGTCGGGCGTGCTGTTTTGATGCGCCAAGTCCTAGACTGGCAGGCTTTGATGCGTGGCGAACAGCCTCGCAATCTTGATCCATTGGGGCGCGGCAAACCTGCTGAGGTGCGTGATTGAGCCGTGCTATCGTGATAGCTGCGCCCAGTTCTGGGTCGGGCAAAACCACGATCACGCTGGGCTTGCTGCGCGCCCTCGCACGCCGCGCACTCCCTGTGCGGGGCGCGAAATCTGGCCCTGATTACATCGACCCCCGCTTTCACGAAGCTGCCTGTGGCCAGACCTGTTTTAACTTGGATGCTTGGGCGATGGGGCCTGATCGGCTACACAGTCTTGCACAAGACGGCGAAGATACAGTCCTGATCGAAGGCGCGATGGGCCTGTTTGATGGCGCTGGGCACATTGACCCTGCGCGTGATGGGAAAGGCGCCAGCGCCGATTTGGCCCGTTTGTTTAACTGCCCCGTGGTATTGGTTGTTGATGCCTCACGAATGGCGCAAAGCATCGCACCCGTTTTGGCGGGGTTTGCCCGTCATGATCCAAACGTAAAGATCGCAGGCGTTATCTTAAACAAGGTCGGATCACCGCGCCATGCGCAGATGTTGCGCCGCGCTTTGGCCCCTGTGGGTTTGCCCGTTTTGGGGGCGGTGCCGCGTGATAACACGCTTGCCCATCCAGATCGTCATTTGGGATTGGTGCAAGCGCATGAGCGCAGTGATCTTGAGGATTTTCTTGATCAGGCTGCGGATTGTGTGGAAGCACATGTGGATATCGACGCCCTTTTGTCGCTGTGCTCGGAAATCCCCCAAGGCCAACCCCCACAGCGCCTTGCCCCACCCGCGCAAAAGATCGCCATCGCCCAAGACCAAGCCTTTGCCTTTGCCTATCCTCATATTTTGGCCGATTGGCAGGCGCAGGGCGCGGAATTATCCTTCTTTTCGCCCCTCGCTGATCAAGCGCCTGCACCTGCTGATTTTGTCTATTTGCCAGGAGGATACCCCGAACTTCACGCAGGGGCCTTGGCTGGGAACACTCGGTTTTTACAAGGGCTGCGCGCAGCCGCCACCCAAGCCCAGATTTACGGCGAATGCGGCGGCTATATGGTTTTGGGCGCAGGATTGATCGACGCAGACGGCCACAGGCATGAAATGGCGGGACTTTTGGGTCTGGAAACATCTTTCCAAACCCGCAAGTTGCATTTGGGTTATCGCAATCTGACCGCGCACACGCCTATGTTTCACGGCCATTGGAAAGCGCATGAGTTTCATTACGCGACGACCGTAAGTGCCAAAGGTCAGCCATTGTTCAGCGTAACGGATGCAATGGACAAAGACTTGCCCGATACAGGATTGGTTGACGGATCGGTCTCAGGATCATTCATGCATCTCATTGATCGCGGCACGGCTGAACGGACTGAGCCTTAACAAACTGATCAAAAATCGTGATGCCCTGCGCACAAAAACTGACATGTATTTTTCTGCAAATGCCCTTAAACCATGGGTCTAATATATTTTGTCAAAAGAAGTTTTAGAATGACTGATCTGAGCACAGCTGCAAACCATGCACGCGCCAAGCGCAATGTCTTTATTCTTGTCGCAGCCCAAGCGTTTTTGGGCGCCCAAATGGCGATGATTTTCACGATTGCAGGGCTTGCAGGTCAGTCATTGGCCTCAAATATTTGTTTTGCCACCTTGCCGATCACCGCCACAGTGCTGGGATCTATGTTATCGGCCACGCCCATGTCCAACATCATGCAAAAATACGGGCGCAGGATTGGATTTTTCATTGGGGCTGGCGCAGGGGCTTTGGGCGCAGCCATTGGCGCAATCGCCCTGTTGCAACAAAACTTTTGGCTGTTTGTCTTGGGAGGACTTTTCACAGGCATCTATCAATCCTCGCAAGGCTTCTTTCGCTTTGCCGCCACGGATACGGCCTCTGAAGCCTTTCGTCCCAAGGCCATTTCTTATGTTATGGCAGGCGGATTGGCGTCGGCCATCATCGGTCCGCAACTTGTCAAACTGACTGCGCAATCCATGGTGGTCCCATTTCTGGGCACCTATTTGGCCGTGATCGCGATAAATGTCTTAGGTTCAGCCTTGTTCCTCTTTATCGACATTCCCAAGCCGCCTGCGCCGAAAGAAGGTGAAAGCCTTGGTCGCAGCAAATTGGAACTGTTAAAAACCCCTCGTATCGCTGTGGCAATTATCGTTGGCATGGTGTCTTACGCTTTGATGAATTTGGTTATGACCGCCACGCCTTTGGCGGTTGTTGGCTGCGGCTTTACGCAAAATAATGCAGCCGACGTGGTGTCTTTCCACGTGCTCGCGATGTTCATTCCATCGTTTTTCACGGGCAGCTTGATTGCACGGTTCGGCGTTGAGAAAATCATGGCCATCGGTCTTGTGATCTTGGCTGTCGCAGGCGGTGTCGCCCTGTCAGGCGTGACTTTGGAAAACTTCTTTATCGCTTTGATCTTGCTGGGCGTTGGTTGGAACTTTGGCTTTATCGGGGCGACAGCCATGCTATCGGCAGCCCATACACCCGCTGAACGTGGACGCGTACAGGGCATGAATGATCTGTTGGTCTTCGGCGGCGTGACATTTGCCTCGCTTGCCTCTGGCGGTTTGATGAATTGTTCAGGCGGCACAGCGCAAAATGGGTGGAGCGCTGTTAACATTGCGATGATCCCGTTTTTAACGCTGGCTGGTGCTGCATTGATCTGGCTGTGGCTCAGACCGAAAGAAGACTGACACAAGCACAGGCACGGGCACGGGCACACTGACACTAGCACAGGCACGGGCGCAATCCACGCCTCTCAAAGCCCTATAGGCGGTCTTTATGGCGCGCCAACCACAGGGCTGTCACCATCAATGGCCCTGTGTCCAATGCGCCTTGATCGGCCAAATCGAGAAAATCATCAACGCTTATGAGTTGACTGGCGATATCCTCATCTTCTGTTTCTAAGCCACTGACGCCAACGCAGTCGTCGGGCAAATCTGCGATACCAACATAGGACCAAATATATTCCGTCGCAGCCCCTGGAGATGGGTAATATCCACTGACGCAGTGCAATTTGGAAAATGTAATATTCGCTTCTTCTATCGCTTCGCGATGTGCCGTGCTTTCAGGTGTTTCGCCTGGATCAATGCGCCCTGCGATGGGTTCCAATATCCATGGTTTTTGATCGCCGCGCACATAGGGCGCTGCACGAAACTGTTCGACCACCAGCACCCTTTGGCGCTTGGGATCATAGGGCAAAACAGTCACTGCATCCGCCATAACAAAGGTGGCGCGATCCACTGTGTCAGAATAGCCGCCTGTATATTTCGGATGGGAAAACTGTATATCTTCAAGGCCAAAGAACTTGGAATAGGGCATTTGGCGCCCAGTTACCTTGACATCCTGCGCGGAAAACTGACTGCGCCTCACACCACCCTGCCCCAAAGCGCGCCCCGCTTTTGCACGCAAGCGTGTATCGGCACGCACACAAATAACGTGGCGGCGCTTGGCCACCTGTTCTGCGGGTTCAAAAGCGCGGTAGAGCAATATTTCATGCGCTGCCTCTTTGATAAACTCAGGCGTTAAAAAGGGTTCTGGCCCTGCGAGCACTGTTTCAAGGTAAGTCAGCTCGTCATCGGAAAATCTATCAGCCAGCGCCGTGAAAACCGATGTCATGACCATTTTCGCCCAACCTTTTCAACCAACCACCCGCCAAAAAGCCCGCCGATCAGCAACACAAGGATGACATCAATTTTAGCAACCAAAATCAAATACTCACCCATCAGCTCAACAACACTAACCACTGCATCCATTGGGCCATCGTATCGGTTGTTCAACGACCGCTGCACCATCTTTTCGGCTGAAAAATAGAACAGACAGTAAAACACAGTTAAAGCCACAGCGGTGAGCCCATACCCCAAGGCCGCGCGCATTGTATCGCCCGCGCGCCGCCCTAGGAAAGTCCAGCCGACCAAGCCGCCAAAACCTGCTGAAATCAATGCAAAATGGCCCAGCTGCGTGCCTTCTGGCAGATATCTTGTCACCATCCCAGCACAAAACCACGCCAGAGCTGCGAACCAGAGTGCGGCGACAAGTTTTGGGGCTGTGGGCATAATTTACTGCTTTGGTTTGGACATTGTGATCTGTGTTACATCGCAATTTCCACTGTGAAACGTCGCAGCGCAAGAGGTGAGATAAAAATTCCACATTTTTCGAAACGTCGCGTCAAATCCAAGCGGTTCGATCTGATCCCATTTCGCGTTGAAATCATCATACCAAATACGCAATGTTTTACTGTAGCTTTCGCCAAATTCCTTTGACTTTTCAAACTGTAAGCCCGCCAGATCAATCTGTGAACGCAGTGCATTCGGGCTGGGCAGCATGCCGCCTGGAAAGATGAATTTCTGGATGAAGTCGACATTCTTGCGGTAGATTTCAAAGCGTCGTTCTTGCACCGTTATGATCTGCAAGGTCGCTTGCGCGCCTGGTTTGAGGCATTTTTTCACCGTTTCGAAATAGACAGGCCAGTATTTTTCGCCCACCGCTTCGAACATTTCAATCGAAGCAACGCCATCATATTGTGCCAGCTCATCGCGGTAGTCTTGCAATTTTAGAGTGACAAGATGCGACAGCCCCGCATTATCTATGCGTTTTTGGGCGTAATCGAATTGTTCTTGCGAAATGGTAAGACCCGTCACACGCAATCCGCGTTGCCCAGCCGCATATTCGGCAAAACCGCCCCAACCACAGCCGATTTCCAACACATGATCGCCTGCTTTTACGCCAAGCTCATCCACCATGGATTTGTATTTGGCGATCTGTGCTTGGGCAAGGGTTTCACTGTTTGTCTCATACAAAGCTGATGAATAGGTCATGGTTTCATCCAACCACAGCCCATAGAATGCATTTCCAAGATCGTAATGATGGGCGATATTTTTCTTGGCTTGGCGTTTGGAATTTGACCGCAACCAATGACGCATACGCTCATAAGCGCGCACAAATGCCATTCCTGGAAACCCATCATAAAGCGCGTCATTATCCGCATGAATCAAATCCATGAAGGCTTGCAAATCGGGTGTGTCCCAACCGCCATCTAGGTAGTCTTCGCAAAAGCCCAGATCGCCTTCGCGGATCAATCGCGCAAAGACATCATCATTTTTGATGTTCAACGTGGCATGAGGGCCGTCAGCCATACCTTTGGCGCGAAACACCCGCCCATCGGCCAGCACAAAATCCAATTGGCCGCGTTCCATCTGACCCGCTGCCTCGAACACTTGGGTGAAATAGCGCGGCAGATTGCCTTGGCCTTTTATATCCAAAATAACCTCGGAATCGCTTAGATCTGTTGATGCAGTATCGAGCATAGTGCCCCCCTTATCGCGCCGCGCATTGAACAACGCTGACTCTTGTTGTTTGAAATGTAACGCGATTTTTTCGGTTCACGCTAGGATTTCGAAAAAAATATTTAACTTGACCTTGCGGAATAGGCTTCGAGGGCGCGGTTGCGCCCATCTGCAAGTGAAATCATTGGATCGGGATAGTCATCTTGTGCCGAAATCGACCAAGACTTTGGAATTGCGTCAAAATATGACAAAGCGGTTTCGCTCGGCTTGCGCTTATTTTCGGCGAGCCAACGGTCCAAGTAGATGTTGTCAGCATCGAATTTAGCGCTTTGACCATCGGGATTGAAAATCCTGAAATAGGGCGCTGCATCTGGACCACAGCCTGCGACCCATTGCCAACCCATCGCGTTGGATGCAGGATCCCAATCAATCAAACAGTCTTCAAACCAAGCACGCCCGATACGCCAATCGGTCATCAGATGTTTGGTAAGATAAGAAGCAACGATCATACGCGCACGGTTGTGCATTGTGCCCGTCACATACATTTCGCGCATGGCTGCATCGACGAATTTTACGCCCGTGCGCCCCTGACGCCAACGCTCAGCCGCAGCGCTATCGCCTTGCCAAGGAAAGTCATCCCAGCCCTCGCGAAAGTTTTCAGTGGCCAAATTGGGCTGGTGGTAGAGCAAATGATAGGCAAACTCGCGCCATGTGACTTCTTTCAAAAAATGCTCTGCCCCTGCAGCCCCTGATTGCATGACAAATTGACCCGCATGCCAAATCATGCGGGGTGAAATTTCGCCGTAGGTCAGGTTTTCGGACAGGCCCGAACAGACGTTTTCAGCGGGAAAATCACGTTTTGCTTTGTAATGTTCGGCGTGATTTTCAATGAAATTTTGCAAGCGCGCCTCGGCCGCTTGAGTTCCCACATGCGTATAGGGCAAAACCACATTCGCCCCGCGCCGCATTTGAGCGCCCAATTGCCAATCGCTAAGTGTTTCTGTGTCTATTGCTGCGGCCCAATCGACATCGGGTTGTGGCAAGCTGTCTGCGATAGGGGTGTCTTTGACACTGCGCCAAAACGGGGAATAGACCTTGTAAAACCCATCGGTTTTGGTGCGCACGGTCCAAGGTTCGAATAGAAGATGACCCTCAAAGGATTGCACTGTAAGGCCCAAATCAGTCAGGCCAGATTTTACGGCCGTGTCGCGATCTATCGCCTCGGCATCGTATAAACGTGACCAAACAACGCTTTGCGCCCCTGTTTCTTGCGCGATGTTAGAAAGCACAGTTAAAGGATCACCACTGCGCAAGCTCACTTGGCCGCCAAGGTCTTGGATCTCTTGCATTAAATGCTCGAGCCCCAAACCCAAGCGCCATTTTGGCGCCGCCCCCAAATTATCAACACATGCATCACGAATAAACACGGGCAAGACTGCACCAGCCTTGGCCGCTGCTGTCAAAGCGGGATGATCCTTTAGGCGTAAATCGCGCCTGATCCACCAAATTGTCACCATGTTGTGCCCCCATCATTGACTGTTTATGTGTCTACGACAGGTATACTTACATGGATCACTCTTTGAGTGTTTTCAGATAATTAAAATTGCTTTCATGATCTGCGCCTATTGAGCGGCAACGCGATCTTCGGCTTGGGCGGCCCACATGGCACTGTATTTTCCACCCTTGGCCAAAAGAGTATCATGTGTGCCGCGCTCAATCACATGCCCATCTTGCAAGACGATGATTTCATCGGCATCAGAAATTGTCGACAAACGATGCGCGATGGTGATGACTGTGCGCCCCTCGCCTGCGGCTTTTAAAGCGCCCAAAATATCGCGTTCTGTTTGGGTATCAAGGGCGGAAGTTGCTTCATCCAGCAGCAAAATTGGTGGGTCTTTTAACAGGGTGCGTGCGATGCCGACACGTTGCTTTTCGCCGCCAGATAATTTCAAACCGCGTTCCCCAACTTGGGTGTCATACCCATCGGGCAAGCTGAGAATAAACTCATGGATTTGCGCTTTTTTGGCTGCGGCTTCAATCTCTTGCTCCGTCGCATTGTCTTTGCCGTAAGCGATATTATACCGCACGGTATCATTGAAAAGCACAGTATCTTGCGGCACCACACCGATGGCGGCATGTAGGGTTGCTTGAGTTACATCGCGCACATCTTGGCCATCGATTGTCAAACTGCCGCCTGCAATATCGTAAAAGCGAAACAGCATACGCCCGATGGTGGATTTCCCCGCTCCAGAGGGGCCAACCACAGCGACTTTTTTACCCGCAGGCACAGAGAGATTAAGGCCCTTTAAAATCGGGCGTTCGGGATCATAGGCGAAATCCACATCGTTAAATTGCAAAGCACCGCCATTGACCTGCAAAGGTTTCGCATCAGGCGCATCAACGACATCGGCAGGCTGTTCCAGCAAGGTGAACATTTCTTCCATATCCACCATCGCTTGACGGATATTGCGGTACATAGAACCGAGAAAATTCAAGGGCATGGTGATCTGGATCATCAAAGCATTGACCATAACGAAATCGCCCACAGTCATCACGCCATTTTGCACGCCCAAAACGGCCATAACCATCACGGTCACAAGGCCTGAAGTGATGAACAAAGATTGGCCAAAGTTTAGAAATGCCAATGAATATTCGGTTTTGACAGCCGCTTTTTCATAGGCCGCCATGGCCGTATCATAGCGACGAATTTCGCGGGTATCAGCGTTGAAATATTTCACCGTTTCAAAATTCAGCAAACTATCGACGGCCTTTTGATTGGCGTCATTGTCTTGATCGTTCATTTCTTTGCGGATTTTTACGCGCCATTCGGTGACTTTGAATGTAAAAGCCACATAGGCGGCAATCGTCGCGGCAACCACGGCCAAATAGCTAAAGCCAAAGGCGCTCCATAAGATCACCAAAACCATGCCCAGTTCTAAAAACAGCGGAAAAATCCCGAACAGCATGATGTTCAACAAAAAGGCGACGCCTTTGACACCGCGTTCAATAATACGGCTCAGCCCCCCTGTCTTGCGCGTCAGATGATAGCGCAGGGACAGGGCGTGAATATGTTCAAAGGTTTGCAAGGCCAGTTTGCGCAATGCCGCCTGACCAACAGGGGCAAAAACCGCATCGCGCAATTGCTGAAACCCGTTTGTCATCAAACGTGACAGCCCGTAGGCCACAGTCAATCCGACCGCCCCTAGCATCAAAATCATGGCGGGATCTGCCTCGGTTTCACCGCTGAGCAAATCGACCACAAGTTTGTAAAAATAGGGTGCGGAAACTGATACAACTTTCGCAAGGACCATGAACACCAAGGCCACAACCACGCGCACCCGCGCTGATTTTGAATCGCGCGGCCAAAGGTAAGGCACAACTTGGCGTGCGACTTTCCAACCGTTTTCAGGGCCTTCGGAACTGGTGATCGACGGACGTGGCGACATTTATGGGCCTTTCAGCATGATGTGAGCAAAGCGCAACGCGCTCTGTCCTAAAAGCCCCAAGGGCAAGAGACCCTATATAGGCAGAGAGACAAAGAAACGAAAGGGATGAGACCGAAGTGATTTTGATCTAAGCCTATTGCGCTTCGGTTTGAACATCATTCGGGATGACAAACACTTGTCCTGGATAGATCAAATCGGGATCGATGATCTGCGCCACATTGGCATTAAAGACGCGTGCGTATAAAAAACCATCGCCATATGTGTCGCTTGCAATCCCCCAAAGCGTATTGCCAGGTTGCACAGTGACAGAGGCAATACGGGTGGGAACAGATTGCGTGGCTGCACTTGCGCTGGCTGCACTTACACTGTCTTGCGCTGTTGGCGTTTGAACTTCTGGGCTATCTGTTGCCACATCGCTTGCACTGTCCGTTTCAACAGCCTCTTGCTGTGACGCAGGCTCAGACGCCCCTGAAAGCGTGGCCAGAACCGACACATCTTCGCGTTTAAACGGGATCTGCACGCGACTTAAAACCTTGCCCGTGTCATCAATCATATCAGCACGCAGTGAATAGATCCCCGCTTTTACGGGCAGTTCCACACGCCATTGGCCATCCTTGTCCACTTGCGTGTCGATCAGCTGATCAGTGTCCAAATACAAACGCACGGTAAAATTCGCCTGCCCGCGTCCTGAGGCAAACACCGCCCCCTTGGGGTCATAGGTGATCGCATCAATGCTAACCCCATCAAACGGCGCGGCTGATTGGAAGATTTTCACGCCCGTGTCATCGGCAATCATAACCGTCGGCTGCGCCCGTTTGGGCGCATCGGCGCTAGGTACTTCACTGTCAGGCGATGGCAATTGCGCGGTCACCATGGGGGCAACACTGGTGGCATCGACCTGTGCTGCGTCTAGTTGTGGCGCTGTCGCGTCAGAGCCATCAGGCGCTGTCGCGTCAGAGCCATCAGGCGCTATAACTTGAGCCACCTCTGCTGCCTCCGACTGCGCGACGGGGGCGGCCAAGAATGGCGCAATCACGACTGAGGCATCAGCCATTTGTCGGGCATCATCGCGCATCGCAAAGACTTGCATTTCGCGCGGGCGATCAACAGCAGGAATATCAAACAAAGCGACATACTCACCGCTGGCGCTGGCTGTGCTGCGCGCCATTTCTTGGCCGTCAATGTAAATCACAACCTGACTGCCTGCCTCGGCTTGCCCTGCTATGGTGGAAAGGCCCGATTGCGGGATGCGGACCACATCGACCGTCGGCGCGGTCAAAGCAGGCAAGGTGACGGCGGTTTTGTTGGTATCTTGTGCTGCGACTTGGGCAGGTTCGGTCGTGGGTGCATCTTTTGCGCGGATATCTTCAGTTGGTGCTGACGTTGACGTTGACGTTGACGTTGAAGCTGTTGCCTGTGGTGCCTGTGGCAATATAGCCCCATCCGTGACAGGAACCGATCCAGCCGTGTCTTGTGGTTGCTTTTGCGTGACAAGCACAACACCAATCGCGATGACCGCAGCCAAAGCAACCCCTCCCGCGACAGGTACGGCCGCATTCCCCAAAGCCTGTTTCAACGGCATAATTTTATTCCTAATTCCCAATACCCTGACCAGAAAGCCAAGACTTGAGCAAAGGTAGCAATGCGCCTAACAAGGGTCAAAGACTTCCGTTCAATTTTAGCCAAAAGGATCGCCAAATGTCACAATTTTCCCTTTCTGTTTGCGTTTTTTGTGGATCTCGTGCGGGCGATGACCCAAGTCACACAAAAGCGGCTGTGGATTTTGGTCATGCAATCGCAAAACAAGGTTGGCGTTTGGTTTATGGCGCAGGCGACGTCGGGCTGATGGGATCGGTTGCGCGCGCCTGCCAAGACGCTGGCGGCGTGACCTTTGGCGCAATCCCTGTGCATTTGTTTAAAAAGGAAGTCGCGAAGTCGGATTTGACCACTTATGTCGTGACCGAAAACATGCATGAACGCAAAAAAGTCATGTTCATGAATTGCGATGCAATCGTGGTCTTGCCCGGCGGTGCGGGATCATTGGATGAGTTCTTTGAAGTGCTCACTTGGAAACAGATTGGGCTGCACAGCAAGCCGATCTATCTTTTGTCCATCAATGACTATTGGAAACCGCTTGAGGCCTTGATCGATCATGTGATTGACGCTGGTTTTGCTGATGAGGTGAACAAAACCTACTTCAAGACCGTGCACAGCGTCGAAGACCTGACAGAAGATTTACGTCGCTTGCAGCTTACCTAAATAAATCACGTTAAAACGTGAAAAAGGGCGCCCAAAAGCGCCCTTTTCGTTAGCAGAGAAACCGAAGTCTTCTCCACTAGATCTGCATGTGAGCTTAGCCCAAACGAGACGCCACGTTTTCCCAGTTCACAAGCTTCTCAAGGAAGTTTGTCAGGTAAACAGGGCGTTTGTTGCGGAAATCGATGTAGTAAGAGTGCTCCCATACATCACAGCCAAGCAAAGTCGTTTGGCCAAAGCACAATGGGTTCACACCGTTTTCTGTTTTGGTCACTTTCAAAGAACCGTCTGTGTCTTTGACAAGCCAAGCCCAACCAGAACCGAATTGACCTGCGCCAGCCGCTGAGAATTGCTTTTTGAATTCATCAACTGAACCGAAAGATTCAACCAAAGCTTTTTCCAACTCACCTGGCATAGCTGTTTGGTTTGGACCCATCATTTCCCAGAACTGGTTGTGGTTCCAAAGCTGTGAGATGTTGTTGAAGATGCCGTTTTGTGCCACAGAAGACTTGTCGTATGTGCCAACGATGATTTCTTCTAGGGATTTACCTTCCCACTCTGTGCCAGCGATCGCAGCATTGCCGTTTGTGACGTAAGCGTTGTGGTGCAGGTCGTGGTGAAATTCGAGTGTTTCCGCAGACATGCCAAGGTCAGCAAGCGCGTCATGTGCATATGGTAGATCTGGAAGTGAAAAAGCCATAATATAAGGTCCTCGTATTAGGGGTGTTCGTTGGCCTATAGGTGAGCCTAAGCGGCCGTGGGGTCAAGGGCTGACAACACATCTGTAAGAAATATGCGCAAGAATTCTCGCACCGCCTGCGCGTTTTGCTGCGCCAATGCGCCTGAGCACGCCTCCAAAGCGGTGCCAAAGCGTCACATCCACTTGATCTCCTCTTTCGCATCCCTGCCCAGCCCGTTACATCTAGCACGCAACCAAATTATCGCGGATACGCCTTATGACCTTTTGGATCATCGTCTTTATCATCGCCGTTTTGACCACTGCCCCTTTGGTTTTGGTTTTGCTGCGCGCGCGTCGCGATGATGATGCAATGCAGGGTGACACAGCGGTGGAACAGAAGGTCTATAAAGACCAATTGCGCGAAGTGGATCGTGATTTGGCCCGTGGGCTGCTTTCTGTTGAGGCCGCCCAGCGTGCGCGTTTGGAAATCTCACGCCGAATTTTAGATCTCGACAGTGCAGCTTTGCGGCAAACCAAAGGCAAGGCACTGCCCCTATGGCTGGCGGCCACTGCGGGGCTTTTCGTGCTTTTGGGCGGCATTGGCTTATACGCGAAAATGGGGGCGCCTAATTATATGGACCTGCCCTTGGAGCGCCGCTTGCAAATGGCCGAAAACCTGCGCGACACGCGCCCCACGCAAGCCAAAGCGGAAGAAACAGCCCCCATCGAGCAGGCGTTTCCGTCGGCTGATCCGCAACATCTTGCCTTGCTCGAAAAATTGCGCACTGCGCTTGAAGATCGCCCCGATGATTTGCAAGGTCACCTTATTTTAACCCGCAATGCGGCCTCTGTTGGTCTTTACCAAGAAGCCTACCGAGTACAGTCCCGCGTGATTGAACTGAAAGGGCTTTCCGCCACCGCCCAAGATTACGCTGATCTTGCGGATATGATGATCTTATCTGTCGGCGGCTATGTGTCACCAGAGGCAGAACAAGCCATCAGCAAATCTTTGAGCTTGGATGCAGACAATGGCACAGCGCGCTACTATGCTGGTTTGATGTTTGTGCAAACAGGGCGACCTGACACGGCCTTTCAATTGTGGAACGCGCTGTTGAATGACAGCACAGCGGATGACCCTTGGGTGCCCGCCATTCGCAGCCAGATCGAAAGTCTGGCTCAAGCGGCAGGCATTCGTTATACCCTGCCCCCCTTGCCTGCGCCTGCGTTAAAAGGCCCGACACAAGACGACATTGAGGCCGCATCAGATATGTCAGATGAAGATCGCGATGCCTTTGTACGCTCTATGGTGGATCAACTGTCAGCGCGATTGGCCAATCAAGGGGGAGCCCCGCAAGAATGGGCTCAACTGATTTCAGCTTTGGGCGTTTTGGGTGACACAAGCCGCGCCCGCGCCATCTGGACAGAAGCGCAAGTGCTGTTTAGCACAGACCCAGATGCAACCGCGTTGATCCGCAACGCTGCACAATCCGCAGGAGTGGCACCATGAGCGCTGAGATTTTTGACGACATCACCGAATTTGCAGCGAAACTTCAGCCTATGCGCGCCATTGCAGGACTTGATTTTGGCGATAAAACTATCGGCGTTGCAGTCTCGGATCGCTTTCGCAATATTTCGTCTTCGGCCATGACCGTAAGGCGCAAGAAATTCACGCTGGATGCACAAGAGCTGATCAAAGTCTTCGCAGAGCGCGAAATCGGCGGCGTTGTTTTGGGATTGCCGCGCAATATGGATGGATCCGAAGGCCCGCGCTGTCAAAAGACCCGTGCTTTCGCGCGCAACTTGAGCCAATTGATCGAACAACCGATCACCTATTGGGACGAACGCCTGTCATCTGTCGCGGCTGACCGCGTGATGCTAGAAGCGGACATGTCACGCGCAAAACGTGCGGAAAAGATTGACCAAGTGGCCGCTGGATTGATTTTGCAAGGCGCTTTGGATCGTTTAGGGCATTTGAAAGCACAAGCATGACCCCATCCAGCGACCATATTTGGACACGCAAAGAGGTGGAAAGCCCCTGCACCAAAGTCTGTCAGATACATCCTGAAACACGGCTGTGTCTTGGCTGCGCGCGATCAATTGATGAAATCGGTGGCTGGGGCTTGATGACGCCTGAGGAGCGTCGCGCGATTATGGCAGAACTGCCAAACCGTAGCCCCGCACCGACAAAACGCCGTGGCGGACGCGCCGCACGCCTAAAGCGCCAATTTGATTGACCCTCAAACCGATCTTGGGACCGTTTGCAGCAGGTGACCTGATCACATGCAGCAAACACTGTATTTCTGCGCTTTGACCGCTTTAGAGTTTCACCAAGACGCGGCCTTTCACTTGGCCTTTCAAAATATCGGCCCCCAGTTGGGGCAAATCTTCTAACGTGGCGGGGACAACCATCGCTTCAAGCTTGTCCATTGGCAGATCCTTGGCAACGCGCGCCCAAGCACGCTGACGATTTTCAAACGGCTGCATCACGCTGTCGATGCCCAGCAGGTTCACACCACGCAGCAAAAACGGAATAACGGTCGTGGGCAAGCCAGCGCCCCCCGCCAAACCAACGGCTGCAACAGAACCACCGTATTTCATTTGCCCCAAGACACGCGCCAACATGTCACCGCCGACAGCATCAACGCAGCCCGCCCATGTTTCAGATTCAAGCGGGCGCTTTACAGTTTCATTGATGTCACCACGGGCAATAATTTGACTGGCCCCAAGGGATTTCAAATAGTCAGCTTGTTCTGGTCGCCCTGTGACACCCGCAACTTCGTACCCAAGGTTGGCCAAGATTGCAGTGGCGACAGATCCAACACCGCCAGCCGCACCCGTGACCAAGACTGGCCCATTTTCAGGCTTTAACCCGTGATCTTCTAGGGCTTGCACGGCCAACATCGCGGTCAATCCAGCTGTGCCAACAGACATGGCTTGCGCTGTCGTGATGCCATCGGGCAAAGGCACCAACCAGTCGCCATCGACCCGCGCTTCTTGGCAATAGCCGCCCCAATAGGTTTCGCCAACACGCCACCCTGTCAATACGACTTTATCACCTGGCGAAAAGCGTGAGTCTTCTGAGGCTTCCACAGTGCCAGCAAAATCGATGCCAGGAATATGGGGGTATGTGCGCACCAAGCCGCCACCTTTGGGCGACATGCACAGGCCGTCTTTGTAATTCAGGGTAGAATATTCCACTTTCACGGTCACGTCACGTTTGACCAAAAGACCGCCATCGATGTCCTTGACCACAGGCTGCGCCACCCCATCTGGCCCCTGTTCCATTATCAATGCCCGCATACTATCCTCCCTAATCTGCAGATATTTTTCCTCATCTTATGCGCCCCAAAGAGCCGATGACAGGTCAAGCGTCCTATTGTGCTTGGCCAACGCATCTTTGGCACCTGCCCCTGACAGTTTACGCCGTAAGGTGGATTGTCAATTCACATGCCAATGACTTTGCAACAGTTTTAACCCAAATACCCCAAGCGCCCACTTGCAGCTTGGAACACCAGCACCTATATCTGTGCTGTCGGGCTTGCTCGACTATGAACATAAACGCGCTCGCAATAAGCGGATCGGACCAGGGGGCGGTACCCTGCGTCTCCACCAATCACTCCCGCACATCGCCTTCATTTGAGGCATGGATGGGGCACATGGGGACGAAATAGGATCGACGGACGTCTAAAGGGGTTAGCTTTGTTTCGGTGAGTTACCACCGTTATCGGTACACAATGAGTAGTTGCAAATGACAACAAAGCTCCAATGGCTCTCGCAGCGTAAGCTGTGCGAAACATTGAAATCTTAAGCCCTGTCGCCTAGCAGCGTCAGGCGGGGTTCGCAGGTACCTGGCAACAGAAACCTGCACTTTTCCCAAACTTCCACATTTTTTCGCTACGCGTATCTTTTCGCGCGCAAAGTTTCGCGTGACCGTTAACTCTTTCTTTTTCAGGCAGGGATAAACTGCCTAAACTAGGATAAGGGTTTTTTATGACAGGCATAGAATTGTTAACGCTCTGGTACAAACGCGTCTGGGAACAAGGCGATTTAACGGCTGTGGCAGAGTATTTTGATGTAGAGGCCAAGGCCAATGGGTTGATGTCGAATTTGGCGGCAGAACTCGAAGATTTTAAAACAATCGTGCCCGCAATTCAAAAATCTGTGCGAAATATCACTGTGTCGATTGACCGATCTATGGAGGTCGATGATCAGGCTTGGGCATTGGTGACGATTGCGGCGCAGAATGCCAAAACGATGGATCCTGTCACTTGCTCTGGTCAGGTGATTATTCGTGTGAGAGATGAAAAAATCATCGAAGCGCACAATCATTTCGATTTCATTGGCCTTTTCGAACAATTGGGATGTTTGCCGCAAGACACCATTGCGCTGTGCCTGTCTGGCGAAACTTTGACGTGAAGAAATACGCGCTGCGATCGAATGCTGAATATTTTCGACAGATCTTCATGCCGAATGCCCGATTATGAGCAGAAGTTACAAAATCAGCCTATCACCGCCTCTTTCCTTCGTCCCCGAATCCCCTATGCTAGAGACAAGAAGACATGGAAGGATGCGTGATGGGAAAATCCATCGATTACGGAAATCTAATGCACAATGCGATGCGCGGTTTGATCCGCCAAGTGCTTGAGAACGTGCGTAAAGACGGTTTGCCAGGCGATCACCACTTTTTCATAACTTTCGATACCATGCATCCCGACGTAGAATTGGCGGATTGGTTATCTGATCGTTACCCAGAAGAAATGACGGTGGTCATTCAGCATTGGTTCGACAATTTGGAAGTGAATGAGGATAGTTTCTCAATCACTTTGAATTTCGGTGACAGTCCTGAACCTTTGTTCATTCCCTATGACGCTATCCGCACCTTTGTGGACCCTTCCGTCGAATTTGGTCTGCGCTTTGAAACCCAAGACAGCGACGATGATGACGATTTTGACGAAGAGGACGACAGCGCGATCAGCGACAGCGAAGTTGCAGACTTTGAACCTGCGCAAAAGTCGGACACACATGTCGAAAAAAATGACGCCCCGAAAGAGGCTGAAATCGTATCATTAGACAATTTCCGCAAGTAATCTGTCACGCATAATCTGTCACGCTTGAAGAGGGTCTGCCCTTTTTAATGTTGACGAATAGATGCCATTCATTCGGCATCTCGCGTGCTCACTGACACCGACCTGCACTGTAATTCATAAATTTACTTTTTGTAGCGCTAACAGGCCGCCCTTAAAGGCCTGTTTACATTGCATGACGCTGCGCAAAGTCGTATAGCCAAGTCAAATTTTTGGCTTGCACCAAGGGAGAGAGCCCCATGACAAATACCCGTACAGAAACCGACAGCTTTGGCCCACTTGAGGTCCCTTCTGACAAATACTGGGGCGCGCAAACTCAGCGTTCAATCATGAACTTTCCAATCGGTTGGGAAAAACAACCTGTGCCGATCATCCGCGCCCTTGGTGTTGTGAAAAAAGCCTGTGCCATGGAAAACTTCGCCCAAGGCAATCTGCCCAAAGACCTTGCTGACGCGATCATCGCTGCTGCGACCGAGGTAATTGACGGCAAATTCGACGACAACTTTCCCTTGGTGGTTTGGCAAACAGGTTCGGGCACACAATCCAACATGAACGCCAATGAAGTCATTTCAAACCGCGCGATTGAAATGCTTGGCGGCGAATTGGCATCCAAATCGCCTGTTCACCCGAACGATCACTGCAACATGGGCCAGTCGTCAAACGACACATTCCCAACTGCGATGCATGTCGCGATTGGTATGCAGGCGCGTGATGTTTTGCTGCCTGGCCTTGAAAAACTTGCCGCAGCTTTGGAAGCTAAATCCGAAGAATTCAAAGACATTATCAAAATTGGCCGCACGCACACGCAGGATGCGACACCTTTGACTTTGGGTCAGGAATTCGGCGGCTACGCGCATCAAGTGCGCAAAGGCATCGAGCGGGTGAAATCTTGCCTGCCTGACATTTACGAATTGGCGCAAGGCGGTACTGCCGTGGGCACTGGCCTGAACACCAAAAAAGGTTGGGCAGAAGCTGTGGCCAAACATATGGCCGAGATCACCGACCTGCCCTTCGTGACAGCGCCAAACAAATTCGAATCCTTGGCTGCACATGACGCGATGGTCATGTTCTCAGGCGCTTTGAAAACCGTTGCTGGCTCTTTGTTCAAAATCGCCAACGACATGCGCCTTTTGGGCTCTGGTCCACGTTCAGGTCTGGGTGAATTGATCTTGCCAGAAAACGAACCAGGTTCATCCATCATGCCAGGTAAAGTGAACCCGACACAGGCCGAAGCTTTGACCATGGTCTGTTGCCACGTGATGGGCAATGACGCGGCTGTTGGAATGGCTGGCTCACAAGGCCATTTTGAATTGAACGTTTACAACCCAATGATGTCCTACAACGTGTTGCAATCTATGCAACTTTTGGGCGACAGCGCCTCTGCCTTTACTGATAATATGGTTGTCGGCACCAAAGCAAATGTTGAGCGCATCGATAAGTTGATGAAAGAAAGCTTGATGTTGGTCACAGCCTTGGCTCCGACCATCGGCTATGACAATGCGACCAAAGTGGCCAAAACGGCGCATAAGAACGGCACCACTTTGAAAGAAGAAGCAATCGCTTTGGGCTTTGTTGACGCTGAAACATTTGACGCAGTTGTGCGCCCCGAACAAATGATCGGTCCAAAAGACTAAACAATAGAAATATCAGCTATTTAAGGGGCAGCTTTACGGCTGCTCCTTTTTTCTTGCACCCACTTGTCAGGGCTGATCAATGCGGTACAATTCTACCCCATGAGCACACCGATCAATCTAAATAAATTTCGCAAAATCAAAGCCCGCGCAGATAAACGCCTCAAGGCGGATGAAAATTCGCTAAAATTTGGGCGCAGCAAGGCCCAAAAAGCCGCCGAGAAAGCGCAGTCCAACTCATTGCAGAGGCATCTGGACGCCCACAAACGGGATAGGTCCGAATGATTGGCCGCCCCGTCAAACGATCCTTAACCCTTCACGGGCACCGCACATCCGTATCGCTGGAAGAACCCTTTTGGGCTGCGTTTCGCATGATCGCACAGGAAAAATCAAAACCAATCAATGTCTTAGCAGCCGAAATTGATGAGCTACGTGGCGTAGACTCAGGGCTTGCCTCAGCCATTCGGGTTTATGTTTTGGCCTATTATCAGACAAAAGCCCAAGAAGGCGCTTGAGACACCAACGCCAATCGCACCGATTGACGTAACGGTGTCATGCTAAAACGCCCCTCGACAACAGATTGCGGGTCACGGATTGCCAGCTTTAAAAGCGGTAGATGGGTCATGGCATCAATCATTGGCGCACGCTGTAATTTGGTGAGTTCTGACAACGCAGCGCCTGTGCCCTTGATGTCATCCAATGCATCTTGCGCCAAGTCACTCACAGCTTGGGGGCGCCCGTCCAACAAAGGGATGCGCCCAGCCTCTTGCAACTTGGGAACAGCGGCAAGATAACGCAACAAACCACCAGCATAACCTATATTTTTCAGGGCATTAAAGCCGTTTCCTGAAGCACCAAGCAGGCGCGCAGCTTGCAAGAGAGGCAAGGCATAACTGTTGTTTAAGTAGCGTTTTAACGCCGATAAATCTTCATGCGGATCTTTGTAAATATCCCACTGGCGTGCTGTAATGGTCGCGTCGAGAGACAGCGCGGCCTCACCATCCAACACATGTGCCAAGGGGCGCGCTACCTCATGGGCGCGTGGGTCTTTGCCGTCAATTTTCTCTTGCAAGACATCGCGCCAAAACTGCAAACGCATTTCCGCGATCATGCTTTCCTTGGTCAACCATGGGGCTTTGGCGATTTCCAAACAAAAGGCATGGATCGGAAACAACACATCGCGCGCGGGCACAGGTGCGGCCATCGTGGCGCGAAACCGTTCTTGATCGGCCTCAAACACCAAATTGGCGCAGGCTTGAACATCTTGCGGGGCCAACATTATTGCGCCCCAAGAGCCTGCGCACCGTCTTGCACAAGTTTCCAATTGATCGCATCAAGCAAAGCTTCAAACGAGGCATCGATAATATTCGACGACACGCCAACGGTGGACCAGCGCCGCCCCGTGCTATCTTCGTGGTCGATGATAACCCGCGTACGCGCCTCTGTGCCGCCTTGGGTAATTCTCACTTTATAATCAACAAGTTCCATATCTTCGATAAGGCTTTGGTATGGCCCGAGATCTTTAACCAAGGCTTTTGAGAGCGCATTGACTGGCCCCCCATCGCTGCCATCGGCAATAATGCCTTCTGAGACGGATAAAAGCCGTTCGCCACCGATATTAACCACAACCGTCGCTTCGGAGAGGTGACTCATTTTGCCACGTGCATCCAAGCGGCGCTCGACTGTGGCGCGGTAGCGTTCGACCGCAAAGAATTGCGGCAAAAGCCCGATTTCAGAGCGGGCCAACAATTCGAAAGACGCCTGCGCGGTATCAAATGAATAACCATCCCCCTCTAGCTGCTTGATCCGATCCAAAATACGGCCCATTGCGGGATCGTTTTTAGGCAGGTTCAAGCCCATATCGCCCAAACGTTTGCGCAAATTGGATTGTCCAGCTTGGTTTGACATGGGCACAATACGTTGATTTCCCACGACTTCTGGTTCGATATGTTCGTAGGTGGTTGGATCTTTCAAGATCGCAGAGGCATGCAGTCCCGCTTTATGCGCAAATGCAGAGGCACCGACATAGGGCGCAGAGCGCGTGGGGACGCGGTTCAAAATGTCATCCAACATACGCGAAACCTGCACTAGGTTTTGCAAAGCCTCCTCAGGCACATTGCTGTGCAGGGTCGATTTAAACGGCTCTTTGAGCAGCAAAGTGGGGATCAAAGTGATCAAATTGGCATTGCCGCAGCGTTCACCCAAACCATTCAATGTTCCTTGAATTTGACGCACCCCTGCCGTGACAGCTGCCAAAGAATTGGCCACAGCGTTGCCTGTGTCATCATGGGTGTGGATGCCCAAACGCGCGCCTTCAATGCCACTCTCAATCACCTTGCGGGTGATCTTATAGATTTCATCGGGCAAGGTGCCACCATTGGTATCACATAAAACCACCCAGCGCGCCCCTGCGTCATAGGCGGCTTTCAGGCATTGCAGAGCGTAATCGGGATTGGCCTTGTAGCCGTCAAAGAAATGTTCGGCGTCAAACAGCGCTTCGCGGCCTGATTTGACCAAATGCGCAATAGAGGCGCTGATGTTTTCGAGGTTTTCGTCTAAGGTGATGCCAAGCGCCGTTGTGACGTGGAAATCATGGGTCTTGCCGACCAAACACACGGCCTTGGTGCCCGCATTCATCACGCCCGCGAGAACTTCGTCATTTTCAGCCGAGCGCCCTGCCCGTTTGGTCATGCCAAAGGCCAAAAACGTGGCTTTTGTCTTGGGCGCTTGTTCGAAAAATTCGGAATCTGTCGGATTGGCACCGGGCCAACCGCCTTCGATGTAATCCACGCCCAGATTGTCCAAAGCATCGGTGATCTGGAATTTTTCAGCCGTAGAAAACTGCACACCTTGGGTTTGCTGACCATCGCGTAATGTGGTGTCGAAAAGGTAGAGGCGATCTTTTTGAGCGGTCATAGCAAGCCCTCCAATTTTGAGGGATCGAATTTCGGCCCCGCCTCAAGCTCAACACCTGTTTTCGACATGCGCACTTCTACACCTGCGTCTAGGAGTGCTGTTTTGATACGATCAACTTCTGAAAAATCTTTAGAGACCATCGCCGCCATTCTCTCGGTAGAAAGCCGTGATTTAATAGGTGTTAAGAGCACCTCCACATTGCCATCGACAGCACTTTCCCACCCGCTTAATTCATCGGTCAACAAGCCAAGAAGTGTTGCAGAAGCTTTAAGAATTCCGCGCCAATGATTGCTAGAGTGCGTGAGCTGATCTGTCATGCCAGCTTTCTCAAATTTCTCAATATGAATAATATCATTTGCAATCGCTCGAAGGCTTGCGATCGCAGCTGGGGTATTCAAATCTTGAGACAAATTGAATGCGACTCCCAGATCTACTTCTGTTGGTTGAATTCCTGCGACGAGCCGCCTCCACTTCGTTAGTTCCTTCTTGGCCTGTTCCGCTTTCTCCGCAGTCCAATCCATCGGTTTGCGATAATGCGTGCTCAGAAACACAAAGCGGACGACTTCACCGGGGACGCCTTGGTCAAGTAAATCTCGCACGGTGAAGAAATTGCCAAGGCTCTTGGACATTTTCTTGCCCTCGACCTGCAACATCTCGTTGTGCAGCCAATAGTTAGCAAAGCCCTCGCCATCGTCGGCGTGGCCAGAGGCGCAGCAGCTTTGGGCGATTTCATTTTCGTGGTGCGGGAACATTAAATCATTGCCGCCGCCGTGAATGTCGAAATGATCGCCCAAGATATCCTTGGCCATGGCAGAACATTCGATATGCCAACCAGGGCGGCCTTTGCCCCAAGGGCTGTCCCATCCTGGCGTGTCCGCATCGGAGGGTTTCCACAGCACAAAATCCATCGGATCGCGTTTGTTATCTGCAACTTCAACGCGTGCCCCTGCGATCATATCGTCTGTGTTGCGGCCGGAAAGCGCACCGTATTGGGCGTAGCTGTTGACGGAAAACAACACATGACCTGCGCCATCGGGATAAGCGTGGCCTTTTTCAATCAGGTCTTGGATCATCGTGATCATCTGATCAATATATTCGGTCGCGCGGGGCATGTGATCGGGGTTCATGGCGCCGACAGCTTGCATATCATCCAGATACCACTGGCTTGTCTCATCGGTGATCTCGCGAATAGAGCGCCCTGTTTCAGCCGCCTTAGCGTTGATTTTATCATCCACGTCGGTGAAATTGCGCACATAGGTGACGTGGTTTTCGCCGTAGACATGCCGCAGCAAGCGGTAGAGCACATCAAAGACAATCACAGGGCGCGCATTGCCGATATGGGCGCGATCATAGACGGTCGGCCCACAGACATACATCCGGACATTTTGCGCATCAATCGGGATAAAATCCTCTTTTTTGCGGGTCTTGGTATTGGTCAGACGGATGGTGGTCTGTGTCATAGCTATAGCTTTCCTTCGGGTGTCCCCGCGGGCATATCAGCTTCATTCATAAGAGAAAAGAGACCAGACCCCGCGTGACACTGTCAGCGGATAATGCAGCAAATAATCTGAGTGCATAATGTGGTCATAGCTGTTTATGTAACAGCGCAAACTGGGCTTGCAAAGCCCCTTAATTCTGATCACTTTAACGCCATGACAGATAAACCAAACCGCGACCCGATCTTTGAAGTGCCTGAGGGCATTGAACAACTGTTGGAAATCATGCGCCGCTTGCGTGATCCTGAGGGCGGCTGCCCATGGGATATCGAACAGAGCTTTGAAACAATAGCGCCCTATTCGATTGAAGAAGCTTACGAGGTCGAGGATGCGATCAAACGCGGCGATATGACTGATCTACAATCAGAGCTCGGCGATCTGTTGTTTCAATCGGTGTTTCAATCGCAAATCGCGGCCGATAAGGGCCTGTTTGATTTTCAAGATGTGGCCAAAACCATTGCCGCGAAAATGATTGATCGCCATCCGCATGTCTTTGGCGATCAAAGCAATCAGAAATCGCCAGAACAGCAAACCATCGATTGGGAAGTGCAAAAAGCAGCCGAACGTGAGCGGCGCGGGGAAACTCGCACGCTTGATGGGGTCGCTTTAGGTCTGCCTGCTTTGATGCGGGCGCAAAAGCTGCAAAACCGCGCCGCGCGTGTGGGGTTTGATTGGCCCGATGTGAGCCATGTGATTGATAAAGTGGTCGAAGAAGCAAGCGAGCTGATCGAGGCGCGTGACAGTAAAACCCAAGCTGATGTGTATGAAGAATACGGTGACCTGCTGTTTGTTATGGTCAATCTTGGGCGACATATGGGGATCAATTCCGAAGAAGCTTTGCGCAGCGCCAATGATAAATTTACACGCCGTTTCAATGCCGTGGAAGACGAACTTAAACTACAAGGTAAAGAGCCGAAAGAGAGCGATTTGGCGGAAATGGATGCCCTTTGGGATAAAGTGAAAGCACGCGACAAAAAGGGGATGTTGTAGAGTGTCTTTGACACGGGTGGGTTAAATCCGATTTTATCAATCAGGTATTGACCGACTAATTTAGTCAGGTTAAAAGGCCTCCAATGAAACTGGAGACTGATATGACCCTGCGCACTTCTCTTATTGCAACGACTCTTTTGGCCACAGCACCTGCTTTTGCAGCTGACGTAAATGTTTACTCTCACCGCCAGCCAGAATTGATCGCCCCGCTCACAGAAGCCTTCACAGCCAAAACAGGTATCAACGTCAATGTCGCCTTTATGGACTCTGGCTTGGTGGAACGCCTGAAAGCCGAAGGCGACCGTTCCCCTGCAGATGTGATCCTAACAGTCGACATTTCACGTTTGGCCCAAGCGGTTGACGCGGGTGTGACACAATCAATCGAAACAGAAACCCTAAAAACCAATGTGCCTGCCGCTTACCATGATCCTGCGGGTCACTGGTGGGGTGTGACCACCCGCGCACGTGTTGTTTACGCCTCGAAAGAAGCTGTCGCAGATGGGGAAATCACCACGTATGAAGATCTTGCTGATCCAAAATGGAAAGGCCGCATCTGTACGCGTTCAGGCACCAATTCCTACATGATCGGCCTGACATCAGCCTACCTTGTGCACCACGGCGCTGAGGAAACCAAAACGTGGCTTGAAGGCGTAAAAGCCAACCTCGCGCGCAAGCCACAAGGCAACGATCGCGCGCAAGTTAAAGCCATCTGGGCTGGCGAATGTGATATTTCCATCGGCAACACCTATTACATGGGGCAAATGCTGGCGGATGAAGAGCAAAAAGAATGGGCGGATTCAGTACGTCTTGAATTCCCAGTCTTCGAAAACGGTGGCACGCATGTGAACATTTCAGGCGTGGCTTTGACCAAAGCTGCGAAAAACTTGGATGAAGCGACACAATTCATCGAATACCTGACATCACCAGAAGCGCAAGAAATCTACGCGGAAGTAAATAACGAATACCCAATCGCGCCAGGCACAGCAGCCTCAGATTTGGTGGAAAGCTGGGGTGAATTTACCGCAGATGATTTGAACTTGATGACCATTGCTGAGGTTCGTGGCGAAGCTTTGCGTCTGACAGAAGAAGTTGACTACGACGGCTAAATATAGCTGCTATTGACTTCGTGAAAACACCCACCTCTTTAATGCAGAAGGTGGGTGTTTTTACATTTGAATATCGATTTTAACAAATCATATCATAGTCTTAAAGCGTGATGACATCGACTTTCTGACCTTTAACCGCCAAACCGATTTCACCATTGCACAGGCGCAAAGCATCCGCGCCAAACACCTCTGCACGCCAGCCCTTTAAAGACGGCACATCGCGTTTGCCCGCTGCGATCATGTCGAGTTCGGCTGAGGATGCGATCATTTTTGCCGCAACATTGGCATTGTCAGATTTGGCTTTCAACAAAACGCGCAACATATCGGCCAAAGCTGGATTGACCTGCAATTTATCGCGCTCAAGATCAGGTTTTGGCATTTGCTCGGGGCTATATTTTGCCGCCGCATCAATAGCAGCCAGAATACCATCCGCGATATCCCCTTTGCGGGCCTCACGCAGCAGCAAGCGTGAGCGCGACAGATCTTGCGCGGTCTTCGGTTTGGTCGATGCCAATTCTAGCATCGCATCGTCTTTATAAACGCGGTTGCGGGGAATATCGCGCTTTTGCGAATAATCTTCGCGGAAGGCTGCCAATTCTTTAACCGCAGCTAAGAATTTTCCTGAACTGGTGCGGGTTTTCACACGTTTCCACGCGTTTTCAGGTTCAACCACATAGGTCTCAGGGCTCATCAAGACCTGCATTTCCTCGGCGACCCATTTTTCGCGCTTGGATTTCTTGACCTCTGCATCAAGGAATTCATAGATCATCCGCAAATGCGTTACATCAGCAAGCGCATATGTTTCTTGCGCAGGCGTCAAAGGGCGGCGCGACCAATCGGTGAAACGTGATGTTTTATCTAGGCTTTGTTTGGCAATCTTGCGCACCAAAGTCTCATATCCGACCTGTTCACCAAAACCGCAGACCATCGCTGCGACCTGCGTGTCGAATAAAGGTGACGGGATCACTTTGCCTTGGATATAGAAAATTTCTAAATCTTGGCGTGCGGCGTGAAAGACTTTGACAACATTTTCATCACGAAACAGGTCGTAAAGCGGTGCAAGGTCGATATCTTTGGCCAAAGGGTCGACCAAAACAGCATCTTCTTCGTTGTCACCTGTCACAGCCAATTGCACGAGGCAGAGCTTAGAATAATAGGTTCTTTCGCGAAGAAATTCAGTATCCACAGTCACAAAGGGGTAATTTTTGGCGTGGTCGCAGAAGGCTTGCAGCGCTTCGGTCGTTTTGATGGTGATCATATATATCTTTTCTAAACTGAGCGGGGTCATCCCGCAGGACTTCGTCAATTTCTACGCAACTCAAAGGGGAATGAAAAGCAAATAGGCCGAAATGCGAAACAGGCGCCCTCTGAGAGACGCCTGTGTGCCTAAATATCAACCCGACTACGATCCCCTTTGGCAAAACGCAGTAAGGTTTCGGGATATATTTTATGTTCCAAAGGCAAGACCCGCGCAGCCAAATCATCTGCCGTATCATCAGGCAAAATATCAACACGGCCTTGGGCCAAAATCGGCCCACCATCCAACTCGGCGGTGACTTCATGCACTGAACATCCTGCCTGACGATCGCCTGCATCAATCGCGCGTTGATGGGTGTGCAAGCCTTTGTATTTTGGCAGCAAAGACGGGTGAATATTCAACATTTTGCCTGCATAATGCGTGATGAAATCTGGCGTTAAAATTCGCATAAACCCAGCAAGCGCAATGATATCAGGACTATAGGGGTCGAGTGCAGCGATTACGGCTGCATCAAATGCATCGCGGTCACCTTTATAGTCTTTGTGATCCACAACCACTGTCTCAATGCCCAAAGCGCGGGCTTTTTCCAGCCCGCCTGCATCAGGTCGATTGCTCAGCACGACACAGGGCCGCGCTGGGTGATCGCCCGTCATAGATTGCGCCAGCGTCACCATATTGGAGCCGCTGCCAGAAATCAGGATCGCGACTTTTTTCACTTGAGCGCCCCAGAGTAACGCACGCCCGCGCCCGCAGTGACAGTGCCGAGCGTGTAGACTGTTTCACCTTCGGCTTTGAGCAAAGCAATGATGTCATCGGCGCGTGCAGCATCGACTGACAAGACCATGCCAACGCCAGCGTTGAAGGTTTTGAGCATTTCAGATTCGGCCAAATCGGCAACCTGAGCGATCCAAGAAAACACAGGCGGCAAAGTCCATGAGGTCAGATCGATATCCGCGCCAAGACCTTCGGGCAGAACGCGTGGCAGGTTTTCGGTCAAACCGCCGCCTGTGATATGCGCGAGGGCATGAACCCCCCCCGCACGCACAGCTTTTAGGGTTTGTTTGACGTAAAGACGTGTGGGTTTTAAAAGCTCTTCGCCCAAAGTGCCCTCACCAAAGGGGGCTTTATCATCCCAGCCAAGACCAGAGACCTCAACGGTTTTACGCACCAAAGAATACCCATTGGAATGCACCCCATCAGACGCCAAGCCGATGAGAACATCGCCCTCTTTCACGCCAGCAGGCAGATCTTCGCCTCGTTCCATGGCGCCGACTGAAAAGCCAGCCAAGTCGAAATCTCCATCATGGTACATGCCAGGCATTTCAGCAGTTTCACCACCGATCAGAGCACAGCCAGACAATTCACAGCCTTTGGCGATGCCTTCGATGATCGCTGTGGCTTGGTCCAATTCCAGTTTTCCTGTGGCAAAGTAGTCAAGGAAGAACAATGGTTCAGCCCCCTGACACACAAGGTCATTCACACACATGGCGACCAAATCGATACCGATGGTCGACACATTGCCTGTATCAATCGCGATGCGCAGTTTGGTGCCAACACCATCGGTGGCCGCAACCAAGATAGGATCCGTGTAGCCTGCGCCTTTCAGGTCGAATAATGCGCCAAAACCGCCCAATCCTGCCATAACGCCCGAGCGCGATGTCTTTTTGGCAGCGGGTTTAATCCGCTCGACAAGCGCATTGCCCGCATCAATATCCACACCGGCGTCCGCATATGTCAGACCGTTTTTTGCATCGCTCATGATTCAGAGTCCCCAAACTGGCTTCATTTGCACGCGCTTTAGCGCACTCTTACGCTTAAGGAAAGCAAAAGCACAAATCATGCGCTTGACGCCTGCTGAAACACACCATATTCAAGGGCTTGGCGGGCCCGTAGCTCAGTTGGTTAGAGCAGAGCGCTCATAACGCTTTTGTCGTAGGTTCAAGTCCTACCGGGCCTACCAAATTCCCTCTTTTCTCAAGACCTTACCGCCAAGGCTTTGGAATGAAATTGGGCGCACACCCTATGTCATTTTGATTGAGATTTGCCACAACACCGAAAAAATCGGTGAAAATTATCGGGCGATGATCAGTTCGCATTTTAAACCACCCAATGCCTCGCTGACGCCCAGACGCAAACTGCCGCCATGTTTGCGTGCAATATCGGTGGTGATGGCCAAGCCAAGCCCGACACCAGAGCCACGGTTTTGGTTGCGCGCCACATCCAATCGCTCGAAGGGTTGCAAGGCTTTTTCACGGTCTTCAGGGGCAATGCCCGGCCCATCATCTTCGACACAAAAGACCACAGAGCGTTCATAAACATGCACAGAAACACGCGCGGCCATTCCGTAACGCAAGGCGTTGGAAATAAGATTATCCAAGGCCCGCCCTAGGGCATCGGGGCGCGCAGATAGGCTGATCCGAGGTCCATCAAAGGCGCAAAACGTCACATCCCCCCCTGCCCGCAGGCCACGTTCCACAGCGGAGTGAGCGACATCAACAGGGTCAACTTTTTGCAATTCATCCAAAGCATCTGCGCGGGTAAAGGCAAGGAATTCATCCAAAAGCCTTTCCATTTCTGACAGATCGTTTTGCAGGTCTTTAATGTCATCTGCTAAAGCAGGGTCTGCATCCATCATCGACAGGCTGAGTTTCATTCGTGTCAAGGGCGTACGCAGATCATGCGAGACCCCCGACAAAATCAGTGTGCGCTGTTCGATATGGCGCTCAATTCTGGCCCGCATATTGACAAAAGCAGCGCCTGCTGCACGTACTTCTGAGGCGCCCGCAAGCTTATAGGGTTCATTGCGCCCCCGCCCAAAGGCCTCGGCTGCCCGTGCCAAGCGGCGGATTGGGCGCAATTGGTTGCGCAAAAAGATCGCTGCGATAAAGGCCATGAAAACCCCTGTCACCAGAGTCATCAAAATCAGCTGATGCGGATTGCTCGCAGAGGTGCGCGTGCGCGGCACTGTCACGGACAAACGCCCCGCATCAGTTTGCATCGAAAAGGATACAGCGCGCATATCTGTCAACAGATCGACGCCCTCTAGCCCCTCAAAAGCGTCCGACAGGATGCGCGTGATCAAAACACCCGAAAAGTCATACCATGCGCGGCGATTTTTCACCTGCGCTTGCCCTTGATCCAATGTCGATTGAAACCCCAGACGCACATCCAAGGCATCGATCACCATCGGCACCTGTGCTTGGGGCGCGTGATCGATGGCGTCGAGATACAAAGAGACTTCGGCGCGTACTCCGCGCATCAACTGGTCGGTAACATCGCTAAAATACCGTTGCGAAAACGCGGTCAAAACGACCACCTGCAGCACAACAATCGGCACGAGCAAGATCAAAATCGCCCGCCCGTACAATCCGCGCGGCATATATGTTTTGAGCCATTTGAAAAACATAGGTATTGGTAACGAGCCGCAGGAGGCTTGCAAAGAGGGAATAAAATGGATCGCCCAAATACAGTGACAACCTTGGCAACAGGATTGATCCGCATTATCGCACCGAACCCTTCAAAGATGACCTACTGGGGCACCAATACCTATATTTTAGGGAATGGCGCAGAGCGCGTTCTGGTTGATCCTGGCCCCGACGATTTGGATCATCTGCGCAGATGCCTTGAAGCGCTGCCCCAACATGCGCGTATCTCGCATATTCTAGTGACACATGCGCATAAAGATCACAGCGCGGGCGCGCAGCGCCTGTCCGATCTGTGCTCAGCTCCCACCTATGCCTTTGGCGATTCCTTGGCTGGGCGCATGCAGATCATGATCGATCTGGCAGCATCAGGTCTGGTGGCTGGTGGTGAAGGGGTGGATCTTGATTTCACACCCGATCACCTGCTGCACGACTCCGAAGTTTTGCAAACTCCAGCGGGGCCGATCACAGCCCTGCACACGCCAGGCCATATGGGAAACCATCTGTGTTTCGCTTGGAACGGTCACATTTTAACAGGGGATTTAATCATGGGATGGTCCAGTTCTCTGATTTCACCACCTGATGGGGATGCAGCTGCATTTCGCGAAAGCTGTAAAAAACTGTTGAAAAGATCCGATCTTTCGCTGCTTCCCGCCCATGGTGCCCCTGTCCCTGATGGAGCCAGCCGCATCACCGCCCTGCTGAAACACCGCGCGCATCGCGAGAACCAAATCATCGAAGCGCTTGCAAACGGCCCCCTAGATCTGCCGCAGCTTACTGAACGCGTTTATGGCGCAGTTGATTCTTTTACTTTTCAAGCAGCACAGCGTAATACCTTTGCCCACCTCATTGATTTAGCACAACAATCAAGGGTGACGGCCCATCCCCATCTGCACGAAACCGCTGAATTCAGGGCTGTTTTAAAGAAAGTGAAAGAAAATTAGAATTTTGTCGTAAATTCCTCTTGCGGCCCCCAAACCCCATAGCTATACAGCCCTCACATTCCGGCGTAGCTCAGCGGTAGAGCAGTTGACTGTTAATCAATTTGTCGTAGGTTCGATCCCTACCGCCGGAGCCAAAGTTTTCAAAGGGTTAGCTGATATCAGCTAGCCCTTTTTGGTTTTTGGATATCCTCTGGGGGAACACAAACCTCACAATATCGACAAGCCCTTATTTGCGTATTTTCTGCGAAGACGACGAAGGGAACGATTATACTGTAATCGTATGGCAGCACTTTGTTTCTCAAGGCTACCATACAGGCGTCACGTCGCCGAAGCCGTCGAGAAAAACATTTGAGCTTTTTGATGCAAGCGAGGGAAAGGAACGAAACCCCGCCTGCATGTTTAATTTACGATATTCAGTTTTCTGGCGCAAAATTGACCAGTTGCGCGGCCTTGTCCAAGTCAACGCCGCTTTCTTTCGCCAGTGCCATAGCCCAAACAATCTGAGCCATCGCCCTTGCACGCCCACCAGCATCAAACCGCGACGGGTCCACTCAACCTCTGCCCCTTATCTTTTCCGCTTGCCGCAGCATTTCTGTAAAGACCGATACTTTTGCGGCGCGGAATTTTGCCGCAGGAAGCACCGCGTAAATCCCCCCCTCGGGAAGTTGCCACGCGGGCAATACCTGCATCAGCGCGCCCGAGGTCAGACGATCACGCACCAGATAGTCAGGCAGAATAGCCAAACCTGCGCCTTGCTCAACGGCGGACATGATCGCGGGGGCGCTGTCGATTGAAAGCTCGCTTTGCATGGCAACGGGGACGGTTTCGCCAGCGGCGTTTTCGAACAGCCAGTGCAGCGGGTCGGACAGCGCCGTATTAGCGACGAAAGGCGCCGTGGCGAGATCGCTGGGGTGTTGAATGTGATCGAACCGACCCGACATGTCGCCCGCGCCGACGAGACACTGCCGGAACCCACCCAGTTTGCGCGCCGAGAGGCCAGAATCGCGCAGCCACCCGACCCGAATGGTCAAATCAAGCCCGCCCGCCATGAGATCCCTGTGATCATCGCCGAGATATAGCTCGACCTGACATTCGGGGTATTGGTGTCGGAACGCCGCAACAAGCGGTGCCACGATCGCCGTACCGTAATCATTCGGGGCGGTCATGCGCAATGTGCCCATCGGCTGCTCTGAGAGTTGCGACAATTCGCTGAAGGCTTCTTCCGCCTCGTTCAGGATCGACGCGCAGCGTGTGTAAAACAGTTTGCCTGCCTCGGTGGCGCTGACCTTGCGCGTGTTGCGCACGAGCAGAGCTGTTTGCAGTTCCTGCTCCAACTGCGTCACTTGGCTGCTGACCACGGCCTTTGTCACGCCAAGGCGGTCTGCGGCATTGGTGAAGGAGCCGGTTTCGACAACGGCCGCGAAATAGGCCAGACGGTTCAGGTTGTGTGATTTAGCCATGATCAGATTGTATACCCTTGGCATACACTGTGTCAAAATTGTTTATCTTATCATTGGCAATTGATGCCCCTATATAGGGCCCAAGGAGACAGACCATGACACAGAAAACGACACTGCATTACCTTTTTGATCCGCTGTGCGGCTGGTGCTACGGCGCTTCGGCGACCATTGGCACACTTGCGGCCGATGCCGAGATCGACCTTCAGCCACATGCGACAGGACTGTTCGCCGGCAGCGGCGCGCGTCCGATGAAAAGCTTCGCAGCGCAAGCTTGGGCAAACGATCAGCGCATCGCCGCATTAAGCGGTCGACCGTTCACCGAAGCCTATCGCCGCGATGTTCTGGGGGCTGACGATGCGTCTTTGGACTCCACGGTTGCGACTCTTGCAGTAACGGCGGTGGCTGACAGCAGCCCTGATCGCGTGATCGAGGCGCTCTCTGCCATTCAATCGGCACGCTATGTGGATGGCAAGGATGTGACCTCCTCTGAGGTCGTCGCAGGCTTGCTGGCCGACCTTGAGCTTGCCGATGCCGCCAAGCGTGTTTTGACACCTGACACCAGCCTCGTTGAACTGGTCCAAACCCGTATGGCAGAGGCCCGCAAGTTGATGATGGCGTTTAACCTGCAAGGCGTTCCCGCCCTCATTGCCGAGGTCGATGGCACCCGCCGCGGGCTGGACTCAAGCACCCTATATTCTGGTCCCGATGCGGTACGCGCCGCACTCGGACTGGCCTGAACCCACTTTACCGAAAGGACAAGACAATGAATCGTAGAGACATTCTAAAACTTTCCACCGCAGCCGCAGCTGCTGCCCTGATCGCGCCCAAACTCTCATTTGCGGATGAAAACGGCCTCACTTGGACGCATTTCCCTGCTGGCGAAAACGGCTTTTACCGTGCGCCCGTTTTGATTGAAGGCGCAAACGAGGCCGTGCTGATCGACGGCGGCTTCACCCTGCCCGATGGTCGCGCCTTGGCCGAAGAAATCAAGGCGACAGGCAAAACGCTGACAACCATCTACATCAGCCAAAGCGATCCTGATTTCTATTTCAGCCTGCGCCCGATCGTCGAAGCCTTCCCCGAGGCCCGCGTCATCGCAGCCAGCGAGACAATCGCGGCCATCAACGCCAATGTGGCCAAAAAGGTCGAAACATGGGGGCCGCAACTTGGCGAAAACGGCCCTGCGACTGTGGCAGAGGTAATCATTCCCGAGGCCGACGACAGCACGACTTTGACAGTGGATGGCCACGACATCGAGATCGTTCCTGCTGATGGGCTGGCGAACCGTCGCTATCTTTGGGTCGAAGACCTACAGGCTGTGTTCGGTGGGGTTATGGTCTTTTCCGGCACCCATGTCTGGACTGCCGACACCCCCACCAAAGAACAGCGCGCTGCATGGATCGCCAACCTTGATGCTATCATCGCTCGCAATCCGAAGGTTGTCGTGCCTGGCCACATGACGCTGGACGCGCCGATGGGCCTTGCTGCGGTGGAATTCACCAAAGAGTATCTTCTGGCCATCGACGAAGAGCTGGCCACCGCCGAAACTGCGGCAGATCTGCACGCGGCGATGACAGCCCGTTACCCCGATTTGGGGATGAGCGTCGCATTGGATGTCGGCGCCAAGGTTCTCACCGGCGAGATGGAATGGGGCTGATCCGCGCCTGATCCCTTTCGCGGCACTTGCCGCAGATAAACACCGTTAAACGAGAGCGGCCAAGCTATCTTGGCCGCTCTCGTGTCGTTTTCGGCACGCCCCCTTGAGATCGCAAAAGACGGCAGAGCCTGCGAAGGATGTGTCGAAACACCCACAGCAGGCCTTCGGGTTAATTCATTGTACTTGGGAGCCAAAGTGACAGGACTGGGAATGCGACCAAGATAACGATTTTTACAAAGTCAGCGATCACAAAGGGCAGCACCCCACGCATGACAGTCCCGAGACCCTCCTCTGGATCAATGCTTTTGAGAATGAACAAGTTCATTCCAAATGGCGGCGTAATCATGCCTGTTTCAACCACAACAAGCATCAAAACGCCCCAAAACAGCATATCATAGCCCAAATCCAGAATAATCGGCGTCACCACGGGCAAGGTTATGATCATCACGGCGAAACTATCCATAACTGACCCAAGGAGCAGGTAAATACAGATCAAGACCATCAGTATAACCACAGGTCGAGCATCAATGCTCGCGATCCATCCCGCAACAAGGTCGGGCGCGCCCGTCAGATTGACGCTAAAGGCAAAGATCAAGCCGCCAAAGACAAGCGCATAAATCATTGCGACAGTCGTTGTGGTTTCTCCAAAAACAGACAAAAGACTTGCCCGCGTGAGCCGCCCGCGAAACAAGGCCAATGCAAAGGCCGCAACAGCGCCCACAGCTGCACTTTCTGTGACCGTAAACAGCCCCCCGTAGAGACCACCAATCACGATTGCGAACAGCCCCATGACAGGCAAGGCGGTGACAACTGCGTCCCAAATTTCACGACCTGATGCGCCTGCGGATTTGGGGGCTGCCTCTGCATTAAGTGTTACAATGCAAAAGATAACTGCGAAATACAGCACCAAGGCAAGGATCGCTGGAAGCAATGCCGCAATAAACAGGGCGCCGATCGATTCTTGGGTGAGCAGAGCGAACAGAATGATGACGCCAGAAGGCGGCACCAAAGCCCCCAAGGTACCGCCTGCTGCGACAGTGGCGGTGGACAGGGTTGGTGCATAGCCCAGCTTTTTCATTTCTGGCAAGGCCATGCGTCCAAATGTGGCCGAGGTCACAAGCGAGTTGCCCGAAACAGCGCCAAACCCTGCACAAGCTGCAACCGTTGCATAGGCAAGCCCTCCGCGAAAGCGCCCTAAAAGCGCATCCCCCAGACGGAACAGATCAGACGAGATGCCCGAGATAACGGCAAAGGCGCCCATGATCAAAAACAATGGCAAAGTCGCGACCTGCGGGTTCAGCAAAAAGGTAATCGCTTCGCTGGTCATCGTGTCGACAGAGGCCGCTCCGCCGACAACTGGCATGGCTCCGACAACGCCCAACCCTGCGGTCACGGTTGCCAATGGCAATTGGGCAAAGACACCGAGCCACAACAGGGCAAATCCGCACAACACGGCCGCGCTCGGATGCAGCAAAACAAAGTTCGTCACAGCCCCCATATTGGTGGCCATAAGAAAGCTCAGCATGCCCATGCTCACCGCCAAAATAGTTAAAAGTGCAATCACTGCGAGATGGGTTTTGCGCCCTTCCCGCCCGATGGCGCGGGCTTGTTGGACCGCGACATAGATAGCCGTTATTTGCACAAGAGCGCCTGCAAACATCGCCAATGCAACAGCGAAGTAAACGGGATGCAGCGGCAACCGCAAGAGCATTGTAAAGCTGCCCTGCGCCACTTTTTGCAGCCCAATGCCCCATGCGCTGACCCCGATCACACCGAAGAACACAAGCAATGAAACCGCGCTGATCACATTCAACCATGCATTCACACGGGGGGATGTCAGATGGGCCAGCAGATCAAGTCGCAGGTTCACATTATACGCGGCCCCCGCGGGAATTGTCGCCGCAACAGCGATGGCGAAGACGATGGATAATATTTCGTTCAAGGCAAAGATGGATTGCCCAAGGAGCCAACGCATAAGCACATCGACCACAATCGTCATCGCACCAAGCAAAACACTAGCGATTGCGAGGATCGATATAACCCCAGTGACCCTGCGTGCGCGCTGCGCGACCACAGGGACAGACTGTGACGATGCAAACATGTTTACTTCTCCCATTTAATTAGATTACCAACTTATAGGTAAATTAATATTTGACGCAACAAATATGTGCATCTGCGGACTCTGCGCAGGCGCCATGACGTAGAAACGGACCCTGCACGTGACGAAATCAAAAGACGAAACACCGCGCGACGCGCGCCCGAAAATGGCAGTGCCGCAAGCTACAAAAGCCCCCGATCTTGAGAAGATCACGCTTGGCGAAGACCAAGGCTCAGGCCAGATATGGGAAACCTTTATGGGGAACTTGATTGCCCGAAATGTGCAAACGGCGATCTTGTATCCGTTTCGTCCGCCACAAGATAAAGACAACGGAAAATCAGTCATCGTCTTGCCGGGTGGAGGATACAAATTCCTCTCGATGGAGCATGAGGGATTTAAGGCTGCACGCGCCCTTTGCGACCTAGGGTTCACCGCCTATGTCCTCGCTTATCGCACGGTGCCGACCGCTGTGTCATCCGATGCCTTTTTTGAGGATATGGTTGCGGGTTTCAAATTGCTTGGCAGTACGCCACCACCAGAAAACCCACTGGCAGTCACGGATCTGGACCATGCGATTGCAGCTGTGCGCGGATTAAACCGCAGCGCGCCCATTGGGGTTCTTGGCTTTTCTGCAGGGGCGCGTACGGCCATTCGTTGGCTTGAGCAATGCAGCTCAGACGCCGCCATTGAACAAGTGGCTTTGATCTATCCAGCTATGGCGAAAATGCAAAACGTGGCGATTTCGCCAGACATTTTCGTCGCCATCGCGCAGGACGACCCTGTTTTTAAAGCCCATAGATTTGCGCTTATTGACGGATTGCTGAACGCAGGTATCAGCGTCGACTTTCATCTGTTCGATAAAGGTGGGCACGGCTTTGGCATGTCCTCAACTGGCACCACCGCAAGCGCTTGGTTTGAGGCCTATCAAAACTGGCTTTCGACACGTCCCTAAAAGGGTGCCGCCCCCGTCATGGGACCAAAAGCCGTTGTTTTGTTTGCTCAAGAAAGACGTCAAAAATAGACTTGGCCCGACAGGTGTCAGGCATGCGGGTCCACCAAAGCTGCAAGCCCTCCATCATCGCAAGGATCGAGATTGCTTCGTCTTGACAATCGACATCACTGCGGATGATGCCTTGGCGTTGCAAACTGCTTAGATCTGTAGACAGCGATGACAGGATTTTCTCGTTCCTCAGCTTGAACCACGCGTGGGCGGGATGCGTATCTGACTGTGCCTCGGCTGAGAGCATTCTGAAAAGCTGTGTCATTTGCGCCCCGACAGTCAAATCACGCGCCATAAGCTGTGCCAGCGTTTCGAAAATCTTATGCGGATCACGATCAGGGTTTTGGCTGAACATCTCAGCGTCACGATCTTCGAGAACGGCCAAAAGCAAGCCAATTTTGCTTGGGAAATAGTGGGTCAGACCTGGAAGTGTCATGCCCACCGCAGTGGCGACGGACGCAAATGAGGTTTTATTGAATCCCTGCATTGCGAACAGCTTCGCAGCTTCTGACAGGATGCGCGCAATCTTTGCATCGGCGTCATCTGCGCGGGGGCGCCCACGTGCTCTTTTTGATTGCGATGCCATGTCTGCCCGTTCCCTTGCTGTCGTTTCAAGAGTTTATCATCAAACGTCGCTGCACATCCAGAGCGATTCAGAGGTTTCGCCGAAGAGCTTCAAAACGGGTCTTGTATTTAAATTACCTACTGATAGGTTAATTAATTATCACAACTTGAGACGCCCCATTATGTGAGCGGCTTTGACACATTCAGAAAGGCACTTCATGCACGACACCCTCATCGCAGGTTTTGCACAGCCACCATTCTCGCTAGATCAATCCGCGCAAAAATGGGTGACAGACACGTTCGAAACCTTGCAGAACGTCCAAAAGGCACGGTTGTTGTTCTCGCAAATGACGATGGGCCCAGTGCTTGATCTTGAAGAACTCGCCGCCGTACAGCCAGGGTTCATTACCCGTATGGGCAGCGGAGAGGCCGAAGATGAGTTGCAGCAACTTGAGAAACTGAATGCGCTCTTGGATATCCCTGTTGGCTATTGCGCTGATCTCGAAGGGTCGATGACCGTCCAAAGCGGATCAACGCCTGCACCCAACCCTATGGCGCTGGCTGCTGCGAACGATCCCGCGCTGACAAAAAGGGCTGTGCGCGCTTTGGCCAGTGAGGCACGCGGCTTCGGTATCCGCTGGAGTTTCACCCCTGCGATTGATCTGAACATTGCGTTTCGCTCTGCCGTTGTTGGCACCCGCAGCTACGGATCAGATCAAGAGACGGTCCAAGCCCAAGGCTTGGCGACACTTGCGGGGCTGACAGAAGCAGGCATTGCCGCCACCGTGAAACACTGGCCAGGCGAGGCAACAGACCAGCGTGACCAGCACCTTGTTACAACGATCAACGATCTTAGCTTTGCCGACTGGCAAGCCTCTTTTGGCACCATGTACCGCGCGGCGATTGATGCAGGCGCAATGACTGTGATGTCCGCGCATATCGCCTTGCCGTCCTATATGAAGGATGTGGTCGGCGTGTCAGGGCCAGAGGCCTTTTTGCCAGCATCACTCAATGTCCACTTGAACGAAGGCCTGCTGCGCGACACGTTGGGATTTAAAGGTCTGATCGTATCGGACGCGACCCCGATGGCTGGCATGTCTGGGGTATACCCGCGCAGCGAACTGGTGGTGAACGCGTTGATGGCAGGCTGTGATGTGCTTCTTGGCGCACAGGGGCTGGAACAAGATGCCGATTTTATTCTTGCTGGTTTGGCCGATGGTCGCGTCACCCAAGACCGTTTGGACACTGCGATTTTGCGTCAGCTTGCGATGAAGGCAGCGCTTGGGTTGCACATCCGGCCCAATGCAGGTGCGCCCGAACAGATCGACACCCAACCCATTCACGAGGTGATGAAAAAGGCGCCCACACTGGTCAAGGCCCGTGACGGCCTGCTTCCGATCACACCTGAGCGTTATAAGCGGATCTACGTGGTCTCACGCGGGGTCGGGTTTCCGCCCGCATCCTCCACAGAGCCCCTGCCCCTCGCCTTCAAAGGCATGATGAAAGAGGCTGGCTTTGAGGTTGTTGAACACATATGGGGCACGCCCGTCGATCCAACAGGATGCGATCTGTTGCTTTATGTTTACGCGGAAGAAACCTTGTTAACGCGTGGCACGATCACCAATGAATGGGGCGCGATGAACGGCAATTTCGTATCCGCCATGTCACGCCATTGGCACGATACGCCGACATTTATGATTTCGTTTGGCTGGCCCTATCACATGTACGAAGCCCCTGGCGTTTGGGGCTATGCCAACGCCTACATGAGCCATCCAGCCATGCAATCGATTATGCTCGACGCGATGATGGGCAAGCAGGCGTTTGAAGGCACCTCGCCCATCGATCCGTTTTGCGGAATCGATCCCGACTATTTCGATTTGCCCATTGGCAATAGAAAACATGCGAAATCAAGACTTTAGAAACGAAGGCCATGGCCCAAAAGCTTGCGGGCCATGCCATCCACCAGCCGGACATAAAAACAACGATCTGGCCATTTAAACCGCACTTGGGAGGAAACCATGCGATCCGAGATGAAACTGACGACCTTAGCGGCTTTGACAGCGCTCACAACAACCACAGCAACCGCAGAAACGCTGATTTTTGGGACAGGAAACCCCGCTGGCGGCGTCGCGAATGAATACCTGTTGCAACCTTGGATCGACAAGGTTCAAGCGGAAAGTGGTGATGCGCTGACACTTGTGCAGCGTGACGGCCCTGCGCTTGTCAATTCCGTGAATGCGCCTGAACGCGTTGCCAATAACATTGTTCAAATCTCATGGACGATGACTGTGTTTGATCCGGGCCGTTTTACCAAATCACTTGTGGCCACCACCCCGTTTTTCGATGTCTCTGCTTCAGCGGCTACGGGCGTGTTCTGCCAGATGTACGAAGAAGGTCTGTTTGGCGACGAATACGATGCATTCCAACCGCTGTATTTCATCCCCTTCCCACAGAACTATATCCACACCAAAGAAGGCCCGCTCAACTCTCTTGAGGATCTCGCTGGCAAAAAAATTATGGTCGAAAGCCCACCTGCGGCTGAACTGATCGGTGGGTTTGGCGCGACACCTCTTTCAATCAACCTATTGGATCAATATCAGGCGCTGCAACGCAACACGGCTGACGGCACTGTTATTACTTACACAGCACTTCCAGCGTTCAAACTGGACGAAGTGACAAACTACCACCTTGAGTTCCCGCTTGGCAGTGCCATGGGCATGGTCTTCATGGATAAGGCGCGCTACGACGCCTTGTCGGATGAAGCAAAAGCCGTGCTTGACGCCAATTCGGGCTGTGACGTCAGCCGCGAAGCGGGCGCACGTGTTGATGAATGGGCCGACAGCGTTCGCGTATCGCTTGAAGATGCAGGACACAGCGTGGTTGCAACCCCAGCGGAAGACGTAGCAGCGCTTCGCGAAAAATTCTTGCAGCCAAGCGTTGAAATGTTTGCGCAATTTGTTGAAGGCGGCGCACCTATCATCGAACGTTGGGTTGAGCTGAGCATGGAAGCGGAAGCCGCTGAAAAGTAAGACCATTACAACAGCCAAAAGCCGGTGGGATGATACGCACCGGCTCTTGGCTCCGCGATATCTGTCATGGGGCAACAAGATGTCCAAATCTAAAACCGATTTATGGACAAGCGGGATCATTGGGCGCAGGCTTCCCAGCAGGCGACATGATGCAATCTCCAAACCACAGTGCGCCTGCATTGCCTTTTGGCACGCACAGTACTCAGAAAGCACAAAGCGCGCCTATTGATCAGCTAAAGCATCCCAGTGTGGCGCCCAATAGGCCGAGGCCTCCCCAACTCATCCCTTACGCCTCAGGCGCTTTATGGTTTTTACAAATCAGTGGTCTTTTAATCCCTGTCCCGTATCGGTCCAATTCACTAAGACGTGTTGTGTCAACAAGTGACTTAGATGTTCAAAAATTGTACATTTGCGCAATCACCCGACGGAAACTTGGGGGTCGCACGTTGAACCTATACTTGAAACGACCAAAGAGCATCTCAATGACCAATTCTAATTTCACGCGTCGTGGTATCCTTGCTTGGGCCCTAGGCGCTTTGGGCCTGTCGGCTGCTGGACGCTCAGCACTTGCAGCCGCACCTACGCCATCCGCAACCGAAGGCCCCTTTTACCCCACTCAGCCCATGCGCAGGGCTGATGTCGACAATGATTTGGTTAAGATCATGGGTAAGGTTCATGAAGCTGGTGGCGAGGTTTTTACACTTAGAGGCCGCGTGATGGATGCAGATGGCCAACCGCTCAACGGCATGCGGATCGAGATTTGGCAATGCGACATGAACGGTAAATATCTGCACCCTGGAGACAGTCAAAACATCGACTTTGATGCGGCTTTTCAAGGCTTCGGCCATGACATCACTGGCACGGATGGGTCTTACGAATTTCGCACAATTAAGCCTGTGACCTACCCTGGCCGCACGCCTCACATACACGTCAAGGTCTTTGACGGCGAGACAGAAATCTTGACCAGTCAGTTCTATATCGACGGGCATCCAGCAAACGATCGTGACCGAATTTTTGGCAGGCTTTCACAAAGCGAAGCGAAAGCTGTGTCGATGGTTTTCACCCAAGTTGAAGATCGAACAGAAGCGCAAGTCGATGTTATCCTGCCCACTGCCTAAGGCGGCTCAGGGGGCACGAAATCAGAATTTGACAACGATAAAAAACAGCACGCGTCCCTTTTCAGTGAAAGGGACGCCGCGCCTATTTCAACCCTGCGATATCAGCCACAGAGCGCTGCAATAACAATGTCCGCTCTGCAAGGCTGTTCCAACCATGGTCGGCATCAGCGTAGCGATATAGGGTTGCATTTTGATCCCAAATCTTCGCGTAGCGCTCAGCGTATTTCATAGGAACAACAGCATCAGCTGCGCCTTGGTGGATCTTTACAGGGCCTTGAAAGGCCTCCAACCCAGCAAAAGGGTCAAACGACTTGGCGGTTTGTACAAAGGGCAATCCAAGCGCCTGTCCATTGTGATCGAAAAGGCCAGTCTCATAGAGCGGGTCCAAGGATTTCCCCTGAATTTCGTTATTCTTGATATCATCGACAAAAACAGCCGCAGCCGCCCAGAGTGTCAGACTTGCGACATCACCTGCGCGTTGCGCCGCAAGGCAAGCGGTTTCCATCCCTCCAAGCGAGTGGCCCAAAAGATGAACCTGCCCTGCCCCCTCTGCCTTGATAAAATCCAGCATGGCGTTCAATTGCGCCAATTCATCAGGCACGGTGATATCCTGAAACCGCCCGTCGCTTTCGCCGTGTCCTAAACGGTCGAACGCATAGACGGTGCAACCCGCTTGCGTCAGGCCACGTGCCAGATCGACAAATGCGCGTCCCACGCCTGTTCGTGTTACGCCGAAAGCATGGTTGATCAAAACGCGCGCCCCGCCAGAGTGCAAAGCAGGGTAACGCACGCCTGAAATGCGCTGGCCTTTGTGATCAAGATGGATGGCGGCCGGCTGTGACATTGCAAAGCTCCGTGTTCAAGACATTTGGTAACCGATTTGACGGCAACCATTCTGCATGTGTTGTGACAGATAGCCCGCAACATGGATTTTTAAAGACCCTCTCTGTCGCGCAAGGGGGAACAGTATGCGTGCTATTCAGGGCATGTTCTAGGCAGATACGGATTGCGCATAGGATCGAGTGGATCAAAACGCATCCCTTTTTTTGACCAGTTGTATAGTTGAAACTGCCCGTCATTTTGCGTCACAAGGATGGCATGATAATCCCAAATATAATGGCCATTCGAACTGGTGTTTTGAGAGGCAACCTCAGGCAAGCGCATCTGCCATATCGAGCGTAATTCTGTCGTATAGTCCCCTTGGGTGGGCATCAAAATACAAGCGATCTCACTGGGGCTTTGCACCCCGCGATGGAAATACATCCCAAGCGCAGCGCCCCATGACCACACAGCAGCCAGCATGAGCATCAGCCCACCTGCGCCAATGGGCGCAAAACGGCGGGATCTGCGCGAAATAATAGCCCCGATCATCAAAAGATAGCCCGCAAAGCCAAGGACAAAAAACAGCAAGATGCCAGCATTCGCAGATCTGCCCTCTGCCCATGTCATCACCGTCAAAAGCCCGCCGATCATGCAGGTCGCAACGGCCGTAGCGACGGTGGTTTTTGCGGGCCAGACGCGGCTATTTTCGGATTTTCGAACCATCTGCGCCATAGCCAGCCCCAAAACGCAACAGGCCGCAATCATGATTGCGCCTCTTTCAGGCGATGTTGGAAACCAACTGCTGATCCAAATCAGCAAGACCACAAAGGGCGCGAAGATTTTCAAACTGACCTACCTCCCAAGTGCGGCCTGCGCGCGCCGCTAATAAGATGCGTTGACAAAATATATGTTGTCCACGCGGTTATTTTGCCCAAAGTCGATCACCATGGTCCATTCGGGATCAGACACTGCATTATCCATACAAACATGTGACGCAAAACTGGACGCAGTGGCCGTATAGCCGTTGGGCACAGTCCCCAAAAGGCGGATGACTTCGCCGCGTGTCAAACCCACGCGCAACCCAGATGGCATTTTCCAATCGGGGGATGTGGTGGACAAGGCCACCACGGTCTCTTGGAAAATGTCCACCTCAAGTCCAACCAGCGTCATGCGATCTATGGCCTGACCGCGCCCCATGGGATCGGCATCAATGGCCTCTGGGGATCCAAGTTTGCCGAGCACTCTCAAGGAATCGCCCATGCGCACGCCCCCCAGACTAAATTCGGTCGCAGGCAGACAATATTCGCGGGGATCAACGCTGGGGTTTGCGCGTAAAATCGAAGTGGGCCTGGGCTGAATATCTTGCGACACCCATGTGAACGAATAGGAATCCCACGCAAGACCCGCGGCTTGTTTAAGATCATGAAGACCGCCGCCAAAGCCGTAACTCACCGTGTCTGGGACACATTCAAGACTGGCTGCGGGCACACCGCTTTCTGTCACCTCAACCCAACCAAAGCGCCTGATATCGCTTTGCATGTCTTCTTCAGAAAAGGGACGATCAAAACCACCGCCAACATTATAGGCATAATCGCCGTTGTAGAATGTGATGTTTTCATGGATCGATATGCCCGATCCTGACCAAGGTTTATAATCAACGCGCTCAATGGTTTCTGACAGGACTAACTCAGCAGGTCCGCCGGTTGGTCCATAGCTATAGGTTGCGATGTGGTCATCGAAACACACGAAAACTTCGGTATCGCGGCCTTCAATTTGACAAGAGGTAAAGACCTCTTGCCCCTGTGCGCAGCCTGCTTGCGCCTCGCCGGCCAGCACGACGGCCCAAAACAATAGATACAGACCAAAGCTTTGTCTCAATCCCCTGCCCTCATTCACCGATCAACCTCTCACTTTGGCCAATGATGATTGCCTTGGAAATGAAAGTCTACAGTTTAAAGACCTGCTTAAAAATCTGCACCGTGGCGCTATCGAAAAGCTGTCTCTCGATACCTCAAGAGACAGCCGATACTTCGATCATGGCGGTGCTTACTTTTCCGAAATAACGGGGGTTTCTTTGATGTGACTGGCGTTTTCAACAGCTGACAACATAAATCCAGCCACAGCACTGCGACGCACCATCATACCAGGTTTAGGGCTGGTGGCCGTGCCAACGATCAAGGTTTTCTCCTTTTCGCTGTTCGACAGCCCCATTGCACGAACCAAAGTCCAATCGGTTTGTGAGGCGCGGAAGGTCTTTTCGGCTGAATTGTGATCGGCATAGGCATATTTCAAGTTTGTACGATTGATCATAAACTTCATGAACCATGGGGCAGAGGCAAAGCTGTCGCCAACACCAGCGGCCGACAAGAAAACAACGCGTTGCTTGCCCAAAGCTGAAATGTTTTCAGCAACTTGCGTCAAGATTTTTTCAGTGCTCACAGGCTTGGCCCAAGGGGCATCCGAAGTACGTGGATTGTTCAAAGCAACAAGAATGGCGTCCACATTCTGTGCCGCACCCGCCACATCTGCGGCATCTGTTGGCGTGCCTTTGATCAATGTCAGTCCATCGCGCGGTGTAACTTTGCTTGGATCGCGCACCAAGGCTGTGATCGCGTGACCTTTGGCAAGACCCTGTGCGACAATGTGCTGCCCAGTGCGCCCAGTGGCGCCTAATACGAGTAAGTTCATGTTTTTTCCTTTTGTCAGGCTGGTGCGCAGCGCAATCAGCCGAATTTATAATTGGAGACTGTGATCCCAGTGATCTCACTGGTGTCATGAAAAATCCGCTCTGCTGGTTCATTTTCAGCAGCACCAAGCGCCACGAATAACGGCACCAAATGGTCTTCTTCGTCATGGCAAATGCGCGCAGAAGGCGCGGTTTCCCAATTCAAAATGGCGTTCAATCGCGCCTCTGGTGAGGCTTTCATCGCGTCAAAGAGCCAAGCATCGAATTCAGCAGAAGGCGCAGTGCCTCCGCTGCGCATCAGGCGCATATTGTGGAAACTCAAACCAGATCCAACGATCAAAATGCCCTCATTGCGCAACGGTTTCAAAGCGCGGCCTATAGCGATGTGATCAGCTGGATCATAGGATTTCAGCATCGACACCTGAAAGATTGGCATGTCCGCATTCGGATACATCACCTCCATCGGGGCATAGAGTCCGTGATCATAGCCACGGGCTGGGTCGATATGGGCTTTGATCCCTGCTTTGGTCAACAAGTCTAGCGCGCGGGCCGCTATTTCGGGCGCGCCTGACGCCTTGTATTCGATCTCGTAGGTATGGGGCGGAAAGCCAGAATAGTCGTAGATCATCGGCGGTTTGGCAGCCCCCATGATGGCAACGTCAGTGTCTTCCCAATGGCCAGAAATCATCAAGATGGCTTTGGGTTTTTCACCAAAATCAGCAACCATTTGTTTCAAAGAGGCCTCAAGCGGAGCAAAAAATTCACGCATCTGCGGCACCCAAGGCCATGGGCCACCACCGTGGGAAATGAAATAGGTGGGAAGTGTGTTGGTCATGATATTTACCCTTGGTTCAGAACGATGTCAGTCAGTGCCTGCGCCACCCAGATGTCGATGTGGATGCCCTTGGAAACGGGGGCTGTATTTGTAGATGTATAAGCCATGTTTGGCACCTTCGATGGAAAACTTTGGGTCTAAACCCCTCTGGTTGTGGTTTACGCTGAATGGTTCTGCGAAAAAATAGGGATAGTTTAGAAGATATCATTCTGATAATCTGATAGACATGGAAGCCCTTACACTTGATCAGTTTGCTGTTTTTCTCGCGATTGTTGAGGAAGGCAGCTTTGCCGCCGCCGCCCGCAAATTGGGGCGTGCGCAATCCGCCGTGACCTATGCTGTGCAAAAGCTTGAAGACCAATCGGGCGTCGAATTGTTTGATCGCTCCAGCTATCGCCCTGCCCTGACCGATGAAGGGCGCGCATTATTGCCGCGAGTGCGCCGTATCATGGATGATTTGGCCGAATTCCGTGTCCAAGCACAGGCTGTATCGAAAGGCGTGGAAGCCGAACTTGTTTTGTTGCTTGAAACGTTTTTACCGCTATCGATGTTTACGCTGGCACTGCGCCGCTTTCACGCGGAATTTCCCATGGTGCAATTGCGGATCATTACCGTGCAGCCCCAAGATGCCACACAGCAGCTCATAAATCATCACGCCGATCTCGGCCTGTTCTTGGCCTCGCCTTTTCCTGAGGCAGCCCTTGAAAGCCGTTTGGTGACAAAACTGGACTTGGTCGCGGTGGCACCACCCGATCACCCGCTTGCACAATTGCCACCGCAGTTTCCAAAAGAGGCCATGCGCGATCATCTGCAAATCGTCGTGTCCAACCCGAAAGCCACCCGCCATGCCCGTGACTATGGTGTCATCGGTGTGAACCAATGGCATGTAAGTGAAATGCGGCTGCGGTACGATCTGGTGAAACAAGGGCTTGGCTGGGGGTCAATGCCCCGCCCCATGGTTGAGGCTGATTTGGCGCAAGGGACGCTGGTGGAACTTTACCCAGCGCAATGGGGATCCTCAAATGTCATGCCCAGTTTTAAGGTCGAAGTGTCAAAACTAAAGGCCAATGCACTGGGGCCCGCAGGTACGTTTTTGTTTGAAACCCTATCTGCATCCCCTGACGATTAACGCCAGTCAGCCAACTCAGTCTCATGACACAATAGGGCAAGGGCCCTGCGCAGGATCAGAACGCAGCCCCGCCATATGAGTTAACCGCCGTAGCTGCGTGTTCCTGCTGTTTTGCCAAAACCACCGCGTGCGGCGACCGCAGCTTTGCTCATAGGAGCTTTGCCCATTGTCGCAGCGGGCTTGGAAAACTGGCTGCTGTTGACGCTGCCTTTGCCCTTATTGGTCGAATAATTGGCCGACCCCGCAGCATTTGTAAAACCGCCGCCTGCTTTTTTATACATCGGCTGAGAATTGGCCATGCCCGCGCGATTGCTTAGCATATTGCCGATCAAGTAGCCTGTGAGCAAAGGCATAAAGATGCCGCTGGACCCTGAGTTGCCCACCTGTTGCGCCTCTGTTCCGCAGGCCCCTTCACCGTGCTGGCTTTCGCAGACCTCTTGGCTTTCATATCGTGGTGCGGCTTCGACATGCAGCGCTTGTGCCTCAGCAAAGGCGATATCGCATTGTTCTGTAGAGGCGAGCCCACCTTGGCCGACTTCGGCTTTACAGGTTTGAACATCAGGATAGGCCTGTGCCTCTACTTTGTCTTCTTGGCACCCCGCCAAAGCGAAGGACGCGGCCCCAAGAATGCAGAAGGCGACAGATTTTGAACGCTTGGTCATATGAAGTTTCCTTAGACTTTAGTCACGGATAAAATGGGGTTTGAAGCGGGACAAATCTTGCGTGATGCGGGATTTGTCTTCACGGATGCTCATGCCTGCGCAGGCTGTGCCAACCATCCACGCGCCGATCACGGGGCGAAACCCGTCAAATTCGGGCAAAGGCTGATAGGCCTGCACAATCTGGGGATGACGTGCATAATCGCTATTGGACGATTTATCTGTCACGCCGCCGCCTTCAAAGATGGAAATAGAGGCCCCTTCGCGTGAAAAGATCGGCTTGCACACATGGGCCTTGGTCAATTGATCTTGAGCGCGGGCAAATAGATCGGCCACGGCTGGGCTTGCCCCGCCTGTGCCTTGCAGCGCTTGATCAATGTCGGATTTAAAGAAGGCAGGCAAAAGATTTGGGTGATTTTCGAACATTGACCACAAAACTGGTAAAATACCTTTGTTTGACAGCACGGCTTTCCACGCGGGTTCTATGAAATCACATTCGGAGGTTTGGATATGTTTGGCGAACTCATCTTCCAACATATCTTCCCATGGGTAGAGCTTAAACAACGTGCCGATGACCCGATCCTGATCATCGATAAATTGGCCATCTTGACTGACGCCCAGCTTTTCTAGATCGAAGTAATGCGCCCCCAGCCCTGCTTCGCGCGCAGCCCAGCCCAGCATTTCAACCGTTGCGTAATCTTCGGCATTGCCTTGGGCGGCGGTGAAATGCACATCCATACCTGACTCAAAGACCTGCGCAAAACGCGTCACCAGAGCTTCGTGAATACCGTTGAATTGATCATCACCAGCGCGCAAAACGCCCAAGCGCAATTGATCTTCCAGCCAAGTCCATTGGTATGATGCGCTTTCAAACAAGGATGTTGGCGTATCCGCGTTATATTCCAACATCTTAGCAGGACCGCTGCCATCATAGGCCAGATCAAACCGACCATAAAGTTCGGGCGCGCCCTGTGCCCAGCTGTTGCGGATCAGGTCGAAATGCGCGTTTGGGATGCCCAGTTTTTCCAGCAGTTCTTCGCTTTTGACGATCTGATCCACCGCATCACGACACATGGCGTGCAATTCGGTTGCGGGATCTTCGATATCCTCTTCGATCTGGCGCAGGGAAAATTGATAGGCCGTTGTTTCGTCCCAATAGGGTTCCCCGTGCATATCAGCAAAGGTAAAGCCAAGCTCAGTCGCTTGATCACGCCAATTTGGGCGTTCTGGAAGTTTAATTTTTTTCACAAAAGCTGCCCCTAAACGTCAAAGATGATCTTTAAAGGGCTGGGCCTTAAATGACCAGAGTGTCGTTTAGTATTCACAGCACAGGTTGTGCAACGCCCCCCATAAGAAGACATCCACATTGCGCGCCATCATGAATTTTCTAAAATTATTTTGGCAAGCGGCACGCAATACATATTTCACGAAGCCATACACATGACCCTCAACGTCTTGGCAAGGCCACACGAAAACAAGGGCGCTGTCATGGACGAGACCTTATTACAAGGCTCAGTCACAAAACTACATTGAACGGCTGCATATCCCACTCAAGACGCAGTGTAGGGTGATCCGTGTTGTCCAACACCATCAAATCAAGTGTGTAGTACCCATCAACACCTTCAACCCATTGAGCTGAAACCATTTTCACAATACCCGCACCTGACACAGGACCGCTGGTCATATCAATAGGCCCCAACATTGTGTCGGTTTTCAAATTAACCAGTGATGTCATAATGCTTTCACGGTCAAGGCCTTTTGCGCCTTTAAGCCCTTGAATACCAACATCAAACAGCCCTTGTGTTGCCCCCAAACGTGAGGTCCATTGGTTGCCCGTCGCGGTTTCATATCCAAAGGCCAACGATAAGCTGCCCACACCTGTTACAGGGGATGAATATGGAAACCCTTTGGTCCATTCGGTCAAAATCGTCAGGCCAATCGCTGATGCGCCGAGACTATCAACATCCTCGGGAAATCCGCCAGTTTTTGCGACTTGCACCACTTTCAGTTTGGCAGATAACGGGCTGGCTTTCAGTTGTGGCATGAACTTCACAAAATCATCATTTTCCATAACGATAATCAAAGTATCGGCACCACCTTTATCCATATGCGCCAGATTTTCAGACCAATCCTGCGCGCCCTTTTCATAGCGCTGAAATGGCAGAACCTCGTATCCCGTTTTTGCATAGGTGCCTGTGAGGAATTTTTCGACGGTAGCAGACTCTGGGCCTGCTTCAATAATGACAGAAACTTTCTTGTTTGAGTTCACTTTGTCGAAAGCGCGCGTGGAGACCACGGAACTATCGGCAATATCCGCACCAATATGGGCCGTCCATTGGAACGGGCTTGGCTGGCCAGCTTTGCCACCACGACCAAAGTACCAAACTTCCCATGGAGGACCGAACGTCAGACATGGCATATTGGCCGCTTCGCAGATGTTTGCGACCTCGTTTAGCGCCTGAGACTCACTTGCGCATAGCATCAAATTGATGCCCTGATCGATCAAGGACTGCGCAATACCAACCGTGCTGTCGATATCAGCGCCCTCTGCGGCCATAATAATATCAACAGGATAAGTGGTGCCCGCGATGTCGATCCCATCTGCCAAAGCGGTGCGCAGTTCTTCAACCACGTATTGTGCATCGGGTGCGGCGCCGCCTGTCGCAGGGTCACGTTCTGGAATAAATCCGATGCGGACCGGCGTCGAGGCATTGGCGAGTGTTGGCATGCCAGCGGCAAGGGCAATGCCAGAGGTCACCCCCATTCTTAGGAATGAGCGGCGAGAGAACTGAGAACCAAAACTGTGCATAAATACCGACCTTGTGACTGATGAGAATAACCTTACGCACCAGCATTATAGTCGAACGCATTTAACGGAGCCTTAAGCCCCAAAAAAATTATGGCATGCAAAAAATGCACGCCCTAATTAATTGATATGGAATAGGAAATTACTTACTAAGTCGGTCCGCATGCCAAGTGAGGTGATCATCCATGAAGGTCGAAATAAAGAAATACGAGTGATCGTACCCCTCTTGAAGCCGCAACGTCAGGGCAATATCAGTATCGACACAGGCGCTTTGCAAAGCATGCGGATTGCAGCCGTCAAAAAAGTTATCAGCAGCCCCTTGATCGACAAGAAGCGCTGGAAATTTTGCACCTTTTTCGATCAAACGCACCGCATCATAATCGGCCCATGCGGCTTGATCCGCGCCAAGATAGGTGGTCAATGCGCCTTTGGACCATTCGGCCGTCGAAGGGTTCGTAATCGGCGCAAAAGCGGAACAGGATTTGAAGGTATCAGGGTTTTTCAAGGCAATCGTCAACGCGCCGTGCCCCCCCATTGAGTGCCCTGTGATGCCTTGGCGGCTCATGTCTGCTGGAAAATTTTCAGCAATCAAAGCAGGCAGTTCTTGCGTGATATAGCTGTACATCTGAAAATGTTTGGACCAAGGCTCTTGGGTCGCATCCACATAAAAACCAGCGCCCTGCCCCATTTGCCAGCTTTCATCATTGGCCACATCATCCCCGCGCGGCGATGTATCAGGGCAAACGATTATAAGGCCAAGTTCGGCGGCTTTGCGGCGATACTCGCCTTTGTCCATCACGTTGGCATGGCTACAGGTCAAGCCTGACAGATACCACACAACGGGGCAGCTTTGCGTTGCCGCTTGCGGTGGCACAAACACAGCGAAAGTCATCTGGGTGCCTGTTGAGGTCGATTGATGCGTGTAAACGCCCTGTGTGCCGCCAAAAGAGAGGTTCGTTGAAACGGTTTCCATGGTTGGACCCTTTTTAAATAGAAAAACCCCGCGCAATCAGAATGTTACGCGGGGTTGTTATAGGTTTAGAAAATGACGACAGAGCGAATGGATTCGCCTTTATGCATCAAATCGAAGCCTTTGTTGATGTCTTCCAAGCCCATTGTGTGGGTGATCATGGAATCGATTTCGATCTTACCATCCAAGTACCAATCAACGATTTTTGGCACATCTGTGCGACCACGTGCGCCGCCAAATGCAGTGCCTTTCCATGTGCGGCCTGTGACCAATTGGAAAGGACGCGTGGCGATCTCTTGACCGGCGCCTGCGACACCAATGATAACACTTTCGCCCCAACCGCGGTGTGAGGCTTCCAAAGCTTGGCGCATCACGTTGACGTTGCCCGTGCAATCGAATGTGTAATCCGCGCCGCCGATTTGGTCATCGCCGCGCTTAGTCATGTTGACGATTTGCTCGACCACATCGCCGCCTTTGGATGGGTTGATAAAGTGGGTCATGCCGAATTTGCGGCCCCACTCTTCTTTATCGTCGTTCAGATCCACACCGATGATCATATCCGCTCCCGCCAAACGCAGACCTTGGATCACGTTCAAACCGATACCGCCAAGACCAAAGACAGCAGCCGTGGCGCCGAATTCAACTTTGGCCGTGTTCATCACAGCGCCAACACCCGTTGTCACACCACAACCGACGTAACAGGCTTTGTCGAAGGCCGCTTTTTCAGAGATTTTCGCCACAGCGATTTCAGGCATCACAGTGTGGTTCGCAAAGGTGGAACAGCCCATGTAATGGTGAATCTTTTGACCCTTGTATGAAAAACGCGATGTGCCGTCGGGCATCAGGCCTTGGCCTTGCGTGGCGCGGATCGATGTACACAGGTTGGTTTTTTGTGATTTACAGGACGCACATTCACGACATTCAGGCGTGTAAAGCGGAATCACGTGATCGCCAACTTTCAACGAGGTCACGCCAGGGCCGACCTCTTGCACAACGCCCGCGCCTTCATGGCCCAAGATGACAGGAAAGATGCCTTCGGGATCAGCACCAGAACGGGTGAATTCATCTGTATGACAGATACCAGTGGCTTTGATTTCGATCAGAACCTCACCCCATTTTGGGCCTTCTAGATCGACTTCTACGATTTCGAGCGGCTTTCCTGCCTCGAATGCGACTGCTGCGCGTGTTTTCATTTTCAATCCCCTATGACGGTTTGCGCATATTTGCGCAGTGCGGCCACTTTAGCGCTACATTTTCGCTCATGATAGGGCTGCGAGGTGAAAAACAGCGCGAAAACCTGTGTAGCGCGTCACTTCCTCCCTGTGCAAAAAATAGGGTTGATTAGCGAATTTAGTCCATTTAGCGCACAGAAAACCCCCAACAGGGGGAGGACCTGAAGGGGGTTATGAGCGTCAGTTGTAGGGATAGACCCTCAACATATGCGGGCGCTTGCGCCCACATTGATACCGTATCTTTTAGCTGCGCGCTGCGTCACGGGCGATGGCTGGAATGTCTGCACGGCTGATACCGATGTCATTCAATTCGCGATCGCTTAGCATGGTCAATTCTTGCATGTAACGTGCTTGGACAGTCGCGATTACGAAAGATTTGTAAATGCGAGAGAACAATTTTGTGAAGCGCTCAGTCAAAGAGGATTGGCCGAACTGTGTGTTTGAAGCTGCATATGCCATTGTAAAGTTCCTTACTTTGTGCGGTTAACATTTGGACGTTTGGTGCAGTGTTGGGCGATTGCCCGTTTGCTTGAGTTGAATATGGGGCAAATGCTGCACTGCAACAACGGACAATGCGAGAACCCCGTTATGCATTAAACGCATACATAATTGATTTACTCATGCGCCTTGCGCAACCGTGCTATGATCGGCACCCCGTTTATGCTGTGTTACCTGCCGCCGACTTTGCACCTGCAGCATAAATGCAATGCTTGCGCACCTTTGCTGCAATGTGATTTATGGGCATCATTAAAACTGGAGCCCTAAAATGACATCTGCAAAAGCCGTCTCCATCGGAGCTGATACTCTTAAAGGTCAAGTGACCCTTGCCAATGATCTGCCATTTGGCTTGATCTGTGGCCCCTGCCAGTTGGAAAGCCTTGATCACGCACGCATGTTGGCCGAAAAAATTGCCAAGGCTTGTGATGCAACTGGCACGCCTTTCATTTTCAAAGGCTCCTATGACAAGGCCAATCGGTCGTCTTTGACGGGTGAGCGCGGGCTTGGTTCTGAACTGGGGCTGACGATCTTGTCGAAAATCCGTGATGAATTTGGCTGCCCTGTGCTGACCGATGTTCATGAAACACATCACTGTGAAATGGCGGCAGAATTTGTAGATATTTTGCAGATCCCTGCGTTTTTGTGCCGCCAGACAGATCTTTTATTGGCCGCAGGCGAGACAGGCAAAGCCATCAACATCAAAAAAGGCCAGTTTTTAGCGCCTTGGGATATGGCCAATGTCGCGGCGAAAGTCGCCTCAACAGGCAATGAAAAGATCATGCTCTGCGACCGTGGCACGTCTTTTGGTTATAACACCTTGGTCTCTGATTTCCGCGGATTGCCGAAAATGGCCGAAACTGGATATCCAGTTGTCTTCGACGCCACCCATTCTGTGCAGCAGCCTGGCGGCAATGGCAATTCCTCTGGCGGTGATCGCACCATGGTGCCCCCGCTTGCGCGTGCGGCTGTGGCTGTGGGCGTGTCTTGCCTGTTTATCGAGGCCCATGAAGACCCTGACAATGCGCCTTCAGACGGGCCAAACATGGTACGCATCGAAGAGCTTGAAGGCTTGCTGGGCACTCTACGCGCACTCGATCAAGTGGTTAAACCCGCTTAACGAAGCCACATAAATAGGCGAAATATCCAGATATACGCCCCCTCGCCGCCACATTTACGTCAATGGGGCGGCAGATTTACCTTTTATATTTATTTTGTCGCAACAGTATTTGTAGCAATTTAAGGAAGGGTAATACATGGCACAGCCTCATCCATCGCAACCAGCGCCTTCGACCGCGCAAACACCAGCAAAGCCAAGTCAGACGCCGCCCGTGAAATTCACCGATTGGGCCGCTTGGTAGGCAATCACGCATTGCTTTGCGCTTATGATGCGTGCAATTTAAGCGGGCAACATTAGGCCAAAACGCGCTATGACCACCACAGCTGATCCCGTTTCCGCCATTCGCAACCTTGGCCCTGCGTCCGAGCAAGAATATGCCCGTGCAGGTATACATACAGCCGATCAGTTGCGTGAATTGGGCGCCGATGCCGCTTACGGCATGCTTTTGGCCGCAGGCAACGCGCCTCATTTCATCGGATATTACGCGCTGGTCATGGGACTTCAGGGGCGACCTTGGAATGACTGCAAAGGTGATGAGAAAAAAGCCCTGCGTGCACGCTTTGACGCGATCAAGGCGGGTAGTGCCAGCGATACAAACGCGGCCCCTGCTGGGATCGAACGTATATTGGATCAAATCGGCGTTGGCACAAAGCGCCAAAGCTAGGTCACTGGCTCAGACCTGCTCCCCAGATTAAAGACCACCGCAGCAAAAAAGGGCCACTCTTTCGAGCAGCCCTTTTAATTCTATTCGTCTCATGAGGCATAGCCCAATCGACCCTGAGGCGGAGCCTCTTAGCCTACAAGTTCAAGACCTGAGAAGAAGTATGCGATTTCTTCAGCAGCTGTTTCAGGTGCGTCAGAGCCGTGAACAGAGTTTTCGCCGATAGACAAAGCAAATTCTTTACGGATTGTACCTTCTGCCGCGTCTGCTGGGTTTGTTGCACCCATAACTTCGCGGTTTTTCGCGATTGCATCTTCGCCTTCAAGAACTTGAACAACGATTGGCTCGGAAATCATGAATTCACACAATTCGCCAAAGAAAGGACGCTCAGAGTGAACGCCGTAGAATTCTTGTGCTTGTGCAAGTGTCAATTGAATACGCTTGGAGGCCACGACGCGTAGACCAGCTTCTTCGAATTTCGCAACAATCGCACCTGTAAGGTTACGTTTTGTGGCGTCTGGTTTGATGATAGAAAAAGTACGTTGGATAGCCATGATGAAGCTCCTTTAAAACGGTTGTAGAGTTTTTGGAACGACGATCACGCACACCCCAAAGATTGCGCGCCGATTACCACGCCCCATAGCGTTTGAAAAGCAATGATTGTGCGACAAAACGCAGTTCCGTAACGATCTTTTGAAAAACCAACGTAACCTGTCGTAATTTTGCGAATATAAGCCCGCAATTTTAGCCATAGGGCGAATTTATCAAGGCCACGTCCAATTCCTCTAGACCGCCCGCATTTCCCCTGATAAGCGGCTGGCATGCTTAAAATCCATGATATCACATATTCAGTCGAGGGTCGTACCCTTTTCGAAAACGCCAGCGTCACCATTCCGACGGGCCATAAAATCGGCATCGTTGGCCGCAATGGGGCAGGTAAATCCACCCTATTCAAATTGCTGCGTGGTGAATTGGTTTTGGAAACAGGGTCAATCGAATTGCCGTCACGGGCCAAAATCGGTGGTGTGGCCCAAGAGGTGCCTGGCAATGAAGTGTCTTTGATCAATACGGTTTTGGCCGAAGACAAAGAACGCGACGCCTTGATGAAAGAATCTGAAAGCGCAACAGACCCGATGCGCATCGCGGAAATTCAAACCCGCTTGGCCGATATCGATGCTTGGAGTGCCGAAGGGCGTGCCGCGGCCTTGCTGCGCGGCCTTGGATTTACCGAAGAAGAAATCCACATGCCCTGCTCTGAATTTTCAGGCGGTTGGCGTATGCGTGTGGCGCTGGCGGGCGTGCTGTTTTCACAGCCCGATTTCTTGCTACTTGATGAGCCGACCAACTATCTGGATCTTGAGGGCGCTTTATGGCTGGAAAGCTATCTTGGCCGTTACCCGCATACGGTTTTGCTGATTTCGCACGACCGCGCTTTGCTGAACCGTGCTGTGAATGGCATTGTGCATCTGGAAAGCAAAAAACTAACGCTTTATGCGGGCGGCTACGATGACTTTGCCAAAACCCGTGCAGCCAAACGCGCTGTACAAGCGGCGGCTGCGAAAAAACAAGACGCAGCGCGAGAGCACCTGCAAAGCTTTGTGGACCGCTTTAAAGCCAAGGCATCAAAGGCGAAACAAGCGCAGTCTCGGGTGAAAATGCTTGAAAAGATGGATAAAATCACAGCGCCTGAAGATGCGGCGCGTGTGGTCTTTACCTTTCCAGAACCCGAAGAATTGTCCCCGCCGATCATCAATATGGAAGGCGCATCTGTTGGCTATGACGGCAAACAGATTTTAGGAAATCTGGATTTGCGCATCGACCAAGATGACCGTATCGCGCTTTTGGGTCGCAACGGCGAAGGCAAATCGACTCTGTCGAAACTGCTGTCAAAAGCGCTTGATCCCATGGGCGGAAGATTGAACCGCCATAACAAATTGCGCATCGGTTTCTTTGCGCAGCACCAAGTCGAAGAATTGGATTTCTCAGAAACACCGCTTCAGCATTTGACCGCTGCTATGCCAGGTGTCTTTGGTCCGAAACTGCGCGCCAAACTGGCCAGTTTTGGTCTGGGTGCAGACCAAGCAGATACCCAAGTCGGGCGTCTGTCTGGTGGCCAAAAAGCACGTTTATCTTTGCTTTTGGCGACTTTGGATGCGCCACATTTGCTGATCCTCGATGAGCCGACCAACCACTTGGACATCGAAAGTCGCGAAGCGCTGGTTGAGGCTTTGACCGCCTATACGGGCGCCGTCATTTTGGTGTCGCATGATATGCATTTGCTCAGCTTGGTCGCGGATCGGTTGTGGCTGGTCAAAGATGGTCGGGTATCGCCCTATGAAGACGATCTGGACACCTACCGCAAACTGTTGATGCAGGGCGATGAAAAGACCAAGATCGACAAAAACGTGCGGGCAAAATCCAAGTCCAAGGAAAAAGCAGCTGTTAAACCCGCTAAGGTTTATTCGCGCGATGAAATCCTTGCATTACGTTCTGAGGCGCGCAAATGTGAACAACGTATGGCGAAAATCAATGAGATGGCAGAAAAGCTGGAAACCAAACTGGCCGACCCTGCCCTTTATGATGACAAGCCCTCTGCGGTGATGTGGCAAAAAAAGTATAACGAGGTCTGCGATGCCAAAAACCGCGCCGAAGATCTTTGGATGCAAGCCCTAGAGAAATTGGAAAAGGCTGAGAAATAGTTTTGGATCTACAATTTTTGATCACAGCGTTTTTCACGCTTTTCGTTATCATTGATCCAATCGGGTTGATGCCGCTTTTTGTGGCGCTGACATCAGGGAGTTCTCCCCAACAGCGCCGCGGCATTGCCATTCGCGCCACCACCATCGGCTTTGCTATTTTGATTATCTTCGGTCTGTTCGGCGAAGCTGTTTTGAACTTTGCTGGCATTTCTATGGCGGCATTCCGCATCGCTGGGGGTGTTTTACTGTTTCTCACTGCGCTGGATATGTTGTTTGAGCGACGCTCAAAACGGCGCGAAGATCAGGCCTCGCAGCCTGATATTTCCGAAGACGATCCCTCTGTCTTTCCCCTCGCAACCCCTTTGATTGCAGGTCCAGGTGCGATTGCATCAATGATCTTGCTGACGGGCCAGACCGACACAACTATCGGATTTATTTCGGTTTTCGGCGTATTGGCCATCGTTCTTTTGATTATGCTGGCCCTGTTCATCATGGGCGGTCTGCTGGAGCGTGCCTTGGGACCGACAGGGGTGAATGTGGTGACGCGTATCCTAGGGATGTTGCTTACAGCGCTGTCTATTCAGTTTATTTTGGATGGCTTGCGCGAAGTTGGTGCTTTGCCCTACTGACATTTGTTTCCCCTCGCCCTAAATATAGCGCATGGATGAATTTGACACGGGGCGTTTGCTCTATCTTGTGGTGCTTTTGGGCGCATTGGTTTTTTACACGCTCATCGCCAATCGGCGGGCCATGGGGCAAATGCTGCGGCATTTGGTGCTCTGGGCGCTGTTGTTTATCGGCGTCTTGGCTGGCTATGCGCTGTGGCAAGATCTCGTGCCGCGCTTGGCCCCTGTACAGATCACCCACGGCACTGGCGTGATTGAAATCCCCAAAACCCGCGGCGGTCATTTTGTTTTGACGGCTCAGGTCAACGGCGTCCCCATTGAGTTTTTGGTCGATACGGGGGCAACACATGTTGTCTTATCCCATAGCGACGCAGAAAAGTCGGGCATTGCATTAGACAATCTTGCTTATACTGGCATGGCGCAAACGGCCAATGGCGCAGTCGAAACCGCAGCTGTAAATATCGACACCTTAAATGTGGGCGGCGTGCAAGACAACGACATGCGCGCCTATGTCACCAAAGGCGACCTGTTTGGTTCTTTGCTGGGCATGTCTTACTTGCAACGCTACGACAAGATTGAAATCACGCGTGATAAACTTATCCTAACGCGCTGATATTATGTCTTATTCAGGCTTGGGGTGCTGGGCTTTCATTTGCCATTTTCCCGTTTCCTCAGACCAGTATTGCGCTGTCGCGCCTGCATCCGTCAGGCTTTTCCATTGGCCGCGTGCCTGTTGTAAAGCCTCTGGATCATGGCCATCAAACAAAATACACACACGGTCAGCCGCGGCAATTTCATCAGAAGTCACATCCGCGCCTTGGATACACATGAGACAACTGGCACTATTGCCACCCGCGCCTGTGGTGAGCAAAACAGGTTGATCCGCGTCATGCGGCCCCCCTGCCATGCCATGAGGTAAAAAGCCCTCGCGCTGCCATAAAGCAACATCAAGGGCGCGCAATTGCGCATCGGCGCGGCCGCGCACCTCAACCCGCCAACCTGCTGAAAGCGCCTTTTCCACCAATGTGGCCAAAGTTTTTTCCAGCGGATTGCGGGTCAAATGGTAGAAATAGGCCGCGCCCATGGTTTAGGCTTCCTCGGCTGGGATCAGGTTTTCGACAAAGCGGTTGAGCGCCAAAACGCCCCAGCCTGTCGCACCTTTAGGGGCCAAATCGGTCGGCGCTTTCACAGAGGCGACGCCTGCGATATCCAAGTGAATCCAAGGCGTACCCTCTTGCACAAAGCGCTGCAAATACTGCGCGGCAGTGATCGAACCACCTGCCCGCGTGCCCACGTTTTTCATATCGGCAATATGAGATTTAAGTTGCGCGTCATAGGACTTGCCCAAAGGCATCCGCCACGCGCCCTCAATTTCTGTGCGCGCGGATTTCATGAAGGCTTTGCAAAAATCATCATCATTTGAAAACACACCTGCATTGTCATGGCCAAGACCCACTATGATCGCGCCTGTCAAAGTGGCCAGATCCACCATGCCGCGCGGTTTGAAACGCTCTTGCGTGTACCACATTACATCGCACAGAACCATGCGCCCTTCTGCGTCTGTGTTGATGATCTCAACAGTGTCGCCTTTCATGGATTTGATCACATCTCCAGGGCGGATCGCATTGCCATCGGGCATGTTTTCAACCAAGCCCACAAGGCCCACGACATTGGCAGCTGCTTTGCGCAAAGCCAGCGTTTTCATCACACCAGAGACAACACCAGCGCCGCCCATATCCATGGTCATGTCTTCCATACCGCCCGCAGGCTTAATAGAAATGCCACCCGTGTCAAAGACGACCCCCTTGCCAACCAAGGCCAAGGGCGCCTCGTCTTTGCCACCCTTCCATTGCATCACAACCACTTTTGATGGGCTGCGCGATCCTTGGCCGACAGCCAGCAAAGTGCGCATGCCGAGGGCTTCAAGCGCGTCTTCTTCTAGCACTTCAACTTCAACGCCCAGTTTTTCCAAGTCTTTCAAACGATTGGCAAATTCAGTGGTCGTCAAAACATTCGCAGGCTCTGACACGAGATCGCGGGTAAAGAAAACGCCTTCGGCCAATGCGGTCACTGCGGCAGCGTCAAGATCTTCGACTTTGCTGACCGCCATGGTCACGGTCGGCGTTTGTGTGGCAGGGCCTTCGGATTTATGATCCGTGAAAGCATAGGCTTTGAGCAAGACACCAAGCGCCAGATCTGACAAACGGCGCGTTGGACCCGCCAAAACAAGCACGTCTTTTTTGCCCAAGGCACCGCCGATTGCGGCCCCCGCTTTGCGCGCCAATTCTGTTTGCGCCGAGCGTGACAGTTTCACCACCTGCACGGCCTCGGCTTGAAGACCAACGGGGAAAGCTAAGTCCTGTGCTGTGCCTTCTTCAAGCGCTTCAAAGGCTTCGCTTTCGATGTACCGCGCCAAAGCGCCTTTCATCAAACGGTTCACACGACGCGCAGCCGCGCTCATCTTGCCATCTTCAGGCACCAAAACCGCCACGCGTCCCGTTGCAGTCGCGATGGTATCCAAGTCGATTTCGGTCACGGATAAAGTTGCAGGTGTGGTCATGGGGACTCCAATGTAAACAAAGCGCAAGCGCGCGGATGAGGTCAATTTTGCGGCTGGTGCGGGTTTCCCCCTGACCGAACCATAAAACAATTGCCCTATAGGTAGCGATCTCGCAGGCAGTTTGCCAGAGCTTGCGGTGCTGGTTTTTGCGCAAAGGCCTAGGCGCTTCGTTGCATGGGGTCAAAATTGCCGCGCATTATGGGTTTCAGCGCAGCGCCGTAGCAGCTAAACTGCCCTAACTGTTTGGACCTTGGGGATCATTTTGGGTAGATTCGATAGATACTTGCTACAACAGCATATTTTGTTGTTCGGGCTGTTTTCTCTCATCCTTGTTATGGTGTTTTGGGTCAACAAAGCTGTGAGCTTGCTGGATCAATTGATGAGCGACGGTCAAAACATGTCGCTGTTTCTCAAATTGACCTCACTCAGTTTGCCCATGCTGATTGCAGATGTTTTGCCGATCACAGCTTTTATCGCCACGGTCTTTGCGATCAACCGCATGAGCAATGATTCAGAACTGGTGGTCATCCAAGCCACGGGGTTCAGCCCATGGCGTTTGGGGCGTGCTGTTATTGCGTTCGGGTTGATCGCATCTTTGATGGTTGCCTGTTTGACCCATGTTTTATCCCCCTTGGCGCGCGGCGAATTGGCCATAAATCAAGCAGAAATGTCGCGCGATGTCACAGCGCGCTTGTTAACGGAAGGCACATTTGTACACCCCGCAAATGGTATCACCTTTTATGTGCGTGAAATTAATGCGTCTGGGGAATTGCTAGACGTCTATTTGTCAGACAGCCGTGGCAAAGACCAGCGCATCAACTTTCTTGCGCGGCGCGCTTTAATCGTCAGCGATACCGAAGGCCCCGTTTTATTGTTGTTTGATGGGGCTTCGCATGCCCTTAACACCAAAACGCAGCGCCTATCTGTGACGACGTTTGACAGTTTTGCCTATAATCTGGCCCCATTTTTAACCACCACGGACATGGCCGAGCGTTCTGTCCGCAGCATCCCAAGTGTCGAATTCTTCACCAATCAAGCAGCCGTTCTGGCAGAGACTGAATTGACGGCAATGGAATTGCGTCAGACTTTTCATGAACGCACCAGCAAGGCCCTTTTGGCCGCCATCGCCACCATTATCGGGTTTGCCGCTCTTGTTGCAGGCGGATTTTCCCGCTTTGGCCTTTGGCGTCAGATATTCTTGGCAATCGGCTTGCTGATTCTTCTAAAAGCTGTCGACTCTGCCGTTATTTCAACCAGCAGCAACATGCCAGAACTGTGGGCATTGCTCTATGTTCCAAGCGTCATGGGCTTTTGCTTGGCTGGCCTTATTTTATGGTACACGTCACATCCACATCTATTCCGTAGGCGCGCAAAACAAACACCACAGGTGCCACAATGATATTGCATCTCTACTTCGCTCGCCGTGCTTTATCTGCGATTGCAACGGTTGTTGGCATCCTTGTTGTTTTGATCCTGATGATCGAAATGTTGGAGCAAATCCGAAAGTTCGGATCGGCGGAAATTTCCTTTGGTCAGATTGTGTATCTCGCCATTTTGCGGGTGCCAGAAACCCTGCATGCTGTGTTGCCTGTGATCATTGTGATCGCCACGCTGATCTTATTCTTGGGCCTATCGCGATCCTCTGAGCTTGTTGTCACGCGTGCTGCAGGGCGCTCTGCCATGCGGTCCCTATGTGCCCCTTTGAGCGTTGCTTTTATCATCGGCATGCTGGCTGTGGCAATTTTAAACCCATTGGTGTCCTCGTCATCGCGTAAATTCGACCAACTCAAAGCGCAATATCTTGATGAGCAAACCCAAGTCTTTTCTGTCTCAGACGAAGGTCTGTGGCTGCGTCAAGGCAATGCTGATGGGCAGGTCGTCATCCGCGCCAGCCAAGCAAATTTCGACGGGTCACAATTGTTCAACGTCACCTTTTTGGGCTTTGATACGGGCGGATCTCCTTCATTTCGGATTGAAGCAAATATCGCTGAATTAACCCCCAGCCAGTGGAATATGTCGGCCGTCAAATATTGGGATTTGCAAAACAGTTTAAACCCTGAAGCAAACGCCGTGCTCTATGACAATTATTCTTTGCCAACAACGCTCACCTTAGATGAAATCCAAGATACCTTTGGCACCCCTGCTGCGGTGCCGATTTGGGAAATGCGGGCCTTCATCCAACGGTTGGAAAAAGCTGGTTTTTCGGCGCGGGCCTATAAAATGTGGTTCCAAAGTGAATTGGCTTTGCCACTCACATTGGTCGCCATGATGCTGATCGGTGCGGGTTTCACCATGCGGCACACGCGCTTTGGCAGCACTGGACGGTTGGTCACAACCGCGCTTTTGCTTGCCTTTGCCTTCTTTTTTCTACGCAACTTTGCAAATATCTTGGGGCAAAATGGTGAGATCCCGATCATTTTAGCGGCTTGGGCCCCGCCTATTGCCGTTATTTTCGCAAGCCTTGCCTTTTTACTTCACATCGAGGACGGGTGATCATGAAGGTGTTGAAATCCTTGCCCAAAACCAGTGCTAAAATCACCGCCAAACAGACAGGCGGCCCGTCAAAATTTGCCTTGGTGGCTGCACTTGCCGCAGGCGTATGGGCGGGCACCCCCCTTGATTTACACGCACAGTCAGCACGCCCCACGGCGAGCTCAACTCAGCGCACGCAAGAGCCCCAAACGGCCGCACTTTTGGCAGATCAGGTGGATTTTAACGCCGGTCAGTTGACAGCCAGCGGGAATGTGCAGGTGCTTTACGGCGACACGCAAATGAGCGCCACGCAGATCGTATATGATCGCGATACGGGCGGACTTTCGATCACTGGGCCTATTCGGTTGGCACAAGACGGGGCTGATTTTATCGTCTTGGCCTCTGCCGCTGAACTCGACGCAGATCTGCGCAACGGCATATTGACCTCAGCGCGTTTGGTGATTGATCAACAGTTTCAATTGGCAGCAGCCAGTATGGAGCGGGTCGATGGGCGCTATACCAGCTTGAACCAAACCGTAAGTTCAGCCTGTCGCATTTGCGAAGGCTCACCGATCCCGCTTTGGCAGATCCGCGCCAAACAAGTGCTGCATGACAGCGAAGCGCGACAGTTGTATTTCACGGATGCGCAGTTTCGATTGTTCGATGTGCCTGTATTTTTTCTGCCCCGTTTACGCCTGCCTGATCCCACGCTTGATCGCTCCGTTGGTTTTTTAATCCCGCGGTATCGCAGCAGTTCAACTTTGGGCGTCGGCGTTCAATTGCCCTATTTCATTCCCATCGGCGACAACCGCGATTTGACTGTAGCCCCCTTTGTCACAACCAAATCTCGCACTTTGGATTTACGGTATAGGCAGGCCTTTACGCGTGGCGAGCTAGAAGTCAACGGCGCTGTGACCTCAGATGACACTGGCAATGGATCGCGCGGATATACCTTTATAGACGGCACATGGGACCTCTCCAAAGATCTGACATTTGGCATAGATTTGCGTGCCACATCGGATATTTCTTATCTGCTGGATTACGATATTTATGACCGCGACAGGCTATTTTCGCGCATTTGGCTTGATCGTTTTACGCAAACATCCGCTTTAGATGCCCAAGTGCAGCACATCCGAACCCTGCGCGATTCCGAAATTGATATCGCAGACACTTTGCCATTTTTGCTGGGTGATATTTCATATGAACAGCAATTTTACCCTGACAGATTTGGGGGAACTGCTTGGATAGAACTTTCGGCTGCAGGATATTACCGCAAAGCGACCACTGATATTGATGGCACGGATGTGCTGCGTGGCTCTGCGCAAGCGGGGTGGAAAACCAGTAAAATCCTGAACAATGGCTTGCGCTTGGATGGTGAAGCGTCCTTGACCTATGATGCCTATCTCATTGAGCAAAACAGCACATATGACACCACAGTTTTGCGCGCGACCCCAGCGGGTTTGTTGCGCCTGTCATATCCGCTTGAACGGCGCATAGCATCAGGCGCGCAGCAGGTTTTAACCCCCATCGCGCAGCTGTCATGGGCCAAGACCTATGGCGGCGATGTGCCCAATGCTGACAGTATTTTGACCGAATTTGACGCAGGAAACCTCTTTGAAACCGCACAGTTTTCGGGGGCAGATCGGCGCGGCGATGGTTTGCGCGCCACTTTGGGTCTGAAGTTTTCACATATCGGACCCAAAGCAAATTTCGACGTAACACTGGGCAAAATCTTTTCCCAAAGCGATGATGCTGGCTATACGCCTATTTCTGGCCTCTCGACCAAGCGCTCAGATTTTCTGATTGATGTGTCGTCGCAGGTGTCTGACTCTGTATCGCTTGGCGCGCGCGCTCTGCTTGATGCCGATTTATCCTTTACCAAGTTTGAGACCCGATTGGACATCGCCCGAGAGCGCTACAATTTGGCCCTGATGCATTCCTATGTTCTGGCCAGCCCAGTCGAGAACCGTGACACTGATCTATCAGAACTCACATTAGATACCGCAATCAAGCTAGGGACTAATTGGACAGCCTTTGCAGATTACCGCTATGATTTCGAACAAAACCAAGCCGCGACAGCAGGGATTGGGCTGGAATATGCCAATGAATGTGCACGGGTAAAACTGGGCGCTGACCGCCGCTATACAGAATCCAACGCCGTTGAGCCGACAACAAATTTTGCGATCACTGTCTCATTCGGAGCCTTTGGAACCGATGCGACAGCGGCCCAATCGGTTTGCGGATTTTGACCCAGATCGACCACGCTAAAATTGGCCGCTTGGCCCCCCGACCGAAACCGCTTATGAAAGACGTAACGAAGATGTTGAAGACACGAGGGCGGGTATGACACGCATGATCATCCAAGCAAAGATCGCACAAAAACGCAAAGCGCTGCGCGCCATTTTGCACGCTGGGTGCTTTGCCAGTTTGGCACTTGGTGCTGGGTTTGGCGCCCTATCGCCCGCCTATGCGCAAAACCTGTTTGCCCCTGTGGCCACGGTCAACGAAAGCGCTGTCACGCGATATGAATTGCAACAACGCATGCAATTGCTCAGCGTTTTGGGCGGCGGCAGCACTGAATCATTGGTCTTGGACAGTTTAATCGAAGAACGCCTAAAGCTGGCTGCGGCCGCACGCGTTGGAATTTCTGTCTCAGATGAGGCCGTTGCCACAGGCATTCGAAATTTCGCAGAGCAAGGCGGGCTCTCCCCCGAACAGCTTTTGACGCTTTTGGGGCGCAATGGCGTATCGGCGCAAAGTTTCCGTGACTATGTGGTCGCAGGCTTGGTTTGGCGTGACTACGCACGCGCGCGCTTTTCTTCAAAGGTGAATATTTCCGAAGCTGATGTTGATCGCGCCTTGCGAAATGCTGGACCGTCTGGCGGCATTATGGTGTCCATGTCCGAATTGTTCTTACCTGCGCGCAATGCGGAAGAACGCGCAGCATCTGAAAGATTGGCCAAACAAATCGCAGCCAACCCAAGCATTTCAGCCTTTGCTGCCGCCGCGCGTAAATATTCTGTGGCCCCAAGTGGTGAACGATCAGGACGTATGGACCCAACGCCAATTGGCAATTTGCCAGGGCCTTTGCGCGTTGCTGCCTCTACCTTGAAGCCAGGTGAAATATCTGCACCCTTGTCGACCGATAATGCAATCGGCATTTTCCAGTTGCGCCGCTTGGATGAAATCGAAGCCCCGACACCACGCGCCACAAGTTTGGAATATGCAGCCTATTACATTGCAGGCGGTCAAACTGAAAAAGCGCGCGCAACAGCGGCGAAAATTCGCGCCAATGTGGACACTTGCGATGACCTTTATGGGGTCGTACCAGCGGCTTTGCTTGACCAATTGGAAATCGACACCTTGAATGTGTCTGAAATCCCCAATGATGTGGCGGTTGAATTGTCGAAATTGGACGCAGGCGAAAGTTCGACAGCGCTGACACGCGCCAATGGTCAAACTTTGGTGTTCCTGATGCTCTGCGACCGTAACTTTGACAATCAGTCTAGCACAGACCGCGATGCTATTCGGTCTGATTTGACCAGCAAAGCCATTGGCGCTTTGGCTGCAAATCATTTGGCTGAATTGGAAGCAGACGCCTATATCAAGCGAAATTAATCATGCAACACAGACGCCCCCCTATCGCGCTGACTTGCGGTGAACCTGCGGGCGTCGGTCCTGAAGTCGCTGCCAAGGCGATTTTGGATATGAAAGGCCGTGTGCCTTTCTTTTGGATCGGCGACCCGCGCCACCTGCCCGTTCAGACCTCATTCGCGGAAATCAAAGCCCCTCACGAGGCCTATGATGTGCCTGCGGGGGTTTTGCCTGTGCTCTGCCACTTGTTTCCTGCACCAGCTGAAGCGGGTGTCGCAAATTTTGCCAATGCGCAGGGCGTGATTGATGTCATAGCCCGCGCTGTGGATTTGGTCAAAACGGGCCAAGCGTCTGGGATTTGCACATCACCAATACACAAGAAAATTCTTAAAGATGGCGCTGATTTCGCCTATCCGGGACACACGGAATATTTAGCCGATCTGGCGGGTGTGGATCACGTTGTCATGATGCTGGCCTGTTCTGAACTGCGCGTTGTACCAGCAACGATCCACATAGCTTTGAAAGATGTAGCTGATCAGTTCACGCCCGAAGTCTTGGAAGAAACCATTCGCATCACAGCCAATGATCTGACGCAACACTGGGGCATTGAACGCCCGCGCATCGCCATTGCGGGCCTGAACCCCCACGCGGGCGAAGGTGGTGCCATGGGATCTGAAGAACTAGACTGGATGAATGGGTTGTTGGACACTCTGCGTGGGCAAGGTTTTGACCTAAAAGGGCCAATGCCCCCTGACACCATGTTTCACGCCCGTGCGCGCCAAGCCTATGATGTGGCGATCTGCGCCTATCACGACCAAGCGCTGATCCCGATTAAGACCATCGATTTCGACGGTGGTGTCAACGTCACATTGGGCCTGCCTTTCATTCGGACATCCCCCGATCACGGCACAGCGATGGATATCGCAGGCCAAGGCATAGCCAACCCTTCATCCCTTATCGCGGCGCTAGATATGGCGTGGGATATGGCAGAACGATCCGCAAAGGACAGCGATATATGACCAGTTATGATGGGCTTCCCAGCCTTAAAGATGTGATCCAAGCCCATGGATTAATTGCAAAAAAGTCATTAGGGCAAAACTTTCTACTTGATCTTAACTTGACGGCAAAAATTGCACGCCAAGCGGGCGATTTAACCAAATGCGATGTGCTTGAGGTCGGCCCTGGCCCTGGCGGTTTGACCCGTGGCCTGCTGGCCGAAGGCGCACGCAAAGTTTTGGCCGTCGAAAAAGATTCCCGTGCGATGGGTCCATTGGCAGAAATTTCAGACGCTTATCCGGGCCGCCTAGAAATCATCAACGCAGATGCTTTGGACATCAACCCGCTAGAGCAACTGACCCCCCCTGTGCGGATCGTGTCGAACCTGCCCTATAATGTGGGAACTGAACTGTTAATCCGCTGGTTGACCCCAGATGTGTGGCCGCCCTATTGGGCCTCTTTGACTTTGATGTTTCAACGCGAAGTCGCCAACCGTATTGTCGCAAAGCCCGGAAATAAAACTTATGGGCGTCTTGCGATTTTAAGCCAATGGCGCACAAATCCACGTTTGGTGATGGAATTACCGCCCGAAGCCTTTAGTCCACCGCCGAAAATTCATTCCGCTGTCGTGCATTTCGAGGCTTTGGAAAAACCACGTTTTGAGGCCGATGCGAAAACATTGGAGCGGGTTGTGGCCGCGGGTTTTAATCAACGCCGTAAAATGCTGCGTGCCTCGCTTAAGGGCGTGAAGCCAGAGATCGAAGACTATCTTGTGGCCGCGGGCATCAAGCCGACAGAACGTGCCGAGCAGGTGCCACTTGAAGGCTGGTGTGCCCTTGCCCGCGAGATTGCAAAGGACTAATCGCAGGCGCTCACCTCAGTGATAGATATTAAAAAACCCGCCGTTTGGCGGGTTTTTCGTAAATTATGTGGTCTATTTTACTCAGCGACTTTTGGGGCGTCATCTGCTGGGGCATCCGCAGGCGTGGCGTCGGCTTTTGTCGCTTCACTCTTAGGCGCTTTCGCTTTCGGCGCATCATTCACAGGATTATCTGATTTAGGGGCCTCTGCGTCTGCCTTTGCGCTCTCAGATGTTTCTGTATCTGACTTTGGTGCACGCGGAGCGCGGGGTTTGCGCGGTGCGCGGGCGCGCTTGGGCTTAGGCGCTTCTTCAGGGGTTTCTACCAGACCTGAATCAGCTACAACTTCTGCAACATCAGGTTGCTCGCCTTCGCCTGCATTTTCGGGGCGAGATTGATCCGAATTGCGCGAGCGGCGATCATTGCGGTCTGAACGCTCGTTCCGATCAGGGCGGTCGCCATTGCGTTCTGCACGTTCTGCGCGCTCTGCACGTTCAGCTTCTTGACGTTCACGGCGCTCTTGCTGTTCACGCTCTTGCTGCTGACGCTGTGCTTCGATTTCTTTTTGCGCCGCACCCAACAGGCGGGTGTAATGTTCTGCGTGCTGCTGGAAATTTTCAGCGGCAACACGATCGTTGCTCAGTTGCGCATCGCGCGCCAATTGATTGTATTTTTCGATGATCTGTTGCGGTGTACCGCGCACTTTACCTTCTGGGCCAGAGCTATCAAATGTCCGATTGACGACATTCGCCCCAGAGCGGTTGTTGTTATTGCGATTGTTCGACTTTGACCGCGAACGATTTTTCGAAGATCTCATATGTTTTGACTTTCGCGCCTATTTGCGCCGGATCTTTGGCCCGGCTTGCCTAAAATTCGGCCTAAAAACTGTCCTGTATCGCCGCTTATGCTGCTTTAAGTTCGATAGAACTTATCATAGCACCGACAGAGTTTTGGATGACTGCGAGAGGGAACAAGTCCCACCTTTCGCTGGAGTGAGTAAACATGACTGGTAATTTTTTACAAGCCGCTTTGTGTCAAATATACAAATTATCGCGCATAAACCGCTATAATTTATGATATTGACCGCAAAACCTTATGATTTCCTTACCAGCTTTGCCATCACAGCCCTCGCGCTCTAGAGAGCGATTCCTGTCACAACACGGTCACGCCCATCCATATCAGCAATGACGCGCACTGCTTTAAATCCTGCGTTCAGCAGCATATCTGCGACGGCTTGGCCTTGACTTGGACCGATTTCAAACATCAAACGCCCGTGGCTGTTAAGATAGCGCGCCGCTTCGGCTGCAATATGGCGATATGCGGTAAGCCCATCTGCCTCATCGGTTAAGGCAAGGCGCGGTTCATGCGACAACTCGGGGGCAAGCCCAGCCATTTCATTCAAGGCGATGTAAGGTGGGTTTGACACGATCAGATCAAAAGTCCCGTCGAGGTTGTCGAACCAATTTGACTGGGTAAATTGCACCCGCTTGCTCAAACCCAGTAGATCGGCATTTGCTTGCGCGATCTTTAATGCAGGCTGAGACAGATCACTGCCCTGCCCTTTGGCCAGTGGGTTTTCAGCCAATAAGGTCAATATGATCGCGCCTGATCCCGTTCCCATATCCAACACAGAGGCAAAGGGGCGTTGCAAGGCATGAAAGATCAGGGTTTCGGTTTCAGGGCGCGGGTCCAAAACGTCAGGGGTGACGTGAAAATCGCGGCCATAAAACTGCCTGCGCCCCAAAAGATGGCTCACAGGTTCACGCGCCACACGCCGCGCAATAAGAGTGCAAAATTGCGAATGAGCCTGAGATGCAAGGGGATCGTGGGCCACCAAAGTGATGCGGCTGGGATCAAGTTGCAAAATATGCGCCATGATTAAACGCGCATCACGGGCGCCACCTTGGATGCCTGCCGCTTCAAGCTGGCGCGCGGCTGCGATCAAAGCCTGTTGTACCGTTTGAACCCCAGACACATCACAGGGCATGATTTATTGCCCCATTTCAGCCAAAAGCGCCGCCTGATGATCTGAGATAAGCGCATCGATGATTTCATCCAAATCGCCAGCCATCACGGCATCCAACTTGTACAAAGTCAGGTTGATACGGTGATCGGACAAGCGCCCTTGGGGAAAATTGTAAGTGCGAATGCGCTCAGAGCGATCGCCTGATCCGACTTGGCTTTTGCGATCTGCGGAGCGTTCATCGTGGATTTTCTGGCGTTCTGCATCATACAAACGCGCTTTCAGCACGTTCATAGCGATTTCGCGGTTACGGTGTTGTGATTTTTCAGCAGAGACCACGATGATCCCTGTGGGCAAGTGGGTGATCCGCACGGCAGAATCTGTGGTGTTCACGTGTTGGCCGCCCGCACCAGAGGCGCGCATCGTATCAATACGAATGTCATTGGGCTGAATATCGATATCAACGTCTTTGGCTTCGGGTAAAACCGCAACAGTGGCCGCAGAGGTATGCACCCGTCCGCCGCTTTCCGTTTCAGGCACGCGTTGTACACGGTGAACGCCAGATTCGTATTTCAGCCGCGCAAACACACCCTCCCCGACAACATTGGCGGTGACAGATTTCACGCCACCAAGGTCGCCCTCAGAGAGTTCGATAATGTCGAATTTCCATCCCATGTTTTCAGCATAGCGCTGATACATGCGCAACAGATCGCCCGCAAACAGACCCGCTTCGTCGCCCCCTGTGCCAGGGCGAATTTCCAAAATTGCAGATCCGTTATCGGCTGCATCTTTGGGCAAGAGCGCGATTTGCAGTGCCTCTTCGATCACAGGCAATTGGGCTGTGAGTTCTGGCAATTCAGCTTCGGCGAGCTCTTTCATGTCAGGATCATCCAACATGACTTTCGCATCAGCGATGTCTTGCACGACCTGCATGTAATTACGCACTTGATCCACAACGGGGCGTAATTCAGCATATTCGCGCCCGAGGGCCACGATATCGCCTGCGCCAGTCGACATGGAGGCTTCGATAAATTCAAAGCGCTGGGTGATTTGATGTAAGCGTTCTTCTGGTATCATATGCGATGTGTTGCCTGCTTCGGCAGGTTTGGTCAAGAGGGCTTGACGCCTAAGCCCCTCGCCTGACCCTGATAAACATCATCACGTCACGCGCTTAGAGACCCGCAGTATTTTTCCAAGCGGCCACACGTTTGCCGTTTACGCCCATATCGCCCTTGCCGAACCGCAAGCGCGCAAGCATCGCGATTTGGCTGCCTGTCTCACTGGGTTGTGCGCCAATAGTTGTGACATCGGGAAATCCCCAAAGCAGGCTGCGCGTGACATAAGACACACGCCCCTCATGGACGGAGCCTGCCAAAAGCTTGGTGCGCGGGGTTGAAAGTGCAACAGCGTGATAGGCCTCAAGCGCGGCTTGCGAGGAAACTTCAGTTTGGAAAATATCCAAGACGCCGCCCTCTTGTGGGGGTTGTGCCGTGAAAGGATCAACATGCCATTCTTTTGCATGAATAGGTGCAAGGCGGATATAGGCCTGCAAAGCAACGATGATCACAATAGGGATTAAAATGAGCACTTTCATACGTCCTTTTAGATTGGCTGTGTTGAGAAGACCAGAACCTGACATCTAGCATATCATTGGCGTGGAATTAAAACGCCCTCGGTCCATATGAACCGAGGGCGACACTCATTACAATATCGACTGAAAGCGATACTCATTACAGTACCAGCTGTAACAAGCCGTTCCTAAAATATACTTTAGAAACGGAAGCCAACTTTTGCTGCAACAGTTGTTGCAGAGAGGTCAGCACCGCTGTCGTCGAATTCGTTGAAATCGTTTTGCAAGACTTCAAGACCAGCAACGATATTGTCAGTCACAGCGTAGTCTGCACCGATACCGTAGCTTACGCCTGTGTCAGAGTAATCTGTGCCAGCGATTGTTGCGTTGGTGTAGTTCGCACCAGCGATACCGTAGACAACAACTTTACCGAAGTCGTAACCAGCACGTAGTTTCAAACGTGTCATGTCGTCCACTTCAACGCCTGCGTTTTCCATGTCGGATTTGCTGTACTCCAGCTCACCACCAACAACCCAGTCGCCCATGTCATAGTTGTAGCCGCCAAATACACCGTAGGTGCTGTCATCAGCGTCTTCTGCTGCGTCTTCACCGTAGCCGTAACCAGCTGTGGCACCAGCGTAGAAACCAGTCCAGTCAGCGCCAGCAGTTTCAACAGGTGCTACATATACAGGTGCTTCTGGAGCAGCTGGTGTAAGGTTGCCTGCGAAAGCTGGAGCAGCCAAAACAAGTGTTGAAGCGGATGCGAGTGCAAATGCGATGGTTTTCATAATCTATCTCCTGTCGGCCTCTATTGAGGTCCATGATTGTCAGCGCGGGGCGGTATGCCCGTTGCGTCTGGAGCTGAGATATACCTTTTTTTTCAAACGACTAGGGGGCAACCAATCACAGGTCCGTGAGAAAAATTTGATCCGCGCATTTACGCACAATCACTGTGCTGATCGGCGTGGAACCCGCCTATTTCAGGCAAAAAATCGCGCAAGGCAGGCAATATTTAGCCTGCATTGCGCTCTTCTAGGTCCATCCATTCTGCTTCAATGGCTTCAAGAGCTTTTTGGCGTTCGGCCAACATTTCTGTCGCCTTGGCAAATTTTACAGGCTGTTCGGTGAAAAGCGCGGGATCAGACATCAATTCGCCCAGCTTAGCGATTTCAGATTCGATCTTCTCAATTTCAGCAGGTAATTCTTCCAAACGGTGCTTTTCTGTAAAGCTCAAGCTGGACTTGGGAGGCTCCACAGGTTTTTCAGCGGATTTCTGTTTGGATTTCATATTCACAGTGCTGACAGTTTTTTGCGCTGTGGCTTTGCGTTGACGTTGGTAATCCGTCCAACCGCCTGGATACACGGTGGCCTGCCCGTCGCCTTCCATGGCGATGGTCTGCGTGGCGACACGGTCGATAAAGTCACGGTCGTGCGAGACCAGCAATACAGTGCCAGCAAAATCAGTCAGCAATTCTTGCAGCAAATCCAGTGTTTCGATGTCCAAATCATTGGTCGGCTCATCAAGCACCAATAGGTTTGACGGTTTCGCCATGATTTTCGCCAAAAGCAAACGCGCTTTTTCGCCACCAGATAGGGCGGATACAGGCGCGCGGGCTTGGGCATCAGAAAATAGGAACTCTTTAAGATAGCCGACCACATGTTTGGGATGCCCGCGCACCATGATCTGATCAGCGCGCCCTGACACGGTCAGGTTTTTCTCTGATAAAAGCGCTTCCCAAAGGGTTAGGTCTTCGCGAATATTGCTGCGGGTTTGGTCAAAAACTGCCACATCCAACTTGGTGCCCAGCTTGATTTCGCCAGCGTCCGCTTCGATCTCGCCAGTCAGCATTTTCAAAAGCGTTGTTTTGCCAACGCCGTTGGGGCCGACAAAAGCGATGCGATCCCCACGGCCGATTTTAATGTCGAAATTGCTTAGGATTTTTTTATCGCCAAAGGATTTCGCAATGCCTATGGCTTCGACCACGCGCTTGCCCGACACTTCGGACACTTCTAAATCCATCGCAGCTGTGCCTTGACGCTTGATCTGCCCTGCACGTTCAGCACGCAAATCTTGCAAAGCCCGCACGCGGCCTTGGTTGCGGGTGCGGCGCGCAGAAATGCCTTCAACGGCCCAACGCGCTTCGGCTTTGATCTTGCGGTTCAGCTTGTGACGCTGGTCGTCTTCTTCTTGCCACAGCTTGTCGCGCCATGCTTCAAAGGCCTCAAAGCCTTCTTCTTGGCGGCGCACTTGACCGCGATCGACCCAAAGCGTGGCTTTGGTCAAACGGTTCAAAAACGCCCTATCGTGCGAAATAATCACATAGGCGGTGCGGGTGGTTTTCAATTCTTCTTCCAGCCATGCGATGGCTTGAATATCAAGGTGGTTGGTCGGCTCGTCCAGCAGCATCAATTCCGGCGCTTCGGCCAAAAGTTTCGCCAAAGCAGCACGGCGACGTTCCCCGCCAGAAGCAGTGGCGATCAAGCCTTCGGGGTTAAATTTCAACCCTTCAGCGACCATGTCGACCTTGTAGCTTTCCATCGGATCAAGACCAGAGGCGGCAAATTCACCCAAAGTGGTGAAGCCATCCATCTTGGGCTCTTGTTCCATATAGCCCACCGTGGTGCCCGGCCCCATGACGCGCGTGCCTTTGTCGGCCTCCATCAAGCCAGCCATGACTTTCATCAAAGTGGATTTTCCCGATCCGTTACGCCCCACCAAAGCGACACGGTCGCCTTGCTGAACCACAAGATCAAGATTGTCGAAAACGGGATCGCCGCCGAAAGTCAGGGAAATACCGGAAAGTTGAAGTAAGGGTGCTCTAGCCATGGCAATCCGCTACTGCGCTTAAACGAAAAGGTCAACGGCGATTGCGACGACTTAGCTGGCCACAGCGCGCAAAAGGCGTTTGCGGGCGGGCGGTATAGCGCTGATTTCAACCCCCGTGAACACATGCAAGGTGCCCAAGTCGCGATCCACCACAGCGTGATCCGACACCCAGCCGCCCATCATGAGATAGGTTTTCAACAAAGGAGGCATAGCCAGGGCAGCGCGTTTTGCATCGGGTTTACGCCGCAAGCGGGCCGCGAATTTGAATACATCAGGGGCTTTGATACGCGGCAACAGTGTTTTGGGGCCAAGGTGACGGTGTTTTAACATCGCCAAAGCATCCGCATGCAGCGCCCAGTCCGCGCCATGAAAACTGGAGCAACCGAAAAGCATATCGATGTTATTGTCGTCCACATAGGCCGTCATCGCCCCCCAAGCGATACGCAGGATATCGGCATCTTTCCAATCGGGATGCACGCAAAAACGACCCATCTCAACCATGCGCCCTTTGTATTTAGAGAGGGCTTCGAGTTCATAATATTGCGCCGAATAGCTTTGCGCGATCTCAGCGCCGCTGGCCAATTCCATAAAGCGAAAACAACACACAAGCTGGCCTGATTTGCGGTCCTCGATCAAGACATGCTGACACACTGCATCAAAATCATCTTGATCGGTGGAATCTGGGCTGTTCTGCGCTTGTTTCACAAAGCTCATGTGTCGCAGCCGCTGCGCGGCCAAAACATCAGCAGGCTGACTGGCTAGGCGCACTGAATAACGCGATTTTCGCAAGTTTAACATGGCTCTGGCTTTCTGTGTCGTCACCCTATGACGGCTTCTTTATCTATGGGCTTTCTCTTTATAGCCGACAAGAGGTGACAAAAATTTGACGCATGCAAGCGCAGACAAAGCCTAGAGATTTGCACAAATGACACTATCTATACACCAAGCACGCGTGATGTGTGCGACAACAAAATGAGGTTCCATGTCAGACACTCCTAAAAACGCCCCCGCAAAAGTCACCAAAACCGATGCAGAATGGCGCGAGATTTTGGATGCCGATGCCTATCACGTGACCCGTGAACACGGAACAGAGCGCCCCTATTCCCACCAAGGGTTCCCCAAAACGCCAGGCGCATTTCATTGTGTGTGCTGCAATGCCGAACTGTTCACCCAAAGTGCCAAATATGAAAGCCATTGCGGCTGGCCTGCGTTTTATGAGGCCAAAGACGGCGCGCCTGTTGGCGAAACCCGCGACACCACGCACGGGATGATCCGCACAGAAGTGCATTGCGACAATTGCGGTGCCCACCTCGGCCATGTCTTCCCCGATGGGCCAAAACCCACAGGCATGCGCTATTGCATCAACGGCGTGGCTTTGCACTTCGAGCCAAGTGAAAATGCTGAACAGGCTGACTAACGTCGGTACATATATATAACATGCAAAAGGCGGCCCTTGTGATGCGGGCCGCCTTTTTATTGAGTTGATCGAATTTGCATTATTGCAGCAATTGTTCGGCCGATACTTGACCCAGATTGCCAAACAGCTGTTTCAAGAATGTCGTACCTTGCACATTCGACACCGTCACACGGCGCGATAGGGTAACCACTTGGCCGTCTTCTAACCCGTAGCGTTCGACATTCGACACGCGCCCGCTTGTGTCAAATGAAATGGCCAAAACTTGGCGATCCACTTCTTTAGGCGCATAGGCCCCAAGGTGTTTGAATTGAGAGCGGACATAATACCATGCAGAATCGGCCAATAGGCCTTCGGATTGTGGCACACCGATTGCGTTGCGCACTGTGTCTTTCGTATCCTTGCCCACCACGATCTGGGCCAAATCTGCATCGTTTGGCGTATAGCCGTGGTTGCGATATTGCGCCACACAAGCCGTTAAAGTTAGGACCGCCAACAGCATAACGACAGCCTTTAATGCGATGCCTGTCCAAGATGTTTGCTGGTAAGTGTCGTTCATTTTGAGCATAAGCCCCTCTTGCGTTGTGCGGTCTTGCCTTTTAATCGACTTATACGACCACCGCCGCGCGATCAAGGAGAACGCAGTCATGTCCAAAGATGGAACGAAAAACAGCCCATACGGTGCCCTGAAAGCTTGGGGCGAAAGTCTTCGCCTGCAAGATCTGGCCCCAACGCGCGATCATGACTTTGCCATTGCCCCTGATTCTGCCCAAGTGGCCGATATTCGGCGCGACTTGGATTTGCTGGGTCTCAAGAAAATGCGTTTCGAAGGCGTTTTCACCCCGATGAACAAACGTGATTGGCAATTGACCGCAAAATTGGGCGCAACAGTGTCACAAGCCTGTGTCGCCACTTTGGTCCCCGTGACAACACGGATCGATATCACAGTGACACGTCTTTATACCAAAGATTTCACAGACCCCGCTTTGGCAACGGCCGAAAACGAAGATGAAATCGAAATGCCCGAAGATGATACTTTGGAACCGATTCCCGCCGCTTTGACATTATCTGAGGTCGCAATCGAAGCTTTGGCGCTGGCCCTGCCCGCTTATCCGCGTGCAAGTGATGCAGAATTGTCGAATTTACAGTTTTCAGAGCCTGGAACCGATGCAATGACCGATGCAGACACAAAACCTTTCGCATCCTTGAAAAGCCTACGTGACAAGCTGGAAAAAGACGACTAAGACGGGCCAATAATTCGCCGCAAACAAAGTCCTTGCAACATACACAATTCTCAGTATGTTCCCGGCCTCAATTGCATGTTGGGATTTGGTCGCAGCGCAGCCTTTAGTGCGCCACCAAATTGCTGATACAAAAAGGGGCTAAGGCCCACAGTTCGGGGCAGATGCCCCCTTAAATTAGAGGTTGTGCCAATGGCAGTCCCAAAGAGTAAGATTACACGTTCACGCGGCGGCCAGCGCCGTTCACACGACGCACTTGTAGCTGGCAACCCAGCTGAATGCCCAAACTGCGGTGAGTTGAAACGCCCGCACCACGTTTGTGGCGCATGTGGTCACTACGCAGAACGCGAAGTCGTCGCACAAGCTGACGACATCGATTACGACGAAGACGCAGCATAAGCTCGATTGATAGAGTAACAGCTATGAGCGCACAGACCCTAACCGATCCCGCTTCGGCGCAATCCGAAATTGCGGATAAGGTCACAGGGCGACTTGGCGCTTTGGCTGAAACTCGTATCACTTTGTCTATCGACGCCATGGGCGGAGATCGTGGACCGGCGGCTGTTGTCGCCGGTATTTCACGTTCTGCAGCTAAGAATGATAAGGTCGATTTTATCGTTCATGGGAATGCTGCCGAACTTGAAAAATTGATCCAGAAGAAAAAGAACCTTAAGGGCCGCGTTGAAATACGTGACGCGCAAGGCATTGTTTCTATGGATGAAAAACCATCACAAGCCATGCGACGCGCAGATACATCTATGCGCTCTGCGATTGACGCCGTGAAAAACGGTGACGCGCAGGCTGTGGTGTCTTGCGGCAATACAGGCGCTTTGATGGCGACATCAATGATCCGCCTGCGCAAGATCGAGGGCGTCAACCGCCCTGCGATTGCATGCTTGTGGCCCTCGCGCAATCCGCAACAATTCAACGTGATGCTGGATGTGGGCGCAGACATTCGTGCGGATGCCCGCGACCTGCTGCAATATGCTTTGATGGGCGCATCCTATGCGCGCAACGGCATGGGCTTGTTGCGTCCGCGCATTGGTCTTTTGAATGTCGGCACCGAAGATCACAAAGGCCGCGCGGAACTTAAAGAAGCGCAAGACCTGATCGCGGGTGCCGCAGAACTTGGCGAATTCGACTACAGAGGTTTCGTCGAAGGTGGCGATATTCCAGGCGATACTGTCGACGTGATTGTCACCGATGGCTTTACGGGCAATATCGCTTTGAAAACGGGCGAAGGCACTGCCAAGCTTATTGGCGATTTCTTGAAAGAAGCCTTCAAAGCCACGCCTTTGTCGCGGGTTGCGGCCTTGCTGGCTTTGACCTCTTTGAGTCGTTTGCAAAAACGAATCGATCCGCGACGTGTGAACGGCGGCGTTTTTCTTGGATTGCGTGGCACAGTTGTGAAATCACATGGCTCTGCAGATGCCACAGGCGTCTCGGCGGCAATAAAACTCGCCTATGAGTTGGCCGCGTCAGGATTTTCTGACCGTTTGGCCGCACGGGTTGCATCTGTCGCAGCCGCAGCGCAAACTGAACAATAATTCTAATAAATGTGAGCGAACGCTATGACCGTACGGGCAGTAATTAAAGGCGTTGGCCATTATCTTCCAGAACGCGTTGTTCCCAACTCCGAATTCGAAGCCATGGTCGACACGACCGACGAATGGATTCGCACCCGATCTGGTATCGAGCGCCGTCATTTTGCTGCCGAAGGCGAAACCACGTCACAAATGGGCGCGCTTGCCGCACGCGCTGCGCTCAAAGACGCAAATCTTGAAGCAAGCGACATCGATATGGTCGTCGTCGCAACATCAACGCCCGACCTGACCTTTCCGTCTGTTGGCACGATGATCCAAAAAGAATTGGGCATGACATCAGGCTATGCCTTTGATGTGCAAGCCGTTTGTGCGGGTTTTATCTACGCCCTGTCCAATGCCAACGCGCAAATCGTATCAGGCCAAGCCAAGCGCGTTTTGGTGATCGGCGCTGAAACCTTTAGCCGCATCATGGATTGGACCGATCGGTCCACCTGTGTGCTGTTTGGCGATGGCGCTGGGGCTTTGGTATTGGAAGCTGAAGCCGCCGCAGGCACCTCTGACGACCGTGGTATTCTGTCTGTCGATCTGAATTCAGATGGCACTTACCGCGATATGTTATACGTCGATGGCGGTGTGGCGACGACAGGCACAGCGGGCAAACTGCGGATGCAGGGCAACGCCTTGTTCCGTCAAGCCGTCTCAAAATTGGCCTCTACAGCACAAGCGGCTTTGGTCAAAGCTGATGTGACGGCTGACAAAATTGATTGGGTTATCCCCCACCAAGCCAATATTCGCATCATCGAAGGCACAGCCAAAAAGCTAGGCCTGCCAATGGATAAAGTTGTGGTCACAGTGCAAGATCACGGCAATACATCTGCGGCCTCGATTCCTTTGGCGATGTCCGTGGGCAAAGCGCGCGGGCAAATCAAAAAAGGCGATCTGTGCGTCGCCGAAGCGATTGGTGGCGGTTTGGCTTGGGGCGCTGTCGTCCTGCGCTGGTAAAAGCAGCCAAACTGACCTTAAGTCCACCTGAACCGTTCTGCACAAGTCATTGATATTGACTGATCCTTTTCAAGGTGCCAAAGTCATAGCATAACATCTTTTGGGGGACTGATATGAGCAAAACATTGACACGTATGGACCTAAGCGAATCCGTATTTCGTGAAGTGGGCCTAAGCCGCAATGAATCAGCGCAGCTCGTTGAAAGCGTGCTGTCACATATGTCAGACGCCTTGGTCGCTGGCGAAACCGTGAAAATTTCATCTTTCGGCACCTTCTCCGTGCGGTCTAAATCTGCCCGTGTTGGTCGCAACCCAAAAACAGGCGATGAAGCACCGATCCCTGCGCGCCGTGTCATGACATTCCGTCCGTCACACCTGATGAAAGACCGTGTTGCAGACGGAAACAAAAGCTAAGGCACTGTTGTTATATGGATAAATCGCCCGACGCTTTTCGTACGATCAGCGAAGTCGCCGATTGGCTAAACACCCCCGCGCATGTTTTGCGTTTCTGGGAAAGCCGTTTTTCACAAGTCAAACCTGTAAAACGCGCAGGTGGTCGGCGCTATTATCGCCCGTCAGACATGATCCTCTTAGGGGGCATCAAAAAGCTGTTGCATGAAGATGGTATGACCATTCGCGGCGTGCAAAAATTGTTGCGTGAGCATGGTGTGCGTTACGTGGCCTCTATGTCGCCTGAATTGGAAGGCATCGAGCCCGTCACCCCCCTGCCCGAATCTATCGGCCCGCTTGGCTCAGCCCCAGCCGCCCCCATGGCTGAAGATGTGCCCACAGGGGCTTATGAAACAACGCCCCCCGCCGAGGTCGAAAAAGTTGTGCCATTCGCGCGCCCTGATCAACAAGAGATGCCGCCAGCTGATCCACCAGCGCAGCGCGATATGTTTGATTTCGATGCGCCCGTGACGCCTACCCCTGTGACGCCTGACCCCGAAGGTGAGACCGAAAAAGATGTCACTCAAGAAGATTCACCTGAATCTGATACGGCATCAGATAACGAATACCCCGACTTCACGCGCGGTTATGATCCGCAACCCGCATCAGAAAGCGCCTCAGCAGCGCCAGAAGATTCCAATCCATCGCCAGCCTCCCTTGATGAGGTTACACAAGACACTGCGCCAGACGCTACGGGTTTTGAGGATGAGCAAGCCTTTGAAGCCGCTTTACAAAATGCACTAAGCTCAGACGCGGACCCCGTAAATGAAGCGGCAGACCCGCAAGATATAGAGCCAGACTTAGATCACTCTTACACCTCTCCCGAAGCAACAGATTTCGCACCCGACGCGGAATTCGCCGCGGATCTTGCTGCCATGGATGGGCTTTCGGATGTTGAAAACCCGATTGGCTCTCTTGACGTATCCGAGGATGCAATGGACCTTGCTGCGCTGGATGACGTTACGCCAGAAGAATTCAGCACCGATCCGGTTGATGCGCCTGCAAGCTTTGATCCAGCCTCTGTTCCAGCGGATCCGACAGATGACGCCGAAGGGCTGGATGTCTATTCGGGTGTTTTAGGGCGCCTGACTGCGGCGTCTTTGGCAAATGCAGACCCAGAGGTTTTACAAGCCATAGCGCAGCGTGCGCAAGCGCTACACGACAAATTGGCACATGCCTAAGTGGGCCATCGGATTTTCACATCGATCTGGGGTAAATCGTCATTTCGCTCTTGCCCCGCCGGTCAAAATCCGTAGAAAGACCACAGTTCGGGCTATAGCGCAGTCTGGTAGCGCGTCCGTCTGGGGGACGGAAGGTCGCAGGTTCAAGTCCTGCTAGCCCGACCAAATTACCCACAAAAATGCCCGTTTGCGAGACTTTCGCGGCGGGCATTTTTGCGTTATGAATACGCCAACAAAATCAAGGCCATCGGCTGGGAGAAGACTATGGGTGTTTTAGCAGATCAAGCGATTGAACAGATGATCAAATCTGGGGCAATCCATGCGACGCCAGCCGTGATTGATGCGCAAATTCAACCCGCCTCACTGGACCTACGCCTCGGCAATCGCGCTTGGCGTGTGCGGGCGTCATTTTTGGCGGGGGCTGGAAATAGCGTCGCCGAGCGCCTCACTGAATTTGAGATGCATCAAATCGATTTAACCCAAGGTGCCGTGCTGGAAAAGGGCTGTGTCTACGTCGTGCCCTTGATGGAAAATCTTGATTTACCCGAAACAATTCAAGCGGTTGCTAATGCAAAAAGCTCGACGGGTCGCCTTGATCTACTCACGCGCTTGATCACTGACGAAGGTGTTGAATTCGATCGGATCGCATCTGGCTACACTGGTCCGTTATATGCGGAAATTTGCCCAAGGTCATTTTCAGTGCTGGTACGCCCTGGGATGCGGCTCAACCAAATTCGGTTCCGTGAAGGTCAAGCCGTGCTCAGCGATGCTGACCTGCATGATTTGCACATGAAATCGCCCTTGGTGGATGGCGAAGCGGTGATCGACCAAGGTTTGGGGTTTTCCGTTGATCTACGCCCAAGCGATGGGGATCTTGTGGGCTATCGCGCCAAACCTCATACGGGGGTCATTGATCTGGATTTAATCGGTCATTACGACCCCGCCGATTACTGGGAGCCGATTCACACAAAGGATGGGCGGATCATTTTGGACCCCGGCGCTTTTTATATTTTGGTCAGCCGAGAAGCTGTACATATCCCGCCAGAAATGGCCGCGGAAATGGCGCCCTACTTGGCAATGGTCGGCGAATTTCGCGTGCATTACGCGGGTTTCTTTGATCCAGGCTTTGGGCATGCCAATGCTGGCGGCACAGGGTCACGCGGCGTATTGGAAGTGCGTTGCCACGAAGCCCCTTTTGTCTTGGAACACGGCCAAATCGTAGGGCGTTTGGTTTACGAACAAATGAACGAAGTGCCACAGCGTTTGTATGGCGCCGACCTGAAATCAAATTACCAAGGGCAAGGTTTGAAACTGTCTAAGCATTTCAAACCACCTGTTTAACGCGCCACGACCTGCGCCAAGACTTTGCTACGGCGACCTCAATGCAAGGCGCGTTTTGACGTGAATGTCGTGACCAAATCCGCAGCACGCTCTGGCAATTCTTGGCCAAATAAAACCACGCAGTTCTTGCCCCGTGATTTGGCTGAAAACAAGGCATCATCGGCTTCTTGAATTGCACCCTCCAAGGTTTTTTCGCCCGCTTTTGACAAGCTCGAGACACCGATAGACATTGTAACAGGGTCGTTGCGTCCCACATTGCTCCAGCATACGGATGTCGCTATGGCGACCCTTAAAACTTGCGCAACTTTCATGGTTTCTCGTGCTGATAGGTTGGGCAATAGGATTAAAAACTCCTCCCCCCCCCAGCGTGCGACCACATCAAGACCGCGCACGCGTTCACATAAAACGCGGGAAATTTCGCGCAAGACACGATCGCCTTCGTCGTGGCCACTCACGTCATTGATGCGTTTGAACATATCCACATCGGCTAATATCACGCCGACATGGTCATGGGTGTTGACCAGATGTGTGCCAGCGATCGTACGGCGAAACATCCGCATATCGCGCACAGCGCGTCTGTTCCACAGACCCGTCAGAGGATCAAAATTGGCTTTGCGTTTCATGTCGCGTTCTTGCACGCGGCGTTGTCGATCAACTTTTTCGAACACAAACCCCGTCGACAAAATGGTCACAAGAAACAGCCATAGCATACCGATTATAACGGGTTCGATCACCGTTTCACGCCCTGTTTGCAAAACGATATACCCCAAAAACCACGCGCCAATCGACAAAGATAAAAGCTGAAGTCGCGCCAAGCGGCCCCAAGAATAGGTTGTCAAAAACGGGCGCAGCAAGGGGGCGCGCGCAAGGAGCAACAGTTCTGCCAGTCCCAAAAGGAACAGCACAACCGACATGGAAACGGGGATCATCGCATATCCACCAAAGTTGTTATAACTGAGCGCGAGAAGTGAAACTAAAGGAAAGCATAAACTGCTTAAAATCAATACGATAGCAGCCGATTTATATCTATAACTTGAAAGCACACCAAGGCTGAGGAAAAACAAAGGAATGGCTGCAACCAACCCCATTTTCATAGGCTGCACGGCGCCCCACAAGAGTTGATCAAGTGCATTAGACACAGGCGACGCGCGTAGAATGCCGATTTCAGCAAAGCGAATACAGCTCACAATCAATATCAAAGCGTAAACGCAATTTTTAACCCAAATAAACCGCTTTGCGAACAGACCTGTAAAAGCTGCGCCCCCAATCAGCACAACGCATAGCACGCAAGCACCGTCAAAAACCGCATCGCCAAAGCCAAAGTTATAGCCACGTTGGCGCGCCCCAATCGATATCAGATACAAAGCGGCAACCAAAAGTCCTGCATAGATAAAAAGTGTTTTTATCTGCAAAGCTGTCGCAATCGGTCGAAACCATTTCGTACGCGCTCTATGAATATTGCCTGTAACTTGGGTTGGAGTTTTCATAGAAAGTGGTCTGACCTTGAACTCATACGCTGGAACTCCGAAGTAACGTTGATAAATTAGCCCCAAAATGCCAATTTTTTCACAGTGTGTTTGCCTCGCAAAAGTTAACAAAAGGTTAACAATTTTACGTAAATTGACCTAAGGGTAATCTTAGGTCGTTTCCCGAGAACTTCGGCGAAAATTCGCGCGCTGAGATGAAAAAATCGCAAGTTGTAATGTATTTTGCGACAGATCCTTCAAGCGACTAGCGCATGCGGCCCAAACGTGCAGCTTTGCGGGCGCGCTTGGCTGCCTGCTTTGCCGCTTGAGAGTTTTGCCCAGAGTGTGGGGCATTGTTTTGATCCTCAGCCGAAAAGCCATCCTCAGCTTGGCTGTTGTTTTGAGCGCCACGCCCTTTGGTCACTGCGTTGATCCCTGCCCCGATGCCCTTATTTAACACACGGCGCATCACTTGACGGATAACCATATTCAAAAGTCGATCAATATTCATCAGTCATTCCTCGCTTGAAGCTGTCGTGCTATGGATGCGACGCCTAGCTTTCGTCTTCGAACAAATCATCCTGCTCGTCCGCGTCTTCTTCACTTATATCCCCCATAACAGGCATCGGACGATTTTCCAACAAGCCCGCCGCACGCAGCTCTTTCAAACCCGGCAAATCACGGGCTGTTTCCAAACCGAAGTGATCTAAAAACACGGGCGTCACAGTATAGGTCACGGGGCGGCCTGGCGTCATGCGCCTGCGGCCAAACCTAATCCATTCCATTTCGATCAACTGATCAATCGTACCACGAGACACAGAAACACCACGAATTTCTTCGATCTCAGCGCGGGTACAGGGCTGGTGATAGGCGATAATAGCCAAGGTTTCGATCGCTGCCCGCGACAGTTTGCGGGTCTCTACGGTTTCTTTTTGCATCAAAAACCCAAGATCAGGCGCCGTACGGATCGCCCAAGCCTCACCGACACGCACCACGCGCACACCGCGCCCTTCATAGCGGCGCTGCAATTGCTCAACGGCTGCTTTGGGATCACAACCATGCGGCATGCGACCAGCCAGTTCTGCAAGACTGATCGGATCAGCCGAGCCAAATAAGACAGCTTCAACCATGCGTTCTTGTTCCGCTAAGGGCGGTGCTTCGAACAGGCTTTCACGCGGAGCATCGGCGGTGTTTTGGGCGTTCTCAACGGGTTCAGTGATATCTTGACTCATCTGTCGGTCCGGCTCCGAATTTGGATGGGGGCGAATGTTTCGCCCTGTCTGAGTTCAATTTTGCCTGCCTTGGCCAATTCCAAAGAGGCGGCAAAGGTGGCTGCGGTGGCTGATCGGCGTTTTTTGGGATCAAGTTCCCAGCCCTCAGGCAAATAGGACGATAGATCGGTCCAATCGCCAGCAAATGAAATCAACCCGCGCATACGTTCAAGCGCTTGTTCCATAGACAAAATAGATTTGCGGTCGAGCACAAAGGGGCGAAACTCATCTTTGGTTCGAATGCGTGCATAGCCCTGCATCAAATCCAGCAAAGACGCTGTATAGGTGACATTGCGCACCCGTTCCATGGTCTCAGGCACCCCGCGCACAAAGAAATCACGGTTCTTTTGGTCGCGCGCCATCAATTTTGCGCCCGCATCGCGCATGGCGGACAAGCGTTCCAATTGAAAGGCCAAATGTGCTGCAAGATCTTCGCCTGATGGGCCTTCATCGGCGGGATCAGGGGGCAAAAGCAGGCGCGATTTCAAAAAGGCCAGCCAAGCCGCCATCACCAGATAATCAGCGGCCAATTCGATACGCAGCTCTTTGGCTTTTTCGACAAAGGCCAAATATTGATGTGCCAATTGCAAGATGGACACCGTGCGCAGATCGACTTTTTGAGTGCGCGACAAGGTCAGCAAAAGATCAAGCGGACCTTCGAAACCGTCAACGTCAACAATCAGCGCTTCTGCTGCAAGGCGTTCTTCAACGCTGAGCGCTTCAGAAAATTCAAATTGCGCGTCAGTTTGCGACATGGGCTGCTTTAGATCCAGATTTAGGGTCAATGGCGACGTTATAAGGCGTAAAACTCAGCTTCCAGCGCGTCAATGTCAATGCTTTGTGCCTTAGGCCGCGTCTTTGCTGTACGATCTGCGCGATTTTGCGCCTGATCTGTCATCCTCCCCAAAGCGGCAATGGTTTCCATTTCAGCCATGTCGCCATTGCAATGCAAGACCAAATCACAGCCCGCTCGGAGTGCTTTTTGCGCCCGCTGTGCGACTGTGCCAGTGAGCGCTTGCATAGAAATATCATCGGTCATCAACAGGCCCTTAAAGCCGATTTCATTGCGGATCATATCAAGACAAGCAGGGCTTTGTGTGGCGGGCAAATCGGGATCAATTGCCTCAAAAACGATATGGGCAGACATGCCCATCGAAAGCGTATTCAGGTCTTTAAAGGGCGCAAAATCTTCGGTCAATTCACTGCGCGTGGCTGAGACCCGTGGCAAATCTTTATGGCTGTCGGCCGTGCCGCGCCCATGACCGGGGATATGTTTCATCACCGATGCCACGCCCCCCGCAGCCATCCCATCCGCCATAGCGCGGCCCATTTTCGCAACTGTGTCAGCATCAAAGCCGTAACAGCGATTGCGCAAAAAAGGGTGCGTAATATCGCGTGCGACATCCAAGGTCGGGGCACAATTTACATCAATCCCCACAGCCGCAAGATCATCAGCAATCAAGCGTCCGCGCAACCACATGGCGCGTTCAGGGTTGGATTTCGTGGTTATGTCATCCAAAGGCGGGTTAAAGTCACGCCACTGTGGCCCACGCAAACGCTGCACACGTCCGCCTTCTTGGTCGATCAAAATCGGCGCATGCCAGCCAAGGCAGTCTCGCAGTTCATCACAAAGTGCGGCAAGCTGATCAGGTCTGTCGACATTGCGCCCAAACAGAATAAAGCCCCAAGGATTGGCCTGTTTGAAAAAGCTCTTTTCCGCCTCTGTGAGCCGAAGCCCCTGACAGCCCAAGATATACGCGCCCTGCCCCATAACTGGTGACTTAACGCTGACGCGCAGGCACACAGGCCGCATTGCGCGCTGTCATAGCAGCACAAAAGCGATTGCTGTCTGCAGCATCTGCAAAGCCAAGCGCACGCAAGCGGTAGAATGTTTTGCCGCCCGCTTGAGCTTTCTCGATGACGCGGGTTTTTCCATCCATCAAGGCATCAAATTTCAGCGCCAAACGATCCCATTCAGAGCGCGCTATTTCTTCACTTTGAAAGGCTCCGAATTGCACCAGACGTGATCCCTCAGGCACTTCATCGGCCGAGATTTCGCCTTCTTGGCCCAAAGCAGCTAAGATATCGTCCGCAACACCATCAAGACTAGCATCAGTCTGCACCGTCGGCGTTGTCGCGGCGGGGGCGGCCAATGACGCCAAGCGCACGGGCCGCGCACGCGGCATTGGGGATTGGGTCACTGCGCCTAGGGTCTCAACATCTGTTTCAGCATCTGCTTCAGCATCAATTTGCGACAATAAAGCCATATCAGCGGCAACATCTTCGACATTGTCCAAAGTCATCGCACTGTCAGCAGGTTCAGCCAAATCGGCTTGATCTATAGCGGCAGTATCGATTTGATCCGCCAAGGGCGATGATGCTGGGATCTCGCTTTGTGTATAGGCATTATCAGGCTGATAGGCCGAGACAACGGCCATCGCTGCCCCCATTGGCGCGTCTTCATCAGCCAGAACCATGGGGCGCGGAGCCAATGTGAGTTGATCGGCAGGTGCAGCAGCAGAGCCATCAGCCGTCACAGAATTGACAGCCAGACCTTGGTGCATCGCCAATTGGCCGCCTGGATCGGACGGAATAGAGCGTGCATCCGCAGACATATCGCGAATGACAGGCACGCCAGACACATCACGCATCATCAACTGATAGCCCCAAATGCCAAGCCCAAGCATCAAAGCCAAAGACACAACCGCGCCGCCCCATTGTGCAGCGCCCAGCTGAGGCCGCAAAGTCCCATCATCGGAATACCCATTGCCATTGGCATCATAAGACATGCCAGGGGGCGCTTGGTGGCCTGCGGAGGGATATGAACTTGACGCAGACATCTGCTTGAGCGGCGCTGATCCATAGACGCCAAGCGGAACGGATTGGGGTTGGCCTAGGCCAAAATCCAGATCAGCGCTGTTTACATCTGCGCCCATATAGCTTTGGGGTTGAGCGGCATCACTTTGCTGCTGGTGCGCATAGTCTGGGTGAACCTGAGAGGCATGCACATCATGGGCTTGACCGCGCGGGTCATAGCCCCAGTCGGGCTGGCCCGTGGGATGCTGCGCCGCCTGCGGGGCCGATGTTTGTGCGTATTGCGAACCGTAAGCCCTCTCATTAGGAGAGCGAACAGGCGCACTAACCCGCGGGGCGTAGCCCTGCTGTGCGCGCCTAGAAAAATCCTGCGCCATCTTTGCCTCATACCAATTCCCGTTTTAAAGCAACGGGTTATAGACTGCTCGATGGGGCGATCTGGATCATTGATGTCCGTCATTCACCCCTAGGAAACCAACACAGGTGCGATTTTTATCGCATCTCTTGCGCTGGTGTTACGCCTAGAATACCCAATCCTGCCGAAATAACAACGGCTACGGCACGTGGCAGGGCAATTTTTGCCGCTGATGCATTTAAGTCATCTTGTAAGAAACGCAATTCAGGTTTGTCGTTGCCTTTATTCCAAAGCGCATGGAAATCTGACGCCAATTCATACAGATAAAAGGCAATACGGTGCGGCTCATGTGATTTGGCTGCGATTTCTACTTGGCGCGGCCAATCGGCAAGCTTGCGTGCCAAAGTGATTTCAGCGGGGTCATCGAATTTTGCAACATCAACCAAAGGAACACCAGCATCCTTGGCTTTGCGCAAAACAGATTGCACACGCGCATGGGCGTATTGCACATAAAACACTGGGTTGTCTTTGGATTGCTCAAGAACTTTGTCAAAATCGAAGTCCAAAGACGCATCATTCTTGCGGGTCAGCATAACAAAGCGCGTCACATCTGCGCCCACCTGTTCGACCACATCACGCAGGGTCACGAAAGTCCCTGCCCGTTTGGACATTTTGAACTCTGCGCCGTTTTTGAACAATTTCACCAATTGCACCAGCTTGATATCGCAGGCCACTTTGCCATCAGACAGCGCTGAAACGGCTGCCTTCATGCGTTTGACATAGCCACCATGGTCGGCGCCAAAGATATCAATGATCTCATCATAACCGCGCTGCACCTTGTCGTAGTGATAGGCAATATCAGGGGCAAAATAAGTCCAAGCGCCATCAGATTTTTGAATGGCACGATCCACATCATCGCCGTGATCGGTGGATTTGAACAGCGTTTGCTCGCGTGGTTCCCAATCGTCAGGCATCTGGCCTTTTGGCGGCTCAAGCGTGCCGCGGTAGATCAGACCTTTGTCTTTCAGCTCTGAAATCGCGCTCTCGATAAGCCCAGTGTCATACAAAGATTTTTCAGAAAAGAACTTATCCATCTCAACGCCGAGTAGCTTGAGGTCATCGCGGATCATTTCCATCATCGCATCCGTGGAAAACACACGGAAATCGGCCAGCCATTCGGATTCAGGCTTGCCGATCAAGCTGTCACCGTATTTTTCTTTCAACGCTTCGCCCACGGGCACCAAGTAATCGCCTGGGTACAATCCTTCGGCAATCTCAGGCGACAGGCCATTGGCCTCACGGTAGCGTTCATAGACAGAGCGCGCCAGCGTATCGACCTGCCCGCCACCATCGTTGATGTAATATTCGCGGGTCACATCATAGCCTGCGAAATCCAGCAAGCTGGCCAAAGCGTCGCCAAAGACTGCACCGCGTGTGTGGCCCACATGCATGGGGCCAGTCGGGTTGGCTGAAACATATTCGACATTGACCTTTTTGCCAGCGCCCAAGGTAGATGCGCCATAGGTTTTGTCTTGCAACACAGAGGTGATTAAATCACCCCAGACATCTTGATTGAGGCGCAGATTGATAAAGCCTGGCCCTGCGACATCGACGCTATCAATGCGCGGATCAGTCGCCAGTTTATCAGCCAAGGCTTGCGCAATCACGCGGGGGTTGGATTTGGCAGGCTTGGCCAAAACCATCGCCGCATTTGTCGCCATATCGCCGTGCAAAGCATCTCGTGGCGGCTCGACTGCGACATTGTTGAATGACAGGCCTTCGGGCAAAGCGCCCTCGGCAACCATGGCATCAAGACTGGCAAGGACAAGCGTACGGATATCAGCGAAAAGGTTCATTTTATGCGTCTCTCTAAGGGTGTTGTCTTGGGTGTATCATTCCCCGCGCTCAGGTCAACGGCCCAAACACCCCCACAGTCCTACAGGCTGCGTGATTTGTGGGGGAATTGGCGGTTTATGCCTTTGACGATGCGTTTGGTACCTGAGGTGGCGCAAGGCTAACCAAACGAATTCCAGCTTTAAACTGAGATAAAGCTGCGGCTTGTTTGGCTTCTGAAAACTTGCGTTTTAATTCAACGCGCGCAGCCTCGCGCAGATCTTCGGGCATATCGTCAATCGTCTTGTCAGCGCGCTTTGGGAACAACAGATTGGCATCTTCAACCGACAAGCGTTTGAATGTCCCGCCTTCTTTGAGGCCGCCTAATAGAACGGCCTGCGGATTGGCCTCTTTCCACTCAGCAAAGCCAAATGTATCGGACAGTTTTGTCACACGCACAGACCAGTTTTGATTCATCTTATCTTCGAGTTCACGGAATGTCAGACCTGCACCAAATTTGCGCCCCCCCAATTGGGTTGGCAAAGCGTGGCGCGACTTTTCGCCCTTTGCACGCGCAATTTGCCATGTGTGTTCGCGGCCAAATTCAGCGCCCAAATCTGTAGAGACAAGCGTGTTATAGGCATCGTTTTCACTGGCCGCGATCACGGTCTCATGGGCCAAGACTTCCAAAGAATGCTCTGCCGCCTCGGACAAGACATCACCGTAAAACACAGGCACATTATTGGCGCGAGGACGCACCAAGCGCGCGTGATTGGTATCTGAAATCACCACGGGCACATCAGCTTTCATCAAAGCCGCAGCCAAAGATGTGGTAAAGCGTGATCCGCCGACGAGCAAAATACCTGGCGTGCCAGTTGCGGCCAAACCCAAAAGGCGCGCAATTGGCGCCAAGGTGAAGCCGTGCAAGACAACCGTGACCAAAACCAACACAAAGGCAAGTGGGCCGATGATCGCCCCATCTTGCACACCCGCGGCAGCCAGACGTTCGCCAAACAGCCCCGCGACAGCCACCAAAACCACACCGCGTGGCCCCGTGAAGGCGATCAAAATCTTTTCATTGCGCGGCAATTTGGTGCCCAAGAGCGAGATAAAGACAGTCAAAGGGCGGGCTATGAACACAATCAAGACTACAAAGAGAGCAGCGCGCCACGTGAGCTGGCCTAAAGACGCAAAATCAAGCGAAGCAGCCAGCAAGATAAACACACCTGAGACCAACAAGATGGTGGCATGTTCTTTAAAGCGCCGCAGTTCAACAAAAGACGGTAGATCAGCATTGGCAATCACCAAGCCCATCACAGTCACCGCCAGCAAACCGCTTTCGTGCAGCATCATATCAGGGACCGCGAAACAAACCAAAAGCGTGGCAAAGAGCACAGGCACTTTCATGTATTCAGGCACCAGCCCGCCACGAAAAGCCCGCGCAATGCCCAGCCCTGCAGCAACGCCAACAACACTTGCGACCACGAAACCCATGGCCAATTGCCCCAAGGCGGCATTCAAAGTTTCTGCTTCGCGCGAGACAAGCACAAATTCAAAAGCCAAAACCGCAGCCAAAGCGCCGATAGGATCGTTTACAATGGCTTCCCATTGCAGCAAATTTGCAGGCCTTTTGTCTAATTTCGCTTGGCGCAGCAAAGGCGCGATCACTGTGGGGCCTGTTACAACCATGATGCCGCCGAAAACTGTTGAGGCTTCCCAACCAAGCCCTGCGCCGTAATGCAAGGCCGCCGTTGACAAAGCCCAGCCCAAGGGCGCGCCGATAAAAACCAACCGTTTGACGCCTTGTTTGGCATCGCCCAATTTGTGCAATTCAAGTGTCAGCCCGCCTTCGAACAAAATCACAGCCACGGCCAATGAAATCAGGGGCTGCAAAATGGGTCCAATATCGCGACTGGGATCGAACACCCCCGCTACAGGTCCGATAATGAGACCTGCTGCCAACATCATGACAATGGCGGGCAACTTAAGCCGCCAAGCAACCCATTGTGCGCCGACCCCCAAAGCCCCAACAAGTGCAAAAGCCTGCACGGTGGTTAATCCTGCAACCTGTTCAACGGCCATGGGCGCATCTCCTGATTAGGTGTGAGCCCCCTGTTTTGGGGAGCAAGCTGATAGATAGGGTAAGACTATTTGGCGTCAAACAGCCGTTCATATTCTTGTATCGCAAAACGATCTGTCATGCCTGCAACATAATCAAGGACGATCCGTGCCAATTCCGTATCGGTTTTGGCCAAATCCACCTCTGCGCGCCATTCTTGCGGCAAAAGATCGGGCTTTTCCATAAACAGTGGGAACAAGCCATTGACCATTTTCGTCACCCGCTTGCGTTCAACCACCACAGAAGGAGCGCGATACATACGGTTGAAAAGGAACGATTTAATCGCTTTCAGGTTTTGAAAGAACGGCTTTGAAAAGCGGATGATCGTTCTGTCCATCTCACGAATATCCTGCGCCGTTTCAGGCATGGCCGATGCCAAACGGTTGTTCGCGATGGCAATCACATCTTCGACCATATAGCCGAAAATACGCCTTAAAGCCTCGTGATTGCGGCGATTGGGATCAAGATCAGGATAGAGCCGATCCACCTCTTCATAGGCTGGGCCTGTCAAAGGCAATTCCATCAAATCATCCGCCGTAAACAAGCCTGCGCGCAAGCCATCGTGCAAATCGTGATGATTATAGGCCACGTCATCGGCAATCGCAGCCACCTGCGCTTCTGCTGAGGCGAAGGTGTGCAGCTCTAGATCAAAGCGGTCATTTACTTCGGCCAAAGCGTAAGGCACAGGCGCATCTGCGGGGTGTTTTTTGGGATCCGCATAGGGGCCAACAATCGGCCCGTTGTGCTTGGCGATCCCTTCCAAGCTTTCCCATGTCAGATTCAACCCGTCAAAATTGGCGTAGTGTTTTTCCAGCTTGGTCACGATCCGCAAAGCCTGCGCGTTATGATCAAACCCGCCATAAGGCGCCATAAGATCGACCAGCGCATCTTCGCCCGTATGACCGAAGGGAGAATGCCCTAAATCATGCGCCAATGCGATGGCTTCGGCCAGACCTTCGTTCAATCCCAAAGCGCCTGCAATCGTGCGCGCCACTTGGGCCACTTCGATAGAATGGGTCAAGCGTGTGCGGTAATAATCGCCTTCGTGTTCAACGAAAACTTGGGTCTTGTGTTTCAGACGGCGAAAGGCCGAAGAATGAATAATCCTATCGCGATCCCTTTGAAAAGGTGAGCGAAAAGTCGAAAGCGTTTCATCGAAAAGTCTCCCACGGGTTTCCATGGGTTGACTTGCATAGGGTTTGAGCATGGACTGTCCTTGTCGAGCTGCGTTGCCATCCTTATATGTATAAAGTAACAGCGCGACAAACAGCTAAAGCCCTGAATCAGTGGCTTTTACCAGATAAACGCCAGATATAAGCTTGGATTGACCTATGACACTGACATTGCCCCCCCAAGTCACCCCACGCGCCTTCGCTCGCTTGGCGGAAATCAACGCGGAACTGGGCGAAGTCAAAGCGCTTCGTGTGGCTGTCGACGGCGGCGGCTGTTCGGGGTTTCAATATGACATCACTTTGGATGCGCCTGCGCCCGATGATGTTGTCTTGAAAAGCGAAGGATCGGTTGTTGTCATTGACCCTGTGTCCCTGCCCTTTTTAGAAAACGCTGTGATTGATTTCACCGAAGAACTTATTGGTGCGCGGTTTGTGATTGAAAACCCCAATGCCACATCGTCTTGCGGCTGCGGCACATCCTTTTCGATGTAAGCCACTTGGCGATCAGACTGCACAGGGCGGCTTCAAACCAGCACGTCAAAGACAGGTAGATATCGGGCGCAGCAGTGCGCCCTTTTTCATGTTTGCATTTTCAAACTGAGTAGAGCAGGCTTCAAGTCGCGGCCTTGGTCTGGTCGCGCAAGCAGCTGTAGCGCTTTGCCTGACCAACATACCTGAACGCACCCGCGTACGAAGCAAAGGCAAAGCTGGATCACTATACACGTGCGAAAACTGACTTTCCGTCTGTGCAAAAATATTTAGCAATCTGCGCGTTGAAGCACTCACGAAAAAGTCAAATTTCGCTCTTATTCTTGTGATCGATCAAGCACTTACAATTTCTTCAAAGCAGTCTAAATCAAATGGCAAGGCAGCAAACAAACTTGCATGACGCAAGCGAGACGCTGCTAGAACACATAAAATCGCGCCACTGGATGGCGTTTTGAAAGGACTATAAAATGTTTAACTCTACTGTAAAAACTCTCGTTGCTGCTGCTGTTCTTGTTGGTGCTGGTTCAACTGCATTCGCATCTGACCACATCTTTGCTGACGCAAACCAAGACCTGAAATCATATGTTTCTCTTGACCTTGTTCGTGCAACATCTGCTGGCACAGTTGACGTTTACGAATTGAACGCAGACGGCCGCGGCGAACTTTTGGGTTCTGCAGCTGTACACGCTGGTGCGAACACAGACGTTAAAGTTCAGTTGAAAAACAACATCAGCCAAGACGTTGTTGCTGTTTTGACAGCAAACGGCGCTGACGTTGCAATCGACCAAATCGAACGCAACTAAGTCGAATTAAGTTTCCTCCCTCCCGAAAGGCGGTCCATATGGGCCGCCTTTTTCTTTTGCGGGGGGTATGGTGGGTGATCAAAGACTTGCCTGAACATGCGCCTCATGGTTTACGGCGCATATGAGCAAGATAAGCAAACAACATTACGATACGATTATTTTGGGCGCAGGCGCTGCTGGACTGATGTGCGCAGGCTTTGCACAGGCCAAGGGCGGCACCGTATTGGTCATTGACCACGCCAAACGCGCTGGCGATAAAATTCGTATTTCTGGCGGGGGCCGCTGCAATTTCACCAATATCTATGCGGGGCCAAACAACTTTATCAGCGCCAATAAACATTTCGCCAAGTCGGCTTTGGCCCGATACACCCAGTGGGATTTCATCGAATTGGTGGCAAAACATCGTATTGCCTATCACGAAAAAACCCTTGGACAATTGTTTTGCGACGGCAAAGCCACGCAGATTATCGACATGTTACTGGCCGAGGCGGGCACGGCCGAGATCACGCTTGAAACCACTCTTGATGACATCAGTAAAACGGACAGCAAATTCAGCCTAATCTTATCGGGCAAAGCCGTTACAGCAGATAATATTGTTGTTGCTACAGGTGGAAAATCGATTCCCAAGATGGGCGCAACGGGCATCGGCTATCAAATAGCCAAGCAGTTTGATGTGCCCGTAACTGATATTCGCGCTGGATTGGTGCCTTTGACCTTTGGCCCACATGACCTTGAATGGATCACTCCACTGGCTGGCACTGCGCTTGATGGGCGTTTGACCGCAAATGACACCGCATTTGATGAAGCTTTGTTGTTTACGCACCGAGGCATTTCAGGCCCTGCGGTCTTGCAAGTGTCGAATTATTGGCATGAGGGCGATGAGGTGCAGGTCAATCTGATGCCCTCAACATCCATTTTTGACGCTCTGCGCGGCGAACGCCAATCAAACGGACGCCGCCAAATGGGCACAGCATTGGCCACGCTTTTTCCCAAAAAACTGGCCGTAACCTTAGCTGAAAAACTGCAACTCACGGGCAATCTGGCGGATCAATCTGACAAAGCGCTGCAAGAGCTTGCGGATAAATTGCATCGCTTCACCCTGAAACCGACGGGGTCCGAAGGCTATCGTACCGCTGAAGTGACCTTGGGCGGCGTGGATACCGATGCGCTGAGTTCCAAAACCATGCAAAGCAAATCCGTCAAAGGCCTGTATTTCATTGGCGAGGTTGTCGATGTGACAGGCTGGCTTGGCGGGTATAATTTTCAATGGGCATGGTCCTCTGCCGCCGCATGCGGGCGCGCCATCGCAGATCAGGCGCAATAGCCACTTTCCCTTGCAGGCTTGGGGCCCTAAACTGACAAAAAACAAGGACGCACCATGAAAATTGCCAGCTTTAACATCAATGGAATCAAAGCCCGCATCGATGCCCTAACCGATTGGTTAAAAGAGGCTGATGTGGATGTGGTGGTCTTGCAAGAAATCAAATCTGTTGATGAAAACTTTCCCCGCGCCCATTTCGAAGACATGGGTTATATCGTTGAAACCCATGGACAAAAGTCATTCAATGGCGTCGCTATCTTGTCAAAACTGCCGCTGGAAGATGTCACGCGCGGCCTGCCAAACGGCGCGGGCATGGGGCGTGATGGCGCGGATGACATTGAGGCGCGCTATATTGAAGCAACCGTCATGGGCAAAGACAAAGCCCTGCGCATTTGCGGGCTCTATCTGCCAAATGGCAACCCTGTTGATTTGAACGCAGATGGAACGCCTGTCGCGGGCTCAAAATACGATTTCAAACTGAAATGGATGCAACGCTTGCATGACCGCGCGGCTGAATTATTTGCACTGGAAGAACCGTTCTTGATGGCGGGCGATTTCAACCTGATTCCTCAAGCAGAGGATGCAAAACGCCCCGATGCTTGGCGTAAAGACGCGCTGTTTCGCCCTGAGAGCCGCGAAATGTTTCGCAAACTGATGGGTCAGGGCTTTACCGATGCCTTGCGGGTTAAAAACGCTGCGGATGAAACCTATACGTTTTGGGATTATCAAGCAGGTGCATTTGATCGCAATGATGGCATCCGCATTGACCATTTTTTACTGTGCCCGCAAGCTGCGGACCATTTGCAAGACTGCCAGATTGATGCCTATGCACGTGCAAAGGCCAAACCATCAGACCATGTACCGATTTGGGTTGATCTTGATCTGTAACCGATCACGCAGGTCATGCAGAGATGAAAAAACGGCGCGTCCTATCTGGATCGCGCCGTTTTTTAATAAAGTATGATCAAACTCAGTAGCGCTTTTTCTCATCTGCGCGGCCCTTGCCCAAGTGTTTGCGCAGGCGTGAGGGCACGGATTTGGTTTTGTTTTTATAAGGGTTCGCATCAGCTTGATCGCGGAACCACAACCGAATGGGTGTGCCAGGCATATCAAAATCGATCCGCAAGCCATTGATAAGATAGCGCTTATAGCTATCGTTCAATTTATCCGCATAAGAACACATCACCACAAAACCTGGTGGACGTGTTTTGGCTTGGGTCATGTAACGCAGACGAATGCGACGCCCACCTGGCGCGGGGGGCGGGTGCGCTTCGGTCATGGCTTTTAGCCAAGAATTCAAACGCGCCGTCGGTACGCGGCGGTTCCAAATTTCATGGGCTTTCAAAATGGCTTCTTGCAGCTTGTCCAAATTTTTGCCGGTTTTGGCAGAGACAGTCACAAGTTGCGCGCCTTTGAGCTGCGGCAATAAGCGTGCAAATTCTTCGCGCAAAAGCTTGGCTTTATTAGATTTATCGCCTTCTTCGTCCCATTTGTTGACCGCGATAACCACAGCGCGCCCTTCGCGTTCGGCCAAATCGGCAATGCGCAGGTCTTGCTGTTCAAACGGAATAGACACATCCAACAAAACAACCACAACTTCGGCGAATTTCACCGCGCGCAGACCGTCAGAGACAGATAGTTTTTCAAGCTTTTCCTGAACCTTGGCTTTTTTGCGCATCCCAGCCGTATCGAAGACACGCACAGGCGTGTCGTTCCAGTCCATCGTGACAGAAATACTGTCACGTGTGATACCAGCCTCGGGGCCAGTGAGCAGACGTTCTTCGCCAAGTAACTTATTGATAAGCGTAGATTTACCAGCGTTCGGGCGACCGACAACCGCGATCTGCAAAGGCTTTTCAAACGTAAATTCACGCGAGCCCCCCAAGGAATCGCCGTCTTCTTCGAAATCTTCATCTGTCAGGATAACATCTGTTTCAGGCGTATCACGCAGGGCGCGTTCTTCGAATTCTTCCGCAATAGGCACAAGCATATCGTAGAGATCAGACATGCCTTCGCCGTGCTCTGCAGACATACGCACGGGGTCGCCGAGACCAAGGGAATAGGCTTCAAGAAAACCAGATTCACCTGCGTGGCCTTCGGCTTTGTTGACCCCCAAGATCACACGCGCGGATTTACGGCGCAGGATGTCAGCAAAAACTTCATCCGCAGGTAAAATCCCTGTGCGACCATCGACCAAAAACAGACAGACATCCGCCATGCCAACAGCGCGTTCAGTCAAGGCCCGCATCCGCCCTTGCAGGCTTTCATCTGTGGCCTCTTCCAAGCCCGCAGTATCGATCACGGTAAAGGGCAAACCTTGCAATTTGGCTTCGCCTTCGCGCAGATCGCGGGTCACGCCTGGTTGGTCATCAACCAATGCCAAACGGCGCCCAACCAAACGGTTGAACAGGGTCGATTTGCCCACATTCGGGCGGCCAACGATTGCAAGTGTAAAACTCATGGGAGATCCCGCTTTTCATATCAAGTGGCCCCGATACACCCAAAGGGCGTTCGGGGTAAAGGGTAAAGCGCATTAACGGTGGTATAGGGCGCAGTTGGCCCTATTTCACAGCCGCCAAAGTGCCATTTTCAAGCAAAACATACATGACACCACCAACGACAATAGGATCAGAGGCAGCACCAGCAGGCAAAGCGATCTGAGTGCTCAAAGCGCCATTTGTCGGGGAAAACCCGCGCAAAATCTTATCGGATGAGGCGACCCAAAGTTTGCCACCCGCAGCCACAGGTCCGTAATGGGCGAATACATCTTTGCGTTTGCGGATTTTATCCGTGGTAAAATATGGCAATTGCTGACGCCAAATCACGGAACCATCTTGTGCAGACAAACGCACAAGTTGACCACGATCCGAGATCAAGAACACAGATCCACCAATCACCGACGCGGGGCTGTAAGCGCCTTCATCGGCTGTCCAGCGACGTGCGCCTGTTTCCATATCATAGGCCGCATAGCGCCCCGCTTGGTTGCCCATGTAGACCGTATTGCCAAGGATAACAGGGTCGGATGTGATGTCAGACACATTGGCATAAACCACGCCCGCACGTTGCCCCGCCAAGGAGGCTGACCACAATTGCGTGCCGCCTTTGCGGAACACGCCCAAGATGTCACCCGATGCGAATGGCACAACCGCCAAACGATCATTTACAGCAGGCGCCGCAGCGCCGACCCGTGACGCGGTTGTTTCAGAACCTGAAACCTGCCATTTCACCAGACCCGTCACCAAATCAATCGCCCAAAGCTGCGAATCGCCCCCAACCACATAGGCCAAACCTTTGTGGATCGTCAGACCAGAGGCCCCTGCCGCATCCAAGCGCTGACGCCATTTGACAGCGCCGCTGGTGAGATCAAAGGCCACGACTTCGCCATAGGCTGAGGCCGCCAAAAGTGTATCGCCAGAAAGTGCCAAAGAGCCGCTAGAGGCGTCGCCACGATTTTCTGTGCTCGGCGTCAAATCCGCAGACCAAATCAATCCGCCAGTAGAGGCAGAGACCACAGAGACTGTCGCGCCAGCATCATAGGTCGCGATCACGCCATTTCCTGCAACAGGTGCGGATGCAATACGCAGTTTGCGTGTGTTTCCTTTGCCGATCGGCGCGGTCCATGCAACCACAGGCGTACCTGCGGTGAAAGCATTGTGACCAGAGGCATGAGACGCGGATCCGCCCGCATGGGTCCAGCTGGCGCGTGACACCTGATTGCCCAGTGAAATGGCTGCAGATCGGTTGGCCTGTGCTGACTGCGTATCCGTGGCAGGCGCACCAGTGCGCGCGTCCAGACGCACGCCTTGTAAGATCACATTGTTCGGATCAGAACAGGCCGATAGGCCAATCGCCAATAAAAGTAGCCCTGTTTTACCAGCCTGAGCGATCATAGGAAGATCCTTCGTCCAAATTCAGTTTGCAAGCGCCACACTGGTGACCCTTTAAGCGTGTTCATGCAGCACAGGGGACTGCGATCAGCCCCCTCGCCGTTATTTCAAGCCCTATTGTGGGGCAGGATCGGCACCAAGGGCAACGATCATTTGCAAGCTTCGGCGGCGAAGCGCCTCGGTTGCTTCTACGTCTTGTGAGATAGCGCGCAGGCCGTTGACGGCCACTTGAATATCACCCAATTCGACCTGTGCTGTTGCGATCTGTTCTTCTGCCAGCAAGCGGTAAGGTGCGCCAGGTGACGCGATCCCTGCGAGCTGCGTGATACGATCTTCGGGTGAAATTTCACTTGCACCGATCATAGCCGTTTTTAAGATCGCCAAATCCCGAAATACAGCATCTAGGGTCGCATCAACTGTATAGGGCGCCAGCGCAGAAATCGCAGCCTTGGTATCGCCTGCGGCGTGCAATTCGCCTGCGCGGATCATATCGGCCACCAAACGTGCTGACCCCGTGATGCCAGCCTCTTGCAAGGCTGCGGCGCGTGCTTTTGCATCATCGCCGCCCGCACTCAGGGCTGCGGTAATCGCATCGCCATTCGCCTGAGCAGCACTGGCGGCTTTGGCTTTGGACCATTCATTATAGGATGCGCCACCGACGATGCCAATCACAGCGACAACACCGATCCAACCGTATTTGCGCAACAAGCCATAAAGCTTGTCGCGTTGCACTTCTTCGGTCACCTCATCGATGAAACTATCTGTATCGCTCACACTGGCCCCCAGCTTTGTCTTTCTCGTCGTGCGGCGTCAATTTGCCCACGTTTTGATTGTCTTGCGCACTCTCTTACCCTGAACCGCAAAGCATTGCCAAGGGCATGTCCCTTTAACCTTGCTTCTCGGTATCAATTTTCCGCACTGTAGATGTCTACTTCACGACGTGTATGTCGTAAAACGATACATCATAGGCCGCATTTTGTGCGCAATTGCGACTAGCAGATTGTGCAGTTTGTCGATTGAGGTCAATTGAAATCACCTTTGTCGGTCCTAACTCATCAAAACACGGGATTTGATCGTCTTAGGCTTGCCTATTTGAACGCTTGGTTCCATTCTGTCGGCAAGTTTATGCTTAGGGAATAGCGTTTGACGTTAAGCTGCATTTGTTTGTGGCTGAAACCCTAAATTATTTGTCAGCCTTGCTTTCCACAAAGTGGTGGAGACCACAGTTGGCTTGATCGAAACCATCGCTGGCCCGCGCCTGCAAAATATATACGGAAAACAATTCTCTCATGCGTATTATGTCCATCGTCATCGCTGTGCTTGTGAGCATCGGCTTGTATTTCTTTATTTTTGATCGAGATCAGCTGACTGGGAACCAAGTTTCCGAAACAGAAAGTGACGAAACGCCCGCCCCACCCGGATTGAGCGACACCAAAGAGGCAAAGCCGGTCTCAGTTGTGGCGATACATTCGGTCGCGCGCGAATTGGACAGCGCTGTGATCTTGCGCGGCGAAACCGAAGCGGCGCGTCAAGTAAAAGTCACGGCCCAGACGGGGGGCCAAGTGGTGTCAGACCCCTTGCGCAAAGGGGCATATGTGAAACAAGATCAACTGCTTTGCGAGCTTGATCCAGGCATACGCGCATCAACTTTGGCACAGGCGCGCGCTGCATTGGCAGAGGCCGAAGTGGGTTTGAAAAACGCGCAAAAACTATCAGAGGGTGGTTTTGCGGCAGAAACACGCGTGCTTTCCGCCGAAGCCGCATTAGAAAATGCCCGTGCAAGTGTTGCCCAAGCCCAAATCGATATCGACCGTTTGAAAATCACAGCACCTTTTGCAGGTCTTTTGGAAACTGACACAGCAGAATACGGCACATTGCTTCAAGCGGGATCTGAATGTGCGACGGTCATTCAACTTGACCCGATCAAACTGGTTGGATTTGCCCCAGAAGCCGAAGTCAACAAGATAGAAGTCGGGGCTTTGGCGGGGGCACGTTTGATTTCAGGCCAGACCGTTTCGGGGCGTGTGACGTTTTTGTCCCGCTCTTCCGATCCCGCCACGCGGACATTCCGCGTTGAAATGGAAGTGCCAAACACAGACTTTACCATTCGCGATGGTCAAACCGTCGAAATCGGCATTTCATCCGCAGGCCGTTTGGCGCATTTGGTGGCGCAATCTGCTTTGACGCTCAACAATGACGGCGTGATCGGCCTGCGTACGGTCAATGCTGACAATATTGTCGAATTCAACCCCATCGAAGTGATCCGCGATACGCAAGACGGCATTTGGGTCGCAGGTTTGCCCCAACAGGCTGATATCATCACAGTGGGCCATGAATATGTGCGCGAAGGTGTGATTGTAGATCCTCATTTTGAGGAGCAAACCCAATGACTGGAATAGTCGATTGGGCGGGAGAACGCGCCCGCATGATCATGGCCTTTATTATCCTAACCCTTGTGGTTGGGGGAGCAGCCTATGTGAATGTGCCCAAAGAAGGCGAACCCGATATCGAGATTCCCGCCTTGTTTGTATCGGTTCCCTTTCAAGGGATTTCAGCCGAAGACAGTGAACGTTTATTGGTCAAGCCGATGGAAACGGAATTGTCGGATCTCGACGGCTTAGATGTGATGTCGGGCACAGCCGCTGAAGGCTATGCGGGCATTGCGTTGCAATTTGAATTCGGCTGGGACAAATCCCAAGTCATGGCCGATGTGCGCGACCGCATGAGCCGTGTCGAGGGAAAATTTCCCGCAGGTGCTGACAACTATACGATCAACGAAATCAACTTTTCTGAATTTCCGATCCTTATCGTTAACCTGACAGGCGACGTGCCAGAACGTACTTTGGTGCAATATGCGCGCAGGCTGCAAGATCGCCTTGAAGGACTGGAACCTGTTCTAGAAGCGCAACTCACTGGCAACCGCGATGAGATGTTAGAGGTCTTGATAGACCCTCTGCGTCTTGAGGCCTATAACGTCACAGCCCAAGAATTGATCCAAGTGGTCACCAGCAACAACCAATTGGTCGCAGCGGGTGAAGTCAGCACCAACTCAGGCACCTTCGGCCTGAAAATCCCAGCATCCTTTGATGACCAAGGCGATGTGATGGAACTGCCTGTCAAGGTAAACGGCGACCGAGTGATCACCTTAGGCGATCTGGCCACGATCAATCTGACCTTTGAAGACCGCGAAGGCACCGCACGGTTTAACGGTGTCGACAGCGTTGCTTTACAAATCGTGAAACGCAAAGGCTTTCCGATTATTGACACTGTTGAATTGCTAAAATCCGAAGTGGATGCCGAAGTCAGCACATGGCCTGAGACCCTGCAAGAAGCCATTACTGTCGGCACGTCCAACGATCAATCGACCCAAGTGGCCTCAATGGTTAGCCAACTTGAAGGCTCGGTTTTGACGGCTGTGGCTTTGGTGATGATCGTGGTCCTCGCCTCGCTCGGCATCAGATCCGCCCTTTTGGTTGGCTTTGCAATTCCCACATCCTTTTTGCTGTGCTTCATTCTACTGAGCCTTTTGGGCATTACCATTTCCAATATCGTTATGTTCGGTTTGATTTTGGCCGTTGGCATGTTGGTCGATGGCGCCATTGTTGTTGTCGAATACGCAGATCGCAAAATGTCCGAAGGTGAAGGCCCGATGGCGGCCTTTGTTGAAGCTGCAAAACGCATGTTCTGGCCGATTGTGTCATCGACTGCGACAACACTTTGCGCGTTTTTGCCCCTGCTGTTCTGGCCTGGTGTTGCGGGACAATTTATGGGCATGTTGCCGATCACCATTATCTTTGTTCTGAGTGCGTCACTGATTGTCGCCTTGATTTACCTGCCCGTTATGGGCGGCGTTTCAGGGCGTATTTCGCGGCTGTTTGACAACAGCTCTGCGGTGCTCAAAGCCAACCTGCCATGGATTGTGCGTGCGGCACTTGTGGTGCCTTGCACATATTTGGTCTTTGTCGCGCTGCGCCAGCTGATGAATCCAAGCTATCTTTTTGGGGGCACAGCCCCTGATGGGCCAGCGGGTTTGATTCTTGGCGGCGTGTTATTTGTGATCGGCTCGTCCTTATCTGGGATCACTTTGGCGGCAGCGGGTCGCGACAAGTCAGAAACCAAGGTCAGCACAGGCTACAAACGCTCGCCCTTTGGCTGGTTTACTTACGCCATTGCAGGCAACCCTGTAATGCCGCTGGTGACCATCGCCCTCGTTATCGGCAGCGTGTTGACCATCTTCAATTTCTACGGAACCCATGGCAAGGGCGTTGAGTTTTTTCCAGCAGGAGAACCCGAGCAGGCTATTATTTACGTGCGCGCGCGGGGCAACCTGTCTTTGGCTGAAAAAGACGCACTGGTAAAACAAGTTGAAGACACAGTGCTGACCCAAGTCGGTGTCGACAACGCCTTTACATTTGCAGGGGCTGGCGGGCTGAACGCCAACACGGGTGGCGGCGAAGGCCCACGGGATACGATCGGGCAAATTCAAGTCGAATTGATCCCTTGGGATGATCGCCCAACCACCACCGAAGACGGCTTTTTGTTCTTTGAAAACACATTTGTATCCGAAGAATTTGATGGCAATTATGTCTTGGACCAACTGCAAGAGCGTATTGACCAAATTCCTGGTATCTATGGCGAAATCACCGAACTCACAGGCGGTCCGTCTTCTGCAAAACCTGTGCACCTGCGTTTGGCTGGTGATGATTTTGAGGCCCTAGATCAAGCCGTGACAGTGGTGCGCGACAAATATGAAGCCACCCAAGGTTTGGCGGATATCGAAGACACCCGTCCGCTTCCTGGCATTGATTGGCAAATTGATGTGGATATCGCCAAAGCGGGCCGTTACGGCGCAGATGTCGCGACCATTGGCGGGATGGTGCAGCTTGTGACCCGTGGGATCACCTTGGACACCATGCGCGTGCCAAGCTCGGATGAAGAAATTGATATCCGTGTCAGAATGCCCGAAAAAGACCGCGTGATGTCAACTTTGGACAGCCTAAAAGTGCGCACGCCAGAGGGTCTTGTGCCTTTGTCGAATTTCATCACGCGCAAACCCGTGCAAAAATTGGCACAGATCGACCGCATTGATCAAAAGCGCTATTTTGACGTCAAAGCAGGTGTGACCCCTGATTTAACAACCGCTGATGGCACCATCATCACCCCAACAGAACGCATAGAATTGCTGACAGCTTGGCTCACAGACGAGGCTGATTTGCCGCAAGGTGTGACGTGGGAATGGACAGGCGATGACGAAGAACAACGCGAAACAGGTGCGTTTCTTGGCAAGGCTTTTGCCGCAGCCCTCGCGCTGATGTTCATCATTTTGCTGGCTCAGTTCAATTCTTTCTACAACTCCATTTTGGTGCTTATGGCTGTTGTGATGTCCACCGCAGGGGTTCTGGTGGGGCTTTTGGTAATGGATATGACCTTTGGCTTCATCATGACAGGCGTGGGGATCGTTGCGCTGGCGGGGATTGTGGTGAACAACAACATCGTTTTGATCGACACCTTCCAAGACTATTCGCGGTTTATGCCGCGCATTGATGCCATCGTGCGCACCGCCGAAGATCGCATTCGCCCTGTTCTTTTGACCACCATCACCACAATGGCTGGCCTAACACCCATGATGTTTGGCCTGTCTTTGGATTTCGTTGATGGTGGATATTCGATCAACTCGCCGACTGCGGCTTTCTGGACAAACCTTGCCACGGCTGTGGTCTTTGGTCTGGGGATTTCCACAATCCTGACGCTGGTGTTCACCCCTGCTATGCTGGCGCTGCGGGTGTGGTTCTGGGTGATTATGCGCTATATCTTCAGCCGACTTGCCATTTTACTTGGGCGCGAAGGCCGTCGCGCGCAGGATTTCATTTTGGCAAAAGAGGCCAAGCGTACCCGCGATCCTGAATTCATCTGGGATGCAGTTTGGCCACCGCAGCAAGACACCCATAGCGAGGCAGATCCAGCGCCTGATGCACAGCGTGAGGATGACAGTGAGCCTGATCCAAAACCCAAAACGGTGAAGCCTCCGAAGTCGTCCAAATCGGGAAGTGCCAAAGCCGCAGAGTAAGCCGCAAGAAAACGCCCGCGTGTTGATCACGCGGGCCTTTGCTTTTTGTCGCCGAAGCTCAAGCGGTCTAGCGCGCGTCAACCGCCAACAATGCGTCACGCACAACGTCAAATCCAGCGCCCTCTTGATGCGCACCATCCGACAAAATACGCCGCCAGTTTCGCGCACCTGGCAGGCCAGCAAAGAGGCCAAGCATATGTTTGGTGATTTGCGACAGCTTTCCCCCTGCGGCGACATGCCGTTCGATATGATCTTGCATCGCCATAACCACTTCGACACGTGACAACGGCTGGCGTGTGTCGCCAAAGATCACCGCATCCGCATTGCCAAGAATGTCATAGGGCTGATGATAGGCCGCACGTCCCACCATGACGCCGTCCATATGCTGCAAGTGTTCTTTTACCGCCGCCTCAGTCGAGATCCCGCCATTGATGGAGAGATGCAGATCGGGAAAGGCCTGTTTCATGGCGTATACCAAAGGGTAATCCAATGGAGGGATATCACGGTTTTCTTTAGGGGACAGACCTTTCAGCCAAGCTTTACGGGCATGGATGGTCAAACGCGTCACACCCGCGTCTTGCATTTTTTGCAAAAACTGGGGCAAGACATCTTCGGGAATTTGGTCATCAACACCGATCCTGCATTTCACAGTCACCTCAACCGAAGATGCCGCACGCATAGCGCTGACACAATCGGCAACCAGATCAGGTTGAGTCATCAAAATCGCCCCGAAGGCACCAGATTGCACACGATCCGACGGGCACCCCACATTGAGGTTGACCTCATCATAGCCCTCATCGCAGCACATGCGCGTGGCCTCAGCCAATTCGGCGGCATCCGATCCGCCAAGCTGCACAGCAACGGGATGCTCTGCTGGGTAGAATTCCAACAAATGGCGCGCCCCACCCCGCACCAAAGCAGGCGCTGTCACCATTTCGGTATAAAGCAAACTGTGCTGCGACATCAGCCGATGAAAGACCCGACAGTGACGATCTGTCCATTGCATCATAGGCGCCACCGACAGGCGCGCGCTACGGATCACAGAGGTCATTTTATCACGCGATGTATCGGGCATAATGGGTCTCGTCGCTTTGTCTAGATCAGGCTGGTGTCACAAGATATATCCACCCTGCGCCCGTTGATCGAATGGCTTTGATGTGGCAAGATCGCGGATATAACCGCCTTACTGTGTCACTGTCAAATCAGCTTGCAAACTGTGGCGACTGACGGTCTGCGCGTTGGGAATATCATTGGCCAATGCGCGTGCGCGTGCGGCTTCAGGATCAAACCCGTAATGGACCCAGCGTGCAATCAGGCGCTTTTCCAACTCATCTTCGGGCACATTCAGCATCACGCTATAATCCCAAAGCTGTGCCAACTGATCCCAAGGCGCTTGGCCTAGCAACACATAATTCCCCTCAACAAACACCGTTTCAATTGACGCCGCAAGAACGCCGCCCTTGGGCACCACGCAATCATTGGCGCGATCAAATGTGGGAAAAGTGATGTCTTGGCCGCTGCGCATAGATGAAACGACATCTATAAACGATTTGACATCAAAGGTTTGAGGCGCGCCTTTAACGTGAAACAACCCAGCTTGTTTTAGGTCTTCATTGTCGCGGTGAAACCCATCCATCGGCACAACGCAAGACTTTGGACAGAGCTGCGCCAAGCTTTCGGCTAAAGTTGATTTTCCGCTGGCAGGTGCTCCCGCCACCGCAATAATCCTACGCCCCTTTGCGGGGCAGCCCGCTTGTATCTGTGCCAAAATTTCTTGTGGAGACATGCCAAATCCTATCCCTATAAACGCCGCGCGACCATTATTGCTGAACAGCGGGAATGATCTCGGTTTCATTCGACAGACCAAAACTGGCCCGTTCAGCATCACGTTGAGCTACGAGCCAAACCACACGCGCCCCCGTTTCACATTCGCTTAACGCGGCTTTGCGCTGATCAGACAACAACCACGTTGCTGTGCCATGATCCTTGCCAACGATAAGGCGGTCTGCATCGCGGCGTGCCAATTCTAAAATCGGAGCAAAGTCAGGATCAGCTGCGATCACCATATCGGCCTCTTGCAGACGTTGAACGGCACGCAGGGTCATCAGATCTGGCTCAGGCGACCCCACGCTGACGACCGTCACAGAGCCTTGGCCCGCATCATCTGGGGCTGCGCCATGTTTAATCGCCGCTTTAATCAGTTCTGCCGCCTCGCGTGCAGCCCCACGTGCAAATAATTGACGCGGACGATCCGCATAGACCCAGCGCCAAAAGGCGCGGCGTTTGTCTTTGTGCACATGCTGCATGGCAGCCGAGCGCAAACGCCCCCCAAGCGCAACAAGATCGCCCAAATTAGGTTCAAGCACTTGTTCCAAATGAGTTTTAATCTGGCGGGCCAAAACGGGCGCAGCCCCTTCTGTGCCGATGGCCACCACCAATGGATCGCGGTCCACAAGGCTGGGCGTATTGGCTTCGCACAGATGCGGCTGATCAACAACATTGACCAAAGCGCCCGCCACCTGCACCAGCGCGTGGATCGACGCATCGAGCCCAGGACAGCCCGTGCCAACAAAGGTCAAAGCGGCACCGCGAAATGTATCGGGCGTAATCTGCCCTGTGCTATGGCTGGCACGGCCTTCTGTGACCAGTGCTTGCAATTCGTCATCAAGATGCGGCGCGACAAAGGTGATACGTGCTTCGGTTTTCAGCAAAAGCCGTGCCTTTTGCGCGGCGGTTTCACCACCACCAACGACAATGACATCGCGGTCCGCCATCCGCAGGAACATCGGAAAAAATTTCATCTGGCTCGTCTCTTTTTGCGCAGGTCTTGTGAAGTGTTCTAGAACGCACTCACAAAAGACAAGAGGCAGAGGCGATATTGCAGCGAAATTCCTGTGTGGTGACGCCTCTTAGCCGTAAGCTTTGGTCGCAAGGGGCTGATATCGGCACCCAAGGCTGGGCAGAACTTGTTTGTGGCTTAAAAATTCAGCCGTGGCGCGCATGAGGGGACCAACACCTTTGGCATCATCTTCGACGATGTCTTCCATAGTATAATACTGCGCGCTGCCATCTCGGTTGCGGCCATTATAGCCACCGAGCCCTGCCACCCAAACCATTTGCCCAAAACCAATCCCATATTTGGCGCGGTTTGGATCAATCATGCGCTCGACCAATTCGTGAAACGCAGTTTCACCCACCCGCCCTGCATCCGCGCAAGAGGTCGCGCTCGGCATGATCCCCAAGCGCTGAGCCGCCATCAAAGACAGGGCGAACATGGCAGAGGCCGAGGTTTCTTCGTAATTTCCGCTCAGATCAGGGCTGTCGATCACTTGCAACCAAAGATTGCCCGAGGTTTGCAATGCAATAAGGCGCTGCATCAAATCTTGTGTCGGCCCCAAAATACCCGCTGCGCGCGCGCGATCCAATCCGACCATTTCGCAAGCGTCGATCAAAGCCATGGACATCCAGCCAATGGCGCGCGCCCAATGAGCCGCATTCTGACCCGTGATTGGATCGGCCCAGCTTTGTGTGCGCGCCTCATCATATGCATGGGCATAGAGGCCGTTTTCGGCGACCCGCGTCACGTCTATGGCGCGTGCCAATTGGGTTAAAGCGTCCTCAACCAAAGCATCATTTTCGACTGTCAAACCGTATTGGATTTGAAACGTCAGGCCCATATTCAACCCATCCAGCCAGACCTGCCACGGATAGCGTTTTTTATGCCAGTAGTTGCCACTTTTGGTCCGCGGGTGGTCTTTGAGCTGCGCGATCAATGTGTCAGCCGCACGCATATAACGCGGGTCATTCGTCAAGCGAAATAGGTCTAGCATCGCACGACCAGGCTGAATGTTATCGATGTTGAAATCTGTCAATGTATAGCCCTTAAGCACGCCATTTTCATCGACTTGCGCGCAGGCCATACGTTGCGCGTGATCGAGAAACCTTTGATCGGACGTCGCCTCAAAAAGCGCGACAAGTCCCTGATAAATCAAGCCATCTTCATAACACCAAGCCCCCCCCTTGTAAGGGGAATGAGCGGCTGCATAGGAATCAAAATAGGTTAAAAGCATCGCATCTCTTTCTAGGGTTGGGACAACGGCGTGCTGGCACTGAGCATCGCAGGATCATCGATTTCAGTTACACAGCTGCAACTCACATCGGCAAATTCAGACCACAGTTTTTGGTGGCGCATGAGCGGAATATAATCTGCCATCAACGGCGCGGCGGCTTTGGCATTTGGATCAAGCGTATAGGTGATATTTGCCAGTTTAAGCCCCGTTATCGGCTGCTCGGACAGGCCGATAACGGCTGCCACAGCCAAGCGCAGGCCACGAATGTCGCAATCGCGTAAAGTGATATCATAAAGGCGCGGGGTGAGATCGGTGACGGGCGCAGCTGCGCGGTTTTGCACAGCATCTGAATGTCCATCCCAATCGCAATAATAATAGGCATTGGCAGCCAGCGCCGTTTCGACCCCATCCATCGTACAATCGTGGCATAGGATCCGCGCCACTTCGCCACCGCGCCCACGGCGTGATTTGATCCTAAGACCGCGATCCGTGCCGACAAATTCACAGTGAGATATGGTGATATCCGTGATAGAGCCTGACATTTCCGACCCCATGACCACAGCGCCGTGACCCCGCTCCATGCGGCAATTTTGAATTTTCAAGTGGGATGTTGCGGCCAAATGGGCCCCATCGCCCGCGTCAGAGCGCTTGCCTGCTTTGATCGCAATGCAATCATCGCCAACAGAAAAATGAATGCCCTCAAGGCGACCATTGCGGCACATTTCGGGGTTTAAACCATCGGTGTTTGGACTGTCAGAGGGGTTCCATATTGTCAGTCCTGAAAAGACGGCATTGTCACATAAAACGGGATGCACTGTCCAAGACGGGCTGTTGCGAATGGTGATGCCAGCCAGTGTCAAACCCTCACAGCGCACGGCATAAATCGTGCGGGGGCGGCGCGCCCCTTCTCGCGTGTCTTTAGGCCATGTCCACCAATCGCCCTCGGCACCGCCACCATCCAGCGTGCCGCGACCCGCGACGGACAGCCCCGTGCAATTCACAGCCGTGATCAGAGATTTAAACATCGCATCAGGCAGACCTTCCCATGATCCCAACATCTGACCAGTCGGATCATAGGCCTCGAGCTGTGCATATTCACCGCGATCCACGGGGGCAACAAGCGTTGCGCCTTTGCATAAATGCAATGTCATGTCTGATTTCAAATCCAGCGGACCTGTCACAAAGCGCCCTTTGGGAATACGCAAAGTGCCACCTTTTGGGGTGGCTTGAATTGCCGCCATCAAGGCCACTGCATTGTTTTTTGCCTCTTCAAAGAGGCCAAAATCGCGCGCCTCAATCAGCCCCGCGCAGTGTGGAGTCACAAAGGAAAGCACCTGCCCCGCGCAGTGAAATTCATAGGCAGTGTCTGGGGTTAAGTCGTCTAGCACCACAGCGCTGCGGGTGGCGTGGCTTGACACTGTTCCCGATGAACTGGTCACCACATAGGGCAGAGCTTGGGCCAATGTGAAACGCAGATCAGCTGCTGTCAGCATGATCACGCAACAGCGCGGTGTTGCAGCAGACAGAGTAATTTTGAGATCACGATACTGAACCTGTTGAGCAGTCATAGGAATCCTTCGCCAAAAAATGGCGCCAAATTTGGATTTGGCCAAAGCCAAGTGTGAAAGATTGATGGGAAATCTGGCGCCCCCGCCCCAACAGACGAGAGCGCCAAAACGCGAGGGAGGAAGTGACCCGCGTTTTGATTTAAAGTTTTGACCTACTTATATTTTTCCAAGACTTCATTGGTGCCTAGGATAATTTCTTCGGCTGCCTCTTGCGCCGAGAGTTCACCATAAGCAAAGAGTTCAAGCGTATCGGTCATCAAAGATCGCACCTCTGGGTGTTCGGCATAGGCGGAGACTTCGGGGCCTGAGGCTTGCAACACCATATCGTTGGCTTCAGTTTGAATATCAACGATTGATCCGTCTGCCGCCAATTGCGCTTGAGCTGCTTTCGACGCAGGCAAACCGCGCGCAGTTCCCATAGCTGTGATGCCTTCGGGTTCGTTCAGCAAACAGTTCAACACCTGTGCTGCCGCCTCTAGATTGTCGGAATTTTTTGAGAGCGAAAACACCATAGAGGCCTTGCGGTAGACCCCGTCATTGCTGCCGCCTTCAACAGACAACAAGCCAGATGGAACCAAAGTGCCAACTGTCAAAGGCTCGGCATATTTAAAGTAGGTTGAGTCCCAAACATATGTGCCCGCGTAGTGACCATCGGCCCAGCTTGGGTTTTCATACAGTTGCACATTGCCTGCGGCAGCGGCATCTGGCCAAGAGGGGGTCACCTTTGCATCCACCAACATTTGGTACATCTCGATGCCTGCGACCAATTCATCTTGCGTATAGGCAACAGTCATGGTGCTATCGTCGATCAGACCTTTGCCCGTGGATTGCGCCACGACATTTTGCAACCACTTCACCACATCTTCGCCCACAAGGTAGAAGGGAAAATACCCCTCGCCCAATTTGTCTTCGAACACCGCAGCAGCCGTGACCAGATCATCAATGGATGTCGGAAGCGCAAGACCAGCTTGTTCGTAAATGTCTTGGTTGAACCAATAGATCATCCCTGTTTGCGATGCGGCCAAGCCGTTTAATTTGCCGCCCAAAGTGGCCTGCGCGATGGCCGCTTCGTTCCAATTGGACAGATCAATCGTGTCAGACAGCGTGTTGAGATCCACCAAATTGGTGCCATCGGGTGAAAAGATCGGCAACCATGGCCAGTTAAGCTGCATGATGTCAGCCTCGGTGCCGCCTGCAAGCTGCGTTGTGACCTTTTCCAAGTGACCGCCCCAGCCTGTAAATTCTGGTTTGATGCTGTGCCCCGTCTTGGCCCCACAGACTTCAAGTGCCGCTTGTGTGGCAACATGGCGGCTATCGCCCCCCCACCAAGACATGCGCAATTCAGCCGAATGTGCTGAAATTCCCGTAAGTGCCAGCACAGTGGCCAGCGCGGTTGTCGAACGTTTCATAGTAGTCCTCCCTAAAAGATACGTTTGAAAGTGACCCCGCCCCGCCATGCTGGCGAATGCGCGATCCGTTTTTGAGCGTGGTTATGCGCTCTCTTGCCCGAGTGAAACATTGACGCCTGTCTCGGGATCGAAAACATGGAGCCGCTCGATCAAAGGCGCGACATATACCGTGTCGCCGCGCTTTAAACTGCGGTCGTAGATTTCGCTGGGGATCACACAGATAAAGCTGTGACCCTCGATATTGATATGCAGGTTGACCTCATGCCCCATGAATTCGATCACGGTCACTTTGCCTTCGAAAGCGTTCTCAGTGCCTTTGGGCACATAGGTTAAATGCTGGGGGCGGATGCCGATTTTTACAGGCCCGCTTGGCTGCGTAAGCCGCGCAGCCAGAGCAGCGCCGCCAGAAATTGTTTGCGAACCGATGATAAGGTTTGCCCCTGACTCCCTGTCTAAAACACCGTCAACGATGTTCATTTCGGGCATGCCGATGAAGCCTGCCACAAAGTCATTCGCAGGGCGTTCAAACAGGGTCACAGGATCTGCGACCTGCATGATATGCCCGCTTTTCATGACACAAATTCTGTCCCCCATGGTCATGGCCTCAACCTGATCGTGGGTCACATAGACCACCGTGGCGGGTCGCCCTGCTTCGCGCAGTTCTTTATGCAAATCCGTGATCCGCACCCGCATGGAGGCGCGCAACTTCGCATCTAAATTTGACAGCGGCTCATCGAACAAAAACACTTCGGGTGATTTGATCAAAGCGCGGCCCACCGCGACACGTTGTGCCTGTCCGCCTGACAGTTCTTTGGGCAAACGTTCAAGCAGTTCTTCGATTTCCAAAATGCCTGAAACATCTTTGGTTGCCTTGGCGATCTGATCTTTGGGCTTGCGTTTTAGGCGCAGACCAAAGCCCAGATTGTTTTTGACTTTCATATGTGGGTAGAGCGCATAGTTTTGAAACACCATCGCCAGACCACGTTTACCGGGCGCCAGATCATTGACGATTGTATCGCCGATATGAACCTCGCCGCCTGAAATGGTTTCAAGCCCCGCGATCATCCGCAAAGTGGTGGATTTTGCACAGCCTGATGGGCCAACAAACACCATGAATTCACCATCTTCGATGTCCAGATTGATACCATGGACGGCCTTAAACCCGTTGCCATAAGTCTTTTCGACGTTCTTGAGCTGCAAGCGTGCCATTAGCCTTTTACCCCCCCTGATGAGATGCCTTCGATGAAATACTTCTGCGCCATAAAGAAGACGACGAGTGCGGGTGTGATTGCCAAGACGGACATCGCAAGGATGCGGTTCCATTCAAAGGCTTCTGTCGTGTCGATCGACAGCTTCAACGCCAAACTCACGGGGTATTTTTCCACCGAAGAAATATAAATAAGCGGGCCAAGGAAATCGTTCATCGACCACATGAATTGAAACAGACAGACCGAAATCAAAGCAGGTGTCAGCAAAGGCACCACGATGAAGATCAGCGTCTGGAATGAATTGGCGCCGTCTACACGTGCGGCTTCTTCCATATCGCGCGGAATTGCTCGCAAGAATTGCACCAGCATAAAGACAAAGAACGCATCACCTGCGAGGGCTGAAGGCACCCAGAGTGGCAGGAAACTGTCCAACCAACCGATGTCTCGGAACAACAGGTACTGCGGAATGCGTGTCACCACATTTGGCAACAACAAGGTCGCAATCAATGTCGCAAACAAGATTTTCTTGCCCGGAAATTCAAAGCGCGCAAACCCGTAGGCGACGGCTGTTGCTGAAATCGCCGTGCCGATCACTTTCGGCGCGATGATCAAAAACGTGTTCCAAAAGAACCGCGCAAATGTATAGGGCGTCGAGGTTTTCCAGCCATCTATATAGCCTTGGATTGTCGGGTTCTTTGGCAAAAATCCAGGATTGGTGAAAATCTCGGAATTGGTTTTAAAAGAGGCCCCGATCAACCAGATCAGCGGGTAGAGCATCATCAACCCTACGGCCGATAAAACAAAGTAACGGATAAGAGCATTGATACGGGCGCGGCGGCGCAATTTGGCTTGCTGAGCCCGTGCCTTGCTTTCGATTTCAGGGTGTATTGTCTGTGTCATATCTGTCCCCTAACTGCGCTTATCGCCAGCGTAATAGACCCATTTCTTTGACGACCAGAAGGCCACGACGGTCAGGACCATTATGATGACAAACAAGACCCACGCGATGGCTGAAGCATAGCCCATGTCAAAGTTTTTAAAGGCTTTTTCGTAGATGTAGAGCGGCAAGAGATAGGTAGATTTCAGTGGGCCACCTTCAGTGATGATGTAGGGACCGTTGAATTCCTGAAAGGCTTGCACCGTCTGCATAATCAGGTTGAAAAAGATAACCGGCGTGATCAAAGGCAGAGTGATATAGCGGAATTGGTGCCACTTATTTGCCCCGTCAATCGCCGATGCCTCATAGAGAGATTTATCGACCGATTGCAGTGCCGCCAAGAAAATCACCATGGCGGAGCCGAACTGCCAACACCGCAAAAGCGTGATGGTAAACAGTGCATTTGTCGGGTTGCCAAACCAGTTGATGGCCTCAAGACCGATGAATTCTAGCCCCATATTCACCAGACCTGTGTCTGCGAATATGTAGCGCCACAATACAGCAATCGCGATGGACCCGCCCAAGATGGAAGGCACGTAATATGCTGTGCGGAAAAACCCGATGGCACGCAGGCGGTAATTCAAAATCACCGCTATGAACAAGGCGAAAACAAGTTTCAGCGGCACGGTCAAAAACACATAAAGCAGCGTGACTTTCAGCGATTTTTCAAAGGTGCGATCCCGCGTGAACAGCTTTTCATAGTTCTTGGTGCCGACCCAAGTGGGATCAGACATCAAATTGTAATCGGTAAAGCTGAGGTAAAACGAATATCCGAACGGAAAGGCCGTAAAGATCAACAATCCAATCACATAGGGCAAGACATAAGCCAGCCCCATGTATCTGCTTTCCCCGCCCATCACGCCGCCTCAGTCTTGGCAAAAACGCATGACATTCGTGTCGCATATTTATGTTCGAAATAATGCATATCTGAAAAGTAAAACGCCAGATCCAATCGACAGCTGTCAATTAGAGTAAACGCCTATCACCCCCCCTTTTTTCTTTATCAGAGTTATATTTATTCGTGTAACACTGATTCCCTGAGATAGATTTACGCATGTATTTTGCACGAAGCGAATGAACAGAAAGGCAGGATAAGATGGACAAAAACGAACTTGGGCCATTTTCAGGCATTCCAACCCATGCCGTCGGACTGCAATTGACCAGATCAACCATCAAAATGACCCATTCACCGACATGGCGCGTGGATAAATCCAATCCTGTTCACGATCTCATTATTTGCCTCACGGGTGCGGGAAAATATAACATCAACGGCGAGACAGTCATCTTGACACCCGGACAGGCGCTTTTGGTGCCTGCGGGCACAAGGTTCCAAGGTCAAACCCATACACAAGACCGCTACACAGGTGTGGCGCAGCATTTTTCGCTCACTCTTTTTGGCACTGTCGATATGCTTAGCCAAATGAGCTTGATCCAAAGCACGCCCATGCCAAATTGGGATGTATTTCGCCCACTTGTGCAACATTATCATGACACCGCCCCCGAAACTTCGACCACTTTGGGACAGCATCACATGTTTATGGTGATTTTGCTGGCCTATCTTGAAGCTGCCTTTTTAGGCTGGCATGAAAAAGCAATGGGGGCCATGGATGGGCAAGATGCATTGTCTTTGCATATTATGTTAGCCGCAGCGCGGTTGGGCGATGATCCATTGGCGCCCGATGCTTTAGAGCGCACTTTAGATCGCGCGCCTTTCAATCCAGACTATTTTCGCCGCGCCTTTCGCGACCGTATTGGACAGACTCCGCAAAAATTTCTGGAGTCAAAAAAGATGGACAAGGCAATGCATGCCTTGATGCTGGGCAAATCGGTGAAAGAAGTCGCCGCAGAGGTGGGCTATCAAGATGCCTATTTTTTCAGTAGAATGTTCAAGCGGTACATGGGTAAACCACCTTCGGCTTATAGATTAAAATCGCGCGATAAAGCATTGCGTGAAAAGGATTTATATTCAGAATAGAGACCTATAACATATAGGGAAATGAAAAAACTGGCCCCCGAAGGCGCCAGTCCATGTGCTATAAATCCAGTTCTGTCAGACAGGTACGCGCAAAGAGTTTAGCGTGCGAGCCAACCGCCATCGACATTCAAAACCGCACCTGTGACGTATTTCGCCGCCTTCGACGCAAGATAGGCCGCAGTGCCACCGATATCTTCGGCATCGCCCCAACGCCCTGCTGGAATGCGCGCCAGAATAGCCTCATTGCGCGCGGGATCATTGCGTAGGGCTTCGGTGTTATTGGTTGAAATATAGCCTGGCGCGATGGCGTTGACTGTGATCCCTGATGCGGCCCATTCGTTCGCCAATATTTTGGTTATTCCTGCCACAGCATGTTTGCTGGCGGTATAGGCAGGCACGCGGATACCGCCTTGGAAAGACAATAAAGACGCAATATTGATGATCGATCCCCTGCCGCCTTTGGCCATCAATTCCTTGCCAAAGGCCTGACAGGTGAAAAACAGTGCCTTTTGATTGACATCCATCACCGCATCCCAATCTTCTTCGGAATATTCAACTGAATCTTCGCGGCGAATGATGCCCGCATTGTTGACAAGGATTGAAATGCCTTGGTCTTTAAAAACGTCTTTGGCTGCCATAGGATCTGCGAAATCGAGGGTCAGGCTTTCGCCTGTTCCCCCTGCTTTTTCGATCACCCGAACGGTGTCATCGCAAGACCTCCGACCCGCACAAATCACATGCGCACCTTGGCCCGCAAGTGAGACAGCGATGGCTTGACCGATGCCAGTGTTCGCGCCTGTGACAAGCGCCTTTTGTCCTGAAAGTGAAAACAAATCATACATAAAAGCCCCCTAGCGCATATCTGCAGGCTGAATGAAATCCATATCGGTATAGTCGACATTGTCGCCAGCCATCGCCCAGATGAAGGTATATTCGCCAATACCCGCGCCAGAGTGGATGGACCATGTGGGCGAAATCACGGCCTGTTCATTTGCGACAACAAGGTGGCGGGTCTCTTGGGGTTCGCCCATAAAGTGAATAACACGGGACTCGTCGGCCATGCCCCAGTACAAATAGGCCTCCATTCGGCGATCATGAACATGCGCAGGAATTGTGTTCCAAACGGAGCCTTCTTCAAGCGAAGTATAGCCCATAACCAATTGGCAGCTTTCCATCACAAGCGGATGGATGAACATTTTGATGGTACGCTTGTTCGACGTGGCGGCTTCGCCCATTTCGACCTTTTTTGCTTCTTCCACAGTGATCAAACGAGAGGTGTAGGATTTGTGCGCTGGACAAGAGGTTATGTAAAAACGCCCCTGCCCCGAAAACGTCACAGCGCCAGATCCCATGCCCAGATACAGCACATCGCCTTTGTTCATCGCGTATGTTTCACCGCCTGCCTCTACTGTGCCCGCGTCGCCTATGTTCACAATGCCCATTTCACGACGTTCTAAAAATGTTTCGGTACGCGTTTCATCAACTTTGCCCAAAGTCAGCTTACCGCCGTTTGGCACAGCACCCCCGACGGTAAAACGATCATAATGCGTGTAGACAAGGCGAATTTCACCCTCTGCGAACATGCCTTCTGCCAAAAAGTTATCGCGCAAAGCCTGCGTGTCCATAGCTTTGGCATGGTCGGGGTGAATGGCGTGGCGGGTTTCAACATCAAGTGTGGTCATGATCTTCTTTCTGTAAGTTATCTGTTAGGCACACGGGGGGCAGCGCGCGACCCGTTTTCAATTCGGACTATAAAAAGTCGTCACGGCGCGGGGTGAAGGTGTCGACCAGCCTGCCCGCTTTTTGGCATTTGCAGCCGTGCACCGCATTGGCTGGGATGACGAAGCTATCCCCCGCTGAGACGTCGAAGGTTTCTCCATCAATAGAAAATGTGAATACTCCGCTTTCCACATATGTGGATTGCACATGCGGGTGCGCATGCAGCGCGCCCTCGCCTTGTTCCTCAAAGGTAAAGGCGACGACCATCAAGGTGTCATTTTCCGATAAAACCTGACGGCGCACATAGGCGTCGACTTGAACCTCGGGAAAACTGCGAACATGGGACATAAAGGTCTCCTAGCGGTGAAACGGTATTTAGTGGAACAAGGATGGCAGCCAAAGCGACAAAGCTGGGATGTAAGTCACCAAAAGCAAAGTGAGCACTGACGCGAAATAGAAAGGCCAGATCGTGCGCACAGCATCCCAAACAGGGATCTTACCCACGGCACAGCCGACGAATAGAACCGATCCGACAGGCGGCGTACACAACCCGATGCCAAGGTTTAAAATCATCACGATGCCGAATTGAACAGGATCAACCCCAAAGGCCATCGCCACAGGCAAGAAGATCGGTGTGGTGATCACAATCAGCGGCGACATATCCATGAATGTGCCCAAGAACAGCAACAAAACGTTGATTAAAAGCAAGATCACGATCGGATTTTCTGAAATGCCTTGCATGAAGACAACCAAGCTGGCGGGCACTTTCATATAGGCCAAGAGCCACCCAAAAGAGGCTGCACAACCGATCACCAAAAGGACCATGGCCGTGGTGCGCACAGCGCCTTTTACAGCTTGAACAAAGTCGAAAAAGCTTAGGGATTTGTACAAGAAAAACGTCACAGCCATGGCATAGACCACCGCCACACAGGACGATTCAGAGGCTGTGAAAATACCTGATCTCACCCCTCCGAAAATAATCGCGACCAAGATCAAACCAGGCAAAGCTGACACGATGAGCGTCAAAACCATACGACCGCCAGGAAAGGCTTCTGTCGGATAACCGCGACGACGCGCGACGATATAAGCGGCCAGCATCAAGGCCAAAGCCAAGATCAATCCGGGGATAATCCCAGCGGTAAACAAGTCGGCGATAGAAATGCGTCCGCCCGCGGAAATCGAATAGATAATCAGGTTATGCGACGGCGGCAGCATGAGCGCGATGATCGAGGAACACACCGTCACATTGACCGCGTAATCTGCATCATAGCCACGCTTCACCATTTGCGGCACCATCAAGCCGCCGATTGCAGATGTATCCGCCGCAGCAGAGCCTGAAATGCCCCCAAACAAGACAGAGGCCAAGATGTTGACCTGCCCCAACCCGCCTTTGAAGTGGCCGACAGCCGCCCCTGCAAGTGCCACAAGGCGTCGCGCAATATCGCCGCGCACCATAAGTTCACCCGCGAAGATGAAAAACGGGATGGCCATCAGCGAAAACACAGAGACGCCCGAATTCAAGCGCTGGAACACCACCACAGGCGGCAGTCCCAAATACAAAACAGTCGCAAAGGAAGACGCGCCCAAGCAAAAGGCAACAGGTGTGCCGATCAACAGTAAAAAAGTAAAAGTGCCAAAGAGCACCCAAAGCTCCATGCCGGGGCCAATAAGTTCAGCTATACCCATGTCAGCGGTCCTCTTCGGGAAGTTCGGTTTCGCCAAAGCGGGCTGTGACCATGCCGCAGGCGCGGCGCAAAATACGCTCGATAGAGAACAGCGTCATCAAAACGCCCCCCATGATAATAGAAACAAAGGCCCATCCGCCTGAAATGCCGATATTAGGAATGGTAGATTGCCATGTTTTATCAAGCAGTTGCACGCCGTAGTAAATCATACCAAGGCCAAAAGCTGCGATCACGATATCGGAAATCGTATAGAGCACGTTCTTGACGGATTGCGGTAAAATATACAGCAAAACATCAAATGACAGGTGATATCCCTCGCGCGTGCCAACAGCAGCGCCTAAGAAAATGAACCAGCCCATGATTAAAATCGACCAGCTTTCCGTCCATGTGGGTGTGTTGTTCAAAACGAAACGCCCAAAGACCTGATAGGTGATAAAGGCCGTCATCAGGACCAAGCCGATGCCAGACAACCAAAGGGACATGCGGGCAAGAAAGGCCATCACACGTGCCACTTTTTTCATTATTTTTTGCATTTTGCCGCCTTTGAATTGGCAAAGAGGTTTGAAACCCTGTGTCTGAAAGCATCACAGCTTGTGGAACACACAAGCACCAGACGGTCGGGTTTCGCGGGATCTTGGCGTCAGATCCAAAGGTCACTGACGCCAAAACTAAAGTTACTCTGTCGCTTGAATACGTGTCACAAGATCTTTCAACTTATCTGTCGTCACATATTTTTCGTAGACAGGCACCATCGCTTCGATGAAGGGGGTTTTGTCGATATCTGTGATGATTTCGACCCCTGCTGCACGCACTTTTTCTTCGGATGCTTTTTCACGCGCGGCCCAAAGGTCACGCATCACAGGCACAGAAGCTTTGGCCGCAGCGCGCACGGCGGCTTGATCTTCGGCTGACAGTTTGTCGTAGGATGATTTCGACATCACCAAGACCTCAGGCACGATCAAATGTTCGTCCAAAGTGTAATAGCCTGCGACTTCGAAGTGACCTGAGGATTCAAAAGACGGCCAATTGTTTTCTGCGCCGTCGATCACGCCTGTCTGGATGGATGAGTAGACTTCGCCATATGCCATGGGTGTGGCATTTGCCCCAACGGCTGAGACCATATCAACAAACAGATCAGACTGCATCACGCGGAATTTAAGGCCTTCAAGATCTTTCATTTCAGTGATCGGGCGTTCTTTGTTGTAAAACGACCGCGATCCGCCATCATAAAAGGCCAGACCAATCAAATCATGGGCTTCAAACGCAGCCAGAATTTCTTCGCCAATCGGGCCATCCATCACTGTGTGCATGTGATCAACCGAGCGGAAGATATAAGGCAATGACGGCACTTTTGTTTCTTCGATGATGTTGTTGAATGGCCCAAGGGACACGCGATTGAAATCAATCACACCGAATTGAGTTTGTTCGATGGTATCTTTTTCTTGGCCCAATTGGGCGGAATGAAACACTTCAACACAAAGTCTGTCGTCTGTGGCTGCAGAAAGCGCGGCACCCATGGCTTTTACGGCCTCAACTGTTGGGTATCCATCTGGATGCGTATCAGAAGACCGCAGGGTCGTCTCACAGGCAGTCGCTGTCAAAGTAGAGGCTGCGATCAAAGCAATTGCAGCCGTGAATGATTTCAAATGAGTCATTATAAAGTCTCCTCCCAAAGACTGTTAATTGATCAAAGCTTGTATGCTTTCTTGACCAAATTATAGGTGAGATCGCGCGCGACCTCATGGGCCTCGGTCACATTCAATCGCCCTGTGGCGACCAAAGTGGCGAGATATCCAGCATCCACGCGACGCGCCACATCATGGCGAGCCGGAATGGAGCAGAATGCACGGGTGTCGTCATTAAAGCCGACAGTGTTGTAAAATCCTGCGGTCTCAGTGCAGTTTTCGCGGAACCGCTTCATGCCTTCAAAACTGTCATGGAACCACCAAGGCGGCCCAAGGCGCAGCGCGGGGTACACGCCAGCCAGCGGCGCAAGTTCGCGGCTTTGCGTTGTTTCATCTAGCATAAACAAGATCACTGTGAGTTCAGAGTTCATGCCAACAGCATTAAGTAAGGGTTTGAGATTGTTTACAAACTCAGTCTTACTAGGCACATCAAAACCTTTGTCGCGCCCGAACTGTGCCATCATCGGCGCTGAGTGATTGCGATGCGCCCCAGCATGTATTTGCAATGTCAGCCCATCATCCAAAGACATGCGCGCCATTTCAGTCAACATATGACCGCGAAAGGCGTCGGCTTCATCTGCTGTGCATGTGCCTTTGAGCGCCTTTTGGAACAGCGCATTGGCCACCTCAGGGCTGAAATCTTCGGTGCGCGCTGTCGGATGACCGTGGTCTGATGATGTCACACGGCCGACGTCTTTGAAAAACGCACGGCGGCTGCGGTGCGCGTTCAAATACCCCGCCCAAGTCGTCGTATCTTCGCCCGTCAACTCCCCCAACTTCGCAATATTATCAGCGAAACCTTCGAATTCAGGATCAATCACATTGTCTGGACGGTAGGCAGAAATCACAGTCCCGTTCCAATCGCTTTCGGCGATGGTTTTGTGATGCCGCAAGTCATCCAGCGCCATTTCAGTTGTAGACAGGGCTTCAATATTGAAGCGGTCATATAAGGCGCGTGGCTTAAAAGCCTCCGTCTTTAAACAGGACTCGATGTGATCATAAATCTCTCGCGCTGTCTCGCCGTTCAAAGCCGTATCAAGGCCGAACACTTCTTGAAATGCGTGATTTAGCCAGATGTAGGATGGCGTGCCGCGCAAAAGGTAAAAATTATCAGCAAAGATTTGCCAGATCTTACGCGGATCTTGTTCTACTGCTCCGCCATCAGCACGCGGTACGCCCAGACTGGCCAAATCGATCCCCTGAGAACAGAACATCCGAAACACATAATGGTCTGGCGTCACAAAAAGCTGCGCAGGGTCGGCAAAGTTTTTGTTCAACGCGAACCACGCAGGATCTGTATGCCCGTGTGGAGAAATGATCGGTAAATCTTTGATCCCGTCATAAATTTCACGCGCAAAACCACGGCTGCGATCTTCGACTGGAAACAAACGATCTGAATCGAGCAGTGGCATGTATTTCGGTCCCCCTCATGGCGGCTGTATTGGAGAGCGCCATGGTAATTGTATTTTCAACTAGCCAACTAATATGCTAGTTGCTAACTTATGACAAATCAAATTTGCACTTGTCAACAACAGAACGCCCTGAGATTGACAAGTTCACAGCGACCCAAGGATTGCCCTTACGGCAAAAACACTCGATTATATTGGCCGCGCTGGATGCGATAGGAGACGTGATGGAACAAGAATTGAAACTACAAGCACTGACGCCAGATCGTGGACCATCCGTCACGGATATCGTGTACCGCCAGCTTTATGATGGGATTGTGTGCCTCGACATGCCGCCTGGCACCAAGCTGTCCGAAGCGGATGTCGCGCAAAAATTGGCCGTATCGCGCCAACCCGTACGCGATGCATTTTATCGACTCAGCCAGCAAGGGTTCTTGTTGATACGCCCACAACGCGCCACCGTGGTGACGCAAATTTCCACCGCAGCCGTCCATAAGGCACGGTTTATCCGCACAGCTTTGGAAATTGAAACCTGCTGCACGGCGATAACGAAGGCAACATCAGCCGATATCATGCGCCTTGAGGAGAATCTTAGACTTCAAAAACAGGTGCTTAACTCTGGTTCTCGCGATGATTTTCATGAATTGGATGATGAATTTCACGCAACAATTTGCGCCACTGCAGGCCATCCAGAAGTCTGGACTCTGATCAAAGACAATAAGGCACATATGGACCGCGTGCGCTATCTGTCCTTGGACAAAGAAGGCACGCAGATCGCCTATGACGAACATTGTGAAATCCTTAAAGCACTGATAAACAAGGATAAAACAAAAGTCACAGAGGCAATACGGTCGCACCTAAATAGAATCTCTAAATCAATCAGCACAATCCGTGCTGAACATATCAATTATTTCGACGAGGAAGACCGTGAATTATAAAAAACTACTCACCATCGGGGAATGTATGGTCGAAATGGCCCCTGATGGTCACGGAAAATACGCGATGAATTTCGCTGGCGACACATTTAACACCGCATGGTACGCACAGCGCTGTTTGGCCGCCCATAGCGACTATAGCGTGGGCTATTTGACACGTGTTGGCACCGATAAGACATCACAAAAGCTGATGGGTTTTCTTGCGGATGCAAATATAAAAACCGATACCATTACACCTGTTTCTGATCGCACTGTCGGTCTCTATATGATCGAATTGGACAATGGCGAACGCTCATTTTCTTACTGGCGTGACACCTCTGCCGCTAAACTTTTGGCCGCAGATCCCGATCTGTTGGACCGCGCTTTCACAGGGGATCAAATCTTGCTGTTTTCTGGCATTACCTTGGCCATTCTTTCCCCTGAGCACCGCCAAAATCTATTGGAGTCTTTGGCCAAAGCGCGCGCGGCTGGATCGCAGGTGGTATTCGATACCAATATTCGCCCACGTCTTTGGGAAAATTCCGCAGCCACAAAGACTTGGCTCGCAAAAGCCGCACAAATTGCTGATGTCATGCTACCGTCATTTGACGAAGAAGAAGACATGTTTGGCGATAAAAAACCACAAGACACCGCCCAGCGTTATCGCGACCTTGGCGCGCATACTGTAATTGTCAAAAACGGCGCTCATGAAATGTATGCATGGGCAAAAGGCGAAGGGGGTATGTCGATATCACCAGAGCGCGTTTCCCCCGTCGACAGTACCGCAGCGGGCGACAGTTTCAACGCAGGTTACATTACAGCGCGCATGTTGGGGGCAAACTTGGAAGACTCCTTGCGTTCAGGCATGACACTCTCTGCAAACGTTGTGCAACACCGCGGCGCATTGGTGCGCTTATAGGCCCTTGGCTTTCAAGCTCATCACGAAACAAAATATCAGCCGCAAAGTCGTCAAACTTTGCGGCTGATATCCGTTCAATGCGGCTTCACATAAAACAAAAGAAAAACTCAATAAATTGTTAGAACTTTTGATGCACAGTCTGATCAAACTTGTGAGGTATCAATGTTCCATTTTAAAAGCCCTACCCGACACAATGATCCGATGAAGGCGACCTACGCGGCCACGAATTCAGCGCTTGCAATGATTTGGTTTGATCTTGACACATCGATCACAAATGCCAATCGCAATTTTTGTGATACGATGGGGTATGAACCTGATGAAATCATTGGGCAAAAGCATGCAATATTTCTGCTTAACCAAAGTGAAAAATCCGCTGAATACCGTGCATTTTGGGATGCATTGCGTGCGGGACAAACCCAGCAAAGTACCTTCGCACGCAAGCACAAAGATGGCTCAACCGTCTATATCGAAGCCTCCTACGTCCCTTTGCGTGGCCCTGACAACGCTGTAACAGGTGTTGTTAAATTAGCCACAAACGTGACAGAGAAAACACGCGACAACAACATTAACACCTCAAAGGCCGATGCAATTTCTCGCTCGACAGCGCTGATTGAATTCACGCTGGATGGCGAAATCATCACTGCAAATGATAATTTTCTGGCCGTGATGGGGTACAGTTTGGATGAAATCAAAGGTCAACACCACAAAATATTCATGCCAAACGATCAAGTGAATTCCGCCGATTATAAAAATCATTGGGACAGGTTGAAGAAAGGCGAATTTATCACTGGTGAATTTTTACGTAAGGCAAAAGATGGATCAAATGTCTTTATTCAAGCCAGCTACAACGTGTTGTTCGACATAAATGGCAAGCCTAAAAGCGTGCTCAAAACTGCTACGGATGTGACCGTCGAAAAAAACGCAGTGAATGATCTCACATGGCAAATGAATGCCATTCACAGGGTTCAAGCCGTCATTGAATTCAATCTTGACGGGACCGTCATCACCGCCAATGAAAACTTCACGACTGCACTCGGCTATCCTCTTGAAGAAATTCAAGGACAACATCACTCTATGTTTGTGCGCCCCGATGAACGCAACAGCCCAGAATATCTTGAATTTTGGGAAAACCTAAATGCTGGTCACTGCATGGATTCCGAATTCATTCGCATAACAAAATCGGGCGATGAAATCTGGATTAAGGCCACGTATAATCCAATTTTTGATGCAAATGGCAAGGTCTACAAGGTCGTTAAGTTTGCCTCAGACGTTACGCGCTTTAAGTCATCCATCACAGAGATCAACGCCGCAATTACCGAACTAAGCCTCGGCAACTTATCGATAACCATGCACGATGAAATGCCAGGTGAACTCGAAGAATTGCGCACGAATTTCAACACGTCGCTCAACAGACTTGCCGCTCTCATTCAACAAACGGCACTTGGCATTACCAATATGCAAAATGAAGTTGAAGGTATTGCAGCATCGGCCACAGATCTCGGACGCCGTACCGAAAATCAAGCCGCAGCGCTTGTTGAAACCGCCTCCGCAATCACGCAATTGAACTCCTCAGTCGAAAATTCAGCCGAAGGCGCAAAAGATGCTGCGAAATCTGTGTCAAGTGCGCGATCGCGCTCTGGCGAAGGTCGTCAAGTCGTGGAACAAACGATTACTGCAATGGCTGATATTTCGAAAAGCTCGATTGAAATATCAAAAATTACCTCGGTTATTGATGACATTGCATTCCAGACAAACCTTCTCGCCCTCAATGCAGGCGTAGAGGCGGCCCGCGCGGGCGAAAGCGGACGTGGATTTGCTGTGGTCGCATCAGAGGTCCGCGCTTTAGCACAAAGATCTTCCGAAGCGGCCAGAGAAATCGCAAACCTGATAGATACCTCCTCCACACAGGTCAAATCAGGTGTCGCACTGGTCCATGAATCAGGGACTGTCCTAAAAGAAATCGAGGAACTGGTCACTCAGGTGGATTCTTTGGTGCAAAATATTGCCAATTCGGCACAAGAACAAGCCATCGGCCTGCGCGAAATCAATGCCGCGGTGGATGACCTAGACCAAGTGACACAGCAAAATGCGGCTATGTTTGAGGAAAGCTCAGCGGCAGTGACGCTCTTGAAAACGCAAGCTCAAAACCTGCGCAAAGAGACTGAGCAGTTTCACATGTCATAACATCACGCCTGCAAGGGGATGCTCTAAATCTCTTTGCTATTTCTCTCAGAAAATTCAGGAGTGACAGCCCCCTTAAGGGGCCTGTCACTTTTTGATTTTCTCTATATGCCACTTGTGACCCAAGCCCCTTAAATCTCCTATAAATTTGTGGATCATCCAGCCAGAAACAGGACGGGCACATGAAGGCATGATTATTGGTCGAACGGATCATTGAGATGATCAAAAAACGGGAAACTGGCAAGATACCTTTGGATGTAAGTCGCGACATAAATCCGATGGATACGAAGCGCTTGAAGGCGAGAATAGTAAGTTAATAAAACAGATGTTGGAGCGCGCCCTTCTCCGAAATGGATCAGACGATCAGTGATGTGCGACCCTGCCCTCACAAGTATGACGGTCCTTGAATGGGTCAAAGATACGCGCGTCAATTGGCATGACATCGCACTCGGAAAATCTAAATAGAGCGATTTTTTTCGAAAGCTTCCACGATAAACTATGGGATAAATTCTCGAACAAAAGGGTGTTCGGCATATTGCGCGATGTTCGCAAATCGCTGCAAGAATGTCAGGCGGATAGCAACGGGCAAAGACCCATTCAGCGCCAGACAGCCTGACACCGATGAATTTCACACTAAACCAACATGTGAAATCGGCAGCCAAACGCCAAAGATTTATCCCCAAGCACAGCGCGCAAATCAGGGGAGAGCTTGGGGATTCGGCCAATTCCTAAACAATGGAAAGTAATCAGTGTAGGAAAATTACTCGGTTGTGACAGTTAGCCAAGCTAACCATATCCAGTTGCAAGACAGTTCAGTTAAAAAAGCTCCAAATCATTTGTTGCAACTTCGACCACCACTTTTTCCTGAATACACGCATCAGGAACAAGCTTTTGACGCGCGCGTCCAGAGATAGGATCAAATTCAATGCGCCGCGCCAGAGATCCCCCCAGACTTTGCCCATCCAGCGGGATTTCCTCGGTCTGTAAATAGGACAAAACGAATTCACTATTTCTTGCGCCAGCATCGGTAAGGCCCTTATACATTTCAGCGCCTCCAAAGACTTTGGCGCGAATTCGATCACGTCGTGCGCCAGCTTTGATGAGAGCGTTTATGAGTAACTCCATAGAATTTGCCCCAAAGGAACTGGCCTGTTCGTTTGGGGTTTGCGTACCATCGGGCAACAAGAAGTGATTCATTCCACCTACTCTTGCAACGGGGTCCCATAAACAGGTCGCAACACATGACCCTAGAATGGTTGAAATGAGATCACCAGAATTGCAACAGACCGAAAAATCGCCCTGGCTGATGTATGTTGAGCTGATTTTGGGCTGTGATATTTCTCGTTCAAATGTCATTTGCAGATCTCTGTGCGTGGCACTTCAGCAAGCCGAAGCAATTCATCGCCGAGTTCATCAATATCCACCCAGTGTTCCACGCCTCCTAATTGCCCCGCCACTTGTGGCATACCAAATACCACACAGGTTTCCTTCGACTGAGCAATTGTTAGAGCACCAGCGTTTTTAAGCATTAACATCCCCTCCGCCCCATCGCGTCCCATGCCCGTGAGTATTCCAGCGACGATATTTGGGGCTAGATCCACCGCAGATTTAAACATCGAGTCTACCGAAGGGCGGTGCCCTGATACATTTGGCCCAGCGTGTAAGGTTGCGCGAACGACAGGTTTGGCTTGAATATTCAGGTGAAAGTCACCGCCAGGAGCAATCAACACATGCCCCGCCTTTAGTTCTTCTCCATGTTCCGCCAGTGAAACATGCGGGGACACTAATTTATTCAACCGTGCGGCAAAGTTCACCAAGAATGCTTTAGGCATGTGCTGCGTGACCAAAGTGGGAGGGCATTCTTTTGGGAAACGTATCAGAATTTTTTCCAATGCATCAACAGCACCGGTTGATCCCCCAAGCAGACAAATCCGTCTAAAGTCACGCTGTCGCACTGCCGCTGGCTTGTTCGAACGCGCCGTGGGGATCTGAATTCGCGCGCGCGCCGCCATCACAATTGTATCAGTGAGGTTGGCAAAAGCATCAGATTTTTGGCCAAGCTTTGGCTTTTCAATGCAGTCGATGGCACCTGAGGAAAGCGCTTCAATTGCGATCTCTCCCCCCTTTTTGGTCAATGTGCTCACCATAACCACAGGCATTGGGCGGTGTCGCATGAGCCGCTTCAAAAATTCGATCCCGCTCATATTGGGCATTTCAACATCAAGCGTCATGACATCGGGCTTGTGTTGGTTAACCGCGTCTCGTGCCTCACTTGCAGTTCCAGCTTCTGCGACAACCTCAAGCCTTGGGTCGTTTTCTAAAAGAGTGCGAATGAGTCGACGCATCGTTGGAGAGTCATCGACAATGAGCACACGATATTTATTCAATTTCATTTCCTCAATCTGCGGCCATCTAAATAAAACGTTCTAGATCGAAGTGTCAGAAATCCTCCCAGTCATCGCTAATCGTTACATCAGCTGCGCCAACTACGGCATTCACGACCTCTTTCCTCAGTAGTGTTTTTTCAGAAGGAATTGGAGCAGTAGATTCGGATACATGCGCAGTAAAATCTGCTGATATGACGGTATTTTCACCTTCATCTTCTTGCAAAGGTTTAGAGATGGAGAAGCGCGACGTTGTATCTGTGAGATTTTCTGCCTCACGTGTAAGAGCATGGCTTGCCGCAGTCGTTTCTTCAAACATGGCGGCATTTTGCTGCGTAACCTGATCAAGCTGGTTCACCGCTGCATTTATTTCAGCCAATCCGCTGGACTGTTCTCTGGAAGAAGAGGCAATTTCATTCACGTTGACTGCGATTTCGCTGACAGATTTCACAATGCCCTTAAGAGCATCGCCCGTCTCGCCCACGAGCCCGACACCACGTTTGACCAATGACCCAGATTTTGAAATGAGGTCATTGATTTCACGCGCAGCTTCTGAGGAACGTTGCGCAAGGGCGCGGACTTCGGAGGCTACGACAGCGAAACCACGCCCTGCTTCACCCGCACGGGCGGCCTCGACACCAGCGTTGAGTGCCAAAAGATTGGTTTGGAATGCAATATCATCAATCACAGATGTGATTTTTGATATTTGATTGGACGAATTTTCGATTTCGCTCATGGCTTCGACAGCCTCCTGCACGACCTCTCCAGAGGTCTCTGCATTCGACTTTGCAGTTTCAACCATTTCACTGGCTTGATTGGCACCATCAGCCGCAGAACGCACGGATGATGTGAGCTCATCTAGAGCGGTCGCGGTTTCTTCGAGTGTTGCTGCTTGCTTTTCTGTGCGGCGCGATAAATCGTCTGCCGCATTGGAAATTTCACTCGCTTCTCCACGGATCATATCAGCATTTTCAACCACGCGGCTCATCGCATCCAGAAGGTTGGTCATGGCGACATTAAAGTCATTGCGCAGGGATTCATATTCTTGAGCAAAGGGATCAGTGATTTGGCTGGTCAGGTCTCCTTCAGCCAAGCGTTTTAGGCCAATACGCAATCCTTCAACCACTGTGTCTTGCTGCGCTTTCATGGTTTCTTGTTCGAGGCGGGATTGACGCAGCGCTCGCTCACTTTCAGTGATATCATTGCCAAGCAGAATAATTCGAAACGGCTTTCCGTTCGCGTCTATGACTGGATTAAACGTGCCGTCTAGAATGGAATTTTCTCCTGCAGCCGATAAGATATCGAACCGACCGCTCACGTTTTCACCGTTGAGTAAACGCGCCCAAACAGTGTCGGCGTTGCCAGTTGTCGAGGGGTCAAAATTGAGCACTTTACTATAGTTTTGACCGCAAAGCTGATCGCAAGATGTTTGGGTCATAGACGCAAAATTTTCATTGGCAATCAATAGGTCACCCTCTAGGCTGAATTCAGCTTTAGCTTGCGTGCTGTTGAGTGCGGCAATGACAGCTTCGCTTGTGCGGATATCTGTCACGTCCTGCCATTCCATAACACACCCAATTTGATTGCCAGCTTGGTCGATCACAGCATTGATATTTAGAGAAAAGTATGTGTCCTCATATTTAATATCTTCAGCATATGGCAGTTGATTTGGATCGTTGAGAATGTCGCGAATATGTTGGGGATGTTTGTGAAAGATATCGCTGCTCTGGCCGATAAGGTTGCTTGCGGAAAATTCAGGGTTCATCGCGGAAAATGTAGTTTCGTGATCGGACATCAAAGTAGAGGCAGCCGCATTCATATAGATGATATCGAATTTTTGATCGATAATCATCAAAGCAGCTGAGGAGCCTTCAAAGGCTGATCCTTTAAAGAGGCCGTCCTTGGTCGCGCGTTCCGCCTGTCCTAAAGCATCGCGAAACTCATCCAAGGCACTGGCGATCCCACCGATTTCATCGCCGCGGTCCGTACCCGACACTGGATCAGAATAGTTGCCAGCAGACACAGTCCGCATAGATTGTTCGACGCGAGTCAGTGGCCGAGAAATCGAACGTGAAATGAGATAACCAATTAGGGCAACAACAGCGATCATTATGAGGCCATCGACAATCATGCTGTCACGTAGCGCAAAAGCGGGTTTGAGGATTTCATGCACCGTTTGCTCAGTGATCAAGCCCCAACGCACACCGTGAAAATCTACAAATCGGTAAGCGGCGATATTGTTGATGATCTCCCCTGTCATGGGGTTTTTCTCTTCCTGCATGAGCAAGCCAACCTCACCGCTAATCGCCTTTGTCGCCGCTTCGCTTGTGACTTTTCGCACCATAACTTGGTTGCCCGGACCGTGGATCGGATTGCTGCGTAGCAAGGCATCAGAACCAACGATGTAAGCGTCACCCGTCTCACCCAGACCTGTGGGGCGCTGGAAGATAGAATCTATGTGTTGTGTCGGCATCTGAAAGGCGATCACGCCCTTTATACTGCCACGACGGTCCATGATCGGCGCGCCCAAAAATGCGGCAGGGTCTCCGCCAGATGGCGCATAGCTTTCGAAATCTTTGAAGGAAATTTCAACTGTCTCAGCAGACAATGAATTGCGTACCACCTCAGCGAGGCCACTGTTTTTGAAAGGGCCCTCTAAAAAGTTGGTGGCGAAGTCACGTTCTTTGAAAACAGAATAGACCAACTCGCCTTCGGGATTAAAAATGAAAACATCATAATAGCCATTTTCATCAACCAGTTTTTTGAAATACGAGTGATACAGTTTATGGACTTGACTATAGGCGGTCCCATCATCGGCAAATTCCAGTGCATCTTTTTCGCCAAATGGGTGTGGGTTGTCATCGATGTAGGTTTTTTGCAGATAGCTGGTTTGATCTTCCGATATCGCATTCCAAGCCTCACCAAAACCGCGCACGGCCGATAAGATTGTGGGGTTGTTGGCTTGGCTTCGGATGTCGACATCAATGCCATCTAACCACACGCCAAGTTCAATAGCGCGGGCTTCACCGATGGTTTCTAGTGTTTTTTCAGCTTCCGCGAGCAAAGCATCGGAGGCTTGCCGATACGATACGAATCCAGATACGCAAATGGCGAGCGCGGTTAAGCCAATCATTATTACTGGCAGTTTTTGCGCTAGTTTGATTTTTTTCAATATATTCATTGCATTCTCCACATCTCGCAACCGTGCACTAGGATGTCTCACACATGTTCCAAACAAAACGAGCTGATCGGCTCGGATGTGTTGAGGAATGTCAGCAATGAATGAAGATTCGTTTAAGTCGTATCCGATTTAGCGATTTTATTGCGCGCCAATCTGGTGTCGTACCTGCCAATCTTACGATTTACATAGAGTGATGTGGTGTGGATTTGGGTGTGATTTCAATGTAAAACGCGCGCCCTAGGTTATGCAGGGCGCGCGAAAATCAAACACCGATGACAGATCTAATTCCGTATGCGACCAGCCCCAAGATCAAGACGCTGATCCCCCAGATGGCGACGAACCAGATGACTTTTTTCAACTTGGCAAAACGCATCAGTGGTAGCCCTCGTCAGGGTCAATTTTGCCACGAAAAACCCAATAAGCATAGGCTGTGTAGGCAAGAATGATCGGCACCAAAACCACTGTACCCACGAGAGCAAAAAGCAAGCTTTCATCGGGGGCGGCGGCTTCGACAATGGTGAGGCTGGGCGGGACAATATTTGGATAGAAACTGATCCCAATGCCGATAAAGCACAGCACGAACAACATCAAAGCTGCCAAGAAGGGTTGCAAGTCTTTGCCAGCTTTCAAGCCAGAAAACAAAGCCCAAGCACAGGAAATTACAGCCAAAGGCATGACGATACTCAAAGCGCTGCCAGGAAGGTTAAACCACCGCTGAAAGTAATCAGGGTTTTGAAACGGCGTGAGAATACTGACCAAGGCGATGAATGCCAAAGTCCCTATCCCCAGCCAGACGGAAAAACCTTGCATGCGTTGTTGTAATTTATCCTCTGTTTTCAAGATGATCCATGTGGCTCCCAGCAGAGCATATCCGACAACGACAGCAACACCTGTGAGGATAGAAAAGCCTGTGAGCCAATCCCACCAACCGCCAGAATAAGCGCGATCAGTCACCTCGATCCCCTGCACAAGCGCCCCAAGAGCAATGCCTTGCATAAAAGCCGCAGTCACCGACCCGCCGAAAAACGCCCAATCCCACACAGGTTTCCAACGCTCCGTGCGCCAACGATATTCAAAAGCGACGCCGCGAAAGATCAAGGCCAAGAGCATCAAAATAATCGGCATATAAAGCGCTGGCATGATGACCGCATAAGCCAGTGGAAAAACCGCAAAAAGGCCACCACCGCCCAACACCAGCCATGTTTCATTGCCATCCCATATCGGAGCAATCGAATTCATCATAGTGGATCGTTCACGTTCGGTTTTGGCAGTGCGAAACAAGATGCCCACCCCCAAATCAAATCCATCGAGGATCACATAGGTCAGGACGGCAAAGGCAATCACGCCAGCCCAAATAAAGGAAAGTTCAAACATCAGACGGCTCCTTTTTTGCCAAGTCTTGCGTTTTCGGCTGGGAAATACCCGCAGTGCGGATTGGCCCGTCTTTCAAGCCCAAATGCGGTGTCGCAGCAGGCATGTTCATCATCCGTAGCAGATAGAAAGTCCCTGCCCCGAAGACAAAGAAATACACCACAATAAAGGCAATCAAAGATGCGGCGACCGCAGGCGCATCGACAGGCGCAAGGCTATCACTGGTGCGCAGCAAACCGTATACCGTAAACGGCTGACGCCCCACTTCGGTTGTCACCCAGCCAGCAAGCACCGCCACGAAGCCCATGGGGCCCATTACAAATGACGCGCGGTGCAACCAAATGCCGTCATACAAACGCCCGCGTATACGCCACAACAAGCTCCAAGCGCCCAGCCCCAGCATCGCGAATCCAAGTCCAACCATAACACGGAAACTCCAGAACACGATTTCAACAGGCGGTTGATCTTCAAGCGGAATCGTATCCAATCCATCCAGTGGTGCGTTTAGGTCGTGTTTCAGGATCAAGCTCGACAGTTTGGGAATTTCGATCGCGTAATCAATGCGCTTTTCATCTGGATTTGGAATACCAAACAAAATCAAGGGCGCGCCGTCAGGGTGGCTATCATAGTGCCCTTCCATCGCCATGACTTTAGCGGGCTGGTGTTCCAATGTGTTCAACCCGTGCAGATCGCCCATAAAAATCTGCATCGGGGCGACAACCACCAACATCCACATGGCCATTGAAAACATTTTGCGTGCTGGCTTATCCGCGGAATCGCGCATCAAATGCAGTGCGCCCGTCGCGCCCACCACCAAGGCTGTGGTCAAATAAGCTGCCAAAACCATATGCACTAAGCGGTATGGGAAAGAGGGATTGAAGACGATTTTAAACCAGTCTTCAGGCACGAATTGACCAAGTTCGTTGATGCTGTAACCTGCTGGTGTCTGCATCCATGAATTGACCGATAAAATCCAAGTGGCGGACATCAAAGTGCCAAAAGCGACCATTGCAGTGGCGAACATGTGCAATTTGTCCCCCACACGTTTGCGGCCAAACAGCATGATGCCCAAAAATCCTGCTTCTAAAAAGAAGGCCGAGAGCACCTCATAGGCCATCAAGGGCCCGAGCACGGGGCCGGTTTTGTCTGAGAAGACCGACCAGTTTGTGCCGAATTGATAGGACATCACAATGCCCGAGACGACCCCCATCCCGAAGGCCACGGCAAAGATTTTTTTCCAGTAGTTAAACAGGGTCAGATAAGTCTGCCGCCCCGTGCGCAGCCATAAAGCGTTTAAAACCGCCAAATAGCTGGCCAATCCGATGGAAAAGGCGGGAAAAATAATGTGAAAAGACACGGTGAATGCAAATTGCATACGTGCCAATGTTTCTGCGGTAAAGCTGTCGAACATAGCATTATCCCTTGGCCATAGGCCTTGTTTGTCACGGCCGCGCATCCCTGAGCGGCCCAAATAGCCTTTCACCCAAATCGGCAAAAAGCTGCTTTGTGCGGATAAAACTAGACCGTGGGGGCAAACATGCAATGCGACATTCATGGCCCTGCGACCAAACTGCACATTGAAATTGCCACGTCTTGCGGATTTCCAGCGTTTTCAAGGGATTACAATGCAGATACACCGCGCATACAATCTGCGCAGTGTATCATGATCAATCTACAGGTATCTGTTGACCAAGTTTTCCAGACGTTCTTGGCGTCCAGATTTGGGTTGAGGATTGATATTTTCCGCCACAACGCGGTCGTGCACCGTGGTCAAATCATCTTTCATCAAGGCCTTGCCTGCATCCGTGTCCCAGCCTGCATAACGCGCATCGCGGGCAGCTTCGAGTTTGCCATCTTCCAGCATGGCCGCCGCAGCTTTCAATCCTGCCGCGCAGGCATCCATGCCACCGACATGGGCTAGAATTAGGTCTTCTGCATCTAGAGATTGGCGGCGCAGTTTTGAATCGAAGTTTGTGCCACCGGTTTTAAAACCACCTGCGCGTAGAACTTCGTAATAGGCTAAAGCCATCTCAGGCACATTGTTCGGGAATTGATCCGTATCCCAGCCCGATTGATAATCATTGCGGTTCATATCAATCGATCCAAGAATGCCCAATTCGCGCGCCATGGCCAATTCATGTTCAAATGAATGGCCCGCCAAAATCGCATGCCCCTGTTCGATGTTGAGTTTTACTTCGTTTTCCAGACCGAAGTCTTTCAAAAATCCGTAGACAGTCGCAACATCGTAATCATATTGATGTTTTGTTGGCTCTTGCGGCTTGGGTTCGATCAAGATCGTGCCTTTATAGCCCATCTTATGTTTGTAATCGACGACCATCTGCAACATACGGCCCGCTTGTTGGCGTTCACGGCCCATATCGGTATTGAGCAAGGTCTCATAGCCTTCGCGACCGCCCCAAAGCACATAGTTTTCACCACCCAATTTCATTGTGGCATCCATGCAGGTTTTGATCGTCGCGGCAGAAAAGGCAAAGACATCGGGATCAGGGTTTGTCGCAGCCCCTGACATAAACCGTTTGTGCGAAAACAGATTGGCCGTGCCCCACAACAGCTTTACACCTGTGGTTTCCATTTTCTCAGCGATGTAATCGACCATCACCGCAAGGTTTTTAGTATTTTCTGCAAAATCCGCCCCTTCTGGGCGCATATCCGCATCGTGAAAACAAAAATACGGCACATCCAAAATTTTAAACATGTCGAAAGCCACGTCTGCTTTCATTTTGGCCAAATCCAATGTGTCGCCAAACCATGGTCGATCCAGTGTTTCCCCTCCAAAGGGGTCTGTGCCCGGCCATGCGAATGAATGCCAATAAGCCGCCGCGAAACGCAAATGATCTTTCATGGGTTTGCCCATGATCATTTCATCAGGATTGTAATGGCGAAAGGCAAATTCGTTATCGCTGTCTGGGCCTTCGTATTTAATGGCAGGAATGCCTTTGAAAAAATCGGTCATCTTAAAGATCCTTTAGTACGGAATATGCGGCGCGGTAACGGGCCTGCGTGTCGTGGAAAGCTGGCATCAACTGCGTATCGGGTTGGATGGTTTTCAAAATCGGAGGCATGGTGGCAATCTCTATTGTGCGCCCAGTTACAGCCATCATCCCAAGGCGTGCAGCACCAAGGGCTGCGCCAAAATCACCGTCTTTAGGCACCTGCAAAGGCAGTGCCAAAGTGGTGGCGATCACTTGCAACCAATAGTCAGATTTTGCGCCCCCACCGATCGCAAGTGCGCTTTGAATTTCAGTCCCAGTGGAATGCAAAGCCGCCTGACAATCACCAAAGGCAAAGGCGACGCCTTCAAGCACAGCGCGCGTGGCTTGTTTGATGTCAGTGGATGTGTCGAGATGCAAAAACTGCCCCCGAATTTTGGCGTCATTATGGGGCGTGCGTTCACCGCTGATGTAGGGCAAAAACAACGTACGACTTGGCGCGCGCAAATCCCCCAAATCAGCGGTCAACTCAGAAGCGGGCGTGCCCGTGAGTTGACTTAGCCATTGCAAAGCATCCGTGGCGGCCAAAATCACACCCATCTGATGCCACGTGTCAGGCAAAGCGTGACAAAATGTATGAACAGCACTGGCCGCATCGGGACGGTAAGCATCACATGCGGCAAACAAAACGCCAGAGGTGCCCAGCGATAAAAAGGCATCGCCCTTTTTCACCACACCCGCGCCGATTGCCGAGGCTGCGTTATCACCGCCCCCGCCCGCAACGATCACGCCTTTGGGCAATCCCCAAGTTTGAGCAAGTGCATCGCGCAGCTGAGCTGAAGCCGCGCATCCTTCAACCAATCGCGGCATCTGTTCGCGGGTTAATCCCGTGGCGGCCAGCAGATCATCAGACCAATCACGCTTGGCCACATCCAGCCAGCTTGTGCCAGCTGCGTCAGACATTTCCGCCACATAATCCCCTGTCAGGATCAGTCGCAAATAGTCTTTGGGCAACAAAACTTTTGCCACTTTGGCAAAAATATCCGGCTCGTTATTTTGTACCCAAACGAGCTTTGGCGCCGTAAAGCCCGCAAAGACGATATTGCCCGTAAGATCGCGAAACTGAGGGTCTGAATCCAGTTTTGCAGCCTCGGCAGAGGCGCGGGTGTCATTCCACAAAATACAAGGCCGCAAAACCTGATCATCGGCATCAAGCAAGGTCGCCCCATGCATGTGACCCGACAGACCAATTCCGCGCACAGAAGATAAATCTGCCTTTGTTTGAAGCGCTTGCATGGCAAGATTCAAAGCATCGCCCCATTGGCTTGGGTGTTGCTCTGACCACCCCGCCGCACCGCGTGACACGGTAAGCGGTACGGCGTGTTCGGCCAAAATACTTTGGTTCTCGTCCATTAAAATCGCTTTTAAGGACGACGTGCCAAGATCCAATCCAATATAAGTCATGTCTTAGCCTTTGGATTTTTACCCAAGATAATCATCGATAGAATGTCATCTTCGGTCACATCCTCAACGCGCTCGGACCCAATCATCTGACCGTTTTTCATCACGGCCACGCGGTCGCATAATTCCATCATTTCACGGGTGTCATGGCTGATGAGAAAGATCCCTAAACCTTGTTTTTTCAACTCACCGATCAATTCGGCGACCATGGCCGTTTCATGCACCCCCAAGGCCGCAGTCGGTTCATCCATGATCAGAATTTTGGCGTTGAAATAGACAGCACGCGCAATGGCAACGGATTGGCGCTGACCACCTGACAAAGCTGACACGGGTTCTTTAAGCTTTTTGAAATTCGGATTGAGCCGCGCCATAATTTTGCGGGTTTCTGCTTCCATTTTCCCATCATCAAGCAGACCGAACTTTGTGGTCAATTCACGCCCCAAAAACAGGTTTGACGCCGCATCAAGATTGTCCGCCAAAGCAAGGGTCTGATATATCGTTTCAATGTTGTAATCACGACTGTCCGCAGGCGAATTGATGGTGGCGCGCGTCCCTTCGATCCAGATTTCACCTGCATCCATTTTATAGGCGCCTGACAGCATTTTGATCAGTGTAGATTTACCCGCACCGTTATGCCCCAAAAGCCCCACGACTTCGCCAGCGTGCAATTCAATGCTTACATCATCAACCGCCCGCACACCGCCAAAAGCGATAGAGACGTTCTTCATTTCAACCAGTGGAGTGCTCATAGTTTTGCTCCCATGCGCTTACGGTATTGAATGTCGATCCAGACGGCGAGCACAAGAACGGCGCCCACAACGATGTTTTGATAGGGCGCATCGACCCCGACCATCGCCATGCCTGACTGCAAAGACTGCATAATTAAGGCCCCTATGATGGCCCCGTAGATTGTACCGATACCGCCAGACAATGCCGTACCGCCGATCACTGCGGCCGCAATCACCCGCAATTCGTCAAGCGTGCCGATATCATTGGTGTGATAGCCCAAACGCGCTGACGCAACGATGCCAGCAAGAGCAGAAAGAACACCGACCATCGCAAAGATTTTCACAGTTAAAAGACGCGTGTTGATGCCAGAGAGTTGCGCCGCATCAGGATTACCGCCCGTCGCAAAGATATATCGACCAAGGCGCGTACGGCGCGCAATTACAGTCATCACAATCGCAACAACACTGAGTAAAAGGACGGAATAGGGCAAGCCATATGCGGCGGTGCACCCCTCTGCGGTCGCGCAACCAAAGAGCTCGGGATTGCGCGCGATGACACGCGATGGCACGGAATAGGCGTTAAGAATGGCAACAAAACCAAGGATTGCGCCTGCTGTCAGGGTCATTACGACAGCTTCAGCCCAAATCGGTTTTACTGTAAATCCATGTGCTACCTTATTACGGCGTGCGGACCAAAGGCCAAACACAGCAGCCAAGCTGGCCACAAGCCCGACGATCCAGCTCCAAAAGACACCCAAAGTGCCGCCGATGCCGCCAAATAGAATGTATGTCTGATCAAGTGGACCGATGGTCGCCCCATCTGTCATCCACCAACCGACATTGCGCCAAATCAGCAAGCCGCCAAGGGTTACGATAAAAGCGGGAATTCCTTGATATCCAATCAACCAGCCCTGCCCAGCCCCGATTGCGGCGCCAGTGATCAACCCTGCAGCAATCGCAATCCAAGGGATCAAGGGATGCCCCAATTCCAAACCAACAATATTTGGCAACCACTGTGTTTGGGTCATCGCCATGACGGCGGTACATGTGGCCAAGAGTGCGCCAACAGACAAATCAATGTGGCGGGTGACAATCACAAAAACCATTCCAGTGGCCATGATGGCGACCGACACGGTTTGGATGGTCAGGTTAAAGATATTGCGCGGTGTCAAAAAACGCCCGTCTGTCAATATGTTAAACACGATACATACGGCGAAAAACGAACCAATCATCCCAAGCAGGCGCATATCCACTTGTAAGGTCTGCGCAAGGCTACGTTTGGGGTGTGGTGTGGTGGGGCTGTGGTCAGACACGGTCTGCCTCCATCAAAAATCACAGTAATCAGGCATGTTTTTTGCACCAGTTAATCTGGACGCAAAAAAACGAGATCACATTTGGGATGTGCGGGCCTCGCTTTTCACGAGGCCCTATTGAAATAGACCAACACAGTCGGTCGATTTACGCGATTTAGTTACAAGGTGCTGGGCCGTCAGTCACACCTTGGCACAAGGCTTCAACAGTGATCCAACCTGCATCTGTCACGACAGAAAGATTGTCGGCAGTGACAGGAATTGGCGCAAGGAACAAAGAGTTCAATTCAGTGCCTGCGGGCGATGTCCACATAGACGCGCCTTCGACCATTGCGTTGTCGCCGCCAGCCAAGGCAACAGCAACTTCACCTGCAACACGGCCGAGTTCGCGTGCGTCTTTCCACACAGAAACGGTTTGCGTACCAAGCGCCACACGATTCAAAGCAGCGTGATCACCATCTTGACCTGACACAGGAAGACCTTCGAGACCCTGTGCCGTCAAAGCAGCAACAACACCGCCCGCTGTCCCGTCATTTGATGCGACAACGGCATCGACGTTATTATCGTTTGCGGTCAGGATTTGTTCCATGTTGCGCTGCGCATTTGCAGGCAACCAGCCGTCTGTATAGGCTTCATCTACGATCGTAATGTCGCCGCTATCAATCGCAGCTTGGATAATTTCTTGTTGGCCACCGCGTAGGAAATCCGCATTTGGATCGGTGGGCGACCCTTTGATCATCACGTAATTTCCTGTGGGCTGTGCTGCAAAAACAGCGCGCGCTTGCATGCGCCCCACTTCGACATTGTCAAAGGTCAGATAAAACGCACGGCTGTCTTCGATCAGGCGATCATATGCGATTACGGGAATGCCTTCGGCGTCAGCTGCCTCCACTGCTGGGCCGATTGCCGCACTATCTTGCGCCAAAATAATAATTGAATCAACGCCTTGCGCGATCAAGCTTTCTACGTCGGACAATTGCTTTGCAGATGAAGACTGCGCATCTGCAGAGACGTAAGTCGCCCCAGCTGCGTCCAAAGCTGCACGAATTGCTGCTTCGTCAGTCTTCCAGCGTTCCTCTTGAAAGTTTGACCAGCTCACGCCGACTGTCAGATCATCTGCATAAGATGCGGAGCTAAAGCCCGCGGCGGCAACAGCCGCAGCGAATACATATTTATTCATTGTAGTCCTCCCTTAGGTGGCTTTCTATTTCTCAACAGAAAGCGAGTCATGTGACTCGCAGCAACCTTGCCTCATTTATTTCATTTTACAAAATAAAAAATATACATGAGAAAGAAAATGCGGCAATCTACTCAGAATTCAAGCGTGAAAATGCCTAAATTCATACAGGCCATGCGGAAATAAAAGGTATTAAATTTAGGTGCTGAAAAATAAAGAATCTAAAAACATTTCAATGGGCTGCGGCCCGCTGTTGGATAGGAGCACAGTCAACGCAAGACCATTGCGACAACAGATTTTTCAATTTGTTCGCGCAACGGGAACAACGGCACGCGCTGACATCACGCGCGCCTTGCAGATTAGTGCAGGCAGCGCCACCACCCAGACCGCAGACCTCATAGCAGAAGGCTTACTGCGCGAAGTCAGCCAGACAGAGCGCGATCCAGAACCAGAACGCGGCTTGGGGCGCGGACGCCCCCGCGTGGCTTTGGAAATCGTGCCAGAAACAGCTCATGTTATCGGCATCAAACTGACGGCAACAAAACATACCGCAGTCTTATGTGATTTCGCAGGCGACATCTTAGCCACTATGACAATCCCCACCCAAAACACGCGCAGAACGCCACAACAATTGCTGATAGAGATCATAACCCTGATCGAACGCCTTCTGGCTGCGGCAAAGATGAAACCAAGTGATATCAAAGCTGTAGGTCTCGGTATGCCTGGGATCGTTGACCACGGAACGGGTCAAATAAAATGGACGTCGCTGCTTGCAGATACGGATGTTGACCTCAGATCTGGATTTGCCGCCTACTTTGATGCCCCGCTTTATTTGGACAATGACACCAATATGCTGACCTTGTTTGAATTGTGGTTCGGAACAGGGCGCGACAAGACGGACTTTGCTGTTGTGACCATCGAAACGGGCGTGGGCATGGGGATGGTGATGAACAATCGCCTTTATAGGGGCAGCCATGGGATGGGGCTTGAATTAGGGCATACAAAAGTTCAGCTTGACGGCGCCCTGTGCCAATGCGGATTGCGCGGCTGTTTAGAAGCTTATATCGGCGAATATGCCCTCACCCGCGAAGCTGAAACAGTGCTCGACGTGGGCCATACAGATGTCCGCAGCCAAGAAGAACTGCTCGATATGCTCTTTACTGAGGCGCAAGCTGGGCACAAGCTTGCGGAATCAATCTTCAAACGCGCAGGCCGATATCTATCAATGGGACTGTCCAATGTGGTCCAAATCTTTGACCCGCCACTCATCATTTTGTCAGGTGCACGCGTGCAATATCATTCGCTCTACGCCGAAGAAGTATTTGCAAATATGCAAAGCCTAACGCTCTCAAAGGGTCGCGCACCTTGTGATGTGCAAATCCACCGCTGGGATGATGACATTTGGGCGCATGGCGCAGCGGCCGCTGGCCTATCCGCACTCACCGATACCATCGTGGGCGGACTTGAGGTCCAACACACATGAAACGCTTAAGCATTCTGATCGCCCTCGTTGCGCCTCCTGCCCTGTGCGATCCGACGTTTGAAGACCTCTCTCAAAACCTGCCAGAGCTCATCTATTCGGGCGGATGGACGCATTTTGTTGGCGGTGGCTTGGCGGTTTTGGATTGCAACAATGATGCCTTGCCAGATATTTTCGCCAGCGGCGGCGAACGCCCTGCGAAACTGATACGCAATGACGGGCAATTCATCTTTACCGATATGGAAGTACCGCAAATCACAGGGGCCACGGGCGCATATCCGATCGACATTGATGCCGATGGTATTCTCGATCTCTTTGTGCTGCGTGTTGGGCCAAATAAGGTCCTGAAAGGCCAAGGAAACTGCACATTCACCGAAGCCACAGATCACTTTGGTATGCCCGAGAACGACGCGTGGAGCACGGCCTTTACGGCATGGTGGGCCACAGACTCGGAAGGTCCGACCATGGCGATTGGCAATTACGTTGACCGCAAGGATCCCGATGGGCCTTTTGAAGCCTGCGACACGAATACCTTGCTGTTGCCAAAGACAGAAGGATATCAAGCCGTCGCTTTAGAACCTGCGTTTTGCCCCCTATCTATGCTGGCCTCGCTAGATGCACGTGGGCGCAAAACACTGCGCATTTCGAACGACAGACATTACTATGTCGAAGGTGGGTTTGAGCAAATGCTCGACATAGAGGAACAGCGTTTTCTGAATGAAAAAGACGGTTGGCCCAAAGTGTCGTTGTGGGGCATGGGCATCGCAAGCCGCGACCTGACGGGGGATGGGTTGGACGAGGTGATGCTGACATCAATGGGCGATCAAGTGCTGCAATTTGCTGGCGCGGATGGAACATATCGCGCCGCAAACTATGATATCGGCACTTATGCGCAACGCCCCCATCTCGGCGACGATGGTCGCCCATCCACAGGCTGGCACGCGGAATTTGGCGATATGAACAATGACGCCCTACCCGATCTTTTCATCGCAAAAGGCAATGTGGATCAAATGCCAAGTATGGCCATGAAAGACCCGAACAACCTATTGATGCAACATGCAGATGGGGTCTTTCATGAGGCCGCGGCAAAAGCTGGCTTAGCCACAACTGAACGCTCTCGTGGGGCCGCTTTGGTGGATTTTGATCTGGACGGTTTGTTGGATGTCATCGTGTCCAACCGACGCGCACCACTAGAAATTTACCGCAACACCAGCGAAAATATGGGCAATTGGATCACCGTTGACCTGCAGCAATCAGGGCCCAACCGCAATGCAATTGGCGCCGTGATCACCGTAAAAACCGATCACCACATACAAACGATACAGCACACGATTGGCGGCGGTCACGCAGGTGGACAATTGCTTGCACGCCACTTTGGCTTGGGCGACAGCACGCAGGCAAAGGTCTTTGTCGATTGGCCAGATGGCAGCAGAACGCAGGCTGATTTTCAGGCAAACAGTAACGTAAAGATCACGAAGCCCTAGTCAGTCGACAAGAGGCACGGGCAAGCCGCTGGGGACAGTTTCAGGCGACCCCAAACGCCCCGCCTTGCTGATCGGGTCGGTCAAAAGCTGCAAAAAGGCGACGATTTGCGCCACCTCGTGATCTGCAAGCGCGACAGGCTCAGCCGTTACAGCGGCGGCGATGGCATCGCGTTGATCTTGCGCATCCATAATATTGAAATCATGCCCATCAAATGCAGGTAAAACCGCTTGGCTGCGGTCATAGCTGGCAAGGCGCGCAGCAGGATCAGCGTGGTCAGCCACAAAATGCGCCAAATCGCGATGTGCCCCCGCATGACCATATGGGCCCGTCAATGCCACATTGCGCAACGAAGGTGTGCGAAACGCATAGCGGTCGCTTTCAATTCCAGTGACGCGAAAACGGCCATCATCGCGATTATGAGTTTCAAAGGGTTCCGATTTTCCTGGTCCAATTTGCGGGGCGGCCATCACATGAAACTGGTGATCCGTCAGAAACGGACCCGCATGACAATCAGCGCAATTGGCTTTGCCGTAGAACAAATCCAACCCAGCTTTCTCATCTCCTTGCAGTGTCAAATCACCGCGCAAAACGGCATCGAAAGGTGCAGTATCAGACCGCCATTCGAATTCCATGAAAGCGGCAAGCGCATTTGAAATATCGGTAAATCCAATATCATCGGCCGAGTTTATATGTGGATAGACCTGCACGAAAGCATCGGCATATCCGGGAATTTCAGCCACACGGCGCGCGAGCACATGCCACGCGCCACCTTCGCCTGAAATGATACCTTGGCGCACCAAACGCCCAATTTCATTTTCGCGAAATGATCCCGCCATTTCATCACGACTAAGCACGGGGAACATGGTTTGCGCGGATAAAACAGACGCAAAGCCATCAATGATATCTGCCCCCATAGGCGTGCGTATCCCGCTGGGATGATCTGCTGCGACCTCTAGGCGGCCATCATGAAACATGGATGTAAATTCCAAAGCCCCCAAATTGAATAAAGCAGGTGCATTTCGTGGAATGCGCTCTTCAGGCAGGTTCTGGGGATCGGCCTGCCGCTTTGTCCCCATGCCGATACCGCCGTCACCAAAAGACAAAGACACCCCATCAGATGTGCCAAGTTTTGGGTGGTGGCAAGACACGCAGGCCGTGGTCATATTGCCGGACAAAATGGGATCGTAAAATAACAACTGGCCCAACTCGGCTTCATGGAGGTGCACAGCGCGGTATAAATCATCGGTGATTGCTGCGGGCAAGGTTTGCGCCTCGACAGGCATGCTTGTGACACTGCCAAGCAAAACGGCATGCATGAGGGCGGTTTTGAAAATCGAAGTCATACCAAGCTTAGTCCGCCAACACTGTTTAGGGTTTTAAGAAACACTATGAGCTTGCCACTCTCATCGCAAAGAAAAACGTCATGAGACCGACCAGAATGCCCCCTTCGCGATGAGCATAGAACGAAAAAGGGCCGCCCTGAGGCAGCCCTTTGAAAGTATATATCCAATGTCCAAAGACTTTGGCGATCGAAATTAGCGTTTTGAGAACTGGAAAGAACGACGCGCTTTGCGGCGACCGAACTTTTTACGCTCAACAACACGTGAATCGCGTGTAAGGAAACCAGCTGCTTTCAAAGCACCGCGCAACTCAGGTGTGTAGAGTTGAAGTGCTTTTGAAATACCGTGCTTAACCGCACCAGCTTGACCTGACAGACCGCCGCCTTTGACAGTTGCGTAAACGTCGAATTCACCTTCAACACCAGCAACAGAGAATGGCTGACGCAGGATCATTTGCAAAACTGGACGCGCGAAGTATGCGTCTTGGTCTTTGCCGTTTACGACAACTTTGCCTGAGCCTGGTTTGATCCAAACACGTGCAACAGCGTCTTTACGTTTACCAGTCGCGTAAGCACGACCAAGCGCGTCACGTACAGGTTCACGAGGTGCTGCAACTTCAGCAACAGTTTCAACGCCAACAGCGTTCAATTCTTCCAATGATTTGATTTCATCAGTCATGATTATACGCTCCGAGTGTTTTTCTTGTTCATAGACTTAACATCTAGAACTTCGGGGTTCTGAGCTTCGTGTGGGTGCTCTGTGCCCGCGTATACGCGCAGGTTTGTCATTTGCTGACGGGACAATTTGCCGCCTGGAAGCATACGCTGAACCGCTTTGGTCACAACGCGCTCTGGGTGTTTGCCTTCAAGGATTTGCTCCATGGAACGCTGTTTGATGCCACCTGGGTGACCAGTGTGCCAGTAGAACAATTTGTCGGTGCGTTTTTTACCTGTGAGCTGGATTTTGTCAGCGTTCACGATAATAACGTTATCACCCATGTCCATGGACGGTGTGAAAGATGGCTTGTGCTTGCCACGAAGACGCATAGCGACGATAGAAGCAAGACGACCAAGAACAACGCCTTCAGCGTCGATGATGATCCATTTCTTGTCTACGTCCGCAGGCGTAATAGAGAAAGTTTTCATTAGGCTACCCTTAAAAGGTCGAGAATTCAGATTGGGGTGTTCTATAGGTTTATGAGACACAGTCAAGCTACCAAAAATCTATTTTATACATACAAAACAGTAACTTATGAAATAGGTATTATTTTACCCCACACAAAACCACGCGAGTCAGGGCAGAAACCGCGTAATATCCTACCAGCGCGTTAAACACCCCGCCCCGCCCCGCGTGATTTTATATGCATCCTAGAGGAAATCGCTTAAAAACACAGCAAGCATCACAAATTGAAAGCAGGGGAATTACAAAGACGGGTTCACCTTCACTTTCAGATCAAACTTCGCTAAACCAAAGCCAGTGAAACAACCGACCCATCAGGAGCCTGTTGATGAAAAAGATCAAGGTAGACAATCCCATCGTTGAGATGGACGGCGATGAAATGACACGCATTATTTGGCAGTTTATCAAAGATAAGCTGATCCTGCCCTATCTCGATCTAGAACTCTTATACTACGACCTTGGAATGGAAGAACGCGATCGCACTGACGATCAAGTCACCATTGATGCGGCGATGAAGACAAAAGAAGTCGGCGTGGCTGTAAAATGTGCGACCATCACTCCTGATGAAGATCGCGTGAAAGAATTTGGCCTGAAAAAGATGTGGAAATCGCCAAACGGCACGATCCGCAACATCTTGGGCGGCGTTGTGTTTCGCCAGCCGATCATCTGCCAAAACGTACCCCGCCTTGTGCCTGGTTGGTCCGACCCTATCGTGATCGGGCGTCATGCCTTTGGCGACCAATATAAAGCCACCGATTTTCAATTTCCTGGCGCAGGCAAGCTGACCATGAAATTTGAAGGCGAAGATGGTACGGTGATCGAACGCGAAGTCTATGACGCGCCTTCAGCTGGCGTCTATCAAGCCATGTACAACCTAGATGAAAGCATCCGTGATTTTGCGCGCGCGTCCTTGAATTACGGGCTTAACATCGGCTGGCCTGTTTACCTGTCTACGAAAAACACAATCCTAAAAGCCTATGACGGACGGTTCAAAGACCTGTTCGAAGAAATTTACCAAGCTGAATTTGCTGATAAATTCAAAGAAAAAGGCATTTGGTACGAACACCGTTTGATTGATGACATGGTCGCCTGCTGTATGAAGTGGAACGGTAAATTCGTTTGGGCCTGTAAAAACTATGATGGCGATGTGCAGTCTGATACAGTCGCCCAAGGTTTTGGCTCACTTGGATTGATGACATCACAATTGATGACCCCAGATGGTAAGATCGTCGAAGCAGAAGCCGCCCACGGCACCGTGACACGTCACTACCGCCAGCACCAAAAAGGTGAAGCAACATCGACCAATTCCATCGCATCGATCTTTGCTTGGACAGGCGGGCTAAAGCACCGCGCAAAATTAGATGACAATGCTGAGTTGATGAATTTCGCCACAACATTGGAAAAAGTCATCGTCGATACGGTGGAAAGCGGCTTTATGACCAAAGACCTTGCTTTGCTAGTGGGGCCAGACCAAAAATGGCTGACCACGATGGGGTTCTTGGAAAAGATCGAAGAAAACCTAAACGCGGCCTTGGCTGCTTAAACCATCACATCATCATATATTTTGTTTCAAAGGCCATGGTGAAAACTGTGGCCTTTTTCAATGCGCCTAAGTTGCACTTCACCCTTAAAAAACATAAAGCCGATCATAGGCGCGACCCATATCGGGGCGCCATGTTTATCTTAGAAAGAGACAATCATGATCACATCACAATTCAACTCATTTGTATCTGGCGCACTTCATCCGATTTACGGGTTTGATCACATCCTAGCCATGGTCGTGGTCGGCGTTTGGGCCATGCAAATGGGCGGGCGTGGCAAGGTTTTCCTGCCCGTGGGATTTGTCACTGCAATGGCATTGGGATTTGTCATGGCGCGTGCAGCGCTACCTCTGCCTTTGATCGAACCTGTGATTGTGGCCTCCAGCATTATTGTGGGGCTTTTTGTTTTGCTGGCGCTCACGCCGCCCCTGCCTGTCGCAGTCGCCTTCACCGCTGGTTTTGGCCTTTTTCATGGTTACGCCCATGGCGGCGAAATGGGGACCGCGACACCCTTGGCTTTTGGCATCGGCTTTATTTCGGTTACAGCTGTGCTTCATGGGCTTGGCTTGCTCATGGCAGGATCGATGCAGCACTTGCATCGCGTCACACCGCGCATTCTGGGCGGGGTATCCGCAGCTTTGGGACTGTCTTTGCTCTTATCATAAGGGAGATGGGCTGCACTCCATTGGCTAGGGCGGCAAAACTGTCAAATTTTCATAAAATTCTTGATCTTTGTCGCCTTCGTTTCGCCATAGAATTTAGTTGCAATTTTATCTGTTAGCTTGGTTTTAAAGCCTCAAGCCCTAACTGTTTCCCACACCAACGGAAAACAGAAGGTTTCCCGCAATGCAAATATCCAATGCCTATTCTGAGGCTGCACAGTCCGCATCATACCGCGCATCCCCGCGCCATGATGCAGGTCCAGCTGAAAATGCAAGTGCCACGCGCTCGGCACCACCTGTCGATGTGACGACAGGCAAAGCTGACAAGACCTCAGCATCCAATGCGATTTTCCAAAAATATGATCTCACCAATATTTCTCCACGCGACGTCGATGCGATGGCCAAAGAGCTGCGCGACAGCGGTTTTGATGATGTGGGTTTCATCCTAGGCTTAGAAACCCGAGGAGAAAAATGGCGATCGCATATGATGCAATCCTTAAATGATGCGGGGTATGAATTTGACCCCTCATATGATCCAACCGCGCGAACCGATGTGATTGCGGGCCTTAAAGAACAGGTTCAAACATCGCAGCGCTTTGGGGATCCGACAGAGTTTTTAAGTGAACAACTGTCGAAAATGGAGCGCCTGAATGCACAAGCGCATCCGCAAACGGCCACGAGTGGCCCGTCACCTGAAATGGCACAAACACTCATGCTGTTTCAAGCACAGCGCATTTGGGTAGAATGACCTGAAACCGGAGGCAAAAGCCTAACCTTTGAGCGGATGATCTAAAACGGATCACAACCGCTCTTTTTATCGCCCGCATTTGGGGATCAATATAGACAGGTCAATATGACTGCCCTATAATAAACTCATGCCAGCACCCTATCCTATTCCTAGTAATCCGCCCAAACACACCTCGCTTGAGGATATCCAAGGACTTGCCATTGGGCTTGTGACCTCGGCCATCGGTTTAAGCTTTCTCGCACAACTTGGGTTTATCACAGGGCAAACCGCGGGACTGGCTTTGGTTATTTCCTACCTGACGGGCCTTAGTTTTTCGTGGATATTTTGGCTGATCAATATCCCTTTTTATATTCTCGCTTACTATCGTATCGGCACAGAATTCACATTAAAATCAGTGATTTCCGTGACAGCTTTGTCCATTCTGATGGCCTATATTCCACCTTTGATGCAGTTTAAGACGCTTGATCCTTTCTTTGGAACGATCGCTTTTGGTGTGCTTACAGGCTTTGGTTTATTGGGCGTTTTCCGCCATAAATCATCGCTTGGCGGCCTTGGGGTTTTAGCACTTATTGCGCAAGATCACTTCGGCATTCGAGCTGGATATGTGCAGATCGCCTTTGATGCGATCTTGTTCGCTGTTGCATTTTTTCTGTTTGACGCGCATGTGGTACTTTATTCGTTGTTTGGCGCTTTGATTTTGAATGCGGTCATCGCCTTCAATCACCGCCGCGATATCTACATCGCCAGTTAACTGAAAACGAGCTGAGACATGATTAAGTCGACCACCGCCGCAACGAAACATACACTGTTCGAAGATGCCCAAGCCTTTGTTTATGGCACGGCGATTTGCGCCTTTGCCTTGATGATGCTCAAAGATTTAGGGTTCATCACAGGACAAACTGCGGGTCTGGGCCTGTTGATATCATATCTATTAGACCTGCCCTTTGGCTGGGTCTTTTTCGCGGTCAACTTGCCATTTTACTGGTTTGGATACAAACGTATGGGCATCAAGTTTGTCATCAAAACATTCGTCTGCGTTGGACTGATTTCCATCTTTACCGAAGTGTTCCCAAGCCTGATTTCCTTTGCCACACTCAATCCAACCTTCGGCGCAATCATGATCGGTTTTATGACGGCATCAGGCCTGATGGCCATCATTCGTCATGGGGGATCACTGGGCGGCATCGGAATTATGGCACTTTATATTCAAGACGCATTTGGGTTCAAAGCGGGCTATGTGCAGCTAGGCTTTGATGCCTGTTTGTTCACTGTCGCAGCCTTCGTTTTACCGCTTGATTTGGTGGCCTATTCACTTTTGGGCGCTGTTGTCGCCAATCTTGTAATCGCAATCAATCACCGCCGCGACAGATATATCGCCACATAAAATATGCTCAAAGCCCCTTGCGGCCAAGCTATTGCTCGGCCGACAAGGATTTTATCGTTTCAACGCGATCTGCATGGGATGGATGCGTCGACATCCATTCAGGCCCACCCTCTCCATAATCCGCACTGAGCGTTTCAAAGAATGTCGCCAAAGCAGAGGCATCATATCCAGCCGCATGTGAGGTTTTCACCCCAATGACATCTGCTTCTGCCTCATGTTCACGCGAATAGGCCAAAGAGGCAATCGCGCTGCCTTCTAACAAGACATCTTCCAACACAGGTCCAACATCACCTGCCATCAAAGAAATAAGCATAAAGGCAGACAAAGACCGATAAAGCTGTTGCAGGCTGTGGCGTTCGGATACATGCGCCAACTCATGTCCAATGATCCCAGCAATAATATCAGGGTCGTTAAAATCTTTGATCAAAGCATCCGTGACGACAACTGTCCCGCCAGGCAATGCGAAAGCGTTTGGGCCCATGGCATCCGCTTTGCGGAATTCCAATCGGTACTCGCCATAAGGCGCATGGGGCGCGTGGTCAGTAACCTTTTGAAAAATATTGCGAACCATAGTTTGATCGGCTTGTGACAATTCAGTTGGATCGGTCAAAATACGATCCATTGCAGCTAAATTGCCTGAATCAAGTGAGGTCACAAAAACCGTTGGCGTCAAAGCAATCGCGCCAGCAACCAGCAAATCCAAGCCCCATTTCCAAATGATAACAGCCCCGACAAGACACAGCGCGACAAAGGCAAAAAGGCGTGGATGCCAGTGCTCAAGATCTGAAATCCAACCATCATCTGCAGGCCCCAACAGCAGTTCGACACCGTCAATATCATCAGTGTCAAAGGTCCATTTATCATCAAATTGCATCAAACAGGGGCCACCAGAAATGCGTTCGCGTGATGATGGTGCGCCTGCATGCAACTCTTCGCCAGCTTCGGTGACCAATCGCAACCCCTTGGCATCGCGCAACAAACGGGCTTTTAAACGTGTCGAAACTTGGGGGGCATAGGCATAGCCCCACACCTCCCCAAAACTGTTTTGACCATAAAGTTTAGATGGCGAAGTCAACGTCTATCCCTTCGAAATCCGTGAAAGCATCGCCGAGCGCTGAGAGTTTTTCTTGCTCTTCACCGATGATGCCGTCAATTGATCCTTCGATTGTCACATATGAAGAAGCGGCCAAATAGCGAGCCATACGCACAGCGGCCCAAGGGTGCATCAGCCCCCAGCTACAGGCTGTGACAACCGCATTTGATAAAGCGATCCACAACAGTTTTGCGGGGCGGACTACAGATGTAAATCTGTGCCCACCCTCTAAAGATGTACCCGCATAAACCACGTTGCGCAGGTAGGCTTGATAAATATATGCGGCAGGTAGAATGGCGACCAAAATCACACCATAGGCAATGAAAAATCCGATCACGGCCTCAAGGCTTGGGTCTTGCCCTGCGGAGGATGCACCAAAGAATTCCATCATCAAAGCAGGTAGACCAAAGACAATTGCCCCCAACAACATGATCCCGAACATCCAGCCAATCGCAAATAAGAACGCTTTGTAAAAAGGCCCAATTGCGCTGGAAAAGGCGAATGGTGATGTGCCAAACCTGTGCCGCGAAATTACATATTTTTGTGTTGCTCGCGACACGAAAGGAAGAGCAAGGTATAGGGTAAAGATCGCCAAAAACGGATAGACGAAAAACACTAAAACAGCACGCCAGTATGATCCGTTAAACCCAAATCGCACGCCTGAAAAACTGGTCATACGTGCGTTAAAGGCCAAAGATCTGTTAATCAGATATGGCACCAGTCCAAGAAACACCAAAAATACGATGCCCCCCACGATAGGCGCGACCGCGAACAAAATGTTGGCCACGAAATAGGCGCCAACCACGATCAAACGCCCAATAAAAATCTGTTTGCCAGTCGCGTGATAATCAAAACGACGCTCGTCAATGGTGGTGTTTTGCGCGAAATACTTTTTGCGACGTACTTTGGCCCAAGCAGAATAAATGCCCAAAGTCACCATGGTCAAAAGCAGATTAACAATCCAAATGCCGAAATAAGTCTTGGCATCGCCTTTAAACTGTACCTGAAAGGTGTCACTCGTATCCATGAAATCTATGTCCTAGTTCTATTTTTTAGGCAACTTCGCGTAAGTTTCATTGAATTGCAATCACACAAAGTCGGTTTGATTTCGCTCAAACATCAATTCAGGCTGGTCTTTTGGTCCATCTAAGGCTATGCCGCGCGCAACCCTATGGATTTATAGAAAGACCAAGCATGGATCTTCGCAACATTGCTATTATTGCCCACGTTGACCACGGCAAAACCACACTCGTTGATGAGCTGCTCAAACAGTCAGGTACATATCGTGCCAACCAAGCGACGACAGAGCGCGCTATGGACAGCAACGACCTAGAACGCGAACGCGGGATCACCATCCTTGCCAAAGCGACATCTGTTGAATGGAAAGGCCACCGCATCAACATCGTTGACACGCCAGGCCACGCGGACTTTGGCGGCGAAGTTGAACGCATTTTGTCTATGGTTGACGGTGTTGTCTTGCTTGTGGATGCCGCTGAAGGCCCCATGCCACAAACCAAATTCGTGACCTCAAAAGCGCTGGCACTTGGTCTGCGCCCGATTGTTGTCCTGAATAAAGTCGACAAACCAGATGCCGAACCAGATCGCGCTTTGGATGAATGTTTTGATCTCTTTGCAGGTCTTGATGCAAATGACGACCAACTTGATTTCCCGCACTTGTATGCTTCTGGTCGTTCTGGCTGGTGTGACAATGAACTTGATGGTCCGCGTAAAGATCTATCCGCTTTGTTTGACCTCGTCATCAACCACGTCCCTGCCCCTAAGCAATTGAAAAAGCAAAACGAGCCTTTCACGATGCTGGCAACAACCTTGGGCGCGGATCCATTCTTGGGCCGCTTGCTGACAGGTCGTGTGGAAACAGGTACATTGAAAACAGGTGCAACGATCCAAGCGCTGACACGCAATGGCCAAAAGATCGAGCAATTCCAAGTTAAGAAAATCCAAGCCTTCCGCGGTTTGTCGATGCAAGACATCGACGAGGCAATCGCGGGTGACATCGTTTCTGTTGCAGGTATGGCCAAAGCCACTGTTTCTGACACACTTTGTGCTTTGGAAATCGATACACCTTTGGAAGCACAGCCAATCGATCCACCAACCATCACAGTGACTTTCGGCATCAACGATAGTCCTTTGGCTGGTCGTGATGGTAAGAAAGTTCAATCACGTATCATCCGTGATCGCTTGATGAAAGAAGCCGAAGTCAACGTTGCGATCAAAGTAACGGACACTGAAGGCGGAGAAGCTTTCGAAGTGGCGGGTCGCGGCGAACTTCAGATGGGTGTTTTGATCGAAAACATGCGTCGCGAAGGCTTTGAATTGTCAATTTCGCGTCCAAAAGTTCTAATCCGTGAAATCGACGGCGTTAAAATGGAGCCAATCGAGGAAGTCACCATCGACGTGGATGACGAATACTCTGGCGCTGTTATCGAAAAACTGACAGGCGCGCGCAAAGGCGACTTGGCAGAGATGAAACAACAAAACGGCAAAACACGCATCATCGCGAATGTTCCGTCACGTGGCCTAATTGGTTACCACGGCGAATTCTTGACCGATACACGTGGTACAGGCGTTTTGAACCGCGTATTCCACGATTGGGCCCCCCATAAAGGTCACATCCCTGGCCGTCGCGCTGGTGTTTTGATCTCAATGGATGCAGGTAAAGCCGTTTCTTACGCTTTGTGGAAACTCGAAGATCGCGGACACTTCTTTATTGGTGCACAAGAAGATGTGTACCAAGGCATGATCATCGGTCAGCACACACGTGAAAACGATCTTGAAGTGAATCCACTGAAAGGCAAACAGCTGACCAACGTGCGCGCATCAGGTACGGATGACGCCGTGCGCTTGACCACGCCTGTGACTCTGACTTTGGAACAAGCGATTGCCTATATTGATGACGACGAATTGGTGGAAGTAACACCAAACGCAATCCGTCTGCGCAAGCGCTACCTTGACCCGCATGAGCGCAAGCGCCACAGCAAATCAGGCAACTAAAGCACTGATATAAAATACAAAGGCCCGCTGGACACAGCGGGCCTTTTGCGTTGCCCCCTATGTCATCCACATCAAAAGCTATGCCTTTGGTCGTGGAACATGTTGATCCAGCATGATCACGTTGCCATCAGGATCGGTAAAAATGCAATGCGTGGGCGCCTGTCCTGCGACACAGGCTGTGGTCATTTGAACACCAGCTTCTTTGAGTTTTGCTTCTATATCGCGAACGTCTTCAAAGCTGTCCAAAGCCTGTGCGGATTGGTCCCAACCTGGATTGAAGGTCAGCATATTGCCCTCAAACATGTTGTGAAACAGACCGATCAAATGCGCGCCATTTTGCATGATGACATAGCCATGATCGACTTCGCCGCCAAATTGCGTAAAGCCGAGTGTTTCGTAAAACGCCTTGGACTTACCAAGATCTTTTACACTTAAACTGACGGAAAAAGTGCCTAATTCCATGGATCACTCCGTATTTTGGGACTGTCCCAGCAGAGTTTCATGGATTGTACTGGCTGCAAAGCAAAAACGCAGGCGGTATATCTACCGCCTGCGCTAAAGATTAGTCGGTTGTTTCAACAACCATCAATTCGCGCTCGGATGCATTGCGCGCAAAATCCAAGGCCTCTTGATATTCAGGCGAATGATAGCATTCGACAGCCACCTCAAGGCTTGGGAACCGTGCGACCACATTGCGGGGGCGTTCGCGCCCCTCGAGTTGAACATAACGTGCGCCACGCGCCACGAATTCGCCCCCATGTTTCGCAATAGCAGGCCCTGCAAGGGCTGCATATTTCCCATAGGACTCTTCATCCGTGACCGTAACATTGGCAATCCAAAGTGCGCCCATTTTCCTACCCTTCCAAAATCTGTGTTGCGGCTGCGATTGCATCGTCAGCCCCTGAAATATCTTTTCCGCCGCCTTGCGCCATGCTTGGACGACCACCGCCGCCCTTGCCGCCCAAGGGCGTCACAGCAGCTTTTAAGATATCAACAGCTGAGACACGATCGGTCAAGTCATCGGTGACGCCCGTGGCGATCGCCACTTTACCATCATCATCAGAAATCAACAAAACCGCACCCGACCCAAGGTTGTCTTTATGCGCGTCAATCAAGCCACGCAGATCTTTGCCACTCACACCAGAGAGCACTTGAGCAACGAATTTAATGCCATTGATTTCAACAACTTCAGCAGCACTATCACCTGACATCGCCAATTCTTTTTTCAGATTTGCGACCTCTTGCTCAAGACGTTTGCGTTCCTCAGAAAGCGCTTTCACACGGTCCACAACACCCGCGATTGGGGTTTTCAACAGACCTGCAATTTGCGTGCCGCGATCGGCCTCAGCCGCCAAATGATCCAAAGCCGCCTGCCCTGTCAAAGCTTCCACACGGCGCACCCCAGCAGATGACGCTTGATCGCCTAAAATCACACAAGCGCCGATGTCGCCTGTGCGCTTGACGTGGATACCGCCACACAGTTCAAGCGAATAGGTTTTGCCATCAACGCCCTTGCCCGTTTCGGCCATGCCCATGGACACCACGCGCACTTCGTCGCCGTATTTTTCGCCGAACTGTGCTTGTGCGCCGATAGCGCGCGCATCGTCAGGTGTCATAATGCGCGTTTCAACGGCTGTGTTTTGGCGAATAAAGCCATTTACGTCGCTTTGAACCTTAGCCAATTCTTCAGCGCTGAGACCTTTGTTATGTGAAAAGTCAAAACGCAAACGATCAGGTGCATTTAATGACCCACGTTGTGCAACATGATCGCCCAAAGTGACACGTAAGGCTTCGTGCAACAAATGTGTCGCAGAGTGATTGGCGCGGATATGCGCACGGCGCGCACCGTCGACGATCAATTCAGCGGCTTTGCCTGTCTCAAGCGTGCCTTCGATCACGGTCGCAATGTGAATAAAAACGCCCGCAACTTTTTTGGTGTCCGTGACCTTGGCAACGGCACCAGCCACGCGAATTGTGCCGCTATCACCAACCTGACCACCGCTTTCACCATAGAAAGGCGTTTGGTTCACAACGATTGACACATCAGCGCCCGTCGCCACCGACTGCACACAGGCGCCATCTTGGACCAAAGCCAAAACCTGACCTTCGGCAACTTCGGTGTCGTAGCCTAAGAATTCGGTAACACCATGTTCTTCTGCAATCTCAAACCAAATCGTCGCATCGGCCGTGGCGCCAGAGCCAGACCATGCAGCCCGCGCTTTGGCTTTTTGATCGGCCATTGCGCTATCAAAACCGTCTGTATCGACCTCAAGGCCTTTTTCCCGCAAAGCGTCTTGCGTCAAATCGAGTGGGAAACCGTAAGTATCATAGAGTTTGAACGCAGATTCACCTGGCAGTTTTGCGCCGTCTGGCAAACCACCCAGTTCATCTTCAAGCAAACGCAAACCGCGATCCAGCGTGGTTTTAAAACGGGTTTCTTCGTGCTTTAGGGTTTCTTCAATCATCGCCTGACCAGAACGCAATTCAGGATAGGCATCGCCCATCTGTTTGACCAAAGATGGAACAAGCTGGTGCATTACAGGATCTTTTGCGCCCAAAAGATGCGCATGACGCATGGCGCGGCGCATGATACGGCGCAAAACGTACCCACGCCCCTCGTTGGATGGCATCACACCATCAGCAATCAAGAAAGATGTTGAGCGCAGGTGGTCCGCAATGACGCGGTGATGCACGTTTTGATCGCCAAAGGGATCGGTTGATGTGGCATGGGCTGAGGCTTCGATCAGCGCCTTCATCATGTCTGTATCGTAGTTATCATGACTGCCCTGAAGCAAGGCCGCGATCCGCTCTAGCCCCATGCCAGTGTCAATGGATTGCATATCGAGGTCGATCATTGACCCATCTGCGAACTTTTCGTTTTGCATAAAAACGAGGTTCCAGATTTCAATGAAACGGTCACCGTCTTCTTCTGGTGAGCCGGGAGGGCCGCCCCAGATATGGTCACCGTGGTCATAGAAGATCTCGGTACAAGGCCCACATGGCCCCGTATCGCCCATTTGCCAGAAGTTATCGGATGTGGCGATGCGGATGATGCGCTCTTCAGGCACACCGAGTTTTTTCCAAATGTCATAGGCTTCATCGTCTGTGTGATAGACAGTCACGGACAGTTTTTCGGCGGGGATACCGAATTCTTTGGTAATCAAGTTCCAAGCGAAAGGGATCGCCTCGTGTTTGAAGTAATCGCCAAAGGAAAAGTTGCCGAGCATTTCGAAAAACGTGTGGTGTCGCGCTGTATAGCCCACATTATCAAGGTCATTATGTTTTCCCCCCGCCCGCACACATTTTTGCGCCGAAGTTGCGCGCACATAATCGCGTTTTTCTAATCCCGTGAAACAGTTTTTAAACTGAACCATGCCTGAGTTTGTAAACATCAAGGTCGGATCATTGCGGGGCACAAGAGGAGAACTGTCCACAACGGTGTGGTCATTTTTCTCGAAGTAATTCAAAAAGGTGGAGCGAATGTCGTTGACGCTTGGCATGTGGGACTCTTCCGGCAGACTGAATTGCGATTGTTTCCAACGGGTTTACCCAAGCAACACAGGGCTGTCCATGCCAAGCTGACTTGTGAGGTGTAAAACCCCAAAGAATAAGGGCCACAGCGTTACCGCCATGGCCCCTAAAAATGCGAATTTTATGATCTATTCGTCGTCAAGCACGTCTGATTTGTCATCAAGCTTGCCTGCGGCCACGTCCATATCAAATTCCAACCCATGCGACGCACGGATCTTATCTTCGATTTCCAGTGCCATATGCGGGTTATCACGTAAAAATTTCTTAGCGTTCTCACGACCTTGCCCAATGCGGTCATCACCGTAGGAATACCAAGACCCAGACTTATCAACGACACCACCTTTGACACCAAGATCCAAAAGCTCACCCGTTTTGGAGATACCTTTGCCATACATGATGTCAAATTCGACCACTTTAAACGGCGGAGACACTTTGTTTTTCACAACTTTTACGCGTGTCTCATTCCCAACGATCTCATCGCGGTCCTTGATTGACCCGATGCGGCGAATATCAAGACGCACAGATGAATAGAATTTCAAAGCATTGCCGCCTGATGTCGTCTCAGGTGATCCAAACATGACACCGATTTTCATCCGAATTTGGTTGATGAAAATCACGGTACATTTGGATTTATTAATTGAACCAGTCAGCTTGCGCATCGCTTGAGACATCAAGCGCGCCTGCACACCAACAGAACTATCGCCCATGTCACCTTCAAGTTCGGACTTGGGCGTCAAGGCAGCAACAGAATCGACCACGACCATGGACACGGCGCCAGAGCGCACCAAAGTGTCTACGATCTCAAGTGCTTGCTCGCCCGTGTCAGGCTGCGAAATCAGCAATTCGTCGAGATCGACCCCCAGGTTTTTGGCGTAGATCGGATCAAGCGCATGTTCAGCATCGACAAAAGCACATACGCCGCCTTTTTTCTGTTCTTCCGCCACACAGTGCAGTGTCAGCGTGGTTTTACCAGAGCTTTCAGGGCCGTAGATTTCGACAATGCGGCCCTTGGGAATCCCGCCAATGCCAAGGGCAATATCAAGCCCCAAAGATCCAGTCGATGTGGATTCGATTTCTTGGGGCGGATTGTCCGCGCCCATTTTCATGATAGAGCCCTTGCCAAATTGGCGTTCGATTTGGGCCAACGCGCTATCAAGCGCCTTTTGTTTGTCGCTGTCTTTTTTTGTCATCTCTGCCGCCGTCGCCATTTGTTCAATTCCTTATCACACACACCAGAACCCGCGGCAATGACTGCCTGCACATGGTTCAAGTGGATTGCTCGTGTTCGCCTCTTGTTCTTGTTAACTATATGAGACCAAAAGGAGAACATATCAATGATTTTTTTGATAATTTACGATTATTCGGTAAGGTTAATATTTGGTTGAAAGCTGATCATGCGACAGGTTCAATTAATGCTTTTCAATAGAACTGCATCAAAAGTAACTGATAATACGTCATAATTCACATACAGGCACGCAGCCCAATATAAGAGTTCTAATGCAATTGTTCTTGTACGGTGGTTGTCAGCTCTGACAACGAGAACGGTTTTGGCAAGAATACAGAGTTAGGAATGCGCGCCTGCTGTTCCGTAAAGTGATCCTCGGCATATCCAGATACGAAAACCACCTTGACGTTTGGACGCAATTTAAGCGCCTCTGAGACCCAAGTCGGACCATCCATGCCAGGCATAATGACATCACTGACAAACAGATCCACCTGAAGATTTGGATCGGAGAGGGTTTCAAGCGCTTCTTCAGCACAATCTGCTTCAAGCACCGTGTAGCCGCGCATGCGCAAGGCGCGTGATGCGAAAGCACGCACAGGGGCTTCGTCTTCGACGAGCAGAACCACACCTGACCCACGCTCGCTATGGCTAGCTTGTGCTTCGATGACAGGTGGCAAAGTTTCGACGATTGCCTCCGCCTGTGCAGTATGTGCAGGCAAATAGATTGAAAATGAGGTGCCAGATCCCACAACAGAATCGACAAAAATAAACCCGCCCGTTTGTTTGATGATGCCGTATACCGTGGAGAGCCCCAAACCCGTCCCCTCACCTGTGCGCTTGGTGGTAAAGAATGGTTCAAAGATTTTTTGTAAGCGCTCTGGCGGAATACCAACGCCTTGATCAGTCACTTTGACCATCACATATTCGCCTTCTGGCACGGCAGCCCTATCGCGCACATAAGGGGTGGTCAGGATTTCATTGCGGGTTTCGATCTTAACTTCACCACCCGTGGCCATAGCATCACGCGCGTTTACAACTAAGTTCATAATCACTTGTTCGAGCTGACGCTTATCGACACGGATCGGCAAAAGACCGATGTCATGCGCCAATGTAAGCGTGACCTTTTCCCCCACGAGACGGTTTAGCAAATGGGTGAGATCAGCAAGGGTATCACGCAGATCTATCACTTCGGGTTTTAAGGTTTGCTTGCGAGAAAAGGCCAACAATTGCCCGACCAGTGAGGCAGCACGATTGGCGTTTTGATGAATTTGAACAAGATCGCCGTAATCTGGATCAGCGCGGTCATGACGCAAAAGAAGTAGATCACAATGCCCCGAGATTGCTGTCAGTAAGTTATTGAAATCATGGGCAACCCCACCCGCAAGCTGGCCAATCGCTTGCATTTTTTGGCTTTGCACGAATTGTGCTTCAAGAGACTTCAACTCTGTCGCATCCGAGAGCACAGCAATCAATTCGACAGCGTCTTTACCCTCAATACGGTTCAAAGAAACTTGTAAAAATGTGTCATTCTTTGAATGAGACGCACGGACAAATTCGGGTTTTCGCGCTCGTCCCAAGGCGACATCAGACACCCAATCCACAACAGAGCGCCCCAAGCCTTCGACAACATCGCCAAGGCCCATCTCTTCGGTCTGCGTCACGGCTAAAATTTCGCGTGCGGGGCGATTAGACTGTAAAATACTACCGTCCAAACCAATGCGCAGCAATGCTACAGGCAGGGCATCGAAAGCATCCCAGTCATTCACATTCGGCGCCGTTTCAGGGATGAAATAGACCTCGCGATGGCCCGCATCCGTATCGAAAATAGCCGTGCGCGCGTAGACACGCCCCTCAAGCCCTGCCAAAACATGCACATCACCTGACCGAAGCGGTAAATCATTAACGATACGATCCAACTGCACATCCCGCGGGCCAATAATGCGCTTCAAAGCATCGTTTACTGCGAGCGTTGTTCCCGTTTTTGACAGGGTAAGCATGGGTATTTCAATATCAGCAATGCCTGACGCCGTCCCGCGATCAGCAATATCTTCGAGCCGCCACAGGAACACGTCTTCACCGACAAGGTTGACAGAAAGTCGCATATGTCCTTGTCGCAGGATCACATCTTCACTGTCAGCCCCTTTCGCCAAGGCGCGAGATTGCATGCGTGCGAGCATTGCTTTTGGAGCGGCAAAAAAGGTTTCAAGGGCGGTGTGTAGACTTTGCCCAGTACGACCATCGAAACGCTTTACGGCCGCCGTATTTTCGTACCCGATAATTCCATCAGCATCCGTTGTAAAAGAAGGAACCGCATCATGTTCAACAAATCCTGCAATTGACGCGAAGACCCGTTTGCGCAGTGCTTTGTGACGCCATTCGATACAAAGGATGATCAACGCCACCCAAAGCATCACAGCACCAAAACCAAGTGCCATAAGGCCGAGTTGCGGATGGGGAAACATGACGGATGCAAAACAAAACAACACGCCCGACAGACCTATTTTTAAAAGGTTCGGCGACAAACGCTGTGCAAGCTTTGTGAATTTTCCAGCTTTTAATACACCGACTGACATCGATCCCCCTTAGCGCCTGCTATACGCCAATTAGATTTGGTTCAAAGTGCACATAAATTGGTTTACAGCACTTTAATACATTGGGGAAAATAATAGGGTTAGGTCAACTCTCCGTAAAGTTGCATTGCAAAACTTAACTCACCTTTTGGGAATTTCATGCATTTTTAATCAAAACCGCGACATAAAAACCATCCCCGCCCTCAAGCGGTGTGATCAAACGCTCGGTTGAGAGTGTAAAGTCGCTGTTTTGCAACAAGAAAGCCTTGATTTGGGCGGTGTTTTCAATTTCGAATAATGAACAGGTTGCATAGGCCAAAATGCCACCTTTCGCGACCAAAGGTGCAGCCTCTTGCAGAATGTTAGCTTGGATTTTAGTGAGCGTCGCCAAGCGCTCAGGCGTTAACTGCCATTTGGCTTGCGGCGCACGCGCCCAAGATCCAGCCCCCGAACAGGGCGCATCGCAGAGCACCAAATCATAGTCTGCGGCCAAATCTTTGGTGGTGGCGGTTTGAATAGACACGCCTGCGCGATCAGCGCGCGGCGCAATGTCTTGCATGCGTGCAGGGTCAATATCATGTGCCGTGATGGTGATATCGGCCTTGGCAGCCATGGCCAAAGATTTGCCCCCACCGCCCGCACAATAATCCAAGACGCGCATGTCAGCAGCAAGAGGCAATGCATCAACCAAAGCCTGTGACCCCGCATCTTGCAATTCGACCAATCCGTCAAGATATGCCTGCGAACGTGCGACAGCACGGCCGCCTTTGGTCACTTGCAAAGCTGTGGCAGAGAGTGCATGTGGCGTGGTTTCAATGACATCCGCAAGCAATGCATCTTGCGCCCCTGCGACTGATGCCTTGCCTGTATTGACCCGCAAGAACACGGGCGCGCGATGACGGGTGCTGGCCAAAATTGCATCTGCATCCGCACCAAGTGCTGCATCATAGAGGGGCAATATCCAGTTGGGGCAATCAAGCTGCACAGCGCGTGGAGCTTGTCCCAGATCGGGCAAGGCCTGTTCTGCGTCACTTAGAGGACTGGGAGCGAAACGTGCCTCGCAAAACATCGTATCTAGAGGCACATCGGTCGCCCGCAACAGCCCAATCATCAATTGACGCCCAGTGGGAGGTGTTTCATCACCATCACCAAAGCCTGTTACGCCCCCTGCTCCGCCCAACCATGAATATGACCGCAAGCAACGCAGAGCATCAAACACGTAATCGCGGATGGCTGCACGATCTTTAGACCCTGCAAAACGGTGGCCACGGGCCCAAGTCGTCAAAACGCGTTCAGCACTTTCGCCTGCCATGACGTCATCCAGAATTTCAATCGCAGCCGAAACACGTGCAACAGGGGTCATAGCAAAATCCATTAAAGTCAGAGGTAGAATGAAAAACGGGGGCCGAAGCCCCCGCGGTAAAATCGTTTAACCCACGCGGTAGTTGGGACTTTCACGCGTGATTTGCACATCGTGGACATGGCTTTCTTTCAAACCCGCGCCTGTGATTTTCACAAAGCTACAGTCTTTGCGCATCTGTGCAACAGTCGCGCAGCCCGTGTAGCCCATAGATGCGCGCAAGCCACCAACCAATTGGTGAATCACAGCACCAGCACCACCTTTATAAGCCACTTGGCCCTCAATGCCTTCGGGAACAAGCTTGTCAGAGGCAGCATCTTTTTGGAAATAGCGATCCGCAGAGCCGCGTGCCATAGCGCCCATTGAGCCCATGCCACGGTAGGCTTTAAAAGAACGCCCTTGGTACAAGATCACTTCGCCAGGGCTTTCATCCGTGCCCGCAATCATTGATCCGACCATGGCACAAGACGCGCCAGCTGCGATGGCTTTGGCAAAATCACCAGAGAATTTAATGCCACCATCCGCAATAATCGGCACATCGCCTGCAGCTTTCGCACAATCCATGATCGCGGTCAGTTGGGGCACCCCAACACCTGCAACCATACGCGTTGTGCAGATTGAACCAGGTCCGATGCCGACTTTTACAGCGTCTGCGCCAGCGTCGATCAAAGCTTTCGTCGCAGCAGCAGTTGCCACGTTTCCCGCGATGATTTGGACTTTGTCGCCAAAAGCTTTCTTGGCGCGGGCCACCGCATCCAAAACGCCTTGCGAATGGCCGTGAGCTGTATCGATCACGATCACATCCACGCCTGCATCAACCAAGGCTTCAGAGCGTTCAAAACCGCTATCGCCAACAGAAGTCGCAGCCGCAACGCGCAAACGACCAAGATCGTCTTTGCAAGCGGATGGGTTCAAAACCGTCGTTTCAGTGTCTTTCAAGGTCAAAAGACCTGTGAGCTTGCCGTCATTGTCAGTGACCAAAAGCTTTTCGATACGGCGCGCTTTCATCAAAGAAATCGCTTCTTCTCGGTCGGCTGGTTCTTGCAAAATCGCCAAATCTTTTGAGGTCATCACCTGAGACACAGGCATATCAGGCGATGTGGCGAAACGCATATCGCGGTTGGTCACGATGCCAACGACGCGGCCAGAGGCATCCACCACAGGAAAGCCTGTGAATTTGTAACGATCGGTCAATTCCTGCGCGTCTTTGATGGTTTGATCCGCGGTCAAAGTGATCGGATTGTAAACAATCCCACTTTCAAAGCGTTTGACGCGGCGCACTTCATTGGATTGTTCCAGAACATTCAAGTTCTTGTGGATCACACCCATGCCACCCATCTGCGCGATGGCGATTGCCATACGAGATTCTGTGACTGTGTCCATTGCGGACGACAAAAGCGGTATATTCAATTTGATCGATTTGGTCACATAAGTCGATGTGTCAGCAGTAGACGGCAAAACGCTGGACGCAGCTGGTACAAGCAAAACATCATCGAAAGTGAGGGCCTCACGAATCTCCATATGGTCTCTCCATGGGTGATACGGTTTGGCACGTTTATCTGTCACGTATAGGGCAAAAGGGAAAGCGCAAAGTGCAATTCCTATCAGAAAAACCTCAGATCATAGCCCGAGGTTTATTATACAACCGATGCCTTGGTTATTTTTGCCAAGCTGCCCTTCATCCACATCTGCATAACTTTTAAGGCGATATAGCTGACAACAAGCGTGGCCAAGACCAATTCAATGCCTCCAACAAATTGAAACGGCACAGGCTGAATTTGCGCGACCATGAACATCAAATTGGCAAATGCAGCCAGCGGAAAGGTGAATGCGCCCCAAAGCGGCGAAAACCCAGATTTGGTCAAATAGCGCAGCCCCGAAAGGCAGATCAGCAACCCCGTCAGCCCGATCCAACCAAACGCGGCACCGACGTCTTCATACCCCAACAAAACGCTGACAATTCCAAACAGCGCGACAGGTGCCATATGAATTGCCAGCAAAGGGCGCAAAGGCGCAGGCACGCCCGCACGCATGAATTGCAAAGCCGAGATCAGCCAGATCGCCACAGCAATCGGCAAGGTTGTCGCGTAAATAAACTCACTCAACCCCAACCATCCCAAAGGCACAGCAGCCACAGGGGCAATGATGAAGCCAACAAAACTGAGGTGCCACACAGGGGTCACGCGACGTTGCTCACTCGGGCCTTGCAACAAGGCGCGTATGATAATCACAGCCCCTCCCGCATGCCCCAAAAGCCCGCCGACCAAAACAATTTGAGCCCCCAATGTCCAATAGGGCACCAAAGTAGCCGCAAATAAAAACATCGCAGCCGTCATAGCTGACATCCCTGCCCGCCCTGGCAAAATTTTAGCGTCATCCAGCAAGGCAGTGGGACGGCGCAGGACTTTGGCTTTGTAAGCAATGCCTGCAAAAATATAAAGCAAGCTCACCCCCCCAAGGATCATTTCTCCGATCCAGACGGGCGCGCCGAGTTGTATGGCTGCTGCGCGCCATGCCAAACCAATACCAAACAGTCCTAAAATTGGTGGGAAAATTGCCAAGGGCGTGGCGCGCCAAAAACCTTTTGGCGCTGTATTGATGGGTTTGGGGGGCAGTTTATGCGCTGTTGGCCGTGTCATATGGGATCCTATTTGCCGCACTCAATAGCTATCACCCGCACCGTTTCAACGCTAGCACAGTGTTGTCGCAAACACAGGGATAAGGCCCTGTGAAAGACCCCAAGGCAGATAAAAAAGGCCGCCCAGAAGGCGGCCCTTTCACATCCGATTTAGACGAAAGCACTTATTTGCGCATGCTCACGCCGTCAGCAAACAGGTGCACCTTTTCTGGCGCCGCTGTCAGACTGATCTGCTGGCCTCGCAGACCTTTGTGAATACCGATCAACTTGGCAATCACAGGGTCTTCGCCGCGCTCAGATTCAAAGTAAACTAGGGTCACTTCGCCCAAGGCTTCGGTGAATTTCACAGTGCCGTTGACGATGCCCGTGCCTTCGACCACATGCATATCTTCGGGGCGCGCACCCACATTGACTTGACGCCCCATGTCTTCTGCTTCGGTTGGAATGGCAGAAATAGCGATGCCGCCGCCCGCCAGTGTGACCGTGGTCTGAGCACCTGTGCCCGTGATTTCACCAGGGATGAGGTTCATCGATGGTGAGCCGATAAATTGCGCGACAAATTCATTGTCTGGACGCTCGTACAGATCCAAAGGTGATCCCACTTGTGCGATGCCTTTGTTGGCCAAAACAACAATGCGATCAGCCAAGGTCATGGCCTCGACTTGGTCGTGGGTCACATAGACCATGGTGCTGTTTGGCATAGCTTCTTTAAGCTGCGCGATCTCGATACGTGTTGCCACACGCAAAGCCGCATCCAAGTTGGACAGGGGTTCATCGAACAAATAGACTTTGGGGTCACGTACAATCGCACGGCCAATAGCAACACGTTGACGTTGACCGCCAGACAGGGCTTTGGGCAGGCGATCAAGATAGTCATCCAATTGCAAAATCTTCGCAGCATTTGAGACAGCTGCGTCGATTTCGGCTTGGGATTTCTTGGCGATTTTCATTGCAAAGGCCATGTTGTCGCGCACGGTCATATGCGGATAAAGCGCATAGGATTGAAACACCATCGCGATGCCGCGCTGCGCGGGTGGCACGTCATTCATTTTCACGCCATCAATTTCAAACAGACCGCCTGTGATCTTTTCAAGCCCTGCAATCATACGCAGCAGGGTGGATTTGCCACAGCCCGAAGGGCCAACGAAAACAACCAATTCGCCAGTTTTGATATCAAGATTGATGTCTTTGAGCACCTCAACCTTACCACCATAGGTTTTTGAGACACCTGTCAGTTTTAGTTCAGCCATGTTGATCCCATCCCTCTTATGTCAAATCGCGTTGCAGCAAGCATACCTGCCACGGGCCCAAAGTCACTGTGCCACCATCGACTGCGACCGTTTTTAGAGCTGTGTCCACGGCAGTCCAATCGCCTGATGGCGCGGTCAATGTTGCTGTTTCATCAGACATGTTGAACGCACAATAGATTTCACTGTCTGCGTTTGAACGTGTAAACACCAGACAATTTTGATCGACACTCAACGGTGTTGAAGCCCCTGATTTCAAAGCAGCGTTATTTTGGCGCAGGGCAATGGCGTGACGGTAATGCGCCAAAATTGCGCTGTCATCGCCTTCCAAGTCGGCCACTGTGGTTTTCAAATGCTCAGAACTTACGGGCAACCAAGGTTTATCTGCATCAGAGAAGCCTCCATTCTGGTTGGTCTTTTCCCAAACCATCGGCGTGCGACAGCCATCGCGGCCTTTGAATTCTGGCCAGAATTCGATGCCGTAGGGGTCTTGCAAATCCTCAAAGGCCACATCGGCTTCGGGCAGCCCCAATTCTTCGCCTTGATAGATACAAGCCGACCCTTTGAGACACATCATCAAGGTCGTGAAGCACCGCATCGCGTCGTCATTTAGTCCCCAGCGGGTCGGATGACGCACAACATCATGGTTGGAATAGGCCCAGCAAGCCCAGCCTTCGCTGGCGACTTTTTCAACGTGATCCATGACATCTTTGATGTAATCGGCTGACGGTTTATCGCCAGACAGCAATTCAAAAGCGTAACACATATGCATCAAGTCATCGCCCTTGGTGTATTGACCAAGGATTTCCAAACCACGTTGCGCATCGCCCACTTCGCCCACGGCTGCTGCGTTATAGGGCTGCATGACAGCGCGCAGTTTGCGTAAGAATTCCACATTCTTGGGGTGGTTTTTCGAATAAACGTGCTCTTGCCAGTTGTAAGGGTTCACAGCGGGCGCGATGTTTGAATTGCGTTTTTCGACAGGCAAAACAGGGTTATCGCGAAGCTCTTCGTCATGCATGTAGAAATTGATCGTATCCAGACGGAAACCATCAACACCGCGCTCTAACCAGAACTTAGCCACATCCAGCATTGCCGTTTGCACAGCAGGTTCATGGAAGTTGAGATCAGGCTGTGAGGTCAAGAAGTTGTGCAGGTAATATTGCATACGCCCTGCATCCCAGTGCCAAGCTGGTCCGCCAAAGATAGATAGCCAATTGTTGGGCGGTGTGCCATCAGGTTTTGCATCCGCCCAGACATACCAATTGGATTTATCATTTGGCGTGGCCGCTCGGCTTTCAGCAAACCAAGGGTGTTGGTCAGACGTATGCGACATCACCAGATCGATCAGAACTTTCACGCCATTGGCATGAGCCGCTTCAATCACTGCATCAAAATCGCTGAGCGCGCCAAACATCGGATCGACATCACAGTAGTCAGACACATCATAGCCAAAGTCTTTCATTGGCGATGTGAAGAAAGGCGAAATCCAAATAGCATCGACCCCAAGGGAGGCAATATAGGGCAAGCGTTTCACGATACCTGCAAGATCGCCAATGCCGTCCCCTGTGCTGTCTTGAAACGAGCGCGGGTAGATTTGGTAGATCACAGCACCACGCCACCAATCAGGATCACGGGTGAATGTTGTAGGAGTAGGAGCGTTCATATTCAAAGACTTCTCTTATTTAACTGAGCCGGCCAGCAAGCCGCGCACAAGGTATTTTTGCATTGCGAAGAACACGATCAGCGGCACCGTTATTGAAATAAAGGCTGCTGTCGCAAGAATTTCCCAGTTACCGCCTTTGGATCCCAAAAGCTCAATAATCTGGCGTGTCATGACTGTTGTGTCGCCTGAACTGTCGATCAAGAACACCAGTGCCACCAAGAGATCATTCCATGTCCAAAGGAACTGGAAAATCGCGAAAGAGGCGAGTGCTGGGAAAGACAAAGGCAGGATGATTTTTACGAAAATTTGAAATTCAGTTGCCCCATCCACGCGGGCGTTTTCGATAATGTCCTTTGGCAGGCCGACCATATAATTGCGCAGCAAATAGATCGCCAAAGGCAGGCCAAATCCCGTATGCGCCAGCCAGACCCCCAGATAGCCTTTGCCGATACCAACACCTAAGTGCAGCTTTAGCAAAGGGATCAGGGCCAGCTGCAACGGTACAACCAAAAGCCCAACAACGAAGGCCACCAAAAGTGCGCGCCCAGGAAAGTCCATCCAAGCCAGAGCGTAGGCCGCGAAAGCCGCGATCAGGATCGGAATGATCGTTGCAGGGATCGACACTGTCAGCGTGTTGATAAAAGCCTTGCCCATAGAAGATGAGCTAGAATTCGAGAACAAAACATTACGGTAGTTATCCAGCGAAAAGCTGGGCGGGCTGACGGCTGTCATAAAGACACGCTGGCCACGTGATCCAGAAAATTCAGATTGATTTTCAAAGCGATAGTCACCGTTCGCTTGGATGGTCAAAAGACCTTTATCGCCCAAATCCGCAGTTTCGCCTGCTGAATAGGCATCAATTTCACGCGATGATGTACCCCAAACAGAAACCACGCCATCGGCCGCATCGCCCAATTCAAACAGGTTGCCTTCAAGCACGTAGACGCCGTCGATGAACTCTTGCGCATCAGGACGCTCAGTTCGAATGACCAAGTTTTGCTCTTGTGGGAACAGGGATTTCCACCAGCCAGTCGTGGCGATCTGATCCGCCGATCGAAAAGACGACACCAGCAATCCGACTGTTGGCAACAACCATAAGACCACCAAAACAACGACCGAAATATGGACAGCCCATGTGAGGGATGACTTTTGACCTGCAATATTATCCATTCGCCTGCCCCTATCGCATTTCTTTGCGCGCGTTGCGCACATTCCAAACCAAGATCGGTGAGACCATCAGCATGATGATCATCGCAGCCGCCGATCCAACACCCCAATCTGAGGCGCGGAATAATTTATCATACATGTAATTGGCCAAGACCTGCGTTTCCCATTGCCCGTTTGTCATAGCAAAAACGATATCAAACACTTTCAGCACTGTGATGGTGATTGTGGTCCAAACAACAACGACAGTTGTCATGATCTGAGGCATCTTGATTTTGAAGAAAATCTGAAACGGGTTGGCCCCATCGACGATCGCGGCTTCTACTGTTTCTTCGGGGACTCCGCGCAAAGCGGCAGATAGGATCACCATAGCGAAACCCGTCTGAATCCAGATCAAAACCGCCATCAAGAAAAAGTTGTTCCAAAATGGCATAGTCAACCAAGTTTGGGGCGTATCGCCGCCAAAGAAAATATAGACCGCATTCAAAATACCGATCTGATCCGCCCCCTCTGGGCGCGCATCATAGACCAGTTTCCAGATCACAGAGGCACCGACCATAGAAATCGCCATCGGCATAAAAATCAAAGACTTAGCAAGTGCGCCCCATTTGATCCGATCTGTAAGCTGCGCAACCAAAAGTCCAAAGATCGTCGACATAGCGGGAACGACCAAGAGCCACAAAAAGTTGTTGCTGAGTGCTTCCCAGAATTTTTCTTCCGAAAACATCTGACTGTAATTGGCAAAGCCTACGAAGGCACCATCAAGTTTGCGGTCTGTCAAAGATAGACGCAGCGTTTCGACCACAGGATAGGCCAAGTATAAAGACAAAGCCGCAAGTGCTGGAAACAAAAACAACCAAGGGCGCACCAAATTGGCACGATTGATATTTCGCCCAGCGTGCACGCCGCGCGCTGGAAACAGCACCTTGTCGAGAACAATGTTCGAAAAGTAGAAATAGCCGACACAGCCCCCTACTCCGAATATGATGGTCACAAGACCTTGAATGGCTGGATGCATAATCCCCTCCCGACAGCGTGGCTTCGTGCAACGCTTCGTTTCAATCTAAATTTGGTCAACCACGGATGATTGTAACACGAAAAAAGCAGTCTGGCGCATGGCCGTCTCGCTTTTTTCGAAATACAACAATGGACTGTGAAAACCTGCAATGTCGTGATGGGCAAAACATGCACCGACCACAGAATAGAACAGGGCAACCCAGATAATCTGGATTGCCCCAATTGATTTAGCTTACTTCAAAGAGTCCCATGAAGATTGGATGCCAGTTGCAACTTCGCCAGCGTCTTTGCCACCAGCGTAGTCAACCATACCAGTCCAGAATGAACCCGCACCAACACCACCAGGCATCAAGTCAGAACCATCAAAGCGGAATGTTGTCGCATTCAACAGAATTTCATTCATCGCGCGCTCTGAATCGCTAGAGAACTTGGATGTGTCAACGCCTTTGTGTGGTGTCAAGAAACCGCCAGCTTCCATCCAGATTTCATGTGCAGCAGGGTCGCGCATGAATTCAACAAGCGCTTGTGCACCTTCAGACGGGTTGGTGATGGCAAGCAATGTACCCGCACCCAAGACTGGGTTGCCCAGCTCTTTGTCTGCGTAGGATGGGAAGTAGAAGAAATCTGCATCTTCGCCGACCTGTGTGCCTTCAGGGAAGAAGGCTGGAATGAAAGACGCCTGACGGTGCATGTAGCACTGAGGTGGTGACGCGAACAAACCTTTAGGGCTGTCACGGAAATCGGTGGATGCAACAGCACCCGCACCGCCTGCAACATAATCGTCGTTCAAAGCAAATGCGCCAAATTCTTCGATGGCTGCAACAATGCGCGGATCGTCGAATTTGATTTCGTTGCTCACCCAGCCGTCGTAGACATCAGGCGTTTGAGTGCGTAGCAAAAGATCTTCGACCCAATCGGTCGCAGGCCAACCTGTTGCCGCGCCTGATCCTAGACCAAGACACCAAGGTGTGCCGCCATCTGCAACGATTTGATCGTTAAGTGCTTTGAGATCTTCCATAGTCTCTGGCACTTCATAGCCTGCGTCTTCGAAGTTTTCAGGCGAGTACCAAACGAGGGATTTCAGATCCACTCGGAAGAACATGCCGTACAGGTTTTCGTTGCCGTCTTGGTCGGCAAAGGTTGCAAGATCAACCCATGACTGGCCAGCAGCATAGTTTTCTGCAACCCACTCAGCTGTACCCTCTTTCAACGGCGTCAAGAAACCGCGTGATGCAAGGTCGGCCGCAAGGCCAGGCTGAGGGAAAATAGAAATGTTGGCAGCTGAACCTGCTTCAGCATCAATGATGATCTGCTGCTCAAAGCTGTCTGAACCGACGTATTTTACCGTTGCTCCAGTTTGTTCTTCGAAGACGTCAAAAATAGATTCAATCACGTCTGACTCAGGTGTGAGCCATGTGCCGAATACTGTGATTGTTTCGCCTGACAGATCCTGTGCGGATACTGAACCAGCGACGATGGCAGCCAAAGCTGCACCAGTCCAAAGTGACTTTTTCATATAAAACCTCCCAGTTTCACTACCCTCTTCGGGCATATAATTACCGACTCGCCAGCTTGAGCTGAAACAACTCAAAGCGCTTTGGTAGTTTCAATCTGCACCAAAACTCAAAACCATGTCAAGGCAAACACTGTATTTGAGACGCACTTTGCCCTTAAGTTTATGACATTATTCAGCGCCGGCTAAACTTATGACACCACCGTACGGGGTTTACTTCATATGTAAACAGCCGTTAATCTGCGCTTCACTCACAGCGTTTTGGAGAGACGTTTGCTATGAACCTCAAAGAGTTATCAAAAATCCTGAATCTGTCCCAAACCACGGTCAGCAGGGCTTTAAACGGTTATCCAGAAGTGTCAGAAGCCACGCGAAATCGCGTCAATGCGGCGGCGCGCAAATATCATTATATCCCCAATACGCGCGCTCAGGGATTGGCAACGGGGCGCACCCATGCTGTGGGTCACGTGATTCCGATGTCGACGAAGCATGAGGTGGTAAATCCCGTTTTTACAGACTTTGTCGCAGGAGCCTCTGAAGTTTATTCGCGCGAAAACTACGACATGCACTTAACGATTGTTCCTGACACTGGAGAGGAGCACGCCTATCGTAAAATCGCGGCCAAAGGATCAGTTGACGGCGTTATCGTGCATGGTCCCGTCAAAAATGATCCTCGTATCAATTTGCTGAAAACCATCGGAATGCCTTTCGTGGTTCATGGCCGCTCAAAAGGTGATGATTCAAATGACTACACATGGGTCGATATGAACAACATCCGTGCCTTCGAACGCGCGACACAGTTTTTGATCGACCTCGGCCACAAAAGGATCGCCTTGCTGAACGGCTTGATCGGGATGGATTTTGCGGACCGTAGGTTAACTGGACACCTTAAAGCATTGAAAGCTAACGGGATACCAGAAGACAAAGCCCTCTGCTTTAGCGATGAGATGACCGAAGATTACGGGTATGTGGCAACCATGACCGCAATGCAACAAGGCAATCCGCCAACGGCCTTTTTGGCTTCCTCCATCATTGTTGGGATCGGGATAAGGCGGGCCTGTAGCGAACTCGGACTCACATTTGGAAAAGAGGTCTCTTTGATCGTTCACGATGATGAATTATCCTATTTTCGCAACGGAACCACAGAACCTATTTATACAGCCACAAGATCTTCGGTGCGCCAAGCAGGGCACATCTGCGCACAGCTGTTGATGGATCAAATCGCTGATCCAACCTTGCCACCGCGCCATGTTTTGTTGGAGGCCGAACTGATTATCGGCAACACCACGGGCCCTGCCCCACAGACCCCAAATGCTCCAAAACCGAGCTAAACTGAACGCAAATTTCATGAAAATAATTTGCCATCCAAAGCGCTACGGGTAACACTGAGCGCAGCAGGATGCGATTTACTGACATTTCAACACAAGTTTACTCTGATCACTGGATTTATATTTTTGACTCTGATACGGCTGCGCCAACTTAAGTTAGCGCTAGCAGCACTACAGAGATAAGCCTGCGTGCCATGATGTGCGCACCTTAAATGGGAGAGACCAATGACCCTAACGCGTAAAGATTTTCCTTCGGGGTTTCAGTTTGGCGCAGCAACTGCAGCCTATCAAATCGAAGGTAGCGGTTTTGGCGGCGCAGGTCCGTCTCACTGGGATAGTTTTGCCGCGACGCCCGGCAATGTTGTAAGGGCCGAAACAGGCGCGGTTGCATGTGATCATTACCATCGGTTCAACGAAGATTTCGATCTGCTACAGCAAGGCAATTTCGATGCCTACAGGTTTTCCACCTCTTGGTCTCGCGTGCTTCCCGAAGGTCGCGGCACCGTAAATCAAGAAGGTTTGGACTATTATGATCGCTTGACAGACGCGCTTTTGGAACGCGGATTAAAGCCGTATCAGACCTTGTATCATTGGGAAATGCCTGCGGCCCTGTCAGATCTCGGCGGCTGGACAAACCCAGATGTCCACAATTGGTTTGGCGATTACACAGAGATTATCGATGCGCGTATCGGCGATCGGATGGAAGGTATCGCCACAATCAACGAACCATGGTGTACGGCCTATCTATCTCATTTTCTTGGCATCCATGCGCCGGGCCTGCGTGACATTCGCGCGACAGCCCGCGCCATGCATCATGTCATGAAAGCCCATGGCGAGGCGATGACGCGCCTGCGCGCAAAGGGGCGTAAAAACTTGGGCATCGCTCTTAATTTTGAATATGCAAACCCAGCTTCGAATTCCGCACAAGATCTGGCTGCAGCCGCAACTGAGGATGCGATCTACAATCGTTGGTTTATCGAGGCCATGACCAAAGGCACCTATCCAAAAGAGGCACTGGAAGGCTTTGAACCCCATATGCCTAAAGGGTGGCAAGATGACCTAAAAACCCATATCCATCAACCGCTTGACTGGCTTGGCGTCAATTATTACACACGCAAAAATCATGCGCATGATGAACAGGCCTCCGCTTGGCCTGCCACCCGTCCAGTCCAAGGCCACCGCGAGACCACGCAGATGGGTTGGGAAGTCTATCCAGAAGGTTTACATCACTTTCTCACCCGCATGAAAAATGACTATGTGGGTGATCTGCCGATTTATGTCACAGAAAATGGCATGGCATGGGAGGATCGTGTAAAAGACGGTAGCGTCAATGATCCCGAACGGATCGCCTTTATTCAACGTCACCTCGGCGCGATGAAGCAAGCCATCGATGATGGCGTTAATCTAAACGGCTTCTTTTATTGGTCTTTGCTCGACAATTATGAATGGGCTGAAGGCTATGACAAACGGTTCGGCATCGTACATGTTGACTTTGAGACCCTAGAACGCACCCCAAAAGCATCCTATGAGATGCTCAAGCAAGCCTTGAAAAGAACCTAAAATGACAAAGCATCCAGATAACACTCTTTCTCTCGTTGCAGATATCGGCGGCACAAACACCCGTGTGGCCTTGGCGGATGGCACAAAATTGCTGCCAAACACTGTGCGCCGTTATCAAAATGCGCGCTACCCTGGCTTGGAAACAGTATTGCGCCAATATATTTCAGAAGAAGGTAATGTCGATTGCAAGGGCGCATGTGTGGCCATCGCAGGCCTCGTGCGCGATGGGGTTGGCACCATGACCAACCTCGATTGGACCATTGATCGTGACACATTGCTACGCGCTACCAATGCAGAAAATGCATCTATTCTTAATGACTTACAGGCGCAAGGTCATGCTTTGGGTCACATTCCAGAATCCAACCTGCTTTCCATCACTCCTGCACAATCTTCGACACCGATCTCACCCAATGCGGTCCGGTTGGTCATCGGCGTAGGCACAGGGTTCAACGCAGCCCCTGTGTATGAGACAGCGAATGGGCGATTTGTTGCACCGTCTGAATCAGGCCACGCCAACTTGCCGATCCGCAATGAGAAAGAGCTGGATCTGTGTAGATTCGTTGAAAACGCGCATGGGTTTCCAGCCGTCGAAGATGTCTTGTCAGGGCGCGGTTTGGAACGCGTCTATGTGTTTTTAGGCATGCAAGCTGATGATCCACAGGAAAAATCAGCCGCAGATATTATGAAATCGGTAGAGCTTGGAAATGACCCACGCGCGGATGAAACCGTTGAAGTTTTTGTCAAAATTCTGGGAACGGTTGCAGGCAATCTTTCATTGATCCAATTGCCATTTGGTGGTGTCTTTTTGGTCGGCGGTGTCGCACGCGCCATGGCGCCCTACCTCGACCGATTTGATTTCGCCACAGCCTTTCGTGATAAGGGCCGTTTTGCGGGGTTCATGCAGAACTTTAGTGTGAGCGTGATCGAAGATGACTACGCAGCCCTGACAGGCTGCGCTTCGCATCTTCAAAGCATTTCCACCTAACCCACTTAAACCACATCGTTTTAAAGATCATTTAGCCCCAGCTTTTTAAGTTGGGGCTTTTTTCTGTGACATTTTTTTGCCTGCCGTAACCTCGTCTTAACGGACCACCCGTTACACAGACTCCAACGTTCGGCTCTGTAAGGGATTTAAAATGACATTCACACAACGGTTCACGGGAGGGGCACAATGACAGTTCAAGTGCAACTTCACGATCGTCTCGATTATCAATCCGTAGGCCCCTTGCTCACAGAGCTACGCGAGATTGATGACCCCGAACTTATTATCGATGCAGCACAAGTGCGCCACCTCAGTGCGCAATCTCTGCAAATTTTGCTCAGTGCAATCAAAACACGTCATGGCGCAGGACAAATAACACGCGTCATAAATGCATCTGAGGGCTGTATCGATCTGCTTAGCCTATTCGGATTCACCGTTGAAAACTTTACACAACCGGAGACTTGGACATGAGCCTTGAAGTCCTTGCTGTCGATGACAGCCGCACTATGCGCGATATGCTTAATCTTGCCCTTTCATCTGCTGGATTCACGACTCATTTAGCAGAAGATGGCGTGCATGGACTAGAAGTTCTCAGCAACATCGAACCCGACGTTATTATCACAGATATCAACATGCCCCGCATGGACGGGTTTGGCTTTATGGATGCAGTGCGTTCAGAAGAAAAATGGGGCAAAATTCCTATTCTCGTTTTGACCACTGAAAGTGCCGATGAACTCAAAGCCAAAGCCCGCGCGGCTGGCGCAACGGGCTGGATCGTCAAGCCTTTTGATCCTGCGAAATTGGTCAAAGCCCTTCAGATGGTTACGGGATAGGAGATCACCAAATGTCCGATCCAATGGCAGAAATTCGCGCCTCGTTCTTTATAGAATGCGAAGAACTTCTTGAAAGTCTTCAAGATGGGCTCACCTTAATGGAAGATGGCAACTCTGAATCAGAGACGATTAACATCGTTTTCAGGGCAGTTCACTCCATCAAAGGCGGCGCTGGTGCCTTTGGCTTGGATGATCTCGTGCACTTTGCACACCGATTTGAAACAGCTATGGACGAAGTGCGAACAGGCCGTTTAGCACCAGATGCTGACGCCATTCGTTTATTCTTCACATGTGGGGATGTTTTGGCCGATTTGGTACGTGCTGCGCGCGACGATACCCCCTTGCCTGAATCCAAAACTGAACCTGTTTTGGCTCAGCTTGATGCTTTGGTTGGCGCACAAGACGAGCCCGAAGAGGAAGACTTTGATTTCACCCCCGCAACCTTGTCCTTAGATTTGGCTGGCGGCGATCTCGCAATGCCAAACCTACCTGACATTCCGGGCCTTCCGCCGCTTGATCTCTCTCAAGATGATGCTGATCCGACACTCAGCAAAACCGATGCAGCAAGCGGGCTAAAGGGTTTCACAATCCTCTTTAAGCCTGACGCTAGCCTCTACGCATCAGGAAATGAGCCATTGTACCTTTTGCGCGCCTTGCGCGACATGGGTGACATTGAAGTCTCCTGCAATACAGATAAATTACCTAATATTGCGGAATTGGATCCAGAATTGGGCCATTTGGAATGGACCATTAAAATTGCGACTGATGAACCCATGGAGGCTGTTCGAGAAGTCTTCGAGTTTGTTGATGGTTTATGTGTTTTGGAAATTTCACCCAATTCAGGGGGATCAAATGAATCTCTTGATGGAGAATTTGAAACTGCATCCGCTCTCCCTACCTGTGCACCGCTGACCACCGCCGACGCGCTGGAGAAAGAGGTTAAACCCCTTCCCGCTGAGACTGCGCTGCCTGACATCATGCCCGCGCCTTCAAATGTTGAAAAACAGGATCCCAGCGAAGTCTCCCCCGAGCCGGTTGAGCAACAAAAGCCAACGCCGCCAACTGACAAGGCGACAGAAACCACCAAAACAGCCCCCACGCAACCGCGTGCCACGGTGCGCGTTGACCTAGAGCGCGTCGACCGCCTTGTAAATCTTGTGGGAGAACTCGTCATCAATCAAGCCATGCTCAGTCAATCGGTGACAGAAGCTGGTCTTCCCCCGAATTCTCCAGTTTCAACTGGTTTGGAAGAGTTTTTACAACTCACGCGCGACATTCAAGAATCTGTAATGATGATCCGCGCTCAACCAATTAAATCGTTGTTTCAGCGCATGGGCCGCATCGTTCGTGAATCCTCAGCGTCAGTAAAAAAAGAAGTCAAACTTCACACAATTGGTGAGAACACAGAAGTTGACAAAACAGTCATCGAACGTCTCGCTGATCCTTTAACGCATATGATTAGAAACGCAGTAGACCACGGTTTGGAATCCCCCGAAAAACGCGAGGCCGCGGGTAAGCCGCGCGAGGGTCGCGTTACCATGTCCGCGCAGCATCGCTCAGGTCGCATTCTCATAGAAGTCGCCGATGATGGTGCCGGTATTAACCGTAAGCGCGTGCGTGAGATCGCTATCGAAAAGAACCTGATACCCGAGGACATGCTGCTTAGCGACAACGACATCGACAACCTACTCTTCATGCCAGGCTTCTCTACAGCCTCTGAAATATCCAACCTATCGGGACGGGGCGTCGGCATGGATGTGGTCAAAAGCTCGATACAATCCTTGGGCGGACGTATCACGATTTCGTCTGTTGAAGGTAAAGGTACCACATTTTCAATCTCGCTCCCGCTGACACTCGCAGTGTTGGACGGAATGGTTGTCAAGGTAGGTGACGAAACCTTGGTTGTGCCGCTCAACGCTATTCTCGAAACGCTTACCCTGACGGATGATGATCTGAAATCTCTGGGCCCAGATACGCATGTCGTGCAGATACGCGGCGGCTTTGTGCCGCTCCTAGATCTTGGCGCCGAATTGGGATACCGCCCCCCGCAAGGTAAGTATGTCGGTGGGACCGTTCTTTTGATCGGCCAAGAAGACGGCAACAGAGCTGCCTTGGCCGTTGATACAATCGAAGACCAGCGTCAAGTCGTCATCAAGGGACTTGAAGGTAGCTATGGTAGAGTGCCAGGAATTGCTGCTGCAACAATTTTGGGTGACGGACAAATTGCCCTCATTTTGGATCCTTCTGATCTCGTAAGCCAAGCCTCAGGGAAAACAAAACAACGGAACGCATCAGTTCCACTCGTAGGATAACGATATGACTGATACCGAAAAGCAAACTGATACATCATCAATTGAACTCCTGTCCTTTCGCGTGGGCGGACAAGATTATTCTGTGGATATTATGTCCGTAAGGGAAATCAGAGGCTCTGCAAAGGCAACATCACTACCCCATGCGCCGTCATTTGTAAAAGGCGTTATCAACCTTAGGGGAACGGTCCTCCCTATCTTAGATCTCGCCGCGCGGTTGGGCCTTATGGCGGGGGAAGAAAGCGAACGAAATGTTATCATCGTGGTCGATCTAGGCGGTCGCACTGCTGGCCTCATGGTCGATGCGGTGTCAGATATTCTGGCGATTCCGACAGACGAAATGCAAACGCCTCCTGACCTTGCAGCGGACGACGCACGCACATTTGTGTCGGCCCTGACAATTGTAAATGGCAAAATGATCAGAATTTTGGACCTAAATGCCGTTATGCCACCCCAAGATGAAGAGGCAGCTTAAACCGCATGAACGCCCCAGCCAGAAATATTGAGACTTCAATTTCGGAGTCTACATTCAAAAAAATAGCAGCCATCGCGCATGACGAGGCTGGCATTATTCTGTCAAATTCTAAACAGTCTATGGTGAAGTCACGTCTGACAAAACGCCTTAGAGCATTGGAAATTCGTGACTTTGATTCATATCTGGTGTTTTTGCAAAATGGGCAAAACCTAGATGAAATGAAGCATTTCATTTCAGCCCTAACGACTAATGTGTCGCATTTCTTCAGGGAAACTCATCACTTCGACACCTTAAAAAAGACAATACTGCCCGAACTGCAGAACAAGCTTAAACGCGGCGAAAAAGTCAGAATTTGGTCGGCTGGGTGCTCGAATGGGCAAGAACCCTATTCGATTGCAATGGCGCTTCTGGATGTCGACGAGACCATCGCGGCACAGGACATCAAAATTCTCGCGACTGATATCGACCCAGAGGTATTGGCGCATGCGGTGTCTGGACGATATGCTGGTGCTATGACCTCTGGCTTAACCGACAACGTAATTAAAAACTATTTTTCAATCGAGAATGTCCGTGGTGAAGAAATTTTTCAAATTAAACAACAGGTTAAGGACCTCGTTTCGTTTAGACAGCTGAATCTGCATGCCGATTGGCCAATGCGCGGCAGTTTCGATGTCATTTTTTGCAGGAACGTTGTGATTTACTTTGACGACGCAACACAAGCCAAACTGTACAAACGATTTCACAGCGCAATGACAGAAAATGGCTGGTTGCTTTTGGGACATTCCGAGCGATTAAACAGTGACTCCTCCAAGCTTTTCAAAAGTGCGGGAGTTACAACCTACCGCCCCAATCTTCGGCAACAAAACCTGCGACTATCACCACAATTGGAGACTTAAATATGGCATTACGAGATCAAATTCGCGTCTTGGTTGTCGATGATATGTCTACAAGCCGTGGACTTATTACCAATGCACTCGATTCATTTGGCATCAGGCATGTTGCCAGCGCATCGGATGGCCAAACAGCCCTACAGAAAATCGCGTCCTTTCCTGTGCATCTTGTCATATCGGACTACAACATGCCGGGTATGGACGGGTTACAACTGCTGCACTCGCTTCGATCAAACGCTCCGACCCGCGGCGTCGGGTTTCTTCTGATCACAGGCCGCGCAGACAGGGAGATCATTGATCATGGTAAACGTCTGGGCATGAATAATTTTCTAAAAAAGCCGTTTGATCCACCACGTCTTCGTGCGTCTATTGAGGCGATTGTGGGGAAGCTGTAATGAATATGCACGCATCAACCCCGAATGCCGAAAAGCTTTCGCTGCCCGAAACTTCTATTGCGACGGGTACTTTGCATAACAGGATTCAAGATGAACTGATGGCTTTAGTCATCTTGGCAACAGAAGTGCAAATTGCCCTTGGCCCCACGATTTCCGAAGCAAAAGCCCTATCGCCTGCTGTACAACGCAGCCTACAAGCAATTGATAGGTTGCATCAAACTTTAGACGACCTGCAACGCATCATGGGGCATATGTCCAAGATTGAAAACACTCAATCCATCGAAATTGCGCCCTTGAGCGAAGCTATAAAGTTGCGCCACTTGGCCCATAAGCTGTTCGATAACGTGGATGCGCCTTTTGCTCTGACAGAAGATTCTTCAGGGGACATTGCTTGGTTTTAGGTTCCACCTGACGCTAAGTTTATTGAATGGCTCACGCCAATTTCCGGATAAACACCGTAATGCGCTCGATAAAAACGACGGTCATAACGGAAACTTACCGTCATATGCCCCAGACAAATCGGTAGTGAGCTTGACAGTCGTGGGATTTCGCTAAACCTAAGCCATAAAACAAATGGCGAAAGGCACGGCAATGCAATCTCATACTCAAACCACCTTTGGTCAGCCCGCAACACAACCAAGCGACCCCCTTGATCTTTTCATCATCGGTGGAGGCATAAACGGTTGCGCAATCGCCCGCGATGCCGCGGGGCGGGGATTAAATGTCGCTTTGGCTGAAAAAGGTGATCTGGCACAAGCGACCTCATCAAAGTCGACAAAGCTTTTTCACGGCGGGTTGCGCTATCTGGAGTATGGCGAAATCAAACTGGTGCGCTCAGCTCTGCAAGAGCGTGAAGTCCTCTTAAAATCAATGCCCCATATTGCTTGGCCAATGCGATTTGTCCTGCCGCTTTCCCCAGACATGCGGTTTGATACGACGACACCTGCCTCTCGGCTTATTTCATTTTTCATGCCATGGACCAAAGGGCGCAGACCAAGCTGGATGATCCGCACGGGGTTGTGGCTTTATGATATTTTGGGCAAACGTGAAATTCTTGAGGGAACTAAAAGTCTAAATCTCGGGACAGCCCCCGAGGGTCAGCCCCTCTCAACAGACTTCAAACGCGCATTCGAGTATTCAGACGTCTGGGTGGATGACGCCAGATTGGTGAGCCTTTTGGCACTGGATGCACTTGAACTTGGAGCGCAAATTCATGTGAACACTGCAGTGATATCAGCGCGCCGTGAAAACGGCATGTGGCGCATTGATATGGGCGATCAAGGTACTGTTTTTGCACATAGTTTGGTGAACGCGACCGGACCTTGGGTCACGGATGTGATCAAAAATGTGGTGAGCGTGACGACAACAGCCAATCTGCGGCGTGTTCGCGGATCTCACATCGTGACTAAGAAACTATATGATCATGAAAAAGCTTATTTTTTACAAGGACCTGATGGGCGGATTATATTTTTGATCCCCTATGAAAACGATTTCACTTTGATTGGTACAACCGAAGCCGCGCAAAAGGATGATCCGCTGGCGGCGCAAATCTCAGACACCGAGCGGGCCTATCTGTTAGACTTTGCAAGTTCATATCTGAAGCAACCTGTCACCCAGAAGGATATCGTACATGAATATGCTGGGGTTCGGGCTTTATATGAGGATGGCGCATCCTCAGCCACCGCAGCCACGCGCGAATATGTTTTGAATTTAAACAGTGATGGTGCGCCGCTTTTAAATGTCTTTGGCGGGAAAATCACGACCCATAGACGCCTCGCGGAAGATGTCTTGGAAAAGCTGGCCGAACATATTTCAATCGGACCTGCATGGACAAAATCTGCCCCGCTGCCTGGCGGAGATTTTCCTTTAAATGAACATGATCAGCTCAGCACTGATCTGCAAATTCAATACCCGTTTGTGGAAAAAACCCATGCGGACCGTTTGGTGCGTCTGTATGGAACACGCGCCAAGGCTTTGTTTGAAAACCTCGACGACCCAACTGACATGGGGCAGCATTTTGGCGCAGACCTATATGAAAATGAGGTCAGGTATCTGATTTTACAGGAGTTTGCGCGCAAAGCCGATGATATTATATGGCGCAGAACAAAGCTTGGCCTTCGCTTAACCAAAGATCAAACCACCAGACTTGAAAGTTGGATCAGCGAAAATATCCATGACTTGCTGCCAGCGGCCAATACATCACCTGCGGGCGTGTCGAACAGGATCAAAAGCCAAGGGAAAGCGTAATGACTCATCATATTTTAAGCTTGGATCAAGGCACGACATCGACCCGCGCGATCTTATTTGATGCGCAATTATCCCCCGTGGCCACGGCACAACAAGAATTTGACCAGCATTTCCCACAATCAGGATGGGTTGAACATGATGCACAGGACTTGATCGACACCTCGCTTGCCGTGATGAAAGACGTGATTGAACAAACACAAATCACTCCAGACGCAATCGGGATCACCAACCAGCGCGAAACCACGATTTTGTGGAATACTGAGACGGGCAAACCCTTGGATCGCGCGATCGTGTGGCAAGACCGACGAACAGCGCAACTTTGTGCAGAGCTGAAACAAGACGGCTTCGAGACCGAAATCACAGCGCGCACGGGACTCCTATTAGATCCATATTTTTCAGGCACTAAGCTAAAGTTTTTGTTGGACAAACATCCCAATGCCCGCGACCTCGCCCGCGCGGGAAAGGTAAAATTCGGAACCGTCGACAGCTGGCTTATTTGGAACCTGACCGAGGGGCGCGTCCATGCGACTGATGCCACCAATGCAGCGCGCACCATGCTCTATAACATTCATGAGGGCGCGTGGGATTCTGTAATATGTGACAAACTCGACATTCCGATGGAGCTTTTACCACAGGTGCGCGACTGCGCTGACACCTACGGCGAAACCACGCTTTTGGGCGGTAGTATTCCGATCCGCGGCGTCGCTGGCGATCAACAAGCGGCAACAGTTGGTCAGGCTTGTTTTAAGCAGGGAATGATGAAATCCACCTATGGCACAGGCTGTTTCGCGGTGCTGAACACGGGCGACACGGCCGTTACCTCACGCAACCGAATGCTCACAACCATCGCCTATCAGCTAGATGGCAAACCCACCTATGCCCTTGAAGGCGCAATCTTTATCGCAGGGGCTGTTGTTCAGTGGCTGCGCGATGGCCTTGGGATTATTGAACAGGCTTCAGATACGTTAGAACTGGCGCAACAGGCTGATGAGACACAATCGATTTACTTGGTCCCCGCCTTTACAGGTTTGGGGGCGCCCCATTGGGATGCGGATGCGCGTGGGGCGATTTTTGGCCTGACCCGCAACACTGGGCCGGCAGAATTTGCCAAAGCGGCTCTGGAAAGCGTGGGATACCAAACCCGTGATCTGATCGAGGCAATGCAAGACGATTGGAAAGCTTCAGGCGCAGATGATCCAGACACGAGCCTGCGCGTGGATGGCGGCATGTCCGCCAATGGGTTCGCAATGCAGTTTTTGTCAGACATATTGGATGCGCCTGTTGATCAACCCAAGCACCTTGAAACCACAGCTTTGGGCGCGGCTTACCTTGCGGGGCTATCCATGGGCTTGCAGCCTGCCCCACATGAATTTGCGAAACAGTGGAAGGCCGACAAGCAGTTTACACCCAATATGGATGCGGCAACCCGCACAAAGAAATATGCGGGTTGGACCACTGCGATTGGGCGAACACTGACTAAAGATTAGGTCTTTTTATATTCCACATAGGCGAAAGCGACCCCATCGGGCGACCATGAAGGCACGTTTAATGTGCCCTGCCCGCCATAGAGGGACACCAATATTTGGGGCTTGTCTTGGCCAGTTGTAAGGACGCGCAATTCCACATCTGTGTTTGCAGGATGGCCTTTCGTGCCCTTGGGGTAAGACAAGTAGACGATCTTATCACCCTGTGGGGAAGGATGCGGAAACCAGTTGACGCGATCATCATAGGTCATTTGCTGTGCATCCGTGCCATCGGGGCGAATGCGCCACAGATCAGACGTGCCAAAGCGATCTGAGTTAAACCAAATCCATTCGCCATCGGCAGAAAAGTCAGGCCCATCATAGTGATGAACGCTTTCAATCACACAGGTTTCAGTCCCGCCCGTGATATCAATTGTGTAAATTCCGAACTGATCGTTTCGCACAGCAGTATAGGCCAAGGTTTGCCCATCTGGAGACACGCCATGCCACCACGACGGGCTGTTTTGCGTCACTTGCTGCGGGTCGGCATCTTCTTCGCCCAAGGCCTGCGTCCAGATCACAGCGCCTTCGCCATAGGTGTGATCCGAAAAGATGAGCCTTTCGCCATCGGGAGTGATCCCGTGATCATTGTTCAGCTTGATACAAAGCCCCGTGTCAATTTCGCCCAATTGTGGGTCTTCAAGGTCAACCCAAAACAGGCTGCCCGATCCATTGACAATCAAAGCGTCGCCTTCTGGGGTCCAGTTAGGCGCAGCTAAATGCATATCGGTTTCCAACACAGGAAAGGCGCGCCCTTCCTCGAAATCGTAGATCATGATGCGAGAGGTCCAGCTCATTTACCTGTCCTTGGTCTAGGCCCGAAATGGGCGTTATCCCCTCGCATATATCGTAACAAATCCCAGCGTAAAGGATGTTTCATCACGACAAGCAGTCACACTTAATCAACGGTTTTACCCTGTGACGACAAAGCCCATAGGTTGATCTGTTCTTCATCGGCATAGGTATCAATCAGATCCAGTTCTTCGGCTGTGAAATCTAGGTTTTGCACCGCCCCTACACAATCCACCACTTGGCTTGGCTTTGATGCGCCTATTAAAGCTGTCGTGATGCGCCCGCCACGCAGCACCCAAGCGATCGCCATTTGCGCCAAGGTTTGCCCACGTGATTGCGCAATTTCATTGAGCTTGTTCAAATTCGCAATCGCCCGATCCGACACCATATCAGGGGCCAAAGATTTGCCTTGGGTGGCGCGTGAACCTTTTGGAATGCCGCCAAGATACTTGTGTGTCAGCATACCCTGCGCAAGCGGCGTAAAGGCGATAGATCCGATGCCCAGATCATCCAAGGTATCGGTCAAACCATCATGTTCCACCCAACGATTAAGCATATTGTAGCTGGGTTGGTGAATAAGACATGGGGTGCCTAGATCTTTCAAAATGCGCGCAGCCTCGCGGGTACACTCTGAATTATAAGACGAAATCCCAACGTAAAGCGCCTTGCCTTGACGCACGATACTGTCAAGCGCCCCCATTGTTTCTTCCAATGGGGTGTCAGGGTCAAACCTATGCGAATAGAAAATATCGACGTAATCGATCCCCATCCGTTTGAGCGATTGATCACATGAAGCCATCAGGTTTTTACGTGATCCCCATTCGCCATAAGGCCCATCCCACATCCGATAGCCCGCTTTGGATGAAATAATCAGTTCATCGCGGTACCCTGCAAAATCGGTTTTTAAAATCTCGCCAAACGCAGTTTCTGCAGCACCCGGTTGCGGACCATAGTTATTTGCCAGATCGAAATGCGTAATCCCGTGATCAAAAGCTGTCTGCAAAATATCGCGTTTGGTCTGATGCGGCGTGTCATCGCCAAAGTTGTGCCAAAGCCCCAAAGACACAGCAGGCAGTTTCAATCCAGAGATGCCGCAACGTCTGTACGGCATTGTTTCATAACGATTTTCAGATGGTATATAGATCAATATCAGGTCTTCCTTTAATCCAGCCACGTGTCATACTGTGACACAAGCAAATGTTTTGGCGTGCAATCCTCAGCACGCGTCGAGAACCACCCGATTGGATCGCGCAACTCAGTGTCAGTGCGCTCGACGCCGACGTCGCTCCCCTCGCCGATGAACATATGTATCCCCCTCGCCCCCAAATGCATGCCAGTGATGCGGTTCAACTGTCACGCTTTCTCTTGCGCCAAGGCCAGATGTGGATCAGCTTTTAGGTCAAGCCACGCTCCAGCTGTGCCCGCTTAGCTGGGCGCTTGATCATCTAGGCCGCCTTCAGCGCTTGCTGAAGACACTTCGATCATAAAGGCGCCACCGCCGCAGGTGATAAAATCTTTGGTTTTCTTGTCGTGCCGGTGCATAGGAGACACTTGATTTTCATTCAAAATCAATAGTTTTTCTGCATAAACTCTGCTCATCCCCTGTGCGACATTTGCAGCTGAGCTTTGCCGCAAACAGGTAAGTTGAACGCCTCGGGTACCATAGAGGCAAAAGACGACCAAAGAAATAAAATGCATCAATCGGTCAATTTTTAGGCGAAAATCTAGAGCTTTTTAAGTAAAAAGCTGCCTGCCCCGCACGCATTTTGATCAAGTATTAAGCCTTGTTCCGTCAAATCCAGCTCACATTTTGATCAATAACCCGAGGATTTCATGAATTTACTCTCAAAAATCTACACAACGGCCGCAATGACCATCGCACTGGGCGCGCCCGTAACCCTAAACGCGCAAGAGGTCACCCTATCGTTCCATCAATTCCAACCTGATGGGTCAATCCTGGCGAAAAACGTATTTACCCCTTGGATTGAAAACGTTGAAGCTGCCTCGGATGGACGCATCAAAATCGAAATGAGTTCAGGTAGCGCGGCTGCGGGCAATCCTGCGCAATTGATCGGTCTCGCAGAAGATGGCACAGTCGACATCGCCATGTCTTTGACAGGCTATACCCCAGGTCGATTTATCCGATCCGAAGTCTTCGAATTGCCCTTTATGATGCAAGGCACTGTTGCGACATCATTGGCATTTCAACAACTGATCGAAGAAGATTTTCAAAACAATGAATACAGTACAATGCATGTGCTGGCAGGGTTTGTGCATAGTCCAGGACAGATCCATACCAAAGATCCTGTGACATCACTCGATGACATCGCGGGCAAAGATCTGCGAGCCCCGACGCGGATCATTGGAAACCTCTTGACTGAATTGGGGGCAAATGCCGTCAGCATGCCACTCCCCCTGACTGGCAAGGGGCTGTCAGACGGCACGATCAATGGCACAGTCACCCCATGGGAGCAGGTCCGCACAACCAAAGGCATTGTCGAAAACGTGGGGCACCATACCGAATTCGAAGGCAATGAATCATTTTATACCGCAACACTGGTCGTTGTCATGAACAAAGCAAAATACGATGCAATGCCCGATGATTTGAAAGCGATTTTAGATGCGCAATCAGGTATGGCCCTATCGCGTTTAGCGGCAACCGAGTTGCAAAAAGGTGATGCAGCAGGACGCGCATTGGCCGTTGAAACGGGTAATCCAATTTACACCATCCCCACAAGCGACATTGCCAAATGGAAATCCGCAACAACCCCCGTACAGATCACTTGGGCAGATGAGGCCGCTATTTCAGGGATCGAAGGTTGGGGACTTCTGGATTATGCGCGTGAGGTAATTCGTGAAACCGCGATTGATAATCCTTCATAAAGGCAAGCATCGGCCCAGATACTATAAATCTGGGCCATGCTTTCCAGCCTATGATTGTGTATCTGGTGGCAGGTCTACACTTGCCCCCAGCGCTTGGATTGCAGCAAATTGCGACATGAACACCTGTCCCGTTAAAGCCTGCAAAAAATGAGATTTTTTCAACCGATCCATAATAGGCCCCTTCACTTCGGACAGGTGTAGAGTGATCCCCTGATCCTTTAAGTGTAGATTAATCGCTTCTAAGCTTTCCAGCCCAGAATGATCAATTTCATTCACGGCAGGACACATCAAAACCACATGTTTGGTTTTATTGCAGCCCGCGACACGGTCATAAATGTAATCTTCTAAAAATCGTGCATTGGCAAAGTACAGGCTTTCGTCCACGCGAATGGTCACCACATGGGAGGCTGTTTGAACCTCATGACGTTTGATATTGCGAAAATGTTCAGTGCCCGCAATCAAACCAACTTCAGCGATATGAGGACGCGATGTTTTGTACAGATGCAATCCTATTGACAAAATCACCCCCGCTGAAACCCCCGTTTCAACGCCAAACCCGAGGGTCAGCAGGATGGTCGCCAAAACCGCAACAAAGTCAGCTTTGCTATACTCCCAAGTACCGCGCAAAATCGTAAAATCAACCAAAGAGAGGACGGCAACAATAATCGTAGCCGCCAAAGTTGCGATGGGCAAAAAATACAAAAGCGGCGTTAAGAAAAGCGCGGCAAGTCCGATGCCAATGGCCGTAAAAGCACCCGCCGCAGGCGTTTCAGCACCTGCATCAAAGTTTACAACAGACCGTGCAAAACCACCCGTCACAGGATAACCGCCCGAAATCGCAGCCGCTATATTGGATGCGCCAAGACCAATCAATTCTTGATCTGGCGCAATCCTTTGACGCCGCTTGGCCGCCAAAGTTTGTGCAACGGAGACAGATTCAACAAATCCAATGATGGAAATCAAAACGGCAGCGCCAAATAATTGCGACCACAGTTCGCCAGAGAACACAGGTACAGTAAGCGGAGGAAGGCCACGCGGCACATCCCCTACGATCTGGACCCCGTGCTCCGATAAATTAAAAGCGAAGGACAGTAAGGTCGTGACCACAACAGCCGCAACGGGGCCTGCTTTTGTCGCGATCTCCGCCGTCCGTACAGAAAAACCTCTGGCGATCATGAAAGGCTTCAAACCTTTGCGAACCCAAAATAAGAATCCCGTTGCAGTAATCCCAAGCGCAAGCGTGATGACATTTATTGTGCCAAGCTTGCCAAGCAAGGACAGCACAGTTTCGAACAAAGTATGACCAGAGGCATCCACACCCAAGATATGCTTTAATTGCGATACGGCAATCAAAATTCCAGAGGCAGTGATGAAGCCTGCAATCACAGGATGGCTGAGAAAGTTCGCGAGAAAACCGAGGCGGAAAATGCCCATTGCAAGCAAAATAAGCCCAGATAAGAATGCCAAAGTAATGGCAGCCAAAGCATATTCAGCCGTCCCTTGCAGTGACATATCGCCAACAGCAGCAGCCGTCATCAAGGACACCACGGCCACAGGCCCAACGGCCAATGCGCGCGAAGTGCCAAAAATAGCATAGGCCACAAGAGGCAGGATGGATGCGTAGAGACCCATCTGTGCCGGCAATCCCGCCAAAAGCGCATAGGCCAATGACTGCGGTATCAACATGATCGTCACGATCACCGCCGCGATGCCGTCATTGGTGAAAGTGTCGCGGTTATACCGCGCCCCCCAGTCCAAAATCGGCACATAGCGTTTCAACCGTTGTAGGGACAAAGACATAGGCAACCCTTTCTCTTACAGGTTCCAAGTCGCGGAAAAGTCTTTGGCCTAAACTGTTTTAAAGCCTCAGTTATTTTCCAGCGAGATATGCGGCCATACCGCGTAAATCATAACCACCATTCGCGGCTTGCGCGATGATATCCTCGGCATCTAAAATGCCAGCCTGCGTCAAGGCCCATAACGTGCACGACCGTGTGCCTGAGCGGCAGTATGCATAGATTGGTCCATCAAGATTCTCTATGGCCGAAGACAATTGTGAAATTTCGACTTCTGTAAACTGACCTGGGTAAATCGGCAGATAGACAAAATTCAAACCTGCTGACTGAGCCGCTTTTTCAATCTCGACGGATTGAAGCGCCGCTTCGACTTCTTCATCTGGGCGATTGCAGATCAGCGTTTTGAATCCTTTTTTCGCCAAAATAGTGACTTCACTTGGCAGGATTTGCCCACTTACAGTCAGCTGGTCGTTAATTTTATTGAAGTCCATGACGCATGTTTCCTTATTGATTTTGTGACACTGCTATATCGTTGTGACGAGATAGCAGGCGTCCAACAGATCACAGTCCGTTTATCGGTACCTTAAGGAAAGTTTTGCCATCCTTATCCTCTGGGGGCAATTCCCCAGCACGCATATTCACTTGCAAAGATGGAATTATAAGGCGCGGCATGGCCAATTGTGCATCACGCTCTTCGCGGAATTTGACAAAATCCTCTTTTGACTTGCCTGCCCCCACATGAATGTTGTGCAATTTTTCATCGCCAACAGTGGTTTCCCAAGCGATATCGCGACCGTTTGGCCCGTAGTCATGGCACATGAACAAACGCATATCTTCGGGCAAGGCCAGTACCTTTTGAATACTGTCATATAAAGTTGCCGCATCACCACCTGGAAAATCTGCACGCGCAGACCCACCATCAGGCATGAACAATGTGTCGCCTGTAAAGGTCGCATTGCCCATCGTATGGGTCATACAAGCGGGCGTATGACCAGGGGTATGCATTGTGAAACATTCAAGTTCGCCAATTTTGTAGGTGTCACCATCTTTGAATAGACGATCGAACTGAGATCCATCTCGTTGAAATTCAGTGCCCTCGTTAAAGATCTTACCGAAGACATCTTGCACCATCGTGATGTTTTCACCGATGCCAATTTTGCCCCCTAATTTGCTTTGCAGATAGGGCGCGCCAGACAGGTGATCAGCGTGCACATGCGTTTCCAGCAGCCATTCAACTGTCAGACCTTGCTCTTTGATGTAGTCGATAATTTCATCAGCGCTGTCATATGAAATGCGCCCCGCTGCATAATCAATATCCATCACGCTATCGACCACAGCACAGGCCGATGAATTGGGATCTTTGACCACATAGGAAATGGTCCAAGTCGCCTCATCAAAGAAAGCTTTCACCTCAGGTTTGGAGGACATATCGATTGGGTAAGACTGTGTCATAGGAAATTCCTCATTCGAAAACTTATGCGGCACTTTTAGCCGATTTGGTGCTTAAAAACTTTGCAGCCAGAATGCCCGCGATCAAAGCGATGCAAAAAATGATGACATCAAAACTGCCCGTGCCCAAAGCGGGAAGCGCACCACCAGGACAAAATCCAGCGATCCCCCAACCCACACCAAATACAGCCGCGCCACCAATGAGACGTTTATCAAGTTTGCGATTGGTCGGCAGGCTGAATGTTTCACCAAATGCAGGCGCCGTCCAACGGCCAAATACAAAACGGTAGCCGATAAAAGTTGTGACCAAGGCACCGCCCATCACAAAGATTAGCGACGGATCCCAAGTGCCTGCAACATCAAAGAAATTCACAACTTTGGCAGGGTTGGCCATACCACCGATAGAGATACCCAAACCAAAGATGAGACCGATAAGATAGGTGACAAGATGTTTCATCTTAGATGCCTCCCAAGATATGACGAATGATGTAAACTGTGATCCCTGTTGAGATCATAAATGTGATGGTCGCAGCAATGGACCGCGGACTTAAACGCGCCATCCCACACACGCCATGTCCAGAGGTACATCCAGACCCAAAGGTGACGCCAATCCCCACAATGAATCCGCCAATGACAAGCGCGAGCCTGCTCACAGGTACATCAATTGCAGGCATGGACCCTGTCACCAGCAAAAGCACAACGGGAGCCGTAACCATGCCCGCAAGTAAGGCGGCGCGCCATGCCCAATCGCGTGATGAGGAAGGCTGCAAGAAGCCTGCTAAGATACCAGTGGCGCCAAAAATGCGGCCTTGAAAGGCCATGAGCAATACCGCCGAAAGGCCGATCAGCAACCCGCCAATCAAGGACGCCCAAGGCGTGAATTCCGTAATCATTTTGCGTTTCCTTATCATAAGCGCATTGTGCCGCGCCGTATTTGAGCCCTGTCTACGCGATGTGACGGGCCTCGTCCGTGAGTTTGTCACATAAGATCGAGAAAGTGGAATATGAATGCAGTTTTCTTCATGTCCGCTATGCGGAACAAGGGCCTGCAAACAGTACTTGAGTAGGGAATTCTCCCTATGGTAGAACGTAAGATGTTACGATTAGAATTTTAATAGGTGCTTTCCTTGACCGCTCTCAAGAGAGTTCAGATCCATTTTCAAAACCACCCGATTGCGCTGACTTTTGTCTTGGCAGGCTTTCTGGGGCTCTTTACCTTAGTATTGCACGGCTACTACTCTCCAGATATGCCCGAGCTTTTGTGGTTTAAGGTACTCTTAGCTGTCGCAACTGTCTTACTCGGCTTACCTTTTGTTGAAGCCAGCTATGCCGTATTTTCGAACGATCCACGCGCTGGCATACGAAATCCCTACTTTTGGCTCTACGCGTTTAACTTGGGATATTTTTGGTCTTTGCTGAATGTCATATGGAACCTGTCTGGCCCAGAGTCACTGACACCTTTGTTCATTCAGTGGGGGCTTACAGGTATTCTTTTTGGGATCGCCATGGCCTGTCTGCAGCGCCGAACGCCATTATCCAAAAGCGACAATTGGAATTTTGAACGCTTTGACAGACAAAAACCATGGGCGCGCGTTTTTCCCTTTTTGTGGCCTTTATTGGTCATCGCCTTGATCGTCGGAAACCTTGTGGACCTAAAAGCAGGCAGAACGTCCATGACACAGGTTCTGTTCATCGCAATATTCATGGGCACGCTCGTGCGCCCAATTGCGCAGAAAACCAGTCATCCGTGGTCTGGTCACGCCCTGATCACAGCGTCCCCACAGATCACCGGTGTATTGATTGTGGTCGTTCTAAGTTACTGGCAGTAGGCCGATCAAAACCAAAAGAGAGCTTACTCGCCCTGCGCATCCGCACGGGATTTTCCTGACACGTTTTGTGCCAAAGTGGCCGCCATAAGACCATCCAAATCGCCGTCCAAAACGCCTTTGGTATCGGACGTCTCAAAGTTTGTGCGCAGGTCTTTGACCATTTGATAGGGCTGCAAAACATAGGACCGGATTTGGTTGCCCCAGCCCGCATCACCAGCGTTTTCATGCACTTCATTGACCATGGCAGAGCGTTTATCCAATTCGATCTGATACAAGCGCGATTTCAAGGCTTTCATCGCGATGTCGCGGTTTTGGTGCTGCGACTTCTCAGAAGATGTCACAACGATGCCTGTGGGCGCGTGGGTAATCCGCACAGCAGAATCCGTGGTGTTCACGTGCTGACCACCAGCCCCCGAAGACCGATAGGTATCAATGCGAATGTCAGATGGGTTCACTTCGATCTCGATATTGTCATCCACCACGGGGTAAACTTTGACCGAAGTAAAAGAGGTGTGGCGTTTGGCTGCTGAATCGAACGGAGAAATGCGCACAAGGCGGTGCACGCCGCTTTCGGATTTCAACCAGCCGTAGGCGTTGTGACCTGAAATTTTATAGGCGGCAGATTTAATACCCGCTTCTTCGCCCGCTGATTCAGATTGCAATTCAACCTTGTAGCCTTTTTTCTCGGCCCAACGCACATACATGCGTGCCAACATAGCGGCCCAGTCACAGGATTCTGTGCCCCCTGCCCCTGAATTGATTTCCAAGAATGTGTCATTGCCATCTGCTTCGCCGTCAAGCAGAGCTTCTAGCTCTTTCTCAGCCGCTTTTGTTTCTAGCGCCAAAATTGCCTGCTCAGCTTCGCCGACGACTTCTTGGTCGTCTTCCATTTCGCCAAGCTCAATCATATCGATATTGTCTTGCAACTCTTGGGCAATGCTTTTGGCCAGATCCACAGCATCCATCAAAGTCTGACGTTCCCGCATGAGTTTTTGCGCGCGCTCAGGGTCATCCCAAAGTGTCGGATCTTCGATCATCGCGCCAAATTCTTCAAGGCGATGCGGCGCAGTTTCCCAATCGAGACGCTGCTTTAGCAATTCGATGGATTTTTCAATCTTCGTCACGGAATTTTGAATCTCGGCGCGCACGGGCATCTACCTTATTATAATTGGCCCGTTTGGGCCGTATCAATCTTGATGGGTACATTTACGAGTGCCAGTCCAAAGACACAAGGGACTTGGGACAATTGCGTGCAAAGGCGCCCCGACAAAACACAAACTGCGCCCTCGAAAGGGCGCAGAAATTGCTAGTAAAGTCCACCTGAAGATAGGGAATTGATCGTCGCTTTTTGCGGCACTTTGATCACCTGTCCCGACCCTGTAGTAACATCGCGCGTGCCACCTGAATTTGATGCATCGGATGTAAACAGCGGCAGGTCTGCGCCCATGGCAAAGCCACCATCAAAGGCCAAACCAAATACAGGCTCTTCGCCATTACGGAAATATTCTGCCACAACATTCGGTCCTGACGCATCATCAGACAAGCGCGCGCCCGTCAGGCGATCGATCTTGATAAAGCGCCCACCTGGTGGCACACGAAACTTACCTGAACCGTATTTCGCCACAGCTTTTTGCATAAATTCGTTGAACACAGGACCACAAAATCCGCCGCCAGAGGCCCCAGCCATAGGCGTTGGCGTGTCATAGCCGATGTAACAGCCCGCAACAATATTAGAGGTAAAGCCAACAAACCAAGCATCTTTGCCATCGTTTGTTGTGCCTGTTTTACCGGCCACAGGCACAGAAAGATTAACGTTGCCTTTGGCTGTGCCGCGGCTGACCACGCCTTGCATCATGGATGTGAGCTGATAGGCCGTAATCGCATTCATCACCCTTTCGCGGTTGGTGATGATTGTTGGGGCCACCCCATCGGCAAGTGCCGCAGTGGTACAGTCTTCACAGATGCGTTGATCGTGGCGATAAATCGTTTTCCCCCAACGGTCTTGCACGCGGTCAACCAGTGTTGGCTCCACACGCTCACCGCCATTGGCAAACATCGCATAGGCCGCCACCATCTTGAACAACGTGGTTTCTTCCGCTCCGAGTGAGGAGGCCAAATATTGCCCCATGCGGTCGTAAACCCCAAAGCGTTCTGCATAGCCTGCAACCACATCCATACCGACTTCTTGCGCCAAACGAATGGTCATCAAGTTGCGCGATTGTTCGATCCCAGTGCGTAAAGGCGTGGGGCCATAGAACCTGCGGGATGCATTTTTAGGACGCCAGACGCCTTGGGGCGTATTGATTTCAATCGGCGCATCCACAACGATGGTCGCAGGCGAAAACCCTGAATCCAGTGCTGCTGCATAGACAAAAGGCTTAAAGGATGAACCGGGTTGACGCGTGGCTTGGGTCGCGCGGTTGAGTTCCGAGTTCTGGTAAGAAAACCCGCCCTGCATCGCCAAGACACGACCTGTATTCACGTCCATCGCCATAAAGCCGCCCTGCACAAGGGGGACTTGACGCAATGTCCAACGGATCAGATCACCTTCGCCATTATCGCCTGTGGTCATGCGACGAATGTGCACAACATCACCGCGGGTGAAATTATCGGTGAAAGATCCGCGCATCCATTCGATATCTTTGCGCGGTACAGAGACTTCGCCTTGATCTTCGACCATAACGGTCATGGCATCATTGCCAATTTCATTGACAGCACCGACATACCATTTGCCGTCCAGCGTAATATCACGCGCGATAGAAATAGAGGCCAAAGCCGTGTTCCAAGTGTCGTCATCGAGTGTTGAAACCTCGATGGTTTTCCCAGTGCCGCGCCAGACACCTAAGCCGCGATCAAGAGTTTCAAGACGGTTTTGCAAAGCATGTGCGGCTTGGGTTTGCAATTCAGGATCAATGGTGGCGCGAATAGACAGGCCACCTTCAAAGAATTCATCTTGCCCAAAGTCTTGTGACAATTGACGACGAATTTCATCGGTAAAGTAATCGCGTGGCGGCAAGGCGCCGCGGTAGCTTTCATAATCGCCGTTTTGCACCGACTTGATCGGCGTCGCGACGGCCGCGTCATATTGTTCGCGCGAGATATGACCATTTTCATACATTTCACGCAAAGCAACATCATTGCGCCGCTCAAGGGCTGCGTCATAGTTTTTCACGGGATGGTATGAATAAGGTGCCTTAGGATGAATGGCCAAAAACGCGGCTTCTTCGATGGTCAATTCGCTCAATGATTTGTTGAAATAAGTCTGAGCCGCAGCCGTAACACCAAATGAACGCGCACCAAGATCGATTTCATTCAAATAAAGCGCCAAGATATCGTCTTTTGACAGGGTCTTTTCCAACCGCGCAGCCAAGATGATTTCTTTGATTTTTCGCTCTGCGGATCGGTCTGAGGACAGCAAAAAGTTCTTCATCACCTGTTGAGTGATGGTCGAAGCACCACGACACCGCGCCCCTTGGAAACATTGCACCGCAGCCTTTAAGATCCCCAAAGGATCATAGCCTTTGTGGGAATAGAAATTCTTATCTTCGACAGAAATAAAGGCGTATTTCACCAAATCGGGAATTTCATTGGCAGGCGTATAAAGACGACGCTCGCGGGCGAATTCATCAATGATACGCCCTTCACCAGAGTAAATGCGACTGATTGTCGGCGGCGTATAGCTGGCCAAGGCTTCGTGATCAGGAAGGTCGCGCCCATACATCCAAAAGATGCCACCAAGCACGGCGGCACCTAAAAGTGCGGCCGTCGTCACCCATGAAAATATCGTCCCGAAAAACGAAAAAATAAAGCGAGTCAAAATGAAGGCCCTTCCCGAGGTCATTCATATGCGAGTCATCTGCATATATACGTTGCACGCCCTACTTATACGGGCGCGCTGTTCGGGTCAAAACGAACCCGCGTGAATGTGAGCAAAATTGCGCCTCTCGCAGGGGGAATTTTCACGGAAAGCTTGCTATTTCAGAACCAAAGCCTGCTTGCGGCCCTATTGGCGGGCTCTTTGCGCCACCTCTTGTTCAACCTTCACCCAATCCATCAGTGCGTCTTTTACGGCAACAGCAGCCTTGGCGCGCCAATCAGAATTTAGCAAATTCGCACGATCTTGCGCAGAGGATAAAAAGCCAAGTTCAAGCAAAACCGATGGCACGTCAGCGGATTTCAACACAGAAAACCCAGCTTCCATGCGTGGCCTTTTGTGCATTTGGATCGACATGCCCAAGCGTTTCACCAAGGCATCGGCCAAGCGTTCAGTGCGCGGCGTGGTTTCTGTACGCGCCATATCCAGCAAAACAGAGGCGATCACATCATCGTGGTCGCTTAAATCAATTCCTGCCAGCAAATCCGCACGATCATGGCGCTCAGCCAGCTTAATAGAAGCTTCATCAGAAGCGCGATCTGCCAGTGTATAGATCGTCGCACCCGATGCATGTCCTTCAGATAAAGCATCGGCATGAAGGGAAATAAACACATCGGCAGCAACAGCGCGCGCAATTGAAATACGCGATTCCAAGGGCACAAATGAGTCGTCATTGCGGGTTAAAACCACATCGAATCCTCCCGCACGCACCAAGACATCGCGCAGCTCTTGCGCGAATGACAGCATCAAATCCGCTTCGCGCTGGCCGTCACGTTCAGCGCCAGGGTCAATACCGCCATGGCCAGGATCAAGCACAACGCGCAGCGGGCCTGACCCGATCGGCACCCGCGGCACCGCATTTAATTCTGCGGGTTTGCCAGCAAAGGGAAATCTTGCCATGGGCGGCACACCCGCGCCCGCGTCGAATTCTTCGGTGGGGATGGGATTTAAGCTAACGAACAAAGACGCACCTTGATCAGTGCGTAGCATCTGTGCGGTTTCAACTGCCAAAGGTGCTTCCAAATCCATCACCATTCTTGACCAACCAGGACGGAAACCGCCAACGCGCACCGCAGTGATTTGGCTGGCTTGATCAAATCCGATGGGATTGAATCCAGTCCAATCCACTTCGGAAAAGTCGATCACCAATCGCATGGGATCAGAGAGCGTGAAAATGCGATATGGAATGGGTTGGGTCAGGTTTAAAGATAGAGTTGCCCCAGATCCGCGATTGACCACCCGCGAAGTCTGCCCATCGACTTTGGCCAAGCCCACCAAAGGATCTTGGTTTTGCGGCAGACCTGGCGCAGTTGTGACGGCGTTGCCGCTTGGGTCTAACACAATCGGTGTTTCTGGCGTGGCTTGCGGTGCCTGTGCATCTGACGGCGCACAAAACGCGCAGAGCATAGCGACAACGACCCAACGGCAAGGGGTTAAAAACTGCATATCTTCCTCATATAGGCCTTATGATTGGCCCTTTTGATCAGTTTAGACTGCAAAAAGCATGAATTCCACCCACCAAAACGTGCCTTGGGTGATTTAGCCCTGACGTTGCGCCATAAATCGGGCCAAGCGTTCAAGGCCTTCGGTGATATCAGCCGTTGAGCGCGCATAGGAAAACCGTATCGTTTGTGCGCCGCGGTGTTTATCGAAATCCAAACCAGGCGTCACAGCAACGCCCGCTTTATCTAAAATCTCGGCGCAGAACGCTCTGCTGTCCTCGGTCACATCAGACACATCCGCATAGACATAGAAAGCGCCATCAGGGGGCGCAATTTTAGTGAAGCCTGCCTTTGGCAGCCCTTCCATCATCAGTCTGCGATTTTCGGTATAGACCTGCAAATGCGCTTCGCATTCATCGCGCGCCTCAAGCGCACCAAGAGCAGCGATCTGCGCGGCATGGGGCGGGCAGATAAACAGGTTTTGCGCCAAACGTTCGACAACACGCACATGATCTTCGGGCACAATCATCCAGCCCACGCGCCAGCCTGTCATGGAAAAATACTTGGAAAACGAATTGATCACATAGACATTATCAGACAGTTCCAACGCAGACACCGCCCGTGCACCGTATTGAATCCCATGGTAAATTTCATCAGAAATAAAAGAAATATCTTTGGCAGCGCAGGTATCAATCAAGTCCTTCATCGCTGTGCGATCCAACATTGTGCCAGACGGATTACCTGGTGAGGCAACAATCAAACCTTTGATATCATCAGGCAAATCGCTGGCCACGGGTTGCAGGCGGTTATCAAGCTGCGACTGGATACCAATAGGTTTCAGATCAAGCGCGCTTAGAATTTGACGATAGGACGGATAGCCAGGTTCGCCCAATCCGACCTTGTCCCCCGCATCGAACAGCGCGGTAAAAGCCAAAATGAATGCCCCTGATGACCCCGATGTCACAACGACCCGCGCAGGATCCAGATCGATCCCGTACCAATCTTTGTACAAATCCGCGATTCCTGCACGCAATTCAGGCAGGCCCAAAGCAACAGTATATCCCAAAGGCCCCTGCTCCATCGCCTGCGCTAAGGCTTGGCGTGCTTTTTCGGGCGCACCAGTGGCCGGCTGGCCGACTTCCATGTGAATGATATGTCGCCCTTGATCTTCTGCGCGGCGCGCTGCCTCCATAACATCCATGACGATAAAGGGATCAACTGCGCTGCGGTTTGAAACTTTCATGGAGCATCCTTTGATTGGCTTTCTTTGTGGATGCCAGCACCGAGACAAAAACGCAATCCTGCAATCGCAGTGTTGAAAGTCGCCTGTCACAAAACTGTTCACTGGACCCGCAGCATCAATGTGATAGACCTAAAAGCGAGTTACATTGGAGATCACAGATGCCGCTATCAGCCACCCTCAAAACGCTCGGCGCCACCGCGCTTGTCAGCCTTACCGTGATGGGCGAAGCATATTCCAGTGACCTGACAGACATGTCTGACAAAGACCGCGCGGCCTTTCGCGCTGAAGTGCGGGCCTATCTTTTGGACAACCCCGAAGTGCTGATGGAAGCCATTTCCGTGCTGGAAGATCGCAATGCAGAAAAAGCAGAGGCATCTGATCGTGATCTGATTTTATCCCATGCAGAGGCCCTGTTTACATCGCCCAACGATTTGATTTTGGGCAACCCAGACGGTGACATCACGATCGTTGAGTTTTTGGATTACCGCTGCGGATATTGCAAAAAAGCCCACCCAGATATGACTGCATTGCTGAAAAATGACGGTAATATCAAAATGATCGTGAAAGAATTCCCGATCCTTGGCGAGGCTTCCGTTTTGGCATCGCGCTTTGCCATTGCTGTGCATTTGGTTGCTGGCGATGAAGCCTATAGCGATGTTTATGAAAACCTGATGTCTGGGGGCAGCAACGTAACTGAGGGCAGTTTAAAGCGCCTTTTGCGCGGCACCGATATAGATGTGGATGCTGTGATGGCGCGGATAAATACGGATGAGGTGAGTAATATTATCGCGCAAAATCATGCTCTTGGCCAAGCGATGCAAATCAACGGCACCCCTGCTTTTGTGATGCAAAGCGAAGTTATTCGTGGCTACGTTCCCTATGACAGCATGGTCGAAATTGTTGCTGAATTACGTGCCAAGGGCTAATTCCGTCAGCAGCTAAAACACAAAAAACCCCGCAAACTCTGCGGGGTTTTTTGTTTGCGATAGTGCTCTGATCGCCTTAGCCTATTCGGCGGCGGCCTCATCTGCTGCCATTTTTGCAGCAATCTCTGCGGCCTTTTTCTCGACCTCTTCGACGATATGTTCAACCATATCTTCGTTGGAATGTTTGTGCGATTGTTTGCCCGCAAGATACACCATACCAGCGCCTGCACCGCCGCCAGTCCAGCCGACATCAGTCATCAAAGCTTCGCCAGGACCATTCACAACACAGCCGATGATCGACAGGCTCATGGGGGTTTTGATATGCTCTAGGCGCTTTTCCAAGGTCTCGACCGTCTTGATCACGTCAAACCCTTGGCGCGCACAGCTTGGGCAGGAAATGATATTAACACCGCGATGACGCAGGCCTAGAGATTTCAAAATCTCATATCCGACTTTGACCTCTTCAACGGGGTCCGCAGACAAAGATACACGGATGGTATCGCCGATGCCCGCCCACAAAAGCTGCCCCATGCCGATAGCAGATTTGATCGTGCCCGATGTTAGACCGCCCGCTTCGGTAATACCCAAGTGGATCGGCGCATCTGTGGCTTCGGACAATTGTTGATAGGCCGCAGAGGCCATAAAGACATCGGAGGCTTTGACTGAGATCTTGAATTCATGGAAATCATTGTCTTGCAAAATCTTGATATGATCCATGCCGCTTTCGACCATGGCATCAGGGCAAGGTTCGCCGTATTTATCCAACAGATGCTTTTCCAAAGAGCCCGCGTTGACGCCGATCCGAATGGAACACCCGTAATCTTTCGCGGCTTTGATGACTTCCTTTACCCGCTTTTCATCACCGATATTGCCGGGATTAATCCGCAAACAGGCTGCGCCTGCTTCGGCGGCTTCAATCGCACGTTTATAGTGAAAGTGGATGTCGGCCACGATCGGCACTGGGCTTTCACGGCAGATTTCTTTCAAAGCGCGGGTTGCACCTTCATCGGGGGCAGAGACGCGTACGATATCAGCACCAGCATCGGCCGCACGGATCACCTGATCCAAAGTGGCGCGCGCATCTGAACTGTCCGTATTGGTCATCGTTTGAACCGAAATAGGCGCACCGCCCCCTACAGGCACGTTGCCCACCATAATCTGGCGACTTTCACGGCGGTAGATATTGCGCCAAGGGCGGATATGATTCAGGGACATTGGGGCACCTTTCGGATCAAAGATCGTCTTTGGGCTATTGATAGTTGTCTCGCGCCCAAGGGGCAATGGCCCAAAGGCGCAAAGACTGCGCTCGGACGCACAAGCAAGATCAAAAGGGTTAAATATTGCGTGACTTTTGGTGCCTCAAAAGACCTGATGTTCAGTTGGCAGCAGTGTTTTGCGCGACTTTAAACATATCCGCTACAAGATCGTCTGCGGCCAAGTCCACCGCGGCGAAAGCATCAGAAATGCTCACTTCAGTCAGGGCTATATTTTTAACCACAGAACCAGACTTACCAGCAGGACCAAAGGCTTGTCCATTCACGGCAAAGTATACGCCGCCTGCATTGCCTGTGCGCAACATAGGCGCTTCTTCTGTCGCAGGTAAAACATAGCGTTCACCTGAATCGAGGATTTTTTCAAACAAAACAGATCCATCAGCGGAACTCACCCGAACCCAAGAGGGGCGCACAGCCACAAGAGCCAACTCAGGCGCGCCTTCTTCGACCACTTGAACATCGTCGCCTTCAAGCTCACCGCCAATAACAGCAGCCAATTGTCGTGACGTCGCGTTTAGGCGATCTTCAGCGCTTTCATCAATCAAAGCGCCATAAGCACGTGGATCAAGTGTTGCGATAGGTCCATCGCGCGGTACCAAAACGGGTGTGTCTAAAGCCTGCGGACGATACAAACGATCAAGGGCTTCGGATGACGGGCTGCGTGCGATCACACCTGAGGCTTCATCAAGGCCAGCTGTCAGCACTGGATCGCTTGGCAATCCAGTTGTGTCAGAGGCCACACCCGGCGCTTGATCAACAGGCGCCAATTGAACTTTTTGAATTTCTTGCAAGACTGACCAGCCACCATAGCCAATCACGCCAACAAGCGCGAGCAGCACAGCCGTTGATCCAATCGCACCTGGCTCGATTTTGGCCCAAAAGCTTTCGCCACGGGGCACAAAACTTGCATTGGGGTCTGCGAAAGGGTCGATCTTTGCGCCGGTTGCAGCGACAGTGGCCGCTTTGCGCGCAGAAGATGCTTTGGGCGACATACCATGCGCCACAGTAAAGCCGCTTTCGGCGCAGAACCTTTGAAAGGCCCAATCAGGATCAAGTTCTAGGTAGCGCGCATATGAGCGCACATAGCCAGCAATGAAACCTTGTGTTTGAAAGACGGATGGGTCGGCGTTTTCGATAGCAGCAACATAGGTCGCTTTAATCTTAAGTTCGCGTTGCACATCTAAAAGGGATTTACCAAGAGTGGCTCTTTCCCCGCGCATGACATCCCCGAGACGCAGCTCGAAATCGTCATAGCCACGTGGCTGCTGCTCCTCTTCGACTGGTGGCTTTTTCCACCGTCCCAACATGCGCATTCCCCAATTCGCTAAATCTTTTTGTGACGAATCAATCGCCAGTCAACTTTTTATTAGCATATGGTCACTAGGTCGTGACAGCTTGAATAAAGGTTAACCAGCCAATTCGGCACGATTCAGCGCACAATGGGACCACAATTCATCCAAGCCTTGTACCAGTCCGTCCATTTCGCGTGGACCGTGTACTGGCGAAGGGGTAAAGCGCAACCGCTCTGTGCCACGTGGCACAGTTGGGTAATTGATCGGCTGCACATATATATCATAGGTTTCAAGCAACATGTCTGACATCAATTTGGTGTGTTTTGGATTGCCGACAATCAAAGGCACGATGTGCGAACCATGATCGATGATTGGCAAACCCAGACCTTTCAGGCGTAGCTTTAAGATCTGCGCCTGTGTTTGATGACGCGCACGCAAAGCCGTGTCGGACTTCAGATGCGCGATAGAGGCCGCAGCCCCCGCTGCAACGGTTGGGGGAATCGACGTCGTAAAAATAAAGCCTGGCGCATAGGAACGCACGGCATCACACATTTTGGCTGAGGCTGCGATATAACCGCCAAACACACCAACGGCCTTGCCAAGAGTACCATTGACAATATCCAAGCGCGCCAAAAGACCATCACGTTCGGCAACCCCTGCCCCACGTTCGCCGTACATGCCGACCGCATGCACTTCGTCGATATATGTCAGGGCGTTGAATTCATCAGCCAAGTCACAGATTTCGCGGATGGGGCCAAAATCGCCATCCATTGAGTAAATCGATTCAAAGGCGATCAGCTTTGGCGCGGCGGGATCATCTGCTGCCAACAGGGCGCGCAGGTGTTCGACATCATTATGACGGAACACACGTTTGGCACCGCCATTGCGACGAATACCTTCGATCATAGACGCGTGGTTCAATTCATCGGAATAGATAATCAAACCTGGAAAAAGTTTTGGCAGGGTCGAAAGGGTTGCGTCATTGGCGATATAGGCAGAAGAAAACACCAAGGCTGCTTCCTTTTGGTGCCAATCGGCCAGTTCTGCTTCCAGACGCTTATGGTAAACTGTGGTGCCTGATATATTGCGTGTGCCGCCAGAGCCCGCGCCCGTAGCGTCCAACGCATCTTTCATCGCATCCAAAACCACAGGGTGCTGCCCCATGCCCAAATAATCATTGCCACACCAAACTGTCACAGGCTGTTTGGATCCATCAGGTTTATTCCACACGGCATGAGGGAAATTGCCGCGCTCGCGCTCGATGTCGATAAAGGTGCGGTAGCGATCTTCATCATGCAGATTCTGAAGCGCTTTATCGAGCTGTGCGTTGTAGTTCACGGGTCGTCCTCTCATTCGTATCGCAACACCTTGCTGGACTATATAGGTCCAATCAGGGTGACAGGTACTCTATTTGCAAAATTAGGTCGCAAAACGCAATATATTTAAGCCACTGTTCTGAGCGGCCAATTATATTGGCCTGTTTATCGTGTACCAAAAACCTTTCGATATGATCTATATCAAAGTGCCCCCCCGCGACTGGACACCGCACTTAAGCGCGGTAAGTTGGCTTCAATTGTCACATTTACCCCATGAGGTGCCCCTATGTCCGCCCGTCTTGCCCCCGTTTTAGACCGTATCGACAGTGATCTTGACCCTGCGCTAAATCGCCTTTTGCAACTCATGCGGATCAAATCGATTTCCACCGATCCCGCTTACAAAGCCGATTGTGCAGCGGCTGCTGACCTGCTTGTGGCAGACCTGAAATCCATCGGCATTGATGCGCAGAGCTATGAAACCCCAGGTCACCCGATGGTTATGGGCCATATCGACGGGCCTAAAAATGCAAAGACGCCGCATCTCGTGTTCTACGGTCACTATGACGTGCAACCCATTGATCCTATTGAGTTATGGAATAAAGATCCTTTTGATCCCTCTATTGAGGACACGGCGAAAGGTCAGGTCATTCGTGGTCGCGGATCATCGGATGACAAAGGGCAGCTCATGACATTTATCGAAGCATGCCGCGCTTGGATGGCCATCCATGGTGAACTGCCTTGCGAAATCACTTTTTTCTTTGAAGGCGAAGAAGAAAGCGGATCGCCTTCATTGGTGCCATTTATGAAAGAACATGCTGACAAGCTCAAAGGCGATGTGGCGCTGATCTGTGACACAGGTCTGTTTGGCCATGATACACCTGCCATCGTGACGATGCTGCGCGGCTTGATGGGCGAAGAAATTGTGATCACCGCCGCCGAAAAGGATCTGCATTCTGGCATGTTTGGCGGAATCGCGCGCAATCCTATTCGGGTTTTGACATCTATTCTCGCGGGACTGCACGATGATACAGGCCGCGTGACCCTACCCGACTTTTATGAAGGTGTGCCAGAATTGTCCGAAGACCTGCGCAACCAATGGCAAGCGCTTAACTTCAAACCCGAACAATTTTTGGGTGAAGTGGGCCTGCACATCCCCGCAGGCGAAGAGGGCAAAACAGGTCTACAAATGATATGGTCAGAACCGACATTAGAATTCAATGGCATCACTGGCGGCTATACTGGCAAAGGGTTTAAAACCGTTTTGCCATCACAGGCATCCGTCAAACTTTCTGCGCGCCTTGTGGGCGATCAAGACCCCCATAAAATTCGCGCATCTTTGCATGCCTACGTCAAAGCGAATTTGCCCGAAGATTGTAGCGTCGAATTTCACCCCCACGGGGCATCGCGCGCATCGGTTATGGAAACAACTCACCCCGCCTTTGAGCAAGCCCGCCAAGCCTTATCTGATGAATGGCCAAATGAGGCTGCTTTCATTGGCTGCGGCGGATCAATCCCTATCGCGGGACATTTCAAACGTATCGTTGGTGTGGACGCCTTGCTTGCAGGATTTGGCCGCGATGACGACCAGATCCATTCACCAAATGAAAAATACGACTTGGAGTGTTTCCATAAAGGCATTCGATCATGGGCGCGCGTGCTAGACGCTGTTTCTCAAGGCTAAAGCCCGACCTTTGCACGGGAGCTGGCGATATACGCGTCAGCTTCCGTCCGTGAGGATAAAACATGTTCAACCCCATTTTCCAAAGCAAAAACAACACCTTGAGAATGCGGCAATCGTGATATTTCTGGCAAAGTGAGCCCGCGAATAAGACCGCGTAAAAACGCAGACACAACACCGTGGGATACAATGACAGTCGGCCCCGTCAGGGATGCAAGATAGGCGCGACAGCGCGCTTCCAGTGCCGCGGCCCCTTCCCCGTCTGGGGCGGATAAAAACAAATCAAACATGTCTTTTTCCTCAGCAGACCCACCGCGCTGTGCCACGATATCAGCACGCAGGCGGCCCTCCCAACTGCCAGCAGAAACTTCCATCAACATATCTTGCGTGGTTACATCGCGGTCTTCGGCCGCTAAAATAGCCGTTTCATGCGCACGTTCTAGCGGGCTGCTGTGCACTGGAATGTTCGGATAAGTGGCAAAGACAGCGCCAAGGATGGCGCGTTGCTGCAAGGCTTGGCTGCGCCCCTTTTCCGTCAACGGACTGTTCAATCGACCTTGAAGACGCCCTTCAAGGTTCCATGTGGTTTGTCCGTGGCGCAGCAAAAATATTGGGTATTTAATCATACGATTTTGGTAGCCTGCCCCAAGCCGTCGCGCAATGGCAAAAAACGCAGGCGCTTGGCCCGTCCGATCCATGATGGAAGCCGTACCAAAACAGGCCTAGGCAAGCCGCGTTCAATCTAATCGTATCTGCGGAATGGGAGGGAAATGGTGGGTCGTGAGAGGCTCGAACTCCCGACATCTTCGGTGTAAACGAAGCGCTCTACCAACTGAGCTAACGACCCGCCGTAGCGCGGTGTTTAAGGGCAGTTTTGGTGTGATGCAAGAGGCATCACACCAGTTTTTTAATATTATTCAGCAGCGTTTTCAGATGCGGCATCTACCGCGCCATCTTCACCTTCAACTTTTGGCTTTTTTTCAGCCAACATGCCTTTTGGACGGCGCAATTTGGCAATCAAAATAAACGCATTCGCGATTTCTTTTTGACGATTGACCGACAATTTACCCAAAGGAGGCACATTCAATTCGCCCCCGTCTTGTAAGATATCGCCCATTTCTTTGAGCAAAGATTCGATAACCTTTTTCGTCAAACCGCGCTTCACACCAGAAGCTTCGGAGACACGTTCGATCAGTTCTTTTTTCTTTACCACGTTCACGAGGCTCGCTTCTGGCGACTCTACCTCTGCAGCAGGTGTTGAGGTTGCAACAGTTTTTGCGGCTGCGGTGGATGTGGTGGATGTAGACCGGCGGGATGCCATAGGATCAGACCTTTTGATTTGTTTCTCTTGAAGAAACACTAACCCTGTCCCTCGATGGCATGCAAATAGGAAATGTATGAAAGTTTTATATGGTGCTCTTCTCGCACTTCCCCGCCAATGCGGCGGAAAACTGCATATTTTCAAGGCACGTTTAAAAGAATATTATCGAATACCCGATTTTTGTTGCTTTCAAACCATTACGGCCTGTTCGACAGAAAATGCACCTGCAGTCTAAATACGAAAGGCGCCCTCGTGATGAGAGCGCCTTTGTTTCTTTTTTCGCATCAATTGCCGCTTAATGCGCGATTGCTGGCGCATCCGTGGCTGGGGCCGTGGCTTTTGCCAAGCGCGCCGCATCATCTGCATCGTGATCCCAATCAATCGGCTCAGGGGCACGTACCAAAGCGTGTTTCAGCACTTCTGAGACATGGGTCACGGGAATGATTTCCAAGCCTTCTTTGACGTTGGCTGGGATATCGGCCAGATCTTTGACGTTTTCTTCAGGGATCAGCACCGTGGTAATACCACCGCGCAGAGCCGCAAGAAGCTTTTCTTTCAATCCACCAATTGCGGTCGCATTGCCGCGCAACGACACCTCGCCCGTCATCGCAATATCTTTGCGCACCGGAATTTTGGTAAGCACTGACACGATTGTAGTCACCATCGCCAGACCCGCAGAAGGGCCGTCTTTTGGTGTTGCCCCATCAGGAACGTGGACATGGATATCCAAAGTATCAAATACAGGTGGCTTTAGGCCGATTTCAGGCGCAATCGAGCGCACATAGCTAGATGCGGCATCAATGGATTCCTTCATCACATCGCCAAGTTTACCCGTGGTTTTCATGCGCCCTTTGCCTGGCAACCGCAGCGCTTCGATTTGCAACAAATCACCACCGACAGAGGTGTAGGCAAGCCCTGTAACAACGCCAATTTGATCTTCTTTTTCAGCCAAACCATAGCGCATCTTTTTGACACCTAAGAATTCTTCCAAATTCTCGGGAGTTACAGCAATAGAGGTGGCTTCTTTTTTCACGATCTTGGTCAAAGACTTACGCGCAATCTTGGCCATTTCGCGTTCCAAATTACGCACACCCGCTTCACGCGTGTGGTAACGGATCACATCTGATACGGCCTCATCAGAGATTGAAAATTCTTTCGCTTTCAACCCGTGGTTTTTGATCTGCTTGGGGATCAAGTGCTGCTTGGCAATCTCGGATTTTTCATCTTCGGTGTAGCCAGACAGCGGAATGATTTCCATGCGGTCAAGCAATGGGCCAGGCATGTTGTAGCTGTTAGATGTGGTCAAGAACATCACGTTGGACAGGTCGTATTCGACCTCCATGTAGTGATCGACAAAGGTTGAGTTTTGTTCAGGATCAAGCACTTCGAGCATCGCAGAGGCGGGATCTCCGCGCATGTCTTGGCCCATCTTGTCAATTTCATCGAGCAAAATCAAAGGATTGGTAGTCTTTGCTTTTTTCAAAGCCTGAATAATTTTACCCGGCATAGAACCGATGTAAGTCCGGCGGTGGCCACGGATTTCAGATTCATCGCGCACGCCCCCCAGGGAAATACGAATAAATTCGCGCCCTGTCGCTTTCGCCACGGATTTTCCAAGGGATGTTTTACCCACACCAGGAGGGCCGACAAGGCACATGATCGGGCCTTTCAGCTTTTGACTGCGCTGCTGCACGGCCAAATATTCCACGATGCGTTCTTTGACTTTTTCCAAACCGTAGTGATCTTTATCAAGCACGTCTTCAGCACGCTTTAGGTCTTTTTTCACGCGGGATTTCACGCCCCACGGAATGGAAAGCATCCAATCCAAATAGTTGCGTACAACTGTGGCCTCAGCCGACATCGGGCTCATAGATTTCAGTTTTTTCAACTCAGCCGCGACTTTTTCATCGGCTTCTTTGGAAAACTTGGTCTTGGCAATCTTTTCTTCGAGCTCGGCGATTTCGTTGACGCCCTCTTCTCCGTCACCGAGTTCTTTCTGGATCGCTTTCATTTGCTCATTCAGATAGTATTCGCGCTGCGTGCGTTCCATCTGGGATTTCACACGGGTTTTGATCTTTTTCTCGACCTGAAGCACAGACATTTCGCCCTGCATCATGCCATAGATCGCCTCAAGGCGCGCCTCGACAGAAAGTGTTTCAAGAAGATCTTGCTTTTGCGCGACTTCAACACCGAGATGACCCGCCACGAGATCCGCAAGTTTGCTGGAATCCTTGGTGTCATCTACGGCTGTCATTGCCTCTTCAGGAATATTCTTTTTGATTTTCGCGTATTGTGAAAATTCTTCGGCAACCGTGCGCACAAGAGCGGCAACGGCGGCGGGGTCGCCTTCGACCTCGAAAAGTTCGGCGGTAGAGGCCTCAAAGAACCGATCATTTTCAATGAAATCGGTGATTTGAACACGTTTTTCGCCCTCGACAAGCACCTTTACGGTGCCATCAGGCAGTTTGAGCAATTGCAACACATTGGCCAAAACGCCCATGCGGTAAATGCCATCAGTGTCTGGATCGTCGATCGCAGGGTCTATCTGTGCGCTCAAGAGGATTTGCTTGTCTTGCGACATCACTTCCTCAAGCGCTTTGACTGATTTTTCACGCCCAACGAACAATGGCACGACCATATGTGGGAAAACCACGATGTCGCGCAAAGGCAGAACTGGGTATGATTGAAGTTGCTCGTGCATGTCTTGTCCTTATTTTGCAAAAGGTCCTGATCCCGCTTGGCGGCAATCATTGGGCCTTTCCTGACTTTGGTCAGTCATATTTGGGGCGACTTGCCCCCGATTTCAACCAAATCAGCTGGATTTCGTTTAAGTTTGCCTGCCTTCCCAGTAACTCGCAAGCGTAGAAATGCGTTAAATGCCTAAGAAGCGCCAAGATATTGGGAATTGTCGTGTCTTACTGCCGTTGCCGCTTTGATTTTGGGCAAGCTGCAAGAATTTGGTTAAAAACCAGTTTTCATACCTATTAATTGTCAAAACTTTCAATGCGTCCCCCCCCTAAAGAGTTGACTTTTTCTTAATCTGTGAGAAAACATGAGACAGTTTACGGGGATTAACTATGTTTTCGCTTTTTGCTTTTCTTGGATTTTTTGGCGCAACGGCGCTGTTTGCCTTTGATCTTTCCTCATCTGATAACGACGAAGATACACCCGAGTTTGATGATACGTCTTTGAGCTAAGTGATCGTCGTGCAAAGATACCTAGACGCGACGACAAGCTGTAGCCAGCCCTGTGATGCGCATTAGACGATGACCCAACTCACGATCATCATTCCGTTTTTTGATGAAACAGCTTACCTAAAAACCGCCCTGACATCGGTGTTCAATCAAAGGATTTCTGATCTTGAAGTTCTTATTGTCAACGACAATCCTGAACATTTCAGCCCCAGTGATTTAGAAATTCTATGTGCGGGATTTGATGTCAAAATCTTGCACCACCCTGAAAACCTTGGATTATCCGCGGCACGCAATACGGCCATGCGGGTGGCGTGTGGGGATTGGATCGGCTTTTTGGATGCCGACGATTACTATACCTCTCAAGGTCTGGCTGCGCATTTGAGTTTTGCCAAACGCAGCGAAGCAGACGTGGTGCATGCCCAATGTGCCCTGACCAAAATAGGCGGTCCAGATGCCACTGTTTTGCCAAGAAATGCAAGCCTGCACGACATGCGTGGCAGTTTTGCAGGCCTGCGTGAGACCCCCGAAGCCCAGTTTATTGTCTCCAGTTGGTCGAGCCTTTATAAAAATCAGTTCTTGGCCGATAACGATCTGTGGTTTGATACCGAGCAACGCAAATTCGAAGATCGCCTGTTTGTGCTTCACAGTGTCACTGCGGCGAAAACCATTGCCTATTTCGATCACCCTGTGCGCGTGTGGCGCAGGCGCGCAGGATCGATCACCACATCAAAGGTCACCCAAGACATTCATGTGTTGCAAATCCAACTTTTGGAAAAATGCTTAGCCCATATGCGCAGCCAAGTCGCAGCAGGGATCTTGGGGCGGATGTTTGAAAAGCGCGAATTGTTCAATTCTTTGTCGCGGTTAATCTGGGACATGACCGTGCTTTACGACATTGCAAAAGCGCCCGACCGCCCTGAACATATTGAATGGGCTCAGCGGATCAAAGCGCTGCTGGGCACGGATTCATTTGGCCATCAAGCCTTTGATGATCCGATGATCAAAGCTATTTCACGGGTTGGCAAAAACACGCGAAAGGGACGGATCACACGCGTTGATTTCTTGGAAATCCACAGGTTGTTGCGCGCGGGTGATGTGGTGCAAGCTGTGGCGCGGATCAAAACCTGCGCCCCCAAAGTCACGTCTTCTGCTGTTGTGCGCAAGTCGAACACAAAACGTTTGGTCTTGCATCTGGGCATGCACAAAACGGGATCGACATACCTGCAGCACCACCTTATCCATCACCGCCAAGCCCTGCGCGAACGCGGTGTATTGGTGCCCGTTACGGGGATTGCCTCGGAACAGGCTGATTTTGATTTGCGTGCAGGCGGCATGCCAGGCTTTCAAGGCCTTGCACAGGCGGCGCATCGAGATGATTCAAAACTCTGGGATGAATTGCACCGCGAGATAGATCAATCCAAAGCGCAGACCGTGATCATTAGTGCCGAAAACATGCTCTATCCCTTGAATGAGGATCGAGACGACCGCATCAAATCGATCGCTGCGGGTTTGTCGGGTTTTGATCGGGTGGATGTGGTGGCTTTGGCGCGCAATCCAGTGGCCTATTTAGAGAGTTTTTACAAAGAAATCGTTTCAGGCGGTCGACGCACGGGCGCGCAAAGCATCGAAGAATTCTGTGTGGATAGATCCAATAGCCTGCTGGACATGCCGCACCTGTTTGCGCCGTTTGAAGATGCCTTTGGCAGCTCTGTTATTTTGGGTGATTTTGACCAGTTAAAGCGAGATAACCTTTGGGATGGGTTCTGCGCCCTCACCGAACTGCCCCGAGACTTACCCAGTTTAGATGTGCCAAGATACCCTTCCGCAGATCGCGATAGCATCATGCTGTTGCAAGCGATGAACCTGCTTGTGCCGTCTTTTGATCAACGTCGCGCCATCTTGCGGAGCTATTTTTCCACCTATACCACCCCTTCGGACACTCTAAGTCTGCTGCCACCTGCGCAGCGCTTGCGTCTGTTGGACCTGTGGCAAACCCGCTCAGGTAAGTTTGCACTTGAGCGGGGCTATGCGCCCGATCTTGCGAACCTACGTGAGACCATTGCCAAGGAAGCTTGGACACCGCCCAGCGATATTGATGTGGAAAGGCTCAACACGCTTTTGATTTCGGTCGCCCAAAGCCTGCCTGTCACCAATATGCCTTTTGATCCATCCCGATCACTGCGCGCATCGCACCAACATAGCATTGCTCAGACCCGCCGACCCCAAGCCCCATATTCAATCACGATACAGCCAAAGCCATGGTTGGCCAAAGTTATCAAAATGGTCACGCGCAAACGCTGATCTTACATCCAAGAGGTCACTTAATCAAAGTGGCGGATGTGAATGTGCCTTGCATCTCATGCGCTTCATTTGGTGCAAAGGATGCGGCGACACAGGTTAAGAACAGTCCTGCGGCGATCGTCCAAATATGAGTCACGGTCATTCTTTGTTGTCCTTTTATCTTGCCTGTGTCTGGGGTGCTCCAATTTCTTAAATTAGTTTGGGGCAATAATGTGGCAGATAACTCCAAATAAAATCCATGGAAAACAGACAATTAACCCCCGCAGTAGATCTAAGATTTTAAGTAAAAAAACAACCCCGAAAAGTCAGGGACTTACGGGGCTGAATGACATTCAAGTGGATAAAAGCGCCTAAAACTTAAAGCGGTTCTATATCGCCCAAAGCGCGGGTTGCATGGAATTCGGCCTCCCAAGCGTCAAAGGTGCCAGCAGCGATAGCATCGCGCATGCCTTGCATGATGTCTTGGAAGTAATGCAAGTTGTGCCAGGTCAAAAGCATACCCGAAATCATTTCATGCGAACGATAGACGTGGTGCAAATAGGCGCGCGAATATTGCGAACATGCGGGGCAAGAACAGTTTTCATCCATCGGGCGCGGATCATCTGCATGGCGGGCATTTTTCATGTTCAAAGTCCCGCGACGCGTGAAGACCTGACCATTGCGACCAGAGCGCGAGGGCAGCACACAATCCATCATATCAACGCCACGTTTTACAGCGCCCACGATATCATCAGGCTTACCCACGCCCATCAGGTATCGCGGTTTATCTTGCGGCAAAAAGTCAGGCGCATAGTCTAGCACGCCAAACATCGCCTCTTGCCCTTCCCCGACAGCCAAACCGCCCAGCGCGTAGCCATCAAAGCCGATATCAATCAACGCCTTGGCGCTTTCTTCGCGTAGATCAGGCGTGACTCCGCCCTGCATGATGCCAAATAAGGCATGACCAGGTCGATCGCCAAATGCATCTTTTGAACGCTGCGCCCAGCGCATCGACATGCGCATGGATTTGGCAACATCTTCGTCACTGGCAGGCAAAGCGGGGCATTCATCGAAACACATGACGATGTCAGATCCCAATAGCTTTTGGATTTCCATTGACCGCTCTGGGGTGATCACATGTTTTGATCCATCGACATGCGAAGCAAAGGTGACGCCTTCTTCGGTTAGTTTACGCAAGCCAGCAAGGCTCATCACTTGGAAACCGCCACTATCGGTCAAAATTGGTCGTTCCCAATTCATGAATTTGTGCAAGCCGCCAAGGCGATCAATACGTTCTGCTGTGGGGCGCAGCATCAAATGATAGGTGTTGCCCAGCAAAATATCGGCACCCGTCGCGCGTACGCTCTCAGGCATCATCGCTTTTACAGTACCCGCCGTGCCGACAGGCATAAAGGCAGGCGTGCGAATGTCGCCGCGCGGGGTTGAGATCACGCCCGTACGGGCCTTGCCATCAGTGGCATCGAGAGAAAATGAGATTCGTTGTGTCATAGGGGCACGACTTACCCGCAAATGCGACTTGGGGCTAGAGTGACTGTTGTGCAATGCCGTTACGCTCTTACGCTCTTACGCTCTTACGCTCTTACGCTCTTACGCTCTTACGCTCTTACGCTCTTACGCTCTTACGCTCTTACGCTCTTACGCTCTTACGCTCTTACGCTCTTACGCTCTTACGCTCTTACGCTCTTACGCTCTTACGCTCTTACGCTCTTACGCTCTTACGCTCTTACGCTCTTACGCTCTTACGCTCTTACGCAGAGCCAAGTTTCGCCCTCCTATAAGACAAGCCCCTTTTTTCATATCCACAGACAAAATGCGCCAGCGTCACAAAAGCTATAAATTCTCTTGCCAGACTCAGGAAAAAATGAGAATGGGCGATACGGATGACAGACAGTTCCTCCGCCCCCTTACATGAGAGTATACGAGATGACGGACAAAGCCGCTTTTGCTTTGGGCTGGGAAGAATGGGCTCAATTGCCTGATCTTGGATTGCCTGCGCTTAAAGTTAAAGTTGACACAGGTGCACGCACTTCTGCGCTACACGCATTTGATATCGAACCCTTCGGGCCAGCTTCTGCCCCTATGGTGCGTTTTAACATCCACCCTGTGCCAGGGCGCGAAGATATCGTGATCTCGTGTTCGGCAAAGGTTGTGGATCGACGCGAAGTGACATCTTCAAATGGTGAAACTGAATTGCGCTATGTCATCGGCTCGACCATTCAGATGGGGGATCGCGTTTGGCCTGTGGAAATCACTCTGACCAATCGTATCAATATGGCTTACCGCATGTTGCTAGGACGTCAGGCCATTGCTGAGGATATGATCGTCACCCCGACAGAAAGCTTTTGCCAACCCACCTTGGATGACAGTGCATATTTTACGGCCCAAATTCGTAAAGCCAGCGCACCGCGTGCCCTGCGCATCGCTGTTTTGTCGCGCGAACCTGAAAGCTATTCCACGCAGCGCCTTGTGACTGAGGGCGAAAGCCGTGGCCATGTCGTTGAGGTGATCGATACAACGCGCTGCTATATGGCGATCAACGCTATGGCCCCTGAAATCTATTACGATGGTGCACGCCTGCCGCGCTATGATGCTGTGATCCCCCGTGTGGGCGCTTCTATCACGTCCTATGGCTGTGCTGTGATCCGTCAGTTTGAAACCATTGGGACCTTTTGCCTAAATCCCGCCGATGGGATCGCCAAATCTCGCGACAAACTGCAAGCGCACCAAGTCTTGGCGCGCCATCAAATCGATATGCCCACGACTGCCTTTGCAGCCTCCCCGAAAGATACAGACAATTTGATTGATCTCGCAGGCCAAGCGCCTTTGATCGTCAAGCTTTTGGAAAGCACCCAAGGGCGTGGTGTGGTCTTGGCGGAAACCAAGAAAGCTGCGCAATCGGTGATCTCTGCCTTTCGCGGCTTAAAGGCTAACTTTTTGGTGCAGCACTTTGTGAAAGAAGCCTCTGGCGTGGATATTCGCTGTGTGGTGATCGACGGTAAAGTCGTCGCGGCAATCAAACGCAGTTCGAGCGGGGGCGATTTTAGGTCTAACCTGCATTTGGGCGGCACCGCCACGTCTGTGCGTATTACCAAAGCAGAACGCGAAGCAGCGGTAAAATCCGCCAAAGCCTTTGGTCTGCGGATGGCTGGGGTCGATTTGCTGCGCGCAGATGACGGCCCTAAAGTGCTTGAGGTCAATTCGTCGCCTGGCTTGGAAGGCGCTGAGAAAACCACTCAGAAAAACATCGCAGGCCTTTTGTACGATGGGATCGAAAAGCGTATGCGCCCCATGCCTGCTAAAAAAAGCAACCTGCGTAAGGCACCTTAGGCGCTGGGCGGTCTATGACAGATTTGAATGGTCACGGTTGCCGAACGCATCCGTGGCCATTTTTGTTGCCAATTCAGGGACAATCTTAGAAGAATTTTAACAGCATTCGTCTTTAAGTGATTCAAGCAAACAAAAGGACGCATCATGCTTATTATGGTTCTGTTAATGGCCGCCAGCGCCGCTGTGGCAATGACGCAAATTGATGATTTTATCGCAGAGATTGAAGATATGGCCGCAGAGGCCGAAGAAGAGGCATTGCGCGAACAAAACGCCCACACGGAGGCTTCAAACCTAGACGGTTTGGATGCGCTTTTGTCTGATGATGACGCCGAAAACGCCGATCCGATTTCCCTTGATCCACCCGTTGAGAGCGATCCAGACTTGGCCGAAGCCCCAAGCAACGATCAGGCAGATATCGCTGATGTTAATATCGGGGCCCTGCTCACATCGCCTTTGGATGATTTCTTTGCCAGCCGCTCGAGCGCCGCAGCGCAGAGTGAACAAACCCTAGCTGCAGCAGATGAGGCGGAAGACGATGATGAGGATCGCACAGCGCTTGTCGCGCAACTGTCACAAGCCAAATATGAATTGTCGCCTTTTAGTTTAGATTTTTGAGGCTCCAAATGGCCTCACTAAAGGCCATCCACGGTGTGGCACGGTTTGAATTCGACCACTGTCATAGTTGTCAAACCATGTTGCACCAAGGGGTCGCGTTGTAAAAAGGCTTCCAGCACAGAACGCTCCGAAGCCGTTGCAAGAATGACTGCACCCGTACGCGGCACCTTAGGCCCAGAGGCCAAAAAGAACCCCCGCGCATAGCCTTCGCCGAGATAGTCCATGTGAGCACTCATATAGCCGTCAATCAGTTCCAGATCGACGACATAGGTTATATCAATGTGAAATAGGGTTTGGTCGGCAGCTACGATCGACAATTTAACGCCCTCCTTGATTGCTAACCCTACTTCTCTACGCCCTGCGACACAAAAGGCCAAGTCGAGGTCTGGACCTTATGGCTATGAAACCCTATATATTTGGTCAAGTTTACACGAGGTATGACATGACCGATTCAGACGCCACAACAGATTCCCCTGTCGAAGGCACACCGCTGATCAAGCCCTCTAGCACCGATCACCCGCTTCACGAAGCTATCGTAGAAGCGTGTCGGTCTGTCTATGATCCAGAGATCCCAGTGAATATCTACGATCTTGGCTTGATCTACACGATCGATATCAATGCCGAAAACGCGGTTCATGTCATCATGACCCTCACAGCGCCAGGCTGTCCCGTTGCGGGTGAAATGCCTGGCTGGGTTGCGGATGCGATTGAACCCTTGCCTGGCGTCAAACAGGTCGATGTCGATTTGGCTTGGGAACCCCCTTGGGGCATGGAAATGATGTCTGATGAGGCGCGCCTCGAATTGGGCTTCATGTAAAAGACCAGACCAACGCTATTTTAGTAAAAACGGCCCCTGTGGCCGTTTTTTTGCTTTATACTCCTGCCTCTCTCGCGCCCCTCCCGCGCCCCTCTCGCGTTTGTGATCCCGCACCGCATTAACACAGCGCAGCTTAAAAAGCTTGCCAACTTCAAATCGCATCCATTTTAGGTTGCATATCAACATATGCACCCTATATTGGATGCATCATGACACAGACCCACCGTACCATAGCCGTCTTAACTGGCGACATCATAGGATCCACCGCGCTGGGCTCCGAAAAACTTGAGCGCGCGATAAAGGCGCTTAGCACCTGCGCAGACACTCAACAGACGTGGATGGGGGAAAGTTTAAATTTTACCCGTCACCGCGGGGACGGCTGGCAAGTGGTGCTGGCCAAGCCCAAATATGCGCTCAGATCTGCACTGGCCTTTCGCGCAGCCTTACGCGCAGAAGACACTGACTTTGCAACATATATAGGTCTGGCCGAGGGGCGTATCGAAGGGACACTCGATACGAACCTAAACAGCGCAAGCGCAGATGTTTTTGTACAGTCGGGCCATGCGCTTGATATGGCCGCAATGGTCGGCCCGGAATCTCTTATCTTTGAACCGCAACAGCCAAAATACGCGGTGTTGCCCAGCGTCGACTACATTTCAAAATCATGGACACAGGCGCAAGCCGCCGCCATTTTGCCGATGCTCGCGCCAAATACTCAAACAAGCTATACAGATATCGCCAAAGCTTTGGGAAAATCGCGGCAATCCGTGACCAAGTCCCTTGCCTCAGCGGGCCTAGAAGCAATCCAACGAACGCTTGAAATTTTAGAAAGTGACGAGTCACATGTTTGAAACTTTAAGCGCCCTATTTTTTGCCCATGTGCTCGCGGATTATGTATTTCAAACCCAAAAGATGGTCGAAACGAAAGATCGCGCCAGCAGCATAATTTTACATGGGCTTACCGTATACCTATGCGCGATTGTCGCCTTGGGGTCCATCGATTGGCGCATTGCTGTTTTGGCAGGGCTGCATTTTATCACCGATGGGTTGAAGGCCTATTGGGTGAAAACCCGAGCGGATGATGGCATAAAGCCCTACCTGATCGATCAACTGGTCCATCTCGTCACTGTTGCAGGACTGGCTGCTATTGCTCCAAGCCTGTTTGCAGATGGCGTTTGGGCCAAAGACCTGTCCGAAGGTGGCTTGTTGATGGTTCAGGCTTGGGCGCCTTCCGCGATGCTTTTTACGGCTGGCGCGATTTACGCCACCCGAGCGGGCGGATTTGCTGTTGGGAAACTCATGATACCCTTTGCGGCAGGCGCGCCTGCTGCATCATTGCCCAAGGGCGGCATGATGATAGGCCAGTTAGAACGCGGTCTTATTTTCTTGATGTTTATCGCAGGCCAACCTGCAGGAATCGGCTTTTTAATCGCAGCGAAATCGGTTTTACGCTTTGATGCAGCATCTAAGAATGAAAAAGCCGAATACGTTATTATCGGTACATTAGCGTCATTTAGCTGGGCGATTGCCATCGCAATCTTAACCCTCGCATTGCACAATGGATTAAACGGCCTTCCCCTGCTTGAGATCACGCGCTCAAAGGATTAGGTTAAGATCAAAGGAGAATGCATATGTTCGGTATTCCAGGAAAACAAGCAGTCAGCATCACCCCTAAAGCGGCGGCTCAAATCGCAAAGCTTATGGACAAAGACGGATCGAAAGGTCTGCGCATTGGCGTGAAAAAAGGCGGCTGTGCAGGCATGGAATATACCATGGACTACGTGCATGAAATCGATCCTTTAGACGAAATTGTAGAACAAGATGGCGGGCGTGTGATGATCGCGCCCATGGCCCAGATGTTTTTGTTCGGCACCGAAATTGATTATGAAGTGTCACTGCTGGAAGCGGGCTTCAAATTCCGCAACCCAAATGTAGTTGATGCTTGCGGCTGTGGCGAAAGTATCAAGTTTGACGAAAGCCTTGTGCCACAAAACGAAACCTAGATGCCTGCGTCGCCCGAATTGATCGCCCATGCGCGCGATTTATTTGCAGATCTAGCCCCCATTCGCGTTGGCGGTCTTTTTGGTGGTTCGGCGCTATATATCGAAGATGATGTCATGTTTGCCTGCATCATAGGTGATGTGATTTACATGAAATCTGATGCAAAAACCCTGCCCCAGTTTGAACAAGCAGGCGCAAGCCCCTTTTGCTATGACAAACCCAAAGGCACCACGGTTGTGACCTCTCTCATGTCATTGCCAGACAGTGCGCTGGACGACCCAAATGAAGCGCGCATTTGGGCACAGCTTGCCTATGGGCCTGCACTCAAAGCGGCTGAGAAAAAGCGCATCGCAAAAGCGCGAAAAGCCGCACAAAAAACAGCCCATCAGGGAAAGAGGTCATGAGCATCACACAGGATATGATCGCATATGCCCATGATCTATTTGCCCCCCTCGGTGCTATCACCAGCCGCAAAATGATGGGAGGGCTGGCGATTTATCAAAATGGCGTCATCTTTGCATCGCTTGATGCACAGGGCACAGTCTATTTGAAAGCCAAAGGCGACTTCGCACAACAGCTTGCGGCCGAGGGCGCACAGCAATTTCAAACACATCGTGGCCCTATGGCCTATTGGACCCTACCGCAGGCTGCCTTGGATGATCCAGATCTGGCTTCACACTGGGGGCAAAAAGCCCTTACTGTCCTGTAAACGCCTTTTGTTTTCACCCGCTGCACCGCTATCCACTTGACGATACCCCCAGCCCTGCAATGATGCGCAAAATGTATTTTTGGAGGATCACACAATGGCAAGAAAATTAGCCGCAGGCAATTGGAAGATGAACGGGACACAGGCCGCCCTGACTGAGGCACAGGCTTTGACTGGTATGTTCCCCGCCCCTTCTGTGGAGATCCTTTTGTGCCCGCCAACAACATTGGTCTATGCCATGGCCGAAGCCCTACGCGGCACGGCCATTCACACAGGCGGCCAAGACTGCCACGCCCATGCAAATGGCGCACATACAGGCGATACATCCGCAGAACTTTTGGCTGACGCAGGGGCCACACATGTGATTTTGGGCCATTCCGAACGCCGCGCTGATCACGGCGAAACAGATGCAATCGTGCGCGCCAAAACCCAAGCAGCCGTTGCAGCGGGGCTTGTCGCCATTGTCTGCGTTGGTGAAACGTTAGAGCAGCGCGAAGCAGGCGAAACTCTGGATGTCGTGCGCGCGCAGTTGCAAGGATCCCTGCCCGACACCATTGAGGCCGATAAAATTGTGATCGCCTACGAACCTGTTTGGGCCATCGGCACAGGAAAAGTTCCGACTTTGGATCAAATCGGCGAGGTCCATGCAGATATGCGCAAAGCCTTGGCTGGTCGTTTCGGCGATGACGCAAAAATGCTGCCTTTGCTTTATGGTGGGTCGGTCAAACCCACAAATGCGGCTGAAATCTTTGCTGTCAGCGATGTGGATGGCGCATTGGTTGGCGGTGCCTCTTTGAAAGCCGATGATTTTTCAGGCATTATTTCTGCCCTGCAAGACGCATAAACCAAACGTTGTTTGGCGCGTATTTATGCGCCAAACGGCTAGTCTTGGGTCACGTCATGTTCATAAAGCCAACTGAATTTCGTGACGGCTTGCGCGGGGGCAAACCGATTGACGCCGCGCAAAATTCCATGCGCGATTTTGCGTTTCACGCCTGACAGATGGTAATTGCGCGCATTTGCATTGGCCGCAGCAATCACCCGCGCCACCCGCGCTTTACGTTTGACCTGATAGACGGGCAAGGCTTGTTCAACGGGTAAATTGGCCAAACATTCCGCCAAGACCCATGCGTCTTCTAGGGCCAGATTGGCGCCCTGAGCCAAGAACGGAAGGGTCGGATGCGCGGCGTCCCCGATCAAAGCTGCAGATCCTGAACTGTGCCAACGCGCGGCCACATTATGGCGAAACAGCCCCCAACAGGACACGTCATTCACATCTTTTAACAGGTCTCGCAAGGCGGGGTTAAAGCTGGAAAACCGACGGCGTAACTCATTTGGGTCACCTGTGTGATGCCAGCCTTCTTCGCCCCAAGACCCTTGTTCTTCGACGGCAACGATATTGACAAATGCCCCATCGCGCAGCGGATAGGTCACCACATGCTGGCCCCGCCCCGTATGGATTTGCGCAACACAATCACGGGGATGTCGCGCGGGAACAATCGCACGCCAAGCCGTTTGGCCCGTGTAAAACGGCACTTCAATACCATTCATGAGCCCACGAAGTTTGGACTGCAAACCATCTGCACCAATAACCAAATCATGGGTTTTGCGAAGCCCTGTATCGAAGGACACCTCAGGCGCAGCTTCACCGAACAGGTCAACACCTGTGACACGATGCGACAGCTTAATACGCACACCAGCTGCGCGCGCACCTTGTTCCAAAAGGTGGATCAGGTCAGCACGGTGCACCAAAAAGAAATCAAGATCGGGTTTATAGCGCGCGAAATCGAGATGCAGCACTGATTGCCCAGAAAAGCCGTCCATTAAATATACGCCCTGAGAGCGCAAAGACACTTGCGCGACATCAAGACCAAGGCGCGCCAAAACAGCAGCACCATTTGGGGTGATTTGCAATCCAGCGCCGACTTCAGAAATCTCATCGGCACGTTCATAGACAGTGACCCGAGCCCCGCGCATCGCAAGCGCACGCGCCACAGATAGCCCAGCGACACCGCCGCCAAGCACAGCAATATCTTGACCCAAAATCATCGATCACCCTTTCCAAGTGCTATTTTGCCCCCGCGCAGGCAAGACCTGATGCATGGGGTAGAATGCAAAACACCGAGACCTGCGCCTCGGTGTTTTCTATCAATCTACCACGTCATGCGACAGTTAATCATCGCGGTGAACTTTTTCACGACGCTCGTGACGCTCTTGCGCTTCTAAGCTCATGGTTGCGATTGGGCGTGCATCCAAACGCTTGAGCGAAATAGGTTCACCAGTCGTTTCGCAATAGCCGAATTCGTCGTTTTCAATACGGCGCAAAGCGGCATCAATTTTAGTGACCAGTTTACGCTGGCGATCACGTGTGCGTAATTCCAAAGCGCGATCTGTTTCTTCAGAAGCGCGGTCGGCAATATCAGGGATTGCGCGCGTACCGTCTTGTAGGCCTTCTAAAGTATTGCGGCTTTCGTCAAGCAATTCAGCTTTCCAAGCTTCTAATTTGCGACGGAAGTATTCGATCTGTCGATCGTTCATAAAGGGTTCATCCACGGATGGACGATAATCGTCGGGCAGGGTTACCACGGCCGTCATATTTCTCACCTCGTTGTCGTAAGGGACGCGCACCAGTGAACCTTCACGGTGCGCCACCTTCAATGGCCGCTCATTTACCCGCTTTACTAGGGGATGTCACTAGCCGATCGCGCTTGCGTTGTAGGTTTGTGACGCATCCCTGTGATCAGGGTTAGAAATTGGAGATAAATCATAAGGTTTGATCTGAAATTACTGTCGGTTTCGCATGGCAAAGTTGCACTTTGACCATAGGTTTGCCACAGTTGCGTGTGATATTGGGTCTCGTCGTCCGATAACACTTTATTGCACCTAACACTGATGGATTTACAACGTGACGCGCGCTGAACACTCGAATGCAATGCAAGACCTGTGCAGGCTGGGCAAGCCTGGCGGCACTGTGCATGTGCTTTGCACTCAGATCGCACCACTCAATCCTTATTTTACAAGATTGATATTATGACCAATAGCCTGACGATCCGCCCCTTGACTGCCAATGATTTTGATCTTTGGAAACCTTTGTGGAGCGATTATCTGACCTTTTATAAATCATCTGTACCTGATGAGGTCACGACAGCGAGCTTTGCGCGCCTCTCAAATCCACAGTGCCGTGAACGGGGCGCATTCGTCGCAGAATTTAACGAAGAAATGATCGGCTTTGTACATTACATTACCCATGCGCATAACTGGCATGTGGAAGACGTGGTTTATCTGCAAGATCTGTTTGTCAGCCCATCACAGCGCGGCCAAGGGGCCGCACGCAAACTGATTGAACAGGTCTATGCGCAGGCTGATGCAAATGGCACACCAACCGTCTATTGGCTGACCCAAGATTTTAATACCACAGCGCGTAAATTATACGACTCTATCGGATCATTAACGCCCTTTATCAAATACCAAAGGCCCCTATAAATGTCGCTTTTTTCTGCGTCACGCGCGCCAATGCTTGACCGTTTTTGCCGCCCTCTTGCACGTGGGGTGCGTATCTGTGTGATGACGACAGCACTTGTAAGTTTGGTGGGCTGCGCCACAAAGGTTTCAACGCCAAGATCAAATACAGCACGCGCGCCTTCGGTTGTGCTTGATCTACCGCCTATGAAATTGTTTCAATCCCTGCGCCCAACCAGAACTGCGCGTTCGAACACAGCAATCGCCCGCGACTTTCTAGATCTTAGCTTTTTGTTGGAAAATGGCACGGTCTTGCAAAGCTTCACCCGTTTCGAAGGGCCTATCACCCTGCGGGTTGTGGGGGATGCCATTCCTGCCTCGCTTGGCCCAGATTTGGAAACCCTGATTTCGCGCCTGCGCACCGAAGCGGACATTGACATAACGCGGGTCGCGCCAAATTCGGCAGCAAATATCACCATTCAAACCCTCCCCCATGCACAGTTACGCAAACGGGCGCCCAATACGGCCTGCATTGTTGCGCCCAATATTTCCAGCTGGAATGATTTTCGCCAATCAAGGCGCGCCAATCTCAGTTGGAGCACTGTAACCAAGCGCGAAACACTATCCATTTTCATTCCAAATGATGAAGCACCGCAGGAAATTCGCGATTGCTTGCATGAAGAACTGGCCCAAGCGCTTGGGCCCCTGAATGATTTGTACCGTTTGACCGACAGTGTATTTAACGACGACAATATCCATTCAGTGTTAACCGAATTCGATATGCTGATCCTGCGGGCAACCTATGCGCCAGAATTGCGTACAGGCATGACCCGCGCGCAAGTATCGCAACGCCTGCCCGCGCTTTTGAACAGATTGAACCCCGCAGGAAACACCCGCAGCACGCCCCCCTATCAACCGATTTCGCGTATTTGGAATGAAGCCGTTATGTCAGCAATGCGCGCTGACAGTTCAGCCACGCAACGCATTACTGCCGCCAGTCAGGCAGTGACGATTGCCCAATCCGAAAATTGGACCGATGCCCGCATGGGGTTTTCCTTGTTCTTACTCGGTCGGCTTTCATTTGGATCAGATCCAGTCTTAGCCCAGAACGCCCTCAGCCGTGCCTATGACATCTATTCGACACGTTCGGATACCGCATATCACAAAGCGCATGTGGCCTTGCAACTTTCGGCGCTCGCGCTTTTGGATCGCAATTATGAACAGGCCTTGGCCTATTCAAGTGATGCCATCCCGACCGCACGCGCCGCAGGGAACGCGGCTTTACTTGCCTCTTTGATGATGACGAAAGCCGAAAGCCTGACCGCGATGGGACGCGCCAGTGAGGCGCGCATGGTACGGCTCGACAGTCTGGGCTGGGCACGCTATGGATTTGGCACAGATGAACAAGTTCATGCCCGCACCAGCGAAATAGCAAGTCTCGCGCGAAATTGACCGCCTGTTCGCTTTGCAAAAAAGATTTAAGAGCTGGCGTTAAGTCATTCTTAAAAAAGAGGAATACAAATATGATCGTCATTATTTTGGCTCTACTTGGCGCAGTTCTTGGTTGGCGTTTGGCAAGTAAGCGCGATGGAGATCGCATGGACAAATTGCAATACGGGGCCGCATTTTTGCTTGGCTTTAGTGTAATTGGTCTCTTTTTGACGTTGATTATCGATATTTTGGTGTAAATCAAATCTACCGAAAGCCTCTGCGGCAATCTGCACCACAACAGTGAGGACGCAGCGTGATACGCTTTGTAAAACACCTTTGGTCCCATGCGCCTTTTGCAACGTTAATCTTGGCCGTATCTTTATTGGTCGCGGGTGTTTTTGCCACGCGGTCAGTCGCACTTTGGATCTACTGGAATGACCCTGCGCATCGCGCCCAAGCGCTAGAACCTTGGATGACGCCCAAATATATATCACATTCTTGGCGGGTACCAACACAAGTGGTTGTTGATGCCTTGGGCGATTTCGAGCGCGCTAAAAAGGGACCGATGCGGTTGGAACAGATCGCTGCAGAGTTAGATGTCACACCAGAAACTTTGATTGACCGTATTGATCAAGCCATCACAGACTATCAGGCCGATACCAAGATCGGCACGCCTCGCAAGAGGGATGGCGCATGACAGATACAATTTTCGCATTGGTCACCACATACGGCTATGCAGGCGTTTTGATTTGCGCATATCTTTCTTGTCTTTTTGTTCCTGTCCCGACCTCATTGATGATGCTTGCGGGCGGAGCTTTGGCGGCTTCTGGAGATTTATCTGTCTCTCTTTTGATCGGCGCGGCGTTCATCGGTGCGGTTTTGGGCGATCAAACTGGATATTTCATAGGGCGCCGCTTTGGACGACGCGCTTTGATCCATCTGTCACGCGCCCCTGCCCGTCGTAAAATCATTCAGCGCGCGCAAAAAACTGTAGACGACCGAGGCGGATTGGGTGTGTTCTTTTCGACTTGGCTGGTTGCTCCGCTGGGCCCCTATGTGAATGTAGTTGCAGGGGCTGCGGGCCTGAAATGGTACCGCTTTACCATCGCCGATGTCTTGGGCGAGGCTATGTGGGTGAATATATATGTTTGGCTGGGCTTCGCATTTGCGGGCAGTTTGGCGCTTGTGGCTGAACTTGTGGGCGATGTTATGGGTTTGATTGCAGCGCTGGTCACGGCTGCGATAGCAGGACTTTGGATCACGCTTGTTCTGCGTCACCACCGTGCAGCCGATAAAGCGAAAACTGAAAGTGCCTCCAGTGAGACCTTTGGATCTCCACCTGAACGTACTATATAAAATCTATGTTGAAATTTCTCCCCATCCTAATGGCTTTGGTTTACGGCTATGTCATGTACCGCATGTCGGCGGGGCGTTCTGCGCGCGAATTGGCGGCGAAGTCTGCAGAACTGGCCGATGCTACCTTACGCGAAGAATTCATGCGGCTGGCCCATGCGCTGGATCTGCCACGTGTTCAGGTGTTTTTATACGATATTGAGCCTGTGAATGGATTGGCCGCCCCTGACGGTAAGGTCTATATCACCCGCGGGTTTTACCAAAAGTTTCGATCTGGCGAAGTGACCGCCGCAGAAATGGCCTCTGTTGTGGCGCATGAACTCGGGCATGTCGCTTTGGGCCATTCCAAACGGCGGATGATTGACTTTTCTGGACAAAACGCGCTGCGCACAGCTTTAGCTATGGGGTTGCGTTTTGTACCGCTGATCGGCCCTTTTGCAATTTACATTGCTTCGGCCATGACCAGCCTTTTGGCCGCGAAATTATCGCGTCGCGATGAATTTGAAGCAGATGCCTATGCTTCCGCTTTGTTGCACAAATCGGGAATTGGAACTGAGGCGCAAAAGTCATTGTTTATGAAACTCAATGACTTAACGGGCGCACATGGCGCAGCCACCCCTGCTTGGTTCATGAGTCACCCAAAAGTCGATGAACGCATCAAAGCGATTGAGGTGAATGAGGCGAAATGGCAGGTTTAAGCCTTAGGACAGGGCTTTTCCCAAACGCGGCAAGCGCGCTTTTTTCATAAGTTTGCGCATATCCCATGGTTGGCCAGATAGGCGTTCTGCGGTTAGTCGCACATCTTCGCAGGCGGCAAAGACCAAATCGGGGTGGTGCGAGGCGAGTTCCCACAAGAAGCCATCGGGGTCACGGCGCTCGATGCCTTCTTCGCGCAGAGTGTTTTGCGGAAAATCTGAAGCATTCATCGTGACAAGCTCATCGGCATGGCCAGCAATTGCTGCCGCCAAAACATGGATGTCATTTTCGTCAGGTAAATACAGCCGCGATTCTAACCCTGCATGGGGTTTGATGCTGGCTTTTGGCCAATTGGCTTTGACAAGTGCCACTTCTGCGCGGGCTTGTTCTTCGCCTGTTGGGCCGATTTTACGAGCAGCCCGCGCCCATTCTTCTAAAATGCGCTCAGACCAAAGCGGGGTAAAGAGCCCCTTGGCGGCCACGTTTAGCAATACTTCCCGCATCACGGTCGGGTAAAGAACGCAGGCATCAAGGAGCACTTTTTTCATATACTTGAGACCCTTACGGCATCATGCGGTAGAATAGACCTTTGAGGTAACCGCTTTCGGCCAATTGTGGCATCAGCGGGTGATCGGCCCCTGCAAAACCCGTATGAATGAGCTGTGCAGATTTTTGCGCGCGCCCGATACCCCGATTACAAGAGTTGCGGAATTTTTCCAGATCTGCTGCATGTGAACACGAACATAGACCCAAATATCCACCATCAACGACCAAAGCCGCGGCCATTTTCGCCACACGCTCGTAAGCGCGCAGGCCTTTTTCAAGCGCAGGTTTGCTTGGGGCAAAAGCAGGTGGATCACAGATCACAACATCGAATTTTTCGCCCTCGGCCAACAATGCAGCCATGGTGTCAAAAGCATCGCCTTTGCGTGTGGTGAACTTATCGGCAACGCCCATGGCTGTTGCACCTTGTTCGGCCAACTCCAAAGCGGCAGCAGAGCTATCAACACAAGTGACAGAAGTCGCATCTGCCGCCAAAGCCGCCAAACCAAAGCCGCCGACATGTGAAAACACATCCAAAACGCGTTTGCCTTTCACCAGCGATTGCGCATAGGCGTGATTGTCACGTTGATCAAAAAACAGACCTGTTTTTTGCCCGCCCATCAGGTCAGCCATATAGGTCGCGCCATTCATAGACACGGGAACCACGCCATCTACAGCGCCTTCCATAATGTCCATTTTTTCGGCCAGACCTTCCAAACCACGCGCGCGGCCTGTGCCGTTCATTACAATTGTGGTAGCACCAGTGACAGATTTCAAAGCACTGACAAGTGGCGCGATCAAAGTATCGGCCCATGCAGCATTCGGCTGAATAACCAATGTATCGCCAAAACGATCCACAATCACGCCAGGCAACCCATCGGATTCGGCGTGAATCAGGCGATAAAATGGCTCGGAATAAAGAGTTTCACGGTGGGCAAGCGCATGTTGAACACGCGCGGCAAACCATGCCTCATCAAAGGCCGTGTCAGGATCACGATCCAAGACGCGCGCAAAAATGCGACTGTTTGGATTGACACCAACGAGGGCCAAAAAGTTACGCTCCGCATCCTCAAGCCGCGCAATTGCGCCGGGTGTGAGGGTTTTCGTGCGGCGGTCGACAACCAGCTCATTGTCAAAAACCCAAGGGCTGCCGTGGCGAATAGCGCGGGCATTGGCTTTGGGTTTCAAACGAATGGTGGGCAATGATTCAGAAGGGTGCGTCATGCACCCCTCTTACTTATGTTTTTCCTTCCTTGGAAGGGGTCACATCGCGTATGGTTTTTGTAACTCTAGTGAAATGACCTCTGCAAGGCGTTCAATGATGCGCACTTTCTGCGTCACGCCAGCTTTTTCCGCATTCACAGCCGCAATTCCGCCAAGCCCGTCAAATGTGGCATCAATCTTACGTGTCGGCACCACCGTAGCGCCTGTTTTGGCATCGCGCACAGTCAGCGCAAAAACGATTTCGTGCTTTCCACCAAAAGTGTAGCGCACTTTTTCAGTCTGGGCGTGGAATTCAACAAGCTCGACATCCAAAATGACATCTTGTTCACCCGAAAGCTTTTCAGCTCCGATTTGCAGGCCTGTTTCCATCACGGCTTTGACTTGCTCAAAGCGATTCCCATAAGCGTCGCCACGCCAAACGATATCAGCACGCGGTTTATAAGAATTTGCTTCAGACACAGTTAAGGTTTCAGGAACGGTGACATTGATATCAGCGACTTTAAAGTCAGGCTTGATATAAATAGCTTTCGTATCAAGCACCCCCGCGAGGGGTGCATTAATTGGCGTCGCGCGTGATGCGGTTTCTACCGTGGTGCAGGCTGTTGTGCCTGCGACAACCCCAATTAGGGCTATGAGTTTGACGATTTTATTCATTGCTCTGCCTCTGGGGTCTATCCCCTCTTGATCCTGTGTTAACCATGAAGGCCAAATGAGGCAAAAATGAGAAAATCCCGCAGCATTCTGCGGGATTTTTCTGGGCTTGCTGATTTCATTTAAAACCAGCAGATATTTTTATCCTTTGATCGTAAAGGATTATGCTGCGTTATGTGCTGCAGAAGTTGTACCGAAAGACAATTTGCGAGCAACCCAAGCTTTGGCAGCTACGAACATTTCACGTGATGCTTGTGCGCGCAATGCACGTGCTTGTGCTTCGATTTCGTAAACGTCTAATGTTTCAAATTTAGTGTTAGTCATGTGAGTTACCTCTTTTATATATCTGGCTTGTGGCGCCTGCGCGGTGTGATTGGATCATCTGAGTGTGTGATCATCGCTACCAAAGCGTCACCATGTGAACTTGATTTATGTTTACGCGATGAATTAGGTCATCACCACTACCCATTCGGAAGCCCCGCTATGCGCATACTGCAATGCAGCAAAATTTTCCGCAGTTGCGCTGCAGCAGCACAAAAGAGTTTGCTCTACGCGCAAGATGGCTGGACAGTTGCGTGTAAACACTGTAAGTTAGCGCTAACAGAATGTGGTTTAGCGCTAACGATCTGCGCTAAACTGCGGTAAAGATGAACGCCGAATCCGTAGCATGATGAGCCAAAGGCCTGCCAATATGTCCCTGAATTCACAGATCAAATCTGTAACCGACCGTATAATTGAACGCTCACGTCCAACGCGTGACGCCTATTTGGAGCGCATGAATGCCGCAGCTGAAGCTGGCCCTGTGCGCGCGCATTTAACATGTGGAAACCAAGCGCATGCTTATGCAGCGATGGGGTCTGATAAAGATGCACTGGTCGCAGAGCGCGCAGCAAACTTGGGCATTATTACCGCTTACAATGATATGCTGTCAGCGCATAAGCCATACGAACACTACCCCGATATGATCCGCGATACAGCGCGTGCTGCGGGGGCAACAGCGCAGGTTGCAGGCGGTGTGCCTGCCATGTGTGATGGTGTGACCCAAGGCCAACCAGGGATGGAATTGTCATTGTTCTCACGTGATGTGATTGCGATGTCTGCCTCTGTCGGCCTATCACATAACTGCTTTGATGCGGCCGTGTTCTTTGGCATCTGCGATAAGATCGTACCAGGTTTGGTGATGGCGGCTGCAACCTATGGTCATATCCCATCTGTCTTTATTCCTGCGGGCCCGATGACTTCAGGCATTCCAAACGATGAAAAAGCCTTGGTCCGTCAAAAGTTTGCGACAGGCGAAATCGGCCGCGAGGAATTGATGAAAGCCGAAATGGCGTCTTACCACGGCTCTGGCACCTGTACGTTTTACGGCACAGCCAACACCAACCAGATGCTGATGGAAGTCATGGGGCTGCACTTGCCCGGCGCATCTTTTGTCAATCCGGGCACCGAATTGCGCGATGCTTTGACCACGGCCGCCACCAAACGCGCCCTAGAAATCACGCATCTGGGCAATGATTACCGCCCTGCCGCGCAGATTTTGGATGAAAAAGCCTTTGTAAACGGACTGGTTGGCTTGATGGCGACGGGCGGATCGACCAACCTTGTTTTGCACTTGCCTGCCATGGCACGGGCTGCGGGGATCATTTTGGATCTGCAGGATTTCTCAGACATTTCCGAAGTCGTGCCTTTGATGGCAAAAGTCTATCCAAACGGATTGGCCGATGTGAACCACTTCCATGCCGCTGGTGGCCTTGGCTATATGATTGGCCAGCTGTTGGAAAACGGTTTGCTGCATGAAGATGTGAAAACCATCGCAGGTGACGGCCTATCGCTTTACACAAAAGATCCCAAAATCAAGGACGGCGTGCTGGTCTTTGAAGACGGGTCGAAAGACACATTGAATGATAAAATCTTGCGCCCTGTGTCTGACGCCTTCCAAAAAACAGGCGGCTTGAAAGAGCTGAAAGGCAATCTGGGACGTGGTGTGATGAAAGTGTCCGCCGTGGCAGAAGAGCGCCGTATCGTTGAAGCCAAAGTGCGTATTTTCCACGATCAACGTGATGTAAAGCCAGCCTTTAACAATGGTGAATTCACAGAAGACACTGTTATTGTTGTGCGTTTCCAAGGTCCGCGCGCAAACGGGATGCCTGAATTGCACTCACTCACACCAACACTATCAATTCTACAAGATCGTGGATTAAAAGTGGCTTTGGTCACTGACGGGCGGATGTCAGGGGCCTCTGGTAAAGTTCCTGCCTGCATCCATGTTTCGCCCGAAGCTGCCAATGGTGGCCCGATCGCAAAGTTACGTGACGGAGATTTGGTGCGCGTTGATGCGGTTGCAGGCACTTTGGAAGTGCTCGAAGAAGATTTTGATACACGTCACCCCGTGGTTGCTGATCTTTCGGAAAGTTCTGTGGGTATGGGACGCGAGTTGTTTGAAGTCTTCCGCCAAAATGCAGGCAATGCAACCGAAGGTGCTTGTTCGCTGTTTTAACACGCAAAACACCGTTTCGCGGCAGTGACGCGCGCTTAAGATACAAAGGAAAAGCCCCCAAGCACGATACCGTGTCTGGGGGCTTTTCTTTGCGTAATCAAAGTCTTTGAACCGATTATACCAATTCAGCCAAGGCAGATGCGTCAAAGCCCTTCAGCTCAGAAAACGCCCCGCGTTTCACCTTTGCCGCCCATGCTGGATCACTCAACAAAGCGCGGCCCACAGCAATCAGATCAAATTCGCCCGCTTCCATACGCGTCACCAATTTATCCAACGCCGAAGCCTCTGCCCCTTGGCCTGCGAATGCGGTTGTGAAGTCGGAAGACAAACCAACAGACCCCACTGAAATCGTCGGCACGCCTGTGATTTTTTTGGCCCAACCCGCAAAGTTCAAACCATTTTCACCGTCAATTTCAGGAAATTCTGGTTCCCAGAAACGACGCTGGGAACAGTGTAGAATGTCGACACCAGCCTCAACCAATGGCATCAACCAGCGTTCCATTTCTTCGGGCGTTGCAGCAAGTTTTGCTGTGAAATCCGCTTCCTTCCATTGGCTCAAGCGCAAGATGATCGGAAAATCGGGCCCAACAGCCGCTCGCACGGCTTTGACAACCTCAACAGCGAAACGTGAGCGCGCTTCAATCGTGTCCCCACCCCATTCATCGGTGCGTTTGTTGGTTTCTGCCCAGAAAAATTCGTCGATCAAATAGCCATGCGCCCCATGAAGTTCAGCCACGTCAAAGCCGCGATCTTTTGCGTCTTTTGCGGCCTGTGCAAAGGCAGCGATCGTCGCGTGAATATCCGCTTCGCTCATCTCGGCGCCGCGCGGCATATCGGGGCCACGCAGGCCAGATGGGCTTTCGACGGGCACGTCAGGTTCCCATTCCCCTGCCTGTGTCGCACCTGTGTGCCAAATTTGTGGCCCCATTTTGCCACCTGCGGCATGAACTTTGTCGATGACTTTTGTCCAAGCCTCCAAAGCCTCACCATGAAAGAATGGAATTGTCGGCATATTGCGCGAAGCTGGGCGATCGATCACAGTGCCTTCGGAGAGGATCAGGCCAACTTCGCCTTCAGCACGGCGTTCATAATACCCCGCGACATCATCGGTTGGGATCCCATCAGGCGACATGCCGCGTGTCATCGGCGCCATTACAATACGGTTTTTAAGGCTCAAGCCTTTGTGGTCAAACGGGCGAAAAAGGATGTCGGTCTTCAAGGTCATTGCATGCTCCAGCAGTCAAATTTTATTCTCTCTAACAGAGCACTTAACCTGCTTACCTCCGCAAACAAGGCACGCAAGGAGCTTTTAAGACCCACATAAACGCACAGCAGAGCCCTTAAAAAAACACGTAGCCCTTGTGAGAAATATTTTGATTTAACTCCGGCCGCTTTAGCGCTAACATATATTAAATTCGGGCCATATATGACCCGCACCGAAACGAATTCACCTGATGAAAAGGATCAAAATATGACCCCTCAAGAGGCCAGCATCCGCTGTGCAGAGGTTTGCGCCCTTGCCCCCGTTGTTCCCGTTCTTGTTGTAAATGACGTGGCCCACGCACGCCCACTGGCCGAAGCTTTGGTTGCTGGCGGCTTGCCTGCTTTGGAAGTCACCTTGCGCACCTCTTGCGCGCTCGAAGTGATTGCAGAAATGGCAAAAGTCGAAGGCGGCACTGTCGGTGCAGGCACACTTTTGACGCCAGAAGATGTGAAAGCGGCGAAGGCGGCAGGTGCGAAATTTGGTGTATCTCCAGGTGCGACAGATAGACTGTTGGACGCTTGCGAAGCGCAAGATATTCCATTGCTTGCGGGCACATCAACAGCATCAGATGTGATGCGCTTGTTGGAACGCGGCTACACAGTCGCGAAATTCTTTCCAGCCGAAGCAAATGGCGGTGCCCCTGCTCTAAAAGCCATCGGCGCGCCTTTGCCACAGATGAAATTCTGCCCAACGGGCGGTATTTCGTTGAAAAACGCGGACCAATACCTGTCTTTGTCCAATACACTTTGCGTTGGCGGATCATGGGTTGCCCCCAATGATTTGGTCGTAAAAGGCGACTGGAAAGCCATCGAAGAATTGGCCCGCGAAGCCGCTGCTTTGCCACGTTAAACGGTAGATTGGATGACCCCGCCGACAGGCAGGGCCCCTGATTTAGACACAAGACATAAGGCCTATAGATTGGTCGCAGATCATAACGATTTGCGGCCATTTGCTTTTGCCATCATAGGTGGCGCCGCGGTGGTCTGACGGGAATTAAAGCCCACGGCATAGGCGGTTGCAGCCGCATGCGACACGCCTAGGGCGCCAGCTGTAACAGCAGAAAGTCGCCGCTCGGGACCATCTTTGCGCCCGCCACTAACAGATGCGTCATAACGGTTCCACAAAACCGCAGGGCGCGCCCCAGATCGGCAGTAGGCCACAATAGGTTTCGGGTATTCTGTGATGGTCTGGTCAAACTTATTTTGATCCGCTTTGCTGCTGCCGACCAGTGAAATAGGGACATATACAGGAGTCAGCCCGAATTGTTTGGCGACCTGTGCAAGAGTGTCAAAAGGCGTATGATCGCCCGCTTCTTGATCAGGGCGATTGCAGATCAGCGTTTTATATCCAGCTTCTGCGATGGATTTAATGTCTTGAATTTCAACCTGACTCGCAACTGAAAACATACCGTTAATTCGTTTGATGCGCATGGCATGCTACTCCAAATGTGAAAATCCGACCAGCGCGGTCTTGGTTCAAATGATCAATAATGCGCTTTCGTATGACGACAGCGCGACCAGTCAAACCTGCTGGTGTTCGTAATATTCTGGAGTTTTGCCGACAATGTTTACCCAAAGGTTACTTTACGGCAGGACAGCACCTAGAATGGACACATAATTAGCGGCAAATTGAAACAGTATTGTGCTTTACGACCCGCGTCGGGCACGCGATCCGCCACGACGACCTTCGGGGCCAAGTAAGCTGCCCAAACCTTCTCGCAGTACTAAAGTCATCGGGTGCTGATCATCTGGGCCTTGTTCATACAGTCCAAGCAGACGCCGGATGGCAATATCGGCGCGCATCTCAGGACCAATCTTGATCGCCCAATCCAAAAAGATCGAGCGCGCTTCAGGAATCTGAATATTTTCAATGCGGTACGATTCGCGGATCAATCCACCAGGATCAAGCGCCTCATCATAATCAAGTGTTTCGCGGGGCATGTCTTCAGCCTTTTTCGGTCAGTTCGCATCACGTCTTATCGGCAGACATCCCCCGATACAACAGATCATGCGCGCTTGGGCACAGGGCGCGCCAAAACAGCATCTAAGAGTGTCGCGGCCTCTTCACAGGCCAATTTGATGTCGGACTCCAACAGATCGATACGCTCAGATTCGGTTGAGCGCAGCAAGAAAGCGCGACCATCAAACCCGATGGCAGCAGGGTCCAAACGGTCCCCCGACAAAAGCCGTGCCGCCGACTGCAAGCGCCATGTCAAACGATAGGTTTCGCATAACACATCGTGTTCCTCGGGCGTGATCCAGCCAATATCCACGCCAGACTGCAATTGCGCGTAGATATCTTGGCTAAGAGATGTGCTGATCAAAGCTGCGGCTTCGGCCAACAGTTCGATATCCATCATCCGCCCTGCCCCCGACTTTGGATCCCAAGTCGATCCTGGTTTGGCTTCAGCCAAACGCTTGCGCATATCGCTGGTTTCTTGTCGGATCACGGCCTCATCCCTGCGCGATTGGAACAGATCAAGCCGGAAAGCTTCGACCAATTTTGCCAATCGTGCATCGCCCGCGACCACACAGGCGCGGGTCAAAGCCAAATGTTCCCACACCCAAGCTTCTGAGCGCTGATAAGTTTTAAAACTCGCCAAAGACGTGGCAACTGGACCTTGCCTGCCAGACGGGCGAAGGCGCATATCCACTTCGTACAAGCGCCCTTCAGCGGTTTGGGCCGTGACAGCTGTGATCAATGCTTGGGTCAGGCGCGAATAATAGGCACGCGCGGCAAGTGGGCGTTTGCCTGTTGAGGCCTCAACCCCAGCGGCGTCATAAATAACGATCATATCCAGATCAGATGCCGCAGTCAGGCGCCCTGCCCCCAATGATCCCATCCCCAAAACCAAAGCACCATTTCCAGGCGGAGTACCATGTTTGGCCGCGAAATTTTCGACCACCACATCATAAAGGGCAGCGATTGAAGCGCGGGCCAAATCGCAATATTGCTGACCCGCTTCATCGGCTGAAATCAAACCGCGCAATTGATGAACACCCACACGGAAGTGCCATTCTTTGGCCCATCGACGCGATGTATCAAGCGCCACTTCATAGTCGCCCGCCTTTGCCAAAGCCTTTGACAGCTCGTCTTTCAGGCTATCAACGCTTGGCCAAGGTTCAAAGAACGACCCGCCAATAACGCCGTCCAAAACGCTCGCATTGCGCGATAGATACTGCGCCAAATGCGGGGCTGTTGACACAATATCAAGGATCAAATCGATCAGTTGTGGATTGGCTTCAAACAACGCAAATAGCTGCACACCCGCGGGCAAACCGCGCAAAAAGCCATCCAGATGCCCCGCCACATCCAAGGGACGATCTTGGGCCTGAATACGTGTTAAGATTTGCTGTTCTAAGCGCCCAAAAATGTCTTGAGCCCGTTCGGATCTTAGGGCGGGGTATGTCGTCCAACGCTCTGTAATTGCTTGCAACTCAGGGGATAGCTCTACCTGTTTGCGGTCATCGTCTGCGGGGGCAAAAAAGCTTTCCGTTACCTCATGCACGCGCAGACACCGCGCATGTACGTCGCGGCGCAATTCCTCCACCGATTGTCCCATAAGGCAGGCCAAGCGGTCGAATTCATCATCGGATTTCGGCAAACTATGAGTTTGTTGATCGCGCAGCATTTGCAGGCGGTGCTCAAGCTCGCGGTGTGATGTATAGTCTTGGGTCAAAATATCGCGCGTCTCGGCATCAACCCAGCCTTTTTCAGTCAAGACCTGCAAGGCCGCACAGGTGCCCCTGACGCGCAGATCAGGATCACGTCCCCCAGCGATCAATTGGCGGGTTTGTGCAAAAAATTCGATTTCACGTATACCGCCTGATCCAAGTTTTACATTGTGGCCTTCTAGGCATAAAGCGCCGCCTAAACCTTTGTGTTTGCGTATTTTTAGACGCATGTCATGGGTTTCTTGGATGGCTGCAAAATCAAGATGCTTGCGCCAAACAAAGGGTGTCAGGGTCGCTAAAAACTCTGCGCCTGCTGTCAAGTCGCCTGCTGCGGCGCGCGCTTTGATAAAGGCTGCGCGTTCCCATGTGCGCCCCACGCTTTCGTAATAGCGCTCGGCCGCATCCATCGCAAAACACACAGGCGTCACCGATGGATCAGGTCGTAATCGCAGATCAGTGCGAAACACGTAACCTTCGCCTGTCAACTCGGATAAGGATGCCATGGCTTTTCGTGTGGCGCGGATAAAAGCAGATCGCGCCTCCATTCGACTGTCAGGATCAAAACGGGTTTCATCGAACAGACAGATCAGATCAATGTCAGAAGAATAATTGAGTTCTCCTGCTCCGTGTTTTCCCATCGCAAGGGCCACCATGCCTGCGCAGGAGTCTATGTCATCTTGGGTTTGCCCCGGCAATTTGCCACGATTGATTTCAGTCCCGACATGGCTTCGCAGCGCAGCATGGGTCGCGTGATCGGCCAAATCAGACAGCGCCCCAGTGACCGCATGCAAATCCCAAACGCCAGCCAGATCACACAGGCCCGCCAGTAATGCAATGCGGCGCTTGGCTGTGCGCAAACCGACATCCAATTGGTCAGGCACCAAGGCATCAATGCGACGCAATTCTTCGGATAAAGCTGTCTCGGGTGTCTCTATATTGGCGCTAATCCAATCGGCCTCGCGCAGGATTAATCCATGCAAATAGGGCGCTGATCCTGCTGCCCCTGCCATCACATCGCGCACAGGTTTTGCCACATCAAATACAGCGTCCAACGCGTCTTGGGCGCGCTCAGGTTCATAGGCGCGCGGCAAACGCGTAATACGATTTGAAAAGAGATCAGACACGAGAAGATTCCTTGAGTAAAGCCCAGCCATTGGACCTAGTCACGCTCCCTTGTGCAAGGCCAATCTCGCCTGCCCTTTCGTTTAGGAATAGCACGCGGCAGATTAAAAATCGTCGCGGTAAATCAAAGCCCTTGGCCTCTGTCATACATTTACGACAGGCCAGACATACAACCACACCGCAAAGCCTGCGCACTTTATGGATCTTCGATCGGTATATGAAACTTATCACGTTTCAGGATTTTCCGCTCGATGTGGGTTAGGTTCTGCTTGGCCGCTTCGGCATTGCCGTTATTGGCCTGTAAAGACTTTTGCCATGACTTAAGCACCGATCGCGGGGACCACGGCAAGGCTGCGTGCATCAACCATGACCGCAACTCTGCTGGCAGTTGGTCGTAGTCCACCATGGAATCGCCTTTGCGCACACGCCGCTTTAAACTTGTGCGTGCGTTTTTCTTTTGCCGATACCCGCGCATTACTCAGACCATTGCGCTAAACGCCCAAAACGCTGTGTATATTTTGCGCTGGTCAGTTTGTTTTTTGGTTTTGCGATGCAGGGCATCTGGGCACTCCGTTTTTCTGTTGAACAGGCCTTTGCTTTAGGAAGGGATGAAACCTGCGCAAGCAATAATTCGATATGTAATAACATTACATTTGAGATGCAAACTATCTGTATTTTTCGCAGTGACTGTAGTGAGACAGCGTGATCAACGATATAAACACCCTGCAGCTGGATCAAGCTCACTCTGAAATAACGCCACGCAAGTCACTGAAATATAATACATTTAAAAGTTAATGTAAAAAACATTCACATTTAGGCTTGCAATTTACCGCACCAACCCCAATCTTGGTAATGTAAAAGACATTTACATAACCACAAACAGAGAGATTAGGAAAAACACCCAATGACACATGCCGCCGATTTTGAAACTGCCCCTGCCCGCCCACAAAGCTGGTTCGCCCGCGCAGAGACTTGGCTGGATGATAAAGGAAAAGGCGCTTGGATCGCCGCGATGGTCCTTGGCTTTATCTTTGTTTGGCCTGTCGGCCTTGCCATCTTATTTTACATGATCTGGAGCAAACGTATGTTTAACAAATCTTCATGCCGCAGTAACCGCAGTCACCGCAATCACGCAGCGTTTAACTCTTCGGGAAATTCGGCCTTTGACGCCTATAAAGCCGAAACTCTGCGCCGCTTGGAAGACGAACAAGGCAGCTTTGAAGCCTTTTTGGAACGCCTGCGTGCCGCAAAAGACAAAGCTGAATTTGACCAGTTCATGGATGATCGCAGCAAAGCGCCCGCAGAGATGACACAAACTGATATGGACGAGAAAACAGACGCGTAAGTCATTATGCGCGAACCATCAAACGTGCCTTTTACAACAAAGGCACGTTTATGCCCAAAGGCCACTCACCTCTGCCTGCAACCCTTTTTTCGTGTTACAAAGCCATGCCCACTTATTTGAATGAGAGCCAAAGAATGATCCACAATGATGATGCCCTATGGGGGCTGCCTGACCCAGAAACCCAAAGTGGGTTCTACGCCTCTGTGCCAGCCAAGCGCTTATGGGCTTTCGTGATCGACCTTGTTGTCGTCTCTATATTGACCGCATTGATTTTGCCCCTCACCGCATTCACGGGCATCTTTTTCTTTCCGTTTTTGTTTGCTGTCGTAAGCTTTGCTTACCGTGTGGTGACCTTATCAGGGGCCTCAGCGACGCTGGGCATGCGGGTTTTGGGCATCGAGTTTCGCACATCAAAAGGCGAACGCTTTGATCTGGGCATGGCGTTTTTACACACCGCATTGTTCACGGTCTGGGCGTCAATGGGGTTGCCTCAGGTGGTCTCGGTGGTGTTGATGCTCTTGACAGCGCGCAAACAAGGCCTCTCAGATGTCATCTTGGGCACGGCTGCGATCAATCGACCGTCGCAGTTTTGATGCCTCGGTCGGATTAGCGTATTGCATTGTGAAATTAACCAAGGGCATAGGAATATAGCGTATTGTCGTGACTTAAGCGATAATTCCCACCCGAGGCCCCTTGGCCTGTGGCACAGGCTTTGCTACTTTAATGGGGTTCCTCATAAACGGCTTGTTGTTTTCTTATGCGTCATACGCTTCCCCATGCTCCTCAATTCTATGTGACAACGCCGCAGGTCTGTCCTTATTTAGAGGGGAAGATGGAACGCAAATTGTTTACAGCACTTCAGGGGGCAGAGGCATTAAAGTTAAATGACAGCCTGTCAAAACAGGGGTTCCGTCGGTCGCAAAATGTGCTCTATCGCCCAACCTGCGCCGATTGTAATGCCTGTATGTCCGCGCGCATTCGTGTCGCTGATTTTGCCCCAACTAAAAGTCAAAAACGCGCGATTAAAAAGAACAGCTATCTCAAGCGATCAGCCAAATCTCCTTGGGCGACAGAGGCCCAATACGACTTGTTTCGCACCTATCTAGACAGCCGCCACAAAGATGGCGGCATGGCAGATATGGATGTGTTTGAATTTGCCGCCATGATAGAAGAAACTCCGATCCGCACCCGCATGATCGAATATCATACGCCCGAAACAGCGGATCTGGATGAGACCCTGTCAGCAACCTGTTTGACCGATATTTTGGATGATGGGCTTTCGATGGTCTATTCGTTTTACCATCCTGATTTGGCCAAAGACAGTTTGGGAACCTATATCATTCTTGACCACATCGAAATCGCGCGTGAAGCGGGTTTACCCTATGTTTACTTGGGATATTGGGTGCCTGGTTCGCGCAAGATGGGATATAAAGCCCGCTTTTCTGCGCTTGAAGTTTACACAGATGGCGACTGGATCAAAATCGACGATCCCGACAGTTTCACCGCACCCAACCCCGCGCAAACAGCAGAACCTATTGCAACTCAGGTGGCCAATATCGACTTGCCACTTGAGACGGATGACTCCGCGCTCTAAGCCACTGGATGCGACAGGATTGGGGGCCGTTCGCCCCAATAGGTGCCCTGAAATATTCAGATTAGTGGTAGTGGTGCGCCGATTGCTGCGCGACGGGCATCGGCATCACATTTCCCATCATTAAGCCAAGCTGCTGCGCCAGATTAACAGCTGAGGGAACCACATCAGGGCGCAGGATCAGCATCGCTTGCAGCATCGCGTCTTCTGCATCGCCATGTGTTGCAGTGCAAATAAACAAAGCGAAATTAGCTTCATCCGCGCCGATACAATTGCAATTTCCATCATGGGTCATCAAGGGACGCCGCGCATAGCGGGTAAAGATCTGCATCAAGTCATCGAAATATGCCCGCGCAGTATCGCCACGCTGTGGGCCGATATAGGATGAAATATTCTCCCAAAACAGGTGTTCGTCGGATTGACCGAACTTTCGCAGAGCGGTGATCAATAACAAGCTTTGCTGATCTATAGTGTCAACGCGTGAGACGGGTGCAGCGCCTGAGAGACGCGGATCAAACTGTTTCATACTGCTATCTCACCACTTTATTACCTGATTGTTTTGGTAGGATACACGCTCGCATCTAATTTGCAATACCTGAGTTAAAAACTAAGGCTAAAAATTGCGCATAAAAAAGGCCCCACGAAATCGCAGGGCCTTTGAACTCTATTCTGGCCCTAACGCGCCAAAAGATTTGGAATGATCGTCACCACATCAGGGAACATCCAGAGCGCCATCAAGCCCAACACTTGGATCAAAACGAAAGGAATGATCCCGCGGTAAATATGGGCTGTCGTCACAGAGGGCGGCGCAACCCCGCGCAGATAGAACAGGGCAAATCCGAAGGGCGGCGTCAGGAATGAGGTCTGTAAATTAACCGCAATCATGATCGTCACCCATTTGGGATCCATCGTACCGCCATAGATCACAGGACCAACAATCGGCACGACGATGTAAATGATCTCAAGGAAATCAAGCACAAAGCCCAAGATAAACAAGACAGCCATGACCAGCAAGAACACGGTAAATTCATTGTCGAATGACCGCAGGAATTGCTGGATGTAATGTTCGCCACCAAATGAAATCACCACCAAGTTCAGCAATTGAGAGCCGATCAAAATGGTAAAGACCATCGAGGTCACCTTGGCCGTTTCTCGCACAACAGCTTTCAGCGTGCCATCTTGAAGCAAAGTATAGCAGGCGTACAAGATGCCGAAGAATGCAAAATAGTAACACCCAAGGGCAGCAAGATAGGCCACCCAATCTTCGAAAGGCACATCCTCACGGGTCACGCGCAGATCAAAATTTGCGCCGATCAAAATCATTACGATCACAGCAAAAGCCGCACCGATCAGAATTTTTGATACTTTTTGTTCATCACGCAACTTGCGGTAGGCGGCCAAAAGCAGTGCCCCCCCTGCCCCAAGCCCCGCAGCGGGCGTCGGATTGGTCACACCGCCCAAAATTGATCCCAGCACAGCCACGATCAAAACAAGCGGCGGGAACACCACGCGGAACAATTCGTTGCGCGCCAAGTGCATCACAGCGAATTTCAACCCGAAAGCAATCATCGCAAAGGGCACAAGGTAGATCATAAAGGCCGTGCCCGAACTCGTGAGCGGCCCGACATAGAGCATGTCCAAAGCCAAAACAGCGATGATGCCCAAAGCCCCTAAAATGAGCGGACGCCCATCGGCTGACAAAGACACACCGCGCGCAAATCCAAACACGATAGCAAAGAGCACCATGACAACCATGATACCTGTGCCAATCAAAGGCGCATTCGCGACAGCTTCAGCCGTAAGATCTTCGATTTCGCCTTCGGTACGGCGCACGCTTTCTTGGGATCCACCTGCGTCACTGATGGCAGCTTGTTCCGCCACAGCAATATCCCAAGCATCTTGACCATGCAGCGAAATCATAGCGGACTGACAGCTTTCGCTCACATTGGTGCGCAGGCTTGCACGCGCGCCTGTGTCTGAGAACTGTTTGACCAAGACAGATTGCGACCCAGTCACACCGAATTGGCCAGACAGAACAGCCATGCCGATAACGAAAACAGGCAAGGCTACGAACCACAACAGACCTTCGCGGCGCGTGACCGGATCGGCTGTTTCGCTGGTAAAATGCACAGGCGGCGCTTTGCTCGGGTTAAACAGCGCATAGCCAAAAGCGTAGAGCGCATAGAACCCTGCCAGCATAACACCTGGCAAAATTGCGGCTTGGAACAAGGTGCCCACAGAGACAACCGCGGGTTTGCCCAGATAGGTCAAAGCATCGGTACAGCCAAAGGATTGTGCGCGCGCTTCTTGGGCTGCGGAATAAAGATCACCAGCCAAGGTGCCTAGCAAAACGATCACAATGGATGGCGGAATAATCTGCCCCAAAGTGCCTGATGCCGCGATCACACCTGTCGCGAGCTCTGGTGAATAATTGTTGCGCAGCATGGTTGGCAAAGACAAAAGCCCCATGGTCACAACGGTGGCGCCAACGATGCCTGTAGAGGCGGCCAAAAATGCGCCCACAATCACAACGGAGACAGCCAAACCGCCAGGAAGTGGCCCAAAAACGCGCGCCATTGTGGTTAAAAGATCATTGGCAATCTTGGAACGTTCCAAAATGATACCCATCATCACGAACATCAAAACCGCCAAAAGCGTTTCGATGGACGCCCCCGCGAAGACACGTTCGTTCATCCGATTGATGATAAAGGACAGGTTGCGATCCATCGCCCGTTCCCAGCCGCCTTCAAATAAGGGCTGCACATAGGTGGGCAAATCGGGATACCTGAAATGCGAAATATTGACGGGGTTCACGCCTGAGGCAGTGAGGTCGCGGTAGGCCTGCGACCCTGTATCGATGGCTTCGTGCACCAAAATGCCCGCGCTGTCCAAAGCAGCGATAATGCCAAAGGACACCAGCCCCGCACCACCGATTGCGAAAGCAACGGGAAAGCCCGTTAAGATACCACCGAATAGGCTAAGAAAGACGATTATAAGGCCAATCTCTACGCCATCTAGTCCGAAAATCATGAGCCTTGCCCTTGCGTCTTATGGGAAATTGTGGGGATGAAATTCAATATATGCGCCTGCATCAATGCGTCCCCTCATAGAGTTCTTCGCCTTCACCAAGACTGTCTTTGTCTAGGTATTTTCCAGCACTTTCCTCGCCTTCGATATATTCCAGCAAAGACCTGTAAAAAAACGAAATCGCTTGAATAAATACAAGAACAAGGAAGGCCAACATCAAGATTTTAAACATAAAGTAAGCGTTGAACCCATCCCCAGTGAAGGAGACTGTTTCCACATTCCATTTTACGATACGCGCCTTTTTCAGCATCAATTCAAGTTTGTCAGAGGCCGATACTTTGGGCGTGATCAAATGGCGCCACAAGAAATACCACGCATACATCCACGTCATCGCGGCAACAGGCAACATAAAGACCAAAGCTCCGAACATATCGATCATACGTTTTGCGCGGTGCGATACATTGGCATAGACCAAATCCACCCGCACGTGGCTGCCTTGCACAAAGGCGTAAGACACACAAAGAGCCACAACTATGGCATTTTCAAACTTGATGCTTTCAGACCACCACGTCACGGATTGCGTGACGCCAAGGCCAAAGGGGGCAATCGAAATTTCGCCCACGCGAAAGATGGATTGCAAAAACACAATCATGATCTGTTGCAGCACCATCAAAAGACCGGCCCATGCGGCCAAGCGGCCAACCCCATTGGCGATGCCTTCAAAGACCCGCACAACGCCCCACATGAATGGGCGATAGAAAAGTCCCACAGCTGTCAGCAGTAAAAACAGGTCGATAAACACAAACAGCGCCTCGATCGAGCCACCGTAATAGACAAATCGTAGCAGGCTTTCGGTATTGGACCAATCCAGCCAAAGACTGGGGTGCGTCACGGCATAAACCATGTGGTAAAACCCCATACCCATATGACTGACCAGCCACCAAAGCCCTTCAAATATCGCGAAAAAGCCCGATGTTTCGGAGTGCTCTTCCATGCTGCTTGCCCTTTCGACCAAAGACACTTTTGGCACTGACCCAGTTTAGGGGCGCAGTGCAAAAAGCGTCAAAATTCCAAAATGGAATGCGCGCAAAAGCGCACATCCCAATGGTTTCAATGTGTTAGATTGTTTATTTAAGATTTGCCAAAACGCGGTCACGTTGCGCAGTGTAGACACCGTCAGAACGTCCAGCCCAACCAGATGTGGCTGTCATTGCCGCTTCTGCTGAGTTGCGGATATCGGCAAACATAGTGTCATCCATGTAACCATCCAGAACCTCTTTTGATCCTGCACCAAAGGCATCCCAAACATCGTCAGGGAATGTCATGATTTGTGAACCGCCAGAAATCAGGCGCTCAAGTGCTGGACCGTTATTGGCCATAAACAAGGAATAGTTGTGCTGATGCGCATCGCCTGCGGCCACTTCGATGGCTTTTTGCTGGCCTGGCGTCAACTCATTGAACAACTCAAGATTGGTCGCAACAGACAAAGCCGCACCTGGCTCGTGGAAACCAGCTGGGTAGTAGAAATCACAGACTTCTTGCAGGCCAAGTTTTTCATCAGACCAAGGGCCGATCCATTCAGTGCCATCCAATGCGCCAGTAGACAGCGCTTGGTAGATCTCGCCACCCGCCATCGTCACAACAGAGGCGCCAAGTTTGCCCAAAGCTTCGCCGCCAAGGCCTGGCATACGGAATTTAAGACCTTGGAAATCGGCCGCAGATTTCATTTCTTTACGGAACCAGCCGCCACCTTGGCCGCCTGTTTGACCTGCGATGAAAGATTTCAGGCCAAAGATTTCGCCCAACTCGTGATGCATCTGCATCCCGCCCATACCGTAGTACCAAGTCATCATTTCTGGCGCAGTCATGCCGAATGGAACTGTGGTGAAATAGGCCCAAGCTGGGTGCTGACCTGTAAAGTAGTAATCAGCGCCGTGATACATATCGGCCTGACCCGATGTCACAGCGTCGAATACTTCCAAACCGCCAACCAATTCGCCAGCAGCTTTTGGTTCGATTGTCAGTTGGCCATCTGTCATTTCAGTGACGGATGTTGCAAAACGCTCAACTGAATCCCAAACGCCAGCCAAGCCGCGAGGCCAAGTTGTGACCATGGTCAATGTACGCTTACCCTGTGCATAAGCTGGGGCTGCCAATGTTGCAGCGGCCGCAGCAGATGTTCCACCAAGAGCAGTTGTTTTCAAAAAAGAACGACGATCCATAGAATGATTTCCTCCCGTAAATCTATGATAGATGCGCAGCAACGTCCCGAGATGCTGCAAAATTTCCCGCAAAGTTTCCTTAGCGTGATACTTCTGTGATCCAAAGAACCACAGTCATCCTTCAAAAGGATAGCTGGCTGCGCGGCGGGAATAAATACCCAAGTCTACGTAGTTTGATATCTTTTCAGACCAAAGAAGGCTGTATTTTGCCTTTTGCTCCGAATGCCACGGCACCAATCGCGATAGCACAAACTGTCGCTGATTGACCTGAACGCAAGCTGGCCTATGCTGTGGGTCTGATCTTTTGGGCCATAGACATGCAAAACTTTTTTCGCGCCATGCGCGCGCCAAGCTATCCGCAAAAACTGTTTTTACTGGCCACCCTGCCCTTGCTTTTGGCTGTGGGGGCGATTTCGGTGTTAGTCGCCTATCAATCTCACCAAATGGCCGAACGCGAGATCGCCGAATTGGAAAGCCAACTTTTGGCCGCAAAACAAGACGAGCTAAAGAATTATTTGCAACTGGCACGCGCATCGATTTCAGCCGAATACAATCCCGCTGGTCCAAATGATGCCAAAGCCATGGCAAAGGTCACGCAAATTCTGTCGGCCATGACCTATGGGCGCGACGGCTACTTTTTTGTATACGATTATGACGGCACAAATTTGGTGGCTCCGCGCCAAACCAATTTGATCACCCAGAATTGGTCTGACCTTACAGATAAAGAAGGCACTCCGATTGTATCAAACTTGATTGCAGCGGCAAAAAATGGCGGCGGGTATCATTCATACCTGTTTCCCAAACCCTCAACAGGGGAACCTGCACGCATGATGGCCTATGTGATCGGTCTACAAGATTGGCGTTGGGCGATTGGCACTGGCGTTTTCTTGGACGATGTTTTGCAATCAGGCCAGATTGCGCGCGCGCAGGTCGAACAACGCGTGCAGCGCACATTCTTATATATCGGAGCGATCGCATTGGCCGCGGTGCTATTGGTGTTTTTGTCAGGGATTTTCATAACAGTGCGCGAACGCCGCATGTCCGACACCAAACTAAAAGCCCTGACCCAAAGGATTTTTGACACGCAAGAAGAAGAAAGATCCCGCGTGGCCCGCGAATTGCACGACGGGATTTCGCAAATCCTGATCGGGGTGCGCTTTGCCTTGGATTTGGCTTGCAGGCGGTTGGATAAAGACGACCCGCGCGCCAAAGACAGTTTGGAAAAAAGTGTTTCTATGCTGGGCAGCGCGATCAATGAAGTCCGGCGCATCTCGCGTGATTTACGGCCAGGTGTTTTGGATGACTTGGGCCTTGGTCCCGCTTTGAAATCCATGACAGAAGATTTCGAAGCGCGCACGGGGATCAAGATGTCAGTCGAAACAGTGGTCTTTCGCAACCGTTTGGACGAAGAGGCCAAAACCGCGCTGTTTCGCATTGCGCAAGAAGCACTGACAAATATCGAACGTCATTCTGGGGCAACCAGCGGATATATGAGCCTGCGCGGTCATCGCAACGGTGCCACATTGCTGGTGCGCGATAACGGTCACGGCATTGCCTTTTCAGATGCAGAAGGTCGGGGCCTTGGATTGCGCAATATGCAAGAACGCATGGATCAACTCGACGGCACGCTGACAATTTCACAACTTTCCCAAGGCACACAGATTGACGCCACAGTACCACTCAAGCATATCCTATCGCCTGACAATCCATCGCCAACACGCAGGCGCCGCAGCCCGTTGGACGCCAAAGGCACCCCCGATGCCCCCGCAGCAAAAGACGTAAAGGACATCCCATGACGCAAAGCACCCCAACACGGGTTTTGATTGTTGATGACCACCCGATGGTGGCCGAAGGTATTTGCGCTTTGCTAGAAAGCTTTGAGGATATCGAAATCGTCGGCACGCTGACCAATGGAGAAGATGCTGTTGATCAGGCCAAAGGGTTGAACCCTGATGTTATTTTGTTGGATTTGAATATGCCCAAAATGGGCGGTCTGACAGCGACTGAAATCTTGCTGGAACAAAGCCCAAAGATGCGCATTTTGATCCTGACGATGCATGACAGTCCTGAATATATTTCAGCCGCATTAAGCCATGGGGCAATGGGATATGTCTTGAAAGATGTCCCGACCGAGCAATTAAAAGATGCTATTGATGCGGTGATGCGCGGTGAAACCTACCTGTGCGAAGGGGCGCGCCAAGCCATCGGCACCAAGACCCAAGACGGGCGTGTTCCTTTGACCGAACGCGAACAAACGGTGCTTTTGGAGGTTGTTCAAGGCAAGTCCAACAAAGTGGTGGCGCAAAATCTTGATATCTCTGTGCGCACGGTCGAAACCCACCGCAAAAACATCAAACGCAAGCTGGGCATTTCATCAACCGCAGGGCTGACCCGCTATGCGATTGAACATGGCGTTTTGCAAGACACGGCGCGGTTCTAAGCTCTCGTCTCTTGATCTGTGCAAAAGCGCACGAATGACCGCAAATGTTGAACACAAATAACTTTGCCAAACCTTTTGTGCTGTGGCAAACATTTTTCAGCATCACAGCAAAAATACGAACATTAACGCACATCAGGTCACAGCAACGTGACATTAGGAGACACTCATGAAACTTATCGCCAATACACCTATCTGGGTTTGGGCCGTATCAATCCTGACCGCCATCGCTTTTATCGGCGCGGGCTCTGCCAAGCTTGCAGGCGTTGAAATGGTTCACCTGTCCTTTGCCAACATGGGTCTTCCTCCCATCACTGGCTATATCGTGGGCGCGCTTGAAATCGCTGGCGCCGTCGGCATTTTTGTAAAATCTGTTCGCTTTTTGGCCGCACTTGGCTTGGCTGCGACCAGCTTGGGCGCATTTTTGTACCACCTAGCCTATACGCCAGTTTCAGAAGGCATCCCTGCCCTTGTTTTGTTGGTCTTCACTGTACTTTTGGCGCGCTACTTCAAAAAAGCAGCCTAAATCAGACCCATACATCACCGCATGACAAAAGCCGCCCGTTATATAACGTGGCGGCTTTTTCGTGGTCGGTTTTTCTTGGTCGGTTTTGCTTGGTCGGTTTTTCTGGGCTATACTTTGGTCAGAAAAAAGGTGCGGCCGAAGCCGCACCTGTTGTGATCAAAAAGTTACCGTTAAAAGGTCTTGAGCTTAACCGAATGTCGCGCCATCTGTGCGCCAAACAGCCACAACGGATGAGCGTGGCTTGTTGCCCTCGCCCATGTCAGGCCATGTACCGCCTGGGTGTTGAACCCCAACAAAGGCCGTCTTTTTGTCCAATGACCAGCAAAGACCAGTGACTTCCGCACCGTATGGCACAGTCATAAAGCGGGCGATTTCGCCAGTTTCAGGATTGCCAACCAACATTTGGTTGTTGCCCATGCCTTCGAATTCACCTTCGTTGCTGTAATCGCCATCTGTCTGGATCCACAACATTCCGTCAGATGAGAAAGCCATACCATCGGGTGAGTTGAACATATTGCCAGCGTTTACATTGTCAGACCCAGCATATTCATTGTCGTACACGTCGGGATTGCCCGCCATCACATACAAATCCCAAGCAAAGTTGTCAGCCGCGTGGTTTTCATCAGCTGGCGTCCAGCGTACGATTTGACCGTAGTTGTTGGTCTCGCGTGGGTTCACGGCATCAACAGGTGTCTCATCGCCACCAGCGTTTGGTTTTACGCCGCGGTTTTTGTTGTTGGTCAGCGCACAGTATGCTTCGACTTTCAGCGGGTTAGAAGCAACCCATTCAGGGCGATCCATGGTTGTCGCGCCCGCAGCTGAAGCCGCCATACGCGTGAAACACAAGATTTCTTCGCCAGACATGCCCGTTGTTTCAGGTGTCAAAGCCAACCATTCACCTGTCAGATCATCGTTGAATTTGGCGGCATAAAGTGTGCCATCATCCAAGATGCCTTCGGGCGATTGACCTTCGGCCCAAGTGTTTGTGGACACGTATTTGTACAAAAACTCACCGCGCTCATCGTCGCCCATGTAGACCACAACACGACCGTCTTTTGCGTGAACCATTTCCGCATTTTCGTGCTTAAAGCGCCCCAAAGCAGTACGTTTTACAGGTGTAGAGTTTGGATCAGCTGGATTGATCTCGGTGACAAAACCGTGGCGATTAGGCTCGTTTGGCTCTTGTGTCAGATCGTAACGTGGGTCGAATTTTTCGTAAGCGTAGCGACCTTCACCACCGATACCATAACGCACTTCGCCTGGAGTGGCTTCATGTTCGCCTGTCGCACCGAAGTAACCGTTGAAGTTTTCTTCACAGGTCAAATAGGTGTTCCAAAGCGTGCGGCCAGACCCACAATTGTTCATGGTGCCTTTGACTGTTGTACCCATCGGGTCTGCATTGGTTTTCACCAAATCAGAGCCTGCCAATGGACCAGCAATCATCATTTCTGTTTCATGCGTGATGCGGCGGTTCAAAGGCGAGTCGACAACAACCTTGAAGCCTTTGTCGGCTGCTTCAACTTCCATGACAGTCACGCCCTGAAGGTTCTTCAACAACTGAACTTCCTCAGCTGTGCGTGGCATGCCTTCTGCCTCTTCTGGCAAGTTTACTTTCGGGTTCACATATTCAGAGTTCACCGCAATCACTTGTTTGCCGTCGACGTCGAACAATTCCATGCCGTCTGTGTTTTCGCCAAACACCTTGTCAGACATGTCTACAGACACACCGTTTTCATGCGAAAACGCGCCTTGTGCATCAGACCAAAGCGCATCGCCCCAGCGCACAAGTACATTTGACTCGTAACCTTCAGGCACGTGGATCAAATCGTCAGTCGCGATATCGATCGGTTTAAACGCGAATGTCGCGTTTTCCGCAGCACGCGCTGCTGTCGTGGATGAAAACAGGCCCGTGCCCATGACTGCTGCGCCGGACCCAAATGCCAATGCGCCCCCCAAGAAACCGCGACGTGACACTGCGCGTTCGACAACAGCATCAAAGCCGTTGTTATCTGCGCGCGGATCGCGCATTTCATCAAAATCATCCCAAGACAGGTCTACGATATCGGTCTTTTTCATGGCTAAGCTTTCTCTTTGCTTTGAATCACATACCGCTCCGTTAGCGGCTGTTGCGCGCAGATTTGCCCCAATTGTGTGACAGGAAATTAACGGACATATGACAGAATTATAAAAGCGCTGAATGACCTAAATGAACGCCCAAATATCAACTGGACCGTTCTCACTTAAACTGCGCCATCAAACGCTCCGTTTGCAGATCACCCGATGCGACAAATTGGTTTTCACACTCTAAAGCCCAAAAAATTTGCATTTAGAACGCAATGCATGGATTATTCGCAATAATATTACAAAAAAATCCAAAATAAATCACATTTAATGCGCAATTCGCGGTTGACGCCCCCAATCAGGCCTCCTAATGTCGCTGCAAGTAAATTTGGAGTGAGTTCAAGTGAATACCCTTTTAGTCGTCGTGAAATATGTGCGCATGGGCCGGTAACGGTAGACCATATTGGTTCCCATGCGCCCCCGAAATTCGGGGGCTTTTTTATGAGCTGGGGCTGAGAAAACACGGCAAAATAGTGTAAAAACTGATCTCACTGCTAAGACAGACATGTAGAATACGCGAAAGACGGAGAGAAAAGATGACACGTCAAATGACCGGAGCAGATATGGTCGTTCAAGCCCTGAAAGATCAGGGTGTGGACACAATCTTTGGCTATCCGGGGGGCGCTGTCCTTCCGGTTTATGATGCGATTTTTCAACAAAACGACATCAAACACATTCTTGTGCGCCACGAACAAGCCGCGATCCACGCCGCCGAAGCCTATGCGCGCTCCACTGGCAAAGTGGGTGTCGCTTTGGTGACATCAGGCCCTGGCGCGACCAATGCAGTGACCGGACTGACAGATGCTTTGCTCGATTCTATTCCGATTGTTGTTTTCTCAGGTCAGGTTCCGACATTCATGATCGGCACAGACGGGTTTCAAGAAGCTGATACAATCGGCATCACCCGCCCATGTACAAAGCACAACTGGTTGGTAAAAGACACAAACGCTTTGGCAGAAACCATCCACCAAGCCTTTCACGTGGCCACATCGGGCCGCCCTGGCCCTGTGTTGATCGACCTGCCAAAAGACGTGCAATTTGCCGATGGCACCTATGTCGGACCTCAAAAGGCACGCAAATCGCATTACCAACCAAAGCTCAAAGCGGATATCGAACAGATCAACGATCTGGCCGCATTGATCGAAAAAGCCGAGCGCCCTGTGTTTTACACTGGCGGTGGTGTGATCAACTCTGGTCCTGCCGCATCGCAATTGCTGCGCGAATTGGTTGAGGCAACTGGATTTCCGATCACATCAACCTTGATGGGCCTTGGCGCCTACCCTGCGTCTGGTGACAAATGGCTGGGTATGTTGGGCATGCACGGGCTTTATGAAGCCAATATGGCGATGCACGGCTGTGACCTGATGATCAACATCGGCGCGCGTTTTGATGACCGCATTACAGGCCGTCTTGATGCCTTTTCACCTGGCTCTATCAAAGCGCATATCGATATCGATCCATCTTCTTTGAACAAAGTCATCCAAGTCGATCTGCCGATTGTCGGCGATATTGCGCATGTTTTGGAAGACTTGCTGAAAGTGTGGAAATCGCGCGGCCGCAAAACCAAAGACATTAGCGCTTGGACCAAACAGATTGCAGATTGGCGCGCAGTACGCTGTCTGGATTACAAAAACTCAGAAACCGTAATCAAGCCACAATATGCTTTGCAACGCTTTGAAGAGCTGACCAAGGGCATGGATCGCTACATCACAACAGAAGTGGGCCAGCACCAAATGTGGGCGGCGCAATTCTTGGGCTTCGAAGATCCGAACCGCTGGATGACATCGGGTGGTTTGGGCACAATGGGCTATGGTTTCCCCGCCTCTATCGGTGTGCAAGTGGCCCATCCTGACAGTCTTGTTGTCAATGTCGCAGGCGAAGCTTCATGGTTGATGAACATGCAAGAAATGGGCACCGCAATCCAATATAACCTGCCCGTGAAGCAATTCATCTTGAATAACGAACGCTTGGGCATGGTGCGCCAATGGCAACAATTGCTGCATGGTGAGCGCTATTCCAACTCTTGGTCCGATGCATTGCCAGATTTCGTGAAATTGGCCGAAGCCTTTGGCGCGAAAGGCATTCAATGTTCTGATCCCAAAGACCTTGATGATGCGATCATGGAAATGATCAATTACGATGGTCCTGTGATCTTTGATTGCTTGGTGGAAAAACATGAAAACTGTTTCCCGATGATCCCATCAGGCAAGCCACATAACGAAATGCTGCTGGGCGATGCCTCGACCGAAGATGCGATTAAATCTGACGGCGCGGTTCTGGTCTAATGGGGCGGGTTTCACAACTTTTGCGCCACTCGGGACTTGGTCTGTCGGCCTTGGGTTTGGTCGCCTGCATGAACGGCGATGCAGTGCAAACCAGCGCTAAGGGTTTCACCTTTCAAGTGACAGTTGATGGCGACACGGCTGTCGCGCGCAACTATCACACAGGGGCGCTTAATTTTGCCAAGCTCGAAGAAGCTGCACGCGGCTCGATTGAAGCGGCTTCTGGCTGTTCGGTTCAAACACTCGTCAAACGTGACGAGATCAACACATTCGATGCCACACTCATCTGTGCTGGCTAAGGGAGACACATCATGTCTGCACTTCACATTAAAAAAGGCTCTACCAGCCATTCCGCTTATGAACTTCGTGATCCAAACGGTGAAATCATTGAAAAACATACACTTGCTGTCTTGGTTGAAAACGAACCAGGCGTTTTAGCGCGTGTGATCGGACTGTTTTCTGGGCGTGGGTATAACATCGAAAGCCTGACCGTGGCCGAAGTGGACCACCTAGGTCACCGGTCACGCATCACCATTGTGACAACAGGCACGCCCAATGTGATCGAACAAATCAAAGCGCAATTGGGTCGTATCGTGCCCGTGCATGAGGTTCACGATTTGACGGTTGAAGGTCAATCCGTTGAACGCGAATTGGCGATGTTCAAAGTCGCAGGCACAGGCGATAAACGTATCGAAGCCCTGCGCTTGGCTGAAATTTTCCGCGCCAATGTGGTCGATAGCACGTTGGAAAGCTTTGTGTTTGAAATGACTGGCACGTCGGAAAAAATTGATGCCTTTGCTGAATTGATGCGGCCTTTGGGGCTTATCGAACAAGCCCGCACTGGTGTTGCGGCGCTCTCGCGCGGACCAAAATAGTCGCAGTATAAAAATACGTTACAGACACTCAAAAGGGCGCGGTTGAAATAACTGGGCCCTTTTGCATTGAGGGTCTTAGCGGTTCATTCGCGAAAGAGAACCTTGCCACGTTTTTTCACCGCACTTAAGAAAAACGACTGCACGATAGGTGGCATCTGTGTAAAAGGCTGCGACCCAAGTCTACGACGTGCCGCCAACATCGCTTGATATCCAGACTCTAAGCGTTCGATCATTATCGGATCAGATAGGTCGCCCGCTTCGCCAAAGCGTTGCGTTGTTAAGGTTTCGCCAGTGTAAAAATTAGGATTACCGCGATAGCTAAACTCGACAAAGCCAAAATGGCGCAATGTTGCGCCTGATCCCAGCAAAGTAAATGAGCACCCAGTGCCATGCAGTGTTACAAATGACGACATTCGACGATCTACAAGGCGTGTGGACAGGCCGATAAATTTTGCAAAGCCCTGAGATAACACAGTCGTAAAAATAGCATTGCTGTCGGTGGTGTATTTCACCGTACACATATTTATAGCCACCTCACCCTGCCGAATGCGTGACGGGCGGTACAGCAAATATGCGCCAGCAGGCAGTCGATGTCTGTCCACCGTTGAGCTAAATGGGTTCCCCGCAAGCGTTCGGCGATGCTGATCAAATGCGTTTTTCTGACGCAAATCAGACAGGGGCTCTAGCAAAATACGCGCATCGACATCAAAAAATTCGCAGATAATGCTCAAGACATCGGGGCGCGGAAATGCCTCGCCAGACAAATATCTATTGAATTGAGTGCGATTGATTTGGAGGTCGCGACACAATTGTGCAACCGACTGTGCCTGACCACTGAGTTCACGCAGGTTCTTACCAAAAACCATACGCAAGCGTGCAGGGTCTTTACGTCGACGAGATTCACCATTGGGATCAGTTCTATACGCGATGATCAATTTCCCCCTTCAATGCCCATCTGCTCTTCGGAATATCTAAGAAAATGCCCCTGCAATAAGTTTCAATTTACGGAACCAGAGTATGTGGATCTCAGCAAAAATCAAGAATTGACGCGGGTTAACGCCACATGTGACGCTATTAAGCGTCACACTCCGTTGCGGCAAGATACATTTTAATCCATTTAACCACCCGACATGACATGCGATAAAGGGGGATAGGGTTAGAGATTTTAAAGAGTGATGGATGTTTTGAGATGCAAGGATTGGTTCTTTGGTATGATCGCACCAGAAACAAAGCGATCGTTTGGTGCGATGACTGTGACAAGTTGGCCTACGCCAGTGCCACCGACATACTCATTGAAGAGCACCAAAGCCTGAAAGTCGGCGACTTGGTTTGCTTTGATCTGATCACATTCGGCGATTTTCGTGGCTGCACAAATTTGCGCTTGGTTGAAGAACAAAGAGCGCCGCACATTTCCCATGATCTCATAAACGCGGCCCCAAGGTATCAAGCCGTGGCAAACTCGTAAGACCGCCCCTCATTCCTTTTGAAGGCAGCAATTATTTCAACAGGTGGCCAATCTGGATCACCGCTTAGGTGTTAAAAAAATGGGGGACCCAAAAGGCCCCCCTAAGGTTCGCTGATCAGGCTCGTGATTAGTTACTGCCCGAAGTTTTTTTGCCTGTGGCCTGATCTGCGCCGGGAACGAACGCATCCGCTCCGGTTACTGGTTAACATCATGCCCCTTAAAACGCAGGGGTGTCATTCTGGTTGCGCCCAATTGAGCACATTCTGTTCCTTTTAATGCAAAACGCGCCCTGCACTGCTGTTGACTGAAAACACAGCTGTGCAGCCAGCCTCACCGCTTGATGCGTAATCTTGCACCGAATAGGTCACGGGCGCTGGAATGCCCATGATAGACACAGATTTTGCGCCTGAAAACGCGCTGGCCAAACTGGCCTCAGCGCCCGCAGGAAAAGCTGCTTGGATTGTGTTGCCACGCATTTCAACGTGATCCGCAACACAGCGCTTGCCTGCAATATCAAATACCAAATTCATCAGTCTTACTTTCCTTAGCTACAGCCCGAAGTGCCGCCGCAAGTGTTACATTTCATGCAGGTGCCGTTGCGCACCAATGTGTAGTTGCCGCATTCGCCACAAGGATCGCCCTCATAGCCTTGCATTTTTGCCTTTGAACGCTGATCAAGCGATGTGGCGCTGCCTGCGACTGTGCCCGAGGACACGGCTGTGGTTGGGGCTGTTGCCTTAGCAATTTCAGGCACCAAAGCTTTCAAAGCTTCAGCGGGATCCATGGAGCTGTCCAAAGCCACAGCCCCAGCGCCCCCCTGCAAAACCACCAATTCTTGTGGCATACGTTTGCGCAGATATCCTGTGGATGAGATCTGTTTGAGCACTTCGATAGACTTTGCTGAGGCACTTTCAGAGGGGCTGCGTACATTCGACACCCCTTCTTCTTCGCCGCGACCCAGATCGTCAAAGGCTGCGCCTTCGGGTTTGACATGGGCCAAATCGGTACGATCCAAATAGGACACCGCCAATTCGCGGAAGATATAATCCAAAATCGACGTCGCATTTTTGATGCTATCATTGCCTTGCACCATGCCTGCGGGTTCAAATTTGGTGAAGGTAAATGCGTCAACGAATTCTTCCAAAGGCACGCCGTATTGCAAGCCGACAGAGACCGCGATGGCGAAGTTGTTCATCATCGCGCGGAACCCTGCGCCCTCTTTATGCATATCGATAAAGATTTCGCCCAAATTGCCGTCTTGGTATTCGCCTGTGCGCAGGTAGACTTTATGCCCACCAACCACAGCCTTTTGCGTGTAGCCTTTGCGACGCTCTGGCAGTTTTTCACGACCACGCGCCACTTCTTTGACGATCACCTTTTCGATGATTTTTTCTGCCAAGACTTGGGCTTTTTCTTGCGTGGAACCTGATGCCAGAATTTCTTCGGCTTCTTCATCGTCTTCGATCAAAGCAGCGGCCAAAGGCTGCGACAGTTTTGATCCATCACGGTAAAGCGCGTTGGCTTTTATGCCCAAAGACCAAGACAATTCATAGGCTGCAAGGCAGTCTTCGATCGTGCCGTCATTCGCCATATTGATGGTCTTGGAAATCGCGCCAGAGATAAAGGATTGCGCTGCAGCCATCATCGTGATGTGGCTTTCAACTGACAGATAACGCTTACCTTTTTTGCCGCAAGCATTGGCACAATCGAAGATGCTGTAATGCTCTTCTTTCAGATGTGGCGCGCCTTCTAGGGTCATCGTGCCACAAACGTGATCGTTGGCCGCATCAATTTCAGCTTTGCTAAAGCCCAAAGAGCGCAGCAAATCAAAGGACGGATCGTTGAGCTTTTCCGCTGGAATGCCCAAAGTGCCTGTGCAGAAATCTTCGCCCAAAGTCCATTGATTGAACACGAAACGAATATCAAATGCAGACGGCAGTGCCGCTTCGATCTTGTTGATCTGTTCTTTGCCAAATCCGTGACCGATCAAAGCAGTGTGGTTGATCCCAGGCGCATTGCCGATGGTTCCATGCCCAACCGCGTGGGATACGATTTCTTCGATCTCAGCAGGTTTGTAGCCCTGTTTTTCCAAAGCCGCAGGCACCGAGCGGTTGATGATTTTAAAGTACCCACCACCTGCAAGTTTCTTGAATTTCACCAAAGCGAAATCTGGCTCGATCCCTGTTGTATCGCAATCCATGACCAAGCCAATGGTGCCAGTCGGAGCAATGACAGAGACTTGTGCGTTGCGGAAACCGTGTTTTTCACCCAGTTCAAGCGCCTCATCCCATGCGGTTTTGGACAATTCAATCAAGGACGCATCAGGGCAGCTGTTGTGGTCAAGCGGCACTGGTTTGATATCCAGACCTTCATACCCTGTGGTTTTGCCATAAGCCGCAGTACGGTGATTGCGGATAACGCGAAGCATGTGTTCACGGTTTTTGTCAAATTTAGCAAAAGCGCCAAGTTCGCCCGCAATTTCCGCAGAGGTCGCATAAGACACGCCCGTCATGATCGCGGTTAAAGCCCCCGTCAAAGCGCGGCCCTCATCAGAATCGTAGCCAAAGCCCATGTTCATCAGCAAGCCGCCGATATTGGCATAGCCCAGACCCAAGGTGCGGAAATCATAAGACCGCTGGGCGATTTCTTTTGACGGGAATTGCGCCATCATCACTGAGATTTCCAGCGTCAAAGTCCACAGACGCGTGGCATGCATGTAGCTTTCGGCATCAAATGTGCCATTTTTCAAGAATGTCAGCAGGTTCATAGACGCCAAGTTACAGGCCGTGTCGTCCAAGAACATATATTCAGAACAAGGGTTTGACCCGCGGATCGCGCCATCTTCTGGGCAGGTGTGCCAAGCGTTCACTGTGTCGTGGAACTGGATGCCAGGATCGGCACAGGCCCATGCTGCGTGACCGACATCTTGCCACAAATCGCGTGCACGCACCGTTTTCGCAACAGTGCCATCAGTGCGGCGGATAAGTTCCCAATCGCTGTCATCTTTGACGGCTTTCAAGAATGCATCAGTTACGCGCACAGAGTTGTTGGAGTTTTGGCCAGACACAGAGGCGTAAGCTTCAGAATCCCAATCTGTATCATATGTTGGGAATTCGATTTTTGCGTAGCCTTGTTTGGCATAATCCAAAACGCGTTTGACGTAAGTTTCTGGAATGCAAACTTTCTTGGCGTCTTTGATCGCCGCTTTTAGGGCTGGATTTTTCGCTGGGGTAAAGGCGTCATTTTCAGCGCCGTCCCAAGTGCCAATCGCTTCAAAAATCGCGTTCAACTGGCGCTCGTGCATTTTTGAGCCAGCAACAATCGAAGCCACTTTTTGTTCTTCGATCACCTTCCAGTTGATGAATTCTTCCACATCGGGGTGATCCATATCACAGATCACCATCTTAGCCGCACGGCGTGTTGTGCCGCCCGATTTAATCGCGCCAGCCGCACGGTCACCGATTTTCAAAAAGCCCATCAAGCCTGATGACTTACCACCGCCCGACAAAGCTTCATCAGCGCCGCGCAGGGATGAAAAGTTGGTGCCAGTGCCAGAACCGTATTTGAACAAACGCGCTTCACGCACCCAAAGGTCCATGATGCCGCCATCGCCAACCAAATCATCGGCCACCGATTGAATGAAACAGGCATGGGGTTGCGGGTGTTCATAAGCAGAGGTCGAGCGCGTCAACTCACCTGTCGCGTGGTCCACATAGTGGTGCCCTTGACCTGGCCCATCAATGCCATAAGCCCAGTGCAGCCCTGTGTTGAACCACTGGGGCGAATTGGGCGCCGCCATCTGCGAGGCCAGCATATAGCGCATTTCGTCAAAGTAAGATTTCGCATCAGCTTCAGACGTGAAATAGCCGCCCTTCCAGCCCCAGTAACACCAAGCGCCCGCCAAACGGTCGAACACTTGCTTGGCGGATGTCTCTCCGCCGAATTGTTTGTCTTTGGGCAATTTGGCAAGGGCGTCTTCATCGGGAACTGATTTCCACAAAAACGAAGGCACGTTCTTTTCTTTGACCTTTTTCAGCGCCGCAGGCACGCCCGCTTTGCGAAAGTATTTTTGCGCAATCACATCTGACGCCACTTGGCTCCACTCAGCAGGGATTTCGCATTGGTCCAGTTTGAACACCACAGTGCCGTCTGGGTTGCGAATTTCTGATGATGTTTCTTTAAACGCCAATGCTGCGTAGGCATCGGTACCTGCTGTCGTGAATTTACGTTCAATCTTCATGTCTGCGCGCGCCCCGTATCTTTTCTGCTTTTGGTCCCGCACGCCCTGCCCCTGTTTTGCCTGATAATACAGACCATTTCAGGGGATACTCCCAAGGTGTAGGGGCCGATGCCCAAATGTATGCCCAAGCCCGTGTCCTACGGGATTGCGTCAGCTAAAATCCAAATGCGACTGGGCAGGCAGGGGAAACATGTGAACAGCTACAAGGATATCGGTGTGAAAAAGCGCATTCGCAAATTCACAGGCAAGCCTTGGCCGCGTGGTTCAATTTCGAGTGGGGCAACATCGGAACTGATCTTTATCGCTATCCATTCGTCAGCGTGCAAAATCTGCACAATCTGTAACTTGGATTATTTATTAAAAGATCAACCTCTGCGCCTCTTGTCCCTGACTGCCTTGAAGCAACTAAATGTAGTAGCTCTTTGGCTGACCAGCACAATGTGCAGCGTTTTCGGCTCTTGGGTCAACGGATAAATTAGGACTTTGGTAAGCTCTTTTTTATTGACGGAATTCACCCACAGGCCCGTTCGATTCGCCCTATGGCGCGTTAATACAAATCCCTTTTATTTCTAGGGGTTTGACGCCATGCCTTAACCAGTTGAGTGAGAACTTGTGGATAAGTGGGTGGGATAAAAAAAGGATGACTTTTGTCCAATTTCTCCTATGTGCTCAAAAACTTAGCACCACTATATCTTGTGGCAGCATCACGAAAAAATCGTCTAACTCTCAGCAAAATATGGTTAAATCCACGTTAAATAGGCACTTTTAGGGGGGGAATACTAAATTAGAATACACGCTAGGGGTGTGCGTAAAAATCACAGCCATAGAGAGACAGCGGCAAAATTTCACGAATCATCCTGACTTTTACGCAGTCCGTCAGCGTCATGATTCTACCGACACAGACGACTCACCGACCGCGCCCCCCAAGATCTAGAGGCACAAGAGCGTCAAACACAACAAGCGCCCAGACCCCATAGTGCAAATGCAAGGGTGGACGCTGTGGTATATCTCATTTGGAAAATGGTCGGGACGGCAAGATTCGAACTTGCGACCTACGGTACCCAAAACCGTCGCGCTACCAGGCTGCGCTACGCCCCGACTGAGGCTTCTATACGGTGCCTGTTCGGGGATGAAAACCCCTATTTCGCACCACAAGGCAAAGAAGTGTAAAAATCGTAGGCAGGATGCAAAAGCACATCGCCAATTTTAATGTTTTTAGCCTCAGAAACCCCAGCATTTAGTTCCAAAACCGAAAAAATGGCGTTCCCACCAAAAATTGGTGTTTCATCATGAGGAATCGCATTTTTATGAATCGAAACAATCACACCGCGCGTGTCGGTGAAAATCATATCTAATGGAATCAGTGTGTTCTTCATCCAAAAGCTGACGGGCCCTGCTTTTTCATAGACGAACAGCATGCCCATATCCTCTGGCATAGAGGCCACATACATCAATCCACGGGATCGTTCTGCCGCAGTTTGCGCCAATGCGATTGAAAAGGGCACAGGGCCGTCTTGGGTGACGATCTGAACGGTATTGGGATCGCATAAAGGGGCATTGGACGCGCTCGCAGCGCCCTGCCCCTCGCCCTGATGTCGCCCTTGGCCAAATGACGCCTGCGCCCCTAGCGCAATGGACAAAGTGATCATGAAAATTGGCGCCCACCTGCCGTGATCGCGCAGATATCCCTTCAGGGGATTACAAAAAAGGGCCGCAAAAGATGCGACCCTGATTGATTTGCGTTTAAGCATCTTCATCTATGTGTTCCGCTTGAACATGTTCAAATTCTGGGGTGTCGCGCGCTGCAGCATCCCATGGAACGACCTGCGCGGCCATACGTCCACGACGCCCATCAATGACCCGCAGTGCGATTGCTTCGCCTGGCATCAAATCCGCCAAACCAGATCGACGCAGCACCTCGACATGGACAAATATGTCTTCGCCATCGCCAAAGATATTTGCAAATCCGAAGCCCTTGCTTTTATCGAACCATTTGACCCGTGATGGCACCAAAGGCACATCCAGATCGGTCACTTTCAAATGTTCCAAATCTTCCAAAGAAGGGCCTGAGGAGGTTTCGGGCGGCTCAATCGCCAAAACATTAATTGCTTGAATGCCTCGGTCGGTATCTTGCACGGTCAAAGTAATGCGTGCTGCGTCAGCAACTGTGCTTTGCCCAAAGACGCGTAAGACATTTGCATGTAGCAAAATATCAGCGCCACCTTCATCTGATACGACGAACCCGAAACCACGTGCAGGGTCGAACCACTTCACATGTCCCGACACTGATCTTTCTGTTGTACTGTCGCTCATAAATCCCATCTCTTTTGGAGCGCCGAATGCATGGCGCTTCAAACTTATGAGGCTACCGCCTCTCATCCCACGCCCAAACTGGGCCAATACTCATAGAGTAGCAAGACCTATAGACCTGTCTTTTTGTCCAATAGGCATTGTTAACTTAACGTCATTCTAAGGGTTTAAGCGCTCGATTTCCCATGGGGCGTGTAGATCTATGCGCCGCCAACGGAACCGATCATGCAGGCGAAATTCGCCCGCGGCCCAGAACTCAATTTCCAACGGTAAAACTCGATACCCGCCCCAAAACGGAGGGCGCTTTGGCGAAACGCCGTGCTTTACGCCCGCCTTGGCCACTGCTTCCATCAATGCAGCTTTAGAGGCCAAAGGGCGTGATTGTTGTGACGCCCAAGCGCCGATACGGCTGCCTAAAGCCCGTGAATTGTAATAAGCGTCAGAAGCCTCATCGGTTTCGCGCACGATCAATCCACGTACACGCACTTGGCGTTGCAGGCTTTTCCAATGCATCACAAATGCCGCCTTTCCTGCGCCATCCAGTTCGCACGCTTTGGCACTTTCGTAATTGGTAAAAAACACAAAAGCATCGTCTTCGATCGCTTTCAGTAACACCATACGCGCATTTGGCAATCCATCTGCATCGACGGTCGATAAAGCGATCGCGTTTGGATCATTCAGCTCAGTCGTTTCAGCCTCAGCCAACCAAAGCCGAGCGATTTCAAATGGATCATCTCCTTTGAAAATGCCTGCGCGCTTGACGGCCATGTTCTGATCTCCTTTAGCGTTTTGCGAAATGGATAGAGCCTATTTGCCGCAACAGCAAGTCCATGAGCCGATCAAAACGCTCACAGATCTGTGCATTCTTGTTTTCCCTACGTGCATTCCTGTTTTGCCTCACTATCCCAGACTTGATAGCGCGCCGCAAACCGCATAAAGCCTATGGTAATGTAGTATTTATCGGTGGGAGAACCGACCATGACAAAACTTATGGACGGAAAACGTGGCCTGATCATGGGGCTCGCGAATGACAAATCAATCGCTTGGGGCATCGCGAAAGCTTTGGCTGAGCACGGTGCAGAGCTGTGCTTTTCATACCAAGGCGAGCAGTTGAAAAAGCGTGTTGATCCCTTGGCGGAACGTCTTGGGTCTGATTTTGTTGTCGAATGTGATGTCTCTGATGGGGCTTCAGTTGACGCTCTTTTTGCGCAAATCGAAGAAAAATGGGGCAAGATTGATTTCGTCGTTCACGCGATCGGCTTCTCGGACAAAGGCGAATTGCGTGGCCGCTATGTCGACACGACCCGCGACAACTTTAACTTAACCATGGATATTTCTGTCTATTCCTTCACAGCTGTCGCGCAACGCGCGGCCAAGCTTATGACCGATGGCGGCTCTATGTTGACGATGACGTACTATGGTGCAGAGCGCGTTATGCCGCATTATAATGTCATGGGTGTGGCAAAAGCCGCTTTGGAAGCCTCTGTACGCTACTTGGCCGAGGATCTCGGCAAAGATGGTATTCGCGTCAACTCTATCTCAGCAGGCCCAATCAAAACATTGGCCGCCTCTGGCATTGGGGATTTCCGCTACATTATGAAGTGGAACGAATACAATTCACCGCTGCGCCGCAATGTGACCATTGATGATGTGGGCGGATCGGCTTTGTATCTATTGTCTGATTTGGGTGCTGGCGTGACGGGTGAAACCCATCACGTTGACGCAGGATATCACGTTGTCGGCATGAAAGCCGTCGACGCGCCTGACATCACCAAAGGCTAACCCTTGTGACGCTCACTGCGCTTGTTGCGTTTTACTTTATTCATCTGGCCGCGGCGGTAGCGCCGGGGCCAGCTGTTTTAATGGCCGCGCGCACTGCCCTGCGCGACGGGATGTTGTCTGGTGCTTGCATTGCGGTTGGATTGGGGCTTGGGGCTTGCCTTTGGGCTCTCGCTGCCCTGTTTGGCTTGGCGCTTTTGTTCCAAGTGGCACCTTTTTTGTTGATCGTGTTGAAAGTCGTCGGCGGGCTATATTTGGGCTATTTGGCCTATAAAATATGGAAACACGCCCCCGAGCCTATGGAGACAGAAGATATCAAAGGCCACAAAGGCTTAACACCACCAAAGGCGGTCTGGCTTGGCATCAAAACACAATTGGCCAGTCCTAAACCTGCATTATTCTTTGGCACAATCTTTTTGGGACTGATACCAGAGCATCCCCCCGTTTGGGTTTACCTTGCTGTACTCGGTATTATCTTTTTTAACGATTGTGTGTGGAATATCATTGTATCACGAATCTTTTCACTTGAGCGCACCCGCCGCGCCTATCTTAACCTAAAAACGTCGATCGACCGTATTTTTGGCGTTTTACTTGCCGCTCTCAGCGCAAAACTTGTGCTCAGCTAAGGACTAAATCATGACTGACCGCCTGCCTCACGAAAAAGGTTTTCACATTTCTTGGGACCAACTTCATCGCGATAGCCGCGCCTTGGCTTGGCGTTTAGATGGCAAGGGCCCCGATGGCGGCGCATGGCGTGCAGTCGTTGCGATCACCCGTGGCGGCATGGCCCCCGCAATGATTATCGCACGCGAATTGGACATTCGCACAGTTGATACAATTTCGGTGAAATCTTATGACCACCAAGATCAAGGGTCTGCGCAGGTCTTGAAATCCCCTGATGCGGATATGATCGGCGATGGCACTGGTATTTTGATCATCGACGACTTGGTCGATAGCGGCAAAACACTTGAATTGGTGCGTGAATTATACCCGAACGCGCATTTCGCGACTGTTTACGCAAAACCCCAAGGCCGCCCGCAGGTCGACACATTCGTCACAGAGGTTTCGCAAGACACTTGGATCTTTTTCCCATGGGATATGGCCTTGCAATATGTGCAGCCCTATCGCGGAAAAGACTGATAATACGCATTTACGCGCCCTTACGGGGCGCGTTTTTGGTTTAGGCTGCCGTTAAATCGTGACTGCCAAGGTCTCCAAAGGCGCGCACGCGCGCAATTGCATCTGCGGCAGAACGATAGGCGGATTGAGGTTCAGCTGCCTTGGCCACATGTTCGACCGCAGAACAGGCGCTGCGAATGAAAAAGGCCTTTTGCAGCGGTAAAACACCGTAAGACATCTCACGAATATCATCGAGCATTTGTGACAGCACGTCCCAGTCACTATTATTGCGCAAAGTCGCATAGTCCAACGCCGCGTCTAAATCGAAAAGCACCTGATCTCTCTGCATAGTAACCTCTTAAACTTACATTATTTTCTACATTGAGTCGTGCGCGTTTCTTTCGCACCACTCCCTTGAGTATTTCTAAGAATGTTGCGCAAAAGGTTACCAAAACGATATTGCGACTCTTTCGCTCTCTAAAATTCGCTCTCTTGATCAATTCTAAGTCGCAAACGCCCTGAACTGAGCAGTTTTCTGGCACCTGAAAAACACCCTGAGTGCCATCACAAGACGCAAATCAACTAAAACTCTCGGCTTTTTGAGCCTCAAACCCAGAATGATCGTGGTTTCGGGCGTGAACTGTCTTGCGAGTATCCGCCGAACCCCCTAGGTATTTCGCAGTTTGATGGGAGACGATACACAATGGCGCGCAGCACTGGCACAGGCAAAAAAATGGTGGTCTGGGGCATTCTCGGTCTTTTGATCGTGGGTCTTGGTGGATTTGGCACGGCCAATTTCGGGGGCACAGTTAACAGTGTTGGCAAAGTCGGTGACCGTGATATCGATGCCAATGCCTATGCAAATGCACTGACATCGGAAATTAGCCGTTTTGAACAGCAAATTGGCCAGCCTATGTCCATCGCGCAAGCCGAACAGATTGGCATTCCCGAGCGCGTGTTGGGTCAGCTTTTCAATCAAGCCGCCCTCGACAATGAAACGGCCCGCTTGAGCCTCTCTGTGGGCGATGCTGCGGTGCGCGAACAACTCTTGTCGATTCCTAGTTTTCAGGGGCTCGACGGCACCTTTGATTCTGCATCCTATCGCGCCACGCTGAGCCGTGTAGGAGAAAACCCAACAAGCTTTGAAGCGGGTTTGCGCGAAGACCTATCGCGCACCTTATTGCAGGGCGCATTGACAACAGGCATCACCATGCCCGAAGCCTACGGCGATGTTGTGGTCGAATGGATCGGCGAACGCCGCACGATTTCTGTGGCGATTTTGGATCAAAACGCTCTGTTGCTGGGCACCCCAGTTCCAACCGAAGTCAACATCAAAGAGCAATACGACGCCACACCTGAGGCCTATACAACGCCAGAGACCCGCGATGTAAGCTATGTCTGGCTGACGCCTGCGATGCTGGCCGATGAGGTCGATTTGGATGAAGACAGCCTACGCCAGATTTACGACGAAAACATCGAACAGTTTATCCAAGCTGAACGCCGTCTTGTCGAACGTTTGGTCTTTGGCACAGCTGAAGAAGCCGCAGCCGCATCTGAGCGTTTGGCCGCAGGTGAAAGCACCTTCGAAGACGAGATTGCAGCGCGCGGCCTACAGGTAATTGATACCGATATGGGCGATGTGTCACGTGCCGATCTGGGCAGGGCTGCGAACGATGTGTTTTCACTCGACGTGGATGGTGTATCTGACGTGATCGAAACGGATTTGGGCCCTGCCCTGTTCCGCGTGAATGGTCTATTAGAAGCGACAGAAGTGAGTTTCGAAGAGGCGCGTGACGATCTATCAATCGAGATGGCTGCCGATGCTGCACGCCGTGAAATTTCGGACATGCTTGAAGATATCGATGACCTCTTGGCATCTGGCGCGACTTTGGAAGAAGTGGCACAAGAAACCCGCATGGAACTTGGCACGATGGGTTGGACCCCTGCGTCAGAGGAACCGATTGCGCTTTACACCGATTTTGATGCAGCTGTGCAAGCCGCCTCAACAGATGATTTCCCAGAAGTGATCCAGCTATCAGATGGCGGCATCTTTGCCCTGCGTTTGAATGAAATCGTGCCTGCCACTTTGAAACCTTTGGACGAGGTGCGCGACCAAGTTATCGCGGATTGGCAAGTCAAAGAATCTGCACGTCAGATGCTGGTGAGAGCGCAAGAACTGGAAAGCCAAGTGGCCGCAGGCACGCCGTTGGCCGATCTTGAATTGCCGATGGAAACATTTGACGCGATCACCCGCCAAGACTTCATTTCTACCATGCCAGAAGGCTTTATAGATGCGGTCTTTGCCCCAGAGCTCAAGGCAGGCACCACAACACTTGTTCAAGGTGCGGGTCAGGTTGTCATCGCCTCTATCGATGCGGTCATGCCCCCTGAGGACACCGAAGAAAACGCTGCAATTGCTGACAGTTACATTACATCAGCCGCGCAAGGCGCAGCCCAAGATGTGATTGCAGCATTCTCGAACGCACTGCGTGCACGAGATGGTGTTTCAATCAATGACACGGCGATTTCTGCCATCCACGCTCAACTGCCGTAACAACGACAGACGTATAAAAAGGTCATACACAATGGCAAAGATCATCCCCTCGTTTGAAGCCTTCGAAGCCGCTTATACGGCAGGTGAAAACCAAGTGGTCTTTGCCAAAGTCGCGGCTGATTTGGACACGCCTGTGTCCATTATGCTGAAACTGTCAGGCGCACGTACCGACAGTTTTATTTTGGAATCCGTCACAGGCGGCGAAGTGCGTGGGCGGCATTCGATCATCGGGATGAAGCCTGATCTGGTGTGGAAATGCGATGGCACGACAGCGCAGATAAACCGCGATGCGCGTTTCGATTCCAAAGCCTTCACTGTCGAAACCACCGACCCTTTGACCTCACTGCGCGCCCTGATTCACGAAAGCAAAATCGACCTGCCGAGTGATTTGCCCTCTCCCTCTGCTGGGCTGTTTGGCTATCTTGGCTATGATATGATCCGCCTTGTTGAACATTTGCCCAATGTGAATCCAGATCCAATTGGCACGCCAGATGCGATTTTGATGCGCCCCACAGTGATCGCAGTTTTGGATGGCGTAAAAGGCGATGTCACCATTGTATCACCTGCTTGGGTCAAATCTGGTCAATCCGCACGCGCCGCTTATGCGCAAGCCGCAGAGCGGGTGATGGATGCGCTGCGTGATTTAGAACGCGCGCCTGAAGGCACATCTCATGATCTGGGTGAAAGTGTTGATGTGCCAGAGGCCGTGTCAAACTTTACCCAAGAGGGCTACAAACAAGCGGTAAATAAAGCGAAAGAATACATCGAGGCGGGCGATATTTTTCAAGTGGTCCCTGCGCAACGCTGGACCCAAGATTTCTCCTTGCCGCCTTTCGCGCTATACAGGTCTTTGCGCCGCACAAACCCGTCACCCTATATGTTCTTTTTCAACTTTGGCGCCTTTCAAGTTATCGGGGCCAGCCCTGAAATTTTGGTGCAAGTCAAAAACAAACAGGTCACCATTCGCCCCATCGCAGGCACCCGTAAACGCGGTGCAACGCCTGAGCAAGACAAGGCGCTTGAGCTGGATTTGCTGGCCGACAAAAAGGAACTGGCAGAGCATTTGATGCTGCTGGATTTAGGGCGCAACGATACGGGCAAGGTGTCAAAAATCGGCACTGTGCATCCAACAGAAGAATTCACCATCGAACGCTACAGCCATGTGATGCACATCGTGTCCAATGTGGTGGGCGAATTGGCCGATGACCAAGACGCGCTGTCTGCTTTGCTTTCAGGCATGCCCGCGGGCACTGTTTCAGGCGCACCAAAAGTGCGTGCGATGGAAATCATTGATGAGTTAGAACCCGAAAAGCGCGGCATCTATGGCGGCGGTGTTGGCTATTTCTCATCTGGCGGCGATATGGATATTTGCATCGCGCTGCGCACCAGCATTTTGAAAGACAAAAAGCTGTATATCCAAGCCGGTGGCGGGGTTGTTTATGACAGCGATCCACAGCTTGAATTTGAGGAAACCGTCAACAAGTCGAATGCTCTGCGTGCAGCCGCGCGAGAGGCTGGACTGTTCACACGCTCTGGAAATTCCTAAGTACGACAGGTTTTAAAGCGGCAATTCTGTGGTTGATTTGATTTCTTCCATCGAAAGCAATGCGGTGACGTTGTAGATGTTTACCTCTTGAATCAGCGCTTGATAAAAGGCGTCATACGCCTTTGCATTGGTCACGCGCACTTTCAAAATATAGTCGATTTCGCCTGCCAAACGGTGCGCTTCCAGCACTTCGGGGCGCCGTTTGAGCACTTGCAAAAACTTTTCCTGCCAGCCCGCCTCATGCGCATTGGTTTTGACCAAAACAAAGAAACACGCCTCAAGTCCAAGAGCGTCTGGATCAAGAATAACGGTTTGTTGCCCGATCACGCCATTTTCGCGCATTTTACGGATGCGATTCCACACAGGTGTCTTAGAAGACCCTACTTTCTTGGCAATTTCGTCCAAAGATTGGCTTGCATCCACTTGCAATTCACCCAAAATTTTCCGATCCATTGCATCCAATAGGACTGCCATTTCGGTTTTCTCCCAAATCAAAGAAACTATGCCCACACAGGGCCTCACGATGGAACAAATATCCTTATTCCCTGCAACCCATAGCATATTAGCAGGACAATGTTCTAATACAGAGTAGAAATTTCACAAGACTGGATCGCACATGGCCCGCCCTTTTACGCCCAAGATTGTCACTGCCAACGCCTTGCTTGAAGGCGATGTCATTTATTTATCAGCCCAAAACACATGGGTGCGCGATCTAAGCGATGCGGCTTTGTTTGACCAACAAGACGAAGCAGAGGCACGTTTGGCCTTTGCCGCAAAAGATGGCATGATCGTCGGCGCCTATCTTGTGGATGCGGTCCAAGGTGAAAACGGCCCAGAGCCTGTGCATTTTCGCGAAGATTTTCGCCGCACAGGTCCATCCAACCACAATCACGGCAAACAGGCGGAGCTTTAAACATGTATTCCTACAATGATTTTGACGAAGCTTTCGTACGCGAACGTGTGGCGCAATTTACAGGCCAAGTAGAACGTCGCATCGACGGGTCTTTGACCGAAGAAGAATTCCGCCCCCTGCGTTTGATGAATGGTCTGTACCTGCAATTGCACGCTTACATGCTGCGCGTGGCCATCCCATATGGCACCTTGAACCCCGATCAAATGGATCAACTGGCAATGCTGGCTGAAAAATATGACAAGGGCTATGGCCACTTCACCACACGCCAAAACATTCAGTACAACTGGCCCAAACTGCCAGACGTCCCCGCTATGCTGGAAGCTTTGGCAGATGTGGGCATGCATGCGATTCAAACATCAGGCAACACAATTCGCAACGTAACGGCAGATCATTTTGCAGGTGCTGCGGCGGACGAAGAATTTGATCCACGCCCAGTGGCTGAATTGATCCGTCAATGGTCAACCGATCACCCCGAATTCCAGTTCTTGCCACGTAAATTTAAAGTTGCGGTCACAGGCGCGCCGAACGACCGTGCAGTCGTGCGCGCCCATGATATTGGCTTGGTTTTGAAAGAACAAAATGGCGTCAAAGGCGCTGAAGTCATCGTGGGCGGAGGCCTTGGCCGCACACCTATGGTTGGCAAAACGCTTAATGACTTTGTGCCCTTTGCAGATTTGTTGCCCTATATCGAGGCAACTGTATCTGTGTGGAACCTTTTGGGCCGCCGCGACAACAAATACAAAGCGCGCATCAAGATCACCGTTCACGAACATGGTATCGAAGATATTCGCGCCCGTGTCGACGCGCGTTTCGCACAAATCAAACCGACTTTTGGCGGCATTGATATGGAAATGCTGGCACAGATCGAACAACATTTCATGCCACCTTTGTTCATCGACAAGCCTGTCGATGCCTATGAGCGTGCCTATGAAAATGATCCTGTATTCCGCGCTTGGGCTGACACAAATCTGGCGGCGCACAAGAATGACGCCTATGCCATTGTTACGATTTCTTTGAAGAAACCTGGCGCCACACCTGGGGATGCATCTGCAGATCAAATGCGGTCCATGGCACAACTGGCGCGTGATTATGCCCATGACGAATTGCGCATTTCTCATGAGCAAAACGTGATCTTGCCACATGTTCACAAATCAAACCTGCCTGCCCTGCACGCGATTTTGAAGAGCAACGATCTGGCGACAGCAAACGCGGGCCTTGTGTCTGATATTATCGCCTGCCCTGGTATGGATTACTGTGCTTTGGCGACTGCGCGGTCTATTCCTGTGGCCCAAGGCATTGCTTCGCGGTTTGATGAGTTAAAACTGGAACATGAAATCGGCCAGCTTAAGATCAAGATTTCAGGCTGCATCAACGCCTGTGGTCACCACCACGTGGGCCATATCGGCATCTTGGGCTTGGATCGTGCGGGTGTTGAAAACTATCAGATCACTTTGGGTGGCGACGGCACTGAAACCACTGTAATTGGCGATCGCACGGGGCCAGGATTTGCATATGATGAAATCATTCCAGCGATCGAACGCTTGATCTACGCCTATTTGGAAGTCCGCTTGGACTCAGATGAAACATTCCTAGAAACCTACCGCCGCCTTGGCATGGGCCCATTCAAAACGGCGCTTTATCCACCGAAAGAGGACAAAGCTAATGCCGCATGAGGCCGCACTTTTAGCGCAAGAATTTGGCACAGTGGATGAACGTGTGGCGCGCTTGAATGCGCGCTACGTGAACCACTCTGCCACCTCGGTGCTGGAACTGGCTTTGCGTGATGCAGAGCTGGGTCGCATTGCCTTGGTGTCTAGTTTCGGCGCTGAATCTGTTGTGTTGTTGCACATGATTTCAGTGATGAAACCCGACACGCCTGTGATCTTTATCGACACGCAAATGCTGTTTCAGGAAACCATCGACTATCAGCTTGAGTTGATCGACAAACTGGATCTGCGCGATGTGCGCCGTATTCAACCAAAGCCCGCGAATGTGGCTAAGATTGACCCTGATGGCACGTTGAACCAGCGCGATACTGATGCGTGTTGTGATCTGCGTAAAACTGTTCCGTTGCAAGACGCGATGGAAGGATTTGACGCATGGATTACAGGGCGCAAACGCTTTCAAGCGGGATCTCGTTCAACCTTGGATTTCTTTGAAAACGAATTGGACACGCGGATCAAAATCAATCCTTTGGCCCATTGGGCGCCTGAGGATGTCAAAGATTACATGATAAACAACCGCCTGCCCCGCCATCCGCTGGTGGCAAAAGGATACCCGTCTATCGGCTGTGCGCCTTGCACATCCCCTGTTAAAGAAGGCGAAGATCCCCGCGCTGGACGCTGGCGTGGTCAGGAAAAAATCGAATGTGGCATTCACTTTGTGGATGGCAAAATGGTGCGCGGCCCCCTGCCAGTGGCAGAGACATCCGACAGCAGCACAAAAGGAGACGCAGCATGAGCGTGATTGTACAAGACAGCGGCTTTGTGGCTGAAGATTTCACAGGCGAATGGCTTGATCTGGCGTCAGATACTGATCCATCGACATTGGCACAATTCGCAGGTGCAGCGGCGATCCGCATTGATTTCCCCAGCTTCGCAGACGGGCGCGGCTTCACCTTGGCCAAGATGTTGCGTCTTGCTGGCTTCAAAGGCCGCTTGCGCGCAAATGGCCATGTGATTGCGGATCAATATGCCATGGCACGCCGCTCTGGCTTTGATGAAGTGTCCATCGACGATGATTTGGCCGCCCGTCAACCGCAAGATCAGTGGCTCGCCCGCGCCAATTGGCAAGCCCATGATTATCAAGCCCGCGTGCGCCGCGCAGCGACCGTATAAGACGACCACAGATCACGGGTTTGGCGCCTGCGCCAGCATGATCTACATCAAAGCGATCTGGGATCATCCCAAGCAAAAAGGGCCCTTAGCTAGACAGGGCAATGAGTGATATGACAGAACAAACAGCCGTGACAGAAAAACCCAAAGCAGTTCCCGCTTTGCCAAATGCAGCAAAAGTGACAGAAGTCACCCATTGGACCGATCGTTTGTTTTCGTTCAAGGTTGAGCGCCCACAAACGCTGCGCTTTCGCTCTGGCGAATTCGTGATGATCGGCCTCATGGGCGATGCGCACCCTGAAACGGGCGTGCAAAAACCACTGATGCGCGCTTATTCCATTGCTTCGCCGTCTTGGGATGAAGAATTGGAATTCTACTCGATCAAGGTGCAAGACGGTCCTTTGACGTCCAAGTTACAGCACATCAAAGTTGGCGATGAAATCATCTTGCGCCCCAAACCTGTTGGGACTTTGGTGACAGATGCGATTTTGCCGGGCAAGCGTTTGTGGATGTTTGCCACAGGCACAGGTATCGCCCCCTTCGCGTCATTGATGCGTGAGCCTGAAGTCTACGAGAAATACGACGAAGTCATTCTGATGCACACCTGCCGCGAAGTGGGTGAATTGGAATATGGCCGCAAGCTGGTTGAGCACATCAAATCCGATGAAATGCTTTCAGAAATCGAAGTTGGCAAACTGCGGTATTACCCAACCACCACGCGTGAAGAATTTCACCAAATGGGCCGTGTAACTGACAACCTGATATCTGGCAAAGTCTTTGAAGATCTCGGCATTGATCCTATCAACCCTGAAACAGATCGCGGTATGGTCTGTGGCAACTTGGCATTCAACAAAGACATCATGGAAATTTTGGATGGCTTTGGTCTGCGTGAGGGCGCGAACTCTGAGCCAAAAGAATATGTGGTCGAAAAGGCTTTTGTCGACTGATCCATACTAATTTTGCTGATTGAAATAGAAAGCTCGCATGAAAATGCGGGCTTTTTTCTTGGGCCTATTTGGGGTTGCGGCATAAAAAAAGGGCCGCACAGACATGCTGCGCGGCCCCTGTCTAAGCTATGCTTATAATCTTAGAGACCCATCAAAGTGCGGGCTTTTTCCAAGATTTTTTCCAAGATAACTGGGTTGTTTTGAGCTTGCTCAATACCAGAAATCACTGTGACTTTTGCTTGTGCATCCAACATTGGTGCCGCTTCGATCAAGTCTTTTGCTTTGTCGATATCAAAGCCGTCAACGGTCAAAACTTCTTTAGCAGCTGCAATTGAAAACTCTGGGGTTGCGTCAGTTGCCATTGCTTCAGCGCCTTCGGCAGCGTCAGTCGCCATTGCTTCAGCGCCTTCAGCAGCGTCAGTTGCCATTGCTTCAGCACCTTCGACAGCGTCAGTTGCCATTGCATCCGCACCTTCAGCAGCGTCAGTCGCCATTGCTTCAGCATCGTCCATTGCGTCGCTCGCCATGTCAGTTGCAGCAGTCGCCGCATCTTTTGCGCCATCAGCCGCTTCAGTTGCCATGTCAGTTGCAGCATCCGCAGCATCAGTCGCCATTTCTGTCGCGCCGTCTACCGCAGCGCCAGCCGCATCCGCAGCATCAGACGCCATCTCAGATGTTGCATCAACTGCGTCAGATGCCATTTCGGTTGCCGCATCTGCTGCATCCGATGCCATTTCTGTCGCGCTGTCTACTGCATCTCCAGCTGCGTCAGCCGCATCTTCGGCCATCTCAGTTGCAGCGTCCGCCGCGTCTGATACCGCATCTTTTGCAGCGTCAAGCATTGAGCCAGCAGTCTCTCCAGCAGCTTCAGCAGTTGTTTCAGTGGCTTCAACTGTTGCTTCAGTTGTTTCAGCTACTTTTTCTTCTTCTTTACAAGCGGCAAGGCTTAGCGCTAGGCCAGTTGCAACAGCTGCAGTAACAAAACGATTGGTCATTTCTTGATCCTCACGAGATACAATTTCCTTTATGTCATCCATATCGCATGCTGCACCTGCAATTAAAAGGGTTTCAAAGCGCAGAAAACTCCCCTTTCTTACAAACAAGCACATTGATGCCGAGTTTGCGGTTGTAAGCCCCCGATAAAACCCCTATTTTTCGCGCATAGAACATGAACAGCTAATAGGAGCTCATCATAGCCCGCAGACCTCACAATGCCCCGCCCCAACGTGATACTGGCCCTCGCACGAATGAACGCATTCGCTGCCCAGAGGTGCGCCTTATCGGAGCAGAGGGTGAAAACGTCGGCGTTGTTACGCCCGCACGTGCAATGGATTTAGCCGCCCAAGCAGGTCTTGACCTTGTCGAGATTTCGCCAAATGCGACCCCACCTGTTTGTAAGATCATGGATTTTGGTAAGTTCAAATACGAACAGCAAAAACGTGAATCTGAAGCACGCAAAAAGCAAAAGATTATCGAGATCAAAGAGGTTAAATTCCGTCCTGGTACGGATGTGCATGACTACCAAGTCAAAATGCGTAACGTCTTAAAATTCTTGGAAAACGGCGATAAAGTTAAAGTAACTTTGCGTTTCCGTGGCCGCGAAATGGCCCACCAAGATTTGGGGCGTCAGCTTCTTGAACGCGTCGCAGTTGACGTGAAAGAGATCGGTAAAGTTGAAAGCATGCCAAAAATGGAAGGCCGTCAAATGATCATGATGGTCGGACCACTGCCGCGTTAAAATAACGCAAAATATCACGGTCGCACGCCCGAAGCAATCGGGCGGCACCATCAGACGCCTGCGACATCGCAGGGCCAAGTCTGGCAGGGTTACCCCCGAAGCGGATCGTTTCGGGGGTATTATTTTGCGCAGTCCATTTTGATCGCTCTCGCCTGAAAATAGACGAATCGCGCGAAGAAACGCGTATCCAGATTTACAAGGGATGCCTCATTGGCAAAAAAAGCGTCGCAGGAAAACGCACTACCTGCGACGCCAAGGTCGTTATCAGCCCACGCACAACAGGCAAACAACGTTCAGACAAAATAGTCTGAGGAAGGAGGCAACAGGCAAGACCAATATTGCCTCGGTGTTGCGCTCTATGAAATGTTTAAACGGTGCTGCGGATCAACACTTTGATCTGGATCAAGTTGCAAACCAGCTTTGGTGACTTGACTTAAAAATCGTTGAGATTTTCCAACAAATCACCGTTTTTGATAAGCTCTGCCCACAATTGCACTGGCTCCCAAATATCTGGGGCTTCGAGTGAAAATTGGCGCAGCTTTTTTTGAACAACCAAGGGCGTCATGATATCAGCTGCCATCATCGGCCCACCATGCCAGCGCGGATAGCCTTTCCCCATGAGCATCACGGCATCAATATCAATCGGGCGGGATGCCGCCCCAGTTTGCAGTGCTTTCGCCCCTGCATTTGCCTGCGCCAAGACAATGCGATCACAAATTTCAGAGTCGCTCATAAACACGCGATCTATACCAGCGCCTTCGCGAATGGGATCAAGAATTGCAATGGCTGCGGAATCATCACCGCGAATTGCGTCAGACTGGCTAAGACTATAGGAATAAAATCCGCCTGATCCGCCCCGCCCTAAGCGCCCTTCTGCGACCAAAACAGTCGGGGCAACGCCGGAAAGATGCGCCAGACCAAGGGCGTCCATTTGCGCACAAGGTCCCGTTGCAAATCCATAGTTCTCCATCGCCGTGTCGATTTGAGAGGGTGAGACACCAAGCAAAAGCATCACGTCGACAGCATCCCAAATCGCGGCTTGCAAGGTATTGGCGATCAATCCGTCTTGGGCAGGCACGGTGATCGGCGCTTTGCCAAGTGTGCGCATAGCCGCGTAAGCAGAGGCAAATGCACGCTGGGACAAGTTTTCTGGGCGCACCAATTCTACAAGTCGCACAGCTTGGACCGGCGCAAAGAAATGCAGTCCCAAGAACCGATCTGAATGGGACAGGTCTTGTGCAATCCGCGTGAAACCATGATCACCAATCGTTGCCAAGAGCGCCTCTTTATCGACGAATTCTTCTATACGGCTCAAGATTTGCGCACGCCGTTCGACCGATCCTGTTGAGGCTTCGATCACCAGATCGCAAGCAGACAAGCTGCGCAGGCCGTCTGATCCTAGAAAACGCCCCAGACGTTCGTTTTTTTCCGCTTCACTGACTTGGCCCATCTGTGCCGCTTGATCGTAGGACCGTGTGACTTTGCTTTGCGCCAAAGCGACTTGATTTGCATCAGAACCGAAAAGCACCACAGAAAATCCGCGATCCAAAGCGATCATTGCGAGCCCAACGGCCATGTTTGACGTGCCTGCGATGCCGATGGATTGAATGGGCTGTGCGGGTTGAGGATCAAAATCAACGGGTCGCACAGCGCGGCGTTCGGCGTAGTTTGCATAGCGCATGGCTTTGACGTGGGGCGCACCGAGCATTTCGACTCGCGCCGCTTCTTCACGGAATAAGCCCGCTTCAAAGGGCAGCAAAACAGCAGCTTCTACGCAATCGATAATCAAGCGAGCGGGTGATGCATGATGTCGCGGTACCTTGGCGCGGCGGCGATTGATTTCGGCCATAAAGCCAGCGCCATCGGCCAGTCCTGTTGTCACATCACAAGACCTTGGTGCAGGTCGATCCGTTTGTTGAATTTTTGCACAAAAAGACGCGACGCCTTTGGGCGTACGCATATCGACGACATGATCCACCAAGCCGACTTGCTGCGCTTGTTGGCCAAAAATTGATTTACCAGAAAGCAGCAGTTCCAGCGCCACATTCGGCCCTGTCAGGCGCGGCAATCTTTGGGTCACGCCACCGCCTGGTATCATGCCAAAGGTCACTTCAGGTGCTGCAAACCGTGCTTTTGGTCCACAAACCCGATAATGCGCAGCCAAAGCCAGCGCGAGCCCTGCTTCGAAAACCGTGCCGTGCAATGCGGCGACCACGGGTTTGGGGCTGGTCTCGATTGCCGCACAAAGATCGCTCAACGTTGGTGCAGCCTCAAGTTGACCTTCGGGCAAAGTTGCAAGTTCTTTCACATCGAAGCCCACACTGAACCCTGCGCCTTGACCGCGCAAACAGATCACAGTGACGGACGGGTCATCTTGGGCCAATTGAAGGCTGCTTAAAAGCGATCTACGCAGATCCACTGTCAACGCATTTACGGGCGGGTTCGCCAACGTGATGTAGGCAACATTTTTAGCGCTGCGTGTTGTCACCAGCGGTTTGACGTCATGCTCTTCAGGCACAGTGGCATCGGATCTGGTCATGTCCTCTCCGCGCAAAATTTTCTACATCATGCTGAGAAGAAACAGAAAATGCAAGAACCCTTTGAATTGGCTCACAGATCGGTAAAAACCAGTACCGCATGTCGCGCGTCAGATTGTCAGACAGCTATGACGACAGGCTATCCCAAAGCGGGCAAATCGCCCATGGCAGGGAAATCTCCCGAATCGGGCAACCCGTCATCGCCAGTGAGCGGCGGAAGATCGCCCCCGAAGCCCCCTCCGAAATCGGACCCTATATCACTTAAAGATGGTACTCCCATGGCCAGATCGGGATCTGGTAGGTCGCCCAGACGACCCATGGAGTTTGGTGTCTCAAACCCGCCCCCAAAATCCGCGCCTATGTCGGGCAAGTCACCCAAGTCAGGCATTTCGCCATCAGTCCCATTCATGTCCATCATCTCACCGCTCGAAAAGTCATTTGTCATCGACATGTCAGCATCATTTTCTTGAACTGGATTAAGATTAATGCGCACCGCGCGGTGACCGTTGACCTGCCCTAAACGACCAATAGAAATACGCCGCCCATCTGCGACCAGTTCGACACGGTTCAGGGCCTCTTTGGGGACAGGGATTTGCATGCCCACTTGCAGATTGGCCACATCGGACAAAGACAAGGACACACGATGCAAAACTGACGAAAGCTGCGCTTCGGTTTTTAACACTGAGGCTTGAAAACTGGTTTCCCAAGCAGTTTGCATGCCTGCTTCGACTTTAGGTTTGGGTCGGCTGGCGGGGAAAACAAACATAATCTCGCCTTGGCGCACCCCCCGCCCCATATCGACCGACACGCGGTACATACGGTAGCGAATATCATCAAAGGCAATCGGAATGGATCGGGTTTCCGACAGCTGCGCAGCCGTGCGATAGTTCGCAATTTCGGGCGGCTGGGAGGCTTCGGCCACAATCGTTTCGAAATTCGCAAGCATTCTGTCAATCACATCAAAGCACATGACGGAATCGGTGGACGTTGGGTCACGCTTTTCTGGGCTATATTTTTGCACCTTGCCAGTGGTCAATTGTTCGACAACAGATGTGGTGACCCCCAAACTAAACACAGCCAACCCGTATGCAGAATCGGGGCCTTCGAGTAAGGCCAGCAATGAATGATCATCAATGCTATCGGGCAAGCGAGAGACAGATGTTATCTCTTCAATGACCTCCCCAACCTGCAAGACCATACCTGTGCAGTCTTCTGCGGCCTTGGCCAAGGCCAAACGCAGTGCTTTGGGCGCAGACATGGCCGTAACATCGGGCGGTGGTCGCCCGACACCCGCTTTGCGGCGCATTGCAGATATGAGATCTTCGTCAGCCATAAGAATGCGTTCGTGTTCTTTCACGCCCAGACAAGCGGGCCATTGGCAAAAGACGTCCCTGCGTGACATGCAAACGGGCGCCCTCTGGCAAGAGTTGGAGGGTGCGTTAAGTTTTGCCCCTTCAAGGTAAACAAATGATTGACCGATGCAGGAAATTCAGCGGCGATAGGTGAATTTTGATGCAGGCGCCTCGCAAATCAAGGCAGCTGGCGCGTTTGAGGTAAATCGATGCGAAATCCAGCACCGCCTTGGGCGGGTAAATATGAAATTGATCCGCCTAGGTTATGCGCAATTTCACTGCAAATCGCCAAACCCAGTCCCGCGCCGCCTGCTTTTGCTTCATCGCCCAAACGCGAGAACTTTTCAAAGATGACGGATTGTTTTTGCTCGGGAATTCCCTGACCGTTGTCGATAAAGTCAATTTGAATATTCAGGCCTTGGCGGCGGGTTTTAATGTGCAACACAGGTGTTTCGGCTTGGCAATATTTACGGGCATTAGAAATCAAATTGATAAAAACCTGCGCCAAACGATCCGCATCCGTATCCAAGATAATATGTTCGCTCGATAGGTCACGTTTGATCTGCAAATCTGCGCCATCAAGCCCCTGCCCTGTGGCTTCGATCGCGTGTTCAATCACATCGTGCAAATCATGGCGTTCCCATGTCAAAAACACCTGCCCGCTTTCCAAAACCGAAAGATCCAGCAAAGCATCCAGCAAGCGCGTCAGACGCTGCGCTTCGTCATGGATGACGCCAGAAAACCGCGCCAAGCTGGCTTCATCAAGTTTGGTCCCAGAGGTGCCCGCATCGCGCAGGATTTCTGAAAACGCACGAATAGAGGTCATAGGCGTGCGCAGCTCATGGGAAATTTGACTGAGAAAGGCGTCTTTTTGGATCGAAATTTCCGTCAGTTTTTCATTGGCCTCGCGTAATTTGCGCGCTGTGCGGGCCAATTCATTGGATTGGGCTTCCAGCTGATTTGAATGCTCCAACATCTGTGCTGTTTCATTGGCCACGGCCATTAAATCTTCGACAGACACTGCCGCCCCATCGGTGATTTGTCCCAGCATCGCATGCGCCGTGGCGGCCCCCACTGAGCCCGCGAGTTTGCGTTCAAGCCCATCCATAAATGCCGGTGTAGGATCAGGCAGATAGCCTTTTTTGCCTTGGGCTTTGGCTTCATTTTGAAACAGGGATTGCGCCTCGGCACTGCCGATAATGCGCTGCGCCATGACCAGTAGATCTTCGGCCTCAACCCTGCCTAAGGACCATCCGCGTGCGGGGCCAGAATGATCAAATACATTAACGAATTGTGCGCCCTGCAAGCGTTCAACGGGGCGCGGGAAAGACATCAAAGACCCAAGGATAAACACAGCACTATTGAGCGCAAGGGACCAGACCACCGCATGCACCACGGGATCAACCCCAGTGATGCCGAACAAAGCTTGGGGGCGCAGTTGCGTAATGCCCCAAGGCCCGTTGTCTAGAACCTGTGTGGAAAATCCAGCAGCGGCGCCAAAGGAGGGCAAAAACATGGTATAGGCCCAAACAGTAAAGCCTAAACACAGCCCCATGATGGCCCCTGTGCGTGTTGCCCCGCGCCAGAATATTCCGCCGAGCATCGCAGGCAAGACCTGCGCCAATCCTGTGAATGAAATCAAACCGATAGCGGCCAAAGCTTCGGATCCACCTGACAAGCGAAAATAGAAATATCCCAAGGCCAAAACCACAGCGATAGACACACGACGCGCCAATAAAACCACAGCGCGGATATCGCCAGAATAGGTGGCACTGTCTTTGCGCGATGACAGCCAAAGTGGCACAACGATGTGATTGGACACCATGGTGGACAGGGCAATAGCAGCCACGATGACCATAGAGGTGGCCGATGAAAATCCGCCCAAAAAACTGAGCGTCGCCAAAGCATGTTGATCGTAATTCAAAGGCAGCGTCAGCACGAACATGTCGGGGTTCGACCCCTCAGGCAGCACGTTTAGCCCGACAACTGCGATGGGGATCACAAACAGCGACATGCCAAACATGTACAAAGGAAAGGCCCAGCCTGCGGTGAACAGATGGTCTTCGTCTGCGTTTTCGACCACCAGCACTTGGAACATGCGCGGTAAGGTCAAAAACGCAGCCCCTGACAATAGGGTCAATGTGATAAACCGCGTGCCATCCAAATCGACTTGGGACACGGGCGAGGCATCAATACGCGCCAGCATATCCGCCATGCCGCCGCCGATCCCCCAGACCACAAACACCCCAACGGCCAAAAGACCGATGAATTTCACAATAGCTTCTAAAGCGATGGCCGTTACCACGCCATGATGGCGTTCGTTTGCATCCAGATTGCGGGTGCCAAAGAGAATGGCAAACAAGGAGAGACCTGCGGCGACCCAAAGCGCTGTCACATTCAGATCAGGCAAGGTCGCAGCCCCTGTCACCCCTTCGTTTCCTGCTTGGGAAAACACGGCAAACGACAGGGCAACAGATTGCAGTTGTAACGCGATATAGGGCGTAGTGCCGATCACTGCCAGCACAGTGACCAGAACCCCCAGCACGGTGGATTTACCGTAGCGCGACGAAATGAGATCGGCGATAGATGTGATTCTCTGACTGCGCCCGATGTGTACGAGTTTGCGCAAAATCCACCACCAGCCGATCATCACCATGGTTGGCCCCATATAGATGGTGGCAAATTCCAGCCCTGAGCGTGCCGCATAGCCCACCGCGCCGTAAAAAGTCCATGCGGTGCAATAAATCGACAAAGATAGCGTATAAATCCATGGCGATTTTAGCCAACCCAGCCGCCCCCTTTTGGCGCGTTGTTCTGCCCAAAAGGCCACAACAAACAGAAAACTCGCATAGCAAAGGCAGGCCAGAACAAGGACGTTAAAGGAAAGCATCTATGACCCGTTTTCGAAATCAACTGCAGGCGTTTGATCAATTGTTTGGTCGGTCTCGTGACGTCTATCTTCGCGCCGCAAAGCACGTGTGATCAAGCCAGCGATCACGATGGCACCAAACCAAACGGAAAACACATGAACATAGCCGCGCGCCCCGTCACCTACAGGCGTATTGGTCGCCTCGTCCCCCCAGAGCAACGGTATTAAATACAATAAAAACAGAAATATAGGCAGCAGTCTTTGTGCATCGATCAAACGCCGCCTACGGTAAGAGGCGCGCGCTAAATACAAAGGGGTGCGCCTGCGATCATCCATTTTCTATAGACTCAGCGGCAGCCTCATCTGGTGTAACATCTTTCGAAGTCTGATGCGCTTGGGCCACCAAACTGCGCACAGTCTCTAGCATATCGGCGTTGGAAAATGGCTTGGTCATAAAGGCGGATACCCCGTAAGACTGCGCCAGATCGCGGTCTTTTTTCTGCCCTCGCGCAGTCAGCATCAAGATAGGCAAATCTGCATGGGCGGGATCTTGGCGCAAGAGCCGCAAAATTTCAAAACCCGACATGCCAGGCAACATCACATCCAAAATTACGATATCGGGGTGTTTGGTACGCACCGCATCGATAGCGCGCGCGCCATCAGATTGTATTTCAACGCTCCAACCATCGCGCGACAGAATAAATCTAATCGCTTCAATGATATTGGGTTCGTCTTCGATCAGCAGGACGCGTTTGCCCATAGCCGATTTCCTCCTCCTCAAGATCAGTCACTATTGCGTGATTTGATCGTTGAGTCAAAAGTCTTGTTCACGCTCGATTTTCGGTCCCCATCAAAGACGGTTCTCGACGGGCAGGACAGGCAGCGCGGGTGCAAACGCGGCAGTTCGTGCCGACCTTTACCGCCTCGACATCTTGCGGCAAATCCTGAAGCATAGGACCAGTTGCCCTGTCCAGCGCCACAAACAGCATCGTCGCCTCAAGCACCTCTGGCGCATCAAAGCCCAGATGCGCTTTGGGTTGGCAAATCGCATAGGCCAGATATTTGCGCGCAGGCTGGCCTGTGAGTTCAACCACGCGGCGCACAGGCGTCATGGGGCGCACCAAAGCCTGATAGAGCGGCCACAACGGACAGCCACCCCCAAAACGCGGCGGCGTAAAGCCTTCTAATGGTTTGCGAAAAGTAATGACCCCCGCCCCATCGCAGATCACCATCCCGCAATCCGCACCCGATTGAGTTGGTGGCAAGGTTGCCAGCCTGCGCATAGCGGCGGCAATATCTGCGCCAGTACGCTTTGCCAAAGCTGCGGGGTCAGGACCAAACTGTTCGAGCACGTCCAACACCGTAGACAGTGGCATTTGATCGGCATCCTGTTTTGCCCGCGTCATCCAACCATCAGCCAAGCTCCGCGCCGCTGGAGATGACAATGCAAGCACAGGTTGGCCGCTTTGAGCGCGCTCGTTTTGCTGGGCCTCATTGATGGCCGCATCATTTGGATCAGACTGCAAAGCGGGCGCATAATCTTGTTGCTGCAACCACGCTTCAAAGGCGGTTTGCGGCGTATCGGGCGTCTCATTTTCTTTGCCGATTGTATCAAGATAGCGCACCAAATCTTGGGTGCCTGTGGCCAATCTCTGACTGTCTTCATACATGTTGCGGTGAAAGCGGGCTTGCCACTCCGCATCGATATCATCATCGGCGTTTAAAATACCAGCGGTGGACCGAATGGCTGTGACCGTTGACAGAACCTCATGCAGGGCTTCGGATAAAAATGGATCATGTGCCAACCTGTCATTGAGCGCCTCGATGCGTCGCTCCAAGGCCTTGATATGTTCATGCTGACGACTGGCCAAAGCGGCCCAGCCTGGAAATCGATTGGCGAAATCTTCGATACGATCCGTTTCAACGAACACATCCGTCAGCCCGTTTTCCGCCCCTGCATTTTGCAACCCTTCCACCAAAGTTGATTGCACACCTTGAGTGAGACTGCCGACTTCGACCTGTAAAATACGGGCCAAATCAACCAACAGCTTGCCGCCGATCTTGCGCTTATTATGTTCGATTAAATTCAGATAAGCCGCAGAAATGCCCACAAGGCGCGCCAAATCGGCCTGTTTGAGGCCCGCAAGCGTGCGTCGCTCGCGAATTCGTGAACCAGTTAAAGTTGAACGCGACATGGTTTCCCCAAGTTATTTCAATGGCTTTCTGCACTCGCAAAGTGATTTTTCTGCGCGTGCGGGATAATAAATTTACAAAGTAAAATTTATACCTGTTCAAAAATTAACAAAAAAATCATTTAAACAAAAGCACTTGTTGAATAATTTTCAGCACATCCTCAGTATACCTACATCTTGTTAACAAGTCGGTGGTCGCAGATACGCGGTAGGCTGACATCACAACAGGATACGCGAAAGCCCGTACGAGGAGGTGCGGGCCAAGCGGACCGAAAACCTAAGGGAGGATTTTCTATGTCTAATTCACTACTCACGCGTCGCGGACTGCTTAAAACCAGTGCAGTGGCAGGCGCGGGTCTGGCGCTGCCAACTATATTCACATCGGGCGCTGCGGCTTTTACCAATGAGCCGATGGGCGGCACTGTAACGCTGGGCTTCAACGTGCCGCAATCTGGTGCCTATGCTGACGAGGGCGCGGATGAGTTGCGCGCATACGAACTGGCGGTTGAGCATCTCAACGGCGAAGGCGACGGCGGCATGCTGAACACCTTCAGCTCGAAGGTACTCGAAGGCAACGGCATCTTGGGCAAGAAAGTCCAATACGTCACAGGCGACACGCAAACAAAATCTGATGCGGCGCGCGCATCCGCGAAATCCATGATCGAAAAAGACGGCGCCGTAATGATCACAGGCGGATCTTCTTCTGGCGTTGCGATTGCTGTGCAAGGTCTATGCCAAGAGGCTGGCGTGATCTTTATGGCGGGGCTAACCCACTCAAACGACACCACAGGTAAAGACAAAAAAGCCAATGGTTTCCGTCACTTCTTTAACGCATATATGTCTGCTGCGGCTTTGGCACCTGTGCTTAAAAATCTCTACGGCACAGATCGCACGGCCTATCACCTGACAGCGGATTATTCATGGGGCTGGACTCAAGAAGAATCTATCGCAGCCGCCACTGAGGCAATGGGCTGGAAAACAGCTGAGAAAGTGCGCACACCTTTGGGCGCGGGTGACTTTTCATCCTATATCGCGCCTGTGTTGAACTCTGGCGCAGATGTTTTGGTCTTGAACCACTACGGCGGGGATATGGTGAACTCCTTGACCAACGCGGTGCAGTTCGGTCTGCGTGATAAGCAAGTGAACGGCAAGAATTTCGAAATTGTTGTACCGCTTTACTCACGCTTGATGGCGCGCGGTGCGGGCAAAAACGTGGCAGGCATTCACGGATCAACCAACTGGCACTGGTCTTTGCAAGACGACGCATCAAAAGCATTCGTCAAATCCTTTGGCACAAAATACGGCTTCCCTCCCTCACAGGCGGCACATACCGTTTACTGTCAAACACTGCTTTACGCAGATGCTGTCGCACGCGGTGGTTCCTTCAACCCATGTGCGGTTGCAGAAGCGCTTGAAGGCTTTGAATTCGATGGTTTGGGCAATGGTAAAACACTTTACCGTGCTGAAGATCACCAGTGTTTCAAAGACGTTTTGGTTGTGCGCGGTAAAGAAAATCCAGAGTCAGAATTTGACCTGTTGGAAGTGGTCGAAGTCACGCCAGCCGCTCAGGTTACCTACGATGCGGATCACCCGATGTTTGCAGGCGGCGCTTTGGGCGACTGCAACCCCGGCGCATAGTCTGACAGGCTGCTAACCCGTTGACTGGGCGCATTCAGGTGCGCCCAGTTGACCAACACACAGACACAAACCATTCAAATTCCACAATAAAACACTTGCGCGACACAGGCACCGCCTTTGGAGCACAAGAAAGCTACGCGGAAAAACGGAACAGGTGGGGACGATGGACGGCATTCTACTGCAAATTCTAAACGGGCTTGATAAGGGCTCGGCCTATGCGCTGATCGCGCTGGGGCTTACACTTATTTTTGGCACGCTCGGCGTGGTGAACTTTGCCCATGGCGCGATCTTTATGATTGGTGCCTTTTGCGCGGTCACCCTGTCGCGCCTTTTGTCGTTGTCTTTTGAAACGGTTGATCCGACCAAGACTGACTTTTTGGGCAATCCAGCCACGATCAAAACCCCCTACGTCGAAGCGTGGTTTGGCCCCGAATTCGGCGGCGCCTTGATCGATTGGGCCGTGCCTTTAGCAATCTTGTTTTCGATCCCTGTTATGATCGTCGTGGGCTATGTGATGGAACGCGGATTGATCAAGCATTTCTACAAACGCCCGCATGCAGATCAGATTTTGGTCACCTTCGGATTGGCCATCGTGCTGCAAGAGGTGATCAAATATTTTTACGGTGCCAACCCCATCTCAACCCCTGCCCCTGAGGTTTTCATCGGCTCGTTCGATTTCGGCATGATGCTGGGTTTTGATCCCAATGTGATCATCTACCCCTACTGGCGCTTGGTCTATTTCCTGTTTGCGGCAGTGATCATCGGGGCTGTGTTTTCATTCTTGCGCTTTACCACCTTTGGCATGGTTGTGCGCGCAGGCATGGCTGACCGCGAAACCGTGGGCTTGCTGGGCATTGATATTGATCGGCGTTTCACCATCATGTTTGGCCTTGCGGCTGCGGTGGCAGGCATGGCGGGCGTGATGTACGCGCCAATTCTCAGCCCGAACTATCACATGGGTATGGATTTCTTAGTTCTGTCTTTTGTGGTCGTGGTTGTTGGCGGCATGGGCAGTTTGCCTGGCGCTGTGGCTGCAGGCTTTTTGCTTGGTATTTTGGAAAGCTTCGCATCGATGAACGAAGTGAAATCCATTTTGCCAGGGATCGATCAAATTGTCATTTACCTCGTTGCAATCATCATCCTTTTGACCCGTCCGCGCGGTCTGATGGGCAAACGCGGCGTGATGGAGGAATAAACCATGCTCGGACTAAACAAAAAGGACGCAACATTCTTGTTGATCGTCGTGCTTCTCACGCTCTTTACCCCAATTATCATGCAACCTTTTGCGGCCAATTCTGGCCTAGACCAGTTCAATGGCGGCTATCCTGATTTGATGCAAAAAGTTGCGATCTTTGGCATCTTTGCTGTTGGGTTTAACATTCTCTTTGGCCTCACTGGGTACCTATCCTTTGGCCATGCCGCCTTTCTGGGTGTGGGATCATACGCAGCGGTTTGGATGTTTAAACTGCTGACGATGAATGTCATTCCCGCCATTCTTTTGGCGATGGTTGTCTCTGGCCTTTTGGCTGTGGTGATCGGCTTTATCTCGCTGCGCCGTTCAGGAATTTACTTTTCAATTCTGACACTTGCCTTTGCACAGATGTGTTACAAACTAGCCTATTCTGTGCTGACGCCTATCACAAACGGCGAAACAGGTTTGCAACTGGCGCTAAGCGATCCACGCATTTTAGATGGCACGAATGAAAGCGCGTCTTTGCCTGTGACCAATATCTTTGGCTTGGCGATGAACAGTTCCTATAAGGTCGAAGCGCTCAACCGCGTGTTTACCTTTAATGTCGGTTTCTACTTTTGCGGCATCGTTGCGATCTTGGCTTTTTACATCGCTATTCGCCTGTTTCGCTCGCCCTTTGGCATGATGTTGCGCGCGGTCAAAACAAATCAACAGCGCATGAATTACATGGGTCTGAACACCCGCCCCTACACATTAGCCGCTTTCGTGATTTCAGGCATGTATGCGGGTCTTGCAGGTGGATTGCTGGCAGCAATGGACCCATTGGCAGGCGCTGACCGTATGCTTTGGACCGCATCAGGCGAGGTTGTTATCATGACGATCCTTGGCGGCGCGGGCACTTTGATGGGGCCAGTTTTAGGCGCAGGTGTGATCAAATACCTTGAAAACATCTTCTCCAAGATCAACGAAAGCGTGCTGCATTCTTGGTTCCACTGGTTGCCTGATGGGCTTGAGCACGCTGTCGTTTGGGTATTTGCCCGCTTCACAGGCGAAGGCTGGCACCTGACATTGGGCCTGACCTTTATGCTGGTTGTTACATTCTTGCCCGGTGGATTGGTGGAAGGCACGCGCCGTATCAAATCCCTCATGGCGCGCCTGCGCAGGCCAAAAGCTGGCCGCACGGAACCCAAAGCGGATGATCAACCATCCCCTTTCAAAAAACCACTTTAAGGAGGCATCATAATGGGAATTCTTGAAGTCAAAAATATCAACAAACGCTTTGGCGGCTTGCAAGCCTTAGGGGATGTAAATCTGTCCGTAAAAGAAAACTCGGTTCATGCCATTATTGGACCGAACGGCGCTGGAAAATCCACTTTGCTCAATTGTTTGGTCGGAAAGCTTATGCCCGACACAGGGTCGGTGACATTTGACGGGCAATCGCTTTTGGGGCGCAAGCCGCATGAAATCAACCAACTTGGGATCAGCCGCGTGTTTCAAACGCCTGAAATATTTGGCGATCTCACTGTGATGGAAAACGTGCTGATCCCTTGTTTTGCCAAACGCGATGGGGCCTTTCGACTTAATGCTTTGACCAGCATTGCGCAGGAACCTGATGTGCGTGCAAAGGCTGAACAGATGTTGATCGATGTAAATATGATCGACAAACGTCATATGCAGGGATCGTCCCTGTCGCGCGGTGACAAACGCCGATTGGAAATGGCGATGTGTCTGGCCCAAGATCCACGCCTTTTGTTATTGGATGAACCAACGGCTGGCATGGCGCGCGCGGACACGAACAACACCATCGATCTGCTCAAGGAAATCCATGAAAAGCGCGACATCACCATGGCGATTATCGAACACGATATGCATGTGGTGTTTTCACTGGCGGATCGGATCACGGTCTTAGCCCAAGGCACACCACTCGTCGAAGACACGCCAGACAATATCAAAGGCCACCCCAAGGTCAAAGAAGCCTATCTGGGCGAAACGCAGCAAGTTTAGGAGCGCGCATCATGGCCGAAAAAGTTCTAGATATACCAAAAAACATCAATGCCAATCATGCCGAAACCGCGCCCGCGTATTTTTCGGTTTGGGATTTGCATGCCTATTACGGCGAAAGCTATATCGTTCAGGGCATTTCTTTTAACATTCACGAGGGCGAAATCCTTGCCCTTTTGGGGCGCAACGGTGCGGGCAAAACATCCACCCTGCGCGCGATCGCCCGCTTGGATGATCCGATGGTGACACGCGGTGAAATTTGGCTTGATCACCAACACCTGCACACAATGAAGTCACACGAAGCAGCCATCGCGGGCTTGGGTTTGGTGCCCGAAGACCGTCGTATCATTCCCGGCCTAACGGTCGAAGAAAACCTGCAACTGGCGCAGATCGTCGAACCTGTAGGCTGGTCACTGGATCGCATCTATGAATTGTTCCCGCGTCTCAAAGAACGGCGCAAGCAAGAAGGCGTGACCTTGTCAGGAGGCGAGCAACAAATGCTGTCGATCGCACGTGCTTTAGCCCGCGATATCAAAGTGTTACTTCTCGATGAACCCTATGAAGGCTTGGCGCCTGTTATTGTAGATGAGATAGAAAAGACACTGCGCATCATCAAAGCCCAAGGGATCACAACCATTTTGGTCGAACAAAATGCCGTAAGGGCATTGAACCTTGCTGATCGTGCGGTCATTCTCGACACAGGGACGGTCGTCTATGATGGTTCAGCCAAAGAGGTTTTAGAAAATGAAACCCTGCGCGCTGAATATCTAGCTATTTAACTTGGCGCCTTGCTTTGGGTTTTGCCCAAGGCAAGGACATCAGCAGTATAAGACGGGCGGATCATCAAAAATCCGCGGAGGAACAGCATGACACATACCACACATTCACCCTCACAAAGCTTTACAGACACTGCGCATCTTGACCGCGCAGGCTATGACGCGATGTATGCAGAGTCCCTTGCGGATCCTGAGAAATTTTGGGGCGATCAGGGAAAAATCTTGGATTGGATCACGCCCTACACCCAAGTCAAACAGACCGATTTCAATTTCGGCAAGGTGGATATCAAGTGGTACGCGGATGGTGTTTTGAATGTGTCAGCCAATTGCATTGATCGCCATCTGGCCACACGCGGCGATCAAACTGCCATTATTTTCGAACCTGATGATCCCAATGATCCCGCCCAACATATCACTTACAACGCGCTCTCCGACAAAGTGAACCGCTTTGCCAATGTGCTCTTGTCCCAAGGGGTAATGCGCGGGGATCGTGTGGTGATCTATCTGCCGATGATCCCTGAAGCTGCCTATGCTATGCTGGCCTGCGCTCGCATCGGCGCTATTCATTCTATTGTTTTCGCTGGATTTTCCCCTGATGCTTTGGCCAATCGCATCAACGATTCAGGCGCAAAAATCCTGATCACAGCCGATACAGCGCCACGCGGCGGGCGCAAAACGGCGTTGAAATCCAACGCTGATGCCGCATTGTTGCACTGTTCAGACAAAGTGCGCTGTCTTGTTGTGAAACATACAGGCGATCAAATTTCATGGACTGAAAATCGCGATGTCGATGTCAAATTTCTGATGCAACACGCCTCACCCGATTGTCCGCCTCGCCCGATGAACGCCGAAGATCCGCTGTTTGTACTCTACACATCTGGATCAACAGGCAAGCCAAAAGGCGTTGTGCATACCTCTGGCGGCTATCTGGCCTATGCGGCTATGACTCATAAATATGTGTTCGATTATCATGACGGCGATGTGTTTTGGTGTACCGCCGATGTGGGGTGGGTCACGGGTCACAGCTATATTGTCTATGGTCCATTAGCCAATGGCGCGACCACTTTGATGTTCGAAGGCGTGCCCACCTACCCTGATGCTGGGCGCTTTTGGGCAGTCTGTGAAAAGCACAAGGTCAATCAATTCTATACCGCTCCCACCGCGCTGCGCGCTTTAATGGGCCAAGGCAATTCTTTCGTCGAAAACTATGACCTGTCCGACATCAAAGTCTTAGGCACCGTGGGCGAACCGATCAATCCAGAGGCGTGGAATTGGTACAATGACGTTGTCGGCAAAGGCCGCGCCCCCATCGTGGACACATGGTGGCAAACCGAAACGGGCGGGCATCTTTTAGCACCAATTCCAGGCGCTGTGCCAACCAAACCAGGCTCTGCCACATTGCCATTTTTTGGCGTACAACCCGTTATCTTGGACCCGACGACAGGCGAAGAAATCACGACGACCGAGGCCGAAGGGGTTCTATGTCTCAAAGACTCTTGGCCTGGTCAAATGCGTACGGTTTGGGGCGATCATGAGCGTTTCCAGGAAACATATTTTCAACAATACAAAGGCTACTACTTTTCGGGTGATGGGTGCCGCCGCGATGCCGATGGCTACTACTGGATCACGGGTCGCGTGGACGATGTGATCAATGTGTCAGGCCACCGTATGGGCACCGCCGAAGTGGAAAGCGCATTGGTCGCAAACGCCACTGTTGCAGAGGCGGCAGTCGTTGGCTTTCCCCATGAAATCAAGGGCCAAGGCATTTATGCCTATGTCACATTGATGAATGACCAAACCCCATCTGAAGCCTTAAAAAAGGAACTGGAAACATGGGTGCGCACAGAAATAGGCCCCATAGCCAAGCCTGATTTCATTCAATGGGCGCCGGGCTTGCCCAAAACACGCTCAGGTAAAATCATGCGTCGTATCCTGCGCAAAATCGCCGAAAATGACACAGGCAGCTTGGGCGACACCTCTACCCTTGCCGATCCTTCAGTCGTGGATGATTTGATCGCGAATTCGATCTATAATTCAGAGGCATAATACCGCAAATTTGCTGCTCAAGGCCGCCTTTTAGACAAGGCGGTCTTTTGCCTGCGGCGTCAAAAATTCATCGTCGAATTGCGCCTTGGTTAACCATAAATTTTCTTTTGCATGACATTGCTAAAACCATGCAAGCGCTGCCTGTAACCACTGAAAAACATTGGGATCGCCTGTGCGATCACTTTCAAGCACCTTTAGGGCAGCGCTGGATCTATGGCGCCGCTGCGGCACGCCTAGGGCGCAGGGTTGAACGGATTGCAGTGATGCACGGCGATGTGCCAGTTGCCCTTTCGCAAACCGTCAGTCGCAAATATGTAGGCGTGCATCTATCGCTTTCCACTGGAGGGCCATTGCTGTGCCCTTCGGTCAACAAAGAGACCGCCCTTTCCGCCTTGAAACAGCCGCAGGCATGGCCGCACATTTTCATCGGCACTCCAAACAAGCCACTGGGTAAGCTGCCGCTGTCAAAGGCGACATCCCACTGTATATTGGACATTTCTCAAGACCTAGATAGGCTGCGGGCGAACCTGCACGGGAAATGGCGCAATGCACTGCGCAAGGCTGAAAAGGCCGGTGTAAAATCCGCACAAGTTCAACCACGCCCACAAGCGCTGATGCCGCTTTTAGCTGCCGAAAAACAGCGTCAAGCACAGGTAAATTACCGCGCCATACCGCCAGAATTTACCTTGGCATTGCAAGAAGTTGCCCCAAGATCATTGCGGCTGTTTGAAGTGCTTGATGCCCAGATGTTGTTTTTAAAACACGGCAACAGCGCCACATATCATATCGGCCACACTGGCCCACAGGGTCGTGCGATAAATGCCCATAATTTGATCCTGTGGCAGGCGATCAAAGTGTTAAAATCACAAGGAGTCACACGGCTCTACTTGGGCAGCATAGACCCACAGCGGGCAGCAAGCTTAGCGCGTTTCAAACTGCGCACAGGGGCAGAGGTTTTTCGGGGATTTGCAGCTCATCTAATGTAAAAAAGCCCCGCTGTTTTCATGCGGGGCCTTCTCTTATTTTATCAGTAAGACATTGCGATTAGTTAAACGCCATATCCGTGATTTCCATCGTATATGCACCCTCAGGTGTCTTTGTGATCACAGGATCGGACCCGCCCGATAAAAGCGATTCCACGGTGCGGTCGTAATCAGCCATCTCAAGTGCCCCTGTTGACCCTTCGATCAATTTGGCAACTTCGCCCATCATACGGATTTGATGCTTTTCGGTCTGTGCGCCAGTTTCGTCATATTCCAAAACGATTTCAGCAGCTTCTTCTGGGTTTTCAGCAGCCCATGTCCATCCGTCCATCGAAGCTTTGACAAAGCGTGCCATTTTATCTTTGAATTCAGCATCTTCTAGGCTGTCTTCTAAAACGTAAAGCCCATCTTCCAGTGTGGCCACGCCTTGGTCTTCGTATTTGAATGTGACCAACTCGTCCTCAGAAATACCAGCGTCAATCACCTGCCAGTATTCGTTATAGGTCATGGTAGAAATACAGGCCGCCTGTTTTTGCAACAAGGGATCAACGTTAAAGCCCTGTTTCAAGACATTCACACCACCTTCAGAACCATCCGTAGCGATGCCAAGTTTGCCCATCCAGCTCAAGAACGGATATTCATTGCCGTAAAACCAAACGCCCAAGGTGCTGCCTGCGAAATCTTCAGGCGAAGTCACGCCGCTTTCTTTCAAACAGGTCAACATCATGCCAGATGATTTGAAAGGCTGCGCAATATTCACCACTGGCGCACCATTTTCACGTGCCGCCAAAGCAGATGGCATCCAGTCAACCATCACATCCGCACCGCCGCCCAACAGCACTTGCACAGGTGCCACATCAGGCCCACCAGGCTTAATAGTGACGTTCAAATCGGCTTCCTCATACAGGCCTTTTTCCAAGGCCACATAGTAGCCCGCGAATTGCGCTTGGGTCACCCATTTCAACTGCAATGTTACATCGTCCGCTGCAAAAGCGCCCGTTGTCATCGCAGCAAGAACACTTGCGCTCATCATTAGATTTTTCATAGTACAACCTCCAAGTTGTTGAACTGCCGAGGTTTTCCCCGTGCAATTTTGATGCGGTTACCCGCGGTGTGACGGGTGCCAAAAGGTCACCCTTTTCTCAATGAGAGCGACCAAACCGTAAAGTGCGGTGCCCGTGAGTGCAGATATAAAGATTTCAGCCCAAACCATATCAGTTGCCAAGCGTCCCATCTCTGTGGTGATGCGAAAACCCATACCACGGATAGGAGAGCCAAAATATTCAGCAACGATAGCCCCAATCAGCGCCAAAGTTGTCGAAATTTTAAGTCCCGTAAACACAAAAGGCAGGGCCGCGGGAATGCGCAATTTCATCAAAGTCGCCACATGGCCTGCCGCATAGGTCCGCATTAAATCGCGTTGCATGGTATCGGCCGCAGACAGACCTGCAAGTGTGTTCACCAACATGGGAAAGAAAACCATGATCGCAACGACTGCTGCTTTTGAATGCCAATCAAAGCCGAACCACATCACCATAATCGGGGCGAGACCTACAATTGGAAGGGCTGCAAAAAAGTTGGCGACAGGCATCAAGCCACGTTTCAAAAAGACAAAGCGGTCAACCACCAAGGCCAATGCGATGCCTGCAAGGCTGCCCATCCAAATGCCATTCAACGCACCTTTTAGCACGGTCTGAACCCAGTCGCCCCATAAGATCGCGGCAGAACTCGCAATCGCAGCACCGATGGCACTTGGTGCAGGCAAAAGTGCAGGAGAGACATTGAACAGATGCACCCCGATTTCCCATAGGACCAAAACCAAAAGACCAAACCCAACGGGATAGGCGATACGTTCGAATTGTGTATCTTTTTGTCTCATACTGGACGCCCTCCCATGGCACGGCGCAGGATTTGTTCAAGTCCGCCGATGGTAACGATCAAAAGCCCAGCAAGGATCGCTGCGGCAAATAACGCGGCCCACATGATCATCGGTTCGCCAAATTGTGACCCGATCAACATCCGAGCGCCTAGCCCAGCAATGGCACTGGTGGACAATTCGCCGACCACTGCACCAACAAAAGCCGCGGCCACGCTGACTTTCAAAGAGGCAAAGAAGTAAGGCATAGAGGCAGGCACACGCAGTTTCCAAAACACGGCACGCGGTCCCGCGCCGTAAGTTCGCAACAGGTCAAGCTGCATGTGATCAGGACTAGACAGGCCTTTTACCATACTGACCATCACAGGAAAAAAGCTAAGATAGGCGGCGATTATGGCTTTGGGGACCAACAAAGTCCCTGCTCCCGCTGCATTGCTGAGAATGACAATAATTGGCGCGAGGGCCACAATCGGAATGGTCTGCGAAATAATCGCCCAAGGCATCAAGCTGAGGCGTCCGATACGGCTGAGCACGATGATTGCAGCCAGCCCGACCCCGATCACAATGCCTAAAGCAAAGCCCCAAAGTGTTGTTTTTAAGGTGATAAAGCCCTGATACACCAAAGATCGTTTCGAGGTGATTTTCTTTTCAACCGTGGTTTTCCAAAGCTCTGAAACCACTTGATGAGGGACAGGCAGCAAGGGGCGCGACTGCTGCATGGTATCGCCGATGACCTCTGACAGGCTGGGGCTGGTGCCCGCGCGTGCCGCTTGATCAAAGGTCCATGTCGAATTCATTTTGATCGCGGCCCCGTACCAAATCACCACCAAAGCGACGACAACGGTCAAAATAGGCAATATTGAACGACGGAATGTCATAGCGATCTTACCCCTCATGCCCTGCACGCAGGCCGTCGCGCACGCGATGCGCAATCTCGATAAATTCGGGACTGTCGCGGATTTCTAAGGGGCGTTCTTTAGGCAAAGGGCTTTCGATGATGTCTGTTATCCGACCAGGTCGTGGTGACATAACGACAATTTTGGTGCTTAGATAGACCGCTTCGGGAATAGAATGCGTAACGAAAGCGATGGTCTTTTCGGTACGCGCCCAAAGCTTGAGGACCTGTTCATTCAGGTGGTCACGTACGATTTCATCCAAAGCCCCGAAAGGTTCGTCCATCAATAAAATATCGGCATCAAAAGCCAAAGCGCGGGCGATGGATGCGCGTTGCTGCATACCGCCTGATAGTTGCCATGGGTATTTCTTTTCAAAACCTTCTAGGTCAACAAGTTCTAGCACTTTTCGAACACGCTTAGCCTGTTCTTCTTTGGAAAAGCGCATAATTTCCAATGGAAGTTTCACATTTCCGCCAATCGTGCGCCACGGGTACAATCCTGCCGCTTGAAACACATAGCCGTATGATCGCGCTTTTCGTGCCTCTGTCGGGGTCAGTCCATTAACGGTAAGCTGACCATCTGTCGGTGTTTCTAACCCCGCGATACAGCGCAAAAGAGTGGTTTTTCCGCAGCCGGAAGGCCCAATAAAAGAAACGAAATCGCCTTTGTTGATCTGTAAATCGACATTTTTCAGCGCCTGCACTGCACCGTCATTGGTTGGAAAGGTTAGGTCCACGCCGGACACATCTATAACTGGCTTTTTCATGGCTGGTCTTTCTGCCTCACTTTGCGCGAGATCTGTAAGTCGTCCCTGTTTTGAAACAGGCGAATTGCGCCGCCTGCCCCTTTTTCACCTTTGCGCAGGCGGTCTTACACCCCAGTTGCGGGTATGCCGCTGCGTTCCACGGGGCGCGGCGCTGTGAGATCTTTCCATTTTGACAAAGCTGTATTCACCGATGCGTTGGCGTCACGGGCGACAAATTCACCGTGTCCCTCTTTCGCTTTGATCACGCCTTTGTCTACGGCCATGTATCCGCGCGTAAGCACATAGCGCGGCAAACCTAGTACCTCGATCCCTTCGAAGACGTTGTAATCAATGGCTGAAGCCTGTGCATCTGCAGTGATTGTCTTGCTGGCGTTCGGATCCCAAACGATCAAATCCGCATCAGACCCCACCAAAACAGCGCCTTTTTGCGGGTAACAGTTCAGGATCTTGGCGATATTGGTCGATGTGACAGCCACGAATTCATTCATGGTGATACGCCCTGTGTTGACGCCCTTGGTCCACAAAACAGGCAAGCGATCTTCTAAGCCGCCAGTGCCATTCGGGATTTTGGAAAAGTCACCCAAGCCAAACCGTTTTTGTTCAGTTGTAAAGGCGCAGTGATCGGTGGCAACACATGACAAGGTGCCCGATGCCAACCCAGCCCATAGGCTGTCTTGGTGCTGTTTGTTGCGGAAGGGCGGCGACATAACGCGGCGTGCGGCGTGATCCCAATCTTCGTGGAAATATTCACTTTCATCCAAGACAAGATGCTGCACCAAAGGTTCGCCCCAAACGCGTTTGCCTTGCATTTTGGCGCGGCGGATCGCTTCGTGGGCTTCTTCGCAAGAGGTATGCACCACGTATAAAGGCGCGCCAGCCATATCGGCAATCATGATAGCGCGGTTGGTGGCTTCGCCTTCGACTTGTGTCGGGCGAGAATAAGCGTGACCTTCGGGACCCGTGTTACCTTGTTCCAAAAGCTGGGCTGTGAGTTCGGCAATCACATCGCCATTTTCGGCATGTACAAGCGGCGTCGCCCCAAGTTCTGCACAGCGCTTGAATGAGCTGTAAAGTTCGTCATCATTCACCATCAAAGCTCCTTTGTAGGCAAGGAAATGTTTGAATGTGTTGATACCTTTTTCTTCGGTGATGATTTTCATTTCATCAAAGACTTGTTCGCCCCACCATGTGATCGCCATGTGGAAAGAATAATCACACGAAGCCTGCGCCGATTTATTGTCCCAAACTTTCAAAGCGTCCAACAGGCTTTCACCTGGCGCAGGTAGGCAAAAGTCCACGACCATTGTGGTGCCACCCGCCAAAGCGGCGCGGGTGCCAGAGGCGAAATCATCGGTGGAATGAGTTCCCATAAACGGCATTTCAAGGTGGGTATGCGGATCGATACCTCCCGGCATAATGTAGCATCCCGCAGCGTCGATGATCTCATCGCCAGATAAATCAGCACCGATTTCTATGATCTTGCCATCTGCGATTTTTACATCGGCCTGATAGGTCAAATCAGCGGTGACAATCGTTCCGTTTTTGATCACTTTAGTCATAGGTTCCCCCGTTCGGCGCGATCGCTGATGCTGAAACGCCATATATTCTAGTCATAGTCTCAGTTTACAATTTCGGCGCTCTCTAGCACTGCATGCAATAAGACATCTGCCCCAGCTGCGGCCCATTCAGGGCTGATGTCTTCGGCTTCGTTATGTGACAAGCCATCCACACAGGGGCACATGATCATCGCTGTTGGGTATAGATCATTGATCCAACAGGCGTCATGGCCTGCCCCTGACACGATATCCATGTGGCTATATCCCAGAGTTTCGGCGGCGTTGCGTACGGCAGACACGCAAGCATCGTCAAAGGCAGGCGGGTTGAATTGGCCAACGATTTCGGTTTCAAGCGTCACGTCGATGTCTTCGCAAAGCTTTGGAGCTTTATCATAGAATTCTTCCAGCATGGCATCAATGACGTCTTGCAAATGCGACCGAAAATCGATGGTAAAGACCACTTTACCTGGAATAATATTGCGAGAATTCGGATAGACATCCACGTGACCAATGGCGCCAACAGAATTGGGCTGATGTTTCATTGCAATTTCATGCACCAGTTCCGTGATCCGCGCCAAACCGCGCCCTGCGTTTTTACGCATCGGCATCGGGGTGGAGCCTGTGTGGCTTTCTTTGCCCGTCACAGTGCATTCGATCCAGCGCAGCCCCTGACCGTGTGTGACAACGCCGATGTCTTTTCCTTCGGCTTCCAAAATCGGGCCTTGTTCGATGTGCAGCTCAAACATGGCATGCATTTTGCGTGCCCCTACAGGTTCTGACCCGACCCATCCGATGCGTTTCAATTCATCGCCAAAGGTTAGCCCTTCGGCATCGACACGATCATAAGCCCAATCTTGGGTATGTTTGCCCGCAAAAACGCCTGAGGCCAGCATAGCAGGCGCAAAACGCGTGCCCTCTTCGTTGGTCCAGTTGGCAACCACGATGGGATGTTTGGTTTTAACCCCAAGGTCATTCATTGTGCGCACAGCTTCCAATCCACCAAGCACCCCCAGAACCCCGTCATATTTGCCGCCTGTGGGCTGGGTGTCTAAATGCGAACCCATGTAAACTGGCAAAGCGTCAGGGTCTTCGCCTGCCCGCGTGGCAAACATATTGCCCATAGTGTCCACACCCATGGTCATACCCGCAGCCTCACACCATGATTGAAACAGTGCGCGCCCTTCGGCATCTTCATCGGTCAAAGTTTGGCGATTGTTGCCCCCCGCGATACCAGGGCCGATTTTGGCCATGTCCATCAAACTGTCCCAAAGCCGTGCTGGATTGATCCGCATATTCGACGTGTCGTTTTTGGGCTTAGAAAGGGTCATTTGCCGTTCTCCGTTTCGATCTGCAAAAAGATGCAGCTCTTTATCTGGTCAAATTTTCAAGTCGCTCTACCTGACTGTTTCATATCAACAGGAGGAACGCATGTTCAAAGGTCTTACTACTTCACTCGCAATCATCACAGCGCTTATGGTTGGCGCACCAGCACTCTTGGTGATGCTGGTTGAATAACTCCGCTTAACTTGCGTTACATTTAAATCCTTTTGCTCGCGCAAATAGGGTGGGTTTTGCGTCTGATGTTTGGCACCTCTGTGACAAACATCAGCCTTTCTGTAGTCTCATCGCTGCACAGTTCTTGAGCTGAGAGCCGCGATTCCATCACCTTCGTTCTTTATGACAAGGCTGTCGCATGAATAAAGTTATTTAGCCCATCGGGGCAGTGCATCTTTGACCATTTGGTCAAGACTACGTTAGCAGCGCACCAGAATGCGTCAAGCGTGGTCTCCTGCCTGATTTTCATGCGAAATATGTATTTGTGCAAAATTCAGGCATGTTTGTTTGGGAATAGTGTTTTTTTCAGCGATCCTATACCAATAAAGACAAGAAAATTGCGCATAAAAGGAATCGCCAATCCATGCGAGAAAAGACGCCGCGAACCCGTATTCAAAAGAAAAACCACCAAACGATTTTGGAAGCCGCTTTAAATGTGTTCTCTCAACATGGATTTCGAGGCGCCACCTTGGATCAAATCGCCCAAGAAGCCGCGCTTTCTAAACCCAATTTGCTATATTACTTCCCGTCAAAAGTGGCCATTCACCGCGCGCTGATCGACCGTTTGATGACCACTTGGTTGGACCCTTTGCGCGAACTTGATGCGCACGGTGATCCTATCGAAGAAATCCTGTCATATGTGCTGCGCAAACTCAGCATGGCGCGCGAATTTCCGCGTGAAAGTCGACTGTTTGCCAATGAAATTGTACAAGGTGCTCCCAACGTTGGTGATAAGATCAGCGGTGATTTGAAATTTTTAGTTGATGAAAAAGTGGGCGTTATCGCAGGCTGGTCTCAGGCGGGTAAAATCGCATCAATCGATCCTTATCATCTGATTTTTTCGATTTGGGCCACAACGCAGCATTATGCCGATTTTGACGCGCAAATTCGGGGCATCTTGGCTGCGGATGATGACGCACATTTTGATGACGCAGCCGTATTTTTAGAACGTATGTTCCGTCAGATGTTGAAACCTTAAAGCGAGCGGAGCGCAGGGGGTGAGGTGACACTTTGTTAACCAAAGCCTTAAATTTCTGTAAACGTTTACCAGTTCGAAACCATAAGCTGTGACAGTGAAAGCTGTGGGGGCTCCTACTTAAAGGAGTTCGGTATGACTGATCTATTTGGCGTGCAGGCCGTGTCAGGCGGTGGGACGATACGGTCCAATGCCGACCTATCAGTGCCAGCTGTTCCCAAAGTTGCCGAGGCCACACATGGTGGCGATACAGGCGATAACCAAAAAGCAAACCTGCCGCGCCAAACTGGCGAAAGCGGCAGCAAAACAATAGCGCAAGATCAATCGGGCCCCTATGAGCCTAAGCCTGTCAGTGACACCAATACGCCGCGGGAAGATTACGACCCGAACATGCTGACAGGACCAACACCGTCTTTTCAAGCCAGTGTTTTGGAAGTCGAAAGTGATTTGCGTAACATCATTGCACAGGTCGAAGCAAAACGCGCAATCACACTCGATGAAGCGGCGATTGCACCTGTTGTTTCACCGCAAACTGTCACAGGCTTTGACGGGAAAACAACAGATGAATCGCGCCCAACGGAACACCGCAACGCGCGACAAGATAGGCCCGAAATACCTGCCATATCTGAAAACATAGATACAAATCTGGCACTATCTCCATCCCCCGTTTCAAGCGAAGCACAAGATCGCGAAGCGGCCTATGCGGGACCAAGTGCCACGCTGGTTCCACCTTACCGAAAATCCACAAGCTCAATTGATGACATGAGCTAAATCTGACGGCGGCCAGACGCGCAGGCACCAATGACGCAAAATCCCCGCGCAAAACTGCACGGGGAGTATGACCTGTTTCGTGTTGCGCGAAAAATCTGACTATTCAGCAGCCGTCGCAGAAGGGTTATTTGGATGCTCGGTCCAATTGCCATAGTCCTTCGTCACAACCTTGCCCGTGCGTTCATCCAGATCGCCCGCGTCCAAAGTTTTCATCGTGATACAGCCTTCAATTGGGCAAACATTCACACAAAGGTTACAGGCGACACATTCGTCATCCATCACTTCGAAAACACGGTCTGGTGTCATTGAAATCGCCTGATGCGATGTATCTTCACAAGCCGCGTAGCAGCGCCCACAGGAAATACATTCATCTTGGTCGATGACAGCTTTGGTCACATGGTTCAGGTTCAAATACTGCCAATCGGTAACATTTGGCACGGCCTTGCCAGACAATTCAGCAACAGATGTCATGCCCTTTTCGTCCAAATATTGCGACAAGCCTGAAATCATTTCTTCGACCACTTTAAACCCATAGGTCATAACAGCCGTACAGACCTGTACGTTCCCTGCCCCGAGCGCCAAGAATTCGGCCGCATCGCGCCAAGTGGTCACGCCACCGATGCCCGAAATAGGAAGATCATGTGTTTCAGGGTTACGTGCAATTTCCGCGACCATGTTCATCGCGATAGGCTTCACAGCAGGGCCACAATAGCCACCATGGGTGCCTTTGCCATCAATCATCGGTTCAGGGCTAAAGCTATCCAAATTCACGCCCGTGATGGAATTGATCGTATTGATCAAAGACACAGCGTCAGCACCACCGCGTTTCGCGGCCTCGGCTGGCAATAGGATATTGCTGATATTTGGCGTCAGTTTCACGATGATCGGCAGGCCTGTGGCCTCTTTACACCAACGCGTCACCATCTCGATATATTCAGGCACCTGCCCCACAGCGGAGCCCATGCCACGCTCAGCCATACCGTGCGGACAGCCAAAGTTCAGTTCGAACCCGTCGCAGCCCGTTTCGGCAATGCGCGGCAAAATATCTTTCCAGCTTTTCTCGTCACAAGGCACCATCACCGATGCGATCAAAGCGCGATCAGGGTAATCCTTTTTCACACGGGTCATTTCGGCAAGGTTCACTTCCAAGGGGCGATCGGTGATCAACTCGATGTTGTTGAGACCCAAAAGGCGGCGGTCAGCGCCAAAAATCGCGCCGTAACGCGGCCCGTTGACATTGACCACGGGCGGACCTTCTGCGCCGAGCGTTTTCCAAACAACACCGCCCCATCCAGCTTCAAAAGCGCGGCGCACGTTGTATTCTTTGTCAGTCGGTGGCGCTGAGGCCAACCAAAACGGGTTTGGAGATTTAATACCGCAAAATTCGCTTGTTAGATCAGCCATATCTTAGCCCTTTCCCATCAAAACTGAGTGAATATCCATCGCCGCATCGCGACCTTCGGCCACCGCTGTCACGGTCAGATCATCGCCGCCAGAGGCACAGTCTCCCCCTGCCCAGACCTTTTCAACTGTGGTTTTTCCATAGACATCAACGGCTATTTTTCCGCCTTGGAGTGTTAGCCCCTGCGGCGCATCTTTAAGCGTTTGGCCAATCGCAACCAGAACCTGATCGGCGCGGAATTCCACCATTTCGCCAGTCCCTTTTAGTGCTCCATCAATGTCTGCTGTGTATTCAAAACTGACGCCGCGACAGGCACCCTCGCCCAAAATTGCTATGGGTTGAGCGTTGTAGACGATGTTCACGCCTTTTGACGTCGCCAAGTCTTGTTCATATTGCGACGCGCCCATACGGTCTTTGCCGCGGCGGTAGGCCATCGTCACGTTTTGCGCCCCCAAAAGCTTAGCCTGCACGGCCGCATCCACTGCCGTCATACCGCCACCGATGACCACGACATCGCGCCCGACGGATAATGTCGATAGATCCTGAGCTTGACGCAAACGCGCGATGAAATCGACGGCATCCTCGACACCGTCCAAGTCCGTTCCGTCTGCGCGTAGGGCATTCACACCACCCAAGCCGATGGATAGAAACACCGCATCAAATTCGGAATTCAAGCTTTCAAGTGTAAGATCGTCACCAAGAGCGCGGCCCGCTTCGACAGTAATTCCGCCGATAGACAAAAGCCAATCGACCTCTTTTTGCGCAAAATCATCGGTCGATTTGTAGCTGGCGATCCCAAATTCATTCAGACCGCCCAGTTTTTTGCGTGCGTCAAACAAAGTTATGTCGTGACCTAACATTGCCAGACGGTGCGCCGCCGATAGGCCCGCAGGCCCTGCGCCGACCACTGCAACGGTTTTCCCCGTTGCTGCGCCACGCTGATACGGATGTGCGGATTTTTCCATTAAAGTGTCCGTCGCGTAGCGCTGCAATTGGCCAATTTTCACTGGTTTGCCTTCAGCAATTTCGCGCACGCAGACTTCTTCACATAGGGTTTCAGTGGGGCACACCCTTGCGCACATTCCGCCCAAAATATTTTGATCAAAAATTGTTTTCGCCGCAGCTTCGGGCGTGCCTGTCACAATTTGACGAATAAAGAGTGGAATATCGATTGACGTTGGACAGGCCGTCATACATGGGGCGTCGTAGCAAAAATAGCAACGATCCGCTGCCACCTGTGCTTCATGGTCGTCCAGTTGTGGGTGTAGATCTGTAAATCGCTCAGCGTATGCGTCTTTTGGCAAACGGGCTGTGGCCAGACCTGGTGTGCGTTCACTGTTGGGCATGAGATTCTCCGTGGGGATCACTTTTTCTTGCTCTTACCGTTGCATGATCAATTTTTTTATCAAGTGGTAAAATTTTCAAACATGGCATTTTTCGGCGTACAAGACGCCAGATCTGGAAATTTGCATACAAACGCACAAAAATTACGCAACAACAGGTCATGAACTGTGCGTCCAACCGAATATTATCGGGTTTTCACGCGCTGTCACGTGCCGTATAAGCATCAAAAGTTGAGGAAACAGTCCGTGCAAACGGGCGGCAATAATTGGGTTGAAACATATGACCAAGAAAAACGATTCTGACGTGAACTTCATTCAGGCACTTGCTGAATTACTGGACGCAAATGACCTGACTGAAATCGAAGTCATGCGCGAATACGGTGAAGCTGACAGCTTGAATGTCCGCGTAAGCCGCCAAGCACCTGTTCAGCAAGTTGTTCAATCAGTTGCAGCGCCAGCAGCACCCGCAGCATCTGCGCCAGCCTCTACACCTGCGGCAGCGGCAACAACTGCACCAGCAGCCGATCCCGCAAATGATCCAAACGCAGTTCCATCCCCAATGGTGGGCACCGCGTATCTATCCGCAGAACCAGGCGCACCCGCGTTTGTTCAAATCGGCGACAAAGTATCCGAAGGTCAAACATTGATGATCATCGAAGCGATGAAAACAATGAACCACATTCCTGCGCCAAAATCTGGCACAGTAAAGCGCGTTCTTGTTGATGACGGCACGCCAGTCGAATTCGGCGCACCTTTGATGATCATCGAATAGGTGGGCGCCCACATGTTCGATAAAATCCTCATCGCCAATCGCGGCGAAATTGCACTGCGCGTTATTCGCGCCTGCCGTGAAATGGGCATTCAGTCTGTTGCGGTACATTCGACAGCCGATGCAGATGCGATGCACGTGCGTATGGCCGATGAAGCCGTTTGTATTGGCCCGAATTCATCAACGGATTCATACCTTAACTTCCCTGCGATTATCGCGGCATGTGAAGTAACTGGCGCGCAAGCGATCCATCCTGGCTATGGGTTCTTGTCTGAAAACGCGGCCTTTGTGCAGATCGTTGAAGATCACGGCCTCACATTCATTGGACCATCTGCGGAACATATCCGTCAGATGGGGGACAAGATCACCGCCAAAGAGACAGCGCAAAGATTGGGTATCCCGATTGTGCCTGGCTCAGACGGTGGCGTACCAGATGTGGCTGCGGCTAAAAAAGCTGCGGCAGACATGGGTTACCCTGTGATCATCAAGGCCACAGCTGGTGGTGGTGGGCGCGGCATGAAAGTTGCGCTGAACGAGAGCGAATTGGAAACCTCTTTCCGCACTGCGCGCTCTGAAGCCAAGTCCAACTTTGGCAATGATGAAGTGTATATGGAGAAATATCTCCAGAAACCACGCCACATCGAAGTGCAAGTCTTTGGCGATGGCCAAGGCGGTGGTGTGCATTTGGGCGAACGCGATTGTTCTTTGCAGCGCCGCCACCAAAAGGTTTTCGAAGAAGCACCAGGCCCCAGCATCTCCGCTGAAGAACGCGCGCGCATCGGTGGCATCTGTGCCAATGCGATTGCAGAAATGGGCTATAAAGGCGCGGGCACCGTTGAATTTTTGTATGAAGACGGCGAGTTCTTTTTCATCGAAATGAACACACGTTTGCAGGTGGAACACCCTGTAACCGAAGCAATTTTCGGTCAAGATCTTGTGCGTGAACAAATCCTTGTTGCATCAGGTCAAAAGCTGTCGTTCACGCAAGACGAGCTTAAGGTCAACGGCCATGCGATCGAAGTTCGAATTAACGCTGAAAAATTACCGAACTTTTCACCCTGCCCTGGTCGGATCACGCAATATCACGCGCCAGGTGGTCTTGGTGTGCGTATGGACAGTGCTTTGTACGATGGCTATTCGATCCCGCCCTACTACGACAGCTTGATCGGAAAACTGATTGTACATGGTCGTGATCGCCCAGAAGCCTTGGCTCGTTTGCAGCGTGCTTTGGGCGAACTGATCGTAGATGGTATCGAGACCACGGTGCCGTTGTTCAACATGTTGTTGCAGGAAAAAGACGTCCAAACAGGTGACTACAACATTCACTGGTTGGAAAAATGGCTTGAAGCAAACCTAGGCTAAGCCCGTACAGACCCGAAATTAGGCCGCCTTCGGGCGGCCTTTTCTTTGGCCCCCCAGCTTTGTGCAACCCCCATGTGATACATCCCTATGGACCATACAGAACTTACGCCACAAATGATGCTAAATGCCTATGCCAATGGGGTCTTTCCAATGTCTGAGCACCAAGATGACCCAGAGGTCTTTTGGGTTGATCCGACAGATCGTGGAATTTTTCCATTGGACCAGTTTCACATTTCGCGCAGCTTGGCCAAAGTTATCCGCAGTGAGTGTTTCGACATACGAATAAACACCTGTTTTGATGCGGTTGTCGAAGGCTGTGCTGACCGACCAGAAACATGGATTAACGACACGATCTTTAATCTCTATCGCCAACTTCACGCAGCAGGATTCTGCCACTCGATTGAGGTGTTTCAAGATAACGACTTGGTTGGTGGCGTCTACGGTCTGACGCTTGGTACCGCGTTTTTCGGTGAAAGCATGTTTTCGAGACGGAAAAATGCGTCGAAAGTGGCCCTCGCCTATACCGTGGCACGATTGCGCAGAACTGGCTTTACTCTCTTTGACACACAGTTCATTACGCCGCATCTTGCCTCATTGGGCGCGATTGAAATCCCGCGTGCGGAGTATCATCACCTCTTAGACAAAGCACTTGAAACGCGCGCCGATTTTACCGACCTAAGCGCCCCAGTGACTGCTCAAGATATATTGCAGGTCAGAGGCCAAATATCATAGCGCGCATGATCCATCGCATTCAATGCTGGGCTTGATGCAACCATCCAGCCAGAAAAAACGGGATCTTCAATGCCTTGGGCGTGCACAATGAGATAGGCAAAGGCGTCACCAGATCTATTGTCTTTAGGATAACGGCAGTCGCCCAAAAGAACAGAAATACGCCCGAAAACAACAGGTTGACCTGATACAACTGTTAAATCTTGAACTTCGCCAGTCAGTTTATCAAGCGCACGCAGGTTTGCACCTGAAGCGCTGGACACAGGGACTTGTGTTTCTGTGGTGATGTCTTTCAATTCTTGCTGAAATCCTGAACCAGGAAAGTTTTGCAAGTCTTCCAAGGACAACCCATCACCGCCAAAACCAATCCCACTTTCATCGAGCGGCTCAACAAGAATGTCATCTATGCCCGTTTGAAAGTCGTCCCCTAGACCATTGTCTTGCGCTGCGGCAGACAGGGTGCCAAACAGGATTGCCGCGCAGATAAAGGGCCCAAGCTTCATTCGGAACCTCCGCTCGCTGTCACGAATTTCAACAGAAGATTGATCAAGCTGACAGAGCCTTGAGTGTCTGCGATAACTTGGCCATCTTCGAAATTGAATGCGGAACCACCGGGGACAAGTTCAATAAAGTTGCCCCCCAGCAGGCCTTCTGATGCGATCAAAGCCGCGGTATCATCAGGCAAAAGGATGTCTTTATCCAAGGATAGAACCGCCTCAGCTCGAAAGCTGTCGCGATTAAGCCCCATATCAGTGATCGCGCCGACTTTGACACCAGCTAGGCGCACATCCGTTCCCACGCCGACGCCTTCTGCTGATCGGAATGACGCGGTCAATGTATATCTATCATTGGTGCCATTGGAAAACCCAGTCACCTGCCCCGCATAGAGCAAGAACCCAAGTGCAAGCGCCAATACACCTGCGCCAACGATAACTTCTGTCGTGTTTTCAGACATTTATTCTGGCTGCCATGCCTCGTAGTCACGACGCTCCGCAGGCTGCGCGCGACGAATTGAGCCCGCAGGCGCATAGGCCGCAATGGTGCCCGTTGGGTTGTCAGCATGCGGTTTTTCCCATGCTTTGTGCTCTAGCGGCGTTGTGCCAGGCGCTTCATCAAACGTTTGATGTAGCCAGCCGTGCCAGTCAGGGCTCACACGGGATGCTTCGATCTCGCCATTATAGATCACCCAGCGTTTGCTGTCGTCTTTATTGCGATAATAAATATTGCCTTGCGCATCGTCACCAACCTTGATGCCGTTGCGCCATGTGAAAAGTTGGGTGCCTAGCGTCTGATCATTCCACCAGACGAGCGCACGCAGAGCTGAGTTCACGATGCCCATGGGTAAGCCTTTCGAGTTGTGTTGCTCATTCTATGAACCATTGTTGCGTTAAGGTCCAGCGCAATGGCACCCTTGCAGCGTGTTGTCGCACAAACATTCGCCAACATCAGTCATAGTCTTATTTAGAAACACGTACTCCCAACGGCGACGCTGGGAGTACGGTAGAATTTCTCAAGCGTGCAGATTAGCCAGCGCTGGCTTCTTTTGCATCGGCTTCTGAATAGATCATCAAAGGTTGCGCATCTGTTGTTACAGCCTCTTCGTTCACCACAACTTCGGTGACATTTTCCATGCCTGGCAGTTCAAACATGGTGTCAAGTAAGATGTCTTCCAAGATGGAGCGCAAACCACGCGCCCCTGTTTTGCGTTCGATCGCTCGTTTCGCGATGGCCGACAAAGCTTCCTCGGTGAAAGTGAGTTTGGCTTTTTCCAGTTCGAACAAACGTTGGTACTGTTTCACCAGAGCGTTTTTAGGCTCAGACAGAATGGTGATCAGGGCATCTTCGTCCAGATCTTCCAAAGTCGCCAAAACAGGCAGGCGGCCAACAAATTCGGGGATAAGACCAAATTTTAGCAGATCTTCTGGTTCAAGTTCGCTGAACAATTCACCGACACCGCGCGCTTCGGCATCTTTTACATCTGCACCGAAACCAATGGATGTGCCTTTGCCGCGCTGCGCGATAATGCGATCAAGCCCCGCAAATGCACCGCCGCAGATAAACAAGATATTGGTTGTATCAACCTGCAAGAATTCCTGCTGAGGATGCTTTCGCCCCCCTTGCGGAGGCACGGATGCAACGGTGCCTTCCATGATTTTCAACAAGGCCTGCTGAACGCCCTCGCCAGACACATCTCGTGTGATGGAGGGATTATCAGATTTGCGGGTGATTTTATCAACTTCATCGATGTAAACGATACCGCGCTGCGCGCGTTCGACGTTATATTCAGAGGCTTGTAGCAATTTAAGGATGATATTTTCAACATCCTCGCCCACATAGCCAGCTTCCGTCAAAGTTGTCGCATCAGCCATTGTGAATGGCACATCCAAAATTCGTGCAAGGGTTTGAGCAAGCAAGGTTTTACCACAACCTGTTGGCCCCATCAGCAAGATATTAGACTTGGACAATTCGATATCACCAGCGCCGCTATTGGCATGGTTCAAACGTTTGTAGTGATTGTGCACAGCCACCGACAAAACGCGTTTCGCGGTTGCTTGGCCAATCACATAATCATCGAGCACATTACAGATATCTTTTGGAGACGGAACGCCTTCGGAAGATTTAAGACCCGTAGATTTGGTTTCTTCGCGAATGATATCCATGCAAAGCTCAACACATTCATCACAGATGAAAACTGTTGGGCCCGCGATGAGCTTGCGCACTTCATGTTGGCTCTTGCCACAAAAAGAACAATAGAGCGTATTTTTGCTGTCACCGCTGGACGAGTTCGACATTACAATCCCCTAAGGCTGATCGCCTTTTAATTTCGTGTAGTTGGCCCAGCGTGGGCCAACCAATCTGTCCTTTCATCGAGTGTAGGACAGCGTTTTTGCAGGCACAATGCCAAAATCCCACTCAGACGCGCAGTCAAAGCAGGTATGCATCATGTTATGCGCCAGCTTCGACAGCAGCGCGTGTTTCTACGATGTCATCAATCAGACCAAAGTCTTTGGCATCTTGAGGTGACATAAAGTTGTCGCGCTCAAGCGCATCAACGATGGCTTTCATCTTTTGACCCGTGTGCTTGACGTAGATTTCGTTCAAACGATCTTTGAGCTTTTGAGTTTCTTGGGCATGAATCATGATGTCCGTCGCTTGCCCTTGGTAACCGCCAGACGGCTGGTGCACCATGACGCGCGAATTGGGCAGTGAGAAACGCATCCCTTTTTCGCCAGCAGTCAACAGCAACGACCCCATAGAGGCCGCCTGCCCCATCACCAAAGTCGATACTTTTGGACGGATGTATTGCATGGTGTCGTAGATCGACAGACCAGAGGTAACAACACCGCCTGGGCTATTGATATACATGGAAATTTCTTTTGTTGGGTTTTCCGCTTCCAAGAACAAAAGCTGCGCACAGATCAATGAGGACATGCCATCATGTACTGGGCCGTTTAGGAAAATAATCCGCTCTTTGAGCAGGCGAGAAAAAATATCGAAAGCACGTTCGCCGCGGCTGGTTTGCTCAACCACCATAGGCACAAGCGTGTTCATGTATGTATCAATTGGGTCTTTCATCGGTCCCTGCCTCTTATCTGTCTTCTTGATGGTTAGCGTGGAAGTGTTACTCGAGTCTTAGTAAGACCATCGAGGAGCTGCAAGAGCGCCTGAAATCTTGGACTTTCGCTATGATCTTTTGTTTTTGCCACCAGCGCAAACCGATAAGTTCATTTCCACAGTATTGTGATTTTATATATTTGTTTTCAAAGCTTTAAAATAGCTATTTTGCGCCCTGAGTTGAGGACTGTTTGTGTGTTTAAAACGGCGCCACCCTGAGATGTTGCCCCTTTGCATCAAATTTGTAGAAAATTTTATTAAAATGCCGACTCACTTATATGGCCAGCGTCAAATCGACTTGAGATGCAGAACGCCCCCAAACCATGCCCTAAAATAGAAAGAACTAAGCATCAGGCGGGGGCTGGGTGTAATCGGCGGGATTATAAACAATAAAGAACTGATGCACCAAATATCCGCCCGCGGCCAAAAACAAGGCCCCAAAGGTTTTGTTGCCGTAGCTCAGTTCAACGCCTGCCCAAATCAAACACACCACACAGGCCAAAGCTCTGCGCCACACGGGTTTAAAAAATGGGGTTTTCACATTCCAAAAAGACTTTTTCATGCATCCATGTTCACGCCAACGCGCACCAGATACAAGGGCAAAATGTGCCGAGATCTAGTCGAGCTTTAGCGCAGCCGCAGTCAATCGTGGGCAGCCAACACAAGACCCTGAACACACAACCTTGGAAGATTGCGACTTTAACGGTTTTTTCGCACGTGTGGCGGGCCCAACAGGCGGTTCAACCCATTGTGTGCGAAAATTTTGCCGCCCGAGGAGGCAGTCCAGAACGAAAGAAAGAGGGTTAATTTCAACCATGATACAGCCCAATGCAGACACCTAATGTTATGCATTCACTAGGCAGTCCGCATGACGAACATATGAAGGTTTCACTGCGGTTTGGTAAACTTTTGCACAGCGGGCGTCCCTATGAAGGCGCTTGAGCCGCCAATCGAGAATGCCTTCGCGTGATCTGCAAACGGCGCACAAAGGCCACAAGGAACACCACTGTCAGGATCAAGACGATGGTTGGCGCAGGCGCACTATCAAGATAAAAACTGGCATAGACGCCAGCGCCCATCGAAAATGTGCAGGCCAGCATTGCGACCACCATCATCTGAGCAAAACGCCGCGCAATCAAAAAAGCAATAGCGCCCGGTGTTACCAAAAGCGCCACAGCCAAGATCAATCCGACTGCGCTGAGGGTGGCAACGATGATCAGTGACAATGCTGTCAGCAGACCGTAATGCAAAATATGAGTGTTCAAACCCGACGCCTGCGCTTGCGCGGGGTCGAAAGCGTGCAGCAAAAGGTCTTTCCACTTCAACAGCATGACAGCCGTGACCAAAAGGCCAATCAGCCCTGCGGTCCACAAGTCTTGCGCGCCAACCCCCAACATATTGCCGAATAGGATGTGATCCAAATGTTCGTTTGTGGTGATCGAGGTGTATAAGATGATGCCCAGCCCGAACATCCCCGCAAAAACAACCCCCATCACAGTGTCTTTTTTCACCCGACTATGATCCGATAAATACCCAGTTGCCACGGCGCAGGTCATACCCGCAATGAATGCGCCAAGGATGAGTGGCAGCCCAAAAATCCACGCCAAGACAATGCCAGGGAGCGTCGCATGGCTGACCGCATCGCCCATCAAAGCCCAACCTTTGAGCACCAAGAAACACGATAAAATCGCTGTAGGAGGTGCGATCAAAAGGATGATCCAAAAGGCATTTTGCATAAAGCCAAATTGGAACGGTTGCAGCACAATCTCTAAAACAGTCATGTCTTTTCACCCGCATCCAAAACCTGCGATTGAGCAGCCAAACGCGCTATGCGTTTGCTTGCTATAACGCCGTGTTTCGGAGCAAACACAAAGGCCAATAGGAACAACGCGGTTTGAAGAACCACGATGATACCGCCCGTCGCCCCATCCAAAAAGTAACTGGCATAAGCGCCGACAAAACAGGTCATAGCGCCGATGACGACACTCACGATCAGCAAGCGTTCAAAACGGTCGCATAGCAAATAGGCCGTGGCGCCTGGTGTCACGACCAAAGCGATCACCAAAAACGCCCCCACCGTCATCATTGCAGCGACAATTGATGCAGAAAGAAGCATGAAAAAGATGGCCTTTAACAGCTCTGGACGCAAGCCGATCGACCGCGCGTGGGTTTCATCGAAAAACACCACCATAAGGTCTTTCCATTTTGTCAAAAGCACCACCAAACACACAAGGCCAATGATCACCAATTGCAAGGTGTCTTCTGGCGTGATGGCCAAAATATTGCCCATGATGATCGTTTGGATGCTCACGGACATTGGCGAGAGGGACACCATGAACAGGCCGAGGCCAAAGAATGATGTAAAGATGATGCCGATAATCACGTCAATTTTCAGACCTGAGCGTTCTGACAGAAACAACATCGCGCCTGCAGCCAACCCGCCAGCGATGAATGCGCCCAGCGCAAACGGAAGCCCCAGCATGTAAGCACCAGCAACGCCGGGCACCACCGAATGGCTCAGCGCATCGCCAATCAAAGACCAGCCTTTCAGCATCAAATAGGCCGACAAAAATGCGCACACGCCGCCAACGAGCGCAGAAACCCACATGGCGGTAAACATGTAACGATACGAAAACGGTTCCAGCAGAAGATCGATCATGAGGCGTCTTCTTTTACTGCGCCACGTGATGGGGTCACATTAGGTGCTGCCCCCGCTCTCTCCGCATCCTCTTGCTCAGCGCGCTTGGCCCCATACATAACGAAAGGGCGTTCATCATCAGAAATGATCCGTACTTCACGGGCGTCATCATCATCGTGCAATTCGTCACCCCCTAGGGTGAAATGGCGCAAGACACCACCAAAGGCGCGCTCCAGATTGTCATGGGTAAACACATCTTCGGTTAAACCATAGCCCAGCACAGTGCCTTTGACCAAAACCGTACGATCACAAAAATGCGGCACGGACCCCAGATTATGGGTCGAAACCAACATCACGCGCCCCTCGTCGCGCAATTCACGCAAGAGCGCGATGATCTGTTCTTCGGTTTTCACATCCACGCCCGTGAAAGGTTCGTCTAACAAAATCACCTGACCGTCTTGGGCCAAGGCACGCGCAAGAAACACGCGCTTGCGTTGTCCGCCTGACAGTTCCCCGATTTGGCGTTTGCGGAAATCTTGCATATTCACACGCGCCAAGGCCTGATCAACAGCCGCATGATCTGCGGCTTTGGCACGACGGAAAAACCCCATTTTACCATAGCGGCCCATCATGACCACATCTTCCACCAAGACAGGGAAAGCCCAATCGACGTCTTCCGCTTGGGGCACATAAGCCACCAGATTTTCACGCAGGGCTTGTTTGACAGATTTCCCCAATAGGCGAATATCGCCTTGGGACGCAGGCACAAACCCCATGATCGCTTTGAACAGGGTTGATTTGCCCGCACCATTCACCCCCACCAAAGCAGTGATCGTCCCGCGGGGGATTTCAAAACTGGCTTTGTGCAGTGCCATATGGCCGTTACGATAGGTCACTGTGACATCATGCGCCATGATGCCGCTGTCTTGCGTCGTTTGGGGATGGGCTAAAGCTTGCGTCACAAAGATATCCTTAAAAAGGCGAGGCTTAGAAGACTATTTGGGATCTTTGGTCAACCCGTCAACCACGGTTTCAGCCGTGACACGCAATAAATCCAAATAGGTTGGCACAGGGCCATCGGATGTGCTGAGGCTGTCCACGTAAAGTGCGCCACCGTAGCGTGCCCCTGTTTCACGCGCCACCTGTTTCGCAGGCGATGTGTTTACAGTGCTTTCGCAGAACACCACGGGAATATCATTGTCGCGCACCCCATCTATGACACTGCGCACCTGTTGAGGTGTGCCCGTTTGATCCGCATTCATCGGCCATAGATACAGTTCCTTGAGACCAAAATCACGCGCGAAATAGCTAAATGCCCCCTCACAGGTCACCAGCCAGCGTTTGTCTTCGGGCAATTCAGACAGTTTGGACCGCAAAGGTTCGATCGTCGCGCGAATTTCGTCTTTGTACTGTGCTGCATTATCAGCATAGATCTGCGCGTTCTCAGGATCAGCTTTGCTTAAAGCCGCCTCGATATTGGTGATATAGACCATCGCAGACTCCAACCCCATCCAAGCGTGGGGATTGGCCTTGCCTTCATAGCTGCCTGCGGCAATCGAAATAGGATCTATCCCGACAGATAGCGTTGCAGATGGAATATCTCCAAGGTTGGACAAAAACTGTTCGAACCACAGCTCTAAATTCAACCCGTTCCACAAAATCAAATCCGCATCTAGGGCGCGCACGATATCGCGCGGTGTGGGATCATAGCCGTGGATTTCTGCGCCTGGCTTGGTGATAGAAACAACCTCTGCCGCCTCTCCTGCCACATTCTGTGCCATCTCGGCCAAAACGGTAAATGTCGTGACGACCTTCAATTTATCTTCGGCGGCTACCGTGGGCAAAGCCTGTAAAGCCATCAATCCTGTTGAAAGGCCTATACAGGTTTTAAAGCGCGTAAATGTAGACATTGCGTCCTCCATGAACATCAGTTGCCTTGTGTAGATGCAAGTTTTTGCGGCCTGTCAAGTAGTTGCGAACGATTCTCAACTAAAGCTTAGGTTTTCGCAACTGGCAACGCATTCATCCCCTTTGACACCATAGAGTGCTGCTAAAAAGCACAGGGCAACACCTCGACTGCGCCATGTCGCGCCCGCGCAGCCCCTCCCCTGATTCTCGACAGCTGTGCGCGTGATTAATTTGGAATGGCATTTTGTGTCTGATGCGAGCGTCAAGGAACGGCAGACCTATCAGGGGGGCGCAACAGATGACCGTAAACCGACACGGCACATACCGCGCCACGGTATGCCTGCTGGAAGGATCACATCTATCCGCGAATGCTTCCACGCCAAATCAGACGCGACTTAAGGGAAACGGCCCTTGGGGCATCATCTGAGGGGTGTGACAGGCTTTCGATTGCTGCCTTGGCAATTTCGCGCAGGGGCTGACGAAAGGTGGTCAGGTCATAACTTTCCCAGCTGGCCTCTTCAACGTCATCAAATCCGATAACACAGACATCCTTGGGAACATCTAATTTAAAGCGCCGCCGCGCCGCATCCATGACGCCAAACGCAATCAAATCAGTGCTACAAAACACACCATCGGGGCGGTTTTCGCGCGTCATTAAACGCGTTCCGACATCAAGTCCTGTTTGGTATGATGTCATTCCTGAGACTTCCAATATCACATCTTGGCCTGCGTCTTGTGCGGCGGACATAAAGCCGCGTGCGCGACTTTCCAAACTCGGTGTGCCCGCAAGGGAAGATGCCATAGCCAATCGCGTACAGCCTGCTGCCATCAGGGCCGCAAAGGCTTGTCGACCTGCGGCTTCGTCATCTAATCGAATTTGGGTTGCGCCGCGTCGTTCTTCGTCGCGATTGATCAAAACCAGCCGCATTCCATTTCTTAAACAGGTTTCTGCAAGTGAACTGTCTGGCATGCCCGACAAAACAATGGCCGCATCAGTGCGGTAGGCAATGGCCTTGCGCAGAGCTTGGGAGACGCTTTCGTCGGAACGATCTGTGTTAATTAAAAGGCTCACTTTGCCTGCGGCCTGTAGATGTTCGGTCAGGGCCGCCAAAAGTTTGGATCGGTAGGGCGTGCCGATTTCTGAGGCAATCAAGGCCACAATCCCTGTGTTCGACGTGATCAATCCGCGCGCTAAGTGATTGACATGGTAACCCAATTCATCTGCTGCAGCATGCACCTTGGCGCGCGTTTCTGCGGATACGCTGGCCCCAGGTGTGAAAGTCCGCGATACGGCCGCGCGAGAAACCCCTGCAAGCTCTGCGACATCTTTTGCGCTCACCTGTGTTCGTGCCATTTTCGATGTCCCAATATATATATCGATCAGCTTTGCATACTTAAAATACGCCAATAAAAGCTATTTTGAAATAGTTTTATTGACAAAGTCTGATTCTTTTCACAACCTATTGCACAGGTGTGCAAACACCGCCTCATTTGAGGTTAGGGAGGAAAATATGACTAAATTGAAACTGGCCCTGCTGGGCTGCGCTGCGATTTTGCCCGCAGGCGCGATGGCAGATGAGTTGAATCTAATCTGCTCTGCTGATGTTGTGATCTGCGAACTTTTGGTCAACGAATTTGAGAAAAGTCACAGTGAAATCGATGTAAACATGGTGCGACTCTCATCGGGAGAAGCATTCGCAAAAATCCGTGCTGAATCGCGCAATCCCCAAACCGATTTATGGTGGGGCGGCACGGGCGACCCCCATTTGCAGGCAGCAACAGATGGTTTAAGCGCCGAATACAAATCGCCCATGCTGGATCAGCTGCAAGATTGGGCGCAAGGCCAAGCTGAAGTGTCGGGATATCACACCGTTGGCGTCTATTCTGGCGCTCTGGGCTGGGGGTACAATCGCGAGATCTTGGAAAAGAAAGGTGTAAGTGCACCGCAATGTTGGGCCGATCTATTGGACCCTGCTTTGAAAGGTGAAATCCAGATTGCCGATCCAAACTCATCAGGCACGGCTTACACAACATTAGCCACTTTGGTGCAGCTGATGGGGGAAGATGAAGCCTTTGATTTCTTGAAAAAGATGCACCTTAACGTTTCGCAATATACCAAATCTGGTTCAGCCCCTGTAAAATCGGCCGCTCGCGGCGAAACGGGTTTGGGCATTGTGTTCCAACATGACGCGGTATCACAGGCCGTTGCTGGCTTCCCGATTGAAGTGGTCGCCCCTTGTGAGGGGACGGGATATGAGATCGGATCGATGTCAGTGATAGATGGCGCACAGAACCTTGATCAAGCTAAGATCTTTTATGATTGGGTGCTCACCGCAGAGGTGCAAAATTTGATGCCAAATGCTGGGTCTTATCAAATCCCGTCAAACGCCAGTGCGATTGCGCCCAAAGAGGCCCCAGATTTATCGACAGTCAAACTGATCGATTATGATTTTGCTCAATACGGAGCATCGGAGCGTCGCAAAGCCTTGCTGTCTCGCTGGGATGATGAAATCGGCAGCTTGCCACTAGAATAATTCGATACGGGGCGTGGCTACACAGCCATGCCCCGCCACGCTGCTTTACATCAAATGGCAAATTCACATGAAAGATAACCGCAGGCTCGATTTGATCCTCGCGGCCGGGATTTTTGCGCTTATCGCACTGCCTTGGTACCGCGTTCGGTCTGGATTTTTCAGCTTTGACTGGCTGACCGATATCATTAGCTCAGATAACCTTTGGCCAGGATTGGTACAGGCGCTTACAGGGCGCTTGCAGCTCTGGCCCGTTATCATTTTGCTTGGCGCTACACTTTATTTACGCGTGACCCAGCCCCCAGAACAACGCGGCAAAGCCCTGAGTTGGATCGGCGCACTGGGCTTGGTGTGGATGTCTATAGAAGGCTTATCCATTGGCCTGCGTGGTTGGAATTGGGGTCAATTGCAAACCATGTTTGGCGATGTGGCAGGTCAGCCCGCCTTTGGTGCGGGGGCCGTGGTTATCGGTGTCGTTTTTGCTTTGCTGATTGCATTCGGCCAAGCAGAACGTGGCGCCTTAAAAGGGGATGCCTTTGTCATTGGCGCTATCACTTTGCTGGTGCTTTTGGTGGCCACTTTTGTCTTTTATCCACTCGCTTCGATGTTTATTGGCGCGTTTCAAGATTTTGATGGCTCTTTCACCAGTGAAGGCGTTCTGAGCAATATAGTAGATCCCAAAATCTGGTCTTTATCTTGTCTCATTGGCGGCAATTGCGGTGTGGCATGGCGGACCTTTTTTCTTGCCATTTGCACCGCAACTGGCAGCACTTTGCTGGGCTTGTGTTTCGCTTTGGTGGCCACGCGCACAGGATTTAGATTTAAAAAATCATTGCGGCTTTTAACAGTCCTGCCAATCATCACGCCGCCTTTTGTTGTGGGTCTTGCTCTTACGATGATGCTGGGGCGTTCTGGCATGGTCACCCATTGGATCGAAGCCCTGACAGGTTGGGAACTTGGCCGCTGGCTTTATGGTCTGACTGGAATTTGGATCGCGCAGATGCTCAGCTTTACACCTATCGCCTTTTTGGTGTTGATCGGTGTTGTCGAAGGCATCAGCCCCTCCATGGAAGAAGCCAGTCAGACGCTAAGATCTGATCGCTGGCGCACGTTCAAAAAGGTATCGTTGCCTCTCATGGCTCCGGGGCTGGCGAATGCATTCTTGATCGGTTTTATTGAATCCATGGCCGACTTTGGGAATCCGCTGGTGCTCGGTGGCTCAGGTGGCGTCTTGTCGACCGAAATATTTTTCGCCGTTGTCGGCGCGCAAAACGACCCGTCCCGTGCGGCAGTTTTAGCAACTGTGCTGTTGATCTTCACCCTATCGGCCTTTTTGTTGCAGCGCTTTTGGTTGTCGGGCAAAAACTTTGCCACTGTCACAGGAAAAGGCGATGGAGGGCGTCATGCCCAGCTGCCCAAACGCGTTGGTTGGCCTGTCACAGCGATTGTGATTTTCTGGGGCGCCTTCACGCTTTGCGTTTATACAATGGTTCTTTTCGGCGGCTTCGTGAAGCTTTGGGGCTTGGATCATACATTGACCTTTGATCACTACATCCGCGCCTTTGGGATTACATGGGATGGCGGCATGAACATGGTCGGTGTCGCATGGGACAGTTTCTGGACAACACTGAAAATCGCGTTGATTGCAGCGCCGCTCACCGCAGCTGTTGGGCTTTTGACTGCATGGTTGATTGTGCGTCAAAACTTTCCAGGGCGGTCGGTGTTTGAATTTGCTTTGATGATGAGTTTTGCAATTCCTGGAACGGTCATTGGCATCAGCTACATCATGGCATTCAACCTGCCCCCCCTACAGATGACGGGCACGGCCGTGATCTTGATCGCATGCTTTGTCTTTCGCAATATGCCGGTTGGTGTGCGGGGCGGAGTTGCGGCTATGGCGCAGCTCGATGCATCCTTGGATGAAGCATCTTTAACCCTTGGCGCCAGCTCTGCGCGCACGATGCGCAAAGTGATTTTGCCACTGATGAAGCCCGCGATCCTTGCTGCATTGGTCTATAGTTTTGTGCGCGCGATCACATCCATTTCAGCCGTCATTTTCTTGGTCAGCTCGAAATACAATATGGCAACAGCCTATATCGTCGGTCTGGTCGAGAATGGAGAATACGGCGTGGCTATCGCATATTCGTCGGTTCTGATTTTCGTGATGATTGCGGTCATCGGTAGTTTCCAACTGCTGGTTGGCGAACGTCGCATTCGCCGCCAAGCCTCCCCCCAATTCGCCCATGATAAGGAAAAAATAGTATGAGCAACTCATTTCATGGCGCTGTAGAGTTTCGCAATGTTCGAAAAGAATTTGGCAAATTCACCGCCATTCCTGCGTTAAGTTTAGATATCAAACCCGGTGAATTGGTCACCCTCTTGGGGCCGTCAGGCTGCGGGAAAACGACAACTTTACGCATGCTGGCGGGGCTAGAAAGCCCAACGGCAGGACAAATCCTGATCGGGGGTCAAGATGTCACCCGACTTCCTGCGGATCGTCGAGATGTGTCGATGGTCTTTCAAAGCTACGCCTTATTTCCCCATATGACTGTGGTTCAAAACGTCGCCTACGGTTTGGAAGCAGGCGGCATGACTGCAAAAAAATCCCATGCTGCGGCTGAGGATGCCTTGGCTTTGGTCGGATTAAAAGGGCTTGGGCAGCGTTTGCCTGCCGAGCTGTCAGGGGGGCAACAACAACGTGTGGCCGTTGCGCGTGCCTTGGTGCTTGAACCACAGGTTTTGTTACTGGATGAACCGCTGTCAAATCTAGATGCGCGCCTGCGACGCCACGTGCGCACAGAAATTCGCGAACTTCAGCAGCGTTTGGGATTTACTGCGGTTTATGTGACCCATGACCAAGAAGAAGCGCTGGCTGTTTCTGACCGTATTGTGGTGATGAAAGATGGCCATGTCGAACAAATCGGCACGCCGCGAGACCTGTATGAAGCCCCTGCCTCTGAGTTTATTGCTGACTTCATTGGCGAGGCAAATGTTGTCGATGCGCAGGTGATCAGCGTGAAAGACGATCAGGCTGAGGTTGATCTTGGGGGGGTGATTTTATCGCTGCCTGCGCGCGACGCAAAAATTGGCCCCGTACGGGTGTCTTTGCGCGCCAATGCGATGCGTGTGCGTCAATCCACTGAAAACACCTCTGGTGTCGCGGGGGTTATCGCCACATCGGCCTATCTTGGCGATCATGTAGAGTATGAAATCGACGGCCCTTTGGGGCGTATTTTTGCCGTTGATGACGAAAGCGATACACCCTTGCCAGAAGGGACAGCCGTGCGGCTTGACCTGCGCCTGCGCGGTATTGCCCTTATCCCAGCAGGTGCAAAATGACCTATACACCAAGCAAACGCCTGACCATCGCCCAAGATATTGCCAAGATTGCAGGCCAACTGGCATTGGATCACTTTCACAACCGTGATGCGCTGATCATCGAACAAAAACGCCATATCACCGATTTGGTGTCAGAAGCGGACCGTGCTGTTGAAACCTTGATCCGTGATGCTCTGCGCGCTGCCTTTCCTGAGGATGCGCAATTGGGTGAAGAACACGGGCTGAGCGAGGGCACATCCGATTTTACTTGGGTGATCGATCCGATAGATGGCACAGCGCCCTATCTGAATGGCCTGCCTGGCTGGTGTGTCTCAATTGGGGGCTGTGATAAGGATGGGCCTGCTCTAGGTGTGATCTTTGCCCCAATGCTGAATGAAGTGTTTGTGGCTGAACGCGGCGGTGGCGCATTCTTGAATGGCACGCCCATTTCAGCCACTTCGGGTGATCTACGATCTGGCCTGTTGGGCATAGGGGCAAATGACCGTGTGGACAGCGCGCGGGTCGGACACCTGCTGACGGATCTCATGGATGCGGGCAGTGCTTGGGTGCGCTACGGATCTGGCGCATTGATGCTGGCTTGGGTCGCGGCAGGCCGTTTGGTTGGATATGCCGAACCACGCATGAGCGCATGGGATTGCATGGCAGCCTATTGCCTGATCCGAGAAGCTGGGGGACAAGTGCTTCCTTTTCCGCAAGACAAAGAACACATCACGCAGCCTGCGCCGGTTCTTGCTGCGGGGCCAAAAAGCTTCGATGAGTTGGTGCGCATCTGTGCTTTCAAAAACCAAGATGGCTGGTAGCGCTTGGTGCAAGTCTAGAACGGATCAGCACAGCAGGTCCGTTCTCAACAAGGTCGCAGATTTGGGAAACAGATGATGTTCCGACATAAGGATCAATGCGAGCTTCAAATCCTCTTTTGACGGCACATCGCTATCCCGACACCCCGTGAGGTTTCGCATGCGCGCTCAGACCCGTGACGCTGCATATGCTCAATGTTCGGCGTAGACGCGACCAAGATCATCAGCCCCCTGCCCTCAGCATTTGTTTCGCTCAAGACCAGTGGCAGGTCACCGCGCCAGACTGAAGTGGCCCTCCTTTTTAGGACAGCTTCGCGGATTGGCTAGGATGCATCATGTTTCTACTCATGCGGCGTTTCGTGTATCCACTTGGAAGACGTATGAAATGCTGGGGGTTTGCTTATCGAGTACGGTATTTGGGCATTCAAAATTATAGAACCCAATCCAGATAATAACAGCCACATCTCGGCGCAAGCTTGAGCGATAGATGTCAATTCATTCCACCGAGTTCAAAAACAAAACGAGGGATCATTTGGGGGGATCAAAAAAACCTAAGACCTAATTTTAGGAAAAAATCTCGCTCAAAATGGAAGGATGACCGAACAAACATTTGGAGCGCCTATGCTAAATAGGTGCATTTCAGCACCAACGATCACCCTAAGGTAAGCATTGCGCATTTGAGATGCGTTGACTGAAAGACACGAGCATGTAAATAAAAGTGTATTAATTCAGCCATGGCTTCATGGGTGAGGCCAACGAAAGCTCTGAATTGTGATATTTTCGACCAATATATTCGTGTTCGTATTCTTACCACTATTTCTTGCAGTCTATTACGTCAGCCCATGGCGCATAAAGTCATACGTTATCCTCGCAGCATCCTATGCATTTTACGGATGGTGGCGCGTTGAATACCTCTTGCTTATCTTCATCATGTCCGCTTTTTCATTTTATATGGCAAAAGCGGCGCTGACTGCGCCCACTCAACACTGGCGCAAACGTGCAATGATCACAGGGGTCACAGGCGACTTGCTGTGTTTGGGGTATTTCAAATATGCAAACTTCTTTGTGGATAATGCCAACGGAATTCTCACCTTTGCGGGCTCAGACGGCCTTTCCGTTGCGGATGTGTTGCTTCCCATAGGGATTTCATTTCACACGTTTCAATCAATTTCCTACGTTATAGATGTCTATCGCAAAGACGCCCCACCCGCGCGGCGACTTGTTGACTTCTTAGCCTTTGGAGCGCTGTTTCCACAGCTGATTGCAGGCCCCGTATTACGTTACAAAGACCTTGCAAATCAGTTCGTCGAGCGCAGTCATTCGTTGGAACTATTCACCAAAGGCGTGTATCGATTTTTCCTCGGGCTGGCGATGAAGGTCTTGATCGCCGACAGTGTTTCCCCGCTTGCGGATCGTATTTTTGCACTGCCCAATCCGACATTCTTTGAAAGTTGGCTTGGCGCCTTAGCATACACATTTCAATTGTTTTTCGATTTTGCGGGCTACTCTGCAATGGCAATTGGATTGGGGCTAATGATTGGATTTCAGTTCATTGAGAATTTTAACAGTCCATACATCAGCCGATCCATAACAGAATTCTGGCAACGCTGGCACATCTCACTGTCAACTTGGTTGCGTGATTATCTCTACATTCCTCTCGGTGGAAATCGGCGTGGCAAAAAACGCACCTACGTTAATCTTGTCCTCACAATGGTGCTGGGTGGATTTTGGCACGGGGCCAATTGGACATTTCTGATTTGGGGCATTTGGCACGGCGGTATAATGGCGCTTGAGCGCGCTATGGGCGGCAAAGGTAAAGACACGGTGTGGCCGAAAACCATTGCGCTTCCATTGACCTTTTTACTCGTGGTGCTGGGATGGGTTGTCTTTCGCGCGCCCGATCTGTCATCAGCCTTTGCGATGTATGGTGGCATGATTGGACTGAATGGCATCGCGATCACTCCCAATGTGGCATGGCAAATCCAAACCTCTGAACTCGTATTAATGGCCTGCGCTGGTGTACTTTGCTTCATGCCTCTCTTTACCTCTTGGCACATTGATCGTTTGGCCCCAAAGTGGAAAGCAACCGCCTATATAATTCTGACAGTTCTCGCCGTGACGCGCATGGCGTCACAAAGTTATTCTCCGTTCCTGTATTTCCAGTTTTGACTATGATTGATCGCATAACAGGCCCAGTCGTCATGGCTGTAATTGCACTGATTGGCGCAGCGAGCCTCTGGCAAACCGATTGGCAGCCCGCTGTGTCCAAACCATTTGAGGATGGCGTAACACAACCCGCATTAGAAGATGCATTCGACAAGGGGTTGATCCCGCGCAAGACGTCAATTCATTTGTGGAATGCCTTTCGCTATGCTGTCTTTAGCGAGACATTGCCCGGAGCTGTCCCAGGAAAGGATGGCTGGCTTTTCACAGATGAAGAGTTTGAAACAGGCCACGACTACGCCGATAAGACGCAAGCCCAATTGATGCGGATCGTTGAAGCCACGCGTCAACTCGAAGGTGCAGGTGCAACAGTAATCATTGCCCTGTTGCCTGATAAAGCACGTGTAATGTCTGAAAAGCTATCAAAGCATAGATCACCGCAAGTCGAAGCGCGATATGATATGGCTTTGGACTACCTGACAGAAAAAGGGATCGCTGTAGATGACCTAAGGGATGCGCTACAACTCGCTAAATCCGGTGGGGACGTCTTTATGCGCACCGACACCCATTGGTCTCCCCATGGCGCCAAACAGGTCGCAAATACGATCGCGCACCGCATCCAAACTGCGACAACTGAACGAACCGAATTTATCACTGAGATGACAGGCGTTGAACGCAACGAAGGGGATTTGGTGACCTTTGTCGATTCAGGTCAACTGTCGATGGCGCTGGGATTATCGCCAGAACCTTACGAGACGTTTGTAACAACGCAAACCGCGAGTGTGGACGCTGGGTTAAGCCTGTTCGACGATACCGTTGTTCCCGCGACCCTCATTGGTACCAGCTATTCAGCAATTCAAAACTGGAACTTCGAAGGCTTCTTAAAAGAGGCCAGCCAAACAGACATTCTAAACCGAGCTGAAGAAGGCCGCGGCCCCTTCGCGCCCATGGATGACTATCTAAAACAAATCACATCAGGAGAGCCCGTGCCGCAAATCGTGGTCTGGGAAATTCCTGAGCGTTACCTGACTGTAGAGGCTTCTCAATGATCAAAAACTCTCTTGTTTTTTTAAGTTTTATATTCGCGGCCTCGCCTGTACTTGCACAAGATTGTCCCATTGGATCTTCGGCCCTACAAGGCCCAACAGTTTACGACAACATGATGTACGATCCGGATACGAAATGGATCGTTCCCAGTAGTGATGTAAATTTGAGAGGATATGACGTTGATAATTTCTTTTTAATAGCTCTTATCAATCGTGAAATCGAGCGACGTGGCGGACGATTGGCTGTAGTCTTTCCACCAAAGCGAGGGCTGTTTATACCAGATGAGGTTTACACTAAAGCGCGTGACATTTTGGAAGGGTCTCCAAAACAAGATCTATTAGAAGAATACAATTCAATTATAAAACAGCTAGAGGACACTGGGGCGATAGTTCCACAGACCTATTCCGCATTCTCCAATCTTCAGCAGCCCTACTTTCAGGCGGACCATCATTGGAAACCAGAGGCTGCTGCCGCCGCGGCACTTGCCGTTTGGGATGCGTTGGCAGATGTTGGTATTTTACGCATTCCATTAGATGATGGTGGGTATGTATTTGGGCCACAATCTAGGGAATATAAAGCTGGTAGCTATGCGCGAGTTTTCAACGACGAGTGCCGTACTAAAATTTTTGATGAATCTTACGTGTATTCAAGCACCTATAAAACAGCAGCCAGAAATTTAGATCAAGCTGACAGTCTGTTCGGTGATGCCTCAGATGAAAATTTTGACGTCACTTTACTTGGCACCAGTTTTTCTGCGGAAAGCTCGAACTTCCAATTCTACGGTGCATTGAGCTATTTCCTTCAGGCACCAGTTGAAAATATTGCTGTGGCGGGGGGCGCTATTGATGCATCCTTTGAAATCTTACAAACACAGTCAGAATTGTTGGACGCAAATCTTGTTGTCTGGGAAATAGCCCCAAATCATTTTCCTATCGTAAGCCACAAGCTGCGTTCGGCGACTGCAACGGTTCTTGGGGGATGTAACACATCCTCCAGCATACAAACCATTAGCACGCAAAGCGATGGTTGGTCTGACTGGCTTTCGGTAGACAAGCAAAGTGCTTTGGTGGAATTGGATACTCAAGAGTATTTTAGTGGACAGATTCTAGTCGAAGCGGGCTTTGGTGAAGCCGTTGAGAGTGTGATCATCGAAAAGTCGGAAAGGACTCCAAAAGAGGATCGCACGAGCGTATGGAAAACCTTTGTTGGTAAATTTGACGCAGATGGTGACATTACACTGCCAGACAGCATTCGTCTTAAAATTGTTGATGCAACACAAGACTATGAAATAAGCGTGGCGCATTGCCAAATGGAAAATATTTAACATGCGGAAAGTTATGACATGGAAACTATAAAAAACATTTGTAAAGAAAGCTGCGGACTTTTGCGTGTCACGGCAGTTGCAATGTCGATTTTTCTGGCGTGTTCTGGTCAGGCCTTCGCGCAAGACGAAGAACTCTATGGCGCGCCCCTTCCCGACGACGCCGCCTTTGTACGTGCTTTGGGTGCGCATGAGAGTGTTGCAGTTGATGCTTTTGGCGTAACGCTGACCAATGAGGGTGACTATACCGTCATTCTTGCAGGCTCCACCGATGGTATTGAGACCGATCAATATATTACCATACTGCCAGCCGCCACCGTTCTCCATCCTGCTCATGAAGACGCAGCAAAAGTGCAAGTTGGTTTTTTCAATGTTGGATATGAAGCCGACCTCGCGCTAAAAACCGCGGACGGAAAAGTCACTATCGCTGAAGCCGCCCTCAACAGCGCTGGTTTTCGCGAGGTTAATCCAATAGTGGTCCCTGTTGCAGTTTTCGATGGCGATAAAATGCTTGGAGAAAGCATCGAATTAAAGCTACGCCGCGGTGAGAACCCAACAATTTTTGCCCAACAAGACGGCACAGTCACGACAATCGTTTCAAAAATCATTTGGGACGAATGAAAAAATTAAGTGGCACGATACATAAGCGGATATGGTATTTCTTGGTGTTTTCTCACTCCACAGTGCGCAAACCTGGGCTTAATGTCAAAAACGCATTTAATGATCTACCTAAAATCGGATGTGTTTATGAAAATGAATTATGTTCGAACTTTACGAATTAACAAGGCCGCACCAACAAACCGCCACCTTTGTCTTGCTCCCACGACGCAGCAGAATGCGTGAAACGATAGCGTTAGACATTTTGATGCCGTGATAGCGCGCCAGATACCAAACGATCCGCATCGAGCAGCATCGGGCCGTGGTTGTATTACGGCAAAGTTAGACGCCCTTTTTGCGCACAGGGGCGATGTGCTGTTGGCATGGCATTTTGGGATGGACGGCGCGTTCATCAGGTCTGCTTTGCCACGTTCAGCGTAGCGCTTGCGCCACCGATAAAAGCTGGCGCGGCCAATCCCAAAACAGCGGTAAGCCTTGGCAACATCGCCAATCTCCTCAGCGGTCCAGAAACCGCAACTTGCGTTGAAGCTCGCGGTGATCCTTGCTCATGAACATCTCCTGCTTCTCAAATCTGGGAGTTTAACGGAAATGTCGCGCGCGTAACGGCACATCTAGAGTTTCAAAACACCAAGGTTAAGGCACTCAGGAAGCGTGAAAGCCAAAAGATGTTGCACTGCTCACTGTCTGGGCGTGTTTTATACTGGTACAACCTTGCTAGGCTTGACCTAAAGCTTTTTACCGTGCTTTACACAAAAGGATTTATGCACAGTGGGCAGACTTATGACCGATACGAAACGCGCATCTCGAAGCCCACTTATCATAGCTTCGGCAATCGGCGGGTTGTATAAGTTTGCTGGCGTTGGTCTAGCATTTTTGGTGCTACTGGTCCTTGCGAAACAAATGACTCCTGTTGAATTTGGCATCTACTCAATTGGGTTTTCGATTGCCAGCGCCGCATGGTCCCTAGCGACAGTGGGCCAGCCAGTTTCCGTTGTCCGTTTTTGGCCCACACTTGAAGAAAAATACGACACCGCAACCGCAAATTTCGTGCTGATCAGAGGGTTGAAAATCGTCTCGATAGGCGCTGCTTTGATGTTGGCCGCCTTTGGTGTCATCAGCCTCTTGGATCTGAATTTAGGAGCAGTGTCCGCAAGCTCAAGCGCGCTCCTGTGGACTGGTTTGTTCACGGTTGCTCTGGCTTACTCGCAGTTTCTTTGCTTTGCTCTGCGTGCTCAAGGCTTGCTGAATTGGTCTTTGGTGCCGCGTGATATTCTTTGGCGTGCGGGGGTCATTGTCATTGCTTTGGCCGCAGGCGATTTGACTGGGGTACAGGGCATTGCGCTGACAGGCTTGGTGTTGACCACCGTTACACTTGCTCAACTTATAAAGATGCTACGCATACAAGGTCCGAATGGCGAAAAGTTTCAAACACGTCGGCCACCACAAGAAGAAATAGCCAAAATGCAGTCCGCGCAGTGGGGGCTCTATGGGGTAAACATTGCAAGGCAATGGTTGCAACAAGCCGCGACTATTGTGGTCGCAATTGTTCTCGGTCCCGTGGCCGCAGGGGCCTTTTTCGCAGCACAAAGATTGGCGAATTTACTGTCACTCGTGCTTGTTGGAACCAACCAAGTGTCTGGCCCGATGATCGCACGTGATTGGCATGCCGGACGCAAAGATGATCTGCAAAAACTGATCACTGCTGTCGTTGTTTTCACTGCGGCAACCTCTGTACTGGGTTTAATTTTCTTTGGCGCTTTTGGCGGCTGGATGTTAAGCCAGTTCGACCCATCCTACCGAAATGTCTATTGGGCGCTCATCGCCATGGCTTGCGGGCAATTGGTCAATTCTGCCTGTGGCCCCAATGGCAATCTGCTAAATTTGGCTGGCGAAGAACGTAGTCTTCTAAAGGTCTCTGTGGTCAGCGGCATCGCTAATATTATTTTTACAGCAGGCGGAGCCTATTTTGGGGGCGTGCTGGGAGCAGCAATCGGAACCGCAATGGCCACCGTGCTGTGGAATCTCTGGGCAACACTTTTATGTGCCCGTAAACTGGGCATCCTTCTGGTTCACCCCTCTCACCTGCGCAACGTCCGTACGACTTTAAAAGAAGTGATTGCACGCAAACGCGGTCGTAAAGGAAAGACCAAATGACACAACCTACAGGCCGCTGGCCAAACCTGTTCATCCTAGGCGCCCCAAAGTGCGGCACCACGTCAATCGCACATTGGTTGTCACAACACCCAGATGTTTTGATGAGCCATCCCAAAGAGCCTGGCTTTTTCAATGACGACTATAAAGATGGCCATTTTCGAGGCCGTCCTCAGCGCTACAAAAAATTGTTTGCGACTGAGACCCCGCATAAATTCTACTGCGATGGAACAGTTGACTACCTTGCCTCTAAAAATGCCGTTCCAGCCATTTCTAAAGTCGCCCCTGATGCGAAATTTATTGTGGCAGTGCGCAACCATGCCGATCTGGTGTTTTCACTACATCAACAAGAACGCGTAAGTGGGAACGAACTTGAAGCTGATTTTGTAAAGGCCTTCGAGCTTTCATCTGAACGCCGCGCGGGGCGCAAAATTCCGATCACGGGACCTGAGCCTAAAAAGATTGATTACGAAGAACGCGTTCGTATGGGCGCGCAACTTAAACGCGCACTTGAATATATTGATCGCGATCGTTTGCTGATTGTGGATTTTGATCTGATCAACTCTGATAGCCCTGCCGTTTGGTCCAAGATCTGTGATTTCTTAGACCTTTCTGCACCTGAAATCAGCCTTGCTGCACGAAACCCACGCAAATCTGTTTCCTCAGTTCCTGTGACGATCCTGCGCAAGTATTTGCGTCGTATTAAGCGCACTTTGGGACTAACCCAAGACATGGGCCTAGCTTCCCCGATCAAAGCTTTGGCAACATCGGTTCCAGAAACAAAGCCGAAATTGGATCCTGTGCTGCGCGCCGCACTTGATACAAAATACGACTGGGACCGTGCCCTCATTTGCGACGTCAGCAAAACTGGCCCAGCAGCCCTAGCAAAAGAAAGTTGGATAGACCAATGACCAACCCAACGCGCATTGTTATCGCCGCGGCAACCTTTTGCCGTCCACAAGGGCTAACGCGATTGCTGGATGCTATCGAGGCCCTAGACACAACCGCCGATGTGCGCGTTGTGATCTGTGACAATGACGCCGAAGACCAAGCTGGCATGCGCGTCGTTGCAGATCGCGCCAAGGATTTCCGCTTTCCCCTTGAATGCATTTTGGCACCTCAGCGTGGTATTTCACACGCGCGAAACGCGTTGTTTGACTACATCAGTAAAATCGAAGACTGCGATTTTGCCGCTCTGATTGATGATGATGAATGGCCCGACCCACAGTGGTTGACGGCCTATGAAACCATCGCACGTCAAACTGGAGCAGATGTCACAGGCGGCCCCGTTCTGTCCGCATTCGACTCTGAAACCGTCGATCCTGTCGTCGTAGGATGTGAACAATTCCGCAGAACCAAAAAACCAGATGGGCCCGTGCCCGTGATTTTGTCGACCGAAAACGTGTTCATCAAAAGCTCTGTGCTCACTTTGGTCGAACGTCCGTGGTTTGATGTTGATTTTGGCATCACGGGTGGCGAGGATGCGGACGTATTTCAACGCTTAAAACGCGCGGGGGCAAGCTTTGCTTGGGCCGATGCAGCGGAGGTGACCGAACTGGTGCCCGCGTCGCGCAGCACCAGAGCTTGGGCACAAAAACGGAACTTTCGACGTGGTTGCAACACAGCTTGGCGCGCCTTGCGCCGTCCTGGCAAACTAAAATCCCTGCCCCGTATTGTCTTGCTCGGTCTTGCGGGCATTGTAAGTTTTCCCGTATTTTGGGTCCTAAATATCGGCAAACCCATTCGCCAATTTGACGCAAAACTGCGCCTATGGCGTGCCTTTGGGTATTTTGCAGGCTTGGCACAGATCAGGATTCAAGATTACAAAAAGGTGCATGGACGTTGAGGCAGACTTTGCAATCTTCATTTGATACGGCCGCGCCCCTCAGACGCAGAAGCAGAATGAACAACGTTGTGTTTGTACTGTTGTTTGGTTTTATTCTGGCCAGCGTGAGCATTAAAAGTAATCAAATTACATTCTTGATAGCGTTTTCGGCGGCAGCCCTATTTCTGGTGTTATGTGCGTTAACCCGTATCAAAACAGGTTTATTGGGGATTCCATTCCTTGTGGCTCTGACCCTTGTATGGATTGCTTTGACCGCCATTTGGGCACCATCATTTGTAGAAACATCGATTAAAGTGCTGCGGGCCTCTTGTGTTGTTATTGCAATATTTTGTGGTGTGTCGCTGCTTGGCGTACAGCGCGTAATGCGCAATCTACCCGCCCTTGTGTTTACGATGATCGTTGCCCAATACATTGCAATCTTTTTCTTTTCGTTTGGCGTCCATGCCGAGCACGAAGTGTATCTTAGGGGCGCATGGCGTGGTTTCATGGCGCATAAAAATGAAGCTGGAGCATTAGGGGCAGTTGCGGTTTTAGTTTTCGCTCGCGAAATCTTTTTGCGCCCAAGTCTTTTCATGCTACTGGGGTTAACCCTCTCAAGCATTTTTTTGCTGCAAACAAATTCTGAAACGTCTTTCGTGCTCGTGTTCTTAGGCCTGTTCACTCTGTTTGCATTCAATAGCTTTCGGTTGTCTCGCCTCTGGCGTTACTTGCTAACGCTCACCGCTTTGGCATCGATTATTGTTATCTTTATCATCGTTGTTGGGTCATCAATCAGTGAAACAATCTTTGGTGATCCTTATGGTTTTACGGGTCGGGTAGGTCTTTGGAAGGCAGCGATTTACTATTGGGAATTGCACCCAATCATCGGAAATGGGTTTCGATCTGTTTTTGGCAACCCAAACGTTAATTTGTTTTCCATTGCGCAAACCCCCTATACGGTTCTCGCCCCGCACCCACATAACGGATACGTCGATATGCTATCAGGGACGGGTTTGGTCGGCTTTCTTCTGGCGACATTCGCGTTCCTTGTGGGACCAATATACCGCGCTTTAAAAATCTCAAATATCACTGCAAAGACGCCTGTTCCGCTCTGTACGGCCATCATTGTTTTTTCCGCTGCGCGCGCCTTCTTCGAAGGTAGTATTTTGCAGTACGACAATGCTGCATGGGTCCTTTGGCTTTTAGCTTTGGCCATATTTTTCCAATACTTCTCTGACATTAAAAAAGGCTCTAACGATGACAGTTAGTTCTCCCCGTATGCCCGATTTCATTATCATAGGCTCAATGAAATCAGGGACGACAACTCTACATGAAGATCTTGATTTACACCCAGACGTGGTGATGTCGAGCTGGAAAGAGCCCGGCTATTTTGTTGGGCCTGATTTTGGCGGCCCTGCAAAATTGCCTTTGCCTGCGGCACGCACTGCCGACTACATTAAGCTGTTTGAAAATGTGCGCGACGATCAGATCTGCGGCGAAAGTTCAACCCATTACACCAAGTCGCCAAAACTCAATAATGCGGCACAGAACATCTATGACCGACTTGGGCCAAATACCAAATTGATCTATGTTATGCGCGACCCTGTAAAGCGCGCGATCAGTCAGTATGGTCATGAATTTCAGCACGGTGAAACTGATGTGCCAACTCTATCTGACGCCATCGATAGCTACGCGCCGATCATCAATACAAGTCGCTATGCCATGCAGCTCGAAAGCTATCGCGCGCTGTTTCCGGCAGAAAATATCTTGTGCCTGAAGTTTGAAAACATCATGACCGACAGACAGGGCTATGTGGAAAAAGTTCTGGAATTTTTAGGTGCAGATGTTTCGAAAATGCCAAAGCTTGATGAAGGTGTGGTGCGCAACACAGCCGAAGCACGCAGGTCTTGGAGCGGTTGGGCGCGACAACTACGTGCATGGCCCTTTTTCCAGACACAGATCGAACCTCGACTGCCCCATTCGGTGTTGAAATTCGCGAAGTCCTTTGTGACGAAACCACCTAGAAAAATTGAACTTGGCGGTGACAAACAAGAATTAGAGGCGCGTATCCTTGCAAAACTTTCTGCAGAAGATTTAGCCGTCTATAAGGCCGCACAGTAGACGACCCACGCTTCAGTCACGCGGGGGTAAGCCACCTGCGCGTTCAATAGAGCGCACATGACGCAAGAACACCACGTTGCCTAGGACATAACGTCGAAAAAGGCGACGTGGTTCGCGCAGCAAGCGGTAGGCCCATTCAAATCCCAAGTTGCGCACCCAAGACGGCGCCCGCGGGAAACGTCCAGCGATAAAATCAACGATAGCCCCGCCGCATAGGATAGTGACAGGTGTCTGGCCAAAGGCGTCACGCAATGCACGTGCCACTTTTTCTTGTTTTGGCATTCCCATAGCAAGCAAGATGATTTTCGGCTGCGCGTCTAGGGCTGCGTCCACATAGGCTTGAACTGGTTTGAACCCATCTTCACGCGAAACGATTGTATGACCGTCTTGCTCAAGACTTTGGCAGCCCTTAGAGAGCCACGGATCAGCTGTTCCATAAACGGCAAGCGGCATGTCTTTTGTGTGTTGCAAAAAGGCAGGCAAAAAGTCAGTGCCATTCATATTGAGGCCCGGCGCAACACCAAGTTTATCGAACAAGATCTGTAACCCCTTGCCATCGCGCAATACGATATCAGCGGCTAAAAAATCGTCAGCAATTTGCGAATTGGACCACATGATATTAACAGCATGCGCGTTGACAAATGCAACTGTTGTTGCCGTTTGTGGTTTTTTAAGGCGCTCAAATAATGCATCTTTTGATAGCTCATCAGGAATTAAGTCGATCTGAGAGAGAAGCTTGATCGCAGGGGAGGATGTGGCCGTCATTGAACAAATATCCGATATCTTGTTAGAGACAATGCTAGGCGAACCACCTTTGTGTTACAAGCTTTCCTCACAGACTTGCTGAACCTTTTGAGACGGGTTTGATTTATAACAGCGTGGCCGCAACGCTTTGAATATGACCTTGCGTCACGGGCAACACATACCCAGGACCAACAACAACGGGGCCAGTTTGTGTCGTGAAACCTTCGGCATATGTCACCTCAAAGTCGTATGTACCGACAAGATTATTGAAGGTCACCTGATCTGCAGCCCGCTGCCCGCTGCTCCCCTGTGTGGTGATAAAGCTGGTGTCAGTCGCGCCTTCTTCGACCTGCATCCCTAAAAGGACGATGGTTTCTCCGGATACACTGCTGTTTGCCCCCAATCCAATAGTATATGAGCCAGTATTAGGCAGTGTCAGTAAGACACACAGTCTACGTGTCAGACCGTCAGCGAGCAAATCGTCAGTGATTACACTTGGCGTGCCTAAATCAGTGCGGCTCATGTTATAAGCATTTGGGTACCCTTGGAATTGCGTTATCTGTGAGCCTGAATTTAGCCTAAATCGAAGTGACCCAGATGAACCGAGGCGATAATAAGCGGTCACGGCAATTTGAGGGTTCACGGCAACGTCAATGGAGATCCGCGCGCGCGACCACGCCTTTGCACCGCTATCCACTTCCAACCCGTCAAACTGCCCCAAGGCCGACAGGGCGAGATCAGAAACCGTACACTGATCTCCAGTCCAATAGGTTGTAGACGCATGGGACTCGCTGACTATATTTGTCGCTGCTGGCTCCGTCAGTAACCCGCGCAAAGTGAGCGATACAGGATCATAGTCAAACCGAGCTTCATGAGGTGCAGATGTGACCAACTGCCCCCCAGAGGAAAAATGGTTGGCCGACGAATTGCGCTGCACCGTCACTCCTGCAGGCAATACGCCTGACATAAAATTGTACACAGTCGCAGCGCTGCGTGACTGTGATAATTTAGTGCCGAGCTGGGTCCGAGGTGAAAAAGCAAACATGTTTACACTACCAACGCATGAATGCCTGCGGCTGTTGTGCCTGTCGCATGCACCCGAGAAGCCCCAACAGGAAGTATCGACATGTCTGGGACTGTCACGGTGCGCACTTGATCACGTACGGTTGAAAACCGCAGCGTCCCTCCAGTTTCCACATAGAGCGCGACACAGACCTCTGCCATATTTTCTGTATCTGAAGGCGTAACTTCAACGATATCTGTCGCTGGTCCCGAAATTTGTGACGAACGATCAGCAAAAATATTTTTCATTCCATTGTTCCTTTGATCTGCATGTATGCGAATACTCACAAACGAAAGCAAACAAACCTATTCAATCGCGTGCCCGACATTAACCGAATGTTAAGATTTGAAGACCGCACATTTCTTGCGCTCTTGCGCAAAGCATCGCGGCCAGTCTCGAGTTTATACATGTCGTTACGCACGGGACATTTCCTTTAACCTCTCAGATTTGGAAAATCTGGAAATGTCCATGAACAAGGATCAACGCGCGCTTCAATGAAAATTACAAATACTCCGATCTACCATAAGGATGAGCCACGTTGATTAGAGCTGCCGCTTGGCCGAAGTCTCTTGTACCGTCTTGTCACCGTGCAGCGCCCCAAGTGCCACAGCAGCTTTAAGCTGGCCTGAAACGTTGCATCGCTTTGTTATTTTTGTATCCATCGGCGAAAGTTTGGTTCTTATCCGTGGGGTTCGACCTCGGACAAACTGCTCGCATGTTGAATTGCGTTGTGAGCGCAAGAACACGCTCCATTCCAAGACGTACCAAAAACGAGAGTTTTCTTGGTGCGTCACTTTAGTGTTGCGATCAGGCTAAGGTAGAAAAGGGGTTACCAGCGGAGCATGCTTTAGCGCAAAGCTTGTAAAAACACCTAACGGTCCTACCACCAAGAACAAAAATATTAGGGCAATAATGCAACGACGCCAGCCTTCACAATTCGCGATAATAGCATCCGTTGTCTCTGGGTTGTGAAGCATAATCCAAACCGACAGAATTGTCATATTGATCAAGACGAAGCTCAGCCAGCGAAAATAGTCAAATCCAAGGGGATAAAGTGCGAGTGGTGTGAGGCAGGCCATAATAGCGAACCAGCTATGCCTTGGTAGACGTCGAACCGCCGTGATAACCATCATACCCTGGAGAAAAATGAAACCGGACATAATGGCAAAAAACTGTAAGTGTTGTTTCACAGGGGCATAATAACCCGCCTGGCGAATAGAATAAGTTATGTTCTCGGCCATGTCGCCAAAGAGAACCAACAAAATCAGTTTAATCGAATAATCATCGACACCAAAGTTTTTTGATATCAAATCAGTGAGGTTTTCCGGCGTCAGGATGTCGCCTTTCCCAAATAACCAGACCAAAGCTGTGACGAGGGAAATGGCGACACCAAAAGCGAGAGTGCTGACTGAAATCAGTGGTTTGTCATATCGGATAAGCCAAAGCGCCAAGCCTATTGGCATTGTTACAACCAAGGTAATCTCATGGATGAGTAAACTTACACACCCTACGACTGCCAGAAGCAACAGTGACAACTTGGCGGGCAGAGCATATGAACAGACAGCCCACAGCCCTAACAATAGGATTAAAAGTGCGTCGAACCTTCCAAAGTCGGCAGCTAAGTGGGGCAATGCTGCAGGTGACGCCCAAAGAGCAACGAGAACTAACGCGAGCACTGAACGTCCTCGCTGGCGCAACAGTGCATAAGTTGCTAGCATATACAGCCCGCTTAAAAGCAAGAGTGCCATCAAAGTGAATACGCCTGGTGCAGCACCCCATGGGCTGAATCCCAACAGATTAAAAATCTGCCCTACGAGGCCTCGCTTTAGGAATTCAACATCGTAGTTCAATATAAAATGAAGGGTTTTGTAATTGGATAGGACTAATCCATTTGAAAATATAATGATAGATACGGCCGTCACGGCGATGATAGCAACAATCGAGAAGGACGAAGCACTTACTCGTCTTGTTCCTATGGTTCGTTGTTCTTGTGATATCATGAATGGTAACCAGTTTTTTCTATGCCGCACTTAGCCGACTAACACTACGTCACACACATAGGATCATTAGCTAATCTTGAACACCAAACATTTGAGCTTCCCCCCCACAAAAAATTCGGACACTGACGTAAGCTGCAATTTGCTCACAACCGCGTCCAGCATCTGTGTTTGGTCGTGCGATGTGGCCATCAACGCATCCAGCGTTTGTCGTGCTCGATCCAGAAATCGCGGATGCCTTGATTGGGATGACTTTGCATAAGGTTATCTCCCGCATCGCCGTCCCGCCCAGCGAGACGCGCTTCCCAGCCTTCGATATACGACAGCCGGACTCCAGCCATTTTTTGCACCGCAACACCAAAGTAATCGGTTTTGAGACTGTCCCAAACAACAGACCTCGGCTCTACTGACGCATACCGTTTGGGCACACGTCGCTTTAAATCCAAGTCGATCCACGCAAGACAGGTTTTGACATGCGGCCACCCCCAACATTCGCTTTGTGTAGCAAAATGTGGTGCAAAATGGGTAGAAAATCAAAGGAGGTGATATAAAGGTGCTGGGAATTATACACTTGAGTATTTGATTTCATGTAAAAATTTAAATTTTTACATGAAATCAAATGGCGGAGGAACAGGGATTCGAACCCTGGGAGGACTTTCACCCTCGTCGGTTTTCAAGACCGGTGCATTCGACCACTCTGCCACTCCTCCGACGCGCTCTCTCTAGCGTTACAATTTCGATTCTAAAAGACATGTAACAAAAAAAAATGAAATTATTTTCAGTTGAGCGCATTTTCTTGCCAAATCTCTGAATACTTCCAAGGCGTGCCGTTTTTTGCCACCCCTGACAGGCAAGGCTTTCCAGCGCAGCATTCACAGGTTACACTGCCAAAAAATTGGATCGCGTGACGCCCTAAATAGGGTATCACACAAGCGGCACAGACAGAGACAGACAGAGCAGGCGCGCGCACAGACGCGTCACAAAGTTGAAGGGCACGACATGCAATTCTCAGGCATTCTATCACCCAACCGCAAAGCCTTAACGCGCTGCGCCTTACTGCTTGCCAGTGCCGCGTTTCTTGCAGGCTGCGAAGAAGGTCAGGTATTTCAATCCAAAGCCTCGGCCGAGGGCAGTTTGAAAGCAGAAACATCCACCAAGCTGGTTGAACGCGATGTCGAAGCACCTGATGTGTTTCAAATCAGCGACAAAGGCCTGTGGGATGGTCGCCCATCTTTAGGTGGTGTTTGGGTCGCACATGGTGATGTAACCGATCCTGAACGCGTTATTATTCGCAACACGACAAATGGTAAATTTGTGATCGGTGCCTTATTTAAACGCGAGCGCACCGCTCCTGGTCCATCTATCCAAGTGTCATCAGATGCCGCTGAGGCCTTGGGCCTTTTGGCTGGCAGCCCAGCGGATTTGAATGTCACCGCCTTGCGCCGCGAAGAAGTGGCCCAAGCGCCGGAGCCCGCGCAGATTGCGACACTCGAGCCAAGCGAGACCATTCAAACTGCATCCCTTGATGATCCGATCAAAGATGCGGCGGCCACACTCGCGGCCAGCGCGCCAACAGCGCCGATAACGCAAACAGCGCCGCAAGCCAGCCCCGCACCCAAACCTGCCGCAGCAGCCTTACCGACGCAACCGAAAGCATCGGCGTTAAGCAAGCCCTATATCCAGATCGGGATCTTTTCTGTGAAAGATAATGCGGATCGCACTGTTAAAATGCTGGGATCTCAGGGGCTTGTAGCGATCGTCAAGGAAGGCGAAACATCGGGCAAAGCATTCTGGCGTGTGGTTGTGGGACCATCAAGCAGCGCATCCGAGCGCAAAGGGCTTCTCGAAAAAGTGAAGAAATCTGGCTTTTCTGACGCATATTTTGTGACACACTAAAGCCGAAAACAAACGCCCCAATTGCCCCCTCTTGCACCGCCCATTACAGTGCAGGTCCATGAGGGTCCCTGTTGATAAGGATCGCACAGTACAATGGCCTTAAAATCAAATCGCCTCACAGGCATGTTTGTCGCAGCTGGGTTGGCTTTTAGCCTTGCACTACCCGCATCAGCTTTTGAAACCCGCGCCAAAGCGGCATGGGTTTACGACTTAAGCACTGAAACATTGCTGTTGGAAAAAGACGCGCAGACCCCCCTTCCGCCTGCATCGATGTCAAAACTCATGACCTTGAACATGCTATTTGAAGCTCTGCGCGATGGTCGCATCACCTTGGATACGCAGTTTTCTGTGTCCACGCGGGCCAAAAACATGGGCGGATCGACTATGTTCTTAGACGAGACCGACAGGCCAACCGTCGAAGAACTGATCCAAGGCATTATCGTTTTGTCTGGCAATGACGCATGTGTCACGGTCGCCGAAGGGCTGGCAGGCACCGAAGACAACTTTGCCCGTCTCATGAACGAACGAGCGGTGGCCTTGGGTATGGACAATTCGACCTTTGCCAACGCATCGGGCTGGCCCAACCCGAACCAACGCATGTCGATGGAAGATCTTGGTATCTTGGCCAAACGATTGATCGAAGAGTTCCCAGAATATTACGGGTACTTCGGCCAGCTTGAATTTCCATACGACAACCGCGCACCACAAAACAAAAACAACCGCAATCCTTTGCTGAAACTAGGCATTGGCGCGGACGGTCTGAAAACAGGCCACACGCAAGAAGCAGGATACGGCTTGGTCGGCTCAGCCATGCAGGGCACACGCCGCTTGGTTTTTGTGCTCACAGGTCTCACATCAGAGGCAGAGCGCGCGCAAGAATCTGAACGTGTTGTGAACTGGGGCTTTCGTCAGTTTGCCGAAAAATCCATCGCTGAAACGGGTCAAGAATTTGCCCGTGCTGATGTTTGGATGGGCGACCAGACGGATGTCGGTCTGATTGCTGGCGAAGATATGTCTTTGTTGCTTCCCGCCCCTTTGACCGATGGCATCACTGGCACGATCGAATACGCAAGCCCTTTGCAAGCGCCAATTCTACAAGGCGACAAAGTGGCTGAACTGGTGATTACACGTGATGGATTACCTGATGCACGCCTGCCTTTGGTCGCGGACAGAACCGTTGAACGCGGCGGGTTTGCCCCACGGCTGCGCACAGCCTATACCGTTTTGAAAGACAAGATCGGATCAGGAAGCGACATGCCTGCGCCCGAGGCTGCGCAGGCTGACGCCCCTGCTCAAGTGCAATAAGGACCGCCCATGTTCATCAGTTTCGAGGGCGTTGACGGCTCTGGCAAATCCACCCAAGCCAAGCTCTTGGCGCAAAAGCTGATTGATATGGGCTATGATGTGGTTCTCACGCGCGAACCAGGTGGCTCTATCGGCGCAGAAGAAATTCGCGCATTGGTTTTGGAAGGCGACCCAGATCGCTGGTCGGCGGAAACGGAACTGTTGCTGTTTACCGCTGCGCGCCGTGATCATTTGGAAAAAACCATTCGCCCCGCGCTCAAAGCTGGTAAAATCGTGATTTGCGATCGTTTTGCCGATAGTACGCGCGTGTATCAAGGCACCACACGCGGTGATCTTTTGGCGCGTGTAAACGCACTGCATGAGACAATGATTGGCGTTGAACCCGATATGACGATCTTGGTGGATATCGATCCAAAGCTGGGCCTTTCACGGGCAAAATCCCGTCAAACTGTCGAAGAACGCTTTGAAGATTTCGGGCTTGAGATGCAGATCAAAATGCGTGCGGCTTTCTTAGATTTGGCGCAGGCGGAAACCCGTTTTGAACTGATAGACGGCGCACAAGAGATTGATCAAGTCTTTGAAAATATTATCGACACGGTGCTGCCCCGCCTTGAAAACGCCCATAGGTCTCAGGCATGAGAGCCCCCGCAGGTGAAATGGAGCTTGAACCAGAAGCAGACCGTGCACCCGGCGCGCCGCATCCGCGCGAGACCCATGCGCTCTTTGGCCAAGAAAAATCCGAAACCGCTTTTTTAGAGGCCTATAACACAGGTCGCCTCCACCACGCTTGGCTCATCACTGGCCCGCGCGGCATCGGCAAGGCCACATTGGCGTGGCGCATAGCGCGGTTTTTGTTATCTCAACCGACCCAAAAAGACGACATGGGGATGTTTGGCGATACGCCCCCTGCCCCCACAACTTTGCACATCGGTCATGACACGCCCGTTTATAGACGCTCCGCGCAACTGGCTGAACCCCGTCTTAGCCTGATCCGACGCGGCTATGATGCAAAGAAAGGCAAACACAAAGCGCAGATTTCTGTCGAAGAGGTGCGTAAACTGAATTCTTTTTTCCAAATGTCAGCCACAGATGGCGGGCACCGTGTTGTTATTGTCGACAGCGCTGATGAAATGAATACAGCCGCGGCCAATGCTTTGCTGAAAACCCTTGAAGAGCCCCCCAAACACGCGGTGCTTTTGCTGATCTCTCATCAACCTTCACGGCTTTTGCCAACGATCAGATCACGCTGTCGCGAGTTGCGTTTGGGCGCGCTTGGCAGCGAAGATCTACGCCAAGCCCTTGACGCGGCAGGCTTTGATGCGGCAGACCAAAGTGAAGCCCTTGCTGAATTATCAGCAGGCTCGGTTGGGGAAGCCTTGAGATTGACCAATTTGGACGGAATGGATGCGTACCGCGAAGTGGTTGCCTTGTTTGCGACCCTGCCCAAACTTGATCGCGGCCGTGCGCTGAAACTGGCTGAAAGCTGTGTGGGCGCGGCCAATGTGGATCGGTATGATTTAATCATCGGTCTGCTGGATCAGTTCTTAGCCAGATTGGCACGCACAGGCGCTGGCCGCCCGCCTTTGGTCGAAGCTGCTCAAGGCGAGGCCGAGGTGATGACGCGCTTGGCCCCCGACAAGTTCGCCGCCAAAGATTGGGCAAGTTTGCAGCAAGAAATATCCGCGAGAGCTGCCCATGCACGGGCGGTGAACCTTGACCCTGCAGCACTGATCCTTGATATGGTATTCAAGATAAATGACACGGCCCTGCGCGTCACACGATCCTAATCGGTTCGGTGCTGCGCCCTGCCAAAGCTAGAGCACCCGCATGTCCGACCCAAAAATTACCGACAGCCATTGCCACACCGATTTTTCTGACTTTTCCGATGAATTGCCACAGGTGATTGACCGCGCAATTGAAGCGGGCGTGCACCGCATGGTCACGATCTGCACCAAGTTAAAAAATGCCCCCGATGTGCAAGCCATTTCCGAACGCTTTGCGCCTGTGTTTTGGGCGGCAGGCACCCACCCTATGTCTGCGGCCGATGAACCCTTGGCCACTGTCGACGAATTGGTAAAACTGGCAGAGCATCCGAAATTTGTGGCCATCGGCGAGACGGGTTTGGATTATCATTACACCGCCGAAAGCATGGAGATTCAGCAAAAAAGCCTGCGTATTCATATCGAAGCGGCGCGTCAAACGGGGCTCCCTTTAATCATTCATGCCCGCGCGGCCGATGATGACATGGCGCGGATTTTGACCGAAGAATATAAGGCAGGCGCCTATTCTTGCGTGATGCATTGTTTTTCTTCGTCACGTGCTTTGGGCATGGCAGCTTTGGATCTTGGGTTCTACCTGTCGATGTCTGGCATCACGGCCTTCCCAAAATCGCAAGAGCTGCGTGATATCTTTATGGATGTGCCACGTGACCGTATTTTGGTGGAAACCGATGCGCCCTATCTCGCGCCCCCGCCCCATCGCGGTCGGCGCAATGAACCCGCCTATGTCGCCCATACAGCGCGTAAAGCAGCAGAAACATTTGGCATGGATTACGCTGAATTTGCGGCCCAAACCGAAGCCAATTTTGAACGTCTGTTCACGCGAGCTGTGCTTTGAGCTTAAGCTTGACGATATTGGGCTGCGGTTCATCTGGGGGCGTGCCGCGCATTGGCGGGCTGTGGGGGGCTTGCGATCCGCAGAATCCCAAAAACAAGCGCCTGCGATGTTCCGCTTTACTTGAGCGCAAAGGCCCCAATGGCACCACGACAGTTTTAATCGACACCTCGCCCGACATGCGCCAGCAGTTGTTGGACGCCCAAGTCAGCCATCTGGATGGCGTGGTCTACACCCATGCCCATGCCGATCACGTGCATGGTATTGATGATCTGCGCCAAGTGGTTTTTGCCATGCGCGCGCGTGTCAAAGTTTGGGCCGATAAAGATACCCAAGACGATCTGATTTCGCGCTTTGGCTATGCGTTTATTCAACCGCCAGGGTCTGATTATCCAGCGATTTTAGATTTGCACACCATTGATGGCGCAATCACTATAGATGGCGCTGGCGGGCCTATCACGTTGACGCCGATCAAGGTCAATCATGGGCGCATTGACGCGCTTGGTTTCCGTATTGGCGATTTGGCCTATATCCCCGATGTTTTGAACATATTTGATGAAAGCTGGCAGCTGTTAGACGGGCTTGGCACCTTTGTGATTGATGCGTTGCGATATGATCCGCACCCTTCGCATGCGCATTTGGCGCGTACGCTGGACTGGATCGAGCGCCTCAAGCCAAGCACAGCCGTTTTGACAAATATGCACATTGATCTCGATTACGATAGGCTTGATGCTGAAACGGCTGACCATATCATTCCTGCACATGACGGACAGGTCATCCAGATCAAGGACTAACCCCTATGCAAGCCCTGCTTGAAGTCGTTCTACCCGTTTTTCTCATCATCGGATACGGGTACCTTTCGCGCTGGCGCGGCTGGATTTCAGACAACGCAGTTGATGCTTTGATGAACTTTGCCCAAAATTTTGCTGTGCCGACTTTGTTATTCACTGGCATTGTGAAAATGGATCTGGGCGAAAGCTTTCAGGCACCTTTGCTTTTTTCTTTCTATATCGGTGCTTTCGCAGGGGGAGCCTTTGCATTTTGCGGCGCATACTACCTCTTTAAACGCAGTTTGGTGGATTCAGTCTCGATCGGTTTCATCGGCTTGTTTTCAAACAGCCTGTTGCTTGGGGTGCCTATCACGGAACGCGCTTACGGCGTTGACGCACTGGGATGGAACTTTGCGATTATTTCGATTCACGCGCCGCTTTTATACGCAGCTGGCATCACAGCGATGGAATTTGCGAAAGCTCAAGGTCTGGGATTATCAGCAGGCAAACTGGCCAAACAGGTTGCCAAAGCGATCTTGATCAATCCCTTGATTATAGCGATCAGCGCGGGCTGGTTGGTGAATATCTTTAGCATTCCTATCCCCACCACCGCTTGGGATGCACTGCTCATGATGAACAACGCCGCTATTCCTGTCGCCTTGTTTGGCCTTGGTGGGGTGTTGGTGCGCTACAAACCGGAAGGTGATATGCGCATGATCGCTTGGGCGATCGCGGCGTCTTTGATGATCCATCCGATGATCACTTACGGCTTGGCGCATTTTGTGTTCGACCTTGACGTGGGCCCATTGCGCTCTGCCACTTTGACGGCTGCGATGGCACCGGGCGTGAACGCTTATATTTTCGCGAATATGTATAGTTCAGCCAAACGTGTCGCCGCTTCATCCGTTTTGCTAGGCACAGTGTTTGCGGTGCTCACAACATGGATTTGGCTCGCACTTTTACCATAATATCCAAATGATTTTTCGTATGAAGCTCACGCCCTGCGCACAGCTTGGCATGAGCTTCATACCTTTAGCTAAGCGCGACAACAGCGCTGCGCCAAGAGGATAATAGGAGAGTTCGCCGCTTATCGTCTTGATTGGTCTGCCTCTAAATTTCCCTGATTGTTCAAAGTTCTGAACCACGACTGCCTGAATTGCGCCTTAATCCGCTGGCACTCATTAACCAAGAATACTCCCGTTTAAAGTGCGAGGAGTAAGTGAAATGAGGTGCATGCGATGCCAGTCTACACAGTGAATTTTTACGACATCGACGCAAATTCCGTTTTCGGAAATGCGGGAACAAGTCTTGTGTATGCTGGCCCAGCGATCGCGGCAGGTAGTTCTGTCATCAATGATACGGGCACTGGTGCGAATGGTCTTGTTTTGACCGATGATAACGCTGGCGAAAACACCACCACATCGACATCGACGATCAACGGCGCAACGTCAACCAATGCGCTGACTGACGCTGAAATCGTTTGGACTGTGCGCGATACGGCCACGGGTGAAACCTTTGAGGTTGTGCAATTTAACGTAGAATCTGGCGCCGCAGCTGGCAACTACACCCTATCAGAAGTCGCCCTTGTGCCAGGGCGTACTTACGAAGTTCTCGCCCGCGACACGATCCCTGAAGTCGGCCAAGGCTTTGAAAACTTCGCCTATGCCGATTACGAAGACGGCATTGTCCAAGGCACGGCTGGCGATGATGTCATCGACGAAAACTACACAGGCGACACAGGCGGCGATCGCATTGATGCGCAAACCGTCACTTCAAATGTGCTGTCTTGGGAAAGCTTGGGCGCAGACAATACAGATATCGCCCAAACTGGGGCTTCAGCGACACTGGGCGGCATTGATGTTACCGTCAGCTATAATGACCAAGGCCCCGGTCAAACCGCAACGATTTCTAACACCACCATCTACAATGATGCGGGCGCAGGCGAAACCTTTGACACGGACAGCTCGCTGTTTTTGTACGGTGACAATAGCGGTGCTCAAACAGGGTCAGACACAGCCGAAGTTACCATCGACTTTGATACAGCCGCTGGATCTTTGAGAAACCCAGAAGTCGAAAACGTCACGTTTCGGATCTCGGATATCGACCTTAATCCAGGCGGTTTCGTTGATACGATCTCGGTCTACGCCTACGATCTTGAGGGCAATCTTGTCCCCGTTATTTTGTCGACCACAGGCGATGTAGATATCAATGCCGCAGGCGATGAAGCCACAGGCACAGCCGCGACAACCGCCAACACGGCAAGCGGGTCACTCTTGGTGACAATTCCAGGTCCAGTGGCCTCTATCGTGATTGACTACGGTAACAATGGCACAGCGCCACAAGCCGTCAACGTTTCAGACATTCACTTCGACAGCGTTTACGAAGACCTCGACAACACGGTCGAAGCTGGTGACGGCAATGATTTCATCGACGGCGGACGTGGCGACGACATTTTGAATGGTGGCGCAGATAACGACACGATCTTGGGCGGCTCAGGTGATGATATCATCGATGGCGGCACGGGCGATGATACTCTCAGCGGCGGCACGGGCAACGACACGATCTATGCAGGCGATGGCGATGACACCATCTATGCTGGCAGCGGCGATACGATTTACGGTGGTGCTGGCCAAGATACTATCATCATCGACCCCTCACAGCTTGAAGGCAACCCAGACCCACTAAACCCTGATACCATTACCATTATCGGCGATGAAACCGATGATGGCACAGGCGATGTCTTGGACATGAATGGTCTCATGGTGCCTGGTTCCGTTGTGCGCGATGCAGACGACCCTGAAAGCGGTTACGCCACACTGATTGATGGCACGATCATTCGCTTTGAAAACATCGAAACGCTGATTTGTTTTGGCCGTGGCACGCGCATCGAAACACCTTTTGGGCCACGTAAAATCGAAACGCTCAAAGTGGGCGATCTTGTTTTAACCCGCGATCATGGCCCACAACCTTTGCGCTGGATCGGTTCGCGCGGTGTCGAAGCCAAGGGCGATTTTGCTCCGATTGAAATCAAATCTGGCGCTTTGGGCAATACGTCTGATCTCATCGTCTCCCCACAGCACCGTATGCTGCTCGAAGATTGGCGCTCTGAGTTGCTGTTCGGCCAACGCGAAGTCTTTTCGGCCGCGAAACATTTGATCAACGACACGACCATTTATCGCCGTGAAGGCGGTGTGGTGGAATATTTCCACATGTTGTTTGACGCGCATGAAATCGTTTACGCGGAAGGCGCAGCCTCTGAAAGCTTCCACCCCTCGCAAATGTCTTTGACCGGCGTGGCCGACGCGGCGCGCGACGAATTGTTCAATCTTTTCCCAGACCTGCGCACAATGCCATCAGGTCACGGCCCGACAGCACGCCCCTGTTTGAAAGCGCATGAGGCAGGCCTATTGGTGGCCTAAGCTTGTCGTACTGGATCGTATGAAAATATATAAAAGGGCGTTATCTTTTTGGGTGGCGTCCTTTTTGTTTGCAGCAGATTAAAAGCTCTGCCAATTGCACGGTGATCACATTTCCGCCAAGGATTTTACATTCCACTTGCGCATCCGAAAAGTCCGAGTATTCATGTCGGATATCTTTCTGACTAATTGAGTCGGCTTTAAGCACCTCCCAGCTAAGGCCAAAACCATAAGGACTTTTCGATGAAACGCACCCTTGCCGCCCTCGCCTTGACCGCCATACCTACTTTTGCTTTCGCGCAAACCGTAGAGGTTGAAACCGCCACAGGCCCTGTTGAGGTCGCAACCTCACCCTCCACAGTCGTAGCACTTGACCTTGCCGCAGTCGATACATTGTCGGCCCTTGGTGTTGATATCGCAGGCCTGCCCAGCATCACACCGCCCGCATACATGGCAGATGTTTTTGCATCGACATCCACAGTCGGCACGCTGTTTGAACCCGATTTCGAAGCGCTCGCGGTTATGGGACCAGATCTGATTATCGCTGGCGGCCGCTCACAAGCGCAGGTCGAGCCCTTGTCCAAGATTGCACCCACAATTGATATGACTTTGGCGGACGAAGGGCTTTACGACCAAGCCGTGTCACGCGTCACATCATATGGCAACATTTTCGGCCTTGAAGACAAAGCCGAAGACCTGATCGCTCAATTGGACACAGCCATCGCAGAGGCTAAAGAAGCCGCAAAAGACCAAGGCGATGTTCTGATTTTGCTGACAAATGGTGGCAAAGTGTCTGCCTACGGCGACGACTCGCGCTTTGGCTGGCTACACAACACCCTAGAGCTTGAAGAAGCCTACCCCGAATTGTCCGCGCAAAACCACGGCGAAGCCATTTCTTTTGAATTCATTGCAGAAGTAAATCCAGATTGGATCTTTGTGGTCGATCGTGGCGCGGCAATTGGTCAAGATGGCGAAGCCGCTGCGGTGACTTTGGACAACCCATTGGTCGCAGGCACAACAGCCGCAAAATCAGATCACATTGTGTACCTCGACTCAGCGCCTTTGTACCTTGCAAGCGGTGGTGTTCAATCTATGCTGGGCACAGTTAATGAAGTGAAATCAGCGATGGCACCTGCAACCAACTAGGTCTAAATGTGAAACTCTACGTTTTAGCAGCTATATCACTCGCCCTCCTTGTGGGGGCGAGTTGTGTTATTGGGGTCGCCAACTTAAGCGGTGGTGATCTTGACACCCAGATGGTCTTGATCGTCAGCCGCCTACCACGCACCTTTGCCGCGTTGCTCGCTGGCGCAGGTTTGGCCTTGGCAGGTGTCGTGGTGCAAATGAGTGTGCAGAACCGCTTGGTCGAACCTGGTCTTGTGGGCACACCTGAATCCGCCATGTTGGGTCTGATGCTGATCACGCTCATCGCCCCCAGTTCTGCTTTACTGGTCAAAATGTCCGTCGCGGCCGTTGCTGCGCTGATCGGTACTTTTGGATTTTTATGGCTGGCACGCCATGTGCCCCGTCGCGATCCTATTTTGCTGCCCTTGGTTGGGCTTATCTATAGTGGCATCATCGGCGCGGCTGTCTTGTGGCTTGCTTGGACAACCGACCTTTTGCAATACATCGTCGTTTGGCAAAGCGGAGAGTTTTCAGGCGTGCTGCAAGGGCGTTACGAATTGCTATGGATCGTTGCATTTGTCTCGATATTGCTGTGGATGACGGCTGATCGCATCACCCTGCTGGGCTTGGGCGAAGATACGGCGCGCAGCCTAGGGCTCAACTTTCGCCAAACATTGCTTTTGGGTCTTACACTTGTCGCGATCATTGTTGCTGTCGTTGTGGTCAGTGTCGGATCCATCCCCTTTGTCGGGCTTGTGGTCCCCAATGTTATTTCGCGTCTGCGCGGCGATAACCTGCGTCAGAACTTGCCCATTGTGGCATGGCTCGGCGGGTCCATGGTGTTGGCATGTGACATCATCGGTCGATTGATCCGCTTTCCATATGAAATTCCAGCAGGCACGGTTTTTGCCGTGATCGGTGCTGCTTTGTTCTTATGGCTGCTTCATGCAAGCCCAAGGCGGTCTCATGGCGCATAAAAAATTACTGTTACTCACTCTCTTATTGGCCGTTGCTGCGGGGCTGTTCTTGCTTTGGAACCTGCGCGCGCCCTACGGCTTTATCCTGTCCTTGCGAACGACCAAATTGATCGCCTTATGTGTTGTGGGCGCAGCAGTTGGAATGGCGACAGTGCTGTTCCAGACCATCGCATCCAATCGTCTTTTGACGCCTGGAATGGTGGGGTTTGATGCGCTTTTCGTCTTTATCCAGACCACACTTGTGATCAGCCTCGGCGCTGTTGGCTATGCGGGCCTGCCTGATCTGGCCAAATTTGGTGTTGAAATCCTGACTTTGCTCATCGCTTCGCTGGTTTTGTTCGGCCTGTTGTTGCGCAAAGGCGCCCAAGATATTTTGCGACTGATTTTGACGGGCGTCATCTTAGGGATTTTATTAAGGGGCCTGTCTTCTTTGGCGCAGCGTATGCTTGATCCATCAGAATTTGCCATCGTGCAGCAAGCTACATTTGCAACCTTCGGTTCCGTGAATGAAACCCAGTTGGGGATCGCAGGTCTTTTGCTATGCTTGGCCTTTGTCGCATCCATGCGCATCGCAGGTCTATTGGATCTTGTAGCCCTAGGCCGCTCAACCGCCCTACCCCTTGGGCTAAATTACGACCGCGTGGTCTTTGCTGCGCTCGGTCTGGTGGCACTTTTGGTGGCTGTCTCGACAGCTCTTGTAGGGCCTATCACATTCTTGGGGCTTTTGGCCGCAAGCCTTGCCCATTCGGTCATGCCAAGCTGGCGCCACGCCCATATTTTGCCCGCAGCCGCATTGATCGGAGCGATCATCCTCGTGTTGGGCCAGTTTTTCTTTGAACGGATTTTGGCGCTTGAATCGACACTCTCTGTGATTATCGAATTCGCAGGCGGCATTCTTTTCCTCTTTCTTGTGCTTCGGAGACCTCGGTCATGATCAACATTCAAAACCTCAGCGTCGAGAAAGACAATGCTACGATCCTCAAAGACGTGTCTTTGCGATTTGGTCAAGGTGGGATCACCGCTTTGATCGGCCCCAACGGCGCTGGAAAATCAACTTTGCTGCACTCCATCGCAGGTTTGATCGAACCCACACATGGGACTGTGGCTGTTGAAGATATTAATATTACAACAGCACGCCCAGCCGAGCGGGCCGAACGCATTGCTTTACTTGCACAAAACGAACATGTGACAGCGCGCTTGTCTGTGCGCGATTTGGTAAACTTTGGCCGCTGGCCCCATCACCGCGGTCGCCCCACAGCACTGGATCATCAAAAGGTGGACGAAGCGCTGGCGGCCTTTGATCTGATGGACCTTTGTGAGCGCAGGCTGGAGTCCCTATCAGGCGGTCAACGCCAAAGATCATTCGTGGCGATGGCCTGGGCGCAAGAAACCCCATGGATGCTTTTAGACGAACCTTTGTCAGCACTCGACCCACGACATGTACGCGATATCATGGATCGCTTGTACAACCTGACACGTCCAGGCAAGGGGCAGCGCAGTGTTGTGCTTGTGGTGCACGACTTAGGCGTTGCAGCGCGCTACGCCGATCGGATCGTGGCGTTAAAAGATGGTCAGCTGGTGACATCCGGTCCCCGCATTCTGCAAATGACAGGCCCTATGCTGAGCAAGCTTTTTGGCACCAGCCTAAGTATCGACTACATCAACGGCAAAGCGGTTGTGGTGCCAAGTTAAACCAATCGGGACATCTGCCCTTTGCACAGTGTCGGACAGTGTGCTCAACCTTGTCAGCCCAAGCTTTTGCATCAGAGCTCAGACAGAAACCTTTAGATTTACGGAGCCCACGACAACGGGCTTGTGCCTCGTGCTGGCCATTTATAGGTTTTTGAACGATGCCACAGCCCAAACTAAAACGAATGGCCACCTTAGGCATTTACCCAGAGCGGCGGATCAAATTAGAAAGAGACATCAAAGGAAACGGGCGGCGCGAAATTTGCGAAAAGCCCTTGTTTTCAAGAAAAATCGGAATTTACTGGAAAGTAAATGGTGCGGTCGAGAAGACTCGAACTTCCACGGGTGTTACCCCACAGCGACCTCAACGCTGCGCGTCTACCAATTCCGCCACGACCGCACTGTCTTGACTTGGTGAGGGGTATCTAACGAAGGAGCCTTTGGATGGAAAGGGCAAAAATGATCTTTGGTCAAAAAAAATACACGCCAATGACAGCACTCTTTCCATGCCTTTTGCTTCATCTTCACGGCGGGATCGCACTAGGCTTTGGTATCGCGCAATATGCCCCCGCGCGTGAAGCGCATGAGCTTTCCCACAACGCCCGAGCGCCAGAATAAAATCATAGCAATGATTGAAGCCGACAGACCAAGGCCCAGCATAGGATTGGCCGAAAAAAACGTGTCGGACAGTCTGCGATCAGGCAAAAAATTCAAAACAGACGGAATGCCCAACCCGAAGGTAGACAAATTCTGTAACGCTTTTTTATGTGCACGGATATTGCCGTTGACGACGAACCAGATGGCCAAAGCCATTGTGACAAGGCTTAGAACAGCCAAAAGGTGCAAGGGGCTAAAATGGCCAAAGGTCTTGATTTCTGAAATCCAAAACGAAGACAGCGCCGTCACGACCATCGCCGTGATCCAAACATAGCCTAATGTCTTATGCAGCCCATCGCGCCGCACACGCCACAACACTGGCGGGATCAAGATCAGCGACAGAGTAGCGCTCGCTACGTGAATTTGAATGGCGAAAGGAGCAGTTAAAAGGGGATCAAAGGAAATCATATGACGTGCTTTCGTTTTTAGTGTTGGGCAATCTTGCCCAAAATCGATCAATGTGGTTTTGATGAATGGTTCGATGGGTTAGCTGTGAATGACATCCCGCCTTAAGACGATTGAGATTACGCAAAAGGGTCGAAAAATCCGTGAAATACACTGGTTTGCATCTTGCGATGCGTGAAATGCACAGGTTTATGCGCGGACAAAAAGCGCAAGCCGCTTTGATCGCCACGGGCATTTTGGTCGGATTGGCTGGGCCTTTTGGGACAGAAAGCGCAATGCGTCTTGCACCGCGTGTTTTGTATTGGCTGGTCGTGGTTCAGGTCACTTTCGCAAGTGGCACATTGGTTTCGGCCTATATCGCCAACACCCATATGGCGCGCCGCCTGCCAGGCTGGGCAAGTGCTGCTTTGGCAGGTCTGCTCATTGGTTTGGTGGTCTCCATCGAAATCTTTGCCTTCAACTGGGCAATTTTCAACATATCGCCTTTTGAGCAAAGCTATTTCTTGCCGCTCTTTATCAACACGCTGGTGGTCTCAGTCGTGGTACGCATGGCAATAGCGGTTGTTTTGAACGAGCAGCCTGCCCCGCATAAGACTTCAGCCCCCATCGCCCAACCAAATCCTGACTCAGGTCCCGCACCGCAAGACACGCCCCTCTTGGCGCGCCTCCCCTTTGACAAACGCGGCGCGATCATATCCTTGTCGGTCAAAGATCATTACGTCGATGTCACCACCACGTCAGGGACAGAAATGATTTTGATCAGATTGGCAGATGCAATACGCGAAGCAGGCGATGGATTTCAGGTGCATCGTTCGCATTGGGTCGCCCGCGAACACGTTACAGCTGTGCGCCGTGATGGGGCAAAGGCAGTGATCAAAACCTCGGATGGGCGTGACATTCCTGTGTCACGCACTTATGTCCCTGTTTTAAAGGAGGCAGGGTTTCTGCCCTGATCGCATCAATGGTTGAGTGGAAAATTTCAAGCGGTTTAACCGATTACGATACAGCCTTGGCTGAAATGGAAGCACGCGCCGATGCCATTGCACGCGGTGAGGCTGACGAATTGATCTGGCTGGTGGAACATCCGCCGCTGTATACAGCAGGCACATCGGCAAAGGTTGAGGACTTGGTCGAACCTGATCGCTTTCCTGTCTACAACACGCGCCGCGGTGGACAGTATACCTACCACGGTCCGGGCCAACGTGTGGCCTATGCCATGCTGGATTTGAACAAGCGTGGCAAAGATGTGCGCAAATTTGTGCAGACGATGGAAGAATGGGTGATCGCAGCCTTGGCAGAATTTAATGTCAAAGGTGAAATCCGCGAAGGCCGCGTGGGGGTTTGGGTTCTGCGTGACGACAAACCGCTCACCGCAACAGGCGCCCCCGCCGAAGATAAAGTGGCCGCGATCGGGCTGCGTATTCGCAAATGGGTGTCATTTCATGGGCTGTCGATCAATGTCGAACCTGACCTTAGCCACTTCGGTGGCATTGTTCCTTGTGGGATTACAGAACATGGCGTGACTTCATTGGTTGATCTTGGATTGCCTGTGACCATGGACGATGTGGATGTAGCGCTGCGCAATTCATTTTCGGATGTGTTTGAAAAAGAACAATAAGATAGGCGTGGCTGCGACATCTGCGCCCTGCGACATTTAGGAACTCGCGCTCATTCCACTGCGGGCTTACCATAGTTGCACCACCACGAACCAAGGACAGGATAACCCATGAAGCGTATTTTCGCCCTTACAGCCGCAGCTCTTTTCGCCAGCTCAAACGCGTTTGCAGCCGATGTCGAGAAGGGTGAAAAAGAGTTCAAGAAATGCAAAGCTTGCCACACCATCGCCAGTGCGGATGAGGTTATTTTTAAAGGCGGCAAAACAGGCCCAAATCTTTACGGCATTGTTGGGCGCACAGCGGGGGCTGACCCCGAGTTTTCAAAATATGGCGACGATTTGGTCGCCCTTGGCGAAACGGGTTTGACTTGGACAGAAGATCTTTTGGTAGAGTACGTGCGTGACCCCAAAGGCTTTTTGAGTGCCCAGCTCGATACTGCAGCGCGGTCTAAAATGTCATTCAAGCTGAAAGACGCCAGCAACATTGTCGCCTATCTTGCTGCAGTCGGCCCCCAACAAGAGGCCTCCGCGGCGGATGACACTGTTGGATCTGACGCCGAGTAATCAAAGCAGCTACCCTTTCATCAAGAGAAAACCGTCATGTCGCAACATGACGGTTTTTTTATGCGCAGCCCCACTTCGAACCACTTTTTACAATATTGAACGGTCAGGAATGACGATTTTCAATCCGGCTGCGGCATTTTTTCCCGTCGTGAGGCGCGTTGACACATTGCCCCAGCGAATTATTGCCTTTAAGACCATTGGTAATTCCGTGGGGCGACTCTCTGTTGCTGCGCGGCTTAACGCATAGAACACCATAACTCGGGAGGACCGCATGGCAGACGCAGCCATTCACGGCCACGAACATGAAGACAACCGCGATTTCTTTACGCGCTGGTTCATGTCAACGAACCACAAGGATATCGGTATCCTTTATCTCATCACCGCAGCGCTGGTGGGATTCATTTCCGTTGCACTTACTGTTTACATGCGCCTTGAGCTCATGGAGCCAGGTGTACAATTCATGTGTCTTGACGAAGCAGGCAATGCAGCAGCGCGCCTGATTTCAGGTTTCGGCGCTGACGAATGTGCGCCAAACGGTCACCTTTGGAATGTTATGATCACCTACCACGGTGTTTTGATGATGTTCTTTGTGGTTATCCCAGCCCTCTTCGGCGGTTTCGGTAACTACTTTATGCCTTTGCAAATCGGCGCGCCAGACATGGCATTCCCACGTTTGAACAACCTGTCTTACTGGATGTACGTCTGTGGTGTGGCTTTGGGTATCGCATCTTTGTTCGCACCAGGCGGTAACGGCCAAGCAGGTTCAGGTGTTGGTTGGGTACTTTACCCACCATTGTCGACATCTGAAGCAGGCTATTCCATGGATCTTGCGATCTTTGCGGTCCACGTTTCTGGTGCCTCTTCGATCCTTGGCGCGATCAACATGATCACGACATTCATGAACATGCGCACACCAGGTATGACATTGTTCAAAGTTCCATTGTTTGCATGGTCTATCTTTGTCACATCGTGGTTGATCCTTTTGTCTTTGCCCGTTTTGGCAGGCGCGATCACAATGTTGCTGACAGACCGCAACTTTGGCACATCCTTCTTCCAACCTGGCGGCGGCGGCGATCCGATTTTGTACCAACACATCTTGTGGTTCTTCGGACACCCTGAAGTGTACATCATCATCTTGCCTGGCTTTGGTATCATCTCGCACATCATCGCGACATTCTCACGCAAGCCAGTCTTTGGTTACCTGCCAATGGTTTGGGCTTTGATCGCGATTGGTGGCTTGGGCTTTGTTGTTTGGGCACACCACATGTACACAGTCGGCATGTCGCTGAGCCAGCAAACCTACTTTATGATGGCAACCATGGTTATCGCGGTTCCAACAGGGGTGAAAATCTTCTCATGGATCGCGACAATGTGGGGCGGTTCAGTTGAATTCAAAGCACCTATGGTTTGGGCTTTTGGTTTCTTGTTCCTCTTCACTGTAGGCGGCGTGACAGGCATCGTATTGTCACAAGCTGGTGTTGACCGTGCTTACCACGACACATATTACGTTGTGGCGCACTTCCACTACGTTATGTCCTTGGGTGCGATCTTTGCGATCTTCGCTGGCATCTACTTTTACTTCGGTAAAATGTCTGGTCGCCACTACCCTGAATGGGCAGCTCACCTGCACTTCTGGATGATGTTCATCGGCGCGAACTTGACCTTCTTCCCACAGCACTTCTTGGGTCGCCAAGGCATGCCACGTCGCTACATCGACTACCCAGAAGCCTTTGCTTTGTGGAACAAGGTGTCTTCATACGGTGCGTTCTTGTCATTCGCTTCCTTCATCTTCTTTATCGGTGTGATCGTTTACTCCCTCAAATGGGGCAAACGCGTTACCGAGAATAACTACTGGAACGAATACGCAGACACACTCGAATGGACCCTGCCCTGCCCACCACCAGAGCACACATTCGAAATCTTGCCAAAGCAAGAAGACTGGGACAAGGGCAACGCGCACTAAGCCCAGATTGAGTTAAAGAAAGGCCCCGCAGGTTTCTCTGCGGGGCCTTTTTCATTGACACCTCTCACTTCAGTTCTGCCGATCAATACTGCGAAGTCTTGAGCCATTTTGCAGGGGACACAGATCAAAATTTCCCCTTATGTAAACCCCTTACAAGGCTTTTCATTGGACTGAACTTTGTTAAGGTGTACGTCGATCTAGTGATGAGGTTTTCAAGATGCTCACCCCTTTTGGCGATGGGATTTGGATAGCAAAAGGCCCTGTGCTGTGCTCTTACGGATTTTCATTTCCTACCCGTTGTGCTGTGATTAAACTCGTAAATGGCGGCGTTGTGATTTGGTCGCCTGTGGAGCTGACGGAAAGCATACAAGAAGCGATTGATGCCATCGGCCCCGTCGTGGCCTTGATCGCCCCCAATTCTTTCCACCACCAGTTCTTCGCGCAATGGGTTGAAGCCTACCCTGACGCCAAATGTTTCGCCGCGCCGCGCTTGCGTGAAAAGCGCCGTGACATCGTATTCAATGAAGTTTTGGAAGACAGGCCAGATCAAATTTGGGCCCAAGACATGGCACAGGTCATTGTGCGCGGCAATTTACTGACCGATGAAGTGGTGTTCTTTCACAAGCCCAGCGGAACAATTTTATTTACGGACCTGTTGCAGCAATTCGATAAAGGCTGGTTCAAGGGATGGCGGGCTATCGTCGCCCGTTTGGATTTTATCGAAAGTGAGAAACCACAAGTGCCACGCAAATTTCGCTGGGCTTTTCGGGACCGCGATGCGGCGCGTGTGAGTGTCAAAACCATTCTAAGTTGGCCCGCGCAGCAAGTCTTGATGGCGCATGGCCGCCCTGTCACATCCGACGCGCGTGGTCTTTTAAAACGCGCGTTTTCATGGCTCACGGTTTAGGCCGCAGCGGCTCCCCAGCCCTCTCTTGCGATGTCACGCCATTCATTTATGGGCCAAAGACATGTGAGCACTTTGAAATACAGCGACTTACGCGCTATGTTGCAGCTGATCTGACCCAGCGAAATGTTATGCCATATGCCCTATCTTTGGACCCCTGATCATCACAGTCAGGCGCGCACTGCGGCTTCCTTGCCTGCCACCCCACAGATACCAGAAATGCCGTTGCTAAAGCTCGATATTTGGCCCCATCGTTCCATGCCCAACCGTGGATTTAAGAATGCGATTTGGCTGATGTTTATTGCTGGATGCCTGCCTGTCATTGCCTTTATTGGCACGCTCGCTTTTTGGATTTTGCTTGCTTGCGTTTTACTAACCTTAACCGCGCTTTGGACAGGTCTGCGCTTGTCCGACCGCGCACATCTGCGCGAAGAACTGACCCTGTGGTCCGATAGGTTGCTTTTGACCCATTGGACAACCAAAGGCGAAAAACTAACCTATGAGGCCAATCCCTATTGGGTGAAGCTGCATTTGCATGCGGCTGGCGGCCCTGTGGAGCACTATCTCACATTGACCAGCAGCGCGACGGATCAGGGGCGCAGCGTGGAATTGGCACGGTTTCTATCGCCAGAAGAACGCTGCCAACTCCATGATGATTTGGCCTTTGTACTGGGACAACTCAAAGACTTGCGCCGATAGAAACGCTATGCAGCACTTTCCTGACGGGGCAAAAGCGCCATTTCAGCCAATTCCGCCAAGGTAAGATTTTCATACATTTGCAAAGCCGTTTCCGTAAGGGCGGCGGGACTTTGATCCGCATATTTTGCCCAATAGGCCAATTCCGCCGCTTGTCGTCCTGCTTGCGTTTCAACTGTCTCATCTGATGTCATGCTGTCTTCCCCATAAGAATTGGCGCGCCGCGCTGAACACGCCCGATGCCGTAACTGTGGCCGAGAGCTATTAACAAAAAGCAAAGCAGCTCAATTTACCTGCTCAGCCCAAGCATGTGGCGCTTTAGAATACAAAAAGCCGCCCACGATATAGGGGCGGCTTTTTGCTATGATGTTGAAATTGGCTTAGCGCGGTCTTTGATAAATCGCCGAGAAGTCAGCGTTTACGCCAGTTTTTCTTTCACGCGCGGCCCGACAGCGCCGAAATCAATCTGGCCTGTGAACTTGCTTTTCAATGCGCCCATGACTTTGCCCATGTCGCGGATCGACTCGGCACCTGATGTTGAAATCGCCTCTTCGATTGCTTTTGCGACTTCTTCGTCATTCAACTGGCGTGGCAAAAAATCTTCGATAACCACGATTTCTGCGCGTTCTTTTTCAGCCATTTCAATACGGCCACCTTCGTCAAATGCACGCGCACTTTCTTTGCGCTGCTTGACCATTTTTTCAAGAATACCAAGAACTTCGGCATCTGAAACACCGGCATCATTGCCGTCGCCGCGTAGCGCAATATCGCGATCTTTGATAGCTGCGCTGATCAAACGTAAAGTTGACAGACGAGCTGCGTCTTTTTCTTTCATCGCCGTTTTTAATGCGGCAGTGATACGTGTTCGAATATCCATTCGGTCTCATCCCCTGAGCCATTGCAAGTTTCCACACTATCCAAAACAGCTGCAATTAACAACCAATTTACCACAGATGTAAGGCATTGATAAAAAACATTAAAATATTATTTCGTCAAATTCATAACACGCGCTTGACGCCCCCCGTTGCTTTCCCTAGTTTCCCGACAATTTTGGGCCTTTTAAAGGGAGTCGAGTCATGACCACTTCACAAGCGACTGCAAAACCGACAGCTTGCCTTGTGCTGGCAGATGGTACTGTTTTCTACGGCAAAGGGTTTGGTGCAACAGGCACCACCACAGCTGAACTTTGCTTCAACACTGCGATGACAGGCTACCAAGAAATCATGACAGACCCGTCCTATGCAGGTCAGGTTGTCACTTTTACCTTTCCTCACATCGGCAACACTGGCGTGAATGCGGAAGACGACGAAACACAAGATCCTGTTGCTGCAGGCATGATCGTCAAATGGGATCCGACTGATCCATCCAATTGGCGCACGGAAACCGAATTGGGACCGTGGCTGGAAAAACGTGGGCGCATCGGCATGGGCGGCGTAGACACACGCCGTTTGACCCGCGCGATCCGTCAACACGGCGCACCACATGTGGCAATGGCCCATGACCCAGAGGGCAACTTCGACATCGAAGCTTTGGTCAAAATGGCACGTGACTTCCCTGGCCTTGAGGGCATGGATTTGGCCAAAGACGTCACCTGCGCACAGTCTTACGTTTGGGATGAAATGCGTTGGGCGTGGCCTGATGGCTATCCAAAGCGTGACAGCAAGGGCTTTAAAGTCGTTGCTATCGATTTCGGTGCCAAACGCAACATTTTGCGCTGCTTGGCCTCTGCAGGATGTGACGTTACCGTATTGCCCGCGACGGCCACAGCCGAAGATGTTTTGGCCCACAATCCTGATGGCGTGTTCTTGTCAAACGGTCCTGGCGATCCTGCGGCAACGGGCACATATGCCGTGCCGATGATCAAAGGTGTATTGGCCGCTGACATGCCTGTGTTTGGTATTTGCTTGGGGCACCAAATGTTAGCTTTGGCCCTTGGGGCGAAGACCATAAAAATGAACCACGGTCACCACGGTGCCAACCACCCTGTGAAAGACAATGACACTGGTAAAGTAGAAATTACATCTATGAACCACGGCTTTGCAGTGGATGCGCAATCCCTGCCCTCAGGCGTCGTTGAGACCCATGTATCGCTTTTTGATGGGTCGAACTGCGGTCTCAAAGTTACAGGAAAGCCTGTATTTTCGGTACAATACCACCCAGAAGCCTCTCCTGGCCCGATGGACAGCTATTACCTGTTTGAACGCTTCGCTGAGGCTCTGAAAGAACGCGCCAACGCTTAAAAGCGCTTGATATCACAGATGGAAAGCCAGCCCTTTTTAGGAGGTCTGGCTTTTTTTATGCGCAATTGTATCTAAACCAACAAAACCAATGACGTTTAGCTGGGAGTCTCCCCAATTCTGGTGAGTGGTTAACGCGCCATTAACTAACTTGAGTCACAACACATAAGGGCAAATGACTGCCTGTGTAGGGGTCTCAAAATCACATGGTGCAACAGCGGCACGGTATCTTTCAGTCAAAAATGCATGGTCGCCGCGTAAAACATGCGCAATTCAGCACCATTGCAGGTCAGACAGGTCTGCGTGCTGACCTAGAGAAAGCACGCACTCCGATCGGGCAAATGTTGGTCGATATGGGTGCGCTGAGCCCAGAAAATCTGATTCGTGCCACAGCCATGCGGCAACGCCAAGACGCGCGCCTTGGAGACATCTTATTGGCGCATAATATGGTCGATGAAACGACACTGTATAATGCGCTCGCCAAACAATACAGGTCCGAAGTCGCTGATTTCACGAAACAAAAGCCTGATGTTCGCCTCATTGATCTTTTGGGGGCGGATGAATGTTTGCGCAAAGGGCTTTTGCCTTGGGTGAGAGTTGGCTCTTGTGTGGTCATAGCCTCGTGCCGACCAGAGCAATTCGAAGAATTGCGCCCAAGGTTGACCGCACTGTTCGGACAAGTCCGCATGGCCGTTGTTTCGGAAACAAACCTGCACGAAGCCTTGATGAAATCACGTCAACGCAAATTGGCCCAAGCCGCAGAAACACGCGTCGCAGCTCATGAAAGCTGCCGCGAATTGGATATCGCGCGCCTGCTACGCATACTCTCTGGCGTCTGTTTTGTTGCCATTGTCGCAACCATTGCAGCCCCTCGCATAATGTTTTTGGCGCTCGTGTGTTGGGCCATCGTCGTTTTGATCATAACCTCGGTACTCAAATTGGCCGCAGCCTTTGCGCAGGCACGCGTATCTCGTCAACGCCAATCCACATTTGCAACAGGGCGCGGCGCATATAAATTGCCCACAGTGTCGATCATGGTGCCGTTGTTTCATGAAAATGAAATTGCAGGACGCTTGATCACGCGCTTGTCACGCCTCACGTACCCGCGCGAACTTTTAGACATCTGTTTAGTTGTCGAAGAAGATGACGCGATAACCCAAGAAGCCGTTGCACGCACAGAATTACCGCGTTGGATGCGCACCATTATTGTCCCTCGCGGTGGCGTGAAAACCAAACCTCGAGCGTTGAATTTCGCATTGGATTTTTGTCGCGGCTCAATCATTGGTATCTATGATGCGGAAGATGCGCCAGAACCCGAACAGATACATAAAGTGGCACATCACTTTGCACATGCCGACCCTAAGGTCGCATGCGTGCAGGGCATTCTAGATTTTTACAACGCGCGCACCAACTGGTTGGCGCGGTGTTTTACCGTTGAATATGCTTCGTGGTTTCGCATCATTTTACCAGGCTACGAACGCATCGGTCTTGTGGTGCCTTTGGGGGGCACCACTTTGTTTTTCCGCCGTGATGCCATTGAAAAACTCGGCGGTTGGGATGCACATAATGTCACCGAAGATGCCGATTTGGGCATTCGCTTGGCCCGCCACGGATACCGCACCGAATTGATCCGTACCGTCACGGATGAAGAAGCAAACTGCCGCCTTTGGCCGTGGATCAAACAAAGATCGCGCTGGCTTAAAGGCTACGCCATGACATGGGCGATGCATATGCGTAGTCCGCGCAAACTTCTTGCAGATTTGGGGTGGTGGAAATTTTTTGGAGTGCAAGTTTTATTCTTTGGAACGATTTCAAACTTTATCCTCGCCCCTTTGCTGTGGTCGTTTTGGGCCATGCCATTGGGCTTGCACCACCCCTTGCAAGACGTTGTTCCCAACGATGCATTTCTAGCTCTGGGGGGGCTATTTTTGATGTCAGAAGTGGTCACCATCGCGATTGGCATGTTGGCCACATCAACGCCAAAACATCGCGGCATGTGGAAGTGGGTGCCTACCTTGCATTTTTATTATCCTTTGGGCACGCTTGCTGCGATCAAAGGCCTGTGGGAAGTGGTCACGCGGCCATACTACTGGGATAAAACAGCGCATGGTCTACATGATCTGCATGATCTGCATGATCTGTCCGACGACCTATCGATGCAAGACACGCCCGCGCCACTTGAAACAAAAGCAGCATTTTCCCATGTCGATGCGACATGCCAAAATGATGATCCACTGAGGGTAACGCCCCTTACGTCAGCGAAAAAATTACCAGCCTCACCAGAGCCTTACCAAAAATCAGAACCATTGATTTTAGGGCGTCAACTTCAAGTGGTTGCAGGTAAAACAGCAAACGATACCGCCCCACCAACAGTGCCCCCCAAAGTATTTTACACGCAAAGGGCACAACTCGCCGTCGGGTTTGCAGAACCCTCAATCAATTTCAGTCATGCGCCCGCAAAGCCGCATTGGCAGAGGCGCAAATTGACATTTGGCTTGGCCTTACCTGATCACCAGACACGCCAAGAGAGAGAAGATATGGAAAAGATAAGCACGCAAAGTCAACCCGATTGGGGATCACAGCCAGCACATGCCAAGCCCGATGCGCTGAAAGCTGTGCTAAAACGGCTGAAAGCAACAGACAAAAAAGACCAACCAATTTAGGCTAACGATCGTTTTCTGCATCGATTTTAAGACGAGTCATAAAGGCTTTGGAAATATGGGTGCTCAGAGCGGCATGCGCTGCCGCGCCATCCCCTGTTTCAATGGCGTGAACAATAGTATCATGTTCCGCAATGGCTTCTTCGCCGCGCCCTTCCGCTGCCAAAGATGTGGTGGCCAGCAAAGCCATCGAGCGGTGCACCAAATCAAGCTGTTTCACCAAATACCGATTGTGCGACGCCAGATGGATTTGTTTGTGAAAGCGCCTGTTCGCGCGTGACAGTGCATCGGGGTCATCGACCAAGGCACGGTCTTCTTCGACCATGCCGCGTAAGACAGCGATTTCTTCTGGTGTCGCATGGCGCGCTGCCAATCGTGCTGCCAACCCTTCCAATTCGGTACGCACCACGTATAGATCCGCCATCTGATTATGATCCAACGAGGCCACGATCAAAGACCGCCCATCGCGGGTCAACATAGATTGCGTTTCCAGCCGTTGAAGCGCCTCGCGAATGGGGGTGCGCGACACACCAAACCGTTCGGCCAATTCACTTTCAACCAAGCGATCACCAGGACGATAGATACCAGTATCGATGGCATCCAAAATCAAACTATACGCATCTTTATGTGGTCCAGCAGACCCCGTTAAACTGCTTTTATTGAGCGCGTTGTTCGCAACTGGCATCCGTTTTCCTTTGGCTGTGCGGTTTGACCATAAACGCCTGAAGGATCAAGCTTCAACCCTTAGTTACGCTTGCGCGTCTTAGGCGAGCAGAGTAGCAAAGACCTATGGTTCAAAAACAGTTTTCTCATGTCCGCGGATGGATCTTTGATCTGGACAATACACTCTATCCCCCAGAGACATCCCTATTTCCGCAGATCGAAGTGCGGATGACAGATTGGGTGGCCAAAGAATTGGGCGTCACCCCCGATCATGCCTCGCGATTGCGTACGCAATACTGGCGCGATTTTGGTACAACACTGTCGGGCATGATGCATCTGCATGACACTGACCCTTTGCCCTATCTGACCTATGTGCATGATATTGATTTTACGGTGTTATCGCCTGATCTTTCCCTGCGCTCCGCGATTGATCAGTTGCACGGACGCAAGATTGTCTACACCAACGGATCTGCGCCCTATGCTGAAAAAGTGTTACAAGCGCGCGGCCTGTCAGGACTTTTCGATGCAGTCTATGGCATTGAACATGCAGGGTTTCATCCTAAACCCAATGCCCAAGCCTATGCGCAAATTTTACAACTGGATGGCATGCACGCTCCAGAAGCAGCCATGTTTGAAGATGATCCGCGCAATCTAAAAGTACCGCATGATCTGGGGATGAAAACCGTGCATGTGGCGCCTGAAAAAGACATGCATATCGCACCTTTTATTCAGCATCACACGGCGGATTTAACGGCTTTCTTGCGTAAAATTCTGGGGCATCCGCCTGAGACAGCGTGACGCTTGGACATCTGACGCAGAACGCCCTAGATGAAGCATCAAGACGTCTGAGACAGCGAAACGGAGCCACTATGAGCACATCATCCCCAAAAGCACAGCGCGAACAGGTGGATATCCTTGTGGTCGGCGGTGGCATTGCAGGCCTCACCGCGGCCGCGGCTTTTGGCGCAAGCGGCTTCAAAACGCTGATCGTAGATCCGCAAAGACCTGTGACCGTCAGCGATGCTGACAACACGGACCTCCGCTCGACTGCCTTTTTACGCCCCGCCCGTGATCTGTTTGAAAAGATTGGGATTTGGGATGATCTTGCCCCCTATGCCACACCGCTTGAAGGGTTGCGCATTGTGGACACCCTTGTCGAGAACGGCCAGCCTCAGGTTCGCTCAGAACGCCAATTTGAAGGGCGCGAAACGGCCGATGCGCCTTTTGGTTGGAATTTTCTAAACTGGCGGATGCGCGAAGCATTGGTACAGATTTTACCAAAAATTTCAAATACGACCGCCAGATTTGGTGTGGGTTTCAAATCCATTTTAACCCGCACAGGCAGTGCGATTGTCACCTTGACCGATGGATCAACAGTAAATGCAAAGCTGGTGATCGCAGCAGATGGCAGGCACTCTGCCGTACGCGATGCTTGCGGTATCGGCGCCTCCATCACGCGCTATGGGCAAAAATCTTTGGCCTTCACCGCCTTTCACGATGCCCCGCATGGCAATGTATCGACCGAAATTTACCGCGACGGCGGCCCGTTCACCATGGTGCCTTTGGCAGATATTAACGGGCGGCATGCCTCTGCAATTGTTTGGATGAACAAAGGCCCCAAAGCCAACGCCCTTTTGACACTCGAGGCCAAGGATTTTAACGCGCAGATGACTGATCGCGCAGCAGGTCTTTTGGGGCAGATGGAGCTGGCCTCTCAAAGAGGCATATTTCCGATCGTGACCCAAGTGGCAGATCGTCTATCGGCGCAACGTGTTGCCATCGTGGCAGAAGCCGCCCATGTTCTGCCGCCCATTGGCGCACAGGGCTTGAACACCTCCCTGAATGATATCGCAGAACTTTTAACCTTATGCGAAGACGCGCCCGATCGTTTGGGGGATGATGTTATGCTGAATACCTATGCACAGGCCCGTCACCGCGATATCAAAGCCCGTGCAAAGGTCGTCGATCTGTTCAACCGTGTGGTGCGTTCTGATGCTCCGTTGTTGCAATCGGTGCGCTTGCTAGGTTTGAAAACAGTCCACGATATTAAGCCCTTACGATTGGGCGTTATGCGCGCGGGTCTTGGGCCATTGTAACCACGGGTCATCTGTTGACGCTTTGCGCGCCGTCGCGCGGGGCGCCTGAAACAGGCCCTAGGGCGGCCTGTGCATAAACGACACGCTTAAGTGATTACATTGAAAGTGACGCGCAAGCCTCTGGACAAATTAATACTTTTAGCTCTAGCCTTACTCAATAGACGTGAAACCATAGCAATAAAGGTCTCTTTAGAAGACTTGCTGGTTTTGAAAAAACGTCATTTGAGGCAGCGGACGGATACGTCCAACAACATACGAGGCAGAGCATATGCCCACCGAAGATATCATTGTGATGGGCTCGTCCATCATCAATAACCCTATTGGATATGCCTACGACAACCGTGGTGACTCCAATGATTATGTAGATGTGCGTGGCGGCGAAAATGTATTTGCGCCCGATGCAGTCGTCGTTTTTACGGCGGATAACATTTCGAACAATGGCGAATTTAGCAGCAACAGTCAGATCACTGACATCGTGGTTTATGCCTCGGCTGCTGATTATGTAAACGGCATCCCGCTTTACACCTATGACATCGCGCCCTCGCAAAACCCGTGGTGGTGGGGCAACAACGATGACACAGGTGAATTGGTCAGCGGATCGGTGCGCGCCATGGGCGACACTTATATCAACGTCGCAGCCGATGGATTTCGGTCCAATGATCCAGGCGCACCAGACCTAGACCAACTTTTCATCGCACCAGGTGTGGATCTGTCTGATCCGGGCACCGATATCATCATGCAAGACACCGATGTGGATTATGACGGCGATGGCGTTATTTCTGGCAACGAAAACGGCAATGATACCTTTTCGATTGAAAATAATGTTTTTGCCGAAGCAGCGATTGCAGCCGCGATTTGTTTGACCCGCGGCACTTTGATTGACACCCCTAAAGGCCCGATGTTCATCGAAGCTTTGCAAGAAGGCGATCAGGTCAACACGCTGGACAACGGCCCTCAGACCATTCGCTGGATCGGCGCACGCAAAATGCGAGCCGAGGGCACAATGGCCCCAGTGTTGATCAAAGCAGGCGCTTTGGGCAATGTGCGCGACCTGAAAGTCTCACAAAACCACCGCATGTTGCTGCGCGGACCTCAGGCGCAAGTACTATTCGGTGAACGCGATGTTTTGGTCGCCGCCAAGCATTTGGTCAATGACGACAAAATTCGCCTGCAATCTGGTGGTGTGGTCGAATATTTCCACATGCTGTTTGACGACCATCAAATTATCTTTGCTGAAAGTTGCCCAACAGAAAGCCTGTATCCTGGCAAAGAAGCGCTAGAAGCGGTTTCCGTCGAAGCACGCGACGAAATTTTGGCGATTTTCCCTGAGCTAGAACAAAACATAGGCCAACTTTCGCGCTATGAGTTGAAAGCATGGGAAGCAAAAGCCCTAAAACACGCCGTTTAAATGAACGTCGAAAGACCCTGCGGGCGGCATAACACTTGCCCCCCGCGCCATGCTCACTTAGAACGCGGATAAACCTGATTTAGCTGGAGCCCGCGTCATGCTTGACACCATCGAATACACAAGCCCAAAGCCCAAAGTCATCGCAGGCGCGAAGCACGACTGGGAATTGGTCATCGGTCTTGAAATTCACGCACAGGTGCAAAGCCAAGCCAAGCTGTTTTCTGGCGCCTCCACCCTCTTCGGCAATGAGCCAAATTCAAACGTGGCTTTCGTTGATAGCGCCATGCCTGGCATGCTGCCTGTCATCAACGAGTTTTGCGTCGAACAAGCTGTGCGCACAGGACTGGGCCTGAAAGCTGAAATCAATCTGTTTTCTGCCTTTGATCGCAAAAACTATTTCTATCCTGACTTGCCGCAGGGCTACCAAATCTCACAACTCTACCATCCCATCGTGGGCAATGGCGAAGTCTTGGTTGATATGGAACCCGGCGTGGCGCGCAAAGTGCGCATCGAGCGCATTCACTTGGAACAAGACGCGGGTAAATCCATCCACGATATGGACCCGACCATGTCTTTCGTTGATTTGAACCGCACAGGCGTGGCCCTGATGGAAATCGTGTCTTTCCCTGACATTCGCGGCCCCGAAGAAGCCGCCGCTTATGTGCTGAAACTGCGCCAAATCCTGCGCTACTTGGGCACCTGTGATGGCAATATGCAAAACGGATCAATGCGCGCAGACGTCAACGTCTCTGTCTGCCGCGTGGGTCAATACGAAAAATTCGCGGAAACAGGCGATTTCAGTCACTTAGGCACCCGTTGCGAGTTGAAAAACATGAACTCCACACGCTTTATTCAAGCCGCAATTGACTATGAGGCACGCCGCCAAATCGCCATCATCGAAGACGGTGGAGAAATCAAACAGGAAACACGCCTGTATGATGCCGATAAAAACGAAACACGCTCTATGCGGTCCAAAGAAGAAGCGCATGATTACCGCTACTTCCCTGACCCTGATCTATTGCCTTTGGAAATTGAACAGGCTTGGGTCGATGACATTGCGGCATCTTTGCCTGAACTGCCTGACGAGAAAAAAGCGCGTTTTGTCACTGCCTTTGGCCTGTCCGAATATGACGCAAGCGTTTTGACCGCAGACACCGCCAATGCCGCCTATTTCGAACGTGTTGCCGAGGGCACAGACGGCAAACTGGCCGCAAACTGGGTGATCAATGAATTGTTTGGCCGTCTGAAAAAAGACGACAAAGATATTTCTGACAGCCCTGTATCGGCTGAACAATTGGGCGGTGTGGTTAAGCTGATCAAAGCAGGTGATATTTCTGGCAAGATCGCCAAAGACCTGTTCGAAATCGTCTACACCGAGGGCGGCGATCCTGCAAAAATCGTGGAAGACCGTGGCATGAAACAGGTTACAGACATGGGCGCTATCGAAGCGGCTGTTGACGAAGTGATCGCCGCCAACCCTGCGCAAGTGGAAAAAGCCAAACAAAACCCGAAACTTGTCGGGTTCTTCGTGGGCCAAGTGATGAAAGCATCGGGCGGCAAAGCCAACCCAGCGGCGGTCAACGAATTGGTCACCAAAAAGCTGGGTCTGTAACGCTTTTACATTTACATGAAATCGGGCGGTCAAATGGCCGCCCTTTTTTGTAGCGCAGCTGGCTTGTGAAAATCATCTCATTTGCGCAAAGCTTTTTATGCGATAGATGAACAGATAGAATCCAACGCAGCCAACAAAGATTGGAGCCCAAGAATGTCGAACTATGAGTACCGCGTTATCCCTGCCCCGCGCAAAGGCGAAAAGGCCAAAGGCATCAAAACGTCTGAGGCGCGCATCGCCCAAGCCATGCAAACACGCTTAAACGCCCTTGGTGAAGAGGGATGGGAATATCTGCGCTCTGACGTTGTTCCCATGGAAGAACGCGCTGGTTTGACATCTAAAAATATCACTTACCACACGGTCTTGGTGTTCAGACGTTCGGCTGATTTTGGTATTTTCCAAGATGAAACTTCTGGCTTTGGCACCTTTGCCCAAGAAGATGCGCTGGCTGCGGCAAATGATCAAGAACAGACGCAAAAGGATGCTGAGGCCAGCGAAGCTCCTGAGGGTACGAAAACCAACGCAGAAACGCCAACGCCCGCGCCAGCAATTGACCCAGCCGCAACCCCACCGACCGCGTCACGCGCCGCACCAAAGGTCAGCCGCGACAGCTGAGGCTAGACATCAATGTCCAAGGCCAAGGCATGGATGCGCGGAACAATGTCACCAAGCGCCGTGTGAACGGCGCGGTGACGGGCCACCCGCGACATCCCTGCAAAAGCCTGAGCGCGGATCATCACGTTAAAATGGGTTTCCCCGTCACCGCCCGGATTGCCCGAATGGCCCGCATGTGATGCAGAGTCATCAATCACTTCCAGTTGAGTTGGCGAAAAAGCTGTGGATAAACACGCTTTCATTTCATCTGTGATCGACATTTTAGGCAATCCCCTCTTTCCAAATTCTCTATATGCTCTAAAGTCTTTTGCCTGAGTCTAAAAGGTAAAGAGACATGCAAAAAGACGATCCCTTTGGTTTCGATATATCCGCAGCGAAGGACAAGCAGAAACGTCGTGGCGGTCGCCGCGGCATGTCAGGTGCGTTTGAAACATCTCAAAGAGAATGTGAACATGAAGGCTGTACCGAGCAGGGTCAGTACCGTGCGCCAAGGTCTCCCGATCATTTGGATGAATTCAAATGGTTCTGCAAAGAGCATGTGCGCGCCTATAATTTGAAATGGAATTTCTTCGACAATGCAACGCCCGAAGAAATGGAAGAACAACTCAAAGCGGCTGAAACGGGTGAACGCCCTACCAAGCCCTTTGGCAAAAAATCCAGCGAAGAGCGTGCTTGGGCACGTTTGGGCGTGGATGATCCGCATCAAGTGCTGGGCGAAAACGCAACGCAAAACCCCGGCAAAAGTGATCCGGGTGCATCGTCGCGTAAACTGCCTGCGCCAGAACGCCAAGCCATCGAGATTTTGGAAGCGCGCGATTACTGGACCAAAGCAGAGATCAAAAAGCAGTACCGCAGCTTGATCAAGATCCTGCACCCAGATGTGAACGGCGGCGATCGCTCACAAGAGGAACAGCTGCAACAAGTTGTTTGGGCATGGGATCAGGTCAAAGACAGCCGTTTCTTTAAATAAACGGGCTGTCGCGCCTCATGCGCATAAGATCACGACGAAGACTTAAAAAGGCCGCTCATTTCTGAGCGGCCTTTTTCATAGTCAAATTTTAGATCGGGCCTAGTGCTGTGCCGCGCTCTTTGCACCCGTGACACGATTGATCAAAGGATTGATCACCTTGGTCACAATCGGGATCAGGATCAGCCCCCAGATGAGGCCCAAAATACCGTCACAGAGCGCTGTCATGAACCATGCAGCAAAGCCTGCCGCTTTGGGCATAGCTGCGGCTGCAATTTCAGACAGGTGATGAATTTCCACATAAGGATGATGCAGGCCAAGTTCATGCATACCGTGAATGATGATGGATCCGCCGACCCAAATCATTGCAGCGGTGCCGATAATCATCAAAGCCTTCATCAAAACGGGCATAAATTTCACGATACCACGCCCCAAAGCACGCGTTACAGACAAACGCCCCACACGCGCAAGCCATAGGCCCACATCATCTGCCTTTACGATCAAGGCAACGGATCCGTAGACAGCAACAGTGATAATCACCCCAGCCAAGGCCAAGGCGGCGGCTTTGAACCAAAATGATCCTGATGGATCAAGCCCCGCCAAGATGATGGTCATGATTTCCGCAGATAGAATAAAATCCGTTTTAACCGCGCCTGCAATCTTTGCCTCTTCCAGATGTGTTGGATCGCCTTCAGCATCCAGATGCCCGTCTGCATGTGGCGCATGGGGTTTGAACAGGTGATAGACCTTTTCAGCCCCTTCAAAGCACAAGTAACACCCACCGATCATCAGCAAGGGCATGATCAACCAAGGAGCAAAAGCCGACAGCAGCAAAGCCGCAGGCAAAAGAACGATCAATTTGTTTTTAATGGACCCCAGCGCAATTTTGCCAACGATCGGCAATTCGCGTGCGGGCTGAAACCCTTGAACATATTTCGGCGTCACGGCGGCATCATCAATCACTGCCCCTGCCGCTTTGCTTGACGCTTTTAGCGCCTGTGTCGCGATGTCATCCACATTGGCAGCCGCAACTTTTGCGATCCCTGCCACATCATCTAATAAAGCCAGTAAGCCGCTCATCTGTTTACCCTTTAAACCCGTGTTAAACTGATATGTAGAGGGGCTGGGCGCCTTAGGCAAATGCCATGATGTGTTGAAACGAAAAAGGGCGCCCCGAAGGACGCCCAATCGTGCGAAAAACAGCCACACTCACTCGTAATAAGTCAAAGTAGGCAAGACTTACATTGCAGCAGGCAACATCACTGTGTCGATCACGTGGATCACACCGTTGGATTGTTTCACATCTGCAATTGTCACTGTTGCTACGTTACCGTTTTCGTCTTCCAGCATCATCATGCCGTCAGCGTAAGATGCTTGCAAAGTACAGCCGCCCAAAGTTGGAACAGGGTGTTTGCCGCCGTCAGCTTCGATCATGCCTTTCAAAGCCTCGGCCATCACTGCATCGCCGACAACGTGGCAGGTCAGAATTGTTGTCAGCTGATCTTTGTTTTCTGGTTTCAGCAATGTTTCGACTGTGCCCTCAGGCAAAGCTGCGAAGGCGTCATTCACTGGTGCAAATACTGTGAATGGACCTTCTGAGGCCAATGTATCAACAAGGCCAGCCGCAGTCACAGCCGCAACAAGCGTTGTGTGATCTGCAGAGTTCACCGCGTTTTCTACAATATTTTTCTCAGCAAACATTTCTGCGCCGCCCACCATTGGGTTTTCGCCGTGGTCATCTGCAAAAGCTGCACCAGCGATTACAGTGGCACCGATTGTAGAAAGAATAAGGGAACGCATCATGTTGTTTCTCCATTTGTTTTCGTCCTCATCCATCATGGCGAGGTTACAAGGGATACGGAGCCCATCAGCGCGTGGATCACAAAAAGTGACATAAAATCTCATAGATACCATAACAAACTTGTGACGACCGAAAGTGATCCAGATCCGAGTGAAGCATGTAAGCCCGCTGTGAATTCTAAATGCCCTCTCTAAAAGCCTTCGCGTTTTCCACCTTGGCACTGCGCAGCTTTCCCGCCCCCCCTTGCACCTCAAGCCCGAAACAGGCATGAAGTGACCAACAAGACATTAGGTATCAGAACGGGCTTTTCCATGGACGCAAATGCAAAACCGACCGAAACAATCTCAGTGCGCGAAGTCTTTGGCATCGACACAGATATGACCGTAAAAGGGTTTGCCGCACCGTCTGAGCGCGTGCCTGAAATCGACCCGACCTACAAATTTGATCGCGATACCACCATGGCGATCTTGGCGGGATTTTCCCACAATCGCCGCGTGATGATCCAAGGGTATCACGGCACAGGCAAATCCACACATATCGAACAAGTCGCAGCCCGTTTGAACTGGCCATCCGTACGTGTGAATTTGGATAGCCACATTTCACGTATCGACCTGATCGGCAAAGACGCCATCAAACTGAAAGACGGCAAACAAGTCACTGAATTCCACGAAGGCATCTTGCCTTGGGCGCTGCGCAACCCTGTTGCGATTGTGTTCGACGAATATGATGCAGGGCGCGCTGACGTGATGTTTGTGATCCAGCGCGTGTTGGAACATGACGGCAAGCTGACGCTTTTGGACCAAAACGAAATCATCACGCCGAACCCGAATTTCCGTTTGTTCGCAACAGCGAATACAGTGGGCTTGGGCGACACAACGGGTCTGTACCACGGCACGCAACAAATCAACCAAGCGCAGATGGACCGCTGGTCCTTGGTCGCCACGTTGAACTATCTCAGCCATGATGCAGAGACCAACATCGTTTTGTCGAAAAACCCACATTACAACACAGAAAAAGGTCGCAAGCAGATCAGCCAAATGGTGACAACAGCCGATCTGACGCGTACAGCCTTTATGAACGGCGATCTATCGACAGTCATGTCGCCGCGCACTGTGATCACTTGGGCGCAGAACGCTTCGATCTTCCAAGACATCGGTTATGCCTTCCGTCTTACATTCCTCAATAAATGTGACGAATTGGAGCGCAAAACGGTGGCGGAAATTTACCAACGCTGTTTCGGTGAAGAACTGCCTGAAAGTGCTGCATCCATCGTTGCATAAAGTGCTGCGCGCCCTCTTTGCGGCGCGCACCCCTGCCCTTTTCCCCATGCCCTTCGTGGTTATATCCAGGGATTAAACCCAATGAGTAAGCCAAGCGACAACCCTGCTGATCCGTTTAAAAAAGCACTGGCTGAAGCCACCAAAGTGCTTGCGGGTGACAGCGACTTGACGGTGACATATTCGATGGACCCGTCTGGGCTCACGCCTGATACGGTGCGTTTGCCACAAGTGTCGCGCCGCATGACCCGCGAAGAAGTTCTGATTGCGCGCGGCACTGCGGATTCATTGGCCCTGCGCCACAAATATCACGACGGATCCACATTTAATCGTTACGCCCCCCAAGGCCAAATGGCCTATGATATTTACGATGCTCTGGAAACCGCGCGGGTCGAGGCCGTGGGCGCACGTCACATGCCTGGCACCAGTCAAAACATCGGCGCGAAAATTGGCAATGACGCGCTGCGTCGTGGCTATGATGGGGTCACATCCACCGAAGACGCCCCTTTGGCGCAGGCCATGGGCTATTACATGCGGCACCTGACCACAGAGCAAGACCTGCCGAGCGGTGCGCAAAATGTCATGGAAATCTGGCGCAGCTTTATCGAACAGCAAACCGCGGGCACCTTTGATGACTTGGACTCTTTTCTAGAGGACCAGTCTGCATTCGCACGTTTGGCACGCCGTTTGATCGAAGATCTTGGATACGGCGATCAACTGGGCGATGACCCTGATGAATTGGACAGCGACGAAGATCAAAACGCTGAAACCGACGAAGAAGAAGAACAAGACTTAGAGTCCGATAACCAAGACGACGAACAAGAAGACGAAGCCGAGGCCTCAGCCGAAAACGCGCAAGAAGAACAACAAGATGCCTCTCAGGCCAGCATGTCGTCAGACGATATGGCCGATGAAGAATATTCCGAAGAAATGGAACTGCCAGACGAAGAATCTGAAGTCGAGGCTCCACAACCCGCGCCCGTTTCAGATGCAGATCCCAACTATCAGGTATTTTCAAACAAATACGACGAAGAAATCGCAGCAGAAGATTTGGCGGACCCCGCCGAATTGGAACGCCTGCGTGCCTATCTGGACCAACAACTTGAACCGCTCAAAGGCGCTGTGTCGCGTTTGGCCAACAAGTTGCAGCGCCGCTTACAGGCGCAACAAAATCGGTCATGGGAATTTGACTTAGAAGAAGGCACGCTGGATGCAGGCCGCCTTGCGCGGGTTGTGGCCAATCCCACAACGCCTTTGTCGTTCAAGCATGAAAAAGATACCGAGTTTCGCGATACCGTTGTAACGATCTTGCTCGACAACTCAGGTTCGATGCGCGGTCGCCCCATTTCGATTGCCGCTATATGTGCGGATGTTTTGTCACGCACATTGGAACGCTGCTCTGTTAAAGTTGAAGTGCTCGGCTTTACCACCCGTGCGTGGAAAGGTGGGCAAAGCCGCGAAGAATGGCTGGCCCAAGGCCGCCCTCAAATGCCAGGTCGTTTGAACGATCTGCGTCACATCATCTATAAAAACGCCGATGCCCCGATGCGCCGCACGCGGTCCAATTTGGGCTTGATGATGAAAGAGGGCCTTCTGAAAGAAAACATAGATGGCGAGGCTTTGGAATGGGCGCATAAACGGATGATCGCCCGCTCTGAGGCGCGCAAAGTCTTGATGGTGATCTCAGATGGTGCGCCTGTTGATGACAGCACCCTATCTGTAAATCCCGCCAATTATCTGGAAAAACATCTACGCGATGTGATTGAAATGGTTGAGAAACGCAAACAAGTTGAATTGATTGCTGTTGGCATCGGTCATGACGTGACCCGCTATTACGAACGCGCTGTAACCATCACCGATGTTGAACAACTTGCAGGGGCAATGACCGAACAATTGGCCGCACTTTTTGACACAGACCCAAGGGCGCGCGCCCGCTTTGCAGGTATCCGCAAAGCGATGTAACCCCAGATCACAGACAGATAAAAGGCGACAGACATGTTTCAATCTTACGATGTCACAAGCAGTCCAGACCAAGCAGCCCCCCGCATGACCGCCCTGAGGGTGGCTATGAAAGAGGCTGGACTAGATGCCTATATCGTGCCACGCGCTGATGCCCATCAAGGCGAATATGTGGCCCCTTGCGACGAACGACTGTCTTGGCTCACGGGGTTCACGGGGTCTGCGGGGTTTTGTGCCGTCACAAGCAATGCAGCCGCGATGTTTACGGATGGGCGTTATACCGTTCAGGTACGCGCCCAATGTGATGCTGATCTGTTTGAATATGTGGACTGGCCCGAGACTTCGCTTGGGGACTGGCTGTTGAGCTGTGATGCAAACATCATCGGGTTTGACCCTTGGCTTCATACCGAACAAGAAATCGAAGCCCTGCGCAAAACATTGCAGCCCAGTGGTAAGAAACTTCAGGCCGTGGCCAATCAGGTTGACAAAATTTGGCCAGATCGCCCCCCGCGCCCCAATGCGCCAGCAATCGTACAGCCCATCGAACTTACGGGAAAATCAAGCAGTGAAAAGTTTGCCTTGGTTTTGGATACTATGGCAAAAACGGGGGCGCAAACTGTTGTGTTCACCCTGCCTGATAGCCTGTCTTGGCTGTTGAATATTCGCGGCGCAGACATCGCCCACAATCCCGTGGTTCAGGCTTTTGCGACCCTGAATGCCGAGGGCAAGATGCACCTGTTTGCACAGCCATCAAAGTTTGACAATCTTGGCCCAGACCCGCGTATTTCCATTGCCGAGCGCGCTGATTTTAATGCCCATCTGTCGTCGCTAAAGGGGCGGGTTTTGATTGATCCCGCCTCGGCCCCCTATGCGTTGCGCAGTTTGATCGAAACCGCGGGAGCGGAAATTGTCACTGGCGAAGACCCCTGCATCATGCCAAAGGCTTGCAAAACACCCGAAGAAATCGCAGGCGCGCGCAGCGCACATATCCGCGATGGTGCGGCTGTGGTGGAATTTCTTGCATGGCTATCAGCACAAGACCCTGAAACACAAAGCGAAATGTCAGCAGCACAAAAGCTTGAAGCCTGTCGTGCAGCCACAGGCGCCTTGAAAGACATCTCTTTTGACACAATAAGCGGCTCGGGCCCCAACGGCGCGATTGTGCATTACCGTGTGAGCACAGACACAGACCGCAGCCTGTCTGAAAACGAACTCTTATTGATCGACAGCGGCGGTCAATATGAAGATGGCACAACGGATATCACCCGCACATTGGCCTTGGGCATTCCCACATCGCAAGAACGCGCCGCTTTTACAGCCGTATTGCAAGGCATGATCGCGATTTCGGCTGCGCGTTTTCCCAAAGGCGTGTCTGGCGCGCATTTAGATGCTTTGGCGCGCGCGCCCTTATGGCGGATGGGCTGCGATTACGATCACGGCACGGGGCACGGCGTGGGCTCATATCTGTCCGTGCACGAAGGCCCACAGCGCATTTCACGCGCCTCTACCTTGCCCTTGCAGGCAGGTATGATTTTATCCAATGAGCCTGGCTACTATAAAGCAGGGGCTTTTGGCATTCGTATCGAAAACCTGATTGTGGTACGCGATGCAGCCCCCCTTGAGGGTGGCGATCCGCGGGAAATGCTAGATTTCGAAACTTTGACTTTCGTGCCAATTGAGCGTGATTTGATCAACACTGATGAATTGGCCCCATGGGAGCGCGATTGGTTGGATGATTATCATGCACAGGTCTGGGATTTGATTTCCCCACATGTAAGTGAAACGGCGCAAAGCTGGCTGCGCAAAGCAACTCAACCGCTCTAGCATATACCTGTTACACATTGCCTGCTATGCTATGCAAAATTGATATTAAGGGAGACCTGTTCATGACAGATCTTATCAAAATTCGCCCCGCATCTGGAACTTACGTTGTGCGCGCTGGCGGTGCCGTTATCGGAGAATCCGATCAGGCATTGGAATTGATCGAAGGCGATGCAGCCCCCGTAATCTATTTTCCGCGCGCGTCTCTAGCGATGGCGTTTTTGGATACATCCGACACCAAAACAACCTGCCCGCACAAAGGCGTTGCATCCTATTATTCGATCCAAACCAAATCGGTTTTGCTAAAAGATGCAGCTTGGTCTTATGAAAATCCAAAATCTGGGTTGGAACAAATCGCAGGCCATTTGGCATTTTACCCGAATCAAGTGGCGGTGGAATTGCTGTAAAGCAGCCCGCTCACCAAACCAAAGCAAAGGCGCGCAGATCATTCTGCGCGTTTTTTTTCTGGGAACACTGGCGTGGATTAACTGTGCTCTTCGGCTGCGGTTGCTGCCAGTGCCTTGTTAAACACCCGCAAAGCATCCACCTGAAACAAAGCCCCATGCAGGTCTGGTCCTGTTTCCTCATGCAAGGTGACCACAGGAATAAATACGAGATTCTGCGCCTCAAACAGCGGCATGGCGGTTTCTAATGTGGCATTGGGCGATATGTATATGCCCTTTGAAATCAATTCCTTACATTCGGATTCTCTGGCCGCACGCGGCGCATCTGGGGCGCGGTAGCATTGATGAACCCGCATTGTCGCCAGCAAATAAGCCTGAGGCCCCGCTGCCAAATGCACATCACGGCGTTCTAAAAGTGTCAAAAAGAATGATCGATCCACCAATCGCGATGCAATCGCAGTCGATAAAGACACCGCGACCATAACAGCCAATCCCGTTTGCCAATCGCCCGTCAGTTCGAACACGATCAAAGTGGTCGAAATAGGCGCGCCCAATACGGCCGCGGCCACCGCGCCCATGCCCGCCAAAGCATAAAGCGTCACCGTGCCCGACACGTCTGGAAACACAGCCGTGGCGATCAAACCAAAGGCCAAGCCACTCATCGCACCGATCATCAAAGCGGGTGAAAAGACACCGCCGCCCATGCGCCCCGCCATGGTGATGGCCACAGCTGCAACCTTAACGACAGTAAACACGATCGCCTGCCACAGCAGCAATTGCCCTGTTAAAGCAGCCGAGGTCGTCTCGTAACCGACCCCAATCACATGCGGAAACACAACGGCCAAGAGTCCCAACAAAAGCCCTGCCAAAGCAGGGCGAAAAACGGGTGGCAGATGAATACGTTCGACCACCCATGATCCGAAATCATCAGCCATAAAGATGGATCGCATCATCGCGACTGCGATGAAACCGCACACACATCCCAAAAGTACGAAAGCAGGCAGTTCGACGTAGAAAGACAAAGCACCCTCTGCGGCAAGCGTAAATTCGGTGACATCGCCGTATTCGATGCGGTTGATAACAGTGCCTGCCACAGCCGCGATGGCGATCGGGGCAAAAGCATGCACGGCGAAATGACGCAAGATGACCTCCAATGCGAACAATGCCCCCGCAATAGGCGCGTTGAACGAGGCCGATACAGCCCCTGCCACAGCACAGCCCAAAAGGTCACGCCCTGTTAATCCACTGGCATGAAGCCGCTGCGAGACCCAGCTTGAAATCACTGCCGCCAAGTGCACGACTGGACCTTCGCGCCCCGTCGAGCCGCCTGTAGAAAGCGTGATCAATGACGCCGCCGCTGAAGCAAGCCCCGCGCGTTTTTCCACACGCCCTTCGTTGAGCGCGGCACCTTCGATAACATCCGCAACAGAGCGCACCCGCCCATCTGGTGTGAACCAATTCAGGATCACCCCAACGGCCAGACCGCCGATCACGGGGATCGACAGCACCCAAAACCAAGGCAGCTCACTGGCCGCACTGTGAAGACGACTGACATCTTCGACGCCATATAAAAAGGATTGCAAAGCCGTGATCGACTTGCGAAAGAACAAAGCCGCAAAACCAGACGCAACGCCGATGAGCAAGGCGATGAACCAAAACTGAACTTGGGATGGGCCACGCATTCGAATCAGGTGCAGCACGCCGCTGAGGCCCGAACAGATGTCCGCCCAAACTTTTTGCGGTGAGGACGGTTTTGCTTTCGGCATATGGCAGCAATCCTGACTTTAACAACGCATTCGGACTTGCGCTTTTACTGAGGGCACGGCAATTTAGGGGCCGCATTTAGTTTCCAAACAATAGGGCCAAGACATGATTCCTGACACCGTATTTGCAGATTTAGCCCTAGTTTTAGACAAGCGTGTCACACGTTCCAAGTCTGATCTTGAACAACATGGTCGGTCCGAAGCTTGGCACCCTGACACACCTCCAGATGCGGTCGCCTACCCCAAGACGACACAAGAGGTTTCAGCCATCGTGAAAATCTGTCACGCCAATGACATTCCTATCATCGGCTGGGGCACAGGTACATCACTTGAGGGGCAAACCTCGGCCATTCATGGGGGGTTGATTGTTGATTTCACCCAGATGAACAAAATTTTGCAGGTCAATGATTCAGATATGGATGCCATCGTGCAGCCTGGTGTGACACGTGAACAATTGAATATCGAATTGCGCACCTCTGGCCTGATGTTTCCCGTTGATCCAGGTGCAAACGCATCTCTGGGCGGTATGGCTATGACGCGTGCCTCTGGTACCACCGCAGTGAAATACGGCACAATGGCTGACAATGTCATAGGGCTTGAAGTGGTTTTGGCCGATGGCACCGTTATAAAAACAGGTACGCGGGCGCGCAAATCTTCAGCAGGTTACGATTTGACCAAATTGTTCGTCGGCTCTGAGGGCACATTGGGTTTGGTCACGGAATTGACCATGCGCTTGCACGGGCAGCCCGAAAAAATCCTTGCGGGCGTATGTTCCTTTGACGATATCGACAGCGCTGTAAACACGGTGATGCTCGCCATCCAAATGGGCATTCCCATGGCACGGATCGAGTTTTTGGATGTCTCTGCTGTTCAGGCGGTCAATTCCTATGCGGGCAGTGAATTCCCGCTTAAGCCGCATCTGTTTGTGGAATGCCACGGGTCTGATACAGGCGTCGAAAGCCAGATCGAAACCTTGAGCGAATTGATTGACGACTTCGGGGGATCTCCCTTGGAATGGGCCAGCAAACCCGAGGATCGCAATGCGCTTTGGACCATGCGTCACAACGCCTATTACGCCTGTTTGGCACTGAAAAAGGGCTGTGTGTCAGTCATCACAGATATCTGTGTGCCGATTTCCAACTTGGCCGAAGCTGTGGTGGAAACCGCTGAAGACATCGAAAAATCTTTCCTAGATGGTCCAATTTTGGGCCATGTTGGTGACGGAAATTTCCATGCCGTCTTGCTGATTGAGCCTGATAATGCCGAGGATCTCGCCGAAGCAAAACGGCTCGCCGATTTAATGGCCAAACGCGCCTTGCGATTTGGCGGCACAGTGACTGGCGAACATGGTATTGGTATCGGCAAAAAGCATTTTATGGCGCAAGAACATGGCGATGCAGCTTGGGATACAATGGGCGCATTGAAAACAGCGCTTGATCCGAAAAACATCATGAATCCAGGCAAGTTGGTACGCTAAGACGCGGCCCGAACACAGCATCGCGTCAGCCGTTTAGCAATTCTTGAGCGGCGGCGCGGGCTGGATCTGTGATACTATCACCTGACAACATGCGGGCGATTTCATCAATGCGTTCTTGAGTTTCGAGCGATGTGACCTCTGACAAGGTCATGCCGTCTTCCACACGTTTTGCCACACGCCAATGATGCGCGCCCAAGGCGGCAACTTGCGGCGAATGGGTGACAACCAACACTTGGCCATCCTCCGCCAAAGCTTTCAAACGACGCCCGACGGCATCAGCGGTTGCACCACCAACACCACGGTCAATTTCGTCAAAAATCATCGTAACGCCCGTTTGATCACGGGTCAGACAGACTTTCAGCGCCAGTAAAAAACGCGACAATTCCCCGCCTGATGCGATTTTATTCAACGGCCCTGCAGGGGCACCTGGATTGGTGGCCACAGTGAATGACACTTGATCACTGCCCTCTGGACCATCTTCGCCCGCCTCGACTTCGGTGACAAAGACTGCGCGCTCCATTTTGAGCGGCGCGAGTTCGGCGCCCATCAGTGCATCCAGTTCCGCAGCCGCCGATTTACGCGCTTGGCTTAAGGCATCGGCCTTGGTGGTGTAATCCTTTTGGGCCTTTTTCAGATCGTCTTCCAAGCGAAGCAAATCATCAGCACCGCCATCCAGCGCTTTTAACTTAACCCGCAAGGTTTCAGCGAAATCGCCCAAGTCGTCAGCCAGCACATTATGTTTGCGTGCAAGGCCACGAATGGCAAACAGGCGTTCTTCGATGTTTTCCAATTCATGGGGGTTAAACTGCAAAGCTTGCATACAATCTTCGACGCCTGATTGCGCTTCGGCCAATTCATTTAGCGTGCGGTTCAGCCCCTCGATGGCGCTATCCAACCGCCCGTCCGCTTTGTCTGCGGCCCCTTCGAGCCAGCGCAAAGCGTCTGTCAAAGCGCCCTCGGCGGCATCATAAGACATAGCTTGATGGGCTTTTGAAATGTCTTTGGAAATCTTTTCGGCCGATTGCATCAAGCGGCGTTCTGCATCCAACTTGGCTTCTTCACCCGCCTCAGGATTGATCTTATCCAATTCGCCAACAGCATGGCGCAGGAAGTCTTCTTCGGCTTTTAGGGCGGCTTGTTGATCTTTGGCAGCGGCCAAAGCTTTGCGCGTGACGGCGAGTGTTTTCCACGCGCCTCGCACATCATCCAATAAGCTATCGAGTGCCCCGAATGTATCTAACAGCACACGGTGGCCGCGGGGATTTAGCAGGCCGCGATCATCATGCTGGCCGTGAAGTTCAATCAAAAGCTCAGACAAGCGGCGCAAAACATCACCAGACACGCGGCGGTCATTGACCCATGCGGTTTTACGACCATCTGCTGTATTGACGCGGCGCAAAATCAATTCGCCATCATCAGTTTCAATGCCAGCATCCGCCAAAAGCGTTGCCGCAGCAGGACCTTGTGGCACATCAAAAACGGCGATGACTTCGCCTTGCTTGGCCCCCGCACGCACCAGCTCAGCGCGTCCGCGCCACCCCAAGACAAAGCCGAGACTGTCGAGCAAAATCGATTTGCCCGCCCCTGTTTCCCCTGTCAAAACATTCAAGCCGGGTTGAAACGCAAGTTCCAACCGGTCAATGATAAGCATGTCGCGGATATCAAGATGTCTTAGCATAAAAGGTCCATGACCAAGCTTAGAGCCATTCGCCACGCACCATCTGGCGGTAGACTGCGCTAAGCCAATTATCACCCAAAGATTTGGCTTCAAGCCCACGTCCTGTCAGCAAAGCATAGCTGTCTTTATACCATTCGGTTGACTGGTAGTTGTGGCCCAAAATGGCGCCAGCAGACTGGGCTTCTTCGGTCAAACCAAGGGCCAGATAACTTTCGACCAAACGGTGCAAGGCTTCTGCTGTGTGCTGTGTGGTTTGGAACTGTTCGACCACCACGCGGAACCGATTAACGGCTGCGGAATAATGTTTACGTTTTAGGTAATACCGCCCGATTTCCATTTCTTTGGCAGCCAGATGATCAAAGGCCAAATCGAATTTTAACACAGACGAGCGCGCATATTCGGTGTCTGGGAATTGTTCAATCACCACACGCAAAGCTTGCAAGGCTTGGAAGGTCAGCCCCTGATCGCGACCAACATCATCAATTTGATCGTAATATGACAAGGCAAGCAAGTAATGCGCATAGGCTGTATCATCATCTGCGGGGTAAAAATCAATAAAGCGCTGCGCGGCCAAACGCGCTTGTTCATAGTCGCTTCCCCGATGATAGGCAAAGGCTTCCATAATCAGCGCGCGTTTAGACCATGACGAATAAGGGTAGAGTCGACCTATTTCAGCAAAATATTGCGCCGCAGAATCGAAATCTTTTGTGGTGATTTCATATTCGGCTCGTTTGTAAATCTCTTCGGCTGTGTAGCCTTCCAGATCACGCTCTGGGGCGTATTCCGAACAGGCAGCCAAAACAGTCAGTGAAAACACTGCCGAGACCTTAAGGCCGCGATACAATCCTGCGCGCATGAAAGTTCCACCTTCGTCAAATTCTGTACCCACATCTGTGAGTGTCGCCCCACTCCTAGCACAGAAATTTTCGGTGCAAAACGCCTTTGGGGACGAAAACTAATATGTGATGATTTGAAAGCGAAAAACAGCGAATTATGCGCAGTATGCCAAATCTGATGCGCTGACCCCTGCACCAGGCAATGTTTTTGCTGTTGCGTCATCCACAGCCACGAAAGCCCAAGCGCCAGGTGTCGCGAATACTTCGCGCAAAAGCGCATTCGTCATCGCATGACCAGAACGCACACCAACGTAACGCCCAAGAATCGGCGCACCAGCAAGGGCTAAATCGCCCAAAGCATCCAGCATTTTGTGGCGTACAGGTTCATCAGAATGGCGCAAACCGCCTGGCGACAAGACATCATCGCCATCGACAACAACAGCATTTTCAAATGTACCGCCCAAAGCCAAGCCGTTGGATTGCATCATATCCACATCGGATTTTCGGCAAAACGTGCGACAGTTTGACAATTCACGAATGAAAGCGCCATTGGCCATTTTCAAAGATTTATCTTGCACACCGATGGCTGCATCTTCGAAATCAATGTGAAAATCAATTTCCAAGGTCGCTGCCGGTTCCAAACGGGCTGTCGCAGATCCAACCTCAATCGACACAGGTTTCAAAATTTTCAAAGCGCGTGCAGGCCCAGCCTGTGCAACCAAGCCAGTTTGCAAAAATGCCGTCACGAATTGCGCCGATGACCCGTCTTCGATCGGAATTTCTGGTCCGTTCACATCAACGATCGCATTGGTCACGCCACAGCCAGCAAGGGCTGCCATGATGTGTTCGATGGTGGAAATCTCAACGCCATCCGAGTTGCGGATCAAAGTGCAAAGCTTGGAGGGCACGACCGCATCCCAACGCGCAGCAATACGTGCATCGCGGGTATCGTTGATATCAGCGTCGATGTCCGACCGGCGAAACACGATGCCTGAATTGGCTTTTGCAGGAGACACAACCATGCGCACAGGTTTGCCTGAGTGCAGGCCTACCCCATCAAATGTAATCGCTTTTGCTACAGTTTTTTGCACGACGGCCTCAACTTTCGAATTCTATCCGCATCGCCTGTTCTGTGAAGTGTCCACAGATTGGGGGCGGTGTTGATGATTAGTTAATGGTGGTGAGGGCCATTCACAATTCAATCTTTGTAACGGTTTGTAACACAAGACGACGTAGACTTGCCTATTCAAACAGGGGGTCGCGCCGCACCGCAGCAAGATGTTGAAAAACAACAAAAAAGGCCGGATAAATCCGACCTTTTTTAATTATATGTAAACTAACGGACGTCTAAAACGTTACAAAACGCGCCGAAAGAATCTGCGAAATCAGTTCGCTTGACGACGCAAGAACGCTGGAATTTCGATCTTTTCATTCTCAGGATTTGGATCCTGATCTTCGTCGTAAGACTGGTGCACCTGAGGTTGACGGCTCGGTTGCGCCGCATGACGTGGAGCAGGTGCCGCTTGACGTGCATGCGGTTGAGACGCCTCATCACCGCCATTGCCAGTCATCCGACCGATCAATGAATTGATGCCAAAACGCCCTTGCTTTGGCTCAGGTGCAGCTTGGCGGTGCTGTTGCGTCGCAGGCTGCTGTTGGTACTGAGGCGCTTCAGGTCGCTTGGAAACAGCAGTTTGTAAACGCTGCAAAGCTTCAGGAGATGGCGTTCCTGCAGCAGGGGCGCGCGGGGCAACATATGCATCCGCTTCTGGTTCATTCATAGCAGGCTGATAACTTTGCTCTGGACGCGGCTGATATGCGGGTGCTGGAATATCATCGTGACCGTCATCAAAATGATCCTGCGCAGATGCGGCATGGGCGTCAAACACATCCAAAGAAGGTTGACGTGGCGCTTCGAATTGCGGCGCTGGCTCTTGGGCGCGCGCTGCGGGCTGTTGTTGAGGCGCAGCTGGTGCGGCCTGCTGAACAGGGGCAGCTTGTGGCGCTGGAGTTTCTGCTGCTTCAGGAGCAGCTGGTGCCAAAGGTTCAGCCAAACGACGACGCGGCGCTGGCGCTTCGGTCGCAGCAGAAGCATCAATACCCGTTGCCACAACTGACACACGCATTTTGCCACCCAAAGATGGATCCATTGTGGAACCAACGATGATATTTGCTTCTGGGTCGACTTCTTCGCGAATGCGGTTTGCTGCTTCGTCGAGTTCGAACAATGTCAAATCGTCGCCACCCGTGATGTTGATCAACACGCCTTTTGCGCCCATCAATGACATCTCGTCGAGCAATGGGTTTGCGATGGCTTTTTCTGCAGCTTGGATCGCGCGATCTTCGCCCTCGGCCTCGCCTGTGCCCATCATCGCTTTGCCCATTTCATCCATGACAGCGCGAACATCCGCAAAGTCGAGGTTGATAAGACCAGGGCGCACCATCAAATCGGTGACGCCTTTCACACCTTGGTACAACACGTCATCCGCCATGGAGAACGCATCGGTGAAGGTTGTTTTTTCATTGGCAAGACGGAACAGGTTTTGGTTCGGAATGATGATCAATGTGTCGACCATCTTTTGCAAAGCTTCCACACCTTCGTCAGCCTGACGCATGCGCTTGAGGCCCTCGAACTGGAACGGCTTGGTCACAACACCAACGGTCAAAACGCCCAATTCACGCGCAGCTTGCGCGATGATTGGTGCGGCGCCTGTGCCTGTGCCGCCGCCCATACCTGCGGTGATAAAGCACATATGTGCGCCCGCAAGTTGGTCGACAATAGCTTCGATACTTTCTTCGGCTGCGGCCGCGCCCACTGTTGGACGTGCGCCTGCACCCAGACCTTCGGTCGCTTTGATGCCGATTTGGATTTTCGAAACTGCTTTGGAGTGTTGCAAAGCCTGCGCATCTGTATTCGCCACAACGAATTCGACACCCTCAAGCTGTTTCTCGATCATGTTATTGACCGCGTTACCACCAGCACCACCAACGCCAAAAACTGTGATACGAGGTTTCAAATCTTCTTGCTCGGGCATTGTGAGGTTCAAAGCCATGATCTACCGCCTGTTTTTGTTACGGGGCACGCCGCGTTGTCCCACACGTCGGCCCGTTCCTGTCCCAGTCTGACGCTCTGCCAGACATTTCTTACCTATTCCCGTCCATACTATGGGTTTTTCGGATCGGCGTCACCCAAAAAACACAATATGCACACAAAATATGGGGGATTACCGCGCTTTTGTCGGCGGCATCTTGCGCAAACCGCTATATTTAGCGTGTTGCCGCAAAAAAACTGCTAGCGACAAATGAAATTTGCGCCAAACAACAGGGATGCCCTGCAAAAGTTAACGATTTCGTCAAACACTGCTCAGTGCCTGAAGGCGAAACTCAGCGTCGATCCTTGGGATTCTTATGCTGGGCAGCCGTGCTGCGCGGTTTCTATCACTATATTTAGGGTCTCAAGGGGGCTTGATCAATAGAGTATCGTTGCTCTGGCAAAAATACGCCCCCTTTTGATGCTTGCGCCCGAGGGCCTACCAGTTGTCTTTAAACCAGCGCACTGCGCGCTTAAGTGACCGCGCAGGGTAACGGTCGGCAGGGATTTCGAAATCCCACCATTCATCTTGTGGGTTGGCCGCGAATAGGCACAGACCGACAGCAGAGGCAAAGGCCGCGCCAGTTGCCGCTTGCGGCAGACCTTGAACGCGCAAAGGACGGCCGATGCGCACCTGTTGTCCTAGAATTTTAGGCGCAAGCCCATCAAGGCCCGGAATTTGGCTGGCCCCGCCTGTCAAAACAATTTGCTGACTTGGCAGATACTCAAACCCAGCCGCATCCAGACAATCGCGCACGCCTTCAAGGATTTCTTCAACACGCGGGCGAATAATACCGATCAGTTCAGCACGCGAGACAGTGCGGCGGTCACGTTCCCAATCGCCGCTGTCGCCGCCGATTTCGATCATCTCGCGGTCATCCATGCCCGTGGCGACAACGCCGCCATAGAATGTTTTGATCCGCTCAGCCGTGGCGTTTGGAATTTGCAGCCCCATCGCGATATCCGCGGTCACTTGATCGCCGCCCATACGCACAGAGTCAGCAAAGATCATGTGTTTCTTCATAAAGATAGAGACATCAGAAGCCCCACCCCCAAGGTCGACACAAGCAGCGCCAAGTTCTTGTTCGTCTTCCACCAAGGCAGAAATACCCGCCATATAAGCAGAAGATGCAATACCAGCCACCTCCAGATCACAGCGTTTGATACAGTACAAAAGGTTCTGGATCGTCGCAGCATCCACAGTGAGCATATGCATATCGCAAGCCAAGCTGTTTCCGATCTGGCCACGCGGATCAGCCAGACCAGAGCGGTGATCGAGCGCAAAGTTCACTGGCTGCGCATGGATGACCTCGCGGTGCGCGCCATAATCAGGCACATCGCTTGCGGCCAAAACCCGAGCAACATCTTGTTCTGATACGGCCTCGCCCTCAAGATCAACCTGCCCTGCAAGACCATATGATCGTGGCGTGCCACCAGAGAAACAGGCAATCACGTGATCCACACGGGTCTGCGCCATTTTCTGTGCAGCTTGAACTGCGGTACGAATAGCACGTTCGGTTTCGCCCATGGCATCAATTTCACCAAAACGCACACCGCGTGAGCGCGTGGTCGCAGCCCCGATCACACGGAAAGCCGATTGCCCCGCCAAAGCGCCAACACCATCACCGCCTGCAAAGCGTTCGCCATCAAAGCGTAACACCAGACAGGCAATTTTTGATGTGCCGACATCCAAGATCGCCACCACACCCCGTTGAAGAGCTGCGTTGCGCATATTGCGCATAGCGCGTTGTGCTGCATAAAGATCGGTCATCGTAAAGACACTCCAGTTATAGTCCCTGTTGGCGGCGCAGTTCATCACGGGCCGCTTCGGACACGCGCAGGGTCGGCCGATTGGGATTGCGCATATCGACGATACGCACATCGCGTACCAGTAAATCTTGGGCTTGATGCAAGGTAATCACCTGCGCCAAGGCACCGAATGGGTTTGTTTCAGGCAATTGAATAGTTTGGTCACGGTCGAGCACCAGATCCCAGCGGCGTTCGCCAATGCGCACAATGCCGCGCACCCGTTCCATCAAAGGCTGTGCTGCCTTGAGCAAAGCCAAAGCTTCACCCACTTCGCGATCGGCCCCTTCGCCAGCAATCAAAGGCAGGTCATTGCGGTTTTGGCGGGCAGCCAGTGCTTCGACGCGGTGCCCTTCTGCATCAAGCAATTCCAACCCTTGCGGACCACGCCACACAACGGCTGGCACACGCTCTGTAATATCGATTTGCAAAATTCCGCCAGCACGCACGCGCACGCCTGCTTGCGCCACAGCATCAAGACTTTCGATTTGTTGCAACATGCCTTTGAGATCAAGATCGAAGGACGACAGCGGGAAATCAATTGGCGCGACTTCGCGAATATCGGTTGCCAGATCTTCTGACGCGCCATCAATCGCCATCATTTTAACAATAAACTCAGGGCGGTTTTGCAGCTCTGTCTTCATGTTCATATAGTGATCGGCAACGAATTGACGGTTGTCTTCATTACTTGCCCAAAGGGCGACCACAGCCAAAACTGCCCCGATAGGCGCAAGGCGGCGCATGGCAAACCGAAAGGACGGGGTCAGCCAGAGGCGACTCATCTTATAGGCAGTTCGCGAGGGCGCTGGATCGCGCGGACGCGCGGGTGCTGACGATTGACCGCCACTGCGCGCACGCATCACACGCGCGACCGCTTCTGACACGCGGGCAGATCCCCCCACTGAGGCAGGTTTTGCAAAATCCATAGGATCTAGCGGTCGCATGAGGCATCCTCCACCATCCAAGCGACAAATTCACCGTAAGTCATACCCTCTGCTTGCGCTTGTTCAGGGCTAAGCGATGTTGGCGTCATGCCGGGTTGGGTGTTGGTTTCGAGCAAGATCAGGCCGTCTTTGCCTTTGGTCTCGTCCCAGCGAAAATCAGTGCGAGAGACCCCGCGGCACCCCAATGCGGTATGAGCACGCAAAGCCATCTCTTGGCACAGGGCTGTCATCTCATCGGAAAGTTCGGCAGGGCAAACATGGCGTGACCCGCCCGCTGAATATTTTGCGTCATAATCATACCAGCCATCGGTGATAATATCGGTCACACATAGGGCGCGGTCGCCCATCACTGTGCAGGTCAATTCACGGCCAGGCGCAAAGGCTTCAACCATAACAACAGCAGGCATTTCGGCGGAGAGCTTGGGCGGGGCGTCGCCCTCATGGACGATATAGACGCCAACAGACGACCCTTCGTTATAAGGTTTCACCACATAGGGCGGTGGCATCACATGGCTGGCTTCGACTTCGGCTTTGCGTGCTAAACGGCTCGGTGCAATCGGCAAACCCGCCGCAACGTAGATGTCTTTGCTGCGGATTTTATCCATAGCTGAAGCAGAGGCCAAAACGCCAGAATGGGTATAGGGCAAGCCCATCCATTCCAAGATGCCTTGGACACAGCCATCTTCACCGTAGCGACCATGCAATGCGTTGAATACAACATCGGGCGCACAATCGGTCAGCTTTTGACACAGATCTTCGCCAGCGTCGATTTCGACAACTTCATATCCTTCGCCCCTAAGCGCGGCAGCGCATTCACGCCCCGATGACAAAGACACTTCGCGTTCAACCGAAGGTCCGCCCATCAATACCGCCACTTTTCGGGGTGTCCTGCTCGACAATCCCACAAGTGCCTCATTATCTGGGGTCGTTTTTGACCCCTTATCGGGACCTTTGCGGCCCCTGTCGTTTTTGTTTTTGGACCTTTTGCGGCCCGAATTGCCCTTAAGTTTAAGAGCTGCCCACCTTGGGGCCCTTGCTTGTGCAAGGTCTTATGATTCGTTTAACCAGTCGGGAGTCCGCTGGCAACTGGTTTGCCAGAAAATTCTCCAACGCGTCGTATTTCCCACTCTAGCGCAAGGCCTGAATTTTGAAATACTTTTTTTCGCACCTCTTCGCCTAAAGTTTCAAGATCATGGGCGGTGGCATCGCCTGTGTTGATCATAAAGTTGGAATGCATCGGGCTCATTTGCGCCCCGCCGATGGAAAAGCCGCGCAGGCCCGCATCATCAATCACTTTCCATGCCTTTAAATCATGCACATCATCGGCCTGCCCTGTTGAGGAAAACCCAGCTGGATTTCGAAATGTGGACCCCGCAGACCTGTCTTTGGTTGGCTGTGTTTCGTCACGCTTTTTCAGTTGCGCTTCCATGCGCGCCTCAAGTTCTGCGGCATCTCCGCGTGCGGCTTTGAACGTGGCTTCGATCAGCACCCAACCTTCGGGCAAATATGACCCGCGATATTCAAATTGCATGTCCTCGGGCGTGAGGGTCACGATTTCACCCAAGCGTGTCACGGCCTTGGCGCTGACCAAATGATCCGCAACATAAGACCCGTAACAGCCCGCATTCATCCGCAAAGCACCGCCAATTGCGCCAGGGATCGTGCGCAAGAATGTCAAATCAAGACCCGCAGCGGCTGATTTACGCGCCACATGCGCATCCAAAGCCGCAACGCCAGCAGTCACAAGATCGCCCTCAAACGAAATACCATTAAAGCCGCGTCCCATGCGAATAACGACGGCGCGGATGCCACCATCGCGCACGATCAAATTTGACCCGACCCCCATCGGAAACACGGCGACGCTGGGATCAAGGGCTTTGAGAAAGGCTTGGAGATCTTCAACATCAGCAGGTTGAAACAAAGCATCCGCAGGTCCACCGACGCGCAACCATGTCAAATCAGCAAGAGGGCGGTTTTCGGTGAGGGTTCCGCGAACAGAGGGAAAAATCATACGCATGCCTTTTGGTGCAGCCCAAAATTCGGACCGTTATTTAGTTAGGATTTATAGAGTTTATTTTTGGCCCAACGGCCCAAATACAGCAAGGGCCACCGCAAAATTGAGGCGCCTGCTGCAAAGGCGATCAAGCCAATCCACGGGCCGTTTTCATAGGTGATATAACCCAAAAGCGGCACACCAATTGCGGTCAGCACATAGGCGGCAGGCCAATGGGATTTATGTGCGGGCAACATCGCAATGACATTTGCCACGACGACCCAGAAGCAAGCTAAGATTAAAGAAAGCGTCATAAGTACCTCTGATCAGGTCCGAGAAATCCAACGCGATACGCCTGAAAAACGCGCAAAGCGGTTTGCGAAACAAAGACACAGCAGCACAAATACTGATAACGACGGCCAAGTCGCGATACGCAGGCCCCAGCCAAATTAAAATCGCGGGAAGAACGAGCAAAAGTTCCAAGCCCATCGGTTTTTAATGCCTCAAGAATAACGGAGCAAGCCCCATTGTGGCAAGCGCCCAAATGCATATAGCCATCAAAGATGTCGCGGCTTCGTCTGAGCTGTGCGGTTTACGCGGATTTCAAACGATCCGCCAAACCATAAGCCCAAGTCGAAATCGTCCCTGCCCCAAGGCAAACCACCATATCCCCCGCGCGGGCTTGTTCGCGCACAAGGCGTTCCAAATCCTCTTCGGATGTGACTGCGCGCGCGTGACGGTGACCGTGACGAATAAGACCTGCGACCAAATCGTCGCGCCCCGCGCCCTCAATAGGGTCTTCGCCTGCGGCGAAAATATCCGAAATGCCGACCACATCTGCTTCGTTAAAACAGGTACAGAAATCTTCGAACAGGCTGGCCAAGCGACTGAAACGGTGCGGTTGGTGCACAGCAATCACGCGGCCTTCGGTGGCTTGACGCGCGGCTTTGAGCACAGCTGCGATTTCAACGGGGTGGTGGCCGTAGTCGTCAATAATGGTCACACCACCAACTTCGGCCACGCGGGTAAAGCGGCGGTTCACCCCGCCGAAGCTGGCCAAGCCTTCGCGGATTTCATCGGGCGTCATGCCCAAGTGACGCGAGACAGCCACAGCCGCCAAAGCATTGGACACGTTGTGATCGCCGGGCATCGGCAGGCTGCAATCTTTAATCACGATATCGTCTTGTTGCAGCGCGATATCAAAATGTGCCACGCCGTTTTTATAGGTCAGATTGATCGCGCGCACATCTGCTTGGGTGTTAAACCCAAAGGTCACAACACGGCGGTCGGTGATTTTGCCCACAAGCGTTTGCACTTCGGGGTGATCGGTGCAGCACACCGCCAAGCCGTAAAAGGGAATGTTCGACACAAAATCGTAAAACCCTTTGCGCAGCGTGTCGAAATCTCCCCAATGTTCCATATGTTCTGGATCTATATTGGTGACAATCGCGATGGTCGCAGGCAGGCGGTTAAACGTACCGTCACTTTCATCAGCCTCGACCACCATCCAGTCGCCAGTGCCGACACGGGCGTTAGACCCATAGGCATGAATAATGCCGCCGTTGATCACAGTCGGATCAATGCCACCTTGGTCCAACAGGGCTGACACCATTGTGGTTGTGGTGGTTTTCCCGTGCGTGCCTGCCACCGCGATATTTGATTTCAAACGCATCAATTCAGCTAGCATTTCAGCGCGGCGCACCACAGGCAGGCCTGTTAAACGCGCGGCATCCAATTCTGGATTGCCCGTTTTGATGGCGCTGGAAATCACCACAACTTCAGCGCCAGCCAAGTTCTCAGCCTTTTGGCCAATGAAAATCTGCGCGCCAAGTTTTTCCAAACGATCGGTAATTTTGGAGGATTTCAGGTCAGAGCCTTGCACCGCATATCCGTGGTTCAACAAAACTTCAGCAATCCCTGACATGCCGATGCCACCGATCCCAACAAAGTGAATCGGACCCATTTCTGTGGGCAGTTTTGTTGCGGATACGATCATATCTTGGGTCTTTCTTATACGAGATAGATGCCTGTTCAACATCGACTGATTATAGGTTTGCGAGCGCCTCAACGAGGGCTGCCAATTCATTTGCGGCATCAGGTTTACCAACCGATAAAGCCGCGAGGCTCATTTCATTTGCGCCCGCGCTATTGTCCAAAACCAAGGCAATTTGCGCCGCCAAAGTTTCAACGGTCAATTGGCTTTCGGGGATCATAATCGCAGCCCCTGCATCAACCAAACCACGCGCATTGGCCGTTTGGTGATCGCCCGTTGCTGCGGCAAAGGGGATCAAAATACTAGGCCGTCCGATGACTGAGACATCCGCCACAGTCGAGGCACCAGATCGCGCAATAACCAATTGCGCTTCGGACATACGGCTGGGCACATCATCGAAAAAAGTCTTGATTTCGGCGCTTATACCGTGATCCGCGTAATGCTGCTCAACCCGCGCCACGTCTTCTTCGCGCGCTTGCTGACTGATACGGATATTGCGTTTAAGATGCTCTGGCAGGGCCGTGATCGCAGCAGGCACCACATCAGATGTGATCCGCGCGCCTTGGCTGCCGCCGAGAACCAAAATTTCCATCGGGTAGTCGCCGGGCGCAATATAGGGCGCGCCTGCGCGTTCCAAAACAGCACCGCGCACGGGGTTGCCCACATGCACGCCCACTGCTCCGTCGGGCAATTGTGTTGGCCAAACGCCACAAGCCACCTGCGCCACTTTCGGGGCAAAGATAGAATTCACGCGGCCCAACACGCCATTTTGTTCGTGGATCATGCGCGGCAATTTCATCAAAGTCGCCGCCGCAACAGAGGGAATAGCGGGATAACCGCCAAAGCCGATCACCACATTGGGGCGATCACGGCGAAACTTGCGCATGGCCGAAAGAACACCACCTGCGATTTTAAACGGCACGCTGAGTTTTGCTTTCAAGCCACCGCGTGCAAATGTGCCAGAGGTCAGAACTTCGATGTCAACGGCTTGGGGAAACCCACCCGCATAACGCGCACCACGTGGATCGGTTGTCAGTTTGACCCGCCAACCACGCGCCAAAAGCACTTCAGCCAAGGCCTGTGCAGGAAACATGTGACCGCCAGTTCCGCCAGCAGCGATAACGACCAAAGGAGAGAGAGCAGACATTTAAATACCTTTCACGACAGGCGACACTAGCGCCCGCGACGGATCAAAAGGTCACCGATCTCACCTTGCGGACGGGTGCGGGTAAACGCCAAAAGCGCGCCAAGGGCAATACCTGATGCGATCACAGAAGACCCACCATAAGACACGAAAGGGAGTGTCATGCCTTTGGCTGGCAAAAGCCGCACAGCCACACCCATATTGATGAAAGCTTGCACACCAAATGCGCAGGCCAATCCAGTGCCTGCCAAGCGGATAAACGGGTCACGTTCACGCAGCAAACGCCACAAAGATCGCACAGTGATGGTCGCGTAAAGTGCTATGATGCTAAACACCAAAATCATACCGTATTCTTCGGCAGCCACCGCGATGATAAAATCTGTATGGGCATCTGGAAGTGACCACTTCACAGTCCCCTCTCCGACCCCAACGCCAAAGAAACCGCCTTCGCGGATCGCGTTTGTGGCATACCCGATTTGCGTTGTTGGATCGATATCAGGGTTCAAAAAGCCATCGATACGGCGCGCAAAGTGTTCAGAACCATTGTAGGCCAAAGTGCCACCGATCACGACCAGCCCCGCCAACCCGACCAACAAAAACAGCGGCGCACCGCCGACAAAATACATCACCCCCCAGCTAAACAAGACCAAGGCAGCTTGCCCAAAATCAGGCTGCAACGCCAACATAATAACAATTACGGAGGTCAGCATAAAAGAATACAAACGCCCGGGAGGGCCACCAACTTCCAAAGCGGCGGCGATCAACCAAGCGGCGGTTATCACAAAAGCGGGCTTTAGAAATTCAGACGGCTGCACCGAGGCAAAGCCGAAAGAAAACCACCGCATCGCGCCTTTGCCAAAATCAGTGCCAAAAAAGGGCAGCAAGGCCAGCGCTATAAACGCGCCAACAAAGCCCACAACGGCAAGCCTGCGCACTTTATGCGGGTCCATCATGGTGATAAAAATCATGGTCATCAGACCGATAGAGCCAAAGAACACTTGGCGCTGCACGAAATAGAAATAAGGTAAGTTATTCTTTTCAGCCAAGGGCGGCGATGCAGCAAGGCCCAGCAAAATGCCAATACCAAACAACATAAAGACGCAAGACAGCGTCCATTTGTCAATTGTGCGCCACCAGCGCGGAAGAACGGGTTCGCCTTCGGATACCGAAATAGAACCATAAACCATTTCTGTCATGGGACCGCCTATGCCTCTGCTCTGTCCGCTTTTTGCGGATCTATGGCAGGTATATAGCGTATCTAGCGCCCTCGCGCTACAATAGATTGCGAGAGCGCATGTTATATCAGCAAAGCATTGCCTGTCTGATCAGGCTAAATACGCTTCAACCTCGGCGATGAAATCGTCACCGCGTCGTTCAAAGTTTGGGTATTGATCAAAAGATGCCGCAGCGGGCGCCAATAGAACCGTGTCCCCCGCCTCAGCTTCCGCGGCAGCTTTGGCCACGGCCACGGCCATAGTTTCGCAAAGTTCATAGGGCGTTTGCCCCAGTTGCAAAGCAAAATCTTTGGCCGAAAACCCGATCAAATAGGCTTTTGCCACAGCGCCAAGATGATCTGATAGATCCGCGATACCGCCCTCTTTGCCCATGCCGCCTGCAATCCAGCGAATGGATTTAAACGCTTGTAGCGCTTTTGCTGCCGCATCCACATTCGTCGCCTTACTGTCGTTAACAAAGCGCACGCCGTCTTTTTCGCCGACAACTTGGCTGCGGTGCGGCAGGCCTGCAAAACTGTTCAATGCTGCGCCGATCAATTTGGGTGCTGTGCCAATCGCACGACAGGCCGCATAGGCGGCACAGGCGTTTTGATGATTGTGCGCGCCAGGTAAACCTGCGATCTCGCGCAAATCAATGGACCCCGCTTGGCGACCTTTGCGCCATTCGGATAAAAACCCCTTTTGCGCATAGATATTCCATCCAGCGCCTTTTAGTTTTTGCCCACTCGAAATGCGGATCAAACGGTCATCGGCAAAACCTTCAACCAATTGGTTGGCCATATATTGCCCTTCGACTTCATCGACACCAATGATGGCGCGATCTGGTCCGCCTTCTGCAAAGAGGCGACGCTTGGCGGCGAAATACCCGCCTATGCCCGCGTGACGGTCCAAGTGATCAGGGGACAGATTGGTGAAAACAGCGATATCGGGCGTCAAGGCGCGGGCCAGTTCCGTTTGATAGCTGGACAGTTCCAACACCACCACTTCGCCATCTTGAGGAGGATCGATATCCAACACGCCGCGGCCTATGTTGCCTGCAAGTTGCGATGGCGTACCTGTTTCAGTTAAAATGTGATGGATCAGCGCCGATGTGGTGGATTTTCCATTGGACCCTGTGACCGTGATGACGCGTGGCGGCGTGTCGTGATCCATCCAGTCCCCTTGGCCGAACGATCTGAAAAACAGACCTATGTCGTTGTCTACGGGCACGCCTGCGGTCCATGCGGCTTGGATGATTTTGTTCGGCTCTGGGTATAAATGCGGAATACCAGGCGACACGATTAGGGCTGCGATGTCATCGAAGGCCTCGTGCTTGGACAAATCGCGTAGGGTGTACCCCTCGCTTTCGGCGGCTGCGCGCGCTTCTACGCTGTCGTCCCACAAAATAGGTTCTGCGCCCCCTGCGACCAAAGCCTTTGCCGTGGCCATACCTGACCGCCCAAGCCCCAAGACCGCTACATTTTGACCCTCATAGCCATATACTGGAATCATCATCTCACCCGCAAATTCAGTTGCCGTATCATCGGCGGTCTAGGGGCAAATGGAAAGGGGATAGGCATAGAAAAAGCCTTCACCCGATGGGCAAAGGCTTTCTGATGTTTTCCTGTGGCGCGAGGTCGGATCAGCGCAGTTTCAGCGTCGCGAGGCCAATCAAAGCCAACACCAGTGAGATGATCCAAAAACGGATGACGATGGTGGATTCGGCCCAGCCTTTTTTCTCGTAGTGGTGGTGAATAGGCGCCATCAAAAACACGCGTTTGCCTGTGCGTTTGAAATAGAGCACTTGGATAATCACAGACAGGGCTTCGACCACGAACAAGCCGCCGACGATGGCCAAAACGATTTCGTGCTTGGTCGCCACAGCAATCGCGCCCAATGCGCCGCCAAGCGCCAGCGATCCTGTATCGCCCATAAACACGGCAGCGGGGGGGGCGTTATACCACAAGAATCCAAGTCCACCGCCGATCAAAGCAGCGGTAAAGATCAAGATTTCACCCGTACCAGGCACGTAATGCAGCCCCAGATAATCAGTGTAATCCACACGGCCGACCACATAGGCAATCACGCCTAAGGTGCCAGCGGCGATCATCACAGGCATGATGGCCAGACCATCCAAACCGTCGGTCAGGTTCACGGCATTGGCAGACCCCACGATAACAATCACAGCGAAAGGCACGAAGGCAAAGGATAGGTTGATCAAGACATCTTTGAAAATCGGCAAAGCCAGTTGATTGGTCAGCGCTTCAGGGTGCAAAATCGTTGCCCAGATGCCTGCAATTACAGCGATACAAAGCCCCAAAGCTAGGCGCAGCCTTGATGAAACGCCTTTGGTATTGGCTTTCGACACTTTCGCGTAATCATCAGCAAAACCAATCGCTCCGTAAGCGAAAGTGACAAACAAAACCAACCAAACATAGCCATTATCAAGGCGCGCCCATAGCAAAGTCGATGTCAAAAGCGCCGTCAAAATCAGCAAGCCGCCCATAGTTGGCGTGCCCGCCTTGGCAAAATGGCCCTCAGGACCGTCATCGCGAATGGGTTGCCCCTTGCCTTGACGACGGCGCAGCATGTTGATCAGCGGCTGACCAAAGATAAATCCAAAGATCAGAGCCGTAAAAAAGGCCCCGCCTGCGCGCATGGTGATATAGCGAAATAAATTGAAAAAATCACCGCCATCCGACAGTTCGGCCAACCAATATAACATGTGTTCTTATACCCCGTAAGTTTGACGCGCAGGCCTGCCCGCGCGCCGCTTATTATCTGTGCAGCGGATGCCCCAACTTGCGAATGCCGTCAACCAGCTGGCTGACCTTTGATCCTTTTGACCCTTTGACCAAAACAACATCGCCTGCATCAACTAAGTGGCGCAGATCTGGTAAAATTTCGGTGGGACTCTGCGCGTAACTGCCGCGTTTTTGCAATGGAAGCGCATCGTAAAGTGATTTCATCAAGGGACCGATGCAATGCACAACGTCGATGGCATTGATCCATGGCGCGGTTGCAATGCCAGCGTGATCCGCGTGCTCACTTGGGCCAAGCTCCAACATATCGCCCAAAAAGGCCACCCGCCGCCCCAAGCGCACGCGCCCAATACCATCCGTGACACGTGATGCCGCCAAGACTTCAAGACTGGCCAGCATGGACGTGGGATTAGCGTTAAAAGCGTCATCCAACAGTTCAAGCGTTTGGTCAGTTTCGACAGGATCAAGCAAGATTGTTTCGCGTGCACCGCGCCCCGCAGGCGGAGACCAAAGGGTCAGATCGCGGGCGGCCAAAGTCACATCACCGCCCAAAGCCTGCACAACGGCCAAACAGCCCACAGCATTTGTGGCAAAGTGGCGCCCAGCAGAGCTCAGGCGGAACAGATGTTGAATCCCCTCGACATCCGCTTGGGCCACGGTTGCATCGCCCGTCAAAGATACAGAGTGCAAAGTGGCGTCATTGTGATGCGCTTCACCAAAGGTCAATGTGGTCCCCTGCCAAGCGCTGCGCAAAATGGGCGTCACATCAAGGTCGCCATTTATAATAGCGGCACCATCTGCCACAAGCCCTTCGAAAATAGCGGCTTTTTCATGGGCGATGCCTTGGATATTCTCAAAGGCTTCCAAATGCGCAGCGGCGACTGTCGTGATCATCGCCACATCTGGACGCGCCATTTTAGACAAAGGCGCAATTTCGCCAGGATGGTTCATGCCGATTTCGATTACGGCAAAATCCGTATCCGCAGGCATGCGCGCCAAGGTCAAAGGCACGCCCCAATGATTGTTGTAACTGGCTTCGGCGGCGTGGACTTTGCCTTGCCCCGCCAAGATGGCGCGAAGCATTTCTTTGGTCGATGTCTTTCCGACTGACCCCGTGACGCCGATCACTTTGCCTGACACCCGCGCGCGCGCTGCACGTCCCAGATTTTCTAGGGCTGTCAAAACGTCATCGACAATCAATAAAGGCGCATCAGCGCTCACGCCCTCAGGCACATGGCTGACCAAAGCGGCCCCCGCCCCTTTTTCCAAAGCCATGGCAACAAAATCATGCCCATCACGTGCGGCTTTGAGAGCGACAAAAAGATCGCCCTTTTCAATCGTGCGCGTATCAATGGAAACGCCTGTTATGTCAAAATCACACGTCGCGCGACCGCCAGTGGCGCTGACCGCATCCGCGCAAGTCCACAGCGCGCTCACAGCGCACCATCCAAAGCAGCAACACTGATGGAAGCCTGCTCCACATCATCAAACGGATAGGTCACATCGCCGATAATCTGACTGGTTTCATGACCCTTGCCGCAGACAATCAGCGCATCGCCAGCCTGTAAAGCATCCACTGCGCGCAAAATGGCTTCAGATCTATCAGCCACTTCAATGGCATTCGGCGCGCCTTCCATGATCGCCGCACGGATTTGCGCAGGATCTTCAGAGCGCGGGTTATCATCGGTGACAAAAACCACATCTGCATGTTCTGCCGCCGCCTGCCCCATCAAAATACGTTTGCCCGCATCGCGGTCACCGCCTGCGCCGATCACAGCAACCACGCGCCCCATCACATGAGGACGCAACGCTTTGATCGCCGTGGAAACAGCATCGGGTGTATGGGCGTAATCCACGAATACAGCGGCGCCATTGCCGCGCGTTGCGGCATGCTCCATGCGTCCCCGCACACCAGTCAGTTCGGTCAAACAGGAAAAGACTTCTTCTGGATCACCGCCGCTGGCCATGACCAGCCCCGCGGCAGCCATGACATTATCGGCTTGGAAGCCGCCAATCAAATTGAGACGCAATTGATAAATATTGCCGACAAAATCCACTCGGATGTCTTGGCCTGTTGCATCAAACCTTTGACCTAAAATACGTAAATCCGCAGCATCAGAGCGCCCAACCCGCATGACATCAATGCCGCGTTCGGCGCAGAGCGTTTCCACTTCAATGCCCTTCGCGTCATCAATATTGACAACCGCGACACCGTCTTCACTTAAAATGCGGGTAAACAAACCTGCTTTGGCGGCAAAGTAATCTTCGAATGTGGCGTGATAATCCAAATGATCTTGGGTAAAATTGGTAAAGCCTGCCGCGACCAAACGCACCCCATCCATTCGGCGCTGCGCTAGCCCGTGGCTTGAGGCCTCCATCGCGCAATGTGTGATGCCTGCGGCAGCCGCATCGCCCAACATTTTGTGCAAGGTAATCGGTTCGGGTGTGGTGTTGGGGCTGGGGCATTCCCAATCGCCTTCAACGCCTGTGGTGCCCAAATTGATCGCGTCATAGCCCATGAGCTGCCAAATCTGGCGGGTAAAGCTGGTGACCGAGGTTTTGCCATTGGTGCCCGTAACGGCGACAGTCGCCTGCGGCTGTTGACCAAACCAGAGCGCTGCGGCATAGGCTAAAGCTTGCCGTGGGTCTTCTGCGATCACAACGGCAGGGTCATATTCCGCGATACAGTCGGCTGCGATAGCCGCGCCCTGCCGATCTGTCAGAATCGCAGTCGCCCCCATGCGTAAGGCATATTGAATAAATTCACCGCCATGCACATTCACGCCAGGCAATGCGGCAAACAGCATGTTTTCTTGGACTTTACGGCTATCAACCGCCAAACCACTGATGGGCAAATCGCGCCCTGCTTTGACAGTTAAACCAAGTTCGGAAAGCGTTTTTGCCATGCCTGCGCGTGCCTTTGACTATAATCGTTTTGCTACGCGTAGAGTTTACTGCGCCAGCGCGAGGGTTTCAATATCGGGTCTGATCCCCAAAACAGGCGCGACACGACGGATGATTTCACCCGCAACAGGCACAGCCGTCCAACCCGCCGTGCGGCGGGGCTTTGGACCAGAGGTTTCCACCGCCTCATCCAAAGTGACGATCAAGACATATTTCGGCGCATCGGCAGGAAAGACTGACGCAAATGTGGTGATGGTTTTGTCATCGTAATACCCGCGTCCATTTTCACGCGGCTTATCGGCTGTCCCTGTTTTGCCGCCCACTTTATAGCCGCGCACGTCACCAAAAGATGCCGTACCTTCGGCCACAACAGCGCGCAACATATCACGCGATGCTTTTGACACTTCTGGGCGCACCACGCGGGGGCCTTTTGGCATCGGTCCTTGGTGTTTGATCAATGTGGGCGTGACCCGTGTACCACCGTTGAGCAATGACGAATAAGCAGCCGCCAAATGCAAAGGCGATACAGAAATACCGTGGCCGTAACCGATGGTTAAAGTGGACAATTCGGACCAATGCGGCGGCAACAATGGCTTTGCGCCTGCCGCTTCGGTCAATTCCACAGGTGTGGGGTCGAAAAATCCGAGAGATTTCAGAAATTCTTTTTGACGCGTCACACCGATTTGTTGCGCTACATGAGCTGTTGCAACGTTGGATGATTTTACGATCATATTGGTCAGACTGAGGTTTGGCCCATAGTTATGACCTTCGAATTCACCAATGCGGTGTTTGCCCCACCGAAAGGGTGGCGTGGCGGGGATCAAAGTGTTGGGCGTCATAATACCAAGTTCCATCGCCTGCGCTGCGGCAAATATTTTGAACGTGGACCCAAGTTCATAAACCCCTTGCACCGCGCGGTTAAAGCGTGGGTTGTCAGACGCATTTTGTCCAGCAAAGGTCGGGCGACCGTTTGGATCAAAGTCAGGCAAGGACACCATAGAAACGATTTCGCCTGTATTCACATCCATCAAAACTGCCGCAGCCCCTTTGGCATCAAGCAAGTGCATGCCGCCAAACAGAACTTCGCGCATGGTCGATTGCACCGACAAATCGATAGACAGTTGCAACGGCTTATCGCCATTCGCAGGATCGCGCAGATAGTCGTCGCGGTATCGTTCGATGCCCGATTGCCCAATGATTTCCGCGCTCATTACGCCTTCGCGACCAAATTTTGTACCGCCCAAAATATGCGCCGCCAATTTACCGTTTGGGTACAAGCGCGACTCGCGTGGGCCAAACAGCAAGCCAGGATCGCCGATGTCATGCACGGCTTGTTGTTGCTCAGGTGCGATTTGCTTTTTGATCCATAGAAATTTGCGCGATCCTGTAAAATCACGGATCAAGCGCTCTTTGTTCAGATCAGGAAAGATTTTGACCAGCTCGTTTGCCGCGTAAAGCGGATCGATCATTTCTTGTGGTTGGGCGTAAAGGCTATGCGTGGTGCGATTGGTGGCCAAGATGCGACCATTGCGATCCAGAATATCTGCACGCGCGGCCAAAATCGACGTGCCTGTCGTGACGGCGCGTGGTTCTTCTGGGGTGGTTGCAGCCACCTGCCCCATGCGCAACCCCACGACAACAAAGGCAGATACAAAGCACAGCCCCAAAACCAACAAGCGCCCTTCAGCGCGCAAACGCGTGCTATCGCGCATTTCTTCGTGACGCAGCCGCAGGTTCTCGCGCTCGATCGCATCAGGGTTTTCACCTGATGATCGGGCTTTTAAGATACGCGCCAAAGGGCGCAGCGGCGTGCGCATACTCATGGGTCGATTGCCTCCAAGCTGCCAACAACACTGACAGGGTTTTCGAGTTCGGATAGGATATCTTCTTCGATTGGAAAGTTCACTTGCTCAACAGTACCGAATTGTTCAGGCATCAGCGGCAAAAGCCCCAAACGATCAAAATTCAATTCCGCCAAATCGCGCAAACGACTGGGGCGGTTCAAATAGGCCCATTCAGCGCGCAACACGGCCAGCTCTTCGCCTTGATGGCCGATTTCACGCTGGACTTGGCTGACATTGCGCAACACCTCTTGGGTGGCGTAATTTTCTTTATAGGCCCAGACTGCGAGCCCCATGACAAACAGTGCGGATAGAACAATATAAACAGAACGCATTAGCGAGCACCTCGTGACAAAACAGGTTTCGGCAAACCAAGACCTTCACGTTCAACATGAACGAAAGGGGCAGACGTCCGTTGAGCAACGCGCAAACGTGCAGAGCGTGCGCGTGGGTTATGTTCAAGCTCGTCCTCATCAGGACCAATGGCTTTTGACAGTTTTTCAAAAGCAGGGGTTTTCTCAGCCATCACCGGCGCATAGCGCGATCCACCGCCCCCTGTTGATGACCGTTCTTGCAAAAAGCGCTTCACCACGCGGTCTTCCAAGGAATGGAATGTAACAACAGCCAGCTTTCCGCCAGGCTTTAGCGCACGTTCTGCCGCTTCAAGCCCTTCGATCAGCTGACCGAATTCGTCGTTGATCGCGATACGGATCGCTTGGAAGGTGCGGGTCGCAGGGTGACTTTGTCCTGGCTTTTTGCGTGGCAAAATACGTTCGATCAGACCTGCCAATTGCAATGTCGTCGTAAAAGGCTCTTTTTGCGCACGGTCCATCACGATGGCTTTGGCGATCTTGCGCGACTGTTTTTCTTCGCCGTAGTGAAACAAAACTGATGCGATTTCTTCTTCATCGGCGGAATTGACAAAATCAGCAGCAGATTGGCCATCTTGCGACATGCGCATGTCGAGAGGACCATCTTTCATAAACGAAAAACCGCGTTCAGCCAGATCAAGCTGCATGGAAGACACGCCCAAATCCAAGACAACCCCGTCCAGATCCTGCGCGTATTCGTCCATTTTCCCAAAGGTGCCCAAGACCAATTTGATCTTGCCGTTGTAGTCGTCAATCCAGTGAGACGCCAAATCATGCGCCAAAGGATCACGGTCTACACCATAGACGAGCTCTGCGCCCTCTTCGATCAGCCCTTTGGTGTAACCGCCTGCCCCGAAAGTGCCGTCCAACCAACGGCCAGACACAGGCGCGCAGTGACGCAACAAAGGGCGCAATAACACAGGGACATGTGGAGCATCAGGGTTTTCTGTTTCAATAGGATCAGTCATCACTATCCCCTATGCATCGTTCAAAAGGCTCAGCGGGTCGAAATCTTCGCCCTGCTCAGCAATCAAAGCAGAAGCGACAGAGGCGTTCTTGGCCTCAAACACTTCAGGCTTCCAAATTTCAAACGTCTCGCCCATGCCACCAAAATAAGCCATACCTTCGAGGCCAATTTTATCGCGCAAGGCTTGCGGCAAAACCAAACGCCCATCAGCATCTACTTCTGTCGGGCGGGCTTTGTTTAAGATCAGGCTTTGCATGATTTTGCGCTTGTCAGACCCGCGCGGCAGGCTGGCAATCTCAGCGGCCAAAGCGCGGTAGTCATTATATGTATAGACCTGAAGCTGTTTTTGCGCGTCATGCCCGTAGACGATGACCATACGCGGGCGTCCAGTTTCAGCGGCTTGAGGATCACCCTCTTCAAGTTCACGACGAAAATCGGCAGGGATCGATACACGTCCCTTTCCGTCCACCTTAAAGGTGTGTTCGCCAATGAACATGCCGGCCAAAGCGGCGCTCCTTATTCTTGTGCCCAACTGATTTGGGCGGGTTCAACTGCGCCCCTTACCTGCGGGACATTTACGGAAAACGGCGAATTGAGCTGCTGCCACTGCTCAATTCGCCGCTCTATCCCGTTACCGGGGACCCCATGTTTGGGGCTATGTCCAGCTGCGCGCGCCATCTGGGGGGATGTCTGCTCGCTCGCGCGCCGGATCTCTTGATCTTGATGAAAGCGGGCGCCTGTATGAAGCCTGACTTAATTTTTATTATGTTCGCGGTTCTTGATGTGCCGCTCATTTCCCGTCTCATCCGATGACTTATTCATGCCACGGGAATTCATGGTAATCAATGGTTTTATTTGGGCAAAGCTGTTTCAAAATTGTGACGCGACAACGCAAACAGGCGGACAAAAACAGAACATCACATTTTTGTTACTACAAATTGATGCAGCACGAAAAATTAACACCACATATAGACCGGTGCGAATGGTGATTTTTTCTGAAAAAACTGCGCAGAATCGATTTCTACTGCTTAAAATCCGAACATAGACCCAAAATTGAAGCAAAAACCATGGCAGTACCATCATTTCCCAGCCGACATAGCGCTGAATTTCTCAATTTCCATAAAATCCCATCACGGGCCTTCACAGACCTCACAAAAAACGCGCGAAACTGATGTTCCGCGCGTGAAAATTGCCAGCGTCCCTACAGGGCGAAACCTAAGCGATACCGCCTTTGATCAAGCGATCTGCAAGGCGCATGTATGGCTCAGCCAAGGCTTCATCCTGTGCCACCACAGGCGTACCACTATCCCCCGCCAAACGCGTTTGCAGCGACAAAGGCAAGGCTGCCAAGAAAGGCACGCCGATTTTCTCAGCCTCTTTCGCCACACCGCCATGACCAAAGATATGCGCCTCATGCCCACACTCAGGACATATATATGTAGACATATTTTCGATGAGGCCCAAAACAGGCACACCGAGCTTTTCAAACATCGAAATACCACGGCGCGCATCGAGCAAGGCCACATCTTGCGGCGTCGAAACCACGAGAGCTCCTGTCAGTTCGGTTTTCTGGCTCAGCGTCAGCTGCACATCGCCAGTGCCTGGCGGTAAATCAATCAGCAAGACATCCAACTCGCCCCATTGCACCTGACCTAACATTTGCTGCATGGCCCCCATCAACATAGGACCACGCCAGACGATCGCCTCACCTTCTTCCACCATCAAGCCGATCGACATCATCGTAACACCATGCGCATGGAGCGGCTCGATCGAGGTGCCATCTGGGCTTGCAGGTTTTTTCGACACACCCATCATGCGCGGCTGAGACGGACCATAAATATCCGCATCAAGCAAACCGACCTTGCGACCCAGCTTTGCCAAGGCGACAGCCAAGTTTGACGAGACCGTGGATTTACCAACCCCACCCTTGCCTGACGCGATGGCGATAATGCTTTTCACGCCTGGCACACCCTGCTTGCCTTGCTGTGGCGTTGGGTGACGACCGATCTTTAGGCTGGGCGCAGCATCTGGCTTTGCGGCCGGTGCGGCAGGCGCTCCGCTATGCGCTGTCATGACAATAGAGACCGAAGTGACCTCTGAAAGCGCTTTGAGCGCAGCCTCTGCACGCGCACGTGCTGATTCCCATGATCGCGCCGCTGTGGCATCAGGGGCCTCAAGCACAAAAGAAACAGCGCCCTGTGAAACAGTCAGCGCCTTGACCACGTCATTTTGCGCCAAAGTTGACCCGTCGGGCAAAGCAATGTCGGCCAGAGCCTTCATAATAGTGTCATGGTTTAATGGCATATTGGTGTCCCTTTTTGCGCAGTTACGGCTGAAATACGGGCAATTGCCGCGCGATACCACCATATCCACCCAAAATTCGCAAAGAAGTTTTCAAAGCGCTTAGAATTTAGCCCGACTGCACGAAAATAGGTCAGCAATTGGTATGCATTTTCTGCATGGCGGCAATGATCATTGTATGGATTGTGCAAACGCAGCAATGCTCTAAATTCAGTATCAAGCAAGGCAACGAAGACATACGGTCTTCCAGCCACAGACGCACCACGGGCCGAAGCCCACACAGTTAAGGTTTAAGATTATGGCATATGTAAACACAGCAGCACCAGCCAGCCTTGGTTTCGCAGCACGTTTGACTGCAGTTAAAGCATCTTTGGCACAGCGCATCGCCGACTACCGCGTTTACCGCGAAACTATGGTTGAGCTTGAAGCCCTGTCAGATCGCGATTTGAACGACCTAGGTATCGGTCGCTCAGGCATCCGTAGCATCGCTCTTGAAGCAGCATACGGCAAATAAGTTTCTAATATCAGGCCCCTCCTCCTCCCTTGGGTCTTGATGAAGACGGCGGCGTTTTCCTCCTCCCTAACGCCGCCGAAAAATAGGAATTCACGGCTTCCTCCTCCTCCCTGAAGCCCTGAAGACCACGCGGTGAAGCTTCCTCCTCCCTGCTTCACCGCAAAAATTCGGGCTAAACGCCCACACGGTCTTGGATCTCTCCTCCTCCTCCCTGAGGGATCTAAAGCAAGGCGGTGATGTCTCCTCCTCCCTGACATCACCGCACAAAATTCGGGCTAAACGCCCACACCTTCTTCGGTCTCTCTCCTCCTCCCTGAGGGACCCTAGGCCAAGTGTTCGCATCTCCTCCTCCCTTGATGTGGACACTGTGAAAAATATCGGACCCGATCCTCCCTCGTGGTTCGACATATCAGCACCCACGCCTCTCCTCCCTTGGCGTGGGTGTTTTCATATCCAGCTTTTCGTTTTTGGGCCGCGCCCTAGGTGCTGGCTCTCCATATGAAAAAAGCCCCAAAGCAAAGCTTTGGGACTGTCAAATCTTGTAAACTGTAAAATCGACCGATCCGCTGCTTGTAGCCTAGAAAGGCGCATCATCCGCTTGAGCGGCGGGTTTGACGAAACTTGCCACCAGCTTTTTCGACCCAGCGTGATCGAACTCGATGGTCAACTTATCCCCATCGACACTCATCACCTCGCCGTAACCAAACTTGATATGAAAGACACGATCGCCAATGGTGAAAGACGACACCGCGGCCATATTCAAAGTCACAGGTTTGGCGGCAGGTGCGCGATTGGCGCGGTCTTGCAAACGCCGCCATCCGGGTGAATTATAAACATCCGCATCGGCCATGCGGGACTCGAAAGAGCTAAAGCCATCATCAAATCCACCGCGTTGACCGCCATAGCGCCCCCCCACGGCTTGCGGCGTTAGCACGTCTATATGGTCACTGGGGATTTCATCGACAAAGCGCGACGGCATTTGCGTTTGCCATTGGCCAAACACAGGGCGATTTGAGGCAAATGAAATGGTGCAAAGCTCTTCGGCGCGCGTGATTCCCACATAAGCCAAGCGCCGTTCTTCTTCCAAACCGCTTAACCCGCTTTCATCCATAGAACGCTGTGAGGGAAACAGGCCTTCTTCCCAACCGGGTAAAAACACGACAGGAAATTCCAAGCCTTTGGCCCCATGCAGTGTCATAATCGTCACTTTGGGGTCGGCTTCATTGGCATCATTATCAAGGCTCAGCGACACATTTTCCAAGAACCCGTGTAGGTTGTCATGTTCATCCAAGCCCTTGACCAGTTCTTTCAGGTTTTCCAAACGGCCTGGCGCTTCGGGGGTTTTGTCGTTTTGCCACATGGTGGTGTAGCCGCTTTCATCCAAAATGCGTTCAGCCAGTTCCACATGGGTGATTTCAGCAGGCACGCAATCAACAGATTCGACCACCGCTTCGTCATCATCAAGGCCCGGATAGCGGATTTGCTGTTCGGCCAAATTGCCCCATGCATCAAGCTGGGCAACCAATTCCGCGACAGCGCCCTTGGCTTTGCCTTTCAAAAGCCCCTCTTGCACAGCCAAACGCGCACCTTCTTTCAAAGACACGCCATTGGTGCGGGCCATCGTTTGGATATCGAGCAAAGCCTTAGGTCCAACGCCGCGCTTTGGTGTGTTGATAATACGTTCAAACGCCAAATCATCTTCGGGCTGCATCACCACTCTGAAATATGCGATGGCGTCACGACATTCCAAACGCTCATAAAACTTCGGCCCGCCAATCACGCGGTAGGCCAAGCCAATCTTTAAAAAGCGGTCTTCAAAGGCGCGCATTTGGTGCGAAGCGCGAACAAGAATGGCCATATCTTCCAGTGAAAATTTGCGCAAACGCGCCCTTGCGCCACCTGCCATGGCTTCGATTTCTTCACCGATCCAACGTGCTTCGTCTTCGTAATCGTGATGACCGATCAGGCGGACCAATTCGCCCTCGGGTTCGGCTGTCCACAGGTCTTTGCCAAGACGGTTGGAATTGCCCGCGATCACCCCAGAGGCTGCGGCCAAAATATGTGGCGTCGAGCGGTAATTTTGCTCAAGCCGTACAACTTTGGCGCCAGGAAAATCCTTTTCAAACCGCAAAATATTGCCAACTTCAGCCCCGCGCCAACCGTAGATAGATTGGTCATCATCCCCCACACAACAGACATTTTTATGTGCGGCCCCAAGCAAACGCAGCCACATATATTGCGCCACATTGGTATCTTGGTATTCGTCCACCAGTATGTATTTGTACCAGCGCTGGTATTGCTCCAGCAGGTCAGGATGGTTTTGAAAAATCGTCACCATATGCAGCAACAAGTCACCAAAATCGCAAGCATTTAAAGCCTTTAGGCGATTTTGATATTGCGCATAAAGTTTAACGCCATAGCCGTTAAACGCCTCGTCATCAGTCACTTTTGCAGGCGTCAAGGCACGGTTTTTCCATGCATCAATCACCCCAGCGAGTTGGCGCGCAGGCCAACGCTTTTCATCGATACCTTCGGCTTTGATCAACTGTTTAAGCAAGCGAATGACATCATCTGTATCCAGAATGGTAAAGTTGGATTTCAGCCCAACCAAATCACCGTGGCGACGCAACTGTTTGACACAGACTGAATGGAATGTGCCGAGCCACGGCATGCCCGCGACAGATGTGCCCATCAGATCGCCCACACGTTCCTTCATTTCGCGTGCCGCTTTATTGGTAAAGGTCACCGCTAGAATTTCATTGGGGCGGGCGCGCCCTGTGTTCAGCAAATGCGCGATTCGGCATGTCAAAGCTTTGGTTTTGCCTGTGCCAGCGCCTGCCAGCATCAAAACAGGGCCATCCATGGTTTCCACGGCTTCGCGCTGCGCGTCGTTTAATTGATCCAAATAGGGCGTGGGCCTCGCAGCCATCGCGCGCTGGGAATTGGAAAGCCCCTGCGGGGCTTGTGGGGCTACGGCTGCCTCGAAGGCGTCTTCTTCATCAAATCTGCTCATGAGCAACAGGTTACTGCAGGTCGCCGTCTAGGAAAAGCATGTTCTGCAATTGTTCACACAAGAATGGGTAAAAAACTGCGCACAGACTGATGGTCACAGCGCTAGGGCGCATCGCGTTGCGCCGCATCATCGCGCACAATGGTTTCCAAGGACTGCACAAAGCGCTGAAATAGAGTTGAAAAGCTTTCGATATCTTCTGGCGCCCAGCCATCAAAGACCTGTACCATCAACATCCACTTAGATCGGGTGAACTCACGTAAAAACCCATATCCTTTGGGTGTGACCTGCAAGACCGATTTGCGCGCATCCTCTTGATCGACAGCCCGCATCACATAGCCGCGCGACACAAGGTCTGCCACGATCCGCGAGGCGCGCGAAGGATCAACCTGCATCAATTCAGCCACCACACCGACGGTGGGTGATGCGGGCTCTGCTCGCCCCACTCCGTTTTCGATATGGCTGACACAGACAAGCCCCTGCAACAACGCAGGTTCTAAACTATCGCTGAGCCCTGTTAAAACCTTACCGCGAAATTCTTCGCGTTCCCACATGCGCCGCCACCGAAAATTGGCAACATCAAAGTCCAACAGCGCTTGGGACGCTTGAGGAGAAAAGCCCTTTTCGGCCAAGAGATCAGGCACACCACTTTTAATGCGCGGGTCGCGCGCTGCATTTTTGAGTGCGAAATCTGTAACGGTTGGGTTTTCGATCTTTTGTGTCATGCGGACTAGGTGACATAAGTTACATGCTATCGTCAAGTGTGTGTCAAAAGCACATATATGCCATTGACACATAAATCGCAAAGCCATAAATCTTGCCCAAGGCTGCCTTTATTTTTCTGGTGGCACATGGAGTTTGAAATGACAGATACGCATCCGCAATCCGCGCCGCATGAGGCCGACACACCGCCGCAAAACGTAAAACTGATCATCGCATCAGTTGCAGTTTTGTTGCTTTTAGCAGCCCTTGATCAAACCATCGTTTCAACAGCTCTGCCGACGATCGTTGCCGACCTTGGCGGGTTAGAACATCTGTCTTGGGTTGTGACTTCATATATTCTAGCAACAACCATTGTTGCACCTTTGTATGGAAAATTCGGTGACGTCTTTGGGCGGCGCAATATGGTATTTACCTCGGTGACAATCTTTTTGTTGGGATCTGTGTTTTGCGGTCTATCGCAAACTATGGGACAGCTCATCGCAGCGCGTGCGATCCAAGGGTTGGGCGGCGGCGGCCTTTTTGTCTTGGCCTTATCAATTATCGCGGATGTCTTGCCCCCAAAGGATCGCGGCAAAATCCAAGGTGTGTTTGCGGGCGTTTTCGGGCTGTCTTCTGTGATTGGTCCTCTGTTAGGCGGCTGGTTCGTGGATGCGTTAAGCTGGCATTGGATTTTCTTTATCAATCTCCCCATTGGCGCCATCGCGCTGCTTGGTTTTTTGTTGAACTTTAAACCTTTGGGTCTGCGCAAAAAGCCATCCATCGATTTCTTGGGAGCTGCGACTTTGACGGTGGCTTTGTCATCTTTGGTGTTGGTCACGGCTCTGGGCGGGCGCGATATCGCTTGGGATAGCTTTACAGCCATTGGTCTGATCCTTTTGGCGATCGTGGCAACCTTGGGATTCTTATGGGCAGAAACGCGGGCTGTTGAACCGATCTTGCCGTTGAAATTGTTCAAGATTAACGTCTTCACAGTCACGAGCATCATGCAGCTGTGCACGGGCGCGATGATGCTGGGGGGGCTGACGTTTTTGCCAGTGTTCTTGCAAATGGCAAATGGCGCGACGGCCACGCAATCAGGACTGCAAATGGTACCTTTGACCGCAGGCATTTTGATTGGATCAACCTCATCTGGACGATTTATGAGCAGAACAGGCCGCTACCGTATTTTGCCGATTGCAGGCACCACGGTGTCCATTCTCGGGGCTTTGATCCTGACACAGATCGCGCCTGACATGAATATGACAGTGTTTTACTTAAGCCTTGTGCTGTTTGGCCTTGGTCTTGGTCTGAGTTTTCCTGTCTTCACCACAGCCGTGCAAAACACTGTACCGCGTGGTGATTTGGGGGCTGCAACAGCTGCGGGCGTATTGTTTCGCCAAATCGGTGGCGCTGTGGCCGTCGCCCTGTTTGGTGCGATTTTCGCCTCTGGCATGGCGCGCGCAATGGGCGGACAACAAATCGAAGGCATGGCATCCGTGTCAGAACTTGGACCACAGATTTTGGCTGAGCTTTCTCCCGAGATGCAAAACCAAATTGGTCAGTCTGTCGCGCAGGCGGTTCAGCCTATTTACTGGGTCGTTGCTGTGCTTGCAGTGCTTGCCTTGATCGTTGCGCTTTTCTTGAAAGAACAAGAATTACAAGGCCGCGACTGACCTATCGTCAAGACACAAGCTTTTTTGAATGGGTGTTTGTTGTGCGATCCCGCCAGCAAGCACCCATTTTTTTGCAAAATTAATATTCTGTTTGCGCTAACATTAGCTCTAGACAAAATATGAAACATTGTGTTTGCTGCATCGCAGAATTCACATTAGCTTCAAAATGTCGCAGACGAACTGCAAAGGACTAAAAAATCATGACCGAGTTTAAAAAGATTCTCATCGCAAACCGTGGCGAAATTGCAATCCGAGTGATGCGCGCTGCAAACGAGATGGGCAAACGAACGGTCGCGATCTACGCAGAAGAAGACAAACTATCCCTACACCGATTCAAAGCTGACGAAGCCTATAAAATTGGCGAAGGCATGGGCCCTGTTGCGGCGTATCTGTCGATTGAAGAAATCATTCGCGTGGCCAAACTGTCGGGCGCAGACGCCATTCACCCAGGCTACGGGCTTTTGTCCGAGAACCCGGAATTTGTCGACGCCTGTTCTGAGGCAGGCATCACGTTCATCGGCCCCAAAGCGGAAACCATGCGCAAACTGGGCGACAAAGCATCCGCGCGCAAAGTGGCGATGGAAGCAGGCGTGCCAGTTATTCCCGCCACAGAAGTCTTGGGCGATGATTTTGATGCGATCCGCGCTGAGGCCACTAAAGTTGGTTTTCCGTTGATGTTGAAAGCCTCTTGGGGCGGCGGCGGTCGTGGTATGCGCCCCGTGAACAACGCAGAAGAATTGGAAGAAAAGGTCAAAGAAGGCCGCCGCGAAGCCGAAGCAGCCTTTGGGAATGGCGAAGGCTACCTTGAAAAAATGATCGTGCGCGCACGCCACGTCGAGGTGCAAATCTTGGGCGACAGCCACGGCAATATCTATCACCTATATGAACGCGATTGTTCCGTGCAGCGCCGCAACCAAAAAGTGGTTGAACGCGCCCCTGCCCCCTATCTGTCGGAAACCCAACGCGAAGAAATCTGTGCTTTGGGCAAAAAGATCTGTGAACACGTCAATTACGAATGTGCTGGCACGGTCGAATTCTTGATGGATATGGAAACGGGCAAATTCTACTTCATCGAAGTGAACCCACGCGTGCAGGTCGAACATACTGTGACAGAAGAAGTCACAGGCATCGACATCGTGCGCGCGCAGATTTTGATCGCAGAAGGCAAATCTTTGACAGCCGCGACGGGTGTGGCCAGCCAATATGACGTGAAACTCGACGGGCATGCGCTGCAATGTCGTGTGACCACAGAAGATCCCGCAAATAACTTTATCCCTGATTACGGTCGCATCAGCACCTATCGTTCGGCCACGGGGATGGGCATTCGTCTAGACGGCGGCACCGCCTATTCTGGCGCTGTGATCACACGCTACTACGACAGTCTTTTGACCAAAGTAACGGCTTGGGCGCGCACGCCAGAGGCGGCGATTGCACGCATGGATCGGGCTTTGCGCGAATTCCGTATTCGTGGTGTGTCGACAAACATTGCTTTCGTAGAAAACCTGCTGAAACACCCGACCTTTTTGTCCTACGACTATTCCACAAAATTCATCGACACCACGCCTGAGCTGTTTGATTTCAAACCGCGCCGTGACCGTGCGACGAAAATTTTGACATATCTCGCGGATATTTCGGTGAATGGCCATCCTGAAACCGCAGGACGCCCCTTGCCCGCAGCCGAGGCGCGCACCCCCGTGCCGCCCCTGCCGCATAGCGAAAAAATCCAAGCAGGCACACGCCAACTGTTAGAAGACAAAGGCCCACAAGCTGTCGCCGATTGGATGCAGGCGCAAAAGCAATTGTTGATTACAGACACAACCATGCGCGATGGCCACCAGTCTTTGCTGGCCACACGGATGCGTTCAATCGATATGATCAACGCAGCCCCCGCCTATGCCGCCAATCTACCGCAACTGTTTTCGGTTGAATGTTGGGGCGGTGCGACCTTTGATGTGGCATACCGCTTCTTGCAAGAATGCCCATGGCAGCGTCTGCGCGACATCCGCGCGAAGATGCCGAACATCATGACACAAATGTTGCTGCGCGCGTCAAACGGTGTGGGCTATACCAATTACCCTGACAACGTGGTGCAGTCTTTCGTCAAACAAGCGGCTGAGACTGGTGTTGACGTCTTCCGCGTGTTCGACAGTTTGAACTGGGTTGAAAACATGCGCGTTGCGATGGATGCGGTGATCGACAGCGGCAAAATTTGTGAAGGCACGATTTGTTACACGGGCGATCTTTTGGACCCCACACGTCCAAAATACGACCTAAAATACTACGTCCAAATGGGCAAAGATTTGAAAGCCGCAGGCGCACATATCTTGGGTCTAAAAGACATGGCAGGCCTTTTGAAACCAGCCCAAGCCAGCCTTTTGATCAAAGCCCTTAAAGAAGAAGTCGGCCTACCGATCCATTTCCACACCCATGACACATCGGGCATCGCTGCTGCGACCATTTTGGCCGCAAGTGACGCAGGCGTTGATGCGGTCGACGTGGCGATGGATGCCTTTTCAGGCGGCACATCGCAGCCCTGTTTGGGTTCAATCGTCGAAGCAACACGTTTTTCAGAGCGCAACACAGGTTTGGATATCAACGCTATCCGCGAGATGTCGATCTATTGGGAAGCGGTGCGCGGTCAATACGCCGCCTTTGAAAGCGGCCTAGAAGCGCCCGCATCAGAAGTTTACTTGCACGAAATGCCTGGCGGACAATTCACCAACCTAAAAGCCCAAGCACGCAGCCTTGGCTTGGAAGATCGTTGGCATGAAGTGGCGCAAACCTATGCGGATGTGAATATGATGTTCGGCGATATCGTCAAAGTGACGCCTTCGTCTAAAGTGGTCGGAGACATGGCTTTGATGATGGTGTCGCAAGGCATTACACGTGCCCAAGTCGAAGATCCCGCCAGCGAAGTGTCTTTCCCTGACTCTGTGATTGATATGATGCGCGGCAACCTAGGTCAGCCGCCAGCTGGTTTCCCGCAAACCATATTGAACAAGGTCTTGGGCGATGAGAAACCCAACTTGGAACGCCCCGGCAAGCACCTAAAACCCGTTGATCTGGAAGCTGCCCGCGCAGAGGCTGCCAGCATCATCGGCGATGATCTGGATGACGAGGATCTCAACGGTTATTTGATGTACCCCAAAGTGTTTACAGATTACCGCAGCCGTCATGACTTATACGGCCCTGTGCGTGCCCTTCCGACCCGCAACTTCTTTTACGGGATGGAACCAAACGAACAGATTTCTGTTTCCATTGAAGCTGGTGTCACCTTGGAAGTGCGGTGTTCAGCCCTGTCTGAGCCAAATGAAGAAGGCGAAGTTAAAGTGTTCTTCGAACTCAACGGCCAGCCACGCACCGTGCGCGTCAAGGACCGTTCTGTGACGGCAAGTGTTATTGCGCGCACCAAGGCCGACCCTGCAAATGCCCTACAAGTTGGCGCCCCTATGCCAGGTGTTGTGGCGACAGTTTTGGCAAAAGCTGGCCAGAAAATCCAAAAAGGCGATGGGCTTTTGACGATTGAGGCGATGAAGATGGAAACCTCGATCACCGCCGATCAAGACGGTGTGGTGAAAGAGGTCTACGTGACACCTGGCGCACAGATCGACGCCAAGGATTTGCTGGTCGAATTCGAATAAGCCACTGTGGTTTTCGCAAAAATTCGCCCCGTGCAGCATATGCCTGCGCGGGGCTTTTTCATGGCTCGACTGTTTTGCATCAGCGCTTTAGGTTGACCCCGAGCTGATCCGCGAACCTTACCTATGTCAGGACAAACCATGCTGAAGTACTACATTTTTTTGCTGATCGCGATCATATCAGAAGTCATCGCCACAACCGCGTTGGCCCGTACTGAGAGTTTCACCCGTCTGGTCCCCAGCGTCATCACCGTGGTCGGATATGCCTGTGCTTTTTGGTGTCTTTCAATCACCTTGCGCGTGATGCCAACAGGATTGGTTTATGCAATTTGGTCGGGTATGGGCATTGTCTTCATCAGCGCCATCGCTTGGATTTGGTTTCATGAAAAGCTTGATTTTGCAGCCCTTTTGGGAATGGGATTTATCGTGACGGGCGTTTTGATTGTGAACTTGTTTTCAAAATCCATGCCGCATTAGCTGCGCTCAAAAACCGCCATCACCAGCGTTAGATGCGCACCAAATGGTTGTCCCAAGCACGGTCATGCACCGCCAAGGGCCGCAATTTACCTGCTTTGCTTTCCAGCACGCCCCCCAAACCATCGGTTACATAAAACCCATTTTGACTGGCGCTGATGCCGCAAACATCTGCACGGGGCAGAAATTCAGGATCTTGCCCCGCCAGATCAAAACTGACCATCACTCCGCCACGCGGACATGTGATTGCAACGCGGGTTTCATCCCCTGAAAACGCGATGCTGGCGGCATAGTTTTTCAAACGGGGTGCAAGATAATCAGGCAGGCTGATCAAAACGACAGCGTCGCCCTGTTTGTGCACCCCCAAAAGCGGAGGCATGATCGCAGGATCGCCTTCCCATTGCATCGCAAATCCAACAAGTCCGTCAGAGGTCACACTGAGGTGTCGAATTGAGTTTTGATGCCAATGTGATGGCAGCTCCACCCTCTCTAAAACATCTCCATCTGAGCTGAGATAAGTCAAGTTGGGCGCCATTGTATTGATGTTCAGCTTGCTACGATCATCATCAAGAGCGGTCACAATCCCCCCATTGGCCACCACAATCGTATCACTGTCGGGCAGACGCAAAATTTCATGTGGACCAAGCCCGCCCGAGGCGAATTCCCCAACGCGCTCATAGCCGTTTTCAACATCCCAAAGCCCAATTTGCCCCTGACCATCGGCATTGGAAATCTCACTGGTGAACAGCGTGGTCCCATCACGACTATAGGTGCCATGGCCGCTGAAATGTGCCCCCTCAGGCGCGGTCAAATCATGCGACACCCGACCAAAAGCGCAATCAATCACATAAGCAAAGGTGCCAGGCCTACGGGCGAAAACCACAGCTTCGGGCCGCTTTGGGTGCCCTGCCCCCGCATGACCGCGCGCAGGCAATGACACATGAAAAGCCTCCGCCCCCTCACGCGTCAGACCGATCAAGCTAAACTGGCCCGAAGGGTCTTTTGCAGCCGCCAGATAGGACGGCCCGCCCGCGTCAGCCCAAGTCAGGCGTGGCAGGCTGGCTGTTGCCAGCAACGAGACCAAGAAACTACGCCGCGTCGTCATATCAATCGCCATCTGCGGCATTGAACCCCGCCTCGACGCCTAAAAGCGCGCTGAGTTCCACTTCCGCAGCCTCTTTGATTGATTTCACCGCTTGCTGAAGCACTTCAATTTTCAAGCGCGATTGTGGATCAGCCACGCCTGCAAGCACGGGATCATCCAATTGCGCAATCAAAGTAAAAGCCCGCTCAAACCCCGCATCTGTCACGGGTGTTTCCAAATCTGACAGGGTATTTTTCAACGCCTGAAGCCCCTGTAAAGACAAAGACACATTGCGCAAGCTGCGCCCCGAACGCCAGCTTTCAGCCCGCTTAGGACGCGGGTTTTCGAAGCTGCCCAAAGGCCGCCCAAGCCGCGTGTCAGCGGTAAATTCCAAGCCTGCCAGAAGCGAGGTGAATAGAATTTGAATGCCCTCACGTTCACTCAAAAAGGTCTCATTGCCCGTGGCCCCAGCACTGCGCAGACTCTCTGCATAGCCCGTCATCCATGCGTCTTCGATATCTGCACTCATGTGCGCCAGATCGGCAGTCACCGCACGGATCAAATCACAGCTATAGGCGGTGGTGTCGACAAATTGCGCATCAAACAAAAGATGTTCCAAAGCATAAAATCCACGCGCGGCAGCCGACAGCTTGGCCGTGCCTTCTGCCGTCGAGATTATGGGATCTTCTTCAGCGATAAGGCGCGCCAAAGCCCGTGGCCCAGCGCTGCGCCCATCGGGCCAAAACGCGATAATCACAGCGCGACCATCTTGTTCGACAGGGCCAAAATGAATTGGGCTGACGTGCAACCAATCATCAAAAGCTGCGTTCCATGCGGGGCGCACAGCAGCTGGAGCACAATCAACGCCCGCTTGATCGCGCAGACGCGCGGTACTTTCGGCCAATGCCGCATAGCTGGGCAAAATATAGGTATCAACGCTGCGCGCGACATCGGCCACAACAGGGGCAGCCCATAGAGCCGCGATCAAGGCAATTGCGTGTTTCATAGGCTTTCCAAATATTTGATAAGGGCAGCGCGATCTTGTCTGGGCATTTTCGCCACTGAATCGCGCGCAGTTTGCGCTTCTCCGCCATGCCAAAGCACAGCTTCCAATAAAGACCGCGCGCGCCCGTCGTGCAAGAAATAGCTATGGCCGCTGACCCTTTCGGTCATACCAATGCCCCAAAGAGGAGGCGTGCGCCATTCTTGCCCGTTGGCCAGACCTTCAGGGCGGTTATCAGCCAGCCCCGCGCCCATGTCATGGAGCAAAAGATCGGTGTAGGGCCAAATCAGTTGAAAGCTTTGTTCAGGCTGATCAACCAAACGGTCGGTCACAAATTTCGGTACATGGCAGGAGGTGCAGCCGACTTGATAGAACAGTTCCTTGCCCCGCAGCACATCAGGGTCATCGATATCGCGCCGTGCAGGCACAGCCAGATTGCGGGCATAGAAAGTCACAAGATCAAGCCCTTGCGCGTCAATTTCAAAGGCGCCGTCACCGCCCGTTGTGCCATGGGGCGCAGTCTGGCATTTGTCTTGGGCCTGCGTGCAATCGCCTGCAGGTGACGGGAAGATCGGTGTCGAAATCCCTATGTCGCCGCTAAAGGCGGCAGCGGATTGTTCGCGTACAGTGGGTTTGCCTGCCTTATGCCCAAACCGTCCCAACATGATGCGATCAAATTCATCAGACCATACCCAGCTTGCGCGACCCGAAATACCATCACCATCGCTGTCATCTGGGTCTTCATTGGCAAGGATATCCCCCACAGGAATGGCTTCGAGCAGGCCAAGCCCGATCATCTGTTGGGTGACGCGCGGTGATAGCATGGCCCCCTCCGCCAAGGGTCCATAGCCCAGATCGGCGGCCGTATAATTTGGGCGGCGCAACTGCGCTGTTTCGCCATCCGATAAGGTGACATCAATCTCGGTATAGGTCACATCAAACCTATATTCTGCCGCATGTCCCAAGACAGCAAGGTCTTGCATCTGCCCCCCATACGTGGGCTCGGGGGCTGTGCGCTGGGTGGTGGGATCAATCGCGTGTAGATAGGTTTCAATTTCAGTCATATTTTTGGTGCCATCCACAGGCACGGAAACACGTAAGAATATAGAAACGGCATTGTCATCTGCGTTTTCAGGCGGGTGACCACGCCCGTCTTTGATGTGACAGGTCTGGCATGAGCGCGCGTTAAACAATGGGCCGAGCCCATCTGAAACCAAAGTGGAAGATGGCGACGAAACCCAGAGCTTTTTAAACAGTCCGTTGCCGACTTTGAAATCCAATTCGCGTTCAAAACTTGCATTGGCGGAGACGGATGAAAACGCATCAGCGTTGTTTTTGGCCCTCACAGTCGTGCCGCCACCGCCGTTGGCCTCAAACCGTTCGGCTTTGGTGAAATCGGTCGTGGGCGCGGTTACTTTTTTGATGCGGTCTGTTTCATCGGCTGTGCGGGGCAAGACATTCAGATGCGGTGACAGCAGATTTGGGTTGTCTTGTGCTAAGGCTGAGGCAGATGTGAGACTGCCAAAACACGCAGCACAGGCGGTGGCGCGCAAAGTCCAATTCAGAAAAGGCAATTTCATATCAGGTCACATCGCAGCATGGTGAAACGAAAACGGGTCTCAACGGGCCTTACACCCATCAAGACCCGCAATCAAATCAGGTTTTATTTACTCAAACACCGCGTCAGGCGCATCCAAGCTGTCGGAGCCCTCAACAGAAACACCTTGCAAATCAAGTGCTGCAACAGCCCGCTCGATGGAACGTGTTTGCGCAACGAGAGCATCAACAGCCCCTAAGATCATTTCTTCGCCTTCAGCGTTGTCACGCGCCAGCATCATGTCATACGCCATACCGTTTTCAGAGGCTGTGACGATTTCACCAAGCTCGGCCAAAGATGTGTTGATCTCCTGCCCCAGTTGATCGGCAACGCCCTTATCTGTTTCGGCAATCAAATCTTTCAAAGCCGCGCCAGTGACAACCGATCCGTCAATGCGGGTGTAATGGCCTAAAAACACGTTTTGAATGCCAAGCCCATCGTAATAGTGGCTGTAAGGCGTGTTATCGGAAAAGCAGTCGTGCTCTTCCTCTGGGTCGTTTAGCAATACGCCCAACTTCATACGCTCACCTGCCAATTCGCCATATGACAAGGACCCCATGCCTGTCAGCATCATGGAAATACCCTCTGCAGGATCAGCCAAAACGGCTTCGCGGGCTGCACCACCTTCGATCCATTGGGCGGCCATGAAATCTAGCTCATCAACCAAAAGCGCGCTGGCTGTGCGCAGGTAATCTGCGCGACGATCACAATTGCCGTTGGTGCAGGCGTCATCGGTTGCGAAGTCGGTCCAAGCGCGCGCGCCTGCCCCAGTTCCTGTCCCGTTCAGGTCTTGGCCCCAAAGCAAAAATTCAATCGCGTGATATCCCGTGGCGACATTGGCCTCAACGCCGTCTGCTTCTTGCAAAACATCAGACAAAAGCGTTTTTGAAATCTCGGTTGCATCCACCTTTGTGCCAGACAGGGTGAATGTCGGGTTTGCGATCACGTTAAGTGCTGCAAATGCGTTTTCATCTGTGGCACCGCCATAGGCTGTGTCCACATAATCGATCAGCCCCTCATCAAGAGGCCAAGCATTCACACGCCCTTCCCAATCGTCAACAATCGGATTGCCGAAACGATACACTTCGGTCTGCATGTAAGGCACGCGGGCCGCACGCCATGCAAGGCGCGCTGTTTCTAACGTCTCATCAGAAGGCGCGGCCAAAAATGCATTAATCGCCGCATCCAAAGTCTTGGCGCTGATCACACTATCGGCAAATTTAGCCGCTGCGATATTGGCGTAGTTTGTCAAAACATCGGTTTTTTCAACGGCGAATGCTGGCAAAGCCGTCAATGTGCCTGCGACCAGAGCTGTAAGGAATGTACGTGACATTGGAAATCCTTCGGGTGAGTGTGCTTACAAAAGTATAAGAAAGTGGGCAAGAAAATACCTGACTAAAATACTTAACTATGTCAACCCTGATTGCTTTCATTTAGGGAGTATGCTCTCAGGCGCCCGTCACACATGAAAAGAAAGCCTCTCTATGTTGCCGATCACCTCTGTCACCGCCAGTCTCGCTGTCGTAATTTACATTGCTCTTGCTTTTCGGATCATCGCCATCCGCCGCGCCAAACGCGTGTCTTTGGGCACGGCAGACAGCGATCTATTGGAAACGCGCGTCCGCCAACATGGTAATTTCAATGAATATGCACCGCTCACATTACTGCTGATGGGTTTGGCAGAATTCCAAGGGGCCGCAGCGCTTTGGATTGCTGTTCTCGGAATTGGTTTCTTGGCCAGTCGTGTGCTGCATATTTTCGGGTTGGAATGGATGCACAAACCGATTGGGTTGAAATTGCGCACCTATGGCGTGCTAAGCTGCTTTGCCATTTTGATGGCTCTTGCACTGACCCTCACGGGAATGGCGCTATTTTAAAGAGATCAGGGGAGGCAAGTGGCAAAAAAAATAAATCTAAGCGCATTTTACACTTGCAGCCTAAATCTCATCGGCCTATATCCGCCCTCACCGAAGGAAGCGGGTGTAGCTCAGGGGTAGAGCATAACCTTGCCAAGGTTAGGGTCGAGCGTTCGAATCGCTTCACCCGCTCCAATGGTTCTTCTCACACCCATGAGAAGATTTGGTTTACCCAACCAAACGCTGAGAGCAGCGAAAAGCACAGATGATAGGGCCAAAGTTCAGGTCCGAAGGAAGCGGGTGTAGCTCAGGGGTAGAGCATAACCTTGCCAAGGTTAGGGTCGAGCGTTCGAATCGCTTCACCCGCTCCAAACACAAAGAACAAAAACAAGGTCACCTTCGGGTGGCCTTTTTTGTTTCTTGGCCCAGCGCTATCCCTGTAGAGCTCTAGCAGGCGCAGTATGACTGCCGTAGAGAGTCTCCAAAGCATCCAAATCAGCATTTCCCTTAAATTCCGAACGCAGCCCAGACTGAAGTGGCGCCTTCGTCTTTTTTGATGCGATTTCCTCACAAATTGCGACAAGATCAGGCACAGATGTCTCAACCCCGAGGATGCAACGCAGACTGGCCAAGCGCGCGAACATATCGCCACGCATTTCATCGGCGCGATCAGACACAAGCACAGATATAATCTGTGGTTGATGAAACTGCGCCAAAAGTGCTGTGGACAGGCAAGAATGACCATTCACAGAGACATCGAATAGCAAGAGTTCAAAACGATCTTCACGCAATTGCTGTTCGGCACTCTCGATACTGCGCGCACGGCGCACATGATGACCACGCGCCCCGAAGGCAACCTGCCAACGGGTCGTTGTTTCGATGTCACCATGAATAATCAATAGCCTCAAGTCGGACGTCCTTTTCTTAGCCTGTATTATAGTAAAACAGAGGTTAATTAATGTAGTCTTAACCGTAATGCTTCATTGCGGCTCCGCGATGCTTTTCCGCCCTATCTAAGCGTCTTTTTGCCATCGTGTTGGGGACGCTTTTACCACCTTTCGCCCAGCGAGTTGCCGCGCGCGCGCAACAGCGCTTGGCCTAGGGGCAAATGCCGCCTATAAACGCAGCAAAAGCAAAGAGTGAGGCCCGAAATGCGCATAGCGAAAATCACCCGCGACACGGCGGAAACCCAGATCAGCGTCGAGATCAATCTTGACGGCACAGGCACTTACGACAACCAGACGGGCGTTGGCTTTTTCGACCATATGCTAGATCAACTGTCGCGCCACTCTTTGATCGATATGACCGTGCGCGCCAAGGGCGACACACATATCGATGATCACCACACCGTCGAAGATGTGGGGATCGCGCTTGGCCAAGCTTTGACCAAAGCTGTGGGTGATAAAAAAGGCATGAACCGCTACGGACATTTCGCTTTGGCGATGGATGACACGCAGGTGGCGACCGCGCTTGATCTTTCAGCGCGTCCGTTTTTGGTATGGAATGTCGATTTCCCCACCGCGAAAATCGGCACCTTTGATACAGAACTCGTGCGCGAATTTTTCCAAGGCCTCAGCACGCATGGGGGCATTACGTTGCACATTGATCGCTTGCATGGCTTTAACAGCCACCACATCGCAGAAGCGGCCTTTAAGTCTGTCGCCAAAGCTTTGCGCATGGCTGTTGAGATTGATCCACGCATGGCGGGGCAGTTGCCTTCGACCAAGGGCGCGCTGTAAGACCGCGACTGTAGCTTGTGCAAAATCACCCACAGGGTTGGTTTTGCACGCCAATTCCTTTGATAACTCGAGACCCTCATGCTGACAGCACTTGTAGACTACGACAGCGGCAATCTTCATTCAGCGCAAAAAGCGTTTGAACGCATGGCGCGCGAAACCAATGCGGGTGACGTTGTTGTCACCTCTGATCCTGAAGTTGTGGCAAAAGCCGACCGCATTGTTCTGCCTGGTGATGGGGCCTTTCCAGCCTGCAAAGCGCATTTGTTTGATCACACAGGGCTTTTCGAAGCGATCGAAACCCAAGTCACGCAAAATGCGCGCCCCTTCATGGGCATCTGTATCGGCATGCAGATGATGGCCAGCACAGGTCACGAATATACGCAAACCGCAGGCTTTGACTGGATCGGCGGCGATGTGGTGCATATCGATCCCAAAGACAAAGCGCTAAAAGTGCCGCATATGGGCTGGAACGATCTAGTTATTGACAATCCGCACCCTGTTTTGGATGGCATAACCACGGGCGAACACGCCTATTTCGTGCATTCCTATCATGTGCGTGTCACAGACACGGCACACCGCTTGGCCCATGTGGATTACGCGGGCGATATTACGGCCATCATTGGGCGTGACAATATGATCGGCTGTCAGTTTCACCCCGAGAAAAGCCAAGCAGCAGGCCTGCGCATCATCGCGAATTTCTTATCTTGGGCGCCGTAAATCCGATGCAAGCTATTCTAGATCGCATTGCCAAAACCATAGGCGCATCAACTGAACGCGGTCAGGTCGCGACTTATATTCCCGATTTGGCACAGGTTGATCCAAACCAATTTGGCATCGCGGTTTGTCTGGCAAATGGGCAAGAATACTTTGCAGGCGATGCGCGCACACCGTTTTCGATTCAATCTGTGTCCAAGGTCTTTGCTGTGGCGCTCGCTCTTGGCAAAGTTGGCGATGGCTTATGGCGCTATGTGGGCCGCGAACCTTCTGGACTCGCGTTTGACAGCATCATGTTGCTCGAACGTGAACGCGGCATCCCGCGCAATCCTTTTATCAACGCAGGCGCGATTGTCACCACTGACACCTATTTGGCTGGTTCTACCCCTGCCGAAGCCTTGGGCGGGTTGTTACGCTTTGTACGAGATGCAGCCGAAGACAATGACATTCATATCAATGATGCTGTTGCACGCGGTGAAATGGACACGGCGGATCGCAACTTTGCGCTGGCCCATTACATGAAATCCCACGGCAACCTCAGTCAAGACGCTCAACACACGATGGGCACCTATTGCCACCAATGCGCCATCGATATGTCTTGCCTACAACTCGCCCGCGCGGGGCGTTTTTTGATGGGCGGCGCTGCAGGGCCACGTCTTGTCACCCCAGAACGCGCACGTCGAATCCAAGCTTTAATGATGACATGTGGTCACTATGATGGGTCTGGCGATTTTGCTTTCCGCGTCGGCTTACCTGGTAAATCGGGGGTCGGCGGTGGTATTTTGGTGATCAATCCTGGCGTGGCGTCAATCGCAGTTTGGTCACCCGGCTTGAATGCATACGGCAATTCAAAACTGGGAACCGAAGCGATGGAAGCGCTTGCCCAAGAACTTGATTGGTCTGTTTTCAGCTAGGGCTGCGACACCCGCGTCCACGTCTGTCTTTCACAAATCGGACCTAAACAACCCGAAACAGTCAAAATATCTTCTGAAACTTGCATTTTTGATGCAAACGTCCGTTTCGTTGAGGGCTGATAAATTTTGCCATTTGTGTACCTTCCTGCGCCAGCAGGCTGCATATCCCACAGCACCTGAGTGCCAATCAATTCAGGTCCATCGGGCATGGACGCAGGTTGTCCCGCCATATCAAAGGTTTGAAGTATCGTCGCGCAAATGGCATCCCCGCAGGGCGCCATAGAGACATGTGCAAAACCAAGGCCATCAGGGGCCGTTTTCCAAACGCCAAATACAGGGTCCGCCAGAGCGGGCAGCGCAAATAGCACGCTCGCAAACACCGAATACTTTAAAACCTTCACAGCGCACTCCAGAATTTTTCCCAAAAACCTTAATGCCGTTACCCCACTGTGCAAATGCTGACTTTGCATTTCCCCCGCGATCATGGCAAAGGAACACAACAGTTATTTACAAGGACCCCAGCCATGATCCTCTACCCCGCGATTGACCTTAAAGACGGCAATGCCGTGCGCCTGTACAAAGGCGAGATGGATCAAGCCACCGTGTTCAACGATAATCCTGCGGCGCAAGCGCTTGAGTTTGTCAACGCAGGCTGTGAATGGCTGCACTTGGTCGATCTGAATGGTGCTTTTGCAGGCGAGCCAGTGAATGCCGCCCCTGTCGAAGAAATTCTGAAACAGTGCAAAGTGCCCGCACAGCTTGGCGGCGGCATCCGTGATATGGCCACAATCGAACGCTGGCTCTCCAAAGGCTTGGAGCGCGTCATCTTAGGCACTGTAGCTGTCGAAAACCCCGATCTTGTGCGCTTGGCTGCAAAAGAATTCCCTGGTCATGTGGCTGTGGGCATTGATGCGCGCAACGGCATGGTCGCCACAAAAGGCTGGGCTGAGGAAACCAATGTAAACGTGACAGATCTTGCGAAATCATTCGAAGACGCAGGTGTCGCCGCAATCATTTATACCGACATCAACCGTGACGGCGCGATGCAAGGCCCCAATGTTGAAGCCACAGCAGCCCTTGGCAATGCTGTGTCCATCCCTGTGATTGCATCAGGTGGCGTGTCGTCCTTGGACGATCTGCGCAACCTCAAAACCTGTGGCGCGCCTTTGAACGGTGCAATCTCAGGCCGCGCTTTGTACGATGGTGCGATTGATTTGGCTGAGGCTTTACAAGTCCTAAAAGACTAAATCACGCGTTTTCGCGACACGATGACCTGTGACACTGTTCCCGATTGGGGGCAGTGTTTTTTTGATGCAAACTCTCATCTAAAATCATCAGTTTCGCGAACGCCCATGCCCAAAGTTATCAAAACCCCGCTGCCAAAATCTTCGCAGCTTTGGACTATGGTCCATGCGGGTGATTTCATGGATGGCTATGCCGTGCGCTGTGATCTCGCGGCAAGTGAGGCTGCGAATATCGGCCTATCCATGCCCGTTTGGGCCGATGCATTGCTGAAGGTTCGCAATGCGATCGTCAAACCCTTTGGCCTTAAAACTGGGATGGAAGACACTTCTGAGGGCGCTATTTTCCCGATCACCCACGAGACTGAAGACGAGATCATCCTTGGCACCGATGATCAGCACCTGAATTTTCGCATCGCCATGAAACGCGAGGGCGCGATGATCCACATGGCGACTTGGGTGCACCGCAATAACATCTTCGGGCGCGCCTATTTGGCTGCGGTTATGCCCTTTCATATCATGATCGTGCGTGACGCGATGCGCCGCATTGCCCGCCACAATTCTGACGGACCAATTGCATCGACAGCCAAGGCGCAGTAAAGACGGGGCAACACCGCGTTCAATCGGATTTGCCCCATGCTGAAAACCCGTATCATTCCATGTCTTGACGTCGCCGAAGGGCGCACTGTCAAAGGCGTCAATTTCGTTGATCTGATCGACGCGGGCGATCCTGTGGAACAGGCCATTGCTTACAATGCGGCGGGCGCGGATGAGCTGTGCTTTCTCGACATCAAAGCCACCCACGAAAATCGTGGCACCATGTTTGATCTGGCCACGCGCACGGCCGAGCAATGTTTTATGCCGCTCACCATCGGCGGGGGCGTGCGCAAGCCCGATGATGTGCGTGATTTGCTGCTGGCGGGGGCCGATAAAGTTTCTTTCAACTCTGCTGCTGTGGCCGACCCAGATGTAATCGCGCGCTCTGCAGATCGGTTCGGATCGCAGTGTATTGTCTGCGCGATTGATGCCAAAACGATTGGCACCGATGCAGATGGCGCGCCGAACAAATGGGGCATTTTTACCCACGGGGGCCGCAAAGCCGCCCTTGATAAAGACGGCAATCTCATTGATGCGGTCGCGTTTGCCAAATTGATCGCGGCAAAAGGCGCGGGTGAAATCCTGCTGACCTCAATGGATCGTGATGGCACGCGCGCTGGTTTCAATCTGAAAATGACCCGCGCCATTGCCGATGCAGTGAATGTGCCGGTGATCGCCTCTGGCGGTGTGGGCAATTTGGATCATTTGGTTGAAGGCGTCACCGAAGGTCACGCCAGTGCTGTTTTGGCCGCAAGTATTTTCCACTTTGGCGATTACACCATTCAAGAGGCCAAAGAACACATGGCCGCTGCCGGCATTCCAATGCGGCTCAATTGAGCGCCTGACCTAAGGATTGATGAGATGACACACGCCATAGACCGCCTTGCCGCCACGATTGCAGATCGTAAATCCGCAGATGCGGACAGTTCTTGGACCGCGAAATTGCTGGCCAAAGGGGCAGACAAATGCGCCGAAAAGTTCGGCGAAGAAAGCATCGAGGCCATCATAGCCTGCGCCAAAGATGACCGCGAAAACCTGACATATGAAGCGGCAGATGTGATTTATCACTTGGGCGTCATGTTGGCGGCCCGTGACATCACCCTTGGCGAGGTTATGGATGAACTTGACCGCCGCGCAGGCGTGTCAGGCATCGCAGAAAAAGCGTCGCGCGGTTAAGTTAAACCAGCGTCGTTTCGCCAACCTTATCAATGCCAAGCCGTGGGATTTCAATCGCAGGGCAACGATCCATGACCACATCCGCCCCCTGTGCTCGCCCCAAAGCGGCAGCTTTGTCGTTGATGATGTCAAGCTGCATCCAAATGGTTTTCAGGCCCCGCAGGTGCTCCAATGCATCTTCGACCACGGGCAGAACGTCTTCGGACTTGCGAAAGATATCAACCATATCAACAGGTTCATCGATATCACGCAGACTGGCCACACAGGTTTGACCAAAAAGGGTCTTGCCCGCTTGGCCTGGATTCACAGGAATTACCTTATACCCTTGGGCTGCCAAAAAGTTCCCAACGCGGTGCGACGCACGTTCGGGGCGCGGTGAGGCACCGACCAGCGCGATCACACGTGTTTCGGTTAGAATACGTTTGATATCGGGGTCATTCAGACGATCAATATGGCTCATAAATATAAGATAGGATCACAAATGCGAAAAAACACCCGTAATATGAGTGTTGTAATGATTTAGGCAGAAAAAAGCCCGCACCAGGGGAAAGGCGCGGGCAAAGTTTGGAACGAGGGACATAGAAGGTGACAACGCGTGTTCCATCGCGTGTCTCCTGATTGAGATAGGATTTGGAGAGACGATGTGAAGAGGATGTAATACATTCGTGAACGAAGCGTTAAATTTCGTGAAACCCCCTCAAAAACTTTGATCAGCGCTTCGAGGCAGAAAAAAGCGCCACAGCCGCAGCATTGGACACGTTCAACGATCCGAAATCACGCTTGTAGGGAATTTTCACCAAGGCATCACAGGTCTCTTTGGTTTTTTGGCGCAGGCCCGGACCTTCTGCTCCCATGACTAAAGCCACAGGCATATTGGACATTTGGGTCAAAGCGTCATCCAATTCGACATCGGCTGTGCCATCAAGCCCCAGACAAACGAATCCCATCCCCTGTAACTGCACGATTGTGTCGGCCAGATTGCGCACCCGCAAATAGGGCTGGCGTTCCAACGCGCCTGATGCGGTTTTCGCCAAAGCGCCCGTTTCAGGCGCAGCATGGCGCGCTGTTGCGATCACAGCTTCGGCCCCGAAAACTTCGGCAGAGCGCAAAATAGCGCCCACATTATGCGGATCTGTCACCTGATCCAGCAAAACCACTGTGGGCATGCCCTCGCCTGCCGCCAGACAGACCTCTTCGACAGATCCCCAAGCCAAAGGTTTGACTTCCAATGCGGCCCCTTGGTGAACAGATTGCGCATCAATCGGCACATCGAACTTGCGTGGTTCTACGATTTCGGGATCCATGCCAGATTTGGCAATGTCTTCGGCCAGTTTGTCATAGGCGTTTTTGGTCACGACAAGTTTCAACTTTTCGCGGTCAGGGTTGCGCAGCGCATCGCGCACCGCATGCAAACCGAACAGCCAAACCGTGGTGGCGGCGGCTTTGCGTTTATGTTGTTCTTTTTCGACGACCCATTTGGGTTTTTTCATGACCAAGTATCCCGTTTTAGCGTGCGCCCCTTCATTGCCTTGCGGTTTGTTGAGATACAAGCAATTTTCCTGTTGACGCCCCTCGCATGCACTTGTATCCACCCCGCACACAACGATGCAAACGCATCCGAGTGGGCGACGGGCTGCAAGGTGCGGCAGCGGATTGTAACTCCGCCGGGGAGACCCACGCCTGGTTCGATTCCAGGGTCGCCCACCATTTTTCAAACTTACAGTTTTGGCAAATAGGTGGTGCGTGTTCAGATGAACATGCAAATTCAAGTGTACTATATCTTGATAAGTTTCAAAACTTTACACGCAATGTTTCGCCTGCCCCACGCATGATAAAGTCAGCGCGGCATCACGACAGTTTGCGCTAAAATTGGCTCAGCATCCAAATCGCCATTCCCATCATCATCAGATTTTCAAGCAACGATACAAAGCCAAGCGGCACCTGACTGTCACCGCCAACGCAGGCGCATTTCAAGCTGCGTTTATCAATATAGACCGCTTTAAAAACACTGATCGCGCCAATAGTAGAAATGATCAAGGCAGATGGCGCGGAAAGCCATGTGAACACGCCTGCCATCATCAAAAGCCCCGCGCCTGTTTCCACAAAGGGATATATATAGCTGTAGCGCACCCAGCGCCGTGCCAAAAGATCATAGCCCAAAAACATGGTGGCAAACCGATCAACGTCTTGCAGCTTTTGCAAACCAAGCAAAACCATTGAAATGGCCACAAAGAGTTCAATCAGACGCACAGAGAAGAACCCGCCAGCAGAAAGCCAAGCGACGACACATGCCATCAAAGCCGCGATCGCAAACAAGGCAATGACAGGTCGATAAGGCGTGAAGATCGTCGCAGTATCAGCCAGACCCAAATGCGCTTTGAGATCATCGAATCCACCGATACGCGTGCCGTCAATAAAAATTTGCGGCGTCGATGTGACGCTATGCGCTGCCTTAAACGCATCCACATCTGCACGCGTTGTTAAAAGGTGGTCCTCCACATCAAAGCCTTGCCGTTTCAGCAAATCTTTGGCTTTCAACCCATGTGGGCACATGCTTTTGCCGATCGCCATACGGTGCAGAACTGCTTTTTTCAAAGGCTCATTTGGCGTCATGGTCAACTCCTAAAGGTGCAAAAGGTGCCTTTACGCTATGCTGCATTGCGACCTAAAACAACGTCCAAAAGCGCATTAAGTCCTGTGACAGATGCGCCCATTCACGACGCAATCCTCACGCCCAGACAGGCCAAAGCTTAAGCTATGGGCGAAAAGATTCTTATCTATTTCTATTTACGAAACAATTTGATTTGATGCCTTTCGAAAACAGCCGATCCCACCTATACTCTGCGCGAATGATCAGTGGATTTGAGAGAAGTCAGTAGTTATGTCAAAATCGTCGAAAACCCCCGAAACATTCAATGTTGTCGTTGTGGGACAAAACGGCCGTTTGATGTATGAAGCTTTGCTTTTTGCCTCCTCTTTGCGTGCCAACGATCCAAAATTCAAAGGGCGTCTGTTTATTGCAGAACCTCAGCCTGGCCCCAATTGGGCCAATGATCCGCGCATGAAGCAGGCCGAGCTTTTGGCTGCATTTGAACGTCTGAAAGCGGAAATCATACCGTTTGAAAACACGCATTTTGGCCAATCTTATCCCTATGGCAATAAGATCGAGGCCCTCAAAGCCCTGCCTGAAAATGAGCCTTTTGTGTTTTTCGACACAGATACGCTGATCACGGGGCCCATTTCTGAAATCCCATTCGATTTCGATCGCCCTTGTGCGTCACAAAAGGTCGAAGGCACTTGGCCCGAAATCGAACTTTACGGGCCAGGATATGGCGAGATCTGGAAATCGCTCTACGATAAATTCGGTTTGGAATTTGAAAGCACGTTAGACCTTGATCAGCCCGACGAATATTGGCGGCGCTATATGTATTTCAATGCGGGCTTTTTCTTTTACAAATGCCCCAAACTGTTTGGGGAACGCTTTACCCAATATGCAGTAGAGGTCCGCGATAATCCGCCTGAAGAAGCAGCTTTGCAAAACTATGACCCTTGGCTTGATCAAGTGGCGCTGCCTTTGGTGATCCATTCCTTTGGCGGTGCAAGACGCACGATCCCAGAGGACACGCTGGACGGGGCGATGTCGTGCCATTACCGAACGTTTCCGTTGTTATTTGCCCGTGAAAGCGACGATGTGGTCGCAAAACTGCACAAAGCGGCAGAGCCCAACTGGATCAAGAAAGTGCTAAAGGAATTCGACCCGATCAAGCGAAACGTCTATCAAAATCGCGGACAAAAGGTGCGTGATATGTTTGATCGTGACAACCTGCCACGCCGCGAAAAGATGATCCGCAACCGCATTAAGAAAGCCAATATGTGGATGCGCTAATATCACCCCATAAGCGTATAGTTTGCGCGTCGACCGAAAACTCGATTTCGCGCCGCACAGCTGTCGCCTTGGGGTAACTTTGAAACATATGGTCACGGCAGAACGCCGCGATCCCAGCAATTGACACGAGAGACAATGAAGCCGAATTTTGCCTTAAATTTCACTCATACGGATCTGTCATTGCTCCACCGCACCTCGAATGGCTGGCATGTCATTGGCGATGTGTCCTTGGACGATCCGAATTTGGACAAGCAATTGGCAGTATTGCGCAGCACTGCCACAGCCATTGCCGCATCGGGTCTCTCGACAAAGCTGGTGCTGCCCAACAGCCAAATTCTTTACAGCAAGTTGGAAGATCAAGGCACAAGTACCGCCAAACAGCGCAAAGCCATCGAGCAATCTTTGATTGGTGCCACGCCCTATGCCTTGGATGAATTGGTCTACGATTGGACAGTGACACCGCAAGGCTTGCAGATCGCAGTCGTCGCAAAGGAAACGCTGGACGAGGCCGAAGGCTTTGCCGCCCAACACGGATTTAATCCGCTGACTTTTGTTGCTTTGCCTGAGGCGGGCGATTTTGACGGCGAGCCGTTTTTTGGACGCACCAAAGGGTGTGACGCACTTATCGGCAAGCGTACAAAAATTGAACCTGATACAGTCCCAATCAAAGTTATCAGCCCGTCTCATTCGCGCCCTTCCCCCGCAGCTTCTGCCCCTTTGATTGAACCTGAGCGGACCCCAGTGGCAGACGAGCTTCCTGCGCCAGTCACGCCTTCGGTGGCGCCTCAATCTGTCTCGCCCTCCGCTGCGGACAGCCCAGACGAAAACAAATCCGACAGGCCAACACTGACAACAGCCGTGCCAACTGTACCTGCTCCGTTGCACCTAGATGAACCCGAAATTGAAACGTCACAACCGATTGTGGATGCGGATATTGCCACATCCGATTTTCTTGCCGCGGCTTTAGTTCCTGAACTTACCAACGATGAGGCTGAGGCCGCTTTGGACGCGCCAGAGCCACGCACCAATCTGACCCCAGAACTGGACAGCTCTAAGGCCAAAGCCGACATGAGCGGGGCGGTTGAAAACAGCTATGAAGCCAGTGAAAACAGCGCATCCGTTTCACAGCAGAAACCAACTGATAGCACAGTTGATCCGACAGGAACGCCATCGCAAGATGCTGCGCCGTCACAGCAAGAGACGCAACAAAATCATATAGTTGCAGGCGACACATCACTGGCAAATGACGGCGAAACACCATCTGTGTCCGCACAGTCTGACAGTGAGACTACGCCAAATGCGTTTCAATCCTTACGCGCCTCTCGTGGGACCGCGCAAGATGACAACGCAGACAGTGCAGCCGCATGGCTTTCTAAAATGCCATCTCGGGTTTTGACTGCAACGCCGCCTGCTGCAAGCGCTGCGACAGTGAAATCACCCGTCGCTGTGTCCTCCCTGAATAAGACGCCAGCCCCTGAAACCCCAGCAAGCCCCAAATCGGCTGACCAGCGTGTCACTGCGCGTCAAATTCCAGTCCCTGATCTGTCTGATCAGCCCCCCAAAGCGCCCTCTATACCCGATCCCAAAGGCGCGCAGCCGCGCGCGGCAAACGCGATTAACCCTGCGCCTGCGACATCCATGTCTGCCGAAAAATCGGCTAAAAAAAGCGCCGCAGCTGCGAAAGCGGCCCCCTTGCCAGAACCGCCAGCAATGCCCGCCCCTTTGGCTGCAAAGCGCCGCGTGGATACGCTTGAGCACAGCGAAGCCCCCGCTGAAACTGTGCGCATTGTCGCGGCAAAATCTGGGGAAACACCTGCCTCTATCACAGCACCTGCATCCCCAGCCAATCTGGATGAAAAAAGCACTCTGCTAAAGGCTGTCGCCGCCCCTAAACCTGAGACGCAATCAGAAACGACGAAGACGGCGAACACCCCAGTCAAAACAGATACATCTATTGGAAAGTCTGTCTTGGCGGCGGCCGCAGCGGGCGGAAGTACGGCTATTGCCGCGTTGAAAACCCTAAAGCGTCGCAAATCGGCAAAGCCAGAACAGACCCCCGTTGTGCAACCCAGTGGCGATGCACCATTTGTGGACATGACCGAAGATGAAAGCACATCGCCACAACCCCTATCGGAGTCGGCTGCAGGTCTGATTGTTCACGACGACCAAACAACTGATCCGCAAACTGATATTTTCGGCGCGCGCAAAAAGCCCGCAAAGAAACGCAAACTGCCCCTTGGGTTGGTGCTGACACTGGTTCTGATTGTGTTTTTAGGCTTGGTGGCCGCTTGGGCATCCCTGTCAACGCCTGACAGCACGCAAGATCTAGACACGACACAAACCAGTGACGCACCCGAAGATACCGCCACGCAAGCGGTCGACGCGGCAATCGCCGAGGTCGAAAGTGAAATCGCAGCAGATGAAGACACCGCGATTGATGATGAATCGGTCTTGGCCTTTGAGAATGATCAAATAAATATCGAAGATATCACACGCCAGTATGTGGCGACGGGCGTTTGGACGCTTGCACCTGAAACGGGTTTAGGCGCCTCAGAAGACAGTTTGGACGATCTATATATCGCCTCGATTGATCCGAATATTTTATCGCAAGATGCTGTGGCCTTACCCCCTGCTTTGCCACAAAACCTTGATGCAACACCTGCGCCAACCGCGCGTCCTGCGCCTGCGGGAACGACTTATGAATTTGATGATCGCGGCCTCGTGCGTGCGACAGCGGATGGAGCGATCACGCCGTCAGGTGTGCTTGTTTTTGCGGGCAGACCTTCGACTATCCCTGCCCTGCGCCCCGTTGATGAAGACACAGAAACCGCACAAGTGGATGCGGCAGAAACAGTCGATCCGATTCGCGCCGCTTTGACTGGTTTTGTCCCGCGCCTGCGCCCAAGTGGTTTGGCTGAATCCAATGAATTGGCGCAATTTGGTGGACTTACACGCGCCGAATTAGGTGGGTTCCGCCCACGTCTGCGCCCCCAATCAGCCCAACAAGAAGCCCAAGCCATAGCTGAGGCCGAAGGCGCAGAGGCCCCCGCCGCAACTGCACCGATTGTAACAGTCTCACTGACGCCAAAACCGCGCCCCCTGAACAGCGCCAAATTGGCCGCAGCCGCGCGCGCAGCACAGGCCGCAGTGCAACAAGCGACAGGTGAAACAAGCAACAACAGCGCGGCTGAACGTGTGACCGCATCCGTGCCCGCGCCCAGTATTCCGACAGGGCGTACCGCGACGACTGTGGCACAGGCTGCAACCGTCAAAAACGCGATCAATCTGCGGCGCGTCAACTTGATGGGCGTTTACGGGTCTAGTTCGGATCGCCGCGCCTTGGTGCGCTTGTCCTCAGGGCGTTTGGCCAAGGTTAAAGTCGGCGATAAAGTTGATGGCGGGCGAGTGCAATCCATCGCCAACAGTTCACTGACCTATGTAAAAGGTGGCCGCTCTGTCACGCTAAATGTCGGCAGTTAAGCTGTTTAGCGCATTTTGCCGTTTCAAATTTTCGTCAAAGCTGCATCACGTTCAACTTAAAGCAGCATAGTCTATCAAATCCGTGCATAGAAAGCTTTTGTGCCAGATCTGTCATTGGTATCGCCATAGATATCGTTCTAAAATCATTACCTAAACGACACCTCACTCTTGCCGTTCCGCACCATCTTGCAACACGCCCTAACACGGCGCATTCAACCAAAGGCCGTCCGAACCTATGCTTGGCATCCTCACACCGTTTTTTGTCTACCTTTGCGCCATTGTTATTGCCGTCCCTTTGGCAAGGCGCTTGGGATTGGGATCGGTACTGGGCTATCTTTTGGCGGGCATCGTTATCGGACCGATTTTGGGCCTGATCCAGCATAATGAAAGCGAAGACTTGATGCATTTCGCCGAATTCGGCGTGGTTATGATGCTGTTTTTGATCGGGCTTGAACTTGATCCACGCGCGCTTTGGGATATGCGTCACAAACTGGTGGGACTTGGCGGCTTGCAGATCAGCCTAACAGTGGGGGCTGTCGCCTGCGCGGGGGTGTTTTTAGGGCTTGCATGGCAAACAGCACTGGCTTTGGGCATGATCCTATCCCTGTCCTCTACCGCTGTGGTATTGCAAACCTTGTCGGAAAAAAACCTGATGCAAACAGGTGGGGGGCGCGCCTCGTTTTCGGTGCTTTTAACCCAAGATATCGCAGTCATCCCGATGATCGCGATACTGCCCTTACTGGCGATTTCAGGTCAACTTTCTATCAACCTCGATGGGTCGATTTCGCGCCCCTCTGACATCGCCACGCAGGATTTGACATGGGTTCAAACCCTGCCAGGCTGGGGCGTGACATTGGTCACCCTTGGCTCTGTTGGTTTGATTGTTTTTGCTGGCACATTTTTGGCGCGGCCGTTTTTTCGTTTTATTCATGGGGCCAATCTACGCGAACTGCATACAGCCGTGGCGCTCTTCATCGTTGTGGGCATTGCTTTGCTCATGTCTTGGGTTGGCCTATCGCCTGCTTTGGGCACGTTCTTGGCGGGTGTTGTTTTGGCGAACACGGAGTTTCGTCATGAACTTGAAAGCTCGATTGAACCCTTCAAAGGCTTGCTCCTAGGGCTGTTCTTTATCGCAGTTGGCGCGGGTATCAACTTTTCGATCCTCTTCAGAGACCCGCTAAGTTTGATTGGTCTGACCTTGGGCTTGATGTTGCTTAAGGGCGCTATTTTACTGTTGATCGGCCGCTTGTTTTCACTGCGGACCCGTGGGCAATGGCTGTTTGCGCTGTCCTTGGCGCAAGCGGGTGAATTTGGCATGGTCCTGACCAGTTTTGCGCTGCAGCAAAATGTGATTGATATCTGGCTGGGTGAACGGCTGATGGTGATTATCGCGCTGTCATTGTTGTTCACACCCTTGTTTTTCATCTTTCAAGATTACCTGCGCGCACGTCTTTCAGCGCGACTTGATGACGGGCAAGCCGCCGATGAGATTGATGACAAACAAAAGATTATCATCGCAGGCATCGGCAGGTTTGGCCAAGTGGTCAACCGTTTGGTGCGCGCCTCTGGGTTTGAAACCACGGTGGTGGATCACGATCTGAATACCATTCAGGTTATGCGTAAATTCGGCATCAAGGGCTTTTTTGGAGACCCAACCCGCCCTGACCTTTTGCATGCCGCAGGCATTGACGACGCCAAAATCTTGGTCGTTGCTTTGGACGATTCAGCCGCGGCGACCAAGCTGGTGCGTTATGCACGTAAGGCAAATCCTGACCTATTTATTATCGTTCGCGCACGCGACCGCATTCACGTCTACGAGTTGTTTCAAGCTGGCGCCGATAAGATTGTACGCGAAATGTTTGACAGTTCCCTGCGCGCGGGGCGCTACGTTTTGGAACAACTTGGCCTGTCAGATTACGATGCGGCCATGAGTGAAAAAGCCTATTACCAGCACGACCGCACATCGTTGCAAGATCTTGCCAAGCTTTGGGATCCATCGGTGCCTTTGTCACAAAACGCGGCCTATGTGGAGCGGTCGAAATCTTTGGACAAAGAACTGGAATCAGCCTTGGTCGCACAAATGCACGCCAGTGATTTACCTGACAAGCCAGACACCTCAGGCGAAAGCTAAGTCCGCAACGCTTAGCCTTGCGACACACCTGCCTCGGCAAAGGTCGCCATATTGGAATGGCACACAACGGCCCCACGCAGAATGGGAATAGCCAAGGCCGCCCCTGATCCTTCGCCCAAGCGCAAGGACAAATCCAATAGCGGCTCTTGCCCCAGCGCTGCAAGCAATCGGGGGTGAGCCGTTTCCGCAGACACATGGCCCGCAACACAATGATCCAAAGCGCCCGCACAAGCCTGCTCCAAACAGGCCGCAGCCGCGCAACAAATAAACCCGTCTAGAATAACGGGAATGCGCAAAGATCGCGCCCGTGCAATAGCCCCCGCCATGGCAGCAATCTCACGCCCTCCAAGGGCCGCTAAGATCTGCAAGGGCGGCAAAGCGCCAAATAGATCAACGCCTTGAGCCACGACATTTTGTTTAATCTGCAAGCTGGCGTCATCAACCCCTGTGCCACGCCCAGTCCAATCAGCCGCAGAGCCTCCAAACAAGGCGTTGCAAATCGCAGCCGCGCTGGTGGTATTGCCGATGCCCATTTCGCCGACGACTAAAAGATCTGTTTGCGCATTTACACTGTCCCACCCCGTTTTCAACGCAGCAACACATTCGGTTTCAGACATGGCTGCCTCTTTGGTGAAATCCTTGGTCGGGCGATCCAGATCAAGCGCATGCACTGACATCGACGCACCTGCTGCCTGTGACAGTTGATTGATCGCCGCCCCGCCCCGTTCAAAATTCGCCACCATCTGCGCTGTGACTTCCGCGGGAAAGGCTGACACGCCTTTCGCCGTTACACCGTGATTGCCTGCGAAGATGATCACCTGCGGCGCAGTAATCTGGGGGCGTGCATCGTTGCGCCACGCCGCATACCACAGCGCCAATTCCTCTAAGCGCCCTAAGGAACCAGCAGGTTTGGTCAATTGCGCATTATGTGCGCCTGCGGCAGTTTTCACCGTTTCATTCACAGTTGGCGCTGCGGCCAAAATCTGCGCGAATTCGGCAAGGGTGGTGAAACGCATGGCAGGCTCCGTCATTGTCTTTTATGCTAGATTTGTCTATCTGCTTGGCCAGACCAATTACAGGTTAAATTGCCCAGAGGATCGTATTTTTGATGACAGGCCGCGTAAAATTCAGCCAAATGCAGACCTTTTGGCAGGATGTCAAAACCTCCATGGCGGTGCTCAGCCGCCTGCCTGTTCATGCGCGGTTTGATCGTTTGCCTTTGGCCATCTGGGCCTTTCCTGTGGTCGGACTGGTGATCAGCACAGCTTGCGTGTTGCTGTTGATGATCTGCGATTGGATCGGTCTTGGGATTGGCCTCAGCGTAGCGCTGGCCATGACGCTTGGCGTGATGATGACGGGTGCGATGCATGAAGACGGGATCGCAGATACTGCTGATGGATTTTGGGGCGGATGGACGGCTGCGCGGCGATTGGAAATCATGCGCGACAGCCAGATTGGCACCTACGGCGTTTTGGCACTTGTTTTGGTCATGCTTGCACGGTTTTCGGCCCTGAGTGCAACGGTGAACGGCTTTAACTATGGTGCTATTATTGCCGCTGCCATTCTGTCACGCGCGGCTATGCCCTATGTTATGTTACTGCTTGCGCCTGCGCGCGCTGACGGGCTTTCGGTGCAAACTGGACGCCCTGATCGCAAGGCTGTGACCCTTGGGGCTGGCGTGGCGCTTGCTCTGTCTTGGGCGCTTGTGGGGTTTGTTTCAACTGTGGTGGCTGGCTGTGTGTGCGTCGTTGTGATTGCTGGGTTCATGCGTCTGGCCAAAGCAAAGATCGGCGGGCAGACGGGTGATGTTTTAGGCGCGACACAAGTGATATGCGAACTGGCAGCCTTGGCGGTTTTCATTGCTGCGGTTTAGCGCAAGCCCCCTGAGCGCGGGGTGCGCCCCAAATAAAAAGCCACCACAGATGACCCGTGGCGGCTTTTAAAATCTTTGACGGCTTGAAGCAGCTTTTCTTAAGCAGCTGCAGGGGCGCGTGACATCAACACATCGTTGATTTTTTGCGCAGTTTGCGCTTCATCAGTGCCCTCAACAGCTGCAATTTCGCGTGTAAAACGCTCTAGGGCAGCTTCGTACAACTGACGTTCAGAATAGGATTGCTCACGCTGATCATCTGTGCGGTGCAAATCGCGCACAACTTCAGCGATCGCGATCAAATCACCAGAGTTGATCTTTTGTTCATATTCTTGCGCACGGCGTGACCACATAGCGCGCTTGACCTTGGCTTTGCCTTTGAGCGTCTTCATTGAATGCGCCACAACATCAGGGGATGACAAAGACCGCATGCCAACTTCATCGGCTTTGTGCGTTGGAACGCGCAGGGTCATCTTATCTTTTTCGAATGCGATGACGAAAAGCTCAAGCGTGATTCCAGCGATTTCTTGTTCTTCAATCGTTACGATCTGCCCCACACCATGGGACGGGTAGACAACAAAATCATTCGGGCTGTAGTTCGGGATATTGGTCTTACTCATATGCAGTCTGGTTCCTCGACGGACAGGTCTAAATAAGCATCGTACAGCAGGGTTTTCCCCCAATATCTGCCTGCTATTCGGGTGAAAAGCAGGTGTTAAAAGTGCGAAAACCTCAGTCCCCAGCGAAGCAATGCAGGTGGGGGTGAGGCCGAGCTGTGCCGATGTTGATGCTTCAGTATACCAAAAAAACGGGCTATTTGAAAGCGCGCCAAGGGTCTTGGTTGCGATTTTGGCCTATTTTCAAGGCATTAAAAGGTAAATTTGCAGTGATATACGGGGTTTCATCGCATTGGGACCATGAATATGCCCGCAGTGAAAAACCGCAATTCGTTATGATTCGCACAGGTCGCGATGCAGTGCGCCAAGGGGGCTGTGTTTAGCCGCCCTCGCCAGGTGCTTCTGAGAAGTATTTCTCAAGCTTGCCTTCTTCGCCGTCTCTTTCTTCGTAGCCGGGAAGTGGGTCTTTTTTGGTCAAAATCACAGGCCACATTTCTGAATACTTGCGGTTGAATTCGACCCATTTTTCCATTTCAGGCTCAGTGTCGGGGCGAATAGCATCGGCCGGACATTCAGGTTCACAGACACCACAATCGATACATTCATCAGGATGAATAACCAGCGTGTTTTCGCCTTCGTAGAAACAATCCACAGGACACACTTCAACACAGTCAGTGTGTTTACAAGCGATACAGTTTTCGATCACGACGTAGGTCATTGCGCTATCCAGAATATCAAGATGGTAGAAAATCAGGTTTGTCCCTAGCTAACGCCACTTTCGGGATCATTCAAGCGCCACGAAACATATCTTTTGGGGAAAGAAGACCAGTGCGACGATCTTTCTTTGTCGGGCGACCTTTTCCCTCATATTTGGGTGATTGTGGAACGAATTCCTTTGGCTCGGGCTTGGGGCTTAGATCTTCGTAGAGGGTTTGCGCCTCTGGTGCGGGGCCACGACGTGTACCGCAAGCAAGAATACGCACGACTTTTATCTCTTTGGCTTGGGTAAAGGTCAGAACATCGCCCTCTCCCACCGCGATGGATGGTTTGGCGACCTTGGTGGAATTAACCCGCACAGTGCCGGCGCTGACCAGCTTGGTGGCAAGTGTGCGGGTTTTGAAAAAGCGGGCATACCAAAGCCACTTATCGAGGCGAATACTGTCCCGCTTTTCCATTTTACTTAGAGTCTTTCAATCCCATCAGCGCAGCTGCGAAGGGGTTATCAGGATCGATCGCTTTTTCTTTACGCGCAGGGCGGGCTGCAAAGGATTGTGGTTTATTGCCACCATCGCGTTTGCCTTTGCCACCGTCACGGCGCGGTTTGCCTTTGCCTTGCGGACGACCTTTGCCTTGTGCTGCGTCACCGTCTTGACGACGCTGCCCACGGTTGCCGCCACGATTTGCACCGCGATTGCCACCCCATTTGAAAGTGTAGAACACTTCCATTTCAGCAGGCTTTTCATCTGCAGGGGCCGCTTGTTCAGCGCTTAGTTCCGCGGTCTCCGCTTCAGTCGCATCGGATGCTTCAGCAGGCGCATCACCTGATGTGTCAGCTGACTCGGCAGGCGCCTCAGCCGCAGGGGTCGCAGCAACAGGCGCCGCTTTGACTTTAACCCGCTCACCTTTGTCTGCCGCATAGCCAAGACCGGCCATAAGATCAGCGAACTGTTCCAAGGTCATGCCTGTGATCGACAACATATCAGGGTTGGCTTCAAAGCCGCCACGGCTGTCTTGGCTGCGCAAAAGATCTGCCAAGCGTTCCAACATATCGATACGGATCGCACGCGCGCCAGCCAAACGGTAACCCGACATGGCGTAATAGCCATCAGGCGCATGCGCCATGGCTGGGATTGTCACCAAACCTGGCGGTGGGCTGTCGGGGGCCACATCGTGTTTCGCAGCCAATGACCACAGCAACAAACGCAAACGCGTGGGCGCAGGTTTCAAAATAGCAGGCATGAAGATGGTGAATTGACCAAAGCGAATGCCGTGTTTGCGCAGGGCACCACGGGCGTCTTGATCCAGTTCTTTCACATCATTGGCCACTGCACCGCGTTCGATCACCCCAAGGTTTTCGACCATACGGAAGGCAAAGCCACGCGCCAAACCTGTCAGTGTTTCGTCTTTCGACATCGCCAAAAGCGGCTCGAACAGAGTTGCAACTTTGCGGTCGATAAAGTGCTGCAAACGGCGCGTGACCTTATCGATCACATCTTGGCCTGCCACTTCATCAACGAAAGCCACTACACGAGGTTTCAAAGCGTCATCACCTGCCACCAATTTACCAACAGCGTGCTCGCCCCACATAAGGCCACCCTGTTCGGTGAAATCCATTTCGGTGTCCGGTGCATTGTAGAACCGGTCAGCGCGCAAATGGAATTCAGGTGCGAGCACAGCCACGGCAGCCTGTGCCAATGTCTTTGCCTCATCTGGTGTTGCAGTCGCATCTTGACTGAAACGGAATCCTTCTAGACGGCCGATGAGTTCACCCTCAACCATCACTTCACCTTTATCGTTCACGTCGGCCACAAGGCCCTCCTTCTGCTTCAACCGCCGGAGGAGCACACTCGTCCGCCGGTCAACAAATCTTTGCGTCAGCGCATTGTGTAACGCGTCTGACAATCGGTCTTCTACTGCACGTGTCGCGCCGCGCCAATGCTTTTCATCATCAACCCAACCCGTGCGCTGCGCAACATACGTCCAAGTGCGCACATAGGCGAGTCTTTTAGACAGAGTGTCAATATTCCCTTCGATTCTATCGATCCTCTTGATCTGAGCCGATAGAAAGTCGTCAGGAACGCGACCAACCCCATGAAGAAACTCAAAGATTCGTTCCAACAGATTGGTATGTTCGCCGTGCGAAATTCCGCGAAAATCTGGAATGCGGCAGACATCCCACAGCAGACGCACATCTTTACTACCGCGCAAACGCGGTCGCACAGTTTGCAATGTCCCCAGAGTTTTCAACGCCGCCAAATCATCCGCCTCACGCGCTTTGATCAGACTGGGATCATTGGCAGGCTGTTCCAGTGATCCGATCAGCGTATCAACCGTGCCATATTCCAACCGTGCATTGCGCCAGTTCAGTTTTTTGATCGGTGCAAACCTGTGCTCTTCGATAGCTGTGATCATTTCATCATCAAGCGGCGAGGCTTCGCCCGTCACGCCAAAAGTGCCATCGGTTTGATAGCGCCCTGCCCGCCCTGCAATCTGTGCCATTTCATTGGGCATTAAATGACGCATGCGACGCCCATCGAATTTAGTTGTGGCAGCAAAGGCCACATGGGTGACATCTAAATTCAACCCCATGCCAATGGCATCCGTGGCGACGAGATAATTGACCTCGCCGTTTTGGTACATCTCAACTTGAGCATTGCGCGTGCGCGGACTGAGCGCGCCCATAACAACCGCAGCCCCGCCTTTTTGGCGGCGCAGCAATTCGGCAATCGCATAAACATTGTCCACCGAAAACCCAACAATAGCTGCCCTTTCAGGCATACGGCTTAACTTTTTTGATCCTGAATAGGTCAGTTTAGAAAAGCGTTCGCGGCGCATAAACTGTGCCTTGGGAACCAATTCTGCGATGACGGATTTCATGGTTTCAGCGCCCAGAAACAGGGTTTCATGGGTGCCACGCGCATTAAGCAAACGGTCGGTAAACACATGCCCGCGCTCGGGATCCGCGCAAAGCTGGATCTCATCAATCGCCAAAAAATCGGGGCCGATATCGCTTGGCATAGCTTCAACCGTGCAGACCCAATATTGGGTGCGCGGCGGCACGATGCGTTCTTCGCCTGTGACCAAAGCCACCACGGACGGCCCTCTGATCGCGACAATACGATCATAAACTTCGCGTGCCAAAAGGCGCAACGGCAGGCCGATCACACCAGAGCGATATGTCAACATGCGTTCAATGGCGTAATGCGTTTTGCCTGTATTGGTCGATCCCAATACGGCTGTGATGCGGGGGTTTAGCCCCATTGCGCTGCTCATGGCATCTGCCTTTTTAGTCTTTGGATGTCATTTACAGTGCGGTGCCTTCAAGCACCAGATCAAGCTGTTCGATACGGGCTAACAGCCCTTCCATCTGGGGGTTAATATTTTGAATTTCAAGCAGTACATCGCGCGCTTTTGCAGGCCTGTCCAATTCGACAAAGATTTGCGCCATGCCTGATAAGGCTCCGAAATGGCGCGGCTCTAGGGTGAGGGTTTTGGCGATATCTTGCATCGATAGCCCGAAATATCCCGACATAAAATAGGCCGTCGCGCGGCTGTTATACCCTTCAGCGAAATTTGGCGCATGATCAACCAAAGCGGTCAGATGATCGATAGCCATCTGCGAATCACCCATAGCCAAGGCATCACGCCCGCGTTCAAGCAGCAAATCCATCGCATCAGACCCAGAGCGCGCCAATTCCGCCATGATATCTTGCTCTATCACGGACACTTCATGCGGCTCGGCCTGTGATAAATCTGCGAAAAGTCGATCTAAAACCTGCTTGTCCACAGCAAAACTGGCATGCGGACCAAAAAGGCAGCACAGCATAAAGATGCATTTGAGAAACAGTCGTAATCGGTCCATAGTGACGTTAAGTGTAGCGCCTTGGAACTTCTGGGCAATGCCCCATATAAAGAACCAAGAAGTTTTGATCAAAAGGAAGACCAATGAGCGATATCGTAGACCAAGCCGTTAAAGCGCTGAACGAAAAGATCGAAGGTGGCTTTGACGCAGGCAGCGCGAAATTCGTCATCACCGACGAAGGCTCTGTTGTGGTTGATGCTAATGGTGCGCGTGAAGCCGATGTGGATGCAGATGTTACTTTGACGGCTGATCTTGAAACCTTCCAAGGCATCATCGAAGGCGACGTAAACCCAACTGCCGCATTCATGCAAGGCAAGCTCACAGTTGAAGGCGATATGGGCATGGCGATGCAACTTGGCGCCGCTTTGGCCTAAGCCCGTCAGCGGTTTATAATTTCTTAGCTTTGCCACGCCACAGTGGCAAAGATCAAAACACTGATGTTCAACGCACACAGGTTGAGGGCCGATCATGAACCGCGCACCCTATTTTGCCGATATTTGCGATGGCCCTGACACGGGTGCGGCCTATTGGTTGTTGACAACTGACGGGGTACAAATCCGTGCAGGCGTTTGGCCCCTTGCCGCGCAGTCATCACCTGCAAAAGGCACCGTCTTCATTTTACCTGGACGATCCGAATATGTGGAAAAATACGGCCGTTCGGCGCGGGATTTGGCGGATCGGGGCTTTGCCTCGGTGGCGATAGATTGGCGTGGTCAGGGTATCGCTGACCGGCTTTTGCCAGATGCCGCCATTGGCCATGTTGAGGTCTTCGAAGACTATCAAGTCGACTTGGCCGCAGTCTTAAACATGGCGCGCGATTTGGACTTGCCAAAACCGTGGTTTATGATCGGGCATTCCATGGGCGGCGCGATTGGTTTGCGCGCATTGCTTGAAGGTGCCCCCTTTGATGCAGCTTCGTTTTCTGCGCCCATGTGGGGCATCGGTTTAACATCCATTCAAAAGACCATGCTCAAAGGGTTTGCCCCGCTTTTAAGCCTGTTCAACCTAGATCGCGGCCATGCACCAGGCACCACGAGCGACAGTTACATTTTGACGCAAGCCTTTGATAATAATAGCTTAACCACAGATCATGACATGTATGAATACATGCGCAATCAGCTTGTGGCCCAGCCTGATTTGTCCCTTGGTGGTCCGTCAACCCATTGGGTCCGCGAAGCCATGGCAGAAAATGCCTATCTGACCGCTCAACCGTCACCTGAAGTGCCCTGTCTATGCTTTTTGGGAACGGATGAAACAATCGTAAACCCTCAAGCCGTGCAAGACCGCATGGCGCGTTGGCCCATGGGCAAGTTGATCGAAGTGCCGCAAGCGCGCCACGAAATTCCAATGGAAATCCCCCAGACGCGCAAAGTTTTTTTCGATCAAAGCTGCGCCTTGTTTGCAGCTCAGTCTGGGCATGTCACAAAGGCGGCGCAAACCGCCTAAACTTAGTGTGAAACCACCCTTTTCGCCGCCCTATGGGTTGCAAAGCCGCCCTGCGCGCTCCTAAGTGTAAGTCACACGAATAGGAGAGTTTTCATGCGTTTCAATTTCACATCTGCTTTTGGCCCTCAAACGTTTGACACCCGTGCCTTTGACGCCCGCGTGCATCAAGCCGACGGCGGTGCATCGGCAGGCGACTTTGGCGACTTGCCTGAATGGGATCTGAGCGATCTTTACACAGGCATGGACGCGCCCGAAGTGAAACGCGATCTGGACTGGCTCGAAGGGGCCTGCGTCTCTTTTGCCGAAGATTTCGAAGGCAAGCTGGCCGATCTTGATGGCGCGGGCATGTATGATTGCATCTTGCGCAATGAACGGATCAGCCAAGTGGCGGGGCGCCTTGGGTCTTTCGCGGGGCTTTTGTATTACCAAAACACCGTCGATGGCACGCGCGCGAAATTCTTTTCGGATATCCAAGATAAGATCACCAGTTTCACCGCGCCTTTGGTGTTTTTCTCGCTTGAAGTGAACCGCATCCCTGATGATGTGATCGAAGATATGCTGCAAGATGTCGATCTTGCCCGCTACCGTCCGATCTTTGAACGCATGCGTAAAATGCGCCCTTATCAATTGTCCGACGAACTTGAACGCTACGAACATGACATGTCTGTCGTCGGTGCTTCAGCTTGGAACAAACTGTTTGATGAAACCGTCGCGGATTTGAAATTCAACGTTGAGGGCAAGGAACTGGGGCTTGAGGCCGCAGCGACATTGATGTCTGATCAAAACCGCGCCACGCGCGAAGCCTCTGCGCGTGAGGTGGCCAATGTGTTGGGCAAAAATATCAAAACATTCACCCGCGTGCACAATACTTTGGCCAAGATGGGCGATATCGAAGACAGATGGCGCGGCATGCCGACCCCGCAAACCAGCCGCCACCTGTCAAACGATGTGGAACCCGAGGTGGTAGAAGCGCTGCGTGACGCTGTTGTCGCCGCCTACCCCAAGTTGTCGCACCGCTATTACGAATTGAAACGCGGCTGGTTGGGTTTGGACAAACTGCAAGTTTGGGATCGCAATGCGCCTTTACCGCTTGAAGATGACAAGGCCGTCCAATGGGACGCGGCGCGTGAAACCGTGATGGAAGCCTACGCAGGATTCCATCCGCGGATGGCTGAATTGGCGGAACCGTTTTTCACCAAGGGTTGGATTGATGCAGGCGTGAAAGATGGCAAAGCGCCCGGAGCCTTTGCCCACCCGACGGTGACAGATGCGCACCCCTATGTGATGCTAAACTACTTGGGAAAACAACGCGATGTGATGACTTTAGCCCATGAGCTTGGCCACGGCGTTCACCAAGTTTTGGCCGCAGACCAAGGTGAGTTGCTTTCAAGCACGCCTTTGACTTTGGCTGAAACTGCATCCGTTTTTGGGGAGATGCTGACATTTCAAAGGATGCTATCACAGGCCAAAACCAAAGAAGAGCGCAAGATCCTATTGGCAGGCAAAGTCGAGGATTCGATCAATACGCTGGTGCGCCAGATCGCCTTTTATGATTTCGAATGCAAATTGCATGAGGCGCGCAAAGGCGGCGAATTGACATCGGAAACCATCAACGGCTTGTGGATGTCTGTGCAAGGCGAAAGCCTTGGGCCTGCGTTTGAATTCATGGATGGATATGAAACATTCTGGTCCTACATCCCGCACTTCGTGCACTCGCCGTTCTATGTCTACGCCTATGCCTTTGGCGACGGCCTTGTGAACGCGCTCTATGCGGCCTATTTGGAATCTCCCGAAGGCTTTGAAGACAAGTATTTCGACATGTTGAAAGCGGGCGGGTCGAAACACCACTCAGACCTTTTGGCCCCCTTCGGTCTTGATGCCGCTGACCCTAAATTCTGGGACAAAGGCCTATCGATGATCTCAGCGATGATCGATGAACTTGAGGCGATGGACTAAACACGTGAAGGGGAATCCTTCTAAACAAGACATCTTGGATGCCATGAAGCAGATTGATCTTCATGGCATTCCCGATGGATTTGATAAATCCCGTTGGTATTATCTGGTTCATCCGATCACTCAAAAAACATACCCACCCAAAGCAGTTTGGGGCATCGCGACGGGGCGTAAGGATTTCAACGCACAATCGGCAAAGCGTTGGCTTGAGGCCAAATCGTTTTTTGTACATGATATTCGTCTTGAACAGGACGGCACAGGGTTTCAAACACAAGTCGCCACAGCTTTGCAAGATCATGAAAAGCGACGCGCCCGTCTGAAGACAGCTTCACCGCAAGCAGAGGCATTTCAAAAAATCACAACGGGATACAAACGCAATCCTGATGTGGTGGCAGAAAGGCTATATTTAGCCAAGGGCATCTGTGAGGGGTGTCAAACCCCTGCCCCCTTTAAGCGCAAGAAAAATGGCACACCCTATTTAGAGGTGCACCATGTTATTTTTCTAACTGACAGCGGGGAGGACACGGTTGAAAACACCCGTGCGTTATGCCCCAATTGCCATCGCCAAGCGCATCACGGATAGGCGTTTTCGCTTAATCCAGCTCTGTCCATGGCCAAGGTTTAACCTCGCTTGCTGCCGTTTGATAGCGAATGGCTTTGGCCATCCAAATACCAAAATCTGTGCCAAGTTCGGCCAAGCGTTCATTGGGTTTGCCTTTGCCCAACACGATAAAGACCAACTGCAACAAAGACATGAGTGTTAAAAGCGTCTTGGACAGGATGATCATGATCGCGATTAAAATCATGAAAAACACACGGTGAAAGATGTTTTCTTCCAGCGATTCAGGTGGTGTGGGCGTCATGTTTCCCAAATCAGGCATCACATGGTCAAATTCGTTCGGGTCAGCCATTCGTAAATCCTTATGCGCGTCGCGCTAACGTTTATCTGTCGTAAATATACGGTCAATCATACTTTGGGTGCCGCGCGCATTTTCAAGTGTCCAAGGATAGTCGGCATGGGCCTCCTGCCCAGACACCACTGCGGCACAGAAATTTTCAACTTGCAAAACATACTGGTTCACATCGCCGAAATATTCAACTGTTTCGCGCCCTTTTGCATCAATCAGATGCATCTGGGTTGGACCGAAAAGTTCGGCATTGAAAGGCGCATCCATGCGCAACACACCCGCATCGCCATAAAAAGTGATGGATTGAGAAATGTTGATCCGCATCGACGTGATGGCGTGGTAGGAAAAGCTTTCGAAATTCGCGTTCACTTCTGCAAAGACATCCACATCGTTTTCATACCGTATATTGGTATGCGTGATCTCACGAGGCTCTTGCCCTGTGGCCCAACGCGTGCTGCCATAGGTGTAAACGCCGATATCGCGAATAGAGCCGCCCCCTGTTTCAGGGCGGTTGCGGATATTCCCCATCTCGGGGTTGTTGTAGCTGAAAAATGTATCCACATGGGCCAGTTCGCCAAGGCGACCGCCTGATAGTATTTCTTTGGCCCGCGCCCATTGCGGATGATGCACGATCATATAGGCCTCAGCGCAAAGCAGGCCTGTGTCGTCGCGGAGTGCAATCAGTTCGTCGATTTCTTCGGCCGCCATGGCAACCGGTTTTTCCACCAAAACATGTTTGCCCGCTTTCATCGCTTTGATCGCCCAAGGCACATGCAGGTGATTTGGCAAAGGGATATAAACCGCATCAATATCATCGCGCGCCAAAAGTGCATCGTAATCTGTCATAACATCAAGCTCTGGGCAAAATGCCTGAAACCCTTCTGCTTTTTCACGACTTGAGGTTGCCAAAGCGACAAGCTTTGCGCCCTTAGCGGCATGAATAGCAGGTGCCATGCTTGTTTTTGCAAAATTCGCGGCGCCTAAAATTCCCCAACGGATTGTCTTACCCATGTCAATTCCTCCCTAAATGTTTAGCGTGATCATGGCAAAGCTTAGCGCTAACACAAGGGGGCAAGTCTGACATTAAGGCTGCATCGTGTATTTTCTTTTGAGGCGCTGTTTGCAGCACAGTTTTCTGCACAATACAGATGCGACTTTCCAAAACGCCAATCAATCATCCCCCCCCCGCGCATGATTGGCGACACATGCTATAGGCACAAAAAAGGGGCAGCCTAAGCCACCCCTTTTTGATTTTCTCAATCGGTCGTAAATTAAACGTCGTCGAAAACGCCTGACTCGACCGCCAATTCTTTCATGCGAGCTTGCAACTTTTCAAAAGCACGCACTTCGATCTGGCGGATACGCTCGCGTGACACATCGTATTGTTCTGACAAAGCCTCAAGTGTGGCGGGCTTATCTTCCAAGCGACGCTGCATCAAAATGTCTTTTTCGCGCTCATTCAAGCTGTCCATCGCTTGCATCAACAAGGCGCGGCGGCTTTCCAATTCGTCGCGTGCCTCGTAATCGCCCGCTTGGTCAGCGTTTTCATCTTCCAGCCAATCTTGCCATTGCGCGGTTGATCCATCTTCAGACCCAACTGTCGCATTCAAAGACGCATCGCCCCCAGACATGCGGCGGTTCATCGACACAACCTCTGCTTCGGTCACGCCCAAATCAGTGGCGATCCGTTGGACGTTTTCGGGGCGCAAATCGCCCTCTTCCAAAGCGCCGATACGGTTTTTGGCTTTGCGCAGGTTGAAAAACAATTTCTTTTGACCAGAAGTGGTGCCCAATTTCACAAGGCTCCATGAGCGCAAAATATACTCTTGGATCGACGCACGTATCCACCACATCGCATATGTGGACAGGCGGAATCCTTTATCGGGATCAAAGCGTTTGACCGCCTGCATCAGGCCTACGTTGGCCTCTGACACGACTTCTGCTTGGGGCAAGCCGTAGCCGCGATACCCCATCGCGATTTTGGCCGCCAAACGCAGGTGAGATGTCACCAGTTTGTGGGCTGCACCTGAGTCTTCGTGATCGACCCAGCGTTTGGCCAGCATGTATTCTTCTTCGTGTTCCAACATGGGGAACTTACGAATTTCTTGCATATAGCGATTCAGACCCTGTTCGGGGCTCGGGGCTGGCAGATTATTATAATTGCTCATTTCGGGTCTCTCCCATGTCCTGACCTGATGTAACAGGTGTTAACATGTAAAATAGGATCTTCGTCATACGGTTCAAGGGGCAGCGCATAAATAGGCGTATTATCGCGCGGCCATCACTCTTTATACGAATGATGACCCCCATTCCGTCGGTGGTCTAGAATGAAATAGCAGGATCACGCATATGTGCGCAATTGACATAAATATACCCAAACCGCGCAGCGGCTGTGCAAATTAGCGCAAAAGCTCGATCAGATCAGCCATATCGGCTGGCAAAGGTGCTTCAAACCGAATGTCCTCGCCCGTGACAGGATGCACAAACCCCAAAACCGCAGCATGCAAAGCCTGACGTGGAAAAGCTGCCACAGCTTCGCGCGCAGCATCGCTCACGCCCGCTTTATGCGACAGTTTGCGCTTGCCGCCATAGGTCTGATCGCCAATCAAACCATGGCCTGCATGGGTCATATGCACGCGGATCTGATGGGTGCGTCCCGTTTCCAACCAACATTCCACCAAGGATAATTGCACAGGGGTGCCGAATGTATCGACCACACGCGCGCGGGTGATCGCATGCCGCCCCTCAGTAAAGGAGACGGCTTGTTTTTGACGATCATGCTTGTGACGCCCCAACATCGTGGTGATGCGCAGAATGTTTGAGCCTTCAAAGCTGACCCCCTTCACACCGCGCAAGCGCGGGTCCATGATGTCCGGCATACTGTAAACCAGCGCCGTGTATTTGCGCTCTACTGTGTGCTTTTCAAACTGCTTGGCCAGACTTTGATGTGCCACATCACTTTTGGCCACAACCAAAAGCCCCGATGTGTCTTTATCAATGCGGTGGACAATACCAGGGCGCTTTTCACCGCCAATTCCAGACAGGCTGTCACCACAATGATGCATTAAAGCATTGACCAAAGTGCCGCTCGGCGAACCAGGTGCAGGATGGACAACCATGCCCACAGGCTTGTTCACCACGATGAGATCATCATCTTCATAGATCACATCGAGCGGTATATCCTCAGCCACCAAGTGACTTTCAGTGGGCTGTTCGACCGTGATTATCACCTGCGCGCCCTCGGCAATCTTGGCTTTTTGATCCAGCGCAGGCTTGCCATTGACCACAACCGCACCTTCGGCGATCAATTTCGCCAAACGAGACCGAGAGAGCAAAGCCTCGGCTGGTACATCGCGCGCAATCGCTTTATCAAGACGATTAGGCGGGTTTTCCGCGATGGTAAATTCGACTGTGACGACAGGAGCGCTGAGAGACATGACTGATCCGGTAAAAGGCGATCTTGCGACCGAAAACAATTGGGGTGATCCGAAAGCGATGGCGGGGCTGACTTTAATGCGCCGTTTGGTGACATCGCTTTTGGTCGTGATGATTTTGGGGTTCCTACTCCTGATCGGGCTGCTTGTCACCCGTTTCCCCACGTTGAACGCCCCTGTAAGCTATGATTTCCCTGAAAATATCACTTTGCCTGCGGGCATTTCAGCGCAAAACTTTACCCGTGGCCCTGATTGGGTTGGCATCGTCACCGATAAAAACGCTTTTCTGATCTTTGATGCGACCACTGGCGAGCTGCGTCAAACTGTCGAAATCCAATCAGCCACGCAATAGAATTGCCGATCCAACATTGATTTAACCAAAAGACTTGGAAAATTCGCCTGCGTTTCGTAAACTTAACGTCCGCGAAATCGAAAGGTATAGTCAATGTCCTCTTCAGAACCCACCTCACGCCGTATCGTTTCTTCACGCCACTTGGCCGATGGCGAAAATTGGGAAGCTTCAGAAGTCGAATACGGCATGATCATTGCCTATAATGCTTTCTCACGCTGGATGACCCGTTGCATGTCTGCGGCGGGCAATACCGATTTGACACCTTTGGAAATTCTCGTCTTGCACAATTCGAACCATCGTGCCCGCGACAAGCGTTTGACTGACATCTGTTTTCTTTTGAACATCGAAGATACGCATACGGTGAATTATGCCCTGCGCAAACTCTTGAAGATGGAACTTTTGACATCGGAAAAGCGCGGCAAGGAAGTCTTTTACAGCGCCTCGGAAAAGGGAAAAGAACTGTGCCAAGCCTACCGCACTGTGCGGGAAGGGTGCTTTTTGGATGGCCTGTCGCGCGTCGGACTAACAGGGGAAGAAATGCGCGAACTCGCGGCCAACTTGCGTGCCCTGTCAGGGCACTATGAACAAGCCAGCCGCGCAGCTGCTTCGCTTTAATTGCCCATCATATTCGGCAAAACTGTAACGATTTGCGGGAAAATGCAGATCAAAACAACGCCCAATAAGAGCAATAGGAAAAACGGGAATGCGGCTTTTGCGATGCGCAAAATGTCGATTCCCGTGAGCCCTTGGATGACAAACAGATTGAACCCAACAGGCGGCGTAATCTGACTCATTTCCACCACGACCACCAAGTAAATTCCGAACCACAAGGGATCAATTCCAACGGCTGCAACCATTGGCATGATGATGGATGTGGTTAACACAATCACTGAAATACCATCCAAAAAACACCCAAGGATGATAAAGAAAATCGTCAAGGCGACCAATAAAGCCCCCGCTGACAGGTTCATTTCGGAAATCCAAGTCGCCAAATTACGCGGCAATCCTGTAAACCCCATCGCCACCGACAAAAACGCAGCGCCCAGCAAAATCAAGGCGATCATGCATGAGGTGCGCGTGGCTGACATCACAGCGTCAAAAAACAAACGCCACGAGAAAGCCCCCGATGCAAAGGCGAGAACCGTCGCCAGAACCACTCCCAACGCTGCGGCGTCTGTGGGCGATGCAAGCCCGCCGTAAATGGACCCGATCACTCCGCCAATCAGCAAACCAACAGGGATTAAGCGTTTGGATGCTTTAACTTTTTCCCAGAACGAAAACTTTTCATCGATTGTTGGGATCAAAGCAGGATTCATCCAAGCGCGTACGGCAACATAGGCCGCAAACAGACCAATCAACATAAGACCAGGCAAGATGCCCGCAACAAAAAGACGCGCAATAGACTGCTCGGTCGCCACGCCGTAAACGATCAAAATAATCGAAGGTGGGATCAAAAGCCCCAAAGTGGCTGACCCTGCAAGAGTGCCCAAAATCAAGCTTTCAGGATAACCCCGTTTGGTCAATTCTGGCACTGACATGCGCCCGATGGTGGCCGCCGTTGCCGCAGACGATCCCGACACAGCCGCGAAAATAGCACAGCCAAAAATATTAACATGCAGCAAGCGACCAGGCGCACGGCTTAGCCATGGCACAAGGCCCGAAAACATGTCGTCGCTCATGCGTGACCTGAGCAGGATTTCTCCCATTAATATAAACAAGGGCAAAGCCGTCAAAGACCAACTATATGAATGCCCCCAGAATGTGGTCGCCAAGATCAAACCTGCAGGCGCATTAGAGAAAAACACCAAAGCCGAGAGACCCACCAAGGTTAAGGCGACAGCAACCCAAACGCCTGCCGCCAAAAGGCCGATCAACAAAACCAAAAGTGTAAGTGCAATAAATGGATCAGACATGTTTACACCTCATCTGGCGTTGAAAGCACAGGCGCTTTCGCACGGATTAAATCGACGAATGTGTGAACAACTGACACCAGCAACAAGAAAGAGCCAAATGCAGCAATGCTTTGCGGCATCCACAATGGCACGGGAATGATCCCACTGGACACGTCATTGTAATGGAAGCTTTCCAAAACCAATGCCCCCATGAACCATGTCAGAAAACCAAGCAAGGCAATGGCAAGCAGTAGGACAAAGCCTTCAAGTACAAATTGAACATTTTGCGGCATTCGGCTGGACACAAGGTTGACCCGAATATGCCCCCCTGCCCGCAGCGTATGCGCCATGGCGAGAAAGCTGGCCCCCGCAAGCATAAAGCCTGAAAAATCAGCATAGGACGGAATAGTTGTTGGCAAAACACCAGGGGCAAGTCGACTGGCCCCGTTCAATAAAATCTGCCCAGAGATCAGCAAACAAATGCACAAGATCAAACCACCCGACACCATGCCGCAGACATCGTAAAGTTTTTGAAGTTGACGGCCCATCGTCGAAATTTCCCCTCTAAAGATGCATAAAGATGCAAAAATGGTCGACAGCACTATGGCTGCCGACCAAGAAACGCTTTGGCTTTATTGAGCGTATGCGTCGAGGATCGCGATTGCATCTTCAGAAGCCGTCGCGCGCAGGCTTTCCAACATGGTCGCACCGATTTCTTGTAGACCAGCGGTCAATTCTGCACTGGGCTCGTAAACCGACATGCCGTTAACGTCCAATGCCTCAGTCATACTGATCGCTTCTGCTTTTGACATCTCCCAACCGCGCGTTTGCGCTGTGGCAGCAGCGTCAAGAACTGCAGCTTGCACATCTTCATCCAAGCCATCAAAAACGCGTTTATTCACGACCACGATGTTTTTAGGCACCCAAGCGTTGATCGCAGAGTAGTGAGATACAAAATCCCAAGCGGTAGAGTTAACACCTGTTGAGGGTGACGTGATCATCGCATCGACCTGACCTGTGGAAAAGGCTTGCGGCAAGTCAGGCGCTTCGACTTGAACAGGGGCTGCACCTGCCAAAGTTGCGAATTCTTCAAGCGCTGCATTGTATGCGCGGAAACGTTTGCCGTTGAGATCTTCAACTGTTTTGATTTCGCCAGTTGTGTACAAACCCTGAGCAGGCCACGGCACTGAGAACAAAGGCATCAGGCCTTCTTGCGCCAAAAGATCTGTGACAACTGGGCTTTGAACATCCCATAATTTTTGCGCGTCCTCATAGCTGGTCGCCAAGAACGGTTGGCTATCGAGCCCATAAGCGGCATCTTCGTTGGATAGGCGTGACAAAAAGAATTCACCGATTTGCACTTGGCGACCGCGCACTGCGGATTTGATTTCAGCGTGCGGGATCAATGAGCCTGCGGAATGCACTGTGATGTCCAAATCGCCGTCTGTCGCTGTACGCACGTCGGTTGCGAACTGAATGATATTTTGTGTGTGAAACGTGCTGTCGCCGTAGGGGGTCGGCATGTCCCATTTGTCTGCATAGGCTGCCGTCGTCATCATCAAGGCTGCCGAGGTAAGGATAAAGTGTTTCATGTGTCTCTCCGTGTTGGTGTTGTTAAATGCTTTGTGCGAATCTATTCGATTTCATTACATTGACAATTTGTCAGCGTTATACGCATAAATCAATAACGAATTGATTCTTGGAGATAGAGATGGCTGATACCTGCACAAAAAAATGGCAGTTCTGGGTGGATCGCGGCGGCACCTTTACAGATATCGTTGCGCGCAAGCCTGACGGCGGATTATTGACCCACAAGCTTCTGTCAGAAAATTCCGAGATTTATCCCGACGCGGCGGTCCATGGAATCAAATCACTCTTGGGTCTCGAAGGATCGCAAGATATTGAAACTGGTAAGATTTCTGCGGTGAAGATGGGAACCACCGTTGCCACAAACGCGCTTTTGGAGCGCAAAGGTGAACCCACCGTTTTGATGATCACCAAAGGCTTAAGAGACCTTTTGCGCATCGGCTATCAGAACCGCCCTGACCTGTTCGACCTCAACATTCAATTGCCTGAACTGCTGTATAAAGAGGCAATTGAAGTGAATGAACGCGTCGATGCAGATGGGAAAATCATCACCCCTTTGGATCTCGAATCAGCACGGACAGAGTTGCAAAATGCCTATGATGCTGGTCTGCGTTCAGTCGCGATCGCGCTTATGCATGGCTATAAATACACGGACCACGAAATAAAATTGGGCGCATTGGCACAAGACATCGGCTTTACGCAAGTTTCGCTGAGCCACAAAGCCAGCCCGCTGATCAAATTGGTCTCTCGCGGGGATACGGCCGTGGTAGATGCCTATCTTTCCCCCATTTTACGCCGCTATGTCGAACAAGTCGCCAATGCTTTGAACGCAGAAAACGGCGGCTGCGACAGCTTGATGTTCATGCAATCCAGCGGCGGTTTGACCGATGCGCGCATGTTCCAAGGCAAAGACGCCATTTTGTCAGGCCCCGCGGGTGGCGTGGTTGGGATGGTGCGCACGGCCGCCTCCCAAGGCTTTGACAAATTGATCGGCTTTGACATGGGCGGCACATCCACTGATGTCTGTCACTATGCAGGCGAATTTGAACGCAGCTTCGAGACAGAAGTGGCGGGCGTGCGCATGCGTGCCCCGATGATGTCAATCCACACGGTCGCAGCTGGCGGCGGATCGATCCTGTCCTATAAAGATGGACGTATGCAGGTCGGCCCCGAAAGTGCTGGCGCCAACCCTGGTCCCTGCGCCTACCGCCGTGGCGGACCTTTGACTGTGACCGATTGTAACGTGCTCTTGGGCAAATTGCAGCCCTCTGAATTCCCATCTGTCTTTGGCCCGAACGCTGACGACCCCCTTGATGCACAGGCGGTGCGGGACAAATTTGAAGCGCTGGCCAAAGAGATCGGTGGTGGCAAATCCGTTGAAGAAATCGCAGAAGGATTCTTGCGCATCGCTGTTGAAAACATGGCGCAAGCGATCAAGAAAATCAGCGTTCAACGTGGGTATGACGTGACCAAATACACGATGAATTGCTTTGGCGGCGCGGGCGGCCAACACGCCTGTCTCGTGGCCGATGCCTTGGGTATGGAAAGCATTTATATCCATCCCTTCGCAGGCGTTCTTTCTGCCTTTGGCATGGGGTTGGCCGATGTGCGTGCCATCCATGAATACCAATTTGCCAAAGCTTTGACGGCCTTGGACCAAGCGCAATCAGCCGTCGACACCTTGACCCAAAAAGCGACAAAAGAAGTTACAGATCAAGGTATTGCGTCAGATGATGTCTCCATCATTGTCAGTGCTCATATTCGCACAGACGGCGCGCATCAAACCCTTGAAGTGCCTTACGGTGACGCGGATGCGATGACCCAAGCCTTTCATGAGGCGCACCAGCAACGCTTTGGCTTTGTGCCCCAATATGACGAGCTGATCATTGATCTTTTGGTGGCCGAAGCCATCGGATCTACAGGCGAAACTGTGGTTTTGCCCGATACGATCAGTGCCGAAAACCAGCGCACTGCCAAGATGTTTAGCAAAGGCGAATGGCGTGAGGTGCCCTTGGTGAATCGCAGCAATTTGGGCTTAGGCGACAAGGTTGATGGCCCTGCGATTTTAACGGAACCGACTGGCACCAATATATTGGAAGACGGATGGCAGGCAGAATGCGCAGCAGGCGGCAATTTGATCTTGCGCCGCGTTGTGCCTTTGGCGCGCCGCGAAGCGATCGGCACATCTGTCGATCCGGTCATGCTGGAAGTGTTCAACAACCTATATATGTCCATCGCCGAACAAATGGGCGCGACCTTGGCCAACACGGCCTACTCTGTAAACATCAAAGAACGCTACGATTTTTCCTGTGCTATCTTTGATGCCAATGGCGATCTTGTAGCCAATGCGCCGCATGTGCCCGTGCACCTTGGCTCTATGTCCGATTCCGTGCGCAAAATATTAGAGCAAAACGCAGGCGATATTTGCCCCGGCGATGTGTTTATGATGAACAACCCGTTCAATGGCGGCACCCATTTGCCCGACGTGACCGTGATTACACCTGTCTTTGATGCGGCAGGCGAAAACATTATCTACACAGTCGGATCACGTGGTCACCACGCGGATATCGGCGGCACCACACCAGGATCGGCCCCGCCCGATAGCTCACATATCGAACATGAAGGCGTGTTGATCGACAATTTCCGATTGGTAAAACAGGGTGAATTGCAACATGCTGAAACGCGTGCTCTTTTGGCGTCAGGCAAATACCCCTGCCGCAATATTGATCAAAACATGGCCGATTTGGCCGCGCAAATCGCTGCCAATGAAACTGGCGTGCAAGAGCTAACCAAGATCACCGAACAATTTGGGCTTGAAGTCGTGCATGCTTACATGGGCCATGTTCAAGACAATGCCGAAGAAAGCGTGCGCCGCGTCTTGGATGTTTTGCATGACTGCAACTTCACCTACCCATTGGATAGCGGAGCGCAAATCCAAGTGGCCATCACGGTAGACAAAGCCAAGCGCGAGGCCATGATCGATTTCACAGGCACATCAGACCAAGACGCGCTGAATTACAACGCGCCCAAATCGATCTGTAGCGCTGTCGTTCTATATGTTTTCCGCACGCTTGTTGGGTCGAATATTCCCATGAACGAAGGCTGCATGAAACCGCTTACATTGAACGTGCCCGAAGGCAGTATGATCAATCCACGCAGTCCTGCTGCGGTGATTTCAGGCAATACAGAAGTCAGCCAAGCCATCGCCGATACGCTTTACGGCGCTTTGGGCGTGATTGCAGGCAGCCAAGGCACGATGAACAATTTCGTTTACGGCAATGACACCTACCAAAACTACGAAACCATCTGTGGGGGTGCGGGTGCAGGCAATGGGTTTGATGGCGCCAGTGCCGTGCACACCCATATGACCAACACGCGCATGACAGATCCTGAAGTCTTGGAAACGCGTTTCCCTGTGCGCGTCGATGAATTTTCGATCCGTCAGGGCTCGGGCGGTGCGGGTCAGTGGACAGGCGGCAACGGAATTATCCGCAAATTACGCTTCCTCGAAAATATGACGGTGACGGTTTTGTCATCGCATCGCAAAATCCCGACCCAAGGGGCTGCGGGCGGCGAAACGGGTCAAGTGGGCGAAAATTCGGTGATCCGCGCCAATGGGGCCCAGCTTTCCCTTGAGGGGAATGACGCTGTGAACATGCTTGTGAATGATGTCTTTGTGCTAAAAACGCCAGGTGGTGGTGGTTACGGCCCTAAAGCCAGCTAAAGCAGCCAAGGCAACCTAAAACGCCCGCGCCACATCAGGTCGCGGGCGTTTTTATGTGAACTTTCGAAACTGCTTGGTTTGGTCGAACATATCTTCCAAGGCCTTTATCCTGCCTTTTGTTTCGCCCCAGGTAAGGTTTTGTACCGTCGAAATCATGGTTTCTAACAACAAAAGCGGTGTCACAGCGGAATCCCAAGCAGAGGGCACCACAATGCGGCAACTAAAGCTGAAGTCGGCAATCTGATGGATCGGCGAACGCCACTGATCGGTGATCAAGATCACTTTAGCCCCTTTCTCATGCGCCATTTGCGCCAGTTTGAACGAATTGTTTTCATAGCGCCTCATGTCAAATATCACCAAGACATCGTCTTTTTTCATATCCAGCAAATAATGCGGCCAAGCGCTCGAGGACGATTGAATATGCGTCACCTTCGGGCGCACCACTTGCAGATGCGAAAAGAAATACTCAGCCAAAGTCTGAGTCAAACGCCCGCCCGTGATGCATAATGAATGTTGCTTGTCCGCGATCAAAGCACAGGCTTGATCAAAGGCAACGGGATCGATGTGCGCCAAGCTTTGTCGGATATTATGGATCACCGCATCCGTAAAACTGTTGAGCACATGTTCTGTGGGCGCAGCTTCGGCCCATGTATCGTGCTTGGCAATCGGGTCTTGCACCTTGGCTTTCAGTTCTTCGCGCAATTCCGTTTGAAAATCCAAATAGCCGTTGAACCCAAGTTTTTGCACCATGCGCGCAACTGTCGGCACTGAAACTTTCGCATCCTTGGCCAAGGCACTTAAAGGGCCGAGCCCCGATGCAGGATAGTTCTCCAAAATGGAATGCGCCAGCTGACGTTCAGCCCGTGTTAGATCATCAAGATGATTTTGAATGCGGTCAGAAATGGTCAATGAATTTTGCGACATCGGCTGCGCCCTCTAATTTTGATAAAATAAATAATATCGTAATTCATTTTGATATATTTTTATCATATTTGTGTTGACAGTCTGCAGTATTGGCAAGAGATTTATTCAACTGGAGACACATTCATGCCAACGCATAGCACTGACCATTCCCCATTGGATTTCGTTTTGAACGCAACAGGCAGATCGTCAATCCTATTGGTTTGCGAACATGCAACACCATATATTCCACTTACTTTCAATGGTTTGGGCCTATCTGAGCTAGATCAAAAAAGCCACGCAGCATGGGATATCGGCGCGATAGGTCTTACAAAATATCTATCGCAACACTTGAATGCAGTCGCAATTGTAGGGGCCGTGTCGCGGCTTGTCTATGACTGCAACCGTCCGCCCTATGCGCCTGATGCTATGCCTGAGCGCAGCGAAATCATCGACATTCCAGGCAATAAAAATCTCAGCCAAGCAGATCGCGATGCGCGCATCACCACCTACTACACCCCGTTTCACGCGGCAGTTTCTGCGCAGGTAGCGAAAACCAGATGTCCTATTATCGTCACTATTCACAGCTTTACCCCAGTGTATCACGGCCAAAAACGCGATCTGGAGATAGGCATTTTACATGATACAGACAGCCGTTTGGCCGATGCCATGCTGGAGAGCGCGACGCATTTTTACCCAGGCACTGTGCAACGCAATGCGCCCTACGGCCCAGAAGATGGCGTCACCCATACCTTACAAACCCATGCCCTGCCCGCAGGTTTGCCCAACGTGATGCTAGAAATTCGCAACGACCTGATCACAACCGACCAGCAGCAAAAAGACATGGCCCAGCTCTTGGCGCAATGGATCGCGCAATCTTGTGCAAATCTTGCACAAGCAACACGAGCGATCGATGACACGCCCCCTGCCCCCCAGCACTGCAGAACGGTATGAGGCAACCAAGACCGCCACGCAAAGCTTCCTGCGAAATCGCTTTTTGTCGCTCAAGAAATAGGTCATCATTCGACCAAATTCACCTCAACATCGCGTTGTCATCGCCACGCTTGAAAGTACCGAAATATGCCCCCCGCTAAACCCAAATCCACTGTCGTTGTTCGCAATCTCACCCATCAAGACATTCCCAGCGTCAGATCACTGGTCGAACGCGTCTACCCCGACGAAGATACATACACGATCAGTATGATGGTCGGACAGATCAACAGGTTCCCTGAAGGTCAATTTGTGGTGCTGATTGATGGCGATATAGTGGGCTATGCCGCGACCTTTCGCATCACTGAATCCCAAGCCTTTAAACCCCATGATTGGGTGGGGATCACGGGCAACGGGCATCTATCGCGTCATGATGAAAACGGCGATTGGCTCTACGGGATGGAGGTCTGCGTTGACCCCAACAGGCGCCGCTTGAAGATTGGCAACAGGCTGTACAATGCACGGATGCAACTGTGTCAAGAGCTTCAATTAAAAGGGATTTTATTTGGCGGGCGCATGCCTGGCTATGATCGAAAACGCAAACTTTACCCCAATCCCGCGGACTATTTGCAAGCCGTCATCGACAATAAAATCAAGGATTCCGTGATCTCATTTCACCGCCGTATGGGGTTCGAACCCTCTGGCGTGTTGGAAAACTATTCACCAACAGATACGCCTTCTGGCGGGCATGCGACCTTGATGGTTTGGAAAAACCACGACTATACAGAGCCTGAAGCATCGGGGGTGATTGGCCGCGTGAACCGCGATCTTGTCCGCATCGTTTCGGTGCAAAAACAGGCGCGCACCATTACCCATGTCGATGAATTTTTCTCTGCACTCGATTATTTTGTCGGCGTGGCAGCAGATTACAAAGGCGACTTTGTGCTCTTCCCCGAATTGTTCAGCCTTGAACTTTTATCATGCGAAGCTGAGGTCGCCCCCGATGTGGCGATTGCGCGCATGACCGAATACACGGACCGCTTTGTGCAGCATATGTCGCAACTGGCGGTGCGCTGCAATATTAACATCATTGGCGGGTCACACCCAACGAAAACGGACGACGGCGATATTCAAAACGTCGGCTATGTGTTCTTGCGGGATGGGTCTGTGCAAATGCAAGAAAAGCTGCACCCGACCCCTGATGAAAAATACTGGTGGAGCATCCAAGGTGGCGATGAAATCAATGTAATCCAAACCGATTGTGGCCCGATTGGCGTGATGATTTGCTACGATAGTGAATTCCCTGAAATCGGTCGCAGATTGGCAGATCAAGGCGCACAGATCCTCTTTGTGCCCTATTGCACAGACACGCGCCAAGGCCATTTGCGGGTGAAATATTGCTGTCAGGCCAGAGCGATTGAAAACCAGCTTTTTGTCGCGACCTCAGGCATGGTGGGCAACTTGAAAAACGTGGCCAATATCGACATCAACTATGCGCAATCTGCGATCTACACGCCCAGCGATTTCACATTTGCCCGCGACGGCATCGCAGCAGAAGCAACAGAAAACGCCGAAATGGTGATCGTCGCCGATGTGGACCTGTCCAACCTGCGCCACGCCCGCGCCCAAGGCGAGGTGCGCAATCTCAAAGACCGTAGGCTCGACCTGTATAACGTGAAATGGAAAGAGCCGCGTAAATAGCGCGGCCTTTCAAACGGTTCCCCAAACATCCCCAAAGCGCGGGTCAGCGCAGTTTTTCGAGGCCCCTATGACACCGACCGACTTGATTTGCACCTCTCCGATTGATGGGTCGGTCTACGCCACCCGCAAAGCCCTGAGCCGCGCGGCCGCCATAAGTGCCGTGGAGGATGCTCGCGCCGCGCAAAAAGCATGGGCCGCCCGCCCGCTGGATGAGCGCATAGCCCTTGTGCGTGCGGGCGTGGCTGCAATCGGCGCTATGAATGATGAAATCGTGCCAGAACTGGCGCATCAAATGGGGCGCCCTGTGCGCTACGGCGGGGAATTTGGCGGCTTTGAACAACGCGCCAGCCATATGGCTGATATCGCAACCGAGGCGCTTGCCCCCATCGAAGTGGAAGACAGTGCTGACTTTCGCCGTGTGATCAAACGCGTGCCGCATGGCGTTATCTTGGTCGTGGCCCCGTGGAATTACCCTTACATGACGGCGATCAACTCTGTGGCCCCTGCATTGATTGCGGGCAATGCTGTGATGTTGAAACATGCCTCGCAAACGCTCTTGGTGGGCGAACGCTTGGCGCAGGCCTTTCACAGCGTTGGCATTCCTGAAGCCGTGTTTCAAAACGTGTTTCTCGATCACCAAACCACATCTGATTTGATTGCTGCGCGTCACTTTGATTTTGTGAATTTCACGGGGTCTGTTGCAGGCGGCAAAGCTATGGAAGCCGCAGCCAGCGGAACCTTTACAGGTTTAGGGTTGGAACTGGGCGGCAAAGACCCCGCCTATGTGATGGAAGACGCGGATCTCGATGCAGCGGTGGAGACCTTGATGGATGGGGCGATGTTCAATTCTGGGCAATGCTGTTGCGGCATCGAACGCATCTATGTGCATGACAGCCTGTTTGACGCCTTCGTGGAAAAAGCAGTGACCATCGTCAAAAATTACAAGCTGGGCAATCCATTGGACGCAGCCACGACCCTTGGCCCGATGGCCCATGTGCGCTTTGCCGATGAGGTTCGCGCGCAGACAGCCGATGCGATTGCCAAGGGCGCTAAAGCACATATTGACCCCGCAGATTTCCCTCAAGATGGCGGCGCTTATCTGATGCCGCAAATCTTGACCAATGTGCGCCACGACATGCGCGTGATGCGCGAGGAAAGCTTTGGCCCTGTCGTGGGCATCATGCCTGTAAAATCTGATTCTGAGGCCATCCGCCTAATGAATGACAGCGATTTCGGCCTGACCGCATCCCTTTGGACCAAAGACATAGACCGCGCAGAATTTATTGCCGATCAAATCGAAACAGGCACCGTGTTTATGAACCGCGCAGATTACCTTGATCCTGCCCTCTGCTGGACAGGCTGCAAAGACACTGGGCGCGGCGGTGGATTGTCTGTCATCGGTTATCACAATCTGACCCGCCCCAAATCCTACCACCTGAAAAAGGCCTAAGCCCATGAATATGATCGCAAATTGGTCTTACCCGACTGCAATTCGTTTTGGCGCAGGGCGCATATCGGAAATCGGTGAGGCCTGTAAAAGCGCAGGGATCACCCGCCCACTTTTGATCACAGATCGCGGGTTAGGCGCGATGCAGATCACCAAAGATACTCTGACATTGCTTGAGGCTGCGGGCCTCGGGGCGGCGCTATTTTGTGATGTCGATCCCAACCCTAACGAAAAAAACGTCACCGCAGGCCTCGTGGCCTATAAAGACGGCGGCCATGACGGGGTGATCGCCTTTGGCGGTGGTTCAGGTTTGGATCTGGGCAAGGTGGTGGCCTTTATGGCAGGGCAAAGCCGCCCATTGTGGGATTTCGAAGACATAGGCGATTGGTGGACCCGCGCCGATGCAGATGCGATCGCGCCGATCATCGCTGTGCCCACCACCGCTGGCACAGGCTCAGAAGTGGGGCGCGCTTCAGTCATCACCAATTCAGAAACGGCGGAAAAGAAAATCATCTTTCACCCCAAGATTTTGCCCACAATCGTGATTTGCGATCCTGAATTGACCGTAGGTATGCCCAATTTCATCACGGCAGGCACGGGGCTTGATGCTTTCGCCCATTGCGTCGAAGCCTATTGTTCACCCCATTACCACCCCATGTCGCAGGGCATCGCGCTGGAAGGCATGCGTTTGGTCAAAGACCACCTGCCCCGCGCTTATAATGATGGCACAGATTTAGAGGCCCGCGCCCATATGATGTCTGCGGCTTTGATGGGCGCCACGGGGTTTCAAAAGGGCTTGGGCGCGATCCATGCGCTGTCGCATCCCATTGGCGCGATCTATCACAGCCATCACGGCACCACCAATGCGGTCTGCATGCCTGCGGTTTTGCAATTTAACAAACCTGCGATCACTGGCGTGATTGAACAGGCCGCGCGCTATCTTGATATTTCAGGCGGCTTTGACGGGTTTTGTGCCTATGTGGCAGACCTGAATGCATCGCTGGGCATTCCCAAAACCCTGTCAGGTCTGGGCATCGAAAATCCTGACATAGACCGCATTGTGGCTGGCGCTTTGAAAGATCCAAGCACGGGCGGCAATCCGATTGAGATGACGCCCGAGAACACGCGCGCCTTATTGTTGAACATCATCTAAGGGAAAAGCAGGTCAGAAAAAAAGGGCGCAGGCATCAGCTTTGCGCCTTTTTCATGATGCTTATGCGATGACTGTCCAGCGCGTTATGACAGGGCCCGCGCAAAAGGCCAAACACAGGCAGGCCGTTAAAGCATATAAAACTGTCTGTATATGTAGGGGGAATGGTACCACCTCCTGGTCTCGAACCAGGGACCTCCTGATCCACAATCAGGCGCTCTAACCAACTGAGCTAAGGCGGCACGCTGGGGGTGATTTACGGAAGGTGCTGGGTGAATGCAAGAGCAAGATTGTGCAATTTGGTGATTTTTTTCACCGCAACCAATCTACAGCAATCGGATGACACCTTTCGATCGCCCAACCCGCCCAAAGCCCACCCTTGCACAGCACAGGATTTGGGCCTATTTCAAAAGCTAATCCAAAGGAGCAAGATGATGAGCATCAATAAAGAAAGCGATATCGAAGCCAACATCCAAATCGGCCCCACCACGCTTGGCATGGTGCGCATCTATATCGAAGGCGAGGGTTTGGAAATTCCGATGGATTTCGACCCTGAGGAAGCTGAAGAAATCGCCGAAGAAATTCGCGCTGCCGCCGCACAAGCGCGCACAATGGCAAAATAATCATTTGCCCTCGGGCGCCGTTTTTTAAGCGCATCCCACGTATCGTATTTGCGCCAGAAAAAGGACGCCCCAATGACTGATAATACCCTTAGAAAATCCATCTACGTCAAAGCATCACGTGCACAGGTTTGGGGCTATTTGACAGACCCTGAATTGTTGAAGACATGGTTCCATGCCCCCAAAGCGCCATTGGCCTTGGGCGAGCACTTTGAAATGTCAGGCCGTGACAACGGTGAGAAACTGGTTTGGGGGCGTGTGCGTGATTTTTCTGAAGACGAGCGCTTGGAATACACCTTTACGATTTCGCAGCTTGATGGCGTCAAATCCAAAGTCATTTGGACCTTGAAAGACGCAGAGCCAGGCACACGCGTGTCACTGGTGCATTCTGGCCTGCCGCGTGGCGCGAAAGACTTTGATTTGCTTTTGGCGCTTGATAAGGGGTGGGATGGGCATCTTGCAGATCTACGCGCGCAATTGATTGCGCTGACCGCCTGATCGCGGCGCGACATCGCTGATGAGATTGACGCAAATCCGCCGATCTCATCGCCATCATCCAACTAAAGCACCAAGCCCCTTGCAAGCCCTGTGCACAAGCACTAGCTAGGTCAGTGGCGGGATCTGCTCGGTCCGTACATATGGGCGCAAGACTCCGGTGGCCTTAAGCAACCGAAAGGGAGCTGGCTCTGTCTGGATCCTGGTCCAATTACCTGGCGCCCACCTGATAATATCAGGCTTCGGGAGCAACGCGCTGCTACGGCTGCTGCGGTCCCCCGCCACTTTTTCACTGTACAATTTGATCAAGCGCAGTACGGCATTCACATGCATGCCCCTGTCCGCTTGTGCCTGCGGAGCGGTTAGAATTACCGATCCAAACATGAGAAAGGCCGACCCCCACGAGAAGGTCGGCCTAACTGATGCATTCAATTGGCGATTTAGAACGTGAGTTTCAAACCGATTTCGAATGCTTCATCACGCGCAGGTGCTGACGCGGGCGGTGAAGCAGCTGGATCATGGCCATCACCAATGAAGCCAGTATTTTCATATCCGCTGTCGTAGCCAGCAAGCAGGCTCAAAGAGTCCGTGATCTGGTATCCGGCTTCAAGCGCGTAATCGCCATCGCTATCGGCTGCGACTTTAAGATTCCACTTATCACCACCCCAGTTGGTGCTCAAAATAGTTTTGTTGTTGTCGTCCTGATCGAAACCATGAGTTAGGAAGACGCCTTTGAATGCGCCCATGTTCTTGGCTCGGTAGATACCAGTCAAACGTGTGCGTGTGCGATCTGACTCACCGTGCCATTCATGGTTGGCGATAAGGGTGACACCCGCTTTTGGTAGTGGCAAAACAACCTGCGCGCGGACATCTTTGATGTCGTTGGCTTCGATGCTGTAGATACCGAATTCAGTTGGGTATGTCAGTTTGATTTCAGATGTTGGAATTTCATCGTCATCCAAATCAGTTGTGGACCCGAATGTACGTGTTGGATCTGTGATCAATTCAAAGCCAAGTTTCCCAAAGCGGTTCTCGTATTTGAACATCATCTCGCGATCTGTCACAACGCCGCCGATTGTCGCTGTGTCAAACACAGGCTGGTAGGCTTTGCGCACAGTTGGGAACACAGCATATGATCCGCGGTCTTTGATCTCACCCGTTGCCCAAGGGTATCCGCTCTCGTTAAAAGTGGTGAATGACAACTTACCAGCTGATTGCATATCCAAAGACATGCTGAGGTCGATATTGTCGTCGTCCAGGCCGCCGATTTCAGATTGATGTGAGCGCAAAGTTGCCTCTGCCTTGAACTCAAGAACAAAGCCGTTGTCGAGCGTGTGATCGCCTGCGACAAAGGTGCTGACTTCGCTAAGTATCCCATCCCCTTGGATGCCGAGGTTACCATAGCCAAGGTACACTTCTCCTCCCGTAGTCACATCCGCGAAGGATGCTGCAGGTAGTGCCAATGCGGCGACTGCGCATGTCGTCAAAAATTTAGTCATATTTCTCTCCCTAGTGTGCTGTGACACTACGGCACAGAGCGCAAGTTTGAGAGACCAGTCGATAAAGGCAACGCATTGACAAATTCAATACAAAGGCGAGCCTGAATTTATTAAGGAAATAAATTTTAGGTAGTGAGAAGATCAATAGAAACATAATATCAGTAACTTAAATGATTCACCTGTGCTGTTTCGCACAGAAAACCGCCCTCACATGACTGTGATTAAAGCGTGATAAAATGGTGATCAACACCCCTGCAAAGACAAGAAAAGCGTGACGAAATCGCCACGCTTTGAATGTTTTTAAATCTGTTTTTAGGGTGCAAAGTCGCGTTCGACTTTAAAACGACTCAGGGCGTGCCTCGCGCGCCATGTGATCCAGAACTGCATTTACAAATTTTGGCTCTTTTCCGTCGGGGTAGAATGCCTTGGCAACATCAACAAATTCGGTAATCACGACCTTTGGTGGTGTGTTGCCTTTCAAAAGCTCACCCCCTGCCGCACGCAACAAAGCGCGCAACGTGCTGTCGATGCGACCCAATGGCCATTTCGCGACCAAAGCGCGATCTGTCATTTGGTCGATTTTCACCTGCTCGTTCACAGCCGTTTCAGTAATCTCGTGAAACAGATCCGCATTGCCATCAATAAACTGACCTTCTTCAAGTGTTTCCAAACCGAAGAAGTGGTCATAAAACTGACGGCGCACTTTATCCACCGTCATGTCCGAGGCTTCCATTTGGAACAGCGCCTGCACCGCGTAAAGACGTGCGGCGGATTTCATGTCGCGCTTTGAAGGCGGCTTTAAGTGTGCGTGGTCATCGGTCATGCGATATTTGGTCCTGTGTCTTTGCCTGCAAGGCGGATCGCGCCAGTATTAAAGCCAACGCCCTTGCTCGGACGGGACCATTTGCGGGAAAGCGCGACAAGATGCAAGGCCGCAGCGGCCGCTTGCCCCCCTTTATTCGCGCCTTTTATCGTTGCACGGGCTTTCGCTTGCGATTTTTCGTCGACAGCCAGTACTCCGTTGCCGATACATAGCCCAGACAGGCCCATCATCTGCAAAGCATGTGACGAATCATGAGAGGCGGTATCAAACAGGCTGGTTTCGCCGCGTACCAAACAGCCCAGCGCCACGTAGCCATCGAAATTCGACATCCGTTCCGCGATAGAAATGGCTGTGGGCAGCTCTGCGACGCTGGGCATTTCTATCACGTCGTAGCCCGCACCAACCTGATCCAATGTCGCCTTAGCCCCAGCCAAAAGATCATCAGCGATGTCTTTAAAATAGGGGGCGACCACAATCAGAAGTTTCACAGGATCATCAAAGCTGGGCAGATCCAAAATATGTGGCGTGGATGAATCGCTCATGATTTAGCTGCCCCAATCTTGCAAGCGCGCCACATAGCGCGCCACTGTGTCGATTTCCAAATTAATCTTATCGCCCGTTTTGACAGCGCCCCATGTGGTCACCTCTTGGGTGTGCGGAATCACGTTAATGCCGAAAGTACAGTGATCAACTTTATTCACGGTTAAAGATGTGCCGTTGAGCACGACAGAGCCTTTGGGCGCTATGAATTTGGCCAAATGTTCAGGCGCGCGGAATGTCATGCGGGTGCTGTCACCTTCAGTTTGCATTTCGATCAAATCCGCCAGACCATCCACATGGCCAGACACGATATGTCCGCCCAATTCGTCCCCGACTTTCAAAGCGCGCTCCAAGTTGATTTTCGTGCCAACGGCCCATGTGGCGATATTGGTCAGCCCAATGCTTTCGGCTGAAATTTGCACATCAAACCAGTTTTGCGCTGTACCATTCCATGTGTCGCCAAGGGCAATCACAGTCAGGCACACACCATCGCACGCGATAGATGCCCCAATGTCGATGCCATCGACATCATAGGCGCACCCTATCTTTGCCCGCAGGTCGCCCTCAAACTTCATATCCAACACCTGACCGATGTCTGTAATGATCCCTGTAAACATGGCGCGTCTCCGTGACTAAATTTGACTTAGACCTATCCCTGTGCCCCCTCGCTTTCAAGCCCAGTGCCGCGCTTCAGCCTCGCCTTTGTTTCCTTGGCGTCATAAATCTGCCCAATTTACAAAGCATTGGTCTTTCATTAGAAAAATTTAACTTAAATTTCGTATTGAGCAGAATGACGCAAAGCAAATCAGACACACGTATTTTCCTTATGCTTCAAGGCCCGCATGGACCTTTCTTTTGGAAGCTTGGAAAAATGCTGCGCGCAGCGGGCGCGCAAACATGGCGTGTCGGCTTTAACGCGGGGGATCGCGCATTTTGGTTTTCCACCAAAAGTTTCATTCCTTTTACAAGCAAACCTGAAGACTGGCCCGACACATTTGAAGCTTTGGTGCGAGACAAAGGTGTGACTGACATCGTTCTATACGGCGATACACGCCCGATGCATGCCATGGCTGTCGAGCGCGCTAAATCCTTGGGCCTTGTCATTCATGTCTTCGAAGAAGGTTACCTGCGCCCCTTTTGGTGCACCTATGAACGCGGCGGATCAAACGGCAATTCCGACCTGATGAAACTAAGCGTCGATGATATGCGCACCGCTTTGGCCAATACAGACCGTGATAATATCGAAGCGCCCGCCCATTGGGGTGATATGAAACATCATATCTTTTATGGCGCTTTATATCATTGGTTCGTCATGTTTCGAAATGGCGCCTTTAAGCATTTCAAACGTCATCGTGAATTGTCGGTCTTTCGTGAATTCTATCTGTACTTCAAACGCTTGATTTTGATGCCCAGTCACTTTTTGCGCCGCGCGTGGTCAACTCGAAGGATCATAAATGGCGGCTACCCCTATCACATCGCGCTTTTGCAGCTTGAACATGACACAAGCTTTCAGGTGCATTCGCCCTATGAGACCATGCCAGAATTCATTTCCGATGTGATCGACGGTTTTTCAGCAGGCGCCCCCAGCCACCACCACTTAGTGTTTAAAGCGCATCCCTTGGAAACCGACAGGCGCAATTTGAAATCCGAGGTGCGCCGCATCGCAAAACAAAGAGGCGTGGGAAATCGCGTGCATTACGTGCGGGGGGGGAAACTCGCCGGCTTGCTCAATTTTGCCCGCTCGGCTGTCACCGTGAATTCCACCGCAGGCCAACAGGTCTTGTGGCGCGGTCTGCCGCTTAAGGTCTTTGGCGTCGCCGTTTATGACAAACCAGAATTCGTCTCACGCCAACCTTTGGATGCCTTTTTCAAGCAAGCCGTCCGCCCCAATAAGCGCGCTTACGGTCTCTATCGCCAGTTTTTATTGGAAACCAGCCAAGTGCCTGGCGGCTATTATTCAGCCGCGGGTCGCAGGCAACTTTTGCGCCTTGTTGTCGATATGATGCTGGCCGAAGACGCCCCCTATGAGGCGCTGGTGTCAGGCAAAGCGCCACCCCGCCTACCTTTGCAAGTGTCAAAATAGCCACTACATATTGCCGAAAAAGACACAATCACCACATTCCCTGCGCTATCGCAGCAGCCCTGCAACACATTCTTAACTCTGGAAAAATCCCGTTCAGCTTCACTAGATTTTCAACCGAAACACAGGTAAAGTGCTGACAAAAGAAGAGCAATTATATCGCTCATAAGGAGACCGAGCAGTGAACATATTTACGTCGCGCACCCTGCGCGCCACAGCGATTTTCTGCATTGTGGCAAGCTTATCCGCCTGTGGATTGCCTCGCTCTGGTCCCAACAAAAAAGAAATCTTTTCAGGCTCTGTTCTTGAACAAGGCGATTCGTTTGTTGTGTCTGTCACTGACCGCGTGAACCAAGCGGCAGGTGTTGCTCCATCTCTAGGCTTCTCATCAGATTTCACAGGCGCAGCCAGCGTTGGGTCTGACACCATTCGCGCAGGCGATGTTCTGTCTTTGACAATCTGGGAAAACGTGGATGACGGCCTATTGGCGGGCCAAGGGGCGAATGCGACAGTTCTAAGCGAAGTCCAAGTGGATGGCGCGGGCTTTATCTTTGTGCCATACGCGGGCCGCATTAAAGCTGCGGACAACAGCCCTGAAGCAATTCGCCGCATCATCACCGAAAAACTTGACGCGCAAACCCCTGATCCACAGGTCATGGTCACACGCGCAGCGGGTGACGGCGCGACAGTTTCTATCACTGGTAAAATCAACGGCCAAGGCGTTTACGCAATCGAACGCCCAACACGCACATTAACTGCGATGCTCGCCCAAGCAGGCGGTGTGTCGGTTGAGCCATCCTTGGCACAGGTTAAAGTGATCCGTGGCGGCAAAACAGGGTCCGTCTGGTTTGACGATCTGTTCCAATACCCGCGCTATGACATTGCTCTGCGCAATGGCGACCGCATTTTGGTTGAAGCGGACCAACGGTCCTTTACAGCTCTCGGTGCCACAGGTGCGCAAAGCCGTGTTCCCTTTGAAACACGTACATTGTCCGCGCTTGAAGCCATTGCCCAAGTGGGTGGTTTGCAAACCAATAGCGCCGATCCGACAGGTGTATTTGTCTTGCGCAACGAAACTGATGAAATCGCGAAACAGGTCATGGGCCGCGACGATTTGATCGGCACCCAGCGCTTGATTTATGTGTTGAACTTGACCGAACCAAACGGGCTATTCTTGGCACGTGATTTCTTGATCCGAGATGGCGATACTGTGTACGTGACCGAAGCGCCATTCGTTCAATGGAGCAAAACACTCAGCGCAATTACGGGTACGATTGGCACAGCAGACAGCTTGCGTGACCTCGGCCAATAAGCGCGACAGATGAACATTGATGATCTACATTCCTCCGTCCAGGCCCATCAGCCTGGGCGGGTTTTGCTATCAAACCCCTCGATTGCGCGTATTCCCAAGATCAAACAGATCTTGAGCGCCGCAGGATGGACCCCTCACCGTAAAACGCCAGAGCGGGATGACGCGCTGGCCCTGATTGAAGTGGCCCCACCGCAAGACGAAAAAGGTCTGTGGATTGGTGCTGCCTTTATCCCCGATCAGCCCTGCCCCCAAGTGGTGCGCCCTGCCCCTTTGGGCATTACAATTGATACCCGTGGCTCTGTTCATAATGCGGATCACCCCAGTGATCTTGAGCTCATCCTTGCGACAACCCCTTTAGATAATGCGGCGATCTTGCAGCGTGCACGCAATCTGGCTGAACACCTCCGTATGTTGCAATTGTGTAAGAATCCCGTTCAAGCCGCCGATATTGAGACCCCAAAGGTTCCATTTGTGCTGGTCTTGGACCAACCTCAAAACGACCCATGCCTGCCGCCAGAACCGCAAGCGACGGATCAATTGCGTGAAATGTTGGTCTTGGCACATGAGGCACACCCCCATGCCGACATCATCGTCTTCACCCCCAATCAGGATGAAAATGGCGCGATCACAGGCCATTTCGAAGGTGCGGATTCTTCGCCCAATGTCACTTTGTTTACGCAGCCTGCGAACCCGTGGCACTTGTTTGAATTCGCCACTGCCGTGTACACGGTGTCCTCTCCTTTAGGGTTTGATGCCATTTTGGCAGGTCACAAACCTCATGTGTTTGGCCGACCTTGGTATGCGGGCTGGGGGCTGACGCAGGATCACACCCCGATTGCACGCCGATCGCGCAGTTTGACGCGGGCACAATTGGTCGCGGGCGCAATGTACTATTACTGTAAGTGGTTTGACCCCAACACAAAATCACTGTGCAGCCCAGAATCCGCCCTTGCCCGTGCTGACGCCAGACACCGCGCCGCAATGGAAGATCGCCACGGCTATGTCGCCTCAAATATGTTGTTTTGGAAAAGGCGGCACCTGCGCCGTTTTTTCGGCAGTCATGCAATCACATTCACCAATTCCGACAGCAAAATTCAAAACATGCGCAATCAAGGCGCGCGGCATATGACATGGGGCGCGCGAACAGACGCGACGGTTGATCTGCGTGTCGAAGATGGTTTTCTGCGCTCGCGTGGCTTAGGCGCTGCGCTGGTGCGCCCTTTGTCCTTGATCTGTGATGATTTGGGCCAGTATTTTGACCCCACACATGCCTCACGCCTTGAGGCACTGGTCCATCAATCTTGTACGCTTGCGCCCCATGCAAAGCAGCGTATCGACGCGTTAATCAATCGACTTATTCACCTGAGACTGAGCAAATATAACGTTGAATCTCAAACCATTACTCTGCCTAAGGGCTATAAAGTGTTGGTCGCGGGGCAGGTTGAAAACGATGCCTCGATCCTTTTGGCGGCCGGCAGTCTTTGCACCAACTTGGGACTGTTGCAAGCCGCAAGGGCCGCACATCCACAGGCTGTGATCGTGTTTAAACCCCACCCTGATGTTGAGGCGCGCCTGCGCCGTGGCAAGGTCGAAAACGCCACTGAATACGCCGATGTGGTCGCCCATGATGCAGATCCGATAGCGCTGATTGAGGCCTGTGATGAAGTCTGGACGATGACGTCTTTGATCGGATTTGAAGCCCTGATACGCGGTAAGCCCGTCACCTGCACAGGCGCGCCTTTCTACGCAGGTTGGGGGCTCACAACGGATCTGGGAACAGTGCCTGCACGACGCGGGGCGCGCCCCAGTGTTTTGGGCTTGGCCCATGCCGCTTTGATTGATTATCCGCGCTATTTTGATCCCGCTACGGGGGCGGCAATTTCAGTGGAAGACGCCGTGGAACTCTTAGCTTCAGGGCCAATGGGGCGCAGCAAATGGGCGCAAAATGCCCTGTCAAAACTACGACAGTTCAGAGCGCGTTTTTTAGGATTGGATCGGTAATTATGCGCGTTGCCAAAGGGTGAAAACATCAGCGCCAAGCTGTTCACAGCTTTGCGGTACAAAGCGCGGCACCTGTGCGAGACGTGTCACGCCTAAGGATCCAAGCCCCGCCAAACCATCGGCCCCAAGTCCAAGACCCGCGGTAAATTGCGCCACAACATCCACCAAATCGTTTTGCAACAAAGAGGCCGCGAGCGCACCGCCTCCTTCGCAAAACACCCGCGTTAGCCCCGCAGCCCCCAAAGCGGCCAGCGCGGCATCTGCATCAAGTTTTCCTGCAACAACAGGGACTTCGATCAGATTTGCACCTATGTCAGTCCAAATACGTTTCAAATCAGCATCGGCTGTTGGGCCGTGAATGATCCAAACAGGGTGATCATTTGCGCTTTGGGCAAGCTGACTTGTAAGGGGTAAATCCAATGCGCGCGACATGATCACACGCACGGTTTTATGATCAATACCAAGGCCGCGCACCGTCAGACTAGGGTCATCCGCACGCGCTGTTCCACCACCGATCAAAACCGCGTCATGGGTGGCGCGCATGGCATGTACCCGCCGCCGCGCCAATGGCCCTGTGATCCACTGACTTTCACCCATGGACGTTGCAATACGCCCATCCCATGAGGTGGCAAGTTTGAGTGTCACCATGGGCCGCCCCAAAGTGACGCGGTTTAAAAATCCGATTTGCGCGGCGCGGGCTGCGTCTTCACACAAACCAAAATCAACACTGATCCCCGCATCGCGCAACAGCGCAAGACCACGCCCATTGACGCGCGGATCAGGATCGCCAACTGCGACCACCACACGCGAAACCCCTGCGTCAATCAGACTTTGCGCGCAGGGCGGAGTTTTGCCGTGATGTGAACAAGGTTCCAAAGTGACATAAGCCGTTGCCCCTTGGGCCTGATCGCCCGCCTGCGTCAAGGCCATGGCCTCTGCATGGGGGCGTCCACCATCTTGCGTCCAACCACGGCCAATAATGCGACCAGATTTGACGATCACACAGCCCACAGCAGGGTTGGGCCAAGTGCGGCCCAAGCCCCGCGCGCCCAAAGCAAGCGCGTGCTGCATGTGGTCAATATCTGACATCACGCCTTACTCGTCAGATGGGATATCTGGGCGCAACTCACTGACAAATTTATCAAAATCATCAGCGGCTTGGAAATTCTTATAGACGGATGCAAAGCGCACATAGGCCACTGTATCAATCCGCGCGAGGCTTTCCATCACGATTTCACCGATGCTAGCAGAGGGGATATCAGTCTCGCCCATGCTTTCTAGACGCCGCACGATGCCAGAAATCATTTGATCCAAACGCTCTGGTTCAATCGGACGTTTCTGGGTGGCGATACGGATGGAGCGTTCCAATTTATCGCGGTCAAAATCTTCGCGACGACCATTGGTTTTTACAACAACCAAATCGCGCAGTTGCACGCGTTCATAGGTGGTAAAACGACCCCCACAAGCCGAACAAAACCTGCGCCGCCGAATGGCCGCGTGATCTTCAGCCGGACGGCTGTCTTTAACTTGAGTATCTACGTTCCCGCAAAACGGACAGCGCATGGCGTCCCCTTTTCTATGTTTACTGCCTCTGTCTGTAGGATCTTTGTCCCACTTATCCACAGCCACTATAGGCCGCGCCGCACAATTTGGGTAGATAGAAAATTCAACACTAAATATAGCGTGCAAGAGCGTTGCTAAAGAGACTCAGCGCAACAGGGCCACGACCCGTCTGGCATGCGGCCTTGTGCGATGTTCGAAAAGGTAAATTCCTTGCCATGTTCCAAGCGCCATACGTCCTGAAATGATTGGAATTGTGAGAGTTGTCGGTAACATAGCGCATTTGATATGGGCTGGCATATCATCGGGCCCCTCATAGGTATGTGTCAGATAGGCCATACTTGGGTCACTTGTCGGCGGCACGAGGCGGTGAAAAAACGCCTGTAGATCTGTTTGCACTTCAGGGTCTGCATTTTCTTGGATTAGCAAGCTGGCCGAGGTGTGTTGCACCATCACTGTCAATGCGGCCTCAGCCATGTTTTGGCGCTTTACCCATGCGGCAAGCTGGGCCGTAAATTCATAGAGCCCAGCCCCATGGGTTGTTATTTCGAATGTGGTGTGGCTCATGCGCGGGCCTCCTGACTATCGCTGAAAACGGTGATCTGATTATTCGGCACAGGCGCCCTGCCCCAAGGGATCGGATGTGCCATCACGGCAAAATCCCTGATCCATCATCGTTTGGGTGACTGTGTCGAGTTCGAAAACCCCTTGCGCCTTGGGCTCACCATCACAGGACAAAGACGCCAAAACCTGTTCACCGCGATGGACGGATAGCCCCGCTGACATCACTTGATCGGTTTTGTCAAAAGACTGAAAAACGGCATAGGAAAACTGCCCTTTGTGTATGGTGACCTCTTCCCAAATGGCGCGACCGATGCCGTTCCAAGGTCTCATGGTGATATCGCCAAACGCGCGGGTGAGTTCCAGTTCTGGCGCGGTGCTTGCGCCAAATCGGTAGGTCAGTTTGCTCTCATCAGGGGTCAGGCACAGCTCGACAGTTTTCACACCGATCTCGCAAGAAAACACAGTGCTTTGGTTGCCTGCGCAAGTCGCGAAAGCAGGAAGGGCAGCCATACCAGCAAATACGCCCACGCAGCTAAACAGCATATGCGCCAGTCTAGACATTGATCGCATCATAGACCTCGCGTGCGTCTTTGACGGCTGTCATCTGATCTTCCGCCCAATTCACCAGCCCCACCAAAGGCTGCATCAATGAGACACCCATATCGGTTAAACTGTAAGACACGCTGGGGGGCTTGGTGTCAAAGACCTCGCGCTTTACCAATCCGTCGCGTTCCAGACTGCGCAGGCTTTGGGTCAACATGCGCTTGGAAATATCAGGCAAGGCGCGCCCCAAGGCGTTGAACCGCTGTGGGCCTTGCTGCAATTCAAACAAGATCAACACCGTCCATTTGGCCCCCACATGATCCAAAACCGATCTGATGGGGCAATTGTGCGGGTTAAACCCCATCGTATCCCATTCTTCGCGTTTGCTTAGGCTCATATCACGCATGCGGTTACCTCTATGTTCCTTGGGTATAAAAAACTGCCTCCTTTTCAAACCAGCAAGCAGTCTCTAACTGAGACCTATACCTGATTTTAGACCAAAGGAAAAGACCATGACCAAATACCTCGTGACAGGTGCGTCAGGCCAATTGGGCGCATTGACCATCGATGCTTTGCGCAAATTTGTCCCCGCTGAAAACATCACGGGCCTCGTGCGCCGCGATGACGCTGCAACCGCACTGAGCGCCACAGGCATTGATGCGCGGGTCGCCAGCTATGATGACCCCGCCGCCTTGACCAAGGCCTTTGCGGGCATCGACCGTGTGTTGCTGATCTCTGGGTCCGAAGTGGGCCAACGCGTGCCGCAGCATTTGAATGTGATCGCTGCTGCGAAAGAGGCAGGCGTCAATTTCATGGCCTATACGTCGATCCTAAAAGCCGCCGACAGCCAAATCGGCCTTGCCCCAGAGCACAAAGCCACCGAAGAGGCGCTTGCCGCCTCTGGTCTGGATTTTACGCTGTTGCGCAATGGCTGGTATACGGAAAACTATCTGATGGCGCTGCCGCAAATCCTTGAAATGGGTCAACACTTCGGGGCTGCAGGCGATGCGAAATTTGCCCCCGCCACCCGCGCGGATTTCGCCGAAGCCGCAGCCATCGTTTTGTCTGGCGCAGAGCATGAGGGCAAAACCTATGAGCTTGCGGGCGACGAGGTCTTTACCTACGCCGAGTACGCGCAAACCATTTCGGATCTGTCTGGCAAAGATGTGGCCTATGTCGATATGCCCGAAGCAGCATACGCCGAAGCGCTCAAAGGTGCTGGTCTGCCCGCCCCTATGGCCGATCTTTTGGCCAATGCCGATGCTGTGTCGAAAGACGGCTGGCTGTTTGACGACAGCAAAACCCTGTCCAGTTTGCTGGGCCGCCCCACAGTGTCTTTGCGCGATACACTGCGCGCAGCATTGAACAGCTAAGCGAAAAATCCACTCAACAAGATTTTGGGGCGAGCGCTTTAGTCAAAAATGCGGTCGCCCATTTGGTCGATAAAGACCTGCGCCTTTTGCAGCGTGGCTTGCTTGGCATCGTCTAAATCCGACAGGGTATCAGCACGCACCATGTTGTGGGTCTTTGTGACACCGTCGATGTCTTTTTCAATCACGCCCGCAATACGGTATCCGCCTTCGGCCTTAAGCGGCTGCGGCGTGATTTTGAACCCCTTGTGATCCACCGAAGTGCCTTTACCAGCTGGCGCATCCACCTGTGCAGCCTTGGGTTTGGAGCCGAAGAGTTTTGAGAGAATGGACATGGTGAGGCTTTCCTTTTGGGGTGATTTTGCCGTGCCAAAATAAAGAACGCAAGAGATGTAATTAGTGCGCAAAGACATCCTGTAAGAATTCGTATCAATTTAAATCTTGCAAAATCTATTACAGATTGATACAAAAGGTTACGAATTAACAGAATCATCTCAAAAGGAGAAACAGATGACCTCCATAAACATTAGCAAATATGCTTTTCAGTTTTTAAAAGATGACGCTATTGCCTTTGTAGAAACTGAGCCGAAACTCGTTTTAGATCGAATTATCAGAGAGTTATTAGATTACAGAACGGCGAAAAGTTCTTCCAACACAGAACACTTATTCGGTGCAAACGATGAAATCAGCCTCACCGAGACGAAGCCAGTTTATGTCGAAATTGAAGGCAAGCCATCCCTCAGACCTAGACTTTACTGGAATTACATACTGGCCGATGTAATAAATGCCGCAAGTTCCAAAGGCTTAAAAATAGTCGACTTGGATAATCTCTTACAAATCAAGATTTTGCAAACAACAACACAACAAAAAAGTATTTACCTAATTGAGTCACTAGGGATTTCATTTCAAGGCCTAGATGCCGAAAGAGCGTATCAGAACATTCGCACTCTATCTATAAGGTTCGGTATAAACATAAACATCGGTATCAAGTGGTATCAAAAAGAAAAAGCACAATACCCAGGCCAAACAGCTAAAATAAGTTTGCCCTGATAAAAAACGCCCCCCAAAAGGGAGGCGTTTAAATTTCAAATCACTTGAACATTGCTGCACCGCATCGGTGCTACTGATCCAAGAAGCTCCGCAGCTTGCGGGAGCGGCTTGGGTGCTTCAATTTCCGCAGGGCTTTCGCCTCAATCTGACGGATACGTTCGCGGGTGACCGAGAACTGTTGGCCGACTTCTTCCAACGTGTGATCGGTGTTCATGCCGATACCAAAACGCATCCGCAAGACGCGTTCTTCGCGCGGGGTAAGTGAAGCCAAAACCCGTGTGGTGGTTTCTTTGAGGTTTTCCTGAATGGCGGAATCCAAAGGCAGGATCGCATTCTTGTCCTCGATGAAATCGCCGAGTTGTGAATCTTCTTCGTCGCCAATCGGGGTTTCCAAAGAGATAGGCTCTTTGGCGATTTTCATCACTTTGCGCACTTTTTCCAAAGGCATTTGCAGCTTGGCTGCCAATTCTTCTGGTGTCGGTTCACGGCCAATTTCGTGCAACATCTGGCGGCCCGTGCGCACGAGTTTGTTGATCGTCTCGATCATGTGCACAGGAATACGGATGGTGCGCGCTTGGTCAGCGATAGAGCGCGTGATGGCCTGACGGATCCACCATGTGGCGTAGGTCGAGAATTTATACCCGCGACGGTATTCAAACTTATCGACCGCTTTCATCAGACCGATGTTACCCTCTTGGATAAGATCAAGGAACTGAAGACCACGGTTGGTGTATTTCTTCGCGATGGAAATCACGAGACGCAGGTTGGCTTCGACCATTTCTTTCTTGGCAGAGCGCGCTTCTTTTTCGCCTTTTTGCACCTGTTGAACGATGCGGCGGAATTCGGAGATATCAACACCAACGTATTGACCAACCATAGCCATTTCGCCGCGCAGCTCTTCGATCTTTGGCGTAAACCGTTCAAGCAACATAGACCAACCACGACCGGGCTTTTGGCCCATACGCTCAAGCCAAGTTGGGTCCAGTTCGTCGCCACGGTAGGCATCAACGAATTCGCGGCGGTTGATCCGCGCTTGGTCAGCCAGTTTCACCATATTGGAATCGATCGACATGATACGGCGGTTGATGCCGTAAAGCTGGTCGATCAAAGCTTCGATACGGTTGTTATGCAGGTGCAAAGAATTCACCAAAGTAACGATTTCTGCACGCAAGGCTTGGTATTCGTCTTCTTCAGCCTGCGAGAAAGACCCGTCTTCGTTCAAGGTCGCGGACATCCGCAAATCTTGCATTTCAGACAGGCGTGCAAAGTCGTTTGAGATGTTTGAGAGAACTTCCAAAACAGTCGGCTTCAGCGCGGCTTCCATCGCGGCCAAAGACATATTTGCCTGTTCGTCTTCATCATCATCGTCATCGTCATCACGGGCAAGTGGATTGCCGTCAGCGTCTAATTCTTGCTCAGCAGGCTTTGGGGCGGCCGCAGCTTTTGCAGCCGCAGCGGCAGCAGCCGTTGCAGGTGAAACGGAGCCAAGACCAGAGACGACGGGTTCGTCACCTTCGCCGTCAAGACCTGTGCCAAAGGTTGCTTCAAGATCAATCACATCGCGCAAAAGAATGTCTTCGGTCAAAAGCTCGTCATGCCAGATCGTGATCGCTTGGAACGTCAACGGGCTTTCGCAAAGACCCGCGATCATCGTGTTGCGGCCAGCTTCGATCCGTTTGGCGATCGCGATTTCGCCTTCGCGTGATAGCAATTCGACCGATCCCATTTCACGCAAATACATGCGCACGGGATCATCGGTGCGATCCAGTTTTTCTGTGTCAGATGAGGCCAAGGTCACATCGCGGTTGGAATCGGTTTTCACCAATTCACCAGCTGTGGCCGCTTCTTCTTCTTCCTCGTCTTCGATAATATTAATGCCCATTTCGGAGAGCATCGACATCACGTCTTCGATTTGTTCAGAGCTGACCTGATCAGGCGGCAGCACTTTGTTCAACTGGTCGTAGGTGATGTAGCCTTTTTCACGGGCCTCCGCGATCATCTTTTTGACCGCCGCTTGGCTCATGTCCAAACCAACGTCCTGTTCAGAGACATCAGTTTTTTGATCGTCGTTGTCCTTAGCGGCCATCCGGCACTCCTCATCCGAAATCTGTTCCTGCGATACACCCAAAATACATGGGCGAATCAGTGGCTTTACGAATCATGTCACGCGAATCAACGATTCGCCACCCGTTTACCCATATTTCCTTAATCCAACATGCACCAGTGGGCGGCGCACCTCAGGTTAAGACTGCGGCAAGACAATCACGCGCCATTTTTTTAGGCAGGTGGTTACTTAGCCCCGCCCCCTGCCCCTTTGGAAATGGACAGGCTGGCGATAAGATCATCCAAGGCGCGGCGTTCTTCGCGTTTCATTTCAGCGCCATTGGCACCGATATCGTATTCAGCGCGATCCTCGGCTTCTGCCTTGGTCGCTTTGTTGCGCGCCTCTGCGGCCTGCGCCAAACGCCATGTGACGTTTTCATCATCGGCTGCAACCATATCCAAAATGCCGTCTTTCAATTCCGTAGAATATCCACGGCGCGCTTTTAGTTTTGCCAATTCTTCCGACAGACACATCTGTGCCATCTCAATATCAGGGCGTTTGACTGCAGGCGCAATCTGGACATGGGGGTGCGCCATCAATCTATCAAGGGCTGGCGCAGTGCAGTCAGCACAAACTTTACCCCAAAGCGCCTGCGCATCAGTTTCATCTGCGTGGGTCAGCAAAGCGTGCAGAATTTTTGCATGATCCGCATCACTTGGGTGCAGAGACTCAAGTTTGGATTCGAAGTCCAAAATCACGCTGGGATTACGCAAAGCCGTGGCCAAAATCACCGCTTCACGCAAGAAATCCACATAGGCCTCATCGGTTGAATTGATCACAGATGATTTGGTGCTGGGCACAGGCACAGCTGGCAATTTGAAAGATTTGGTTTTCGCATCCCAAACGCGTTTGGGGCGATCCTCAAAATTGGATCTGCGTTTCGGGCCTGAGCCGCGGCCATCGCCATTAAAATTCTGCTCGCCATAGCTGGGCGCATCCGATGGCCCTGAATTTGACGGCACATACCGATCATCATACCCCGCGCCGTATTCAGGCGCAGGCGGCATATCCAAATCAAAGCCCCCCGCGAAAGGATCACTCAGCGCAGTTTCGCTTTGGGTGCGTTTGGATTGAAACAGCTCAAACCGCATGTCTTTCAAAATCTCGCCGTAATGCCGCTTGATCGAACGGTCTTTGATTGGCGTAATCGCATCGCGCAACGCCTTATCTAACATGGCGCGCCGTTCTGGACTGTCAAAAACCTTACCAGACGTTTCGCGCTGCCACAGCAATGATACCATAGGCACAGCGCCCTCAAGCACAGCCCGCATCCCTGCGCGACCTTCGGCTTTTATCAAATCATCAGGGTCTTTGCCTTCGGGCATGATCGCAAAACGCAAGGACTTCCCAGCCTCCAGCAAAGGCATCGCCAAATCAATCACCCGCATTGCCGCGCGTAGCCCCGCTTTGTCGCCGTCGAGCGCAATCACCGGCTCGGGGTGCATGCGCCACATCAGTTGCAATTGGCGTTCCGTCACAGCGGTACCCAAGGGCGCGACTGTGGCCTCGAACCCAGCTTCACTGAGGGCAATGACATCCATATAGCCCTCTGCCACGACCAAAGTTTGCCCTTTGCCGCAGGCCGTGCGCGCGCCGCCGTGGTTGTATAGCGCGGCCCCCTTATCGAACAAAAGCCGCTCTGGCCCGTTCAGATATTTGGCCCGCGCGTTCGGGTCCATCGAGCGCCCACCAAAGGAAATAGCACGCCCGCGTGGATCGCGGATGGGGAAAATAATTCGGTCGCGGTAAAAATCATAAGCGCCGCGCCCGTCATCAGGTTTGGCGGCAACCCCCGCTTCGATGGCCAGTTCTTCGGAAATGCCGTTGTCTTTTAGATGGGCCAGCAAAGCGTTGCCGTTCGGCGCATACCCGATTTCAAAACGGTCGCGGGTCTCTTGCGACATGCCGCGACCATCCAGATAGTCGCGTGCTGCCGCGCCTGCCCCTTGGGACAAACTCATGCGGAAAAACCGCACAGCGGCTTCAGTGACTTCGGCCAGTTCACTGCGTTTGTCAGATTTTTGTTGCGCCTTTGGATCGCGTGCAGGCATGGGCATCCCCACTTCGCCTGCCAAAATTTCGACCGCTTCCATAAAGCTAACGTTTTCGGTTTCGCGGATAAAGGTAATCGCGTCCCCTTTGGCATGACAGCCAAAACAATAGTAAAATCCCTGACGGTCATCGACATGGAAAGAGGCAGATTTTTCTTGGTGAAACGGGCATGGCGCCCACATATCGCCTTTGCCCTGATTGGACTTGCGTGCATCCCACATGACTTTACGCCCGACCACTTGGGTCAAGGAACTTCGGCTGCGCAATTCATCAAGAAATCCGGGCGGTAATGACATGGCGCAATTATCGACCTGTCACGCGCCAGAGTCCAGCGCCTGTGATATCTGTTTCACGCATATTCCATCACTTTTTGCGCTGGGGTCTTGGAAAATTGATTCGCAGCCCCTGCGGCAAAGCTGCGGCAGTCGTGGCGGTGAAATGATCAAATTGTGGCGACAATAAGGCAACTTTTCGAACTTATGGCACCATCGTGGCACCGCTCCCATTTTTTCGCACCAATTATGGTTAAAAATTCGTTAACTTGCATTTTCGCACAATCGTTAACAGATTTGTTTTACTTACGGGCAAGTATGCGCAATATTAACGTGTCGATGTGGACCTTAAGCAAGTCCGCGACGCATCGGCAGGGATTGGGGGCACCACGCTAGACAACGCGAAGCGGTGCAACAATGTTTGGAACGACAAAAACTTATCGAAACGGCGCGCAAAAACTGCGCAGTTTTCCTGCGATACGCACATGTCAGGCAAAGTTGATCCGACTTAGATCGCTTTCGCGCAGCTATACACGTGACGAAGATGGATCCTTGATCATCTTCGGTATCTTCACCTTTATCATAGTTCTTGTACTGGCTGGGATCGGCGTTGATATGATCCGCCATGAGACCCTGCGCACAGAATTGCAAAACACATTGGACCGCGCTGTTTTGGCTGCGGCCAATAGACAAACATCCGCAGAAGCGCGCGATGTTGTAGAAGATTATTTCGCCAAAGCGGGACTGACCGAATATCTGGAAAGTGTAAAAGTCGAAGGTGCAGGCTACGGTCGTCGCGTCACGGCAACGGTGACCGCAGATATTCCGACCTTTTTCTTACGCATCTCTGGCATCGACAACCTAGAACTGATTGGCTCAGGCGCAGCAGAACAGGGCATGGCCGAACTTGAAGTCGCCTTGGTGCTTGATGTGTCAGGCTCCATGAACAACGACAGCCGCTTGGACAACCTTGAAATCGCGGGGCGTGAATTTGCCTCGACCGTGTTCAACAATTCGGCCGAAGGCCATGTGGCTGTGTCGGTGGTCCCCTATGCGACACAAGTGAACATCGGCCCCGTGATGGCATCGCATTTGGCGCGCGATGACGCCCATGAGTTATCGCATTGTGTGAACTTTCAAGGGAATGATTTTTACACCACCGAAATTGATCAAAAGACTGTCTTAGACGGCCAGTATTACGAACAAACCATGCATTTTGATCCGTTCAACTATCTGCCCCCAAACTCTGGCACAAGCTTGGAAGTTTGCAACCCCGATGAAGGTAACCGCGTGCTGCCCTTTGCGACGACTTTGACAGAGGTCACCGACAAGATCGAAGGCCTCGTGGCCGATGGCAATACGTCTATCGATGTTGGCGTTAAATGGGGGGCTGCATTGCTGGACCCATCCACGCAGGGCATCGACAATGCGATTGCTTTGGATATCGATGGCAACGTCATCGAGGATGAAGTTTTGGGGAGCGTATTGGGCGGCATCGTTGACGATACATTAGATGGCGTAACCGAGGTGGTCGACACAGTGACCGAGACCGTGATCGCCCAGCGCCCGCATGAATTTTCTTCGGCGACTTTGAAAGTCATGGTTGTGATGACTGATGGTGTGAACACCGCGCAATATTACATGCCCGAAAACTACCGCCGCGGCGAATCTGATATCTACGTGCACCCAACAAACGATCGCGTATCCTTCAAAACAACGCAAAACTCATGCAGTTGGTGGTACGGCTGTACGACGCAAACACGCTACTATGCGCCGCATAATGACAGCTATTACACCAGCCCGTATGGCGGCGACGCGGCACGCAAACTGGAATGGCCTGAAGTTTGGCAACGCTTCACTGTCGAAAGCCATGCCTACACCCGCTATGAAGCGTCAGGCAATTCAAATGACTACTACAACTGGCTGGCTTGGACCCGTCACTCTGTCGGCAGCTCGACCAAAGACGAACGCCTGCTGACCACATGCCAAGCGGCAAAAGACAAAGGGATCATCGTTTTCACAATCGGCTTTGAAGCCCCGAGCGATGCGGCGTCTATTCTAAAGACCTGCGCCTCGTCGCCATCGCATTACTTCGATGCAGACGGCCTGCAAATTGCAGAAGCCTTCGGCGCGGTTGCAACCAAAATCACAGAATTGCGATTGGTAGAATGATCAGTACATTGCGCTTCAAACGCCTCTTGTGTGAACGCTTCACAAGGTGTTTCAAAACCTATGCCGCTCGAGATGACGGATCATCCACGATTGAATTTTCAATCATCTTTCCGCTGTTCATGTTTATCTTGATGGGCGGATATGAGGTGGGCTACTACACTGTGTCCTCAGCTACGCTGGACCGCGGTCTGGATATGGCTGTACGCGATGTGCGGTTGGGACGCATGCAAACCGTCGATATCGCTACATTGAAAAGCACAGTTTGTGACTATTCCAGCTATGTGCGCGACTGTGAAGAAAACATCCACATCGCCTTGGAACCTGTGAACGCTGATGACTTCGTTGCGCCCAAATCTTACGCGCAGTGCAAAGATCGCAAGGCAAAGGTTGAACCTGCGACAGTGTTTAAAGACGGGGCAGAAAATGAATTGATGCTGGTGCGCGCCTGTGTGCTCGTCGATCCGATCTTTCCAACCACTTGGCTTGGCGCACATCTGCAACGCAGCGAAGGCTCTGGCTATGCGATGGTTTCCACCGCTGGCTTCGTCAACGAACCAAACACATAGGGTGACAGTATGAAAATCTTTCGCAATCTTCTTCGCGCCCGTCAAATCGGGGCGCGTTATGGGCGCAGTGAACATGGCTCTATGTCGGTCGAAGCGATCTTAGTCTTGCCCGTCATCTTTTTCGGCTTGATGTTCATCTACACCTATTTCGCGGCCTTTCAGCTAAAAGGCCTGTCAAACAAAGCAACCTATACGGTTTCAGATTATCTGTCGCGACAAACAGAGCCTGTCGATAGCAACTTTATCGAAGGTTTGTCTGACATCTATCAATTTTTGACCAATGCTGACAGCAACTACCTACGGGTGTCTTCTGTAACATGGTCAATTGATGACGGAGAGGGCGCTTATGAATTGCAATGGTCTTACGGTGCCAATAGCGTGCCGCCCTTGACGGATATTGCGGATATACAAGAACGCCTGCCCCTTCTTGCGCTTGGGGAAACGATTTTGGTGCTTGAGGCTAGCAATGACTTCAACCCGCTCTTTAACATCGGCCTAAATGCCTTTTCAGTGGCCGATTTTGTCGCCACGAAACCGCGTTTTGCCACACAGGTGGTCTTTGATGATGGCAGCTCTGGCGGTGGCACTCCAGCTTCGGGCGATGATGTCCAACCCACAGACACCTATGGCACCTACGGCGGTCGCCATCACCGCGGAACCCGCTAAAGCCATCAGCGGCAAAGCACAGTCACATGGCGGGCGCCTTAATCAAGGCGGCCGTCATATGTGATCCGCGCAGCCAAAACATCCGCCATGGCTTTACCTGCACCCGCTGCAGTCACCCCCCCAACACCAATGCGACGCCCCATGCGCCACCACAGGCCTGGAGCCCAAGCGCGCGCTGATTTGTCTTTCAAAACAACAACAAACCCGTTGGAAGGCTTGAACGCAAAAGTGCCGCGTTCCACCCGTTCAATCTGATCCATGGTGCACAAAATGCGCCCGTTTTCTTCACGCAGGTCATCTTCGGTCATCAAAATATCAACCCCAGTGGCCTGCCACAAACGCGCAGCGCCCCAAAGGGCCAGCCCTCCCATCAGCGCCAAAAACGCCTTACCCGCAACAGCAGCAGGCGGCGTGGAGACCAAAATCCACAACAACAAAAGCCCAAGCACAGCCAAGATCGCAACGGCCGAAACACGACGGGCAATTGTGGCTGACAATCGATACAGCGGCGTCGTTTCAGCTGATTGCACTGGTTGGTCTGTCCCTAAATCGCTCATCTGCGCTCTCTCCTGTTGGTGACGGGTGTTGGTGACGCGTTTCTATTGCGCCCCACTGACTAGCGCGGGCGCGCCTTACAATAAAGCGAAATCCAGCCCGTTTCCGCCCCGCAGCAGCCGCAGCTTGAAAGGATATCCGATGAATGCGCGCAGCGCATTGCTCAGCTGGGCTGCGCAAGCTAAGGTCTGGACATCAAACAACCCACGGATTCCATCTGATATGCGCAGCCCTGCCCCGTTCTTTGCACCGATTGCCCCTTGGGGTCATATGCGTGCCATCGCGGCCTGTTTGCTTTGTGCAACGACGCTTGCCTGTTCTGCCCCGCCAGATGTCAGCCAACGCACGACTCCGATGGATAAAAATGCCCCTTGGCCGCAATTGCTCAGCTCTCGACAATTGGTGCAAACCTTTGATCAAACTGCGCAAACCACAGGCACAACGGGTGCGCAGACAGCGCAAGATCAACGCGCAGCAACCTCTCAACGCGGCGCAAACCTGCGCGCGCGCGCTGCCCGAATGTCGGGGCCAGTGCTTGACGCAGCCACGCGCAGCCGCCTGCAAGCCGCCCTGCGCCGTGCCCAAGCCCGCCGCTAAACCCGCGCATCCGCCCAAGGCCGCACGGCCAAAGCGTCATTCAGTTGCACAGTCCCCCAGAACCCGCTAACAGACACTCACGTTCATTTTAGATTTTGGAGCCCCAAATGACCCATTCTGCTACCGCCAAAACGCCCCTTCGTCTCGGACTTGCAGGGCTTGGCACTGTTGGAATGGGCGTGGTCAAAATCATCCAAGAAAAAGCTGATCTTTTGGCCCTGCGCGCAGGTAGACCTGTGGTGATCTCTGCTGTGGCCGCACGGTCGAAAGGCAAAGATCGCGGCTATGATCTGTCTGGCTACGGTTGGGAAGACGATCCTGTCAAATTGGCTCAGCGCGAAGATGTGGATATCTTTGTCGAACTTATGGGCGGCTCTGATGGCCCTGCCAAAGCGGCCACAGAAGCAGCGCTTGCTTTGGGCAAAGATGTCGTCACCGCCAATAAAGCGCTCTTAGCCCATCACGGTCAGGCCTTGGCCGAGCTGGCAGAATCCAATGATGCTGTGTTGCGCTTTGAGGCCGCCGTCGCAGGGGGTATCCCCGTGATGAAGGCACTGACAGAAGGACTGGCTGGCAATGGCATCACACGCGTTATCGGCGTGATGAATGGCACCTGTAACTATATCCTGACCCGTATGGAGGCCACAGGCCAAGGCTATAACGCCCTCTTCGATGAATGTGCGCGTTTGGGCTATCTCGAGGCTGATCCGCAACTGGATGTGGGCGGCATTGATGCGGGGCATAAACTATCGCTTTTGGCCTCTGTCGCTTTTGGCACCCAAGTCAGCTTTGGCGCGGTCGAACTGGAAGGTATCGAACGCATCAGCAATGACGATATCGCTCATGCCGCTGATATGGGCTACAAAATCAAACTTTTAGGCGTCACGCAAATGTCAGCGCGCGGCCTCGAGCAACGCATGACCCCCTGCCTTGTGCCTCAAACATCGCCCTTGGGCCAATTGGACGGCGGCACAAATATGGTGGTGCTGGAAGGCGATGAAGTGGGCCAAATCGTTTTGCGCGGTGCGGGTGCAGGCATGGGGCCAACCGCCTCTGCTGTGATGTCAGATATCATGGATATCGCCCGTGGCACGCGTTTGACCACCTTTGGTCAACCTGCTGCGAGCCTTATCAAAGCGACACCTGCGGTTGCTGCGACCCCTGCCTCCTATTACTTGCGCCTCGCTTTGGTGGACAAACCTGGCAGCATGGCAAAGATCACCACAGCCCTTGGCGATAGTGGTGTGTCGATTGATCGGATGCGCCAATACGGACAAGATGAAGATCCGAAAATTGCCCCTGTTTTGATCGTAACAGATCCCGTGAGCCGCGAGGCTTTAGACAGCGCTATCGCGGCGATGGAGACCACGGGCGTCTTGGCCTCTCCCGCTGTCGCTATCCGTATCGAACAGCTTTAATTCAAGGCCCGTCCTATGACCAAGGCGCTGATTTTGATTGATATTCAACAGGGCTTTGACGACCCCTTTTGGGGGCCGCGCAACAATTTAGATGCAGAAGACAACGCCGCCAAACTGCTGAGCGCATTTCGCGCGCAAGGTCTTTTTGTGTTTCATGTCAAGCATATATCAACTGAAACGGGCAGTCCGCTTACAGGCGCAGGCGCCGCTTTCAAAGATATGGTGCAGCCAGATGCAGGCGAAAAGATCATCGAGAAATCCGTGAATTCCGCCTTTATCGGCACAGACCTAGAACACTCTTTGCGCGCGCTTAAGATCACCGACCTTACGATCTGCGGACTGACCACGCCCCACTGCGTGTCGACCACCACGCGGATGGCTGCAAATTTAGGATTTCGCGTTACGCTGGCCCATGACGCCTGCGCCGCCTTTGCGCGCAATGGCGATACATCGTGGTCAAATGCCCCCGCTATGACGCCTAAGCAAATCCATGACAGCGCGATCCATCAAATCCACGGTGAATTCGCCACAGCACGCGACACAGATGCGATCCTCGCAGCCCTATAAATCGTCACACCACAAGAATTTCACGCCTTTATCAGACCCAAAAGACCAAACCTTAACCAGTACGATTGCAACAGAGCGCAGGTGCAGGCATTAAAGGCTTATGAGTGATTTTTTAAACGTTTCCGTCTCATTGAATGGCCGCCGTTGGGTGGGTCCATCGCCTGAAAACGACCGCTTGGCCGAAGCCATGGCGCAGCACACAGATCTGCCCCTGCCCCTGTGCCAAACCCTGACACGGCGCGGGGTGGATCAAGACAGTGCAGCAGCATTTTTGGCCCCCTCGCTCAAAGACTTGCTGCCCGACCCGATGGTCTTGAAAGATATGGAACCTGCGGCCCAAAGGTTCATCAAAGCTCTCAAAAACCGCGAACGCATTGCTGTGTTTGCCGATTATGACGTGGATGGTGCGACCTCGGCTGCACTGTTGATCACCTTTTTGCGCGATATGGGCCATAGCGCGACGCTCTATATTCCAGACCGCATTGACGAAGGTTACGGCCCGAATAATGAAGCCATGCAAGCACTCGCACGAGATCATGATCTGATTGTCTGCGTTGACTGCGGCACCCTTTCACATGGTCCAATTCAGGCTGCAAAAGGCGCGGATGTTGTCGTGCTGGATCACCACTTGGGCGGGGAAACTCTGCCTGAATGTGTGGCCGTGGTAAATCCAAACCGCCAAGATGAGACAGGCGATTTGGCGCATCTTTGTGCCGCAGGCGTGGTGTTTTTGCTGCTCGTCGATGTGAATCGCCGCCTCCGTGGGGATAACATTCGCGGCCCCAATTTGATGCGGTATCTTGATTTGGTCGCCCTTGGCACCGTGGCGGATGTGGCGCCGCTGATTGGCGTCAACCGTGCGCTTGTGCGCCAAGGTCTGCGGGTTATGGCGGATCGTGAGCGGGTTGGCCTGCGCAAACTGGCTGATGTATCGCGCATGGATGCGGCGCCCACCTCCTATAGTTTGGGTTTTCTTCTTGGCCCGCGCATCAATGCAGGCGGGCGCATCGGAGCGGCTGATTTAGGCGCCCGACTTTTGACCTCCACTGACGAAGTCGAAGCCCAGATGTTGGCTGAGCGTCTGGACTATCTCAACACCGAGCGACGCGAAATCGAAGGCAAAGTACGCGAGGCTGCGCTAGATCAAGCTGCCCAGCGCGGCTTGGACGGTCCTTTGGTTTGGGCCGCCGCCGATGGTTGGCATCCAGGGGTTGTGGGGATCGTGGCCTCGCGGCTAAAAGAATCGACCAACCGCCCTGCCATCGTGATCGGGTTTGATGGCGATGAGGGCAAAGGCTCAGGCCGTTCGATTTCTGGTGTTGATTTGGGCGCATCCATTCAACGCCTCGCCGCCGAGGGCTTATTGGTGAAAGGCGGTGGTCATAAAATGGCCGCTGGCCTGACCGTGATGCGCGATCAGTTGGAGCCAGCCATGGCGCGCCTGTCAGAACTTTTGAGCAAACAAGGTGCTGGCGATGCAGGCCCCGCAGATTTGAAACTCGATTCCTTATTGATGCCTGGGGCAGCCACAATTGAATTGATCAACAAGATCGAATCCGCAGGCCCTTACGGGGCATCCGCGGCCGCACCGCGCTTTGCTTTTCCATCTTGTATGATTCACTTTGCAAAACGCGTCGGGGAAAGCCACCTGAAGGTCACGTTTTCCGATGGCCAAGGTCCGCGCTTGGATGCGATTTGTTTTGGGGCTTTTGACACCAAACTTGGCCCTGCTCTCGAATCTCATGGCGGCAAGCGGTTTCACTTGGCTGGACGGTTGGAAATCAATACTTGGGGCGGGCGTCAATCAGTGCAACTGCGCCTAGAAGACGCTGCGGAGGCTTAAATCCTTCGTGATTTCAGCTCGTTCAAAAAAAATGAACTGGCCTGCAATTTATCTCTTGCGCAGCAACGGCTGGTCGCCTAAACACCAGCTCACGTCAATTGCGGTCCCTTCGTCTATCGGTTAGGACGCCAGGTTTTCAACCTGGAAAGAGGGGTTCAATTCCCCTAGGGACTGCCATTGACGTTAATATCCCTCCCCTAAAATTTCGCATAAACCTAAAACAGATTTTTGTCTGATAAACCCTATGCGACGCACTGATGCCCTACGCTTTGCAACCACAAATGTGCATCAAGGGGCTAACCCTTTGCGCCTAGGGAGCTGTTGAATTTAAAGATAACAATTTTTCAAATTTTCTGCATTGGCCCCCTTGCGCTTTGCACACAGCTGACTTAAACACCGCCTCACGCCAAGCGCGGTCCCTTCGTCTATCGGTTAGGACGCCAGGTTTTCAACCTGGAAAGAGGGGTTCAATTCCCCTAGGGACTGCCATTGGCGGATTAATTTCCACAAAAATATGAATAACAACACGCTCAAAACACGGCGTGTTTTAGCATGCCTTTGCGACGAGTTTGAGCCATGCAGCGCAGATCTTTTGTGATCTGAGCACCATAAGCCGAAGGTCAAGTGTGCGAGACTAGGAGCTTTAAACACATCTAGCCTCATGAACATCGTGACTTCAGTCTGTTGCCCCCCCAATCGAAAAAGCACCTATCTGCGTGCGGCAGCATTTGGCAAATCTTGGTCCGCCAAAGTCGGCATCCCCGCAACATAGAAATTTGCGCAGGCCCGTCCTTGGTGTTTTGAAGCATATAGCGCCGTATCCGCATTGTGCATCATTTGCTCTGCATCAATTTGGTCATATTGCTCAGTGGTTGTGATCCCCACCGATCCTGAAATACGGCAAACTGTATCATTGAAAGGAACAGGGATTTCAAGCTGCGCGATGATACGTTCGGCCACCTTCATCAACTGATCCGCATCCGTCATCTTATGCATCACCACAATGAACTCATCCCCGCCGACACGGGCCACCAAATCTTCGGCTCGTGTTTCATCGACCAAGACTTTGGCAACATTTTGCAAAACGACATCCCCCGCCGCGTGACCAAGCGTGTCGTTCACGTCTTTGAAGTAATCCAGATCAATGTGCATCAAAGCAAAAGGCACACCTGCGCGGATCATTCTGCCCAGCACATGGTCCATGGCACGGCGGTTTTTCAAACCTGTAAGCGTATCGGTATAGGCTTGTTCTTCGGCTGCGACCTTTGCCCCTTGCAGGCGCGTATTTAACTGTTTGGTTTCTTCCAAAACAGCTGATTTGGCTTCCACAAGATAGAGCATTTCGATCGCCAGATCTGTCGCTGCGAAATCCCCAGCCGTCAGCCGATAATCATGAACAGCATCCACAACAGAAATGCCAAACGACAGGTTCAACAACATATCCGTGCTATTGGCCATGGGAGTGGCAATCCCTTTAAGCGGCGTCGATACCCCTGACTTGAATGTCATGTAGAGTTTCTTATCATCTGGAATGATCGTATTGGCAGATTTTCGACCGTCATCACGCAGATCAAATACGTCGAAAAAATTGTGGCCCAGCATCGCTGATTCGCCGCGCAATTTGCACAGGGTAGGCCCGATTTTTGTGATGATGCCCTGCGCATCCAAAATCAAATGCATCGGCATCAAACGGTCCAGCGCGCTGGCCTCAAGTTGGGTGACCAAAGCCATCGTCACACCGCCTTCGCGGAGAGGTCAAAACTGCGCCCTTCGGAAAAGGCTTCTTCCAACAGTTGAATATTAATCACCTCTTCACCTGAATCGCGCCATCCTTGATGTTCCAAAAAGACCAAAGCGCCATAATCATCAGCCATGGCGCGCATGACGCCGAGCATCGCATAGCCAAATCCTGGCATCGAATGCTGGCAGGTCAAAGTATGACTGCCATCTTCATTTTCAAAAATGTTTAATTTGGGCACTTCAAGATCAGGCAAGGCGAGACGAGACCGCCCCTCGATTTCATTTAAGGAAAACATAAATTCGGTAAATTCATCACCGCCAAAACGCAACAATCTGCGAATGGCTTCGACATTGGGATGAGACACCAAATAGGTGCCCAGATCTTCCAGCATGGCATCGACAGGTTTTTCCAAACTGCGCGCAGCCGCACTGAGCAACCGAATGGTGACCCCATCTGGATAGCTTAGCATCGCTTCAAAGCTGTCTGATCCAAAATCTGTTTGTTCAGCAACCGAGGCCCAAATTTCTGGACCATATGTGTCGCGGACAAAGCACTGAATCGCGCGATTTATCATACCATGCATGAAATACAGGCCCTCTTACCTTACTAAGGGCTGTTGTAAGCCAGAGGACTTAAAAAAGTGCCAATGCCCATGGATTAATCAAAAAAAACACGCAGCGTCATTTTTTATTGACCTTAGGGCAACTTACAGCGATTTCGGCCTGCGTCAGAGCGGGCTTTTCGTTAAAAATCTAACGAAATCGGCAACATCTGCGAATACATGTGCAGCAAGATGCGCCAAATCATCGCGGCTTGCAGTGCCCGTCAAAACCCCGATCGGGCGCATGCCTGCGCGCTGCGCGGCCTCTAGGTCATGTAAACTATCGCCCACCATATATGTATCGGGCGCGGGCACCGCTAAATGTGCCGCAGCCGCCAGACAGCCCTCAGGTGCGGGTTTGGCACCATGGCCGCTGTCGCAGCCGATAACGACTTCGAACAGTTCAGAAATATTGACCTGTTCCAAATGCTCACGCGCCACATGTTCAAAATCATTTGTCACAACGCCAAGGCGAAACCCTGCCTGTTTCAAGCCTTCAAGCGCTTGCTTCAATTGAGGCACGACCACTGGCGTCATGCTCATTTTTGACGGCATCAGATAATCAAGAACTTCGCTATCGCTAAGTCCCGTGATGACCTGCGACAAAGCCTGCGCCACCTCGTATGCGGTACCGGCCACGGCCAAGCTGTCAGCTTGAAACGCGCCATTGTCTAAATCAAAACCGACAGTATGTGCGATCTGGCGATCAAGATCTTGCGGAACCGCCTGACCTGCTTTGGCCAGCACAGCCTTTTCGCCCCGCGCCAAATCTGCAATCATCGCGGCAGCCCAAGGCGCCCATGTTTTTTGAAAATCAAACAGCGTGCCGTCTTTATCAAACAAAATGGCTTTGGCAGGCTTGTTTAAAGTCTGGGTCATGGTCACGTCCAATGAATATCTGCGCCGCCGGGCATGGATTGGCGCGCTTTCAAAAAATCATGCGGGTCGATGCTAATACTAGTGGCGCAATCGTTAACCCACTCATCATTCATGGTTATAAAATCAAGAACAGCCGTTAACAATTCAGTCTCGCCTGCGCGGGCGCGCAGATCGTCTTCGCCCAATCCTGTAGAGCTCAGAAAAATAGGTAAAATTTCGTCATTTCCGACGATCCAGACAAGGATTTTAAGCGCAATCGTTTCGGCGGTTTCTTGCTTCACTTGTGGGTAACTCCTCTAGGTTGGAAACCCTTTGTTAACCTTTAAGGCGCATTTTAGGGCCACAATCTTAACGTTCATCGCATAACATAATTACTCGGGCATACAATGGCAGGACGCATCCTTATCGTCGACAATGTTCCGACGAACCGCATCATATTAAAGGTCAAATTGTCCTCTGCATTTTACGAGGTCATTCAGGCTGCCTCAGGGCGCGATGCAATGATGCGTGCCAAACAAGACCAGCCCGATATCATCATCCTTGATACCAATCTGGGCGATATGACCGCGCATGAGGCCTGCGCGCAACTCAAAGCCGATCCCATCACCTGCGACATTCCTGTTTTGATCGCCACGCCCGCTGCGGATACAGAAGCCAAAATAGCAGCACTCAAAGCGGGCGCTGACGAATTTTTAACCAAACCCATCGACGAACTCACACTCACAGCAAGAGTGCGCGCCTTGTTGCGGGCGCGCTCAACAACGCATGAATTGCGCCGACGCAATGAAACTGCGCGCACCCTAGGCTTTGCCGAAGCCCCCGTTAATTTCACAATGCCTGGAAAGATCGTCTTGGTTGGGCGCAACCCAGAAGATGCCATGACATGGCGCGCGGGCTTGCGCGGCTTGGTGCAAGACACGATCGAAATCTCCCAAGCGGATCGTGTGATTGAAAAAATCGCCGCCGATGACGCAGCAGATGTCTATTTGATCTCGGCCGATATCATGGGCAGCACAGGGGGCTTGAGTTTGATTTCAGACATCAGAGCACGGGCCAACACCCGCTTTGCGGGCATTGTTGTGGTGCATGGGGCGCAAGACCGCAAAGAGGCGATTATGGCGCTGGATCTGGGCGCCAATGATATTATCACGCGCGGCGCTGATCCCGAAGAAATGGCCCTGCGCTTGCGCAGTCAAATGCGCAGCAAGAAAGAAGCAGACGCCCTGCGCAGCACCATTGACGAAGGCCTGCGCCTCGCGATGGTCGATCCTTTGACGGGCCTTTACAATCGCCGCTACGCCCTGCCCCATATCGCGCAGATCGCACAGGCTTCCAACCAAGCAGGGCAAAATTTCGCGCTGATGCTGTTGGACTTGGACCGCTTCAAGCGGATCAATGACACCTATGGCCACGCGGTTGGCGATGAGGTGCTCAAAGAAGTGGCACTGCGGATGCAAAAATGCCTGCGCAGCGTTGATCTTGTGGCGCGCTACGGCGGCGAAGAATTTCTGATCTGTTTGCCGCAAATTTCACTGCGCGATGCCCGTATCACTGCCGAAAGGATCAGAGCTGCGATCTGCGATACCGCCGTGACCGTGACAGCGCAGGGAGACCCTGTGATGAGCTCTGTTTCAATCGGCTTGGCCATGGGGGGGGCGCCTGATGGCACGCCCGTGCAACATGACACCCAAGCGCTTTTGGACATTGCCGACCGCGCTTTATATGATGCCAAAGCCGAAGGGCGCAATCAGGTTACACTTGGACCCTTTGCTGCGTAAGGCAGGCGATCGATCAAAGGGGATATCGCGCCAAGCACTAAAAAAATGGCAGCCCAACACAAGTTAGGCTGCCATTTGTGACTTTAAAAACCCTTTAAAATCAGACCTATTTCCCCTTTGGCGCAGGTCCGTTCAGTCTGGGCTCACTGTGCTTGCCATCGCGCGCTCCAGATCGGTCGCCATCCACATGACGGGGCGGTCGGGTCAAAGCTTGATCCAAACGCTCGGCATAAACCGCACGCGCCTCGGGCGTCATTGCGGCCACTTGATCGGTGATCACCTCCGCACCGATTTGCTGTAATTCGGCCAATCCATTGAGCTGCACCAACATCGCAGATTTAAAAGCATCTGCATCAAAAGGCTCTGCCGTGAGAACCGCTAGAATATCTTCGAACTGCGCTTGCACGGTGTTGCGCGCTTTATCTTGACGCCCCGCTTTGCCGATGAATGCCTGCCCTAAAGAGCGCTTTTGCCCCTTTTCAAAGGCCGCCACATAGGGCCCAAACCCGATGTCACGCGATTGCATCACCCGCGCCCGATCCGCACCGGACTTGCTATCTCGATCCCCGCGCAAAGCAGCGCCTGCGATCAATCCAACCACAGCCAAGTTCAATGCCAAAGAGGCAATCAAAACGATCCGCATTGGGCGCGATGATTTGGAAATTGGCAGCTTCGTATCACTCATCTTCTATCCTTCCGCAGCCAAGTCAAAAAAGCTTGGCACCAAATCGTCCAGCACATATTGCGCGGTAGAAACCTGCATTTGGGTGTCGGTGCTGATGGCGGCGCTTGACCAATTGCCTGTCGCCACTTGCGACACAGTATTGGGCGCGCCAAGACCAAAGGCCAAGCCCATAACCGTGGCTGTGGCCAAACCTGCACCACCGCGCCAGCCGCCAATCAAATCAAGTAAACGATTCATGATGGATGGCGCAGCCGCAGTCTGTGGCGACTTTGCCCAGTCAGGCAAGCCCGCCCCCAATGAATCTTGTACGGCATCCGCATCTGCGAGAACGCGGGCCATAAAGCTATCCGAAGGCCGCGCAACTTCGGCACGCGCCGCATCAAAGAGAACATCCAAGTCAGCATCACCGAGCAGATCATCACGCTGTGTCATCTTCAAACCCCAAAATCTCGCGCTGCGCAGCCAATGCCTGAGCCAATGCGCGCTTTCCGCGTGCAGTCAAACTTTCGACCGCTTCAACGCCAATATCCAAAATCTGCGCAATCTCAGGGTTAGAAAGCCCTTCGATGTGACGCAGAACGACAGCTTGTTTTTGCCGTTCTGGCAAGGTCGACAGCGCTGAATTCAACGCATCAACCCGTTGTTTTTGCATTAAAACTGCTTCCTGCGATGGTTTTCCATCCTCAGGTTCGGCAATTTCATCCAATCCCGTCCCGCGTTTTTTGCGCAAACGGTCCGTACATAGATTGGTCACCACGCGGTAAAGCCAAGTTGTCACTTTTGCTTCACCCGTGCGCCAATCGGGTGCTATTTTCCACAGACGCATCATGGCGTCTTGTGCGACGTCTTCAGCCTCAGCGCGATCTTTCAGCAAGCGGGCAGCATAGCCGATCACACGCGGGGCCAAACGCTCTGTTAAGGTGCGCGCGGCCAAACGATCCCCATTGCCGAAAGCAATAAGCAAAGCATCATCTGAGGCATCTATATGAGTGTCTAAAGCCATATTCATTATTTGCGAAGCGTAACCTGTGGGGAGCGCGGCGTCCACAATCTGTGGCGCTTTTTGGAGTGGCACACTTGCGTGCCCCACCCCTGTGATTTGCAGTGCGACTTATTTGTCGCCGCGACCACCACGGCCACGTTCGCCGCCAGCTTTCATTTCTTCTTCAGACAAGGCGCCGTCGCCATCTGTATCAAGACGTTCGAAAGGTGTCTTTTTGACAGTGCCCGCCATTTCATCAGCAGACAATTCACCATCGCCATCTGCATCCATGCGTTCGATCATTTTTGCCATGCGATCCGCTTTGCGCTTTTCCGCCTTGGCTTCAAGATGTGCTGCAAGTTCTTCCGCTGACACTGTGCCGTTGCCGTCTGTGTCAACTTCAGCGAATTGCGCAGCTTTATGGGCTGCGATTTCCGCTTCGGTGACTTTGCCGTCGCCATCTGCATCAAGGGTTGCGAAGTCTGGCATCATCGGTCCGCGACGGTCCATTTTACCCGCCATGCGTTCGTGATGACCACCTTTGCCCATGCGCTTACTTTTATCGCCATCGCGATCGCCTGCGGCAAAACCTGCGACAGAAGATCCAAGAATTGCGATCAATGCGACCGCTGAGATTGCAGTAGTACGTTTCATAGTATCGTTCCTTTGTTCAGGCCCAATGCGCTAGGCTCAGTGCCGAGCGCTTATGATAGTGAAACGCGCCCCCTGTGGGTTTCCGTCGCAAAATTTAAGTTAAATCGCTTTTTGTGATTATTTTCATGAAAATTTAAGGGAGTTTGCTGCATTGCTTACGCGACAACAGGCCGCAAGACCGATGACCGCGCTTTATGGTAGGCTTCGCTGAATATTCCCCTTGGCTGGTCCGCGAAACTGGGATTCAAGAAAACAGATCCTATTGAGATCAATTGAAAAAGGGCGACCTATGACACAGGCAACAGAAACTGTTATTTCACATGCGACGCGCGACGATCACATGGTCGATCACCGTGAAATGAAATCCGCTTTGCTGCGCGGTTGGAAAAGATGTTGCCCGAACTGTGGCGAGGGCCCAATGTTAAAGGGCTACCTTAAAGTCCGCGACAGCTGCCCAGTATGCACGCAAGAATTGCATCACCACCGCGCAGATGATGGTCCGCCCTATCTGACGATTTTGATCGTTGGTCACCTGCTGGCCCCCTTGATGGGTTGGGTTTACATGGACTTTCGCCCCAACCCTTTGACCATGCTGGCTGGGTTTTCGATCTGCACTGTCGCCTTGTCGCTGTATCTTTTGCCGCGTTTCAAAGGTATGATCGTGGCCTTTCAATGGGCCAAGCGCATGGGCGGTTTCGGGCCATCAGCTTTTTACAAAGACTGATTTCTCAACACCACACGCACCATCATGACACCCACCAAAGCATGGTCTATTGCAGATCATGCTTTACTGCATCTTGCGGTTTTCCCGCTTGGATGGTCTAATTCGAACCCAACGAGCCAACACCAAGAATCGAGCGAAAAGCCAATGTCAGATGATCTCCTTGCAGGATCCACCCCCGCCTATGACGCCTCATCCATCGAAGTCCTAGAGGGGCTTGAACCTGTTCGCAAACGACCCGGCATGTATATCGGCGGGACCGACGAGCGCGCATTGCACCACCTCGTGGCGGAAATTTTGGACAACTCCATGGATGAAGCCGTGGCAGGTCACGCCACGCGGATCGAAATGACGCTGCACGCCGATTATTCTGTGACAATCACCGATAACGGCCGCGGCATTCCGATTGATCCGCACCCCAAGTTCCCTGACAAATCTGCTTTGGAAGTCATTCTATGTACTTTGCACGCGGGTGGTAAATTTTCTGGCGATGCTTATGCTACATCTGGCGGTTTGCACGGGGTTGGCTCTTCGGTTGTGAACGCTTTGTCAGACAGCATGATCGTACAAGTTGCTAAAAACAAAGAACTTTTCGAACAACGCTTTGCCCGTGGCATCCCTCTTGGTCCTGTTGAAAAAATAGGCGCTGCCCCCAACAAACGCGGCACATTCGTGACATTTCATGCAGATGAACAAATCTTTGGCAAACTGCGCTTTAAACCCAAACGCATGTTTACTTTGGCACGTTCCAAAGCCTTTTTGTTCTCAGGCGTTGAAATTCGTTGGAAATCCGAAATTGATGACGGCGAAACGCCGATGCAGGCCACCTTCCACTTCCCCGGTGGTCTGGCCGATTTCCTAAAGGAAACGCTCGGTAAATCAATGACCTACGCCGATACGCCTTTCGCGGGCACCGTTGATTTTCAATCACGTTTTAATGTGCCAGGCAAAGTCGAATGGGCCATCAACTGGACGCCCTCGCGCGATGGTTTCATGCAGTCCTATTGTAACACCGTGCCCACCCCCGAGGGCGGCACCCATGAGGGCGGTTTTTGGGCCGCTGTGCTCAAAGGCATCCGCGCTTATGGCGAACTTGTGGGCAATAAAAAGTCCAAAGATATCACCCGCGAAGACCTGATGACAGGCGGCTGCGCCTTGGTGTCCTGTTTTATCCGTGAACCCGAATTTGTGGGCCAAACCAAAGACCGCTTGGCCACGTCAGAGGCAGCGCGTTTGGTGGAAAACTCTGTGCGTGACCACTTTGACAACTGGCTTGCGGCCGATACCAAATCCGCTGGTGCCATCTTGGATTTCTTGGTGCTGCGCGCCGAAGAACGCCTGCGCCGCCGCCAAGAAAAAGAAACCCAGCGCAAATCCGCGACCAAAAAACTCCGCCTGCCTGGTAAGCTCACCGATTGTACGTCGAAAGACCGCGCAGGCACCGAGTTGTTTATTGTGGAGGGCGATTCCGCTGGTGGCTCTGGCAAAGGCGCGCGCAGCCGTCACAACCAAGCCTTGCTGCCGCTAAAAGGTAAAATCCTAAACGTCCTAGGCGCAGCCTCTAACAAGTTGAATACAAATCAGGAAATCAATGATCTATGCGAAGCTTTGGGTGTGCAAATGGGCACGCGCTTCAATATTGAAGACCTGCGCTACGACAAAATCATCATCATGACCGATGCGGATGTCGACGGGGCGCATATTGCCACTTTGCTGATGACATTCTTCTTTACCCAAATGCGTCCGCTGATTGATCAGGGCCATTTGTACTTGGCCTGCCCACCGCTGTACCGCCTGACCCAAGGCGCCAAACGCATGTATGTCGCCGATGATGCGGAAAAAGATTACTACATGGAAAAAGGCTTGGGCGGCAAAGGTAAGATCGACATGCAGCGGTTCAAGGGACTTGGCGAAATGGATGCTAAGGATCTTAAAGAAACCACCATGGACCCCGCCACCCGCAAACTGATCCAAGTCACCATCGAAGAAGACACCCCCGGCGACACCGCCGATCTTGTCGAACGCTTGATGGGCAAAAAACCAGAGCTAAGGTTCCAGTATATTCAGGAGCATGCGCAATATGCTGAGGAATTGGATGTTTGAGTGATATAACTACAGAAACAAAGTTGATCCAAAGCATTTTTGCATCTGTCGAGAATGACGACGTTTCTGCGGCCTTTCGCAGCTGCCAGCGTTTGGCGCTGAAATTGAGAGATTTTGTAAATTTTGCCTATTTCCTTTATGAACAAGAGCATGGCGAGCAAGAAGACTTTCGCCATTTGAACAGTTCGCTTGGCGATTTAGAAAAGGATCAATTGAAACTTATCCATGAGCTAGCGCTCAAGCGGAAATTCCGGACACGTGCCCTTGATCCCAATACCTGCGATATTTTGGATATCGCAAAAGACTCGCTGTTAATGTTTGGTTGTGGGCACATAACAGCAGAGTTAGAGAGGTCGCAGGCACTTATTGATTCATTGGCGATTCCATCAAATATCAATAATGTAGACGCCGCGTTTTTCTACAAAGAAAATGAGCTACGCAAACTACAAGAAATTCATCGTCGTTCAGAAATTAGAAAAATCAAGGAAAGGTTGCTATCTGCAGCCTTCAACTATGCATCTTTGGCCGAACAGAGACTTATTTGGGCTAGCCAAGACAAGACTACCATTGACGAGATGGAAGCCGCGATTTTCTCCTTTTTAAACCAAACTTCGCCAGCGGCGCTCAAGCAGCTTCAAAAAGCGTCGGGATTTCTGCATTCGAAGGATAGCGAAGAACGGTCACAGGCATCGCTTCTGATACGAAGGTCAATGAACTCTTTAGCCAATGCGGTACAACCCGCTGATCCAAAAGTTTTAGGCTTAGAGCAGGACAAACCTCTAAACCGAATTTCCTACTACTTAGAAGAAGCACACAAAGACAAAACCCCTTCACTTGCATTCCGCACTAAAGACTTGGAAAAACTACTCCATGCCATTAACAGCAGAAGTAGCAAAGGTGTTCATAGCGCAGTTTCAACATTTGAATTGCAACAAGTTTACTTAGCGAGCCTTCTGTACCTAGGGAATATTGCAAAGGTTCATGAGGCACCATCTATGAATAATTCAGAATCCATTTAACGCCGAGCGCCTGACCCTGGGTGGGCGACGTAGGCGCCCTCCCGTGGGGAGGGTCGGGCGCTCGTGATTTGCTTTGGCAAATCACTCTGAAGAGGCACGAGACCTCAGCCAGAAACAATCTTAAAATTCAATATTTCATCCGCGCGTTGCACGTCCAAGGTCTCAGCGTCAAAAATTCATCGAACCTTAGCCCGCGCGGGACGCGCTGGCGTTCGAGCCTTGAAACGCATCTCATGCGTTTGACCGGATGCGCGGCATCCGACCAGTCCTTACATTAAAACATGTAAACTCACCCTGCCCCAAAGCGTACAACAGCTTAAAACACGCGCCACAATGTCTTTAAAACACGGGTGTTAAGCCTCAACCAGCACGCCATTTTCAAGCCGCAGCACGCGGTCCATTTTGGCAGCCAAATCCATATTGTGGGTCACGATCAGGGCGGCCAGACCTTCGTCCTTGGCAACCGTCATCAGAGCGTCAAAAACGCGGTCCGATGTGGCGGGGTCAAGGTTTCCTGTGGGCTCATCCGCCAGCAAAAGCGCAGGGCGATTGGCCAGCGCACGGCAAAACGCCACGCGTTGTTGTTCACCCCCAGACATTGCCGCAGGTCGGTGATCGGCACGGGCCTCAACACCTACAGATGTCAATAATTTCAATGCCCTAGCGCGAGCATCAGCCTCAGGCACGCCATTGGCAAGCTGCGGTAAAACGATGTTTTCCAGCGCAGAAAATTCGGGCAAAAGATGGTGAAACTGATAGATAAACCCCACCTGCGCGCGACGCATGGCCGTGCGGGCTTTGTCATCCAAGCTGGTCACATCTGTCCCGTCGATCACCACTTGCCCCGCATCAGCATTATCCAGCAGTCCCGCGATGTGCAAAAGCGTCGATTTCCCCGCCCCTGAAGGGGCCACAAGCGCCACAACTTCGCCTTTGGAAACGGTCAAATTGATGCCCGAAAGCACTTGGATTTCATTGGGTTTGCCGCGGTTGTAGCCTTTGGCAACCTCTTGAATTTGCAACATATTACTCATAACGAAGCGCCTCGACTGGGTTCATCCGCGCAGCTTTGCGCGCAGGGAAAATAGTCACAATAAACGACAGACCAAGCGACAGTGAAACGGCCTTGGCCACATCAACAAATCTAAGCTCAGCAGGCAAAGCATAGATGCCCCGAATGGACGGATCCCACGCCCCACCGCCGTTGAGATAGTTCACAAAGGCCATGATAGTGTCGATATACATGGCAAAAAGGGCCCCCAAAGCGACCCCGAAAACGGTGCCGATCAGCCCCGTAAAAGCCCCACATATAAAGAAAACGCGCATAACTGACCCTTCAGTCAGGCCAATAGTGCGCAAAATTCCGATGTCACGACCTTTGTTTTTAACCAGCATAATAAGGCCAGAGACAATGTTCATCGCCGCGATCAAAACCAGAATGGACAGGATGACAAACATCACATTATCTTCGATATCTAAAGCGCGCAAAAACGATCCAGAAGCATCACGCCACGTCCAAATCATGGCGCGATCACCCGCGGCAAGCAGCAGCGGCATCGCCATGTCATCAACGCTTTCAGGGTCTTCGATCATGACCTCAATTTCATCGGCGCTGCCCGTGCGGTTAAAATAGGTTTGTGCCTGGTCAAACGGAAGGTAAGCCCTTGTTTTATCAATGTCATATCGACCAGCTGTAAAGACATAAACCACCTCATATGATGAGACTCGCGGGGATGTGCCAAAGGCTGTTTTGGCCCCTTCGGGCGAGATCAATTTGATCCGGTCCCCGACCGCGACACCCAGTTCACGCGCCACACCTGACCCGATGGCGATCCCTTCGGAAAAGCGCGAAATATCGCCCCAAGATTCATCTGGCGTTTGACCCACACGCGGGATCGACAACAGATTGTCGTAAGAAATTCCGTAGACATCCATCGCCACATTTGCAGAGCGATAGGTGCTGAGCACTTGACCACGCACTAAAGGCGCTGCGCGGGTGACTCCAGGCACGGCTGATAGGGCCTCTGCCCAGCCTGCGTAGTCTTCGATTTGGCGTGACGTTTGATCATCATCCACATAGATTGACGAATACACGGTGACATGCGCGTTTGATCCCAAGATCGTATCCACGAACTCACTGCGAAACCCTGTGCGCACGGCCAGCGTGATGATCAAGGCGGCCACCGCCAATGTGATGCCGATCAGCGAAATCCACGTCATTGTGGACACGCCGCCCTCTTCACGCCGCGCACGCAAGTAGCGCCATGCAATCATCCATTCAAACCGAGCAAACGGTTTTGTTGAAGCACTTTTACTTTGATCCACGGAGCTTCCTTTTGGGGCAGTTTATCCGTTGCGACCATGTGATCTAGCCGCAAAAAGGTCAAGCGATCCAGTGGTTTGTGTGAGGCAATCCGCCTGTGGGATCAGCATTGGGATCAGGCAGGAAAAGGCATATATTTTCAATGCAATGGTAAACAAACTATACATAATGTAAAAAATTTATTACTTATTGTTATAAATATACGACGCTTTGTCGAAAAACGGGATCACATTATACCCTATTAACTGCGCAACACGCTTGCTGCACTTTTGTGTAATATTGGCGTGAACAGCTATATAAGGATGCCGTCTTTACTTTGATCTATTTCAAAGTCGCCCATAGCGATTTGGCAAGTACTGCGGTCAAAGGGCTCAGCTATATGAAGGGAGACTATTGCATGCGTAAACCGAAAATCACCAATACAATTCGGCGCTTGCGGTTTGATGCGAATGAAATGACGCAAAAGGATTTGGCTGATAAAGCGGGCGTATCCCGCCAAACCATCGCGGCCATTGAGAAAGCGAAATACACACCAAGCTTGGAACTGGCCTTTAAAATCGCACGGGTCTTTGGACAGCCTTTGGAAGATGTTTTTATCTGCGAATATCTAGATTGATCCGCCGCGCGCATCTGGAATGCTTATTTTGCGCCTTAAAACCGCGCAAGGCGGCGTCTGCGAAGGGGCCATGACAGGAAATGTATCAATGCTAAGACCAATCCCCACCCAACAAAGAACCCGCCAACGGCCGATATAAAGCCTTCAAGAGTAAGCGGAATTGCAGGGCGAAACTCTTTATATGTCGCGCTGATCAATGCGGTGTCACGCAGGCGGTGCGGCATAGAGATCCGCGCGAGAGGTGATGCATTTGAAAGCTGCTCCAAATCGTTTGACAGGTCTTCGTGACGCGCAATGGTGCGGCGCATATCCTTTCGGCGATTGTCCAAAAAGACAGATCCGCCCATCGACGCCAAAGCCGCATCTCGGGTCATATCAGCCGAGCGTGCTGAGGTATCAAAATCACGGATCACAACTGCCAAAGCATCCACTTGTCCGCCCAAGCGCTGCATATATTGTTGGGTAAATTCAGGATATTGCGACGACAAAGCCGCGCATGCGATCCCGCCTGCGAGTGTCAAAACCTTGGTAAACATGCTCTGCCCCTGAGCTGGATGTGCGTTCTTTTTCCCAACGCTATTGGGATTCGCAAGCGGGGTTCAAGACGCATCCTGCCTCTGTGCGAAAAGAGCGAAGTTTAGCGCATTTATTCTGGGCGATAAGCAAAAAAACGCCCCACCCGATTGGGCAGGGCGCAGAACTTAATCACTGTGCGAACTTTACAGGTCAGCGTAGATTTTTGCGACTTTTTCAACGGCCTGTTCTGGTGTCATTTCCTCAGACTCACCCGAACGGCGCGAGGTGACTTCAACAACACCGTTTTTCAACCCCCGCGGCCCGACCGTAATGCGCCAAGGCAGACCGATCAAATCCATGGTTGCAAATTTGCCGCCAGCGCGTTCTTTACGGTCATCGTAAAGTGGGTCGAGCCCCAGAGCTTGGAAAGATTTGTAAAGGGCTTCACAGGCTGCATCTGCTTCGTCGTCGCCTTGTTTAAGGTTGACGATACCAACGTGGAACGGTGTCACGCCTTCTGGCCAGATGATGCCTTTGTCGTCGTGGTTGGCTTCGATCAATGCGCCCAGCAGGCGCGACACACCGATGCCATGTGAGCCCATATGAACGGGCGTTTTCTTACCGTCTTGGCCGACAACTTCAGCGCCCATGCTTTCAGAATACTTGGTACCAAAGTAGAAAATTTGCCCCACTTCAATACCACGCGCTGTCATTTGGCGATCTTCGGGAACTTTCGCAAATTCAGCGGCATCATGTGTTTCGTCTGTGCGCGCGTAAAGCGATGTAAATTCTTCCATTACGCTGCGGCATTCGTCGACATTATAGGGATCGATGTCGCGCGCACCCAGTTTGATGTCGGTCACACCTTTGTCGTAAAAGACTTCAGATTCGCCAGTGTCAGCGAGCACCAAAAATTCATGCGTATCATCGCCGCCAATGGGGCCCGAATCCGCACGCATCGGAATGGCCTGCAAGCCCATGCGTTCATAGGTGCGCAAGTAAGATACGAGGTGCCGGTTATAGGCATGCATCGCATCTTCTTTCGTTAAATCAAAGTTGTAGCCATCCTTCATTAGGAATTCTCGGCCGCGCATAACACCAAAACGTGGACGCACTTCGTCACGGAATTTCCATTGAATGTGGTAGAGCGTCAAAGGCAGGTCTTTGTAAGATCCGACATGAGCGCGGAAAATATCGGTGATCATTTCCTCATTGGTCGGACCATATAGCATGTCACGGCCGTGGCGATCCGAAATACGCAGCATTTCATCGCCATATGCATCGTAGCGACCGCTTTCGCGCCACAAATCAGCGGATTGCAATGTCGGCATCAAAAGCGGAATATGCCCAACGCGCTGCTGTTCTTCGTGAACGATATTTTCTATCTTTTTCAGAACCTTATAGCCCAAAGGCAACCACGAATATATACCTGCAGATTGCTGGCGGATCATGCCCGCTCGCAACATCAAACGATGCGATGCAATTTGTGCATCGGCAGGGGTTTCTTTGAGTACAGGCAAAAAGTAACGGCTTAGGCGCATCGGACAGCCTCTGATTTAAGTGAATTTGACTTGGTCTAAGCGATCCTTTGCGCACAAACAAGCATATCTAACACAAGCCTGACGCCCTGCCCCTTGAACGCAAAGGCGAAGCAGGCGATATGTAAGAAAACATGGAGAAATTTCTTGGCCTTACCTGTTCGCGATCAAGTCAAATATTGGAGCATCGCCAGCGTCGTCTTCCTGGGCACTGTCTGGTTGCTGGGGGACGTCATGTTGCCTTTTGTTCTGGCTATGGCGATCGCCTATATGCTGGATCCGATTGCAGACCGCTTGGAAAAACTGGGATTATCGCGCGCTTTGGCAACGGTGGTCATCACCATTTGTGCCGCTATTATTTTCTTGATTATCGCGCTGGCTGTTGTGCCGACATTGGTGCGCCAAGCCACGGATTTGGTTGAAATAGCGCCACAGCTTTTTGAAGATCTGCAAGCCTTTCTACGCAAACATGTACCTGATTTGTTTAACGAAAATACTCAAATTCATCAGTCATTGATGCAAATTGGCGAAACCATAAAATCACGTGGCGGCGAATTATTGTCGACGGCTTTGTCATCAGTCATGAGCCTTTTCAATGTTTTGATGATCATGTTTTTGGTGCCTGTAATTACATTTTACCTGCTCATGGATTGGGACAGAATGGTCGAGAAAGTCGACCTGATGTTGCCACGCGATCACGCCCCTGTGGTACGCCGTTTGGCATCTCAGATAGATCGAACATTGGCCTCATTCATTCGCGGTCAAGGCACGGTCTGTTTGATCCTTGGCGCATTCTATGCTGCCGCCTTGATGCTGGTCGGTTTGAAATTTGGCCTTGTCACAGGCGCTATCGCAGGCGCTTTGACTTTCATTCCCTATGTGGGCGCCTTGGTCGGTGGGGTTTTGTCCATCGGCTTAGCGCTGTTCCAGTTTTGGGGCGGAGAAACGATGGTTGACGGCGAAACAGTGATGATGTCGACAGACTGGCTGCGCATCGGGCTGGTCATTGGGATTTTTGCCATAGGGCAGTTCTTTGAAGGCAATATTCTAACGCCAAATCTCGTGGGCTCATCCATTGGCTTACACCCTGTTTTGCTGATTTTTGCGCTGACTGTGTTCGGTACATTGTTTGGCTTTGTCGGTATGTTGATCGCCGTGCCAGTCGCAGCATCGATCGGGGTTGTCGCGCGGTTTGGCATTGAACAATACCAAAACAGCCGACTTTACACTGGGTTGACGCATGATGAACAGGCGCGGCACAAGGCCTCTAACGACACAGATGACCAGTGATCCATGCCTGAACAACTTACCTTTGATTTGCCCATCCGTGAGGCACTAGAGCGCGAGGCCTTTTTTGTCTCGCCGTCCAATGCCATTGCTTTAGCAACGATGGATCAGCTTGAATTTTGGCCCAATAACAAACTGGTTTTGGTTGGGCCACGCGGATCGGGCAAAACCCATATGGCCCATGTTTGGGCCCAAGATCGCCGCGCAGTCATCATCGGCGTCGATGAATTAGGTGACGCCGATATCGCCATGTTGGCCAGTTTGAAACACGTGGTCGTGGAAAACGCAGATCAAATTGTCGAGCTGCCAAATGCGCGCGCCACCGAAGACGCTTTATTTCACCTGCACAACCTGACCCTGGCCGAGGGTGGCTTTCTTTTGATCACCGCAAGCCTGCCGCCGCAGATGTGGAAACTGTCTTTGCCTGATCTAGCCTCGCGGATGCAAGGCACATCAGTGGCGAAAATTGACGCGCCCGATGATGCGCTTTTGTCCGCGATGCTGTTGAAACAGTTCGAAGATCGCCAGATCGCGGTGTCCCCCACTTTGATCCCATATCTGGTTACCAGAATGGAAAGATCCACTGCAAACCTACGCCAAGTCGTCGAAGCCTTAGATGATGCAGCCCTGCGTGACGCCAAACCGATTTCACGCAGTTTGGCCGCGCATGTTCTTGATACATTGGGCCTGATCCCTGCGGATGGCCCCTAACTGAAACGTGGTAGAAATCTATATGACCAAAGCGCCATCAACCGACTTTCTTGCAGCTGATTTTCCCGCCCCCGTTGCGCTTCCTGCAGACTGGTTGACGGGGCCCGAACGTTTTTTCAACCGCGAACTCAGTTGGCTTGGCTTCAACTGGAGGGTCTTGGGCGAGGCGCAAAACCTGCGCACACCGCTCTTGGAACGTTTGCGCTTTGTGTCGATTTCTGCGGCCAATTTGGATGAATTCTATACAGTTCGCGTGGCAGGTTTGCGCGAATTGGCAAAAGCAGGCACGACGACCCCCGCCGCCGACGGACGATCCCCCGCAGAACAATTGGGATTGATTTCAAAAGATGCGCGCGACCTGATGTCAGCGCAGGTCACTGCATGGGAAGACATTCGCAGCGAAATGGCGCTGCAAGGAATTTCTATTCTCACCCAAGACACGCTGGAAAAAGACGATTTAGAACACCTCAACACCGCCTTTCTGACCCAAGTCTTTCCTGTTTTATCTCCCCTTGCGATTGATCCCGCGCATCCTTTTCCCTTTGTGCCAAACTCGGGCTTTGTCTTGGCTTTGCAGATGCAGCGCGACAAAGACAAGCGGCCCTTGCAGGCTCTTTTACCGATCCCTGCGCTGATTGATCGCTTTGTGCGCCTGCCCGAAACTGTCGATACCCAAGACCGTTTTTTGCCCCTCGAAGATCTGCTTTTGATGAACGCACCAAAGCTATTTCCAGGCTATTCGCCTGTTGGCTCATGCACGTTCCGCGTGCTGCGCGATAGTGATTTGGAAGTGGAAGAAGAAGCCGAAGATTTGGTGCGCGAATTTGAAACCGCCTTGAAAAGACGCAGGCGCGGCGAAGTGGTGCGATTGAAGATTTCACAAGGTGCGCCAGAAGCCCTGCGCGCCGTGATCAAAGATCAATTGCGTGTCCATGAAGATGAAATCATCGAAGTGCCTGGCATGTTAGGCTTGGCCGACCTTAAAGAACTCGTGCTGAAATCGCGGGCTGACTTGCAATGGCCCAAATATATCCCACGCGTCCCTGAACGGGTGCAAGACCACGAAGGCGATATGTTCGCGGCCATACGGCAAAAAGACATTCTGTTGCACCACCCCTATGAGACCTTCGATCTCGTGATCCGTTTTTTGGCCCAAGCTGCGAATGATCCCGATGTGGTTGCGATCAAGCAAACTTTGTACCGCACATCGCATGATAGCCCTATTGTATCAGCGCTATGTGAAGCTGCTGAAAACGGCAAGATGGTCACTGCGGTGGTTGAACTGAAAGCCCGCTTTGACGAGGCTGCCAATATCCGTCAATCGCGCCGCTTGGAACGCTCAGGTGTGCATGTTGTGTACGGTTTCACCAATTACAAAACCCATGCGAAAATATCGACTGTGGTGCGCCGCGAAGATAAAAATTTGGTCACCTATACACATTTTGGCACAGGCAACTATCACCCGATTACCGCACGCATTTACACCGATCTAAGCTTTTTCACCTGCGATGCTGCTTTGGGGCGCGATGCCACCAAAGTCTTCAATTACATCGGAGGCTACGCGCCGCCAGAGGAATTGGAAAACCTATCGATTTCACCGCAGTCTTTGAAGAAAAACCTATTGGCAGGAATTGCACACGAAGCAGAGCTTGCCCGCGCAGGAAAGCCAGCCGAAATCTGGGCCAAGATGAATTCTTTGGTCGAACCCGAAGTAATTGACGCGCTTTATGCCGCCAGCCAAGACGGCGTCAAAATCAATCTGGTCATTCGTGGCATTTGCGGTTTGCGCCCAGGCGTGATCGGGTTGTCCGAAAACATTCGCGTAAAATCCATCGTCGGGCGGTTCTTGGAACATTCAAGGATCGTTTGTTTTGGCAACGGCAAAGGGCTGCCCTCTAAAAAAGCGAGGGTTTACATTTCATCTGCCGATTGGATGGGGCGGAATTTGAACCGCCGTGTCGAAACATTGGTGGAAATCAACAACCCAACGGTCAAAGCGCAAATTGTGCAGCAAGTCATGGCAGCCAATATGGCGGATGTGGCCCAAAGCTGGATCCTTGCGGGTGACGGAACTTGGCACCGCCCCGTGGTGCCCTCAGGTGATGCGCAGTTTTCTTGCCACCAGTTTTTTATGGAACACCCGTCACTCTCAGGGCGTGGATCTGCGGGCGTAAAGGATGTCCCTGAACTGACACATAAAGATTTATAAAAGCCACCTGCCCTTTGGCGTGCTTCAAACGCCCAAATAAACGACACAGATAAAGTTGCGAAACCGTTTTTGATGATGCAACCTAATGTGAACCACTAAGGAAAACACCTTGTCAGCATCTGATTCCGCGCAGGACCAAAGCACAGCACAAAACGAATGGGGCGTTTTTGGGCGTCCGCTCTTTCTTGACGAAGACGCAAGGGCTTTATCGCGTGTGGGGGTGGTCGATGTTGGGTCCAACTCTGTGCGGATGGTGGTCTTCGATGGTGCTGCGCGCAGCCCTGCTTATTTCTACAACGAAAAAATACTTTGCGGTTTGGGCTCTGGCCTGCGTGAAACAGGACGCCTAAACCCCCAAGGCAAATTGCGTGCCATGTCAGCCATCAAGCGTTTCCAAAAGCTTGCCAGTTCTATGGGAATTCCTCCTCTCACGGCCGTTGCGACTGCCGCAATGCGCGAGGCAGAGGATGGTCCAGAATTTCGTGAGGAAATTCTGCGCGAGACAGGCTTGAACCTTTGGGTGATTGACGGCGAAGAAGAAGCCCGCCTGTCTGCGCAAGGGGTTCTTCTTGGTTGGCCAGATGCCAAAGGTATGATCTGCGATATTGGCGGTTCATCTATGGAACTTGCCATCGTTGGCGATGGCACGGTGGGCAAGCGCCTGACATCCCCACTTGGCCCATTGAAACTGCAAGGTCTCAAGGGCGGTCGCAAAGGTCTGCGCGATCATATCAAACCTGTGATCGCCAATCTTTCGCAAACGATGGGAACGGATCACAAACGCATTTATCTCGTCGGTGGATCATGGCGCGCTATAGCGCGCATCGATATGGAACGCCGCGGCTATCCTTTACATGTTCTGCACGAATATCGCATGTCGGCCAGCGCGGTCAGCAAAACGATTGCCTATATCCGTGAAAACAATCTGGATGACATACGCGCCAAAACAGGGACATCTTCTGCGCGGATGGCCTTGGTGCCGATTGCCTCAGAAGTGCTGCGCCAACTTGTGCGCAGCTTCAAGCCGAAAGACATTTGTATTTCGTCATACGGTATCCGCGAGGGCATGTTGTATGAACAAATGCCACAAGATGTGCGCGCGCGTGATCCATTGATCGAAGCTTGCCGTTTTGCCGAACATAAAGACGCGCGTGTGCCTGGCGTGGGCAAGCGCTTGCACCGCTTTATCGAACCTATTTTTAGCGCACGCGCCTATGAAAAGATGCGCCTTATCCGTGCTGCCTGCTTGCTGCATGATGTGACATGGCGCGCCCATCCCGATTACCGTGCAGAGGTTTGTTTCGACAATGCCACTCGTGCCAATTTGGGTGGATTGGCCCATAAAGAAAGGGTCTTTTTGGGCGTGGCCTTGCTGCACCGCTACAAAAACTCACGCGATGGCAGCAGTTTTGCACCCTTGATTGACATGCTGTCAGACAAGGAACTGCACAATGCTGAAGTCTTGGGCAAGGCCATGCGCTTTGGCGCTATGATCGCGGTTGATGCGCCTGACGAAATTGCGCAACTTAAATATTTTCCCAAGAAAAAAGAGCTTATTTTGACACTGCGCCCCGATGCAGAAGATCTGTTTGGCGAAGTGGCAGAATCCAGATTTATGTCACTGGCCAGCGCTCTTGGGGCCACGCCAACAATCAAGCACGCAAAGTTGAAAAAGTCGAAATAGAGGCTGTTTGGCGCGAAACTTAAGGTAGGGTCCGCTAAGAGGGCAGCTCCAAGTCGACCGTCACGGGAAAATGGTCCGAAGCCGTCAAAAGTGCCTCACGCAGGGCTGTGTCATGATAGCAAAACGGGTCATCGAAAGGATGCCAAATCCGCCATGTCCCATGTGGTTTGAGATCAGACGAGAGCATCACATAATCCAAAAGCGCTGACAGATAACGGTTTTCATGGCTGATAAAAAACCGCGATGTGGTGGGCGTAGCACGCGGGCGATGCGCCATGGCCATTTTTGCATGGGGGTCAAACAAACATCTGGCTTGTGCATCCTTTTGCGCCGTTTGGCTGTCACCGATAACGATTTCTAGCCCTGAGCGCCCGAACAGTTTTTCATAAGCATCTAAACCAGGACCGTCGTTGAAATCCCCTAAAACAATCAACGGATCATTGGCGGACAGATGTTCATCAACACGCGCGCGCAGCCATAAACATTGTGCGGCTTGCTTGCGACGGTTTTCGATTGAAATGCGTACAAAGTCTTCATGATCGCGCGCGCCATGGGGCGCCTTTGATTTCACATGTACGCCGATCATACGAAACGAAACCCCAGTGTCACGCACTTGCACCTGCACTTCTAGCGGAGGCTTTGAAAAGCGCACAGGCTTTTGCAGATCAACCGCTTGCATTGGCAAGAATTCTTGATCGAAGCGCGGCGATATTGCTGCATCTGTCACGAGCTGCCCTTGATCCATCATTGCCCCTTTGGGGTCATGACGCGCCCGCAAGATCAGCGGATCATAGAGCAAAGCGATTTCTTGGCGCGTGTCATTCGTCATGCCTGTGACAACTGTATTGGCGCGCAGGCCTGCGAAATCCGCGAATTGTTCCAGTGCCTGTACCGTATCACGCTTGCGCGATGTATCGGGGGCCTCGATCACCATGATGGCATCCGCATCAAGGGACTTGAAGACATGCGACAGCGCCGTGAGCTGTTCAAAGCATGTCACCTTATGGCGCCGTGATGCTGTATTTTCCAACAGCGGCTTGCCCGCGTCGTCAAAAAGCGCGTCGAACCATTCAACGTTGTAGGTGGCTATGCGTATCAAGTCGCGCGGGCCAATGCGATGTTATCCCAAGCGCCGTTGATTTCGGCCAAGCGTTTGGTCGCCATTTGCACGGCTTCTTCAGGAACACCGCGTGCGATCATTTTATCGGGGTGCGTTTCGCGCACCAAACTGCGATAGGCAGATTTGATCTCGCTTAGGTCCATCGTGGGATCGACCCCTAAAATATCATAAGGGTCGCGCTTTGCATCGGGGACAAACCTCGCGCGCAATCGACGAAAATGTGCTTCAGAAATTTCGAAAATCTCTGCCACGCGCTGCAAAAAGGCATCTTCGTTTGGGTGGTATTCCCCATCGGCTATTGCGATGTGAAACAGACCTTCCACGAGATCGACCAAAGGCGCGCAATTGTCGCGATACATCGCCTTAATGCGTTTGGCGTAATCTTCAAATCCCGCAACATCTTGACGGGCAAGGTTGAAAACGCGGCCTGCTGCGGCTTCATCTTCGGCGGCAATGTGAAACACTTCGCGAAAGGCTGTGACTTCATCTCGGGTCACTTGCCCATCTGCTTTGGCCATTTTTGCCCCAAGGGCGATGACCGCAATGGCAAAGCCTACTCGCAGTTCAGGGTCAGAGCGCAGGCGCGCAAAAACCGCCGACAGGCTTTCACCTGCGCGCAGTGCTTCTAAAGCGTCTAATATTCGGAACCAAATCGACATACCCAAGCATAGACCGCGCGCGCCTAAGTGTCAGGTCATAAACACATGATAATTGTTTCAGTCTTGTCCGATGCCGAAAATTCGGACTTTTATAGATTTTTTTGCATAAACAACGCATCGAGCCAACGGTCAAATTTATAGCCCGATTGCGGAATACGTCCGACTTCTTTGTAGCCCAAGGCCTCATGAAATGCGATCGAGGCTGTGTTGTCGGCATCGATTACGCCGATCATCGACTTGTGTCCTGCTTCGCGGGCATGTTCTTCGATGGTGATCAACAATATACGGCCAAAGCCACGCCCCTGCGCGGCATCGCTCAGATAAACAGAATGTTCCATCGTATGGCGGTAGCCATTATTGCCCGGACGGAATTGTTCGTAAGAGGCGTAGCCCGCAACGACACCATCCACTTCGGCGACATAAAATGCACGCCCTGAGGCAAGCCGTGCTTCGATCAAGCTGGCCCAATCATCGACGCTGCGTTGTTCTGATGAAAATGATGCCGTTGTCTGTTCGATTACAGGTTTCATGATGGCTTTTATCGCCGCTGCGTCAGCGGGGGTGGCAGTCCGAAGTGTCATGCGATCCAAATCTCTCCTGAGGCTGATCCAATCTCAGCTTGTAGTGATGCTGTACGGCCATCGCCGATGGTGACATGATCCATTGCTTCAACAAAAGGTGCAAGTGCTGCGCGTAAATCAGCAGCCTTTGGATGGGTCAATTTTAATCTGCGCAGGCGCAAATCACGCTGCGGCATGTGCTGAGTGGGATGGTCTGAATGCCATTCGATGAGGGTTGGAAAACACCCATCAAACAGCGGCTTCCCGTCTTTTGGGATAATCATCCGCCACGCATAATCACCGCGCCTAAACGATTTTATATCGCCCACAATTGCGGGGGCGCGTTCCCATGCTTCGTCCAAATCGTCACAGCGCACCACCCAGTTTGACAGCTTAGGCCCACCGCCAAAATTGTCCAAATCGAACCAACGGGCATGGTCGGGTTTTGCAGCTTCGGGATCTCGTGCGATCACTTCAAAATAGCTGGCCTTGTCTAAAGCAACGAGATGATTATGAGTGCCCATTTCGTCATGCGCCCCGCGCGGTTCGAAAGGCACATCTAAAAGCCCCTCCGCCCAAAGCCTGCCTTGGGTCAAATCACTGGCGCAGACCACCAAGTGGTCAAGAAAATAGGACATAAGTTACCAAAAGTTAAGATGCAGCATTGAAAGGCCGATTAGAAAGCCCATTTAAGACATGGTGTACATCTAATTTAAGAAAGAAAAGCGCAAAATGCTCCTAAAACGACTTGAAAGGTTCTTTAGCAACGAGGCCTCAGGCGGCATCATCCTTATGTTAGCAGCCGTGGCTGCGATGATGGTGGCGAACTCCTCATTACACGGGGCTTATGATGGCGTTTTAAGCTCATATTTTGCGGTCACGATCAATGGAACTGGCGTTGAGAAACCCCTTATTCTTTGGATCAACGACGGTCTGATGGCGGTTTTCTTTTTACATGTCGGCTTAGAATTGAAAGCTGAATTGCTTGAGGGGAAACTGAAGAACCCTCGCGATATTATTTTGCCGGGCATGGCTGCGGTCGGCGGTATGATTGTGCCTGCCTTGATCTACTTTGCCTTTAACTTTAATTCGCCTGAGACCCATGCGGGTTGGGCCATTCCAGCCGCGACTGATATCGCATTTGCCTTGGGCATTTTAGCAATGGTCGGCAGCCGCGTTCCGACATCTTTGAAAGTCTTTTTGCTGACACTCGCGATCTTGGATGACCTCGGCGCGATCTTGATCATCGCGTTTTTCTACACTGCCGAGTTGAAAATCGACTATCTGTTCCTTTCACTCTTGCCACTCGCAGGCATGTATCTGTTGAACCGCGGGGGCGCGCACCGCATTGCACCGATCATTTTGCTCGGCGCAGTCCTGTGGGTTTTGATCTTGAAATCGGGCGTTCACGCAACTTTAGCAGGCGTGATCACGGCATTCTTTGTGCCGCTAAAAGACAAATGGGGTAAGTCGCCCTTGCACTCTTTGGAACATGCTTTGTCGCCTTATGTTTTCTATGCAATCGTGCCGATCTTTGCCTTTGCCAATGCGGGTATCGTGTTTTCGGGCGTCAGTTTTTCAAACTTGCTTGACCCACTGCCGCTTGGTATCGCGGCAGGCTTGATCTTGGGTAAGCAGATCGGTGTTTTTGGTACAACGTGGGTTTTGGTGAAACTTGGCGTCGCCAGCAAACCTTTTGGCGCAACATGGCTTCATATTTACGGTGTCGCCTGTTTGGCGGGGATCGGGTTCACCATGTCACTGTTTATCGGTGGTCTTTCCTTTGACTCGAGTTTCTTGATGAACGAAGTGCGTATCGGTGTTGTTTCTGGCTCTGTAATTTCCGCAGTTCTCGGTTTCTGTGTGCTGCGCTTTGGCCCGGTGGCGGAAGAGCAAAAGCCTAAGGTTGAAGCGCCAGCGGTGCACTAACTTTAGCCCGCAAAATAACGAAAAGGCCCGCGGTTTTTGCGGGCCTTTTTTGTTGAACTATTCTGTCAGTCCTCACGCTAAGACGAGGAAATCAAATCCAACACTTCGCGCGCGGCAGCGGGAATATTGGTGCCAGGTCCAAAGATCGCTTTGACGCCAGCGTCTTTCAAAAACGCGTAATCTTGCTGCGGGATCACACCACCACAGATCACGATGATATCCTCTGCGCCTTGCGCGCGCAGCGCTTCGATTAGCTTAGGTGCCAAAGTCTTGTGCCCAGCGGCCTGAGACGAAATGCCAACGATGTGCACATCATTGTCGATGGCATCCTGCGCGGCCTCCTCGGGTGTTTGAAACAAAGGGCCGACATCGACATCGAAGCCGATATCAGCAAAGGCGGTGGCAATCACCTTGGCGCCGCGATCATGGCCATCTTGACCCATTTTGACCACCAACATACGTGGGCGGCGCCCCTCGGCCTGCGCAAATGCCTCAACATCTTTTTGGATTTTCTCAAAGCCTGCATCACCGTCATAGGCTGCACCATAAACACCAGCCAGAGTTTTCACCTCGGCGCGATGACGACCAAATGCTTTTTCCATCGCCATAGATATTTCTCCCACTGTTGCACGCGCGCGCGCGGCTTTTACGGCCAAGGCCAACAGATTGCCCTGCCCTGTCTGCGCTGCAGCTTCAAGATCGTCCAAGCGGCTTGATACCGCTGCATCATCACGTGTCGCACGGATTTTCTTTAGGCGCTCGACTTGATTTTTACGCACAGCAACATTGTCGACATCCAGAATATCTATCGGGTCTTCATTGTCTTTGCGGTATTTATTAACCCCAACAATCACCTCTTCTCCGCGGTCGATAAAGGCTTGTCGTTTGGCGGCTGTTTCCTCGATACGCAGTTTTGGCATGCCGGTGTTTACAGCTTTGGTCATGCCGCCCAAGGATTCGACTTCTTCCATCAACGCCCATGCTTTATCTGCCAACTCTGCGGTCAGACTTTCAACGTAATATGAGCCAGCCAGCGGATCGACCACATTGGTGATACCCGTCTCTTCTTGCAAGATCAGCTGAGTGTTGCGTGCGATGCGGGCCGAAAATTCGGTTGGCAAGGCAATGGCCTCATCCAGCGCGTTGGTGTGCAGGCTTTGCGTGCCGCCAAGGGCTGCAGACATCGCCTCATAGGCCGTGCGGATCACATTGTTATAGGGGTCTTGTTCTTGCAAAGACACGCCAGAGGTCTGGCAATGCGTGCGCAGCATTTTGGACTTTTCCAACTTTGGTTCGAACTCATCCATCACCCGCGTCCACAGCAAACGCGCCGCACGCAATTTGGCGGCCTCCATGAAGAAATTCATGCCGATGGCGAAGAAAAACGACAGACGCGGTGCAAATTTATCGACGTCCATGCCCGCTTTGATCGCGGTGCGCACATATTCACGCCCATCCGCTAAGGTAAACGCCAGTTCTTGCACCAAGTTCGCACCTGCTTCTTGCATGTGATAGCCAGAGATCGAAATCGAATTAAACTTCGGCATCTCAGTGGCGGTATATTCAATGATATCTGCGATGATCCGCATGCTTGGCTCAGGCGGATAAATATAGGTGTTGCGCACCATAAATTCTTTCAGAATGTCATTCTGAATGGTCCCCGACAAAAGCGCTTTATCATGCCCCTGCTCTTCGCCCGTCACAATAAAAGACGCCAAAATCGGGATCACAGCCCCGTTCATGGTCATAGACACAGACACTTTATCAAGCGGGATCCCATCAAACAGGATTTTCATATCCTCGACGCTATCAATGGCCACCCCAGCTTTACCCACATCGCCCTCAACACGGGGGTGATCGCTATCGTAACCGCGATGCGTGGCCAAATCGAAGGCCACAGAGACCCCCTGTTGTCCAGCATCAAGCGCTTTGCGGTAAAAGGCATTGGATTCCTCGGCGGTGGAAAACCCCGCATATTGGCGAATGGTCCAAGGACGTCCTGCATACATCGTGGCCTTAACCCCGCGTGTAAAAGGCGCTGTGCCTGGCGTATTGCCAAGGTGTTCAAGCCCTGCAACATCTTCTTCGGTGTAAAGTGGTTTGACTTTAATGCCTTCAAGCGTGTTCCACTCAAGCGCCTCTAGGGGCTTACCGCGCAGTTCTTGTGTCGCCAAATCTGTCCAAAGTTTTTTGTCAGTCATGAATGGCCCCTTTCAAACGGGTGATGCGCAGCAGTGTTTCCTGCTCGCTTGGTCTTGGTAATTGCGCACAAGCGCCCTATATACCTAAGCATCGGAGGATCGATGAAACACATATTTATCAGCGCTCTTTGCGCCTTTCTTATCACAACACCGCTGTCCAGCTTTGCACAAAATGCCGCCACGCCTGTGCCGCTGATCCAGCCCGCCACGGATGTGGAATTGGATGATTTCAAATGGACAGACCGCGTGATTGTGGTCTTTGCCGATACGCCGCTTGATTTAAACTTTCGCAGGCAAATGGAATTGCTGATTGACCGACCAGAGCAACTGACCGAACGAGATGTGATTGTGTTAACAGACACCAATCCCGACACGTTAAGCGCCGTTCGCAAGCAGTTGCGCCCGCGTGGGTTCACCTTTGTTGTGGTCGACAAAGACGGCACTGTGATGTTTCGCAAACCTGATCCGTGGGATCTACGTGAGATCACCCGCGCCATCGACAAGACCCCTTTGCGCCAGCAAGAAATCAAAGCCGATAAAGAGGCCGCCCGCACAACAAGATAGGCCCTGTCGGTGGATGCATCTGCGCTGGTCATGGTCTACTCAAACTCCATGATGATGTCATCGACTGCCAAATTGTCACCAGCGCCAGCGTTGATTTTTGACACCACGCCTTTGCGTTCTGCGCGCAGAATGTTTTCCATTTTCATCGCCTCGACGGTGCACAGCGTTTGGCCTTCTTGGACTTCGTCACCGATCTGAACATCGACGCCAACGATCAAACCTGGCATCGGGCAAAGCAGCAGCTTTGACGTATCCGCAGGCACTTTTTCCAACATGTATTTCGACAAAGCGGCCGCACGCGGGCTGCGCACATAGACTTTCAAATCAGCACCGCGATTGCGCATACGAAAGCCACCTGCAATTTTGCTGACCTTAAGCGTTAAAAGAGACCCGTTCACTTTCACGCGCGCCAAAGTTTGCCCTAGGCTCCAATCACTTTCCACACGGAAATCTTGATCGCCCATCCGCACATCAGCCCCAGCGGTATCACCTGCGATTGTCACAGGAAAATCCTGACCCTCAACTTGAACGACCCAATCATTGCCCACGACCCGTTCATGATTGCCCATGCGCCCTGAAATGCGGCTGCGGCGAATTTCGGCAAGACGGTACATGGCGGCGCTGGCCACAACGATTTTGTGCAACTGATCGTCGGGCAAGGTAGCGCCCTCAAAACCGTCTGGATATTCCTCTTCGATAAAAGCGGTGGTGATATTGCCCGAGACAAAGCGCGGATGATCCATCACAGCAGATAAAAACGGAAGGTTGTGACCAATGCCTTCGATTTCGAACCCATCCAAAGCATCGCTCATATGGGCAATTGCTTCGCCGCGCGTCGGTGCCCATGTGCACAGCTTGGCAATCATCGGGTCATAAAACATCGAAATTTCACCGCCTTCATAAACCCCTGTATCATTGCGCAAGACGCAAGTGTCAGAGGCACTTTCAAGCGGGGGGCGGTATTTTGATAACCGTCCGATTGAGGGCAAAAAGTTGCGATAGGGGTCTTCGGCGTAAAGACGGCTTTCCATCGCCCAGCCATTCAGCTGCACGTCATCTTGGCCGATTTGCAAGGCCTCACCGTAAGCGATGCGGATCATCTGTTCGACCAGATCAATCCCCGTGATCAATTCTGTCACAGGGTGTTCCACCTGCAAGCGCGTGTTCATTTCGAGAAAGTAGAAATTACGATCCCCATCAACGATGAATTCCACAGTGCCCGCCGATGTGTAATCAACAGCTTTGGCCAAGGACACGGCTTGTTCTCCCATGGCTTTGCGTGTCTCAGGGTCAAGAAACGGACTTGGCGCTTCTTCGATCACCTTTTGATTGCGGCGCTGGATCGAACATTCGCGTTCGCCCAAATAAATCCCATTGCCGTGGCCATCGCACAGCACCTGAATTTCGATGTGACGTGGCTGGGTGACAAACTTTTCAATGAAAATTCGGTCATCGCCAAAAGATGACGCAGCTTCGTTTTTCGACGATTGAAATCCCTCGCGCGCCTCGGCGTCATTCCACGCGACTCGCATGCCCTTGCCCCCACCGCCAGCAGAGGCTTTGATCATCACAGGATAGCCAATTTCGGTTGAAATTTTGACGGCCTCATCCGCATCTTTGATCAGCCCCATATAGCCCGGAACCGTACTGACCCCCGCCTCTTGTGCCAATTTTTTCGAGGTGATTTTATCCCCCATCGCTTCGATTGCCCCAGTGGGAGGCCCGATAAAAGCGACGCCTTCTGCATGTAAGCGTTCGGCAAATTTGGGATTTTCTGACAAAAAGCCATAGCCTGGATGCACGGCCTGCGCCCCTGTTTGGCGAATGGCCTCCATGACTTTATCAATGACGATATAGGACTGGTTTGCGGGCGCGGGGCCGATGCGAACGGCCTCATCGGCCATGCGAACATGCAGCGCATTTTTATCCGCATCGGAATAGATGGCGACGGTCTTAATGCCCATGTTGCGGGCCGTTTTGATCACGCGGCATGCAATTTCACCACGGTTGGCGATCAGAATTTTATCAAACATCCAGTCTTTCCCTCTCTCATCATCCAAGCCCATGGTCTGCCCGAAAGCAGGTCCAGCGGTTTTGGTTTTTTATTTCGCCCATAAAAAAAGGCCCCCAAGCCAAACAGCTTGGAAACCTTTCCTCATCTGGGATAAACCCCAGCAGTTTTGCAATGTCACACGTTTACTGCGCTCGACAGAGCCGAGATCAGCGTGGGACGAAGCGGGTTTAGCGGCAGACGCGAACGTCGTCGCACAGGGCGCCAGCAGCCGCACCCGCAAGAGCGCCAGTTGTAGCGCTGCCACCAGTTTGGTCAGCAAGAAGCGCACCAGCGAGACCGCCAGCGATTGCACGTTCTGCGTCATTGTCCATGCAGCCAGCGAGGGCTGTGAATGAGATGAGGGCGATTGAAAGGACTGATTTGCGCATGTTTTTTCTGCTCTATGTTGAATTGCACTGAGCTTAACCATGCCAAGAAATAGCAGGCTAGAAAAGTAAATTTCGGCTTGGCCGCGCCGATAGGCGAAAGACAGCGCAGAAGGCACGCATCGCCCCATATCTTGTGGCATCTTAGTCCCAAAACGCCCATCAAAAGCGGGTGTCAAGGCATAAGACTGCACAGATATGGGCGACAGGTAGATCATTTAGTCATCGTCCCCATATGGGCCAAAATCATCTTCATCGTCGTCATCATCTTCAAAAGGATCATCTTGCACAAAGAGTTCAGGAAAGGTCACTTGTGCGACTTTCACATTCACTTGGATCAATGCTTCATATGAGGCGGGATCAAAATTATCGGGATCAGCAGGCACAAGTTCGCGCCCCCAAAACCATGAAATCCGCCCAGCATCCAAATTGCCGCGTTCAAAGGGTTGATCGCCGAACATTTCCCAAATCGCGGTAATGAAAGCAGCATCAACACGTTTATCGACGGCCTTGCGATCTTTGTAACGCTCAAGCGCTTTCAACGGTGTCACGCCACGCGGATTGGCGCGACGCAGGGTAAATTGGTAATCCGAACCGGGGTAACGCCCCGGAAAGCCCTTATGTTTGGGCATGTAATCTTTAGGCGGCATAATCTGCGTCCTTTTGCATATCTGTGCGGTAAGGTCTGGCCTGACCCTTTACAGTCAGGGGGCTATGGGCACCTCCCGCTTGGGGGTGCGCCACGAGTTGACCTGCACGGAAATATCTTTTGTCTGCCCCGTTGAACAGAAGATTCTGTTGTTTATGCGCTGCATGTTGGGTGAAATCCTGCGCAAATTGCTGCGAAACACCCATTAGAAAGCCTCCCATTCGCAAATGGTGTCATTGGGGCGGTAAGCTTCGAACACTTGCGCCACGTCAGGGGCGGATGCGCCAAATTCGACGGCACGCTCATGGAGCGAAATCACGATCATTTTGGGCTGAGGCATCCCAAGACGCGGCAAGGCATAGACTTCGCAAAGATGCGCGAGATCCGCCTCTAGTGTTTGATAGCTTTGGCTCTGAAGCATTTGTGGCAAATCAGGTGCAAGAAAGCGAAACCGCTGCGTCAGCCCCTGCCCTGTACGATCTTGCAACGCATCAATAAAAGCGATGTTTTGCCCTGAAGGCACCGCAATCATCGCAGAACCTGTTGAGGCAGAAACAGCTTGCGCGGCCAAACAGACAGCGACGGTGAATGTGATCAAACCTCTCATATGCCTGCCTTCTCAGCATTGCGGACCCAGCGTGCGCGCCGATCAGCGCAGTCCAGAACATCAGCCACCAAGCTTTCAGTTTGCTGTTGAGGGAACTGCCCATCCACTGCGCCCCCTGCTGTGATTTCCAAATCCTCACCCACGACTTGCACTTGCACCACAGGGGCAAACCCGCGCAGGTGCTGCAAAGCGCGCCACATGTCTTGGCGCACGTTCGATGCGATGCGCCCCTTTCGCAGGGTCGCGCCCTTTTTGATCGTGGTCTTTGCCGCAAAATCAAACCGCACAGGTAAGCGCCGCGAGAGGGTTACTTGCCCCGCGTCGCGCAGCATGTGCCAGCGCTGTTTGTTTCGTGAATTCGCCATTTGACCCTACCTATCCCGTTCTACAAAGGGATATTGTCGTGTTTCTTCCAAGGATTTTCGAGCTTTTTATTGCGCAGGGATGCAAAAGCGCGCGCGACACGTTTGCGGGTCGATTTCGGTTGAATCACCTCATCAATAAATCCGCGCTCTGCGGCGACAAAAGGATTGGCAAACCGCGCTTCATAATCGGCAGTGTGCGCGGCAATTTTATCGGCATCACCAAGATCCTTGCGGTGAATGATTTCAGTGGCCCCTTTGGCCCCCATGACTGCAATTTCTGCGGTAGGCCAAGCATAATTAAAATCACCTCTTAGGTGTTTTGAGGCCATCACATCATAGGCGCCGCCGTAAGCTTTACGTGTGATTACAGTGACTTTTGGCACTGTGGCCTCACCATAGGCAAACAAAAGCTTGGCCCCATGTTTGATCACGCCACCATATTCTTGACTGGTGCCAGGCAAGAAACCGGGCACATCCACAAGGGTCAACACAGGGATTTCAAAGGCATCACAAAACCGCACAAATCGCGCAGCTTTTTTCGAGGCATCAATATCCAGACAGCCCGCCAAAACCATCGGTTGATTGGCCACAACCCCCACAGTCTGCCCTTCGATACGCGCAAAGCCTGTGATGATATTCTTAGCATGTTCGGCCTGAATTTCGTAAAAATCACCCTCATCGACGGTCTTTAAGATGACCTCTTTCATATCGTAGGGCGTATTCGCGTTTTCTGGAATGATCGTATCAAGCGATTGTTCAATCCGTGCAGGATCATCGTAAAAGGGCCGCACGGGCGCTTTTTCACGATTGTTCAGGGGCAAAAAATCCACCAAACGGCGCACTTCTGTCAAAGTTTCGATGTCATTTTCAAAAGCACCATCTGCGACCGATGATTTTTTGGCATGGGTCGATGCGCCGCCCAATTCTTCGGCTGTCACCACTTCATTGGTGACGGTTTTCACCACATCAGGCCCCGTGACAAACATATAGGACGTGTCTTTGACCATAAAAATAAAGTCGGTCATCGCAGGCGAATACACAGCGCCCCCCGCGCAGGGTCCCATAATCACAGAGATCTGCGGCACCACGCCAGAGGCCATGATATTGCGCTGAAACACCTCCGCATAGCCCGCCAAGGAATCCACGCCCTCTTGGATGCGCGCACCACCAGAATCGTTGATGCCAATCACTGGCGCGCCATTGCGCATCGCCATATCCATGACTTTGCAGATCTTTTCAGAATGGGTTTGCGATAGAGACCCGCCAAAAACTGTGAAATCTTGCGAGAAAACATAGACCATGCGGCCGTTGATAGTCCCCCAACCTGTAATCACGCCATCGCCCGCTGGTTTACTGGCATCCATACCGAATTCGGTACAGCGATGGGTCTTGAACATGTCGAATTCTTCAAAGCTGTCCTCATCCAACAGCAATTCGACGCGTTCGCGCGCGGTCAACTTACCTTTTGCATGTTGCGCGTCGATACGGGCTTGCCCTCCGCCCAAGCGTGCTTCGGTGCGGCGATCTTGCAATTCTTGGATGATATCGGTCACAAAGGGCTCCTTTTACGGCTTTCATCCACTGTAGTCCTCGCGGGCTTTAGGGGAAAGAAAACAATGGAAGATTTGCAAATCTTGCAAATCAAAACATAGCTAAATTGCAAAGCCGCAAATATCGCCCGCCTGTTTCAAGCCAAATGGCTAAAAAGACGCGTAGGGGTGTGCATGATCGCGCCGATATAAGGATGGACTAAACTTTGCGCCTTTATATGCTGCGAGAATGACAAATTTATCCAAACCAATCTTTCTGAACCGCCATACTCCACCGCATATCTTCACTCTGGTTTTCATGGCGAGCATGTCATCAATGGCGATGACGATTTTTCTGCCAGCGCTGCCTGAGATGACCGAGTATTTCAACACGGACTACACCTATATGCAGTTGTCTGTCGGCGTATTCATGGCGGCAAATGCAGTGTTGCAGTTAGCGGTTGGCCCGCTGTCAGATCGGTTTGGCAGGCGCCCTATCACACTTGTTGGTATAGCTTTTTTTCTTGCCGCGACCGTGCTCGCGATGCAAGCAACAACGATTCAGATGTTTTTAATCCTGCGCGGACTACAGGCGGCAATCGTAACGACCATGGTGTTATCGCGTGCAGTTGTCCGCGATGTTTTTCCCGAAAATAAAGTCGCCTCGATGATGGCCTATGTCACAATGTGTATGGCGATTGTGCCGATGGTTGCACCGACTATCGGCGGCTTTTTGACATCTAGCTTCGGTTGGACAGGCACCTTTGCCTTTTTGGCACTCTGCGGCGCATTATTGTTTTTATTAGCATTTTTCGACATGGGGGAAACCGCGCCCAAATCTGACAGCTCATTCATGAAAATGGTGGCTGGGTTTCCAGAGCTTTTGTCATCTCAGCGTTTCTTGGGGTATGCGTTTTGCACAGCCTTCGCATCAGGCACGTTCTTTTCATTTTTGGGCGGCGCGCCCTTTGTAGGTGTGCAGATTTTTGGACTTTCATCCGAAACAATTGGCCTTGGGATTGGCGCCCCTGCGGCGGGGTACTTTCTTGGTAACTTCTTATCCGCACGCTTTTCGGCGCGCTTTGGCATCAACGCGATGTGCCTTGCAGGCACAATGATTACATCTTTGGGGGTCGGCTTGTGCACCCTACTCACCCTTACGGATCATATCACTGCCTTTTGGTTCTTTGCGCTGATGATCCCCATGGGGCTCGGAAATGGTCTGACCATGCCAAATGCAGTCACGGGATCAATGTCAGTTCGCGTAAACCTCACAGGCACAGCTGCTGGTTTGGGCGGATCGATGATGATTGCAGGCGGCGCAATCCTATCTGCGATTGCAGGATCAGTCTTGACTGTCGAACGCGGAAGCGCCCCTTTACTGCTGATTATGCTGACAGTGTCCACCTGTAGCGTTTTGAGTGTACTGTGGGTGATACGCCGCGAACGCGTGGTGATGGGCAGCACAACTTAGACTTTTCTTGGGCCATGATGCGGGGTCGTCAGCCGCCCTAGTCGAAAATTTCACCTTGCATGACAGATTTGCAAAAGGGATGGTAGAGTAGCGCAAAGATGCAAACTCAACCGAAACTTTGGTAAATCCGATGGCACAGCAAAAACTATACGCAGGCGCGAAATTGCGCGAGACACGCACCCGTCTTGGGCTCACACAACGCGTTTTTGCCGAAAAGCTTGGGGTGTCATTGCCCTATCTGAATCAGATGGAAAACAACAATCGACCCGTTTCAACGGGCGTTGTTTTGGCCTTGGCGCAAGAGTTCGGTTTTGACGTGACCGAGCTTTCCACGGGCGATGCAGAGCGTATGGTCACCGATATGCGCGAAGCCTTGGCCGACCCTGTGTTCGGCGATGGCACGCCGCCCTTGGCTGATCTGCGTCTTGCTGCCAGCAACGCCCCAGCCTTGGCTCGCGCCTTTTTAAAACTGCATGGGGTCTACCGTCAAAGCACCGAAAGACTGGCCTCTCTTGATGATGCCTTGGGGCAAAATGAAAGTGCAGCAAGACCATCCCCTTGGGAGGAGGTGCGCGACTTCTTTCACTATTGCGACAATTACATCGACAGCGTCGATCGCGCAGCGGAAGAATTTGCATCCTCAAACGGCACGGTCTTAGAGGTAACCAAAACTGCCATTAACGCCTTAGAGGCACGCGGCATTCACCTGCGGTTCACGACAGATTTGGTTCGTGATTTTGATGCCGAGCGTGGAATTTTATCGCTCTGTGCCCGCTCGACGCGTGCGACGCAAAGCTTTCAAATATTGCACCAATTAGCGCTTTTGACCCAAAGTGATCTCCTGGATGAAATACTAGATCAAGCGGGCTTTCAATCGGAAGATGCTCGAAAAATTGCCCGCATAGGCTTGGCCAATTATTACGCAGGCGCAGCTCTAATGCCTTACGAAGCATTTTGGTCAGCAGCCCAAGAAACACGCCATGATTTAGAAATACTCAGCGACCGCTTTGGTGCGTCAATCGAACAAGTGGGACACCGACTATCAACGCTGCAACGCTCTGGCGCAAAAGGCGTGCCCTTTTACTTTGTGCGCGTAGATCAAGCGGGGACGATCACCAAACGCCACTCATCAACGCGGTTACAATTTGCGCGATATGGCGGTGCCTGCCCCCTTTGGAATGTCCACCAAGCCTTTGAAACGCCTGGCCGATTCTTGCGCCAATTGGCTGAAACCCCAGATGGCGTACGCTATTTGTCCATCGCCCGAGATGTGTCAAAATCAGGCGGATCATTTCATGCGCCAGTGCGCCGTTACGCGATTGGTTTGGGCTGTGAAGTCAGCCATGCGGCAGATTTGGTGTATGCAGACGATTTAGATGTCAAAAACCCAAGTGCGTTTGAACCGATTGGTATTTCTTGCCGCATTTGCCTGCGCCGCGAATGTCACCAAAGATCCGTTCCACCGCTGGACCGTGCCCTATCGATCGACCCAAATACGCGGGGCACCCTGCCCTATTCTATTGAATAAAAAGAGAAATCGAATCGAAAATTGCGCGCTGTAAGCGCCACGATGTTTCATAATGTTATGAAGAAAAGTGGCGCGGTTGACGGGACTCGAACCCGCGACCCCCGGCGTGACAGGCCGGTACTCTAACCAACTGAGCTACAACCGCGCATTGCCTTTCGGCTATTTTCTGCTTCACTTCGAAGCGCTCTGAAAGGCGGACCTAAAAGAGCAAGGTAGCGATGGCGCGGTTGACGGGACTCGAACCCGCGACCCCCGGCGTGACAGGCCGGTACTCTAACCAACTGAGCTACAACCGCTCGCTACCATTCTGACGTTACCGTCTGAACGTTGTGGCGTTCTATGGCTCGACGGCTTGCGCGTCAAGCGCCATATGCACGAAATGTGACTTGGTTTGAAAAAAAAATTGCGCAGCAGGCGTCGCCCTCAAAAAACGCCCATAAATCGGCGCATTACTTGCTTTGGATCGATCCAGGCGAACGCGCATAGTCGGGTGTATGCAAGGCATTTGCCTCTTTGCCCCGCTCAGCGCGCAACCGAGTACATAGAGGTACCGATGGACATCAGAAAAACTGGGCCATGAGGTCCAGACAAATTTTAACGATTAAGAGGAGGTAAATGGTGGGTCGTGAGAGGCTCGAACTCCCGACATCTTCGGTGTAAACGAAGCGCTCTACCAACTGAGCTAACGACCCGGTGAGGGCGATTTACAGAATGCAACAGGCAGACACAAGAGGCATTGTGCAATTTGTGCAAACTTCTTTTGAATTTCTCAAATCCGATCGAATTTAATTCGAATGCCCCTCCCTGCGCTATCCCTTGGCCGCGCGCCACCCCGCACGCAGCGCCTGTTCTTCTGAACAAAACCAATGTTCACCGTTTTTGGTATTGATCTGAGTCTTTTCATACCAACGCGATCCCGGCAGGTGGTAAAGACGGCCAGACTTGGAAATATTGCCTTTGATCGTGCATCCTTTTGGCGCAGGCTCTTGCACTGCGGCGTGGTCTTGCTGCGCTTGCGCGCGCTTTTCAGCACGATACGCAGCAGGCTTTTGCGCACCGCCTTGCCACAAGCCCAATGATGATTTTCGGGCTTGGTTTTCAGCGGTAATATAATCGGTCGAATATTTCGCATAGGCAAAGGCCGCCCCATGGGCAACCATAGCGTGATTTAGATTCACACCCGCCGCACGGCAGACGGCAACAATACGGCCGTAGCGATCCACATCGGTTTGCGCGCATTGAACTGTGTCTTGGGCAAGGCTTTGCAGCGCGGCCATGGACCACTGCCCACAGCCCCAGATCTTGCCCTGCGCATCCATACAGGTCTGCGCCAATTCGGGGGCATCAATACCGTGCAAACGCACTTTGACAGCCCCCAGAGCCAAGGTATCGCCATCTATGATGCGCGCTTTTCCAGAATACTGTGGCGTGGTTTTATCAGGCGCGAAAGTCGCTGTTTGCGCAGCCTCTAGCCCCCCTGTTTTCACAGAAGGAAAGGCGACACCTAGCCCCATAACGGCCCCAAAGACCGCAACATATTGTAGAATACCCCATCTCACACCTCAGGATATGGGGCAAAACGAGAACAAACACAAGTGCCATCTGCAGCTAAGGTTAATTCCCCCTTGCCTACGCAGATCACGCAGTCAGGCCGCCAAGACAGGTTTAGGTAATGGATTTAACGGATCGTAGGCGCTTTTCCGCACGGGCCTCACGTATCGAAATCACAGTGACCGCGCCGATAATCATCAGGCCGCCGCAAATCACAAACAGATCGATACCTTCGCCAAACAAGGCAACCCCTGCGATAGTGGCCCAAAGCAACTGCAAGAAGGACACAGGCTGGATGACACTCATCGGCGCGCAGGCAAAGGCGCGCGTCATGCAATAATGCGCGAAAGTAGCAAAGAAAGATGTCGCGAACAGCAAGCCCAGTTGCGTCAGCGTCGGCGTTTGCCACTGTGCGATGGCAAATGGCGCAAGAAACAACGGCACTATTATGGAGAGCGAAAACACCACAACGCTGGCAGGCAACCGTTTCGACAACACGCTGGCGGTCAAATAGCTGCCAGCGATAAACATCGCAGCAAAGACCATGGCGATATGACCAGAATCGATTTCACGCAGACCAGGGCGCAAAATCACAACACCGCCGATGATGGCCATGATCAAGGCGATGATACGGGGCGCTGCAATTTTTTCGCCGAACAGAACAACCGCGCCCAGAGTCACATAGATCGGGTTCATAAAGTTCATCGCCGTGACTTCAGCAATCGGGATACGGGTCATCGCATAGAACCACAGCACCATGGCAATGGCGTGAATTCCGCCGCGCAGAGCGATCAAACCAAAGACCTCGCGCGTGAACACAGCTTTGCGTACAGACCCAAGCATTGGCACCAAAAAGACCACGCCCAAAGCAAAGCGCAAAAACGCAGCTTGCGTCACAGGCAAGCCCGTGCCCACGTATTTGACCAAGATGTTCATGGTCACGAAACACAATGTTGTCGCAAACATCCACAAGATGCCTGCCATAGGTCTGGTTTGGATTGACGTCATGGCGAGACACTGTGCCCAAGCGAAACGAAGTGCAAGGGCGATTAAAACCCGCGCATCAATTTGACGGCGATAAGCCACATAACCACACAGATTGCTGCATCAAGAATGCGCCACGACAGTTCCTTGGCGAACAATGCTGCCATGTAGCGGGCGCCAAACCCCAATGCCGTGAAAAATACAGTTGACCCAGAAATAGCCCCAATCGCGAAAAGCCAAGCCAGATCGCCGAATTCGGCCGAAATCGCGCCAAGCAAAACAACGGTGTCCAAATATACATGCGGATTTAACCATGTCAGCATTAGGCATGTCAGGACCGCTGCGCGCAGGCTTTGGGCGCTGCCTTGCGCGGCCGTCAGGCTTTGCCCTCCGCGCAGGGCTGACCGCAAGGACAGTGCGCCATAGACCAACAAGAATGCCGCACCGCCCCAGCGCATGATCGGCAACGCTATTGGCAAAACAGTTGCGATCCATGCAGATGAGAACACGCCGATGCTGATTAAGAGAGCTTCTGACAGGATACAAACAAGAACCACGGGCACGACATGCCTGCGGCGCAATCCTTGGCGCAAAACAAAGGCGTTTTGACTGCCAATCGCGGCGATCAATGTGAGCGAAGACAAAAAGCCCGTTATCAGCGCCTGCATGGGCAAGACCTTATGTGTCGTGAAAAACCAAAGGGTAGATATGAAAAAAGCCCCGCCATTTCAGCGGGGCCAATTCAAACAGGCAAAAGTTATGCGTCGTTAAACTGTGCCATCACTTCGTCTGAGGCTTCGAAATTGGTGGTGACGGTTTGCACATCGTCATCATCTTCCAAAGCATCAACCAGCTTCATCAATTTCTCTAGGCCATCGAAATCCAATTCGGTTTGAATATTTGGCACCCAAACCAGCTTGGTGCTCTCAGACTCACCAAGTTCCGCTTCCAGCGCTGTGGACACATCATTCAGATCCGTATCAGCACAGGTAATGTGGTGGCCATCTTCAGTGCTTTCGCAATCTTCCGCGCCAGCCTCAATCGCGGCCATCATCACAGTGTCAGCATCGCCAACCTCTGCGGGGTAGGAAATCGCCCCCTTGCGGTCAAACATAAAGCCAACAGATCCCGTTTCGCCCAAGTTCCCACCGTTTTTGGAGAAAGTGGAACGCACAGTCGATGCGGTACGGTTTTTATTGTCGGTCATGGTTTCTACGATCACTGCCACGCCGTTAGGGCCGTAGCCTTCGTAGCGGATTTCGTCGTAGTTTTCCGCATCGCCGCCGATGGCCTTTTTGATCGCGCGCTCAATCACGTCTTTGGGCACAGAAACCGATTTGGCTTCTTTAACCGCCATGCGCAAACGCGGGTTTTTGTCTGGATCAGGGTCCCCCATTTTCGCTGCCACAGTGATTTCTTTGGCGAGTTTGGAAAAGAGTTTGGAACGCAATTTATCCTGACGCCCTTTACGGTGTTGGATATTTGCCCATTTTGAGTGGCCTGCCATGTGAAAAAGCCTTTCGCGACTAGAATTTTAGAATTGCTTTCATATAGGCGATGCAGACCTGTACCTGCAAGGCCACCTGCCGCTGTCTATTGGGGAAACATGGGGTTTCCTGTCTAAAGCGGCCATAAAAACGGAATAACGGCTGAGGCCAGAAGACCGATAGATATATTCAATGGAATACCGATCTTCATATAATCTGTGAACTTATACCCGCCAGGCCCGTAAACCATCGTATTTGTTTGATAGCCAATCGGCGTGGCGAAAGAGGCAGACGCGGCAACCATCACAGCCACAACCAACCCACGTGGGTCCAACCCCATTTGTTGACCAAGGGCGATGGCGATGGGGGTTACCACCACGGCCACCGCATTGTTGGACACAAGTTCTGTCAGGATCGATGTCAGAAGATAAATCGACCAGATCACAAAGAAAATTGGCAAACCCTCGAGCAAGGGCGCAATGGCGTTTACGATCATCGCAACAGCGCCAGAGGCCTGCAAGGACGCGCCAACGGCCAGCATCGAAAAGATTAAGGTCAACAATCTGATATCAACGAAAGAAAAGGCTTCATCGGCATCGATACAACGCGTGACCAAAACAACTGCGACAGAAATGACCGATAACATCAAGATCGGCGCCACACCGAATGCCGCGAGAATCACAATAGAAAACATGGCAATCCAAGCAATCGGGCCGTGGGATCGGTTATAGGCGCGCTCGGTCGGCTTTGAGACATCGCCCAAATCCATATCCGCCGCCAAGCGCTGGATGTCTTCGGGCGCGCCTTCGATCAAAAGCGTATCCCCGACCCGCACCACGATGTCATTGATCTTATGGCCTAGGTTTTGGTTGCGGCGATGTACGGCCAAAACATATATGCCATAGCGGCGGCGCAAGCGCATGGAACTGAGCGCACGGCCGACCATCTTACATCCGGGTGTAATCAGGGTTTCAACGGTGCTGGTTTCGACAGCAGAAACTTGATCGACACGTTTGAGTGATTTATCGCGCTGCAAGCTCAGCAATTCGGAAATTTGCGAGCGCAAGACAACGCGATCGCCAACCTCTAGCATCACTGATTTTAGATCGTGACGCAGAGATTTATCGCCGCGGACAACATCAATCAGGCGCACGCCTTCGCGTTTGAAAAGCTGCACAGTCAGCACTTCGCGGCCAATCAAGTTACTATCGGGCGGGATCACGGATTCGGTGAAAAACTTCATCTTGGATCGCGATCCGTTTAACATATTTGCCAAACTTTCGCGTTCGGGCAAAAGGTGCCGCCCGATGAAATAAAGGTAGATCATCCCCCAAGCGACGATGATAACGCCCAAAAGCGAGACCTCGAAAATCGTGAAAGGCTCCATACCCTGCGCGCGCGCAACACCGTCAACCAGCAGGTTGGTCGAAGTGCCAATCAGGGTCATCGTACCGCCCATAATCGCAGCGTAAGACAAAGGGATCAGCAACTTAGAAGCGGATGTACCCAACTTGGAACTGAGTTGAACAAACACAGGGATCATCACGACAACAACGGGAGTATTGGCGACAAAAGCCGACAAGACCACAACAACGGCCAGAAGCATCGCGATAGAGCGCTGCGGGTGCGTTTCTGCGGATCGTCCTGCAAGCTGCGTGAACCACTCCAGCCCGCCCGTGCGCACCAAAGCCCCCATCACGATAAACATCGCAGCGATTGTCCAAGGCGCGGGGTTTGAAAGCACCTCTAGACCTTGTTCATAGGGAAGAATGCCGAAGAAAATCATCAAAGACGCCCCCGTGAGAGCGACAACTTCAGTCGAAAAAACTTCGCGCACGAACAAAACGAACATGAAGCCCACGACCACCAAAGACAAAATTGCTTGTGTCATCGGGTCAAATTGAAAAATTTCCATGTCACCTCAGGGGCTTGTTGAACCGCAACCATAATGGACGCGGTTCACTGATCTTCACAAGCGAGAACTGCCCCCGATGCGGGAAAGCACGTCAAAATCTGACATCTGTAGCGCAATTATCGAAGCTCTGCCCTTTATGGGGCGCTTTGCTCCAAACGGCCACCATGACGAATCTGTTTCACCCGTGTGGCAAGCCCTGTGGCATCATCCGTCTCGACATAAACGCCACTCAGGGTCGCTTCGCCTTTGGCGGGTTCAAAACGGCCCTTTGACATGCCTGTAATAAAGCGGCGCAAAGGTTCGGCTTTGTCCATGCCGATCACAGAATTATAATCACCGCACATGCCAGCATCAGTCAGATAGGCTGTCCCTGCGGGCAGGATCTGCGCATCGCCCGTACAAACATGCGTATGTGTTCCGACCACCAAAGACGCCTTGCCATCGCAAAAATGCCCCATGGCCATCTTTTCAGAGGTGGCTTCACAATGCACATCAATCAATGCTGCTTGGATCTGACCGCCCAGTTTGTGACGGGTAAAGACCTCATCAAGGGCGGAAAACGGGTCATCAAAGGCGCGTTTCATAAAGACCTGCCCCAGAATTTGCGCCACCAAAATACGACGGCCGCGTGCGTCTTCGAAAATACGAACCCCACGTCCAGGTGCTGTTTTGGCAAAGTTGATCGGGCGAATGATCCGCGTTTCGTTTTCACAAAACTGCATCATGTCTTTTTGGTCAAAAGCATGATCACCTAGCGTCAAACAATCGACGCCAGCCTCAAGCAAAAGCTTGGCATGATCGCCAGACAGCCCCATGCCATTGGTGCAGTTTTCACCGTTGACCACAACAAAGTCTAGCTTCCATTCTTTGCGTAAAACAGGAAGCCGTTGGATCACCGCATCGCGCCCCGCGCGACCGACGATATCGCCGAGAAATAGGATTTTCATGCCCACGGCTTACCCGCCATTGACCACAGAATGCAAGACCTGAGGCAAGCGCTAAACGGTGAAAACTTCGGTTTCGGTCACGATTGCATCCAAAGGCGCATCAAAATGCGACACTGGAAAATCTGACATTTCTTGCCCCGCATAGGCAAAACCGACTGCAAAGACATCCTGTGATTTACGCAATTTTGCCAAGGTGCGATCATAAAATCCGCCACCATAGCCTAATCTATGCCCCGCACGATTGAACGCCACCAGAGGCACGATCACCACATCGGGCGTCACGGGGCTTGAATGCTTGGGCACCGCCGCGCCAAAGGCACCTTCGACCATCTCTGTCTGTGACGTCCAAAGGTCAAAACGCAAAGGGGCTGCATTGGCTTCAACCACAGGTACAGCCACTGGACCATGTTCTGTTAGGTTTTGCATGCAGGGCAATGGGTTTATTTCCGACCTGATCGGCATATAGCCCGCGATAACTTTGCCAAAATATGGGGTCAAAAAATTGGTCAAAAGCACTGTTGCTTGAGCATTTAGTCCTTGATCACGGCCATGCACAATTCCGCGCGTTTTCAGCGCCTTTTTGCGCGCAATCGCTTTCAAATCGACACTTATGCCGGCCATACCCTAGACCTTTCCCTCACTTTTAGATCGCAGCGCTATAGCAAGAATACCGCAGCCAAACCGAGGAACGCGAAGAAGCCAACGATATCTGTCACAGTGGTCACGAATGCGCCCGACGCTAAAGCGGGATCGACCCCGACACGTTCCAAGATGACGGGCACGCCGATGCCCGCAAGTCCCGCGACAACCAAGTTGACCACCATGGCGACTGCAATGACCAAACCCAAAGCGGGCGATCCAAACCAGATTAACCCAACGACGCCCATGATCACCGCGAAAATCAATCCGTTGGTTAACCCAACAAGAATTTCACGTCGGATCACGCGCCACACGTTTGCGCCCGTCAAATCGCGCGTGGCGATCGCACGTACAGCAACTGTCAAAGCCTGCGTGCCTGCGTTGCCCCCCATAGATGCCACGATTGGCATCAAGACGGCCAATGCGACAAGGGCTGTAATCGTGGCTTCGAATTGCGCAATCACAAGTGAGGCCAAGATAGCGGTCAAAAGGTTCACGCCCAACCACGGGAGACGCTGTTTAACCGTTTCGAATACGCGATCGGACAATGTGCCCTCGCCCACACCCGCGAGGCGCAGAATGTCTTCTTCGTGCTCTTCATCCAGCACGTTCATCGCGTCATCGATGGTGATCACGCCAATCAATCTATCGTCTTGATCCACCACTGGGGCTGAAATCATGTGATATTGGTTAAAGGCATAGGCCACATCGGATTCACTTTCTTCCACGTGGAAAGTGCGAAAGCCTGGTTCCAAGAGATCCAATAGTTTTTGATCCCTTGGCGCGCCCAAAATTTTACCCAAAGTGACATGACCGATCGGGTGCAGCAAAGGATCTGTGATAACCATATGATAGAAATCATCGGGCAAGGATTCTGTTTCACGCATAAAATCAATGGCTTGACCAACAGTCCAATGTTCAGGCCCCATCACGACCTCGCGCTGCATCAAACGGCCCGCAGAAAACTCTGGATAGGACAATGATTGTTCAACAACAACGCGGTCCGCATCCTCAAGTGAGGCCAAGATCGCTTCTTGTGCGTCTTCTTCCAGATCCTCAATCAGATCGACCACGTCGTCAGATTCGAGATCACGCACCGCTTCGGCCAGATACTCAGGCCGCATCAAAGCAATCACTTCTTCGCGGATACCATCATCGACCTCTGATAGAATTTCACCATCGAGTTCGCGCCCGTAAAGTTCGATGAAATCACGGCGATCTGCTGCGCTAACCTGTTCCAAAAGGTCGGCGATATCTGCAGGGTGCAAAGGATCCATCAGATCGATGAGAAGCTGACGATCCTGCCTCTCGACTGCATCCAAAATGGCAGAAATTACTTTCTGTGACAGCACATAGCCATCTTCATCTTGCATCTCGATGGGGTCTTCCAGTGTATGATCTTCAACCATGGGATGCCTGCATAATTTAGAGTGCCTTTGAGCAAACACTACGGCACCATGGCTCAGAGAAACAGGGGCAAGAATGATTAATTTTGTAAAAAATTATACAAGCGCCCAAGGGCTTAGCATCGCATCGACAGGCTTGATAAACACGTAACATTCAGTTGAAGGTTTACCATGTTTTTCGTTTTTCTCTTTTGTTTTCATGCCTTGTGTATGGCCCTAGCAAGGATCGCCAAAGACGGTGACATAGAGCGCGCCTTCAGCAATACCGATACCAATGTCAGTAAACCTGCCGTTCAAAATGTTGCGACGGTGCCCTGCTGAATTCATCCAACCTTGGACGGCGCCTTGCACCGAAGGATAGCCAACTGATAGGTTTTCGGCGATCAAACAGTACGAGTACCCAACGCGTTTCACACGATCTGTGACTTGGCTTCCATTTTTTCCTGTGTGTGAGAAATATCCATTGGCAGCTTGGTCTTGCGCATGGGCGCGAGCAGCCCGCGTGAGTTGACCGTTATAAGTTAAGGGCGAGAGACCCGCTTTGGCGCGCTCCGCATTTATCGCGGCGAGAACTTGGCCCTCGGAAGCCACCGATGTGAATGAGGCAGGGGTCTGCACGGCTGCGACTGGGGTAAAACCCGCACCGGTTTGCGAACCGCAAGCCGTCAAAGAAATTGCCGAAATCAGCGCCAAGGTTGTACGTTTTAACATATAAACAGTCCCTTTATCACACATCTTTATTTGAATTAAGCCGCCTGTAATCCACGCACAAGTGCAGAATGACGCGTTAAGACGCGCGAGATGTCAAGCGTGGCAAGCCACCCATTATTGATCACATGTTTTCCTTCGACGAAAAGATGTTTCACTTGGGTTGGCCCCGCCAACAGCAAAGCCGCAGGATCCCACGCACCTGCGGATTCGATGTCAGCCACATCCCAAATAGCGATATCAGCCCGCATACCGACAGAAATTTGCCCCAAATCCGTGCGCCCAAGAACCTGCGCACCACCACGCGTTGCCATTTCCAAGGCCTCTCGGGCTGTCATAGCCTCAGGTCCATTCATGACACGTTGTAAAAGCATTGCTTGACGCGCCTCAGACATAAGATTGCTAACATCATTTGACGCCCCGCCATCAGTGCCGAGCCCTACGCATACACCCGCATTTCGCAAGGCTTGTATGGGGGCGATTCCAAGACCAAAGCGGCAATCTGAACAGGGCGTATGCGTCATGCGTGTTTGAGTTTCTGCCAAAAGCTCAATGTGGTGTTGGTCAAGTTTCGTCGCCCCAGCCAACCAAACGTCAGCGCCAGTCCACCCCAAGTCATGCAAACGTTCAATCATATTTTTATGTTTATTTTCAATAGTGTAGGACACATCAAAAGCCGAGCATCCAATAGAGCTGTGCAACATCACCCCTTTGTCACGCGCCACGTCGGCCGTGCGCTGCATCACCTCACTTTCAACATCATGAGGGAAACATGCGCCCAAAGCGATGCGGGTCATTGCGCCTTCACGTGGGTCGTGAAAAGCATCGATACATTGCGCACTCTGCGTCAAAATATGATCGTGTTGCGTGACAACTGAGTTCGGATTTTGATTTGAGGTGTTGCCTTGGCTGTGCGTCACATCATGGACGGCATGGAGGCGAAGCCCCACCGATTTTGCCGCCTCAATCGACCCATCTAAACCTGCGCCACTTGGCAATAAATGCGGGTGATCGGCCGTCAAAGAGCACCCTGAAAACGCAAGTTCAGCCAGCCCCACCATGGCCGAAACGCAGGCATGTTCGGGTGTGTAGCGTGCCCAAATGGGATAAAAATGCCGCAGGCCATCATGTTTTGAAAGGTTTTGTGTCGCAGGCAAGGCCCGCGTCATGGATTGAAACAGATGCGCATGCGTGTTCACCAAACCTGGCGTTACCACAGTGCCACGCCCATCGATGATCTGCGCATCGTCATCATAAAGTAAGGTGCCGACCGCTTCGATCACGCCATCACGCACCAAGATATCACCACCTTTGATTTCACGGCGTTGATCATCCATCGTGATCAACACGTCAGCGCCGCGAATGATAAAACATGGGTGCATTCAAAGCCCTTTTTGCTTCACATAGAACCCATGCCCGATGTGATCAAAAATCGGGCTGCCTATGCGTTTTTCAGATGCGCGAGGCATTCATCCAAAAGAGATTTGGATCCCGCAGCCACGATGCGCCCGCCGTTTATCGCAGAGTTTCCTTGCCAGTCCGTTACCAGCCCACCAGCGGCTTCGATAACACCAATTGGCCCCAAAATATCATAGGGTTGCAATCCTGCTTCGATGACCAAATCCACCTGCCCTGCCGCCAAAAGTGCATAGGCATAGCAATCCATACCAAAGCGCGTAAGCTTACATTTTTTAGAAACGTTTTCAAAAGCTTGACGATCATTCTCTGTGCCCACTTCAGGGAATGTCGTAAAGATAATGGCATCTTTCAAAGCCACATTTTTGCGAACAGAGAGCTGTTCATCCCCATGTGGCCCTGTCAGGGACGCTTGTCCGAAACCGCCAAAAAACCGTTCTCCGATATACGGCTGGTCGATGACACCAAGCTGGACCTGCACCTCATCACGGCAGGCGATCAGAACGCCCCATGTTGGGGTGCCCGAAATGAACCCGCGTGTGCCATCAATCGGATCCAATACCCATGTCAATCCACTTGTGCCTGATTTGGGGCCAAATTCTTCGCCGTGGATCGCATCATCAGGGCGCATTTCTGAGATGACTTTGCGCATTTCTTGTTCGGCGGCGCGATCTGCCACAGTTACAGGATCAAACCCAGTTTTGAGCTTGGATTCTGTGGCCAAAGCTGTGCCGCGAAAATAAGCTAGGGTGACAACACGCGCGGCATCAGCTGCGGCATGGGCTGTTTCAATAAGGCTGGCTTGATCGGCCTTGGAAAGTTGGATCTGTGTCATGTGTCGCCTGCGCCCCTACCTATCGTGTCATCTCATTGCGGTAATATGTGCAGCACAAAGCGTCAAGACAGATGAGGTGGCTCTAAACCGCAAAAGTCCTGCACCATATGCGGGCAGGACTTTTGCAGAAAATGGACCACGGCCTAAACCTTATGTCCACGATATATTCAGTGCCTTGAACTTAGGCGACGTCAGATAAAACACGTGCCAATTCAAATAGACGGCGGCGTTGATTTGCTGGGATTGAATAGTAAGACCGCACGAGTTCGAGCGCTTCTTTATCGGCAAGAATATCTGCTGGAACAGATGCACCGTTTTCAACCACTTCGGGAGTATCAACTTCGACACCATCAAAGAAGAAAGCCACAGGAACCTCTAGCGCTTCGGAAATATCCCACAGACGCGATGCAGAAACACGGTTCATGCCCGTTTCGTACTTTTGAATTTGCTGGAATTTAATCCCGACTTTTTCAGCGAGCTGCTGTTGGGTCATACCAACCATCCACCGACGATGTCGAATACGCTTTCCTACATGGACATCCACAGGATGCTTCATAACAACGGCTCCTTACCTAAGCACACAGAGTAACCTATGCGTGTATACCAGACTTCGGCTGATGCGCCTTCTTTCTCAACCTGTCTTTTTGTACAGGAAACAGAAATTTTCCCTTAGACGCCTGAAAAATAACAGTATTTACAAAAACAAGTCAAAAAATTAATAAAACGACAGACGCGTAAAATCGATTTTGTGACTAAACCAAAGAGCGAATAGCAACATTTTTCGCAATTTGCGAATATTCACCATCTCAAAATGACAGCAATTTGCGAATATTACGTAAACAAACACCGTCAAAAAGCACCATCGATCACTGTGATACGTGCTATTGAGCAGCTAAACCTCGTGTCGCAACGCGCATGGTATAAGAGTTGCGCAGTAAGTCGCGCAGGACCTGAAAGGCCTCTCCACGCGCAACATCTGCACTGTAGAGGTTTATCTTTTTGGTCTGCAGTTCTGGCAAAGCTCCGCCGTGCTGAATCGGCTCGGATTGAGGCGGCGTCGAGCCAATAAGCATCGCGTGTACAGCCAAATCGGCTGAAACAGAGGCTTCGATTGTGCGCGATTGATCGCTTTCGATTGCCATCTGCCAAGGAATGCCGCCATCATCCAAAGCCTTTTGCACCCCTTTACGGAACAGGCATTTGTGTTCAAAAGCCAAACGCAAGGGGCGTTGACGCCAAGCTGTGCCATTGATCGCGCCAACCCAAACCAGCGGCAACTCAACAAGGGTCTGACCGCCTGCGTCTAGATCGTCTTCAGTGGTTAGGATTAAATCAGCCTCGCCACGTGCCAGCATTTCTTTCAAACGCGTCGTATAGGACGAGACCAAATTCACCCGCATCCTTGGGAAAGCATGATTGAACTGCTGCAACACCTGCGGGATCGACGGGTATATAATGTCGTGGGGCACGCCCAAAACGATTTCGCCCTCGAACTCAAGCGCCGTCAAACGCCCGAACACTTCGTCGTTTAGGTCCAACATGCGCCGCGCGTATGACAGCAATTGTTCGCCATTTGCAGTGAGTGAAATCGTGCGCGCCGATCGGTCGAGCAGCTTTAGATCAAGGCTTTCCTCTAAACGTTTAAGCTGCATCGAGACTGCTGATTGCGTCAGATTCAAGAACCCAGCGGCACGGGTAACACCGCCACAATCAGCAACTGCAACAAAAGACCTAAGGGCCGTCATATCTAGGTTACGCGCCATATCACACTCCGTGATGCTTAATCGAACAATCATTCATTTTACTTATGTGCCACAATCAGCGAAACATATCAACATGGATGATACATAAAGATAAACACTTCACAGATTGGAAAGTAATCATGGCTAGTTTGACGCTCCGTCGCGCTTTTGGCGCCCCCTCCTCCACTTCTTTGCTGTCCCGCTTAGCTCAAGCGCGCACTGTGGCGCGTCAACGCAAAGCCTTGGCCGCACTGGATGACCATATTCTAGACGATATCGGCGTGACCCGCGCCCAAGCGGAACATGAATCCTCACGCCCTGCGTGGGATGCACCAAACCACTGGAAAGCCTGAACATTTCACGTCGAAACGACCCTCAGTTGGGTGGACTGTCCCCGAGACCCAATTGAAAGCAAGACTGCGCCCCATACAGGCGCGGTCTTTTTCGTTTTTCGTAAAGCTTGCGGCACTTTGAACCTTGAAAACCTGCGCGACCATGCCAATATTGAAGTGGAAACCAAACAAGACGTTTGGCAAAAGATTTTTTTCGAACAGGAGTACAGTCCATGGCTGACTACAGAACGATTGATGCAGGCGCGCGCGCCGGCTCAGCCGCCCAAATTGATCAGGGCCTACGCACACATATGAACAAGGTCTACGGCACAATGTCTGTTGGACTGCTTTTGACAGCATTGGTGGCATGGGCTGTTGGCACGAATGATGCGCTTTTGTCGTTGTTCCGTGATCCGCAAACACTGCGCCCCAACATTTTGGGCTATATCGCGATGTTTGCGCCACTTGGCATGATCTTCGCATTCGGCGCTGCGATTAACCGCCTGTCTGCAGCTGGTGCTCAGCTGTTTTTCTACGTCTACGCCGCCTTGTTTGGCCTGTCGATCAGCTACATTTTTGCCGCCTACACTGGCATTTCGATCACGCAGACATTCCTCGTGACCGCCATCGCCTTTGCTGGTTTGTCGATTTTTGGCTACACAACGCAGAAAAACCTGTCTGGCATGGGCACATTTTTGATGATGGGTCTGATCGGTCTGATCGTGGCCTCTATCGTCAATATCTTCCTTGGCTCAGGTGTTTTGAGCTTCGCGATCTCTGCGATTGGTGTTTTGATTTTTGCAGGCCTCACAGCCTATGACACACAAAAGATCAAAAACGACTATCTGGCCCACGCGCATGCGATGGATTCAGAATGGTTGGCGAAATCCGCTATTATGGGCGCCTTGAGCCTATACCTTGATTTCGTGAACATGTTTATGTTCTTGCTCAGCTTCCTTGGTAATCGTGACTAAGCCAAGCTGCACTAGAAACGCGAAAAGGCCAGCTTTTTAGCTGGCTTTTTTTAATAGGAAACGATGGGAAAAATACGTGCTGTCGCCCTGCACTCAGAAGCCTCTAGTGCAAAGCACGCCCCATCTGGATAGCAGGCAAATACAAGCCTGGCTCGAGCGTCAGCTCCACTTCGCCTGTCGCTTTAAATCCTTGCGCGGCATAGAAATCTTCGGCCGCCAAAGTCGATAGGCAGTGCATATTTTTCACGCCCTGTTCCCTTGCGTGGTCTAAAGTGTGATCGACGATCAATGCCCCAATGCCCGAACGAATAAAATCAGGGCGCACAGCGACGCGGCGCATGTGGCCATTGCAAGCAGGCCCCACACCGCCGAAAGGTGTGGCTTGTGACCAACCGCCCGCGCCCAAAAGCAGCCCGCCAGCATCCGCAACAAAGTAACTGCCGCCCGCCAAAAGACTGGGGGGCGTACGCAGCAAACGTGGCAAGGCGCGTGACAAAACATCGTTATGGTAAACAGGCGTCAAAAGCGCGCCATAGCTTTCGGCAATCAACGCATCGATATCATCAGCGTCTTTCGCAGTGGCGCTGCGCACAGTGAAGGGCGGCACATCGGTTATGCCTGCGGGTGCAAAATCTAATTCGCTTGAATTGCCAATTGGCGGGGGGTCTTGAAGTAGGCACATATCGGGATCTCCTCGTTCACGCGGGTGGCGTGGATTTTGGGCTGGTCCGCTGCGGTGCTCTACAAAGAAAAACCGCGCGAACCTTGTGGTTTGCGCGGCTTTTGCATTTTGTCGTTCAAATCAGGCTTATTTGATTTTGCCTTCTTTGTACTCAACATGCTTGCGCACCACTGGGTCATATTTTTTCATGACCATTTTTTCGGTCATCGTACGTGCATTTTTTTTGGTCACGTAAAAGTGGCCCGTGTCCGCAGTCGAGTTCAGACGGATTTTGATTGTGGTTGGCTTAGCCATTTTAAAGTCTCCAGTCTTACGTCCAACGGGTCAGTCGGGCACTTACGCGTGACACCCCGTGAAATCCTTGAAGCCTGCCTTTTATAGCCTTCCCCCTTCGAGTCAATGGGGATATCGGCAAAAAAACACAAGCGTGGCCACCATGGCCGAATTTTTTACAGCCCAGATCGACCTAACGGAACGATGCTGTGCTCTTGGGGCTGTCTATGTCACAGATTCGGCGGGGCAGCTAGAGGCATTTGCAGGCTGACGCCAACAAAAAGGCCCTGACAGCATCTGCCAAGGCCTTAGGTCACGACCTTATCCCAGTTTAAAGCGCAGGCTTCCCCATAGACAGGTGAATATCGGCCTGTTTTGCCGCATCCAATTGCAAAGCGGTTGCCAAGGATTTTAGGAATTGCTGTTCGGCGGCTGTATCGACTGAAATCGCCATCAAAGCTGCCGCGTAAATCTTGCCCTTTGTGTCCTCTGTGGCCTCTTTGGCCAGCGCCATAGGATCAACAGGTGCGTCCAATTCGCGTTGCACGAAATCGATTTCTTCTTGGGACGCATCCGTGAGGTGATCCAAAATCTTGCTGCGTTCTTCTGCGTCAATTTCACCATCCGATTTCGCAGCCATAATCATAGCGCGGATCATCAGTTTGGCATGATCCTCGGCTGCTGTGCCAACGGGCGTGTCTTTGGTCACAGCGCTGAACATTTCAGACAGCCCCCCCGCACCAGCAGCCGCCGCGCCGCCCATGGCTGAGAACAAAGATCCAAGCCCCGCTTCGGTCGCCTCAGAGGCATCTGCCGCCTGATTGCCAAAGCTTCCCATCATTTTTTTGATCGCATCTGCGCCACCAGGGACGCCGAATTTTTCAGCCATTTGGCCCATTTGGTCGGCCATGCCGCCTTCGTCGCCCGCTTTGCGCATGGCATCGCGCAGGCCGTCCATGCCGCCCATCTGGCGCATTTTGTCAGCGCCTTTGGCAGCAGCGAAACCGACGGCTAATGTGGCCAATGTTTTAACGAAACTCATGGGTCTCTCCCCGTTTGAAAACCTGAATACGAAACCAATATGGGGGCTAACGGGATTTATGCCAAGCGCGCAAAGCCCTTAGGGGGACCAATTGTCGAATTGGCACCGTCAAAAGCACGAGCAGTCCCAACGGTCGTACATATCATTGACAGAGTTGGCTTTCTTTGGTCTTGCTGCGACAAGCATATTACAGGAACACATGTTATGGCCCTCATCGACCCGACCCTTTTGACCAGCGAAAATGGTCTGCTTGAAAACGCTCAGATTGTCATCTTGGTGCTGAGCACGCTGGTGTTTTGGATGCGACTGTACCAGTTGATCAAGCTGCGCCATTTGACATTGCTTGCGTTTGGGCTGTTCATTTCAAATCTGCCATTTGTCGGCGCAGGACGCGAATTAAGTTTTGGGGCCGCGATCGGGGCTGATCCTGATCTTGTGACAACAATTCAAATCGTTATGGCCACATTCTGGGCGGCGCTCACCCTATGCGCTTTGGGTCTTTTCATCTTGCGTGTATCGCCGAAACTGGCGGCAATCGGGCGCTACTTTACCCATCCGACAAGTTTAAATATCTATGCGGCTATCTTGATCTTTGGCCTGTCCAGCGCCTTTGAGCAGGGCGCGTTTTATTTGCCACATAGCACACTCATGGAAGAACTGTTGGAACTGGTGGCTTTCAGCTTGATCCTGCGTGCGGCTTGGGTGTTGCGCGAAAAAACGCGCCCCTAGGCAACGAGACCGATGACGCAGGCTATATCGATGACAAAGTCTATCAGTTGATTTGCACGGATGGCCTATAAGCCGGATTTTGTTCAGGTGCGAACACCGTCGATGACCATTCCTCTAGGCGTATTGTTACCAACACGCTCAAGCTGCCAACCCGGGTCTCTCGGGCTTGAACATCCCTATGATGACGCAGCGAACGCTGTGCCTCACACGAGACCCCTATTTGGCATTGCTCCCAGTGGGGCTTGCCGTGCCGCTTGCGTTGCCGCTTGCGCGGTGGTCTCTTACTCCACCGTTTCACCCTTACCTCCGATATAGAAGGCGGTCTGTTCTCTGTGGCGCTATCCCTAAGGTTACCCTCGCCGGGCGTTACCCGGCACTGTCGTCCAATGGAGTCCGGACTTTCCTCGCGTTCCAGTGGGCATAAGCCCCCAGAACCCGCGGTCATCCAGCCATCCGTGCGCTTTGGGACTTAATCGCTGGGGCTTGCGCGGTCAACGGGAAAGCGTTGGGCCAAATCATGCGCAAGTGCCATGTCTATCTCATCCAACGGTCCCTCATGTCGCGGACGAAACCGATCACGAAAAACACTAAGGATGACATCAGCTTTCTGATCTTCGCAGTGATACCCAAACAGATTGAGGGCCTGCAAAAAAGCATCCTGATCAACGGCAAGAGCACCTGCGGGGGCGGGCCAAACGCCAAATCCTTGACGCGCCAAGCGATGCCAATCAAAGCGCGGGCCGGGATCAATTTTGCGCGCAGGCGCCATGTCGGAATGGCCGATGATGCGCTCTGGCTTGATCTTATGACGACGCATAATCTGTGCCAAAAGGCTTTCCAAAGCATCCATCTGTGCAGCTGCAAACGGCGTGGTGCCAGCGTTGGACAGCTCAATTCCAATGGAATGTGAATTCACATCCGACACATTGCCCCAAGCGCCAGCACCTGCATGCCAAGCGCGCTTGGCTTCATCAACCATCTGCACAATACGCCCATCAGAATCGATGAGATAATGGGCTGAAACTTCGAATTCGGGATCACACAAACGCGCCAGTGCGTCCTGCGCACAGTTCATCGCCGTGTAATGCAAAACGATCATATCAGGCCGCACACCTCCACGCCGATCGCCAAAATTAGGCGAGGCATGGAACTGGCAGTTGAGCTTTGTCATGATGATTTAGTTGCTGCGCGCAGCCAAACGGAAGGGGCGCGGATCCCAAGAGCAAGCAAATCCATCCCCATCAGGGTCAAGACCTTGGACATTACGCTGAGGACCACCACCTGCCAAGAATGCTTCTTGCGCCAAATCAGGTGACGGGTATTTCGCGCAATTGCGCTCAGCACGCGCTGCGGCGCCCACTGTCAGGCGTGAATACAAAGCTTGGCCCACTGAATTGGATGTGGATAGCGCAAAACTGACCAAAGATGTTGTTGCATCTTTCGGGCGCGACGGCACCGCAGTGGGCTCAACTGTTTGATAAGCTTGACGGTTTGCCGCAATCACAGCTGCATCTTGTTCGATTGAGCGCTCAGAGGATACGGCATCGAAATCATTTTCTGCCGAAATCCCAACGCTGTTTTCAACGCTTGTGGGCGTCGCAACTGCTTGTGAAAACTGCCCCGTGGGGTCCGCAGGCGCATCAAGTGGCGCTTGAGAAACTGCGCCACCTTGGCCAATCGCAGCCATCGCCGCATCGGCAACATCCGCCCCCTCAGTGGGGGCAATGGCTTCGTTTGACATCGCAAGCGCAGGAGCGATGGGTTGCGCAGACGCGCGCCCTTCCCCATTGGCGATCAGTTCTGCTTCGCGGCGCTGTTGGTATTCAGCATAGGTGCCAAAGCCAACCCCCGCACCACTGTCAGGCACGCGTGTTTCACAACCGGCTAAAACAGCCAAAGATATCACAGCTAAAGCGGCACGGCGCATCATGCGTCTCCCGAAAAATAAACAGTTACGGTAGAGTTACCACCATTTGGTCGGCTTGGAAACAAAGCCTGCGGACTGCTCAAGACTATGGGCGATATTCAGCAAATCCCCCTCGCCCCATGGGCGCCCGATCAGTTGCAACCCAAGTGGTAGGCCTGCGGATGACAGACCTGTTGGCACAGAGATGCCCGGCAATCCGGCCAAGTTTAAGGTCACGGTAAAGACATCATTGAGATACATCTCGATAGGGTCTTTCCCTGTTACTTCGCCAATTCCAAAGGCAGCAGAGGGCGTGGTTGGGGCCAAGATGGCATCCACACCGCTGTCAAACACCTGTTCGAAATCGCGCTTGATCAGCGTACGTACTTTGCGTGCTCGGTTGTAATAGGCGTCATAGAAACCCGCAGACAATACATAAGTACCGACCATAATCCGGCGTTGAACTTCGCGGCCAAAGCCTTCGGCGCGAGTCTTTTCATACATGTCGTCAATGCCTTCTGAAGCATCAATCTGCGCACGGTGGCCGTAGCGCACACCATCATAGCGCGCCAAGTTTGATGAAGCTTCCGCAGGCGCAATCACGTAATACGCAGGCAAAGCATATTGTGTGTGCGGCAAAGAAACATCAACGATTTCAGCCCCTGCATCGCGCAGCATCGCCGCACCATCATCCCACAATTTGGCGATTTCATCGGAAATGCCGTCAATGCGGTATTCTTTGGCGATACCAATTTTCTTACCTTTGATGTCGCCTGTGATCATCGCCTCAAAGTCTGGCACAGCCAAATCGGCTGACGTGCTGTCTTTGGCATCGTGACCTGCCATAGCTTCCAACATGATCGCCGCATCGCGCACGGATTTGGTCATGGGGCCAGCTTGATCCAATGAAGACGCATAGGCGACAACGCCCCAGCGTGAACAGCGGCCATATGTGGGCTTGATGCCAACAGTGCCCGTAAAGGCAGCGGGCTGACGAATTGATCCGCCTGTGTCTGTGCCAGTCGCGGCCAAACATAGGTCAGCCGCAACAGCCGCAGCAGAGCCACCAGAAGACCCACCAGGCGTCAGATCGCGGTCATCGATTTTCCATGGGTTCACAGCAGGGCCGTAAACCGAATTTTCATTCGACGACCCCATGGCAAATTCATCCATGTTCAATTTGCCCAGCATCACAGCACCAGCATCAAACAGCTTTGTTGTGATGGTGCTTTCATATTCTGGCTTGAAACCATCCAAAATCTTTGACGCCGCCTGTGTTGGCTGACCTTTGGTGGCGAATACATCTTTCACCCCAATCGGAAGACCACACATGTTTGGCGCGTCACCCGCTGCGATCCGTGCGTCGGCCGCTTTGGCTTGTTCGCGGGCTTGCTCGGATGTGTCATGCACAAAAGCATTTAGTTTTTGTGCCGCTTTGATGGAGGTTAGGCAAGCCTCGGTCAAATCGCTTGAGGTAAATTCCCCTTTGCGCAATCCATCACGCGCTTCAGCCAAAGTCAGTTTATTCAGATCAGTCATAGCGCTTACTCCACAACTTTTGGCACAGCGAAAAAGCCTTCGCGCGCGTCTGGTGCGTTTTTCAAAATTTTGTCTTGCTGGTCGCCATCAGTGACAACATCCTCGCGGCGTTTCAAACGCTGCGGAGTCACAGATGTCATCGGCTCAACACCTTCAACATCGACTTCAGTGAGTTGCTCGATAAAGCCCAAAACGGCGTTAAATTCGCTGGCCAATTCAGGCAAGGCGTCTTCTTCAACCCGAATGCGTGCAAGCGATGCAACGCGGCGTGCGGTATCAATGTCGATCGACATGGGGCAACTCCGTTTTTAGCGTGCGCGCGGACTCTTTCGTCCACGCAGAAATCCTATTTGATACGGCTTTATCGCGCCGCTTGTCGCACTTCAAGCATATGTGCATGAGAAACAGCACCCGTATGCGCAAACGCCCTCACAATACATCAGGCGCCAACGATGAAATACCGCGCAATACCGTAGACATAAAACAGCGCGAACAGGATGTTGACCCATTTCAACTGCCGCTCTGTGTGCAGCCATGCCATCGACATCCAGATGATGCAAAACGGAAAAGACAAAAACATATTGAGCGGGTACCAGTTTTGCACGATGGCCACGGTGGACAGAATACCCAACACCAAAGCCAAGTTTTTCAACACTGCCTCTCGACGCACCAAAAATGTTTCAACCATGATCAACGACGCTCCGCAAAAAAAGATTTGAGCAAAGCCTCAGAAGGTTCCGCCGCAATCCCGTCGTAAATCTCAGGCGCGTGGTGGCATTGGCTGTGCGAAAACACCCTTGGGCCTTGGGCAACGCCGCCTGATTTCGCATCCCCTGCCCCGTAATACAGTCGCGCAATGCGGGCGTTGGAAATGGCTGCCGCACACATCGGGCAAGGTTCTAACGTCACGTATAGATCATAGCCTGTCAGACGCTCTTGCCCCAAGGCCGCACAAGCCGCGCGAATGGCCACCACTTCGGCATGGGCTGTGGGATCATTCCATTCACGGGTGCGATTGCCTGCGCGTGCGATCACATCCCCAGACTGAGACGCTATGACAGCCCCCACAGGCACTTCGCCGCGTGCGCCTGCCGCTTTGGCCTCCTCAAGGGCGATATCCATGAAAGATCTAAAACTCATACGCATTTAGTGCCGCGGAATGTCGCCCAAGACAAGCAAATGCAAGATGATCGGCTATTTTGCCTCTGCCTGTCGCATTTTGCCCCCTTCCCAAGGGGCCAAACCCCAGCTATTGCCAAGCTATGACACGCGATTCAGATAAAAAACCCGCTCGTGGCGCCCGCACTGCGCCTTCTTTTGTTTCAAAAAGCAAAGGATCCCGCAGCCATGGCGAAGGCAAGGCCTATAAAAAACCGCCCACGAATCCCTATGCACGCAAAGGCGCCCCTGCCCAAGGCCCAGCCGTCGGCCCCGATGCCTCAGCTGATGGCAAACGCCCCGGCGATCGCATTGCCAAGGTTTTGGCCCGCGCAGGCGTGGCTTCGCGCCGCGATTGCGAAGTGATCATCGAAGAAGGCCGCGTGACGGTGAATGGCAAAAAAGTGGTCTCACCCGCTTTAAATGTCCTGCCAAAAGACCGCATTACCGTAGACGGTCAACAGATTGGCGAAGCAGAACCGCCGCGCCTGTGGCTGTACCACAAACCATTAGGTTTGGTGACGACTGAAAAAGACGAATTGGGCCGCAAAACCGTATTTGAAAGCCTGCCAGAAGGCTTGCCGCGCGTTTTGTCTGTCGGGCGTCTTGATTTGAATTCCGAGGGGCTTTTGCTGCTCACCAATGATGGCGAACTCAAGCGCAAACTGGAATTGCCAGACACGGGTTGGCTGCGCAAATACCGTGTGCGTGTCAAAGGATCACCATCTGAAGCCTTGCTAGATCAATTACGCAAAGGCGTGACAATCGACGGCGAAGATTTTCAACCGATGGAAGTGGTGTTCGACCGCCAACAAGGGGCCAATGCTTGGCTCACTGTTGGCATTCGCGAAGGCCGCAACCGCGAGGTGCGCCGCGCGATGGAACATATTGGCGTCATCGTGAACCGATTGATGCGCATTTCATATGGGCCTTTCCGCTTGGGCACCATTCGCCCAGGTCAAGCCGAAGAGGTGAAAGCGCGCGTGCTGCGTGATCAGTTGGGCGTAGATCCTTTCGCTTCTGACATCGAACATCCATCCGAGCCACGCGAACCGCGCCGCCAAGTCAACCGTGGCGGCAAGGCAGGCGGACCGCGCAAAGAAAGCTTTGGCCGTACAGACACCCGTGATGATCGTGATCCCAAAGGCGGTGGCTTTAAATCCCGCGGGGATCGTGATGACCGCGGTCCAAAAGGCGGCGGCTACAAAGGCAAATCAGAGGGCCGCGATGGCAAGCCTGATTTCAAATCCGCTGGCTACAAATCACGCGGCAGCGCAGATGGTGGGCGCGCTAAGGGATTTAAATCCCACGGTGACAGCAAGCCATCAGGCTCACGTGGCGCAAAAGGCTTTGGCGGCAAAAAACGGGACTAAACGCGACAGACGCGCAAGGGGGAACAACAATCGCAGCTTCCCCCAGCTTCCCCCCTTTCCTGTGGGGCAATTGTTTCCTATATCTAGTAAAGTTAGGTCATTGCGCAGCGGACAAAAGTCGTTTGCGCATGTCCCAAAGCGGTGTGGAGTGATTTACCTATGAGTGCCGATAAGATGCAAAAACTTGCCTATTATCTATTGGTCGCGCTGACGTTTTACGCCACGATTGGCGCATCAGGGATTTGATGGGTATTTGATCATGGCACAAAGGTACGGCTCCAAATATTCACCGAGCAGCGCAACAAAGGACACAGCACCCAAAGCACGCCCCTTTGATGGTAAGAAACCGTCGCGTGTAGGCGCGCGCTCAAATCTGCTATTTTACGCAGCCCTGCCCCTTGCATGGAAAGCCTTTGGTGCGCAGCCCGTGGTTATGGCTCAATATTTAGTCGCCTTGGGGTTACTCTTGGGCGCAGCTTGGCTCACCCGCGAGGGCCTGAAAGCCCATGAAGCCTATGACGCGCGCAAAGTTGCGCGCAGGCCCGCACTCCCGCGCAAAATCTTTGGGTCTGTGCTAACTGGCTTAGGCCTTGGGATGGTTGGTCTTGCAGGCTGGGGCGTGATCGAGGCAGGAATTTTCGCCATCTTGGGCACCGCTTTGCACAGTTTTTCTTTTGGCATCGATCCATTGCGTCACAAAGGCATGGAAGGCGTTGATACTTTTCAACAAGACCGCGTAGCCAAGGCCGTCAATGAGGCGGAAAAGCACCTGCAATCCATGCGCGAAGCTTTGGCGCGCACAGGCGACCGCGAGGCGCAAAGCCGACTAGAGCAATTCACCAAAACAGCTCGCACCATGTTTCGCACTGTTGAGGAAGATCCACGCGATCTGACCTCCGCGCGCAAATATTTGGGCGTTTATCTGCTGGGGGCACGTGATGCCACCGTCAAATTTGCAGACATTTGGGCCAACAGTCGTAATACTGACGCACGGCGTTCGTATCTATCGCTGCTAGACGATCTTGAAAGCAACTTTACCGCCCGCAATGAGGCGTTGCTGCTGGATAATAAAATTGATCTCGATATCGAGATCGACGTGTTGCGTGACCGATTGGCACGCGAAGGTATTAAGTAAAATTACGTCAGGGGAATTTCATGTCAGACACGATCCGCCAAAAGGCCGAGGCCATTCACAAAGACGTCGAAGCCGTCACAGCCGTAGTTCTACCAGAACCTGCGGGTGATTTGGTCGTTTTGGCCTCAGCAGAACCTGCTGATGCAGACGCCATTCGTTTGGCTATGACAGAAATCGACATGACGGACACCAATTCAATTGTGCGCTTTGGCTCAGGCGCCCAAGCCGAATTGCAAGAAATTTCCCAAGCCATGCTTGCGGATGTGCGCAACAAAGATGTCGGGCCTGCGGGTGATAGCCTGCGTTCGATTGTGTCAACCATTCGCGGGTTTTCTGTGTCTGAATTGGATGTGCGTCGCAAGCGGTCTTGGTGGGAAAAACTGTTGGGCCGCGCTGCGCCTATGGCTAAATTTGTGGCCCGCTTTGAAACCGTACAAGGCCAGATCGACGACATCACAGATTCGCTTTTGTCGCATGAACACACCCTGCTCAAAGACATCAAATCACTGGATGTTCTGTATGATCGCACCCTGACGTTCTACAACGAATTGGGTATTTACATCGCAGCAGGTGAAGAAAAGCTGAACGAACTGGACACCAAAGACATTCCAGCTAAAGAAAAAGCAGTCGAAAAAGCCGCTGAACAAAACCAAATCATGCAAGCCCAAGAACTGCGCGACCTGCGTGCAGCCCGTGATGATCTGGAACGCCGCGTGCATGACCTGAAGCTTACACGCCAAGTGACGATGCAGTCCTTGCCGTCAATCCGTTTGGTGCAAGAAAACGACAAATCCTTGGTCACAAAAATCAATTCGACTTTGGTCAACACCGTGCCATTGTGGGAAACGCAACTGGCCCAAGCTGTCACCATTCAGCGGTCCTCAGAAGCGGCTCATGCGGTGCGCGATGCCAATGACCTCACCAATGAATTGCTGACCGCGAATGCCAAGAACCTGCGCGATGCCAATAAAGTTGTGCGCCAAGAAATGGAACGCGGCGTATTCGATATCGAGGCTGTGAAAACGGCCAATGCTGATTTGATCGCCACGATTGAAGAAAGCTTGCAGATTGCAGACGAAGGCAAAGCCAAACGCGCTGCGGCTGAAACAGAGTTGAAGCAAATGGAAGCAGAGCTGCGCGATACTTTGGCTTCAGCAACGGCGAAACGTACAGGTACTGGCGACACCGCTGGCACCGCAGTTCCGAAGTAAACACCATGACAGGTCCGCGCATTTTAACAGCCTTTCAAATGGGCGCACTGGTTTTGGCCAGTGCCGCCCTTTATGGCTGTGCTGCCACAACGGTTTCACCGATCCCGCAAGCGCGCCCTGCTGTTGTTACCCCTGCGGTCGTTCCTGCTGCACCGCAATCTGCACAGCGCATGCTGTCGCAAAAAAGTCTGGCCATGCGCAAATATTACGAAAACGTGCAGGCCGATTTTTTACGCAACGATTTATTGCGCACGGATGGCGGGGGCGTCGATACGCCTTTCAACGAAGTCCAACTGACGCGCAATTTTGATGCCATCGCGCTGAATGATGAATACGCCACAATCGGCGGTCAATTTGTCGCCCAAACCACGCGATCTACCCTGCACCGCTGGGAAATTCCTGTCCGCATAGGATTGGAATTTGGCGAAAGCGTACCCAACGCACAGCGTGCCATTGATCGCGCCACAGTCACGGCCCTCACCGCCCGTTTGGCGCGCGCCACGCGGCACCCGATATCCATGTCCAGCCAACCGAATTTTCATGTTTTGGTACTCAACGAAGATGAACGCCAAGCCATAGGTCCGCGCCTGTTCCAGCTTGTGCCTGGCATTGGGCAATCCATGGTCAACTCTATCGTCGACATGCCACGTTCTAGCTATTGTGTCGTCGTGGCCTCTGATCCTGATGACAATGGCGCCTATACCAAAGCCGTGGCCATTATTCGCGGCGAACACCCAGATTTAATGCGTATGTCTTGTTTCCACGAAGAAATCGCGCAGGGGCTTGGGTTGGCGAATGATTCTCCACGCGCGCGCCCTTCGATTTTCAACGATGATGAAGAATTCGCGCTTTTGACACGCCATGACGAGCTTTTGTTGCAAATGCTCTACGATCCACGCCTGCATATTGGCATGTCCCCTGAAATTGCAGGCCCTATTTCAGCGCAGATTGCGCGTGAAATCTTAGGGCAAAACAGCTAACCGCAAAGGAGCCTTCCATGGGTATTCTCGATTTTTTGACGGGTGAATTTATTGATGTCATCGACTGGACAGATGACACGCGCGACACGATGGTTTGGCGGTTTGAGCGTGAAGATCACGAAATTAAATACGGCGCCAAACTGACGGTGCGCGAAGGGCAAGCTGCTGTTTTTATTCACGAAGGTCAAATGGCTGATGTATTCACGCCTGGGCTTTACATGTTGGAAACAAACAACATGCCGATCCTGACCACGTTGAACCACTGGGATCACGGGTTCAAATCCCCGTTTAAATCCGAAATCTATTACGTCAATACAACGCGCTTTTCTGACCTGAAATGGGGCACAAAAAATCCGATTATGTGCCGCGATCCTGAATTCGGCCCCGTGCGCATTCGCGCTTACGGCACCTATACAGTCAAAGTGTCTGATCCCGCGTTGTTTTTGACCGAAATCGTCGGAACCGATGGTGAATTCACCATGGATGAGATTTCTTTCCAAATCCGCAACATCATCGTGCAGGCGTTTTCGCGCATTGTCGCCTCAAGCGGCATTCCTGTGCTCGATATGGCGGCCAACACCGACGGGTTGGGACAACTTGTTGCCACTGAGATTTCCAAAGTCGTCGCAGAATACGGCCTGACCATCCCTGAGTTTTACATCGAAAACGTCAGCCTTCCGAAAGCGGTTGAAACAGCGCTGGATAAACGCACCTCTATGGGCATCGTCGGCAATCTCGACAATTACATGAAATTCAATGCTGCCGAAGGCATGGGGGCGGAAAATTCCGCCATGGCTGCCTCTATGGGGGCAGGTATGGGGGCTGGCATGGGCATGAGCATGGCCGCGCAATCTGGTCCTTGGGGGCCGATGCCCGCCAAAGCCGCGGTACCTACCCCACCGCCACCACCCGTTGAGCACGTCTGGCATATCGCCGAGAATGGCACCACAAAAGGCCCGTTTTCCAAAGCTGAAATGGGCCAGATGGTGGCCAAAGGCACCTTGAGCCGCACGACATTTGTTTGGACGCAGGGCCAAGACGGCTGGCTTGAAGCCGATGACGTGGTCGAATTGTCCCAGTTGTTTTCTGTGGCCCCCCCACCCCCACCGCCAGGCGCGTAAGTCAGGGGCAGTCAAATTATGACGCCAAAAGTGATCCGCAAAGCTGAAGGCAGCGCACGCGAAATGGCGCGCGCAGAAGACGTGGCACTGGCCCTGATGGGGGTTGGCCCTTTGCCCAGTGAACTGATTGCGCCAGATGCCACATGGCAACGCAGTGACGCCGCCCCTGCCGCAGGGCGGGCAGCCATTGTCAGAACCTTTGAAAAACTGATCGCCCCTGATACGATTACGGTTGAACAAGTGGTCGCACAAGGAACTGCTGCATCAGTATCGGGGCGTCTAACACGCGGGAAACAATCGCGGATTTTTTGCCATGTCATCCGACACACCACAGCACAAGCCACAGAAATTGCTCAGATTGTCAGCTTTGAACATAGGGGCGAAAAATGACCGAAGAGCATGAATTCCCTTGCGCGACCTGTGGCGCGGACATGCATTTTGATCCAGAAGGGCATCAGTTGCTATGTTCCCATTGCGGCGCAGTGCAAGACTTGGACACCAGCCAATTCAAGCCTTTGCGCGAACGGCCTTTTACCACCTCAGACCCCGATCTTTGGGCGCAAGACGATCGCGACATTGAAATCAAACAGGTGGCACACTGCTCAAGCTGTTCTGCCCAAATCGATTTTTCGGATACGGCGCATGCCAAGCAATGCCCCTATTGCGCTTCACCAATTGTCACAGATACGGGGGCCAAACGCAGCCATAAGCCCGATGGTGTTTTGCCTTTCGCAGTGAAAGAAACCCAAGCCCGCGACGCTTTAGGCGACTGGTTGGGGTCGCGCTGGTTTGCCCCGAACGGCATGGCGGATTTCGCTCGAAAAGGTCGATCCATGGCGGGCATCTATATGCCCTATTGGACTTATGATGCGCAAACGGCATCGCAATATAGCGGCCGACGGGGCGATCATTACTATGTCACCAAACGCGTGGTTGTGAATGGCGAAACGCGGACACGCCGCGTCCGCAAAACCAAATGGCGGCGTGTTTCGGGGCATGTGTCGCGCTTTTTCGATGATGTTTTGGTTCCTGCATCAACCGCATTGCCGCAAAAACATTTGTCGGGCTTGGAGCCGTGGGATTTACCTGCCATCCGCCCCTATTCCCCTGATTATTTGGCGGGGTTTAACGCAGAAAGTTATACTGTAAACCGCCAAGATGGCTTTGATGTCGCGCAAGATAAGATGCAAAAAGTGATCGAGCGCGATGTTTGCTTTGATATCGGCGGGGATCGCCAACAGATTGAAGATCTAAAAACACAAGTCTCACAGGTCACGTTTAAGCATGTGCTTTTACCCGTTTGGTCTGCCGCCTATAAATATCGCGGCGAAACGTTTCGTGTTTTGATCAACGGTCAAACGGGTCGCGTAACAGGTCAGCGGCCATATTCGCGCGCCAAGGTGTTTTTTGCAGCGCTGGCTGCACTCATCCTACTGGGGATCGTGGCATTATTTCTTTATCAGTCCGAATTTGCCAACGCTTATTAGGATTTTAGCTTGCCCTGATAGCGCTATCACAGTTAACTCTGGCGCATCTTAAAAAGGAAATCTGCTATGATCCTCTGCGCTGGAGAAGCCCTGATCGACATGTTGCCCCGCACCTCTACGCAAGGGGAAGATGCCTATGCCCCGCATGCGGGTGGGGCTGTTTTTAACACAGCCATTGCATTGGGCCGCTTAGGGGCCAAGCCTGCGTTTTATTCAGGCCTGTCACAAGATTTCTTTGGCGATTTGCTAAAGTCAAAATTGGCGGAAAGCGGCGTTGACGCGACCTTGGCTGTGACAGCGGATCGCCCCTGTACAGTGGCATTCGTGAAATTGGTTGATGGTCACGCGACCTATGCCTTTTACGATGAAAATACTGCTGGGCGCATGTTAACACCTGCCGATCTGCCAGCCCTGCCCGACGACGTAGAGGCCCTGTTTTTTGGCGGAATTTCATTGCCTGTTGAACCCTGCGGCGAGGCCTATGAAGCATTGTGCGCGCGTGAAGCGGCCACCCGCGTGATAATGATGGACCCGAATATTCGCCCTACATTTATCAAAGACGAGGCCCGTTACCGCGCGCGTATGGAACATATGCTAAGCCTATGTGACATCGTGAAAGTGTCTGACGAAGATCTTTTGTGGATCATGGGCGACGGCAATATTGAAGAGCATATTCAAACACTTCTGACAAAAGGCCCCAGCTTGATCTGTTTGACCGAAGGATCTGAAGGTGTACGTGGTTTTACCCAAAATGGCGTGATCCAAGTGGCATCAACCAAGGTCGAAGTCGCAGACACAGTGGGCGCAGGTGACACATTTAATGCGGGGCTTTTGGCCTCTTTGCAGGCATCAGGTCAACTGACCAAAACTGCGATCAAAAATCTGGATGACGACACAATTCGCGCGGCTCTTGCCATGGGATCGAAAGCTGCCTCAATCACAGTATCGCGTGCGGGTGCAAACCCACCGTGGTCACATGAGATGTAGTCATGCGCGCAGTTGTTCAACGTGTCTTAGAGGCATCCGTCACGGTTGATGGGGAATTGGTTGGCTCTTGTGATCAAGGTCTGCTGATTTTGATCTGCGCGATGCGGGGCGATACAGAAGTGCAGGCGCAAAAGCTGGCATTGAAACTGTCAAAATTGCGAATTTTCCAAGATGACGCGGGCAAGATGAACCTATCTGTACGTGACATTCAAGGATCTGCTTTGGTGGTCAGCCAATTCACTTTAGCCGCCGATACCAAAGGCAACCGTCCTGGTTTTTCAACTGCGGCTGACCCTGAAACTGGAAAAGCACTTTATACAAGCTTTGCCAAACATTTAGCTGCGCTGGATGTGCCAGTTCAAACGGGTGTGTTTGGGGCTGATATGAAAGTGGCCTTGGTCAATGACGGTCCTGTCACGATCTGGATTGATACCGACCAATAGGAGCTGCCTCGCCACAAAAAAGGCGGGAATAAATCCCGCCTTTTGATCATTGTGGAACGTCAGTTAAATCCGAAACAAGGGTTGCAGCAAGCGCGGCATTAGGCCTTTGAATTCAAGCGGCGCATCAGTGGCCGCCAAGCAGATGCAGGGTTCGCCCATCTCTGCGCGTGGCGTGTGTTCGACATCGTCGTCAGCCACTTCAACGTCACCGCGTGCGAAACGACCGCCTTCGTCTTTGAATGCACCTTGCAAGACCAAAGTTAGCTCTAGGCCGCCATGGGTGTGATCGGGCACTTCGAACCCTGGCGCGATTTGAAGCAAACGGACAGAGCCTGCTTCGCCCGCTTCCAAAATGCATTGTTTTGCACCTGGTCCTAAGGAACGCCATTTAGGGGCTTTGCCGTTCAGCAATTCCATCACAGGCGCGGGATATACAGCTGTCCCTTTGACTGGCGCGGGTTCGACGATATCGTCATCAAGCCCAGCGAAAACACGGTCTCGCAGATCATCAGACACCATGATTGGATCGAAATCATCCAATAACGCACCGCCCACCGCTTCATGCGCGGCAAGCTCTGCACGGCAGTCTTCACATATCGAAATATGCGCGGCCACGACCAACGCAAATGGACGCGCCAAAGATCCAGACACATAGGCAGTCAGAACAGACTGCGGGATATGATGAGAGATTTCGGTCATATTACCGCTCTCCTTTCAACTCATGCCGCAAACGCTCTAATCCAAGGCGAATGCGCGATTTAATAGTCCCAAGCGGCAATCCCGTTTGGTCACGAATCTCACTATGGGTGAATTCACCCAGATATGCTTTTTCGACCAGCTCGCGCTGCTCGGGGTTCAGGCGTGCAATCGCAGAGCGCAGCTTTGCTGTCTCTTGTTCCACGCCCAACACCTGTTCGCCGTCTACATCGGTCGATTCAGGCATTGCTAACTCTTCTGGTACGGGGCGGCGCTCTTTTCGGATCACATCTATTTGCCGATTTCGCGCGATTTGGAATATCCAGCCCGAAACTTCAGCCCGCTCAGGGTTGAATGAGGCGGCTTTTCGCCAAACCGATAGCATCACATCTTGAACAACATCATCCGCTTGGGCAGCCCCAAATCCATTTTTCATCAGCATGCCACGCAAACGGGGCGCAAAATGATCAAACAAGGCGCCAAAGGAGGTCTTGCACCTTTGATCGCGGACCTTGAGCATCCATTCGGTTTGTTCGGAAAATGATGTTTTGGTCGTGCTCGTCACAGAAACTCTTTCGTCAGCTTTCCAAATGCCAAAGCTTTGGGCAAGCGTTCTGGATGCAGTTTGCGCATCCTCAGATAAGGAATGGTCTGTTTCAAGCATATCAAGTTTACGCAGCCCATGCAGCATTGGATCACATTTATCGAAAAAAAATCAAAATAAATGATCCAAACCACATGAAAGCGCGTAAACATTGAAAATATAATAGGAATTTTTATGTCTTTTGATGTCCCACGCCCCCCCCGCCAACGCATTGCAATTATCGGCTCGGGAATCTCTGGCTTGGCCAGCGCGTATCTTTTAGCCTCTGATCATGATGTTACGGTTTATGAATCCGAGCCCCGATTGGGGGGGCACGCGCGCACCTTGATTGCTGGTAAAAATGGCGACCAGCCAGTGGACACGGGGTTTATCGTGTTCAACTATGCCAACTACCCCCATCTGACGGCCATGTTCGACAAGCTCAATGTACCTGTGATTCCATCGGACATGAGCTTTGGCGCCACCATCAACAGTGGGGCGGTCGAATATGGATTGAAAAGCTTGGGCGCGCTGTTTGCGCAAAAGTCCAATGCGGCAAAACCTGCATTTTTGCGGATGGTGCGCGATATCTTTAAGTTTAACGCCAACGCAGAAGCCGCTGTCGCGGATGAAACCACGACGATTGGCGAATTATGCGATCAAATGCAACTGGGGCCTTGGTTCATCCAGTACTACTTGATGCCGATCTGCGGCGCGATTTGGTCAACGCCACCCAGTGAAATTCGCAACTACCCTGCCGCATCCTTATTGCGGTTCTTTCGCAACCACGCGCTTTTGTCGGCATCAGGGCAACACCAATGGTACACCGTTGAAGGCGGATCGATCGAATATGTGCGCCGTTTGGAAACCCATTTGAAATCGCTGGGCTGCACCTTCCGCTTGTCAACTCCTGTGGCCGGCGTCACCCGCGATGCATTGGGTGTGACCGTGAAATCTGTCGCAGGTGCAAGTGAACAATTCGATCAAGTGATCTTCGCCTGTCATTCCGATCAAGCGCTTAAACTTTTGGCCAATCCAACCCCGCTAGAACAGCGCGCTTTGACGGATCTACGCTATCAAGCCAATCGCATCACATTGCACAGCGATGATCGCCAAATGCCGAAACGCCGCGCTGCGTGGTCATCGTGGGTATATAAATCCGACACTGTCGGTCAGGAGCAGGCCCTTGGGGTGACCTATTGGATGAACCGCTTGCAAGCCATTGATGAAAAAGACCCTTTGTTCGTGACCCTCAATGCTGCTACCGAAATTGACGAAGCAAAAATCTATGATGAGACCACGCTCTATCATCCTGTTTTCGACAATGCCGCCTTGATTGCACAACATACGATTGATGATATCAACGGCCAAAACCGTACATGGTATGCTGGCGCTTATCTGCGCAATGGGTTCCATGAAGATGGCTTTCAATCGGCTGTGAATGTCGCAGAAAAAATGGAAACCGTTTTGGTATGACCCGATCGATGCGCGTGCCAGAACACATCATCGGGCATACCAGCCACGCACGACGCGGCGCCATTCAAAATGCGTTTCGCTACGGCGTCGATTTCGTTTTGATCGATCTGACCGCGCCAGAGCAAAAAACACCTTTTTTGTTTTCGCGAAACCGTTTCAATCTGGCCTCCGTCTATGATGAAGACCATGGAGGTCCGATCAAATCTGGTGCTGGTGTGGCATGGGCGCAGCAGCATTTCGCACAAGCAGGACTTGCAGGATGCCGCGTCGATTTGCTGACCCAGCCCCGCTTTTTGGGCTATGGCTTTAACCCCGTTAGCTTTTGGTTGGCGTGGGACGGGTCTGATTTGCGCGGGGTAATCGCAGAAGTGTCCACCCCCTTCAAAGATCGCCATTCTTATTTGTGTGTCAAAAAAGACCGCAGCCCGATCACCAAGTCCGACACAATATTCGCGCCGAAATCATTACATGTCTCTCCCTTTCAGAACGTCAAAGGCGACTATCAATTCACCTTTGACATCACCCCGCAGAAAATCGCGATCCGAATTCTGCATAAAAACGGGGACCAAGGCGTCGTTGCAACCCTATCAGGACCGCGCGCCGCGCTCACCACAAGGTCTTTGCTGCGCGCGGCATTTCGGCGTCCATTTGGGGCGCTGCGCACGATGACTTTGATCCATTGGCAAGCGCTTGTGCTCAAACTCAAGGGCGCGACCTATCGCAGGCGACCGAACCCACCCAGCACTGAAATTACCAAAACAAGGGGCGTAGAATGATTGATCGTATTTCAGGAAAAACATGGTGGATCGTTGGCGCATCCGAAGGTTTGGGCGAAGCGATTGCACGCGCTCTCGACGCGCAAGGCGCGCACTTAATTTTATCTGCACGCTCGCAAGACAAACTTGATGCCTTGGCTGCAGACCTAGCAGACGCCACAGTCGTGCCTATTGATGTTACGGATCAAAGCAGTGTCACCAAAGCCGCACAAGAGGCAGAGCGGGCTGATGCGATGCTTTATTGTGTGGGCGCATACGAACCGATGGATGCAAAGCACTGGGACAGTGACGTGGTTACAAGCATGATCGACACCAATTTTACGGGCGCCGCGCGCGTGTTGGGGGCTGTCATTCCACATTACGCAAAGCGCAACTTTGGCGATGTTATGCTGATCGGCTCCCTGTCTGGCTATCGAGGCCTACCTGCCGCAGTTGGATATTCTGCGTCAAAAGCGGGATTGATGAATCTGGCTGAAAACCTGCTGATTGACCTGAAAAACACAAATGTAACGGTGCAAATCGCCAATCCAGGCTTTATCAAAACACGGCTGACTGCCAAAAACGATTTTGACATGCCGCAATTGATGACCCCAGAGGTCGCAGCAAATCATGTGGTAAGCGCGATCAACAGTGGACGTTTTGAAACCGCGTTCCCACGACCTTTTGCTTGGGTCTTTAAATGGGGTAGATATTTGCCCCGCGCACTGTTCAACAAGCTGTTTTAATCGCACAAAGCATGGACCTTTTGTCAATTTTGACCTAAATCCGCAGGACGTATTCCCAGCCAAGGATCGCCCCCGTGGACCCGCACGATCATCAAAGTATCAGCATTCCTGCGCAAAATGAAACGCAGACAGGCCAAATTGCCGCCGCAGTGACCGATGTTTTGCGCGCGGGCGATGTGGTGATTCTGGATGGTGCTCTGGCCGCGGGAAAAACCTTTTTTATCCGCGCCTTGGTTGCAGCCCTTGGCAGCGACGAAGACGTAACAAGCCCAACTTACACGATCGCAAACATCTATGAGACGCCAAAGTTCCCTGTCTTGCATGTTGATGCTTATAGACTTGAAAATGCGAAAGAATTTTATCACCTCGGCTTAGATGACTACTTTGACACTGGCCTATGTTTGATCGAATGGGGCCAACGCATCAACGGATTCTTTGATGCCGCTTTGCAAATTGATATCGAATTTGGCGCCACAGATCAGGACAGGATTTTCACCTTTTCAGGCAAAGCGACCCCGTGGAAAGCTGTTTTTGCCGCCCTCAAGGATATGTCGCATGACTGAATTGACGTTCCTTTTACAAACCTCAAACGGTGTGCCTGTCATGGGCTTGGCCCAAGGCGATATCGTTGTGTTTGATAGCGCCCAAGATGAGACTTTGAGGGGCTCGCGTGACTACAGAACCACATTGGAGACGGCGCTGGATCGCCTTGGGGCGAAGCTCGAAAACATCACCGAACTCTATGTTGATATTGGCCCCGGAGGTTTGGGCGTCACGCGCACGGGCGTGGCCTTTGCCAATGCTTTGGGCTTTGCCTTGGGGCGACCAACTGTTGGATTGCCCGCCTTTGAATTGCTCGGGCATCAGCTAGAGCAAAACGGATCTGGACCTGTGGCAATCTTGCGCAAAGCGGCGCGTCCATTCGTGCATTTTGGTCTGTTCGCGGATGGAAAACTTTCACATTACGAACATTGCGAACGCGATACGGCCGTAGAACAGCTGGCAAAATTGGACTCCTACGCCCTCGCGGGCAACGTCGATATCTCACAAGACATCATGCCAACCTGCAACGTCGCCGCGATCGAGACAATGCTAAAGATTGCCCGAAAACAGCCAGCCGCCGCACCAAACACACGCGCCTACCCTATCGTTGAGACACTCGCATGACACAGCAACAGTCCTTGTTCGATCAGGCCAAAACCACTTTGGCTGCAGGCGGCGTAATCTTATTGGCGACTGACACGGTATTGGGGTTGGTGGCACTGCCGCAGCGCGACGATGCCGTGAATAAGGTCTATTCTCTAAAACAGCGTCCAAGAGAGAAAAACCTGCCGATCATGGTCGCCAATGTAGAGCAAATCAAAGCACTTGGCGGACAAGTGACCGATAGCGCGCAAGCCTTGCTCGACAGTGACTTTATGCCCGGTGCGCTGACCTTGGCTTTAGCGCTTGATCCAACTTTGACGCCTGCTTGGCTGGAAAAACGCGCTGAATGCGCTATCCGCATTCCGAAGGATACGTTTTTGTTGGCGCTGCTCACCGACCTTGGCCCTTTGATGGTCACATCGGCCAATATGTCGGGTGAGACGCCTGCAGATACGACAGAGCAAGCCATGGGGCTGCTCAACGGTCAGCCTGATTTTGTTGTCCACGGTACAGCGCCTTTGCAACAGCCTTCGACCTTGGTCAATTGCGCTACAATGCCTGCCAAGATCGAACGCATTGGCGCAGTGTCTGAAGCCGAAATCACAGCCATATTGGACCGTGCGAATGACTAAATATGTACTTGGGATTGAATCCTCATGTGATGATACATCGGTCGCCGTTGTGGCCAAAGATGGCCAAGTCAAAGCAATCAAAACCGTATCGCAATATGAAGTGCATCAAGCCTTTGGTGGGGTTTATCCCGAATTGGCATCGCGTGCGCATTTAGAAGCTATTCTGCCAACAATCGAACAGGTTATGAGCGATGCGAATATCACCCCGAGCGACCTTACAGCGATTGGCGTGACCCGTGGACCTGGTCTCATCGGATCGCTGTTGATTGGCCTGTCCACTGCCGAGGCCCTATCAATGGGTTGGGGTGTGCCTGTCTACGGCATCAACCATTTGCGCGGCCATATGAGATCTGTCGATTTGGAAGAAACGCGCACAAAATACCCTGCTGTGGTGATGCTGGTCTCGGGTGGTCACACTTTGGTCGCGGAACTCAAAGACCCGTGGAGTTATCGTTTACTGGGCACCACGCGCGACGATTCCGTGGGCGAAAGTTATGATAAAGTGGCGCGCATGCTGGGCCTTGGAATGCCTGGAGGGCCCGCAATTGATGCGGCGGCCAAGCGCGGCACGCCTGTGTTGCGCTTGCCCCGCCCGATGAAAAACGATGGCTATGAGTTTTCGTTTTCTGGCCTCAAATCCTCGGTCGCGCGCCATATCGAAAAGCACCCCGAAGTCAGCCTAGATGATATGTCAGCGTCCTTCGTCGCAGCCTGTATGGATGTTTTGATGGCCAAAGCAGAGCGTGCTGTGATTGAATGTCAGCCAAAATCACTGATCATCGTGGGCGGCGTCGCGGCCTCGCCGCAACTGCGCGACGGCATGGAAAACTTGGCACAAGATCATGGGGTTTCACTGTGCCTGCCGCCCATAAAATGGGCGACTGACAATGGAGCGATGATTGGATTGGCGACTTGGGACTACATCGAAAAAGGCATTAAACCTGATTTGATCCCCAAGCCGAACCTGAACCTTGAGACGCCTTAACTTTTGATTTTGTAATCGGGCAAGCTGCCGATTGCTTCATTCAACGCATCACTCCAACCACTTGAAATGGTTTGAAAGTATTCGTCATCAGCCTCGATGCGCGTGGTATAACCCTGTGTCAAACTATCAGTTTCATAGGCTTGAACATCCAAGGGCAAGCCAACCGATAGATTGGATTTTATCGTGCTGTCAAAAGACAAGAGCATCAGCTTGATCGCCGCTTCGAATGACATTTCGGGATCATAGCCGCGCACCAATATCGGTTTGCCGTATTTGGTTTCACCGATTTGGAAAAACGGCGTATCGCTGCTGGCTTCGATAAAATTACCTTCGGGGTAGATCAAAAACAGGCGCGGCGCGGCGCCCTTGATTTGCCCCGCAATCAAAACGGTCGCGTTGAAACTGCTCGAAGCGCGTTGGCCTTCGTCGGCATGGGTGGCTATCACATCTTTCAAAGTATCCGCCACAAGCTGGGCGGCTTGAAACATTGAAGGCACTGCAAAGATCGAGGGTTCACGATCTTCTGGGGCTTTACTACGCTCATCGAGCAAGCTGACCAAGGCCTGCGTGGTCGCCAAATTACCAGCCGTCATAATGGTGATCACGCGATCACCCTGTTCTTCCCAAGTAAACATTTTACGGAAAGTGGAAATATTATCGACACCCGCGTTTGTGCGCGTGTCGGACATCACCACAAACCCGCGATCGAGCATCATGCCAATGCAATATGTCATGTATCGTGCCTTATTGTTGTGCGACTTCGATTTGAACGCTCAGCGTTTCGCCTGAGCCGCCATATCGTGTCCCTGTTACAGGAGCTGCATCAGCATAGTCCAGCCCTGTTGCGATGCGCACGTAACGAACATCGGGTGAAATCGCGTTGGAAACATCAAATCCGATCCAGCCCAACCCTGTCACAAAAGCTTCAGCCCATGCGTGAGTCGCATCTTGGGCTATGCGGTCATCCATCATCAAATAACCCGAGACATAGCGTGCGGGGATGCCCATTTCGCGCGCACAGGTGACGAAAATATGCGCGTGATCTTGGCAGACCCCTGTTTTCGCCTTCAAGGAATCTTCGGCGGTCCAATCAGATTGTGAGCTGCCCACTTGGTAGGCCACAGCTTTATGGATCAAGGCAGATAGGTTGTGCAAACGGTCAAGATCGGTGTCGCCCTTAACCTTTTTCACCAAAGCCTTGACGCCTTTTCCCGATTTGGTCAAATCCGTCGGGCAGTCAAAAAGCCACAAAGGCGCAGGACCACGATGCGCGCCAATCACGCCATGGGTTTCAGTCACTTCAACTTCACCTTCGCTGATCAGCGTGACTTCAGTGGCGCCACGATCAAAGGAAATCAGATCAACGTGATTGTTGAATTGGTCGTCATAAGCCACTTCTTTAGCGCCACCTACGACTTGGATTGACCAGTTTAAGATATGTTGCACGGCTGTTGTTTTGGGCGTTAGGCGCACCTGTTGCAAACCGTATTGTACGGGGGTTTCAAAGAGATAGCGCGTTGTGTGACGGATGCTTAATTTCATATGCTACTCATAAAACCTAAAGTCGATTTCGATTTGCTGGCCCAAAGCGCTGAATTCTTTCAAGCAACATTGAATATATTCATGCAGGCCTTCATCAAAAATGTCATCGATATCGCTTTGCGCCAAACGCGCCACGGTGGCATTGGCCATCGCCAAAGAAGGTGGTGCGGAATCGTAATCCAACGCAAGATATTGCAAGTTGGACAGGATTTTATTGGCGCAAAAACTCAAACTGCGCGGCATGCGATTGTCCAAAATCAAGAACTGCGCAATATTGCGCGGCTTGGTCACATTGCCATGCACCATACGGTACCCGCCACGAGCAGAAACCGACCGCAGGATCGTTTCCCATTGCACGTTATCAATAGACGACCCGACTGAAAACACGGATGGCAGCAGCACATAGTATTTGACATCCAAGATCCGCGCTGTGGCATCTGCGCGTTCCAAAAACGTGCCGATGCGGGCAAAATCATACATATCATTGCGCAGCATTGTACCGTGGGTCGCCCCGCGCACCAAAGCGGTACGTTGGCGGATCAAACCCAAAACGGCAGGCAAATCACGTTCTGACACAGGTTTCGCCAAGGCTTTTTGAACCGCCATATAGCAGCCGTTCATTGCTTCCCAAACTTCTTGGGTCATAGCTGTGCGCACAAGTCGCGCATTTTGACGGGCGGTGGCGATCACACAAAGAACAGATGATGGATTATCTTTGGATCGCAACATCCAATCAATCGCATGCTGTTTGTCCAAACTGTCGTATTTCTGCGTATAGCCTTGATAAACGCCTGCGGTTTTCATCACAGGTTTCCATTCGTCATCAGATCGTTCCGCACGGGTCAAACCAATGCGTTGGCCCGTTTCGATCAAGCGCGATGTGTTTTCAGCCCGTTCCAGATAGCGAAACATCCAGTAGAGGCCATTTGCGGTTTTTCCTAACATATCAGTCCTCTAGCACCCATGTATCTTTGGTGCCGCCCCCTTGTGATGAATTGACAACCAGTGACCCTTGTTTGAGCGCCACGCGGGTCAAACCGCCAGGGGTGATATTGATGCCATTGGGCGAACATTGCACATAGGGGCGCAAATCCACATGGCGTGGGGTCAAACCCGCTTTGTTGAAAATCGGCACAGAAGACAGGCTAAGCGTGGGCTGCGCAATGTAATTATTGGGCCGAGCTTTCAACTTTCTGCGGAATGTTTCGATCTCTTTTTTGCTTGCTGTCGGCCCGATCAACATTCCATAACCGCCTGATCCGTGGACTTCTTTCACCACCAGATCTTCGAGATTATCCAAGACATAGCCCAGATCATCCGTTTCAGAACACCGCCAAGTGGGCACGTTTTTCAAGATCGCCTTTTCGCCTGTGTAGAATTCTACAATATCAGGCATATAGCTGTAGATCGCCTTGTCATCCGCGATCCCTGTGCCAGGCGCATTGGCGATGGTGATGCCGCCTGCGCGGTAAACATCCATGATGCCAGGCACGCCGAGGGCACTTTTGGGGTTAAAGCTGAGCGGATCCAGATATTCATCATCAATGCGCCGGTACAACACATCAATCGGTTCATAGCCACGCGTAGTGCGCATGGCGACACGGCCATCAACCACGCGCAGATCATGGCCCTCAACCAGTTCGACGCCCATTTGATCGGCCAAAAACGCGTGTTCGTAATAGGCTGAATTGTAAATGCCTGGCGTCAAAACTGCCACAGTCGGATCGCCGTCACACGCCGCGGGGGCACAAGCCGCCAAAGAGCGGCGCAAATCAGCAGGGTAATTTTGGATCGATTGCACTTTGTTTTTTGCAAACAGTTCTGGGAACATCTGCAACATGGTTTCGCGGTTCTCAAGCATGTAAGACACGCCCGAAGGCGTACGCGCATTGTCTTCGAGAACATAAAAATCATCGTCAGATGTGCGCACCAGATCGACGCCCACGATATGCGTATAAATACCGCCGGGCGGTGTCATACCCAACATCTGTGGCAAGAACGCGTCGTTATTGGCGATCATTTCACGCGGCACACGTCCCGCTTTGATGATTTCTTGACGGTTATATACGTCATGCAAAAAGGCGTTGATCGCCCGCACACGCTGTTCGATACCTTTAGACAATTTTTGCCACTCACGCGCTGCGATAATGCGCGGAATAATATCAAAGGGGATTAGTCGCTCTTCGGCTTCAGTGCGCCCGTAAACATTAAATGTAATGCCCATCAGGCGAAAAACTTCTTCGGCCTCGCGCTGTTTGGCCCGCAATCGCGCTGGGTTTTCCCCCTCGAACCACGTGTTGAATTCTGCATATGGCGCGCGCAATTGCCCGTCACTGCCCCACATTTCGTCAAATATATTTTTTTCGCTCATGGACTGAGGTTAGGCATGGAAAAAAGGGAACGCAATAAAAACCTATTCCAGAATCAACGCGACAAAAAACGCGCCTGAATTTTAACCGCAGCTGGCGCGTCGCAAGACCTAGATCAGTCTTTTTGCGCGCGCTCACGCGAATTTTTCTTGTCGTTTTCCAAGGCAATGATACGTTCGCGAAGCCGATCTAATTCGGCGGATTGCGCTTTGCAAATGCGCAACAAAGCACTGATCGCATCGGCCTGCCCTTGTTCATATGCTCTGCGCGGCAGATCAGGTGCAGGCGCAAACAACGCATCGCGCCCCAAAGCCTGCGCCAACCGTGTATTTCCCGTAGCAGCCTTATCCAACACCGCGGCGCGCACATCTGGTGGTACGCATATATGATCTGCCTCAGATAGTTCTTTTACTTGATATTTTTTAATGAATTTATCGAACACCTCGGATTTCATACGCGCAGGAAAGGCTCGATTGAAATAGCTGTAAAGCGTGCTGATCGCAGGCCCCGCACTGCTGCGCACAGAGCGAAATTTCTGAATATCATCAGGGCGTGGCACTCCCCAAAGATCGCAAAAACATTCCACGCTGCCCCCTTTTGCCATCAGGTCGTCATAGGTCAACACTGTCACAGGCAATGCGGCGGACCAAAGTTCATATATATGCGCGTAATCTAAAATAGGCGCGACCTGCGCGGCATAATCTTGTGGGCTTGGAATTTGGTGTCCCGTCTTTAATTTGTTCATCAAGCCCCATTGCTGATAAGCGGCCTCTAGCCAATCATCTTGCCTGCGCAAAACCAAAACCACTTCAACGTTTGTGAACACATTCGAGCTGGCGGCAAATTCCGCTATCGTTTTGATTTGATCCCGCGGGTCTGGATTGGTCGCAAGGATTTCATTGGACCAAACGACCAAATCAAAATCTGCCCGAAATTCTGGGGTTGCGGCATGGGATTCTAGTGCTTCTAACGCTGATCTCAATGTTGCAGCTTGCGCGGCTTGGGATTGATTGCGCGGGCGCGGGCCATCGGGGATACGACCTAAAATACGCCCTAAATAAAAACAGCGGTGCTGTTTGAGATAGACCGCACTTTCGCCAAGAAAGCTCTGCAACGCGGTTGTCCCTGTTTTCCCCATCCCAATATGCAGCGATAATTTCATATGAGATCTCCAAATTGACACAAGGCGGCACCATAAGTTTACGGCACATTGCCGTAGTTTAACCGTATTCAACAGCCCTTTTGCAACTGGAATGAGGCAAGAAACATCATCGTATACCGTTGTACACATTGACTTGAGCCCTCGTCTGATTTACGCAAAATCCAATCGCGTGGAAGTGAGACTCATGGATGCCCCATAAGCCTCGCCGCGCAGGAATTTGACTAAAATTCGCGAGAGAGATCAAAGCATGTCCAACAAGACCCCAGACATTATTTATACCATCGTTGACGAAGCGCCCGAATTGGCGCGCCACTCGCTTTTACCGATCATCAGTTCTTTTGCGAGCGCAGCAGATATCAGCGTTGAGACCCGCGATATTTCTTTGGCTGGCCGCATCTTGGCTTTGTTTCCAGATCTTTTGACCGAAGATCAACGCGTGAATGACGATCTGGCTGAATTGGGCCGCTTGGTGAAAACACCAGACGCCAACGTGATCAAATTGCCAAACGTATCTGCTTCTGTACCACAGCTCACCGATGCGATCGCTGAATTGCAATCCAAAGGCTTTGCAATCCCTGACTACCCTCAGTCCCCTGCGACAGACGCTGAGAAAGCAATCCGCGCAAAATATGACACTGTCAAAGGCTCGGCTGTGAACCCTGTTTTGCGCGAAGGCAACTCTGACCGCCGCTCAGCAAAAGCTGTGAAAGAATACGCAAAAGCCAACCCGCACCGTATGGGTGACTGGACTGCAGACAGCAAGACACATGTTGCCTCCATGTCTGGCAATGACTTTTTTGCCAATGAAAAATCCGCAACCATCACAGCCGCACAAGCTGGTGGCGCGAAAATCGTTTTCACTGCTGCTGATGGAACAAAATCAGTGCTGAAAGACGGTCTATCATATGACGAAGGCACTGTTGTTGACGCGACATTCTTGTCCGCAGCCGCTTTGCGCAGCTTTATCAAAGACGAAATCGCATCTATGGAAGATGGCGTTTTGTTCTCTGTGCACCTCAAAGCGACCATGATGAAGGTGTCTGATCCGATCATCTTTGGTCACTTTGTGTCTGTCTTCATCGAAGATTTCTTGGCGAAACACGGCGACACGGTAAAAGCGCTTGGCTTTAATCCCAACGCTGGTCTTGGCGATCTGGAAGAACGCATCAAAGGCAATGCAGAACTTGAAGCCGATCTGAAAGCCGCGCTTGCAGGCAAGCCTGACATGTACATGGTCAACTCAGACAAAGGCATCACCAACCTGCACGTCTCCTCTGACGTGATCATTGATGCCTCTATGCCTGCTGTGATCAAAGCGGGCGGTATCGGCTGGGGCCCAGACGGCAAGGCCGCTGACACCAAATGCTGTATCCCTGACAACTGCTACGCAGGCATCTACGACGAGACGATCAATTACTTTAAAGAAAACGGTAAATTGGATGTGACCTCATGTGGCGCTGTGTCCAATGTGGGCTTGATGGCGCAAAAAGCCGAAGAATACGGTTCACACCCAACCACATTCGAATTGCCGTCAGCAGGGACTGTCGAAATCGTGTTGGACAACGGCGATGTACTGCATTCTCACACTGTAGAAGCGGGCGACATCTGGCGTTCCGCGACTGCGAAAAAAGCCCCAATCCTTGATTGGATCAAAACAGGTATCGAGCGCTTTGACGCTGTTGGCACCGCTGCATTCTGGCTGGATGCCAACCGCGCGCATGACGCTGAATTGATCAAATATGTTGAACCAGCTTTGAAAGCCGCAGGCAAAGACATTCCGATCATGGCGCCACGTGAAGCGACACGTTTCTCATGGGTTGAAATGGCCAAGGGCAAAGATGTTGTGACCATTTCTGGCAACGTTTTGCGCGATTACTTGACCGATTTGTTCCCCATCTTGGAACTGGGCACATCTGCAAAAATGCTTTCCATCGTGAAATTGATGAACGGTGGCGGTCTGTTTGAAACGGGCGCTGGCGGGTCAGCACCGAAACATGTTGAACAACTTGTTGAGGAAAACCACTTGCGTTGGGACAGCCTTGGCGAATTCTGCGCGCTTGGCGAAAGCTTCAACTTTTTGGCCGACAGCAAAGGCAAAACCAAAGCCGCAGTTTTGGGTCAAGCCGTTGAAGATGCGACTGTGAAACTTTTGCTGAACGCGAAATCACCCGAGCGCAAAGTCGGTCAAAATGACAACCGGTCTTCGCACTACTGGTTTGCGCGCTACTGGGCTGAAAGCTTGGCGACACAAGATACAGATGCCGCGTTAAAAGCACATTTCGCACCTGTGGCTGAAAAGCTTTCTGCGAATGAGGCAACCATCTTGGCAGAGTTGAAAGCCGATGAAGGCAAGCCTGCGGATATGGATGGTTACTACAAATCGGATGCCGCCAAAACATCTGCTATCATGCGCCCCTCAGCGACATTGAACAGCATTATCGGCTAAGGCCTGTGGTGATAAAACGAATAAAAAAGGGGGCCTTGCGGCTCCCTTTTTTGCGTTTAAAGCCCGACGATGCCGCTGGCGATTTCGTCGGCAATTGCATGAGCGTCAACACCTGTGCGTTCGGCCGAGACCCGCAACCCCAATAAGTCAGACTGATATCTGCGCGCCAGCACCTTTGGATCATGTGCAGGATGAATGCTGCCTTCAGATTGCGCCTGCTGAAACAGCTCGGCGAATTGGGCTTCCATTTTTAACAAATGCTGGTTCGCTTCTTCTGCCAAAGGGTGGTTGTGCGCCTGCAGTTCCAGCAGTGTTTTTGACAGCATACAAGCCTTTGCAGGGGCATCATCGCTTTCAATCACCATTTTAGGAAAACGTTGCAGGGCTTTGATCGGCCCATGATCTTGGGCCAAAGCTTTTAGACGCGCGCGACCATCTGTGGCATATTTTTCCATCGCCAAAGCAAATAGCGCATCCTTTGATCCGAAGGCTGCGTAGAAACTGCCTGGCTTCATCTGCAATGCCGCTTCGAGATCTTTCAGCGAGGTTCCTGCCCAACCGCGCTTCCAAAACAGATTGCGAGCGCGGTTTATCAGATCATCTTTATCATAATTTGGTTTGCGTGGCATGTGATCACCAATTCTTGAACGACTGCTCAATTATATACTTGAGTGATCACTCAAGAAACCCTAAAAGGAAAAATAAGTTCAATACAACAAGGACAATCAGACATGCCATTCCCATCCCACGATCTAGACACAGCCCCACAAGCCTCTAAACCATTGCTCGAACAGTCCCAAAAAGCGTTTGGTCGCCTGCCTGGTTTGCACAAAGTTTTAGCTGAAAGCCCGCAAGCTTATGAGGCCTACCAATTGCTGCATAAACTGTTCACTGAAACCGAATTCGACGCAGATGAACTGACGGTCGTTTGGCAATCCATCAACGTAGAACATGCCTGCCACTATTGCGTTCCAGCGCACACAGGTATCGCCAAAATGATGAAGGTTTCCGACGACATCACCGAGGCATTGCGCAATGAAACACCTTTGCCCACAGCAAAGTTGGAAGCCTTGCGCAGCTTCACGATCCAGATGGTGCGTGAGCGCGGCAATGCAACCGATGAACAGATGGATGCCTTCTTTGCTGCGGGCTATACGCACCGCGCTGTGTTGGACGTTATTTTGGGGATCGCACAGAAAACCATTTCAAATTACGTCAACCATGTCGCGGTTACACCCGTTGACGAAGTGTTTCACCCGCTCAAATGGGAACGCAGCGAAACACCCCTAAAGGTCTAAGACAGCCCGAAATGCCACGATTGTGAATCACATCTTGGCCCGAAACATAAAAAAGCCGAGCAATCACTTGCTCGGCTTTTTTGTGATTTATGATGAAAGGCTTAGCCTTTGCGTTTGAATGTCGCGTTGCCGCCACTTTTGGGTTTGCCGTATTTCGCACCAGGCTTGCCACCCGGCTTGCCGCCACCCGCAGGCTTGCCACCCGCTTTGCCAGCACCCGCAGGCTTTTTGCTGTAAACGCGTTTTGAACTATCGGCCGCGCCCGCTGCATAAGTCTTTTTTTCATATGGCTTTTTATCACCATCGGGCTTGCTACGTGGCTTTTTGGTCTTTTCAGAAACAGCACCATCACGTGTGATATCTTCGACTTTTTTCTTGAAAGGCTTTTTCTCATATGGCTTTTTATCGCCATCTTTGCCAAATGGCTTTTTATCGCCATAGGATTTTTTCTCGTAAGGCTTCTTGTCACCGTAAGACTTTTTATCGCCGCCTGACTTTTTATCGCCGTAAGACTTTTTCTCATACGTTTTTTTGTCACCAGAGCGACCACCGCCGCTCCCAAGATCAGGCATGGTTGCAAGGCGTGTCGCTTTGACGTTGTCTTCCAAAATACCGTTGCCCAGCGCTTTTTCAAACCCGTCAGCCGCAGCCTCTTTCAGCTCGATATAGCTTTCAGTGTCGCGAATACGGATCGCGCCGATGGATGTTTTGTCGATATTGCCAGCACGGCAGACAAGCGGCAACAACCAGCGAGGCTCAGCACGCTCGTCACGGCCAACAGAAATCGAGAACCAAACAGATTTGCCGAAATCTTCGCGTGGGGCGCGTTCTGGGCGCTCACCTGGTTTGGGTGCTGGACCGAGTTCTTCTGGCGCGGAAACGCCAGCGCGGTACAGGCGCAGGTAGGCCGCTGCGATTTTTTCAGGCGTATGTGTTTCGAGCATTTTGGCTGCAAATTCAGCTTCTGTTTCAGAAGGTTCCGCCGTCAAAGCAGGGTCTGTCAAAAGCTTTTCTTCGTCTTTTGCCAAGATCATTTCAGCGCTAGGCGCCTCAATCCATTCTGCCGTCAATTTGGCCCAGCCCAGCAAACGCGAGGCTTTGGATTTCATCTTAGGTGGCACGATCAGCGCAGAGATACCTTTGCGACCCGCACGGCCCGTTCGGCCAGAACGGTGCAATAATGTTTCCGCATTTGTTGGCAATTCCGCGTGGATCACCAATTCCAAGTTCGGCAGATCGATGCCGCGCGCGGCAACATCAGTCGCCACACAGACACGCGCACGACCGTCACGCATCGCTTGCAAAGCGTGTGACCGCTCGGCTTGGCTCAATTCACCTGACAGACAGACAACGGAAAAACCACGGTTGGCAAAACGCGCGGTCAGGCGCGCAACTGACGCGCGTGTATTTGCAAAGACGATGGCGTTTTCCGCATCGTGGTAGCGCAACATGTTGATAATAGCGTTTTCTTCGTCACGCGGAGATACTGACAATGCTTGGTAGGAAATATCAGCGTGCTGTTTTGCACCGCCAGCCGTATTCACACGCACAGCGTCTTTTTGATAGCTTTTTGCAAGCTTGGCGATCATCGCAGGCACAGTCGCAGAGAACATCAATGTGCGGCGGTCTTTAGGCGCCTCGCCCAACATAAATTCTAAGTCTTCGCGAAAACCAAGATCAAGCATTTCATCGGCTTCATCCAAGACAACAGCGCGCAGGCCAGACATGTCCAAAGAACCGCGCTGAATGTGATCGCGCAAACGGCCTGGCGTGCCCACAACGATATGCGCACCGCGTTCCAAAGCGCGGCGTTCATCGCGGTAATCCATACCGCCCACACAAGATGCCATTTTGGCACCCGCTTTTGCATAGAGCCATTCCAATTCGCGTTTCACTTGGAAGGCCAATTCACGAGTGGGTGCAATGACCAAAGCCAATGGAGCTTCCGCACGATCAAACCGTTCAGCATCGCCCAAAAGCGTGTGCGCCATGGCCAAACCAAACCCGACAGTTTTACCAGACCCCGTTTGTGCAGAAACCAAAAGATCGGCATCTTGCAGTTTCGGGTCATTCACCGCCTCTTGGACGGGTGTAAGGGTTTCATAGCCGCGCTCGGCAAGGGCGTCGGAAAGGGCTGTAATCATGGGTGATGTATGTCCGTATTGGGCAATCGCCGCTGGTGTGCGGAAAGACCGGAGGTAAGAAAGATGCCCTGATAAGGCAAGACTGGTTCATTGTATAGGGGCAATAACAGGGTTTTCAGCGTTGTTTTGTAGCATTTGGGTGAAGTAAGCGGGGCTTTGCGCAGATCGTGGCCTTGGCAACCTTACATTAAGCATAGACCAGTAAACCTTAGGTCAGACTTGAGGCTCTTGCCGCGCAGGTCCATTTGGTTTCAGCTCAACGGTGCGATGGATGATCAAAAGCCTAGGATTGATATTGCCAGCCTTGATCCCATCTTGGCGGTTTTTCAGCACCATAACCCCTTCTGTACGGATAGAATATGTCATTACTCAGCTGGATGCTTTGACCAATGCCGATTGGCAAGAATTTCGCCCACGCGCCACGCAGTTAACCAGCAGCGCCGTGATAAAACGCTTGCTGTGGAATCCGCATTGGAACGAAACCTTGTTTTTGGTGACCTGCGCTGAACGTCTGATAAGCGCACCCAGTCAGCACAGTATTGATGAGATCAACACAAGACTCCTACGCCAACTGACGGCAACGCCGAGACCACCTGCCCCCAGCCAGTATCTTTATTTTAGGTTAGCGTTCTGGGAGCGTCAGGGCATCGAGTTAACCAAAACGATTGAATATGTCTCTGAGGGGACGCCAATTGGGGGCGCCGTCAATGACCTTTGATACAGCCCTGCGCGCCAGTGAGATTTTGATGGCCTTGGCTTTTATTCAACAAAGTGCCGAACATCTTACCGCCGCCCCGCGCGAACGTATTATATTTGCCCTACGCATCATTCTGTCAGCCCTCTTGCTTGCACATCTACAGACCGCATGGGTTTTGCTAGGTCTGCTCGTACTGGGCCTTTGGGCCCTGCATCTGTTTCAAGGGCCCTATAATGGCGGCAGTGATCGCATGAGCCTGCTTATTCTTGCCTGCCTATGCGCAATTGCTTGGGTCCCCGACCCTATTTGGCAACATACGATCTATGCCTACCTTGGGTTTCAAGTCGGCATGTCTTATTTCATTTCAGGCTGGGTAAAACTGAAAAATCCTGAGTGGCGCAGCGGTTTAGCGCTGGCCGATGTGTTCCACTTTTCCGCCTATCCCGTCAGCGAAGATCTGCGCCGATGGGCCAATGCCCATCGTATACTGACCTTGCTCTCATGGGGTGTGATCCTATTTGAAGTTCTATTCCCATTGGCCTTTTTGTCGCAAACCCTGCTGATGATTGCGCTAATCTTGGCGGCAGGCTTTCACCTAAGCAACGCCTGCCTGTTTGGGCTTAATCGTTTCTTTTGGATTTGGCTCGCAGCCTACCCTGCAATTTTGTGGCTGCAAGATAGGCTGATATAAATCCCCACTGGGCACGTAAATGCATGTTTAGTGCGGCGCGATTTGCGCAATTGCAATGTTCAACAAAACCTGACGACGCTCGGTGGTGGCAACTTGAATTGCGCGCTGCAAAGCCGCAGGCAGATCGGTGCCCTGCGTCACGGTTTCTGTATAAGCACGACTTGCAGATGCCGTTTGCGTGAAATCAGGGCTAGGGCGCAAAGAGGTCAAAGGCACTTCATTTGATGCGCGTGCAGCCCCTTTCGGATAAAGCCCTTCGACAGAATGACGCACTGCGCCCCATTCTTCGTTGTTTAGTACCAAGATAATCACAGGAAGCTCATGCGCTTCAGCCACCAAATGACAGGCGGTGGGATTGGCAAACATATAACTTCCATCGCCCATGGTCGCAAAGATCAACCGCTCAGGATCGGCCATTTGCGCGCCGATCGCAGCAGGCAGACCCCACCCCAGCCCACCAGAATGGGGTTCTTGAAAATAACTGTCAGGTTGGTCCAAATTCAACGCAGGTAAAGGGCAGCCCAGCTCATGAAATACAGTGCTATTGCGGCCCAATTTAGCCTGATCTTGAATAACCTGCCCCAAACACAACGCCACCCAATCTTTGCTCATCGGCGATGCGCAACCCGTTTCGGCATGTGCTTTGATTTGCGCACGTTTGGCGTCTGAAGCCAGTGACACCTGTGTCCGCCGTTCCTCCACACCTTCGGGATTAACTGTCAGCTTTTTCATCTGCGCAGCCAGATTTGCAATCACCGTTTCAACAGGGCCTGAAAGGGTCAAACCAGCAGGAAAATTGCGTACAGGCGTGCGCGAAAACAACGGATCAGGGCCAGCTTGGATGACTTTCACATCATCTCGCAGAGTGACTGCATCGGGACACCAAGGGGCCAGCGCATTGAGCACCAAAACGACATCGGCCTTTTCCAACCAAGGCGCAGGATCAGGGCCGACCTGCATCGGGTGCGACAAAGGCAGGGCCAACTGGTTCGACCAATAATGTGACAAAGGCAAAGCATATGTGTCGCAAAGTTCCTGCAACGCGGCAAACCCTGCTGCATCGCCCGCGCCACGTTGGGCGATTATGATCGGGTGTTTTGCCTCAACCAAAGCTTTTGCCGCGCTTTGCAATGCGGTTTGATCGGGAGCTGTGACAACTGGCGCCATTTTTGACGGGTCAGACAGGCCAGAAGGGGGGCAAGGATCACATAACACTTCGCGTGGCAAACTGAGGTAGACTGGGCCTTTAGGCGTTGAATTCGCAATAGCCCAAGCACGATCCATGAGGTCCGAAATTTGATCGGCAAAGCGCAATTCGTAGTTCCATTTGGTCACCTCTCGGATGAGCGCCTCTTGGTCAAACATTTCTTGACCCCAGCCAATCGGCACAGTGCGCGCCCCGAAACGCGAATGTTCGGTCACGGGCGTGCGCCCAGACATCAAGATCATCGGCACTTGATCGCACCACGCGTTGATCGCGGCCGTTGCACCGTTGGACAGGCCCACATTTGTATGCAGCAAAACAGCCTGCATGCGCCCTGTCATTTGCCAATAGCCATGTGCCATAGACACCGCGGCATGTTCGTGAGGCACGGTCACGGGTGTTGGCAAATCAATACCCGCTCGGCGCGCCTCAACCAGACCTTCGATGATTGGCGGAAAATCTGTCCCAGAATTGGTAAAGACGTAATCAACGCCCAAGGCTTTGAGTTTGCCAAAAATAGCACCACCTGCGGTGATGGACTTTAATTCGGTCATCGTTAGTTCCCTTTGTCAATTCTATAGGTGGCGTCGATCGGGCGAACCCCTAGACCGACATCCCGCCATCAGCCATCAGCAGGTGGCCTGTGGTAAACCCCGATTGGGCAGAGGCCAGATACAGCACGGATGCTGCGATTTCATCAGCGGTGCCATGACGCCCCAAGGGAATCATCTCGTTGAAAAATTCGGTGCCATCGCGACCGATTTCTTCGCCCAACCCATCTTCAACACGCTTTTGAAATCCGTTTTCAATCGGACCAGGTGCTATGGCATTCACGCGAATACCGCGCGGCGCAAGGTCTTTGGCCAAGACCCGCATCAAACCCGTCAAGGCGTGTTTGGCTGTGATATACCCATAGACACCAGGATCGCCGCGGGTGGCCGCGACACTTGACGTGATGACAATACTGCTGCCTTTGGACATATGCGGCACCACATATTTCGCCATCAAAAACGCGCCTTTCACATGCACGGACAGCACGCTTTCAAAGACATCGACAGGGTAATCTTCAAGCGGCGCAACAGTGCCAAAATTGCCCGCATTCGAAAACAAGACATCAATGCAACCAAAGTGATCGACACAAGTTTCGATAGCCTGTTTTACCTGCACCTCATTTGACACATCGGCCGCGAGACACAGAACATCTTTGGCCTTGGCTCCAAAAGCCTTTTGAGCGGCGTTTTCCAGATCGATTGCCTCTAAATCGATGAGGGCAATTTTCGCGCCTTGGTCGTGCAGCAAACGGGCAGCGGCGATCCCTAAGGACCCCGCCCCCCCCGTGATCAGGCAGATTTTTCCATCCAAATCAAACATCATCCCCTCCCTAGATTGGGTAGTGGGGTTGGCCGTCTTGGATTGTGATCCAACGCAGCGTGGTGAATTCTTCGATCGCAGCAACACCGCCAAACCGACCATAGCCAGAGTCTTTGACCCCACCGAATGGCATCTGCGCTTCGTCATGCACGGATGGTCCGTTGATGTGACAAATGCCGCTTTCGATCCGTTTGGCCACATTCATAGCACGCACGGTATCGCGCCCGAAAATGCTGGCAGACAGGCCGTATTCGGTGTCATTGGCGACACGCACGGCTTCGTCGATGCTGCCAACACGCACGACAGAGGCTGTCGGGCCAAAACTTTCTTCGACATAGATCCGCATTGAGGGCGTCACATTATCGACCAAAGTTGCTTCCATCAGCACGCCATTGGCCTGTCCACCTGCAACGATTTTTGCCCCTTTTTCTTCGGCGTCGCGCACCAAAGACATGATACGATTGACAGCACCCTGATCGACAACACATCCCAAAGCCGTTTTGCCCTCACGCGGATCGCCCACGGTCAAGCTGCGGACTTTTGCGCCAAGCTTTTCTACGAATTCATCAGCAATTGCTTCATGCACCACCAGACGTTCGGTCGACATACAAATCTGACCTTGGTTCATATAGGCCCCGAAAGCCGCAGCAGCGACGGCTGCGTCGATATCTGCATCGTCCAGCACAACCATCGGAGCTTTACCGCCCAGTTCCAACAGCGCAGGTTTCAGATTTTCGGCTGCGAGCTGCGCAATAATCCGACCAACCCGTGTGGAGCCTGTAAAGTTGATACGGCGCACAGCGGAATGGCCGATCAATGTTTTCACGATCTCGCTGGCGTCTTCTGGCGCATTGGACAGCACGTTGAGAACCCCTGGAGGAAAGCCTGCCTCTTGGATCGCTTCAACGATCAAAGCATGAGTGCGCGGTGACAATTCGGATGACTTCATCACTACGGTATTGCCGCAAGCCAAGGGCATCGCGATTGAGCGTACGCCAAGGATAACGGGCGCATTCCACGGTGCCATCGCCAAGACAACCCCAGCAGGCTGACGGATCGCCATCGCCAGTGAGCCAGGTCTGTTGGATGGGATCACCTCGCCTTTGATCATCGTGGTCATAGAGCCCGCTTCGCGCAACATCCCTGCGGCCAGCATCACATTAAAGCCAGCCCAAGCGGCTGTAGCGCCCACTTCTTCGGCCATAGCTTTTGCGATATCATCACCGCGCGCTTCTAGATTATCGGCAGCGGCCAACAACAAGGCGCGTCGTTCAGCTGGGCCTGTTTCAGACCATGCGGGAAAGGCACGCGCTGCAGCATCCGCTGCGCTATTTGCATCTTCGACCGTTGCGGCCGCAGCTTCAGTCGCGACGCCGCCTGTCACAGGGTTGTTGCGCGTAAAGGTGCGTTCGCCCGTGCCCATTACTTTTTTTCCGTCAATCAAGAGGCTTAAAACACTCATGTTCTTCTCCATTATATGTCACCGCCCAAAAAGGCATGTCTGACAGCCGCATCATTCATTAACTCATCGGATGTCCCAGACCCTGTGATCCGACCCGCTTCTAACAGGTAACCACGGTCTGCATGACGCAGGCTGATTTTTACATTTTGTTCCACGATCAAAAGGCCAACGCCTGTTTTACGCACGCGCGCCAAGGCTTTAAACATGTCGCCAACGATAATAGGGGCAAGGCCAAGGCTTGGTTCATCAAGCAACAGAAAGTCGGGTTTTGACATCATCGCACGCCCGATCGCGACCATTTGCTGTTCGCCCCCTGACATAGTGTGAACAAACTGTCTTTTACGCTCATGCAAGCGCGGGAAAATATCATAGACCTGCGCGATTGTGTCGTCTTCGTAGTCTCTGGCACGCGCGGGCGTGGCCCCAAGACGCAGGTTTTCTTCGACAGTCATGCGCCCGATAATTCCACGCCCTTCGGGCACCAGCGCGATACCGCGATTGGTTAACTGGTGCGCTGGCATCCCCGTGATCGGGGTGTGATCCAAAGAGATCGTGCCATCTGCAACCGGCACCATGCCTGCTATGGCTTTTAGGATCGAAGATTTTCCAGCACCATTGGCGCCCAAAACCACGACCACTTCGCCTTTTTCGACCGAGATATTAACGCCGTCTACGGCCAAATGTTTGCCATAGCGGACAAGCATATTGTTGAGCTCAAGCATGGTCATCCCCCAAGTATGCTTTAATCACGACAGGATCTTGCAAGACCTCTGCGCTGGGGCCTTCGGCAATTTTTTCGCCTGCACTCATTACGATGCAACGCGAACACAATGCGCGTACGGCTTCCATGATATGTTCGACCAAAAGAATTGTCATACCTTGGCCCTGTAGATGTTGAACAAGGTCGATACCAATACGCAACTCGGATGGATTTAGTCCTGCAAGCCATTCATCCAAAAGCAGGATTTCAGGCTCTGCGGCCAAAGCTCTCGCCATTTCCATACGCTTTTGATCAATATAGTTGAGGTTGGTGACCTTTTCATCACCGCGCCCAGCCAGCCCAACGAATTCAAGTTTTTCATCGACAATCGCCTGTGCAGCGCGGCCCCATTTAGGCTTTCTAGAATAGGCCACTGACAACAGAACATTTTCACCAACGGTCAAAGTCGGCAAAGGGCGCACCAATTGAAAAGTGCGCGCGACACCGTGCTTGGACACTTTATGTGGCTTGAGCGCTGTGACATCTTTGCCGCCGACACGCACGCTGCCGCCATCACAGGGCAAGGCCCCTGAGATCATATTCATCACCGTGGTTTTGCCCGACCCGTTTGGTCCCAACAGGCCCACAACTTCGCCAGGTTTCAGGTCAAAGGAAACGCTTTTGACCGCAACAAGACCGCCAAACCGTTTATGTAAATTTGATATTTCCAGTTGGGCACTCATGATTGGCGTCCCTTTCTCAGATCATCGATCTTGGCCAGCACACCGTTGGGCATGACAAAGACGATGAGTATAAACAACGCTCCAAGGATGATCGAAAAGTGGTCAGGGAAACGCCCTGAAAGCCATTCAAAGAGCAAGAATAACGGAACAGCACCAACAAGCGGCCCCCATAGACGCATCGCTCCGCCCAACAGCGCCATGATCAAAGTCATGAAACTGACTGTCGGATTAAACACGATAGAGGGTTCAATATAGGTCCAACGTGGCGCTTGGATCGCGCCCACCAATGTGATGATTGTCGATGACACAACGAAAAGAAACAGTTTGATACGCGTCACATCAATCCCCGCATGCGCGGCAACCGTTTCGTCATCGCCCAGCGCCTTCAAAGCCAAACCGATGCGTGACCGACCAATCGCCCAAGCAATTAAGAAAGTGATCGCTGCCAAAGCCAACAGTTGCCAGTAAATATGATGTCCTTCGAAGGGTAAAAAGACATAGCGGCCCATGGTGTAGGTCACATTGACTTCCCACCAGCTTACAGTTTGGCGGACCAATTCGGCCAAGCCGAAAGTAAAAATGACGAAATACACGCCCGCAAGACGTAATGTGGACAGCCCCACCACCAGCGCCATGATCATGCCAATGCCAGCTGCGCAGAGCAAAACCAACGGGTATGGCAGCACTTCGTTCAAAACAGCAACGGTGTAGGCGCCGACTCCGAAAAAGGCCACGGTCGCCAAAGACACATAGCGTGTGGGGCCTGAAAATAGTGCCCAAGCCGTGGCCAGAGTGACATAGCCCGTCATCCCCAACAAAACGCCAGTCCAATACTCAGGCAAGATAAGTGGCGCGACGGCCAAGAGGGCAAGGGCAGTGAATGCCAGTGCAAATGCAATAGAAGTTTTCACGTTTATGCCTTTCCAAACAAACCGTTAGGACGCACCAATAGGAGCAAGAGAAACACGGTATATACAGAGGCTAGCGTCAAACCTGGATCGATATAAGCCGCCACAAAGGTTTCAACCAAACCCAGCAAAAGCCCTGCCACGATGGCTCCAGGCACACTGCCTTTGCCGCCCAAGATGACCACGATCAATGCTTTCATAGTAAAGACGACCCCCGTGGTGGCGGTGAAGGTTTGAAACATCGACACGACAACGCCGCCCGTGGCCGCCATTGTGCCACCGATGGCAAAGGCCATGCGCGCAGCTTTATCTGTATCGATGCCAAACAAGGGGGCGCTTTTGGGGGCCAAAGCGACAGCGCGCAGGATCATGCCCCAACGGGTGCGATACAAAACGATCACCAAGGCCGCACCGATGGCAAGACTCAAAACTAAGGCCAGCAAGCGGTTGCCAGACACCAAAGTTCCGAGCACACTGACGGGCGTGTTCATAAAGCTGTAGCTAATGTAACCACCGCCGAAAATCACCAGCAAGCAACCTTGGATCACGAACAAAAGTCCAAAGGTCAACAGAATGCTATCGACTTCTAAAGCGCCTTCATCAGGGGCGCGTTTGACAAGCGGCTCCATCATAAGACGGTAAACGCCCAAGCTCACGATGTAGCTTGCGGGCAAAATGATCGCGAGCGCCACGATAGGGTTGATGCCGAAGGATGAAAAAAGAATATAGGTCGCAAAACATGCCGCGATGATCGTATCCCCAAAGCTGAGGTTCATGATCCGCGCGATGCCGTATTGCAAGGAAAGTCCCATAGCGACAAGCGCATAGGTTCCACCAAGCACGAGCCCGTTGATGAGGTGTTCAAGCATTGACTGTCCAGTTTGTGTTCAAGAGTGAGGCGTTGTGTTCAAGAGTGAGGCGGCGAAACATCCCGCCGCCCCTGCCTCATGTTGTGGTAAAGTGAGCTAGATTAGTCCCAGTTCGGCTTTGGCAGTTGTACCGCTGCAAGACCTTCGCTGCCTTCAGGAGAGACTGCAACAAACGCGCCGTCTTGCCATTGGCCAACCCAGTTGATCGCACGTAACTGATTGTTTTCAAGTCGGGTTTCTTCGCCCAAAACAGTCGCGAACGTTCCTGTAGAGATTTCAGCTGTGATCGCTTCTTTATCCAAACCAACGCGTTCAATCGCTTGTTCCAACATCTGCAAAGATGCGTAGATCAAAACGGACCCCCAGTAATCAGGTGCGCGGCCGATGATTTCTTCGTGTTTGGCACGGTATGCTGAATTCAGTTCGTTGTTGGGGTCGATGCCGCCAAGGCTCATGACGCCTTCAACAGATCCGCCTGCGATATTCGGGTAAACAGGAAAGCCTGCGCCGACACCCAGATAGAAGATTTCGGGGTTGAAGCTGGCCACTTTGGCTTGCTTGGTTAGACCAAAGCTGTGTGGCGGATAGGTGAAGGCAACGAATGTATCTGCCTCAGAATTCGATGCTTCGCTGACAATGGTTGCAAAGTCAGATGTTTCTGGCGGGAAGGTTTTATCATAAACGATATCAAAACCTGCCTCTTCAAAACTTGGACGTGCAGCTTTCACCAAATCGATACCAAAGCCATCAGCTACTGAGACCATTGAAATCTTATCGTTGATACGGCCTGCTTCGCGCTCTGCGACCAAAATTTCGGTAAAGGCAGAGACGTAATCATGGCTGCCGCCCATGAACCAAAAACTGGACTCCCAGCGCTCAACAAAATCAGAGGCTTTGTCGGTCACAGCAGCGCCCGCAAGATGCGGGTAGCCGAATTTGGCCATCAATGGCGCAATAGCCAGATTAAAGCCTGTCCCCCAAGGTGGCAAAATCAAATCGACTTTGTCTTGGGTCGCAAGACGTTCGATCGCGCGCACAACGTCTTCTGTTGACGAACGATCATCGTAAGCGATGGCTTCGATCGGCAAACGAGTTCCATCGGGCATTTTCAACCCGCCCGCTGCGTTCACTTCTTCGATCCAAAGCTCATAGTTTGGCGTCACCGTCATATCAGCGCCGCCCGCATTTGGACCAGATTTTGAGATTGCGTAACCGATAGTCACTGCTTCACGGTCTTGAGCCGCCAGCCCCGTGGCGGAGCCAGTAATCGCAAGAGCAGCCACCGCGCAGGTCGCAAGGTGACGAGGGGCGCGCATGGCCCCTGACAGAAAATTCTTCATGGTGTTCCTCCCAGAATATCACGGATTTACGACCTCTTTTGGTCATTCATCCCACAACCGCGTCTCTCTCTACACGGCATGTTCAACGAGACTAGGAACTCTTGCTGCCTGTGATAATAGACAATATGATGGAATAATGGTACTTTTGTGGGATAATCAAACATTCAAGCAAGAGATTTCACCTTTGGAACGCAAAACCATTCAACCCGAACGCATTAAAAGCGCGCTGACGAATACAGAATTCTCCACCTCTGGCGGGCGGGCCATTTTTATGGTGCTTGTCTCTGGGCGCGGAAAGTTTGTGTCCGACGAAGTTGAACGTGACGTAACAGGGCCTTGTTTGATCTGGGCCCCAACAGGGTGGTCGACACGCATTTCGCTGATGGCAGGGTCGCGCGGTTTTCTTATCAGAATGCCAGAACATACTCTGGGGCGCGCTTTGCCCACGGATGTGATTTCGGCCCATGTGCGCCAAGTTGTCAGTCGGCGTATTTTCTTACCTGACCTGTCGCCGCAAGTGATTCAGTCTTTTGTGGCCTTATTTGATAAGATCGAAGCCGAGACACGCTCTATGGCGCTTGGAGTTGAAGCGGTTTTGCAGCATTGCGTGTCTCTGCTTTTGATCGATATTTGGCGCGCTGCTGCCCCACCTGTGCAGGTCGCCGAACCGCAGCCCCACCGTATTTCTGAACAGTTCTTCAATCTGGTCGAACTGCACCTGCAAAATCATTGGACTGTGGCTGAATATGCCTCAAGAATCGGTGTGTCACGGGACCGTTTAAATGACGCCGTGCGCCGTGCAATCGGCCGCCCGCCCCATCAGCACATTCAAAAAAGACTGACAGAAGAAGCAAAAGCTTTGCTGGTCACCACCAATCTACAGGTGGCCGAAATTGGATATAAGCTGGGGTTTGGCGATGCTGCCTATTTCACGCGGTTTTTCAAACGTCACGAAAAACTGGCGCCAGGGGAATTTCGGCGTAGGTTCACGCCGCTTTGGCGATCCAGATCCGAAGATGTTTCCTTTGCCGACTGGCCCTAAAACGCGTCTGCCTTGGACAATTTTACGACGTGTTCAAGGTAAATACTGTTAACCAGGCCCGTGATTTGCCCCGAAACTAGCGAGCAAATGGAACGTGTCGTAAACTCCAACGGTTCAAACCTAAAAAACCGGCCTAAACCCGCTCAATTCTTAAGCAACATCTAGCAGCAAATAGACAGCGACATCAGTTTTAAGCAAGACGCCGCCGATTTTCTTTCCCGAAACAGGGATTTCCTGCAAACTGGCGATATCTTGCTTGAAATATGTGCGACACAGTATTGTCATTGGCGCAACATACTCATATTTGCAGTTTCTTGTCAGGAAGTTACGGGAATCCGTTGAATATGCCAAATTGCAAAACACGCAGTTCTCTTACACGCCGCCATGCCCTTGTTGGCTTGTTGTCCACCGCAGCTTCTGCCGCGCTGCTGGACCCAAATGCATTGTTGGCCCAAGACCTCATGCAAGGCCCTATGCCTGCGCCTGAAGCTGCGCCAACACCGGTACATTTTGACTTTGACACCTTGAGCGAAGACATGCGTTTGGCCGCAAAAGCGCCAGCAAAACCTGCGGAGGTCATCAAAGGCTTTCTAACAGAGTTGTCTTATGACGACTATCAGCGCGTGCAATTTGATCGCACACGAACACGTTGGGCAGACACCGAGAATGCCAGATTCCATTTGAACGCCTTTCATCCAGGATGGTTGTTTAACGAACCCGTTCATTTGAATGAAATCGTAGATAGCATCTCGACCCCGATGGGATTTTCGGTCGACGATTTTGACTATTCCAATGTTGATAAAGAGATTCCTGAAACCTTTGAAATGCCTGGCGTTGCTGGATTTCGCCTGATGGCGCCACTTAATCGCGCCGATCACCATGACGAATTGGCAGCCTTTTTGGGAGCCAGCTATTTTCGCGCCCTTGGTCAGGACAACCGTTACGGGCTGTCAGCGCGCGGATTGGCGATAAACACAGGCATGCCAGCTGGCGAAGAATTTCCACGATTTACAGATTTTTGGCTGGAACGCCCCACAGAAAATTCCGACAAAGTTGTACTATATGCAGCTTTGCGATCCAAATCTGTGACGGGAGCCTACCGATTTGTGATTGAGCCAGGCAAAACCACAACAATGGATGTGACGGCACGCTTGTATATGCGCGAAAATGTGCAGCAATTGGGCATCGCCCCCCTGACCTCAATGTTCTTGTTTGGTGGCGCAGACCCCGGCAATTTTAACGATTTCCGCCCTGCTGTGCATGACAGTGATCACCTGATCTTGAACACACAAAGCGGCGATACGTTTGTGCGTCCCCTGACCAACCCTGAAAAGCTTGGGCATTCCTATCTTGCTGCGCAAAACCCAGTTTCCTTTGGTTTGATCCAACGCCAACGTGACTTTGATCACTACCTCGATGCACAAGCCCATTACGAACGCCGCCCCTCTTTGATGGTTGAACCCATTGGCGATTGGGGTGCGGGATCTGTGCGTCTGATGGAAATCCCCACTGACTTGGAAGGCAATGACAATATTGTTGCCTATTGGGTGCCTGAGAAAACGCCGCAAAAAGGTGAAAGCCTCGAGGTGTCTTACCGTTTGCATTGGGGCATGTCACCTGATGGAGATCGCGCACCAACACGTGCGCAGGTTCTGCGGACACGCACTGGCGTGGGCGGGGTTGCTGGCGTAGAAAAGGCCACAGACAGCATAAAATTTGTTATCGATTTCCAAGGCGGCACGCTGTCATCCCTACCTATCGATGCGAAAGTAGAGCCGCAGGTGACTGTATTACGAGGGAAATTGACCCAATCAATCCTATCGCCTGTTGACGGAACAGACCTGTGGCGCTTGGTGATTGAGGCTGTGCCTGAAAATTCTGAAACATCTATGGAACTTCAAGCGGCTCTCAAGGGTTATGGTAGTATCTTATCAGAAACATGGTTGTACCAATGGAAAGCATGATGACTCAATCTCCAGATCAAATTGGCACCACAGCCAACAGCGTTTCCGAGACCACACAGGCTTGGGACGCCTCTAGCGACCCCGCGACTTGGGCACCCAACGCGGCCCCGATGGACATGCCAATGCAAACCCTAACGGCTGCCCCGCTTGGTCATCACCTTGCAACCCAGATCCGCCACCTTTTGTCAGGGATGCGCATCGGGATTAGACACGAGATTTGATTTGAAACCAAAAACCGATATGTCCCCCGACACAACGACAGTTGTGGCGCGGGGTTTGGCCATCTCATTCGCTTTAATTGCAGCGTTTGGGGCGTGTTTGCTTGTCATCGATGCAGATCGCCAAAACGGATTTCAAATCTGGGATATCCTGCGCGCTGCTTTGATTTTACTGACCACTTGCTGGCTGGCATGGGGGGCGGCGCTGGGACTGATGGGGCTTTACCCGAAAGGCCGCAAATCTGCCGCGCCTCTTGAGGGCAGATCATCCTCAAAAACGGTCGTCCTTGTGCCCATCTGCAACGAAGATCCGATTGCAACCTTTGCGCGGATTGCGGCGATGGATGCCTCTATTCGCGACATGGGCCTGAATTTGGACATTGCGGTCTTGTCAGACACGCGCGCGCCAGAAAAACAAGCTGCAGAACACAGCGCATTTCGACGGTTAATGGCTGAAACCCATGCCGATGGTCGCCACAACGCGGGCCAGATTTTCTATCGCAACCGTGAAGACAATCGCGGCCGCAAAGCGGGCAATGTCGAAGACTTCATTGTCAAATCTGGCGGTGCCTACGATTATGCTGTGACCCTTGATGCCGACAGCCTGATGACAGGTGCAGCTTTGAACACAATGATCTTGCGCATGGATGCGGATGAACGCTTGGGCCTGTTGCAAACTTTGCCAAAAATCACAGGTGCACAGAGCTTTTTTGCCCGTGCGATGCAGTTTGCAGCCGCCTTTCACGGTCCTATTTTCACCAAAGGGCTTGAACGAATGCAGGGCTCTGTCGGGCCATACTGGGGCCATAACGCCATTATTCGGATCACGGCCTTTGCACAGTCTTGTCGTTTACCTGAACTGGAGGGCAAGGCGCCCTTTGGTGGGCATATTTTATCACATGACTATGTTGAAGCCGCGCTTTTGGCGCGCAATGGCTGGCGTGTCGTTGCAGATCACAGCATTGACGGGTCTTATGAAGAAGGCCCCGAAAATGTGCTGGCCTATGCCAAGCGTGATCGTCGCTGGTGTCAGGGCAACCTACAGCACTCGCGGCTGGTCTTTGCCCCTGGCCTTGCAAACTGGAGCCGCCTTGTCTTTGTCCAAGGGATCACCGCCTATCTTGTGTCACTGTTTTGGGCTGTTTTCCTTGTCACGACTGTCGCAGGTGCGATTTTTGCGCCAGAGCCGAATTATTTTCCTGAGCCGAACCAACTGTTTCCCGTCTTCCCATCGGACCGCAGTCGCGAAATTTTTGCCCTTGCCTTGGGCATTATCGGATTGTTGATTTTGCCAAAGGTGGCGATTTACTTAAACGCGCTCAAAACCAATCGTAGCCGCGACTTTGGCGGCAATGCGCGCGCATTGCTGTCGGTTTTGGCGGAAATCCTGCTGACATCACTCTTAGCGCCAATCATGTTGGCCTATCAAACCCGCGCAGTGATCCAAGTGTTGTCACGCCAAGATGGGGGTTGGCCTGCAAATGCACGCGGCGAAGGGCGTTTGACGTTTGCGCAGGCAGCGCGTTCCTCGCTTTGGATCGTCTTGATAGGTGCGCTGTCTTTGATCGCTATCTGGTACCTTGCTCCCAATTTGATGATTTGGCTGCTGCCTGTGACCGTGCCGATGATCTGTGCACCTGCTTTGATTTCATGGTCTTCTCAGCCGACATCAGCGCGCCATTTCACAGTGCCTGAGGATATGACACTGCCACCTGTTGTCAGGGATTTTCGTGAGATCCATGCAAAATGGTGCGCCACACCCCCAGCCCCGCAGCCCGTAGAAAAGGCAACCCATGCCCCAGCTTGATGGTACGACGGCAGCAGGCCCTAAACGGGCTGCGCGCGATCTAAGGATCGATGCGTTTCGAGGCTTGCTCTTAGTGATGATCTTTATCGATCATGTGCCGGGCAATTGGTACGAAAATCTGACCCTGCGCAATTTGGGGTTTTCTGACGCGGCCGAAAGCTTTTTTGTCATGTCAGGTATGGCCACGGGACTGGCCTATTCGGCGGGGCTTAGCCCCATCAGCGCGACAGGTCTATGGGCGGGGATCGCCCCGATTTGGAAGCGCGCTTGGGTACTCTACTTAACGCATATTTTTCTGACGATCGCAGGCATTGCTATTTTCGCCTATAGTGCCGAAGCCTTTGGTTTGACGCAACTTTTAACCAAAAACAACCTACGTCAAGTGTTCCAAAACACACAAGCCGCGATGGTCGGTATTGTGACGCTTGGCCATCAAATCGGCTATGTAAACATTCTACCAGCATATTCTGTGCTGCTGTTTGCAGCGCCCATCGCCATTTTGATCGGCAAGCGCAGCCCAATCGTTTTGCTGGCCTTGTCAGTTTTTCTATGGTTTTGCGCGGGTTTGTTTAGGCTGAACATCCCTGCCTATCCCAATTCTGGAGGCTGGTTTTTTAACCCCTTTGCTTGGCAATTGATCTTTGTGATCGGATTGCTAACGGGAATGGCGCTGCGAGATGGTAAGCGGTTTGTCCCGAAAACCAAACTGCTCTTTGCTTTGGCGTCTGGTTGGCTTTTGTTTGTTTTGGCATGGCGTTACGTGCCTGTACTGGGCCCTGAGCTAAACCACGGCATGGCCAAACTGTCCTCATATGGTCTGCCCTTTCACATCACATCGCATGACAAGACCTATTTGCCGATGTTGCGTTTGCTGCATGTTTTGGCGCTGGTTTATGTGGTGTCCTGCTTGCCGATTTTCACCCGCATGGCCGAACACGCTTTGGCGAAACCGCTCTGTCTGTTGGGGCGTCACGGGTTGTTGATCTTTTCGGCAGGTGCTTTGCTGTCCTTGGCGGGTCAGGCGACTTTCGCGTATTTCAAAGGCGTTGCAATTGTGCCTTGGATTTTTATCCCCTTTGGCGTTTTGACCCTTTGGGCGACCGCATGGGTTGCCGATTGGAAACGGCGGGCCTCAGCCTAGCTCCAAAATTGCACCTAATGACAGGCACGACGAAAACAGATCTTAGAAAGACCGCATCACTTCGTCTAAAACCCGCGCCGCTGCGCGCGACAAGTGTTGGTTTGCTTTGCGAATGATAAAATAGGGTGGCACTTTGATTTGGTTTTTCAAATCCAACACTCGAAGTTTGTCATCACCAAAGCTGCGCGTCAGCAATTGTGCAGCCTCATCCACAACCGTTGCAATCGTGTTTGATTGCGCCAAAAGACCCAATGTCACCAGCAAAGACGATGTGTTGGTGACTTGTCGCGGCACGGCCGCGCCTTCGTCGACGAAGGCGTTTTCTAAGGCATGCCGAATGGGGGAGCCGCGTTCCTGAATGGTCCAATCGAAGTCCTGTAAATCCGTAAGTGTCAGATTTTTCTTATCTGCCAAGGGGTGCTCTTTGCGCACGATCAGTGACACGGTTTCGGCATGGGCAGGCGTAAGGTTGAAGGCGCGCGTGTCATGCAAGGTGCTTAAGCGCGAAATGATAAAATCAAACTGACCTTCTTCCAAAGCCCGCACAAGGGTGCTCGACGGCGCGACTTCCAACGTGGCTTCAATATTTGGGGCCTCGCGCTTGACCTTTAAAATGGCGGGCACAAGGCTGCGAACGGCGGGGCCTGTGACAGCACCGATGCGCACTTCACCTGAATTTCCCGCCCCTAAGGAAACCATATCGGTTTCAAGGTTTTCAAACGCTGTCAGTATGGATTGAGAGTGGCGCAAGAATGATTTGCCCGCTTGTGTTAGGGTCATACCACGTGGTCCACGATCGAACAGTGCAGAGCCAATCGACGTTTCGATGTCAGTCAAAATACGCGATGCGGCAGGCTGCGACATATTTGTGGCCTCAGCCGCAAGTTGCAACTTTCCCGATTGGGCGATGTGATGCACCAATTTCAAATGTTGTGATTTCAGGCGCTTGGTGAAACTCATTCAGCCATACCATTTTTGTTATTCAATTAATCGATAATTAGATTTGTTAGGTATGTCTATAAAATATAGGTTTGCAAGAATGTGGCGTAGCGCGTCACATCAAATCGTGAGCGCCGATTCTAAAAAGGCGCGTCTGGGAGGACACACATGACACTCAAATCAATTTTACTGTCTGCCACGGCAGCCACACTTATTGCATCGGGAGCATTTGCAGAGGGAAACGTTGGCATCTCAATGCCCACCAAATCTTCTGCACGTTGGATTTCCGACGGTGACTCAATGGTATCGCAACTTGAGGCCGCAGGTTTTAAAGCAGATCTTCAATACGCAGAAGACGACATTCCAAACCAATTGGCTCAGATCGAAAACATGATCACCAAGGGCGTGGATGTGTTGGTGATCGCCGCAATCGACGGGACAACCCTATCGAATGCTTTGGAAAACGCTGATGCGGCAGGCATCGAAGTCATCGCATATGATCGCCTCATCCGTGACAGCGCTCATGTTGATTACTACGCGACTTTCGACAATTTTAAGGTCGGCGTCCAACAAGCATCCAGCCTTGTCTCAGGCCTAAAGGCGCGTTTTGGCGAAGGCCCCTACAACGTCGAATTGTTCGGCGGCTCACCTGACGACAACAACGCCTATTTCTTTTATAACGGCGCGATGTCAGTGCTTGATCCGCTCATCGAAGCGGGTGACGTAAACATCGTTTCTGGCCAAATGGGCATGGAAACTGTGGGCACTTTGCGCTGGGATGGCGCAGTCGCACAAGCACGTATGGATAACCTGTTGTCAGCCCATTACACGCAAGACACCATCCACGGCGTACTCTCGCCATACGACGGGCTATCCATTGGTATTTTGTCGTCATTGAAGGGTGTCGGGTACGGATCTGGCGATCTCAAAATGCCGATCGTCTCGGGGCAAGATGCAGAAGTGCCTTCTGTAAAATCCATGCTCGCGGGCGAACAATATTCAACAGTCTTTAAAGATACGCGCGAATTGGCGCGGGTCACAGTTGGAATGGTCGAAGCATTGGTGAACGGCACAGAGCCTGAGATCAACGACACCGAAACCTACGATAACGGCGTCAAGGTGATCCCGTCATACTTGCTAGAACCCGTGTCGGTTGATGCAAGCAATTGGAACGAAATCCTAGTCGATTCTGGCTATTATTCCGCTGACCAATTCTAAGCATTTTCCCTGACAAAGCTGTTCGTGGTCCCATCCACGAACAGCCCTAAAAACGAGTCCCCACCATGTCCCTTTTGTTGGAAATGAAGTCCATCACCAAGGAATTTCCTGGAGTGAAGGCATTGGACAACGTCAGCCTGACCGTTGAAACTGGCGAAATCCACGCAATTTGCGGTGAAAACGGGGCTGGGAAATCCACCCTGATGAAGGTTCTGTCTGGCGTTTACCCGACGGGTTCCTACGACGGAGAAATCCATTTCGATGGCGCGCACAGTACGTTCAAAGCCACTTCCGACAGCGAAGCCAAAGGCATCATTATCATCCACCAAGAGCTTGCGCTTGTGCCGTTATTATCGGTCGCGGAAAATATTTTCCTAGGCAATGAACGCGCCAAAAATGGCGTGATGAATTGGCACGAAACTTTTGATCGCACCAAGGGCCTACTGGCCAAAGTCGGGCTGTCAGAAAACCCCGCCACCTTGGTCGACACCTTGGGTGTGGGCAAACAGCAACTGGTCGAAATCGCCAAAGCGCTGTCCAAAGATGTGCGTCTTTTGATCCTTGATGAACCGACTGCGGCTTTGTCAGAAGCAGACAGCACTACACTTTTGGACCTGATGCTTGAATTGAAACGCCAAGGTGTCACTCAAATCATCATCAGCCATAAACTGAATGAAATCAAACGTGTGGCCGACAAAATCACGGTTATTCGTGATGGTGCCAGCGTGTCGACTCTTGATCTTGTGCAAGGCGAAGTGTCTGAAGATGACATCGTGCGCGACATGGTTGGTCGCGATATGTCGCAGCGCTACCCCACCCGCAGCCCGCGCGCAGGCGATATGCTGATGGAAGTCAGCGATTGGAACGTCTGGCACCCAGATCACGGCGATCGTCAAGTCATCGAAGGTGCAGGTTTCAATGTGCGTGCGGGCGAAGTCGTGGGTATCGCAGGCCTGATGGGCGCAGGGCGCACGGAACTTGCCATGAGCCTTTTCGGGCGCTCATACGGACAAAAAATTTCGGGGCAGATCAAAATTAGAGGCAAGGATACAGTTTTGAAAGACGTGCCAGCAGCAATTGATGCAGGCTTGGCTTACGTCACCGAGGATCGCAAATCTTTGGGCCTGCTTTTAGATGATACCATTCAGCGCAATACCACCCTTGCGAACCTGCCAAAGATTGCGACGCGCGGTATTTTGGATGAAGGCAAAGAGGCCGACATCGCAGAAGGCTACCGTAAATCTTTACAAATCCGCACCCCATCCGTGCAGCAAATCGTTGGCAATCTGTCTGGAGGCAATCAGCAAAAGGTCGTGTTGGCCAAATGGCTGTTCACCGAACCCGATGTGTTGATCTTGGATGAACCGACCCGTGGCATTGATGTGGGCGCGAAATATGAAATTTACGGTCTCATAAATGATCTATCTGCCCACGATAAAGGGGTTGTGATGATTTCATCTGAGCTGCCCGAACTTTTGGGCATGTGTGATCGCATTTACGTCATGAACGAAGGCAAAATCGTGGGCGAATTATCAGCGCAAGATGCCAGCCAAGAGCGCATCATGTCGATGATCGTGACCAATTGAGGAAAAGAAATGACAGATAAAACTGCACAACCCGCCCAGATGGATGTGAAATCCTATTTGGCCAAACACCTTCGTGAATACGGTCTACTGGTTGCTCTGATCGCCATCATGGGGTTCTTTCAAATCATGACAGACGGCACCATGTTGCGCGCCGTAAATATCACTAACCTGTTCTTACAAAACAGCTATATCATCATCATGGCGCTTGGCATGTTGGTGGTCATTGTCGCGGGGCATATCGACCTTTCGGTGGGATCGGTTATGGGGTTTGTCGGCGCTTTGGCGGCTGTTTTGATCGTTAATTGGGACATGAGCGTTTGGACAACAATTCCCATCTGTCTCGTCGTTGGCGGATTGATTGGGGCCGCCCAAGGCTATTGGGTCGCCTATTGGAAAATCCCAAGTTTTATCGTGACGCTTGCAGGTATGTTGGTGTTTCGCGGCATGTCTTTGTGGCTGCTTGAAGGCCAATCTGTTGGCCCCTTCCCGAAAGAGTTTCAGATCCTGTCCACAGGGTTTGTGCCTGATGTCTTTGGCATTGGTCGCCCGAATGGCACAGCGCTTGCAGCAGGCGCAATCGCGATCAGCGTGATCTTATGGCTGGGCTTGCGCGGACGCGCTCGCAACCGTCAATATGGGGTACCTGATGAACCCATGGCGTTCTTTGTGATACGCAATGCCATCGTGATGGGCGCATTGATGTTTGTGGCGTATAAATTATCCACATTCCGCGGCCTGCCAAACGTGTTGATTTCGATGGCGCTTTTAACCGTGGTCTATGCCTTTATCACAGAAAACACAGTGATCGGTCGCCGCATTTACGCGCTTGGAGGCAATGAAAAAGCCGCCAAACTGTCAGGTACACGCACCGAACGGTTAACATTTTTGGCCTTTGTCAACATGGGCGTTCTGGCGGCCTTCGCGGGATTAATCTTTGCGGCGCGTCTCAACACAGCCACGCCCAAAGCGGGCTTTGCTGTAGAGCTTGATGTGATCGCAGCCGTGTTTATCGGCGGGGCATCCATGTCTGGTGGATCAGGTAAAATTATCGGCGCAGTCGTCGGCGCCTTCATCATGGGCGTGCTGAACAACGGCATGTCGATCATGGGCATCGGCATCGACTATCAACAGATCATCAAAGGGCTGGTGTTGCTCGCAGCTGTGATTTTCGACGTCTACAACAAACGCAAACAAAGCTGAGGCAGAACATGACTTTTACTCCCGCAAAATGGCCTCGCACGCTTCGCAGTCAACATTGGTACGGCGGCACATCACGCGATGCGATTTACCACCGTGGTTGGATGAAAAACCAAGGCTACCCAAGTGATGTCTTCGATGGGCGTCCTATCATCGGCATCATGAACACATGGTCTGATTTGACCCCCTGCAATGGCCACCTGCGCGAGCTGGCAGAAAAAGTCAAAGCTGGCATTTGGGAGGCAGGCGGATTTCCTGTCGAAGTGCCTGTGTTTTCGGCTTCAGAAAACACATTTCGCCCAACGGCGATGATGTTTCGCAATCTTGCGGCGATGGCAATAGAAGAACAATTGAGCGCTCAGCCCATTGATGGGGCTGTGTTGCTGGTGGGCTGCGATAAAACCACACCAAGCCTTATCATGGCAGCGGCCTCCACAGATATTCCATCTATCGTGGTCACAGGTGGGCCAATGCTCAACGGTTCTTTTCGCGGCGAACGCGTTGGCTCTGGCACGCATCTGTGGAAATTCTCGGAAGCCGTGAAAGCAGGCGAGATGTCGCAAGAAGATTTCCTTGAGGCCGAACAATCTATGAGCCGCTCTAGCGGGACATGCAACACAATGGGCACGGCATCGTCGATGGCATCCATGGCCGAAGCTTTGGGCATGGCTTTGTCTGGCAATGCGGCCATCCCAGCCGTGGACAGCCGCCGCCGCGTTATGGCGCAAATATCAGGACGCCGCATTGTGCAAATGGTCAAGGACGACCTGAAACCATCAGACATTTTGACAAAGGACGCCTTTGAAAACGCGATCCGCACCAATGCCGCTATCGGCGGATCGACCAATGCTGTGATCCATCTTTTGGCGATCGCAGGGCGTGTGGGTATTGATTTAACATTAGATGATTGGGATCGCTGCGGGCGCGATGTGGCGACAATTGTGAACCTTATGCCATCGGGAAAATACCTGATGGAAGAATTTTTCTACGCAGGCGGCTTGCCTGTGGTGCTGCGCAATCTTGGCGAAGCAGGTCAGCTGCATAAAGACGCACTGACCGTATCTGGCGATACCATTTGGTCGGATGTCAAAGATGTACAAAACCACAACGAAGACGTAATTCGCCCCGCCCAAAACGCATTGACGCAACAAGGTGGGATCGTCGTGCTTAAGGGCAATCTTGCCCCCAAAGGCGCGGTTCTGAAACCTTCAGCCGCTTCACCGCATTTGTTGAAACACCGTGGTCGTGCGGTCGTCTTTGAAGACATCGATGATTACAAAGCCAAAATCGAAGATGATGATTTGGACATCGACGAGACCTGCATCATGGTGCTGAAAAACTGTGGCCCCAAAGGCTATCCTGGCATGTCCGAGGTCGGCAATATGGGTTTACCCCCCAAGGTTTTGAAAAAGGGTATCACAGATATGGTGCGTATTTCTGATGCGCGCATGTCAGGCACAGCCTACGGCACAGTTATCTTGCATACAGCCCCAGAAGCCGCAGCAGGCGGGCCTTTGGCCGTCGTGCAAAACGGCGATATGATTGAAGTGGATGTCGACGCGCGCAAGTTGCAACTTGATATTTCACAAGCCGAACTTGACGCACGCTTGCAAAACTGGTCACCGCCAAAAGACGTGGCAAAAACGGGCTATGGCTGGCTGCACCACGCCCATGTCGAAGGTGCTGATACAGGCGCGGATCTTGATTTCTTAAAAGGATGTCGCGGCGCCCCAATTCCAAAGGAATCTCATTAATGGAAATCGCATTGGTCGGCATTGGTGAAATCGCTAAGGCACAACATATCCCTTCTATCGCGGCCTCGCCCAATTGGAAATTGGCCGCCACAGTATCGCGCTTTGCAAACTTACACGACGTGCCTAACTTTACGGATTTTGACGAGATGCTCAGCGCTTGCCCAAATATCCGTGTTGTATCTTTGTGCACACCGCCTGTGCCCCGTTTCAACTATGCTTTGGCGGCGCTGAAAGCGGGGCGTCATGTGATGTTAGAAAAGCCCCCAGGCGCGACCTTGAGCGAATGCCAAACATTGCTGGATGTTGCGAAAGACCAAGGTGTGACGCTGTTTTCGACATGGCACTCACGCGAGGCTGTGATGGTACAATCCGCCAAAGAGTGGCTGGCAGGTGCAATAGTGCACGACCTGCAAATCATTTGGAAAGAAGACGTGCGCCGCTGGCACCCCGATCAGGAATGGATATGGGAACCGGGCGGAATGGGAGTGCTTGATCCAGGCATCAATGCCTTGTCGATCTTGACTGAAATCCTGCCTGATCCAATCCATATTCGCGCTGCGCGTCTTGACGTGCCTGAAGGCCGGCAAACGCCAATCGCTGCCTTTTTGGAGTTCGCGCATCCACATGGTGCGACAGTCACAGCGGATTTGGATTGGCGTCAAACTGGACCGCAGACTTGGGATATAAAAGCGCAAACAGACAAAGGCACATTGCATCTTAGCCAAGGCGGTGCGGTCCTTGAAATCAACGGAGCCCCCGTGAATGCACCGCATAATCACGGCGAATACCTCTGCCTTTACACCAAGATGGCCAACCTTGTGGCCAAAGGGGAATGCGATGTCGATCTCGCGCCACTCCGCCATGTGGCGGATGCATTCATGCTGGGACATCGCGCGACGACAGACCCCTTCGACTGGTAAATCTCTTTTCCGAAAAGGACATCTCTATGACCGCAACCTATTCTGGCATTTGGCCCGTTGCGCCCACGCCCTTTCACCCTGACGGCACCCTAGATCTTGACGGAATGAAACGCGCCCTTGATTGCTTGATCGACCAAGGTGCTGACGGCATTTGCATTCTCGCGAATTTTTCGGAACAGTTTTTGATCTCGGATGACGAGCGCGAAATCCTGACCCGTTTGTGCATGGACCATGTCGACGGACGCGTGCCTGTCATTGTCACGATCAGCCATTTTGCAACCCCGATTGTTATTGCGCGCGCGCAGCTCGCAAAGGATTTGGGCGCTCATAGCGTGATGATGATGCCGCCTTACCACGGGGCTTTGCTGAAAGGCACAGCGCAACAAACCTATGAGCAATTCGCAGCCGTGGGCAAAGTCGGCATCCCGATTATGGTGCAAGATGCACCTTTGTCTGGCGTTGATTTACCCACCTCTTTATTGGTGAAGATGGCGCAAGAAATTGAAATGGTAAAACTGTTCAAAATCGAATGCCCACGCGCAGCAAATAAGCTGCGTGATCTTATTGCGATGGGCGGCGATGCCATCGAAGGCCCGTTTGACGGCGAAGAAGGCATTACCCTGCTTGCCGATCTTGATGCGGGTGCGACGGGTTCTATGACCTCGGGCATGATTGTCGATCAAATCAAACCTGTACTGACGGCCCATCGCGAAGGCCGCTTTGATGATGCCACAGCGGCCTACGGTCGTGTTGCGATGGTCATAAACCACGAAAACCGTCAATGCGGCTGGCAATCTTGCAAGGTCGCGATGGTTGCTGGTGGTGTCATCAAATCCGACTTCTGTCGTCACCCGATCCCTCAGCTCCACCCTGATATCAAGGCGCGCCTTATCTCGCTGCTGACACCGCTGGACCCTTTGGTTCTGCGTTGGGGTCGCTGAAACACATATTTTAGGAACATGCTATGACTTTTACACCACACGGAAAATCCCTGATCGCAGGACAGTGGATCGCAAGCAGCAGCCACTTCACAAGCGCGCCAAGCCACGGTGCTGCCCATGTTTTTTCCAACGGCACATCAGAGATGGTGAATGAAGCTGTCGAAGCCGCAGAAGACGCATTTTGGAGCTACGGCTACAGCTCCGCTCAAGAACGCGCCACATTTCTGAATGCGATCGCCGATGAAATCGACGCACGCGCCGATCAGATCACCGACATTGGCACCCGCGAGACAGGCCTGCCTGAGGGACGTTTGCAAGGCGAACGTGGACGTACTGTTGGCCAGTTGCGCATGTTTGCGACGCATATTTTGTCAGACGACTATCTGGATTTGCGTCACGACAAAGCATTGCCTGATCGCACACCTTTGCCGCGTTCAGATTTGCAAATGATCCAACGCCCTATCGGCCCTGTTGCCGTTTTCGGTGCCTCTAATTTCCCACTCGCATTTTCCACCGCGGGCGGTGACACAGCAGCAGCCTTGGCTGCGGGTTGTCCTGTGGTTGTCAAAGGCCACCAAGCCCACCCTGGCACAGGCGAAATCATTGCCGAAGCCATCCATGCGGCCATTCAGTCTTGTGGTGTGCACCAAGGCGTTTTCAGCTTGGTTCAAGGTGACACAATCGAGGTCGGCCAGACCTTGGTGCAACATCCCTTGATCACTGCGGTGGGCTTTACGGGGTCACTGCGCGGCGGGCGCGCTTTGTTCGATCTTTGCGCCGCGCGTCCCAATCCCATCCCGTTCTTCGGTGAACTTGGATCAATCAATCCGATGTTCTTGTTGCCCCACGCGGTTGCAGCACGCGGGAGTGAAATTGCGGCGGGCTGGGCTGGGTCACTCACCATGGGCGCGGGGCAGTTTTGCACCAATCCTGGCGTTGCGATTGTGACCGAAGGTCCAGAGGCCGATGCGCTTGCCGAAACGATGAAAACCGCATTGGCCGAAACTACGCCCCAAACCATGCTGACCTCAGGAATCGCAAAGGCATATGTGAGCGGGCGCGATACCGTGAAAGAAGCAGCACACATTGAAACCCTGTTGACGTCAAAATGCGAAGCGCGCAGCGCAACCCCCAGTTTTTTCAAAACGGATGCGCAGACATGGCTTTCAACCCCTGCAATACAAGAAGAGGTTTTTGGTCCGCTGGCCATCATGGTTACCGTCAAAGATACGTCTGAAATGCAAACAGTCGCCAAGGCGCTACAGGGCCAACTTACTTGCACATTGCATATGGACAGCGGTGACCTTGAAATGGCGACAAAACTGTTGCCAATTTTGGAACGCAAAGCAGGGCGCTTGCTTGCCAACGGGTTCCCGACGGGCGTCGAAGTCTGCGATGCAATGGTACATGGTGGGCCCTACCCCGCATCGACAAACTTTGGCGCAACATCAGTTGGCACATTGGCTATCCGCCGCTTTCTGCGGCCTGTATGTTACCAAGACATGGGTGCGCTCAGTCCGATTACACAGTAAAGGCACAAAGGGCAGCAATGACACCAATAGGCAATTGATCCGTAATGTTCACAAAATCAATCTTAGACATTATATCAATCAATTTCTATGATAGGTATTCGCACTTTAGTCTGCTGCGAAGAACTTTATTGTAAAGGAAATACCATGCCAGCTCCGTCCTCCGTTATCACCCTTGGTACAGCAGGTGGCCCGATGCAGAACCCAGCACGTGCACAGCCTGCACATGTTCTGATGAATGGCCAGAACCCTATCCTAATTGACTGCGGTGAAGCTGCAATGGGGCAGTTGAAACGCGCAGGTATTGAATACCGCGACGTGAATCACATTTTTCTAACGCACCACCATTTCGACCATATCGGCAGCCTTTTCGCCTGCCTTGGCTTGAACATGATGACACAGCGCCGCCAACCGCTTTGCATCTACGGGCCTGCAGGCACGCAGTCTATTGTTGATGGTTTATGCGCGGCTTGTGATGTGCCAAACGCCATTGGTTTCGGAATTCCGGGGCAACAGCTTCCACACCCACGTGACTTTGTGAAAGTGACAGAGATTGCGCCAGGCGATGAGATCACGCTGGACGATCTAAAAATGACATGCTGTGAAAACACACATTACCGCACCGAAGATCAATTCGGCCAAGAAGGTCACGTGTCGCTGTCTTTGCGTTTTGATCTGGCGGATCGTAGTGTCGTGTTTACGGGCGACACCGGCCCTTGCGAGGCACTTATCACGCTCAGTCAAGGCGCGGATCTGATCGTTGGCGAAATGATGGACCTTGATATCACTTTGGGGCGCATTCGCGGCTTGAACAAGGACATGCCTGAAGATCGCATTCAGATGATCAAATCCCATTTGTCAAAGCACCACATCAATGCAGAAGATCTTGCGAATATTGCAAAATCATCAGGCGCAAAAGAAGTTGTCGCTGTGCATTTCCCTCCTGGAATCGCGACTCCAGATACAGCGCAAGGCTATGTTGACCGCGTTGCCGCTATTTTTGATGGGAAGTTCTCAATCGGGCAGGATCTCGCAGAATACTAAGCCCTTCGTGCGAATTTAGTGACCAACGAAAAACACCCGCTCTTTTGGAGCGGGTGTTTCTTTGTGTAATGTCAGGGCGATTTAATTCGCCGTGATAACAACCTCAACCACACCTTCGTCTACAAGCGTGATTTCATTGGTGCCTTCGGTGTGACCGATATCGTAACGGTTCAGCAAAACAGTGCCGCCACCCATTGAGATGTCGTAAACACCAGAAATCACAGAATCACCGTCAGTGTAGTCGCCTTTGGCGTAAAAGCGGATGACGTCACCGAATAGGAACATGTCTGCAGAAGCTGTTTCGCCAGCCGCAATCAGAACACCGGGAGGGCCCGATTTACCAAGAACAGGGCCTGCAACTGCGTCTGGCATTGTGCCATTCATTGGGCGGGGGTCACCTTCAAGGATTGTTGTGACAAACGCCTCGGACAGGCCGCCCTCTGGTGTGAACATGACGGGTGATGCTTTAACTGCGTCAACAACGATCAAGGGCGCAATTACGCCTTCGGCCATATTGTTGGTGACGGAAATATTGTAATCGTTTGCAGTTGCCGCTGAGGCCGCGCAAACAGCCAATGTTGCTGCTGTGATTAACGTCTTCATGATGGTCTCCTCCCATTAGTGAAACTCCTGAGCCAGATTGAATTCTGACCATGAGTTTCTTGAACGCTGCTTGGACGTTATGCCAAGGACAATGCATTTAAAAAACGGAATTGAAAAATACTATTCATTGACATTATCAATAAATAAGAAAGGATAGATATGCATTTACAATACCAATACTATACATTCAATGAATTCAATTCCGAAACATGTGATATGGACGTAGGCTAAAATTCAAAAGGGCGACCCGTGGTCGTTTCAATTATTTCTGGGAGGAAAATATGCGCAAGAATCTAACTGCACTCTGTCTGGCCGCAGCAACGGCACTGACACCACTGGCAACATCAGCTGAGCGCCTTGTGTTTGGCACAGGCAATGTTGTGATCCATCCGCTCAACGAACGCATTATGACCCCGTGGGCAGAGCGCGTGAACGCCGAAGCGAACGGCGCCGTTGACATCAATGTGCGTCACGGTCAGATGCTGGTAAACGGGGGGAACTACGTTGACCGTGTGCAAGACGATGTTGTCCAGATCGCCTTTGGGATGCTGGTTTTCAATCCTGGACGCTTCCCGCGGTCACTCGTTTCAACTGTGCCATTTATCGAAGGGTCAGCCGAAGCCAGCTCATTGGCCTACTGTAATCTATACGAGGCAGGTGCCTTTGATGACGAATTGGACGATTTCCAGCCCCTTATGTTCGTCCCCTTCCCGCAGTCTTCAGCACATACCAATGGCGGCCCCTTGACGACAATGTCCGATCTTGATGGCAAAAAGATCATGGTTGGTAGCCCGATCGCCTCTGAAATCGTTTCAGCCTATGGCGGTGCGCCTTTGTCCATCATCCTGCCCGAGCAATATCAAGCTTTGCAGCGCAGCACTGCGGATGGCAACTTTATGACCTTCACCGCCTTCCCTGCGTTCAATCTTGATGAGGTGACTTCAGATCACCTTTTGGTGCCACTGGGTGGCGCAACTGGAATGGTCTTCATGGATCGTGAACGATTCGATGCCCTTTCAGATGAAGCAAAAACTGCACTTGGCGCGGATTCAGTCTGTGAGAGATCACGCGAAGCTGGGGCGGAAGTTGACCTTTGGGAAGCAGAATCGATGGCCTATGTGAAAGCTCAAGGGCACACAGTCAACGAAATTGATCCTGAAGAATTTGCAGCAATGCGTGACAATCTAGGCGAACGCATTTTCAAAACCTTTGCAGATCGCGCGCCTGATGGCGAAAATTTGCTCGCGGAGTGGATCGATGCAATTGACGCTGCACGTCGTGAGATCGGTGAAATCGAATAGCATCACCTTCAATACATAAACGAGCAAGGCAAGGGCGTTCGAGCAATCGAGCGCCCTTACTTTATGAAACGCGGAGTTGAGAACTCTGAACTGCCCGCCCCGCGCCTGCGGCAGGGCCACTGCCTGAGAACGACGTCTACAAGCGCCAGCCAAGCATAGCACCCCTAACGAGCCCCCCAATCAGCACAGTCCCTTTCGTCAACGCATTGCGCTACCTCCATCGAGGCAAGCACAGGTAAAGACCGCTAAAGGACGACCGCACAGACAACGGGTGGTGTAAAAAAGAAAGGCGCCCCGAAAGGGACGCCAATCAAAGATCCAAGCGGCTAGCAGCCAAGGATCATATTTTACCAAGCTTTTACATGTGCTCAGCTACATCGTTGAAGGCAGCCACAGCGCAAGTGCAGGAAACGCCACAAGCAGAATGATCTTGATGAAATCCGCAACGATAAACGGGACAACGCCTTTCATCACAGTGCCAAGACGCACAGTCGGATCAATGCTTTTTATGATGAACAAGTTCATTCCAAACGGCGGTGTGATCATACCAATCTCGACCACAACCAGCATCAAAATGCCCCAGAACAGCATGTCATAGCCCAGATCTAGAATGATCGGCGTGACGACTGGCAAGGTGATAATCATCACGCCAAAGCTGTCCATGATCGACCCAAGCAACAGATAGATCACAATCAACAAGCCCAGAATAAAGATCGGCCGCGCGTCAATGCTGGCGATCCAAGCGCTGACCATATCAGGCGCGCCCCCGAGGTTGATAAAGAACGCGAACATCAGGCCACCAAAGATCAAGGCATAGATCATCGCAGTGGTTGCTGTGGTTTCCGAAAACACTTGAAGAATTGAATTGCGGTTCAACTTCCCGCGCATGAACGCAAGTGCAAAGGCACTGACAGCGCCAACGGCCGCACTTTCGGTCGCGGTGAACAAGCCCCCGTAGAGACCACCGATGACGATGCCGAACATGGCAACAACAGGGAACGACCCTTTTAGGGCAGGCAATAGATCTGACAGGCTGCCAGAGTCTGCTTCTGGCGCGGAGCCAGGGTTGAGACGCACGACAGCGAAGACAGCAGCGAAATACAAAAACACAGCCAAAATCGCAGGAATCATCGCTGCAACGAAAAGGTCACCGATGGATGATTCAGTGAGCAAAGCGAACAAGATGATCACACCAGATGGAGGCACCAAAGCGCCCAAAGTGCCCCCAGCCGCGACGCTGGCTGTAGACAAAGTCGGCGCATATCCAGACTTTTTCATAGCAGGCAATGCCATGCGGCCAAAGGTGGCAGAGGTTGCGATTGAATTCCCCGAAACGGCACCAAAGCCCGCGCAGCCTGCGATTGTGGCATAGGCTAGGCCTCCACGAAAACGGCCCAGCATCGCGTTGCCAAGGCGGAAAAGGTCATCAGACACGCCCGCCACGACCGAGAAGGCGCCCATAATCAAGAACATCGGTAAAGTTGCTACTTGTTCGTTGCGCAAGAAATCAGCCGCGTCACCTGCGAAGGTATTCATCGACGCAGCTCCACCGACAAAGGCAACTGTACCAGAAACCCCAATCATCGCGGTCACTGTGGCCAAGGGCAGCTGAAGAAGCACAGCCAACCAAAGCAGCACAAAGCCGATAATCGCAGCCAAGCCAGGGTGTGCGAAAACAAAGTCAGAAAACGCAGCAAAATCTAACACAGCCCATAGCGCTGTGCCGCCAGCCAACACGCCAAAGGCGACGACCAGAAACCAAACAATCAGCGAAGAACGCTGTGTTCCTTTTACGACCAAAGCGTCTTCTACATCTTGGATGATGTTGAAAACTTGAACAACAGCAGCTGCCCCCATGGCGAAACAGATGCCAAAATATGTTGGTGCAAGCGGGAGTTGCAGCAAAGATGACGCTCGCCCTTGGTCATGATACCGCAACGCCAACCCGAAAAGTCGCCACGCCAGCATGGCAAAAAAGGTAAACAACATAATCGAGCCTGCGACCTTGAGCCAAGCCGTCAGACGGGCCCCTGTCAAATGCGCCAACAGATCAATTTTAAGGTTCACACGGCTTGCAGCACCAGCAGGCAGGGTCAATGCAATGGCGATTGCGAAAACAGCCGACATGATTTCGTTCAGGGCAAAGACTGAAACGCCGAACAACCAGCGGCCCAAAACATCGGCGACGATTGTCAGCGCGCCAAGCATAGCAACTGTGATGGAAATGATTGAAATCACGCCCGTTATTTTGTGCAACCATGCAAAACGCTTAGGCATATTTTGTTGCGCTTGTTTCATCTGTGATTCTCTTTCTGCAGACATGATCGTTAGCCTTCCAAAATAGCAACGGGTCGGCACCAGCCAGCAGAGCCTTTGGCGACCTTGACAGGTAGGGCGATGACCTCAAATCCAGTAGATGGCAATTGATCAAGATTTGCCAGTTTTTCCATATGGCAATAGATCGCGTCGGCGCCGGCTTTATGGCCTTCCCAAAAGATCGACCAATCGCCCGTTTCACGCGCACGCGCCGCCTGCCCCATCAAGGGCGGATCCCAACTCCATGCGTCAGTGCCGCAAACTTTGACACCGCGATCTGTGAGATAAAGTGTGGCTTCGCGTCCCATGCCGCAGCCTGTAGCAACATAGTCAGGATGCCCGTATCGCGCACCAGCGGCTGTATTGATCAAAACGATATCGCCAGCTTCCAAGGTGTGGCCGATCCGCGCCAGTTCCGCTTCGACTTCGTCTGCTGAAATAGTATGGCCATTGGGGCGATCGCGAAAATCAAATTTCACACCACGACCAAAGCACCACTCTAACGGAACTTCGTCGATTGTGATGGCGCGTTCACCGCCATTCATTGTTGGATGATAATGCCATGGCGCATCCATGTGGGTGCCGTTATGCGTTGTGATAACGCAGCGCTCGACTGCAGCGCCTGCGCCATCGCGCAAAGCCCCATCGGGTAGGCCGAACATCTCACTGAACTCAGCTGCGCCAGCTGCATGATCAACATAGGTGAGTTGCGGCGCCAAGGGTGGTGGATCAGATTGCACCTGATCCGTTAGGCTTACCGCCAAGTCAATAATCTTGCGTGGCATTTTTTCTCCCCCGTAGTCCGCTGTGGCAGACTACTTTTATGCTCTTTCACCAAAGACCTGACCATCCTCCACAGTGATCAGCAGCGGCGTTAGCGCTTGTCCCAAACATGGTCCGATAACGCAAACGCCATCTTCAATCTGAAACAAGGCGCCATGGGCTGCACACATGATGCGGTCCTTGGTGCCATTTAGAAATTCGTCTTTTTTCCAGCCCAGCGGTGCACGGTCGTAATGGGGGCAGTTATTGACATAGCCAAAAACTGTATCCCCCCGCCGTACAAGCAGCCCTTGATCGCGCCCTCGCGGCCCCGGCAAAACACCCTTGGAGCCGCCGTCTGGAATATCCGTCAAGGCGCACAAAAGCTGCATTGCTGCACCTTAACCTTTGCCGGGGGGCGGACCACCTGTTGGGGCCCACTTTTCGACATTTTCAAACAAGAACAACTGAGCGGCTTCTTTGCTCATGGGTACTTCGCGTTCGACCCACTCACCGTCATGTTTATCCATGTCTGCGTCATATTCAACATGTGTGCCCAAAGGCGAGTTGAAGTACCAGAACCAGTTTGACCCGAATTTGTGACGCCCCGGCCCCCAAAAGCTTGCATAGCCTTTTTCGACCATACGCGAGCCTGCCAACATCAATTCTGTTGGGCCTTGCATGTGGAACGCCAAGTGTTCGATGCCTTGCATGAAGGGCGGCGTTTGGATCATGAACAACACGTGGTGGTCGTCATTGGCCTGTGGGCGCAAGAACGGGCCTGTGTTGGTGAATTTATCGGTTACGACAAACCCCAAACGATCCGTATAGAAGCTGGCCATAACATCGATATCAGGCACGAAATACACGATGTGACTTAGGGTGCGTGGTCTTGCCTCTGCATCCTGATTAGATCCGATGACATTCGGAGCACGTCCAGGTGTTGCACCAGGCGAATTGATCAATTCTGCAGGCAGATCCAATTTGATACGCTTCGTTATACGAAACGCGATTTCAAAACCCGCGTCGTCTTTCGTGCGCAACGTGCCGTCTTCGGCCTTTGCAACATCGCGGTCTTTGGACAGCTCTGCCTCGATTTCGTCAAGCGTTGCTTGATCTTCAACACCCCAGATCGTCAAGCGCAACAGGCTGGACGTTTTCAATGGAGCTGGCAAAGACGCGTCGTTTACATCGCGCACTGTCACTGCCGTTTTGTCGAGCGCTTCAAAGCGCCCCTCGCCTGCGTCAATCAAGCCGTAGTCGGCCAAAAACGTTGCGCAAGCGTCGATATTGTCGACTCCAAATACCAATTCATCTGGACCAATTATACGCATTAAGACCTCCCCTGTCGGCTTTTGTAGAAAGATGTATCGAAAGCTAACCCATCCATAAAATTGTAAGATTTGATGCAATGCATTGATTGTTGAAATACATAAACTTTACGCTATTGTCTATATAGCTCACTTGGGAGGACGCAAGAATGAGATTTAAGAAACTCGATTTGAACCTATTGGTCGCCTTGGACCACATGATCGAATTACGGTCAGTATCCGCGGCAGCCGACAAAATGTTCATGAGCCAATCGGCCATGTCCAATGCTTTAACGCGTCTGAGGGATTATTTTGATGACCCGCTATTGGTGCAAGTGGGACGTCGAATGGAAGTCACGCCGCGCGCAGAATCCATGCGCCTTGCGATTCGTGACATTCTTGTACGCATAGAGGCCACGATCGATTCTCAACCTGAATTTCGCCCAGAAGAATCCACACGCACCTTTAACCTGTTGCTGTCTGACTACAGCCTACGGGTTTTGATGCCGACTGTCTTTCGATTGATCGACTCACAAAGTTCGACCATCAAGTTGAATCTGCGCGCCCAAACAGAACTGCCGCAGGTTTTACTCGAGCGCGGCGAAATTGATCTTCTGATCTCTCCCGAGATGTTCATTTCTGATGATCACCCTGCCTCACTGTTATACCAAGACAACTACGTTGTGGCGGCTTGGGCTGGCGGAAAATACGGCAACGTCACGATGGATCAAAAGATGTATGAAACGGCATCCCATGCGGTCATGGTGCCACCGAATGCGGCAAAGTCCTATGAATCCGCCCTTTTGGCGCTGGCTGGGATTGAACGGCAGATCGACGTTAAAACCTTTTCATTCACAAACCTACCGCATCTCATCACCGGCACAGATCGCGTTGCCACCATCCACGCACGCTTGGCCAAACTTGTCGCGCAACAAGCTGAACTGGTTACCTATCCCATCCCTGCCGATCTTCCGCCATTGCGACAAATGCTTCAGTGGCACGCTTACCGCGAGAATGATCCAGGTATCATTTGGTTGCGCGGCCTGTTGGAGCAAGCCGTCGCGGAGCTTGATTAGGTATTCACAGGGTCGATAGTCGGGATTGCACCTTTCAATTTTCAAAATGCATCGCCAACTTCTATTTACCAGTAAAACGGGGAGGAATATTACATGACTGTAACTTCGGCATTGATTATTGGCGGCGGTATTGGCGGCCTAACAGCAGGAATCGCTCTGCGACAAAAGGGGATTGCTGTCGACATCATCGAACGTGACCCCACTTGGTCCGTCTATGGCGTTGGTATTATCCAGCAGATGAACGTTGTTCGCGCCATGAATGATCTCGGTGTTCTTGAGAACTACCTGTCGCATTCCTACGGGTTCGATAGCACCACGCTTTTTGTTGGACCCGCTGGTGTTCAAGAGGCGAAATTCGACACGCCCAAGCTTGCTGGCCCAAACAACCCGTCAAACGCAGGCATCCGCCGCCCAGATTTGCAAAAGGTTTTGGGCGAAGGCGCTAAAGCCAACGGGTGTAATGTGCGACTAGGCTTGACCGTCACAAATATGGATGACGATGGTGCTGGCGTTGACGTGACATTTTCGGATGGCACTACAGGGCGTTATGATATTGTTGTTGGCGCTGATGGTGTCTTTTCAAGCACACGCCAAGCGATCTTACCCGATGCACCAAAACCGAATTACACAGGGCAGTGGGTATGGCGCTACAACCTGCCGCGCCCTGCAGAGGTCGATGGTATTCACATCTTCGCAGGCCCCTTCAACGGTGGTTTCGTTCCCATGCAAGAAGATCTGATGTATGTCTTCTTGCTCAGCGAAGAGCCTGACTCAAAACCCATCCCTGTCGAGGGATCCGCCGCAGCTATGGTTGCGCGCGCAAAAATGCCGCCGCCTCAATTTGCTGCGATTTTGGACCAGATCACGGATGACGCAGGCGTTGTTGCGCGTCCACTTGAAACCATCTTCCTTGAAGGCGATTGGTCCAAAGGCCGTATCGTACTGATCGGCGACGCCGTTCACGCGTCTACACCTCAGCTTGCCCAAGGCGCTGGCATGGCCATCGAAGACGGCCTTGTGCTTGCGGATGAATTGGCAAAAGCCGCAACACCAGAAGAAGCTTTTGCTGCTTACCGCACCCGTCGCATGCCGCGCGTTGCGCATGTCGCTAAGAACTCTATTCGTATCGGCGATATGCAGATGGGCAAGATCGAGCCCTTCAATGTGGGTGAACTGACAGGCCAGACGATCGGCTTGATGGTTCAACCTATTTAATTTTAAGACACATCTGAAAAGGACCAGTTGATATGGCTCTGTTTGAATATTTTCCCAACTATGTTTGGAATCTCTCTGTTTCCATCGCAATGGCCAGTGGCGCAGAGCTGGGGGAAATCATGGACATGTGCCAGCCCCTGCTGGCCAAAGCCGAAGCTGGTGAAGACGCTGGCACCGTTGAGTTCATGCAAGAATGGATGAAAATGGCGGACAAGCTGGTCGCACTGGCCGAAGAAGATGAAGCCAAAGGTCGGATGCTGTCCGCGGGTCCAAAGCGCCAGCGTGCAGCACTTTACTACCTGACCGCAGAGCGGATGCAGGCCCATGGCAGCGAAAACCGCCTTGCGACCTTCAAAAAGGGTATCGCAAATTTCAAACAGGGCACTGAGCAAGCTGGTGAAACTGTGCGCCGCGTCGAAGTTCCCTACGGCGACACAACATTGGCCGCGCTCTTTACCCCTGCTGAGGGTGTCGAAGGTCCGCAGCCTTGTGTGGTTTACCTCAACGGTTTGGACAGCAACAAAGAACTGCTTTACTGGTCCCGCCTGCCCCAAGAATTGGCAAAACGCGGCATCGCATCGCTTTGTGTAGATCAACCTGGCACAGGTGAAAGCCTGCGTTTGCAAGGCCTTCCTGCAATGTGGAAATCCGAAGACTGGGGAACACCAGTTTATGAATACCTTGCAGCGCGCGACGATATCGACAGCGCACGCATTGGTATCACAGGTATTTCCTTGGGTGGCTATTACGCGCCGCGCGTCTGTGCCAACGAGCCACGCTATGCCTCTGGCGCAGTTTGGGGTGCAAACCACAACTGGGCTGAAGTCCAACAGCGCCGGATCAACCGCGAAGGCGAAAACCCTGTACCGCATTACTGGAAGCACGTGCATTGGGTATTTGGGGCGGACGGCCAAGAGGACTTCATCGAAAAGTCCAAGGGCATGAACCTAAACGGTCAAATGGAGAAAATCAAAGTGCCGTTCCTTGTGACGCACGGAGAATTTGACCGTCAGATCAGCCTTGATTACGCGCACCAAAGCTACGACCAACTGGTCAACTCTCCACGCCGCGAGCTTAAGATCTTCACTCCGCGTGAAGGCGGTGTCGAACACGTTGGTGCTGACAACATGAGCTTTGGTCGCCACTACATCGCGGATTGGTTTGCCGAAACTCTTGGTGGACGCTTGGCATGAGCCTAACGTTATATGCAGCACCGGGCGCCTGTTCACGCGTCCCTATGATGACGCTTGAAGAGGCGGGTGCTGACTATGACGTCAAGCTTGTTCGCTTTATGAAAGGCGAACACAAACGGCCTGACTATCTGGCGATGCATCCTGCGGGCAAAGTCCCGCTTTTGATGACAAACGATGGCCCTGTGACGCAGAACGTCGCGATTGCGCGCTATTTGGCAGCGCAATTCGATGGCCTGCTGCCCAAGGCTGCGACAGCTTTTGAAGACGCACAAATCACTGCTGATCTCGCGTTTTGCGCCGATACCGTTCATCCCGTCGTCACGCGGATGCGTATGCCGATGTTTATGGTGGAGGGCGACGAAGCGATGGCCTCTGTGCGCGCCAAAGCGATGGATGCGATGGCACCTTTGGCCCAGCTCATCAACACGCGGCTTGGTAAGGGCAACTGGTGGTACGGTGACGCATGGTCCGTGATGGATGCCTATGTTTACTGGATCTGGTTTCGGATCACAGGCGCAGGCTTTTCTGGCGCAGAGTTTTCCCATTGGGCCGCGCATGCCGCCGCAATGGAGTTGCGCCCAGCGATCCAGCGCGCGCTGGCAAAAGATGCTGAATTGCAAGCGACCCTCGAAGCCGAAGGCCTTGCCCCAAAATTCAAATAAACAAAAGGGCAGCAACGATATCGTCGCTGCCCTCTTCACAGGAGGAATACCATGAAATTCGCCACATTGCCGAACGGAACGCCTGATGGTGCTTTGCATGTTGTCAGCCGTGACCTGACCCGATCGACCCCCGCCAAAGGTGTCGCCACGCTGCAATCTTTGATCGAAAACTGGGAGGCACATGCGCCCGCACTGCAAGAGCAATACGCAGCCGTCAATGATGGCGAAGGCACGCCATTTGATCAGTCTGCGGCATTGGCCCCGTTGCCGCGTGCATGGCAGTGGCTCGACGGGTCTGTCTATGACAGCCATGGCGACCTGATGCAAAAAGTGTTCAAGATGGACCCTGTCCCAAAGGGCCGCCCTTTGATGTATCAGGGCATGTCCCACGAATTTTTGCCTGCGACCGCTGATGTGCCATTTCCCTCGACCGATGACGGTATTGATTTTGAAGGCGAATTCGGGATCATCTGTGACGCAGTGCCAATGGGCGTGACGGCGCAAAATGCCAAAAGCCATATTCGACTTTTGGTACAAATCAACGATTGGTCTTTGCGTACAGTTGCCCCTATCGAAATGAAAACGGGCTTTGGTTGGGTACAAGCCAAACCAGCCTGTTCTGTGGCCCCTGTTGCTGTCACCCCTGATGAATTGGGGGATGCATGGCGTGACGCGCGTGTCGATCTGCCCTTGATGGTAGAACTGAACGGCAATCAGTTTGGCGCGGCAGAAGGCTATCACATGTCATTCGGTTTCGATGATTTGATCGCGCACGCGGCACGCACGCGTAATCTCGCGGCAGGGACAATCATCGGATCAGGCACCGTGTCCAACGAAAACTTCCGCGAGGTCGGGTCATCTTGCCTTGCAGAGCGCCGTGGCATCGAAATGTTGGACACAGGGGCGCCTCAAACGCCTTACATGTCGTTCGGAGACCACGTTAAAATGGAATGTCGCACACGCGATGGACAGCCCATTTTTGGAGAGATTTCTCAAAAAGTGGTACAATAATACAGTCGCCTGCACGCGACGTTTCAATCACGTTGCGTGCAGGCGGTTCTCTTAAACCTGCCTCATGTCTCACGGCTGCGTTGCCGCCGCGCTCTATCAGGTGAAAGACCCGTCGAGACCCAAGGTCAACAGTGCAGGCGCATGTCTTTATTTCTCTGCGCTGCGAATTATTTTTCCCTTTGTTTACAATAAAAAGTGGCGTTTTTTCTATGACGGTCAACGCCGAAGCGGGTGCGTTTCAAGCATTTAGTTGCTAACACAAGTTGCTATAGCAACTAAATTGAGTAAGATGGAGCTTAGTATGGGAGGATACTAATATGAAAAATTGTCTAAAACGCGCAGCTTATGCTGCTGTATTTGCAGCTCTTTCTGGAACGAATCTGGCATCAGCTCAGGAAATGAAACTCGCTGACTTCTTGCCACCACAGCATGCGTATCAAGAACAGGTTTATGGCGTTCTTGCAGAAAAAGTGGCGGAGGCAACGGGGGGAGATGTCACTATCAAAGTCTTTCCTGGCGGTGCCCTTGGCGGCAACCCTGTGGAACAATACGACCGCGCCTTGAATGGTGTTGCCGAGATTGCATTTTCTTTGCAAGGCTACACAGCGTCCAAATTCCCTATGACCTTGATGGTTGAATTGCCTGGCGTTGTGAATGAACAAAACGCGACAGACGCACTTTGGGATAATTTCGAATACATTAAAGACGAATACAAACGGGTGCACTTGTTGTCACTTTGGACCAATGGCGAAAACGTGCTTTATACCCGCGATAAAGCAGTACGCAGCCTTGCCGATGTCAAAGGTTTGAAAATTCGCGTGCCCTCAAAAAATGCGGGTCTGGTGGTGGAAAGCTGGGGTGGCGTTCCGCTGTCGATGCCAATGCCAGAGATTTACAACGCATTGCAAACGGGCGTGATTGATGGCGTTTTGATCGACAGCACTGCGACCTATGCCTTCCGTTTTGGTGAAGTGGCCAAATATGTGACGGCGGGTATGAATGCGTCGATTTCACCATTTGCCTTGTTTATGAACCGCGATGCTTACCGTGATCTGACCGATGAACAACAAGCGGCGTTTGACGAAATTGGCCGCGAAATTTCGACCATCGCCAACAAAGTCCAGCTGGAGGGTGTCGCGTATGGGCGCAAGCTGTTTATCGATATGGAAGATAACGAATGGATCGACCTTTCGCCTGAAGCTGCTGCGGAATTTAATGCGGCTTCTGCACAGGTGATCGAAGATGTGGTCAGCGAAGCCGAAGCCAAAGGGCTAAACGCCCGCGCATTTGTTGCAGCGCTGCAAGAGTAACTGACCATGACACACAAACTTGGTGCTCGGCTGAAATGGATCAGCCGAGCGGATATTTGGTTGGCAACCATCGCTTGTATGGTCTTGGCAGGGATGATGGTTTTTGTCTTTGCTGGAGCCATCATGCGCTACGCATTTAATGCGCCTATTCACGGCGGAAATGAGGTGCTTGAATTGGCATCCGTCGCTGCCGTGATGTTTTCTGTTCCATATTGCACCACACAAGATGCACATGTTCGGATCGATTTACTGGACGGCGCTTTGGGGCGCATTGGTCGCGCATTGACGGACTTTATGTACCGCGCCATCGGTGTTGTCGTGCTGTGGTTTTTGACGAAATCCTACATTGACCGCACGCTTGATGCCTACGAATTCGAAGATGTCACCAATATGCTTGATATCCAGATCTGGCCTTTTTACGCGCTTATCGTTTTTGGCATGGGCCTTTATGGCGTGATCCTTGCGGCGCAAATTGTTTGGTCACTGTTTCCGAAAGGAACCCCATCATGAGCGAAGTCACAATCGGACTGTTTGGCATTGCGGGCATGTTTGTGCTGCTTGCGCTGCGCGTTCCTGTCGCAATGTCGATGCTGGCGGCTGGGTTCTTTGGCACATGGGCTTTGCACGGAGAACGCTCAGCTGTTGCTGTCTTGTCATCTGAGACCTTTTCAGCGGTGTCATCCTATTCCTTGATCGTCATTCCATTGTTTATTTTGATGGGCAACATTGCCTCTGCCGCTGGATTTAGCCGTGGATTGTACGAACTTGCCTATGCATGGGTTGGTCGTTTTCGTGGTGGACTTGCCTCCGCGTCGATCCTCGGCTGTGCAGCATTTTCCGCAGTAAGCGGATCATCGGTCGCAACTGCCGTCACCATTGGCCGCGTCGCGATCCCAGAAATGAACCGCTACAAATATTCCAGCAGCATGGCCACTGGCGCAGTTGCAGCGGGCGGCACGCTGGGCTTTTTGATCCCCCCATCGACTGGGTTCGTGCTTTATTCCATCTTGACCGAGCAATCCTTGGGTCGGTTGTTTATGGCGGGTATTTTGCCGGGTATTCTTTTGACCTTGCTCTTTGTTGGGGCCATTCTTGTGACCACCACATTGGACCCAAAAGCAGGCCCGCACGGTGAAGTCGTGCCGATGAGGCAACGCTTTGAGCGCTTGATTGGTGCCTCGCCCTTGATCTCTGTGATCTTTATCTCAATTGGCGGTATTTATGCGGGTGTGTTCACCCCTGTCGAAGCTGCGGGTGTCGGTGCCTTCCTTGTGCTTGTTTTCGCAGTTCTTGGCCGCAAGCTTGATCTCAAGGGTATTCACACAGCCTTTATGGACACGGTCAAAACCAGCACCATGCTCTACGTGATCGTAATCGGGGCTGGTATCTTTAGCCCGTTTCTTGCGCTTACAGGCATTCCGCAAAGTCTGTCCGATATGCTGTCAAACCTCGGTCTAGGCGCCTTGGGCACATTGATCGTAATCCTGCTCGCCTATGTGGTGCTTGGCATGTTTATGGATGCGCTTTCGATGATCGTGATCACCATCCCTATCGTATTTCCGATTATTGTCTCATTGGGCTATGACCCGATCTGGTTCGGCGTCATCGCCGTGATCGTGATCGAAATGGGCATGATCACACCCCCTGTCGGCATCAACGTATTTGTCGTCAAAGCCATCGCACCAAACGTGCCAATGGGGACGATATTTCGCGGTGTTTTGCCGTTTTGGATCGCGATGCTTGTGGCACTTGTGTTGCTGATCGCCTTTCCAGAAATCGCACTTTTTATACCCAATTCAATGTTCGGCTAGGGCCTTAACATGCAACAGGAGACCTTATCATGGGACTAATTGAAGGCCATCTAGATGTCGGAGCGCCCGAAGGCGTTCCAATCTGGGACATCGATCCTTATGCCACAGATGTCTTGGAAAACCCGATTGAATTCTACCGCGAGATGCGCGCCAAAGGGCCCTTTGTCTACATCCCGCGATATGCCATTTTGGCCTGTGCGCGATATGCACAAACCAAAGAAGTGTTCAGCGATCACGAACGTTTTGTGTCGTCGCGCGGCGTTGGTCTTGTGGATTTCAAGCAAACCACCCCGTGGCGCCCCCCTAGTATCATTTTAGAAGTTGATCCGCCCGAGCACACCCGTGTGCGGCGAATTATGGCGAAAACTTTGTCACCGAAAGTGATGCGCGAACAGGCCAGCCTGCTGCAAAGCATCGCGGATCAAATGGTTGCTGAAGTGGTCGCCATGGGCGAAATTGATGGCGTGGCCGATCTTGCAGAACGCTACCCTACAACCGTCTTTCCGCGTATTCTTGGTTTAAAGAAATCCAACGGTCGTCACTTGTTAGACTACGGCGCTATGGTGTTTGACGCTGTTGGACCTGACAATGAAATTCGTCGCGCCTCTTTGTCGAAAGGCGAAGACGTTGTTCCGTGGATCATGAAGCAATGCGAGCGCGATAACCTGATCGAAGGCGGGCTTGGCGCGGGGATTTATACCTATGCCGACAGCGGTGACATCAGCGAAAAAGAGGCAGGCCTCTTGGTACGTTCCTTGCTGTCTGCGGGTGTCGATACGACTGTGACGGGCATCGGTAGCCTGCTGTATTGTCTGGCTGAGAACCCTGAACAGTTTGAACTGCTGAAAGACAATCCTAAACTGGCGCGCAGTGCATTTGAAGAAGTCCTACGCTACACCGCGCCGGTGCACTCCTTCTTCAGAACTTCGGCAGGCGATACAGAAGTGTCAGGCATTAAAATCCAAGAAAACACCAAGATTTTATGCATGCTGGGCGCCGCAAATCGCGATGAAGATCATTGGCCGAATGCGGACAAATACGATGTGACCCGCGATGTTCAAGGCCACCTTGGCATGGGCGCGGGCATTCATGGTTGCGTCGGGCAAAATTTGGCCCGCGCCGAAGTCAGTGCGGTTTTGACCGCCATCTTGGCGCAAGTCGACAAAATTGAATTCACAGGCACAGCAAAATGGCGTCCTGGAAACTCCATTCGGGCCCTTGCGAGCCTGCCAATAAAACTGACGAAAAAAGAGGCCTAAAAATGGTAAACATACGTATCACGAATACAAACGGAACAGAGCAAAGCATCGAAAGCAAGGCTGGCATGAGCTTGATGGAAGCCTTGCGCGGCGCAAACATAGACGGCATCGTGGCCGAATGTGGCGGGTCCATGTCTTGCGCGACCTGTCATGTCGTTGTGGATACGGATTGGTTGACTGCAACGGGTGAAATATCCGATATGGAAGATGATATGCTTGATTGTACAGCGACAGATCGTGACCCGGGAAGTCGCCTATCCTGTCAGATCGAGTTGTCTGAAGCCTTGGACGGATTGCAGATCTCAATCCCTGACAACCAATTTTAATTTGACCTATGAATAGGGCATGTGACTGAGCGAATGACAAAACCAAACAAAAGCAAACTCACATGTCCTGATGGTCGCATTTCACAGCCCTCAAAATCAGTGGGCGACCGAGAGGTCATTGATCTCGGCACCTATATTCCTGGTTTTCTGAGTTCTATAAACAATGCTTTGTCTCGCGGTGCCTCACAAAGATACCGCGCGCAATTCGGTATTGGCATTGTCGAATGGCGGGTCATGTCCATGTTGGCGATAGAGCCAAATATTCCAGCGGTTCACATCAGTGACGCTATCTCCACCGACAAAGGTCAAGTGAGCCGCGCCTTGCAAAAACTCTGTGATGCAAAGCTGGCCGAAAGCAAAGTGGTCAGTGCGGATGTGCGCAAAAAGAACTGGTGGCTGAATGACGCAGGCTACACGATGCATGAACGTATCTTAAAAATTGCCCTAGAGCGCGAAAGACAATTGATCACTGGCTGCACGCCAGAGGACATCGAGGCATTTTTGCGTGTTGCACGACTTATGGGGCAAAATTTATCAAAGATGTAAGGTATGCATTGCTCGAGCTGGATTACTTTAGCCCTAAAACCTGTACAATTTTGACCAAACGTCTCCGATTACGCCTCGTCTGGCTGGAAACTTAAACTCAGGCCCACGCCCCGCCAACCGAACGGTTAATTTTTCACAATCTTTTAGCACATACACGCACTGGATGTTTTGCGACCGGCTAGAATAAGCCCGTATCCACTGGACTTCCCGCAGGGGCAGTCTGCAATCGTGTTTTGAGCAGAAGTGATAGCGCATGGTATATTGGTCGCGATGAGACGGATACTCACGCTGCCACCTATTGCGCGGCCCGCCAAATTGTCTCCTCTGAGACCTCCTTCACGAGCTCACGTAGTAACTGGGTCACGGCAACGACTGCGGGCGCAGTCTCGCGGATAGGAGATTGCACAAGAACCAAGCGCCTCTCAAGTGCGGGCGAAATAATTTGCCGTACCATAAGCTGATCTTTCAGATCATCATCCATCACGGCTGCGCGTCCGATAATGGTATCCCCCAGACCTGCGACCACAGCCGATTTTAAGATCCACCCCCCCGCAAGTTCATACCGAATGTTCATCTTGAAATCTTGCTGCTGAGCGGCCCAGTCAACGATCTTACGCAATACGTGGTTGCGCGATGGTAAAATTAAGGGACGCATGAGCGCGTCGTGTAGTGTGATATCTCCAGTTTCGGCGCCGGCGGTTTTTTTAGACAATAAAACCAGACGTTCTGTGGCTAGAAATTTTGCCGAACTTTCAGCCGCTTCAGACAGGTTGATTGCCAAATCCAATTCTTGGCGCTGCATCCCCTCATTCAATGATTGGCTTGTACCTTCGGCGATGAACAGGCGAATATTGGGGTATTGTTTCGAGCAACGCTGAAACAGCGGCACTGCCAAGCGCAACGCGACCGTATTAAGCAACCCAAGCGCGACAGAGCCTGCGGGCGTGTCAACGCCATGCCGAGCGGCCGTTTCTGCATCTTCAACGCTGCGCAGGATTGAGGATGCATGTGCAACAAGGATTTTTCCGACATCGGTGGTGATCATACCGCGCGGGGTGCGGTGAAATAGCTCGGTTTTAAAATACTCCTCTAGTGCAGAGATGTGATGACTTAACGCGGGTTGCGCTATGCCAATAGCCTCGGCGGCGCGCGTTAAAGAACCATGCTGATCAATGGCTTGGATATATTTCAGTCTGCGAAGATCAAGTGCGATATCGCGTCCTCCACACATTTTGGTATAAAGAAAACTTATTTCTTAGATATATAATATGTATTTGCCTTATTCCATGCAAGCCCAATACGTTAAGCGTCAACGGCGAATAACAACCGTTTCAGATTTGGGAGGATCAACCATGAAAAATGTAAAAGCGATTTTGGGTCTAAGTGCAGGCATCGCGATTTTGGCGGGGGGGGCATTTGCGCAAGCTGAAATGTCTTGTGAAACAGCGCGTCTTGTTGTGCCATATGGCGCGGGGGGCGGCTCAGATTTGCAGGCGCGCATCATCGCCGAGAGCTACAACAAACTGGGGTATAAACCACAGCTGCAAGTGATCAATATTACGGGGCAAGGTGGTAGCAAAGGTGCGTCCGAGGTGCAAAAAGCTGATGCGGATGGTTGCACGATGTTGTTCCAACACGAGGCAATTCTCGCCAGCTATTTGACTGGCCGTGTTGATTTTTCGTGGGATGACTTCGCGCCGGCCGCAATGATAAATGTTGAGCCTGCAATTTTTGCGGCTTCACCTAATGCGCCTTTCAAGGATTTCGCGGGCATGGTCAGCTATGCAAAAGAGCATGAAGGCGAGGTGCTTGCTGCGGCGAGTATCGCATCCAATACGCATTTTATCCTATTGCAATTGCAAGATGATCTGGGGATCAACTTCAACATCATCGGATATGAGGGCGGGCGCGAACGGGTCACGGCTCTGCTGTCTGACACAGTGCATGTCGGTCAGGTTGGCGAGTCGGATGCGCGCCAGTATTTCCCCGATCAATTGACGGCTTTGGCAATCTTCTCAAAAGAGCGTTCAAAGACCTTGCCTGATGTTCCAACAGCGGTAGAGCAAGATTTCGACATCGAAATCAATGTGACGCGGGGCATTATGATGCCAAAAGGTACGCCTGATGACATCCTTGCAGCCTATAGCGAGCGGTTTGAACAGGTCGTTCAAGATCCTGCCGTTGTTGAAGCGATGACGAAAATGGGCGCATCTGTCCGCTACATGGGCAGTGAAGACTATTCCAGCTGGTGGGCTGAGCAAGGCGATCGTTGGGAAACTGTCGCAAAAGAGATCGGTATCTATCGCGCCAAATAAGGCACTTTCTCGGCGGCTCGCATGCGAGCCGCCCTTTATTTGATCTCGGAGTGAATACCATGAGCAATCGCGGCACCGCTGTTTTGCTGGCAGCCTTTTTGTTGGGGCTATCTGCCTTACTTTTTCTTCAGACATTTCAGGTGCGAAACTTTCCCGGCACCCGCTTTGGTGCGGAAATTTGGCCTCGCGCCATTCTCATCTCAATGGGGCTTTTGTCGGTGATTTTACTGCTTCAAAGTCTGCGAAAATCTACTGTGCCTCTTACTCAGGAAGCCCTGAAAGCCGTCTTTGAGCGCGAAGGCATCGCATGGTCGGTCTTTGCCTGCTTTTTTGCGTTTCTCTGGCTGCTTCCGCGGCTCGGAGCCTATCCTGCCGGGGCATTATTCGTTTTTGCGACACTGACAATTCTCGGCCCCAAAACCCTGCGATCTTCGCTGCTGCATCTTGGTGTCGCAGTGGGATCATCAGTCGTGTTGTGGGTGCTATTTTCGCAAGTCCTCAAAGTCATCGCGCCTTCTGGGCGCTGGTGGGCATTGCTATAAGAAAGGCTAAACGATGACTTTATTCGATGGCTTCCTATTGGCGCTGAGCCAAATGACCGAACCCTACAATCTTCTTTTACTTGGCGCGGGTGTTCTTGCAGGCCTGCTCGTTGGTGCAATTCCCGGATTTTCGATCACAATGGCTGTCGTGATTGTGCTGCCATTCACATATGGCATGGAAACGACACCGGGCCTTGCAATCATGTTGGGCGTTATGGTGGGCGGAATTTCCGGCGGCCTCGTGTCCGCCATGTTACTGGGCATTCCTGGCACCCCTGCCTCGGTGGCGACAACCTTTGATGGTTTGCCCATGGTGCGCAAAGGCGAGCAAGGCTATGCACTTGGCCTTGGCCTTTGGGCATCCTGCATCGGCGGGTTTGTGAGTGGCGCCGTCCTCTTCGTGCTGGCCCCTCCCTTGGGGCAGATCGGTTTGGAAATCGGGCCGTGGGGGTATTTTTGCCTTATTCTCTTTGCTTTAACGATCACAGCAAGTCTTTCAGACGGGAATATGATCAAAGGTTTGATTGCTGCCTGCATCGGCCTTTTGGCAACGGCTGTGGGTGAAGATCAGGTCAATGGCATCACGCGACTGACCTTTGGCAATGGCGATCTGGATGGCGGTTTTGCCTATCTTCCTATCTTGATCGGCGTTTTCGCATTCTCGCAATTGCTTTCTGATATGCCGACGCGTGCTGCGGCACGGCGCACCCTGAGCGCCGACGCTGCTACCAATGTCCGTATTCCGCACCTGCGGGTTCTCAAACAAATTGTAAAGCACTGGCTTTTGACATTGCGATCCATCGCAATAGGCGTGTTCGTTGGTGTTTTGCCTGCTGCAGGTGCGTCGATTTCTAATCTGATCTCTTACGATCAAGCGCGCAAAAATTCAAAAAACCCTGAAGCCTTTGGCACTGGCACCGAAGAAGGCATCATCGCACCAGAAAGCACAAACAACGCAACAATGGGGGGCGCTTTAATGGTACTCGTCGCCCTAGGAATCCCAGGGGACGCGGCGGCGGCGGCGGTGCTTGCAGCACTTCTTGTCCATGACGTAGCCCCTAGCCCGACCTTTATGACCGAGCGCCCAGACGTGGTTTACGTCATTTTACTCGCTTTTGTTATCGGGCATATTTTCGTGCTTTTACTGCAATCTGCCGCGCTAAAAATATTCATTCGGATCGTAGGCATTCCGATCTACATCCTTGCAGGTGTGATTTTGCTCTACACTGGCATGGGCGTTTTTGCGATCAACAACACCACCTTTGACATCTGGACAATGTTCTTATTCGGCATGGTCGGATACCTGATGATGCGCTTTAACTTCCCGCTCGCGCCATTGATCCTTGGGACTGTGCTAGGCCCAATTGGCGAAGTGAACTTGATGCGCGCGATGCAAATCTCACCCGATTTGATGAACTTCATCACCCGTCCTTGGGCTTTGCTTTTTCTCACAATGGCAATTCTATCCTTGCTGTTCCCTTTTGCGAAAGCGCGGTCCAAATCCGGCTACTGGAAATACTTCGGCGCAGTGTCATTCCTGCTCATAGCCATTCCAATGTTCATGATGCAAGGCAGCCTGCGCCCCATTGTCGGCGCAGCGCTCATCGTCGCCGCAGTCTGGACAGCTTATCGTAAATTTTCAAACACATCCCACACTCATGAGGATCTTCGACATGGTTAACATTATTACTGAAATCACCCGCCCAACGGCAGCACAGGTTGCTTTGGCGCAATCCGTCACCCCAGCGACAATTCACGAAGCTCAAGGACGCACAGGCGCAGTTGACCCCGCGATCCAGCCTATCAAGCCGGGCCTCTCAGTTTGCGGCCCCGCTGTGACCGTGAGCTGCACGCCCGGAGACAACATGATGCTGATCGCCGCGATCAATGTTGCAAAGCCCGGAGACGTTCTGGTCGTTTCCGCTGGCGGAAATCGCCTCCAAGGCGGTTTTGGTGAGGTTCTGTCGACAGCCTGCGCCTCGCGGGGAATTGCGGGTTTGGTTATTGATGCCTGCGTACGCGATGGTGCGGCCATTCGCGCTATGGGATGGCCCGTTTTTTCCACTGGGCTCGCCATGCAAGGCACAGTGAAAGAAACACTAGGCTCGGTAAATAAGCCAATTATTGTTGGTGGCATTCTAATCAACCCCGGCGACATCGTGTCTGGCGACGATGATGGCGTTGTCTGCCTCAAACGTGAAGACATTGATCGCATTGGCGCTATATCTGTCGAGAAAGAACAAAAAGAAGCTGAAATGATGGATGCGTTGCGCGCAGGTGCCGATATCCTTGAACTAAGCGGTATGGGTCAGCGCTTGAAAGATAAAGGCTGCATCTCTGTTTAATCCCAGTCAGGCTTTTGCGCCCGTGAGCAATTGATTTCTGATGAGACCCTAAAAGACGGCCTGCGGACTTTGCCAAGAAGAATAAGTTTGCAGGCCACTTAGCAAAATCTGAACAGTGGACAGTATAGAGGCGGATCACTCCAGCAATTGATCTTGCATGCTAGAAAACCGGTTGGGAGGCAGTTTTCGAGCTCAATCAAACTAGTCTACACGCCACGTCACAGTCAGTAGATATTGCGTTGCGGGATCGTGGTGTCCCCATGATCTTGATCGAAGCCAAGCGTGCGGGCACAAAGCCCCAAGAAAACACAGGCCGCTTCTCGCAAGAGCTATGCCGTGGAGCAGATCGAAAATAGTGAGGCTCTGGTAGAATTTTTGCGAAAAACAGCCGGCTGACAGAGCATTCTTGGATAGTTTCTCTATGTTACTGAGTTCAGGAAGGCGGGCACAGGCGGAAATCTGACATTCGCTGCGTCTGCACGCATCTTGCTGCAGATCGAAGAAAGCGGTCATTCAAGACCGCGAAAGCCTAACCAACCATGCTGCGCCAGCCGTCATGGTCAGCTATGCGCAGTTGCGCCAAAGCCGCCATTCGGCAAAGATGCAGCGCAGGTCAGCAAAGAGCCCATTTTACCGATTTTCTGCAACGCAGCCAAAGTCTGCTTTCAGGAAACAGGAAAATATAAGCCTGAATTCACGGTTCATAACCGACCTTCAGCAACTTTCCATATGCTGCGATACAGCTTACCAAAATCGGACCTTCATGCCTCTCGGTGCGGTCGGTCCGACTGAGCCTCGCTTTGAATTCAACTTAGCTTCACGCGCACTGAAAATAGAACCACTTCGGTTTGCCGAAACACGGGAACAGGGCATCCTAAGGCTGGGTATTCATGGCGCGCAACTTTGATCACTTGGGCAGGTCGTATCCCATGAGATCAAAGGCTTTATCGGCTATTTACCAAGTCTGATCGAACAGACGCATCCAATTTCCGCCCAGAATTTTGACAATGCGCTCCTTACTCCAACCTCGGTTGTGCATTTCCTCAGTGAGGTTGCCGAATTCACGATTATGGCGAATGCCTTCGGGTTTTGAAATCTTAGCAGACCCGAAATCGGCGAGCGTGCTTCCGGTTCCTTTGTCTTTGTTGGCCCAAAGCAACCAAGGGCCCGGACGCGCGCGGTTGTGGTTGAAATCGGTGCCGATGGCCACGTGATCTTCCCCAACAAGATCCAAGGTGTGTTCCATCGCATCAATCACATGCGCAACCGTGGCATCATTACCGGCAGCCAGTCCGGGCGCGAACAATGATGTTCCAATAACACCGCCTTTGGCCGCACAGGCCTGAAACACCTCGTCGGGTTTATTGCGTGGTACATCGTAAAGCGCGCTTGGCAGACAATGGGTGATTGCGACCGGTTTTTTCGAATATTCTATGGTATCCAATGACGTCTGAATACCAACGTGGCTCAGGTCGATCAAAATGCCGGCCTCATCCATTGCATCAACAGCTTCATGGCCGAAACGGGTCAACCCGCTGTCTCTCGTTTCCAGATACCCAGCGCCAAAGAAGTTCTGTGTATTGTAGGTCAACTGCATGATGTTCACACCGAGGTCCTTGAAAAGCGCGAAGTTATCAAGGCGATCTTCGATGGGGGATGTGTTTTGCCAGCCCATTATGATCCCGACCTTGCCCTCTGCTTTCGCACGTCGAATGTCGTCCGTTGTACGAATGAGCATGGCGATGTCGGCGTTTTCTGCCAGCTTCTCGCGCCACATTGTCACGTAATCCATACCACCACGAAAATTCTCCCAGAGCACGGAGGACGCGTTGATTGCGCTGACACCTCCTTGTTGCGCATCGAGGAGGATTTCGCGGTTGAAATCGGAACTTTGCAAAGCATCGACAATGATGGAACTGGAGTGGAGATCTTGAGAGGTCATAAAGGAGCCTTTTGAAAGAGGGTCTAGTTGGCCGCAGCTAATTCAGAAGCGGGCCAGATATCAGGTTCGAAATCTGGGGTGTCATAGGTCGCAAAACGATCAAGATGGAACGCCGCGTCTTCAGCAAAGAATGACCGCACCAAACCGCTCGAAAGCCTCCGTGCGCCCTCCGTTGCAGATGGAATGCCCGATGTGACTTTACCCTGACTTGGCACAGCCGCGTAAGCAAAGCAGCACAGCCGCGCGAGGGCGGGGCATGTCCCTGCCGTGCGCTCCGCGAAGGTGAAGTCAGCGTTTAGATACGGGTGCGCGGCAAGAACTGGGTTCTTTGCAGCCTTGTCCGCCCCAACAACATCGGCCCAGGTGCGCCAGTGCCCAAAGAATTGAGAGAGTTCGGGGCGGCTCTGTTCTGAGATACCAAACCCTGTTGCAAAGATGGCGACATCGGCCTCGATAACGCCTTTCGGTGTTTCGACGGATAGACCGTTTGCACCATGTGACATTGCATTGATTGGTGCGCCAAGGTGCAGGTGGGCATTTTTATGCCGCGCGACGCGTGCAACGGAATGGGCAGGGGGCGGCACAGGGAACTTGTCGCCAAGGTCCATGATCTCCCATTTTTGGGCATCCGTCAGCGCCATATAGCCCGCAGTCATGCCGCGTGACCCTGTGCCAGTGAATTTGTCGATGGCAGGAAGTGCTGGGCGGCGAATGAGGAGATCAAGCCGCGCGCATCCCGCTTCAAGGGCGGCAGCGGCATTGTCCATTGCAGAGGCCCCTGCCCCAACCACAATCACGCGTTTGCCTTTTAGGCTATCGACATCAAAAACATCGGCGGAATGGTACACGCTCCCCTGTGGCAATCCTTGGGCGACAGGTGGCAGTTTGGGGGCGCCTAATGCGTCCAAACCCGTCGCCAAAACCACGCGACGCGCCCAGATTTCGCCTGTGCTGGTCGAGAGGCGAAACAACGCGCCCTCGGGAACGATCTCTGTCACGTCGCAGTCGTTAATGATGTCTGGTTTGGTCATCTTGCGATACCATTTCAGGTAATCCATCCACATTGTGCGCGGAGCGAGGGTCATGTCGTCCCAAGCGGCGACACCCCATTGCGCTTCGAACCAAGCCCTAAATGTTAACGCAGGTATGCCCAAAGCCGGCCCTGCGGCTTCTTTAATAGTCCGCAGCGTTTCCATGCGCGCAAAAGTAATCCAAGGGCCTTCTTGGCCGGCAGGGGCGCGATCCAAGAGGCGAACATTGCTAATGCCGTCCATCCCTAGGGCCGCATTCGCCACCAAACCGCAAAGCCCTGCGCCGATAATTGCCACATCCAGTACGGGGTCTCCGCTTGGGCCCTTGGTGACGGGCATCCAAGGCTTCGGTGGTAGGTTTAGAAGGGTGCGCTGGCGGGTGAAGTCGGCCTCCAACTCTGTCAGGTTCGTCGCGTCTGTCATGGTGCAGTCCCCAGTAAGGTTTTTTGACTTTGTGGAAAGGATGTCACGCCCTCGGCCATTTTCACGGCGCAATCGCGCACAGTTGCCAAGCAGGCTTTGTAAAAGGCATCAACGAAGGCGCTGGAATGTTGTGCCAATGTATGGCGTATGCGAAACGCACTCCTCACTGTTATGAAGCGTTGGTTTGCGAAGACCGACAGCGGCAGAGCTACGCGTGATTGCGCCAGTGGTGATACGTCTGACACCACACCTACAAGACGGGATTCACGGACGACACGGCGCACCATGCCCGCGTGATCAATTGGACTGGCAGCTATACCAAAGTCCGCAGTTCGGCTGCGCAGAGCCCCGATAACGTGCTCAGCATTCATGGTTTGGACATTGATCTGCTGTGGAAGCTGTTCACCTAACGCTGTCAATGTCGCACCAGTCAAGCCTGCGGCCATAGCGGGTGTCGCGGCGATGTCGATAGACGCAACTTTTTTCGTGCGAATTGTTTCGGCGCGCTGCCCGATTTGGCGCAGGCCAGCAACACCACGTTCAACTTTATCATGAAACCGCATGCCGCGATCTGTAGGGGAAATGCGAGGGCCGTTGCGATGGAACAACTGAAAACCGACAGACAGCTCCAATTCTTTGATCATGCGAGTCACCGCAGGCTGCCCAATGCCTAAATAAACAGCGGCTCCCGTCATGGACCCGCAAGACATGGCCGCCAGAAAGGCTTCCAACACCTTGAGGTCAAACTTTTTATTGTTTTCTATTGACATCATAGGCTCATCATTATGCTATGTTTGCATAATTGCAAGTCCATAAAGTAAAAAACCAACGGGAGTCTCTAATGAATCGTTTTACTCGCTTAGCTGTTACCGCCCTTTTGAGCGCAGCCGCGCTTCCGGTTGCCGCCGAAACATGGCGCCTTAGTTCCATGGTGTCGCCTGACAGCATCGAAGGTCAGGCCTATGAAATCCTCGCCGAGAAGACTGCGGAATATTCGAACGGCGATCTGACCATCCGAATTTTCCCGAACTCGCAAATTGGTGAAATGGACGCGGTCGTCGAGCAGCTTAGCGCGGGTGTCATCCAGCTCGCGCCGTCCGCCATGACGTTCCTTGCACGCTGGGAAGATAACATTCGTTATGCCTCTGCACCCTTTCTGTTTGACGATTATGACCATTGGGCCGAATTCATACGTGGCGATATGGTGCAAGGCTGGCTTGGTAAAGTAACTGATGCATCCGGCATTTCTGTTTTGGGCGATGCACCTGCCTTCCCACGTGGTTCGTTCCGCACGCTGCTGTCTGTCGATCCAATCACCAGCGCAGAAGACATCGCTGAACTTCGCATTCGTCAGTTCAACAGCCAGCTGGTGATTGATGTGTGGGAAAACCAAGGCGCCGAAGTTGTCGTGCTTTCATGGGGCGAAGTCTACGATGCAATCAACCGCAATATCGTAAATGCCGTGACATCGCCGCTGGAACTGATTGAAAGCACGCGTTTCTACGAGGTTGCGCCCAATATCGTGCGTACAGATGAATACCCACAGGCAATCGCTTTCATGATGAACCAAGAGGCATTCGACGACCTTTCCCCCGAAAATCAGGATGCCTTGCTGCGCGCCCATGCAGATGCGTCCGCCTTCGCTTGGGAAACCGTTTTCTCAGGCGCCGATGAAACTGTTGAACGGATCAAAGCCCTCGAAGGCGTGACATATTCTGACAGTTTCGACACCTCTGCGATTTTGGCGACAACGTCCGAATTTTACGCGGCGCGTGAGGCGGCTGGAGAATTGCCAGAAGGCCTGATGGACGCCGTCGAAGCCGCACGGGAAAGCGCGAAGTAATGAAAAGCACGTTCTCCGTTCTCGGAACGAGTTTGGACGCTATCGCGGCTGCCTTCAAAGCCGCGATAGCTCTATTATTGCTCATCATGTTGGCGATCAATGCCTTTAACATCGCAAGTCGGTCTATTATCGGCGAGGCTTATGACGGAGTTTTCCATTGGACAATGTTGATGTTCATTTGGGCGACTTGCTTGGGTGTTTTCGTTTACATGCGAGAAAACCGAGATGTGGTTGTTGACCTGATTGCGGCGCGTATGCCGTTGCCTATCCGCAAAGTGCTTGGCGTTTTTGCGGACATGATCGGTGTATTATTTATGTACATGGTTCTGTCGCCAGCGATTGAATTGATTGGCTTACAGACGGGTCATATGGAGACAATCGCGCTCCCCATATACGTCAATAGCCTGCCATTGTTCTTGTCTGCGCTGTGCCTTGTGGCTCATTTTGCCTTGCATGCCTTGCAGGTTTTGACCGGCGACATTGAGCCTTTTCCAAAGTCCGATCCACTTGAACATCTTGATAAAGGAGCCGCAAAATGACGCTTGGCTTTGTTGTAATCGGCTCTTTTATGCTGCTGATGATGATTGGTGTTCCCGTTACAATCGCCATTGGCGCGGGAACTGTTGCTGGCTTGTATTGGGCAGGCTTGATGGATTTTGCCCTCGTCTTCCCGCAGCAAATTATCGAAGGCGCGAGCAAGCCTGCCCTGCTTGCGATTCCGTTTTTCATCCTTGCGGGTAATTTGATGAATGCTGTCGGGATGACGGATAAAATATTCAATTTCGCGCTGGCGTTGATCGGCAGTGTGCGTGCTGGTTTGGCTTATGTGAACGTGATTGCCTCGCTCATTTTTGCCGGTGTTTCTGGCGCCGCGACTGCTGATATTGCGGGTCTTGGACAGATCGAGGTGCGCGCGATGCGCGAACGTGGATATTCCCATGAATTCGCAGCGGCTTTGACCGTGGCGACATCTCTGGTTGGTCCCATCGTACCACCGTCAATCAGCCTGATCGTCTATGCCTGGCTGGCGAATGAGTCCGTCGCCCGTCTTTTCCTGGCGGGGATCGTGCCCGGCCTTCTCGTGGCGGCCTCCTTCATCGCCTACATCCGCGTGATGTGCGAATTCCAAGACATGCCGCGCGAAGAACCAAAAAATCTGACGCAGATCAGGCACGCCATCCTTGATGGCATCCCAGCGCTTATTGCGCCTTGTATCATTTTGGGGGCGATCATTTTCGGGTTCGCGACGGCGACAGAGGCCGGCGTGATTGCCTGTGTTTACACGCTTATCGTCGGGGTATTTTACCGCGCCGTTAGTTTCAGTATGCTTTGGACCGCACTGAAGGAAAGCGCATTGCTGTCCGCGCTCATCATGATGATTATCGGCGCTTCGCAGACGATGGGGTGGTTGTTTGCCTTTGAACAAGTACCCCAAGCCTTTGCGACCGGATTCTTGGACGCCATCGACAGCCGCGCAATGTTCCTCGTATTTGTCGTGGTTCTGCTGATCGTGATTGGCTGCTTCATGGAGGCGACACCGGCCAAGATCATTCTTTTGCCGTTGCTTTTGCCCGTTGCAGATGCCTTTGGCGTCGACCGCGTGCAATTCGGCATGATCATCACACTGGCACTTCTGATCGGGATCGCGACACCGCCGATGGGCGTCGGACTGTACCTGATGTCTGCAGTGTCCGGTGTGAAATTCGAACGGCTTTCGATCGCTATTCTCCCGCTGTTAATCCCGCCTTTCGTTGCCTTGATCTTGATCTCTGTATTTCCGGCAATAACGCTCTGGCTGCCCGATCTGGTGATGGGGCCTGCAGCCCCATGATCCGAAGAATGTTCATCCCCGTTCAGGACAGCATCCGTGCTGGCTGTAAACCACCGAAGGTCTGACATGAAAACGAACAACGTCATACACACAACACTTGGGATTTCTCCGAACGAGCTTTGTACGTGCTAAGAGCGTTTCGGCCGAATTTCGTTGACGGTGCGTTGACGGTGCGGAGGTTTGCCGTGCGGCTGTTCTGCATCCAGATGACACTCGTGGCTTGTCCGACCTTTCGCCGACTGCGCGCCGATATCTTCGTGGTCAGGATGGTGCCAGGATCATCGCTCCAAACTGGCTCTGGCAATGCATACCGCCACTGGTGAGTTGTTCGAAGATGCGATCTCGGGCTGCCACAGGCTGTGATCGAAGTCGCGTTCTTTGAGAACACAACACCAAAGCTCACCAAAACGCTGGCTTGGACCTGCCGCGCTTTAGTGTCGCCCCAAGTGCTCATTTAAGCCAGCTTGCATTCGAAAGCGACTGGGCTTTTCCAACCCAATGCTGAGTGGCGGCTGCGCGGAGTGTAAAAGCCGTTTATGTATTTCGCTGCACGGCAATCGTTTGTTTGCAAATGATGTGAGTGGAGGATTGCCGTCTCAGCCTTCCTGCGGGTGTCCCATGAATTGCGCCAGATCGGCTATAGCTTGATCTCTTACCGGCAAGTGAAGCTTGCATCCCCGAGAGACATTTCTGGTTCGGCGCGGTGAAGTCACGCTCCAGCAGGTTCGGCGCAATGTTGAACTTGTGATCGCTACCCCTCTCGGCAGATTGCTTTGCCACCGCCTGCCGTGACGCCAACTTTCGTCTGCTTTGTTGCAGTAAATGCTATCAACGGAGCGGCATCAAACCGCGACGGGTCTAGGGCATATCAGCGCGCGTCTCTTGAACGCGACCTCAAAAAGGTCAGCGCTCAGATTAACAAAATCGTAGAAGCGATCACGGCGGGATGTTTCACGCGTCGATGACGACAAGGATGGAGGAATCGGAGGCGCACAAGGCGGAGCTGGAAGCCCAACGCGCCGCTCTGCCCGATCAGGGCCCGATTGTTCTGCATCCTACTCTTGCAAAGACCTACCGTGGGAAGATCGCCGCTTTGTCTGATAACCTCAATGACGAAGCCTGCCGTTTTGAGGCTTCAGAGCTTTTGCGGGGGCTGATTTCTGCGATACGGATGCTGCCCGACGAGACCGCACTAAACGGGCAACGCATTAAACTCGTTGGTGAATTGGCTGCAATCTTGGAATTATCGCCCCCCCAGAAACGAGAACACCCGCTGTTTTACGGGCGGGGTGTCGGTTACGTTGTTTTGGGGGTTATGTTTAGACCCTCCGACCCTAGCGTATGCTTGGATGCGTGTTGGTCTGCGATTGGCAGAGTTCAGTCGCCGGCTTGAGAGTTTTAGGATTTGGTTGCGGGATTATGATTTGCCTGGACGCCCCCGAGTGCATGATTTTCATGCACGGGGCATTGCGTTAGCAATGTTCAGTAATCAAGAAGTTTTTATAGTGAAGTTGGTTGCGGGAGCTCGACTTGGACACTGTTTCACAGGCTTAAGCGACATTAAGATTGAACGATAACACGCATATGCATTCAAGGGCAAAATTCGTCGGTCGTGTCGAACGGCCCTTATGTATTTACTAGCTGTTGAAGTCGGCCGTGGAGTGATCCGAATGTAAGCAGACAAACCGCAGGCCCTACTCACAAAGCTTCAACTGCCCCTCAGCAAACTTTTCAACGACGCTAAGCGCCTCCACAGCTGCTTCTATGATTTCGGCTTCTTGGTGGGGTGGATCGCTGAACTTACCTCCGTGGCAAAGATCATTAAGTAAAACGCTTTTGATCTCGATCTTGTGGTCGCTGATCAAAATTTTTACAAACGCTTCGAAGTCTTGGATGTCTGGTCGGCAAAACTTCCACATACCCTCAATCACTGATCTGATCGAGTTCGGCGTAGTGTGGTCTGGGGGTTTATTACCTTTGCTTACTTCATAGATGTCGCGCAACTGAAGAACGTGCGGAGTTGCAAACGCTTTTTGATTGCTCAGTTGGTGCTTTGGATTTCCAGCGAGCAGTTGGAAAAGTCCATTGCTCTTGACGACGTTGTTGGTGCTGATCACGTTGTAGAAATAGTTGTTATGGGTCAAGATCAGCATCTTCGGACGTGACAGCTGCGGCTCCAAGCTCATCAAAACTTGTCCATCGTCAGCGAGACGAAGGTATTTCAAGCATTGAGCGATGCTGTAAATGTAATCAAAGGACAAAGACGATACCGGGTCATCGACGATAAGGAACAACTTTTTGTAGTCTTCAATGCTTTCAACCCGAAGGTGAATGCGGGCGATGTAATAACAAAATGCAATGACTGACTTTTCGCCATCACTCAGTGTTCGATCTGGACCGCGTGCAATCTCAGTGTCTTTCCGACGAACAGAAAATGAGGTTTCATCGAAAGTATAAGTATCAGCGAAAAAATTTCTGAGCAAAAGCTTGAATGTTTCAATCACTCTCGCCTTCGCTGACCCACTATCACCGTGCGTTTTTTGGAGAATTTCAATTTCAAAGAAGAGCGACGTTACTTCAACATTTAATTGCCGGATTTCCTGAATAGCTGCGTCATTTTTTTCCGCAAAATCGGATGTAAATGCCGCACAGCTACCATTTTGGATCAAAAGGCGTTCTGAGTTTGAGTTAGACACAAGCGAAGATATTGATCTGTAAAGCTTGGCATTTTCTTCTACGGCTTTGGTAAGAACTGCCTCCAGCATCGTGAAATTTGATGGTGGAAGGTCAACTTCGACGCCGAGGCCCGTAAGCTTTGTTTCGACAACCGCTTTAACACACTTCAAAGTTTCGATTAGTTGGTCCAGCAGGGTGGACAAGTCCACTGATGTTTCGTCCGAAACCGAAGAAAAGAACTTTTTAAGTTCGTTGAACCGTAATTTCTCTTTCAGCGTCGCAGAGCGCTTTTGCTGAATGATGTCTGTTATTTGGTCCAGCTGTTTCCTGATGCGGTTTAATTGATTCGTGTGCTTAGCTTCCTCGTCATTGAAAAACTGGGTGTAGGCATCAATGGCCTGCAACGCAGTTTCATTGATGCCTTGCGTGCAAAATGGGCAACTTGTGTCCTCAGTTTTTAACAATTCAAGGCCACTTTGAAAAAAATTAGGATTGTGTTGAATACGTTTTTTGAACTGTGCTGCAACACTGGACGGAGAGGTTACTCGATGTAGAGCCTCGCCGATCTCTGCCAGGTCAGGAAATATTCCTGTTACCTCGATTTCCTGAGGAAGTTCAGGATCAGTAGGCAAGGATTTATAGAGATTGTATTGCTTTAGAAGTCCCGATAGGTCTTTCGCGTTTTCCGACCCAACGTATTTATTTTCAGAGAAGTAAACCTCAGAGTTAAGTTGTTTGAATGAACCAAGAGAACCTGTGATATTGAAATCAGATTTGAGTTTGGCCTTGCCCGCATCAAACTTTGCAACAAGATTGGTTCGCTTTTTTTCCACTTCTTCCTGCAGTTCACTAAGGTCTTTGTTTTTAGCGTCTATCTCTGTATTTTCCTTACCAACGATAATCTCGTGCGTGATGTTTCCATCCAAGCCGTGTAACCGATTGCGGACATGGGCTTCGATAAAGTCTTCAGAGAAAACATGATAAATGTATGATGGCTTAGATCGATTAACCGATCCAGCGTGAGCGTTTAGCCCAATGCTCCCGATACACTCATTTCCTTCAAAAAGCGCAAAGGTTCCTTGATGATCTACTGCTTCCTCTGATACCAGAATGGATGGGATTTCAGCCTCATCTTCACTTTCGTTCTTAACTGGATCGAGCAGCCGAAGTGCTCGCGCCATGAAAGATTTCCCCGTCCCGTTGCGTGCAAAAATTAGATGTTGAGGGCGGTCGGAAAGCTCTGCCTCAAGCTCCATAATAGGGCCAATATATTTTGCGCTAACGCGTAGCTTCGGCTTTGCTGCCTTAATAGTGCTCATTCTGAAATACTCTAAAAATATCTTAACTATATTCAGAATGTGAGCCGAGTGGCATTGACCTGTCAAGTGGCAGTCCAATCCTTAGCCACCGAACCCCGGCGCATCATCATCGTCTTGCAGTTCTGGCGCGTCACTGTCCTGCTGGCGCTTTGACAAGCGCAGCACAAGGCCGACAAAGCCGTTGATCAGTTTGCGGATTGGCGCGGAGACGTCATCGCGATCTGCCCCCTTCATGCGCGCGATGATATCGGGCCAGCGCGGCAGAAAGATATCGCCGTTTTCAACCACAGCCTCGCCCGCTTCAACGGCTTCAAAAATCTCACTCATGGCGTCAACGGCCTCGGTCAGCTCTGCTTCACGATGGGTGATGCTTGCTTCTTTGTCAGCAAGCTCTGCAGCTTTGTCCTCACGTGCCTTCCTGTCTGCAAGTTTAGCACGGCGGATGGCGGCATGCTCACGCTCCAAGACCTGCGCTGCGTCAGCGACGTCAGCCGCATGAGCCTCCTCCCGCTTGGCGATGTCGGCTTCAGCCGCCGCCAATTCACTGGCCCGTGCGACAAGGTCTGCATCGATCACGGCATGCTCTGCACTCTGGGCTTCCAGCTGCGCCATGTCATCGGCCATGCGCTTGGCTTGCTTCTTTTCTGCCGTGTGTTGTTTGGTCGATTTGCGCGCCAAACGCGGCCCGTGGCGCAACAACCCGCAGGGTTTGCCAACCGCTTCAAAATAATCATCCTGCATCTTAATGAGGGCCGCGCCATAGACTTTTTGAACCGTTGAACGGCCACGTTTGCGGCGCTTCTCTTTCAAATGCTCCTTATTTCCCTCTTCCCACTCAAGCAGCAGTTTCGCATTTTCAGCCTCAACTTCTGCGCAATCTGTCTCCCAAGCGCTCAACGCCTTGCCATGCTTTTCATCATGCTTCTTTTGGGTGACGCGGTTTTTGGATGGGCGCGGTTTTTTAGGCTTACGAGGGCGCTTTGCCAGTTCAGGCTTGTCCAGCGACACAATCACATCAGATTCATGTGTCTCCCTGAAGGCTGCAGCCGCGGCTTTTGCCGCATGAAGCTTGTTTGCGTCGAGTTTAGGGTCCGGCGTATTCATCGCCAAAATGTGGATGTGAACATGCCCTTCATCGAGGTGAAGCACCGACGTATAATCGATGCCCTCAGGCATGCGCGCTTTAAAATCAGCCAGCGCACGCCTCACCCAATTCACAATTGTAGGAAAATGCTCGTCCATATTGGCAAGGTATTCTGCCGACGTCAAAGGATGGGAATGGATCTCAGTATAAAGCGTGGCGGCATCTTTGCGTAGCGCGCGTGTATAAGTGGTGCCAGTTTTACTGGTCACAGTCTCACGAATCTCAGCCAACATTTTCGCGCGCTTTGCCCTAAAATCTGCGATCGTAAGGGTGCCTGACAATTGTTGCGGAGGGCGGGGCATATCCACATGCTCAGAATAATACGGATCACGCTCAGCCTCGGCCTCAACTTGCGCCGCACTGTTGAATTGATGAGGTGCGCCTTTCACTGGCTTTGGTTGCTCGCTGTATGTCTCAGCATGGAAAAATTGATAGCTCATAGTAAATTCCCTTGATGTTAATCTTTAGGAGTCTCCTATGTTTGGATTTTGCCAAATCCAGTGTTTGGCCGATGTGCCACGTCGTTTTCTGGGGATTACTCATTTTTTTACCCCCTGCCCCAAGGCAACCACGCGTCGCCACCACCCTCTTCATGCCGTGTCAACACACCAGCCGCCTTCTTTGAGTCCCTACAGTCCCCACCAAACTGCCGCTTATTTTTTGATGATTTTCTGTGACAGACCTTGCTTGCAAGGTTTGTCAATTTTCATGCGCAGACCAAAGCTCTGCGCTCAAACTGGGCGTGGCAACACGCCGTAAAACCGTGCTTGTGGCACGGCAAAAACGCCAATCAAATGTATTGAACCGCGTGGCTCTAAGAACAGAGTTTTGGGATTTGTTTGGCGCATTATCATGCGCCTCGACCCCAAAAATGGTAGCTGGGAGGCTACCTATAAAGACAGACTGTAGGTAACTTAAGCTACCTCATCTGCCCCTTGCGCCGGGGAGGCGCTCCGTCTGATCGTAAAACCATGCGTGGCATGTGTTTTGCGATCAAACTGCGCGGTTGGCGTTGCCAACCTTGCATGACACCCTTGAGGGCGGAAGGGAAGAGCTTCACGATGCTCAAACGGTCAGGCGTGACAGCCGTTGATCTGGCCGCATCACGGGCGGCCACGGCAATCGACTGATCGCCTCTGCCTTTGTCGCAAGCGGAGTCGTCTCGCTGTAGCGCTCCGCTGTGATCGATCCACCGGCATGACCCATAATGTCCTTCCGGACGGCCTCCGGCAGTTCAGCGTTACGGCCAAGCTGCGTCGCCACTTAGTGCCGAAAGCTGTGGAAGACCTTGCCCTCTGGACTACCGTCGAGCTGGGTCTGAACCAACTTCCGGAAGCGATAATCGACCTGACCTCCGAACCCCGTTCGCTTACGGGGGCGAAGGTCGGGAAGGAGGTCCGCTTGCGGTCCGTGGCGGTCGATCTGGCGGGCGGCGTGGTCATTCAGGCCAAGCTCCACCAGCTGTGGATGCAGGGGCAGGTCGCGTTTGGCCGTGAGCAACTTGAGCCCGCGATTGGCGTTCGGCGTGATGATCAGGGCGGGCAGGCCGTCCATCACCGTGATCTCGGCGGCTTTGAGGGCCGCGATTTCCTCGCGCCGTGCCCCCGTCAGCGCGGCGATCAGCGGCACCCAATAGAACCCGTCTTGCACCAGCCGCGTTCCCGGCTCCTGCAAGTGGGTTTTGCTCTTCCAGCCATGCCAAACGGGATGGGCGAAGAGATTTTGCACATCATCGGCGGTAGCCTTTCGTCTTGATGGATCTCATACGGCTTTCACTGCTTGTTGCAATCCCTGTGCTTTCTATAGGATTTGTTTGAACGCTTTCGGGCCATTCTGGAGTTTGTCGACCAAAAGACCAAGCGCCATGCAAAAACGCGTTAGATCGTTTTGCCAGAACTATCGTGGTCTCACGCGCACCGATAGCCGTTTTCCAGTCAATGCCGACGAATCGACTTTCGCGCAGGCGCAGCGCATTCACGCTTGCGCCCCAATGCTGTCGTTCAGGAGCATCGGAATGCTGCACGAAGCACCAATGACAGCACTCGCCCGCTGCCCCACTTTATGTCAGACAGGATTGTTGCACAAAGGTCGTTATCTGCCTCAAGGCGCGCTCAATTTCTGTCCATGGTTTTCCGTATGTCATGAAGCCATGAATAGTGCCCGGACATTCAAGAAAATGCGTTTCAACCCCCGCAGAAATGAGCTTTTCGGCATATTCGCGCCCGCCATCCCGTATTGGGTCGTGTTCGGCGGTGATGACGAGCGCAGGGGGGAGACCTGAGAAATCCTCGAAAAGCAACGGGCTGACCCTTGGATCCGTGAGATCAGCTTCGTTGCGCAAGTAATGTTCAATGGTGCGTGCCAAAGACGCTTCGCCGATGAGATACCCCGTTGGATAGGTCTTCCATGAGGGATAGTCTCGATGCTTTGACAATGCTACGCTGGGGTAAATCAATACTTGGCCTATGGGCATGTCCCCATGACGGCCTTTTAATTCATGCGACAGAACTGTGACCAAATTTGCGCCAGAACTATCGCCGCAAAGTATGATCTTTTCCGGTTTGATGCCGAAGTCCGCGGCCTTAGACAGCACCCAGTCGTAGATGCAAATGCAGTCTTGCGTTTGATGCGGGAAGGGATTTTCTGGCGCCATTCCATAATCTGCACTGATGACTTTTACCCCAGTAGCGGCACAGATTTGACGACACAGGTTGTCGTGACTCTCGACATTTCCGACGACCCAAGCCCCCCCGTGGGCAAAAAAAATAGCCGCGCCATCACCACCAGTACAGGTTTCAACAGGGTCGTAAATCCGAATTGAGGCGGGTTGGCGGGTGTTCGGAACCGTATGATCCGTCGTGCTGGCAACATGCGCGGGAACAACATCGAAAACGGCAGCCATTTCAGTATGACGCCTGCGCAGCTCTGCGACGCTTGCATTGTGGGGAGCCGCATTCTGCGCGTTCCATTCCAGTATTTCGCGGACGTCAGGATCGAGTGTGGCATAGTGGTCTCGCAGATGGCTTGGCAGCTTCATTTTGACTCCAACAAGATACAGGCAGCAGAGACCTTTGGGCCCACGCTGCGAAGTTTAGGGATGGTCTGCGCGCATTGATCTGTCGCAACGGGGCAACGTGTTCTAAACGCACATCCGCTTGGCGGATTAAGCGGGCTTGCGACTTCGCCTGACAAAAGCGTTTTGCTGCGGCGTTTGGATGGGTGGTCAATCGGAACGGAATCCAACAAGGCCTTGGTGTATGGATGCGAAGGGGTGTCGAGCACGATGTCAGCGGGGCCTTCTTCGACGATACGACCCAGATACATCACAATAACACGGTCGCTGATATGTCGGACCACAGACAGATCATGCGAGACAAACACGATAGATATTCCAAGATCGGCTTGTAGGTCCATCATGAGATTCAAAACCTGCGCTTGAATTGAAACATCCAAAGCGGACACAGGTTCATCAGCGACCAGTACCTTAGGGTTCAAGGCCAACGCGCGCGCAATCCCAAGCCGCTGACACTGCCCACCTGACAGTTCATGCGGATACCGCTGGCCAAAGTCAACGTTCAGCCCGACACGATGCAACAGATCGTGGGCCTTTTGGTTGCGTTCTTGTTTGGTACCCTCAGCGTAATTATCCAGTGGTTCACGGATCGCATCATGCGCGATCATCCGAGGATTTAACGACGTATATGGATCCTGAAAAACCATTTGCACATTGCGCCGCCACTGCTTTTCGACCGCGCCTGAGATTTCGGAAATGTCGTTTCCATCAAATTCTATGCCGCCAGATGTCGCTTGTTCGAGACGCAACAAAAGTCGCGCCAATGTCGACTTTCCGCAACCGCTTTCCCCAACGATGGCAAGCGTTTCTCCCTTATTGAGCGTCAAAGATACATCGCTCACCGCTTTCAGAGATTTCCCTTTGCCTATATTGAACGTTTTTGAAAGTTCTTTTGTTTCCAACAATGCTTCAGACATGTGTCTCTCCTAGCAAAGTGCCCAATTCATCACGCCGAATGCAGCGACTTAAATGCGTGCCAACCTGCACTGTTTTTTCAGCGCCCAATTCTTGGCAGGCGGGGGTCATAAATGCGCAACGTGGCGCGAAGGTGCATCCGAGCGGGCGATCACGCAGCTCAGGCACAGAACCCGGAATATCATTCAAACGTCGTTGCCTTGCCGCCGTGCGAGGGCTCGCACGCATCAACCCGACTGTATAAGCGTGCTGAGGATTATCGAACACTTCGGCCACTTGGCCAGCTTCGACCATGCGCCCTGCATACATAACAGCAACGCGATCGGCTGTTTCCGCGACAACACCCAGATCATGGGTGATGAACAAAACAGCTGTGCCCAGTTCCGTCTTGATGTCATCAATCAAAGCTAAGATTTGGGCTTGGATCGTAACATCAAGCGCTGTGGTCGGTTCATCCGCGATCAACACTTTGGGATTGCGAGACAAGGCCATCGCGATCATCACGCGTTGACGCATCCCCCCCGAAAGTTGATGGGGGTAGCCATCCATCCGCTTGGCGGCATCTGCAATGCGGACCAATTCAAGATAGTGGATCGCCTTCTGTCTCGCCTCTTGTTTGCTAATGTTTGGCGCAAGCCGTATTGCTTCGATCATCTGGTAACCGATGGTAAAGGCAGGATTCAGCGACGACATGGGATCTTGAAAAATCATCGCAACACCTTCACCGCGCAATGCCTTCAAAGACTTTGTGTCTTTAGGGTCAATTTCGACCCCGTCAAACATGAACTGGTCCGCTGTGGCATGAGCGCTTTCAGGCAAAAGACCTAATAAGCTTAGGGCGCTGATTGACTTTCCAGATCCCGATTCTCCGACAAGACACAGGGTTTCCCCTGCCCTTAAATCAAATGACAGATCTTCAACTGTGGGGGCCGCCGCAGCAGATCCGAACCGGATGTTTAGCCCCTTCACCTCTAGAATTTTCTTATTCACACTCATCTCAAGACCTCCGACGCGCAACACGGGGGTCTAGGACTTCTCGCAGCCTGTCTCCCAGAATGTTCACAGACAAAACAAGCAACGACAGCATCAAACCCGGAAATCCAATGGCCCAAGGCGCAATTTGAAAAAAGACTCTGCTTTCGGCAATAATGCCCCCCCAGCTTGGAATATTGGGCGGCGTGCCAGCGCCAAGAAAACTTAAGATTGCTTCGGTCATAATGGCAGATGCACAGGTTGCCGTTGCCTGCACAGACAAGGCGCCAACAGTGTTTGGCAGCAAATGACGTAGCAAGATTTTCCATTGCGGTGTGCCCATCGTCACGGCGGCATCAATGAATGGCATTTCTTTAAGCGACACCACAACGCTGCGCACAATCCGCGCCATGCGTGGGATTTCAGGCACGGAAATGGCAATGATAATTGTCAGCAGGCTGGACCCCATCAAAGCCACAAGAGCAATGGCCAGTAACACGTTTGGAATGGCCATAAAGCCGTCCATCAAGCGCATGATGATCTTGTCACCGAAGCTGATAAAGCCTGACACCAATCCAAGAATACAACCGATTATCGTGGTTGCGATGGCAACACTGAAACCGATGATCAGCGAGTTTCTTGTGCCGACCATCGTGCGTTCAAATACATCACGACCAAGATGGTCTGTGCCGAAAAAATGGTCAGCACTTGGCGGTTTCATCCTGTCCAAGGGGTTGATGTCAGAATAGCTGTGGTAAACCATCGGAGCGATAACTGAGATTAAGAGCGCCGCAATCAAAATCAGAACGGCGGATTTTTCGACGCGGCCATCTGTAAATTCACTTAGAAACCGTCGAAAATCCACCATGCGGGATCTTTGAACGTGTTGGCGTGGTACGGTTTGAGACGTATTCATGATGTAACCCTAGTACCGGATCCGTGGATCAAAGAGCACGTAACTCAGATCCACAAGAAGATTGACGACGATCAAAACCACTGAGAAAAAAATCATAGTGCCTTGGACGACGGGGAAATCGCGCTGGGTGATTGCATCGACCACAAGCCGACCAATTCCAGGGATGTTGAAAACGGACTCGGTGACAACGACGCCTGAAATCAGGATCGCGATCCCGACACCTATGACAGTCGAAATCGGCACCCCTGCATTTTTGAGCGCATGGACAAATAGAACTTTTCCTTCGCTCAGCCCTTTTGCACGGGCGGTTCGTGTATAGCCTTCTTGCAAGATCTCGATCATCGCGGCACGCGTGATGCGCGCGACGAGAGCCCAAAACACCAAGGTTATTGTGAATGCGGGAAGTGCAACAGAGCGCAATGTGCCCAAAACACCATCACTCAGGTTGGCGTAGCCTTGCACAGGAAACCACCCCAGTTTGAGCGCAAAGACATACATATTGGCATAGCCGATCAAAAAGGCAGGCACAGAAAACCCAAGCACTGATAGGATCATGATCGAACGATCTGACGTGGAATTGACCTTCCACGCGGCAATCACCCCTGCGGGAACAGCCAGAAAGATTGTCAGTACAATCGTCAAGCTGGTCAGCACCAAGGTTGGTTCCAAACGCGCGGCAATTAATTCAGTGACCGGCCTGTTTGAAAAGATAGAGTTGCCTAGATCAAAGCGCAGGATATCGGAAAACCAATATCCGAATTGCGTCACAAGCGGTTCATCCAAATGCAACCTGTCTCTGATTTGCGCGATTTGCTCAGGCGTGGCGTTTTCACCTGCAATCAGGGCAGCAGGATCGCCTGGGGCAAGATGGCTCAGCAGGAACACAAAAATGGCAACAAACAAAACGATCGGAACTGAAGCCAAAAGTCTACTTGAGATATACTTAAACATAAGTGTCTTCTTTTTCTGTGGGGATTATCGGGGCACGAGATTGTGGACCCAGCCAAATATGAAAACGGCTGGGTCAAAGCGCTTGTGTCTACTCCGCCTTCGAGACACCCCAAAGGTTCGTTGTGACTGTCGCTTGCCGCATCCCTTCAAGGTTCGCAGACCACGCACTGGCCTGAGTGTATTGTCCCATCATAATCACTGAAACAATCTCATAGGCCTCTTGCTGCATGGCCTCTCCGATTGTTTTTTGTTCATCGACCGAAGTGGCATTAATATAATCTTGCTTCAGTCTTTGTAATGTTTCGGAACAGTTCCAGCCGTACCATGCATCATCACAAGCGCCGCTCACATAGACGTTTGTCAGTGGGCTCTGCAGCGCCATGCCATCCCAACCCGTTTGAAAAATATTCCAGCCGCCTTCAGCAATGGGCGCCTTATTTGCACGACGTTGGGCAATGGTTGCCCAATCCGAAACGACATCATCCACCACAAACCCAGCTTCACGAAGACGCTGCGCTGTGACAGAACCGCCAGTGCGTTGATCGCTAACGTCGGTAGCGTGCAGCAAAGTGAGGGGCGTTCCGTCATAGCCGGCCTCAGCAAGCAAAGCCTTCGCAGCCTCGACATCTTGCGACATCTGCCGTTCGCTGTTTGCGTCGTTTTCCAGCGCCGTTCCACACATAAATATCGATGGGCAATAGCTGTACAATTCGTCATATGACCCCAGAATAGCGGTCATGTAATCTTCTTGCCCCAACGCCAACTGCATGGCCTGACGGATCCGCACATCATCGGTTGGCGGCTGCAAAAAGTTCGGGATAATCTGGATGGTCTGACCAAGTGGATTGTGCGGCTGCACCACCACATCGCTTGCCCCGGAAAGAATAGGGATCAGGTCTGGTTGAAACTGCGGGATATAGTCTATTTCACCCGTTGCAAGCGCATTTACGGCAGTGATGTCATCAGGAAAGAACACACGTTCGATCCGATCAACCATTGCAACCTTACCGCCAGCCAAGCCCGAAGGCGCCTCGTCGCGGGGCACATATGCCTCGAATTTCTCGTAGACGGCTTTGACGCCAGGCTGCCAATCGTCCAATATGAACTTAAATGGCCCCGATCCAACAGGATCAGAAATTTGATCATCGACCGCACCACTGGCGATCCGCGCAGGCATGATAAATGGAACATTAGAGGCCGTTTTTCCAAACGCGTCTACAACCAATCCAAAAGGCTCTGTCAGCGACAGGGTGAAGATTTTGTCATCCACCACATCCATCGAAGAAAGTCTGTTTTTGATCTCGACGCCAAACGTATCCTTGTGCATCCAGCGTTCCAGTGACGCCACGACGTCTTGACTGGTGACGGGGGCACCATCATGGAACATTAGCCCATCGCGCAGTGAAAACCTGTAGGCCATTCGATCCTCACTGACTGTCCACGTATCAATCATTTGAGGTTTTATATTGCCCTCAGCATCTTGGGCAAACAATGTATCGTAAATTAGGTATCCGTGATCGCGCACGCCGTAATTGGTTGTCCAAATCGGATCCAACATGTCCAATTTCGACAGTCCCATATAACGTATAGTGGTTTCTGCTTGCGCTGCAGGCGCAACCAACGCCATCCCAACGATGGCCGCGCAAAGGCTCTGCTTAGTATAGAAAAACATCATTTCCTCCCATGTGTTCGCTATCCTCACATAAACAGCTGTCACTGAAAGACATATTAATCTACAAAAATATTCAAAAAAAACCTCATTTGATGTATCATTTACATCAAGATAGAAATATGCCTATCAAATGAACGAAAGGACATAGCGTGAAACACAAACTCACAACGCCTGCGATCAAGCAAATTGCCTTTACTGCAGATGTCAGCACGGCAACTGTTGATCGGGTTTTAAACAAACGTCCTGGCGTTCGTGACAAGACACGGCAAAAAGTCGAAGCCGCAATCGAGATGCTAAATGAAGGTGCCCGCAAAACTGGTCCAATCGATATCACAGACCTACGCGTCGGCTTTGTTCTAAACTCAACAGAAATGCTGAACAAAGCGTATCAAGACCTCGTCCCGCGTTTTGCAGCTCGCTTTGGGCTAAAACACACACCGAAAGTTATGCAGTTCAATTCGGAAAGCGTTCTCGAAGCCGCCAGCGAAATGCGTGATGTTGCGCAAGGACTAGACGGAATCATTTTGGTTGCGCGCACAAGTGCTGCAATGGTCGGGCAAATTAATGAAACTGTTGGCGCAGGAACCGAAGTCGTTTGTGTCACCACCGACTTTCCCGGTTCTCGGCGGCTCGGCTATGTTGGCATGGACCAAGTCGCAGCAGGACGGCTGGCGGCACGCTTGGTCGCCTTAAGGTCAAACAGCGCGGATCAACTGGTTGCGCTGCACATCGGGCGAAACTGGCGCTGTGAGGGCGAGCGCGAGATGGGGTTTCGGTCGACATTGCGTGACTTGAACTTCAAAGGGCGCATTGTAGAGCTGCCGACAATGTCAGGTCGCAACGAAGAAGCACAGGCGCTGCTTAACGGCCTATTGAAACAAGGCCACCACGTCGACGCTGTCTACTCCCCCTCCTCAGGTGTGGTCGGCCTGACGAACGCAATCAAAGACCAAGACCCCGAGAACCGAACGTTCATTATCGGTCACGAACTTTTCAATCCACTTAAAGATCTGCTGCAACGTGACCTTGTTGGGGCGCAGATCGGAACGAATAGTTATGATGTGCTCTCCGAGGGGTTAAAGGTGATAGCCCTGAAACGCGCTGGCCGTTCGGTGCCGTCATCTGTATTTCTTCCCGCTCATATCATCATGAAAGAAAACGTTTCTGAACTCGATTGGTATTAACGTGATTGATACAGGCGAAACAGCTGACATATCTGCACACCCTGATGGCGGCACCTAGACCCCCATTAAGAGAGCCCCAAGCAAAACACCTAGAGCACGCACGCTGTGCATCGCCAACACCCGCACAAAATGAACGGCTTTCCTCCGGTCACCCCCAAACGGCCACACCGTGGAAGCCAAATGAGCGTGTCTGTAAATCTCTTAAGGAATTTACACACAGAATGAAGCGTGCCCCTATCGATAGATGAGTTCTGGCAGCCACATCGACAACGCAGGCACGAAGGTCTGCAAAAGCAACACCGAAACCAACGGAATGAGGAACGGCGCGGTTGCAGTCACACAGCGCTCAAACGGCACGTCCGAAACTTTGGCCAACACATAGAGCACCAAACTGAGGTGTCCCTAGTTTCCTAGACACCTAGCTTGTTCATTTTCCTTTGTTTGATTTCATAGTCAACTGGCGATAACATGCCATTGCTGGTGTGCTTGCGTGTTGGGTTGTAAAACATCTCAATGTAATCGAACACGTCCTGCCTTGCTGCGCCACGTGTCAGATATGTCCGCCGCCTGATCCGTTCTCGCTTTAGGGGGTGGAAGAAGCTCTCAGCAACGGCACTCGTCCATTGTTCTTTAACCAATGGCGGACAATGGCCACGCCCTTTTTTAAGATTGTGCGTTCCTCGGTGACGCGCGCCAGCTCTCGCTTCAACCGCCGGATCTCAGCAGCCTGATCGGCCACCTCTGATCTGGCGCGTGGCGACTTCGCAAACTGCGACTTCCACGTGTACAGCGACTTGGTGCTGATCCCCAGCCGTTCTGCCACCTCGCTGACCGCGTAACCACGCTCAACAACCTGCGCCACGGCGTCCTGCTTAAACTCATCCGTAAACCGTATTCCCTTGTTCATATCAGTCTCTCCTTGGTTCCAAAATTACCAAGCAAACCGTCTACAAATCTAGGGCCACCTCAGTCTCGTTCTTCGTTGGTCATGGAAACCTCCTCCATCCCAAATCAGGAAGTTTTTAGGAAGTGTCCCGCGAGTCCGTACATATCTAAACCATAACCCGTGCAACAACTTGCTTTCACTGATATTCAAGGCGAGACCGTTGCCCCCGCAAGCCTGTGCCATCGATAGGGCTTCAGGTCGCGGGGGCAGGGCTCTTACGATTTACTCGATTGTGGTTACGAAGGTCATGACGGCATCCGACAAAGTTGTGTCGTTGGTGTTGATGGCATAGATTTCGGAAATGTGGCTGTGATCCCTCAGCTGCAAACGTGTCGCACATTTTCCGGCATCACAGAGTTCTTGCTCAAGTAGTGCCGTTTGGGCGCTGAACGTTGGTGGATCAAGCTCCGCATCAACCAGCAAAACCGGCACGTCGCTCTCAATTAGTCCCGCAAGCGAAGAGACCTCTTCAGTGCCCGCCTTGTCGCCGAAATACGCAAGCTCGTTGGAGCTGTTTTCCATCTGCGTGAAGTCAAACAGACCTGAAACAAATACCGCTCCTGCAAGGCCCGATCCCTCGGCTGCGTGATGCTCGGGAAACGCAACGTAAGAGGCGACGTGGACTGCGCCAGCCGAGTGGCCCATCAACACAATCCGGTCGGGATCGCCGCCGTAATCTGCGATATTCTGGATCACCCAGTCGATGGCTTGACCGACGCTGCGCGGACCGGCGGGCCATTGGTGTTCAGGCGCCAGCGGATAGGTCATGTTTACGCCAATGGCCTCGTTGCGGGCGGCCATCAGCATGATATTGTCCAGAAATGGCGATCCAGGAGTGTATTTATTGCCGGCTTGGAAGGCACCGCCGTGGACAAAGACCAGAACAGGTAGATTTTCCGCGCCGTCCGTCGTGAACACATCCAGTAGGTTGCGTTCATGGGGGCCGTAGGCCACGTCACGCGTGATCGAGACATCCGTATAGGGTTCGGATTCGTGAAGGGGTTTGTAAATCTCCATGACCGGAGGCGGTGCGATCGTGCGCCCCATCGCACGGATCTGTTCTGCGATTTCTGAGGCCATTTGTGCCGAAGCATTCTGTGCGCCCAGCATCAGGACCGTCACAACACCGAAAGCGCGACAAGTTGTTGAAAGTAATTTCATTCTTCTCTCCCTTATTTGACCCGTAGGTCTTGCATTGCAGGCTTATAGCGCCCGCAAATTTCGTGCGGCCCGTCTTGGCCAAGCGCCGTCACGCGGGTGCTGTGCGGCGCGTTCCGGTCGCAATATCTGTGAGATTTTCTGCTGCCGCGAAGAGCGCGGGAAGGGTCGTCGAAACCATGTCGTCGGTGAAACGGCCCACCATACCAAAGGCGCTGAGGGTCAGGATGGTTTCCCCGCCCCCTGACAGGACCGGAACCGACACAGCACCAACGCAAGTTTCGTTTTCACCGCGGTTGCGGGCGTAGCCATCTCTGCGAACCTGGTCGAGATTCAGCGCATCCAGCGTTCCTGGATCGTCTACCCAGTCAGTCAATTCGGGCGACGTCATACTGGCCAGCCACAGTTTTCCCTGGGCCGTCACTGTCATGGGTAAAACCGTCCCGATGTTCATCGTCACAGAAAAGGGCCGATCCGAGGCCTCGACAGCAACGCAGGTCGGGCCTTTGCGGCTGAGGCGACAGATCATCACGGATTCGTTCAGGGTTGCGGCTAGGTCTGCGATGACGGGGCGCGCCTGCGTGATCAGCTGGTCGCTCTGTTCTGCCAGAGCACCTAGTTTCTGTAGGGACGGACCCAATGAAAAGTAGCCGCGACGGTAACAGACCAACGCGCCGGCCTCTTCAAGCGTCAACAACAGCCGATGCGCCGTTGCATGGTTAAGGCCAAGGTCGGCCGCGACGTTTGTGGCGGAAATTTCGGATCGTTTTGACGTTAAAAGGCCGAGTATCGCAAAGCCTTTTAGAAGCGAACCGTTCAGAGGGGTGGTCATGGCCGTTCTCTTTTCACTTAATTCTAGGCAACAGGGGAAATGCAGATCGAAGAGTGGCCACAGCTTTCGAATCAGTCAAGATAGTCATCTCAATAATTAAGATTTGTGAAGTGGACGAACAGCGCGGCGCAGCGTCAAATCTGCGCTTGTGCAAAATTTTTAGGGCTGGTGTAGATATGTACGGCCTCTCGGGACACTTCCTGTAAATTACCCAATTTTGGGTGGAGGAAGTTTTTATGACGAACGAAGAACGTGACATTCAACGCAAGCTGAGAGTGCTCCAGCATGCTGAGAAGATCGGCAATGTACGCAAAGCATGCCGGTATTTTGGGATTGGGAGCTCCAGCTTTTATAGATGGCGGGATGCCTATCAAAAGCATGGGGAGGCTGGCTTGAAGAATGCCAAATCAATTCCGAAGAACCCGGCCAATCAAACACCTGCTGAAATCGTCGAGAAGGTTCTGTATCTGCGCCGCAAGTATCACTTGGGGCCCATAAGGATCGTCTGGTATTTGGCACGTTACCACGGCATCAAAATCTCAGATGCCGGGGTCTACCGTATCCTCAGACGCAACGGTCTTAACCGGTTGCCCAGAGGCACACGAATGCGCAAGCTGCATACCAAGCGATATCAGAAGCAGGTTCCAGGTCACCACATCCAAGTAGACGTCAAGTTCTTGACCTTCAAAGGAAAATGCGGCGAAAAGGTCCGCCGGTTCCAATACACCGCGATCGACGATGCAACCAGAGTTCGCGCCCTCAAGGTCTACGATAAACATACGCAGGCAAACGCCATCGACTTCATTGACCACATCATCGAAAAGTTCCCGTTTCGCATTCGCGAAGTGCGCACGGATAATGGCCACGAGTTTCAGGCCAAGTTCCATTGGCATGTCGAAGATCTCGGGATCAGGCACGCCTACATCAAACGCGGCACACCGCAATTGAACGGCAAAGTCGAGCGATCCCACCGTTCCGATCAACAAGAGTTCTATCAACTTCTCAGCTACAAAGGTGACGTCGATCTGGAGGCTAAACTCGACGAATGGGAACGGTTCTACAACTTCGCCAGGCCGCACGGTGCCCACAACGGACAAACCCCTTATGAGGCGCTCAGAGACAAGCTACAGTAACCCCACAAGTGTCCCGCGGGTCCGTCTAGGTTACACCCATATTGGGTCGCTCATTAATGTAAGTCCAGAGTCATTCTGTTTCTTGATCTTGTGCCTTCTCGATGGTTTCAAAGAAGTATTAGCTTAACCATTCGCTTCAAACAGTGAGCTAGCCACCCCACGAAAGTAGGTGTTCTAACAAAACTCTCGTTTTTTCAAACTTTAGCTTTTCCGTTGCATCGCGGGAATTTCACGCAGCTCATAAACTTCCCATACCGCCCTCTGCGCTCAACCAGCCAGCCATCAGCGCAACTTGGACAGGGACGATAAATCTCCCCGCAGGAACATGTTGCATCACCTTTGTCAGACTTTCTGGCCGGAAGTCCTGTGTCGCATGCTGCGCAAGCGGGAAGCGTGTTGCCGCAGAGCTCTGTGTGTTCACAACGAAAAAACGCGCCCCCTTTCTTTTTCGGTACCGAAAATAGGCTCCCCTGGCATTCGCCACACGTATGTACTTCCGCATCGCGGCCCACCTCTGAACTCAGCTCATAGGCGTCGTCATCGATGAGTTCCTTGACGAAGGAAGATTGTCGGGCCGAAGTTCCCATGATTGTCAGGCTTTTTCGCGCGCGTGTCATCGCGACATACATCACACGCCTTTCTTCGGCATGCTCAAAAGGTTCAGCTTCAGGCGAGACCATCGTCAGGAGTGGATCGTCTACAATTTCAGATGGAAATCCAATGCGCCCGCTGAAGACTTGGAGCAGAACGACATGATCTGCCTCAAGCCCTTTGGAGGCATGGATCGTTTTGAAATTGATCTCCAAATCCGGATAGCTTGAGGACAACCTGCGCAGCCCCTCTGGCGCAGAGTGCCTGTAGCGGCCCAATAAAAGAACGGAACTGCGCTTATTCGCATTTTTGGCTTTTACGTTTAGATCATTCAGCACGGCTTTGAGCTTAACGTCTTCGTCGTGTTTAAATGTCGATACGATAGAGATCGCAGGCCCATCCGCGATCCCTGCTGGGATGACGGTTTTCGCAAGCTGTGTTGGGTTCTGTAAAACGAAATATCGTGCGGCAAAGGCGATCTTATCAACCGACCTAAACGTACGTCCGAGATCGACCGTGCGATGGACATCATTCGCGCCATTGAACTCTCCTCCGAACTCTTGGCCAAAGTTCCGCATCAAATGGATGTCGGAACCAGCAAAACGATAGATGGATTGCCAATCATCACCGACTGCGAAAAGGCGTGCATCATGGTGTTGCGAGAGCAGCGCTTTCACGAGACGCGCGCGGCTTCTTGAAATATCTTGGAACTCGTCGACGAGCACATGCTTGTAGGGGCTTTTGAAACGCCCAGTCTCAACGTATTTGGCGGCTCGCAACACCATGTCTTCGAAATCTATGCGTGTGTCGAGACTGTCTTCGTAAGCCCGAAATACCGGTGCGAAAACGGCGAGAAATGCGGATGCTCGTTTGCCAAGCTTGGCTTTCTTTGCCTTCACATTACAATCCGCCAACCTGTACCCACCGCTTTTGAAATTGCGCAAGAAGTTGGCAAGGAGTTGCACGAAGCTGTCGATCTGGTTCATCTCGACAACGCGGTCAAAAAGATCTTCTCGGGCGCGAGGTTTCAATTCCTCATACGGTTCGATCTTTTGGGCAAGAACTTCGAGAAGACGATCTTCAACACGGTCATAACTGAAGGTTTCTAATAAAACCGTATCGTTGTCTTTATGGACTTGACGCTTCCAGGCCATACCTTCGAGATATTCATCCTGATCGACCCACGGTGCCGTCACAAGGGTCACGTTTCCATCTCGGCCGCGTTTTTTTCTGACCCCAAAATGTTCAAGATAAACCCCACTTTCAGTCAGTCGAAAATCAGGACAATAGTTCTTTTTCGTTGGGTCTGAGGTGGCAAACTCATAGTCAGGTTCGTATTCGTATTCGACGCCATTCTCGTACAGCCAGTTGGCGATCATCAGCTCTTCGAAACTTTTGACTTTTTCACCTTGAAGCGTCCGAAGGTCTTCTTTTTCGAGGTATGTGTAGAAGTCGTGCTTTTGCTTGAAATCCCATTCAGATTTTTCTTCCAAACGAGCTGATTTAAACCAATCGATAATTGCTTTTGATGCCTCAGGAACTGTCTTGGCAATGTGTATGAGGATATCACGGATGAGCACGAGAAAGGCTTTGTCGTCAGTCGCATGTGCGGCCAAGGCAGGTTTGCCGCCTTCGACCAAGCCGATGATATCGTATGCCAGAGCATGAAACGTTCGCGCTTCAACCGGCTCACCGCAGCGTTCTTGTATTCTGTCTGACATCTCGGCTGCAGCATCACGTGCAAAGGCAAGAAGAAGCACTTCCTCTGGTTTGCGAATACCGGACTTGAGGAGGTAACCAGCTTTCGCGGTGATGACACTCGTTTTGCCTGATCCAGCGCCCGCCAAAACCAAAGTTGCGTCCTCGTCAGCAACGATAGAAAGGCGTTGCTCTGGCGTCAGCGGGTTTTGTTCGAAGGTGTCGAAGAAGTCGGCCCAGAGCGCGAGTTGCGCAGTTTCAAATTTCAAAATCGCTGTGTTTCTCACCTTTGCGGGGGTTGCGAAAAAGCTGCGAATTTCACTTATAGTCTCGAGACGATCCTGACCAATGGCAGCAACATTGAGTTTCGAAAGAATTTCTTTTTCAAGAATTTCTGCTTTTCGCAAAAGTGGCTGAACATAACAGGCAGAAGGATACCGTGTCGGTGACTTCAGGTCGGTGAGTGCAGAAAGGAGGCTTTTGATATCATCCGCGTGAGCTTCAAGCTGTTGGATGTTGAAGTCGCGCCAAGCTTTTTCGATCTTTGCAGCATCTCGTTCAAGGTATACTTTGTTTGCTCCGCGCACGCGCAATGGTAGGGGTAAGGACGCTATGCTCAAAGAAAGCTCGTTTCCCAACCAACTTTCATGGATTTCGGGTGCTGAGCGCATTTCGGCAAGAGATACCGATTGTGACAGACCTTTCGCGGAGATGCGAAAATCATCAAACAAAAGCGAGGAGACATTGCCGCGCCATTTGTCATAAATGGAGAACAGGAATTGGTTTGAAGATATATGCATTGGCTCAAATCATTTGAAATACACGTTGGCGTACCAAACGAAATGCGTTGAGGCCAGTAAAAGCCACGAAGTGTAGCTGCCAATGCCTACAGTTACTCACCGCCCCGCCCAAGACTGCATCTGTTGCAAAACGTGTTGCGCAGCAGAACTTCGGGCGTCCTGATCTTCGATTACAACAGCTTTGAGAAACTGCGCCCTCAGCTGAGGGCCTTTTTCTATTTTGGACGCCACAAAGCTCAGAGCTTCATTCAGTTCATCTGTGCGCACGTCGATTTCGGTGCAGGTCTCGGCTGCATTTACGATCACTTTCAGCGCTGTCTCCAATTCAGAAACGCGCAGAATTTCTTCTGTCCAGCTGCCGCCAAAAGCGACATTTTTCAATTGTGTTTTCAAATCGGCCATGAGAACAAATGTAGAACATTAAGCGGTTTTTGGAAGATACAGGATTTAGGCTATGTGAGGTGCCCCTAGTTTCCTAGACACCTGCCCCGTTCATTTTCCTTTGTTTGATTTCATAGTCAACCGGCGACAGCATGCCATTGTTGGTGTGCTTGCGTGTTGGGTTGTAAAACATCTCGATGTAATCGAACACGTCCTGCCTTGCTGCGTCGCGTGTCAGATATGTTCGTCGCCTGATCCGTTCTCGTTTTAGGAGCTGAAAGAAGCTCTCAACAACGGCGTTGTCATGGCAATTTCCACGACGGCTCATGCTGGCGACCAAGTTGTGTTTGCTAAGGAACGATTGCCACTCCCCACCGGTAAATTGGGAACCTTGGTCGGAGTGGATCGTGACCTTTTGCTTCGGTTTGCGTCGCCAAACAGCAGCCAATAATGCCTGTAGAGCAAGGTCAGTTGTCATGCGCGATTGCATGGACCATCCAACAACCCGCCTTGAGAACAGGTCAATCACGACGGCCAGATACGACCAACCTTCGTGCGTTCTGATGTAAGTTATGTCGGTCACCCAGACCCGATCAGGCGCATCGACCTCAAATTGACGATCCAGCGTATTGTCAGCGACCACAGCAGGCTTGCCACCATATCGACCAGGGCGGCGTTTGTAGCCGATCTGTGCTGCGATGCCCGCGATACTAGCCAAACGTGCCACACGGTTCTCTGAGCAGGTCTCACCTGCATCCCGAAGGTCATCCGCTAACTTGCGATAGCCATAAACCTTGCCGCTGTCGGCCCATGCTCGCTGGATGAGCTCAGTCTGACGTGCATCTTCGAGCGCACGGGCACTCAACGGTTCTTTAAGCCATGGATAGAACCCGCTAAAATGAACCATCAGCACCCGACACATTGAGCGCACTGAAAACTCTGCGCGGTGAGCCTCGATAAACGCGTACCTCACTGAGACTCTCGCGCGAAGTACGCGGTCGCCTTTTTTAAGATTGTGCGTTCCTCGGTGACGCGCGCCAGCTCTCGCTTCAACCGTCGGATCTCAGCGGCCTGATCGGCCACCTCGGATCTGACACGTGGCGACTTCGCCCACCGGGCCTTCCAAGTGTACAGCGATTTGGTGCTGATACCCAGCCGCTCAACTACTTCACTGACAGCATATCAACGCTCAACAACATGCGCCAAAGCGTCCTGTTTGAACTCGTCTGTAAACCGTATTCCCTTGTTCATATCCGTCTCTCCTTGGTTCCAAAATTACCAAGCAAACCGTCTACAAATCTAGGGCCACCTCACAAAGGGTCTTCACACACAGCTCAACCCTTGGCCGATAAAGTGGCATTTGTGTTTGATGGCGTGTCAATCGCTTATTGGAAGTTTTGGCTGGAAGAGTGGTTTCCTGCGCGGTTACAGGGATGTGGTTCAAATTTTGCCGTGGCCACATGCTGTTCGGCTGATGATCTTGAAAAAATTTCGAATGCTGTAGGCAGTGACCTCTATTTAGTAGTGAGACTAAAAGTTTCTGGCCAACGGTTTACTTCTAGCAAAATCCAACAGGGAGAGTACTTTGCAACAAAAAAGATCTATGAGCGGCAAGCGCAAAAAAAATGAGACGCCTACCGCAACATTGACCTGCGTCGGCTTTAGGGAAGCTGCGTTGCGGCAATGCTCAATAGGATGAACGTCAGCTTTGGGCCGTTCTCTCCAATTCCTCACTACATGAGCATTTCCTTGGTTGCCGACAAAAAATAATTTTTGTCTATAACCGTCCGGTCGAAAGCTCAGCTTGAATCCTTGGCACCCAAACATTCATGCTCGGCTGTTCCTCAGACGACACCCTAAAACGCCTGACCATCGTCCAAGCCGCGCTCTAGCTCTTCTCCTTCGGCGCGCGCATCGTCAGATAAATCTTGGCGCTTCAAGAAGCCCTTGAGAGCCGCAGACAAACGATTCAAGCGGTTCTCTTTGCGGACCAAGCGCTCTTGGCACCACAGCAAGCGCCGGGCCAAACGGAACAGGCGTTTGCGAATGCCTGCTGGTGCGGCAAGAACAGGGCTGGCATCTTTCATTTGGATTTTACCAGCATCATTTTGTTGAAGAGTTCCTTGCTCCAATTCTTCCGCAACGGCCTCAATTGCAACGAGGCTGGCCTTGGCGTCCTCCATCTTTTCGCGGGCACTTACCTCGTGCTCCTGGACTTCGGCTTCGCGGTTTTTGAGCGCATGCCGTGCTTTTTCAAGCTTAGTCATCATATCAAGCTGCCGGCGCTGGATTTCAGACTGCTCTGCCTCTTTCTTGGCCAAACGCCCCTCGTATGTTTTCAGCCGCTTCGCTTCCTTCTCATTGAGCTTGCCCTTGTCATACAGCCTTTGAAGGTGACCTTGGGTTTTCGTCATTGATGCATCCAGTTGGCGCTTTTCCTCTTCGAGCTTTTTCAAGTCTCCTTGTCGCGCGGCGATCTCATCCGGCAAATCTTTGTGCAGCTTCTTGACGGACCTGTTGAGCGTTTCAGCATAGTCAGCACCCACCTCGATCCGGTGGAATTTCTTATGCCCGCGCTCAATTCCCGGGCAGCGCTGTCCCAAAACATCAGCGGTCATGTCTTGAAGTTCAGACATGACCTGGAATGTCGCAACCTTACTGACCGGCACGCCATCATCATTATAGGCACGAAGCTCAAAATGGGCGTGTAAGCTGGTTTCATCCAAATGCACGACCATTGCTTCAATACGCGTGCCGAGCTTCTTCGCGATCTGTGACACCAACTCTTGTAACGCGGCATCTTGCTCCTCAGACGACAGCGTAGCGAACAAGTCTGCCGCCTTATGACCAAAGGTTGCAATGCCAGCCGTCACAACTGCAGCATCCGATTTCATCGCCCTCTGTGCCCCATTGGAGCGACGCAACCTTTCGATTTCTTTCTTAATTTCAGGCAACGGTCTTGGCTCAATGAGAATTCGGTTCAGGCAAGTCCGTTCTTGATCCACATAGTTGGGCTGCTGGCCGATCCGGAAATCGTGTCGACGTTGACCATAAGCACGTTTCAACGAGCGCGCTTTAAGACGCACCGAAGCAGCCCTTGGATTTGAATTTGCGAGGCGGGATTTTGAGGTCATGTCATTCATGACGTTAGGGTCGAGCCGAACTGTGAAAGTGCGAAGCACTCTGTCTGTTCGAGGGAATCATTGATGTGGATAAACCCGGTCCATTGTGTCCATCGCAGAGCAGCGGAACCCAACCATGCCTAAACCCGGTCCATTGTGTCCATCGCAGAGCAGCGGAACCCAACCATGCCTAAACCCCATGACCGACACCTAGTGGTTCACAAAACTAAGAGTACCTAACTAAAATCCGACACTGCGCTTGAACCTACTAGCCATAAAATTTCTGCGAAATTCTTTATGGCTCTCCGGCGAAGAGGCGCGTTGCCCTCTTTCAAAACTCCAAACGAAGGGCAGCTGCGCCACCTTTCGAAACCCAAGCCATCAGTTGTTCATTACTTATTTGACCGGTTTTCTTGATATTTGAGATTAGCTCGAGGCTATGAAACCGTTGTTTCGAAATTCGTCTCGAGTGCAGCGAACGGCCCACAGCCGCCGTTCACGATAATCTCAAATGCTGCGATGCAGTCGCCAAAGCGGACATTGATGCGTTGCCGCAGCATTATTAGGGCGATAAGGTCCGTTGTGTGGGCGAAGCCGCGGTTCGTAAAATTTGGCCCAATGTCTGCTTTCGGGTTGAACCGTTAAACAGGCTGTCGTTTTCGGGACGTTTATACAAGAGTAGAGGGTGGGGCACCCGAACCAATAATTACGTATGCCACGCGATTTATTTTGTATCTTCTTTGTGCTGTCAAACACGCCTTCTAATGCCGAACCGGTAGCCCGTGCGCTAAGGCTGTCGCGAACCCATTGAAGAGGGCGTCAATTTCCGATTCCGAGCGATCCCCGATCATCGCGCCGAAAAAATTCACCGAGAACGAAACATGCATAATCGTTGCAAACAGTAAGTCGATATCCATATCTGATGCGACTTTGCCGGCATCCTGCAGCAGTTTGATACGAGAGTGAAAGTTTGCGTCCACTTGGCCATCCAAATGCGCGCCTGCCGTTTTGCGGAACTCGGTATCGATGGCAGCGCGACTGACGATCAGCCTCACAATCTCTTCATCCTTCAGGTCGTCGTGTAGCTTGGTATGAAGGTAGCAGTGTATCTCATCTCTCAATGTATCTTGCGGTGGGTAGGACAATCCGCCCTCTCGGCGGGCCGCTACGAACTGATCCGTCAGAGCAGTCAGCAAGCCTTCCTTGCCGCCGAAATACCGACTGATCAGTGATAGGTTTGCCTGTGCCAGCTCTGCAATCTCGCGAAGCCCAGCCGCATCATATCCGCGCCGCGCGAAGATGGTGCGGGCCGCATTGAGAATGCGCGCCTCGGTTGCGGCGCGGTCTTTTACGGCACTAAATTTTTTCGTTGACTTGGCTTTCATGTGAACAGGTGTTTACACGCATAACGGCCTACCGTAAAGTAAACAAACGTTTACACTAAATGAGTCGGAGTATTCTTCATGATTGGCCTCATGCGAGCCGCAACTTTCGAGGCTCTGACGCTCCTCGCCATGTTTTGCGTGGCGATGCCACTGAAATATCTAGCAGATGTGCCACAACTGGTTTCTGCCATGGGACCGATACACGGTTGCGCTTTCATGATTTGCCTATGGTTCACGATCCGATCTTGGGCAGAAGGCCTGATTGACGGGAGAGGTGCAGCACGCCTTTTTGTTGGCGCGTTTATCCCTTTCGGTGGCTTAATCAACAAACGCTGGCTGCACCAAAAAATGAAAGAAAATAATGTTTTACGATCTCATTAAAGCTGCACATCTGATTGCTCTCTTCGTTTGGGTCAGCGGGATGGTCGCGGTTGCTCTGGCACTGCGATACCCAGCCTTGATCCACATGAAATCGTTGAAAACCTACGACCGATCAGTGACAACACCGGCGATGATCCTCGCTCTAGTTTTCGGCATATCGCTAGGGGTATTGGGCGGATGGTTTACTTCAGCGTGGCTGCTACTGAAACTTGTGCTCGTGCTCGGTCTCTCTGGGCTGCATGGCGCTCTGGTCGGTAATTTGCGCCGTGCGATCTTGAACAACGCGAAGGACATGAAGCCCAACGGAAAGATATTTCTGCTTGGTGGGCCGACCCTTCTGGCACTGATCATCCTGCTCGTGGTGATCAAGCCATGATGTCTTGAACGGCCGGTGAAACTGGACGCCGTGCAATGATGTAGCCAACCTTGAAGACAGGGCGTGACAGGATTACGAGTTCTGGTTTGTTCATTTGGGGCCCTTTGGCTTGTGAAATCTGCGACGCGCAGCGCGGAATTTGCAATAGCTTCGGAGGCTAAGTGTGTAGGGCGCGGCGACGTTCGACCTTGGCCAGCAAAACGAGGGCAGCGGTCAGTAGCAGGCTTGCATTGAACGGGTGCAGCGCCAGCATGGTCGCGCTGCCCGTGGCCAGCGCAATCTGAACCCCGTAAAGCGCCAGACCGCCGAAAGCCCACCAGGCGAACCCGCGCGGATAGCCAATGGCGCACGCCATCGTGGCCAAGATGAGGATCGGCACAGCCGCCAAGCCGCCCAACATGCCGTGGAGGGACCACGGCAAGCCCACGAAGAGCGACTGTCCGGCGAGAAAGAACTGTCCCGCGAGGGCGACGGGAAGCAATCGAGCCGACCACACAAACAGGGCGGGCGTGCCTTGATCTAGAGCGACGAAGGTATCGTGTGTGTCGGCGACCATGGCTCAAACCTCTGCCGTTTGGGCAACACTTGGGGTCGCGATGAATTCCTGAAGCGCACGGGTGTAGCTCTGGGCCGCGGCTGCCAATGCGGCGTCATCGAGCTTATCCGCTGAAAACGTCAAATGTGGCGCATGCCATGGCTGGCCACATCGATGCGCCATCGCTTTCAACGGTGTGAAGATCTCGTCGACCGAATAGTGATTTTGCCCCGACCGCGTATAGGCTTCGGCTACATTGCCCAGCGTCGCGGCCACCATCAACGGCGTCCCAGCAAGACGGTCTCCCTCAGTCTCCGGAAAAATGTAGTACATCCGTGTCAGCACGGCGTCTTGCCATGCCTTTAAAATCGACGGCGTTGCATACCATTGCACAGGAAATTGAAGCACAATGCGATCGGCCTCTAGCAGCAATTGCGCATCGGCTTCAGCATCTGTGAACATGTCGATCTGCCCATCGGGGTAGCGTGCCTGCACATCGAGAGCGGTCACGCCCTCAATGCCTTGCGCTGCACGAAACAACGCGGCATTGGCGACGGATTTTTCGATATCGCGGTGGAACATAAGTAGCAGTGTCTTGGTCATTTTCGTAGTCCTTTTGAGTTCGGTTGACCAAAACCTAGGCTCGGCAAATAAATAATTCCAACTGATATAAAATATAGTCTATTATAGATTTCATGAATTTAAGATCGATCGACTTAAACTTGCTCGTGGTGCTGGATGCGCTTTTGGACGAGGCCCATGTGAGCCGCGCGGCGCACCGGTTGAACCTCTCTCAACCCGCGGTATCGAACGCGCTCCAAAGGTGCCGCAAGCTGTTTGACGACCCGTTGCTTGAACGTGGACGCGGCACAATGCGGCGGACCGCGCGGGCTGAAGCGCTGCGGGGGCCGCTTAAGTCCATTCTCAGCGAACTGATCGACCTGGTTGATCCGCCGGAAACCCCTCTGAACAGGCTGCGCCAAACCGTGCGGTTAACGATGGCAGACGATCCGATATCTCTGATCGCGGGACCGCTTCTAACCGCACTGCAAACCACCGCCCCCAGCCTGACCCCTATTTTCCAACCTTGGAACGGCAGTGCGGCAGCGGCGCGTGATTTGCTAAGTGGCGAAACAGACATTGCCGTCTCGGTCTTTACAAATCAAATCGAGGGCATCAAGCAGATCACATTGTTAGACGAGACATATGTGGTTGCGATGCGGCGCGACCATCCTGTCGCTCAGACGTTTGATCTGGATGCATGGCTCGCGTTCCCGCACGTCTTGATGTCCGGAACAGGAGACGCGCAATCACCTTTAGATACCCAGCTGGCGGCATTGGGGCTGTCGCGCCGTGTTGGTGCCGTCGTGCCCTCCTTCCAACTTGTCCCTGCACTGTTGGCGCACACAGATCACATTGCGATGTTGCCGAAACGCAGTTTTGATCAAAAGGCGCATCCGCTTTTGACCAGCTTTGACCCGCCGATTGAGGTCAGCGGCTTCCCCTTGCATCTCGCCAGCCACACGCGTCAATCGAACAATCGCGGGGTCCAGCATGTTATTGCCACGATCAGAGAGATTTTTCTCGTTTGAAACCAAAGTTGGTCTGAATATCCGCATATGTCTCTTCTTTCCCCGCGACAAACCCATTCAGCGGCATATACTTGAGCAAAATCGTGTTGCTAAAAGCTGTTTTCACCCCTTAGCAGTCATTGGACCATTCAATAGCCTCCGACAAATTGGACAGATTCTGTTGAAAAACTAACGATTGCGAGTGCAGAAATGGGACTTCCAAATTCGGCGCTAGCGCCTTTTTTTATCAGGCTTTTATTATTTGCTGCGGTGCAGGCAAGATCCCTCTCGTGCATCGGCTTCGCCAATACCCTGCCGGGCAGTGCTTGGCTAATTTGTGGAGGTTTTGGGCGGTTGCAGCGAGTAAAAATTCGTCATTAGCACCGTTTGGGCCTCTTAATCGGAGCCGCCCCAGCCCTAGGATGCGTTTGAGGTGGGCGAAGAGCATTTCCACCTTCTTTCGCAGCCGCATTGAGACGGCGTATTGTTTAGTTTTGGCAATATCACGGGCGGCCTGACGGGTGTCTTCATGCTCTTCGCGGGTAATTTTGCGTGTATTGGCTTTTGGGCAACATTTCAATTTTGAGGGGCAGGCTTGGCAGGTGTGTTTCAATGCCGGATACTTGGCGATCCCTTCGCCAGATGGACCACGGTTCGGGTCCGAGTCGTTGCGTCGGAACTGTTTGAGCGGCTCACCTTCGGGGCAGATGTATTACTTGTTCTCAGCGTTCCATTCGAAGATGAGCCTTGTCGCGCCATTGGCCCGAGCGACAATGGCGAATGCGAGACCAAATGCCGTCTGTGCTTCCTGCTTCGATCCCATCATCGCAAAATCCCCCAATACCTAAAGGAATTGAACCAGCGTATACGTCACCGATCACGGAAAAGTTTTTCAACAAAATTCGCCGTTAGTGCATATTGATGATGTTCTTCATTGGCGTAATCGGCTGTGAAAAGGGAGCATTTAATGCACAATACTTATTTGACAATTTTGGTTGCGTGAGCTGAATTTATAAATACTTGCTTTTGTATACGACATTGCTGATCCAATCTGTAAAACTGTCTGAATAGCTGAGGCCAACACAAGTATTGTGTAGCGCACTGGGCCAAAAACGATAGCTCACTTTGGATGAATGCCCCCTTACGGCGCGCGCTGTCTTGCAGGTGGATTTTTATCCATCTCTCGTAGCAGGGCCGCTTTGAGACGTTCAGGGTTTCCAACAAGATTGGCATCACTACAAATCATGTTTGCGATGGCATTGGCATTGGCGTGATCGTATCCAAAATCGACAAGATCTTGTACAAACGTCCCTTGAGGACGGTCCCAAATCATCGCGCTAAAAGGCCCCCGATAGCAATTTGCATAGATTGGATGTTGGGTATATCCGACCGCAGCATTGCCTGCGGTCAACGTCGCGGGGATACTGATGACACAGGTTGCAATAAACAATATTGATTTCATAGCGAAATTCCTAACGATGTGGACTTATCCAATTTCAAAAGATCGGTTCAGTTCATGTGGTGCCAATGTCGCTCGTGCTGCGTCAAAAGCATGTGCGCTGCTGTTTTGCAGACAAGGGAACAAACTGAGCAACTCAGATTGCACTTTTCGATCCATGCTATCGACCATTTTGGCGGCTGGCTGAAAGCTTTCGGTCCAAGTGTCATCGGACAAGACAACTTCATGGCGCTCAAACAACACGTGGATATACCGCGTTGGCTGCATGGCCATTGTGATACCAGGGCGGCCCAACAAAGCCTTAGCTGGCACAAGCATTTCATATTCGCCCGATTGCAGTTCAAGGTCTGCACCACGCACAAGAAAACGGTGTTGGGGCGACACCATCATATCGCGCACAGGCAGGCCATCTCCCAAAGAATCCCGCGCGATATGGATCGGGCGAAGGGAAGGGTTTGCAATCAGTTCAGCAAGGGACAGATCGCGATACCCAACCCAAATCACCGTTTGCATCCCACTGTCGCGGGTCAAGAGCCGATCACCAATCTTGACGTTTTCCACCTGCATGGGGCCTTGGGCTGCGATAAATCGTGTGCCGGGCGTGAAGCAAGGAATGGGATCAGGGCAATGTGGCCGGTGGCCGTGATGCCAATGCCCGTGGTGCCAGTGACCGTGATGATGGCTATCGTGGTGGTTGTCATGAGAATATGTCGAATTTAAAAATTTGAATGTCCAAGAGGTCATGGCAGTGTCCTAATTGAAGGGTGATACATTATCGTCAAGCAAGCAGAGATCGGCAGCCTGCTTGCACAGTCAGTTTTCCGGCGGGCGTGTTGAAACTTAGGATTTAGGCGGGTGCGAATGATGCCAACAAAAGCGCTGCATCATCATCAAGCGGCGCGCGCGCTTGACGACCAATCAGCACGTATTCGGCACCTTCATGATGGAACCACGCGCCTTGCCCATCGGCCAGTGCAATCCGGCTAGGCAATTGCGGCGCGTCATGTGTGCCGCGCACTATATAAAGCGTCACCAAGCCATCCTCGCCTGTCTCAAACGTCCTCAACACAGAGACTCCGTCTTGCGATGGGATCAACTGCGTGTCGCGCAAAACCCAAGCTGATGGGTGGTCTGGCAAGGTCAGTCCAGCCACACGTTGGATTTCATCTGAATCGACCACAAGGTCTTCGTCCATCGTAAGCATCGTCAATCGCATTTGAGCTAAATCATTGGCTTGTAGAGCACTTTTAAGCAGTACCTCACTCCCGCGGGGCACCGCGTTCAAGCCCATCAGGGCAAAAAAACCAACCGCCGCAAAGGTGGCAAGCGACACACCAAGCCGGGACTTAAAACCTCGCCGACCCTTTGCAATATGGGCATTAAACATTGCTTGATCGTCAAAGGATGCGGGAGGCAAAGACTCTGGCAAACTTGGATAATCATCCATGCGTTGTCGCAGGCCCAACGCCAACAAAAGCTCATCCCGATCTGCGATATACCCAAGGGTATCCGCCGCCTCGTTCGGCATTTTTGAGAGAATGCGCGCAACCGCAATCCGTTCTTCGATTTCAAGCGCATCATTTGCAAAATCAAGCATATCAGTTTCATTAACAGATGCGTGTTGCATGCCGTGAGTTTCATCAGTCATGAGTGAAATCCTTTCACCGTTTCAGTCCGAGGTGGTGTATCTTCGAAATCGCGCAACCGTTGGCGAGCACGCGCCAATCGTGACAGCAGGGTACCGAGAGCAACGCCTTCGTGATCAGCTGCATCTCGGCAGCTGAGCCCATCAATCGCAACCAACTGCAAGGCACGCCGTTGATCTAACGGCAAATGAGAAAAGGCAGCGCGGATTTGGTTCAGCCGCACCTGCAAATCTTGTTGAGCGGGATGATAATCGGGGCCAATCCACTGTGACGCATCTTCACGATCTTCACGCGCACGATTTGATCGATGCATGTCAATCAAGCGTCGACGCATGATCTGAAACAACCAGCTGCGCAGCCCTTCAGGATCGTGCAACAAGTCACGTTTTTCCAACGCGCGTAGCACCGTTTCCTGAACAAGATCATCGCGCAACACTGGGTCACGCGTCAGCATCATCGCAAACCGGCGCAGATCGTCCATCATTTCCGTGATTGCCTGAGGCAATTGTGAGTGTGTCATACAATAGGAACGAGACTGCGCCCGAACTTAATCCATTCAGAAATAAATTTCTTTCGTATGCGCCCAATTTTGATGTTTAGGCGTACACCAGCTTTAGGACCTCCTCTCAACGAGCACTTGATGAGGCACAAAGACGACAACTTCAAAGTAAAGTACTTATTGGCCATGGGCAATCGCTGGGGCATACCAAGTTTGTTTCAAGGCATCGCATTCCTGAAAAGATGTTGTGAAGGTTGAATGGCTGCTTTCACCGTGCCGCAGGATGAATCGAGCGCGAGCAGCAAAGGTCCGGTTTCCGCCCAAAGTACCAATCATCTTGCTGCATGAGTTGGTCACGCCGGTAACCTAAATCTGATTGAGAGCTAATCACCCAGATTGAGATGCTGATCTATTATGCGGCGTATCATCTCGGGACGGCTGGGAAGATCTTTTTCCGTTTTTCGCAAACCTTACTTTTGCCGATCCAGCATCCAATCTTCGACAATGCGGCGTATAAGCTCAGGCCTACTGGGGAGGTCGGCTTCCGTCCGCCTGATTTCATCTAGCTGTTCTATCAGCTCTGCAGGCATGCGGACCATGACTGGGTGAGTATCAACTTTTGGTCGCCCGCGTGATTTCATGATATTACCTATTGACACTGTGATTTCTTGATATCATATATATTACACATGAACGAGAGAGCGGCAACTCCCTCGCCATGCTAATCACAACGATCGTTAGGAGATCACCATGACTACTTCACCGGATACCACACCCTCCAAGTCTGGGGAACTTTATTTCTTGAACCCGCAAAGCGTTGCGTTTCAGGCGGTGCTTGATCTGTTCGAGAAAGCCATGCGTGCAGACAGCGCACTGCACCTTTCTGGGGCATCAATTCTCTCGCAGATCGGTTTTGAGCTTGGCAACACTGCGGCCAAGGCTTGGGCGGACTGCGATACAGCGATTAAAACGCTGCTGATGATGCCTGATCTCGACAAGCGGGCGCGAATTACTGCAGAGTTTCTTTTGCTTTTGCTTCCAGAGCACATTGAAGACGATTTGAACTTTCAAGGGTACTTTTCAAAGCTTGCCAAGGCCTCAAAAGCGCTGCGCAAGCGCGATCAGCTGCTGGCTGATCAGATGATGGATGCGGCCCTGATCTTTCATGTCTTTGAAGCGAACTTGAAGCTGGCAAAGCTGCAACGGGTCCACGTCGCGGCGTAATCGCAGGTTTCTTAGAACTGCATTTGTAACTTTGCCACGTATTATGCGGCAAAGTTGCGCCTGCGCGCCCTCTTTGCCCTCCCTTTTTCTGTTTTTTACAAGGCCTCCACCTGCTCGTCGCTGACGCGCGGTAGGCCTTTTTATGCGAGGACCACACATGCCTTACGTAAACGCTTTCTACCCTTTTAAAATCCGTGGTGAGTATCCGCGTGTTTTCATTGCCAAGATCCAATCAGATGTTGTTGCCGCAGCGGACAGCAAGGGGTTTACCGTCCTTTGCCGCGGCGGGCCTGACAGGCAAATGTACATTCTCGGCTGCCGTACCTGCGGCACGCCAATTCATCGCCGAGACAGAGTGGTCTTTGATCATAAGATCCTTTGCGAAGGTTGTGGTAACAAAAAGGATGAGGTCGCAGCAGCGGCGCTCGGCGGTGAACTCGTGAGCCCTAAACCTATGGGACACCGCCACCTTCGCCAATGGCGTCTCAAATGCGGTCATCTGGCCATTGGCCAGCGCGGCAATATGCGCAAAGCTGCGCGCGGCAACAACAATGCCAGTTGTAAAGAATGCCTTAAAGAACAACACGCTGCTGAGGCTGCGGATCATGGCTGGACGCTGATTGGCCCTGCTGCTCGGAACAATCAGAGTTATCGAGAGTATGAACACCTGTGCGGCCACCGACAGGATGTCAGCGTCGCCAACATGCGCCACGGAGATGTAAATTGCGCGGGCTGCAGCGAGACTTGGTCATCTAAGCCGAGCAAAATCTATTTGCTGACTTTCTCCCTGCCCACACTGCCTGTGATCAAACTTGGATACAGCAACAATCCAAAGTTTCGGCTGCGACAAGTGCAGTTTGACCCCGATAAGACCCGCGGCACACTCGACCGCGCGATCGATATCAAGTCCGGTCACAGGGCAATTTGCCTGGAGAAGGCGATGCACCAGTACATCCAGACCCATCGGCCAGACTTGATCGTTGAGCGCGACCTGTTCCGCGATCATCTGACAACGACGTCCGAGATCTATCACGCCCACGGCCGCACTTTTATCTCAGCTCTCATCGATGCTGCGGATAACGGCTGGGACCCGAACCTGACCGGCGATTGGCAGACGTTCACATCTCTCAGAGACACGTAAGTCTTGTCCTGAGGGGTGCATCAGACTGCGCCCCTCAATTTGCACCCTGCCCTTTTCATTTCTCTTAGGTTTTTCTTCATGCCTCCTTCTTCAATGAACCCGCACGCCAGTGCGCTTTCTAGACATGCATTATCCGCTCATTCGCTCGACGTTTTGCGGCCACTCCTTCGCAGCATCGCGATGTGGCACCGAGGCCGGACAAAAATGACGCCCCTAGAGCTAAAAATCGACTTTGATGACATCGATGTCGAAGAAGCCGCGGAACCTACAGCGCCAGCGCTCAATGAGTTGCATCGCGCGCTGAATGAGCCCTATTCATTCACACCGGCTGCTTCTGCAATGGCACCCGTTGAGATCAAGGCCGCCATCTCCGCAGGCCGCGATCCCTTGGCCGAGGCCAAGGATCAGAGCCCGGACAAGACCAATTTCCTGACGCGGCCGCCCATGCCCTCTATGATCATGGCCGCCCGCTTTGCAGCGCTGCTGAGCAGCGAAGAGACGCAACGCGAGCTCACTGCGCCACGTTCATTCACCATGCTCACAATCGCGGACAACGACGAGCGCGAGGCAGTTTGGAAAGAGATCGACAACGTTCTGCGCCGCTTGGCGGATCTATGCGATGAGGCGGACGACACGTGGCGTGGGTTCGCCACACTCAGCCGACACGTTGCACCCGACGGCAAATTCAAAACCAGCGAGCAAGAGACGTTTGACGCATCGATCGCGACCGCTGTGCGCAAGGGCTGCAAACTCCTTGCTTTCGTACCTGACACCACATCTATGTCAGACGTCACGCGTGCGTTGTGCCAGCGGACAGTCCCGCTGCCCGCTTTGTCCGGCCAAATGATCATTGAGATCATGAGGACAACGCATAGCGCGACAGGTGAGTTGTCCGAAGATGCGCTCATCGGCATTCTACCGAATGACAGCGAGATCGCGGCGCTTCCACTTGCTGCAATCGAAAGCGCATTCTTCGAGGACACAACACTGAAGGTCGCCAAAGCGCTGGCCGCCGCCGCGACCCGTTTCCGGACAGTGACACCTGCGGCAACAACCCTAAGCGACATTTCTCTTAACGAGGCGACGCGCGCGCCGATTGACCGATTGGTCGCAGACATCACGTCGTGGAAGGCCGGACAGGTGCAGTGGAGCGAGGTCTCATCCTCAGTGCTATTTCACGGACCACCCGGCAACGGCAAAACTCTCCTTGCGTCGGCTTTGGCCGGATCTCTTGGCGTGCCGCTGATCGCGACAAGCTATTCCGATTGCCAGCGTCACGGCCATCAGGGCGACATGCTGAAGGCTCTTTCCGTGAAGGTGAATGCAGCCATCAACGCGGCTCCCGCTGTGTTTTTCCTCGATGAGCTGGATTCATTCACGCATCGCAACCGCCCCAGCCGCGGCTCCGACTATATCGTCGGCATCGTAAACGGCCTACTCGAATATCTCTCACGCCTCAACGACACGCCCGGCGTGGTCGTTCTGGGCGCGACCAATTTTCCGGACATGATCGATCCAGCAGTGCTCAGGCCGGGACGTTTTGACCTCAAACTCGAGATTGCAAACCCGGACATGGCGTCAGTTCTAAAAATCCTGAATCTGGCCTTGGGCAATGATGCAAAAGACATGTCATTATCACCAATTGCAGACCAACTTCTTGGCGCATCCGGAGCGCAGGTCACAGCTGTTGTCCGCGAAGCGCGGGGCCTCGCACGCGCGGACAAAATCCCTCTAAGTCAAAGCCACTTAGAAGCCGCCGCGTCTCGCATTTATCCGGCCTTGGATGCTAACATTCTTTGGCGCATTGCAGTCCACGAAGCAGGTCATCTCGTTGTGGCCCACACCCTAAACTTACCGCCTGCCGAACGCGCAACGATCACCAACACAGGTGGTTTCGTAGACATCCCATCATCGATGCTGGAAAGCTCACAAACCGCCACAAACCGCATCTGCGCCCTGCTCGGTGGCCGTGCTGCTGAACAAGCCATTTTTGGCGAAGCGCTCAATGGCGCTGGCCTCGGCGACCACTCAGACCTCGAACTCGCAACCAAACTCGCAGCGCAAATGGCATATGAATGGGGATTTGGCGATCAACTCGTATTCACGCCCACGCCCGCTCACATCAAAGACCGGACAAACCATTTAGACAAAATTCTCAAAGACGCCGAGCGCAACGCCATCCAAATCCTCACGACTAGAAAGGATCTTATCTCTAGTATCGCGGTAGCGCTTTGCAAAGAACGCGAACTGTCCGGTGAACAAATTCGACGGCTTCTGCCCACAGACGGCGTTCCGTCAGATACCGTCTAAACATCCCTCACAATAAGTTATCCACATAAATCCGCTCTCATAGCATAGCGCTCAAAATCATTCCTCATATGTGAACCGTAATCGCGATCCACTGGATCACTTTACGCACACTTAAACGCCGCGACATCCGCGGATTGAGGAACTTAATGACCAAGATACAACACTGCCAAGCCAACGATGCGCCAAGGCAGAAGCCCGGCGAACATCGGCTATGCGTCGGGCTTTCGGAACTCACACTCGCAAAACGACCGGCAGAGTTTGCGCGCATCACCGAGCTTCATGCCGCCATCAGAGCGCTTGCGCGCGAAACGGCACGCTCAGATCACGTAAACAAATCATAAGGAAAGATAACTATGACAGCACCACTGCGCGCCGCCATCTACGCTCGATTTTCAACGGACATGCAACGCGATGCATCTATCGATGACCAGGTTCGAACTTGCCAAGACTATGCAAAGAGACAGGGCCTAGAAGTCGTCGAGGTGTTTTCAGACAAGGCCACCTCCGGGGCCAGCTTGATGCGCAGCGGTATTCAAAACTTGCTGAGGTCATCTGCCGCCGGACAATTCGATGTTGTAATCTCGGAAGCGTTGGACCGCTTGTCGCGCAATCAAGCGGACATTGCATCCGTCTATCAAAAGCTAGAGTTCCAATCAGTCGCTATTGAGACGGTCAGCGAAGGCTCTGTCTCAGAGATGCACATCGGGTTGAAAGGCACGATGAACTCATTGTTCATCAAAGACCTTGCCGCCAAGACACACCGAGGCCTCAAAGGCCGCGCACTGGCAGGTAAGTCAGCAGGTGGCAAAGCATATGGGTACAAGAGTGTCGTCAAGCTCAGCGCCGATGGGGAAGCCATCCGTGGTGATCGCACCATCGACGCTGAAGAAGCCAAAGTCGTCCGGCGTATCTTCACAGACTACGCGAACGGCATTTCACCCAAAAAGATCGCGGAAGCACTCAACGCTGAACACATCCCGGGCCCTTCTGGCAGGGGCTGGGGCGCATCCACGTTACATGGCAACCGCGAGCGCGGCACGGGCATCTTGAACAACGAACTCTACATCGGTCGCCAGATCTGGAACCGTCTCAGCTATGCCAAGGACCCGGACACCGGCAAACGCATTTCACGCCTCAACCCGCAAGATGAATGGGTAATTTCAGATCTGCCGGAGCTGCGCCTTATCGACCAACCGCTGTGGGACGCAGCTAAAGCCCGCCAAGGTGCCCTAAAAACAAAGAACACAGGCGACAACATCTGGGACCGGCGCCGCCCGCGGACACTGTTTTCAGGTTTGTTGAAGTGTAGTTGCTGTGGTGGTGGCTTTTCAAAGGTCTCTCAAACACAGTTTGGTTGCTCCACTGCGCGCAACAAGGGCAAAGCGCTATGCACAAACCGCCTTACGATTTCTCAAACGGACATTGAGACGCGCGTCTTGGGTGCGCTTAAAACTAATCTTATGGATCGGGACCTCCTTGAGGTGTTCTGCAAGGAATACGCAATCGAGCGCAATCGCTTGAACGCCGAAGCCGAACAAGGACGCGGCGCCCTCGAGAAAGAACTGGCCACGGCCAACCGCGACCACAGTAAACTCGTTGACGCAATCATCGCAGGCATTCCCGCTGATCAGGTTAGGGATAAAATGCAGGCCCTGTCCGAGCGTCAAAAGACGCTTGAAGCGGAGCTGTCTAGAGCCCCTGCCCCCGATCCCATTCGCATTCACCCGAAGATGGCCCTGACCTATCGGGACAAGGTTGGCGCTATGATCGATCAGCTGGGCAAAGCCGAAGACATGGCGGAGGCAAAGGATGCGCTCCGTGGCCTCATTGATCGCATCGTGCTTACGCCCAATGCCACCACGGGCAAACTGGATATCATGCTTAAAGGCGCGCTATCTGGACTACTGGCGCTTGCGCTGGGGTGTAAACGCACAAAAGGCCTGAGCGGCGATACTCAAGCCATTGATAATATTGAAGAATTAGTGTTGGTTGCGGGAGTAGGATTTGAACCTACGACCTTCAGGTTATGAGCCTGACGAGCTACCGGGCTGCTCCATCCCGCGACATTATGGTTGTGCT
>NZ_RKQK01000002.1:0-125173 GCF_003814915.1 Pacificibacter maritimus
CCAGTCCGCTCAAACCAACAATCAATCTCTCGCTGCCGGTAGAGGGGGTTCTAAGCCCAACACCCAATACCCGCAACCCCTTTTTTAACAGTTTCATGAAAAAATTGAGGAGACGGAATTTACACAACAAAATCTGGGACTTAGGTGAAGATATTTTTCCGTTCGGAGACTGAGCCCCTGCTATGGTCAGCACACTATCGCACAGAAATATCGGTGAAGGCAGTTATCCACAGAGACAACGCACAGAAGCTTGTGAATCGCCCCGACTCGCAGGAGAATCCCGCCTTGCGAGTCGGGGCAGCGATGTGACTACAAAGGCTGCTGCGCCAAACCTTTGCCATATATAGGCCCAGTTGGAAGACCTGTGGGCGATCCACCCTGTTGTTCAAAGGTGATTTCATAAAGCTGCTGCACCTCTGGCTCGGGCAAACCATCGATTTTGAGCGCTGCCTGCACAGGTGCATCCAAAACCCCCAAGGAGACTGGCAAACCATCTGCATCGGGTTTTGTCCAAACCTGCATCACCTTGCCTTGAGGCACGTTTGCGGCATCTAACATGGTCACGCGCGTTGTATTGTCTTTTGCACCCTCAACCAAAGCCACGGGCAATCCGTTATCCCCAAGCAGAACTGCAATCACTGTCGGATCGGGTTTTGGCAGCATGGTCCATCCAATCGCGATCCCCACTATAATAGATGCAGCAACTGCGGTCAGAGTGGTCCACAAAGTGGGGCGCGCATTTGTATTGGCAGGCGCATTAGGCTTGGTCGGCATCGGCGCGATGTAATCATCGTCCAGCAAAGTGGTATTGCTATCGATGGCAGTTTCAACACGAGACCACATTGTGGCGGGCAGCTCTTGCGGATCGGCTGTGGCGTCGAGTTCGCCAAAACGCACACGAGCGCGCTCTAGAAGGGCCGCGACTTTGGGATCTTCACTTGCCAAAAGTTCAATCGCCGCAACCTCTGACGGGTCGGCCAAACCGATGACGACTTCGTCGATACGTTCGAGCAAATCACGTTGAACAGTCATGACAGGCACTCCCGAAGTTGAGACAGGCCGCGGCGGGTCCATGCTTTGACCGAGCCGAGGGGGGATTTCATCCGACCTGAGATCTCTCCGTGGGAATATCCCAGCACATAAGACATCAAAACGGCGGATCGTTTTGCGGGGTCCAGCGCTTGCAAACATCGGCGCAAATCACTGGCACTGTCGAGACGCGCATAGGCATCTTCGACGATTTCATCTTCGAGGCGGCGTTCTAACACATCCCCTTGTGTTGCGACTTCCCATTTTTCGCTGCGCAACATCGTGAGGCAGCGATTTCTGAGAACCGTAAAGACCCAGCCTTTGGCCGCGCCGCGCATCGGATCGTATTGATGCGCTTTACGCCAGATTTTGACAAAAGCATCCTGCACGGCGTCTTCAGCTAAATCCCTGCGCCCCAACATACGGTAGGCCACGCCATAAAGAGCGCCCCCTTCCAAAGCCATCAAGGCTTTCAAAGCCGATTTGTCGCCCTTTGCGCAGGCTTGCAGCAAAGCCGCGTGATCTTGGGACTGTGCCATTTGGTCAGTATCGCGATGTGTCACTGATGCCTCCGAATTATTTCGGATAGTGTTAGCAGGCACATCGGAGCGGTCAACAAACAAAAAGCGCGACCATGCCGAGGGCCAACACGGTCGCGCAAAGTCACTCAGAAAAACAAGTCGGGTCAAATGCTTTTGGCACGTCACCCATTTCTACATACCATATGAAGCTACTCGTTAACGGGCTGCGCACCCTTGCAGATGCGCAGCACCTTGGCCGCTCTTATTTTGCGGTCAAGAATGTGATGTCGCGTACGTCGCCTTCAACGCCAGACAATTCCCAGCTTTCGGTCACAGCACCTGTATCCAAAGACACGGTGTGCAAGCTGCCGCCAGCGGCCAACCAAGCTGTATTTGTGCCCTCTGCGTCAGTTGCGATATCGAAAGCGTAGACAGGTGCGGCATCGATGCCGAGTTTACCGATAGCTGCCAAAGTACCATCGTTTGGTGATGTTTGCTGGATCAAAGCAACGATTGTCGCGTCGATGTCAAACATAGCTGTGGTTTCAGGCATGCCGAATGAGTTGATGTAAGCCGCCGCCCAGATCGCTGGCTCTTCGCCTGCGTGCATATCTGCATCTTCGTAAGCCAAGCTGCCGTCAACGGTTACAGCACCTGATTCAATGTCAACGCGGTGGTTGGTTGTGCCAGACATGAAGCGCAATTTGTTGGCTTTTGGGTTGAAATCAACGATCACAGCCGCGCCATCTTCGATTGGCAATTCTGTATCCATTGTAGAGATCACAGAAGCTTCGCCTGTCTCAACATTGATTTCAACGATTTCGAATGTGTCCGACACGCCGATCAATTGGCCTGTCGCAGGGCGCAAATCGATGCCGAGCAATTTATCAACACCAGTCACTTCCATAGACATGGTGGATGTCGCTGTCGCGCTATCAATGATGGACAATGTTTTGTCGCCCGTCAAAGCAACCGCGTGCAAACCCATGTGGTCATCAGCCTGAGCCAACACAGGTGCAGTGATAATCGCGGCTGTTGTCATGATCTTTGAAAGAGTACGCATAAGAAAGTCCTTTTCAGTGTCCTATACGAACGGGATATCCGTTCGCTGTATACTGGTAAGACTCTGCGGGGGGCCTATTTGGATGCAGCAGAATGATTTTATTTTTCAAAAATAATTCAAGTCACTGATTTTAATGAATTTTAAAATTAAATTCTTTCTGCATCTCTGTGCAAACAGCCCTAAAAATGAAAAAGCCCCCACATTCAAGCGGGGGCCTTTCGCAGTTCAACGCTCGACTGACGCCTTAAGAATAGCGCACCTCGTCGTCGGCCTCTGTTTCAGGCGCTTTCAATGCATCAATCAAGCCATCCAAAGTCACAGCCCCCAAGGGGTTGCCTTTTTTGTCTACAACGGGACAGGATCCATCGACGGATTTATGCAATTTCGGCAAAGCTTCTTCCAAAGACATACCACCACGTAGGGTTTCACCCGCCCCTGTGGCACCTTTTTTCACGATAGAGCGCAAGCGCACGACCTTAGCCCGATTGATGTCACGGATAAAGTCGGTGATGTAATCGTCAGCAGGGTTCATGATTATGTCCTGCGGATCGCCAGATTGAATGATCTCGCCATCGCGCAAAATCGCAATGTTATCACCGATGTTCAAAGCCTCATCCAAATCATGGGTGATAAAGATGATGGTTTTGTGCAGCTCCTCTTGCAGTTCCAATAGAATAGACTGCATATCGGTGCGGATCAGCGGATCAAGCGCAGAAAAGGCCTCATCCATCAGCAAAATTTCTGCATCTGTCGCCAGAGCACGGGCCAAACCGACACGTTGCTGCTGACCACCAGAAAGCTGCGATGGGTATTGCTCCTCGAACCCAGCAAGCCCCACACGGTCCAACCATTTGACAGCGCGTTGCTGAGCTTCCTTGGTAGATACACCTTGGATTTCCAGCCCGTACATTGCGTTTTCCAACACAGTACGATGCGGCAAAAGACCGAACTTTTGGAAGACCATGGACATCTTAAAGCGGCGCAGGTCACGCAGCTCTTTGGCATCCATTTTCATCACGTCTTCGCCATCGACCCAAATCTCTCCATCGGTTGGCTCAATCAAACGATTTAGGTGACGGATCAAGGTCGATTTTCCTGACCCAGACAAACCCATGATCACTTGGATTTTGCGGGCAGGAATATCCAGATTGATGTTATTCAGCCCTAAAGCGTGACCCGTTTGGTCCATCAACTCAGGTTTGCCCATACCGCCTCGAACCCGATCCAACATCGCCTCAGGCGTATCGCCGAAAATTTTGTAGAGCTTTTGGATACTGACTTTTGGTTCATCAATACTGTCGTCTAGAGGTTGGATTTCATGCTTAACCATGTCCCGTCTCCCTGTAAGCTTGCAGACGCTTGCCATAGCTTTGGCTGACGCGGTCAAAAATAATTGCAAGGGCGACAATGGCCAAACCATTCATCAAGCCAAGCGCAAGATACTGATTTGAAATTGAGCGCAACACAGGTCCGCCAAGACCTTTCACCCCGATCATTGAGGCGATCACAACCATGGACAAAGCCATCATAATCGTTTGGTTCACGCCTGCGAAAATATTCGGCAAGGCAAGCGGGATTTGCACCCCGAACAATTTTTCACGGCTGGATGCACCAAAGGATTCAGCCGCCTCCATCACATCGCGGTCCACCAAACGAATACCAAGATTGGTCAAACGCACGATGGGGGGCGCCGCATAGATACACACCGCCAAAAGGCCAGGCACTTTGCCGATACCCAAAAGCATCACAACCGGCAGCAGGTAAACAAAAACGGGGATCGTCTGCATCACATCCAAGATCGGTGTGATGATCGCTTGCGTGCGATCAGACCGCGCCATCAAAATGCCAATCGGAATACCGATTGCAATACATAGGACCGTACACACCGAAACAATGGCCAAAGTCGCCATCGTATCTTCCCACATGCCCAAAAAGCCGATGATCAAAAAAGCGATGACTGAGCCGATGGTGACTTTCACAGATCGCGCACCGAGCCACGTCAGCGCGGCAATCACGATGATAACAATAGGCCACGGGGTGCCCAAAAGTAGCTTTTCAAACCAAATCAAAAATTTCAGCAGAGGATTGAAAAAAGCTTCGATTTCTGGGCCGTAAGCGCGTGAAAAAGAGCGAAAGCTTTCGTCAATCCCTTGTTTTAAACTGGCCAGATCTTTTCTGCCCAAGGCGGGAAATTCACTTAGAAATTCCATCAAGTGTTCCTTATTCTAGGTACAAAAAGGGGTCCACGATCTAGCGTACCAGATCATGAACCCCAGACTGTCAATTTACAGAATTAGAGTCCTGCTTTGACTTTTTCTGCGACATCAGCAGGAACCCACTGAGTCCAAAGATCAGCATGGGTTTCCAAGAACTCATAAGCTGCATCTTCACCTGTCGCTTGGTTTTCAGTCATGTATACGAGCATCGCATTCATAACTTCACCTGGGTAAACACGTGCCTTTAAGTACTCCGTTGCCACACCTGCTTTTTCAGCAAATTCAGCTGTGACGACAGATTCAACTTCGGATTCAACCCAAGCTGTCACTTGTGGATCAGCACAGTCTTGTTCGGCCAAAGCAACGCAGTTGTTCCAGTTGTCATCGCCCGCGTATTCCGCTTCGAATGGCAACATTTTCAGGCCGTATTTGCCAACAAGTGATGTTGGGCTCCAGTAGTAACCGAACCATGGTTCGTCGCGGTCGGCCGCTTTGGCGATCGAACCGTCAAGACCCGCTGCAGAACCTGGATCAACCAATGTCCAACCTTTTTCTTCCATGTCGTATGCACGGAACAAGTTCGCGTTGATCAGTTGGCAACCCCAACCAGCAGGACAGCCCATGAAGGCGCCTTTGGATTCGTCTTCGACATAGGGGAACAGCTCTGGGTGTGCGAGCACCTTTTCAACCGTATCGAGTTCAGGGTGATCTTGCGTGAATTTTTCAGTCACCCACCAGCCTTCACCAAGACCTGTAATAGGGCCATCGTTCAACGCAACAAGCGTGCCTTCTTCTTTGGCTGCCGCCAAAGGTGTCGCAACAGCGTTGATCCACAGTTCTGGAGCCACGTCTGGTTCAGATTTTTCGCTCATGGATGCGAATGTTGTCTGAGTAGCGCCAGCAATCAATTCGACATCACAGTCGTAACCTTCTTCAAGGATGATCGCATCAACGTTGGCCATCAACTCGGCTGAGGCCCAGTTCATTTCGGCAATAGAGATAGATCCACAGTCAGATGCAAAGGCAGCGCCAGCAGATGCGATCAGGCCAAAAGCACTCGTCGCGACAAGGGTGTTAAATTTCATTATGGGAAGCTCCCGCTTTTTCTTCGTGTGTTCGCTGGTCAGACCTGAAACAACCACGTGGCTGCTTTGTCTCTTCGACCAGTCACCACCCCGAATTGGGCGATTTCTCCGCAAGTGCCGTTCGCGGCCCATAATCGGGCGCCCCTTAAAAGAGGCCGATACGGCGGAGCATGGGCATAACGCACCATATTGCGCCCTGAATTGCAAGTCCTTCGCATCACTGCGGTACCTTACCTAAGGTTAACTTTTAAGTCGCCTAAATTCGCGCCATGCTGCGGCATGGTGTCATTCTGTCCTTCACGTGGTCTCAAAGCTTGCTCTCTCGGCCTGCGCTGCGTATCTGTGCCGAAAGGTTTTTAGGAAGAAGACATGGCTGATCGTATACTCCAAGATGCCACCGAGCGCGCAAAATCAAAAAAGATCGGTGCTTTAACGCAGCTTTGGCCATTTCTCGCTCCCTATCGCGTTATGATGTCTGCGGCTATTGCTGCGCTGGTTTTGACAGCCTGTATATCGCTGATATTGCCTTTGGCTGTGCGCCGCGTCGTTGACGGGTTTCAAACCTCAAGCGCGATGTTACTGGATGGTTACTTCACAGCCGCGCTTTTAATCGCACTCGCTTTAGCCATCGGAACAGGATTGCGGTATTATTTGGTGACGCGGCTTGGCGAACGGGTTGTCGCGGATATCCGTAAGGCGGTTTTTGATCGCATGATCCGCATGTCGCCTGCGTTCTTTGAAAAGATCATGACAGGTGAAGTTTTATCGCGCATCACCACCGACACAACGCTGATTCTATCCGTGATTGGATCCTCTATTTCAGTGGCTCTGCGTAACATCATGATCTTGTTTGGCGGTATGATTTTGCTGCTGTTCACATCTGCAAAACTCACCAGCCTCGTGTTGTTGCTGGTGCCGATTGTTATCATTCCAATCGTTGTTTTGGGGCGCCGTTTGCGCAAGTTGTCACGCGAAAACCAAGACTGGATTGCATCAAGTTCGGGCAGCGCATCAGAGGCCTTACTCTCAGCCCAAACAATCCAAGCCTTCACGGGTGAAGTCGCCCATTCAGAGCAGTTCAGCTATGTCACCGAGAAAAGCTTTACCTCGGCACACAGTCGCATCAAGACCCGCGCGATGATGACGGTCATCGTGATCACGCTGATTTTTTTCGGTGTTGTCGGGGTGTTGTGGATCGGCGCGCGAGACGTGCGTACAGGCACGATGTCTATCGGCGAATTGGTGCAATTCGTGATTTATGCCATCATGGTTGCGGGCGCATCAGGAGCCCTGTCGGAAATATGGGGTGAATTGCAACGCGCTGCTGGTGCGACAGAACGTCTGGTCGATCTCCTCAGTGCCGATGATCCCGTGACCGATCCCAAACACCCCAAAGCGCTGGCGCTGCCTGTGCGCGGTGAAATTGCCTTTGATGGCGTGAAATTTGCATATCCTGCGCGGCCACATACCTCTGCGCTCTCTGATGTCTCATTTACAGTAAAAGCAGGTGAAACCATTGCTCTTGTGGGGCCATCTGGGGCTGGAAAGTCAACAATCATTCAGTTGCTGCAACGCTTTTATGACCCCCAGTCAGGCGAGATCACCATTGATGGTGTTCGGATACAAGACATGACGCGTGCAAGCTTTCGGTCGCATATCGCGCTGGTGCCGCAAGACCCTGTTATCTTTGGGACATCCGCGCTGGAAAACATTCGTTTTGGTCGTCCCGAGGCCAGCGACGATGAAGTTATTGCCGCCGCAAAAGCGGCCGCAGCAGATACATTTCTATCTGCCCTGCCCGAAGGCTATGACAGTTATTTGGGCGAACGTGGCATTATGTTGTCGGGCGGGCAAAAGCAGCGGGTCGCCATTGCGCGCGCGATCTTGCGAGATGCGCCTATTTTGCTACTCGATGAAGCCACATCAGCATTGGATTCTGAAAGCGAAAAATTGGTCCAAGAAGCCGTGGAAGATATGGCCAAAACCCGCACCACATTGATCGTGGCGCACCGTTTGGCGACCGTCAAAAAGGCAGATCGCATTTTTGTATTCGAAGATGGTAAAATCGCGGCAATGGGCACCCATGATGCTTTGGTGGCGCAAGATGGGCTTTACGCGCGATTGGCCCGATTACAGTTCACCGACGGGGAATAAACTTGCCCAGCTCCCCTATTCAAGCGACAAGAAAGCAGCTTTGATTCATCAAAGCAAATGACGTAATTTAGATTAAGGACGCACAGCACTATGGGTATTTGGAATTTTGTAAAAGGCGCGGGCAAATCCGTATTCAAGAAAAAAGACGCAGAACCAAATAAAGACGATCTATTGGCTGAAATTGCAGCGCTGGGTTTGGAAGCTGAAGGTCTTGACGTCTCTGTTGAAGGCGACAAAGTGAAAGTGGCAGGCACAGCTTCACAAGAGATGAAGGAAAAAGTCATCTTGGCTGTCGGCAATGTCGAAGGCATCGCATCTGTTGAAGACAGCATCGCGGGCGCTGATCCTGTATTTCACGAAGTGAAAAAAGGCGAAACACTTTGGGGTATCGCCAAAGACACACTTGGCAATGGCAACCGTTACATGGAAATCTTTGACGCCAACAAGCCTATGCTGTCACACCCAGACAAAATCTATCCAGGTCAAAACCTGCGCATCCCGCAAGATATCGAAGCATAAGCTGTTCGAATTTTGAAGTATGAAAGGCGCCTATATGGGCGCCTTTTTTATGTGCTAAACCTGTTCCAATAGTACAGATCCCACGGAATACCCTGCACCAAAGGAACACAACAGCCCCCTATCGCCCGTTTCCAACCCATCAGAATGTTTGGACAGCGCGATAATTGAACCCGCCGATGATGTATTGGCGTAGTCTTGCAAAATATTGGGTTGTTCATCGGGTTCAGGTACGCGTCCCAATACCTTTTTGCCGATATAGTCGTTCATCGTCTTATTCGCTTGATGTAGCCAAAGACGTTTTAGATCCTGCGCGCGAAGCCCAGCATGCGTCAAATGATCCGAAATATGCTGGCTGACCAAGGGCAGAACTTCTTTGAACACCTTGCGCCCATTTTGCATAAACAACATATCGCGGTGGTCGCCCATACGGTCTTCTGCACGACGCATAAACCCGTTGTTATTGCGGATATTGTTGGAAAACTGAGTTTCACATTTGGTAGATAACACTTTGAACCGTGGGGCATTGGCCAGATCGGCGGCCTCTAAAACGACTGCTGTGGCAACATCGCCAAAGATGAAATGGCAATCACGGTCACGCCATTCCAGATGGGCCGAAGTGATTTCAGGCGAGACAATCAAAGCCCGTTGGACACTGCCTGAACGGATCATATCCGATGCTGCCTGCACCCCAAAGGTGGCAGATGAACAGGCCACATTCATATCGAATGCAAAGCCCCCTGCCCCCAAAATATCTTGGATTTCGACAGCAATAGCAGGATAGGCGCGCGCATGGTTCGAAGCCGCGCAGATCACCAAATCGATATCTGAAGCTGCGCAATTCGCCTGTGCCAAAGCCGCTCGTGCCGCCGCAACACCAATTTCGGCCATCATCGAAGGGTCGGAATCGTCGCGCAAAGCAAATTTCGGCCCCATGCGACGAGGATCTAAAATGCCGTCCTTTTCCATAACATAGCGCTGCTCAATGCCTGAGGCAGCAGTGATGAAACCTGCAGAAGACGGTGTTTTGGCATCACAGGTTCCTGCTGCGATTTCATCAACGTGATCTTGATTATATAGCGCCACATAGGCGTTAAAGCTGTCCACGAGCTCTTGATTGCTAATTTGGTGAGGCGGCGTAAAAACCCCTGTTCCGCTCAGTACGACATCGGTCATAGCACCCCCTGTGAAAGCCAATTTCCCTGCGACACTGGCTCGATTTCCGCCTTACCCTAAGGTTTGGCGAGGTTTGGGTCCAGCGTCTTGGCCAGCTCTTACGCGGCGTTAGAATCCCTTGATCACGCAAAAGGGATCGCCACAAACATCGCGATGACTTGTAACAAAACAGTTTTATGACCATCATATGGAAAGGGAGATTTTGCCCCCAAAAGGGGACAAACCAAGGGAGGACAGCACCATGGCAACAGGCTTCACATCGCCAGCCGCGCGTGATCTTATTGATGCGGAAATGCCCTATGAGGATCGTGATGTTTGCACGACCATTTATGAGCGTTTGACACGCACCAAGGATGCCTTTGGCACTCGCCCTGCCTTTTCATATCAAATTACATCTGGACCCAAAGATCGTGCTGAAACGCTTACGTGGTCTCAAACCCATACCCAAGTTACGCAAGCGGCCAATATGTTTCGCGCCCTTGGTGTGATGGAAGATGATGTCATTGCCTATGTTTTACCCAACACAAATGAAACAGCGATCACCTTTTTAGGGGGCATGGTTGCAGGTAAAGTCGCCCCAATCAATCCACTGCTGGATGCCTCACAGATCGCATCACTCCTTAAAGATTCCAAAGCAAAAGTCGTGGTGACTCTGCGCGCTTTTCCCAAAACGGATATCGCGCAAAAGGTCGCCGAAGCGCTGCGCGATGTGCCAAGCGTTACCACAGTGCTCGAAATCGATTTACTGCGCTATTTATCACCGCCCAAAAGCTGGATCGTGCCGCTTATCCGTCCAAAGAATCCCGCAGCCCAACATCACAACGCAAAAGTGTTGAGCTTTACGGATGAGATCGCAAAACACCCCACAACCTTAACCTTTACGGACACTCCAAAAGATCGCGTTGCCGCATATTTTCATACAGGTGGCACCACAGGCATGCCTAAGGTCGCACAACACCAAATGTCGGGCATGTTGTATAACGGCTGGCTGGGCGCGCGTCTCTTATTTGATGAATACGATACCATTATGTGTCCTTTGCCCATGTTCCACGTGTTCGCCTGCCATGTGACGATTATGTCGATGCTTACCTCTGGCGCGCACGGGGTTTTCCCGACGCCTGCGGGCTATCGCGGTGATGGGGTTTTTGACAAGTTTTGGAAGCTCATCGAACGCTGGAATGTCACGTTTATCATCACGGTTCCAACGGCAATGTCGGCTTTGATGCAGCGGCCCATTGATGCGGATATTTCTTGTGTAAAAAAAGCCTTTTCAGGATCATCCCCCCTGCCGATCGAACTGTACAAAAAATTTGAAACCGCGACTGGGATCGAAATCATCGAAGGTTACGGGTTGACCGAGGCCACATGTCTGGTCGCTTGTAATCCGATCGGTGGCGTCAAAAAAGTCGGATCAGTCGGCATTCCGTTTCCACATACCGATGTCAAAATCCTTACCCAAACCGACACGGGCCCCGTTGAATGCGAAACGGATTTGGTCGGCGAAATCTGCATCGACAGTCCTGGTGTTTTTGCAGGCTCAACCTATACTGAATCCGATAAAAATCATAAGCTCTTTCACCATGAAACCTATCTGCGCACAGGCGATTTGGGGCGCATCGATGAAGACGGTTATCTTTGGATCACAGGGCGTGCAAAGGATCTGATTATCCGTGGGGGCCACAATATTGACCCCGCCGAAATCGAAGAAGCCCTTGCTGGGCATCCGCAGGTGGCCTTCGTCGGTGCCATCGGACAACCCTGTGCCTACTCGGGTGAATTGCCCTGTGCCTATGTCGAATTGGTCGATGACAAAGACGGTGTGACACGCCCAACCGTGGATGATTTGCTCAACTATGCGCGCGATCACATTCACGAACGCGCAGCTATGCCCAAATATATCGAAATTCTTGATGAGCTGCCAAAAACGGCGGTTGGAAAAGTATTCAAACCAGATCTACGCAAACGCGCAATCACACGTGTGTTCGATAAGGCTTTGAAAGATGCGGGACTAACGCAGCGGGTAACCCATGTTGAAGATGATAAAAAGCTTGGCCTTGTGGCATATATTTCGCCACAAAATGCCAAAGATACGGATGCCACTGAGCGTTGTTTAGGTCAGTTCTCAACCCGCTGGGATTGGGAAAAAGCACCCTCCAATGACAGCCTTGATCCTTAAAAATTTGTCGTAATATTCGATGAATTCACTGAATATTGACAGATAGATGCCACGTTTATGCCTCAGTTCGCCCCTTGAATACTTGAACAACACCCCGCGCCACTTTGTATTATAAGCGCCCGCACTTAAAGGAGACCTAGAATGATTATAGCTCTCATGGCCTTGGCTTTTACCTCAGCTTTGGCAGCCGCCGTGACAGCGGTCGCCCTTGGCGCACCTATCTGGCTTGCCTTGGTCATCTATTCTGTTATTGGCGCAGCTGGTCTGTTTATCATCGCATTTTACATTGTGGCAAGCTCCGCAGCACATGCCGCCCCGCGCCACAAAACGCATGAAGCCCACGCTTAACGCCGACAGCGCAGGCAGATAGCACATATCTCCAAGACACCCATATTCATGGCAAGGATGCGGGTTTTACTTTTGGCGTAGAATGGCTTACCCAAGATGTAAGACTATTTTGGAGATATCAAACATGAAAACTAGGGCTTGGATTCTAGGCGGTTCCGCCTTGATGCTCGCAGCTTGTACACAAGGCTATGTGAGCGACCCTGAAACGGGATTTCTAAAAGAGGTGCCAGAAGATGTGCGCGCTCTCGCGGCGCCGAACCAAGATTTGGCATCGGTGCGCATTGATCCCGTGGACGGCTGCTATGTCTACCGTCACGTCGGTCCAGTCGAGACGACTTTCTTACCCCTGCGCACAGCGAATGATGCGCCAATCTGCAGCCGTGCGCCTGACGCCGCACCCGCATAAATCACTAGCGAACACGAAACGCAAAAGGCGCTGCATCCATCTGGAGCAGCGCCTTTTTCATAGTATCAATTTCTTAAGTGCTAGACGAAATCATATCCTCTGGTGGATACAGCGTGGCTGTCGCCCCCTTTGCCACTTGATCGTAGAGATCAATAATATGCGGCATGATCATACGCACACAGCCAGAACTCGCGCGCCCACCGATAGACCGCGGACTTGGTGATCCGTGGATGCGCAAATAGGTATCCCGATTGCCCGTATACAGATATAGCGCGCGCGACCCCAAAGGATTGTTCGGACCGCCATCCATGCCCTCGGCATGCTGTTCATACAAATGTGGGTCGCGCTTGATCATCGCAGGTGTCGGTGTCCAAGTCGGCCATTTTGCTTTGCGTTTGATTGTGTAAGTGCCTGGCTCGTAAAGATTCCCGCGCGCGATGGCCACGCCGTAACGCATGGCCGTGCCATCCTCGCGGATCAAGTACAAATAGCGCGCGACAGCATCTACGTGGATATCGCCCGCCTTTAAGCTCGGGTTGGCTTCAACAACTTGTGGCAAGAACCGCGAGGGAACGCCCCAAGGATTCGAAGTAGCCAAGTCAAAATTCGCGGGCGTAACCTGAGCATCCCAAGTGGCCCATTTCGAACTGTCGGTTGTGGCAGCCGATGCTGCACGCATCGAAAGTGGCGTCGAAAACAGCGCCGCTCCCGATATAATAAAATGACGTTTTGTCAGCATGAAAACACGCTCCTATTCTCTCTTCGCTTTCGCGATGTTGCCCAAGATGTAGGGTGAGAACAGGTAAAGGGCGAGTCATATGACCGTAATAACGCCGATTCAAATGCGCGACGTCACGTCTTTGCAACGCAAAGCCCCAAAACGCAAACAAATGCCTAGCACATATCAACGTGACTAAACGCTTTAACATTAATGGGAAAATGGTGCTGCTGGGGAGAATTGAACTCCCGACCTCTCCCTTACCAAGGGAGTGCTCTACCTCTGAGCTACAGCAGCGCCGTGGGCGGCTAATTAGCTTTGATAGCGGTGCGGCGCAAGAACCTTTTCGTGAAAATCGCGGGCTTTGCGCGTTTTTATCATCTTTGATCGCGAATGTTTTGATCCCGCAAAGTTGAAGGAGGCGCATTTGTCGGCAAATTCCCCCTATAAAATGCAAATTCGAGCACTGGACGCGATTGCAGCCAGCCGCTACACGTCATTTTATGGAAAAGAAATCTGTCACATCAAAGCCCGCCAAACCTGCCGTTTCAGCCCGCGATGCCCGTCTTAAAGCGGCTCTCAAGGCGAATTTAGGTCGGCGCAAGCAATTGAGCCGCGCAAAAGCTGCGGCCGATAAGACAGATACACAAAGCGAGTAGGGCATAGGGTATGGATTCGATTTTGGTAAAAGGCGGCGGTCCGCTAAGTGGAGACATCGAGATCGCGGGTGCGAAAAATGCCTGTTTAACACTGATGCCAGCAACGCTGTTGTCGGATGAGCCGCTCACATTGACCAATGCTCCGCGCCTGTCAGACATCAAAACAATGACGGCCTTGCTGGAATCTTTGGGCGCTGAAATCAATTCGCTGCAAGATGGCAAAGTGCAAACCATGTCTTGCCACGGCGACCTGAACCCCATTGCCGACTACGAAATCGTACGCAAAATGCGCGCGTCAAACTTGGTTCTGGGCCCGCTTTTGGCCCGCCTTGGCCATGCGGTTGTATCTTTGCCTGGTGGCTGTGCGATTGGGGCGCGGCCGATGGATTTGCACGTTGATGCGCTGACTGCACTGGGCGCTGAAATCGAACTGCGCGATGGCTATCTACACGCCAAAACCCAAGGTGGCCTAAAAGGCAATGTGCACAAAATGCGCTTTGCTTCTGTTGGCGCGACTGAAAACTTTGTCATGGCTGCGACTTTGGCCAAAGGCACGTCCGTTTTGGAAAATGCCGCGCGTGAACCTGAGATCGTTGATCTTGTCGCCTGCTTGAAAAAGATGGGCGCACAGATCGAAGGCGAAGGCACATCCCGCATCGAAATCCAAGGCGTTGACCGCTTGCACGGCGCGACCCACCCTGTTGTCACCGACCGTATCGAATTGGGCACATTCATGCTGGCCCCAGCGATTTGTGGCGGCGAAGTCACGTGTTTGGGTGGCAAAATGTCATTGGTTGAAAGCTTTGCGGAAAAACTAGATGTGGCAGGGATTTCTGTTGTCGAAAACGCGCGAGGCCTCACAGTTTCGCGCAAAGGTGACCGCGTTCAAGCTGTCGATGTTAAAACAGAACCCTTTCCTGGTTTCCCAACTGATTTGCAAGCCCAGATGATGGCTCTGTTGTGCACAGCAGAAGGCACATCAAACTTGGAAGAAACCATCTTTGAAAACCGCTTTATGCATGCCCCAGAATTGACGCGCATGGGCGCAAATATCGAAGTCCACGGCGGTAAAGCTATTGTTCATGGTGTCGAGCGCCTGAAAGGCGCGCAAGTCATGGCCACCGACCTGCGGGCTTCTGTTTCGCTGATCTTGGCGGGTTTAGCTGCCGAGGGTGAAACCGTTGTGAGCCGCGTTTATCACTTGGATCGCGGGTATGAGTTTGTTGAAAAGAAACTGTCAGGCATCGGCGCACATATCGAACGGATCAAAGGGTAACACATGACAACGGACGCACGTTTTGAAGATGGTGGTGACACGCCACTTATGCTGAAAGCCCATGACACGGATGATCTAACGATCCTATCTGCCCTGTGCCAAGATGCAATCGTGCCTGTCGGTGAAATTTCGTACAACACCGAGCAGCGCCGCTTTGCGATGCTGCTCAATCGCTTCCGTTGGGAGGATGTGGATCGCGCCACCAAACACAAACGCAGCGTTGAACGGGTGCAATCTGTGTTGCTGTTCGATGATGTGCTAACCGCAAAATCCAGCGGTGTTTCGGCCAAAGACAAAGAAACAGTGATTTCAATTTTATCCATCACCTTTACGGCAGGGCCAGATGGCACAGGTACAGCCCTGATCACATTGGCGGGGGATGGCGAAATTCATCTTGCTCTTGAGGCTTTGGATATCACGTTGAAAGATGTCACACGACCCTATGTGGCGCCTTCGAAAAAACAGCCAACGCATAAGGCCTAGTGCCTAAGACCCCTGTGGTTTGACTGGGACAGACAAAATCTAGAAATCCGCCCCCCTGTGTCGCTTGAGCAAACCGAACTCCCGCGCTATGTGAGATGCAAGGAGACCACGATGCCACATTTTTTGAACACCACTGACACTGATTTCGAAGCCCGCTTTGTAGAGCTGCTCTCGATGAAACGCGAAGACAGCCCTGACGTGGACCACATCGTGGCTGGCATTATCGACGACGTGCGCAAGCGCGGAGATGCCGCAGTATTGGAACTCACATCCAAATTCGATCGCTTAGATCTAACAGCTGAAACGCTGCGCTTTACCAATGACGAAATCAAACAGTATTGCGCGCAAGTGTCGCCTGAAGATCGTTCAGCCCTAGAATTGGCCGCGACGCGCATCCGTGATTATCACCTGCGCCAAATCCCAGAAGATAAAATGTGGACAGACATGGATGGCGCAACATTGGGTTGGCGCTGGACCCCTGTCGCAGCCGCGGGCCTTTATGTGCCGGGTGGTATTGCCACCTACCCTAGTTCAGTTTTGATGAATGCGATCCCAGCCAAAGTGGCTGGCGTCAAACGTCTGGCCATTACTGTCCCCACTCCGAATGGAGATGTGAATCCATTGGTTTTGATGGCAGCAAAAATCGCAGGCGTGGATGAAATATACCGCATTGGCGGCGCGCAAGCGATTGCCGCTTTGGCTTACGGGACCGAAACCATCCCCCCTGTCGACAAGATCACAGGGCCAGGAAATGCCTTTGTCGCCGCAGCCAAGCGCCGTGTTTTTGGCAAGGTCGGCATTGATATGATCGCTGGGCCTTCGGAAATCTTGGTGATCGCCGATAAGAACAATGATCCTGATTGGATTGCGGTGGATCTTTTATCGCAAGCTGAACACGATGAAAGCGCTCAATCGATCTTGATCACCACGGATGCGGACTTTGGCAAAGCTGTGACCAAGGCCATTGAAACACGCCTTGAAACGCTTGAACGCCGTGTTGTTGCGGGCAAATCATGGGCCGATTTTGGCGCTGTGATTGTGGCTAAAGACTTAGACGAAGCTGCGCAATTGTCAGACCGTTTTGCCCCTGAACACCTAGAGCTTTGCGTGGATGACCCAGATGCACTGTCATTGCAAATCAACCACGCAGGCGCGATTTTCCTTGGGGCTTATACGCCCGAAGCGATTGGCGACTATGTGGGCGGCCCGAACCATGTGTTGCCGACAGCGCGCTCTGCGCGCTTCTCATCAGGTCTATCGGTTTTGGATTTCATGAAACGTACCACATTGGCGAAAATGACACCCTCTGCCTTGGAAGCTATTGGTCCCGCGGCAGAACGGCTTGCCAAATCAGAAAGCCTGCAAGCCCATGGTTTGGCCGTGCGTGTACGTCTTGATCGGTTGAACGGAGCCCCCGATGAGTAAAATCATCGCCATAGATATCGAAGACCAAGGACATACCGCACCCACGCCCGAGATTGCGCAGGAGCGCAAAGTCGCTATCTCAGATTTACTTGAGAGCAACAGCTTTGCTTTGCCACAACGCGATGACCGCGATGTTCCAAAAGGTCCATTCAAACTGCTTTTATGCATCAAAGAACGCAGGCTTGTGTTCGATTTGTCCAACGAGTCCGACCAAGCACAGGCTGAATTTCACTTGTCACTAGGGCCGTTTCGCCAAGTTGTGAAAGACTATTTTCAAATCTGCGAAAGCTATTTTGAAGCCGTTAAAAAAATGGCGCCAGGCCAGATTGAAGCCATCGACATGGCACGTCGCGGCATTCACAACGAAGGTGCACGCGTCTTGCAAGAGCGCCTAGAAGGCAAAGCAGAGGTTGACCTAGACACTGCGCGGCGTTTGTTTACACTGATCTGTGTACTGCATTGGGGAGCATAAGTTTGACGACAAAAATTCCCAGTTCAATCTTGTTTTGCTGCGATCACAACGCTGTACGATCCCCCATGGCAGAAGCTTTGATGAAACAGCTCTATGGCACCCAAGCCTATGTGCAATCAGCTGGCGTCATGAGCGACATGGAGATTGATGGGTTTGCAGTCGCAGTTTGTGAAGAAATCGGCGTAGAACTGTCCCGTCACAAAGCACGATCCTTTCAAGAGCTACAAGAAATTGGCGATCACATGTCATCTTATGATTTGATTATCGCCCTGTCTCCCGCGTCGCATCACAAGGCCCGCAACCTCACCAAAGTTTTTCATATCGATGTAGAATATTGGCCAATTGCAGACCCAACAGGTGGCAGTGAGAAACGCGATCAAAAGCTCGAATCTTACCGAATTGCCCGCGATGATATAAAACGCCGCATGATTGAACGCTTTGGTGAGCCCTGCGCATAACGGCACTTGACGGGCTATTTGCTCTCAAATTTCACAGTTTAGCCCGATGAGAGCGGGAAAAAATTCAAAAACCGTTGGAAAAACACACCTCTCGGTGAAATGCCGCTTGAAAAATCTGAGGCAAAGGCGCATTTACTGCACGCCCACACTATGGTGGGTGAATTTTACAGGAGTGAACATGGCCAAGGAAGAAATGCTCGAATTTCCCGGTGTCGTTAAGGAACTCTTGCCGAACGCGACATTCCTGGTCGAGCTGGAAAACGGCCATACGATCATCGCTCACACGGCAGGCAAAATGCGTAAGAACCGTATTCGCGTTCTCGCAGGCGACAAAGTGCAGGTCGAAATGACCCCATACGATCTGACCAAGGGTCGGATCAACTACCGTTTCCGTTAATCGGATGATGCGGTCTATATGAAACTGATCCTCGGTTCAGGCAGCCCGCGCCGGAAGGAACTTCTGGCGCAGATCGGCCTTACCCCCGATGACATCCGTTCTCCAGACATCGACGAAACGCCGCTAAAAGGCGAACTGCCGCGCCCCTATTGTGCGCGGATGGCGCGTGAAAAAGCGCAGGCTGTCCCCCGTGCAGATGATGAAATCGTGCTTTGCGCGGATACGACTGTGGCCCTAGGGCGGCGCATCATGGGCAAGCCCCAAGACGAAAAAGAAGCCGCAGAATTTTTGCTGGCCATGTCAGGGCGGCGACACAAAGTCATCACAGCTGTGGCCGTCGTTCACGGTGATTTGGTCTATGAGGCCGATGTTGTGACTGTGGTGAAGATGAAGCGCCTCTCAGATGTTGAATTGAACAGCTATCTCGCGTCAAATGACTGGCAAGGCAAGGCTGGTGGATACGGCATTCAAGGGCCTGCGGGCGCTTTTATCCCGTGGATCCAAGGCAGCTATTCTGCGGTTATGGGCCTGCCTGTCGCTGAAACCGCCAATCTGCTGACCGCAGCTGGCTACCCCGTTTACGGAGATCAAACATGATTGGCACAGTCATCGCACTCGGCATGATCAAAGGCCAGAAAGCGGCCGCATTTATCAAGAACGGCCGCTTGGAAGATCTGATCGTCGACCCTGCAGACGACAACACGCCCGCCGCTATTGGCGCTATTTACCGCGCCAAAGGTGGCCGTATGCTGAAAGGCATGGGCGGTGCCATGCTCGATTTGCCTGACGGCAACAGCGCTTATTTAAAAGGCAACAAGGGCCTTAAACCAGGCGCGCCAATGCTGGTGCAGGTCACGCATATGTCCGAGGATGGCAAGGCTGTGCCTGTCACCACACGCCTGATATTCAAATCGAAATATGCGATCATCACACCCGATGCGCCAGGTTTGAATATTTCGCGTACCATCCGCGACGAAGAAGAATTGCTGCGCCTGCATGATCTTGCAAATGCGGGTATGGATGACGCTGATGAAACACTTGGATTGATTTTACGATCGGCCTGCGCAGATGCAAAATCCGATGAGATCGCCGATGACATCGCCAATATGCGCGGCCTTGCGGAAGCTGTGACGGCTGACGTCTCCGGTGCGCCTGAACTCCTTGTTGATGGGCCTGATGCTTGGGATGCGGCTTGGCGGGATTGGGACACCCCTGACGTGTTCGACGATTCTGAACAAGCCTTTGACAATCACGGCGTCTACGAGATGATCGACGATGTTTTATCCCCGCGCGTTTCCTTGAAAACAGGCGGTCACGCCTATATCGAACCGACCCGCGCCTTGGTGGCCGTTGATGTGAACACAGGCGGCGAATTTTCTACCGCTGCGGGGTTCAAAGCCAACTTGTCGGTCGCACGCGACCTGCCGCGCCAATTGCGCTTGCGTGGTCTTGCTGGGCAAATCACCATTGACCTTGCCCCAATGCCGAAAAAAGAACATCGCGTGTTTGAACAGTCACTGCGCGCAGCTTTTAAAGCCGATGGATCAGAAGTTGTCTTGGCTGGGTTTACCCCGCTGGGCCATTTCGAAATCCAAAAGAAACGCGAGCGTGTGCCTTTGAAAGACATTCTTAAATGAGTTGTCCGATCTGTGAAAAAGACCCTGTTCTAAAATATCGTCCCTTCTGCTCAAAGCGCTGCGCAGATGTTGACTTATCGCGCTGGCTAAATGGCACCTACGCGGTGCCAAGCATGCGTGAAGAAGATGAAGACGAGGTCGCAAAGGCCTTTGAAGAAACCCTGCGCACAGCTCAAAACGAAGCTCAGGACAGCTTAAGAAAAAAACCTCACTAAATGCGCATTTTAGCTCTGGACACCATCAGAGCTGGAGACTAAACAACGCAAACCCAGAACGTGCAAACGTTCATCCGGTGCCCGGGTAGCTCAGGGGTAGAGCAGTGGATTGAAAATCCTCGTGTCGGTGGTTCGATTCCGCCCCTGGGCACCATTTAAACACCTTATACATAATGATTTTATTAAAGATCGAAAGTCGCGAGACTTGCAGCACCTGCTCTGGGGCTACATTTCAACCTCGGTACAAGCTTCGATTATTTGACGAGTATAAACACATTCGAAGTTTTTAGGCATTCCCTGCGACAAATAGCAATGCTCTGGATATAAGTAATCAAGAGAAAGGATTGCCTATGCCGCATGCCACAAAACGAGAACACGAATTTTAAACCGTTGATCAGGTCGCCCAGAGATACAATATCTCCAAACCCACCGTGTGGAGGTGGTGCAATGCAAACCCACAGTTTCCAAAGCCATATAGACTTAGCCCAAATTGCACGCGCTGGAAGCTCGTAGATCTTATAGATTACGAAGCCAATATCCGAGATTGCTGCATTACCGCCTTCCCGTCCCCATACGATCGCGAGAAGGATAATGACGCCAAATCACGGTCCGTAAATTAGGAATGGCTAGATATTTGAACACACGCCTCATCCCATATCGAGCAAGTCTTGCAACTTGCGGACTCGATCTGGTGTGGGACGTGGGTCTGCACCGCTAGAAATCACACGAATGCACTCGATCCATGCTTGTTCGTTTGTTGTAAGCTGCTCCCACTCACCAAGAGGAGACTGAGGAAGTTTAATAACTGATTGTGTCATTTGCCAAAAATCCCTCGAAGAGTTGCTCTTGAGCGCGCTGTAAGGCGCGGATCGGCTTCATCAGATGCATCTCGAATCTCATCGAGCCACTGCTTTTCATGGTCAGCGACAGGAGAAGGATTAGAAAAGCAAGCAGAGAAAATTCGTGAGTGGTGCAAGAAGAAAGGCATCCAACTTCTAACTATTCACGAAGACATTGCATCAGCTGTCGGTGATCATAGCTACAAAAGACGAACCGGACTTCAAGACGCGCACAAACAAGCTTTGAGAGAACATGCGATTTTAGTCGCCTCAGACCCTACTCGCCTCTTTCGAAACCTTACTGCGGCTGTCGACTTTCTCAACAACCTCCCTAAAAAGGTCTTTTCCATCCAACCGAGCATTCGCGGACCTCTTGAATAGGCGCAACATTTTGACTGGGCATGGACATCACTGGACAAGAGACACAGTTTTAAGAAAGCGAAAAGCCGCTAAGGAGTTCCTACAGGAGCGAGATCAACTCGAAGCTGAGCTAGATGCAGAAGAAGCTGCGGCAACCACCTCACTGAGCCCAAAAAGCTTGAAAGATAATGAAGTCGCTTTGAAAACCGAAGAAGAGCTCGCTGAACAAGCTGAATTGGAACGAAACCCAACCTACGGCCTATTCTAACGAGACGCCAACCTGCCTCTTTTACGGACTGATGTTTGGTTTTCTGCGTCAGCGCGGCAACGACCGAGGCTCCTGACTTACCATGCCAATGCCTCGGTCGTTGCCCCCAGTATCTCTTTAGCAAGACGCTTTGGTACATTCCTCGCCTCAACAAAACCTGACGTTCCCTTACAGCATCATCGACCTTACCCACGATCTCATTCGCACGCTTGTCCTTGATCCCCACCTGCTTCGCGACTGCCAAAAAGTGTCGTTTTCCAGGCTGACGTCCCTCTCCGGCGATGAGTAGAGTATGTTCACCACCAGGACCAAGGCTAAAACTAACATCATAGGCTGGAGCCAACTTCCACACCCCAAACTGATCCATAAGAAATGCGTGGCTTTTCAAATGATCATCGCGGTTCATCATGCGTGCATTGAAGACCATCCGACGCTACATTTGCTCCACCGCTCTATGGTCACGCGTCACGAGTCTTACGACTTTCAAAAGTTCACTGTAGTCCACTTGCGCTTGGCGAAAATCGACATCTAAGAGTGCCGCCACTGTCTGCATATGAACACGCTCAGCTCCATTGCGATCAAACCGGTCTGTAACGAAATAAGCCTCCCCTTTAGAGGCGCGCAGAACGGTCAAAGGACTCACTTCAACACCCGCAGCCGCACCTACATCACTATACGCCGCCTCAGCCTCCACAGCGCACTCTGCGTCGCACTGCGCGCGCCTCTTGATGAGCACATGACGCCATCCTTCAGCAGGTGTGCTCCGGTGATCCAACAATTGAGAGTTGTCTCTATCAATAATTGCAACGAACTTTGGACGTGCACCTTGTGAACCGCCCGCCATCCCACGAAGACGCTCAAGGTCTTCAGAAACCAAGTCATTCCCGACCTTTGGCACAAGACCATCAAACCAATCGAGATCCACATCTTTTTCAAGCGGGTAATCATCTGCCGGCCGATAAGATAACGCCCCCATACCGTGCGATCCAACCATGGCAAGACGTGTTAAATCAGTGATCTCAGCACGAGAGCGCCCACGAGACATCAAGGTGCGATCAATAAGTAGGCACCCCCATCCGTCCGGAAGGCTATCCCCAAATAAGCCAGGTAATTCACCAAATGCGCGCCCTTTTGAGCGCAAAAGTCCAGTCTAGGACTTTACCAACAACGGACTGATATTCCGATGAGCTTGTTCCAAGTCTGGACTCCATTCTGCAACGGCTTCGCTCCGTGAGGCATCCCAGCCGATTTGACCAACAGAAACATCACGAGTTGAAGGACTAAACGCGAGCGACACATCTAAACGATTGTTCATACTTTACGCCCTCTCGAACTAGCGCGCTGCCTTAGTCTGTCATGCGCCTCCAGTTCATCAAGCGTCAACGCCTCCGCAGCAGGGAACAGCCCCTTGAAGCCATCTAAGGCATCAAGCGCTTCCGCCAAGACAAGTAAGTTTGCCAATGAGATCTCTCCGGTCCGCTCAAATTGTTTCAATGTGCCCAGTGGCACCCCTGACTTTTGCGCAAGAACAAGTTGGGTCATGTCCAGCGCCAAACGACGTTGGCGCGCAGCATTGCGAACGCGATCTTGAACATCTAGTGCCGTTTCGATTTCGATCACACACGCCTCAACCAAATAGCCATAATGCGATCCCTTAGATCCCATATTACAAACTAATAGACCATATTTGATCCATTACCAACGGTGCCGCGGTGCCAAATATGTTGACAGACGTTTACATTTTGCGGCTCGGACGTTTCCATTCTGCGAAAAATGTAAACGTCCGGTACCTAAAACACCCCAAAAACGTTTACATTCGCCCGCATTTTAGCATCAAGCACTAATACAATGTAAACGTTCAAACCCAAGTATAGTTGGTTTTGCGCGCCCAAGGTTTACCTTAAGTTGACATAAATCGACCTTTTTAGCTTTTTTGAGAATTACGATCCGACATAGAGGCATCGAAAGAGAGCATCAGAGCGGACACGAAATCATCCAAATCCAATCGAAATCAAAGCTACAATGGAAGATATATTAGAGTGCTATTTTGAGAGGCAGTGCTGGCAAGATCGATGGATTCTCATCCGGTGAATTCAATTACGACATGTGACATTCAGACCAACCAACGTGGTAAAGACCTTTGGCGCACCATGGCAAATATGCGCACAGATACGCGCGAGGATGCACCCACACAGCTTTGTTGTACATGTGCAAGCGAAACACCGTCAAACGCATTTAAAAGCTGCCTCAGAGCGCCTCTGATTAGATGATCGCATAGATAGGTATACAGCTAAGCAGGCAAACAGCTAAATAGAGCCCCCCTCCTCCGGCATGCTAAGAAGGAGGATGACATGGGTATGGGTGCTTTTGTTCAGGTTCAGGTGCATGGTCTAATATGAAATTATCAAATGCATTTTAAATATTTATAATCGCAAAGGTGGAGTAGACGATTGCTCAAACTCATTTCTAAAACCGCTAGGCGTCCCATGCGAACTTTCCACCACAGCATCAAGGCGAAGGTTGACCTATATGATGGTTGAGGAATCTTATTTGAAACGGAATGCTAACGCCATTCACGTCAATCGACACTTCGGGCGGGAACCGAACTTTCGCTGCGCCTGCAAACCCAATTGGGCAACATGATGAAAGCGGACACTCGGGGGCGCGATCAGTTTTTTCGATGTGCAGACACAGCTAACGGCGGCAGTGAGCCCAAAGTACCGATTTTGGGAGAGCACACCAATGTCGGCTTTGGAGCTACCAAGAACAATCGAACAAGCTACGGAGCACTGTCGAAGCGCGGGAAGTCATCTGTTAATAGGTTGTTAATCTATGTAAATGACAGTGCTTGCCAACGTAACCCTTCGGCAGGAATCCAAGTTGACCACATTCCCAGCTCCCAATAACGACGCAGAACGCACCGCTGCGATTAGTGAACTTGGTATACTGAATTCGGGCACTTCACCCGAATTCGATGCAGTGACACGCATTGCTGCCGACATTCTTGACTGCCCAATCGCGCTGATTTCCATTGTTGCGAAGGATGAACAATGGTTCAAGTCGAACGTCGGCTTGAGCGTGGCGGGAACACCCAGAGAACTGGCGTTTTGCACCCACACGATAATGGATGATGTGCCGCTGATTGTGCCTGACGCGCGAAGTGATGATCGGTTCAAAAACAACCCTTTGGTTTTGGGTGAGCCAAATATCGTTTTCTACGCAGGCGTTCCACTCAGTCTCGGACGAAATCATAACTTAGGCACCCTTTGTGTCATTGATAGCAAGCCTCGTGAGCTTAACGATACTCAAATCGGCCTATTGCGGAACCTCGCTAAAATCGTCGAGGCACAAATTAAGGCACTACAAATTCAGCGCGAATTGAAGAGCAAAACGGATGCCCTTGAACGATCAACTTCCTTTCTTGAGCAGATCAAAAAGCTGACGGGTGTTGGCGGTTGGGAACTAGAGCTTGACCCGTTGTCCCTGACTTGGACTGACGAAACGAAACGTATTCACGAAGTTTCTGAGGATTATCTGCCGCAACTTGAGACTGCTATAGACTTCTACGCTCCAGAGGCGCGTTCGATTATTCAGGGCGCGGTTGAAAGCGCCTTGAACGAGGGTATCCCGTGGGACCTCGAGTTGCCGCTCGACACTGCAAAAGGCAATCGCATTTGCGTGCGCGCTGCCGGAGCTCCGGTCTACAAAAACGGTACGATGACAAGCTTGATCGGAGCTTTTCAAGACATTTCAGAGCAAAAGCGCGTAGAGGAACGGATACGCAGTTCAGAGAAAATTGCTCGGGAGAAAACAGCAAGTTTGCTGGCAATCCTGGATAACATGGATGAAGGGGTCAGTGTCTTCGATGCCAATGGTCGTTTGGTGATTTGGAACGCCCGCTATCTTGAGATATTTGGCAAACCTACGAATGAGGTCAGAACAGGTGTCGCATTCCGTTCTCTCCTAGAAATGGAACAGTCTCGCGATGAATTCCACGGAGATATCGATAGGCATATTGAAGACTTGACGCACAAACTTCAACGCGGCGAGACTGCCGCTTACCAGTTCCAATCAGCAAATGGTAAATCTATTAGCTCAATGAATGCACCCTTACCGGGCGGCGGTTGGGTCGGCACTCACAATGATATCACGGAACAAGTGATGGCTGCGGAGGTCCATAAGTACGCTTCCTTTCATGATGCACTTACTGGGCTTCCTAATAGACTGGCCTTCAATTCTAAACTTGAAGAAATCGAAGAGAAAGCAGCCGACGACGAGTCAATCGCATTGCTTTTTGTGGACTTGGACCGCTTTAAGGAAGTGAATGATACCAACGGGCACCAGGCAGGTGACGCTTTGCTGACGGAGACAGCTACCCGCTTACAAGGCTGTATGCGCAAAGACGACATGGTCGCACGATTGGGTGGGGACGAGTTTGCTTGCGTAATCGTTTGTAAGACTGCCGATGCGATCCAAGTCGCTGAGGACATTGCGAGCATGGTCAACACTGAGCTCCGCCGACCTTTTGAGATACTTGGCAAGCCAATATCGATTGGAGGTAGTGTTGGCATTTCTGTAGCTTCGACGCGGGAATTCTCAATTGACAGTTTAACGCGAAATGCGGACGAGGCCCTTTACAAAGTCAAAGAGTGTTGTCGAGGTGGATATCATGTTCATGACACCGGCCTCATGTTTGAAAACAAGGCTAAAAAGGAAAATGCATCGGCAGTACGATCTGCCGTTCGTTGCAATGTACTTGGCCTTGATTTTCAGCCAATATTTTCTTTGAACAATGGCTCTTGCGTCGGAGTGGAGGCTTTGTTGCGGTGGCGTGGGACAGATGCACAAGCTCTCTCGCCGGAGGAAATCATCCGTATTTCAGAAGAGCAAGGCACGATATCCGAAATTGGCCAATGGGTAATCTGGGAGAGCATCAAATCACTACGCTTTCTAGATGAAGATCAACGTGTTGCTGTAAATGTCTCGCCCCGCCAGCTGGGCAGTGGAAGTACATTCGATCAAGTCGTCTGGACTTTGAATGAATTTGGTGTCGATCCAAGTAGGCTTGAGCTAGAAATCACAGAAAATGTTCCTTTGACTGGCGAAAATGAAGCTGTGGTTGAGCTTTTCAAGTTGAAGTCGTTGGGAGTTAAGATTGCCCTAGACGACTTTGGGACAGGATTTGCATCGCTGAGCTATCTCCAGAATTTTCCTTTCGACCGCATAAAGATCGACCGATCTTTTGTCTCAGCTTCATCGGACGACGCGCTTTCTCTTGCCATAGTACGCTCAGTGACATCTTTAGCAAACGAACTCTCGGTTGAGACCACTGCGGAAGGCATCGAGACGCATGAGCAATTGGCGAGAGTACAAAGTATGGGCTGTACATATGGACAGGGGTTTTATCTTGCGCGCCCGTCGACTATCGACAGCTCTCCCAAATCGACACCTGTACTCAGGCCTATTGCTTGAACCAGACGTTCAAAGTTAAGTGACGAATGACTGAATTGTCCGCGTAGCCGCCATCCAGCACGTCAAAATGCTGCGCTAACGGGTCAATGTCTGCTTTGAGGAAGCTGCAATGCAGCGGCGAAACGAACGACCAATGGCCGCTTAGGCCGTTTGTGTCGATCGACCCTTCGGGCAGGAAACCGAACTTTCGCTTTGGACTATATCAAGTTCTGCAATGCGGACGGAGCCGACATTGCCGCTGATGATATAGGCGGCTGCTTTCAGTAAATGATGCTTCTACCATGCTGATCCTGTACCATTTTAATGAACGGGGATTGTTGCATGCGCAATTGGTATCGCGCTAAAAACCAGTGCCGTCGTCCACCGACGTTGATTTTTCCTTTTGTTTCATGTATTGATAAGGAGACGGATCAAGAAGATCGGCGCGATGCCAGATCTGAAGCGCGTGCTGGAATATGATGTCCAAGCTGCCCGCAAGGTCCAAATAGTTCACTCCGAATTGGGTGACTGCAATCCACATCATCCTGATATTTACTGCCGATTGGTTTCAATCGCAGTGAAGAAAGATAACCATGAACAACTATGCACAAGCAAGAGTATCAAACCCCGTGCGCTACTTTGAAACGCCGGAACACGTTCTGAGCGATGTCAAACTCGGCCACGCTGACAAGGTGAAAATATTAAAGTCGATGGCGGTCGATGCGGATCAAAAGCTGGAAGCGACGTCCGAGGGCATGGCCGGATCAACGTCAGCCTACAATGCGGAAGACCTACAGTCTGCTTTGGTCCATCTCGAAAACGTCAAAGATGTTGAGGGCGCAGAGACTACAGACACCCAAACAGCGCGCTTTCAACGTATTATGGTCGTCACAACCGTAGATCAGTATCTCAATCGCGAAGTTGCAGGCGTTGCCTATGACATGGCCGAGAGCACGGGCGGCAAGGTCAGCTTGCTCAGTGTTGTACCGTCAGCCTTTGAGGGGGCGGGACTGGCGGCGACAGGACCAATGCTCACCGCAGTTCCCCTTGTCGCGACTGACGATGCGCAAATCATCGAAGACCGCCACGATCAGCTCGAAGACTTGAAGATAGCCTGCGGATCAAGCATTGAAACCGAAATCGAGGTGCGTAGGGGCCAGATCGAAGACGTTATCGGCGTGTATGCCGAAGCGTTTGACGCCGATCTTATCGTCGTCGGGTCCCCAAACCGATCTTGGCTTGAAGCGTTTCTCGACACCTCGGTCGCCCGCAAGGTGACGAGATCGGCACTTTGTTCGGTTCTGGTCGTACCTGAACCGGCATAACCGCTCCTCTCAACTCATCCGTCAAAAGCTCTTAGCCGCAAAAGCCGTCAGGTTTTGCGGCCAGAGCGATGACTTACCGGTTGGCCACATCTCAACATCGCTCCACGAATATTTAAGGAGACCACTCATGGCCAATCTGGCTAAAACGACCGTCTTTACGTCCGGCACTACGCCGAAAGAGACACCCCTTGATAAGACCACGCGCATTGTGCGACGCATTACTGAAGACGAGGCAGAAGTACGACATCAGAAGACAGCTCGCCTGCGCAAAGCCCGGTTTGAAAGTGAGGCTGACACATCAGACACGTAGCTCAAAAGCTGACATTCGTGGACTGCGCAGCAAATGGAACAATGGGCTCTAACCTGCCGTTAGCTGCAATATGTTTCTGTGTCCGCTTTTTCACAAAACATCATCATAAGGATGGTAGATTTCCCATGATATGAGCATCACAAAATAAAACTTGGCCTGCTCATTTCGTAGACAGGTAAAATTTGGGCATGGTTATTCAGCGGTTTCAATGAGGCCAGTCCCTTCATCCATCAATCCAAATCGCTCAACGGGCCATGTCTTTAGGGCTGCCTCGATCCCGATATCCAAGTCCGCCGAACCCTCTAGCCATGCCTCACGCTCTTCCGAATTCAGGATCACAGGCATTCGATTGTGAATCCCAGCCATCGCATCCGTTGCCGCGCGGGTCATAATGGTGCAGGTCCGCATATCATTCCAAATTGAGAACAGCCCAGCAAAATAGAAATTGGCATCGTTGCCCGCCGGAGCAAAAAAGTTGGGCCTACGATTTCCTTTGGGGCCTGTCCATTCATAGAACCCACCAGCGGGGATCAAACACCGTCCATATCGCCATGCAGCGCGGAAGGTCGGCTTATCACGCGCCTCTTCGATCCGAGCATTGAACGTGGTTGCTTTCCATTCCTTGGGATCATTTCCTTTGAACCAAGTCGGGATGAGCCCCCAACGCGCTGCGACACCTTCCAACGGCTGATCGGCGAATATCAAAATGGGGTTGGTAGGCTTTACGTTGAAGCGCCTCGGGATCGGATCGATCTTAATCTGCGACATATCAATCTCCGTATTTCGCAGATTGGGATCAACGAAACGTCCACACATTTTAAGCCCCTTAGAGAATTACACTATCCGCACAGGGTTACATCGAGACCAGTTCGAAGCAAACCTTTCTTCTCTTGGCTCGTCTTTGACTTGCATAAGAGCGAGAATTACGGGCAGTCATATAGCGCGGAAACCGGACCTTAGCTGCGGGTGTAAAGGGCGCGCCACCAATTGCCCCAAGCGGACCTTGGTGCGGTGAGTTCGATTTTGTCCCAACTCGTCCGGACGTGAGTACGCGAGTATCTGGTACACCTACGTCACTGAACTCGAAAAGGATTTAAAGATGTCAAAAGGACAAGGAAACGGTGGCGGTTGGCCCAGCACAACAGGTAATCCAAGCGGCGGCGGTCGTTCTAACGGCGGTTCCGGAGGAAAAGGGAAGTAGTTCAAACCAGCTATAGAAAATAGAAACGGCGACTGGAAATTGGTCGCCGTTTCTTAAATGCATGCCCATTCGGCCAATTTGGGCCAACATGCCAACCCGGCATCAAATGCGGCATCAATATCTGCTGAAGGGTACTTTTGCCGAATATCCGATAAAGCTACTGCGCGAGCATATTGCAACAGACCTAGAATTTGGCCATGCACAAGTAATATGGAGCCAAAGTCTTCTGCTAAGGTATGTTTATTAGGCTGATCATTCCAGTGGCACTTTAGAGTCTCAGTAAAATATCTTGTGTGGCGCTCAACAACGCGGTTGGTAAGCCTCTTTTTTCCCCTTACAATTGCACTCAGTTCTTCGGACAGCGCCTCCAACGGGCCGCCATCGGGTTCACCGCTTACAAGGAAGGCTGCGACGGCCTTATACGTTGCCAACTGACCCAATTGTGTTTCTTCCACGGTGTGCATTGATTTTGCAAACCTATTGAGTTCCTGAAACCAAACTTTTCCAAGATCCTCATAACTATTTGGAATGTAGTGACCAATGTCCGCAAGTCTCCAACCGCTTTGGCTCGCAATCAGTGCAAGCACCCAGAGAAACAAAACAACATCGCAAGACACAAGGCGTTCAACCCGTGCTTCCTTTGACTCATCACGTTGACGCAAAGCTCGCAGCCCGAGGTGCACCCACGGCATCCGGAAAAGATCATCATTTGTCGCTTTGCTCTGCCGTGCCTTAATCGCAATTTCTTCTGCGTGATCTATGAGGTCTAACGTTCCTTCGATATTCTGGTGAGGGGCGTCCCCCTCATCCCTCTGCAATAACAGGCCCACACTTGTTGCGATGTAACCCCGTTCGGCTTCCGCACAAAGGCGCGTTCTTAATTCGCGTTCTTGTTGTGGTCTCCACTGTGTTTTGCGTGATATCGCTGAATCTCAATGTTTAGACGGCCTTCGGACTGTAGTCCGCTCACCCCATATCGCTGGATACGCCGAGCCAACGCGCGGTATAGGCGAGATTGCTCCCTATCAGTATCTTTTCGGGCCCCAAGCAAGTCGGACGCACTGATTTCGCCCAAGCTAACATCTGACTGTTTGCTCGAAACATATTTATGAAAGATTTTGTTATAAGGTGGAAAGATGAACAAGGGGACAAGCAACCTCAACTCACTGCCGACCCTTCTCAAAAGCCGATGTATTTCACTGTCAGTAAAAGAGATGCAGAATTATGCCAAAGCCTAGTGTTTGGCAATCATTTACCACAATTGAATGAGGGCTAGCAAACATAAAGCTAACTACAAAGTGTGCGAATAGAACGGAAAACTTGTCCACACTGCCGACCTCGAGGGGTAGAATTGCCGCACATGGCATGAATGTCTGCTCTCGGGAAGCTGCATTCGCTGCGACGTCTACCACGGCGGCTATGAGATTGTGTGTGACAAAATCCAATCACAGACCGTCAAAGAACTGGCTTTTGCTCACCCGTCTCAACTGAAATGTAACGTAAAATACCGGGGAACTGATGTTGCTTCGGTCTGTCGTGGGTTTGAGCGAACTGTAAACCTACAAGTTCCTATAGGTTGTTCAAATTTCGAGATCGTAGAGAGTTTTTCCAATCTTGAACGACCCCGTTTGTGATTCGAACAGTATAAATTAGGAGACACAGTCATGAAACTTTACACTATGGCAACCTTGGCTGCGGCTACATTGCCACTGGCCGCCTGTCTGGGAAGCGGAGACACTGAACTTCCGGATAACTATGAAGAAGCGATTTCGCTGTATGAGGCCGTAGAGAACGAAGAACTTGAAGAAGCGTCCGAAGAACTGATGAGCGGGACCGCTACTCTTTCCGGCGCAATCGCTATTTCTGATCTCGGAGAGGATGAAGATCTGGAAGCGATTGGCGAGTTGACCCTGACCGCAAATTTCACAACCGATGAAGTGATTGGGACAGCAGATAATTTTGCACTCTATGAAGAAGACTCATCTGAAGTTGAGGCTTCGCTGACGGGATCATTGGATGTCGAGGGTGACATTTCTGGCACTTCGATGACGGCTGATCTTGAGGGCACTTTGACTGATAACGAGGACCATGATGTTGCCTTGACCATGGATGGCACTTTTTATGATGCTGATGGCGCACTTGCCGTTGTTGGTGACGTTGAGGGTTTGATCGACGACGAATACGTCGAGGGCGGCTTTGCTGCGATCGAATAGTAAGCCCTGTGTAACAAGTGAATGTGTTCAAGGTGCTGCGGGGAAACTCGCAGCACACTCCTGTGTAACATGAGAGCGATGTGGCCTATGAGGCATCCTTTTCACTTACGGCAGATATGTGCCGCGATATTGCTTTACATGAGCATCGCAAGCGGCGCGCAGGCAGAGAGTACGCTCTCTCCCCGTGAGGCCTATGTTACACTTATGCAACTTGGGCAGGTGGCACTGAGCAAGGATGCACCGAAAGAGGCGATCGTTTATTTTTCCAAAGCCCACAGGATCGCCCCTTCAGATTTGCGTGCGCAACTGTCTTTGGCCGAAGCCTTTGCACGCAGCGGTCAGGTCCGCAGAGCTGAAGCCTTTGTGCAGTATCTGCTCAAGCGCCCTGAATATGGTCGGTATGAAACACAGTATTTGGCGGCGTTGGCAAAACTTCAGGCCCGATATCCTTTGGTTGCCTCGGCCAGTTTTGCAGCCTTGCCAAGCACGAATATCAGGAACACTTCATCACAGACCGTTTTTGATACGCTCATTGGGCGTTTTGAAATCGATGACGGAGGCGAAGAAACATCTGGCATTGGGCTCGAAGTGGGTCTGCATGGCAGCTATCGTCATCCGATTGCCGATGGTCTGACTTTTGAAATAGGAACAACCTTCAACCGAATATGGTATGACGCATCCGAACTGAGATATTGGCGCGGACGTGTGACAACAGATGTCAAAAAAGTCGATGCTCATGGCAGTATCCTCGGCGGCCTGCATTTTGATCGCACCTATTATGCTGAGGCTGAGGGCAATAGCTCTGATCGCATTGCAACGGGCCTGCATGGGCAGTGGTCTCGGTCTTTCACTGGGAATACTCAGTTCACCTTTAGCGGCGTCGCAGAGTATCGCGATTATTTGGACAAAGACAGCCTGTCTGGCCCTTTTGCCTCGTTGCATTTGGGGTGGAACAAAAGACTTGAAACAGGTGCTACAATTCACCTTGGTGGCACCGTTGAGCGCTCGAAGCCCTCTTTAGACTATCACGGGTATTGGGGGGGCACTTTGCGGGGGGGCTATGAAACAGATATCACCGACACGTTGCGCGCCGGTTTAAACCTAAGTGCAGCAGTGAGGTGGTATGATACTGATTTCGCCGCAGTAGATTATCCGCGTCACGATGAAATCTATCGGCTTGGCTTTTCCGTGTCCTATAGTCGGATCAAAATCATGGGAGGGACACCGAAACTGTCCTGTGGCTACAAAATCCAGAATTCAAACATTTCGCTCTACCAGTCGACGTCGACCGACTGCAGGATAGGATGGTCCTATCAATTCTGAAAAACTGTTCAAGGGCTAAGGGTTACGATGCCATGTGACTCAAGTCGTCGGTGTTGGTTACTTGTTTGATCAAGGGCTTGAAATGCTGCGTCGAAACCAGATGTCCAGCGTTTTCAATCGCATGAAAACTGGCATCCGGTAAGGTGTGCGCAATCGTCTCAATGTCATGAATAGGACTGATCTGGTCTTCTATGCCATGAATGAACGTTACCTGACAGGTTATCTTCTTAAGATCGCCAAGCTAGTTGCGTTGCAGATTGGTGAGCTCGTCAACCGAGACAAGGGTGGCATGGTTCGCGATCAGGCGTAGCCACTCCAACAGATGTTGTTTTTGAAAAGAATATCCAGACTGGCCGTCTCTGCCACAGATTTCCGGTACATATGCAGCAACCCCTTTGGGGCCAGAACAGGAACGTGGCTGATCGCGCCTATTTCGATCTCGATGTTGAAAGGCGGATCATTTCTCGCAATGGTGTGGCAACACAATTTTTGAACATGAACCTTCAATATGTCAGAGCTGACGGCGCAGAGTTTTTTCACGTAAATCCGGCTCAATCCTTTACCGATGCCTTGCGTGCCACATGTGACCGTTTTCGCCCTGTTTCTACGATACTCATACTCATATCATACGAAGAGGCTAAGCCTTCGGTTCTCCAACTCAATGTTCTGCCGCTTCTCCCCGGTTTGGTGCGTATCGTTTTGTTCTGGATGCGCGCGAATATTGAAATGCTTGATATCTCAGCTCCCGAACTTTCTGTTCGAGAACGCGCTGCTCTAAACCTGTTTGCCGCAGGCTTGCGACGAGATAGAGTTGCACATGAACTGAACATTTCGCTGCCGACAGTCGATATGCACAGCCGTAACCTGCGCCGAAAGCTGTGGGCGCGAACGACACCCGAAGCGGTTGAAATTGCCGGCAATATGCAGATTCTTCAAACCTGAATTGAGAAGCAGTCGCCGCCACTTATATTCAGTGGACCCGAGTATGAAAGCTGCAGTCATTGCCTAAAACGGCCTTGAAACTGCAAAGCGCGAGTGTCGACTCTGAGCCGTTCGCAGCATCGAGCAGAGCGCAAGCACAGTTATCGCCTTTGCCCAGCGCTCCACGGCCCCTTTGGCATCAGACGAGGCCGTGCTTTAAGGCGATGGCAACTGCCTCCGCGATGGTTCGCGCTCCCAGCTTTCTTCGTAGGTTCGCACTGTGCAAATCAATCGTCGGCATCGCCAGATTGAGGTCGTGGCCCAACTGGTCGCGCCTGAGCCCCCGGATAAAGCCATGTAGGACATCGCGCTCACGAGGCGTAAGCAGTATTTTTTCTTGCGGAGAGTCAAAAAAATTCTGCAGTCCATCGGCGCATTCGGTCGTTGCAATAACCAGCACCTTACGCCCGCCCTCGGTTCTTGGCAGGAAATTGAGCCGCAGTTTCGGAATGATGCGCCCGTCAGTCGCGCGCGTCTGAGCAAGGTCCATCGCGCTGCCCTCACTTTTGCGGGCCCCTGTGGCTTTTGCTGCGGCAAAGTGAAAGGCGTTTTTTCCGGTGCCACGAACCTTGAGCGTGCGCTTGGAATCGATGGCAAGAAGCGGATGCAGCTTGAAGAGTCGTTCAGCTTTCCCATTCATCCGAAGAAGGCGACCCTGCCGATCAAGTTCGAAGATCGGTGCATCATCAAGCAAGCTGCGATCCACTGCTGCAATTTTACGAATGCTGGCGCGGTGCAATTCGCGCCGGATTTCATGGAGCCGTCCCAGATCTTCGACATGGCGATTTATCAAGCCGATTTCGGTATCCGTGAAATCACCGGCAGTCTTGCCTTTGTGAAAGGCCGTAGCGACCCGACCGTCGCGCGTGCTTTGCATTAGGCCGAGGCACCAATACCGATCAAGCCGGTTTTTCTGAATGAACTCGCTATACATTTCGCTTTTTTCGAGTTCTTGCGGGGAGACATAGTTCGACAGCCGAAACGCGCCCATTCCGATCTTGTCATCCGTGCCATGCGCTAACCAGGGATCATGCCCTTCAAATGAATTGTAATCGAGATTGGCTTCCGCCTGAGTTCCGGCTGCGATTTCGCGATAATCCCCCGGATGGAGCCATATGAATATCGTCGAAGGCACGTCGATTTCGCGCGCCAGTCGATTGGGCAGAGTGTTGAACAACTCGTCATCCAGAGCTGCTTCGTAAATGTCGTGATGCGATAGGGATTCAGGCACTAGATGAATCTACTCTGTTGCACGATTTCTGGCTAAGCGTTGGCTCGGTAAATCGCCTTGTTCCGATAGGAAGACCGTTTCGAAACCAAAGCCAAATCTTCTAGCCGGTCGATTAATACGTCCGACAGTAGATCGTCGGGGATGCGGTGAAACTGGACAAATGAAACTTGTTAAGCTGTTGCTAAAATGCCCGATTCCCGTCAAAAATCAAGCTTTAGTGGCAGAGCGCAATCGACGGAATTGGTTGTATAAAGCGCGATATTCGAGCGGGTGCGTGGTGCAACTGATCTTCGGCGATCGCCGCGTGGTTTTCATCTTTCGCAACGCCACACTCAAGCCAAAGCTCGCTGAACGTTCTTGATGGAGTTCACCAACGATCGTCGGGGTATCAATATCTTTGCATCGTTTTCTAGAGCTGAGAGAGATCCATGCGGAGCCCTTCAAGCTAAGCTTGCGCATATCCGAATCGAAATTTGGCACTGCTGTAAAGATAATAATCGAAGGCATTTCAGCCGCCTTCGACAAGCCGCGCGACAGCATTCATCTTATGCCTATTGAGCGGAATTTTTTGCACGGGCTGAGACGTTTCCGCAGATGTGAACAACTGGCCTATATTCTTGGCATCACGGTGCCGAAGGTTTATTTACAAAGCGGTAATCTGCGCCGCAAGAACGGCGCAAACACGATGTTAGAAGTGATTTCGACCGCCTACAGGGCTTGTCTGAAGTTTGCGTCTCTAGGTGGCGTAGTAGGACTCAACATTTGCTCGAGACACGATCGATGACCCATTTGACGCTGTGGTCATAAGACCGAAAGGAGTTAGGCGTCTGGAAAAATTCGCAGCGTCCTATGCGCCCGACGTAATAAGGATCTCCGAGTGCGTCGGGCGTCACAAGATCTGCCACTCGTTCATCGGTCTCCTCCGCGACCTGTAGGCATTGAACTGGGCCACAGCCCAGCCAGTTGCCGCTGCGTGCCTTATAAAGCACAACCACACCCTTGCTGTGGTCCAAAGTGAACGCCGAGGCCTCAGTTGCCATCAAGCATGCCGAAAGAGAAATCATAATTCAAAAGCGCATTGCGGTGCATCTCCTGAAAGTTTTGCCTCAATATCCTGATGAGGCGGGTGCGGGTCCGGAACCTATGATTTCTGATAGGTTCGCACGCCCTTGTAGTCAGTCAATCACCTGTCAAAAAGCTCTTATGACATGTAACATTCCCTGAAATGGGAATAAGCCGCCGTTTTCGAAAATTTGTAACGCCGCACCGCCACTACGCTAGACCTAATTTCCAGAAAGTTCTGGGAAAACCAACAATGTCAGCATTCGGGAAGCTGCATTGCAGCTTTAAATCGGCCAGCCAATTACCGCAATGGGCCGAGAGCCACTCTTGAGGGATGGCTTTTTGAAAAAGGGGTTGGGAACCCACACACGTGCAACAAGATGTATCTAGCGGCTACAGCGTCTCAATGTAAATTAAAGCCTCCGCCAACCGTGATAAGGCCTCTTCTTGAGGATCTCGGGTGTTATTCATGATGCGTGTCAACTTGATGTAATTCGTTGCCGCCCCACCTAGACCTTCACTTTTGAATGGGTCTGTGTGAGCGAGCACCTGTTCGATAACAGATGCCGGCACTTTGATACTGCGCATCAATGTCGCCGCTGTTCGTCTAAGATCATGCCTGTGCCAACCTTCAGTTCCAGTCGCCTCATACAATGCGTTTTGAAAACGTTGCCAATTTCCCAGCTTTCCAGTGCCGTTACTGTTAGGGAAAACGAGCTCATTGGGCTGCATCGAGGTCCAACCCGGCAATACCTTAAGAATGTCGACGGCAGACTGAGACAACGGTAGGTCCTGCGATCTAGCACCCCCTTTTGTAGATTTCACATGAGGCTTTCGCCAGACATTGTTTGTCCGATCAAGGTCTCGCCACCGCATTTCAACGACCTCTTCGCGGCGCGCAGCTGTGAACAGCATGAACCGCATCGCGATAGGTCGAAAGTCAGCTTTTGCATCCACTCTCAACTTGCCAATTTGAGGGGCTGGGTACTTTAGAAACGGCAATATCGCTTGAAGTTCCTCTTGCTTGAGAACTCGGTCGCGCTTGCCAGAAATCTGTGGGTCATTGCTCGCGGGATCATGGATATTCTCCAAGCCGACAACCTTTAATAAAGGTAGACGTGATGAACCTAGTTTTGAATATGTATTTCGACCTGCCGCCCAATCGAGTACAGGGGAAAGATATAGCCGCGCTTTGGACGCTTGACCATTTGCGGTATTCTTTGCCCCCAGTCTTTTGACAGCTTCATATCCATTCACACACTTTGCGAACTCTTCGACTGAAATAGAACTCACAGGTCGGTCCAGAAGAGCTTTAAAGACCCTTTCGATGACACGACCAGCTTGGGTGCGCTTCGTCCTTGGACCTGCTGGTGCCCAGATCTTTTTCGTTGCACCGAATACCGCTGCATACTCCCCTAGCAGCTCAAATAATGTTGGCGCATCGCTTGCCTCGGCCACAGCAGTACGCTTACTGCGTTTCTCACCGTTGATGTCCACACCAGACTTAAGAGCAATGCGTTTTCACGTTGCTTCGGCGCGCGCTTGCTTCAACGACATATCTGGATAACGACCCAGAGTAATTGTATGCAACTTACCATCTACGCCACGCGCTTTTAGAGCGAATGAAATCTCTCCAGAGACTGACATGCGCGCAGGCAGGCCTGTGGTCGTCGCATCGGAATATTCTTCTCTCTTGCCAGTAGGCTTCAACTTACGAAGTTGAACGTCTGTTAATGCAGTCTTTGTCATTCCCACTCTGGGGCTACACTGGGGCTACACAATCAGCGACTTTCAGTCATATTAGATGACATCAGCCGCGCCTCTATGCGACTATCGAAAAAGCATCAAGCTACTGAAAAAAAGTAATAATAATAAGAGAACATCCAAGTCTGATGGGGTAGTTTCATCGTCACTGACATATGGCTCAAACCTGTAATGCTGGCGCAAATTATCGATGAGTATCTCCGCATAGGCGAACCAAGCGGGTGATTTTGACGTGGACCTGCCACGTTTTTGTGCCACCCAAGTGTTCGTTTAGGCCAGTTTGCGTTTGGATGCGGCCCTGTACTGCGACATCGCAGTGAAAATGAGGTCTGGATTGAGTGTGTAGCGTTTTCAATCACTGTCGCTAAAGAAATCAAGGGCCTGTAAGCCCTTGATCTTAAGTCTGATTTCAACCCCACTTTTAATGTGCTTGGGTTTACATGGGTAAAAAATTTAGCACATCAACGCCTTATTGTTTTTCGCATGACGCTCGACGAAGCGTTTTACCACGCTCCCTTTGGGTGGAATATAGCGCGCAGAAATCAGGGCTGTTTGCGTTTCAATATCAGGGAAAAGTTCAATAATTTCCGCACGTGCATCTTCTGTGACCGCTTTGAGTGCTTCAGGCCCAGTAAACAGGCTTTCTGTCGCAGCTCCGTTGGAAAAAACAATTTCATGTTCGTCAAACAGTATGTGGAAGTATTCGACATTCTCCGCGTCTTCGACGATCTCGATTCCAGGCAACTCGACCAGTTTGATCGCAGCGACCAATATTTCAGGAACCCCAAACATACGTTCAGCAATCGCGGAACGCACCAGAATTCTGTGCTGACGCGATACCATGAGATCTGTCATCGGAGTGCCATTGCCAAGCGCACCAGCCGAAATTTTGATCGGCTTGAATTTTGGACGCGCAGCCAAAGCGTGACTGTCAAGTTTCGTGCTTCCTATCCAACGCAAGGGCTGCATGCCGTTGTCCATGGTCAAAACCATGCAGCCGACCTCTAGATCCTCAACATTCACGGGTCCGTTCGACGTGATGATTTCAGATCCACGCGCAAAGCAAATGAGTTCGATCCCACTAAAGCTAAGGGTCTCGCCTGTGTCGAAGTTGACTGTCCCTGTCTTTGCACCACTGTCGTTCGGGTCAACGCTTGCCGTAATGGTATAGGTGCTTCTATCGATCGCGCTGAGATCAATGACATCAATATCCGTGGTATCGTCCACGCCAGATCCACCGACGATAACATCGCCATTCGCATCTGCCGCAGAGCCAATGATGAACCTATCGTTGCCGTCGCCTCCCGACATGTTATCAGCGCCCGCACCACCTTCGATCGTGTCATTACCGCCACCACCATCAAGCGTGTCATTTCCCCCCAGACCCCAGATGATGTTGTCGAGATTGTTGCCTGTGATTGCGTTTTCACCAGCGCTACCACGCACGTTTTCAAAGTTGTTTACAATCGTGCCGAAATTAATTGTCGTGCTGGTGCCGTCGTCATTCAGCGTGATACCTGTGTCGAGAGTGTTGACGAGCGCATTATCGAGGGCGACGGTGTCGTTCCCCTCACCGCCGTCCAAAATATCCGGTGTACCGACAGTGAAGTACCCGATTTGGGCGTAGTCATCACCGCCCTCAAGATAGACTTCATCAGAGGCTGAGCTTGACGTGGAGGTTTCCCCATCGCTAAGCCAAACGTCATTGCCGTCGCCGCCATATACTATGTCAGCCCCATCGCCACCGGTGATTATATCGTTGCCAGCACCACCATAGATGGTGTCATTCCCAGCCCCCCCAAAAATGATGTCGTTGCCTTCACCGCCGCCGATTACGTCATTGCCTGCACCGCCATAGATTGTGTCATCACCAGCATCGCCAGAAATCGTGTCATTACCAGCTTGGCCATCAATCGTATCGTTGCCTTCACCACCAGAAATAACATCGTTCCCGCTTCCCGCATTGATGGTGTCATCGCCGCCATTGCCATAGATCACATCGTCTCCGGATTGATATCCACCAAAAAGACCACCTGCATTGTAGTTGGTAATTTCGTCACCATCGGCATCGGTGTATCCGACATTCATGACTTCGCCATCGTCCGTGCCATCGACTATACCAGGCGTGGTGGCTGAAAGGCTGTAGGATGCGCCCTGATCAACAGTGATCCCAACAGCAACGCCAGCCAGCGCAGGGAAGCCATCTGGGGCATAGAGGTATAGCTCACCTGACGCGGTTTCGAAAATTGCGGCCTCGGTTGAGCCAAGTAACCCGCCCAGCACGCCGCCGATGAGCCCGCCATCAGAGCCGTTAAACGTTGCGACACCCACATAGGTGACGTTCTCGGGCGATCCGTCGATAACAATCGTGCTGGCCTCATTCGGGGTCAATACGCCGTCGTTATCTGTCAGAGAGATGTTTCCCCCTGCGACCCCTGAAAAATTTGGTAAAACCGAAACATTCAGCAAAGACACAAGGTCGCCCGAGTAAGAGTACAATTGGTCAGTAAAATTTGCGGTTACAGGCATAGAATCAATCCTTTGTTAACACTAAGCCCCTAAAACAGGTGCTACGGTCCGAATTTCGACGCGCGCCACGGGTGTGGTGCCTCGGGATGGCCCCGCTCTGTCCGTACGTTTCAGACAGAGCGGAGAGTGTTCAAAAGACCTGGGTTTGGCGGGGACTGGAGCAGCCGAGCCAAAGGTGTCTTTTGAAACTTAGGCGGCCGAAGAAAAGCTAAAAAACTGACTGTCATTGTCGATTCTGTAACTTCACTCACGCACGCCACGGCACATTTTGGGAAAATGGGGTGGGGTGCCACATATCCTTATAGTTGTGTCCGCATAGAAACTTTGGCGCAATCAAAGTGATCTGTCTTGTCAAAAAAGGCAATTTGAGCGAGATGACATTTTTAGTTTCCTGAATCCGATACCCGTGGCAGTTTTCCGATATTCAGAGCGTCCAAATTATTAATATCTAAGCACAAATTTAGGTAAATCGCCATTTTCAGAGAGAATCATGATGATGATCCATGCTGTCGAGACCGATAAAACAGCCCAGATAACGCCCGAAAACCACTGAAAAACGCTGATAATATCATGTGTAGAAATACACTTATAAAGTGTGTTACCCTTCCCGAGCATAAAAACATGATTAACGCCCGAAGGGATTGGCACTGCACAGACCTCTCTCAGCAGATCGCGTTTCGACACGCGATACAAGGAAGGTGTAAATACAGTCAGGCAATCGACTTGGCCCACATAAAAAGGGCCAAGTGAAGCGCCATACCCATCGGGCCCATGGGGTCTTTAGCCCCCCAAAAAAAGAGGAAGCCAGACAGGTCGCGGTACGATCAGAGGTCTCGCCAAGCTTGGCTTTAACAATCACCCGCAGCTCGCGTACATAGAGTAGTGTGGAGAAGAACCTGACGACTTAACGCCACCGCCCGATCAAAATGACATCCCAGCGACACTATATGATGCCATCACAAAAGACTGACCTGCCCTAATCCGCGTTTAGGCAGCACTCACAGAATTGATCCACACTGTGATGCTGAATGTTCTCGCCCTCAGATCGTTTATTGTCTTCCTTTGTCATTCGCAGGCGTGGCGCACCTAAGTGAGGGTCGCTTCAAATTTTATTCCTGCACAGGGTACCAGCACACGCACGATCTACGCTAGGTTGTAAAGCACCACCTGCGGGCGGTCACAAAAAAGACAAACTTATCTAACAAAATCAGATATATGCGCCACATGATTCTGAAAACGCGCATCAAAAAGGAGAAAAAACGTAAACTTATCAACACCTCAGGGTTGAATTCGTTATGATGAACACCTTTGAATTGATCATCATAGTAACACGACACATTTTCAACTTTGAGAGATTCCGTAACTGTTTAAGGGAGCGCGGCACCTGTATGCTGCGGTAAAAAGCATGATTAATTTCAATATCACCTCTCTTGCGTTGCTTGCCATTCAAGGCAAAACGGCATGACAAGCTCATCTTTTTTCAATGCCGTGGATACCAAAAAACGTTCAGGGCAGGAAATCCGTTTCAACGAATGGGACGAGGTCAAAGAATGGGCGAAAGAACACGTGGCCCCTATTGATCTCATCCCGCTGAGCAGATCACATGAACCCCATGGGGTCCTTAACTCTATGAAAGTCGGTCGCATCGGCTTCACATGCACCAAGTATGGTCAACCACTACTGATACATGTCGAGGGAAATTCTGCTGCGCCTGTGGTGGCAACCACCAACCTATGCGGACATACAATTCCCGAATTAGATGGGAAGGAAGCCCGCCTAAATCCAACAGGCAACAGTTTTGTATTTGACCTGTCTGATCGAGACCACCGAAGCCAATTGAGCAAGGATAATGTGCAATTGCAGCTTTCGTTTTGTCCAAGATTGCTTGATGAGGTCAGCCAAAGCTGGTTTGGCAATGCGCCTCACCGCAAAACATGGCAATTTAAAACGAGCTTTGGCGGTTCAGGGTCAAGCTGGCATTCTTGCTTGGATTACGTCACGCGGCTTATCGCTGAATCGCCGCAACCGATGTCGAGCCGCAATATACGGCATATCGAAGAAACTCTCGCCGCGAACCTGCTGGGAAGCTGGGCGGCACAGGCTGGCGTAGACCTAAATGCAGACCATCACCTTGTTGTCCCGCATATGGTCAGACAGGCCGAAGAATACATCATTGAACACGCAGCAGATGCGCCCACACTCGCCGAAGTGGCAAATACACTCGGCATCAGCGTACGCAATCTGTCCATGAACTTCAAAAAGTTCCGCGGCTGCACATTGGGTCAGTTCCTCAAGGAGCAAAGGTTGCAAGCCGCACGACGCGAATTGCGCGCAGGCGGCCAAGGCCGAACTGTAGGCCAGATTGCCGCGAGTTTGAGCTATATCCATATGGGAGAATTCGCCAAGGCCTATCGCGAACGTTTTGGCGAAAGGCCATCGGATACGTTGAAACGGTCTCACTGATATGGCGAGGGTGCACAAAAACTGGTGCGCCCTCACCATATCGTTTAGCCTAAGCTATACTGGTGTCCTCAATCAGCTGAGGACCGCACTCAGCGCCTCGCCTGAGGATTGCATATTGAGTGCTTTGCCATCGAATTGACCCGTTATGGCTGCGCTGGCAAGAACCTGTGCCACATCCGCACGACTGGCTTGCGCAGCGATATCCACTTCGCTGCCCAAAACCATCTTTTCGGAACGCCCGTCATCATTCAAAGCAACAGGTCGGATGATCGCGTAGGTCAGGCCAGAGGCCTTCAAATGCTCATCCGCATCGTGCTTTGCTTGCAAGTAATGCGCCATTTCGCCCGAAGGGTTGCTTTGATCTGCCCCGATTGAGCTGAGCATCACGAAACGTTCGACGCCTGCCTCTTTGGCAAGATCAATCAAACGCATTGCGCCGTCGCGGTCGACTTTATCGGTCATATCTGGGCCTGTGGTGCCGCCAGATCCCGCAGCAAAGACCACGACATCTGCGCCATCGCAGTCGTCTGATTGCAAGTTGGTCAAATCTGCTTGGCGCAGGCTTGTCGCTTCTGGAAGTTGGCTGGTGTCAGAGCTTTCGCGCACCAGTGCGGTCACAGTCTGCCCTTGATCAATCAGCTGTTGGGTTAAGATGCGGCCAGTTTTGCCTGTGGCTCCAGCGATCAGAATGTTCTTAGTCATGGTGTTTCCTTTCTAACTTAAGCAGGCGGCGCCATTGGGCCTGCGGCTTGGGTTGCGGCGATATAGCCAGACTGCTGTTGCAGCGCGTCCCAGTAGTTTGAGATTGCGGGATGATCCCCCAGTAAATTCAATCGCGCCAAAAGAGCGACGATGTATGACAACTGAATATCCGCCAGCATTGCGTCTTGGCCGAACAAGAGCGGCCCTTTGCCAATAAAGTCTGCGATGTAATCCAGATGCCGATTCAAAGCCGTGCGCGCAGCATCGGGGACAGGATCGCCAGAAAAGGCTGGCAAGATGGCCTGTGTCGCCACTTCAGCGAATGAGGCTTCGACATAATCAAACATTGCCTCATGCTGCCAATAGGCAAGCGTATCTTTGGGCGGTGTGTGGCTGTCATCACCGTATTTTGCTGCGAGATAGCGTAGGATTGTCGCGGATTCCGCGACCATTTCGCCTTCGTCCTCGATGACTGGGGATTTTCCCAAAGGGTGGACCTGCTTCAAGGCATCAGGCGCACCAAAGCTTTCGGTGCGATCATAATCGATGCGATTGCAGGGTTGGCCAAGGTCGGCCAAGAGCCACAACACACGGGTCGCGCGGGAATATTGTAATGCGTGCACTGTAATCATGGTAAGAAAATCGCCTTTGCGTTTGTGAATTCTTTCATGCCAAAGCCGCCATGTTCGCGCCCATAGCCCGAGTCTTTCACGCCACCAAAGGGCATGTTTGGATCGGCTGCACCGAATGAATTGATGTGCACCATGCCTGTGTCGAAATGATCACGGGCGAGTTTCACCGCACGATCTTCATCCTCGCTGAAGATACCGCCGCCCAAACCATATCGGCTGTCATTGGCGATGCGCATCGCGTCTTCATCATCCTTGGCACGGATCACGGCTGCAACAGGTCCAAAGATTTCATCATCGTAAGCGGGCATGCCAGGCTGAACTTCGGACAGAACCGTAGCGGGGTAATAGGCCCCCGTGCGATCAGGCGCATGGCCACCGCAAAGCAGTTTGGCCCCTTTGGCCACACTGTCATCGACTTGACCTTTCACCGTATCAAACTGATCGGTCGAGGAGAGCGGCCCAAGTTGCGTGTCGTCATCCGTAGGGTCGCCCAAGGTGATGGCTTTCATTTGCGCAACAAAGGCCGAAACAAAAGCATCATACACCCTGTCCGTCACGACGAAACGTTTCGCCGAAACACAGGTTTCGCCGTTGTTGTATAGGCGCCCCATGACGGAAAATTTGACCGCAGTTTCGATATCCGCGTCTTCCAAAACCAGATAGGCATCGTTTGAGCCTAGTTCTAGAACCGTCTTTTTCAGGGCCTTGGCCGCAACACTGCCGATGTGACGCCCAGCGCCATCGCTGCCAGTCATGGTCACGCCGCGCACCAAAGGATGTTCGATAAGCGTATCGCTGGTGTCATGGTCGATCAAAAGCACCTGAAACAGATCTTTTGGCAGACCAGCCTCTATGCAAAGTTCGCGCAGCCGCAAGCCAGAACCTGTGCAAATGCTGGCATGTTTCAGCACACAGGCGTTGCCTGCCATCAGGTTGGCGGCCAAAACACGAACGGGCTGATACAGTGGAAAATTCCACGGCTGGATCGAATAGATTACACCGATCGGCTGATGACTGACGATCCCGCGTGCCCCATCGGGGCCATGTGTACGCTCTTCGTCCGCCAATACATCGGGGCCGTTTTGTGCCGTGTAATCAAGAATAGCGGCACAGATTTCGACTTCGGTATGGCCGTCTTTGAGCAACTTACCCGTTTCACGGGTCATAAGCTGGGCCAGTTCGTCTGCCTTCTCGCGCAGCACCTTTGCGATTTTCGTGAGATATTCACCACGTTCCGCATGCGTTTTCTCACGCCAGTCCAAAAAGGCGTTATGGGCGGCCTCGAGCTTTTGAACTGCGTCTTCTTGCGTCATCATCGGATAGGTTTCTATCACTTCGTTGGTCGCAGGGTTCGTTGTCGTGATCGTCGACATGATGTCTCCTTCAAGCGTTCGATTGTTGTAGGACCAACGTCGAAATCAGCTTTTGGTTCCATCCGTGACCCAGATAGGCCGCGCGTCTCACTGAAACGTGACCGTTTCGCGCAAACAGAACGGCAGGCTTGGATGGAACTCAAACGCATCATAGCTCCAGCCGTCGGAGCAAAAGACTATCGCAAACGAAAGGAAGACGTGCAGATCGCAGCCCCACAGTCCATCTGGTTTTGATTAGGATCGAGGCAGCGTCGATCACCCCAAAGACATCGCCAAACGGCTTGGCGAGGTCGATGTTAAAAACGTGATCTATTCCAAAGGCAAATGCGTTGCACAAATGCCTGCCAAAACAACTGACAGTGCCGCGACATGTTACGGCCTAAAACTGACTGCTGTCCCCGTAGCGCCGATGAAAAGATACCTTAGCAGGCATAAAGTCACGACAGTGGCACGCGATTGCCAGAAAAGAACAAAAACAGCGTACAAACTGCGCCCTGCTCGACACCTGTGGTATCGGCAGGTCTATTCACACGTGTATGCCGCAGGGGCGCTTTTACGCGTTGGCAAAAAGCCGTTTTATCTCAGCAAGATCACACCCAGCGCCAAGGCAGGTCGCAAGCATAAGGCGCGCTTTCACGGCAGAAAGATCACCCGCCAAAATCCCCCCTTTGGCCACAAGTGAAACCCCGCCACTGTCATTGCCGTAAACCGCACGTGTGCGTCCCTCGTGACAGCGCGATGCCACCACAACGGGAATGCCTTTTTGCGTTAAGCGCTGCGTTTCGGCTGCGAATCCGTCAGGGGCGTTGCCACGACCAAAGGCGGACAAAACGATCCCGCTTGCCCCATGTTCACCCGCAAGCGCCATTAAATGCGGCCGCGTGCCCATACCGATTGCAATCAGTTCCACATTTGGATCAACTGCGCTGGCTTTGATTTGGGGACGCATATGTGCTGGACGTTGATAAATATGCACGTCGCCGTAATCGACCTCGCCCAGTTTGCCATGTCCAACAGACCGAAAAGCATCGACCCGTGACGTATGCGCTTTGCACACATAGCGCGCGCCATGAATATCGCCTTCGAACATAACGACGGGGCCAATGCCGATCAAAGCATCGCTTGCAGCCGCACTTAACGCATCGGCGATATTGCGAGGACCATCGGTGTCGGGCTGCCCCGCGTGACGTTGCGCGCCAGTGAAGACCACAGGCTTATCTGTGCGCAGCATCAACCACGCCAAAAACGCACTTTCTTCCATTGTGTCCGTGCCATGCGTGACAACAACGCCATCGATCTTGGGGTCAGCCAGCACCGCATCAATACGTGCGGTCAGTCGAAATATGGTCGCAAGATCAAGTGCGTAACTTCCCGCTGCTTCAAAGTTTTCAACCTGCACTTCGATCCCATCGGGCATAGAGTGCAAACTTTGCAGCAAGGTTTCGGCCTTGATCCCTGCGGTGACACCCGCCGAAGTTTTATTTTCTGCAGAGGCAATCGTCCCGCCTGTTGCGAGAAGCGTGATCTGTTTCATGATGTAACCTTTTAGCTGGCGCGTCGTGTTGAGCGATATTTTTGTGAGGCAAACGCCACCAATTCATTCCAACGGCGCACAACGTAATTGTGCTCATCCATTGTCGAATTCCAGATCGCGATATGCTGACCGCGCTCGCGCCAAGACCCGCCAGATCGCACCTGTCCTGTTTTGACAGCCAATTTGCCTGCGACATCTTCAAGATCCTGCGCTGCGGGCAGACCTTTGTACCAATAGTCCCATGCTGCGGTTGACATATGGTCTTTCACACGCTCGGGCACGGACATGTAATAGCCCTGTTTGGCCACAACAGCCCCCGCATAGCCATCAAGATACCAGTTCAACCAAGCATAGGCGCGATCAAGGGCAGCCCCGTGCAATTGGCGCGATAAACACATGCCGCCATGCCATGCGCGATACCCTTCTTTTGGACGCACTTGGCGCGCTTGTATGCCTTGGCGGCGCATTTCGACAATCGTGGGGGACCACATGGAGGCAACTTTGAGTTCGCCATTTTTGAACCGTTCAACGGGCTCATCTGCGCGCAACCAAAAGGGGCGAAAATGACCAGAGGCGACCAGTTTTTTGGCCTCGTCAATCAATAGATCGATTTCCGGAACAGTCATATTGCCCATATCTTGAAATGTCATGATACCTGCTGACGAAAACGCCATCGCCAGATCGAAAAGGCCGATCGCGGGCTCATCAACCAAGGCAACCTGCCCCGCCCATTGCGGATCAACAAGGGCCGACCAGCTTTGGATATCGTCGACGGAAGACAAACCTGTGGTTTCAACGCCAAAACTGTCGAAATTATAAAACGTGGGCAGCATGGAAATGCGCTCGGTTTGTTTGTCTGACAGCGTCATATCATGTTGCACAAACAATCGCGACGCGGGCACATCGCCAAGCGCATTGGTGCCCTGTGCAGGAAAGACCCCCGCCAAGTCATCCATACGATCCCAATGTTCGATGCGCGCGGTATCAATGGCCTGCACCGCACGCCAATACCAAACGATATCTAGATTGTGAAAACACTGGTCATAGACGTCAAAGCTGGCTGGCTCAAACGCCGCAGTCCGCTGAGCGCTGTTGAAATCTTTTTCAATGAATTCCAAAGGAAAGCCCAAATCCGCCTCAGCGCGATCTTTGAGATACCGCCAAGGCTGAATTTCGGTGGTTAAAATACGAAGGGGTTCAGTCATCAAGCCGCAGCCCGAACAGCATCAACATTCATAAATGCGCGGAAAGACCGACGAATTTTTTCAGGATCAATATCTTCCAAAATAAAAATTAGGCGCGAGCTTTTCGACCCGCTTTGATCCATTCCTTTTGGCCAGTGATCCATATGCGTTGGCGCGTGTACTAAATGTTGAACCCCATGAATAGCGATCGGTAATGCTTCGCCTTCGATGGCTAAAATGCCCTTCACTCGAAAAATCCTATCCCCATATTTATGGAGCAAGAGCGTAAGCCATGTGCCGAACATTGTCCAATCTATATCCCCCTCCACCTCAAGGGAAAAACTTGTGACACCAAGGGTTTCATCGTGGTGGCGGTGTTGGTCGGTCAGCTGAGTGACCTGTGATGGCGCGTCATGATTGCAGGCTGGCCCGCAGATGTGATCATGGGACTCCGCTTTGGCTGTGGTGAAAAAAGACAAGGGTCCAAAGCCATCCAGAATTGTCTCGGCCGAGGCAAAGCTTGTGATGAAATTCGCTGCTGGGTTTACGTGCAACAGACGCTTACGCAGAGCTGTTTCTTGTTCTGGTGTCGCCAGATCGGTTTTCGTGAGAACGATACGGTCCGCCGCAGAAATCTGACGCACAGCTTCGGCGCGATGGGTGACTTGAATGTCAGCGTTGACGGTATCAACTGTGGTCAAAACACCGCCATTGCAAAAATGCGAGCGCAGCACAGGATGCGCGGTCAGCGTTTGCAACACAGGATATGGATCGGCCAAGCCCGTGGTTTCAATCACCACACGATCAAAACTGATCTCGCCACGCGCGCGCATCGAATGCAAATTGGCAAGCGCATCGGCGACTTCGCCGCGCACCGTACAACAAATGCACCCCGACTTGAGCAGCACTACATTTTCATCAATCTGATCCAGCAAGTGATGGTCCAGCCCGACTTCGCCAAATTCATTCACCAGCACCGCAGTGCCCTCCATCGAAGGGTGGCGCAAAAGGCGTTGAAGCAGGGTTGTTTTTCCAGACCCTAGAAAGCCAGTAAGCAAAATAACGGGGATCATGACAGCGCCTGCCCTTCCATCCATTCGATGAAATTATCGTCTAACGGGTCAAATTCGCGCCCTGCGAGCGTTTCGGCTTCGGGCCAAAGATGCGAGAGCGCTTCGAATACACTGGAGGCCCCAGTTGGCGAGCTGACCACATAGGATCGCCCTTGCCAGACATCAAGCTTGAGGCGGCGAAACGACAAAACAGCATTGGCAGATTTCAAACGGCGCGCGGTTTCGGTGCGCCGCGCCAAAGTGTCATGGTTGCGGGTGTAAACACCTGGCCGTGCGACAGCGTTTGTCCAATGATCATCACAGCCTAAAATACCACACAGAGAACACATGATTTGTCCTTTCACCCGAACTGCACAAAGATCGGACCACGTTAAGAATGGGCCCTGTAAAATAAAGGTGAAGTGGGCAGCGCACTGCCCACCTCGGGCTTTAGTGGCAGTTAGCCACGGGGAAACTTTTTATCGTAGTTATCCGCCATCTCATCCATGGTGACGAATTTAACGCCTTCATGTGATGCGATGTGTTTGAACAAGCGTTCCAGCATCAACAATACCTGTGGGCGACCAGACACATCGGGGTGAATGGTGATCGGGAACACAGCGTAATCCATGTTTTCGTAGACCCAATCAAATTGATCTTTCCACATTTGTTCGATGTCGCGTGGGTTCACAAAACCATGTGAGTTTGGCGATTTTTTGATGAACATCATGGGCGGCAGGTCATCGAGATACCAGTTGGCTGGGATTTCGATCAAATCAGTTTCCTCGCCGCGCTCTAGCGGTTGCATCCAGTCTTCTGGCTTGCCTGCATAATCGATTTTGGTCCATTTATCGCCCACACGCACGCGGTAAGGTTCAAAGTCTTTATGCATCAAAGAGTGGTCGTATTTGATACCCTTTTTCAAAAGCAACTCATTGGTAACGTTTGAAAATTCCCACCAAGGTGCCACATAACCTGTTGGGCGTTTGCCAGATAGGTTGGTGATCAAGTCGATACATTTATCAAGAACTGCTTCTTCTTGCTCTGGGGTCATGGCGATTGGGTTTTCGTGGCTATAGCCGTGAATACCAATTTCATGGCCGCGCTTGGCGACTTCGCTCATTTGCTCAGGAAATGTTTCTGCCGAGTGACCTGGAATGAACCAAGTGGTTTTGATACCCATTTTGTCAAACAGATCGAGCAAACGCATTGAACCGACTTCACCTGCGAACATGCCACGTGAAATATCATCGGGGCTATCTTCGCCGCCGTATGAGCCGAGCCAGCCAGCGACAGCATCAACATCAACCCCGAAACCAACGAGAATTTCTTTAGCCATTTTAACAGCCTCCTTTTTAAGTCATTATGTGTGAATAAGAGTGATAGAGGTCGGATCGACCCCAAGGGTCACAGGCGCCCCAGGCACCAATGCGCGCACATCATCACGGTCCGCGCTGATTTCGATGGACACATCATCGCCACCTTGATCTAGGCGCACTTTGAGATGGCCGACTGAGCCGATCAATTGACGGCTGCTAAGTGTACCGCTGAGACAAATTTCATCAGGCGTGCCTTGGGGCGCAATCCGAAAAGCTTCTGCTGGCACAACAGCCATGCTCTCATCGCCTTTGCCAACCCCTTTTAGAACACCGTAAGGCGTATCGATCAGGCCAAAGCCTGCGCTGGATGCGCCTTTGGGTGTGCCTTGAATAAGTGTGTTTGAGCCAATGAAATCGGCTACAAACGGCGTGTTCGGACGACGGTATAGATCTTTTGGTGAGGACACTTGCTCCACAACACCATTGGACATCACAACCACACGGTCCGACAGGCCAAGCGCTTCTGATTGCGCATGGGTCACAAAAATAAAGGTGATCCCAAGTTCGCGTTGCAGCAGCTTTAGTTCGTTTTGAATGATACGGCGCAGGTTGGCGTCGAGTGCCCCAAGCGGTTCATCCAACAAGAGGATTTCTGGTTCAACAACAAGTCCGCGCGCCAAAGCGATGCGCTGACGTTGCCCGCCTGAAAGCATATCGGCCTTGCGATCTGCGAATTTTTCAAGGTCGAACATATCAAGGATACGGTCTACCTTTTGGTTCTTTTCAGCTTTTGGTGTGCCTTTAACATCAAGCCCGAAGGCGACGTTGTCGCGCACTGACATATGCGGAAACAGAGCGTAGTTCTGAAAAATCATTGACGTCGGGCGTTTTTCAGGCGGCAGATGGGTTACGTTTTGCCCCATCATCATGACCTCACCGTTGGTGATATCCTCGAAACCCGCGATCATGCGCAGGGTTGTGGATTTGCCACAGCCACTTGGGCCCAAAAAGGCAACGAATTCCCCCTTTTCGACCTGTAGATCGAAATCAGAGACGGCAACAGTGCCATCAGGATATGTTTTACCGACAGAATTCAGCTCGAGATCATAGACCATAACGATCAGCTTTCATTTAAAAAGTGACATGTAAGAGGCGCGCGGCGGGGAGGATCATCCGCGCGCCTCCTGTTTGTTTTATGCGTTTAAGAATTCATCCCAACGCTGGATCAGGTGATCGTATTCATCAGGCCACTGGTGCCAATAAGCGACGTTGGAAGACCGTTCAGCCAATGAGCCACCATCACGCAGATCACCAGGATTGATGCCGCGCTCTGCTGGGCCCGTCCAAGGCGCACCTTCGTACCAGAAGGCGTATTTTTCAGGATCCATAACGTCTTTGATGTTTTTGGATGGTGAGTAATAGCCCTGCTCGGTCACTGCGATGCCAGGTTCACCTGACAGCCAGAAATCAGCATATGCGATCACTGCTTCGCGGTTTGGTGTGCCTTTCAGCATTGACGGACCAATCGCCCAGCCACGGTAGCCCTCTTTCGGGTTGGCGTATTTCGCAGGTTTGCCCTGTGCTTTGACCGCCATAACCGCAGGCTGCCATGCATCACAGACAACCATTTCGCCAGATGCCATCAGGTTCACAAGCTCGCCAAAGTCACCCCAAAGCGCGCGGAACTGACCCGCTTTTTTCTTAGAGATCAAGAATTTCGCAGCTTCATCAATTTCCGCCATTGTCGGATTGCCAGGGTTTTCAGCTTCCAACAAACCCAAGGAATTCATCGCCAAAACAGCTTGGCCAATCGCGATCAATGGATCAACGTTGAGGCCAGATTTGCCTTTCCATTTGTCATCGAAAAGCGCGGTCCAAGTGTTGGCTTCTTCTTCGCTCAAAACTTCAGGATTGTAGCCGATAGAGTCAAAGTTATAGACGGCAGGCACCATGTAAAGTTCGGTTTGCGCATCATCTGCCCAGATTTGACCAGAGATCTGTGCGCTTGGCGCCCATTTAGGATCAATCTTTGTGAAAGTATCGCGAATGCTCGCCCAATTGGAAATTTCGCTGGCAGGAATGGTTTCAACATTGTCGGTCGCGATCAAAGCAGGCAGGCGTTCGGCAATGATTTCCCAAACGTCGTAATCAGAAGACCCAGACAGGATTTTGGTTTGCGCATCAGGGTAAGTGGACGGTGTGCCAGATGTCGCGCCAACGCCTGTGGCGGATTTAAACATCTCAAGAATGCGATCTTGAACAGTTGTCGACAGACCTGTGGTACGCAATTCTTGGTCTGACAAATTGGCGGCATAGGCCATACGTGCCCATGGGTGTAGCCCTGATCCAAGTGCAGTCGCACCCGCAGCAGCGGCCCCATATTTCAAAAAGCTTCGACGATTAGCAGTATGTGTCATGGTTGTTTTCCCTGTTTTGGAACGTGATGAAAGTGAAAGGGCGTTGACCGCCTCTTTTTATAAGAGACCTAGTAGCGTCCGGGCGTCAGTCCGCCATCGACAGTGACAACTTGTCCTGTCAGGTAAGACGCATCCGTAGAGGCGAGGAATTTGATGACATTGGCAATTTCAGATGGATCGCCAAGGCGCTGCATCGGGATGTAAGGCGAGGCAATATCTGCCGCCTCTGGCCCAAGGCTATGACCAGGATTCAGTAACTGCGCGGTGCGGATATAACCCGGTGCGACACCGTTTACGCGAATACCTTTTTGCGCATATTCAACCGCAAGAGCCCGCACAAAACCAATGGCACCAGCTTTGGCTGTCGAATAGTGCACATGTTCGTCCCAGCCGTAATGCGATCCCATAATTGAACTGAGGCACACAATCGACGCCCCGTCCTTCATGGCGGGCAAGGCAGGGCGAATAACGCGCATCATACCGTAAAGATCAATATCAATGGTGCTGTGCCATTTCTCATCGGTCATCTCAGACATCGGCACCCGCAAGGCAACGCCCGCGTTTGCAATGATCACATCAAGCCCGCCAAAGCGTGCATTTAGATCAGCAACAAGCGCATCAGCTTGCTCGGTTGAACGTACATCTAGGGGATGAAATTCAGCACTGCCGCCTTGGGCTTCGATTTCAGCAACGACAGCTTTGCCCTCAACTTCCAAAACATCAGTCACGATAATGTGGTCGCCAAGGCTGGCAAAACACAAAGCACTTGCGCGGCCAATGCCGATCCCTGCGCCTGTGATCAGTACAACTCTTTTATCCATCTTTTTGTCCTTTGTTTGGCGCATGCATCACAACATCACATCGCCAGAATTGGGCCCAAGCGTTTGACCAACAAACAGCGCGGCATCATCAGAAATAAGAAAAGAAACCGCCCCGCCCACATCGGATGGCATCCCAAAGCGCCCCAAGGGCAGCTCGGCTTGTTTGGCTTTTTTCCAGTCCTCAGACAGTGCTTCGACCAGTGGCGTGTTGATCGGTCCCGGGGCTACGGCATTGACGCGCACCCCTTTTGTTGACACTTCGCGGGCCAAGGATTTTGTCATGCCGATCACAGCAGCTTTTGCGCCCGCATAATGGGTCAGCTCGATGCCACCGACTTGGCCAAGCTGCGAGGCAATATTGATGATATGGCCGCGCTTTTTTTCAAGCATCGCGGGCAAAAATGCCTGCGTACACAAGAAGTTACCGCGCACATGCACCGCAAATATTTTATCAAACATCTCAAGTGAGATATCACCAAACAAAGCCTGATGACCAAAGCCCGCGTTGTTCACGAGAATGTCGGGCGCACCCAAATCTTGCGTGACGCTTGCAGCCATCTGGGCGACGGCATCAGCATCACTTACATCTGCTGCATAGGCGCGTGCATCGCCGCCTGCTGCTTTGATTTGTTCAACGGTTGCTTGCGCGCTTGCCAGCGTTAAATCATTGACCGCAACACTGTGGCCATCTTTGGCAAGGCGCATCGCGATTGCGGCACCGATGCCAGATCCTGCGCCTGTGACAAGAGCAATCATGCTGCGTCCTCCTGCCCGCTAAAGCGCGATGCTTTGGCTGTAAAACGCTTCATCAAAAGACCGTAGATGACCAAAAGCGTAAAGCTGAACAGGGTTGTCAAAACGCCAAAGGCAAAGATGTTCGGATAGATTTCAACCGAAAACGTTCCGTAGATCGACAAGGGCAAAGTCAGATCACGCCCAGCCGTAAATAGCGTACGGGCGAATTCATCGTAGCTCAGCGTAAAGCTAAACAGCATGGCAGATAGAACGCCTGGAAAGATGATCGGAAAGGTCACACGGCGAAAGGTCTGCGCGGGTGGAACGCCGAGGGAAAAGGATGCTTCTTCGACTGTGCGATCAAAACGGTTGAAAATCGCAAGCATGATGAGAAAGGCAAATGGGTAGGTGTAGACCACGTGCAATACAAACGATGTGCTCCACCATGCGCGGCCAATGCCAAGCGTATTCGACAAAAGCGCCATTCCGAGGCCCACCAGAACGCCCGGCACCATCATGCCAAGGATGATCAGGTAAAAGGCGGGACCTGATCCTTTGAATTTTGTGCGAAACGCCTCAGCGCTCATCACACCCAAGATTGTTGAAACAACCGTTGTCATAAAGGCCAACAGGATCGACCGCACGAGGCTTTCACCCACTGGCAGTTGTGACACGCGGGAACTTTCAGCCAAGCCCAACAGGTGTTGATACCAATAAGTAGACCAGTCACGAATAGGGAATTGCGGCCCACCGTCGATGCTTTGGAATGACAAGATCGCAAGAACGATCATCGGGCCGTAAAGAAACAATAGGAACAGGGCAGTATATGTTGCTAGAGCGGGGCGTAAGATACCAGATTGCATGGCTCACATTTCCTTTCGCAAATCAACAAGGCGCAAAGCCAAGGCGATCACAGCGGTGATGATGATGGTCAAGACGACCCCTGCGACAGCGGCAAAGGCCCATTTCAGCGAACCCACTTGGCTCACGATGATATTGCCCAACAGGTTGACTTTTCGCCCTGACAAAGACGCGGCAGTGGCAAATTCGCCCAGCACCATGACAGAAACAAAGATCGACCCAACCATGACGCCTGGCAATGAAAGTGGCAGGATGATGCGGCGGAAGACTGTGCCGAATGAGGCACCCAGATCCCGTGCAGCTTCGATGACTGAGATGTCGATCCGACCCAACATAAAGGTGATCGGCCCCACCATGAATACACAGTAAATCTGGGTCATCCCCACAAGCACCGAGAATTCAGAGAACAGCAAAAAGGTCAGCGGTTCAGAAATTACGCCAAGCTTCAGCAAGATCGTATTGATCGCGCCTTCTGTGCCCAGCATCGGACGCCATGCGATAACGCGGATCAAAAACGAGGTCCAAAATGGAATGACGCAGGCGACCAAAAGCGCGGTTTGCAGCGTTTTGTTGCGCACGAAAAGTCCGATAAACAAAGCAACGGGATAGCCCACGACGATGGTCGAAACGAGAACGATCAACCAAATTCGCAGCGTTGTCCAAATCGCGGTGAGATAGGTCGAGGAACTCAAGAAACGTTCCCAGCTTGCAGTCGTCAGATCAGAATTCACCGCAAAAGTCGTTTGCGTCCAGAATGACACATAAATGACCATGACCATGGGCAAGACCATGAACAAGGCCATCCAGATCAAACCAGGTGTCAGCAATCCAAGGGCACGGCGGCGATCTTTGCGTTCGCGTATCAACGCGGGCGATTCAGCGGTCTGTGCTGAGGTGGCGCGGGGGTCTGTCGAAATGGCGGACATCAGGCAGCTCCGTGAAATTGACGTAAGGCATTGGAGGAAAAGTGCAGATCGTAGTCCTGCCCTTCGATGAGGTCGGGCAGACGTGGTTGACTTAGGTGATCAATGATTTGCAAAAGCGATCCGTCAGACGCCCTAAAGAATGACAAAGCCGTGGGGCCGTTGAATTCGCCTGTCAGGTATTGCGCCTTCAAGCTTAGGTGATCTTGCGGCGCAGTGCCCGGAGCACAGACTTCCATTTGATCAAAGCGCACGGCAATTTCTTGATTGGAAAGAGCATCTCCGCAAAGTCCGCCATCAAAGGTGTTCCATGCATTCATGTGACGCGCGGCTTCGGCTGTGCGCGGTTGGCTAAATAACGTGTCAGGCGCATCTGATTGCGTGATCCGGCCATTCGCCAACACAGCAACTTCGTCGCCCATGGTCAGCGCCTCTGTTTCTGATCCTGTCACGTGTAAAAAGCTCACGCCAAGACGTTCGCGGATGGCGCGCAATTCGTCACACATCCGTGCGCGCAGGTTCGCATCAAGCGCCCCAAGCGGTTCATCCAAAAGCACGATACGAGGTTCACAAACCAAGGTGCGCGCAAGGGCAACACGCTGGCGTTGACCACCCGAAATTGCGCCGACACCGCGATGACCGAAACCGTCCAAGCCGACCAATTTCAAGGCCTCTTGGGTGCGATCAAGAATTTCAGAATTGTTGCTCAACGGATTTTCTGCACGATAGCGCAGTCCGAATGCGACATTCTCTGCCACGCTCAAATGCGGAAACAGCGCGAAGTTCTGAAATACAAATCCGATATCGCGTAGATGCGGCGCTTGCCCGTCGATGCGCTTTGAATTGATAGAAATCTCACCATGGTTCGGTTCCTCGAACCCTGCGATCAAGCGCAGCAATGTCGTTTTTCCCGATCCCGATGCCCCCAACAGGGACATATAGGTATCTTCTGGAACCACGAAATCAACACCGTCTAAGGCAACAGTGTCGCCGTAAAAGCGACTAATTTGGCTCAGCGTCAGCACAATATTTTTCCCCGTTGGATAATTATGACTTTCCTAATGCAAACATCATTTTGTGCGCATGCGTAAAGAAGAAAATGATTTTTCTGCTAAATAACTGATCAAAGAGAATAAGGAATAATCAACATTTCGCTTATAAGTATCTGTTTAATATATATAAATTTTAGGATGCACAAAAAATGATCTGAATTGATTTTTGCATACAAAAACAAACCCCTTTTCACAAAACTTGCCGTGGTTTATGTTCAAACGATGCAGTGAAGAGGTAAAAATGGGCAGTTCAGAGACTCACAGAATCGAAAGTGAAACACTTGATAAGCGCGTGCCGCTTTTCGAAGTCGCTGCCAATTTCATTCGCAACAATATCAAGCTGGGCCATCTGTATTCTGGTTTGGTTTTGCAAGAAGGCGCCTTGGCGGACCGCTTGGATATGTCGCGTGCCACCATCAAACGGGCGCTCGAAATCATCGAAGGCGAATCTTTGATTGAACGGTTTTCTGGACGTGGTTTTTTGGTCTCAGGGGAAAATCTGACACCCAAACGGGTTAATCTGCGCGAACTGACTTTGGATCATGACGACTCGCAAGAAGAATCAGGCAAACCAAGCTGGCTTAGGGTTTATGATGACGTGGCTTTCCATGTCACCCGCAGCCCTGTTTTTGGCCGCTGTCGCATTGTCGAAGCCTTGGTCGCCGAAGAATACCATGTGTCCCGCACCATTGTGCGTGATGTTCTGGCGCGCCTGCAAGAACGGGGATTGGTACAAAAAAATCGCACCTCGCGCTGGGTTGTCGACCCGCTTTCGTCCAAGAAGATCAAAGACAAATACGAATTGCGCAAGATTTTGGAAGTGGCTGCACTGGCCTCATCCACCCTGCCATACGAGCCCTTGAAAAAGCTCGCACAGGAAATTGGTGCGTTACCCCGCGAAGAACAGATCACTTCAGATAAGTGGATAGCGATAGACAAACAGTTCTTCGATATGATGATCTTGTCCACCCCGAATGAAGATCTTGCGACTGTGGCAAGCAACAACAAATTGGCGCTAGAAGCTTGCCAATCAGCGTTGTTTTCACTTGGTCTGCCCCCTGACACTCAATCGATCATGGAGCTTGGACAAGTGATTGAACTCGCGCTTTCAGGGTCAACTTCAACCGCTTCTTTCATGCTGGCACAGCATTTGGAAAAGGCCTGTGATCGAACGATTGCACAGTTGAAAATCACAGCAATAATCCAACCACCTGCGGAGTTTCCGTCATACTTACAGTTTTCGCAAAGCTAACCAGTTTATTGCGCAGGCGTTTTGAGGTTGGACATAAGGTGGTAAAATTTCTCACCCTGAATGGCCACATGGGCACGCAACACAGTCCCTGCGGTTTCGGCCGCCCCTGATCTGAGCGCTTCGACGACTTGGATATGTTCCAACATGGATTGCCTCATACGGCCCCGTAAGCGCAATTGCAGCCTGCGAAACGGCCGCAAACGCCGATGAAGTCTGATGACCTCGCCTTCCAGAAATGAATTTCCCGCTTGCGAATAGATGATGTGGTGAAAGCGTTCGTTTTCTCGGTAGTAGGCGTCTGCATCGTTGTTATCCACAGCCATTTGGCACAAACGGTTTGCGTCTTCTAAAGCGTCCAAAGCTGCATCTGAAATTCGCGATGCGGCCAAGCGCCCACAGACGGCTTCGAGCTCGGCCATGGCTTCGAACATTTCCATCAATTCAACGGGCCCTGGTTGGCGTACAAAAACGCCCCTGCGCGGCAATTGTTCTGCCAAGCCCGCATTGACCAGACGTTGCAAAGCTTCGCGAATTGGCGTGCGAGACACGCCAAATTTTTCTGCAAGCTTCACCTCATCCAGACGATCCCCGTCTTGGTATTCACCTGACAGAAGCACGTCTTCTAAAGCATCTGCGATCTTATCTGCGCGTCTTATATCCATGTTAATTATGTACCAAAGGTGATTATGGCGCGCAAGAGTTCCATTATTGTATACAATAATATTGACATTGAATGCATAAATGCGCTGTTATCACCGCAGCAAATGGATGCCGTACCACGCGCCTTTCTGAGTTCGAAAGCCGCCCTACGGCACGGGACTTATGGATGGACAAAGAACATGACTTTATTGGCCGATCTTCTTTCAACCGTATTCGAGCGGCGCTATCGCCAACCTTCTAAAACAACCCCAAACGCACGCCCTATCGCAGAACTGGCGCAAGAATTGATAGGATCTGCTGGGGAGATTTCTGGGCTTGCTTTAGCGTCAGACATTTTGGCTGGGTATGCGCAACTGGATGACGATGGAAAAGTCGAGTTTTTCCGACATATGGCCACACAGATGAACATTGACCCAGAGCAGCTTCGTACGACTTTGGATGCCTATGAGAATGCGCCATCGAAGAAAACCTATGGCGCTTATATGGCTGCCGCAGAACCGCGGCGCCAAGAATTTATCCGCAGATTGAACAGTGTACCAGGCGCCACAGGGGCACTTGTGTCCATGCGTGCGGACCTGTTGCGCTTAGGGCGAAGTGAACCTGAATTGGAGGCTCTTGATTTGGATTTTCGCCACCTGTTCGTCTCTTGGTTTAACCGTGGCTTTCTTGTTTTGCGTCCAATCAACTGGGAAAGCCCCGCGCATATTTTGGAAAAAATTTCGGCTTACGAAGCAGTCCATGCAATCGACAGTTGGGACGATCTGCGCAGGCGGTTGCAGCCCGAGGATCGGCGATGCTTTGCATTTTTTCACCCCGCCATGCCCGACGAACCGCTTATTTTCGTCGAAGTGGCCCTGACCCAAGGCACGCCTGGTTCTGTGCAAATGTTGCTGGCAGAAGATCGCCAAGCCATGGGCGCAGATGAAGCGGACACTGCGGTCTTTTATTCAATTTCCAATTGTCAGGCAGGGCTTGCCAGTATTTCCTTTGGCAATTCTTTGATTAAACAAGTGGCCGCTGATCTCGCGGCGGAATTGCCGAACTTAACCACCTTTGTCACGCTGTCTCCGATTCCAAAACTTAAATCATGGATGGCGCAAGAAATGCCCGACTGGACCTCAGAAAACCCTGAAGATATGAAAGCAGTGGCAGCGCAATATCTATTGCAAGCCAAAGGACGCGCAGGGATGCCATATGATCCCGTGGCGCGTTTTCATTTGGGAAATGGCGCGCGTGTGCATGCGATTCATACGGCGGCGGACACATCAGACAAGGGCATGGCACAATCAGGCGGCACGATGGTGAATTACCTGTATGATTTGGAAAGCGTTACCAAAAACCAAGAAAACTTTGCGACTGAACAAACAGTCGCGGCCTCGCCTGAGGTCACACAACTATCGAATTTAGATTTACGCTCAAAGGCCTAGGAAGGGCATTCTCATGGCAAACCTACTTTACGATCACCTATTTGGGACACATGCAGGCAAGACAACGCCGTTTTTGTATTTGCTCAATGGGGATGTCATCACCCACCAAAGCTTTTTGGAAATGGCCGCGCAGATTGCCAACGCTATGACGGAACAGGGATTAAAAACAGGCGACCGTGTTGCTGTTCAAATCGAGAAAACGCCACAGGCATTGGCGGTTTATGCGGCTTGCGCCCAAGCGGGATTGGTATTTTTACCGCTGAACACCGCCTATACGGTAGATGAGTTGACCTATTTTATCGAAAATAGCGGCGCGTCACTGATTGTCTGCGATACCTCGCGCCAAGACGACATTCGCGCCGTGGCCAAGCCATTGTCCGCTGCCGTTGAAACCCTTGACGCAGACGGGTCTGGGTCATTGATGCAAAAGGCAGAAAGCCAGCCAACCCAGTTTGAAACAGTAGCACGCGGGCCAGATGATTTGGCGGCTTTCCTATATACCTCAGGGACGACTGGGCGCTCGAAAGGCGCGATGCTGACCCAGAAAAACCTATTATCCAATGCGCAAGCTTTGGTAAAGGAATGGCGTTTTACGTCGGATGATACGCTGCTACACGCTTTGCCGATTTTCCATACACACGGCCTGTTTGTTGCCACCAATGTCACATTGATCGCTGGCAGCAGTATGGTGTTCATGCCCAAGTTCGACACTGACAAGATCATCGAATGGATGCCGAAAGCCACGACCCTGATGGGGGTTCCTACCTTTTACACGCGGCTATTGGCGGACGAGCGGTTTACCAAGGATCTGACCGCGCATATGCGTTTGTTTGTGTCTGGATCTGCCCCGCTTTTAGCGGAAACCCATGTTCAATTTGAACAGCGCACAGGCCACCGCATTCTGGAACGCTACGGCATGACAGAAACCAATATGAATACGTCCAACCCCTATCATGGCGAACGGCGTGCAGGCACTGTTGGATTTCCACTGCCTGGAACCGAGTTGAAAATCACCAATCCCGATGATGGCGCCACCCTGCCCGATGGCGAGGTCGGACAAATCGAAGTGCGCGGAGCCAATGTGTTCAAAGGCTATTGGCAAATGCCTGAAAAGACCGCTGCAGAACTGCGCGAAGATGGTTTTTTCATCACGGGCGATTTGGGCATGATCGACGAAGATGGTTACGTGCATATCGTGGGCCGCAACAAAGATCTTATTATTTCAGGGGGGTACAATATTTACCCCAAAGAAATCGAAATGGTTCTTGATGATCAAGACGGCGTTTTGGAAAGTGCGGTGATTGGCGTACCTCACCCTGACTTTGGCGAAACTGTGCTTGGCGTTATTATCGCTCAGCCCGATGAATCGCCAGATTTAGACAGTCTGATGAAGGCGGTTCAAAAATCTCTGGCGCGTTTCAAGCATCCGCGCAAATTGGTCATCTTGGATGAATTACCACGCAACACGATGGGCAAAGTGCAAAAAAACCTGTTGCGCGACACCTATAAAGACGCGTTTACGTCATAGAGCCGTCAGACAGTTTAGGGCAAGCTTGCAACATGAACGAGCTTGCCCTCTTCTCAAAAGCACGGGCCAAAAAAATTGACAGATCGCAACATGCGTCAGGCAATAAAACGGGTGCGCGTGCGATTGGCGAAAGCAACCAATGTCAGCATCACAGGCACTTCGACCAAGACGCCCACGACAGTCGCCAAAGCTGCGCCTGAATTTAATCCAAACAGACTGATTGCAACGGCCACAGCCAATTCGAAGAAATTCGATGTGCCGATCAAGGCGCAAGGCGCCGCAACTTTATGCGGTACCTTCAAAGCAAAGGCCGCGCCATAAGCCAGCGCGAAAATCCCATAGCTTTGCACCACAATAGGCACTGCAATCAAAACGATCACCAAGGGTTTGGTGACAATGACTTGGCCCTGCAATCCGAATAGGATCATGACTGTCACGATCAATCCAACAACAGAATAGGGTTTTACACTGGTTTGAAATGCTTCGATGCGGTCTTTTGTGCCAAGCGCTTTGCGGGTGATCAAACCTGCGATTAAAGGCAGGGCCATAAACAAAACCACCGACAAGACCAAGGTCGACCAAGGCACCGTGATATCCGTGACCCCCAGTAAAAACGCCACGATTGGGGCAAAGGCCACGATCATGATCAAATCATTCACAGAGACCTGCAACAGCGTATAGGTTGCATCGCCTTTGGTCAGTTGTGACCAGATAAACACCATCGCCGTACACGGCGCTGCCCCCAATAAAATTAGTCCTGCGATATATTGCGATGCCTCTTCGGGGGCGATCCAAGGCGCAAAGATGTATTTGAAAAATAGCACAGCCAAAGCTGCCATCGTGAAGGGTTTGATCAGCCAGTTCACCACCAAAGTCACAAACAAGCCTTTGGGTTGTTTGGCCACAGCGCGCAGCGCCCCCAGATCGACGCCGATCATCATCGGATAGACCATGGCCCAGATCAAAACAGCCACAACTAAATTCACACTGGCCACTTCGGCCGCTGCGATCGCATTGATCACGCTTGGGGCAAAGTTGCCCAGCACGATCCCCGCAATCATAGCCAAAGCCACCCAAAGGCTGAGGTAGCGTTCAAAAATACTCATGCTTGCACCCCATCTGCCTGCTGTATCTGCAATTGCGCGGTCCCGATCCAGCTTAAGCCGATCATTACCGCCGCTGTGGCCAGGCATAGGGGTAAACCGCCCAATTGATATGTCGCACCTGATAAAACAGTGCCCACCAAGCGCCCCGCTGCATTGGCCATATAATAAAATCCAACATCCATGGTGACCCGTTTTGCATCTGTAAAGCTCAAAATCAAATAGGAATGCAGCGATGAATTGACCGCGAATATACCGCCAAATACCAACAACCCCAGCACCAGTGCTGCGGTCAAAGCTGGCGATGGGGCGGGCGTGATCCAAACAAGAGCTGCCAGTATAGCAGGCACAATCGCCAAGGACGCGATCCATATCTTGGCTTGCTGCAACATGTCATCAGGGCTGCGTTTGGCCGCACGCAAAATGCGGGGGGCAGAACCTTGGACAACACCGTATAGTATGGTCCAGACCGCCATGAATGTGCCGATCATGAAAAAGGCCGTGCGATTGCCTGCGTGACTGCCATCCGACAGCACAGCGTAGAAATAGATCGGAATCCCCACGACGAACCAAACATCGCGCGCGCCAAACAAAAATAAGCGCGCGGCACTCAGCCAATTGATGTTGCGGTTCTTTGACAAAACTTCGGAAAACTTCGCATCTTTACGCCCGACAGGCAGCCCCTTTGGCATCCCGATCAGTACAGCAATCAAGATGACAAATAAGATCAAAGCCATAGTCAAAACCGATGGCACAAAACCGAAGATCGCCAAAACGGCCGCCCCCAGTAAAAAGCCTGCGCCTTTGACTGCATTCTTGGACCCCGTCAAAACGGCAACCCAACGAAACAGCCCGCTGTCGCCTTCAGGGGCAAGAATTTTAACAGCGCTTTTGGAACTCATTTTCGCCAAATCTTTTGCCACGCCAGACAGGCCTTGCACCAGCATCACAAAGATTACCGACACGGTAAGACCCCATGCGGGATCCAATTGCGACAGGGCCAACAACGCGGCCACCTGTAAACTCAACCCCGCATATAAGGTCGAGGTCAGCCCAAAACGCGCCGCAATCCAGCCCGCCGATAGATTTGTGATCACTCCTGCGATCTCATATAAAACAAAGAGATAGGCAAGTTGCACGGGCGAAAACCCCAGCGTATGAAAGTGCAAGAGCACCAACATCCGCAAGGCCCCGTCGGTCAGCATAAAAGCCCAATAGGCAGCTGTGACCGTGATATAGGCGGAAAATCCAGCGGGACGTGTCATATGGAAGCGCCCACCATCAAAGCGACATCGGCCAAGCGATGCGCATAGCCATATTCATTGTCGTACCATGCATAGACCTTTACCTGCGTGCCATTCACAACCATGGTCGATGGCGCATCAACGATGCTGCTGCGCGGGTCATTGGTGTAATCAGACGACACGAGTGGGCGCGTTTCATAGCCCAAGATACCTTTCAAAGACCCTTGTGCAGCAGCTTCGAACAGGGCGTTTACTTCCTCCGCTGAGGTCTCGCGTGCCATTTCAAACACGCAATCTGTGAGGGATGCATTCAACAAAGGCACACGCACCGCATGGCCGTTTAGCTTGCCTTTCAGTTCGGGGTAAATCAACGTGATCGCCGTCGCAGACCCCGTCGTTGTCGGAATCAAATTGGTCAAAGCAGAGCGCGCGCGGCGCAGGTCTTTGGCAGGGCGATCCACGATGGTTTGTGTATTGGTCACATCATGGATTGTGGTGATCGACCCGTGCTTAATGCCTATCCCGTCCAGCAACACCTTGACGATCGGCGCAAGACAATTGGTGGTGCAACTCGCGGCTGTGACGATTTTATGGATCTGCGCATCATAGACATCATCGTTCACCCCATAGACAATATTTGCAGTTGGACCATCTTTCACGGGGGCAGAAACCACCACTTTTTGTACCCCTGCTTCAAAATAGGGGGCGAGTTTGCTTTCGGTTTTAAAGGCGCCCGTGCAATCAATGACCACATCCACGCCGTCCAAAGGCAGCTCCTGCAGATTGCGTGTTTTGGTTACAGGAATGCGCGTGCCGTCTATGGTGATTGAGGTATCGTCAGCCGCGAAATCAGCCCCCCAGCGCCCATGCACAGAATCGAATTCTAGCAGATGCGCATGCATCGCAGGATCACCCACTGCATCGTTTATAAAGGCAATCTTGGCACCTTTTTCCAACAAGGGTTTCAAGGCGAGTTTACCAATACGGCCAAGGCCATTCAGTGCATAAGTTGTCATGATATTCAGATCCTATTGATCGTTGGATTTACCGATGTCATCAATGCTCTTTTGCAAAGATCCGCGGTCGAGACTATCGAAGGAAAGCGCTGTGAAAGCTGTCAAACGATTGCGCAATGCGCCATAAGTTTGCTGAAACGCCAACCGTTTTTCAGCGTCTGTTCCGACTGCTTTGACGGGGTCTGGCAAACCCCAATGACCAGAAATAGGCTGACCTGGCCAAGCGGGACATTCCTCATTCGCAGCACGATCACAAACTGTAAAAACGAAATCCATTTTGGGTGCATCTTCGTTTGTAAACTCGGATATATTTTTAGATCTAAGTTGCGAAATATCATGCCCTTTGGATTGCAGCATTTCGACCGCAAAGGGGTTTAACTCAGACCGATGCATGGTGCCTGCGGAATAGACATTAAAGCGATCATCAGCCATATCCCGCAAAATCGTTTCACCGAAAATGGACCGCGCGGAATTCCCCGAGCAGATGAATAAGACATTGAATTTTTTATTCGCCATGGGAGAGACACTCCTAAGAAGGTCAAAGAATTGTGGCGGGCACAGATCGCCCCGACCGCGACAACAATCAACAACGAGACCCGCGATGACGTCACGGATCGTATCTAAATTCGCACTATAGAGCAGACGTGTCCCTTCGCGTTTTTGTACGATCAGATTGGTCTGGGTCAAAGCCGACAGATAAACTGATGCGGTACTGGCTTTCAGGCCTAAGACCTGCGCGATTTCACCAGCTGGTAATGCATCGGGACACCGACGCATAAGCAAACGAAACACAGCCAAACGCTGTGGGTGACTTAAAGTGGATAGACGGTCAGTAAGTAAATTTTCCATATTTCATGAATAATTAAAATAGTAGGATTCGGTCAAGTTACAATCATCCCAAATCTTGATATTTCGTGAGCCACGCATACCGCCCCATTTGCGCGGCCTGTATAGACTGGGGATGTGAAACTTTCACGAAACAGGGGGCAAAAGGCGCATGGTTTAGAAAGCCCTTTCCTGCGCTTGTGCAACACCACGCAAAAATAAAAACAGCCGCGCCCCCAAGGGACGCGGCTGTCTAAACATCACTGCGTTTGGCTTTAGACCGCTTCGATTGCCACGGCGATACCTTGGCCCACACCGATGCACATGGTCGCCAAAGCGCGTTTGCCGCCTTTGAGTTTCAATTCAAGCGCCGCCGTACCCGCGATACGCGCGCCCGACATGCCCAAAGGATGGCCCAAAGCAATTGCGCCTCCATTCGGATTAACGCGAGGATCGTCATCTTTAATGCCCAAATCTCGCAGGGTCGCCAGACCTTGGCTGGCGAATGCTTCGTTCAATTCGATCACGTCGAAATCATCCGCGGTCAGGTTCAAGCGCGCCATCAGTTTCTTGCTGGCGGGTGCAGGACCAAAGCCCATGATACGCGGTGCAACACCAGCTGTCGCGCCACCAAGCACTTTGGCGATTGGGGTGAGCCCATGTTTTTCCGCGGCTTCTTTCGTTGCCAAAATCAAAGCCGCAGCACCATCATTCACGCCTGAGGCATTGCCCGCTGTGATGGTCCCGCCTTCGCGTACAAAACCACGCAATTTGGCCAGACCCTCTGCGGTTGTCGAGGCACGGGGGTGCTCATCGGCAGACACAACAATGGGATCGCCTTTGCGCTGCGGGATGGTTACAGGCACGATTTCTTGCGCCAAGCGGCCATTTTCCATCGCGATGGCGGCTTTTTGCTGCGATGCAAGCGCCATCGCATCTTGATCTTCACGGCTGATACCAAAGTCATCAGCGACATTTTCAGCCGTCTCAGGCATGGAATCCACACCATATTGCGCCTTCATCAGCTTGTTGACAAAGCGCCAACCAATCGTGGTGTCATGCACTTCATTGGCACGCGAAAAAGCTGTCGTCGCCTTGGGCATCACAAAGGGCGCGCGTGACATGCTTTCAACACCGCCCACCACGACCAAGTTCATTTCGCCAGATTTGATCGCGCGTGCACCTGTGATCAAAGCATCCATGCCAGAGCCGCACAAGCGGTTCATTGTAGTGCCTGGAACTGTGTCGGGATACCCCGCCAAAAGCAAAGACATGCGCGCCACGTTGCGGTTGTCTTCGCCTGCTTGGTTCGCACACCCAAAGATCACTTCGTCGATCTCAGCCAAATCAAGTTTGGGATTACGCGCGGCCAGTTCTTTTAAAGGGATCGCGCCCAAATCGTCCGCACGCACAGAGGACAGACCACCACCAAAACGACCAATCGGTGTGCGGATATAGTCGCAGATATATACATCAGTCATGATTATAGCTCCGGTACTGTAAGATCGCCCACGGGGCCATCTGTGTGCAATGTCGCGCCTGTCAGCTCTTGCAAGTCGTCAAATGTCATATCGGCGAGTTTTTCGCGCAAGATGAATTTGCCGCCTTCGATATCGACCACCGCCAAGGATGTGTAAACACGTGTCACACAGCCCACGCCCGTCAGCGGGAATGTGCAGGCCTCGACCAGCTTTGGCTTGCCGTCTTTGGTGACGTGATCGGTGATCACCGCCACGCGTTTGGCGCCGTGCACCAAATCCATCGCACCACCAACGGCAGGCACACCTTTTGATCCAACGCGCCAATTGGCCAGATCACCGTTTTGCGCAATCTGGTAGGCGCCTAAAATAGCGACATCCAAGTGGCCACCACGCACCATGGAAAAACTGTCGGCGTGGTGAAAAAAGCTGGCACCTGGTTTAAGGGTGATCGCCTTTTTACCTGCGTTGATCAGATCCCAATCTTCCTCGCCCTCTTTGGGGGCTTGGCCAAACCCCAGCACGCCGTTTTCTGTGTGGAACACAGCTTCGCGGCCCTCTGGTTGGAATTTCGCCACCATTTCGGGGAAACCGATGCCAAGGTTTACATAGGCACCATCGTCGATGTCTTGCGCTGCACGCCATGCGATTTGAGCGTTAGAGAGTTTTGTGTAAGACATTAGTGGACCTCCTCGGTGCGCACGAGAACTTCTTCTTGGGCAGGCTCTTTCACTTCGACCACGTGATCGACGAAAATACCTGGAGTGATCACCTGTTCAGGATCAATGCCGCCCGCCTCAACCAGTTCAGACACTTGCGCGATGGTGACATCTGCGGCCATACACATCAGCGGATTGAAATTGCGCCCAGCCAAACGGTAGGTCAGATTGCCGTGCTTGTCGCCCAGCTGGCCTTTGACGATGGCGAAATCGGCTTTCAACCAGCGCTCTTGCACATAATGTTTGCCGTCAAATTCTTCGGTGGGTTTGCCGATCGCCAGCTCTGTGCCGTAGGATGTGGGCGTGTAAAAGGCTGGGATGCCAGCGCCTGCGGCCCGAATACGTTCGGCCAAAGTGCCTTGGGGAACCAGTTCCAATTCGATTTCATCTGCCAGAAATTTTTCGTTGAACGCTTCGGCATTGGAGGAGCGCGGGAAAGAACAGATCATCTTTTTGACCATGCCTGCTTTGATCATCGCAGCGATGCCAACATAGCCGTTGCCAGCGTTGTTGTTGATCACGGTCACGTCTTTTGGGCTGCCTGTGGCGCGAAAGCGGTCGATCAACGTGTGGATCAACTCAATCGGGCTGCCTGAGCCGCCAAAGCCGCCGATCATCAAAACCGCACCGTCGTGAATGTCCGCGACAGCTTCGGTCAAAGTGGAAATGGATTTATCCATGCCAGTCTCCTGTAAAGCAAGCGCCCAGACAGATTCTGGGCCTTTGGCCGCAACGTTATCAACGCTGTTGAGCTTGGAACAGGAGTTTGTTCACATAATGAGCTTTGTTCATAATGATGCAAATTTCGTGCGTATCGTGAACAAAAACAGACTTAATCCGCAGCGCCTAAACGTTCGATGCGCGCGCAAAGATCAATTGCGGCAGACAGTCCCCGCCCCGTGGTTTGCGCCATTTGAGGCAAAAGCATCCATTCGAGTGACCAAGCCGCGCCTGAACGCTCTTGTTCGTGAAGCAATGCGTGATGCATTCCGCTGACCTGCACAGCATTAAACCGCGCCAATGTGACCAAAAGCTCAGCCAAAACAGGGTTTTGTTTGTGCGGCATGGCAGATGATCCGCCCCCGCCCGACATGCGCACTTCGTCGATACCTTGCTGCGCCATCAGGCAAATATCTTGACCGATTTTGCCCAAAGTCCCTGACACAAGCGAAAGAAAGGATGCGTATTCTGCGATGCCATCGCGCATGGCGTGCCATGCTTTATGCGTCGCGGTCAAACCCAAGTCTGCAGCCACATCTGTGACGACAGCATTCGCAGCCTCCCCAAGCGCTTTGCGATCCCCAGACGCGCCTCCGATCTGAACCAACTCGACACGGGGCCGAAGTTGATCAAGGCGTGTCAAATGCGCCGCAAGTGGGATGCGCCAAGCCTGCACACGATCTGCCACGGTGATTTCAGTGGCGGCCTGCATGCGCGTACGCCCCATCATCGGGCGATCGCCAAACTGTGCTTCAAGCGCTTTCAAGGCTGTTTCGAGTTCCATCATGCGCCCTGCGATCAACATTGATGTGTCGCGTAGGGTCAAAGCCAAAGCGCTATCGACGACATCTTGCGATGTCGCGCCCTTATGGACGACACCTGCCGAAACCGCGTCATCCCCTGCTGCTGCTTTCATTTGCCCGACCATACGCGGGATCGGCACGCCGTCGATAGCTAGACCCGCGCGAATATCGCCCAAATCCACGTTCATGCTTTCAATGGCACGCGCAGCGGTTTCTCCGATGGTCTCATCGCCCACAACATGTTTGCCCAACGCCCGTGACCACGCCGCTTCAAAACTTTGCATATGAGCCATTTGTTTGTCGGCAGACCAAATATCGGCCATGGGCTTATCTTCGAAAAGTCCAGAAAGCCAAGGGTGGTCAAAGGCGCTTAAAGTCATGGGGGTCTCCTGACACGTCTCAAAAGGGGCAGTGAGACCCGCCCCTTTTGAGATCGTATAATTGGCATTTTAGATGTCTAAAAACACAGTTTCGTTTTCACCTTGTAAGCGAATATCAAAGCGATATTTGCCCTCGCCCGTTTTTTTCGCGATCAAAGTTTGAACACGCGGTGTTTGTTCAATCTTAGACAGCAGCAGGTCCTCTGAATTGTCTTCATCTTCAAAATAGATCCGCGTTTGCAGGCCCACATTGATGCCACGCGCCACGATCCAAAGCGAAATATGCGGTGCCTGCATCACACCGTGACGTGTGCCAACACGACCTGGCTTAATGGTGCGCAATGTAAATTCACCTGTTTCGGAATCGGCGGCAAAGCGGCAATATCCGTGCACTTTGGGATCAGCGCCCTCTTGGGTAGAAAACTTGCCCATCGCATCAGGCTGCCAGCTTTCGATCAAAGCATCGCGCAACGCCCAGCCAGTGCCATCATAGACAGAGCCCGTGATTTCAATGACTTCGCCTTTTGCGCCCTCTTCGATGGGACTGATGCCAAGTTCTTCGTCGTAGTAGTTTTCCATCCCCGCATGGGCTTGGATCATGCCGATATGAACATATGGCCCTGCGGTTTGTGATGGGGTTTCTTGCAATGTATCCAGTGATTGTACCATGTTTACATCCCCTCCAACTTGTTTTCGAACATCGTTTGACGACGCCCCCGCAGGACGATGTCAAACTTATAGGCCAAGAAATCCAAAGGCTTGGATTTTGAAAAATCTAGCGGCGCCACAAGACGATCAATCTGACTGCGATCCTTGATGGTTGCCACAATAGGACAGTGGTTGATTAAGGGATCGCCTTCGAAATACATCTGGGTGATCAAGCGCTGACCAAAGCCTGAGCCAAAGACAGAGACGTGGATGTGCATCGGACGCCAATCATTGCCACGGTTGGGCCAAGGATAGGCACCAGGACGAATGGTCAGAAATTCATAATACCCGTTTTCATCCGTCAAAGTGCGACCACAGCCGCCAAAATTTGGATCAAGCGGCGCAAGGTAGCCATCTTTTTTGTGACGGTAGCGCCCACCCGCATTGGCTTGCCAGACTTCGACCAATGTGTTTGCCACAGGGCGGTTGTTTTCATCAACCACGCGCCCATGCACCAAGATGCGTTCGCCCACAGCAGGGGCTTTGCCGCGTGTGAAATTCAAAATCAGGTTATTGTCATAGAGACCCAATTTGTTATGGCCAAAGCGCGGCCCAAATTCTTCGGATGCCGTGCTTTCCATCGACACAAGCGCCCAATTTGGGGACCGTGGCACAGATGTTTTGTAACCCGGATCATATGGAACTGGGTGGATGTTACGATTGCGGGCTATCAATGCGCCTTGATCACTCATCAGATGCCTCCTCCATTTCAGCGTATGTGGCTTTCGCCAATTTGATAGCATGGTTGGCCTTTGGAACACCTGCATAAATCGCAACGTGTTGGAATGCTTCCATGATATCGCTTTTGCTTGCGCCTGTGTTGGCAGTGGCGCGAATATGCATTGGGATTTCTTCGAAATTGCCTGTCGCAGCCAACAAGGCCAAGGTCAACATAGACCGTTCGCGGCGCGAAATCGCATCAGATGACCACACTGTGCCCCAAGCGCTTTCGGTGATCAGTGTTTGAAACCCAAGATCCAATTCACTTTTATTGGCTTCCGCGCGGTCGACATGGGCATTGCCCAGAACTTCTCGGCGCGTTTTCATGCCTTGATCAAAACGAGATGTCATCTAAGCGGTCCTTTTCAAAAAATCAGTAATCAGTTGAGCCGTTTGTGCAGGATGTTCCACACAGGGCAGATGGCCAGCATCCTTTATCAAATGGAATTCGGCGCCGCATAGCTTGGCCGTCGCCTGCACCAACTCAGGTGGCGTCGCACCATCTTCATCGCCCACCATCGCCAAAACAGGGATCGTCATAGCGCGCGCAGTTTCTGTGAAGTCAGCGCCCGCAATCGCAGCGCAGCATCCTAAGTAGCCCTCAAGCGGTGTCCGCGATAGCATGTTTTGCCAAGGGGCAACCCGCAGCGCATCCGCACGAAACTTTTCGGCAAACCAGCGTTCCATCACACCCGCGGCCAATGGCGCAATGCCTGTGGCCTGCATGGATGAAATGCGGTCATTCCAAAATTCAGGCGTACCAATCTTGGCGGCGGTATCCATCAAGACCAGCGCCTTGACCAAATCGGGGCGCGCTGCAATCAGTCCGTGCCCTATCAGCCCGCCAATAGACAAGCCGACAAAGGTGATATCTTTCAACCCCAATGTGTCGGCAATCACTGCTGCATCATTGGCCAAATCCTCGATCGCATAGGGTCCATCTGGGCAATCCGATAGGCCATGCCCACGCTTGTCAAAACGCACAACGCGCAGATCTGCGGGCAAATGCGCTATCAAGGCATCCCAGACCCGCAAGTCCGTGCCTAGGGAATTGGCAAACATCACCACTGCACCGTCTTTTGGGCCAGTGTCCAAGACATGCAAAGCCACGCCCGCATTCAAAATCATCTGCATAGGGTCCTCCATTGGCCCTCTTTTGCCATAGCTTTCATGCAAATAAAATTATAATCATCAGTAAAATACATAACTCATAGGTTATATATGATTGATCACCGTATTCGGTTTCGCCACCTGCATTGCTTTTTAGAAACGGCGCGCCTTGGGTCTTTATCGGTTGCCGCACAGGCGCTGAATGTGTCGCAACCCGCCGCATCGAAAAGCATCAAGGAACTTGAAACTCTCTTGGGCGTTGCTTTGTTTGATCGGACAGGGCGCAGGCTGGTTTTGACATCTGCTGGACGTCGGTTTCAGCAGCATGCGGGGGCGGCACTTGTTGATTTGGGGCGTGCACAAGACATGGTCCGCGAGATGCCGCGCCAGAAAACGAAACTGGTGGTTGGCGCCCTGCCCACTGCCGCGACGGACCTCTTGCCGCGCGCCTCCTTGCAATTTCAACACGCACGCCCCAATTGTTTGATCCGTGTCAGTACTGGCCCCAATTGGATGCTTTTATCGCAGTTGCGCGAAGGCATTCTGGATATGGTTGTGGGGCGCATGACCCAAAGTGGTACAATGGATGGTCTGTCTTTTCGGCAACTGTATTCTGAACGCGTCGTGCCTGTGGTGCGCCCTGGCCATCCGCTGGATCGTGCCGATTGGTCCGCAAGCGCCCTGCGTGATTTCCCACTGATGTTGCCGCCTTCAGGGGCCGTGATTTCCCCGATGGTACGCGCCTATTTGTTTAACAATAATATCAGCGCGCATGAACCCGCCTTTGAAAATGTGTCATTGGCTTTCGGACGCCATGTCGTGCAAAATTCAGATGTGGTTTGGTTTATTTCGCAAGGAGTCGTGCGCAGTGATCTTGCCGCAGGTACGTTGAAAGACCTGCCTTTACAGGATGTTATGCTTGGTGGCCCCGTCGGAGTCTCTATGCGCGACGGCGCTATGATCACGCCTGAGCAACGCCACCTATTGGAATGTTTGGTCGTGGCCGCAGAGGCACTTCCCCGCTAAACCAACAAAGGCGCCCTTGGGAATAAGAGCGCCCTTGACCATTGCAATGAGTTTGACGTTAGAACGGCAAACCGATGTAGTTTTGTGCCAAATCGCGGCGCGCTGTTTGTGAAGTTTTCAAATGACTAAATGTGGCTTTGCGCATCTGTGCTGCAAAGCTATCTTCGCCATCAAACTGGTGCATCATAGTGGTCATCTGCCAGCTAAAGCGCATGGCTTTCCAAATACGGTCCAGCGCCTTTTCTGAATAGCCTTCAATCCCGCTTAGATCATTGTGCTTGAGCGCTTGGATCAATGCCTCTTTCAAATAGAACACATCCGACACGGCCAAGTTCAACCCTTTGGCACCTGTAGGCGGTACGATATGCGCGGAATCCCCAACCAAAAACAGGTTCCCCCATTTCAGGGGTTCCGACACGAAAGATCGTAAAGGCGCGATAGATTTTTCAATCGACGGCGCCATGATCACCTTATCCGCAGTCTCTTTTGGCAAACGCTTTTTGAATTCGGTCCAAAAGCGCTCGTCGCTCCAGTCTTCGACCTTGTCGGTCAATGGCACCTGCACATAGTGGCGCACCAAATTTTCGTTACGCATAGAGGCCAGCGCAAATCCGTGCTTGGAATTGGCATAAATCAATTCATCGGCAATGGGCGGTGTTTGTGACAAAATGCCAAGCCAGCCAAAGGGGTAAACGCGTTCAAATTCTTGGCGCACATCTTCGGGAATGGTCTTGCGTGACACGCCATGAAAGCCGTCACAGCCCGCAACATAGGCGCAGGTCAGGCGCTTGCGTTCGCCGTCAACGGTATAGTCCACATAAGATTCCGCTTCATGCAGATCGTGTATTTTGACGTCTTCGACATTATGCACGATGGTCGTGCCCATTTCGTCTTGCGCAGCATAAAGATCGGTGGTGACTTCAGTCTGGCCGTAAACCATCACCTGTTTGCCTGTCAGTTCTTTAAAATCGATATGTATGATGTCATTATCGTCAGATAAATAGCAGCCGTCATGCGGATCGCCTTCTGCATCCATACGCGCACCAACGCCTGCTTCGCGCAGCAATTCGACGGTGCCCCATTCCAAAATCCCAGCACGAATACGCGACAAAACATGGTCACGAGAAGACCGTTCGAGAACAACAGTTTCGATGCCGGTTTTGTTCAAAAGTTGGGACAATAAAAGCCCAGACGGGCCGCCACCAATAATCGCTACTTGGGTTTTCATAAAGCCAAACATCCTTATAGATTTTGACCACCCTACCGAAAACGCAGCACATAAAGAATGGACGCAACGCGCAAGAAATGGTACTAAACGTGCATGAAATCTCATGCACAAATACCAAGCTTTACACTCTTTGGTGAAAACCGAGGCTTTCCTGATGTCGTGCATTGCGAAGACATTCATGCCCGCGCGCATTTGCATGATTGGATCATCGCCCCGCACAGACATGGACAAATGGTGCAGATTTTTCAGATTGAAACAGGCGCTGCGCAAACGCAAATTGATAGCGCCATAGGCCTGCTTAAGCCTAAAGAATTCCTATACATACCAACAAATGTTGTGCACGGGTTTGAGTTTGACAAGGGCACTAAAGGGCGCGTAATTTCCCTGCCCTCGCCTATTTTAACAAGCTTTGCCACGAAAATTCCGCAAGACCTGACCAAACCCATCAAAGGCGTCATTGATGATACCTTTGGCTTTTTGACGCAGCAATTGGCACAAAGCTATCAGTCCAATGGCACTTATCGCACAGAGCGACTTATCGGGTTAAGCCATGTGATTTTATCTTATGTTGCCGAACGCGGCGCGAGAAACGCAAGTAACACACCGCAAAGCCATCAGGTGATGGACCGTTTTGACGCCTTGATTTCGGAAACCCTAAACGAAGCATGGCGCCCAGGCGATTACGCAAATGCTTTGGCCATGACACCCGGTCATTTGGGGCGCATTTGTCGTGACGCCACAGGAAAATCCACATCTGCCTATATTGACACAGCGGTGATGACCGAGGCCAGCAGGCTATTGGCCTTTACCCGCCTGTCGGTGTCAGAAATCGGGTATCGCCTAGGGTATAGCGACCCGCCCTATTTTTCACGCAGGTTTCACAAAATCTGCGGCATGACGCCAAGCGCCTATCGCGCGCAATTCATCACCAGTAAACCCGACCCCACTTAAAGCGGCAATGCCACAGGCACGGGGCGTTTTTTGATCCGTTCAGCCAAGGTTAAAATTCGCGTAGGATCGTCATGCGTCGATGCAACCCTTGCGATTTTGCACCAAACGGCACGGAAAAACAGATCGCTGGAAAGTTGCATAAATTCATGTGCAACGGATGACGGATCGTCCAAACCTACGACATGATCCCGCGCGTTTTGCCAATCTTTCAAATGCGGAGCAAGCGCGCCCTCTTGGTCCAATTCGATTATCAGCTGCGCAAAGTCATCCGCGCCCCTGCCGCACAATCCACGTCCCGCCAAGCTGGCCGCATGAATGCCATTGGCCCCCTCATAGATTGATGTAATACGTGCATCTCGCCATGTTTGAGACACGCGATATTCGGTCAGATAGCCATAACCGCCCAGTACCTGAATGCCCAAATCAGCCGCAGTGATACCGCTTTCGGTACAAAACACTTTGCAAATGGGGGTCAAAAATTCGACCAACTCAGGACGCATACCAAGTTCCATTTCGACGATCGCGATATGGGCCATAGCCCGCGCACCAAGAGCCAAACTGTCTTGGGTTTCCAGCATACGTTGGACATCAGCGTGGTCTGACAAGACAGCATCACTGCCATCGGCCTTGCGCCCTTGTTTGCGGTCATTGGCATAGGTTTTAGCAATATCATGCGCACGCGCCGCATGGGCGATCCCTTGCAAGGACACATCCAAACGCGCGTGGTTCATCATGGTAAACATGGCTTTTAGGCCTTCAACTTCAGCGCCAATCAACTCGGCTTGAGCCCCATCAAAAGACATCTGACAGGTGGGCGAGGCATGCAGGCCCAGCTTTTCTTCGATCCGTGTGACTGTGATGGCATTTGGCGATCCGTTAACGTCACTTGGTGCCAAAAACAGCGACAAACCTTTTACACCATCCGCGACATCACCCGAACGCGCAAGGACCAGATGCAAAATCCCGTTGGATAGGTTTTGATCCCCACCAGAGATGAATATCTTTTCGCCTTCAATGCGCCAATGATCACCATGCTTTCTAGCTTTGGTGCGCAACTTCGACAGATCAGACCCCGCCCCAGATTCAGTGAGACACATCGTGGACAGGACATCACCTGAGGCAAGCTGCGGAATCCACTGAGTTTGTTGCGCTTCGGTGCCGAATTTCAGCAGCGTTGAAATTGCGCCAGGCACAAGGTTGCAAATCATTTGCAATGCGTGATTTGCGCCCGAAAACACCTCTGAGACCGCCGCTTGTGTTAGGTGGTTCATGTCCATGCCACCAAAATTGTCTGGCGCGGTCAACCCTTGCCAGCCTCCTTCAATCAGCTGGTCAAAGGCGGCTTTATACCCATCAGGCATCAGCACCCTGCCCGCTTCCATGCGACAGCCCTGAGCATCGCCTTGCTCGTCAATCGGAGCCAAGACACCTTGGGCGAAGCTTGCGAAATGCTCCAAAATTTCACCCGTCATTTCTGCATCAAAATGCTCAACGCGGGCGGCATTTGCCACATGCGTTAAAGACCATAGAATATCGGCACTTGGAGATGAAAATGCGGCCATAGGATTTCCTTTTGAAACAAGGCATGGCTTGGGCAATGCCTGTGCACCCCCAGCACGAAACAACCAAGGCGCAAAAGTTGAAATGGGCAAACTTTGAGTGTTTGCCCAAAACCGTTAGTCGGAAACGCCAAGCAAACGCATGGCGTTTTCTTTTAGGATAAGCGGGCGCACTTCGTCGCGGAACTCGGCCTTGTCGAAGGCGTTCAGCCATTTTTCTGGCGCAATCATCGGCCAGTCAGAGCCGAACAACATTTTCTTTTTCAGCAAAGTATTGGCATAGCGCACCAAGATTGGCGGAAAGTATTTTGGCGACCAACCAGACAGGTCAATATAGACATTCGGCTTATGCGTTGCGACAGATAGGGCTTCTTCTTGCCACGGGAAACTGGGGTGCGCGAGGATGATCGGCATGTCGGGAAAATCCACACAAAGATCATCGATATACATCGGGTTTGAATATTTCAAACGCATGCCGTTGCCGCCGCGCATGCCTGAACCAACCCCAGTTTGGCCTGTGTGGAACAAAGCTGGTTTACCCGTTTCAGCGATCGCTTCATAAAGATCATAGGCCATGCGATCATTGGGGTAAAAGCCTTGCATGGTCGGGTGAAATTTGAACCCTTGCACACCGTGGTTTTCAACCAGATCACGCGCCTCACGCGCGCCCAATTTACCTTTATGTGGGTCAATCGACGCGAAGGGGATCAAGATGTCATCGTTCTTTGCGCAAGCATCTGCAACTTCGTAATTGTCGTAGCGGCGGTAGCCCGTTTCGCGCTCTGCATCGACGGGAAAAATCACCGCCGCGATATTCATTTCGCGGTAATGTGCTGCCGTTTCGTCAATGGTGGGTGGATGTGCCCAAGGCGCGCCAAAGTATTTAGCCATCGTGCTTTGCAATTCGTCATAGCCGTCGTCGGCGTGACACCCGCAGGCTTCTTCCGCATGAGTATGAAAATCGATTGCGCGAACTTTTGAAAAATCTACCATGGTTTTATTCCTTAAACGCGGATCAGTGCGGGATCTTCATTGTCGAACAAACGCTCGATCATATCTGCGCGCCTTGTGATGATCTTGCGCACATTCAAAGACCCTTTATCGGTGACCTCATGATCTTTTAGCGATGGAGGTTCGGCCAAAATCAAAGCCCGAGAAATGCGCTTGGCAGAGCCTGAGGTGGTGCTGGCAAGAGCCCGCAGGCGTTCTTCGATTTGGGCCTGTAACTTTGCGTCAATAACGGCACCGTTTGAGGTGTTTTCATCTGTGATTTGATCGGGGCGCGGAAAAATGCACAGACCAATTTGATCACGGTCATGACCACAGATCACCACATCTTGCACCAAGCCTTGCAACGCATCCAGCGCATCAAGGCGCAGTTTGCCCGCTTGCACCCAAGTGCCTGTCAAAAGTTTAAAGTCTTCTGAAACACGCCCATCGAATACAAGGCCACGATCAAAATCATTGGGATCGACAAATTTCACTGCATCGCCTGTGATCAAGAAACCGTCTTCGTCAAAGGCTTCTTTGGTTTTGGCTGGATCACCGTAATAGGCGGTCATGACATTATGTCCTTTGACGCGCAGTTCACAGCGCATTTCGTCATCGGGCAAAAGTTTAAGTTCAGTGCCAGGCAAGGGCACGCCAATCACACCAGAGCGCCCGATAGGTTCGTGCAGCATCACAGCAGACGGCGCGGTTTCGGTCATGCCCCATGATGAAATCATCAAAGGCAAACGCCCACGCTCGGCCATGGCGACGTCTTCTAGCATCGACCAGACATCTTGCGGCAAGGACGCGCCAGCGTAAAACAGCATGTCCAAATTGCCCATATAGGCTTTACGCAGCTCGGCGTTGTCTTTCATTTCGGAGGCCAGCATCGCGAAGCCCACAGGTACGTTAAAAGCCAATGTGCCTGGACGAGAAATGATATTTTCGACAGTACGCGCAAACCCGCGTTTGGTCGGTTTGCCATCGTCAATGTACAAAGTGCCGCCATGGGCCAGCATCATGTTGACGTTATGCGACCCGCCAAACACGTGGTTCCATGGCAACCAATCGTTGATCACTGGGGGGCGTTCTTTCAAAAACGGCAAGACAGAGGCCATTTGAGATTGGTTCGCACACATCATCCGTTGCGTGGTCAATACGCCTTTGGGATCTGAGGACGACCCCGAGGTGAACAGAATTTTGGCCAAAGTGTCAGCGCCGACTTCGGCGTAAACCGCATCAATATCAACGCTATCGTTAGGCGTCAAAAGATCTGCAAAAGCTGTGACATCGCGGGGCGCGCCCTCTGTTTTGCTGGCGATGACTTCCATCTTTGCCAAATTATCCAAGCTGATGGCATCTGCATAGCGCGCGGCATCATCGACAAAGGCCATCGTTGGCTTAATCTTCTCGAGCACATAGATCAATCGTCCGTGGGCTTCGGTGATCAGGGAATATTGTTCAGCCAAAGGTGACGTGGGCACCCCAGCATATTGCGCGCCAAACGACAAAAGCGCGTGATCAACAGAGTTGCCCGACATGATGACAATCGGGGTATCTTTTCCCATGCCGCGCGCAACCAAGTTGGATGCAATCGCACGCACGGCTTGCAAAACCTGTGCATAGCTCAGTTCGCGCCAGCCATCGCCTTGGCGTTCAGCTAGGAAAATCTGATCGGGCGTTTCAACAGCCCATTTGTGCAGCCAAACGCCTGTCTTTTCTACGATCGGATCTAAAGGCGTTTTGCTTTTCAAAAGGATTTGATCAGCGGTTTTCACGGCCTCTACAGCATGTGGCACCAATGTCAGACCTGTGGTTTGGTCAATCATATTTAATCCTCGGTTTTGCTTTGTCGCTTATCGACCCGCGCCAAAAGATCGCGCAAAGTGTCGCGCTCTTGACTGGTCAGATCGGCAAACATTTTATTTTCATGCTCAGCCACAAGATCCTGCGCTTTGGCCAGCTTTCCTTCGCCTTTTGGGGTGCATTGCAATGCGTAAGATCGCCGATCTCCTTTCACGCGATTGCGCGAAATCAGATCAGCATTTTCCAATTCATCCACCAAGACCACAACACCTGAGCGTTCGATATTGAGCGCTTTAGCAAGTTGGGATTGGGTCAAATTCGGGTTTTCAGAAATGATACTCAGCGACGAGAATGTCATGATCCGAAGACCCGTTGGCTCAAGCGCGCGCATCATATCTTGACGGATCAAAAGATAGGCGCGCTTGAGGTTATAGCCGCCAAACTGACGAAGTGTTTCATCGGTAATCGGCGTTTTATGCGGCTCTGCTGTGTCCATGAGTTGTACTACCCTGCAACGAGGTCGACCAACCAGAAGCTGAGCACTGGGAAACTGACCAAAAGGGCAATACGCAAGAATTCTGCGATGATGAAAGGAGTCGCCCCACGGAAAATCTGGCTGGTGGGTATGTCTTTCGCCATGGATGAAATCACGAATAAATTCATCCCGACGGGGGGCGTTATCAGCCCCATTTCCACCACCACCAAGGTGATGATACCAAACCACATAGCTTGCTGTTCGGGCATTAGGCCAAAATCAAGCGCCATCACCGTTGGGAAGAACACAGGTACCGTTAGCAAAATCAAAGACAGTGAATCCATCACACAGCCCATGACCAAGTAAAAGGCAATCATCGCCAGCATGATCCATATCGGCGCGATGCCCACGCCACCAAAGTAGTCAGCAATTTCGATAGGCATACGACTGAGCGCTAAGGCCACGTTGAAAATGTCAGCGCCAAAAACGATGGTGAAAATCATCGCCGAAGAGGCAGCGGTATCGATCAAACATTCCAGCAAAGCCCGCATGTTTAACTGTCGTGTACCAAAACCGATCAGCAAAGTGATCACAACACCCACAGATGCGCCCTCGGCTGGGGTGAAAAGCCCCCCGTAAATACCCCCCAAAACCACAACAAAGATCAAAACGATGTGCCAAATTTGGCCCAAAGATTTCAAACGCACTTTTAAAGGTGCTTTGTCTTGGGTCGGCGCTTCATCGGGGAACATCCGCACGTAGACTGCAATCGCGATAAAGAAGCCAGCGACAGCCAATAGGCCTGGAATTGTCGCCGCCAAAAATAGCTTTACGATATTTTGTTCGGTCAAAAGCGCGTAGATAATCAAAACAATCGAGGGCGGAATGAGAATGCCCAAGGTGCCGCCCGCCGCCAATGATCCCGCAGACAAGGCGCCTGAATATCCAGCCTTTCGCATTTCTGGCAAGGCCACGCGCGCCATTGTTGAAGCTGTCGCCAAAGATGATCCCGAGATCGATCCAAACATCGCACAGCCCGCCACAGATGCCATGGCCAATCCACCGCGCAGGTGACCGATCCAGACGTTCGATGTGGAAAACAAAGCCGCCGAAATACCCGAGCGCGTGGCGATATGGCCCATCAGAATAAACAAAGGCACGATGGCAAATTCATAGGACAGGAATTTATCAACCCAAGCCCCGCTGAGATAGGCGAATAAAGCCGCAGAGCTGGACAAAAGCACATATCCAATTGCGCCCACCAGCCCCATGGCCAATGCAATCGGCATGCGAATGAAAATAAGAAGCAGCAGCAAGACGACCATCATGCTGGCGATAGTAAAAGCATCCATTATGTCGCCTCCAAAGCGCGAAAGGCAGAACTCGCCATGGGCAAGCCCGTGATCAAAGCAACAAGTGAAGATAGCCCTGTGCCGAACACGGCAGGCACGTAGACCCACCAAACATAGGCTTTCAAAAGCATCGTCTGATCCGCGTAATCATACATGTGGCCAAGACCAATGATCAGACGCCAGCACAAAAATCCCCAGACGACGGCGAAACACAATGTCCAGATGCCATCGATGCGGGTTTGTTCACGCGGCGCGAGACGCAGCGTGAACAAGTCAACCATAACATGGCCTTTGTTCAATTGGCATAAGGGCAAAAAGAGCGAAGCGCAGGTCGTGCAGACCAATTCAACGAGTTCAAAATCACCCCGTACGCCGCCAAATCCAAGGTTTCTCATAACCACCGAATAGGCAACCACAAGCGAGGCTGCGAAAATGATCACGCCGCCAAGACCTGCACTAAAGTAGCACAAGGAACGAAGTCCGCGGTGCAGGAGGGTTGCCCCCCCCTGCTGTGCGTTTTTATGCGCCTGCTCTGTCATGTTTAGCCCGCGTCAAGCAGTTCGTTGATACGGTTCAAAACGGCTTGGCCATCGTAACCCGCGTCATTGAGTTTCACGACCCATTCATCATGGATCGGCTGTGCAGCCTCAGCCCAGCGCGCGATTTCTTCGGCTGGGATCTGGTGAATCTCGTTGCCTTGCTTTTCAACAACAGAGCGCCCAAAGGCTTCGGCTGCGTCAAAGTCTTTACCAATACGCTGTGACAATTCGATACCTGAATTCGCATCAATAACACCGCGCAGGTCATCGCTCATACCTTCGTATGTTTTCTCGTTCATCACGATAGCGAATGGGTTGGCGTAGATGCCACGCGCGCCCGGAGCAGCTTCTGAGGAGTATTTTGTCAGTTCTTGAAGCTTATACGCAGGCACAACTTCGAACGGCAAACAACAGCCGTCGATCACGCCGTTGGTCAGGCCAACAACCATTTCAGACACAGGGAAGAACACAGGCTCTGATCCCAATGCGGCCAAAAGATCGCCTGTACCTTGGTTCGGCGCACGCATTTTTGTGCCCTCAAGATCAGCCGCGGAGAGAATTGGCGCTTTGGTTGTGTGCAGCTTGCCACCATCATGTGTGTGGAATGCAAGTGTTTTCAAACCCTTGTATTCTTCAGTGCCGAATTCATCCATAATTGTGTGGAACGCAACGGATGTTTTTTCAGCATTTGTCACCATAAACGGCAGGCCGATTGTTTCCGCCAAAAGATAGCGACCCGCAGTATAAGCAGGCAAAGTCCAAGCGATATCACAGACACCCTGACGGGCTTGATCCGCAAGTTGGCCTGGTTTTCCGCCCAATTGCATTGCAGGGAAAACTTGAACATCAAGCGCGCCGTTGGATGCTTCTACAAGCTCGGCTGCCCATGTTTCAAAGAATTTACCCATTGGGGCTTGCGGTGGCAAAAAGTGGTGAACGCGCAAAGTTTGCTCGGCAGCGTGAGCATGTTTCATCAGTGCAGGTGTCGCCAAGGCGGCCCCCATCGATGCCAATGCGGCGCGGCGTGTAAAAGTAGTCATATATAGTCCTCCCAAAATATATTTACTTGTTTATGCGAAAATCACAGGAAACTCGGCGTGATCTAAATCGCAAAACCTCTCGTCTTACGCGTTGAGCATTTGCCCTTCGCGGATCTTCATGCGCGCTTACCGAAACTGCGGTGCACGCTTTTCGAGAAAGGCCTTAAGGCCTTCATCGGCATCTTCGCTGGTCTGAGACACAGCAGCACACAGACTTTCGGTGAATAACCCGTCTGACCGTGACATATCCGTGATCCGGCTGATCGCTTGGATCATCATGTAATTGGATAGGCTTGCGTTCTTCGCGATATTACCCGCGAGTTTACGCGCCATTGCAAGCGCCTCCCCTTTGCCAACGCTATAGTGTGTCAGCCCAAGTGCAAGCCCTTCTTCGGCATTATATTTGCGCCCCGTCAGCATCATTTCTCCCATGCGATCCGCGCCTAGGATCCGACCTATCCGCACAGTCGCGCCACCGCCGACGAAAATGCCGCGCATCCCTTCGGGCAGCTGAAAGATTGTGCCCTCTTCCGCGACACGCACATGGGTGCTGGCGGCCATTTCAAGTCCGCCACCGATCACAGCGCCAAACATGGCAGACACCACAGGTAGACCAGAAAATTGAATCATATCCATGACGCGGTGCCAATTTCGCGAATGGCGCATCACGCCTTCTGCATTGCGCTGAACAGCTTCAGATAGGTCAAGACCAGAACAGTAATGCCCTTCTGAGCCTGTCAAAATCACGGCGCGCACACCCTCTGGTGGCTTGGCAAAAAAGGCTTCGATTTCGTCCAACAGCTCGTCGCACATCGCGTTGCGCTTGCCTGGGCGATTCATAGTCAAAGTGGCAATTGGGCCATCGACATCAATCAGCAGCATATTGGCTTTCGCGCCGAGATCAGTGGTATTGGACATAGGTCTGGAACTTTCTTTGGAACGTAGAATAAAGCGTCTTTACGCGCTACTTGATTGGCATCCGAGTGGCGGCATCGATGCGAATCACAGTGCCGTTCAACATCGGATTTTCGACAATACTTTGCACCAGTTTGGCATATTCATCAGGCAGCCCCATACGATTGGGAAAAGGCACATTGGTCAGGATTTCGGCTTTCACATCCACGGGCAGGCCTGCGCTCATCGCTGTTTCAAAGAGGCCAGGTGCGATGGTCATCACCCGAATGCCCAAGCGCGCCAATTCGCGCGCCGCAGGCAAGGTCAAGGAAGCCACGCCACCTTTTGACGCAGAATATGCCGCTTGGCCTATTTGGCCATCCTCGATAGCAACAGACGCGGTGTTGATGATCACCCCACGCGCGCCATCAGCACCTTGCGGATCTAGCTTAGCCATTTCACGGGCCGCGATATTTAAAACGGTATAAGTACCGATCAAATTGACCCGTACCGTGCGCTCAAATACGTCTATCGTGAGCGCGCCGTCACGGGGTAAAATCCGTGTTGCCGTCCCGATTCCTGCGCAAGAATTTACGATTGAGGGGGCTGACCCAAAAGTTTCAACGACTTTCGCAAAAGCGGCTTCGACTTGATCTGCGTTTGACACATCTGCCGCGACGGCCAAACCATCAATGTCTTTCGCAACCTTTTCTGCCGCCTCAAGCGACAGATCCAAAACCGCAACGCGTGCGCCCTGTGCAGCCAATCGGCGCGCAGTTGCCTCGCCTAATCCGCTGCCTGCCCCTGTGACAAGTGCTACTGATCCGTTGATCATAATGGAATCTCCCCCCCATTTCACAAACAATGCATCCAATATAACTGTTATGTCAATGAACAATTATTCCATCAGCAATTGACCGAGAAAATGCAGCCTGCCCCGCCGCCCACGGCTATGCATCAAGACCCTATGAAGAATAACACACCGTTGTCAGGCAAAGCTGCGATTTAGTCTGGGCCAAGTCGCATATGGACGCTACAGAAAATCGGCGCAGATGAGGCTGCGGCTGATCCTTCTGTGTTGGTTTCTCTTGCAACCATGTGCCTGTCCCGCGTAGAGCATGAATACTCAGCCAATCGGATGTCTCTGTGATTTTCTATCGTTTCCTTTTAGTCTTGATTGCGCCAGTGGCAACTTTGCTGGCACTGCGCCAAATTTTGCGAGGCAAGGAAACACTTGCCGACGTGAAAGAACGCTTGGGCGCTGGCCTCGATGCCGCCCCAATCTATCCAGGACGTACCCTATGGTTTCACGGTGCATCCAATGGCGAGTTAACAGCCGCACGCCCCCTGATTGAACAGGCTTTGGCACGCGATGAACGCCAGAACATCATCGTGACAGTTAACAGCATTTCGGCACGCGCATTGGTGAACCTATGGGATTTAGACCGTGTAACCGTGCGACTGGCACCGCTTGATTTCAAGCGCACAGTGCACCATTTTTTGACCTGCACCCAACCTGATGCTTTGATTTCGATAGAAAACGAACTGTGGCCTAACCGCTATACGCTTTGCGCGCGATATAATGTGCCTGTGATTGTCGTCGGCGCGCGCATGTCTGAAGAAACTGCTGAAACATGGCAAAAATACCAGCGTATTTTAGGCGGTGTCACCCAAGCCACCTTGCAATCGATCACAGCTTTGGCCCCACAGGACAAACCATCACAAGATCGATTGATCGCGCTTGGGCTAGACCCTGCACATATCTTGCCGATGATGAATTTGAAAAGCGATGTCGATGCGACGCAAAGCATGCCTGCAGATGCCAGCGCGCTGAGCGCTGCCTTTGATAAGTCAAACACGATGCTCGCAGCCTCGACACATGCGGGCGAAGACGACATCGTTTTAGAAGCCTACGCATCCCTTACTAAACTTCACCCTGATCTGCGCTTGATCTTGGCCCCTCGTCACCCCGCGAGGGCCGATCAGATCGCAAAATCCGTTGAGGCCGCAGGGTTTCGCGTGGCGCGCCGCAGTCTTGGCACCCCCCCCGCAAGCGACAGCATATATTTGGCCGATACGCTGGGCGAAATGGCTTTGTGGTATGCGGTCGCTGGGATCACACTTGTCGGCGGTTCATTGGTGGATCGCGGGGGACATACGCCGTTTGAACCGGCGCAATTTGGCACGGTCATTTTGCACGGCCCCTATGTCTCAAACCATGCAGATGCCTTTGCAGCCTTGGATGCCGCAGGAGGTGCTCTCTTGGTGCATGATGCAGATCAGCTGACCGCGACTGTCGATGCGCTGCTGCTTGCGCCACAATACGCGTTAGAACTGTCACAAGCAGGGACGCTCGCATTGCAAGACATTCGAACAAGCCAAGAAACGTCTTTTGCATTTTGGGAAAAAGTGGAACAAATCATCAGTCAGAAACGCGACGTGTAGGTCTTCTCGCCCGCACATTTCCGCCCCCCCCAAAATTGGTTCACGCCACGAAAACAATTCCCTTAGGGTATTCTTTTTGCTAGGTAACTGTAGAGCTTTTAACAAACTGGAGCTTTTGCGTTGAACGCAATGCGCACAAAACAGCGGCCGATGCGCCTTATGGGAGCCACCAAAATGGGGGTCAGAACCCAGTTTGGCACGCTATGCTGGCGCATTCGCAACAACAAAGTGCAAGTCCTCATGGTGCAAACGCGTCGTCGCAAGCGTTGGATCGTACCAAAAGGCTGGCCGATGGAGGGGCAGACACCCGCCAAGGCCGCGGCAACAGAAGCCTTCGAAGAAGCAGGTGTCGTGGGCAAGGTCAGTCCAGTTTGCATCGGCTTGTACAGTTATATAAAATATCCGAAACAAAGCGACGACCCCTTGCCTTGCGTTGTTGCGGTTTTCCCGCTCAAAACGGAAAAAGTGTTAAAAGATTACCCCGAAAAAGGGCAACGAAAACGCAAGTGGGTATCGCCCAAGAAAGCCGCCGAAATGGCAAGCGTGCCCGAGTTGGCCCAAATCTTGCGGCACTTCGATCCAACAACTTTGCGCCGATAAAGCTATTCGTCTTTTTATAACGCTTTTGGTATTTTATTCCCCAAGGCACATCCGCCAGTCAAATCTGTGCAAGTCAAACCTATAGGCCCCTATGATCCGGTATATGCTACAATGCGGCGACGGTCACAGCTTTGAAAGCTGGTTTAAATCCGCAAGCGCCTTTGAAGCTCTGCAAGCGGCAGGGCAATTGTCGTGCCCGCAGTGCGGCGATAGCGCAATTGTAAAATCGCTCATGGCACCGCGGCTGCACAAGCACAGCAAGCAAGATCACCACGCCTCAGACGCAGCAGACGATCAGCGCCATTCAACTGAAAGCGCGAGTCCACAAAGTTCGCCTGCCACCTCAGCCGACCCGTCTCATCAAACAGATCAACGGCTCGCAGCGCAGGCTGGGAAAGACCGCATGGAAGGTGATCTTGCGAAAATTCGCGATCATGTTGAGAAAAATGCGGAATATGTGGGGGGGGATTTCACAAAACAAGCCCGTGCAATGCATGACGGTGACGCGCCAGCGCGGTCGATTTACGGCGAAGCAAAACTGGAGGACGCAAAAGCGCTGATCGACGACGGCGTGCCTGTTTTGCCCTTGCCGTTCCTGCCAAAACGCAAGCTAAACTGACCTAAATCCAGAAAATTGCAGTCCCTTTGCATGTTTTTACGCTGCATTTGGCCCTATCCCCGCTGGCACTCTTGCACTTTTCTCAAATGAGCCCTACGACACCGTGATCATTCCAGACGGGGGGGAAGGGCCAAACATGCCAGTTCTCGTAATGAAATTCGGCGGCACATCTGTCGCCACACTCGACCGCATCAAACGTGCGGCCAAACGTGTCAGCCGCGAAGTTGCCAATGGCAATGACGTAATTGTTGTTGTCTCAGCCATGTCAGGCGAGACAAACAAACTGGTGGGCTACGTCAATGAAACCTCACCGATGTACGATGCGCGTGAATATGACGCCATCGTATCCTCAGGTGAAAATGTCACAGCTGGTTTGATGGCTTTGACATTGCAAGAAATGGATATTCCTGCGCGCAGCTGGCAAGGCTGGCAGGTGCCGTTGAAAACTACATCTGCACATGGTGCAGCGCGGATCGAAGATATCCCGACCGACAATATCACTGAAAAATTCGGTGAGGGTATGAAAGTCGCGGTGGTTGCAGGGTTCCAAGGAATCTCAGCCGAAGGGCGCATCACCACGCTAGGCCGCGGCGGCTCAGACACAACGGCTGTTGCTTTCGCTGCTGCTTTTGATGCGATCCGCTGCGACATCTACACAGATGTCGACGGTGTCTACACCACCGACCCGCGCATCACGAAAAAAGCGCGCAAGATGGAAAAGGTATCCTTTGAGGAAATGCTTGAAATGGCATCCTTGGGGGCCAAAGTCTTGCAAACCCGTTCTGTTGAATTGGCCATGCGCTATAAAGTTAAGCTGCGTGTGCTATCATCTTTTGAAGAATATGACCCCAATGCTGGCACCTTGATTTGTGCCGAGGAGGATATCGTGGAAAACAATGTAGTCTCCGGCGTGACCGCAAGTCGTGATGAAGCAAAAATGACCCTTGTGTCCGTGGCCGATCGTCCAGGCATCGCTGCTGCAATCTTTGGTCCCTTGGCTGAAGCTGGCGTGAATGTCGATATGATCATTCAAAACATCTCGGAAGAAGGCCGCACAGACATGACATTCTCATGCCCTGTCGACCAAGTATCGCGTGCGCAAAATGCGGTTTCTGCTGCCAAAGAGCGTGGTGAGGTGAATTTCGAAGAACTGGTTTGTGACACTGAAGTTGCCAAAATCTCACTCGTGGGAATCGGCATGCGGTCGCAATCTGGCGTTGCCGCGAAGATGTTTAAAACCTTGTCTGACGAAGGCGTAAACATCAAAGTGATCGCCACATCCGAGATCAAAGTCTCGGTACTTGTGGATCGCAAATACACCGAATTGGCGGTTCAAGCGCTGCACGATGCTTTTGAGCTTGAGAAAGCCTAAGATCCCCTTTTCGCATTGACTTGGAAAGCCCCCGCCACAAACTGTGCGGGGGCTTTTCTTATATCAGGACCATTCAAATTGCGCGCCAGTTTACGCCAAACAATCATCGAAACATGTAAAGCCAAAATCGCGAGCAAAGGCGAAACTGTTGGTGTGTCATTCTATGCCTTTTTCAAAAATAAAAATGACGACCCAGACTTATTGATGGAAGCGGCGACATGGTGGATCGCGACACAAAAGTTGGACCATTTTGAGAAAGCCGTCAAAATCCGTGATATGGTCATGCAAGGGCAGTAACCGCATAAAACGACAGAAAATTATGCGAGGCAAATGACAGATTGATAGGCATGAAACTGATAAATCGGCGTTAAAATGGTTATGGGGTGAAAACTTGCTCTCACCTGCTTGTTTCCCTATGGGCAGCCCCCCATCTATGCTTTAAACAAATGAGCGCCCAAAAAGGGCCAAATGGGGACGGACAGACAATGGCGCAAACCAAAGAAAGTGAAAGCCGCAAACTGCTTGGCCGCTTGCGCGACACCTTGGCCGAGGATGGCGCAGGCCAAGAACGATTGGATCGCATCACCAGCCTCATCGCCGATTCCATGCGCACTGAAGTCTGTTCGATCTATCTGTTCCGCGATCACGAAACCTTGGAACTTTGCGCCACTGAGGGCTTGAACCGCGAGGCGGTTCACCAAACAAGGATGCGTGTTGGCGAAGGTCTTGTTGGCGCTGTCGCCAAGAAAAAACAAACCATCAACACTGCTGATGCCCCATCTTCCAAAGGGTTTCGCTATATGCCCGAAACGGGCGAAGAAATTTATTCATCGTTTCTTGGCTTGCCCATTCAACGCCTCGGGGACACTTTGGGCGTTTTGGTTGTGCAATCAAAAGAGGCCCGTCTGTTTTCGGGTGATGAAGTCTATGCCCTTGAAGTGGTCGCCATGGTTTTGGCCGAAATGACCGAACTTGGGGCCTTTGTCGGCGAAGAATCAGCCCTTGGCGCATTGCACCAAAACCCGATTTTAGTCCGTGGCACGATTGGCCAAGAAGGCGTGGCAGAGGGCCATGTGTATCTGCACGAACCGCGTGTTGTGGTCACAAACCCTGTTGCAGATGATCCCGAAGTGGAACTCGAACGTCTGCGTGATGCGGTAAAAGCCCTACGCATTTCTGTCGATGATATGCTGTCCGATGTGGATACAAAGGAAAAAGATCAACGTGAGGTGCTAGAAGCCTACCGCATGTTTGCCCATTCGCGCAGCTGGATGAAGCGGATGGAGGCCGATATTGATCGCGGCCTATCGGCCGAAGCCGCTGTTGAAAAAGAACAATCTTTGGCCCGCGCACGCATGGCCAATGTGCCTGACGCATACCTGCGCGAACGGCTTCATGATCTTGATGACCTGTCCAATAAGTTGCTGCGCCTGCTGACGGGGCAAGGATCGAACACAGGTGCGGAAATGCCTGATGATCCCGTTTTGGTCGCCCGCAACATCGGCCCCGGTGAATTGCTGGAATATGGGAAATCCCTGCGCGGCATCGTTTTGGAACAAGGCTCTGTCGGTTCGCACGCAGCCATTGTTGCGCGCGCTTTGGCCATCCCTTTGGTTATTCATGCGAGCAAGATCACAACAGAGGCGTTGAACGGCGATGCGATATTGGTCGATGGCGAACAGGGCGTTGTTCACCTGCGCCCAGAAGACAGTGTGGCATCCGCGTTTCGCGATAAAATCGCCATGCAAACCGAGGCGAGCAAGGCCTATACGGATTTGGTTGGCAAAGACGCAGTCACGCCCTGTGGAAAAACGATTACCCTGAACATGAACGCAGGATTGATGGCGGACCTGCCCTCTTTGTCTTCCTCTGGCGCCGAGGGTGTGGGGCTTTTTCGCACGGAACTACAATTCCTGATCCGAAATTCAGTGCCCAAACGTGGTGAACTGGCTACGCTTTACGGCCGCGTTATGGATGCAGCTCAAGGCAAACGCGTGGTGTTTCGCACCCTTGATATCGGGTCAGACAAAGTGCTGCCCTATATGAAGCCGCAAGATGAACCGAACCCAGCTATGGGGTGGCGTGCGATCCGTGTGGGATTGGACAAACGCGGTGTTATGCGCATGCAACTACAGGCCTTGATCCGAGGCTGTGCGGGGCGTCCCTTGACGATCATGTTCCCCTTTGTGGCGCAATTCGAAGAATACCGCGCAGCGCGCATGATGGTTGACGCAGAACTCGCCAATGAAAAACGACTTGGCCATGTATTGCCCTCATCCATCGAAGTTGGGGCGATGCTGGAAACCCCATCTTTGGCTTTTGCGCCAGATCAGTTTTTTAAGGAAACCGATTTCATTTCAATCGGTGGCAATGATTTAAAGCAGTTTTTCTTTGCTGCTGACCGTGAAAACGAACGTGTGCGGCGTCGCTATGACACGTTGAACGTGTCATTTCTAAGTTTCATTCGCCAAATTGTGGACCGCTGCGAAGCACATGGCACGCCCGTATCCTTTTGTGGCGAAGACGCAGGCCGCCCGCTTGAGGCCGTGTGTTTCGCTGCTATGGGCCTGAAATCCCTGTCCATGCGCCCTGCCTCAATCGGCCCGATCAAACATATCTTGCGCCAAGTCAATTTGGATGCGATCGCCGAATTAATTTCATCAGCAGCCGCGCGCGGCGAACAATCTGTGCGCAAGGATGTTGCGACCTATTTGGCTGACCAAGGCATCAAAACCTAAGCACCGATCAAGGTGATTAGCTTTCTCGTTTAAGCACGCATTTCTTTGCGCAGCATCTCTTTGAGCGTCTCGTAGCTTTCGCCACTGTCTTCGGCCAAGCGCAGCATACCAAAGGTCACATGGGCCATATCTTGGTAATAGGCAGTATAGACATAATTGGTCGCAGCCCCTGCGACAGCCCCCAAGACAGGGACAGTTTGCGCCGCGAGTTTTTGACCTAAGACGACAGACAAACGCGGTGCAACACGGGCAATGATGCCGTTCAAGGTTGCCCCCGTTAAAGATGTGCGCGCTGCTAGAAACCCTAAGTCTGCCCCGTCATCATCTTCCAAAGGACCAGCTGCGGCAAAGACATTGATGCAGGCTTTGCGGATATCATCGCGTTCAGGATCAAACCCGTGTTCATAGGCAACGGCTTGAATGGCATGCAGCAAGACTGTGGTTGTGACTGGCAATTCTGCCAAAGCCGTGGGCAAGCCACCCGCCCCACCGACAGCGCCCAATCCCGATGAGATCGCTTTTGACAGCCAGCCGCCCCCTTCGAACCCGTTTTTGCGTGATCTTGTGGCACCGCTAAAAGCCAAATCCAAGGCAGACAAGGTGGTGCTTTCAAGTTGGGTTTTTATGGGTTTGGGCAGTTTTCCAAACAAACCGTCCGCGGTGCCGCCGACCATATTTAGGATTTGCATCCCTGCGTTATTGGCGCGGCGCAGGCGTTTGGCCAAAACCCGAATGGCCTCGGGGGTCGGGGCTTGCAAGACGGCTGCATCGCCATCGTAAAGAAGCGGCGTTTTGTGTTTCATGTAATCAATGTGGGGGGCGATGCAGGGTTTGCCAAGGGGATCTTTCACCAGAGCACCCCAAAAATGGCGCTCAGCTTACACAGCGCGGCAGACTTCGCCTTGCACAGAATCCCACGCGCCGTCAGTCAGCGCCATACCCAAGATGCGATCAGGGTTGGTCGGTGGCGGCATTTTGATACCGCTGAGCAGTTTAAAACCAAACCTGCGATAATAAGGCTCATCGCCCACCAGCATCACACGGTCCCATCCCAAAAGTCGCGCGCGTTCCAAACTGTTTTGCATCAGCATCGCGCCCAAACCTTCGCCTTGGCGCGTGGGGTGTACTGCGATGGGGCCCAAGAGCAAAGACAGCGTTTTCGCCTCACCTATATGGACAGGCCAAAACCGAATAGCCGCAGCCAAAATCCCGAGATCATCGCGGGCGATTAGACAAAGATCACTGACTTTTAGCACACCATCACGCAGACGATACGACGACAAAGCCTCGCGACCAGGCGCAAAGCAGGTGTCATATAGGGCTTCAACGTCCCACATGTCTTGTGATGTTTCGACCCCTAAATGGTACACCGCCGTCCCCCATGCGCGCGAAGTCTAATAACTGCTCGAATTTTTGCTATCACGACACTAGATAGGGGGCAACGCATCAGGTGCGCTGGCATCTGTTTCACATCGCACAAAATGAGACTTCATATGTTTTATCATCCCAAAGAGGGCCACGGCCTCCCCCACAACCCCTTTAACGCAATCGTCGCACCGCGCCCGATTGCATGGGTATCCTCACGCTCGGAAGATGGCATAGACAACCTAGCGCCCTATTCATTTTTCAACGCGATCGCTTATGAGCCGCCGCAAATTATGTTCAGTTCGTCTTCGCGAAAAGACAGCCTCAACAATATCGAAACCACAGGGGTTTTCGCAGTGAATTTGGTGGGGCGTCCGATGGTGGATGTCATGAATATATCCTCTGGTCCAGTGGCCGCAGATATAGATGAATTCGACTTGGCAGGCGTGCGAAAAGCCGATTGCGCCACCATCGCCTGCCCCCGCGTTTTAGACGCGCCTGCGACCTTGGAATGCAAACTTAGCCAAGTGGTGCGCCTTGCTGGCAGCGACAACCACATGGTGATTGGCGAAGTTATCGGCGTGCATATGCGAGATGACTGCATCAAAGACGGCCGTTTCGATGTGACGGCTGCCCAGCTTGTATCGCGTTTGGGCTATCGCGATTATGCGCAGGTGACAGATGTCTTTGAGTTAAGCCGCCCTAAAAATCGCTGAACATGAGCCTGCGACGGCTGCCTTGATTGAAACGTGCGAAGGCGTGGTTGCGACCATCGAAATACCAAGTCTGGAACGCGCTTGTGAACATAAAAAAGGGCCTGCAATTGCGCAGGCCCTTTTTATTTCAAAAACCGAAACGTACCTTAATGGCCGCCTGCCAAAATCCCAGTGCGTACACCGTAATCTGTGGCGACTTCGTAATCAGGGTCATCATCACTATCGACAATCAAGTGCCCCGCTTTTGACAGCAAGCTGTGACAGTCATGGCTGAGATGACGCAGCTGGATTTCTTTGCCCGCTGCTTCGTATTTGGCTGCAATACCTTCAATTGCATTCAGCGCCGATTGGTCCGCAACGCGGCTGTCTGCAAAATCAATGATCACAGTTTTTGGGTCATTGACCACATCAAACAACTCACCAAAGCCTTCCGCAGAGCCAAAGAACAAGGGCCCTTGGATCGCGTAGACTTTCGCACCTTCTGGGGTTTCGGATTTTTGAGCATGAATGCGCGATGCGTTTTGCCATGCATAGGCCAAAGCAGAAACAATAACACCCACGACGACGGCAATCGCCAAGTCTTCCAAGACGGTTACCACAGTCACCAACACGATCACAAATGCATCGATGCGAGGCACCTTGCGCATGACTTTAAACGAATTCCAAGCGAATGTGCCGATCACAACCATGAACATCACGCCCACAAGAGCCGCCAATGGGATTGTTTCGATCAAAGGCGAAGCAACCACGATAAAGACCAGCAAGAACATCGCAGCGGCAAAGCCTGCCAAACGGGTACGCCCGCCAGATTTCACGTTGATCATCGATTGACCAATCATCGCACAACCACCCATACCGCCAAAGAAACCGGTGATGACATTGGCCACACCTTGGGCAAAACATTCTTGGGTCACGCCACCGCGCTCGCCCTTCATTTCGCCAACAAGATTCAGCGTCAAAAGGCTTTCGATCAGACCAATAGCTGCCAAGATCAAAGCGTATGGAAGGATTACATGCATCACGTCAAAGAACTGTGGCAAGCTGTCAAACATCGGCACCATTGGCACGTGGAAAGACGGCAAACCACCTTCGATTGACGCCAAGTCGCCAACGCGCGGCACTGGAATGTCAAACACAATCACAACAATCGCGGTGACCAAAATACCTGCCAAAGGCGCTGGAATGATGTTGGTGAATTTAGGCAATCCCCAAACAACAGCCATCGTCAAAGCGACCAAACCCAACATCAACACCAACGTACCTGTCGGCATCCACGCCATGTTTCCTGCGGCATCTGCCATTTTAAACTGCGTCATCTGCGCCAAGAAAATCACGATTGCCAGACCGTTAACAAAGCCCAGCATCACAGGATGCGGCACAAGTCGAATGAATTTCCCTAGTTTGAAAGCCGCAGCCAAGATTTGCAAAAGACCCATCAACACAACGGTGGCGAACAAATATTCAACACCATGTTCCGCGACCAAAGCCACCATAACAACGGCCAAAGCGCCCGTTGCGCCTGAAATCATGCCAGGACGACCGCCGATCAAAGATGTCACCAACCCCACCAAGAAAGCCGCGTAAAGCCCGACCAAAGGATGGACACCCGCCACAAAAGCAAAGGCGACGGCTTCGGGTACCAATGCCAAAGCGACAGTCAAACCCGACAAAATGTCGGTCTTTGCTTGCAGCGGCGTCAGGCGCGTGTTGCCAGAATTTGGCAACGATAATTTCTCCGCAAAAGCGGCGAGCGTTGATTGTGTCACGGGTCTATCCCAATTTCTTGATTTTACGATTGCTCGGCCTATAGCATGGGTTTTGCGCCTGTCACACCCCTGCCTGTACAAAGCTATGTGTGCGCTAACATCTGTTGCATGAATACTCGCCAGTCAGTTCGCAACCTAGCTCTACAAGCGCACGGAGCCTTTAAAAGCGAAACCAAGAAAGAGGCGTCACCCGTTTATACGCGCTGATCGTCAGAGAAAATAACTTCCGCAGGGATCAAGCTGCGTAGGGAATTGCCGAAAAAGATCGCTTTGGCGATTTTCAAGTCTTTCACTGTAAGCACTTCTTCCTCGGCGCGCCCCACATCTAGCAACTCTTGGCGCAAGATACCTGGCAACAAACCACATGACACAGGCGGGGTGAGCAATCTGACGTTGCGGCGCACAAAGATATTGCTGATCGTACCTTCGCACAGTTCATCACGCTCGTTTAAAAACAGCACCTCATCAACGCCTGCGGGCATGTCAGACCGCGCTTGCAGGTACAAGGCCCGTTTGGTGGTTTTACGCCGCAACCAAGGATCAGCGCTATCAAGGCGTTGCGACGCAATAGAGACAGTCCATTTGGCGCTCGAGTCTGGCATATCGAACTGCTCAAGCGCGCCCTGACCATCGGGATCGACGGTCAAACGCAAACGCTGGGACGCAAAGCCAGTGACGCCATTCACAAGATGGCGCAACTGCTCTTCGGGGAAGTCGATGCCAAGTTCAGCACAGGTCGCCTGCATACGTGCCAAATGACGATTGATCCGCGCAGCCCCGCCGAAAGCTGACCAGCCAAGGGTTTCAATCACCCGAAACTCAGACCCGTATTCACTCATAACCGCGCAAACTCCGCTTTGAGCAAAGCCTCATTGTATTCAGGCTGTGCTATGCTGTCATAGACCAATCCTCCACCGACGTTTAAGTGGCCCTGATTGGACCCTGCTTTAAACACCAATGTTCGGATGGCGACGTTAAATTCTGACTGCCCGTCGGGGGCGATCCAACCGATTGCCCCGCAGTAAGCCCCCCTTGGGGCCTGTTCAAGCGCATCGATAATTTCCATAGACCTTATTTTAGGCGCTCCCGTAATTGAACCACAGGGGAAAAATGCGCGGCACTTGTCATAAAAACTGATGTTGGGCAAAGCTTGCGCAGTGATGGTCGAGGTCATCTGAAAGACAGTATCGTAGCTTTCAATATCAAACAGATGCGGCACCTTGACCGATCCGACTTCACTGACCCGCGACAGGTCATTTCGCAACAGATCAACGATCATCAAGTTTTCGGCTTGGTCTTTTTCAGAGGCACGCAACCAGTCTTTGGCTGCTGCATCTTTGATCGCGTCTTTGTGGCGCGCAACTGTGCCTTTCATTGGGCGCACTGTGATTTTTCCTGCAGCATCTGTTTTGAAAAACAACTCGGGCGAACGCGATAAAAAAGTATGATGATCGGTTTCGATAAACGCGCCAAATGGGACAGCTTGGCGTGCGACCAAGGCGCTATACAATTGATTTTTTGGCGCGTCACATGTGATCGCAATCGGGAATGTGAGATTGGCCTGATAACAATCACCAGCCTCGATATAGGCTTTGACCTGATCGAAGGCCTGCGTGTAGCGCGCCAAATCCCAAAGCGGGGTCAAATCCGTAGACACAGATTGCGCCGCGACAAGCGCTGGTGCAAACTCGGGGGCTTCATACACTCCGAATTCCAATAAGGGCAAATCGCGCCCATCACGTACCAAAGGCGCTAAAGCGGGATCGAGCAACATTCCCAATTCATAGGTCATATAGCCAGCCAGCCAATGTCCATCAGCTTGTGCTTGTTCAATAGCCTCAAAGGCTTGCGACAAATCTTTTGGATCAAACACAGAAATGACGGCCAGCGGTTTCTTAAAAACCGTGCCATGAACTGATTGTTTCGCCAAAGGGCCTGTATCAAATCGAATTTGCATCACATTTCACTCATTTGCGCTGCTTTTAGGGGCAATGCTGCCGATGAGCTAGAGCGATCCGCTAGGATTCCAAACAAATGCAGCAGCAGCCTATAATTGTGCCTTTTGAAAGCCCGCTGAACAGCCTAGGTTTGAGGCAAATGAGAGATATGAGGGCAAAATGGAACGAATGATTGGTGTGATGGGCGGCTCTGGCGTTTATGAAATCGACGGATTGGAAAACGCGAAGTGGCAAAAGTTAGACACACCTTGGGGCGATCCGTCTGACGAAATTCTGACTGGGTCTTTGGACGGCGTCAAAATGGCCTTCTTGCCGCGCCATGGTCGAGGCCATGTGCACACGCCAACCACTGTTCCCTACCGCGCGAATATCGATGCGCTCAAACGCCTTGGGGTGACTGATCTTTTATCGGTCTCTGCCTGCGGGTCGTTTCGTGAAGAAATGGCACCTGGCGACTTTGTGGTCGTGGACCAGTTTATTGATCGAACCTTTGCCCGCGAAAAATCATTTTTTGGAACGGGCTGTGTTGCGCATGTCTCGGTAGCGCATCCCGTTTGTGAACGCCTGTCGGGCTTGGCCTATGAAGCCGCGCGCGCCACAGGTGTGACCGTGCACAAAGGCGGCACTTATCTCGCAATGGAAGGCCCACAGTTTTCATCTATCGCAGAAAGCAAAATGTACCGCGCTTGGGGCTGTGATGTGATCGGCATGACAAACATGCCCGAAGCCAAACTCGCCCGTGAAGCAGAGATTTGTTATGCCTCCGTTGCTATGATCACAGATTTTGACAGTTGGCACCCAGATCACGGCGCAGTCGACATCAATGCAATCATCGCGACCTTGGGTGCCAATTCCAATAATGCAAAATCTCTTGTTGCGGCCTTGCCCAAGCTTTTGACATCTGCCTATACAGCCTGCGACCACGAATGTGATCGCGCTTTGGAATACGCTGTTATGACGGCGCCTGAAAAACGCGATCCTACTTTGGTCGCGAAACTTGATGCGGTCGCTGGCCGTGTCCTGAACCGCTAAATGACCAAAGGCGCGCTATGAAAACTGTTAAAGACTATATCCGCACGATCCCTGATTTCCCGCATGAAGGCATCATGTTCCGCGATGTAACCACGCTGTTCTCTGATCCACGCGGTATGCGTTTGGCCATCGATCAAATGCTTGCGCCTTATGTCGGCACACGGATCGACAAAGTTGTCGGTCTGGAAGCGCGTGGATTCATTTTGGGTGGCGCTGTGGCGCACCAATTGTCTGTGGGGTTTGTCCCTGTGCGCAAGAAAGGCAAATTGCCCGGCAAAGTGATCAGTCAAGATTACAGTCTTGAGTACGGTCAAGCGACGGTCGAAATGCATACGGATGCGATTGAAGCGGGTGAAAAGATTTTGGTCGTGGACGATCTGTTGGCAACGGGTGGTACGGCCGAAGCGGGAATCACTTTGATTGAACGCTTGGGCGGCGAAATTGTGAGCTGTTCTTTTGTTGTCGATCTGCCTGAGCTTGGTGGGCGTAAAAAGCTTGCAGGGCTTGGCTATGACGTACATTGCCTGTGTGATTTCGAGGGCGCATAAATTCGCCCCGACATTCTAGCGCCCCCACATCTTTTTTCGGGAAGGTGTGGGTGACCGCATAAATTCGGCAAAGCCGACACAAACAAATCACTCGCTACTCAAAAAATTTAAATTGCGACCACCCACGCAACAATCATGCCAGAATTCACAAAAACCACAACCACGAGATGAACTGACCAGTCAAAAAAAACGCTAATATTGTGCGTTCTCAGCACGCTCTATGGATATCAAGCCAAATTAGGTCGCACCCGCCGCACGCAAAACGGCGCCCGAGTTTAAAATTCCTTTCGGGTCCAAGGCCGTTTTAATAGCGCGCATTGCGGCAAGTTTTACGGGATCTTGGTAGCGTTCAAGGTCTTCCACCTTCAGTCGCCCCACTCCATGTTCTGCACTGACAGACCCCTCATAGGCATGGGTCAAATCATGCACCGTTTTCTTGACCGCCGCGCGAATATCATCGAAATCCTTGCGATCCAATCCCTTGGCTGGGAACACATTGTAATGCAGATTGCCATCCCCCAAGTGCCCAAAGCAATTGACCCTTACATCCCCCAAAGCCTGCAATTTAGCGATTCCTTCGGGAATAAAATCAGGGATTCGCGACACAGGAATCGAAATATCATGCGATGAAATAGAACCGATATTGCGATTGCCAACGGGAATATGTTCACGCACGGCCCAAAATTCCTGCCGCTGCGCTTCGCTTTGAGAAATCACACCATCTGACACCAAACCTGCGGCAAGCGCCTTTTCAAAGAGAGCCAAAAGCATCTCTTCAGGGACAGCTTCAGCGGAAACGCCAAGGTCAATTAAAACGCACCAGTCAGGACGGACTTCAAAGGGTTGGCGCAGATCTGGCAGGGTTTCGGTCAAAAAGTCCAACCCAACGCCCGAAATAAGTTCAAAGGCAGAAATACCTTCCCCGACAGTGGCTTGCGCCATAGCAAGCAGATCAATTGCGCTTTTGGGATCTTCGACGACAAAAACAGCCGCGGCAGTTTTCGAAGGGCGCGCAAACAGGCGCAGTGTCGCAGCGGTGATGATGCCTAGTGTGCCTTCTGAACCGATCATCAGGTTTTTTAGATCATAGCCTGTGTTGTCTTTGCGCAGCCGCTTTAGCCCATGCCAGATCGTGCCATCGGCCATGACCACTTCGAGCCCCAAACACAAATCGCGGGTATTGCCATAACGCAAAACATTTAAGCCGCCCGCATTCGTTGCAAGGTTTCCGCCAATGCGGCAGGATCCTTCTGAGGCCAAAGACAGTGGAAACAAGCGATCAACGGCTTCTGCTGCGGCCTGAACATCGTGCAAAATGGCACCTGCTTCGACAACCATAGCGTTTTCTGATGGGTAGACCTCGCGGATGGCAGTCATGCGCTCTAGTGAAATTACGACAGGTGCAGGGCCTGAATGTGCCACCTGCCCCAAGACCAACCCTGTACCGCCGCCAAGGGGCACAATGCCGACCCCCGCCGCGTGACACAGGCGGGCAATTGTAGACACCTCATCGACACAATGCGGTGTGGCGACCACGGCAGCCAGCCCCACATGACGCCCACGCGGGTCATCCAGTTCGCCTGCTTTGACAGCGCGAAACCGCCCCTTTGGCAAGGCATCTTGCAGGTCGGCCAAAAATTCAGCTGTTGCGGCATTGGTCATGGAACGTTCCTTTTGCATGTCGGTCGCACTGCTCTGCTATCTACGCAGGGCCAAGCGGCTTAGGCCAGCCCGACTTGGGTCGGCCCCCGACGATCATTGCGCAAAGACGAATAGAGCACATGATTGCGCCATCGCCCATTAATTTGAAGATAGGATTGCGCCACGCCTTCGTACTTGAAGCCTGCTTTTTCCAACACGCCACGCGAGGCAGTGTTTTCGGGCAGGCAAGCGGCCTCGACGCGGCTAAGATCCAGCTTGGTGAAACTGTAATGCACCACTGCGGCCAATGCTTCGCGCATATAGCCTTGGCGGGCGAAGCCATGCCCAATCCAATAGCCCACTGTGCCTGCTTGGGCGGGGCCACGGCGAATATTGTCAAGAGTCAAGGCCCCCAGCAAAACATTGTCTTCGCGACGGACCAAAAACAAAGGCAAAGCTGTTTGCGCAACGACAGAGCGCTGCGCCCAATATACGCGATTGGTAAATCCCTTACGTGACAGATGGTCAGCCGCCCATTGCGGTTCCCAAGGCTGCAAAAAAGTTTGGCCTTGGCTGCGCAAATCGCGCCAGTCCAAATAATCAGAATGCATAGGCAGTCGCAGCGTCATCCGCTCTGTTTCGATCCGAATCTTTGACCGCCGCGTGAACATTACCCCTGCAACCTCGCCTTCAACGCATCAAGACTTGGTGCTGTTTTCGCAGGCCCGTACAAAGCCATAGCCGCAGAGCCTGTGCCCATATTGCCAATAAATTGACGCACCTGCCCAACTGTAACCGCATCGATTTTTTCAACGGTTTCAGATAGATCAGGGATGCGGTCCCATATGGCAATCATCCGCGCGTTGCGTTCTACACGCGATCCAGGACTTTCCAATCCCATCAAAAGACCCGCTTTGATCTGCGCACAGGCCCGCATGACTTCGGCCTCAGACATATCATCGGCAGAGCGCTTGAGTTCATCCATCGTCAGTTCGGTCAACTCGGCCACATCATCGCCAGAAGTGCCTGCGTAAATCGTGGTGGTGCCAGTGTCAGAATGCGCGCCGCTTTGGGCGTAAATCGTGTAGCACAGTCCTTTTTGTTCGCGAATAGACTGGAACAAGCGCGAAGACATACCGCCACCAAGCGCAGTGCTGGCAGCTTGGGCGATGTAAATATCTTGATCGCGGTAGCTTGGCCCCTCAAAGGCGATGGCGACATGAACCTGTTCCAGCGCTTTGTCTTTGCGAAATTCCCCACCTACAAATTTCGCGGGATCAGCGCGGTCACTGCCATGGGCCGTCAGGTGACCAAACAGCTTTTCAGCCTCGGCCACGATTTTATCGTGATCGACATTGCCCGCAGCTGACAAAACCATGCGTTCGGGCGAATAGTGTTCTTGCACAAACCCTGCAAGATCGTCGCGCGAAAAGGCGCGCACCCGCTCTTCTGGCCCCAAAATAGTACGTCCGATGGCTTGATCAGGATAGGATACTTCCTGCAACCAATCGAAAATAATATCGTCGGGCGTATCCAAAGCTTGGCCAATTTCTTGCAAAATCACGCCGCGTTCGACTTCCAGTTCACGCGCATCGAAAATCGGGTTCAGCACGATATCTGCGATGACATCTAAGGCCAAAGGCACATCTTCTTTCAGCACACGCGCGTAATAGGCGGTGGTTTCACGCGATGTATAGGCATTTAAATAGCCGCCAACATTTTCCAAAACTTCGGCGATTTCTAAAGGCGAACGCCGCGCGGTGCCCTTGAATGCCATATGTTCCAGAAAATGCGCGATACCGTTTTGCTCTAAACGCTCATGACGTCCACCCGCTTGGACCCAAATGCCAATAGAGGCACTTTCCATAGAGGGCATATGTTCTGTGACGATGCGCAACCCATTGCTGAGCCGATGTATTTTGTGGCTCAAGAAATGCGCTCCTTCACCAAGGCTTTCAAACCTGCAAGATCATTTGGAACCACCGTGAAGCGCTCATCGCGCTCAAACAGTCCCGCCATATGAGGGGGCAGATCTGGGTGCACACCACAGGCCGCTTTCACGGCTGCAGGGAATTTCGCAGGATGCGCTGTGGCCAAGGTGATCATCGGCACATTTGACAAGTGTTCTTCACCAACCTTCACGCCGACAGCAGAATGTGGGCACAGCACTTCGTTTGTGCGGGTCTGCATGTCTTTGATCGTAGCTGTGGTTTCATCTTCTGAAGCACGACCAGATTTGAAAGTCTCGCTGAGGCTTTGCATTGCCCCTTGCGAAATTTTGAATTCGCCAGCCTTCAATTCCGTCATCAATTGCGCAACGGCACCACCATCTCGACCATATGCATCGAAGAGTGCGCGTTCAAAATTGGACGACACTTGGATATCCATCGACGGTGACATGGACGGTGTGACACCCTGTTTGGTGTAAGCGCCTGTTTGCATCGTGCGGTGCAGAATGTCGTTCTGGTTGGTCGCGATCACCAAGTCTTTAATCGGAAGCCCCATCTTTTTGGCGATATAGCCAGCAAAGATGTCACCAAAGTTACCTGTTGGCACAGTGAAAGACACTTCGCGCAAAGGTGACCCCAAAGAAACAGCGGATGAAAAGTAATATACCACTTGCGCCAAAACGCGCGCCCAGTTGATGGAATTCACCGCAGCAAGTTTCACGCCATCACGAAACTCAATATCGGCAAACATGTCTTTGAGGGCTGCTTGGCAATCATCAAAATCGCCTTCGACGGCCAAAGCGTGGACATTGCTTTCGCTAGGCGTTGTCATCTGACGGCGCTGCACATCTGAGACCCCGCCATGCGGATACATGATGAACACGTCCACATTGTCCAAACCTTTAAAGGCTTCGATTGCCGCTGACCCTGTATCGCCAGAGGTCGCGCCGACAATGGTCACGCGGTCACCGCGCCGTTCAAGGGCGGCTTGAAACAACTGGCCAATCAATTGCATGGCGAAATCTTTAAACGCCAAGGTTGGGCCATGGAACAATTCAAGCAAGAAGTGGTTTGGCCCAAGCTGTTTTAATGGCGCGCGCGCGTCATGGCCGAAGCCTGCATAGGATTTTGCGATGATGCCTTTGAATTCTGCATCGGTAAATGTATCGCCGATAAACGGTTTCATCACCCGAAATGCGATGTCTTCATATGGCAAGCCCGCCAAAGCCGCGATGTCATCGCTGGACATCGTCGGGATGGTTTCAGGCACATAAAGCCCGCCATCAGAGGCAAGACCTGTGAGCATAGCATCTTCGAAAGTCAAAGCCGGCGCAGTGCCGCGTGTAGAAATATATTGCATGGGGCCCTATCAGAGTTGGGATCGCATTAAACAGTTCGGGTTTTGATACGCCACAGAAGGAAGAGTGTCATCCCCAACCAGACAAGTGCGAGCGAAAACCACGTAATTGCGTAGTGAAGATGATCGTTTGGGATGCCTTCCACGCCAAGCGGCATGGCCTCAATCGCTTGGCCAGTATCTTGGCGGGCGACGATCAAGACATCAGATGTCGACAAAGTGGTGGCCATAGCGCCTATATCGCGCCCAAACCAGATATTGCGGTCAAAATCAGGCTGAGGCGTCGAACTGTTCATATCATCAGGCCAATGCAAATTTCCGACGATTGTGACGCCTGTCTGTGCGGGGCGCGCTGTGTCTTTTTCATCCAAAGGAATAAACCCGCGGTCAAGCAACACGCGGCGACCGTCATCAAGCGTAAAGGGCGCGATCACGCGATAGCCTGCTCCGTCGGATTTACGCGAGACCAAAACATGCAGTTCTTCTGCGCCGATGGTGCCCGTCGCTTGTACAGGCAAATGTTTCATATCAATCGAAATCATTGCGGGCAGTGGCACTGGGTCTGCGGCAATATCCGCTTCGATTTGAGCTAAGATGCCTTGTTTCCAGCCCATACGCTGCACTTGCCACCGCCCCAATGACACAAGGATCGCAATGCCGATCAAGCCGATCAGCAGCGGAACAATCATTCGTTTTAACATAGGCTTGGGCCTTTCACACAAGAGAGCCTGGATTGGGCAAATGAAGGTAAAAACGCAACAGGGCGCAGCAATGCCACGCCCTGTAAATCATCCATTCGGTCTCAGACTTCAAGTCGATTTAGAAACCTGACTGACCCCAGATGTAGACGGCAACGAACAAGAAGAGCCAAACAACATCAACGAAGTGCCAGTACCAAGCTGCCGCTTCGAAACCGATGTGATCCTCGGGCGTGAAATCGCCTTTCATGGAGCGGATCAAACAGATTGTCAGAAAGATTGTGCCGACGATCACGTGGAAACCGTGAAACCCTGTCGCCATAAAGAAGGAGCCGTAAAAGAATTCACCGCTGAATGTCCAACCTTCATGTACCAACAATTCGTAGTATTCATAGGCTTGGAACAATGTGAAAACAGCACCGAAACCAACGCTCAGCGCCAGACCAGCAACAAGGTCTTTACGGATATTTCCGTGGACCAGTGCGTGGTGCGCCCAAGTCACAGCACAACCAGACAAAAGCAACAGCAAGGTGTTGATCAAAGGCAGGTGAAACGCATCAACCGCTATGATTTCAGGTTTCACATATTCTGTGCCTGCATATTCATACATCGGGAAAATAGCGTTTTTGAAGAAAGCCCAGAACCATGCGGCAAAGAACATGACTTCGGACATGATGAACATGATAAAGCCATAGCGCAGGCCGATGCGTACAACAGGGGTGTGATCACCCGCTTTGTTTTCAGCTATGGTTTCAGCCCACCAAGCCCACATAACGTAAAGCACGGCGATAAGACCGATGAGGAACATCCAAGGCGATCCCTTGGCCATCCACATAACAGCGCCAAAGAACATGACAAAAGCGGCGATGCCGCCCAGCATAGGTTTCGTGGATGGTGGCAGAATGTGATAATCGTGGTTCTTTACATGAGCCATAGTCTTGCGTCCCTCTCCCTCGGGGTATTTTCCCTAATGGGTTCAGTTAAGATCAGTTGCCTTCGACGTGTCGCTTTGCAAAGCGGCAAGTTCTTCGGGCAGATCGGTTTCGTAGAATGTATACGACAATGTGATGCGATGTACATATTTCGCGTCACGGTCAGTGGTGATTTCGGGGTCCACATAAAAGGTTACTGGCATCAGCACGGTTTCACCGGGCTGAAGAACCTGCTCTGTGAAGCAAAAACAATCGATTTTAGTGAAAAACCCACCCGCCTCATAGGGGGCGACGTTGTAAGCAGCAGTGCCTGCAATCACGCGGTCGGTGGGATTATGCGCTTCATAAAAGGCCAAACCTGTCTCACCAATGCGAATCTCCATTTCGCGTACGGCGGGTTTGAAATCCCAAGCCATGCCAGCGTCTGTATTGGCATCGAAACGAATCTTAATCGTCTCATCCAAGATCACATCAGATCCTGCGTCAGCTTCCAAAGTGGTGCCACCGAATCCTGTGACAGCGCAAAACCAGCTGTAGAATGGCACAGAGGCCCATGCCAAAGCGCCCATCATAACAACAACGCCAACCAGTTTTACAACGGTTTTTTGGGGTCCATCCATCGCCATTATTCTGCTGCCTCGGCACCGCCAAGGGGCGCCAAATCCGTTGTCGTGACTTTCACAACGGTGAGTGCCAAGATCAAACCAACAAAGGTCACAAGCACCAGCCCAAGGCCGACATTGCGCGATTTGCGTCTTTTGTGCATCTCATGAAGCTTAGTGATTGCCATCTTAAAACAGTCCTTTAAAGCCCATGCCGTCGAAAACGCCACTGAGCATTGCGTCTATCATCAACGCGCTGAAATGCGCAAAGAGATAAGCCAAAGACAGTTTAAAGAAAGACCGTTCTGCTTTGAAATTATCTGCCTTTGACGCTGCATCATCACGTCGCCATATTTTTACAGCGCCGATGATAAACAAGGCGTTCATCACTGCAAATGCGACCAAATAGACCAGACCTGCGATTGGTGTAAACAATAATGCACCAGCAGTCAGCGCCAGCAACAAGGTGTAGACCAAGATGTGATTGCGCGTTGATCTTGTGCCATGGGTGACGGGCAGCATCGGCACTTTGGCTTTGTCGTAATCAGAATTCATGAACAGCGCCAAGGCCCAGAAATGCGGGGGCGTCCACATAAATGTCAAAGCAAACATCAAGGTGCTGGTGATGGTGATATCGCCAGTCACGACAGCCCAGCCAATCATCGGAGGAAAAGCGCCAGCGGCACCACCAATCACGATGTTTTGCGGCGTCGAACGCTTGAGCCACATGGTGTAAACCACAGCGTAGAAGAAGATCGTAAAGGCCAAAAGCCCCGCTGCCACCCAATTGCTGGCCAATCCCAACATAATCACAGCGAATGCAGATAGGGTAATGCCGATGGCCAAAGCTTCGCCTTCGGTCACTTTTCCCGCAGGAATGGGGCGGCCTTTGGTGCGCTTCATCACGCGGTCGATGTCAGCATCATACCACATATTCAAAGCGCCAGAGGCACCGCCACCGATTGCGATGCAAAGAATGGAAAAGAAAGCGACAAATGGATGCACCGTGCCAGGTGCCACGATCAACCCCACAAGGGCAGTAAAAACAACCAAAGACATCACGCGCGGCTTCAACAGCGCAAAGAAATCACCGAAATCAGCGTCATGGTCTGGGTCTGCTATGATGGATGCGTCAGTCATCATTGGCCTTGTGTTTGTGCTGTCGTCGTTATGGTCAATATCGGGTTTCATGTGCGTTGACCCCCGCGACCTGTCTCAAGCAGATAAGCCCCTGTCCCAAAAGTACAGGTTGCTCACCGCTGTGTTGCGTTATCAAAAAGGCACGCGCTTTTGCAGCCCGCGCCTTTATCATGTGCATTTACTCAGCAGACGCCAGTTGAACCTGTTGCGCAGGCGTATCAAGTGACGCGTATTCGTCAATCGCGCCAGCCAACCATGCGTCGTAGTCTTCTTGTGAAACAACTTTCACAGTGATCGGCATGTAGGCGTGATCTTTACCGCAAAGCTCGGAACATTGACCAAAGAATGTGCCAGTCTTTTCTGCATTGAACCAAAGTTCAGCAACACGACCAGGAACCGCATCTTGTTTCACGCCAAATGCTGGAATTGTCCAAGAATGGATCACATCCGCACCTGTCACGCCCATAACAACAGTTTTGCCAACAGGCACGACCACGGCTGTATCCGTTGCAAGCAAGTACAAGCTGTCATCATATCCAGCCTCAGCCAATTCATCACGATCCAACAAGTAGCTGTCGAATGCGAAACCCTCGTCTACATATTCGTAACCCCAGTACCATTGGTATCCTGTTACTTTGATGTAGATATCGCCTTCACGAATTTCTTGCTGTTTGAACAAAACGGGCAATGAAAACGCGCCGATACCCACAAGGATCAAAACAGGGATCAATGTCCAAGCGATCTCAATTGGCGTGTTGTGAGTGAATGTTTTGGGCTCAGGGTTCGCACGACGGTTGTAGCGAATGATGACCCAAGCCAGCAAAACACAAACGAACAATGTGATGATACCAATGATCCAAAGCAACAAGTGATCCAAACCTTGCAAATCGCGCGCAAGCTCGGTGGCAGCAGGCTGAAAGCCCATTTTTCCGTCCACTGGCGCGCCGAGCAATTCGCCCGCTTGCTGCGCTGTGGCTGCACCCGATACGGTGGTGGCTAAAATTGTGGCTGCAAGGCCAGACAAAAAGCGTTCTGTGCGCATGTTCTTTTCCCATTTTGCTAGCGCAACAGTGATAAGTGCGCCGCAGTGCCCGAAGTTTGGGCGAATTTCGTTTGAGTCTTGCCCACCAAAAACCATATTAAGCCCGATGGAACAAGAATTCTGCGTCGCCATTGACCGTGTTTTTTGATTTAGATCAAGTCCCCAAGGAGAAAAAGTGATGCCATCGAGACGTTTTGACCCATTCGAGACCCTCTTGGATCAGGCTCAGGCCCTATCCATCCTGCAAAAAGCGACAGCGGGGGCCGATGATGGGGAAATATTCTTTGAAAGACGCACCTCCGAAGGGATTGTGTTGGACGACGGGCGAATCCGCAATGCGACCTATGACGCGTCTGAGGGATTCGGCCTGCGGGCTGTGCGCGGCGAAACCGCTGGATATGCCCATTCCACAGAAATTTCCGAATCGTCACTCAAACGTGCGGCAGAAACGGCGCGTTTGGCCGTGGGAGCAGGCGGCGGCACTTTGGCCGATGCGCCGCGCGCCACTAACGTAAAGCTTTATACAGATGAAAATCCGATGGAAGGCGCAGCTTTCAATGTCAAAATCGACACATTGAAAGAGATCGATGATTTCTTGCGCACCCTTGATCCACGCGTGGTGCAGGTCACCGCCTCCATTGCCGCATCATATCAAGAGGTCTTTATCTTACGCCCCGAAGGCGGCCTTATGTCCGACCAGCGCCCCATGGCGCGGCTGAATATTTCAGTGATCGTCGATAAAGACGGTCGGCGCGAAAGCGGTTCAGCAGGCGGCGGCGGACGTACAGGTCTGACGGGCATGCTTGATCCCGCGCATTGGAAATCAATCGCCACGGAAGCTCTACGAATTGCTTGCGTCAACCTTGAATCCGTCCCTGCCCCTGCGGGTGTTATGGATGTGGTTTTGGGCAATGGCTGGCCTGGCATCTTGCTGCACGAAGCCGTGGGGCATGGGCTTGAGGGCGATTTCAATCGCAAAGAAACATCCGCCTTTTCTGGATTGTTAGGCCAACAGATCGCAGCCAAAGGCGTGACTGTTTTGGATGATGGCACCATCCCTGATCGACGCGGGTCTATTTCGGTCGATGACGAAGGCACGCCCAGCGCCAAGAATACTCTGATCGAAGACGGCATTCTGGTGGGCTATATGCAAGATCGCCAAAACGCGCGCCTCATGGGGGTCGACCCTACAGGAAACGGGCGGCGCGAAAGCTATGCGCACACGCCCATGCCACGCATGACCAACACCTATATGCTTGGGGGCGACACACCGCCCGAAGACATCGTGGCAAATCTTAAAGATGGCATTTATGCGGTCGGTTTTGGGGGTGGTCAGGTGGACATCACCAATGGCAAATTCGTATTTTCATGCACCGAAGCCTATCAGGTGAAAAACGGCGTGATCGGCGCGCCCGTGAAAGGCGCGACCTTGATTGGCGATGGCGCAACATCGCTGAAACACATCCGCGCTTTGGGGAATGATATGGCGCTTGATCCAGGCATGGGCAATTGCGGCAAAGCGGGCCAATGGGTGCCTGTGGGTGTGGGGCAACCTACGGTGATGATCGGTGAATTGACTGTGGGCGGCTCTGCAACATAGGGGGCTATGGCGTGATTTACCGCACATCAAAAGGTTAACACGCCCCATAGAATTCAGAGACCCCTCAAGGAATGGGCGGCCTAAGGGTCGCCTTTTTGCTTACGCCCCTACGTCACCCTTAACAAAATACCCATAAAACCAAGGAATTGCCTAAATATTTCACTAAGTTTGAAGATTATTCGCTAACGGTAACGGGTCATTAACCATTTTGCGCGATGTTGATGGGGCAAGAGACGGAGAGAGAGTTGGTCAAAATGGATTTCATCCCTTCCCATCACCCCCTCACCCCACCCCACGCTGCGGAAGACCGCGCCATCTGGCTCCGCCTCTTGCGTTCACGCCGTGTTGGCGTGTCTACGTTTTATCGCCTGATGAAGGATCATGGATCAGCACAAGCAGCCCTTGCCGCTTTGCCGAAAATCGCATCCGATGCAGGCGTTCGAGACTATCAAATCTGTCCCCAAAATGTAATTGATCAGGAACTGCGCGCAGGCCACAAGGCTGGCGCACGCTTGATCGCAATTGGCGAGGCGGAGTATCCCAGCGCACTCGCCCTTATCCCTGATGCACCACCGCTAATATGGGCAAAAGGCGATTTATCCCTTTTCGAACGTCCGATTTTGGCATTGGTCGGCGCGCGGAATGCCTCATCATTGGGGTTGCGCATGGCACGTGCTTTGTCGCGCGACTTGGGCGCCGAAGGCTTTGCCATTGTCTCAGGTCTTGCGCGCGGGATCGACGCTGCTGTGCACGACGCGGCACTGGACACAGGCACTATTGCTGTGCTGGGCGGCGGATTGGATGTGATCTATCCCAGCGAAAACAAATCCCTGTATGACCAAATTTCCGAGGCAGGCGTTTTGATATCGGAACAACCTATGGGGATGAAACCCTTTGCGCGCCATTTTCCAATGCGCAACCGAATTGTGTCGGGCATGGCGCTGGCAACACTTGTTATCGAAGCGGCTGCAAAATCAGGATCACTTTTAACGGCAGGCAATGCGATGGACCAAGGCCGTGAAGTCATGGCTGTGCCTGGCCATCCTTTCGACGGGCGCTCGGCTGGCTGCAACAATTTGCTACGCGATGGCGCCAGCCTTATTCGCGGCAGTCGCGATGTTATAGATGTTCTGGCGCAAGCATCGCCCTTGGCAACGACCGATTTGGACACGCCAGTGGAGGCACTAGAACCGATCACGCCCGAGGTCCGCAGCTTAAAAGATCACGCTGATCTACACGGTGAAATACTGTCGCGGTTGGGCGGTGCTGGCGTGCCAGAAGATCAATTGATTCGCGATATCGGAGCACGCGCGGATCACGTCAGTGCCGAAATTATGGCGCTTGAACTGGACGGTCAGATATTGCGCAAAGCGGGCGGACTTTTGGCGCGTATTTAAGAAAATCCGCCAGAAAATCACCCTTACAAGTTGTAAAAAGCCGCAATTTTTCCCCACATATTCCCTGAGAGCGATACAGGTTTTGATATTCAATCCCAGCCTATCGTCGACAATCCGCAGTTGCGTAAACCTTTTTGCAACGCCATAAGGCAAACACTGTTGTAAAAAGGATGTCTTATGCCCGTTGTTGTTGTCGAATCCCCAGCCAAGGCCAAAACCATCAATAAATACCTTGGAAGCAACTACACTGTTTTGGCCTCTTACGGTCACGTCCGAGATCTTCCTGCCAAGAATGGTTCGGTCGATACAGACAACGATTTTGAGATGATTTGGGACATCGGCGCTCAAAGCCGCCCACATGTCAAAGCCATCGCAGATGCTTTGAAAAACGACGACGAACTGATCCTCGCGACCGACCCCGATCGCGAAGGGGAAGCGATTTCATGGCACTTACAAGAAGCTTTAACCAAGCGTCGCGCAATCAAAAAATCTACAGCAGTCTCTCGGGTTGTCTTTAACGCCATTACAAAAACCGCTGTCACAGAGGCGATGAAAAACCCGCGCCAAGTCGATACGCCTTTGGTCGACGCCTATTTGGCACGCCGCGCGTTGGACTATTTGGTGGGCTTTAACCTATCGCCTGTGTTGTGGCGAAAATTGCCCGGTGCGCGCTCTGCCGGCCGCGTGCAATCAGTGTGTCTGCGTTTGATCGTGGAACGCGAAGACGAAATCGAGGCGTTCAATCCGCAAGAATACTGGTCGGTCAAAACCGTACTGGAAACGCCGCGCGGGCAACAGTTTGAAGCGCGCTTGACGCAACTCTCTGGCAAAAAGCTGGATAAATTCGACTTGGCCGACCGCCTGTCGGCTGAGATGGCCGTGCAAGCTGTGTCATCGCGCGATTTAAAAGTCGTATCGGTTGAGGCAAAACCAGGCACACGCAATCCCTCTGCGCCCTTTATGACATCGACCTTGCAACAAGAGGCCAGTCGTAAATTCGGCATGGGCGCACGTCAAACGATGAATGCCGCCCAGCGCCTGTATGAAGCGGGTCTCATCACCTATATGCGTACCGATGGTATCGATATGGCGCCTGAAGCCATCGCCGATGCGCGCGCCGCGATCAAAGACCGTTACGGCGATAAATACGTGCCAGCAAAGCCGCGTGAATACAAAAACAAAGCCAAAAACGCCCAAGAGGCGCACGAATGTATTCGCCCCACAGAACTGTCCAAAGGCCCCAAAGAGGCGGCTTTGTCAGATGGCGATCAAGCCAAACTGTATGATTTGATCTGGAAACGCACCATCGCGTCGCAAATGGAAGCCGCCAAACTTGAGCGCACGACAGTTGATATTGCCTCTGCAGATCAAGAAGTTGTGTTGCGTGCTACGGGTCAGGTTGTGGCCTTTGATGGCTTCATGGCCGCCTACACAGAAGGCAAAGACGACGAAGAACAAGGCGAAGACAGCGCCCGTTTGCCGCAGATCATGAAAGACGAGCCCGCCAAAAAAGTTGCAGGCGCTTTGAAAGCGGCAGCCGTTGATAAAGAAGCAGCCCTTGGCGCGAATGACGCCGTGCTCGGCTTGCAACATTTCACCAACCCGCCGCCCCGCTACACAGAGGCGACTTTGGTCAAGCGCATGGAAGAATTGGGCATCGGCCGTCCTTCGACCTACGCATCGGTTTTGACCACCATCGTTGAACGCGAATATGTGCGCAAAGAACAAAACCGCCTGTTCCCCGAAGACAAAGGCAAGATCGTAACGATCTTTTTGATGAATTTCTTCCGCAAATATGTGGGCTATGAATTCACCGCTGATCTCGAAGGTGAACTTGATGCCGTTTCAGCGGGCGATATGAATTACAAAGATGTGCTCAATCGCTTTTGGCGCGACTTTTCCGCGGCAATTTCAGAAACCTCTGATCTGCGTATTTCAGAAGTTTTGGATAAATTGGACGCGGCCCTGACGCCCACGCTTTATCCCCCCCGCGAAGACGGCAGCGACCCGCGTGCATGTCCAAAATGTGGTGAAGGCAGCTTGCACCTAAAAACCTCGCGCTCTGGCGGTTTCGTCGGCTGTTCCAATTACCCTGAATGTCGCTACACACGTCCGATTTCAGGTGAAGGCGCTGAAAGCTATGAAAAGGTTTTGGGCGAAGATAACGGCGATGAAATTTCACTGCGCTCCGGTCGTTTTGGCCCTTATGTTCAGCGCGGCGAAGCCACACCTGAAAACAAAAAACCACCACGCACTTCCCTGCCAAAAGGATGGGCGCCTGAAAGCATCGATCTGGAAAAGGCGCTGCTGTTGTTAAACCTGCCGCGCGAAATTGGCCCGCACCCTGATGGGGGTGTGATTGCTGCCAACTTAGGGCGCTTTGGCCCCTATTTGATGCACCAATTGCCTGACGAAGAAAAACCCGTCTACGCCAACCTCAAAGAGACCAGCGAGGTCTTTGAGATTGGTATGAATTTGGCGATGGAAATGATCACCCACAAACGCGAGAACCCCGGTCGGGGACGCGCTGTGGCGAAAGCTCTCAAAGAGCTGGGCGATCACCCAGATGGCGGTCCGATCAAGATCATGGACGGCAAATATGGGCCTTATGTGAAATGGGAAAAGGTCAATGTGACCCTGCCCAAAGAGATCAAGCCCGAAGATATTACTGTGGAACAAGCGCTTGAGCTGATCGAGACCAAAAAACCAGCCAAGAAAAAAGCGCCCGCGAAAAAGAAAGCCGCCCCTAAAAAGAAAGCTGCAGCGAAAAAAGCGCCTGCCAAAAAAGCAGCTCCTAAAAAAGCGGCGGCCAAGAAAACCGATAGCTGATAACTGGCCCTGCATGAGTGTTGAGACATACAGTCATGCAGGCGCGCATACTGGCAGAACAAGCGTTTGCTTTATCTCACGTGAAGCGAAAAACTGTGTTCAATCTAATCATCGGAAACTATCCAAATGCACGCGCGCGCGGTTTTAACAGGCCTCATTGTTTTGTTTCCCAGCGTGGCACAGAGCGACGCAAAAAGCGTAGCAGAATTGGTTACGCGATATTCGATGATCAAGATCTGCGGCATTTACGGCTGGGTCAGCGAAGACCCGTCAAGCGAGGCGATGTTGGAAGCTCTCGATCTTCAAATACGCGCGCAAAAGGCACAGATGGACCCGACTGGATTTATCGCAGCGCTTGATGCCAGCCGTGACATCACCGGCGCAAGAACGGATAATGGACGAAACGGCCAAGCTTACACGACTGCCAATTGCTCCGCGATCCTTCAAGATGAGGCCGCTGCATTTCGCAACGAGCGCTAGTGTGCCTGCGCCTTCGGTAGACGTGCCACGATGTTCCAGTTGACCCAGCGTCACTGAGGCGGCACGCGGATACAGATCTTCGCAAAATATCCATACCTCACATTTGTAAAAAGATGCGGGGTTTTGTCATTTTGCATCGCAGCATTGCATTGACAGTTTGGTCTGGATTGCGTCCAATTGCGCAAAGTATTGCGAGGGAGAGCGCCATGAAAAAAGTTTACGGATCAGCAAAAGAGGCCTTGGACGGCATCGTGCACGACGACATGTTGATTGCTGCAGGCGGGTTTGGTCTATGTGGCATCCCTGAACTGTTGATCGATGCTTTGGTCGAAAGCGGCGTCAAGGGTCTGACGGTAGCGTCAAACAACGCGGGCGTTGATGATTTTGGTTTGGGCAAGCTTTTGGCCACGCGCCAGATCAAGAAAATGATGTCGTCTTATGTGGGCGAAAACGCGGAATTCATGCGCCAATACCTGTCTGGCGAGTTGGAACTTGAATTCAACCCCCAAGGCACCTTGGCCGAACGTATGCGCGCAGGCGGTGCTGGCATTCCTGGCTTTTACACCAAAACGGGTGTGGGCACGGTGATTGCTGACGGTAAAGACGTGAAATCTTGGGACGGTCAGGACTACATTTTGGAAGAAGGCATTTTCGCCGATATTTCCATCGTGAAAGCTTGGAAAGCTGACGAGACAGGCAATGCGATTTTCCGTAAAACTGCGCGGAATTTTAACCCGCCAGCCGCAATGTGTGGCAAGATCTGCATTATGGAAGTCGAAGAAATCGTGCCCGTTGGCAGCCTAGACCCAGATGCGATCCACTTGCCGGGGGTTTATGTGCACCGCATTATCCAAGGCACGCACGAAAAGCGCATCGAACAACGCACCACCCGCCCCGCAGCATAGCCAAGCGGACATAATGTGATGGCCAATCCCTATGATACTTTGCCCCCAACTGCCTTTTGGCGGTCTGGGGTCGTGACCGAGCAGCCCAAAGCTGTGCACGGGATCTACAGGCCTAAGTATCCGATTGGACCTGACAGCAAAATTATGACTGCTGGCAGTTGTTTTGCGCAGCATATCCATCATGCTTTGCGGGTGCAGGATTGGTCTGTGCTGGATTTGGAAAGCCCCAACGGAGGGTTTCCGCAAGAAGCCTTAGCCAAATACGGTTATGGTCAGTTTTCAGGGCGGTACGGCAATATCTATACCCTACGCCAAATGGTCCAACTGCTCTGTGAGGCTTTCGGCATCTCCAAGCCTTCCGATCCCGTGTGGCAACGCAGTGACGGGCGTTTTATCGACGCCCAGCGCCCCACGGTCGAACCTGACGGCTTTGACACGCCCGATATGGTATTGCAGGCACGCAATGATCATTTGAAAGCGGTGCGCCAGCTGTTTGAACAAACCGAAGTGTTCATATTCACCTTGGGCGGAACAGAAACATGGATGCACAAAGACACAGGTACTGTTTTCCCAACAGCGCCTGGTGTGATTGCGTCCCCGCGCCATCCCAACGCCTTTCGTTTTCACAATTTCACCCAAAATCAGATTTTGCGCGAATTGAAAGTATTACGCGACTTCGGGCGGAAAATATCAGGCAGTTTTAAAATGCTGCTGACTGTTTCTCCTGTGCCGATGACTGCCACCGCCTCGGGCATGCATATCCTGTCGGCCAATACCTATTCCAAATCCACCCTGCGCGCAGCCGTTGGTGAATTCGCCCAAGCCCATCACGATGTGGATTACTTCCCGTCCTACGAGTTGATCACCAACCCCATGAGCCACGGTGCCTTTTATGGCGACAACATGCGCAACGTGCGCACATCGGGCGTTGATTGCGCGATGGACACTTTTTTTGCCGCTCACGATGCCAATAACGCGCCCTCAAAAGCACAAACAGAGGCACATCCAAATGACCTAGACCCCGCCTGCGAAGACGTATTACTTTCACCTATAAAGGAACAAACCACCGAAACGGGGCGCGCGTCATGAAGATTTTGGTCATGGGGACATCGCATACAGCTGCGCTGCGGGATGCCGCGGATTGGATCGGCGCGACCTATCCCGATCTTGATGTCACCTATTTCAGCTTGCCCGGTTTTTACCATGCCCGCGCCCAGATGAATGGACCATGGTTTGGTCCTGCAAAAGACGACGACAAAGGCAGGGACATCAGCCTACAAATGAATGGCTGTACGGCAATAAACCTCGATGACTTCGCTCATATCCTTCATATCGGATCACGATTTTCCTTGGTGAAATGTAGCCAATTGATGGCTGATTTTGACATTTTGGGTCACCCCACACGCACAGGCCGCCCCTTGATGACACGGGCTGCGGCCTTGGGTTTGATCGCCGCGAGTGTGGAACAAGATGTAGCGACGCGGTCTGTCATGGCCGATCACGATCCACGTTTCACCTTTATGCCAGCGCCATACCCTTTGGCGCGCAGCCGCATGCATGGTGCAGGCCATGAACCTGCGCTCAGTCGGTTAGACGCACGTGATACCGCTCAAGACTGGGCGGACACTTACAGCAAGGTCATTCAAACGACTTTGGCCAATGTGGAAAATCACTTTTTGGCCCAGCCAGTGTCGACCCTTGCCGCGCCATTTTTTACCGACAACATCTATGCGCTTACAGAAGACACTGCGGATAATCGCCATATGAACGCCAGCTTCGGACAGGCGGTCTTTGCCCATTTCGCGACACATCGCCTTGGGCTTGATCCTGTCACGCATATCACTGCAGCAACACCTTTCGCAGGCAGACAGCACGACAGTGCGCACCCTGCATCATCAAGACAAAACGCCATTTAGGACGGGAGAGCACCATGACGACAGCACAACAAGGCCCAAAGGGATGGGATCGCAACCAAATGGCAGCACGCGCGGCCCGCGAATTGCAAGACGGCACATATGTGAACCTTGGGATCGGCATTCCGACCTTGGTGCCAAATTTCATTCCTGAAGGTGTCGAGGTGACATTGCAGTCGGAAAATGGCATGCTTGGCATGGGGCCTTTTCCAGTTGAAGGCGAAGAAGACGCCGACTTGATCAACGCAGGCAAGCAAACCATCACCGAGCTGCCCAACACAGCCTATTTCGACAGTGCGTTTTCCTTTGGCATGATCCGTGGCGGCAAAATTGCCATGGCGATTTTGGGCGCGATGGAAGTCGATGAAAACGGCGACTTGGCGAATTGGATGATCCCCGGCAAGCTGGTCAAAGGCATGGGCGGCGCGATGGATCTGGTCGCAGGTGTCGGGCGCGTTGTCGTTGTTATGGACCACACCAACAAACATGGCGACAGCAAACTATTGAAAACATGTACTTTGCCCCTGACAGGCAAAGCCGTTGTTGACCGTGTGATTACCAACTTAGGTGTTTTGGATGTGGTAGAAGGCGGTTTAAAAATCGTTGAAACTGCTGATGGCGTTTCCGAACAAGACCTGCGCAATGCAACAGAGGCCACAATCGTCAGCTAAGCCTATCAGCCGCGACTGACATGAAAAGCACACGATTGGATGCTTTTCATGTCGATCGGGAGCACGCGTCTCAAAAAAATACCGCCATTGTCGCTCGTTTCGAAACAGCATCATAATCTTGCCCTAATTTGTCGCTAAATCTACTGCAAATCAGACAGGAAAGACCCGATGCCCCTAGAGCAAACTCCATCAGCCCCCCCTGTCCCGCTTGCTGGCTTTCTCAAAGCCCTGCGCGAGCGGGCCGTTGTCTTGGGGCTTTTGGCACTGTTGGTCATCGGACTTTTGGGTGCTGCTGCTGCCACGGGCTGGCAAGAAACGCTGGATCAAATTCGTAAACTTTCGCTATGGCAAGTTGGCGCGTTATTGTTGCTATCCTTGATCAACTACGCGCTGCGCGGTCTGCGTTGGCACATCTTTGCCAAGCATCTAGGGCTTGGGCTTACCCTTCAACGCAATATGCTTCATTTTCTTGGTGGTTTTGCCATGACCGTCACGCCAGGTCGTCTGGGCGAGTTGGTGCGCATGCGCTGGATCAAACGCGAAACTGGCTGGGCGATTGAACGCACAGCGCCATTAGTTTTGGTTGATCGCGCATCCGATCTTGCTGCCATGGCGATATTGATGGGCGCAGCATTGTGTCTTTCAGGCACCCAAATTTCGGGTGGCATTCCTGTCACCCTTTTGGCGTTGATCGCAGCCTTTATCGTAACGCGCCCTGCACTCTTGGCCAGCCTTGCCCGCGTGGGATATCGCACCACAGGTTTGGTGCCACGCATGTTCGTACGCCTGCGCCGTGCATCACAGGCCTTGGTCCCCTTTTCAACGGGCGGCACATTGATGACAGGATCTGTCTTGGCCTTCATCGGTTGGCTGGCAGAGGGCATCGCCTTTTACCTGCTACTGGCATGGATGGGCGCTGATGTTTCGGCCTCAACCGCGATTGCTATTTTCTTATTTTCCACCCTTGCAGGCGGCTTGACTGGCGCACCTGGCGGAGTTGGCGGCGCAGAAGCGGCGATGATCGCACTTTTGTCTTTTGAAGGCGTGCCCCTTGCCCTGTCCTTACCTGCAACCGCCCTTATTCGACTGACCACACTTTGGTTCGCCATTGTCATTGGTCTTGCCCTATTCCCCATCGCAGAACGCGTATCAAAGAGAGTTCAAAATGAGCTGGAAACCCCTTGAAACCATGGGCTGGGGGCGCGCGTCTGCGGCCTTCGGTGATGTTGCACGACCTGAACGTGTCGCACATTTGAAAAAACTACTGAGCTTGGGCGCGATGCCAGCCTTTGGCATGCGCAGGTCTTATGGTGATGCGCCTTTGACCTCATCTGAAAAGTCTTTAGATATGACGCGGCTTGATCGGGTATTGGATTTTGATGCCGCAACGGGACTCGTGCATGTGGAAGCAGGACTGCCTATTGGCGATCTGGGACGCATGTTTGCCGCGCAAGATTGGTTGCCGCCTGTCAGCCCTGGCACTGGGTTTGCAACCATTGGTGGGTGTATCGCCAATGATGTGCACGGTAAAAATCACCATGTCGTCGGCTCCTTTGGTCAGCACGTAACGGAAATCACCCTGATCCAAGGCGACAAAACCCGTGTGATCACTCCTAACGACAGCGCAGAGTTTCAAGCGACTGTCGGAGGTTTGGGCCAAACGGGTGTGATTGCTTCAGCAAAGATCCAAATGATGCCCTGCAAAGGGGATCTGATGGTTTTAACCGAACGTCGCATTGACGACTTGGATGAATTTTTTATGGCTTTTGAAGATGCCACAAAAGATTTCACCGTCGGTTGGATCGACGCCACAGCCAAGGGCGATAGGCTTGGCCGCGGTGTTTTGGAAGAAGGCGAGATCACTTCAGGCGTGAACAGGTCGTCAGGCAAAACCAAATCTGTGCCATTCAATGCGCCCGCTTGGGCCTTATCTGCCCCAATCGTTCGGCTGTTCAACGAATTGTATTTTCGCCGCGTACCGCGCTCTGGGCGCACCAGCGTGAAACCGATCACCGATCCTTTCTTTCCACTTGATGCGATCCACAATTGGAATCGCCTATATGGCAAAGCAGGGTTCAACCAATTTCAATGCGTCGTTCCGTTGAATGCCAAAGACAGCCTGCGTGAGATGCTTGAACGGATTTCCGCATCAGGATTGGCCTCGCCTTTGGCGGTTTTGAAAAAGATGGGTGCGGGGCGCGCGGGCTATATGTCATTCCCGATGGAGGGTTACACTTTGGCGGTGGATTTCCCCAATCGCGGCGCGGCAGATTACCTGATCCGCGATCTCACAAATATGGCGCGAGAGGCAGGCGGGCGCATTTATTTTGCCAAAGATGGCGTGGCCAAACCGCAGCAAATTGACGGTATGTACCCCGATCAAGACGCTTGGCGCAAAGTGGTCAATGAAATCGACCCTACATATGCCAATGCGACAAATTTGGTCACACGCTTAAACCTGCGCGGACCAGCCCCTGAAACCAAACCCGCAGGAGAAAGCGCATGAGCAATTCGTCCGAAACATGGATCATCCTCGGCGCCACCTCATCAATGGCGCGCGCCTTTGCCCGCAAAGTTGCAGCAGATGGGGCCAATGTGTTGCTTTGCGGTCGCGATATGGATGATCTTGCAGCCAGCGCAGCAGATTGCACCGCACGCGGGGCGGCCAATGCAACTGCGCTGAAATTTGATGCCCGTGACACTGCGAGCTTTGCACCGATTATCACACAAGCGCAGGCCGAAAGCGGCATGATCAACTGTGCTGTTTTCGTGGGGTCAATGCCCACACAATCCGAAATTGATGCAGCGCCAGAATTGATAGAGGGCGTCATAAAAGACAATTACACGGGGCCTGCGGCCTTTTTGCAAATGCTCGCCCCTGAAATAGAGCTGCGCGGCGGTGGCACCGTTGTGGGGGTCGGATCAGTGGCTGGCGATCGCGGACGTATTGGCAATTACGTTTACGGTTCGGCCAAGGCAGGCTTTGCAACGTATTTGTCGGGCTTACGCAACAGATTGACCCGCGCAGGCGGCCATGTTGTGACCGTGAAACCTGGTTTCGTGGACACGGCAATGACGTGGGATGTTGAGGGAATGTTCCTTGTGGCTGCCCCAGAAAAGGTCGCCACTGATATTTTGAAAGCTGTCGATAAAAAGCGCAATGTGATCTACACGCCGTTTTTCTGGCGCTACATCATGCTGATCATTCGCAATATCCCAGAATTCATCTTTAAAAAGATGTCGATTTAAGCTTGGTCTATAAGTGACAAAAGGCGCCCTGATGAGGCGCCTTTTTTATGACTGCGGTAAAATGCGCCTAGCGCACAGCATTGGTCGCAAAAACACAGCCATCGGAATAAAGATCAGGCGGGGTCACGCATAACCCACGTGCGACTTGCCAAGCTGCCAAAACCTTGGGCACATAAGCGCGGGTTTCGGCATAGGGCGGCACGCCGTTGTTGGATTTTACAGCATTTTCACCAGCGTTATATCCCGCCAGCGCCAAAACCACGTCACCTTTGAATTCCTTGAGCAGCCAATCCAAGTAAGCAATTCCACCAGAGATGTTTTGCGCAGGGTCCATAGAATTGGTCACCCCAAATCGCGCGGCAGTCGCGGGAATCAGCTGCATAACGCCTTGGGCCCCCGCACTGCTGACGGCCTGCGCTTTGCCAGCGGATTCGACCGAAATAACGGCCAGAGCCAAAGCTGGGCTCACATCCGTGCCAATCGAATGAATCAACAGATCCGTACCATATGTATTGGCAATATCAGTGACCTGTTGAAACGTGGGCTTTGACAACTTTGCTGCCTCAGCGTGATCCAAGGCTTTCAAGGCAGCGCTAAACCGCGCGGGGCTGGCCCCAATGACATCATGCTGGACTGCATTCCAATACCAGTCTTGCAAATCTGCCAGCTCAGGCGATGCATCTACACCCCTCGTTCCAGCAGCCTGTGGTCCCGCTGGTCCTGAGGGCGCTTGAGGGCTGCTCGGCGCTGAAGGGCGAATCTGCACGGTGATACGATTGGTGCTGCCAGCCTTGGGCGGAGTCAATTTGCGCGGCGTCACTGTCGGCCAAGGTTTGGGCGTGACACGTTTGATCGTTGTGGTTCGCTGTGCGTCTTGCGGTGCTGCATCTTGCGCAACAGCAGCCAAAGGCGCGCCCCCTGCCCCAAATGCGACCGCTACGGCCATTAAGGTCAGTGTTGCGCGAAAGAAATTGCCTGATCGCTGTACAGATTGAAGCGAAGAAAAAGTACAAACTTGGTTACCAAGTTGGCGATCTGCTCTGCTGCTCATGAGTTTGCCCGAGTTTCTTATTCAATTCATCCGTAGTTTCGCAGCAATAAGCCCTTTGGACCAGCATTTTGCACAAATCCTGCCCTAATGTTTCCATAAAGCTTCATAAAAACATCGCGCAAGCAAATAGTTTGCATAAGGTTAATAAATTAAATCATTAAAAATCAATTACTTGAAAAATATTTCTGTAAAATTCTTCAGAGTTCCAAAATCGTACCAATCACGCCCAACTCTTGCCCCAGTTCGGGGGCCATATAGGGACATCGAAAGCGACGAGGCATTAACGCGGTAAGGGAAACACCGTAGCCGAAGCGCCCGAAACGTGGACATGCAAAATACCCTGGAGGGTCAGACTATGAAATTTTTTAAACTTTACAAAAACTACAACGAAAACGAAGACGGCGCGGTTACTGTTGACTGGGTAGTTTTGACTTCTGCGATCGTTGGTCTCGGTGTTGCTGTTCTTGCAACCGTATCAAACGGCACAAAAACTTTGGGTGAAACAATCTCTAAAGATTTGGCAACACGTACAGCTGGCTAAGCCCGCTAGACCTAACTTTCTCAAATATCAGGAAATACATCATGAAATTCTTCAAGCTTTACAAAAACTACAACGAAAACGAAGACGGCGCGGTTACTGTTGACTGGGT
>NZ_RKQK01000002.1:125183-586504 GCF_003814915.1 Pacificibacter maritimus
ACTTTCTCAAATATCAGGAAATACATCATGAAATTCTTCAAGCTTTACAAAAACTACAACGAAAACGAAGACGGCGCGGTTACTGTTGACTGGGTGGTTTTGACTTCTGCGATCGTTGGTCTCGGTGTTGCTGTTCTGGCAACCGTATCAAACGGCACAAAAACTTTGGGTGAAACAATCTCTAAAGATTTGGCAACACGTACAGCTGGCTAAGCCCGCTAGACCTAACTTTCTCAAATATCAGGAAATACATCATGAAATTCTTCAAGCTTTACAAAAACTACAACGAAAACGAAGACGGCGCGGTTACTGTTGACTGGGTAGTTTTGACTTCTGCGATCGTTGGTCTCGGTGTTGCTGTTCTTGCAACCGTATCAAACGGTACAAAAACTTTGGGTGAAACAATCTCTAAAGATTTGGCAACACGTACAGCTGGCTAAGCTGAGTTTGCTTCAACGAACTAGATAGAAGACCGCGCCTTAGGGTGCGGTCTTTTTCGTTGCGCCCCAGTCACGACACAGCGCGCGTTCCCCAAAAGAGTACAATCGATGCGATTGACGCCTGATTGTATAAAATCCTTGCCTGTGACACTGCACAACCAACAAATCGCCACATTTCGCATCCAGATTAACACATGAGAACGAAGGCCCGAATGGGGTCAAAGAGTAAGAGGGCGTAAAATGCGTATTATTTTTGGATTAGTACTCGTGTTCGGGATGGCCCTTGCAGGTTTTGCTGTCCACATGACGCGGGGTTTTTTATCTACCTATCAAGCTGAGTTGAACCACGAAAAGTCACTCCGCCAAGAAGTAATTAAAACCGAAGACATCTACATTGTGACCAAAAAGGTTGCCTATGGCGATGCAATTTCATCGGATATTGTGGCTTTGGTCAAATGGCCAGTCGACTCTATGCCTGACGGTATTTTCCAAACCGAAGAAAGCTTGTTTCCACTGGGTCTCGACACACCGCGCATAGCTTTGCGCACGATCGAGCCAAAAGAACCGCTGCTCGAGGTAAAAGTCACTGAACCAGGCGAAAGTGCGGGCGTTGCCTCGCGTTTGGGCAAAGGTATGCGCGCATTCGCAATTCGTGTTGATGTGTCAACTGGCGTATCTGGCTTTCTACGTGCGGGAGACCGCGTAGATGTCTACTGGTCCGGCCGCTTACCTGGGCGTAGCTCTGGGGATGTCACCAAGCTCATTCAATCGTCTGTTCCTCTTGTGGCCATCGACCAAATCGCAGATGGTGAACGCGCAACGCCGACGATTGCACGCACAGTCACTGTGGAAGTCACGCCGCAACAGGTTGCAGCGCTTGCGCAGGCGCAGTCATCAGGTCGTTTATCTTTATCCCTTGTCGGTCGTGACGACGACACTGTGATCAGCAATGTTGAGATCGATCAGAAGACACTTTTGGGAATCGAACAGGTAACCGAAGTCGCCGCAGCCCCCGCTAAGCGCGTCTGTACGGTTCGGACCCGCAAGGGCGCGGAAATCATCGAAACACCTATTCCGTGTAACGACTGACCCTTAACTCGCCCATAAGTTACCAATGTGGGTGCTCAGTGGGCGCTCATTCGTAAAATCCGAAAGCGGCATCTTTTGATAAGGTGTCGCTTTTTTTCAAAGGGTTGCCCAATGAACTGCTCACCATTCGCCTTGCAAACGCCGCCACGACTGTAACTTGTCCACATCACCACTGACCTACAAGCGATTGATTCTTGCAAAAAAAATGATTTTGTCCCATGGTAAAGGCAATCGGGTCGCTAGAACCCATATTTAGAGGCGTGATCAACCAGAGGCAGGTCACATGAAAATGATGAATATTATAAAGGCGGCCCTCTTGGGCTGCGCTGTTGCAAGCATGGTGCCACCGATGGCCTATGCTGAAAAACTACGTGTGATGACAGGGTCCCCATCCGGTGCATTAAATGTGCCGATGAACAGGGCGGTTGTTGTTGAAAGCGACGAACCCTTTGCGGAAATCTCAGTCGCAAACGCGGAAATCGCAGATATTTCGACATTGTCTGACAGATCGATTTACGTGCTGGGTCGGTCTCCTGGCCTGACGACGATGACCCTGTTGGCCCCCGATGGATCGCTTATCACCAACGTACAGATTCAGGTCACACCTGATATTTCAGAATTCAAAGAACGCCTGCGTCAGATCATGCCAAATGAGCCGATCGAAGTGCGCACAGCCAATGACGGTATTGTGCTGTCTGGTGTTGTGAGTTCGGTCACCAGCATGGAACGTGCGGTGGAATTGGCCAATCGCTATGCGCCCGACCGCGTATCTAACTTACTCAACATCGGCGGCACGCAACAAGTTATGTTGAAAGTGCGCTTTGCGGAAATGTCGCGGTCTGTGTCTAAAAATCTTTCAGGATCATTGGGCTTTGCTGGCGTTGCAAATGCGGCTGGAAACTTTTCAGCTGGTGAAACTGGTACATTCTTAAGTGGTAACAACGGCGTCACAGGCGCGATCACTTCTAAAGAAAACGCACTCGGCGTTTTGAAACTGGGCGGCTCAATTGGTGGCACTGAAATTGCTGTCATGTTGGAAGCCTTGGAAAACAAAGGTATTGTGCGCACCTTGGCGGAACCAAACCTCACGGCTCTATCTGGCCAGCAGGCCAAGTTCCTTGCGGGTGGGGAGTACCCAATCCCTGTTGCGACAACCAACGGTATCACTATCGAATACAAACCCTTTGGTGTTGAACTTGATTTCATCCCACGGGTTGTAAACGGCGACCAGATTAACCTTGAATTGAAAGCTGCCGTATCAGGTATCGACACAACGGTGAACTACAGCCTTGAAGGGTTCACATTAAATTCGTTCAAGCGTCGCGAAACATCGACCACCGTAGAAATGCGTGATGGTGAAAGCTTTGCGATCGCAGGTTTGCTACAAGATGATTTCCAAGACCTCGCGGGCCAAGTCCCATGGTTGGGTGATATTCCAATCTTGGGATCTCTGTTCCGCTCTGCTGATTATTCACGTCAACAAACTGAACTTGTGATCATCGTCACGCCGCATTTGGTGACACCAACAAGCGGTCTTGCGTTGGCTTTGCCGACAGATCGCGTGAAAATCCCTACAGAATCTGAACTGTTCCTATTTGGTAAAACTTTCGGCGGTACGAAAAACGCGAAAAGCGGTGTGGCAGCTGAAGTGGCCAAGCAGGACTTTTCGGGGTCTTACGGCTACGTGATGGAGTAAGATGATGCGTAATTCCCTAAAAATAACAGTGGCGATCTCTGCACTCTTGGCATTCACAGCTTGTTCAGACTCAGAGATCTTTTCCTCTTGGACTCAAGAGGCTGGCGGCTACATGGACAATGGCACATTCGGCAACGCCACCTTGAACAACACGATGATTCAAAACGGCGAGCTGAGCTATGCGATCAACCTAAACGAACGCTTCGCAGCCGAAGTTGATACAACCGTTAACTTTGAATTCAACTCTGCGATTTTGGATGGACCTGCCCGCGAGATCATCCAGAAACAGGCCCGCTTTATTGCGCAATTCCCAGAAGTCCGCTTCCGTGTCTTTGGGCACACCGATCTTGTTGGCTCAAACGCCTATAACAAATCACTCGGATTGCGCCGTGCGCACGCTGTTGTGAATGAGCTGGCGCGTCTCGGCATTTCGAAATCTCGCGTTGAAGCTGTGATTTCAGAAGGCGAAACACGACCACTGGTCGCAGTTCAAACCGAAGAGCGCCGCAACCGCCGCACTGTCACTGAAGTTTCAGGATTTGTGCAAAGCAATCCTCTGATTATGGACAGCCGCTACGCTGATATCATTCACCGCGAGTACATCGAAAGCGGTACAGCGCCATCTGATCTGGTTGATTTTGGAGAATCTAAAATCACACCAGAGTAATCGTATCGCAATTGCGAATTATTACGCGATTTTGGCCCTATTGTTGCCCACATTGCCCGTCACCTTAGTCCTAATAGGAGCAGTTTATCCGACAGTGAGTCGGGTGGTATGCGCCAAGGACCAAAGGGGCGGGCTTTGTGCTTTAGTACAGACCCGGTTGGAACTTGGCGCCCCAAGGTAAAGAGGGACGCGGCAATGACGAGTGAAACTGCATTGCAGTCTGAACAGGACCAATTGGTTGCGTGCACGATTTCGCGCGATGTTCAGAATTTCGATCTGTTGATCGAAGACATGGAGAACGAACTAGGAGAATCCTGGGGCGATCTTAGCTTTGAAGATGCGCGACAATTTTTCCGCCAAGCGGAATCTGGCGGCCTAAAGTTTGTTGCCATCGCGATTGATCAGCAAGACGAAGGTTTGCTTGCGCTGATCGCTGACTTGATCAAAACAATTAAAAATCAGAATGTTAAGGTGATTTTGGTCGTTGATGAAGTCAGCCCAATGGCGCTGCATCAACTGCTGCAACTGGGCGCGGAAGATTTCATTCCCTACCCTTTGCCTGAAAACGCGTTGAAAGAAGCCATCGAACGGCTGGATGCGCCGCAAAAAGTGATTGCAGCGGATTTCGTTGATCCTGGCACCAAGGCATCGCGTAATGCTTCCGGTGTCGTGTTGCCCATTTTAGCAGCAGCAGGCGGCGCAGGTGCGACGACTTTGGCCGTGAATTTGGCTTGGGAACTGGCAAATGTCGAAAAGAAAGCCCCAAAGCCACGCGTGCTTTTGATCGACTTGAATCTGCAAATTGGCTCGGTTTCCACTTACCTTGACCTGCCCCGCCGCGAGGCGATTTATGAACTTTTGTCGTCGACTGATCATATGGATGACGAAGCGTTTCAGCAGGCCTTGACCAATTACAACGATCAGTTTTCGGTCTTCACGGCCCCCGCGGATCTATTGCCACTCGATTTTATCGACACGGAAGATTTAGAGCGGATCATGGAAATGGCGCGTCATCATTTTGACTACGTTCTGATCGACATGCCGACGACATTGGTGAACTGGTCAGAGGTGATTTTCACCCAAGCCGACATAATCTTTTCTCCATTCGAACTGGACATGAGGTCTGCACAAAACATCTTGCGTCTACGCTCTGCTTTGAAAGCCGAAGAATTGCCGTTTGAAAAATTCCGTTTCCTACTAAACCGCGCGCCGAAAGGCATGGATTTGTCAGCGAAATCAAGGATCAAACGTATGTCAGAAAGCTTGGAAATCGCCGTCGATGTTCAATTACCCGATGGCGGTAAGCAAGTGCTGCAATCCAACGACCAAGGCGCGCCTTTGGGGGTTAGTGCCGCGAAAAATCCACTGCGAAAAGAGATTCAAAAACTCGCAGCCTCCATTCATGCACGTCAAAGCGAACAAATGAGCGCAGCTGCGCAATAAAACCCGATCTTGGGTGAAGTTAGGGAAAACCAAATGTTTTCGAGATACAAAAAATCAGACGCAAAACAAGCACGCCCCGTGACAGGCGCGCCGGCACCTGACATGCCAAAACAGGCGGCAACAGCACCTGAAACCACAGTGGCACCTGCAGCAAAGCCGACAATTCAACGCCGCGAATCAACCCGCGTGGCGCAGGTCGCGCCTGTTGAAAAAGAGCTAAAGCGCAAAGAACGTATCTCTGACATCAAAGTATCGATGCACAAACGTTTGCTAGAGGATTTGAACCTTGCTGCCCTTGAAAATGCGCCCGAGAAAGAGCTGAAGCTTGAGATCGCAAATATCACCACCGAATTTTTAAACGAAGAAGGCATGGTGCTGAACCGCGACGAACGGATGGCGTTGAACCAAGATCTATTTGACGAAGTCAAAGGCCTTGGGCCCTTGGAAACTTTGCTAAAAGACGACACCGTCAACGATATCTTGGTCAACGGCCCTCAGCAGATTTTCGTGGAACGCAACGGCAAACTACAACTGTCTGACGTAACCTTTAAAAACGAAAAGCACCTGCTGCGGATCATCGATAAAATCGTATCCGCCGTGGGCCGCCGCGTTGATGAATCCAACCCCTATGTGGATGCGCGTTTGGCGGATGGATCGCGCTTCAACGCCATGGTGCCCCCTGTTGCGGTTGATGGGTCTTTGGTGTCCATTCGTAAGTTCAAGAAAGAAAAACTGGCCATCGATGATTTGGTGCAATTCGGCGCCTTCACCGAAGAAATGGCCGCCTATTTGCAAGCGGCTGTGGCCACGCGTCTAAACGTGATTGTGTCGGGCGGTACGGGTTCTGGTAAAACCACCACTTTGAACGCCCTGTCATCTTTCATTGATGACGATGAACGCATTCTAACAATCGAAGACACGGCGGAACTACAGCTACAACAAACACATGTTGGACGCATGGAAAGCCGCCCTGCCAACGTCGAAGGCAAAGGCGCCGTGTCGCAGCGCGATTGTTTGCGCAACGCTTTGCGGATGCGTCCAGATCGCATCATCGTGGGTGAGACCCGCGGCGAAGAAGTCATCGATATGTTGCAAGCGATGAACACGGGCCACGATGGGTCGATGACCACAATTCACGCCAACTCTGCGCGCGATGGTGTGTCGCGTCTTGAAAATATGGTCGCGATGGCGGGTATTGAAATGCCGCTAAAAGCGGTGCGCAGTCAGATTTCCAGCGCTGTGAACTTGATCGTGCAGGCCTCGCGTTTGCAAGACGGTTCGCGTCGCATGGTCTCTATCACAGAGATCACCGGCATGGAGGGCGATGTCATTTCGATGCAAGAAGTGTTCCGTTATCAGCGCACTGGCCTGACGCCCGACAATAAAATTATCGGCCATTTCACCGCCACAGGCGTGCGCAGTCACTTTTCCGAACGGTTCAAAATGTGGGGCTACGACTTACCGCCTTCATTGTTTGAGCCAACGAAACCTCAGTAAAGGCGATAGACGTCATGACAATTTCAACAGACCTTATCATCTATATCATCGTCTTTGTCGCCGTGCTTTTGCTGGTCGAAGGCATTTATCTCACGGTGTTCGGCAAATCAATTTCGCTCAACAGCAAGGTAAACCGCCGCTTTGAATTGCTTGAAAAAGGCGGAAACCGCGAAGAGGTTTTAAACCAGTTGCGCAAAGAAATGGGGCAACACCTAAAGTCGCGCCAGATGCCTTTGTATTCGATTTTGGCCGAGAAAGCACAAAAGGCCAATATCGCTTTTAGCCCAGCGCAATTGATTATGGTCATGATGCTTTTGGCGATGATTTCATTCGTGGGCCTCACAGTTGGCACATCAACATCGGCGCCGATCCGTCTTGGTATCGCCTTGGCTATGGGTGTGGCATCTGTTTTTGTTTGGGTGTCCAACAAAGCGAAAAAACGCATGGCAATGGTCGAAGAACAATTGCCCGATGCGGTGGAATTGATGGTGCGGTCTTTGCGCGTTGGTCATCCATTTTCCAATGCGCTGACAATCGTTTCCAAAGAAGTCCCTGATCCTTTGGGCACCGAAATGGGCGTGATCGCCGATGAATCCGCTTACGGTCGTGACGTAGGTGAGGCCCTGAAAAGCATGGCAGAACGCCTAGACATGCAAGATTTACGGTTTCTTGCGGTGGCAGTTTCCATTCAACAACAATCTGGCGGTAACTTGGCCGAAGTCCTAGATGGCTTGGCCAAAGTGATCCGCGCGCGGTTCAAACTGTTTCGCCGCGTCAAAGCGATCACCGCCGAGGCAAAGTGGTCAGGTATGTTCTTATCTATGTTCCCCCTGGGCTGCCTCTTGCTGATTGCTGTGACCAAACCCGATTACTACGACACGGTAAAAGACACATCCGTCTTTATCCCAGCCTGCCTTGTGGTTGCCGGCTTCCTTGTCGCCAATATTTTCATCATGCGCTCTCTTGTCGACATCAAAGTCTAGACAGGGAAAGGACCTATCATGCTCGATTTCTTTACTGCGATTTTTGGCGAACAACTTGGCCCCTTTGGCCCGCTTATCTTGATGGGTGTTCTGGGGGTCGTGTTGATGCTGATCGCCGCCCCCGCCTTGTTGAAAAAACGCAACGATCCATTGGACCGCCTGCGCGCCCAAGTGCGCGGAGAAACCCAAGCGCATGATGCAAAAAACAGCAAAAAGACCCGCCTGCGTGATGTTCAGAAAAAGGACAAGCTGGAAAAATATGCGGGCTTTCTAGAGCCACAAGACGAAGAAGAATATTCAGCCGTTCAACTCAAACTGATCCAAGCTGGGTATCGCGGCAAGAACGCTGTGCGTATGTACCATTTTGCGCAATTCGCCTTGGGCTTGGGGCTGCTGGCCTTTGGTATGATCTTGGCCCTGATCAAAAGCGGCAATGCAGAAGTGACCACCCAGTCAATGATTTTGACAGTGCTCATTCCCGCTGCAATCGGTTACATGGCTCCGAAATATTGGATCACGCGCCGCGTCGAGACCCGTAAAGAAGAAATCACCAACGGGTTTCCCGACTCTCTGGATCTCATGCTTGTCTGCGTTGAAGCAGGGCAATCTTTGGATCAATCCATTGTTCGTGTTGCACGCGAAATTCGCGCTGGCTTTCCCGCCCTTGCGGATGAATTTGAAATCGTCAGCTATGAAATCAAAGCGGGTAAAGACAAGATCAACGTTCTACGCGATATGGCAGATCGCGCGGGTGTCGCCGATGTTGCATCCTTTGTGACTGTACTCATTCAATCGCAAGCCTTCGGGACATCTATTGCGGATGCTTTGCGTATTTATGCCAATGAAATGCGCGACAAACGGGTGATGCGCGCCGAAGAAAAGGCCAACACATTACCGACCAAAATGACTTTGGCCACGATGATGTTGACTGTTCCACCGCTGCTAATCATCTTAATCGGCCCGTCGGTTTACGACATTTCGGTGCTGCTGGGATCTTCCTCTTTCTGAGCTATGAAAACTCATATAGGGTGGCACTTAGGTGCCCTCTATACAACTGGCGATGACAGATGCAATTTAACAGAGCAACACGCCCTTTCGGTGGGCATGTCCTATCGGTTTTCTGTTTTATGTTGGCCCTGTCAGCCTGCAGTCAAGATCGCCTTACGCCCCTCAAGGACAACGGCCTATATGCGCCTAAGGGCATCGATACCAGTGAGACCTCTGTCGATGGTTTGATCGTCGGTCACCGATTGATGGCTGCTGGTGAATATGAGTTGGCCCTCACCGCCTACCTGCGCGCTGCTGTTGGACGTGGTTTGGATGTCGATGTTATGTCTGCAATCGGCTCTGCCAATCTCAAATTGGGGCGCTTGGGCCAAGCAGAAAAAATTCTGCGCCGAGCTGTGAAAGCCGATGAAACCTTTGTGCCTGCATGGAACAACTTGGGCGTGGTGTTGATGGAGCAAGGCAACTTCGGCGAAGCAGAACGCGTGTTCCGCACAGCCTTTGCCCTCGATAGTGGCGATTCTGCCGAAATCCGCGACAATTTGCGCTTGGCACTCGCAAAATTAAAAAACCCTGATACAATCATCGATAATGAGAGTGATTTTGCCTTGGTGCGTAGGGGAACGGGTGATTACCTAATCTTGGCGCGCTAATCGGACCTTGGGATTAACCCAGCGGCAAATTGATCTTTTGCACTTAAATTGCGTGCGATAGATCGTTTGGATGCAAAAAGGCCGATAGCTGGCAAATCAAGCAGTCAAAGAGGTGGCAGGCACCATGCGTAAACTACTTATGATTTCGCTGACCCTTTCGGGCGCGATGGTTTTGGCCAATTGTGGTCAATCCGAATTTGGCGATGTGAAACGAGCGAAAACCTCGGTCAATGTCATTGATGAGAGCAATCTCAACGATGTGATGTTGGCAGCGTCAGATCCCAATGAATCCGCATCCTACTTCTCACGCGCCCTAAACGCCGATCCAGATCGTATTGATTTGCAACGAGGCCTAGCCAAGTCTTTGATCCGAGCTGGCAACACAAATGCGGCTGTTATCGCATGGAAAAACGTGGTCAAACACAAAGACTCGACCAGCACAGATAGCGTTGATCTGGCAGATGCCTTGATCCGCTCTGGCGATTGGGATGGCGCAGAAGAACAGTTGAACCAAGTGCCCCCCACCCATGAAACATACAAACGCTACCGTTTGGAAGCCATGGTTGCAGACAGCAAACAAAACTGGACCAAGGCAGATAGTTTTTACGAAACAGCGGTTGGTCTCACGACCAAGCCGTCATCCGTGCTGAACAACTGGGGCTATTCAAAATTGACCCGCGGTGAATACTCAGCAGCAGAACGTTTGTTTGCCGAAGCAATCACATACGACCCCAAACTGTTCACAGCGAAAAACAACCTTGTTTTATCCCGTGGCGCGCAGGGCAAATATGAATTGCCAGTGGTGACCATGACCCAAGTTGAGCGCGCTCAATTGCTTTATACGCTTGGCCTGTCCGCTGTGAAATCAGGCGATGTGACCATCGGCAAAGGGTTGATCAAGGAATCCATCGACACGCACCCGCAGCACTTTGAAACGGCTGTGCGGTCATTGCGCGCCCTTGAAGCCAACGTCACAAACTAATGCTGACGTTAGAGCCGACTGCCGCGATCTGGCTTTTGATCGTCACAACGCCTTTGTGTTTTCTTGCCGCATTCAACGATCTGGCGCGCATGAAATTGCCCAATGCCATCGCGATTGCGGTGGTCGGATTATACATCATTATCGGCCCGTTCCTATTTTCCTTTGACATGTACCTATGGGGCTTTTCCCATGGCGCGATCATGTATTTCTTGGGCATGTTCGCCTTTATGTTTATGGGGGTCGGCGCGGGCGATGGAAAATTTGCAGCAGCCATGGCGATGTTTATTCCAGCCGCAGATGCGCGTTTTGTCGTGCCGTTGTTTTGCGCCTTTGTGTTGGGTGCTTTCGTCACCCACCGCATTTTTCGCGCCCTGCCCATCGTGCGCCGCGCCACATCAGACTGGGTGTCATGGGACGATAAAAAATTCCCTGTAGGGCTCGCGCTTGCGGGAACATTTGTGGCTTATTTTGGTATCGTTGCGTTTTCCAGCTAAGTTTACAGATCTGCAAAAGCACCCCAAGTTTATTTGACGATATTATAAACCCACATCAAATCGTTTTTGATTGGCGGATCTATCGTCACGCCCGCCGCTTCGATCGCAGCCAAAGTATCCGATTGGGATCGTGCATCAATTGGACAAAGCGGGACAACCAAAACATCCGCATGCTCAATGCCAGGCGCACCAGAATAGTGCCACGGTGCGCCTCTTGTCAGCGGCGCAAATCCGCCTGCCATCCATATCAAAGTCGCTGTATCTGCGATGAAAAACTGCGTCTCAGGACCATAGCCGAAGGGGGCTTCTTTCAAACGATCCGCCATATATGTTTGAACGACTGTATCCCCTGAGACGAGCGAACAATTGGGCAGGTTTTCACCCATAAATTGGGTCGGTTCTGGCGCAGGCTTGCCGTAGGCAGCCAAGGCAGGCAAGCGATCCGTCAGTGGCCGCTTTTCACTCATCACAGCCATACGGTCTGTGTAGACCCAAAGATCTTGCGCTATATCGACGTCCTTGATCAAAAGCTGATACCCACTTTCATCTTCTCCCAAATGACGTGTCGGGCTGGTGATCATATTTTGAAATGACGGCGCGATCAGCGCAAAACTGACCAAGGCCAAGGCCGCAGTCGCATGACGTGCATCCGCATTGAAAATCACACGCAGCCCCGCGTTGGGTCGATGTGCCATGAGGTAAATACAAAGCAGTAACAACCACTTGGGGTCATTGCCAAAGTTTTGATAGGTCACATAGACAAACGCAGGCGCAAACACCAGCAACGCAAGTCCTGCGCGCCCCTGCCCGCCTTGGCGCAGCACAATAACGCTTAACACCAAGGTCAATGTTCCGATGAGAAACCGTGGTCCATTCAGGATTTCGCTTAACTCAGCCCCAGGTGCAGCACGCGTCTCAGAGGCCGTGACAGAAAGCAAATCGGTCACATAATACATATAGAAGTCTGTGCCAAAATAGGCCCAAACCGCCAGCGCAACCGCAAGGCCCGCCAGCACAGCAATGACCAACGACCGCCATGCGCCCCGCAGCCCCAAAGCAAGCGTCACAGGGATGGCAAGCGCAATAAAATATGTGGGCTTGAGGAGCGCCAGCACCGCCAAAAGACCGCCAATTATGATTCCATCAATATAGGGTTTTTTGACATTTTTGTGGGCGGGAATGACTGCAAGTAAGACAAGACAGAATGTCAGTGCCCATGCCCAGCGGTTGTAATACATCGACACGGATTGCGACGCGACGGCTTCGCCGTGAACCAAGGCCAAGATCATCACCATGGTCGCGATCCCAAACAGCCAAGCGGCCAAACCCGTCAGGCGTGAAAGTCCCGTGCGCATCACGATAGGCAACATCAAAACAGCAATGAGGATCTGCGCGTAGATAAAGCTAAGACCAGCCCCAACGCCCAATTTAGTAAAGAGTACAATCGGATAGAATGCGGCCAAACCAAGCGGGGTTGATAGGTCGATATGCGGTATTTGACCTTGTGTTAAACGCATGACGATATCAAGCATATGCACTAAATCGCCTTCGTAGCGATCAACATATAGCCCACCTTTGGCGATAGAAATTCCACCCAAAACGCCGATCACCGCGATCAGAACCAAACCATATTGAGCTCGAGAAAGTCTACGCATCACAATGCCTTTTCATTTTTCTATATGTTTATTGGGAAATACAAAACTTTGCAAAGATTTGCGCGGTAAATTGTTGGCCTCACGCCGCCACAAAGATAGAGTGATGCAAAGAGGTCGCCACAGGCGACACTGAGCAGTAAAGCAGGGACACCACGCATGACCAATGACACGCCACCAAACGGGATCACGCCAAATGTGATTGCGCCAACTGTGCCGCGCAGTATTGCAGACACTGGGTTGGGCATCGTTATGATGCGCGATATTTTGTTGAAAACCATGTTCCGCACCAATCAAGAACAGGTTTCTGTGCTCTCTGCGACATTGGCTTTGCCTGTTCCTGTCACGCAAGAGTTGGTCGATCTCGCCCGCGAACAAGGACTTGTTGAGGCCACAGGCACATTGCACGCGGGCTCTGGGTCTGAAATGGGATTTCGCTTGTCCGATACAGGCAAGGCGCGGGCTTTGGATGCTTTGGCTCAATCTGAATATTATGGCGCTATGCCTGTGCCACTTGAAGATTATTCCAACCAGATCAAGCGCCAATCTGTGCGCAATATGCGCATTACACGCGAGGCCCTGACGGGGTCGATGGGGCATTTGATTTTGCCGCCTACATTGCTGGACCAGCTAGGCCCAGCTGTTGGCGCGGGGCGGTCTATTTTGATGTACGGACCTCCAGGAAACGGGAAATCATCGATTTCAAACGGTATTCGCGACGCGTTGGGTGATCTGATCTATGTGCCGCGCGCCTTGTCATACAACGGGCAAGTGATCACGGTCTATGACCCGATTGTGCATGTGATCCGCGAAGAAGCCGAAGACAGCGCCACCGCTTTGCGCCGTACAGCCAATAGATTTGATCGCCGCTATGTGCGCTGTGAACGGCCTTCGGTCATTACGGGGGGGGAATTGACTTTGGACATGCTTGATCTGGTCTACAACCCGACAGCGCGCACCTATCAAGCCCCCTTGCAGATGAAATCTAATGGCGGGATTTTCATTGTTGACGACCTTGGCCGCCAAGAAGAACCACCACAAAAACTCATCAACAGGTGGATTGTTCCACTGGAAGAAAGCAAAGATATTTTAGCGCTGCAATCGGGTGAAAAATTCGAAGTGCCTTTTGATACTTTGGTGATTTTCTCGACCAATTTCCATCCCAATGAGATTTTCGACACTGCCGCCCTGCGCCGTATTTTTTACAAAATCAAAATCGACGGCCCTGACCAAGAAGGCTTTCTCAAGATTTTCGCGATGATGGCACGCAAGAAAAAGATGCCTCTTGATGAAGCATCCTTGGTGCATCTTCTGAAAAAGAAATATCCAACAATTGACAATATTTACGCCAATTATCAGCCGATATTTTTGATCGATCAGATCATCGCGATTTGCGAATTTGAAGGTGAGCCCTATCACATGACCCCTGATTTGATTGATCGTGCATGGGCCAATATGTTTGTCGCGGCCAGTGAATTTGCCCATTGATATGAAAGAAAACCTAGCAATATCGGGCCAATTTTTCATGGCATTTCTATTCGCTCGTTTCGGTGCACGCGTCATCATGACCGTCTTGGTGCCGATCATTGAAACATCGCGCATGGACCCAGTTTTGACGTCAACCATCGTATCCACAGCTTTGATCTGCGGGCTGACCTTTTGGATTATGTCGCTTATTCAGAAACGAACAATGGATGTGTTGGTCGCTGCACATTTCGCAGCAGTCAGCATTTTATTGATGATAGGCTATATGTACGGATTGAGCTTAGGCGCCCTTGCCCCGCGCAGCGTGTTCGCGGTTTTGATCGTTCAGATCGCAATCGGAATTCTGTTGGCGTTATGGTCTGACAAGCGCTGGAAGCGAGATGCACAAGCGCTGGATGCTTAGGTGCGTATCGTTTTTCTCTGCATACCCATAAAAATGGCGCAAACAGACCAAACCGTTTGCGCCATGACTTTGATGCAAAGCCTAAGAATCACGCTGTCAGGCCTTCGGGTTCTGCTAAGCCGTTTGCGCGACAGCACGCCGTCACTGTGTTTGCCAAAAGACAGGCAATGGTCATGGGCCCAACACCACCTGGCACAGGGGTGATAGCGCCTGCGACCTTGGCCGCGCCAGCATAGTCCACATCGCCCACAAGGCGCATTTTACCCTCGCCACGTTCAGGGGCTGGAATGCGATTAATGCCCACGTCGATCACTGTGGCCCCCGATTTGATCCAATCGCCTTTGATCATTTCAGCACGGCCAACTGCGGCCACGACGATATCAGCACCGCGCACGACCTCTTCGATATTTGCGGTGCGCGAATGGGCAATGGTCACCGTGCAGCTATCGCGCAGCAAAAGCTGAGCCACTGGTTTCCCCACAAGATTGGACCGTCCGATCACAACTGCGTTTTTGCCAGACAGATCGCCCAGTTGTTCGCGCAACAACATTAAGCAGCCCAAAGGTGTGCAGCTGACCATCGCGCGTTGACCGCTTGCCAAAAGCCCAGCGTTCAAGACATGTAGGCCGTCAACATCTTTAGCTGGATCAATACGGGCGACGATATCGCGCTCTGACAAATGGTCTGGCACAGGGAATTGACACAGAATGCCGTGGACGGCAGGATCGGCGTTCAGCCTGTCGATGAGCGCGTAAAGATCAGCTTCGGATGTATCCGCAGGCAGCTTGTGCTCATAAGAATTCATACCCACTTCGATGGTGGATTTGTTTTTGTTGCGCACATAAACTTCTGATGCGGGGTCTTGGCCCACAAGGATCACAGCCAATCCAGGTGTGATGTTGTGCACTTCTTTCAAGCGCGCCACATGGGCTGCGATTTTTTCGCGCATTGTGCCCGCAAAGGCTTTTCCATCAATCACTTGGGCTGTCATCACTGTCTCCTGCGAAAAGAACGAAGCGGCGCACGCGCGCTGCATTTGAGGGGCGTTTAGCATGGGGCGTGGATTTTAGAAAGTCTGACATCACACAAGTTGCGCCCCGATATTAAAAAAGCCGCCCCCAATGACTGGGAGCGGCTTTTAATACTGTGACACAGGCGACGCTTATGCGTCTTTATCCGCCTCGTCTTCATCGGGTTTCACGTCTTCGTCTTTGACGATTTCAACCTTGCGTTTGCGCGTTTTAGGCACGGCCATCAAAGATGGTTTATCCGCGTCTTTCGCGTCTTCGGCCTCTTCATCCACATGGGGCAGTTCACCTGCCATCACGCGTTTGATTTCATCACCTGTGAGTGTTTCATATTCCAACAAGCCCTGCGCCAGACGTTCAAAGGCCTCAGTGTTGTCGGTCAAGATTTTATAAGCTGTATCGTAGCCATCTTGAATGAACTGACGCACTTCGTCCTCGACCAATTCTTTGGTCGCAGCAGACATAGACAAACCACTTGTGTTGCCTTGATATCCTTCATGGGCTTCAGCGTAATCGATGTTGCCGATCTTGTCTGACATGCCCCAACGCAGGATCATCGCACGCGCCAAACTAGACGCCTGTTGAATATCACCTGCAGGCCCGTTGGACACTTGATCTTCACCATATTTGAAAATCTCAGCCGCTTTACCCGCCATGGTCATGGCCAAACGCTGATGACATTCATCTTTGAACATATTCAAGCGATCCATTTCAGGCAGGCTCATCACCATGCCCAAAGCGCCGCCGCGTGGAATGATTGTCGCTTTGTAGACAGGATCACATTTCGGCAAAGTGATGCCGACAATAGCGTGACCTGCTTCGTGGTAGGCTGTCATTTCTTTTTGCTCGGGCGTCATCACCATTGAGCGGCGTTCTGCGCCCATCATGACTTTGTCTTTCGCAGATTCGAAATCAATCATCGTCACCACATTACGGCCCACACGGGCGGCCATCAAAGCGGCTTCGTTCACAAGGTTGGCGAGATCAGCACCCGAAAAGCCCGGCGTACCGCGCGCGATGATGCGCAGATCAACCGCAGGCCCGAGCGGGATTTTACGCGCATGCACGCCCAAAATCTTTTCACGACCTTTGATATCTGGATTTGGCACGGTGACTTGGCGGTCAAAACGACCTGGACGCAGCAAAGCGGGGTCAAGCACGTCACGACGGTTGGTCGCGGCGACAATGATCACGCCTTCGTTGGCTTCAAAGCCATCCATTTCAACAAGCAATTGGTTGAGTGTCTGTTCGCGTTCGTCATTGCCGCCGCCGTAACCTGCGCCACGGGCACGGCCCACGGCATCGATTTCATCGATAAAGACAATACATGGCGCGTTCTTCTTGGCCTGTTCAAACATGTCGCGCACACGAGATGCACCGACACCAACGAACATTTCAACAAAATCAGACCCTGAGATGGTGAAGAATGGCACGCCAGCTTCGCCCGCAATCGCACGCGCCAGCAAGGTTTTACCCGTACCGGGAGGACCAACAAGCAATGCGCCTTTTGGAATTTTACCGCCCAAGCGGGAATATTTTTGCGGGTTGCGCAAGAACTCTACGATTTCTTCGAGCTCTTCTTTGGCCTCATCGATGCCAGCCACATCATCAAATGTCACGCGTCCGGATTTTTCGGTCAACAGCTTGGCTTTCGATTTGCCAAAGCCCATCGCGCCGCCTTTGCCGCCGCCTTGCATGCGGTTCATGAAGAAGATCCAAACCCCGATGATAAGAACGAAAGGCAAGAAGGTGATCAGCAAGGATTGGAAACCACTTTGACGCTGCGCTTTACCTTTAACGGTGACATCTTTTTCAACCAAGGTACGCGCCAAAGCATCATCGCCTGGGTTAATCGCGTAAAGTTCGGTGCCATCGGATAAAGTGTAGGTCACCTTCTCGCCGTTGATGTAGACGGAATTGACATTGCCTGCGTCAACGCTGGTCATAAATTCGGAATAATCTCGTTCATCTGATGCAGATGTGGTTTGATTGCCGCCGATAACATTAAACAGCGCAACAACCAGCATCAACAGAACCAGCCAAAACGCAAGATTTCGTGCATTACCCAAAGTGAGGTCTCCTCGAAAATTCAGACTCAGCGCGGGGGCGCTAAGCGGTTGCCCTTAAAATAGGGATCAGCGGGGTAAGTTCAATGCGATAAAAGAGAAGTATACACCTGTCCACGCGGGTGGATCAATTTTGCACTGGTCAAAATCTTAGGTTGACCCTGTGGAACCTGCGGATCAGCCAAGGGAGCGCTAACTAATTTATCGCCTAAAAACACCGCAGGCGTGGACTTTAAGCTCTCTCTAGGTAGATTTTTACCCGTCTGCGTGTCCAATTGTTGCATTCCGTCCTCGCCCAAAGCACGCACCAAGTAGTCTTGCGTTTTGTCGCAGGTAATTTGCCAACGCCCGTCCCAAATGTCGTCGATTGTGCAAATTTCATCAGCAACAGCCGAAAATTCCCGCGATAAACGCATTTCACTCGCCCCATCAACCTGCCGAACAGTCAGGCGCACGCCGTGCAATGTCGCGTTTTTGCCGCGTAAAATGGCTGACATGAATTCTTGCAGCTTCATACCGCGCGGACCGTAATCCGACGATGAAATCCATTTCAGGAGATGTGAAATCAGACGACGGTTCACCTCTGGCGCGCCATGAGCAAAGGCTTTGCGATCTAAAATCAGGTCGCCGTGATCTTCGCTCACACAGTCAATCGCGTGATCATGAGTTGCGACATCCAATGCAGATTGCACCTGAGATAGATGATCCATCACACGCCCGACCACATGCGCATCAATGCCCAAATCACTCAAAGCCGCCATTGCTTTACGCGCTTTGACACGGTCAAATGCTTCGTCGTCATTGCTTGGGTCGTCGATCCAAGGTTGGCGAAGATCGCGCAAATATTGCCGCAACTCGAACCGTTCTTGCATCAACAAAGGGCGCACCCAAGTGATGTCATGGGACAAACGCCTGCGCTGCATGCCTGTCAAACCATCGATGCCCGAAGCACGCGCTAGGCGCATAAAAAAGGTTTCAGCTTGATCGTCAGCCGTGTGACCCAAAGCGATGGTCGTGATGTCTTCCGTTTTGGCCCAATCGGCCATCAGGGCGTATCGGGCACGGCGTGCAGCGTCTTGTAGATTGCCTGTGCCCGTCCAGCCTGTCCAGTGCAGTGTCTTATGCTTTACGCCCAGTTTTTCACAGGTTTCCGCAACGAACTCTGCTTCGTGCTTGGCCTCTGAACGCAGCCCGTGATCAACCGTAACGGCATATAAATAAACGTTATTTTCAGCAGCCCAATCCACCATAAGGTGCAAAAGCGCCATTGAATCGCCGCCCCCTGAGACAGCCACGCCAACGCGGCTAGGCTTGTCAAAAGTGAATGCAGAGGCAAAGAAATGCTTTAGCATGGCGCTGTTGGAATTTTGGTCAGTCATGGCACCGATATGAGCGAAATATTTTGGTCAATCAAGGCGCTGGTCGTGCCAATACCTATTCGCGCTAAAGTTGTTGCGCGCAGGCCAGCTTTCTGCCCTACGCGGTTTTGTCTGGTGGGCGTAACTATTGGCAGCCCAACGACTGACGCGCAGCCTGTGCTTCGGAGGCTTCTGGGGCCCCAGCAAAACGGTTGCCAACTTCACTCAGCATAACACACCCTTTGTCGATGTGACCCAATGAAGCCATAGAACTACCAAGGCGCAGCAAAGCTGCGGGGGCGCGCTGGCCTTCTTGCGACACATTGAAGCTATCCAAATATGATTTAGCAGCCTCTGAGGTTTGACCCAATTGGCTAAGTGCTTCGCCGCGCATGAAATGTGCTTCCGCTGTCAAAAAGCCGCCTGTGTAATTTTGCGCAAATGTGCCAAATAAATCAGCCGCTTGTTGATAAGTACCCGCGTCGTAGGCTGCCTTGGCAGCATCAAAATCGGATTGTTCGGCTTCGGCCAATTGGCCGCCACCTTCCATCGGGGCTTGCGAGCCAGGGCCAACAGCAATGACATCAGTTGCGCCATTTTCAGGCGCCCCACCGATAGGTTCAAGCACTGGAAGATTGGCGATATCACAGCCTGCTTCCAGATCACATAGGCGGAAATTAATATCATCCAATTGGCGCGTGCCGTCATCGACAATACGCCCGATACGGAATTCTAGCTGTTCCAATTTGGAAATCAGCTTGGTCAAGCTGGCTTCCATCGTGTCGACACGTTCCAATGTAGACGCCCCCGCGAATGCGGTATTTGGCGCACCGGTGGTGGAAAGTTCACGTTTCAGTTTGACAATTTCCACCGACAAAATAGCCGCCTCTTGACGGATATCTGCCAATGTCTGCGCGTCTTGTGCTTGTGCCGCTTGGCCAAAAGCCAAACCTAAAGCCACAACACTCGTCATCAAAATACGTTTCATTCCACCACCCTTTACCATGATATCAAACCTTAGCTTACGCCTGCGCCAGCCGCCAACACTGTCACTGCGCGACGGTTTTGGGCGTAACATGCTTCGCTTGAACAGACTTCAATCGGGCGTTCTTTGCCGTATGTGATTGGTTTCAAACGTGATGGGTTGATCCCTTGGGAAATCAGGTAATCTTGCACCGCGGCGGCACGGCGGCTGCCAAGCGCAAGGTTGTATTCCCGTGTGCCTTGTTCATCGGCGTGGCCTTCGATGATCGCTGTGTAGCCTGGATTGGCCAAAAGCCACTGGGCTTGTTGCGCCAAAACAGCACGACCGTTATCGTTCAATGTTGATTGGTCAACCAAGAACAACACGCGGTCGCCAATGGTTTGGTTAAAGTAGGCTACAGATGTCGGATCGTTGGCTGAACCTGCGATAATCCCGCCATTTGCCCCTGCGCCTGCGCCCATCGCGCCTGCATCTGATCCACCAAAGCGATCAGGGTTGGTGCAGGCTGTCAAAGCCAATGCAGATACCAAAATGAGGGCTTTGACGCCGTTTGCGCTACGCCGTTTTGTCGAATGTGTTTGTGTCATATGTCTCTCCTGTGCGGAAAATCTAGCTGCTCGTTTTTCTTAGTATAGCATCCAAGACCCAGATTGGGGAATGCTGCAAGTATTCTATTTCAACAAAGGCGACCATGCGGGATCAGAAGCGCCTGAATTGGTTGGCAGACGGCGCAGGTTGCGCCCTGAAATATCAACCGAATAAAGCGCGGACTCGCCTGATGCGCCTTGAGTTTCACGTGTGAACATCACAACACGGCCATTGGGGGCCCATGTGGGGCCTTCATCCAAAAACGATGCCGTCAGCAAGCGTTCCTCGGACCCATCGGTGCGCATCACGCCGATATGGAAACGCCCATTGGCCTGTTTGGTAAAGGCAATCAAATCACCACGCGGCGACCAAACGGGCGTGCCATAACGCCCATCGCCAAAGGAAATCCTCTGCGCATCACCGCCAGACGCGGACATCATATAAAGCTGTTGCGTTCCAGAACGGTCACTTTCAAAAACAATCTTGGACCCATCAGGCGAAAATGAAGGGGCCGTTTCAATCGCGGGCGTATTGGTCAAGCGTGCCACCTGCCCAGATGCAATATCCATACGGTAGAGATCAGTGTTGGCCCCTGTCGACACTGAATAGACAACTGAGTTGCCGTCAGGCGAAAAGCGCGGTGCGAAAGACATGCTTTCGGTCGGCACTGGCAATTGGCGGCGCGTCACTGTGCCCACATCCAACATCATAATTTGCGGGAAACCACTTTCGTAAGAGGTGTACAAAACCCGATCACCTGTGGGTGAAAACCGTGGTGCCAAAACGATTGAGGCATCATCTGTCAGGTACTGAAGATTTGCACCATCATAATCCATTACAGCCAAACGCTTTTTGCGCGCCTGTTTTGAGCCTGATTCAGAAACGAACACAACGCGACTGTCGAAATAAGCGCCCTCGCCCGTGATGCGGCTGTAAACAACATCCGCCACTTTATGCGCGATGCGGCGCCAGCTTGAAGTCGATCCACCGAGCTGCAACCCTTCGCCCAATGGACCGTCTGAGAACACATCAAACACACGGAACTTTACGGACAGATTGCCAGCTGCATCAACGCTGACAGCCCCTGTCACCAAACCTTGCACATTGATGGCTTTCCAGTCGGCGTATTGCACGGGGCTGTCAAAGGAGGTCACGTTTGAAATATACGCACTTTCAGGGACTTCACGAAACAGACCAGTGCCCACCAGATCGGCGGCGATCACATCTGATATTTGCTTAGCAAATTCAGCAGCCTGCGCAGACTGCGCGATAAAATCAGGCACAGCAACAGGCAAGGGTTCGATCACACCTTGGGTGATGTCGATCCGCAAGGGCCCTGTATCTTGCGCGGCGGCACTTGTAAAAGCACCTAACGACAAAAGCCCCACCAAGAACGTGGCAGCACAGGTTTTGGCTAATCCAGAGAAACGTGTCATTTGAACCTCATTTGTTCGGGATCGAATGTCATCTCGATCGAGCTCCACTGATCAAATTTGTCAGCAGGAAGCGGGAAGCCGCGTTTGCCGCAGATGATAATCGCACGGCGCGCGGTTTGAAAAGCTTGTTCTGCGGCGGCTGAAGACCCGCCAGAAGAACTTAGAAGTTTAAGAGACCCCGCTTGCGGCGTCCCGTCAGGGTTCATCGACAGGCCAACAGTCACAGTCGTGCGCTGCGCTTCGGTCGACATTGATCCTGTGTTCCAACATTGTGACACAGCCACACGCAAAGCATCTTTTTCGCCAGCACTTAAGGGCGGACCAGCAGGGCGTGATGGCGCAGCAGGCGTGCCTGATACTGATTCCGCCGCCAATGCCGCAGCGGCATCTGCGGCTGCCTTGGCGGCCGCATCCGCATTTCTTTGCGCTTGATCGTCGGCCTGTTGCGCGGCGTCTTCTTGTGCTTTTTGCTCGGCCACTTGACGCGCGGCTGCAGCTGGGCGTGACTTTGGCCGTGGCGATTGCGTCATTCCTGATGGGGTTTCCGCTTCGGTCACGATTTCGGTCACAGCCTCTTGCGGTGCTGCGGCGGGTTCCTCAGGCACAGGTTCGGCTGCAGGGGCTGCATCAGGTGATGTTTCTGGCACCACTTGATCTGCGATCTCAGGTGTTTTTTCAGGGTTCACCACAGCTTCAGGGGCGATGCGCGGCACGGGGCGCGGTGTCGGGCGCTGCCCTGCGATGTCAGGCAGTCCTGCGCCTGGATCTTCGAGCGAAATTTCGGGATCAGGGCTGGGCGCTAGATTGGGCGCTGGTGTAACGTCAACCTCGGGAGCAGGCTCGGCTGGCGCAGGTGGTGCCGCGGCAGGTTCGCTCGGCGCAGGCGGTGTAGGTTCTGGCGTGGATACTTCAGGGGCTGTCACTTCTGGGGCCTCATTGGGCACCTCAGGTGAGGTTTCAACGCGGCTCAGTGAGGCGAAATCAGATTCTGATATCAACGAGACTTCTTGCGTGTGCACAGGTTCGCTGTCTTTGGGAGACAAGAAAAACCCGCCCAGCAAAACATAGGCAACCAAGCCCAGATGGGCCCCAGCCGAAATATATTGACCCGTATTCACGCGTTGCGCCTCAGTTATCCGTGCTAACGCTAGAGCCGTCCAAACGTGGACCGCCCTGCTCTGTCACAAGGCCGATATTGCGAAAACCGCCCGCATTCAAAGCGCCCATGACTTGCACAACGCGTTCATAAGGGATCGATCCGTCTGCGCGCAAAAACACTTTGTCATCGTCGCGTTCAGCTGCGATGGCTTGCAGCTTTGTGACCAGATTGTCTTGGTCTTCTTCATTTTCCATCAGCAAGACACGGCCATCTGCTGTCAGCGTGATTGACAACGGATCTTCGGATTCTTGGGGCAAAGCTGTGGCGGCTGTCTCAGGCAGCTCAACGGGGACGCCAACGGTCATCATAGGGGCTGCGACCATAAAAATGATCAAAAGCACCAGCATCACATCAACAAAGGGCGTCACGTTGATTTCACTCATCGCGGCCGAATGACCGCGACGACGACCACGCCGTCCGCCGCCAGATTTGCCTTTAACGACACCTGCACCCATGGCTCAAGCGTCCAATTCGCGCGACAAGATCGTAGAGAACTCATCAGCAAAGGCTTCGTATCCGCCTAGAATCTGATCACTGTCTGACGATAGTTTATTGTAGAACACAACCGCGGGGATCGCCGCCAAGAGGCCCAAAGCCGTGGCGAGCAACGCTTCGGCAATACCTGGAGCAACAACGGCCAAGTTGGTGGATTGCGCCAAGGCGATATCTTCGAATGCTGTTTTAATACCCCAGACAGTCCCGAACAGGCCGATGAAAGGTCCAGTGGACCCCACGGTAGCGAGCCAAGACAACTGGCTGTTCATGTGTTCTGCTTCTTTTGAAATAGCCACATCCATAGACCGATCAATTCGTGCACCAGCGCCAGCGATCAAGCCGCCATCGGCGCGGTGTGATCTACGCCATTCGGTCATACCCGCCACGAACACACGTTCGGGGGCACTCGCAGGCGCACCTGCGATTTTATCAAACAATTCATCCAAAGGCTCACCAGACCAAAAAGCCTGATCAAACACAGCGGCACTGGCGCGCGCTTTACGGTAAGCAATATGTTTTTGTATGATGATGGACCACGACCAAAAGGACGCGAAGATCAGCATCAGCATAACGATTTTAACGGTGAAGGTCGCCTTCATAAAAAGCGCCAAAAAGGAGAAATCAATCTCCTGCGCCATCGCAAGGGTTGTTTGTTCCATAGCCTGCTCTTTTCGCCTGTGTCGCTGTCTCGCGACTTGTTGTTATCTCATGATTTACCTCATGAGCAGGGGGCACGCCAACACTTACATGTGATAGCCCCGTGATTTACGGGGTAAATCGACCAAATTACGGCTGTTTACCGCGTTTTCAGTGCAGTTTTCGGCGAATAATTGCTGGTAGGCGTGTCGGTTGCCCCGTGTCAGAGAGTGCCACAAGCGTGACCTGCGATTGAAACACCACTTCACCACCGCGTTTGACGACCTGATTCAACACGATACGCACGCCCGTCATGGCTTCGACATCGGTTTCGACGGTCAATTCGTCGTCAAATTTCGCGGGTGCCAGATAGTCAGCTTCGATGCGGCGCACAGCAAACACGATGCCTTCATCGGCCTTCAGCGCCACCTGATCTATCCCCGCAGCACGCACCCATTCCGTACGCGCACGTTCAATGAATTTTAGGTAGTTGGCATAGTAAACGATGCCCGCAAGATCGGTGTCTTCGTAGTAAACATGAACAGGAAACGTGTGAGACATGCATGGGCTCCGATAGTATCAATTTTGATCAAGCTATGGGGCAAAGATCACAAGCGCAAGACAGTTAGCCTGCAATCAAACGCGCATAAAGCCGCAGCGCATGGGATGTATCGCGCGCAGAACTCGGCAGCACCCGATCATATGACGCACGCAGAACATTCGCCACATCAGGGCGGATCACGGCACCGCTTTCGGTTTGTGCCAGCGGGCTGTCTTGGGTGAACACCGTGTCAGACCACAACAACAAAGCCTGCGTTGCCTGCGATAGCGCGATGACATCCGCAGGCACCTCGTCCATTGCGCCGCCCATCCGCACGAATGTGAAACAGGCCTTGATTGCGCCATCATCATCGAAACGAAATGCGCGATATTGATGCGCATTGCGGTCGATCAAGGTGGCCACGCGGCTTTCCAGATCGGGGATCATATCGCCCATATTGGGCACATCCAACAGCTCTTTCCAATCCGAGAAAAAGAACATCATCAGGTTGGACCCCAGCTCAGGATCAGTCTCGGAAATCTCGGCACCAGCAATAACAACGGCGGTTTCTATCGCGCCCTTGATGACCGACATTGACGCGTCTGTGACCCCAAAAACCACCGGCGCAATCGGCCGCCCCCAGCGCGCAAACACGTAATCGCCACTCGCGCGGGTAAAATAAGCTTCAACAGCTTCGGGGGTGTAATCTATGGTGTCTTCGGTCATGGCATATCTCCAACGCGTTGTGCCTCTTTTTGTCAAAACCGTGCAAGATGTCCAGCCCTCGGTCGCAAGGCAACCTTTGGAACCTTATGGCCGCCGCGCCTGATTTGATATGGATGACCGCTGTGCGGACGTTGCTGCCGTTTGCCGCATTCGCGCCAAAGTCTGCTTACAGCAGAGTCTTTTAGGCGAAAGCGACCCGCCTTGGTGGACATGCTGGAGCTACTTGTCCCGTAAAGCTTCTTCGATTTTGGCCACGTCAATCTTGCCCATCTGCATCATCGCCTCAAACGCACGTTGCGCCGGATCCCCGCCGGCGGCTAAAGCAGCGATCAACACACGCGGCGTAATTTGCCAAGAAACTCCCCATTTGTCCTTGCACCAGCCGCAGGCACTTGCTTGCCCGTCGTTGTCGACGATTGCATTCCAGTAGCGGTCAGTTTCGGCCTGATCGTCCGTGGCTATCTGAAATGAAAACGCCTCATCCTGTTTGAATGCTGGCCCGCCGTTCAGGCCGATACAGGGCACTCCCGCGACGGTGAACTGAACGGTCAAAACGTCACCAGCCTTGCCCGAAGGATAGTCGGTAGGCGCGAAATTCACCGCCGTGACTTCGCTGTCAGGAAAAACAGTGGCGTAAAACCTTGCGGCAGCCTCTGCGTCTTTGTCATACCAGATGCAGATGGTGTTTTTGGCGGTCGTCATGATATTGCTTCCTGTTCGCCAACCGCAGCCATATCCATCCACATGCATTCCCATACATGCCCATCCGGATCGGCAAAGCTGCGGCTATACATCCATCCGTAATCCTGTTTGGCGTTGACATCTGGTGCGCCATCAAATGCTGCTGCTGCGTCCACTACTGTATCAACGGCAGCTATATCATCGAAAGAAATCGCTAAAAGCACTTCGCTTGACGTTGCAGGCGGTATTGGGCGCTTGGAGAACGTGCGCCATTTGTCATGGGTCAGCAACATTACAAAGATTGCCTCGCTCCAAACCATACAAGCCGCTGTATCATCGGTAAATTGCGGATTATTCTCAAACCCGATAGCTTGATAGAATGCCATCGCCTTTGGCAAATCGGTTACCGGCAGATTTACGAAAATCATCTTTGGCATTGTAGCGTCCTTTCCGTGCAGCCGAATACGGAGCTGCTGTTAAAGTACCTCGGTTTAGCGACCAAAGCGGTCTTAGATGCGATGTCCGCTGTCGGTCACTTGAGTGACTGAGCGTAATCCTCTAGCTGCGTCGCGACAGTGCCCCAGCCGTCATAAAACCCCATATCTTCATGGGTCTGACGGGCTTCAGGCGAGCGGTGACGGGCGGTCGCGGTGTAGATGGTGCCGCCCTTGCCATCGTTTGCAAATTCGACAATCGCGGTCATGAACGGATCAGCAGCGGGCTTCCAGCCCTCGCTGTAGGTGTCGGTGAAGACAAGTCGCTCACCGTCCACGACTTCGAGGTAAACGCCGTTGTTTTCCATGACGTTGCCCGCGACATTCATCGTTGTGTTGAATTTGCCGCCAACACGCAGGTCGATTTCGCAAGCGTCTATTCCATGCGGTTTTGGCACAAAGAAGTGTTTGATGTGTTCTGGCGTTGTCCAGCATTCCCAAAGCAGCGAACGTGGCGCGTTCAGTGTGCGGGTAAAGGTCAGATCGGTCTTCGGGTCGAGTTTCATTTGTTGCGCTCCTGCATGAGGTTCTTAATGTAATCGTCAAAGCGGTCGAGCCGTCCTTCCCAAGTCGTGCTTTGCTCGCTTAGCCAATCTTTGGCTGGTGTGAACGCATCGGGAGACAACTCGCATATCCGCGTCCGCCCTTCCTTCTTCGACGTGATGAGGTTTGCCGCTTCAAGTTTCTTCAGGTGCTCCATGAAGGACGGCAGCGCCATGTCGTGCGGCTCGGCCAACTCGCTCACGGACGCTTCACCACGCGCAAGGCGTTGCAGGATCATGCGTCGGGTCGGATCACCAAGCGCAGAGAAACAAAGATCAAGGTGCGATTCATACTTAGACATATCCCTAAGTAACATTTCGGGAGTATGCGATCAAGACATTTAGGGAAAAGCCTAACTGATAGAGTAGCCGCCGCGCTTCACCACGCAGCGTCAGTCACTCTGGGCTCAGTGGCGCCGCTGGCTGCACTGGTCCCCGTCCCTACTTGCCAAACAGCTCCGTTTGATCTGGTTTCTTTGGCGGCGTCAGGCCTAGGTGCTGCCATGTTTTTTGCGTCAGCATCCGACCACGCGGTGTGCGTTGGATCAGGCCCTGCTGAAGGAGGTAAGGCTCGATCACGTCTTCGATCGCGTCGCGGCTTTCGGACAAAGCGGCGGCGAGCGTTTCGACCCCAACAGGTCCGCCTTGGTAGTTTTCGGCGATCAGCATCAAGTAACGTCTGTCGGCGCCATCAAGCCCCAGATGATCCACGCCCAAACGCGTCAGGGCATTGTCGGCAATGGCATGTGTGATACGACCGTCGCCCTCAACTACGGCAAAGTCCAGAACACGGCGCAGCAAGCGACCTGCGATGCGCGGTGTGCCACGCGCGCGTTTGGCGATTTCATGGGCACCCGCATCGTCAGCAGGCACACCCAACATACGCGCGCCGCGTGTGACGATCTCGTGCAGCTCATCTGTGGTGTAAAATTGCAGCCGCGTGGGAATGCCGAAACGATCCCGCAAAGGCGTGCTGAGCAGCCCCATACGCGTGGTCGCGCCCACCAGCGTGAAGGGTTGTAATTCGATGCGCACGGTGCGCGCGGCGGGGCCTTCGCCGATGACAAGATCCAGCTCGAAATCCTCCATCGCGGGATAGAGAACCTCTTCGACAACAGGGTTCATGCGGTGGATTTCGTCGATGAACAAGACATCGCGGGCTTCCAAATTGGTCAAGATCGCCGCCAAATCACCCGCACGGGCCAAAACTGGCCCTGAAGTCATTTTGAAATTGACGCCAAGCTCACGCGCCATGATCTGCGCCAGTGTGGTTTTGCCCAAACCCGGCGGGCCGTAGAACAGCACATGGTCCATGGTTTCTTCGCGTTTGCGCGCGGATTCGATAAAGATACGCAAGTTAGCGCGTGCTTCGTGTTGGCCGATAAATTCGTCCAGCACTTGCGGGCGCAAGGCACGATCCGCATCTTGGGGCTGGCGCTCCCCGCGCAGAGTATCGTCGGGCTCAATCGGATCAAATTCGTCCATCTATCAATCCTTTGGCGCGAGCAGTTTAAGGGCAGCGCGGATCAGGGTTGATGTGTCCGCATCGGGGGCATCCATGGCCGATTGTGCCACAGCGCCCGCCGCATCAGAAGGACTATATCCTAGGTTTTGCAAAGCGGACAGGGCTTCGGATTCGGCAGCTGCATTGGCTTTGGCAGCGGGTTTTGCTTTGGCGGATTTGCGCGGCGCTTGGGGCGTTGCAGCCTCGATCACTTCAGCGGCATCGGCCGCATCCAAAGTTTCGGGCAAAGCGCCGCCCATGGCCATGACTTTCGGCGCTTTGTCTTTCAGCTCCATTGTCACGCGTTGCGCCGTTTTGGGCCCCACGCCAGGGGCAGCTTTGATCGCGTTCCAATCGCCCAGCGCCACGGCGCGCCCTGTGGCTTCTGCGCCAAGCGTGCCCAAAATAGCCATGGCGGCTTTCGCGCCGATACCTTGGACTGAAATTAACAAACGATACCATTCTTTTTCAAACAAAGAGGTAAAACCGAACAGCTGCATATTGTCCTCGCGCACCAACATATCGGTGTACAACGCCACAGGTTCGCCCGCGCGCGGCATGGCCATACGGGTGCGTTCAGAGACGAAAACGATGTACCCCACGCCGCGTACATCGATCATCGCGTGATCTGTGCCGATGTAGTCAACAATGCCTGTGAGTTTGCCGATCATGCGCTTGCCCCTTTGGGTGTGGTTTTGCGGGCCCCATATTTGGGGGCTGCGGGCTTTCTTGGACGTCCCGCTTTTTGGATCGCATCAGCAAGACGTGCGCCAGATTGGGCGTGGTGCGAGTGACAAATGGCGATAGCCAAAGCATCAACAGCATCAGCGCCCGCCAATTTTGCGCCGGGCAATTGCAGTTTGATCATGTGTTCCACTTGCTGCTTGGCCGCATGCCCCACGCCGACGACGGCTTTTTTCACCGCATTGGGCGCGTATTCCCCGATGGGCAGGCCAAATTGCGCAGGCACAAGCAAAGCAACAGCCCGCGCTTGGCCGAGTTTCAAAGTGGCGACGGCGTCTTTGTTGACAAAGGTTTGCTCGACTGCGGCACAGGTCGGCTGATGGGTATGAACGACATCGGCAAGCTGATCGAACAAAGACAATAAGCGGATCGCCAGATCATCACTGGCCAAAGAATGACAGATACCATTGGCCACATGGGTGATACGCGGCCCAGAAACATCAATGATGCCCCAGCCCATATTGCGAAGTCCGGGGTCTATTCCCAATACGCGCATGTTAATCCTGCTCTTGTTTTCGTTTTCTTTACGGTTAGCACGAAACAAGAACATTGCAAACACATATGCCGATATACCGCCAAAGCGTGAAAAAACCCGCACCTATGCAGATGCGGGTTCCTACGTGGACAGATCAAAAGCAGCGCAAGGGGAAACAAGCGGCAGATGATCTAAAATTTGGTATCGTCAAATCCCGAAGGATTTAACCTGTTTTGCAGCCCATAGAGTTGCGGGGCCTGCTTCCATCACCCAAGCGCCTGCGCGCTCGACTGGAGAACCTTCAGCCAGTTCTTGAACATGCTGTCCATAAGTGCTGGCGCCGAGGACAATAACGAGCCCAACTTTGAATATCATCAGACCCAGTAGCGAAAGGAACATGCCTTTCACAGGAAAGCGTGGACCGCGACGCCGTGGGCGCGCGATGATCAAACCGTCATGGTTAACTGAAAAGATCGCACCCTTAGCCATCGCACGCCGCTTAACGTCGATCCGCGTCAATCTTTTTTCTAATTGCTGTGCACCCAGATAGGCCATGGCAACACCCTCATACCGGCCCCCACCAGTGAGCTATTTATCGCGCCGAAATGTGGCGAGAATGGGGCAATAAGGGCATAACCAAGGTTTTTGTGACTATTTTTAGGCGGATTTTTCCAATGTCAGCGTTGACCAGTCAACAATCTCTTCGTGGTGAATAAGATTGAACCCATTTCGTGTATAAACGTCGATCACTTCTGATGCCTGAGGATTGAGAATGCCAGACAGAATCACCGCACCACCTGTTTTGGTATGTGCGGCAACATCAGGGGCAAGTGCCACAAGCGGACCTTTTAGGATATTGGCAAACACCAAATCAAAGGGCGCTTTGGCTTCAAGAACTTCATGGCTAAAGCCTGCGGCCTCTAAACAGATCACCTGATCGCCCAATCCATTTGCGTCCACATTGCTTTGCGCGACAGCCACTGCGACTTCATCAATGTCAGATGCATAGGCGGGCGTATCGTTCACTTTTGCAGCCGCCATCGCCAAGACCGCAGTCCCGCAGCCGATGTCCGCAACATTTTCATAAGTGCCACCATTTGTCAGCAAGCGGTCAAAGGCGCGCAAGCATCCCAGTGTCGTGCCGTGGTGCCCCGTGCCAAAAGCCATCGCAGCTTCGATCAGCAAGCCGATCTTGTCATCTGGCAGTTTATCCGCATCGTGAGACCCATAGACAAAGAACCGCCCTGCCTCGACAGGCGCAAGATCGCGGCGCACTTTTGCCACCCAATCTGTGTCAGGCAGCTCTGAAATGATAAAATCTTTGGCATCATTGGCAGCCGCGATCAAAGCCAAACCAACAGCATCGGGCTTTTCGGTGAAATAAGCCCCTACTTCCCACAGACCTGAACCGTCTTCGATTTCGAAAACCCCCACCCCAGTTGGTTCAGGGATGACGTTTTCCAACAAAGCGCTGATGGCTTCTGCGGGCAGACGGCCTGTTGTTTTGGTAAAAGCAGTAAATGTGGGCATGGCGTGGTTCCTAAATATGTTGCCTTGCCATAGCCCGATCCCCGTGTTGGAGCAAGGTTTAGCACCTAGTCGGCCGTGCGTTGCACCACCCCAATAGGGCAGCTAACGCCCGTGCCGCCGATGCCACAATAGCCTTGGGGGTTTTTGGCTAAATACTGCTGATGGTAATCCTCTGCATAGTAATAGGCGGGGGCTTGCAAAATTTCCGTTGTAATTGCCTCATAGCCTGCTGCCGCAAGCTTTGGCGCATAGAGGGTTTGACTTGCTTGTGCCGCCTGCATTTGTGCGGGGGTGGTGACATAAATACCAGACCGATATTGCGTGCCGCGATCATTGCCTTGGCGCATACCTTGGGTTGGATCATGCCCTTCCCAAAAGGTCTTAAGCAAAGCGTCAAACGAAATGACCGCGGGGTCATATACCACGCGCACCACTTCGTTATGCCCCGTTTGACCAGAGCAAACCTCATCATATGTCGGGTTTGGCGTGAAACCTGCCGCATAGCCCACAGATGTATTCACCACACCGTCGAGCGACCAAAAAATGCGTTCGACACCCCAAAAACATCCCATGCCGAAAATCACCACCTCATGCGCGGGATCCACTGCGGCTTTCAAAGCGTTGCCGTAAACAAAATGGGTTTGTGCCGTTGGGATCGCCTCTGCACGCCCTTCAAGGGCTGTCTGCGCCGTGGGTGGGGTTGTTTTGGAAAAGAGAGAAAACATGATGGCATCCTTTTCTAAGTTGCCTTCAATATAGCCCTCTTTTCACAAGGTTCTAGGCTGCGGGCCTCAGCTTCACGGGGATGTGCTTGAGACAGATGCCAAGTCGCCGCGTGCAAAGATCGTTTCATTCCCTTTGCGAGGATGGCGTGGGATCAATAGCCCCAAGGCGAATGAAACCCCAGCCATGCTTGCCGCCAAAACGAAAACACTTGAAGGCGATACCAGCCATAAATACCCAAGGGCTGCGGGCAAAAAAACCGCCGCTATATGGTTAATGGTAAAGGCGACTGCCGCCGTTGGGGCGATATCTTGCGGGTCCGCAATCTTTTGGAAATAGGTTTTCAAAGCAAACGCCAAGCCAAACAGCATGTGATCGACCACATATAAGACCGATGCGACCGCGACACCCCAGCTTAGCCAGTACAGGCCACCATAGGCCAAAAACACCACAATCAAGCCTGCGTATTCAAACAGCAAAACGAACCGTTCGCCTTTCCGTCCAACCACGCGCCCCATCAAAGGGGCCACAAACATGTTGATCAAAAAATTTATCATGAACAGGGATGTGACTTCATGCACATCAAACCCGAATTTTTCGACCATCATAAAGGCTGCGAAAACCACAAAAATCTGACGACGCGCCCCCGCCATGAACTGCAATGCATAGTACAGCCAATAGCGTTTTTTTAGAATCAGTTTGCGGACTTGGGGGTGGGGCGATTCAAATTGACGAAAAGAAAACAAAGCATAGATGGCGATAAGTGCGGTAATTCCGCCACCCACCATGTAGACCAAAGAATAGGACAAATCGAACGTTTTCCACGTGAGCACCAACGATCCATAGGCCAAGAGTGATGCGGCAGATCCCGCGGCCATTAACCAGCCCAAAACCTGCGGCGCGCGTGCCTTATCGACCCATTGCAACTGCAATGACTGGTTAACGGTCTCGTAATAGTGGAACCCAATAGACGACAACATTGTTAACGTCAGTATGCCGCCAAAAGACGGAAAATACGCTGTCAACGCGGTCGCAACCCCTAGCATCAGCAGCGCAACCAGCCCCAATATCTGCTCTCGCATAAACATCAAAAGCGCAATAACCCCGATTGCCAAAAAGCCCGGTATTTCACGTACAGTGTGAAGCCAACCGATTTCGACACCGGTAAATCCCGCCATTTCAATCACGAAATTATTGAGCAAAGCATTCCATGTATTAAAGCCAATCGGCATGGCAAAAGCCATTAAGACGAGTAAAAATATAGGACGACGCCACCAAGGCAAGCTGCGCGTTTGCGCAAGAGGAATAGGCTGTTTCATGCGCATGGTTTAGGCCTTTACTTGCGGTCTGAAAAGATAAAACGACCAAATAAACATGCACAAACGCGTCGCTTTTATTTGACCAACGCCCGTCGCTTGGTCAAATTTTAACCATTATCATTTCTAGGTGGGGAATATTCTAATGGTTAATTACAACTTTGAACCAATTCATCCGGTCTTAATTCCGATTGTTCCGGCAGAGGGATCAACGGGCGCGATCGTCAATGGAACCAGTGCGGCAGACTATGTTGATGAAGATTATGTTGATGCTGACGGCGACTATCTTTTGAGTGGGTACAACACAGTTTTACTCGGGTCTCGCGCGGATACATTCATCGGCGGCATTGGCCACAATGATGTGACTGGCGGCGGCGGTGGCGACACCTTGATGGGCGTAACGGGCTATAATATTTTAAACGGCAATGGTGGCAATGATGTCATCGACACAGGAACAATGAACAGCGCTGTGTTTGGCGGAAACGGCGATGATGATCTGATCCTTGATGTTTCTATTGGCGCGGATCACACTGCCTCTGGTGGTGCTGGTGCGGACCTGTTTTCAATCACTGGACTGGCGGATAACCGTGCGTCTTTGACAACGATTACGGATTTTAATGAGCTTGAGGACCGCGTAGAAATTGACGGCATCGACATTACCGATCTGGATTTAGATACCTCCGATGTCATCGTGAATGGGGCTGATGTCTACCTGCGTTTGGGCGACACCAGTCTTGCTTTGTTCGAAGACCTATTTTTAGACGTCGACACCTCGCTCTTTGAGACACCCATCCAAGGCACCGATGGTAACGACCAATTCACCCTTGGGTCCAGCGATACGAATGGCGCCCAGATCACCAATGGAGATGACATCATTTTCTTGGGCGACGGCGATGATTTTGTGCGCTTGGGCAAAGGCGATGACATTGCGTTTGGTGGCGCGGGAAATGATGAACTGCGCGGCCAAAAAGGCAACAACATGCTCTACGGTGAAGATGGCGACGACATTCTGGACAGCGGTGCCCATGCATCGGTTTTGAATGGCGGTGCGGGCGATGACTGGCTGATGGCAAATCTGCGCCGCAATGGCGAACATATTTTGTCAGGCGGACAAGGCAGCGATGTTTTTGAATTTTATTCTAACAACGCGTCCAACTCAGGGTCGGCCGTCGTGCAAGATTTCCAGATTGGCGAAGACACATTGGTTTTGAATGGCTCCTTCAACGGCCTATTTGTGGATCTTCAAGACACCGAAGACGGCCTTTTAGTCGCCTTTGATAACGGCGCAGAGGCCCTGTTTCTTGGGCTTGATACTGATGACGCCTTTGCGCTCGGCTTATACGACATTCCAATCGTCGGCTAATCCATAGACGCGACTTCCCTCCGCTTTGGCGCGCCTGAACGGAGGGAAACCCGTAAAAGTATAAAGATAAAAACATGGCTGATATGATCGAAATTCAAAATGTGAACACGCCCGAAAAAACATCGCGTGTGAATGCAGCCAAATATAACGCGATGAAAGCCGCCATATTGCAGGCCTTTGCACAGACCAGTGCCCCCCAGACAGCCGCCCAATTGAAAGAGGCGGCCAAGTCATATCTGCCGCAGGATTTATTCCCTGAAGGAGCCACAGCAGGCTGGTGGTTGAAAGCGGTACAATTGGATTTAGAAGCAAAGGGCGTGATGCAACGCCACGCCACCAAGCCCCTGACCTTTAGCTTGACCTAGCCTACCAAAAGCTTTGTGGGTCGATATCGATTTGAAGTTTAACGTGTTTCGGCAATCGCAAACCGGCGGCCCATTGACTGAGCGCTGCTTGCAGCGGCACAGCTTTGTCAGCTTTTACCAAAAGTCGCACACGATGCTTGCCGCGCACCCGCGCGATTGGAGCAGGTGCAGGCCCAAACGCCATCGCACCGACCCTTTGCAAAGCCTGCGTATTGCGTGCCATCAGATCGGCGGCGCGCGTTACATCACCCAAATCGGGCCCTGACAAAATAATCCCTGCCATACGCCCAAATGGGGGCACGCCTGCCAGCCTACGCTCATCGGCCTCGGCTTGCCAAAAGCCTTCTTCATCGCCTGCTAAAATAGCGCGAATAACAGGGTGTTCGGGTTGATAGGTTTGCAACAAGGCAGTGCCGCGCTTTTCGGCGCGCCCTGCCCGTCCGGCCACTTGGCGCATCAATTGAAACGTGCGTTCGGCTGCACGCAGGTCTGACCCTTGCAGGCCAAGATCGGCGTCAATCACACCCACCAAAGTGAGGTTGGGAAAGTTATGCCCTTTGGCCACAAGTTGCGTGCCGATCACAATATCGGTGTCGCCGTTGGCGATCAGTTGGATTTGTTCTTTCAAGGCTCGCGCAGAGCCAAACAAATCAGATGACAAAACTGCGACTTTTGCATCGGGGAACTTTTCGGCCACCTCTTCAGCCAAGCGTTCCACACCGGGACCAACGGGGGCCAGCCGCCCCTCAACTTGGCAGGATGGGCAGATCGTCGGCATCTCTTTGGTTTCACCGCATTGGTGGCACATCAGGCGGTTTAAAAAGCGGTGTTCCACCATGCGCGCATCGCAATCATCGCAAGCGATTTGAAAGCCGCACGCCCTGCAAATCGTCACAGGCGCATAGCCGCGACGATTGATGAACAGCAGGGATTGTTCTCCCTTTTCAATGCGTTCATTGACTGCCGCAACCAATTGATCGGATATAAACCGCGTGGCTGACAGCTTTTCTGTGCGCATATCTAAGGCGCGCATTTCAGGCATTACAGCTGGCCCAAAACGACTTTCCAAATCGAGACGTTTGTACTTGCCTGCTTGCACATTGGCCCATGTTTCCAAACTGGGCGTGGCAGAGGCCAAGATCACCGCAGCGCCAGACAAAGATGCACGCAAAACGGACATATCGCGGGCGTTATACAGCACGCCTTCTTCTTGTTTGTACGATGTGTCATGTTCTTCATCGACCACGATCAATCCAAGGTTTTGATAAGGCAAAAACAATGCTGAGCGCGCGCCAATCACCATTTGTGCGCCGCCTGATCCGACCATTTTCCACACACGGCGGCGTTCGGTCATGGTTACACCTGAATGCCATTCCGCAGGCTTGCACCCAAAGCGTTCTTCGACGCGGTCCAAGAATTCTGAGGTCAGCGCAATCTCAGGCAAAAGCACCAAAGCTTGGCGCCCTTGGGCCAAACATTCTGCCACGGCTTCTAGGTAAACTTCAGTTTTGCCCGACCCTGTGACACCTTTCAACAAAGTCGTGCTATAGCGCTCAGCCGCCACTTCGGCGCGCAGGGCCGTGGCGACACTGGCTTGCGCATCTGAGAGCACTTTACCATCGCGGCTGGGATCAAGGCGCGGAAATTCCAGATCACGGGGGCTGTCTTGTTCAAGGATCGCACCCGATGGCACCATACCTTTGATCACAGCCGTGCCCACGCCCACGTGTTCGGCCAATTCTTTTAGGGTAAAGGCCAAGTTGGGCGTTTCTTTCAAGGCCGCAATCACGCGTTTTCGTGCGTCGGTTTCGCGCGGCATTTCTCCTGTACCCAAACGGTAGATTTTGCGCATGGACGGCGGATCTAGCAAGCCGGGCGCCCGCGTGGCAAGGCGCAGCATCGCAGGCATGGGCGTTAGGGTATAACTGCCAACTTTTCCCAAAAACTCCATCATTGCGGGGGGCATTGGGGCGACATCCAAAATATTGGAAATGCTGCGTGCTTTGCTGAGGTCAAATCCGCCTTTTCCCTGCCCCCAAACACAGCCCAAAACTTTGCGCGGACCAAGTGGTACCTGCACAAAATCACCCAAACGGCAGCCGCCGCCTGGCGATTTGTAATCAAGCGGGCGGTCCAGCGGCTCTGTCGTAAGCACAGCGACCAACGCGCCTTGGGGGAAATAATCGTCTTGCGTCATAGGCAAATTCAATAAGCGCTTTATGCCGCCCGTACCAGAGCCGCTTTTGCACGAAAGCCCCTTTCTCCTAGGTCAAGTTTGCGCTATCAGGACAAGGAAACCACAGGTATACAGAGGACACTCCTATGAAATTTTTCGTCGATACCGCTGATGTTGATGCAATCCGTGAGCTAAATGATCTTGGCTTTTGCGATGGTGTAACAACAAACCCATCTTTGATCAAAAAATCTGGTCGCGATATTCTGGAAGTCACGAAAGAAATTTGTGATTTGGTTGATGGCCCTGTCTCTGCTGAAGTTGTCGCGCTAGACGCAGACACAATGATCGCAGAAGGCCGCAAATTGGCGCAGATCGCAGACAACGTGGTTATTAAATTGCCACTGACTTTGGATGGTTTGAAAGCCTGTAAAGTGCTTGCCTCAGAGGGTCACAAAATCAACGTCACTTTGTGTTTTTCAGCCAACCAAGCGCTTTTGGCTGCGAAAGCTGGCGCAACATTCATTTCGCCCTTTATCGGCCGCTTGGATGACATCAACATCGATGGTCTAGACCTGATCGAAGACATCCGCACCATCTACGATAACTACGGTTACGACACAGAAATCTTGGCTGCCTCTATCCGCACTGTGAACCACATTTCTGAATGTGCGAAAATCGGTGCTGACGTAATCACCGCCCCTGCCAATGTGATCAAAGCGATGGCAAACCACGTTTTGACAGACAAAGGTCTTGATGCATTTGTGGCTGACATCAAAGCCGCAGGGATCAAAATTCTTTAAGCCAATTTGGCGACACATCCATTTGATTAAACGCCCCGCAAGGTCAATCCTGCGGGGCGTTTTGCATTTTGGCCCTGTTGCGCTGAGAACGCAGAGCGGGTCATGCAATGCGCGGATTGGCATTTTTCTTGCGCAAAGCCGTTAAAACCGTCACATTGCCCCCCAACAGACTGGAAAAATCCAGCTATAGCTTGAGGCGACAGACATGAGCACCACGATCCCTACGACTCCCACGTCCAAAACGCTGGCCCCATTGGCTGAGGAATTGCGTGAAAAAATCATTTCCGAACCGGATATGATTTTGGACGACATTGATGTGATGAAAGCCTTGATCGCAGCCAATGAAAAAGCGGGTGGCGGCAATATTGTTGACCTACGCGGCATAGCAATGGACCGCTTGGAAGATCGCCTTGATCGCCTCGAAGATACCCATCGCGGTGTGATTGCGGCGGCTTATGAAAACCTTGCAGGCACCAACCAAATTCACCGTGCCATTTTGCGCATGATGGACCCTTTGGATTTCGAAACCTTCCTACGCGATTTGGGCGGCGAAGTTTCTGACATCTTGCGCGTGGACAGCGTGAAGTTGTTACTGGAAACCAAGGTCGAAGACGATGATCCTGTAGTGCGTAAATTGGGCGATGTTTTGGTCACCGCCGAACCTGGCTTTATCAACACCTATCTCACACTTGGGCGCAACATCCCTGCGCGGGCTGTTACCCTTCGTCAAGTGGCCCCAGACACGGATATTATTTACGGCGACGAAACAGGGTTTATCCATTCCGAAGCCTGTCTAAAGCTTGATTTCGGCTCTGGGCGCCTGCCTGGATTGTTGATCCTTGGGGCAGAAGATCCCCACATGTTTAAATCCACGCAAGGCACTGATCTGTTGTCATTTTTTGCAGGCGTTTTTGAACGGACCATGCGCCGCTGGCTGGCATGACCGCGCCCTATTCTTTGACAGATGGTTTGCGTATCGCAATCGCAGACTGGTTGGATTTGGAACGCGCGCTGAAAGGCGTTTCTGAAAACACAATTACAGCCTACCGCAGCGATGTGACGGGCTGGTTATCGTTTTTAATGCATCATCATGGCGCAGGCTTTGGCACGGCGAAAATCGCAGACTTAACCATATCCGATATGCGCGCATGGATGGCATCAGAGCGCGGGCGCGGCGTTGGGCCAAGGTCTTTGGCGCGCGCATTGTCAGCCGTTAAAACATTCACCCGTTGGATCGCCGAACGTGACGGGTTTGACGCCACTGGCATCTTGTCAGCGCGGTCGCCAAAGTTCACCAAAAAGCTTCCCCGCCCCCTCACCGTAGAGGCGGCCAAAGACATGATTTCGACGGTAGAGTTGCAGCATTCAGAACCTTGGATCGCGGCAAGAGACATGGCGGTTTTGACCCTGCTATACGGTTGTGGTTTGCGCATTTCTGAAGCCCTGTCTTTGACGGGTAAAGATGTACCTTTATCCGACAGCATTCGCATTACAGGGAAGGGAAATAAGGAACGCGTTGTGCCCGTTTTGCCCGTCGCGCGCAAAGCTGTCGATGCGTATATCTTAGAATGCCCCTATGATTTGCACGATGATGCAGCGCTGTTTCGTGGCAAGCGCGGAGGGGCGTTGAACCCTCGCTTAATCTCGCGCGTCACAGAACAGGCGCGGATGCAGCTTGGCCTGCCCGCCACGGTCACGCCCCATGCGATGCGCCATTCTTTCGCGACACATCTGTTGACCGCAGGCGGCGATCTGCGCGCCATCCAAGAACTTTTAGGACATGCCTCTTTATCAACAACCCAAGCTTATACTGCCGTGGATACGGCACGCCTGTTAGAAGTTTACGATGCAGCGCATCCCCGCGCCAAGTCCGCACCCAACACGCCTTAGCGCCCCTGACGCCCTTGTACCAGCGGTGGGCAAGCGGCACAAAATTTGTGCAACATTGCGCCGCTAGCCCTTGCAAGATGCGGCGAAGGCAGGCATCAAAGTTACATGAAAGCCAATGTCCGTAACGGCTATGCCGTACACCTACTAACTGCGACGGGGGCCGCTTTGGCCCTTTTAGCGCTATTTTCCGCAGCCCATGAAGAGTGGAGCCATATGTTTTTATGGTTGCTTGCTGCGCTAATTGTGGATGGTGTGGATGGCCCGCTTGCACGCAGCGTGGACACAAAAGCAAACGCCCCGCGCATTGACGGTGTGCTACTTGATCTGGTCGTCGACTTTTTGACCTATGTCTTCGTGCCTGTTTTTGCGATCGTTCAATCTGGCATGATCCCCGGCTGGACAGGATGGCTATGCGCCTTGAGCATTGTCACGGTGTCAGCGCTTTATTTTGCAGATACCAGCATGAAGACCGAAGACGCCAGCTTTGATGGCTTTCCAGGCTGCTGGAACATGGTGGCCTTGGTGTTTTTCGCGATGGAACCACCGATTTGGGCAATGGTTTCAATCATGTTGATCCTCACCCCCATGATGTTTTTACCCGTGCATTTCGTACACCCAGTCCGCACCCGTAGGTGGAGCATGATCACGCTGCCCGTCACATTGGTCTGGATTGTTTGTTCTGTTATTTTATTGGTTGGCACCTATACGCATTTTGTCGGCACGGGATTGATCATCACCAGTCTGTACTTGCTTACAGCTGGCGGAATACAACAAATCCTGCCCGCCCAAAGCAGCAAACACTGAACAAAAAAGGGGGCCGAAGCCCCCTTTTGCATTTTATGGATGTGGTTTGAATTTAGCCAAGCGCCGCATCGCAGCGCCCGCACACACCATCATGACTATGCGTGCCGACATCGGGCAAGATCTTCCAGCAGCGCTGACATTTTTCGCCTGAAGCTTTTTCAAACACGACCGCTACGCCATCCACCTCTGCCAAGGTAAAGGCACCTTCTGGGGCTGCATCTGTTGAAAAAGTGACGCCAGAAGTGATGCATAGATCATCGAAAGACACGGTTTTAAGTGCCTCGACTGTGGTTTCATCACGCAAATAGACCACCGGTGCTGCTTCAAGCGATGCGCCGATAACTTTTTCAGTTCGCTGAATTTCCAATGCTGCTGTGACCACACGGCGCACTTGGCGAACACTGGCCCATTTTGCGGCCAAAGCATCGTTTTTCCACGCGCTTGGTGTGCTGACGAAATCCTCAAGGTGGATTGAGTTGCCCTCAGCAGGGAAGCGTTCAAGCCAGACTTCTTCCATCGTGAACACCAAGATCGGCGCAAGCCATTTGGTAATGCGGTGGAACAACAGATCCAGCACCGTGCGTGCAGCGCGGCGGTTCAATGTATCGCCGTCACAGTACAGCGCATCTTTGCGCACATCGAAATAGAACGCTGACAGATCAACCGTAGCGAATGTGAAAACAGCCTGCCAAACGCCAGAGAAATCAAAGGCGCGGTAGCCTTTTTGAACGGCGTTATCGACTTCTTGCACGCGGTGCAAAACCCATTGTTCCAACTCTGGCATATCCGCTGGTTCAACACGATCACTTTCAGAAAAATCAGCCAATGAGCCAAGCATGTAACGCATTGTGTTGCGCAGGCGGCGGTAGCTGTCCGCCGTGCCTTTCAAGATTTCAGGCCCGATACGCTGGTCGCTGGTGTAATCGGTTTGGGCCACCCAAAGACGCAAGATATCCGCGCCATATTGTTTGACGATGGTTTCAGGAACCACAGTATTGCCGATGGATTTAGACATTTTCATGCCCTTTTCATCCAGCGTAAACCCATGCGTCACAACGTTTTTATAGGGCGCGCGGCCTTTGGTTGCCGATGCTTGTAACAAAGACGAATGGAACCAACCACGGTGCTGGTCGGTGCCTTCCATGTAGACATCAGCAATGCCATCTTCGGTGCCGTCTTCACGGTCGCGCAAAACGAAAGCATGGGTACAGCCAGAATCAAACCACACATCCAAAACGTCAAACACTTGATCGTAATCGTCAGGGTCGGCGATGCCGTCCAAAATGCGGGCTTTGAAACCATCCGCATACCAAATATCCGCGCCGTGCACTTCGAACTCGGCCTTGATGCGCGCATTCAACTCTTCGCTGCGCAACAAGAAATCCGCATCCGTCGGCAAGCTGCCCTTTTTGGTGAAACATGTCAGAGGCACACCCCAAGCACGTTGACGCGACAGCACCCAATCAGGGCGGCTTTCGATCATGGAATGCAAACGGTTGCGACCTGTTTGAGGCGTCCAAGCGACCAATTCGTCGATGGAGCGCAGGGCGCGCTCACGAATGCTATCCCCATATTGGCCCATGCCATCATCGAGTTTTTTGTCAACGGAGGCAAACCATTGCGGCGTATTGCGGTAGACGATCGGCGCTTTTGACCGCCAAGAATGCGGATAGCTGTGCTTGATCACGCCGCGCGCAAATAGACCGTCTTCTTCAGTCAACTTGGCCATAACAGCCGTGTTGGCGTCGCCTTCCCAAGGGTTGTTTTTGTTCTTTTTATTGGCTTTTTCACGCAAGATCGCTTTGCCGCCAAAGAATGGCAAATCATCGCGGAAACGCCCGTCTTCCATGACATTATAGGTGATCATGGTCTCGAGCATGCCCAGATCGCGGTAGAATTCAAATTCATCCATACCGTGGGATGGCGCGCAATGTACAAAGCCCGTGCCTTCGCCATCTGTTACGAAAGGCGCTGCGCGGAAATCACGTGGGGTGTCCCATTCGCCGCCCGAGCCTTCTGTCCCCGCCAGAGGGTGCGACAAGGATGTGCCGCTCATATCGCCCGCATCCGACAGACGTGTAAAATCGTCGATGCGCGCTTTTGCAAACACGGCTTCCGCCAAGGCATCAGCTAAAACATAGCGTTCGCCTGTGCGGACCCAATTGTCTTCTGGTGCGGCGTTCACTTCATAAACGCCGTAAGAAATCGTGTCAGAGTAAACCACAGCTTTGTTGGATGGTATGGTCCAAGGCGTCGTTGTCCAGATAACGACTGAGGCACCTTTGAGCGCCTCATTGTCTGTATCGCGCACAGGGAATTTCACCCAGATAGCAAAGCTTTCTTTGTCTTGGTATTCGATCTCAGCTTCGGCCAATGCGGTCTTTTCAACGGGCGACCACATCACAGGTTTTGAGCCTTGATACAAAGTACCATTCATCAAGAACTTGGTGAATTCTTCTGCGATCACCGCTTCTGCGTGGTAATTCATCGTCAGGTAGGGGTCTTCCCAGTTGCCTTGAATGCCCAGACGTTTGAATTCTTCTCGCTGGATATCGACCCAACCTTCGGCAAATTTACGACATTCTTGGCGGAAATCCACCACAGGCACGTCGTCTTTATTTTTGCCTTTTTGGCGGTACTGTTCTTCGATCTTCCACTCGATCGGCAGACCGTGACAATCCCAACCTGGCACATAGCGTGCATCGTGGCCCATCATCTGATGAGAACGCACAATGATGTCTTTAATGGTTTTGTTCAATGCGTGACCGATGTGTAGATTGCCGTTCGCATAGGGCGGTCCGTCATGCAGGGTAAAAGGCGTGCGCCCGTCAGCTTTGCCTTTGGCACGCAATTGGTCGTAAACACCGATTTGCGCCCAGCGCTCTAGCCAGCCAGGCTCGCGTTTTGGCAGTCCTGCGCGCATTGGGAAGTCCGTTTGGGGCAGGTTCAAAGTGGATTTATAGTCGATCGTTTCGGAAGGTGTATCAGCGCACATCGCGTCTAATCCTGTCAGATAAGTCTGTCAAAGGGTGTGGGTCGGCGCGGCTGTCCATACGCCTTGTCCCGGCGGCTCAATGTTAGAGCGCCGGGCTGGTAATTCGAATAATAATCGCCACCAAAAAATTCATACGGGCCTTATATGGCGCGCTTTAGCTGGGGTAAAGCCTCTAAGCAGTTGCCACAAAAAAAGGGGCAAACAATGCCCCTTTTCATCAACCTAAACTCGCAAAAAATACGTGCCTAATGCGCTGTATTCGAGCTGGAGTGACTTCCGCACCAATCGTCGGTTTTCACAGTTGGCCAAGCGCCGCGCAGTTCATCTTCGGTTAAAAAGACAGGTGGATTCAGGCGGCATAAGCCATCTTGAGCGGTCAAGGATTGTTCTGCTTCGAAATAGGAACAAGATTTACATGCTGTTGCGGCCACGGGAACTCTCCAGACTTACTTTTAAAGTTGAACAAGGACTGGCTGGCAATTTGGCTGGCTATCTCCAAGATAATATTGAGGAGGCGCAAATGAATGTCAATTATTTTTCATTAAAATCAATTAGTTGACTGATTTACCGGGCCATAAAAACACTCAGGTATATCGCGTTTATTCTGATTAAAGCGATCAGCTTTCAATCGTCTTCATGACCGCAATTGCACTGCCACAGCGCATACCTTAGGGTACCTTGTGCGATGAATTGACGGATTACAGCGACGATGAACCAAGAGCGCAGCCTTAAACCAGCCCAAAAGTTTCCGATCACCAGTTCGCAGATAGACCTCGTTGTCGCCAAATTTTACGCCCGCCTGCGCATCCACCCAGATCTGGCTCCCATTTTTGCCAACCACATCGAAGATTGGCCGCCTCATGAGCATAAAATTTCTCAGTTTTGGCACAATGCTATTGGGATGAAACGCGGCTATACTGGAAATCCGCAGCAAACGCATATGAAAGCGCGTGATATCAAAACAGCGCATTTTGCGATCTGGTTGGCGATTTTTGATGAGGTTTTATACGACTGTCTTCCAAGGCACACAGCGCAATGCTGGTCTGAGCTCGCGCATCGGATTGGGCGTGCATTGAAAATAAGTATTGCTCAACGCGACATCCCGACAGACGCGCCTCCTCAACTGTCCTAGCCTGATGTCATCGGTGCAATAGTCTTTCCTTAAGGTCAAATTTCTCAATGACACAGTCTTTAAAAGTTGGCATCACAGGCGCAGGTATAGGCGGCTTGGCAGCGGCATCCTTGCTTGCGGATCAATCCCATGACATCACTCTGTTTGATCAATTTGAGCAGGCGAAACCTGTCGGTTCAGGTCTGGTGATTCAGCCTGTCGGGCGCAGGGTTTTGGACGTCCTCGGCGCAGGCGATGATGCGCGCGCCATGGGACAAAAAATTCACCGTATGCTGGGGCGAGAAACCCGCAATGGACACCGCGTTTTAGATGTCAGTTATGGCCAGAGTTACGGCTTGGCTATCCATCGCGCAGCCCTATTTCAAAGCCTGCTCAATGCCGCGCAACGCCGCGACATTTCGATGTGCGAAAACCACAAAGTGATGGGGCGTGACGGCACGCAGTTGGTGTTTGAAAATGGCGCGATGTCCAAGCCTTTTGATCTGATCATCGACGCCAGCGGTGCGCGATCTGTGCTCAGCCCGCTTAGCGCACGCGACCTGCCTTTTGGCGCTATTTGGACCACTGTGGATTGGCCAGACACCCACTTGTCCCAGCAACAACTGACGCAAAAATACCGCCATGCGAACCGCATGATTGGCGTCATGCCCATCGGCACGCTACCCAATGACTCGACGAAAAAAGCGGCATTGTTTTATTCTTTGCCCAGTGACGGATATAAAACTTGGCATGCACAAGGATTGGACGTGTGGAAAGCCGAAGCCTTAAAACTTTGGCCAGACCTTGCACCTTTTTTGGATCAAATAACCCATCGCGATCAGATGGTTATGGCGCGATACAGCCATGGAACGCTGCGCAAACCTTATGGCGACGCGATAGCTTATATCGGCGATGCCGCCCACCGTGCCTCGCCACAATTAGGACAAGGCGCGAACATGGCACTATTGGATGCATGGGCCCTCAGCGAAGCTTTGAAACACTTTCCTATCGCCAAAGCTTTGCCAGCTTACGGGCGGGCGCGGCGTGGTCATGTGATGGCCTATCAAGCTATGTCGGCCGCCTTTACACCGCAGTATCAATCGCACAGCCGCATCTTGCCATTCATCCGTGACCGCATCCTGTTTCCCTTGTCAGTTCTACCGCCCACAAAACAGATTTTAACAGCTTTGGTACGTGGGAATATCTTACCGCCTTTGGGGTATCTTACACCACAAGAACAGGCGAAGATCACACCAGATCTATAGCCAAATCACCCTGTTCGCAGGCCGTACTTACCCCTACCCGAACAGCCCTGTTAAAGCCCGCTGCACAGTGCCTGTCACCGATGGCTTTTTAGCGGCCGAGAATGGTAATGGTCTGCAAACTTCGATCGCAGCCACGCCCACACGCGCGGTCAAAGCGCCGTTGACCACGCCCTCGCCGAAGCGACGTGACACTTTGGCCAAAACACCACCGCCAGCAAGTGATCCGATCAGATCATCGCCCACAGCAACAGCGCCTGTGGCCACCAAATGGGTCAAGACTGATCGCGTGACGCGCCAAGACCCAAGTGTGCCCGAACGCCCGCCATAAATTTCAGCAATGCGACGGATCATGCGTAGATTGGCCGTGAGCGCTGTGAAAACATCGGCCAAAGCAATAGGTACAAGTGCTGTGACCATAGCGACTTGGCGTGCTGCAGCTTCAACTTCGCGGCGCGCAGCCGTATCAAGCGGGATCAAAAACTCGGTTTCAGCAAGTTTTAATAAACCATCGGCATCAAACACTTCGCCTTTGCGTTCGTTAAAACGATCATTGCCCCATGATACATCATTGCGGGATTTATAGACCGTTTGCAGTTTTTCAGTAACCACACGCGCGGCGTTCAAATCTTGTGCTGCCGCGGCATCGATAGCTGCTTTTTGCAACGTATCAATGCGCTTGAGGCGCGCAAAGCCTGCCAATTCTTTAAGCGCAATCGTCAAGAGCACCGCGCAAAATGCGAGCACCAGCGCCAAGGCACTGTAGCCCAAAATCGGGTTGCGTGCGATCAAAGCTGCAACAAAATCATAGCTGACCAAAGTCACAGCAAAGGTCACCAGCGTGAGCAACAAACGCCAGAACCAACGCGCCAGAACCGATGGCTTGCGCGCAGCAAAAACCGCAGCGCGCTCCATCGCAGAGGGTGCGCGTAATGGTGTGAGATCAGGTACAGGTTCAGCCGTCGAAGGCGTGACGGTCGCGGGCGCATCATCCAGATCGATACGCACGGGACCACGGCTGGGCTTGCGGGGGGGCGTGTCGGTCATAGTTTGTCTCCGATCAAAAACTCAGCCGCGCGGTCAAGACGGATATGAGGTGGGCCTTCGCCTGGTTTTAGGGTCAGGCGTGCAGGTTCAAAGCGCATGATTTCATAATCACCGTCCAGCCAATCCGTGGCCCCTTTGCGCGCAGGCGTCAAAATGTGCGCGGGATCTTGAGGCAATTCACCGGGATAAAATGCAGCTTGTTTTCCATCGCTTGTGCGGCCCCGAACACAGTCAAGGGGATCACCATTGTGATCAATTGTTTCTTCAACTGTTGCGCGTAAGGCGGCGATGGACATTGCCATTGTACCTGCGCCAGCAAAATCTGCGCGGTCTTTCGCATCTCGCACCAAGGCTTCCATGATGGCGGTCAAACGTGGGTGCTGGCTGTGGTGAATATGGTCGGCCTTGCTGGCAGCAAACAGCACGCGGTCAATACGGCGTTGCCCCAAAAGGGCAAGCAGCCGCCCCACACGACCTGGACGAAAAGCACTCAGAATATCGCTAAGGGTATGGCGCAGATCTTCAACCGCTTTTGGCCCTGCATGGATGGCACCTAGTGCATCAACCAACACAACTTGGCGATCTAATTTGGCGAAGTGATCGCGGAAAAAGGGCTTTACCACTTCGCGTTTATAGGCCTCATAGCGACGTTCGAATTCGCGTGCCAGCGTGCCCCGTTTATTCGCGTTAGAACCGAGTGGCGCAAAAGTCAAAACAGGCGAGCCCTCTAGATCGCCAGGCAAAAGAAACCGACCCGGAGAGCAATCTGAATATCCCGCCTCGCGCGCGGACTTCAGATATGAGGTAAAGCTTTGCGCAAGGGATTTAGCGGCCTGTTCATCGTGCTTTTCATCTGCGTTTATACTATTTAATGCGGTCAGAAATTCAGCCCCTTGGTCACGATTCTGCGCCGCTTTGATCGCGGCTTGTGACCATTCGCTGTATGATTTTTCCAACAACCCAAGGTCTAGCAGCCATTCTCCTGGATAATCCAAGATATCTAAGTGCACGGTGCGCGGACCTGAAAAGACCCCCAAGATACCTGTCGGCTGCACCTTAAATGACAAGCGTAGTTCGGACACGGTGCGCGTGCTGTCAGGCCAATGAGGATCAGGCGCAGTCAGCGCCGCAAGATGCGTTTCATAGTCGAAACGCGGTACAGTATCATCGGGCTGTGGCTGCAAATATGCGGCAGTGATAGAGGCGCTCGCGCCAAGTTGAGGCATGCGGCCACGGTCCAAAAGATTGGCAACAAGCGATGTGATAAACACGGTTTTCCCCGCCCGCGATAGGCCTGTTATCCCCACGCGGATCACGGGTTCGAACAGCGCCTCATTGACACCATCTTGCACAGTTTCAACACCGCGCACGATACGGTCAGCAATATCACCTATGATCAAACCCCTGCCCCTTTGCGTTTTGATATATTTGTAAGGGAAACATAAGCAGCGCCAACAGGATTTAAAAGGTGCCATTGGCTTTGACGCTTTGAAACACTAGACGCGGCGCATGACTTTGGGTACATCGCGGACATGCCTAGATTTGCTTTACTCATAGAATATAACGGTGCGCCTTTTTCGGGATGGCAGCGCCAAAAGGACCACCCTTCTGTGCAGCAATGCGTCGAAGAAGCCTTGCGCAAGATTGATCCCGATTGCCCCACGATTGGCGCAGCTGGGCGCACGGATGCAGGTGTGCATGCCAAAGGCCAAGTGGCCCATTGCGATTTGAAACGCGATTGGGAACCTTTTCGCCTGATGGAGGCGGTGAATTTTCACCTGAAACCAAATCCGATTGCGATTTTGGATGCAGTGCCCATGCCCGATGATTGGCACGCACGCTATGCTGCCTATGAGCGGCGCTACACCTTTCATTTGATCGCAAGACGTGCCCCTGCGGCCCATGCGGCTGGGCTTGCATGGCAAGTACGTGGCCCTTTGGATCTGGCGGCAATGCAAGAGGGTGCCAAGCGTTTGCTGGGCACGCATGATTTTACCACTTTTCGCTCGACCATGTGCCAAGCGCAAAGCCCTGTGAAAACCATGGATGAGATCACCATCGAAGAACATGATTATTCTTACGGCAAGGAATTTCGCTTTCACCTGCGGGCGCGGTCATTTTTGCACAATCAAGTGCGGTCCATTGTGGGATCGCTTGAACGTGTTGGCGGAGGTCATTGGGCGCCTGAAAAAATCACCGAAGTGCTGGAGGCCCGTGACCGCAACGCCTGTGGCCCCGTCACCCCGCCTGACGGTCTATTTATGACGGGCGTAGGATATAAAGAAAAACCGTTTGGATTTTAAGTATTCGATGCAATATGCCGCCAACATGCCAAGGCCTTGCCCTGTTTGAAACACATTTTGTCGCCAAATTCAGGGCACATCAAACGAACAAAGCAGGCGCATATGCAGTTTTCATCGATCACATTTGACCAGTTGGCCATGTCAGTCATGACCGTCATCGCTATTCGTGAAATCATGATTGTCGTGCTGCCAGATCATATTGCGGGACCAAACGGTTGGTTCATTGACACGACCGCTGGCGAAAACAGCTAAACCCGAAAGGCGTATTGACCAAAAAAGGGCGTGGCCGAAGCCAAGCCCTTTTCCGGGAGGTTCCTTTGTAACTTAGAGCGTGAAGGCTGCCACAAAAGCATCTACAGCTGCGTCACTATCGCCTTTTGCATTGGCTTCCATACCAACAGGACCATCGTACCCCATCGCCTTCAAACCTGCCGCAATACCAGCATAGTTAATCTCGCCTGTGCCCGGTTCGCAGCGACCTGGATTGTCGGCGACTTGGACTTCACCGATCCAAGGCAAACATTTTTCGCACCAACGCAGTAGGTCGCCTTCACCGATTTGGGTATGATACAGGTCCAGATTGATTTTAAGCTGAGGCCGATCAATCGCGCTGACCAAAGCCAAGACATCTTCGGTAGACCCAAAGGGACACCCTGGGTGATCAAGTAGATTGAGGTTCTCAAGTGTGAACACGACGCCTTCTTCTTCGGCCATGTCACAAATACGGTTCAAAGTGTCGCGCGCTTTGAGCCACATTTTGCCATCAACGACATCGTGCTGCCAAATCGGTATACCGCCATCCCCAAGGCCTGTGCCGTGCAGGTTCAAACGGTCAACGCCCAAGCGCTTGCCCACTTGCGCGGTTTTACGAGCCGAAGCCAGCAACATGTCTGCGCCTTCATCATCCGCCAAACGCCCCTCAAGATAGCCGTTCATGATCGTGTAATTTGCGCCGACCGCTTCAAGTTTGGCAAGATCGTGATCGGGGTAGTTCCAAAGACCAACGCCCAACCCGCGCTCAGTCAAACGTGCTGCGCGCCAGTCGATGGGGTGATCGGGCCAAAGCATTTCAGCGCAAACGGCTAACGGAAAAGAATGTGTCACAGTTTCTCTTTCAATCAGGGCTTAGCCCTTTATTTCATCAGGTGTTCAACATTCGGCGCAGGGACAAATCGCCAAGCGCGGCGCGGGCCAGCCATTACATTTAGGTAATACATTTCAAAGCCGTAAGGCGCGCCACATGGGTGGTGGCCCTTGGGTACGCAGACCACATCACCGTCATGCACAGCCATGGTTTCATCAAGTTGCAAATCATCAGTGTAGACGCGCTGCACGCCGAAACCATCCGCAGGATTAAGACGGTGGTAATAGGTCTCTTCGAGATATGTGATACGTGGAAAGTCATCTTCGTCGTGTCGGTGACTTGGGTAAGACGACCAATTGCCAGAAGGTGTAAAGACTTCGGTCACCAAAAGACTGTCGCAGTAATCTTCGTTTTCCATCGCGATATTGTTGATAAAGCGCGTGTTTGCACCTTCACCGCGTTGGGTCAGGCTGATGCCATCGGGACCGATTTTGCGCGCTTCATGACCGCCAATGCCGGGCGCTTTACAGACCGCGATGGTGCAATCCGTGGTCGCAGTCGCGGCCCAATCTTGCCCGTTTGGTACGTACAAACAATGGGGCGGTGTTTTTTCAAAAACGTTCATACGGTCGCCCAGTTCGCCCCAGTCTTTGCCTGCTGCGGTCACGGTTGCTTTGCCTTCGACCATAACAAGAATGACTTCGTTTGAGCCTGTAATATCAGAGACATCATCGCCCGCACGCAGCTTGTGCAGATCAAATCCCACATAGCGCCAGCCTGCGCTTTCAGGCGTGATTTGATGCACTTTGCCGTGGGTGCCAAAGGGGCGTTTGAGGAGATCAGCCATGAGGAATTCCTTAAATAAGTCCGGTTTGAGCAGCGAGGCGTTTCAGCGTTGCCAATCCAAGAGTTTGGTACAAAAGCGGATTGCGCAGATCAGGGTCTTGTTCGGCTTCAATCACGATCCAACCCTCATATCCTGTGTCTTTAAGGATTTGCAAAAGCGGTTCAAAATCAACCCCGCCCTCTTGATCGCCTGGAACCGTAAAGACAGAGCCGCGCACGCCGTCCATGAATGACCAGCCTTCCGATTCAACCTGTGTGCGCACTGCTGGGCGCACATTTTTCGCGTGGAAATGTGCAACACGATCCGCATGTTTTGTTAAGACTGCCACCGGATCACCGCCACCGAAGTAACAATGGCCTGCATCGAACAACAATTTGGTCGCGCCGCCTGCCGCCAAAGTTTCAGCCATAAAGGCATCGATATCCTCAGGGCTTTGCACAACGGTGCCCATGTGATGATGATAGACCAAAGCAATCCCTTGATCCGCGCAATATTGCGCGATGGCTTCAACGCGAGTTGCGAAGTCTTTCATCCCTGCGGCATCCAAGACAGGGCGTTCTGACAGAGGTTTGTCATCGCCTTGAATGGTATTTGATGTCTCACAAGCAATGCAGACCTTGCAGCCATTGTGTTTGAGCTTGTCCAAATGCGGCTGGATCGCGAGTTTTTCATCGTCCAAGGAATTGGTCAAAACATTCAAAGAATGCCAGCCCGAGATGAATTTCATCCCGTAGTCACCCAACAATGATTTCAAAGCCTCTGGATCATCTTGTGGCCAGCGATGACCATTTTCGATGCCGTCAAAGCCGATCTGACGACCTGCTTCATCAAGGATACGCTCAGTTGGGATATCTTTGCCTAAGGATTGGTCGTCATCATTCGCCCAAGCGATCGGGTTTGTTCCAAATTGGATCATAGTTTGTCTCCGCTGCGCCTAGTTTAGGCGGGCTTGGCCTGTTATATTTTTGATATATTGCGTGTAGTAATCGCGTTGCGTTGCGCTGTCCGATACCTCTGGTACGGCCACATCCCAAAAGGCGCCATGGTCGCCAGCGGTTGTGCTAAGTCCCGTACCTGGGAATTCTTTTGCAGTGGTTTCAATCACGATAACTGTTGGAATATTGCGGCTGCCTGCCGCTTTGATTTCGGCCTCAAGCTGGTCTGTGTCAGCCGCTTTAACTGCATGTGCCCCCATCGCTGCGGCATGTGCCACATAGTCGATCTGCGGTTGATCTTCGATGTTGCAATCCACGTACATGTTGTTGAAGGGCGCGCCACCGACCCCCAATGATTGCAAGCGGTTGATACAGCCGTAGCCAGCGTTGTCCGTCAGAACAACAGTGAAAGGAATGCGGCGCATCACGGCTGTCGCCAATTCGGAATTGGCCATCATGTATGACCCATCACCGACAAAACAAATCACTTCGCGCTCAGGCTGAGCAAGTTTTAGCCCCATGGCGCCTGCGATTTCGTAGCCCATGCAAGAAAACCCATATTCCATATGGTAGCCGCCTTGCGCAGGTTGCCACAAAAGTTTGAGCGCTCCAGGCATTGTGCCAGCAGCACACATGGCAATCGCGGTATCCGAAACAGCGCGCTGGACAGCTCCGATAACCTGACCGTCATTTGGCACAGCAGTCTGATCATCGGGGCGTGCGCAATAGGCATCGACCGCGCGCAACCAATCCGCACGCGCCGCGGCATCAACCACATCCGCTTTGTAGGGCCCGATCGCTTCAGAGAGACCTTCAAGTGCGACTTTTGCATCAGCAACAAGGCTGACAGCCGCGTGCTTGGCCGCATCATAGCCGTGAACATTGATCGATATCAATTTGGCATCCGCATCAAACAAGGTGCGTGAAGCTGTTGTGAAATCTTGCAAACGTGTACCCACACCAATCACCAAATCAGCCGCTGAGGTCGCCGCATTTGCAGCGGCAGAGCCATCAACGCCAGAGGCACCGAGATTCATTTCATGGCTTTGCGCCAAGGCAGATTTCCCCGCTTGGGTTTCCACCACGGGAATGCCGTGTTTGGTGGCAAAATCCGCAAGGGTCTGTTCGGCTTGGGAATAAATCACGCCACCGCCAGCTAAAATCACGGGGCGTTTTGCTGCCTTGATTAGGGTTGTGACCTCATCAAACTCACGCGCATCAGGCGCAGGGCGGCGAATATGCCAGACCCGTGGTTCAAAAAAGGACTCTGGGTAATCATAGGCTTCAGCTTGCACATCTTGGCAAAACGCCAAAGTCGCAGGGCCGCAATTGGCGGGATCTGTCATCATGCGCAAAGCACGTGGCAAAGCTGATAAAATATGTTCAGGCCGTGTGATTTGATCGAAGTAACGAGACACGGGGCGCAAACAATCATTGGCTGAGACTGTGCCATCGTCAAAATCCTCAACCTGTTGCAACACAGGATCAGGGCGGCGATTGGCAAAGACATCGCCCGCCACGATCAACAAAGGCAAGCGATTGACATGCGCCAAAGCTGCAGCCGTCACAAGGTTCGTTGACCCCGGTCCGATAGAGGCCGTGACAGCCTGCGCGCGGGTGCGTTTTTTGCCTTTTGCGTAAGCGATAGCGGAATGCGCCATCGTCTGTTCATTTTGCCCGCGCCAAGTGGGGAACACTTCTTTGTTGCTATGCAACGCATCCCCAAGCCCTGCGACATTTCCGTGACCAAAAATGGCCCACATGCCTTCGATATAGCGCTCACCGCTTTCGGTCAGTTGAACCGAAAGCCATTTCACCATGGCCTGTGCGGCCGTCAGACGAATTGTTTTGCTCATGTGACTTTCCTCACTCAGCGTTCAGGCGAGCGTTTTCGCGCGCAGTATCCCAGATCTTACACAGTTTCGCGAAGCGTTCAGACATTTGTTCGACTGCAGCGCCATCTTCCATGGAACCTGACAACCAAGCCCGCGCAGCATCGCCAAAGATTGTACGACCGACAGCAAAGCCTTTGACCAGCGGGTATTTTGCCGCCACTTCAAAGCTTGCAGCCAATTCGGCCTCAGGCGCATCTAGGCCCAAAACCACGATTCCACGGGTGTGCAGATCATAATCTTCGATTGCATTTACAGCATTCTGCCATGCTGTATCTGTCGCCATTGGCTCTAGCTTCCACCAGTCAGGGTAGACGCCCGCCTCATAGAATTGGCGGATCAAAGTTGCTGTGGTTGTGTCATCGGTTGGCGCCACTTTCGATGGAATGACCTCCAGCAAGAATTCCAGATTATTGCGGCGCGCTGCTGTGAACAGACGCTTAACACGCTTTTCTTGCAAAGCGCGCGTTTCGGCATCGTCATCAGGGTGACAGAAAACCAAAAGCTTGACCACATTTTCGCGGGCCCACTCATTAAATTGACCAAAATCGATACCCAATTCAGGTTCAAATTCAATCGGGCGTGAGCCAGGCAATTCGGTCGGGCGACCGATCCAAAGGCCTGTGCCAGAAGCCGCATGCAAAGCCTTACGGCCAATGCGGTTGTCACATAGAATGCCATAACCACTGTCACCGCCTTGCACATCCAAAGCTGCCTTTAAGCACAATTCTTTGAAGGCCCCTGCTTTTTCCAGTGTATACCCATTCATTTCTTCGAGCTGAAGACGGTGATCAAAGGCAAAGGTTTTGACCGATGACCAATCGCCTGCATTGCGCGTGTGGCGCGTCGTGGACCAGTGGATTTGCTCAAGCGCAGGATCATTGCGCAGGTCTTTTTGCACAACGCCGCGTTCTAGGAAAAACTCTAGCTCTTCAACACTGGGGTAAGCAGGCGTGCAGCCGTGGCGCGACACAGCGAAAGCGCCGCACGCATTGGCGTATTTCAAAGCTGTCGGCCAACTCACATCATCCAAGCTGTCAGCTTCCATCCAACCTTTCAAAAGGCCCGAGAAAAATCCATCACCCGCGCCCAAAACATTGAACACTTCAATCGGGAAACCTGGCCCTGTTTGGCCGTCATCTAAGCTGGCAGGAATATCGCCCTCAAAGGCGCTGGCACCTTCGGCGCCGCGTTTGCACACCAAAGTCGCAGGCGATTTTGATCGCACCATGCGCAGGGCTTCCAATGTATCGGTGGAGCCGCCTGCGATGTGGAACTCTTCTTCTGTGCCGACGATCAAATCAAAGTAGTGCAGCGTTGCCAAAAGCTTATCTGTGACAGCTTGGCTTTCAACAAAGCGGCTTTCACCATCGCCGTGGCCAGCAACGCCCCAAAGATTCGGGCGGTAATCAATATCAAGCGCCGTGCGGATGCCGTTTTCACGCGCAATCTTCAATGCCTTGATCGCCGCCGCAGCCGTTCTTGGGTTCGACAAATGCGTACCTGTCACCACCAAAGCGCGCGTGCGTTTGATAAAATCAGGGTCAATATCGTCTTCGCAAAGCGCCATGTCAGCACAGTCTTCACGGTAGAAAATCAAAGGGAACTGGTCTTCGTCACGGATGCCCAAGATCACCAGAGCAGTGAGGCGATCAGGATCGGTGACGACCCCATCGGTACACACGCCTTCACGCGCGAGTTGTTCCAAAATAAAACGTCCCATGTGTTCATCGCCAACACGGGAAATCAAAGCGGTTTTCAACCCCAAACGCGACGTACCGCAAGCGATATTCGTGGGGGAGCCACCGATATATTTTTCAAAAGACCCCATGTCCTCTAAACGACCGCCAATCTGCGCTCCGTATAAATCAACGCCTGAGCGTCCGAGTGTGATTACGTCAATGTCAGTCGTCATAGGTCACCTAAGTCTCAAATTTGGCGTCCGTGCCCAAAGGCACGGAGCAATCATAGTTTAAATGGAGTCGGTCTTTAAATCGTGCCGCCAAGCGAGCCTTCAAGCTCAGCCATCTCTTGGCCACCCGCCATCAGTTCTTGCAACTCTTCTGGCGAAATTTCTCCGCGCGAAGCTGTGCCGAGCGTTTTACCACGGTTGAGCACTGTAAAGCGGTCGCCCACAGCCAAAGCGTGACGCACGTTGTGACTAATGAAAACAACCCCAACGCCTTGCTTGCGTACACGGTCGATCGTGGCCAAAACATTTGAAGTTTGACGTACACCTAAAGCCGATGTCGGTTCATCCAAGATCAGCACTTTCGCGCCAAAGTGGACAGCCCGTGCGATGGCTACTGTTTGGCGTTCACCGCCCGACAAAGTGCCCACAGCCTGATCAGGCCCGCGTAGATTGATGCCCATATCACGCATGCTAGACACCGTGATTTCATTGGCTGTCTTCACATCGAACCGCTTCAAAGGACCACGTCCAATCGTCGGTTCGCGCCCCATAAAGAAGTTACGGGTAACAGACATCAAAGGGATCATCGCTAGGTCTTGGAACACAGTCGCAATGCCTGCCTCCATCGCGTCACGCGGTGTGCTGAAATTCATCGGCTTACCGTGGAACAAGATTTGACCTTTGGTGGGTTTATGAACCCCAGACATCGTTTTGATGAATGTCGATTTACCTGCGCCGTTATCGCCTAAAAGACAGTGGCATTCACCGGGGCGCACATCAAAGCTGACGCCTGCCAGAGCGATAATATTGCCAAAGTGTTTTTCGATATCTTTCATCTGAACGATAGGTTCGGATGAGCCAGCGTCACCGTGATGGAATGTTGTATCAACAGTCATTTTAGCGCTCCCCTGTCACACGTTTGCGGATGGCATTGTTGAAGAGAACCGCGATCAAAAGCATGCCGCCCAAGAAGACTTGGAACCAATCTTGGTCGAAATCTGTGTAGGTCAGCCCGATCACAACCATGCCGAAGATGATGGAACCAAAGAAAGCACCAATCGCAGAGCCATATCCACCGGTTAGCAGACAACCACCGATAACAGCCGCGATGATAGCTTCGAATTCTTTTTGGAACCCGCGACGCGCATCTGTTGAACCTGCGTCCATCACCGTGATGATGGCAACCAAAGCAGCACAACAGGCTGTGAGCATAAAGAGTGAGATTTTGACTTTGTTAACTGGCACGCCTGAATTTGATGCGGCTGTGTTATCGCCACCTGTGGCAAAAATCCAGTTTCCGACAGGCAAGCGCAACAGCACGTAAGTTGCAGCGCCTGTGATGATAAAGAACCAGATGATTTCTACAGGAATGCCTGTGACTTTTGGTGCCCCAGATTTGAAGGTCTCGATCAAACCCTTTGAGGCCAACCATTCAAACAGGCCAGGAAAAGCATCGCCAGAAAAGAAAGATGCGAGCCCGTCACCCTCGACCGCTTCGCGAACACCGCGCAATTGCGTGGAGCCACCGGTCGCAGCTTTGAGCCCAACAAGCGAGAGGCCGCGTAGAACAAACAAGAAGGCAAGCGTCACGATAAAGGACGGCAAACCAGAACGAATAACAATCGTGCCGTTAATAGCACCTACAAAAGCGGAAAACACAAATGTTAGCGGAATTGCAACGATCAGAGGCAAGCCCCAAGTCACAACACAAACGCCGAAAAAAAGTCCTGAAAAAGCAACCATGGACCCGATAGACAGGTCGAATTCGCCACCGATCATCAGCATCGCAGCGCCAATCGCCAAAATGCCCAGCTGAGACGCGGGTGTCATAAAGTTGATCACGCCAGACAATGTAAACATTGACGCATCAGCAGTGATTGAGAAAAAGATAAAAACAAGGATCGCGCCAGCAATGGCACCCAACTCTGGTCGTTTCATAAGTTTGGAGAAGAACGATTCGGATTTAATCCGTTCATCTTCAACCACTTGCGCAGTATTAGTCATTTTAGCCTCCCAAGGTAATCGCGGACGGCGCTGATGCGCCGTCCGCCTTAATATATTTGCTGCCTATGCGATTAACGGATGCCCTTTGAAGACAGATCGATAACCTGAGCCGCTTTGTCAGATGTGATGAGGTTCGGGCCGGAAGGCACGTTGCCACCTGGCATCAAGCCGTATTTCGCGTGCAATGCGAGGAAGTTTGCAGACAAGTAACCTTGCAAGAATTGCTGTTGGTCGATTGCAAATGCTGCATCGCCATCAACGATGGACTGCAAGAAGCTTGCTGAAAGGTCGAAAGACGCAACATTGATGTCACGGCCAGATGCCTTTGCAGCTGCAACAGAAGGTTCACCCGCAGTTGACGCACCAAGCGCCATAACTGTGTCGATGGATTCGTCAGATGACAAAGCCGCAGCCACTTTAGACTCGATTTCAGCAGGATCGTTTGTTGTTGGCAAAACAGTGTAAGAACCGCCAAAGCCTTCGCCGAAGCCTTCACAACGTAGGTCAAGTGACACGTTGCCAACTTCTTGGTTCACACAGATCGCATTGGTGCCGCCCATTTCAGCAAGCTTTTCGCCAGCCGCTTTACCAGCGTCATATTCGTCTTGGCCAACGTGCAACAAAGCACCCAAACCTTTGGAAACGTCAGAGCCTGCGTTGATTGAAATCACAGGGATGCCAGCAGCCACAGCGCGCTCAATTGAGGGGGACAGTGCATCAGCATCAGGAATAGATACGATCAAGCCGTCTGGCTCTTGGTTTACAGCCGCATCAATCAACTGTGACATCGCAACCATGTCGAATGTTTCAGGGGAACGGTAATCAACATTCACGCCTGTGTCTTTACCAGCTTCTTCAACGCCGTTTTTGACAACAGACCAGAATGGATCGTTTGCTTGGCCGTGCGCGACAACGATGATATCTTGTGCAAGCGCAGGCGCAGCAACAGCGATGGCAGTGGCGGCCAACAGGCCTTTCATTATAGTTTTCATAGTATGCTCCTCCCATGGGGCAGTTTTGAAAATTTGGTGGGACTTTTGCGCCCCACCGTCACATTCGACCAAAGTCGAATTCTTTTGGCTTCAACGCAGCGCGTTAAAGCATATCCTTCAAGGCAACAGGCTGACCCGTCTTTGCTGACAAAGTCGCAGCCTCCGCCATTGCAAGCGCTGCAACGCCTTCGTCCAAGGTTACAGGCATCGTAGTTTTGCCACGCAGAGCTTCGATGAAAGCCGCCCATTCAGTCGCATAAGACGGCATGTAGCGCTCAAGGAAAAAATAAGTTGGCTTTGCGGAAGACACGCCAGATGTCGTGGATTTCACCACTGTGTTTTCCAGCATATTTTGCGCCTGCAACAGACCTTCTGATCCCAGCAATTCAACACGTTGATCATAGCCATAGACAGCGCGGCGTGAATTTTTGATCACTGCAATACGCCCGTCAGCATAAGTCAGGGTCACAACAGCCGTTGTAACATCGCCCGCCTCGCCAATCGCTGGGTCAACAATCGAGCTGCCAAAAGCAGACACGCTGACAGGCGCTTCGCCCATCATAAAGTTAGCCATGTCGAAATCGTGAATCATCATGTCGCGGAACAAGCCGCCCGAAACTTTGATGTACTCAACGGGTGGTGGCGCTGGATCGAATGACGTGATGGACAAAAGCTCTGGCTTGCCAATTTCGCCAGCCGCCAAGGACGCCTGCATTGCGCTAAAGTTTGGATCGAAACGACGGTTAAAACCGATCATTACCGGCTGACCCGTTTTGGCCACTTCTGCTTGACAGGCCTTTGCCCGTTCAAGACTAAGATCGACGGGTTTTTCGCACAAAACAGCTTTACCCGCTGCAGTCGCAGCCTCAATCAAGCCGGAATGCGTGTCAGTCGATGTCGCAATCAAAACGGCGTCGATAGATGGATCAGCAATGATTTCTTCTGTCGTACGCGCCTGTGCACCATATTCTGATGCAAGTCTTTGCGCATTCTCAGGAATGAAATCGGATACAGCCACCAAAGTGCTGTGCGGGTTAGACGAAATCGCTGCGGCGTGCACCCCTGCGATACGTCCTGCGCCCAATAGGCCTACTTTATACATGTTCTCTCCCTACCCGAATCGTGGGCTCTATGAAATCTAACCTCGATGTGCACCCGCGTGCAAGCAATTTGTGCACGCGGGTGCAAGAACCAAGATGCACGCGAGTGCAAGGGGATGGAACTTAAGGAAAAAGTTTGCTATGACGAATGCAACGGAGGCGATATTGGTGGCAGACAAAACAAATTTAGGCGCAATTACCGCAGATGATGTTGCACGCCTTGCGGGCGTGTCACGTTGGACTGTGAACCGAGCGTTTAAAAAAGATGCCTCCATTTCGCAAACCAGCCTCGATAAGGTTATGGCGGCCTCTGATCAGCTTGGGTATGTTCCAGATTTACTTGCGGCCAGTCTCGCAACCAACAAGAGCAACCTTGTGAGCTTGTTGGTGGATGACTTTTCGAACCCCCACAAATTGATCATGATGGAACGCTTAACGCGCATCCTACGCAAAAACGGATGGGACACTTTGCTGGTCAATACCAACAACGAAGAAGATGCCTCGGCCGCCCTGCTCAATGCACGCCAACGTCGCGTTGATGCTGCAGTTCTTATTGGGATTAGTTTTAATGATCACGCCTTGAGCGCAGCCCATTCGGCACAGCGCGTCAACAAACTGATCGTTTTTGCCCGAACATCTGAAAACCCTGATACGATTTCTATCTGTTGCGATGACCAAATTGCGATGACAACAATCACCAACTATGTGATTGAAAAAGGGTATAAAAGGCCACTTTTCCTTGCTGGACCACAAACGATTTCAGCACATCTGGGGCGTAAGGAAACATTTTCCAGACTTTGGGAAGCCCAGTTCAATGTAACGCCGGATTTTATTTCTGTGCCGATCTATGACCCAGTGCGCGCCTATGAGCGCACGAAAGAATACTTAGAAGATCTACCTATAGAAATGCGCCCCGATGTTATTGTCTGCGAAAATGATGCTTTGGCCATGGGCGCGATCAATGCAATTCGATATGCAGTCGGCCTGCGCGTACCGCAAGATATCGCCGTCACTGGCTTTGATGACATCCCGCAAGCCAGTGGGCCTGAGTATCGTTTGACATCATATCGTCAACCCATCACCGCAATGGCGGAAGCCTTGGTCACGATTTTGAAGGGTGATGATACGGGCGAAACCTTAGATAAGTTCGTTGGCACGTTAATTTCGCGCGAAAGCGCTTAGGCACCAAGCTGCCACCAACGACGCCCCACGCAGAGCTCATTTTAAGATCCTACACCCCAACACATGCGCCTGCAAAAGCGCGACAGACAAAGGGTGACTGACCCGCAGTTTTGCAGCAAAACAGGGAACTTTTCTCGCCCTAAGACGTTCTACCTGAGTGCCTAGAGCATAATTCATGTGACGTGCGACGCGAGAGGATTTGCCATGACAGCCAATACAAGCCCCCAAGAGACCGTCAGCGACCTCATGGAAAAAGGTGCAACATTAGCGCGCCAGCAAGACGAGGTCTGCATGTCGGACATTGTTGATACCTTGGGGAAACAAGTGCTTTTACCGATGCTCTTGTTTCCAGCCTTGGCCGTTGTCACCCCTCTCAGCGGCATTCCTGGCCTCTCATCTGTATGTGGGATCATCATCGCATTGGTGAGCCTCCAACTGCTACGCGGACGCGATACGCTTTGGCTTCCCGATTGGATTCTACGACGCAAAATTTCGTCTGATCGCTTAGAAAAAGCGGTGAATGGATTAAATGGTGTCGCACGATGGCTCGACAAAATCAGCCGCCCTCGCCTGCAAGTTTTGGTCAGAGCGCCGGGGTCAATTTTGCCCGAATTCTTGTGTTTTCTATCAGGTTCAGCGATGCCATTTCTAGAATTGGTTCCCTTTAGTTCCTCAGTCTTGGGCGGCGCGACCAGTCTTTTTGCGGTGGGTCTGGTGATGCGTGATGGCCTGTTCATCATGGCGGGATTTGCCTTGGTCGCGATGGCCAGCGGCCTTGCTGTCGCGGTCACAGGGCTTTTGATCTAAGCGCACACCAATCCATTAAGGCCCACCTGCCCCCAGATTTCGCCATAACAGCACCCAAGTGTCCATACCCAGCAAGTCCCAAATAAATGGGCCGCAGATCAAGATCTGCAGCCCTATCTGACACCTTATGTGGATCAAGACACCTTAGCTCAGCTCGGTAAAATCGCTTTCAGAGTGCTCCTCATCAAAGGTAGCAAGCGGAAATTCTACTTTGATTTGGTAAAGGTGTTCAGTGTCTAAGACTTCGAGCGTTCCACCAATTTGACGTGCAAAAGCACCTATCAACCCCTGCCCCAAACCTGTGCCGCTTGCTTGGTCTGGCGAGGTCAGTGGGATCCCCTTACTGTTTTCAATGATCAGGATGCCACGGTCCTTCGTGAGTTTTTCAAGTGTCACGACGATGCGGGGGCGCTCGCCCTTGGTGTAGCCAAGATATTTCAGGGCATTCGTAATGCTTTCCGCCGCCAAAAGCGACAAAGGCACCGCCTGATCGGGATAAAGCGTTATCGGATCATAGCTGACTTTGGAATCCAGTCGTACTTCATTGGGCAAACCAGCAGACAACAAAGTTCCGATGATGCTATTCAACAGTTCATCAGCGCGCACGCGCCCTTCGGTACTGGTTTCATAGAGATTACGATGGACCATCGCGATGCTCATCACGCGCCCTTGCACTTCTTTCAGCGCAACGCGGGCCTCAGGGCTGCGCGCTTTGCGCATTTTCATATTCACGATAGAGGCGATCAATTGCAAATTGTTCTTTACGCGATGATGTACCTCTTTCAGCAAGACCGTTTTATCGTGAATGGTGCCTTCAAGCTCAGCCTCATCTCGAATAATCTGCTCAGCCAAATTGCGCCATGCCAGATCAATTTCACGCACTTCAATCGGCGCGCTGTTGTCGACGGGTATGTCATTGTGCCGCCGCGTTCGCGTGAACCGCAACATATCGCGCCCCAATCGGCGGATGTGTTTGATAACCAATCGGTCCACCGCGAAATAGGCAACCCCAAGACAGGTCAACCACATCACAATCGGAAAAATCATCGGTGTCGCCATTGCCAATCCAGGGGCGACCGATAGGTTCGTGCGAGACCAACTGCCGATTGCATAGATTTGGTTGGGCAAGATGGGAACAACGGCAAAGACCCGTCTTTCGCCCTCTCTTGTTTCACCTGAAAACGCGATCCGTTGTTTTTGAGCCAAATCCGCCAGTGATCGCCCTACAGGCAAGTGCTTACCCACGTCCCGTAATCCGCTTTCGGCGCTCAAAACATCGCCGTCTTTGTTAAAAGTCACAAGCGTCACAGGACGACCATCAGGAATTTGTTCAAAGTCGATATTCATTTCACGGCTGGGCAAGGACACGGCCACATAGCCTTGGAAAATATTGTCGATGAAAACAGGTGTCGAAAGCACGATCACCGTGGTTTTGCTAATTGGCCCAAAGCGCACAAGATCACTGCGCACAGCGGGATTTTCACGCATTCCTTGGTAGACAGGATTTTCAGAAAAATCGAACCCATCCATGTCAGAACCGCATTGCAAAATGCCATCCACGTCAACAAAACCCGAAAATGAAAAATCTGGATTGTCTTCGATGAAATCCGCAAAAATGTCGCTGCAGGCATCAGTGCTTTTTAAAACGGCCCCCATGACAGCCGCCAAAGCATTCGAACTGCCAAAACCAGCGCGAATCAAGGCCTCTTCACGTTGTGCTGCTTGAGATGTAAGGGCCAACAAAGCCGCTTCTGCACGTTGATCGGCGGCCTGCGCAAATTGGTGTGCAAGGGAAACAGAAATCAATCCTATCGGAAATAAAGCAAGCGATAACAGGACTGCGATACGAAACCATAGCCTATGAATAAGGCGCAAGCTTAGTTTCATCTTCACTGACGTTCTCCGGATACTGGCATTTGCGCGCCCAAAACGGCCTTTGTTTGTTGATCTGTTAGATCCAAGGGTTCGCCTTCGTTGAGATCCAACATTTCACCCAGCTTCAAACGGGCACGGTTCACGCGGCTTTTGACGGTGCCAAGTGCAACACCACACGTTTCTGCCGCCTCTTCATACGAAAATCCCATCGCGCCAACCAGCATCAAAGCTTCGCGCTGTTCGGTTTTTAGCTGAACAAACGCCTGCTCGAACTCTGCCATAGCAAGGCGCCCGTCGTGGTCTGGTTTTTCTGAAAGGCCTGCGGCGAAAACGCCATCAGTGTCTTGAACTTCACGCTTACGTTTGCGTTGATCTGAGTAAAATGTATTGCGTAGGATTGTAAAAAGCCAAGCACGCATATTTGTGCCTGCCTGAAAGCTGTTGAGGTTTTCCCATGCTTTCATGATGGCATCTTGAACCAAGTCGTCGGCCTGACTGGAATTGCGTGTCAAGCTTAGGGCGAAAGCGCGCATCGCGGGCAAATGCATGACGATTTCTTGAGATGGATCGGCCACGGCTTGACCCTCATCAACGAGATTATCCATGATTTGCATCTTGTTGACGCAACTGTTCAAGCAGGTCTAAGAACCGATCAGGCACCTGCTCATCCAGCGTTTTTTGATACACTTTGCGCAGGTTCTCTTCGATTTGCTCTTCGAGAGGAGTTTTTGGTTCATCTTGATCCATTATTCCGCCTAATTCCTACCTTGATTTAACATTTTTTTACATCTTACGGAACTTAACGCATACCATAGGCGTTAAGTTCCCGAGAAAACAAAAAATAGGACAAAAAAATGTCGACAGCTACTACGCAAACGTCTTTGGCCACGGTCGTTGCAAACCTTTTGCCATATTTGCGTCGCTACGCACGCGCTTTGACGGGGGATCAAGACACTGGAGATAAATACGCGGCAATTACGCTTGAGGCACTTTTGAACGACCGCAGCGTCTTTGAACAAATCGAAAGCCCGAAGGTCGCGCTCTTTCATGCTTTTCATTTGATTTGGTCCAGTGCGGGCGCGCCGACTGGCGAAGATGAAACAGGTATCGCCAAACGCGCCCAAGCGCACCTTCGCCGCCTAACAGTGAACACACGCGAGGCACTTTTGTTGCGCACGATCGAAGGGTTTTCCTTAGATGAAATTGCAGCCATTATGGCGACTGATGAGGACGACGTGGAACACCTGTTATCTGTTGCACAAGATGAGATGTCTGACAGCATTTGCGGTCGTGTGATGGTGATCGAAGACGAAGCGATCATCGCCCTTGATTTGCAGGGCATTGTGTCTGACATGGGACATAAGATTACTGGCGTCGCAACGACCCGCACCGAAGCGCAGGCTTTGTTTTCCCAAGACAAGCCAGATTTGATTTTGTCAGATATCCAACTGGCAGACGGTTCAAACGGCATCGACGCTGTAAATGACATTTTGAAACAGCACCCTGATATTCCTGTCATCTTTATCACGGCCTTCCCCGAGCGTCTTTTGACAGGGGATCGTCCTGAGCCTGCCTTCGTCATCACCAAACCTTACAGCGAAGAGCAAGTGACCTCAGCTGTGAGCCAAGCGATGTTTTTCTCAAGCACTGAAACGCTAAACGCGTAGCGTTTCACCACCCTTGTTGCCTGACACCCACCTTGGGCGCGAGATTGCTTAGATATAAAAACGCCCCTGAACAGCTAATGTTCGGGGGCGTTTTTTTTCGTTTGAGATCAATGAGATTTTCTCAGCGCGGACACCCTACACGAGGGAGGAGCGGGAGGAAACGAGTGCCCACGCTGAGAAAATATGACCGTCTGGGACTAGACGGGTGGCTTGCCGCGCACTGCACGGGCAACCATTGCGATCACAAACAAGATGGCAAAGATCACAAACAACAATTGCGCGATCCCTGCGGATGCACTGGCGATCCCGCCAAATCCAAACACGCCTGCAATCAATGCGACGATAAAAAAGGTAAGTGCCCAACCTAACATAGCTGTACTCCTTTAAGTTTTACGCGCCGATCTGGCGCTTTCTGGGGAGTCAACGCGCACTCCGCTTGAAAGGTTCCAAAGTTTATAAATAATTTTCTCGGAACATTTTCGCGGTTCTCTGCGTTGAGTCTGTGAAACCAAATACAAAGGAGCCACATCATGGCACGTACAGACACAGCAAAAGCTGCCGAAAAAACAACCGCTGATTTGGAAAAACAGATTGAAACGCTCACGAAAGATGTTGCCGCGTTGGCAACTGCGATGAAAGCCGACGCCAAAGCGAAATCCAACCAATTGGGCGAAGCTGCGTCAGAAACTTTAGATATAGCACGTCAAAAGGGCGTCGAGACCGCTGAGCTTGCACGTCAACAAACACGTGACGCAGTGGCAGTGGCCGAACAGACTGTGCGCGCAAATCCTGGCGCGGCAGTTGGCGTAGCAGCACTGGCAGGTTTTGTTACGGGTATTGTGGCATCGCGCCGCTAAGGGATATGGCAATGAGCACCCTAAAGGAAAAGACAGTCCAAGGCGCGAAACGCGCGGCTTGGATTTCGCTGGGCACAGCGATGCTTTGTGTCGGAGTGGCTTTCTTGACAGCCGCCGCTTGGATGGTCTTGAGTGCCGTGAAAGACGCGCAGTTCGCGGCCCTCATCATTGGACTATCCTATGCAGGTATCGGCTGTATCGCCGTGGTGATTGGCACTTCGTCAAGCCATCATTCAGGCCGCCATGTCGGCCCTGAGCACCACCCAGAGCCCTTGACCCCACATGCCCGCAGCGATGACACATTCGAGCGTATGGCAGCAGCATTCATGACAGGAATGCAATCCGCCAAAACCTTTCGCAAGTAAACCAACATCAGCTGCCCCCCTCGCAGCTGATCTTGGTTGATCAGCGAATGAAAGGTGACGCGAAACGACACTGATAAGGCATGAAAAAAGGCCCTTTGGCGCGAACCAAAGGACCTTTTTAATGTGTCTCAGCACTGTAACCAGTGATTAAACGCTCACACCAAGAGTTTCAGCGATCTGCATCAGATCTGCGAGGACCTTTTGCGTTTGCTGCTGAACTTCAGGTGATGATGCATCATGTGTTTTAGACGCAGCGGCCACAAGATCGGCAATGATTTCAGGTGTTACTTCACCTGTTGGCAAAGCTGTCTCAGCCAGTACAGAAATAGTATTTGCGGAAAGTTCAGCAAAACCACCTGTTACAACAAACTGCTCTTCGCCCGCTGGACCATTTACGGTCAAGAATCCTGGGCGCAAAGACAAGATGGTCGGCTCGTGGCCAGCCATCGCAGTCAAATCACCGTCTGCACCAGGGATCTGCACCTCGGTTGCCACAACAGAGGCAAGTTTGCGCTCTGGAGAGACGAGATCGAATTGGACAGTATCAGCCATGAAGGCCTCCTTAAAAGCGATTGGCCCCGTGCCCCCCGCGCATATGGGCTTGCCATGTTTTGCGGGGGGCGAACGGTCCAAAATCAGACGCTAAGCGTGCAACTGTGGACCGCTTGAGGTGTCAGACTTAAGCAGCGTCTGCTGCCATTTTCTCGGCTTTAGCAAGTACTTCGTCGATGCCACCAACCATGTAGAAAGCGCCTTCTGGAAGGTGATCGTACTCACCAGCCACAACAGCTTTAAACGATTTGATAGTGTCTTCGAGCTTAACCTGTTTACCGTCAGCGCCAGTGAACACTTTCGCAACGTCAAATGGCTGGGACAAGAAACGTTCGATTTTACGCGCACGTGTCACAGTCATTTTGTCGTCTTCTGACAATTCGTCCATACCAAGGATGGCGATGATGTCTTGAAGTGACTTGTAGCGCTGCAAGATTTGCTGAACGTCAGTTGCAACTTTGTAGTGCTCTTCACCGATGATCAAAGGATCTAGCAAACGTGATGTTGAACCAAGTGGGTCAACCGCAGGGTAGATACCTTTTTCAGAGATCGAACGGTCAAGAACCGTTGTCGCATCAAGGTGAGCAAACGATGTCGCAGGTGCAGGGTCAGTCAAGTCATCCGCAGGAACATACACGGCCTGAACCGATGTAATAGAACCGTTTTTAGTGGATGAAATGCGTTCTTGCATCGCGCCCATGTCGGTCGCCAATGTTGGCTGGTAGCCAACCGCAGATGGGATACGACCCAAAAGCGCAGATACCTCGGAACCGGCCTGTGTAAAGCGGAAGATGTTATCAACGAAGAACAGAACGTCTGAACCAGATTCGTCGCGGAATTGCTCGGCCAGTGTCAAACCAGTCAAAGCAACACGCATACGCGCACCGGGAGGCTCGTTCATCTGACCGTAAACAAGTGCGATTTTAGAATCGACCAAGTTGTCAGGAACGATAACACCAGATTCGATCATCTCGTGGTAAAGGTCGTTACCTTCACGTGTACGCTCACCCACACCCGCGAACACAGACACACCAGAGTGCACTTTCGCGATGTTGTTGATAAGTTCCATGATCAAAACGGTTTTACCAACACCGGCACCACCGAAGAGACCAATTTTACCACCTTTAGTGTAGGGGGCCAAAAGGTCGATAACTTTGATACCTGTTTCAAGGATCTCAGTTTCTGTGGACTGCTCGTCAAATGAAGGCGCATCACCGTGAATTGGGCGACGCTCAGTTGTGTCAACTGGACCTTTTTCGTCAACAGGGTCACCTGTGACGTTCATGATGCGACCCAAAGTTGCTGGACCAACTGGTACAGAGATTTGGTTGCCAGTGGCTGTCACAGCTTGGCCACGTACGAGGCCTTCAGTTGCGTCCATAGCGATGGTACGTACAGTGCTCTCACCAAGGTGCTGAGCGACTTCGAGAACCAAACGGTTGCCATTGTTGTCTGTTTCAAGTGAGTCCAAAATCGCCGGCAATTCGCCGTCGAACTGAACGTCAACAACGGCGCCAATCACCTGCGTGATTTTGCCTTTTGCTTGTGCCATGTTTCGTTACTCCGGTTCTTAGAGCGCTTCAGCGCCCGAGATGATTTCGATAAGCTCGTTGGTGATGACGGCCTGACGTGAGCGGTTGTATTCGATTGTCAGTTTGTCGATCATGTCGCCTGCGTTGCGTGTGGCGTTGTCCATAGCGGACATCCGCGCACCTTGCTCGGAGGCAGCATTTTCCAAAAGAGCTGCAAAGATCTGCGTGGCGACGCCGCGCGGCAGAAGATCTGCGAGGATGGCTTCTTCGGAAGGCTCGTAATCGTAGAGCGCCCCGCCGTCATCTTCGCTTGCTTCATATGCTGCTGGGATAACCTGCAAAGCTGTCGGTATTTGGGACACAACGTTGACGAACTTTGAATAAAAGATCGTAGCAACATCGAATTCTTCTGCATCAAAACGCGCAAGGATATCCTTGGCGATGCTTTGCGCATCAGTATAGCCCAAGCGCTTGACGCCACTTAGATCGACATGGCCGATCAAAAGGTCACCAAACTCACGGTTCAGCTGTTCACGACCCTTTTTGCCAACAGTAAGAACTTTTACTGTTTTGCCAGCCGCTTTCAATTCTTCGACGCGGGCTTTTGCAAGCTTCACGATAGAAGAGTTGAAGCCGCCACACAGGCCGCGTTCTGCAGTCATCACGACAAGCAATTGCACATCGTCTTTGCCCGTCCCGGCAAGAAGCCGGGGCGCGCTATCAGAGCCACCAACTGATGCAGACAGCGCACCAAGAACAGCATTGAACCGTTCTGTGTAGGGGCGTGACGCTTCAGCTGCTTCTTGGGCGCGGCGCAATTTTGCAGCCGCGACCATTTGCATGGCTTTCGTGATCTTGCGTGTGGATTTCACACTCGCGATCCGATTTTTTAGGTCCTTGAGATTAGGCATTAGACTGTCCTTTTCCCGGGATTAAGCGAAGGTTGCTGCGAATTCGTCCAGAACAGCCTTCACCTTATCGGCGGCATCGCCTTTGATTTTTGGATCTTCATCGGAAATCCAAGTCAAAAGATCTTTGTGCTTGCCGCGCAAGAACTCAAGAAGACCTTTTTCAAAGCGCGCTACATCGGACACTTCGATTTTATCGAGGTAGCCGTTTGTACCAGCAAAGATAACGCAGACGATTTCGGCGTTAGACAAAGGCGCGTACTGAGCTTGCTTCATCAATTCAGTCAAGCGAGCACCACGGGACAGCAATTGCTGAGTGGAGGCATCAAGGTCAGAACCGAACTGAGCAAAGGCGGCCATCTCACGGTATTGAGCCAGTGACAATTTCACCGGACCGGCAACAGAAGACATCGCTTTTGTTTGCGCAGATGAACCAACACGAGAAACAGACAAACCAGTGTTCACCGCAGGGCGGATACCTTGGTAGAAGAGTTCTGTTTCAAGGAAGATCTGACCATCAGTGATCGAAATCACGTTTGTTGGAATAAACGCAGAAACGTCACCACCTTGAGTTTCAATGATAGGCAAAGCTGTCAAAGACCCTGAACCGTAGTCTTCATTGAGTTTCGCTGAACGCTCAAGAAGTCTGGAGTGAAGGTAGAAAACGTCACCTGGGTAAGCTTCACGACCTGGTGGGCGGCGAAGAAGAAGTGACATCTGACGGTATGACACAGCTTGCTTTGACAAATCATCGTAGATGATCAAAGCGTGACGGCCGTTATCACGGAAGTGTTCAGCCATTGCAGTCGCAGCATATGGAGCCAAGAACTGCATAGGTGCAGGATCAGAAGCCGTCGCAGCAACAACGATTGTGTACTCGGACGCGCCAGACTCTTCGAGCTTTTTAACAAGCTGAGCCACTGTGGAGCGTTTTTGACCAATCGCCACGTAGATACAGTACAATTTGTCGTTTTCAGACTTTGCTGCATCGTTGTAGGATTTTTGGTTCAAGATCGTGTCGAGCGCCACAGCTGTTTTACCAGTTTGGCGGTCACCAATGATAAGCTCACGCTGGCCACGGCCAACTGGGATCATCGCGTCAACAGATTTAAGACCTGTTGCCATTGGTTCGTGAACAGATTTACGTGGGATAATGCCTGGCGCTTTTACGTCCGCAACGAGGCGTTTGGTGGTTTTGATTTCACCTTTGCCATCGATTGGGTTGCCAAGACCGTCAACAACGCGGCCAAGAAGTTCGTCACCCGCAGGAACGTCCACGATGGAGTTCGTACGCTTAACTGTGTCGCCTTCTTTAATGTCTTTGTCAGACCCGAAGATAACGATACCTACGTTATCGGCTTCGAGGTTAAGTGCCATCCCGCGGATACCGCCGGGGAACTCAACCATTTCACCAGCCTGAACATTGTCGAGACCGTAGACGCGGGCGATACCATCACCAACGCTCAGTACACGACCAACTTCAGCAACTTCGGCGTCTTTGCCAAAGTCTTTGATCTGATCCTTGAGGATCGCAGAAATTTCGGCTGCTTGGATTCCCATTATCCGACCTCTTTCATTGCATTCTGGAGGGAAGCGAGCTTGGAGGCGATTGACGTATCAATCATCTTCGAACCCACTTTAACGATAAGACCGCCGATGAGGGACTCATCAACGGTCGCATGAATTGTAACGTCTTTGCCAAATTGGGCTGACAATGTCTTAGCCAATTTGTCACTCTGTGTTTTGGTCAAAGCCTTTGCAGAGGTGACGTCAGCAGTCACTTCGCCGCGCTCGTCTGCGAGCATAGCGTTCAATGCGTCCACGAATTGTGGCAACACAAAGAGGCGACGGTTTTGCGCAAGCAAGGCCAAAGTATTGGCCATGATTGGCGAAAATTTCGCTTTTTTCGAAATAGCTGAAACAACAGCACCATGTTCTTCACGAGAAACAACAGGTGATGCAATTACTGCATTCAAGTCAGCACTATCGGCCAAGGCCGAGCTGAGAGACGCAACATCGTCCTCAAGCGCTTTTAGCTTTTTGCTTTCCTTGGCCAGATCAAACAAGGCCGTGGCGTAGCGTGCGGCAATACCGCGGGAAATCGAAGCTGGTTCGGACACGTCCACCCTTCCGATGTCGTTGGGCCTTTCCCTTTCAATTCACTTATACATGAACTTCAAAGGTCGGGCATATTGAGAAACCCGTGCGAATGCACAGGCAGCAAAAATCGCGATGGGTATAGCGGAGCATTTGCGAGCTCGCAACCGTGTTACTGCGCTTTCCTGCGAAGATGTCGCAGGCGCATTTACCTATTATCAATGACTTACGTGATTTAGAGTAAAACAAGGCCTAAAAAAAGTTATAACATCTAGTAAAACTTTTGCTTGTTTCGACGAATCCTTGCCAAAACAGCCTGCTCTCGCGCTGTAATCTTATGGTGCCCCCTGTGAAGACACACCTGAGGCGTCGAGCAATCTATGCAAATACAATTTGTTCAGCTTGAAGCACCCGCTTCACATCGGGCCTTATCCCACGGTGGATTGTGTATTTGCCTCACTGACCATTGCTTCCCACCACGGGGTCTTAGGAGGGGTGGCCCCGTTGTATTGCGCATCAACTGTCGGGTCATACTGATTTGAAAAGGTGTCAATCTGACCCGAGCCTGTTTGGACAAAGCCACCCAAGCTTTCGATATATGGCACATCGCCTGTCTCAGCCTGTGTTGCGCTATATGTTTCCACCACACTCAACACGGTCACATCTGTCGCAAAGTCAAATTCATACCCTTCGGCATCGCCTGAGATTGAAGACAGGTATGGCGAAAGTGGGGAATCGGTAACCACCAAAATATCCAAGCTCACGCCGTAGGTGAAACCATCGAGATCATCCACGGTTTCGGCATCTGTGTAGCCCGTGTGCACCAAATGCACATATCCATCGACATCGTCATCGATATTGATGGCAAGGTTCGCGCCTTCGGTCAGAACATATTCGGAAACGATATCATCATCATCTTCAGCATCAATCATGGCTTGTGTAACAGTGACTGTGCTGTCGGTCGTCACGATAGTCGCATCATCACGCGCGACATCAACGGGGGCGTCATCGAACACAGAGTCGATAGGAATATCTTCGACAATGGGATCGAAATTTTCATCAGCCGCCTCATCGGAGTCGTCCTGATCGTCCTCATCCAGCAGCCCTTGCAGGATATCACCAAGTCCAATCCCCATCATCGTGAGGCATAAAATTTCCAACATATAGTCCCCATCGCCTAAAACGAAATTTGAGTATCGGCAGGTTTAAAGGGATCTTATTTGAATTTGGTTAAGCGCTGCTAAAATCACAGCCAGCCATCGCGTACAGAAATCGAAGTCTAAGCAGGCTTTGCCTCGGGCACGGGGCGTAATCCGCCCAAAACGCCTTTGGCGCGTTTGATTGCTTGAGGACTGCCTGTACCCGTTTGTGCATAGACTTGCTTTGACACTTCAATCATCAAAACACCCCCAGCGAGATGATCCGTGACTTGGCGTCCGATGCGTTCCAACATAGGGCCCGAGCGCAGCCAGAATTTCTTATTAGACGGCGGTTGGAACAGCACGGCCTTATGGCGTTCTGGAACGAAGTTCGCGCGTTTCAATTGCGTTTCCAATTGCCCTAAAGAATATGGGCGCCCAAAGCCAAAGGGCGTGCTGTCTGTGCGCGACCAAACACCGCCACGATTGGGCACAATAAACAAAGCTTTGCCGCCAGGCCCCAGCACACGCCAACATTCGTCAAGCAACGCGGATTGGTGATCTGACGTTTCCAAGCCATGCATCACCACAAGCTTGTCCACGAGGCCTGTTTGCAACGGCCAAGCGGTTTCGTGACACAGCGTAGATGTGTTTTCCATCCCCGCAGGCCAAGGCATAACGCCCTGCTGATCTGGCATGAGGGCCACAACGCGGCGCGCGTCGGCCAAATAGGGGCGCAACAAGGGCACGGAAAATCCGAATCCTGCAACAGTTTGACGAGAGGCATCAGGCCAATAGGACACGACTTGGTCGCGAATAACGCGCTGCGCTGCGCGCCCAAGGCCCGTGCGGTAGTAGAAGTTTTTCAAATCAACAACGTCAAGATGCATTGTAAAACCTGTACCCTTGGTCAAGTGTTATAAAGATGATGCCCTAAACTTTGGACAAACACCATGCTAGAACTCGCGACCTTTTGCGCCCTCAAAGATAACTACGCATATCTTTTGCATGATCCAGCATCAAAAGCGACAGCTTGTATTGATGTGGCAGACCATGCGCCTATTTTGGCAGAGCTGGACAAACATGGCTGGGCTTTGACCGATATTTGGCTCACCCACCACCATTGGGACCACATTGATGGCCTTGCGCCTCTGCTTGACGCTTGCGCTGCGCGCGGCTGGACTCCTGCCGTTATGGCCGCTGCCGCTGACATGCACCGCTTACCTGCGCATCTTGTAACCAAAGCCTTGTCCCCGCGTGAACAGTTTCAATTCGCAAATCAAACGGTCGAGGTCATGGATGTCCCTGGTCACACCATTGGCCATATCGCATACTTCGTAGTGCAGGACAAAATTCTATTCAGTGCCGATAGTTTGATGGCTTTGGGATGTGGTCGGTTGTTCGAAGGCTCGCCACAGCAAATGTGGGATAGCCTGTTAACCCTACGCGCCCTGCCCGATGACACTCTTGTGTGTTCTGGCCATGAATACTCTGCCAGTAATGCTGCCTTTGCCATCACGGTCGATCCTGAGAACTCCGCACTTTTAAAACGGGTCAAAGACATCACGGAAAAGCGTGCCCGCGATCTGCCCACTGTGCCCACCCGCTTGAAACTTGAGAAAGACACAAATCCGTTTCTACGCGCAGATACGAGCGGGGTGAAAAGTGCCGTGAATATGATCAATGCAACGGATTTAGATGTCTTTACAGAAATTCGCGCCAGAAAAGACAGGTTCTGATCACGCATTTGGGACTTGCAAAGGCAGGCGTGCAACATACATCATATAAACAAAGGGATGCGTAACGCGCGTTTCACAGCATAAAAAATGGAAGCTCGTAGAAAAAATACGAGTGTTAACCAAAAATTCTCTTGAAGTGCGCAGGTTTCAATCGAACCTTAAGAGTATGAGACCACGGTGAACCTAAGGCCACCGCAGGCCGAATATAGACCCGAATGAAAGGAGCACCCCCACAGTGCCATCATTTTCCAATAGCCTAGAACAAGCCATCCACGCAGCATTGGCCCTTGCAAATGCACGCAAACATGAACTTGCAACGCTTGAACACTTGTTGCTTGCTTTGGTTGATGAACCCGATGCGGGCCGCGTTATGCAGGCCTGTAATGTTGATCTCGAAGAATTGCGCAAGACGCTTGTCGATTACATTGAAGACGATTTGACGACCCTGATTACGGATGTCGATGGGTCAGAAGCTGTGCCCACCGCATCGTTCCAACGCGTCATTCAACGCGCTGCGATCCATGTACAATCCTCTGGTCGCACCGAAGTGACAGGCGCAAATGTACTGGTTGCGATTTTTGCTGAACGCGAATCCAATGCGGCGTTCTTTTTGCAAGAACAAGACATGACTCGCTATGATGCGGTTAACTTTATTGCGCATGGCGTTGCCAAAGATCCAAACTATGAAGAAACGCGCCCTGTAACAGGCGCGGACGATGAACATGACCAAGACCAGTTGGGCGGTGCAACTTCAGGCGGTGACGAAAAAGAATCCGCCTTGGCTAAATACTGTGTCGATCTCAATAAGAAAGCCGCCAAAGGGGATGTGGACCCCTTGATCGGCCGCGCCCATGAAGTTGAACGTTGCATTCAGGTTCTTTGCCGTCGGCGTAAAAACAATCCCTTGCTTGTGGGCGATCCTGGTGTGGGTAAAACGGCCATCGCGGAAGGTCTGGCTCGCAAGATTGTCGATGGCGAAACGCCTGAAGTGTTGTCCCAAGCAATCATCTATTCGCTCGATCTCGGCGCATTGCTCGCGGGCACGCGCTACCGTGGTGATTTCGAAGAGCGCCTAAAAGCGGTCATGAAAGAACTCGAAGACCACCCAGATGCGATTTTGTTTATTGATGAAATCCACACTGTTATCGGTGCGGGTGCCACATCTGGTGGCGCTATGGATGCGTCGAACTTGCTGAAACCTGCTTTGGCGGGCGGCAAACTGCGCTGCATGGGCTCGACAACATATAAAGAATTCCGTCAACATTTCGAAAAAGATCGCGCTTTGGTGCGCCGCTTCCAAAAAATCGATGTGAATGAGCCGTCAGTCGATGATGCTGTGAAAATTTTGATGGGGCTGAAACCCTATTTCGAAGATCACCACGACATTCGCTACACCAACGATGCGATCAAATCCGCTGTGGAATTGTCGTCACGCTACATCCATGACCGCAAGTTGCCAGATAAAGCGATTGATGTCATCGATGAAGCTGGTGCAGCCCAGCATCTTTTGTCGGAAAGTCGTCGTCGCAAAACCATCAGCCCGAAAGAAATCGAAGCAGTTGTTTCGAAAATCGCGCGCATCCCGCCGAAAAGCGTGTCCAAGAACGATACAGAGATTCTCAAGGATCTCGAAGGATCGCTCAAGCGCGTGGTCTTTGGTCAAGACAAAGCCATTGTGGCCTTGTCATCAGCGATCAAACTTGCACGTGCTGGCCTACGTGAGCCAGAGAAACCTATCGGCAACTACCTGTTCGCAGGACCGACAGGTGTCGGCAAAACCGAAGTGGCCAAACAGCTGGCAGACACTTTGGGTGTCGAACTTTTGCGTTTCGATATGTCTGAATACATGGAAAAACACGCCGTTTCACGCCTCATTGGTGCGCCTCCCGGCTATGTGGGCTTTGACCAAGGCGGCATGCTGACGGACGGGATCGATCAACACCCGCATTGTGTGCTTTTGCTCGATGAAATGGAAAAAGCGCACCCTGATGTTTACAACATTTTGTTGCAAGTCATGGATAACGGCAAACTAACCGATCACAACGGTCGCACCGTGGATTTCCGCAATGTTATTTTGATCATGACATCAAACGCTGGCGCATCAGAACAAGCAAAAGAGGCAATCGGCTTTGGCCGTGATCGCCGCGAAGGAGAAGACACAGCAGCGATTGAGCGGACCTTTACCCCTGAATTCCGCAACCGCTTGGATGCTGTGATTTCCTTTGCTCCGCTGCCAAAAGATGTGATTTTCCAAGTTGTTGAAAAGTTTGTTCTGCAACTCGAAGCACAGCTTATGGATCGCAACGTACATATCGAACTTACGCGTGCTGCAGCTGAATGGCTGGGTGACAAAGGCTATGACAGCAAAATGGGCGCGCGTCCTTTGGGGCGCGTAATCCAAGAACACATCAAAAAACCGCTCGCCGAAGAATTGCTGTTTGGCAAGCTGGCCAAAGGTGGTGTGGTGCAAGTGGGCGTTAAAGATGGCCAAATCGATTTGCGTATCCAAGAGATTGGCGACAAGCGTATCGGTTCACGCAAAAAGCCGCCTTTGCTGACGGCGGACTAAGGCCGTAAGTATGCGATCTGTTCTGACATCACTCTTGTCAATTTTGTCCCTCGCAAGCCCTGCGCTTGCGGGGGACATTCGTTTAAGCCAACCCATCGACTGCACCCTAGGCAGCGATTGCTATATCCAAAACTATGTCGACACAGACCCCAGTTCAGCAGCCCAAGATTTTACCTGTGGCGCGCTGACCTACAACGGCCATAAGGGGGTTGATTTTGCACTGCCCACACAGGCCGACATGCTCAAGCCCGTTAATGTTCTAGCCTCTGCCGCTGGTCGCGTTGTTGCCACACGTGATGGCATGGCCGACATCTCGCAAAAATCTCCAAATGCGCCAAATGTAAGCGGTGTCGAATGCGGCAATGGGCTGGTACTTGATCACGGCGGTGGATGGACAACGCAGTACTGTCACATGAAACGCGGATCTTTGATTGTGAAACAAGGCGATCAGATCGAACGCGGTGCTCCTTTGGGGCAAGTCGGACTGTCTGGGCGCACCGAGTTTCCACATGTGCATATCGTTGCGCGTAAAGATGGTAAAGTGATCGACCCGTTTAATCCATTCGCGTCCAAAACATCCAATGCATGCACGACCACGCCAACTGACAGCCTGTGGGATCAACCGATTGCGTATCAAAGCACCAGTCTTTTGCAGGTTGGTATCGCAAGCTCGGAGCCCGAGTACGCTGCGATAAAAGCAGGCACGGTCTTGGTCGACAGCTTGCCCGTTTCTAGCCCTGCACTTGTGGTCTATGGCTTTGCCTTTGGTGGTCAAACGAACGACATCATGCGCCTGACATTACGCGGACCAAAAGGGATCGTCGCGCAGCGCGATGTGACATCAACGAAAAACCAAGCACAGTTTTTCAACGCCACAGGACGCAAATCATCGCAGAGCTGGCCCGAAGGCACGTATGAAGCACAGGTTGAAATCGAACGAAATGGCATTGTCATCAGCTCAATGTCACATCAGATTGACTTGATCCCGTAAAACTATTTTTCTGTCAGTTTCAACTCGATGCGGCGGTTTTGTGCATATGCTGCGGGGCTATTGCCTTGCGCGATCGGATGATATTCACCAAAACCAGCAGCAGCCAAACGACCCGCGGGAAATCCCAATGCATCCGTCATATAGCGCACCACAGAAAGTGCACGCGCCTGACTGAGTTCCCAGTTGTCTTTAAACTCGCCTGTTCCCGATAGTGGCGCGCGATCAGTATGCCCATCAACGCGGATCACCCAATCAATTTCGGCAGGAATGTCTTTGGACACATCCGACAAAATCTGTGCCACACGCGCAATCTGCGCCTGCCCTGAATTGGCCAAAGTGGCGGAGCCTTGATCAAACAAAACTTCAGAACTGAACACAAAACGGTCACCGACAATCCGCACGCCTTCGCGGTCGCCTAGGATTTCGCGCAACCGTCCAAAGAATTCGGAGCGGTAGTTTTCCAGCTGCTTAGCTTCAGCTTCCAAACGCTTACGCTCTGCTTCTTCCAATTCTGCACGGCGGCGCTCTTCGGCTGCGACCTGTGCCAAGGCAGAATTGAGCCGTGATGTTAGTGCATCGATTTGAACATTTGCTTCTGCATCTCGTGACGCACGATCATCCAAGATCGCTTGAAGTGAGGAAAGCTGGCTGCGCAATTCGGCCACTTGTTGATTGAGCAACGCCAATTTGCGCGATGCAGCTGCGGATTTTTCGGTCTCTGTCGCCAAGGCAGCTTTGGCGGTGGCCAAGAGCGCTGCTTGCTTTTGCGCCTCGCTTAATTGTTCTTGTGCCGATTGGTCCAACGATTTTCGCGCGGCTTCTGCTGCGGCCAAGAGCGTAAGCGTTTCTTCAGCCTCTTTGCGTTCTTGTTCAAGTGCAAGGGTCATGGCCGTTAATTCATCTTGTGATGTGGCCAAACGGTCGCGCAAGGATTGCAAAGCCGCTTGATCCAACAACCGATCCTGTTCGGCTTGACTGAGGGCTGTGGTCGCTTGCTCAGTGTCAACAAGGGCTGCGGCCAATGCGGCGTCTTTTTCTGCGGTTTCTGATTGCAATTGCGCGACCAAAGCATCCAAAGCTTCGCGGCGCGCAGCTGCCAAACGGGCTTGTTCAGCGGCCGCATCTATTTCATCGCGCGCCTGCGCCAACGCCAATTGCAGCGCTTCTTGATCACTTAGAATTCTATCTTTGGCCGCTTCCAGTTCTGCCACGGTTGCAGTCAATTCCTCTGCGCGCCCCACTGCACTATCGCGTTGCGCAAGAAGGCTGGCAACCTGCGCTTCAAAGGATGAAATATGCGCAAGCTGTGCTGCATTGTCTGCTTGCAAGGATGTGATCAGTGCGGTTTGCGCATCAGCGATATTGCGTGCCTCGCTGAGTGTTGCGCGCATATTTCCAAGCTGCTCTTCCAGACCAAATGTTTTTTGCTGCTCAAGACCAAGGGCGCGCGCCAGTGCTTCAACTTCGCTGGACAGGGCGTTTAATTCGCTTTCTTGCCCCGTGATTGTGTCGCGCAGCATGGCTTGGACCACCATGAAAATGGTCAACACGAACATAAGAACCAAAAGCAAAGCGGTCATAGCATCGACAAACCCGGGCCAAATTGACCCAGACATCCGCTGCGAAGACCGACGCAAAACAGCCATGTTTACGTGTCCTGCCCCGACAGATCACGCAAGGCGCGCGTGAGTGCCGACAGTTCTGACTGGAGCGCATTGGTGCTTTCTTGCCGCCCTGCTGACAGCTCTTCTAAAATGCGCAAAAGCTGAACATCAATCGAACGCAAGCGCATGCGGCCTTCTGCGTCTTCGCCAAAAGGCGCTCCACCATCCGATTTTTTTTCTAGTACGGTAACAAGGCGCATCTGCGTTTCAGCAAGGCTGTCGAGCGCGCGCGTTGAACCGTCATTATCGTCCATTTTCGCGACCAAACGATCAATGGACTGTGCCAGTTGATCCATTCGGTCATCAGCCGCAGATCGCGCAACAGCTGATTGGGTAAACAGGGTCTGCAAAGCATCCATCTGTTGGCTCATGTGATCCAAAACACCCACGGCCCCAGACATTTCGCCGTCGCCGTCATTGCCTGAAAATCCGATGCGCGTGATGGATGACATCCACTCTTCGAGTTCGCGGAAGAACCGGTTTTGGCCATGAGACGCAAAGAGTTCAAGCAGGCCAACAACCAAAGACCCAGCCAAGCCCAAGAGCGACGACGCAAATGCCGTGCCCATACCGCCCAGCTGTTGTTCCAATCCCGTCATCAAACGTGAAAACACATCTGCGGCCCCTTCGCCTTCTGTCGGGGACAGCGCGCGAATGGTATCGACGAGCGCGGGTACAGTTGTAGCAAGTCCGTAGAACGTGCCCAGCAACCCCAAGAAAATCAAAAGGTTCGAAATATAGCGGGTGATGTCGCGGGCTTCATCAATGCGGGTAGCGACCGAATCCAAAATAGAGCGCGATGACGAAGCAGAAATTTGTGACTGCGCGCCCCGTTCGCGCATCAAACCCGCCAAAGGGGCCAGCAAACGTGGTGCCCGTTTGCCCTGCTGTTGCGGGCGCACACCGATGAAACGTTCAATCCAATTGACCGAACCGACCAGTTGAATGACCTGCCAAAAACAGGCAACGACACCGATGACAAACACCAAGGCGATGAAGCCGTTTAAGAACGGATTCGCCAAAAATACAGGCAAAACCCGCGGCAAGGCCACGTAACCACCAAAGGACACCAGCCCTAAGACGATCAGCATTAGGGTGATCTGCCTCACGGGTTGTGAAAAAGATTGTACTGCTTCGCGATCGGGTTGGTCCATTGACCTCATCCTGACCTGTTGTTTCTATTGCTGTCACGATAGGCGAGGAAGCTGCTCATGCCAACACAGGATTTACTTTACGCACAAAGACGCTGGCGCACTTTTTCTGACAATTCCGTAAGATCGTGATCTTCCATCCCCAGTTCGATCAAATGGGATGCTGTGTTGAACAAATAGTCACAATTCGGCCCACGCCCGCCGGTTGCTTTAGCGATGATATCAGCTTGTTCGTCCAAGGTCAGCGCCCCTGTGTATTGCGGGTGCGCTGGATCAATCACATAGGCCAGTGCTTGTAGTTCACGCCCATCAGGCCTGCGCAGAGGCACAAGATGTTCGACATATGCAGAGGACACCAATTCGCGTTCGCGTAAATCTGCAAGTGATTTTTCTGCAAAATCAGGGCCGATGCGAAAGGCCACCCCCTGACAACTGGCGTCTGGCTGTGCATCAAGAGCAAGCACCAAGCCTGGCACCTCGACGCTGCCGCGGTGATGAATTGACCACATGCAAAAAGAGCGCGCATATCCATCAAGTACAGCAGGTGTGCGTTCGATATAATCGAATTCGGGGTTCCACAACAATGATCCGTAACCGAAAACCCAAAACCCATTTTCTGCGTCGATCATTTGCCTTGTCCCGTCTGTGCGCTGATCCAAAGACCCACGCAGTGCCATGTTCCGTATTTCGCTCAGTGTTTTTTGGCACTCTGGCCAAGTTCAGTAACTGCGTTTAAACACATCTTACGCCCTTGCTCAAAGAGTTCGTGAAAGGACCTGCTATGCGCAAACTTATCTTTCTGTTTCTAATCGCTGTCGTCTTGTATTCTGGGTATTGGCTGATCGGCGCGCGCACAACAGAACGCAGCATCGCCGCATGGCTTTCAGCGCGTCAAGCCGAAGGGTGGCAGGCAGACTATGCAGCGCTGGACACAGGCGGGTATCCTTTAAGCTTTCACACAGTGTTGCAGGATTTGGCGATTGCTGACCCCAAAACAGGCGTGGCATATCAAACATCGCAGTTTGAACTAAAAAGCCGCAGCTTCACACCCACACGGGTCGAGGCCACTCTTGCACAAGACCTGCGTGTTTCAACGCCGCTGCAAACAATCAATGCCACCAATGAAACGATAAACAGCACATTGGTTTTGGGCGTTGGGCCATCTCTCACTGTGCATCAAGCCGCGTTTAATTTTAGCGAGATCACAGCACAATCATCTGCGGGATGGGAATTGTTTTTAAACGAGGCTCAGGCGCAAGCTGTCCGTAACCCAGATACCCCGTTTACTTATGAAACACAGTTTTCACTAACAGGCCTCAAACCCTCATCGGGACTGCTGTCAAAGCTGAACCCCGAAGGCGTGCTGTCAGATACATTTGACAGCTTGCAAATCGATACGACCATAAAGTTTGACAAAGACTGGGATATCACAGCGCTCGAAGGTCCGCGCCCGCAACCCAAACATGTGGTCTTGCACAAAGCATCAGCCATTTGGGGGGCCGTTAATTTGAACATCGCAGGTGAATTTGATGTCGACAAGCAAGGCTATCCAAACGGCACAATTCAAATTCAAGCCACGAATTGGCGCGAATTGATTGCGCTTGGCACTGCATCTGGGGTTATTCCGCAATCTATGGAATCCATTGCCCTGCGTGCGGGCGAAATCTTGGCCAAGATGAAAGGCAATGCGAATACCATCGATGCCGAACTTAGCCTTTCGGGTGGGTCGATCGCCTTTGGATTTATTCCACTTGGCCCTGCCCCGCGCTTGATCATTCGCTAAATCTAGCGGCAATAACTGCCAGATCTGTAGCGTGCCGTGTCAAAGTGAAAATGGTCTTTGTGATATTTGTTGGCATTGGGCCCCAACACCGTACCAAAGGGACCGCAAGCAGACTTGTGCATTTTCTTAAACATCTTGCCGTAAGCCCTGCTATTCCAACCCTTTAAAACAGTCGCAACATCGCCATTTTTGAATGTGACGCCTGCGATATCAATAGCACGCCCACGTCCATGTTCAGACACTTTAGCGCCTGGAATATTATTGCGCGGTCGGCAGGCATAACTGGCCACAACCGTGAGTGAACTCAGCCCGCCCCCGATACGTTTGGCAGCAGGTTTTGCACCTTTTTCGACCCACTTGTGCAAGGCCTTTGCCGTAGTGCAATCGATTGTCGCAGGGCGTGACAATGTAACACCTGAAATTTCGGTCACATGAACAGGCCCATCTAAACCGCAGCCTTGTAACTTGGCGGGGATCGCTGTGGACAGCGTGCCACGGATCTCTTTGACGCCACAAACAGATCCTTTTGACCGATACTTCACAGCTTGCACAGTTGGCGCTGTCAGCCCTTTTGGACGGGCTGTTGGCAAGATAGATATGGCCATTTCAGACACTGTGTTACCTTGCTGCGCGGTCGACACATTTAGAGGCGCAGCAACTGGTCTGGCTTGCGGTACAATCGACTTGGCAAGCTCAGTCGCGAAAACCGCTTTTTGCGGCACAGTCAGCGAAACGATTAGAAAACAGATCGCATATGTGGCACGCTCAGCTATCATGTCGCGTCAGAATGGCGCCCAAAGTTCGGCGCATCAGTATCTTGGCCCGCCTCAATAATTCCACGACGAATGGCTCGTGTGCGGGTAAAATAATCATGCAAGTGGTCGCCATCGCCAATTCGGATGGCGCGCTGAAGGGCGAACAATTCTTCGGTAAATCGTCCAAGTATTTCCAAAGTCGCGTCTTTGTTTGACAAAAACACGTCACGCCACATGGTCGGATCTGATGCAGCTATACGGGTAAAGTCGCGAAACCCTGCCGCAGAAAACTCAATCACCTCTTGGTCCGTCACGCGGCTTAAATCATCAGCGACACCCACCATCGTATAGGCGATTAAATGCGGTGTATGTGATACCACAGCGCACACCAGATCGTGGTGTTCTGCTTCCATCCGCTTGGTATCAGACCCAAGTGCGCGCCAGAATTTTTCTAATCTCTGGATTTCAGTTTCCGATGCGCCCTCAGGCGGAACGATCAAACACCAACGCTTATCAAACAGTTCTGCAAAACCCGAATTCGGCCCTGAGTGTTCGGTCCCAGCCATTGGGTGCGTGCCAATAAATTCAGCCTGTTCAGGAAGATGCGGTAAAACAGAGGCAAAAATATCGCCTTTTACCGACCCCACATCTGTCACAACAGCGCCCTGTTTTAGGGCTGGTGCAATTTCGGCCATAACGGTGCCCATAGCGCCAACTGGCACAGCGAGCACGACCAAATCAGCATCCTTAACCGCGTCAAGCGCTGTGTCGCACACATGATCAACTAGGCCGATTTCGCGCGCAGTATTGCGAGTCTCGCTGGAACGAGCATAGCCCGTAATTTCACCCGCAACCCCAGCACGGCGCATCGCCAAAGACATCGATCCCGCGATCAACCCAAGGCCGATGAGCGCCACGCGGTTGTAGAGAATGGTCATCGGTTTTGCTCCAGAAACTGTCCGATGGTATGCGCGACACGGCGGCATGAGGATTCATCCCCCACTGTGATCCGCAGGCAATTGGGCAGGCCGTACCCGCCAACGCGGCGCACCAAAAGCCCGTTCGCTTTTAGAAAATCATCACAGCCTTCTGCTTCGGCTTCGTTGATAAAGCGTGCTAAAATGAAGTTTGCGCAGGAGGTGTCAGAGGGCACGCCATGTTCCATCAGTGCCTCTGCCAACCACGCACGCAAACGCGCATTATCTTCGCGGCATTTTTCAACCCATTCACGGTCTTTGACAGCTGCCTCAGCCGCCGCGAGTTGGGGCTCGGACATGTTGAATGGACCGCGCACACGATTCAAAGTATCGATGATTTCCTGCGGGCCATAGCCCCATCCGATACGCGCGCCACCAAGGCCATACATCTTGGAAAACGTTCGGGTCATGACCACATTGTCGCGTGTCTCAATGAGGGCCGCGCCGCCGTCAAAGCCTTCGACATATTCGGCATAGGCTCCGTCCAGCACGAGAATAGCTTGCGCAGGTAATCCATCCGCCAAACGCGATACTTCGCGCTGACCAACCATCGTACCTGTTGGGTTCGCGGGATTTGCGATAAACACCAATTTTGTTTTCTCGGTACAGGCTGCAAGGATCGCATCCACATCAATGACACGTTCACGTTCGGGAACGCAAACAGGGGTCGCTCCTGCGGCCAAAGTCGAAATACGGTACATCGAAAACCCGTGTTCCGTGTGAATAACTTCATCACCGACACCTGCATAGGCTTGGCATAAGAATGTGATGATCTCATCAGAACCAACGCCCACGATGATCTTTTGCGCATCAAGCCCGTGAACATCCCCAATCGCTTGACGCAGACTCGCGTGATCTGTGTTGGGATAGCGGTGCAATTGATAAGCCGCCTTTGCAAAAGCAGTTTTCGCAGAATCAGGCGTGCCAAACGGATTTTCGTTTGACGACAGTTTGATTGCGTTATCTTGTCCTTCGATTTTACTTGCGCCGCTTTGGTACAAAGTAATGTCGAGAATTTTCGGTTGCGGTTCAATCACACGGGTCATTTGGGCAGCTCTCGGTAAGGTAGATCACTCATACAAGCGCCTGCCCCGCAAGGAAAGTCTGATTGCCCACACAGGTCAAAATCTTGTGTATCGCGGCTGTTTTGTCGCGTTTCCCACAACAGAAAAAAGGCCGCCCAAATGGACGGCCCTTTAAATTTTGATCGAGACGGCTCAGATTAGTTCTGAGCGTAGAATTCGATAACGAGGTTTGGTTCCATTTGAACAGCGAATGGAACATCCGCAAGACCAGGCTTGCGTACGAATGTCGCTTTCAATTTGGAGTGATCAGCTTCGATGTAGTCAGGAACATCGCGTTCAGCCAATTGAGTTGCTTCAAGAACAACTGCGATTTGCTTGGAACGATCACGTACTTCTACAACGTCACCTTCTTTAACACGGTAAGAAGGGATGTTTACGCGTTTGCCGTTCACTGTCACGTGGCCGTGGTTTACGAACTGACGGGCAGCAAAGACAGTTGCCACGAATTTTGCGCGGTACACAACAGCGTCCAAGCGGGATTCGAGCAAACCAATAAGGTTTTCACCTGTATCGCCTTTAATGCGCACAGCGTCAGCGTAAATGCGGCGGAATTGTTTTTCTGTCAGATCGCCGTAGTGACCTTTCAGTTTTTGTTTAGCGCGCAACTGAAGACCGAAGTCAGACAATTTGCCTTTGCGGCGCTGACCGTGCTGGCCTGGGCCATATTCGCGACGGTTTACTGGGGATTTAGCGCGGCCCCAAATGTTTTCGCCCATGCGGCGGTCAATTTTGTACTTGGCAGATGTGCGTTTGGTCACGATCTGGATCCTTTCAATGTGATGCTCCACCCGAAATGCAAGACAGAACGTCATGCGCCCAAGTGGCAGCCTGTGAAAGGTGCTGTCCTTTGCTTTCCACGAACTATGTGCATTGCGCACAGTTATCGCTTACGGCCGACAGGCATCCCCTTGCGGGGGCCACCAACACCAATGTTAGCCCGCGCGCTTTTCAGCCCACGGGATGGGCGGCTTATATAGTGGTGAGAGAGGGAGTCAACACGCGCATCCTTTGAAACGCGTGTTTTTTAGAACTTAGGCCACATCATGCATTAAGATTGCAGCTTCAGCCCCTGTTAAAGTGCGCCTTGCTGCTGGGCCGTATGCATCTGTACGCGCGCCAAGATCTGGAAAACGCTGTAAAAGACTTTTCTTTTGCTCCCCAGCAAGATCATCAAGATCGGCCGCGTCTGGATGAAAGCTTTCGGTTTCCAATCCATTTGCGGTGATCACCTGATGCGCATCAAACAAGAGATGGATATAGCGCAGTTCTTTTGTTGCGCGATCCACAACGATTGAGGAATCGTTCACCAAATCCTTAGCAGCGACCAGAACCTCATCGGCATTAAACAAATCACGCGCAGCGCTGCCCGAAACAAGCATTCTGTGATGCGGGGACACCAATAAATCTTTGTCAGGATTGCCCATGCCAAGCGCGTCAGCACGCAACCTGATCGGCCGCAACTTAGGCATAGCGTAAAGGCGCGCCCCTGAAATGCGGCGCCCACCAATCCAACGCAGGGCTTGCGGCCCGTTGTCTTTGGTTTGCACCAGATCGCCTTCTGCCAGATGTTCGACCAAACGCGGGCCATCAGGGGTTAAGATTTGCGTCCCCGGAGTAAAGCAAATCACAGCCCCCTGCGTATCTTCACGCGCATCCCGTGCTGTCGCGACATAGCTTGAGACCACCCAAAGATCGGTATCTTTCGGAGGCATTTCGCCAATGAACATCAGTAAAGGAGCACCCAAGTCAGGTGTATCGATCAGAGTGATCTCATATTGTTTAACCCCGTCGGTGACATCAAAGCCGCCGTCAAAAAGGCGATCTCGCGCCTCAGGGTCGTGATATATAGGAGCGCCCGCCATAGCAGAGCCGATCAACCGCCGCACAGATTGTGCCGCCCGTTGATGAAGTTCTGCTTGACCGATCGCGCCGTCGAGCACGAGTACATCACGCGGCCCGTCCACGCAGACCGCCTCACCCGTCCAACGCCATGAAGCGCCGATCGAAAGAGCGGTTAACGGTGCACGAGTGAGGCCTTCGACCTCTACCTGTGTCCACGCAATGACAAACGTGCCGGAAAAGCCCGTTCTCATAGCCTGTATGCCTGCCAATTTTTAGTTTTGTCGTTTTTTATTGGCTTAAAGGTAACATATGCGAATCAGCCTGTTAACAATTTTTTTGCATCCCGCGAATCTTTCGGTGCAGAAAACTTTAACCCGTGGCTTACCTGCACGGATTTTCAGCACAGGCTGACTAGTCTTTTGCGCCCGTAGAGGTCAAATTCGGTGCATCAAAAATCGAGATTTCTGGCAAGGGTTTGGACCATTTCGATACGCGCACCACAGCGGTATGGGCGATGTTTCCTTGGCTCAACTGCGTCGATCCCTTGTCGCGTGTCAACATGTTCGGATTGCCGTGTACGCAAATTGGCTTGCCATCGATCTGGCGCAAATCAAGCCACGCACCTGTGGGCAAAGCGATGCAATCGCGGCGCAGACTGTCGCTGAGCGCGAGTCCCGCGAGACAACCGCCACGGGCGTTTTCAATCAAAACGATGTCGCCAGCGCTGAGCCCACGTTGTTTTGCAGCATCTGGATGCAACACGCAGACTTCGCGACCTTGTAATTTGCTCGCGCGCGATTCAGAGCCGTTGTCATTTTGCGAATGCAGTCGCGTATCGGGCTGACCTGAGATCAAATGCAATAGGTCATCATCTGCCCCAATCAGACTTTCAACAGGCGGCATCCAACGCGGTATATCAGGACAGTCGGCAAGCCCCATATCGGCGATAGACTGACTGTGCAGCTCGATTTTACCACTATGAGTTTTCAGTGCATTCTTTACAGGATCGGCAATAAAGTCAGAAAACTGAATACGCAGATCTTCTGCATTTGGAACTTCAAAAACACCTGAGGATTTAAAAAGGTCAAACTCTGGCAATTCAAACCCATGCCTATTGGCCACCTTTTGACAGGAGATCCAAATCTGCTGCTGCCACTCCTGCGCAGTGCGCCCCTCTGTGAAAGAGTCAAACACATCAAACCGTTTGGATAGATCTGCCAGAATATCAAAATCATCCCGCGCCGCGCCCATCACGGGCATGGCTGCAGACATATAAACCATGGTCTCGTCACGACGATTTATCATCAAATCATCCCGTTCCAAGGCCGAAGTTGTCGGCAAAACAATATCCGCACGGCGCGCTGTGGCTGTCCAACTGTGATCCATCACGACAACTGTATCGGGGCGTTGCCACAAGCGATCAAGGCGCGCCAAATCTTGGTGGTGATGAAACGGGTTTCCACCAGACCACCAGATCATTTTGGCTTCGGGATAGGTATAGCTGCGCCCGTTGTAGGAAAAACTTTGATTAGGGTTTTCCAACATATCAGCGATACGCGCTACGGGGATAAAGCTTGCGATTGGGTTCATGCCCTGCGGCATTGATGGCCAGTTTATCAACTTGCGCGGACGCCCAACAGTTTCGGTCGAGCCATAGCCAAAAGCAAATCCAGTCCCAGCTTGGCCAATTTGACCAAGGATAGCTGCCAGTGCCAACCCCGCCCAAACGGTGACTTCGCCATGATCGGCGCGCTGCAAGGACCATGCCATATTGATCATGGTTTTTGTGGTGCCCATCCGTTGCGCCAAATCTTTAATGATCTGAGCAGGGATATCGCATATGTCAGCCGCCCAATCCGCGGTCTTTGGTTGGCCATCTGAGACGCCCGTGACATAGGCTTCGAACTGGTCGCTACCATTGGTGTAGCGCTCGAGAAATGCGCGGTCGGCATACCCTTTGTCAAATAGCTCATAAGCCAAAGCCAAGATAAGCGCCGTATCCGTACCTGGACGCGGGGCAATCCAATCTGCTAACAAATGCGGTGCAACATCGGATTTCAGCGGGGAGATATTGATAATCCGACAGCCGTTGTTTTGCGCCTTGTCCAACCACATTTGGGTTTCGTGCTTTGATGTCCCCGATGAGGCCACCTGCGCAGGGCGCTTGGAAAGCCCGCCGAATGACACCAATGTTTCGCAGTGCTCGGCCACCAAAGGCCAGCTGGTCATTTGATCTTGGAACACCCGATTTGTCATACCTGTAAGATGGGGTAAAATCACTTCTGCCCCCGCATGAGAATAGGTGTCACGCGCTCCAGTGTAGCCGCCAATCAGATTTAGAAAACGCCGCAATTGCGATTGCGCATGATGGAACCGCCCAGCAGAGGCCCAGCCGTAAGAGCCTGCAAAAATCGCTTTATTACCGTGATCTGTACGGACACGCGTGACCTCTTGGGCCAGTAAGTTCAGTGCTTCATCCCATGGCACTTGCACAAATTCGGCATTTCCGCTGCGCGCGTGATCGCGGTTTTCCAGCCAACCTTTGCGAATAGACGGGCGGGCAATCCGCGTTTCAGTGTCTTGCATGGCATCTAACCACCCACGACCGATCCGCGCGGGATCGGGATCAGTGGCAAATGGTGCAAGCGTTAAATCCTTATCGGCCCCTTGAATTTCATATGCACCCCAATGAGACGCTGTATATTTTTTGACCATGAGCCGATGCCTTTGATGACGGATTTTCTTGTCAGTATGCAAGGTTTTCCAAATGATCAATAGCCACTATAGCACGGTTCACAGCCAAGGGATCACACCCCCAAACGCGGCATCTTTTTGCCGCGGCAGCACCGTTTACGGCATCAGTCAGCAGCTATGCTGGGTCACGCGATTTTGTTAAAAATCAAGCCCCAGATCGACGGTTTGAGCAGAATGTGTCAAAGCGCCTGAGGAAATGTAATCCACGCCCGTCGCCGCGATTGAGGCGATGCGATCAAGCTTCACATTGCCGCTGGCCTCGGTTTTCATCCGCCCATCGACGATCGAAACAGCCTCGCGCAGCATGTCGTTGTCCATGTTATCAAACAAGACAACGCTGGCGCCACCGACCTCAAGCACTTCTGACAGTTGATCCAAACGATCCACTTCGATTTCCACCGCCATCATATGGCTGGCTTGTGCTTTCGCGGCCTCCAGCACCTGACGAATGCCGCCAGCGGCTGCGATGTGATTGTCTTTGATCATAATCGCATCGGACAAAGAATATCGGTGATTAAACCCACCGCCATGCAGCACCGCCAGTTTTTCAACCAAACGCATGTTCGGTGTCGTTTTACGTGTGCAGGTCACGCGCGCTTTGGTGCCTTTTGCTTCAGCCACAAAACCAGCGGTTTTGGTGGCAATACCTGTTAAGCGCCCTGCATAATTCAGCGCAACGCGTTCGCCTGACAAAATTGAAGCCGCAGAGCCTTTGATTGTCATCAAGGCATCGCCTTTTTTGCAAGGCTGGCCATCTTGGATCAGGATCTGCACCTCAAGGCTGGGGTCGACCAACCGAAACGCTAGTGCCGCCACCTGCATCCCTGACACAATCGCATCAGCACGCGCGTTGATATTGGCATCATAAGTTGCGCTGGCTGGGATTACTGCGCGGGTGGTCACATCACCATAGCTGCCCAAATCTTCCAACAGCGCGCCCCGCACCATAGGTTCTAAAATCAAGTCGGGAACGGTAGAAAAGCTCATGCTGCATCCTTTGCAATCTGTGCACGCAACGCCAGCGCATCAGTTAATAAAATTTCAGAACGCCGCCCTTCACCTGCCAGAGTTTCTGGATAATCGGAACGTTCATGTGCGCCTCGGCTTTCTTGACGCAGCAAAGCGCAGGCGGCGATCAATGTTGCTGTCGCGCACATATTCATGAAAGATGGACTGTCGGCATTGGTATTTTCAAGCGCGTCAATTTTGCGCAAGGCCTGTTTCAGCCCCGCCTCTTCACGCACAACGCCAACCAAAGTGGTCATCGTTTCGCGCAAGGCCATCACTGCCGCGGGATTGGGAGCATTACCGCCCGCATCAAATGTGACGTCAAGCGGTTGCGGCGCGGCTGTGGATGTATCTGCCACCTCCAAGATAATGCCCTCTGCACAGATACGTGCATAGACCAGCGCTTCCAGCAAACCGTTTGACGCCAAACGATTGGCCCCATGCAGCCCTGTCGATGAAGCCTCGCCGCAGACCCATAGCCCTGTCAGGCTGGCGCGCCCATGGGTATCGGTCGCGATGCCGCCCATGTGATAATGCGCCGCAGCTGCCACTGGAATTGGATCAACAGCGGGGTCAATCCCATTGCGGGCGCAGGCTTCGGCCACAGCAGGAAACTGCGTTTTAACATCTTCGCCCAGCGCTGCACGCGTGTCCAACATAGGGCGTAGACCTGCTTGGGTTTGTGAAAAAATAGCGCGCGCCACGACATCACGCGGGGCAAGTTCCGCATCGGGATGCACAGCCTGCATGAAGCGTTCGCCATTCTTGTTGATCAAAATCGCGCCTTCACCCCGCAAAGCTTCGGTTGCGAGCGGCGCAGGATCTTCCCCCACATCCATCGCGGTTGGGTGAAACTGTACAAATTCTGCATCGGTGATCATCGCGCCTGCGCGTGCAGCCATGCCGATCACTTGGCCACGAATGCGAGGGGGATTGGTGGTGAGCGCATATAGACCGCCAGACCCGCCGCCCGCCAAAAGATAGGCCGCACCGCGCAGCATGATCGGTTGCGACCTGTTGGTGTCAGAATCTTGGATCGCGATCCCCGTGACCGTTCCGTCTGTGACATCCAGATCAACTGCCATTGTACCTTCGAGCACTTGAATCGAAGGCGTTTCACGCACCTGTTCGATCAACGCCTTCATGATTTCAGCACCAGCCTGATCGCCTTTGACGCGCACAACGCGTGCAAAACTATGCGCTGCTTCACGCGACAAAACATATCCGCCATCATCCGTGCGATCAAAAGGCGCGCCCATCCGCGTGAGATCCAAGATGTAGTCGCGTGCATGTCGCGTCACCAAATCGGCCACCTCAGGATCGACAGTACCAGCGCCCGCTTTCACGGTGTCTGCTGCATGATTTTTGGGGTCGTCTTTTGCGTCCATTGCAGCGGCCACCCCACCTTGCGCCCACGCAGAGCTAGCCCCTTCGCCCAAGACTTCAGGCGAGATCATCAAAACGGGACGCGGCGCCAATTTCAGCGCAGCATAGAGCGCGCCAAGGCCAGCGCCGACAATGACGACACGATCTGTTTGGATCTCTTTCATGAGGCTTCTCACAGACCCAATTCGCGGGACAGATCAATCATCTTCGTCACAGATAATTTGGCTTTTTCGGCCATATCAGGATCAATCTCGACCTGACCTTCCATGGTGTGCAAAGCGTATAGGATTTTTTCAAGTGTGATCTTTTTCATGTAAGGACACGCATTGCAGGGCTTTGCAAATTCAACTTCTGGCAATTCATCGGCAATATTCGCCGCCATGGAACATTCGGTGATCAACATCGCTTTGGCGGGTTTGTTGTCATGCACCCATTTAATGATGCCACTGGTTGAACCTGTGAAATCAGATTCCGCCACCACTTCGGGCGTGCATTCAGGGTGGGCGATGATTTTGACTTCTGGATCGCTTTCACGGTAGGCGCGCAGATCATCCGCTTTATACAGCTCATGCACGATGCAGGAGCCTTCCCAGAAGACGACTTTCTTTTTGGATTTATTTGCCACGTTTTGCGCCAAGAACTGATCTGGCGTCATGATCACAGTGTCGCTTTCCATCGCGTCGACAATCTGAACAGCATTTGATGATGTGCAACAGATGTCAGAGGCAGCTTTCACTTCAGCAGTTGTGTTCACGTATGACACAACTGGCGCGCCGGGATATTTTGCGCGCATTTCTTCGACGCCTTCAGCCGTAATGCTTTCGGCCAAAGAACAGCCTGCATCCATATCGGGCATCAAAACAATTTTATCAGGACTGAGGATTTTTGAAGTCTCAGCCATAAAGTGAACACCAGCCTGCACGATCACATCAGCTTCGACCTCGGTGGCTTTGATCGCCAATTGCAAACTATCGCCAACGAAGTCAGAGACACCATGGAAAATTTCTGGCGTCATATAATTATGCCCCAAGATCACCGCATTGCGTTTGGCTTTCAATTCATTGATCGCCTTGACATAGGGGGCGTAGATGGCCCAATCCACAGGCGAGACAACGCGGGACATTTTAGCGTAGATGTCTTGCATGCTTTCCGCCAACTCTGGGGAGGGTGCAAGATCGTAATGATCGGCAAGAACAGTTTTAACTTTTGGCATATCTAGCACTGGAATGTCTCCGTTATGGGCAAATCCGAACAGACATGACAGATGGCCCCGTCGTGAGCCGTCTTGTCTGGGCGGAAAAGAATAAGCGCGCCAGATGTGCCACATGCACATAGGTTAAGGCAAGAGAGTGACGTTTCTTTCTAAAAACGGCTGGGCTTGCAAATTTAGCCTATGACCTAGGCTGAATTGATCATGGCCTTGAATTTACTTGGCATATATCGTTGCGCAAAGGGTCTAGCCTTTGCTGGATCGATATTAAAACCGCCGCTAAAAGTTTGGATCCCGAATGAAACGCGCTCTATCCCTGCCCCCTGAAACACCAAATATGGCCCTTGCCCTTGCGATTGGATCAGCTGGTGGGTTGGCGCTGTCTTTGCTGGACATGCCCTTACCTTGGATGTTGGGATCGATGTTGGCATGTTTCTTGGCATCAATGGGCAAGATGCCAATGAAAGATCCGGGCGTACTGCGGCCCTATATTATACCAGTCATTGGTGTGATGCTGGGCGCGAGTTTCGACACGCAGACGTTTTCACACCTGCTGGAATGGGGTCTCTCGTTACTGGGTCTCGTGGTCTATGTTGCCTTGGCTGCTGCGCTGGTTGTGCCCTTTTATATCAAAATCGGCAGGCTAGATCCTGTGACCGCCTTTTTCTCGGCAATGCCAGGAGGCCTGAGCGAAATGACCATCATCGGCGGCGATCTTGGCGGTGACGAAAAACGGATCATCTTGTCACATGCCGCTCGCATTGTGATCACTGTGTCTTTGATCGCCGCCTATTTCAGGGTTGTTTTGGGCTATGAGGTGTCGGGTGTCTTGGCCCCCGAAGGCGCAGAAGCCACGCTGGATCTTAAGAATGCTGGCATTTTATTGGCCTGCGCGATTTTAGGAACAGGACTGGGCAAAATGTTGCGCTTTCCTGCGCGCGGCCTGTTGGGGCCGCTGATCCTATCGGCTTTGGCCCATATGACGGGTCTTACCCAGTCTGCCCCCCCTGCTGTCTTGGTGATCACGGCGCAAGTCATTTTGGGCACCATGCTGGGCTGTCGTTTTATGGGCGCGACGCCGCGTTTGATTATTGAAACGATTGCGCTCAGCGCTGGGGCAACGATGGTGATGCTGGCCTTATCATTGGGATTCGCCATCGGATTGCACGAGATGTTTCATCAAACCACAGAGCAAATCTTACTGGCATATGCACCAGGCGGCCTGACAGAAATGTCTTTGGTCGCAATCGCGATGGATGCTGATGTGGCTTATATCGCCCTGCACCATCTGGCGCGGATCGTGCTGTTGCTGGCCATTGCGCCCACGTTTCTCACATGGATTGCGCGTAAACTTAGCCAGTGAAATTTGGCCTAAGTCAGTACACTCGCCATGCGCCGCAGAGCGAGTGTGTAGCCCTCGACACCAAATCCAGCGATAACGCCATCGGCACGCAAAGACACGTAAGACTGGTGGCGAAAGCTTTCTCGCTTGTGCACATTCGAAATGTGAACTTCTAGTACAATACCGTCAAAGGCATTCAACGCGTCAAGAATGGCCACCGACGTGTGTGTGAAAGCAGCAGGGTTGATGATAATGCCTGCTGCGGTGTCACGCGCTGAGTGAATCTGGTCGATGATGTCACCTTCGTGATTGGATTGCGCGGCTGTCACTGTCAGGCCCAACTCTTCCGCCAAAACAGAGCAGTTCGCCACGACGTCCTCTAGGGTGTCATGGCCGTAGATCTCGGGTTGACGCTTGCCCAGAAGGTTTAGGTTAGGTCCGTTCAGGATTAGAATTTGTTTTGTCATCACGCGCGCCTTTTGGTGTGCGGCCAAAAGGCCAAAAATTATCGCAACTGACTAAGCTGTTCAGTAACTGTCACTATTTCTTTGTCGAAATGCGTCAAAAATGCAAGCGCCGCGCTATCTGCTTCGCCATTAACCGCATGGGTTGCGATCGCGGCATGGATGCGCCAGACCTCGACACATCGTGCAAGCTGCGGCGCCAGTTGACGCTGATAGCGGTCTTGCAAGTCATGTAGGTTGAGACAGAAATCAATCAGCAAAGGCATTTTGCATCCTGAGATAAGTTCGGAATGAAACGCCGTATGTGCAACAGACCAGTTTTCTTCAAACTCAGGCCCTGCTTTCGCGGTGGCGGCTGAATGCAAAACGACAGCCGCCCCGCGCAGCCGCGCCTTCCAATTGTCTCCTCCCCTTTTTATCGCTTCGCGCAGTGCGTAAACATCGACTTCGCGGCGCAATTGAACGATTTCATTGAGCTCAACAAGCGTAAGCGGTGCGATGGTTGAACCGCGCTGATCCAAGGATTTGACCAAGCCATCTACAGAAAGGCGTGAAATTGCTTCGCGCAATGGCGACAACGACACATTGTACTGGGCCCGCAACTGATCAAGGTTTACCTTTTGGCCTGGTTTCAAATCCCCACGAATTATGGCGGCACGAAGCCGTGCGGTCAGAATGCTAGCCCGTGTCGCGTTCTTCACCGGTTGCTGAGCTGTGCGTCGAATATAGGCTGTGTAGTCGTCTTGCACCGGCATCCTCGATTTGCACAAAAGCGCTGAAAGGTTATGCGCCCATTTTTTTCAATGCTTGTTTCATGGCTTTACGAAATTTGGGGGCTCCCCGTCGCGCCAACACAGCTTCGCAATAGCGTGCAATCAACCAAGGTCGACCTTTACGTTCCAGCCGCTCAAGCATTTCACGTTGATAGCGCAGATCTTCTTTGCGCCCGCGTAGCATTTTGTAAAATGCGGGTTCCGTCAATGTCCCTGCGATGGACTGCTCAACGATCGGCTTTAATATGCTCAAACGGATCCACATGGAGGCAATGCGGTGCCCGAAATACCGACACCGCAGTTTGACCACATTGTCACCCCGAAACAGGGCAGCGTGCATCGCATCAAGGGGCGCGAAGGGATCATAAAAGATATAAACTTTTTCCGCTGATTTGATCATATCGGGGGCAAACCCGTATTGTGTTGAAAAATCGCGCTTCCATGCCTTGCGGTATCGCGTTTCCCAGCTGGCATCTTGGCGCGCCAAAGTGGCTTGCGGAGAAATGGCCACAACGGTTGCCCCTGGGCAGGCCGCACTGAATGCTGCGGCCGCATAGCCGCCCATTGAGGCGCCATAAAATACCACGCGTTTGAAATCGTCAAAAAAGCCCTCTGATTTCAAACGATCGAAGAAATCATAGACATCTTGGTCGCGGTACCATGTCCAATCATGAGCCATCAGACCCAACATAGACCAGCCGCGTTTGGTGACGAAATCAAACCCCCAAGGCATCTTACCTTCGCCATCTTCAAAGACGTGATCAAGGTTTTCAAAAGTCACGATCAACGTATCGCCGCGCTTGATATGTAAGGCTGTGTGTTTGGCACCAAGTTCTTGGTAAAAGCCTTCGGCATCGCCAAGCTTGCGCAAATCATCACGCCAATCAGACTTTGAAACAGTATGGGGCTCACCGTCCATTTAAGTCACCTTCGCCAAATTGGCTTTGACTGTTTCGTACATTTCAAAATCGGGGCCAAAAGCTTTTTCAAGGTTTTTGAAATCGCGGTCTGTCAGCGTTTCGATCAATTCTTTTGAGGATGTTTTATGCCCCATAGACCTGCGCGTATCGACAGTTTGCCCCACAGCATCGGCGCCAAAGATTGTGCCGACGATGTGATCCATCGCAGGTTTGATATTTTCGACTGTGCCGATGTAATCAAAGGGGATCAGCCCGTAGGAAATTTCTTGATGCTGGGGACGCCAGTGACGATCAACATCGCGCGCACCTTCATCGCTGGCCAAAAGCGCAATGAATTGTTTAAGGGTAATATTGCTATCTGCGGGTTTGCCCAGATAGCGCATCAACTTGCCCTTTTGCTTGTCGTTTGCGGCAATCTTATCAGCATAGGCAGACACAGTGCGGGTGATCGGATCGCGGATGATCGAGAATTTAAAAACATCAGGGTCTTTGATCGCCGCCATGACTTTTTGATCCCCAAGGCCACGCGGCCCCGTCAGCAAAACGGTTTTTGGCGGGGCATGTACCGTATCCATCGAAATTTCTTCGGTGATGCCTTGTTCTTTGGCCAAGAGGCTCATCAAGGTGGCGATCACAGTTGTGCAGGCACATTTGTGATTTTTCATGTACAAAAACGACCGACCGCTAGGGGCCACAGTCGGTAGGTTCACCGTTTGCAAGAAGTGTTTTCTGTGCAGGTAGTTTCCAACGAGGTCATCAAAACTGGTCATAGTCTGCCCCACCTTAAAACAATTTAACTGCGTTGGCTTTGATCGTGTCGCGGCATTTTTTAATGAACTGCTTGTCGACCAAGAAATCCCGACACAGCTTATCCATGGATGCATCGCCTTTCAGAGCGGCAAGACCGATTTCGGCTTGGAATTTCGGATCATCGACAGGTGCCTTCGCATTCGCATTCGGCTTTTTCGCAGGGATCGGCGCTGCGGCAGGATCAATCTCATGTTTGGCAATCAACCCATGCATGAAAGACCCACGACGCGGCGTGTTGTTTTCTTTTTCTTCCAAACGCGGCTTCATGCGGCGCGCCCAAAAGTGCACACCGCGCGTGTCCTCTGTAAAGCGTTCTTCCACATTAAAGCGGCTTTGGATCATGTGATTGCGGTCAGGAAAGCTCACAGGATAAAAGGCGGGTTCGGGCCAAGCATGTTCGATTTCGCCTGTCTCAATCAGAAAATGCGTCACAGAAGCTGGTCCGGTAAAGCCCCAGTTTTGCGCGGTCATATGCACAGGACGCCCCGCGTCGCGTTCGGCTTCAAGTTCTTTGATCTGCCAGTCTTTAAACCAAGGCGCGATGGCATATTCATCTTTGAAAAATTCAAGCAAGGCATCCAAAGTTTTACTGTCACGCGGCAAGCCCAAAACGGCATTACATACCAAGCCTTCTTTTTCCCAACCGAATACAAAGGGCGACGTGTAATCAAAAGGGCGGTAGCAATACATGTCAGCATCGACCCAAATTTTATCGGTTTGCTTTAACAGATTTAGCCGCCACATATCCGCATGGATCGCGGGGCTGCCTGTGCGCGCATGGCGCAGCATGGGTTCTGCAGGGTAAATGTCAGCCGCATCTGCAGTATGCACGCCTTCGGGAACATTGGGGATGGGTTCATAGGAATATAGGGTCGTGTGATGCCCCGCATCGGCAAAGCTTTTCAAACACAACTGTTCAAGCCAACTTAAACGCCCGCCAATCCACAGTGACGCAATTTCTGGTAATTCTGACATAACCTATACCCTTAAGCGCAAACCGCTTTTTTATTCATAGTGGCTTAAACCAAGACGGTTCGCCCCTGACTGCTCTAATTATGAATGTTAAACATACAGTGACGATCCGTCCAGCACCGAAACAGGGGGAAAAATCCAGCAAACCTTGACTTGAACAAGGGGGTATGAGAGCAACTTTGTAATAATATCAAACGAAAAGTTTGATGGTGGACCCCAATGGGCCACATGAGCATCTGAGGTAGATTGGTGTGACAGCAGTAGCGATTACATGCATCCGTAACGAGGGCCCTTGGCTTCTCGATTGGATCGCGCACCATCTTGGTGCGGGGTTTGATCACTTTGTGATTGCGTCGCATGAATGTACCGATGGCACGGACAGCTTGCTTCAAGCACTGAATGACGCGGGTATCATCACGCATGTTCCCTTTCAGCCTACGGGCGATCTATCCGTTCAATGGCAAGCGATGAAGGTTTTGAGCCGTGAGAAACGCTATAAGTCTGCCGATCTTGCGCTGTTTTTCGATGTTGATGAATATCTGGTGTTAAATGGAATTTCGCTGGACGACTTAATGGCGAAGGCCGATGCAGTGCCTTTGCGCTGGCATCTGTTTGGCCACAGTGGTCACAGTGCATGGGTTGATGCGCCCGTCACACAACGCTTTACCCATAAGGCGCCTGATGGCATCAACCTGCCGCTCGCGCATTTTTTCAAAACCTTACACCGTCCCAAAGCCTTTCGCGAACTTGGCATTCATCGCCCCAAAGGCAAGACTGCAACTTGGATCAGCGCATCTGGCGCGGCCTTGCCGGACAGTTTTGCGACACAGCAGTCGCGCATAAATCTGTTTGGCCTGCGACAAGACAACGAACGCGCTTGGCTTAATCATTATTCCGTGCGTTCCATCGAAGAATTCGTGCTAAAGTCAGCGCGTGGCCTGCCCAATCATATGAGCAAACCCATCTCGACAGGCTATTGGGCCGAACGCAATTTCAACACCGTCATTGATACGCGTATCGCGCAAATGTCATCCCAAACGGAACCCCACCGCAATTTATTGGCGGCCTTTGATGATTTACACCACGCGTCATTGGCGCATCACAAAGCCGATTTTGTGCGCCTCAAGCAACAGCGTGCAACCCTTGAATTCATGTGGCAACTTGAATTGATGGCGGGGTCAACACCGCCCAGCGCAGTCCAGCTTGCTGATCATATTGCACGTTTAAAATCTTTACCCTCTGAGGATAAAAATGGCTGACCTAATCACCCGCCGTATTGACGCACAGGTTTTTGGAAACATCACCCTTTTGGATGCGATAAAATCTCCCAATGGCAAGGCTGAATTGTTTTTTGATCACACCAGTTTTCTAAACAAATCAATCGCCACGGATATATTCGAAGACGGTGAATTTAGCTCTGTCGGCAATGCGCCGTGGATTGTCGGCACGCCGACATCTGATACCGTCACGGCCACGCTTGCAGGTGTGGCACGCGATATCGCATTGTCTTCACCCGAAAACGATTTGATGGCGGGGCGCAATGTAGCGCTGGCCACGCGCAATGGTGAAACCGCTGCGGCAGTTTTGGAATGGTTGTCTTTTCATGTCACACATCAAGACCTAACGGGTGCTGTGATTTTGAACCGCGCAGAGCCTGAGACTGATCATGATTTTTACACCGAGTTGGAGTTGGGCTTGGCCGCGATGCGGGTCGATTTAACTGTGCTTGTTGTGGATGCAACTGTGCCGTTGGGCAATCGAAAGTCGCCCGCCGAAAGTCACCCCTTCGCCACGCCTGGTGCGCCGGGAAAAGACCGTATGGGCGTGCCCAATCCTGCGCCTTGGGCATCACCGCTTGGAGATGTTTTGGTTTATGAGATCTTGCGCAGGCGCTATTTGGAAACGGCGCGTGCTGTGGCCAATATTGAGGTTTACGACCTTGTCCCCCGCAAGCAAGACACGACAATTTTTGATCTGGCGCAGACAGCAGAGAACGGCGTTGTGCAACTTGTCGGCAGCCAATGTTACCCTTGGCGTGCGCGTGATCATGATGCGGTGCGCTTTGCGGATCATATCTGTGTGCAGTTCGATGAGAAAAAGAAACGCGGGCGCTGGTGTGTGGCCCCTGCAAAGCTGCCCGCGAATTCGGTATTTCGCCTGATCCGCATTGGCGGCGCTGAGGCAAAACTGGGCTATCCATTTTTCCGTTTCATGGGGCTGCGTCACGTGGCTAAAACGGTTTCAAAAATTGTACCCAAAGCGTCTTTGATCGAAAGCGAAGAACTGATCAATCTGTCTCAGACGGAATGGGACTATAAGCCTATTTTCATGCCGAAAGAAGACGTGGCAGCCCCACCGCGCGGCGATAATTCTGTGGCGATTGTCACCTGTATGAAAAACGAAGGCCCGTTTATTTTGGAATGGGTTGCCTATCACCGTGCAATCGGGGTTGAGGGCTTTTTGGTCTATACCAATGACTGCACCGATGGCACCGATACGTTTTTGGAACTTTTGCAAGAAAAAGGCTATTTGCAGCATCGCGATAATGCCTTTCACGGCACAGGGCTAAAGCCGCAACACCACGCTTTGCAGCAGGCAGAAAAAGAAGACGTCTATAAGAATTCTGACTGGGCCATTTCGATGGATGTTGATGAATTCATCGATATTAAAGTCGGTGATGGCACAATGGCTGCTTTGTTTGATGCCCTGCCCGATGCCAATCTTATTTCCTGCACTTGGCGCCTCTTCGGCAACAACGATGTGCACGAATATGAAGACGCATTTTTGTTGGATCAATTCACCAACTGCGCGCCCGAATTTGCCAATAAACCGCACCAAGCTTGGGGGTTTAAGACCCTTTTCAAAAATGTCGGACTGTTCAAAAAACTTGGGGTCCATCGCCCCAAGGGCCTAAAGCCGCAAATCTGGGATAAAATTCGCTGGTATAACGGTTCTGGCAAACCCATGCCGCGCGAAGAATATCGCAATGCGTGGCGGTCAAACGCCGATACATATGGCTATGATATGGTGCAGCTCAATCACTACGCTGTGCGCTCTGCTGAAAGCTTTTTGGTCAAACGCGACCGTGGCCGCGTGAACCACGTCGACCGCGATCAGGGCTTGGCCTATTGGTTTCGCATGAACAATAACTATGTCGAGGAACGCTCCATCCAGCGGATGATCCCGAAACTGCAAGAAGAATTCGATAAAATGCTGGCCGACCCTGACATCCGCGCCCATCACGAGGCCTGCGTGAAAGCCCATAGAGAAAAAATCGACGCCCTGCGTGCAACGGAAAACTACGCGAAATTTTACGAAGAATTGACAGGGCCGCGCATGGAAAAACTGGCGCGTATGCATCATCATTTTGGCGCCAACGTGTTTTTGATGGGGCCGCAAACTGTTCCAGATGACGTGGTCAATGCCGATCATGACGAAAAGTTTTTCTTCACGGTTGAGCGCGGGGAAACAGCGCATTAAAACGCAGCCAAGCCACAAGACGACAATAGATAGGACCGACATGCGTATCACGCTTCACATCGGCGCACATCATACACGAACCCCGCGGCTTGTATCTGCGATCAACGCTGGGAAGAAAGCCTTCGCGCGCGAAAATATCTTTGCTCCAGGCCCAGCATCATACCGCCCTATTATCAGCAAAGCGCTTTCCCAGTTGGATGGTCTTCCCCCCATTGACGAAGAGGAAGACGCCGTTTTGGCTGAGATTTTGGGGGACAAGACGGATGCGGAGCATCTGATCATGATCAACGAAGATTGGGCGGGCGAACGCGCGCTGATGTTTAAAGGCGCGCAGCTTTATACCAATATCGGTGAAACGGTGCAGCGCGTGGCCGAATTGTTTTCGAAACACGAGCTGCGTATTTCGATGGCGATCCGAAACCCTGCATTCCTGATCAATGCTGCGCAAACGGTTAAAGTACCACCCATTTCGCTAAAGTGGTTTTTGAAGTCAAACGACCCAATGGATCTGTCATGGCAAGCCCCCGTGGATCAGGTGCAAAAAGTGCTGCCCAACGCCAAGATCACCATGTGGTGCGAAGAAGACACCCCTTTGATTTGGCCGCGCATCCTACGGAAAATCGCGGGGCTGCCAGAGGATGCCCCAGTCAGAGGCGCACTGCTTGCAATCGAAGACGCCCTGAAGCCAGAAGGCGTGGCGCGCCTTCGAACCTTTTTGCGCAACCATACACTCAGCACGCCGCAGCAATATGAGCGCAGCATCTTGGCGTTTTTAGATAAATATGCGGATGAAACAGTAATGTCTGCTGCGTGCAGTGTACCTGGCTGGACCGGGCAAACCGTGTACGATCTGTCGCAAAATTATGAAGGCGATATTACGGCTTTGAGCAAGCGTGAAGGGATCGATTTTATCTTGCCCTATACCCAAGACGATCTTGCATAAAAAGGAGCCACGTAGATTTTGTGGCTCCTGTTTAAATTTGACCCCGTGACGTGATGCAGCCTACTGAGCGGCTTGAGCTGCCTTGCGAATGGCTGCAATGTTGTCGCCATAGGGTGCGGGGTTTTGCACAGACCCGCCCTTGAACACCGCAGAGCCCGCCACCAAGACATCTGCACCCGCAGCAGCCACAAGTGGTGCAGTTGTCGGATCGACACCGCCATCAATTTCGATATGGATCGGGCGATCGCCAATCAGATCCCGCAGCTTGCGTGTTTTTTCCACCTGCGAGTGTATGAATTTCTGTCCACCAAAACCAGGATTCACCGTCATGATGCAGACAAGATCGACCATATCCAAAAGATAGGCGACATCTTCAACAGGTGTGGCTGGATTGAGTGCCAAACCCGCTTTGGCCCCTGCCCCACGAATGGCCTGCAATGTACGGTGAATATGGGGACCGCTTTCCAAATGCGCCGTGATGAAATTTGCGCCAGCTTCGGCAAAGGCTTCGATATAAGGATCAACAGGTGCGATCATCAAATGCACATCCATAACCGATTTGATATGCGGGCGAATGGCGCTGCAGGTTTGCGGGCCAAAGGTGATATTTGGCACAAAATGCCCATCCATCACATCAACATGAATCCAATCCGCGCCTTGCGCTTCAACGGCTTCGATTTCTTGGCCGAAATTAGCAAAATCAGCCGCTAAGATTGAGGGTGCGATTTTGATAGACCGATCAAATGAATTGGGATTGGACATGGTGCCACCTTTGGTTTTAAGCTCTCTGAGGCTGGCTTTACTCGGTTTTTCCAGCCCTGTCACCCAAAGGCTGAATTGATCCCCCCGCCAGTTTTACAAGTCACGTAAGGTTGCTGCGCAAAGCATTTGACCAAAAAGTCAAACATTGCCAAAACGATCACAAAGTGAGACCTTATATGTGCAGTCAGACGGAGCCCAATCAATGACGACCACGGATATCACCACAGCCTCAGTCAATGCGCATTTGCCTCAGGTGCATGAACCGCGCAATACAGGCGTGCCGTTGGATTTGGATTGGGCGCTTGGCGCACAGGCCAATACTTCGGCAATTGAACGGCGTTGCGCCAACTTACCCGCTCGCCGCTCCGTCAAAAAAGATCACCAAGCGGCTTGGTTGCTCAAAGCGATCACGATGATCGATCTGACCACATTATCTGGCGACGACACAGCTGAACGTGTAAAGCGTCTTTGCGCAAAAGCCGCCAATCCAGTGCGCCGCGATATTTTAGATGCGCTGGACATGGGGCCGATCACCACAGGCGCGGTCTGTGTGTATCACGATATGGTCGAAACAGCCGTAACAGCACTTGAAGGCACGGGCATTCCCGTAGCTGCAGTTTCAACTGGGTTTCCCGCAGGCCTATCCCCGTTGCATTTACGCATCCAAGAAATCCAAGAAAGCGTTAAAGCAGGGGCGACCGAAATTGATATCGTTATTTCACGCCGCCATGTTTTGTCGGGCAATTGGCAAGCCCTTTACGATGAAATGCGCGCATTCCGTGAGGCCTGCGGCGAAGCGCATGTCAAAGCCATTTTGGCCACAGGTGAATTAGGGTCTTTGCGCAACGTGGCGCGCGCTTCATATATTTGCATGATGGCGGGGGCAGATTTCATCAAAACATCGACAGGCAAGGAAAGTGTCAACGCAACCCTGCCCGTGTCTTTGACCATGATCCGTGCCATCCGCGATTATCATGCGCGCACGGGATTCCGCGTGGGGTACAAACCCGCAGGCGGCATTTCAAAAGCTAAGGATTCACTGGTTTATCTCAGCCTGATTAAGGAAGAATTGGGCGCGCATTGGTTGCAACCCCACATGTTCCGCTTTGGCGCATCAAGCCTGTTGGGCGATATCGAACGCCAGCTTGAGCACCATGTCACGGGGCACTACTCCGCCGCGTATCGCCACCCCATTGGTTAAGATCACGATCTTAACATCCAAAATAGCATGACAGCCACCGAGGCCCAAAAATGACAGTTAAAGAGATATTCGAAACAATGGAATATGGTGACGCCCCTGAAAGTGCCGCTGAGGCTTTGCGCTGGTTGGTCGATAACGGCAGCCGCTTTGGCCATTTTATCGGTGGCCAAACGACCGAGGTCGGCACAACATTTGAAAGCCGCAATCCAGCAACTGGTGAGGTTTTGGCGCATATCAGCCAAGCTTCGCAAGCGGATGTAGATTTAGCGGTCGCAGCTGCGAAAGCCGCACAAAAAAAATGGGAAAAAATCGGCGGCAAGGCGCGCGCCAAATACCTATATGCGCTTGCGCGTCTGGTGCAAAAACATGCCCGCCTATTTTCCGTATTGGAAAGTTTGGACAACGGAAAACCGATCCGCGAAGCGCGCGATGCAGATATTCCACTGGTCGCACGCCATTTTTATTACCACGCAGGTATGGCGCAGCTCATGGATGAGGAACTGCCAGATCGTGCGCCCTTGGGTGTTTGTGGTCAGATCATTCCTTGGAATTTCCCGCTATTGATGTTGGCATGGAAAATCGCGCCAGCCATCGCCATGGGTAATACCGTTGTGCTTAAGCCCGCCGAATATACGCCCCTAACCGCGCTGCTATTTGCGCAAATCTGTACCGAAGCGGGCCTGCCCAAAGGTGTGGTCAACATTGTGACAGGTGACGGCGCGGTCGGCGAAATGATCGTTGCACATAATGACATTGATAAAATCGCTTTCACAGGGTCCACAGCTGTTGGGCGACGCATTCGCCAAGCCACGGCAGGGTCTGGAAAATCACTGACCTTAGAGTTGGGTGGAAAAAGCCCATATGTGGTGTTTGAGGATGCAGACATCGACAGCGCCATCGAAGGCTTGGTCGATGCGATCTTTTTCAATCAAGGCCAAGTGTGCTGTGCGGGATCGCGGCTTTTGGTGCAAGAAAGCATTGCCGAGGATTTCCATAACCGCCTGATCGCCCGCATGGCGAAGCTGCGCATTGGCAATCCGCTGGACAAATCCATTGATGTGGGTGCAATCGTTGACCCTGCGCAGCTCAGCCGCATCACACAGATGATTGAAACAAGCGCTCAATCGGGCAAAGTACACCAGCCTGTTGCTGCCCCTGAGGGGTGTTTCTATCCCCCCACTTTGATCACGGGGCTGCATGGTTCTGACAGTTTGATGCAAGAAGAAATCTTTGGGCCTGTTTTGGTTTCAACAACCTTCCGCACCCAAGCAGAAGCGGTTCAGGTCGCCAATAACACCCGCTTTGGACTGGCTGCGAGTGTCTGGACTGAGAACATCAATCTGGCGCTTGATATCGCCCCCAAACTTGCCGCAGGCGTCGTGTGGGTGAATGGGGCAAATATGTTTGATGCGGCCGCGGGTTTTGGTGGTCTGCGCGAAAGTGGTTTCGGGCGCGAGGGCGGCTGGGAAGGCTTGCAGGCCTACACTAAACCGATTGTCAAAGGCAAAGCTGTCAAAGCCCCTAAGGCTTTTGATAAGCCGCAAGTCCTTGAAGTCGAAGGTTTGGACCGTACCGCGAAAATGTACATCGGCGGCAAACAAGCCCGCCCTGACAGCGGCTATAGCAAGGGAGTTTATTCCTCAAAAGGTAAGCTACTTGGCCATGTTGGGATCGGATCGCGCAAAGATATCCGCAACGCTGTAGAAGCTGCGCGTGGGGCTGCCGGCTGGGCGAAAGCATCCGCACATCTGCGCGCCCAAATACTTTACTATATTGGCGAAAACCTATCTGCGCGCAGCGATGAATTTGCCGCCCGCATTCAGGCCATGACAGGCACCACAGCAGGTAAAGCTGTGCAAGAGGTCACCGATGCAATCGAGACATTGTTCACCTTTGCGGCTTGGTGCGACAAGCTGGATGGCGCGGCAAAACCTGTACCGATGCGCGGTGTTGCCTTGGCCATGAACGAATCTTTGGGCGTGATCGGCGCATTTTGTGATGATCGCCCCTTGGCGGGTCTGGTTGAAGTGATCGCGCCTGCGATTGCCATGGGCAACCGTGTCGTTGCCGTTGCCAGCGATGCCTACCAATTGGCTGCGACCGATTTCTATCAAGTGTTGGACACATCGGATTTGCCTGCAGGCGTGGTGAATATCATAACGGGGCCGCATGACGCCTTGGCCGAAACCATGGCTGGCCATATGGATATTGATGCGGTTTGGAGCTTTTCCAGCAGTGATATTTCCAAACACATCGAATTTGAAAGTGCCAGCAACCTCAAACGCACTTGGGTCAACAATGGTATGGATCGCGGTTACTCTGCCCGCGACTGGTTGGCCCAGTCGGTAGAGGTAAAAACGGTCTGGGTGCCCTACGGCGAGTAAAGAAAATGGCCTGCCCCAGTAGGAGCAGGCCATGTTTCAATGCAATGAGTTCACGTGCTTCATTTGCGCAGCGAGCCAAACCAATTTTTGATGCCCTGCGCCTTATTGCGTGCGCCATCTTTTAACGCATCAGCGCGATCATCGACGGCATCCCATGCATCGCCTGCATCTTCGACCAATGGATCAATGGTGCGTTCGCGAAACTGCACCCACATGCGCCAGATCAGCAAAAGCAGAACACCCAAGAACGCCAAAATAATCGTATTCACCCAAGGAAAAGATGTGTCTTCTGGCCCTGCTACAGGCTTGATTCCAATGGCATTGGGAAAGATCGACAACAATTCACTGCGCCAGCCGTAGTGAGAGATTGAATACCATTCGGGGTTGGCTTTGTTTGAAACGGCATCCGTGGCCTCTGTGTAAAGACTTGATGTATCGAACTTGAAATAGGGCGGCCATCCCCAACCCGTATCCTCATTACGATATTCCATAGTCTTGCCATTGGCTTGCACAGTTTGGATATATTGCACATCGCGGGTTGGATCCCCCGCAGACCAAAAAATCGCACGATTGCTTGGAATCGTGGTGCGTTCGGTATTGGTGCCGACAACCCGCACGATGTCTCGTTGGGGCAGCGAATAATGTATGAAACCGCCCACCACCAAAACGATTAAAGCAATCAAAGTCCATTTAACGTAGCGCATTTTCGGCGGCCTCACATATAGTTTGTCATATAGAAGACCACGCAAAAAATGATCATCGGAAAGATATAGACCCCAAGCAACAGCTTTGGGCGCATAGATTTTTTGTAGTCTTGCAATCCCTGCTCAACATAGTCATCGCGCGCGCCAATGGAACCCATCTCGGCCCATTCATTTTCCAATCGTTCTTTGGTGAGTGAGCGCACATAAATGGTCAATAAACCATACAAGAGAGACAACCCCAGAAAGCCAAGGATAAAAAACTTAAGAAAGCCAAGCATTGAACACCCCTTGCGCCAGCCATACCTAGATCAGCCTTTTGTCGCAGCTTAGCGCGATGTGTGAGCCAACACGAGGGGCATGGGCGAATATTTCTCGCCTGTGTCCACAAACTGCGTCAATTTGGTGGCCGATCTATTGGTCTCAGAACCGCGCTCGCACGCGGCTCTAGCTGCGTTTTGATATCAAGCCTTTGACCTTTGACGCCAAGTTCAACGTCATCAATGGCACAGGCCGTTAAGACGATAGCGCTGTTTGAATCACATTGGCCAAGCGGGCAATCCCAGTTTGAATGGCTTGATCATCGGTCATCGTAAAATTCAACCGCATGGTGTTGCGCGTATCGCCATCGGCGTAAAAGGCAGCCCCCGGAACAAAAGCAACCTTTTGTGCCAAAGCCTGTTCAAGCAGCAGCTTTCCATCAAGATGTTTGGGCAAAGTCACCCAAACAAACATACCGCCTTGGGGTTCAGTCCAAGTGACCCCCTCGGGCATGTAGTCTTTTAAGGCGCGCAGCATCGCTTGCAGCCGCGCCCCATACACAGCACGCAGCGTGGTCACATGTTCATCAAACACAGAGCGCGCAACATGATTAACCGCAATTTGATTTATCGTCGCGGTCTGCAAATCACCCGCTTGTTTCAGCAAGACCATTTGGGAAATCACAGGTTTTGCTGCAACGACCCAGCCCACACGCAGGCCGGGCGCAAGTGTTTTAGAAAATGAACCGCAAAAGATCGTACGGCAGGCATCAATATCGCCTTTTTGTTCCATCTCAAGCGCCAGTATAGATGGCACATCATCGCCTGCATACCGCAGCGATTGATAGGCTGCATCTTCGATCACCGCGATGTCCAACGCCTCGGCTTGCGCCAGCACAGACAAGCGTTCAGCCTGTGACATGGTCTTTCCCGTCGGGTTGGCAAAATCGGGGGATAGATACGAAAACTTCACGCGCCCACCCGCTAAAGCGGCGGTCTGGGCGATTTCGTTTGGCATACGGTTTTCACCCGCATTCAACCGATCGAATATAGGCTCATACGCTTTAAACGCCCCAAGAGCGCCCAAATAGGTCGGCCATTCAATCAAGGCAGTATCATTTTTATCAAGGTAAAGTTTACCAATATAATCAAGAGCCTGCTGTGATCCTGCGGTGATAAGGATATTATCGAGATCGCAGTCTACGCCGCGTTCTTTCATATAGCCTGCAATCCATGCTCGCAGCGGCGCATAGCCTTCGGATGCTGCATATTGCAAACTTGTCGCAGCCATATCTTGACCCAGCGCAATCTGCATTGCCTGCGTAAAAGCTTCGCGCGGAAAATAATCAGGGTCAGGGATACCACCCGCAAAGGATATAATGTCAGGCTGATCCAGCAATTTTAAAAGCTCGCGAATTTCCGAGGCTTTCATCGCATCTGTGCGCTTGGCAAATAGGTCAGTAGTCTGCATGGCATTCTCCGTTCACCGTGCAGCAATGCATGAGGTCACCCATTATGTCAACACCATTGACATAAATGCAATGCTGATAACATTCTCGACCATCGACACGGTCAAATCCACAGACACGGGATCAACTGCGGAGGCAAAAAGGGCACGACTGCACGTGCCCTTTCGTCGTTTAATACCGCAACTTCACACCAGTGAAACAACATGCGGCACGTCTATCTCATCGGAATTATGACAGCGTCTTTTTCTCAACTGCCTTTTCCGCTTCAAGCACTGGCGTCGAGGCGATTTCGATCCGACGTGGCTTGAGCGCTTCTGGCACCTCGCGCAGCAAATCCACATGCAGCATACCGTTTTCATGACTGGCCTCTACCACCTTCACGTGGTCAGCCAAATGGAACCGGCGCTCAAAGGAACGTGTGGCGATTCCGCGATGTAAGTAGGTCTTTTCAGACGTATCCTCATCCGCTTTGCGTGCTGCAATAATCACAGCATTTTCGCGCTGTTCGATCACAATATCATCGGTCGCAAAGCCCGCAACGGCCAGTGAAATGCGCCATGCATCATCGCCCGTTTTTTCGATGTTGTAGGGTGGGTAGCTCGGCTGACTGACATCTTGGCGTAAAACGCGATCCATCAAATCCGTGATTTGATCAAAGCCTACAGTCGCGCGGTGCATTGGTGTAAGGTCAAAATTTCGCATGGGTATCCTCCATTGAGCGATCCAAATAAAACGCCTTCCCAGTGGGACAGGCTCGTGTCGGACCCACTTTGTAGCGCCCGACACTGTTTATTTGGGGATAGAGAATTTAGCTTTCAAGACCTTAGTCTTCGATTGCACCCACAACGATTTGCAAATCGGTCAGCTCATCGACAACAGGGCTGTAAGACGCCTTTTTGAAATGCTTCCGACCTGATTTCGCCATCGACAATAGCTGATCCAACGCGCCATCTAGTGAGGTGCCAACCGATACTTTTTGCCCCCGAAAGTTTGCTTTGGCAGAGACAACTGAAACGATTTTAGGTCGACCCGAAACCATGGAAAATATCGGTGCGCCAGATGATCCGTAATCAACATCACAAGATGTCACCAAAACGCCGCCTTGGCGCGCCAATACATGGCAGGTCTCTTGTAAAGATGGGCTGTTCGCACGGTCGTGAGCATATGACACAACACCGACGGCTTGGCCCTTATTCGGTCGGCCAGATGTAGGGAATGGAGAGACCGTGCCATCGTTGACGGGGCGATCCAATTCGACCAAAGCGATATCATTCGTCAGGCGGTCGTTGCGATTGCCATTGTCCAATGCAAAATTCGGATGCACGAAATAGCGCGCGACGCTTCGGTAAGCTTGGGCATGGCCATTCCGCCAGCCAGCGCGGAACTGAATTTCGTTGGTTTTGTGAAGCTTTTTCGTATCGATGTCATACAGACAATGTGCGGCAGTCAAAACGAGAGAAGGTGAGATTAGTGATCCCGTACAGAAACTTCTGCCACCAAAATCAAGACGCCCGACCGCTTCCCACCCGCGACTGTCGTCCCCTGTCTTAAACGTCTTCAACTGGCTATCCGCTTGAGCTTGCCCTGCAATGCACGCAAGGAAGAGGATGGTCAGTAAGTATTTCATATTCGTCCCCAAGTCCTAATCTGGACTAATAGTTACCGGCGGTTCTAGGCATGATTATGGCCGATTCGTGGACAATTGGGGCGCTTTTCTCCCACTAGACGAATCTAAATTATGTGCTGGAAAATTTCTTCAAAAAATCTGCGCCAGAATCAACCGTATGAAGCATGTCGATGTAAATGTTTCTACCATATGTTGAGTAGGTACATTGGGTTTCACTATGTGATTTTTTTGTCAATTTTGGCAAAATTTATAAAAATAGCGACACTTTGTGACGAGACTCCTTTGGTTAACGTAAGGTCATTTTTGGCTTTTTGACACATAACAGAGCCGCCCCCCAAAAGGCGCAGCAAGGTCTCGACAGAACCGCGCCAGATAAGAATCATGATCATATCCAATGCTTTCATAGCGGCTATGCACTGAAATTGGATGACAAAAGCTTGCTACGAGGGCACAGCCTGTGGGACAGACTAAGAAACACGAACAGGGCGCGCTATGGAACTTTTAGATCAACTGAGCTTTTTCACCTTACTCGATGCAATTGCCGTCGCCTTTTTACTATTGTCGTGGATTATCCTTGGGCATTTCATTGAATTTCCTCCCAAATCACGTATTTCGACATCAGTGATTATGGCTGAATATCGCCGCAAATGGATGGTGCAGATGATCACCCGTCAACCGCGCATTTTTGACGCGACAATCTTGGACACGTTACGCCAAGGGACAGCATTTTTCGCATCGGCTTGCATGATCGCTATCGGCGGTGGCTTAGCAGCAATATCGAATGCAGAACGGTTGCGCGGCGTCGCCCAAGATTTAGCCATAGATACGCCAGAGATCATTCTGGAAGTCAAAATTCTTGTAGCACTTGCCGTGATCACCAGCGCCTTTTTGAAATTCATTTGGGCCAACCGTTTGTTTGGTTACTGCGGCGTTGTCATGGCATCTGTGCCCAATGATGTGTCTTCACCCGAAGCCCTGCCCCGTGCGAGAAAAGCAGGCGAATTGAACATTTCAGCCGCACGCGCATTTAACCGTGGGTTGCGCAGCATCTATTTCGCGCTTGGAACTTTGGGGTGGTTTTTGGGGCCAGAGGCTTTGATCTGCACTACGCTGTTCACCATTTTCATTTTGGTCCGCCGTGAGTTTGCCTCGTCATCGCGCGCTGTGCTGCTGGGTGACGAAATCTAAAGCGCCTTAACGACGCCCTTCGCGTATCCAAACGAAACTGATCCACCCCATTAAAATCGCAAGCCAGCCCCACATCGGGATCACGGGCGCAGTTGAGGATGATAGGGTGGTATAGGCGTTTCTGGGCGTGATGCCGATCCACCCGCGCCCGCCTGCTAAGCGACCTTGGGACACAAGCCGAATATCAGGGGTCTCATCTGAAAGGCGCTTAACCATGCCGCGTGTTGGTCGCACGGCCCCTGCCAAAAGTGTATCGGTGGCGATTGTGTTTTCAAACTCGCGCGGCGCGGCTGGCCCGAGTACGACAACCGCCTCATGATCGCCAGCTTGCAATCTATAAAGCCCCATATCTTCGCCTGTAATGGTAGCTTCGAAACGGCCGGGACTGGCCTTGGCAAAAGTTTCCGTACGCGTTGTGCCATCTGGGGCGGTCACGGTCAGATTTTGTGGGTCATCGGTCAAACTTCGACGCAGAACGGTGATTGTCGATCCTTGAACTGTGGCCGAAAGTGTTTCTTCTTCCAGCTCAGGTTCTTTCATCATCCAATGCGCCAAACGGCGGAGCAATTCTAACTGCGGCCCGCCCCCTTCGACCCCGCGCGACCAAAGCCACGCATGGTCAGACCCCAGTACAGCCACACGGCCTTCGCCGACCCGATCCAGCACCAAAAGCGGTTTGTCATCAACGCCTGTCATGATGACTTGCCCCGACAGTGCAGACAGTTCGATTTGGCGGAACCAGCGCCCCCAATTGGGTGGCGCATCGACGGATGACGCTACGCCCCCTAAGCCCTGAGTAACGGGGTGGCGTGACCCAAGATTGGAGATCTGCGGCACATAGCCTTGTTCGATCACGCGCCCTGTGGGTTGAACAGGAATAATACGAGAGAGGCTTGAGCGATACAAACTGTCCGCCGAGGCAAAATCAGGCCCCGCAGAAAACAATACAGCGCCGCCATCTTCGACGTATCGGGCGATATTTTCTAGGTAGCTGGGTTGCAGAATACCGCGCAGTTTATACCGATCAAAAATGATCAGATCAAAGTCATCAATCTTGTCTAGAAACAGCTCGCGGGTTGGGAATGGTATCAATGATAATTCACTGGTCGGCACGCCGTCTTGTTTTTCTGGCGGGCGCAAAATGGTGAAATGCACCAGATCAACCGAAGGATCGGATTTTAGCAAATTGCGCCAGGTACGTTCGCCATTATGCGGCTCTCCTGAGACCAGCAAAACGCGCAAACGATCCCGCACACCGTTGATCTGAATGACGGCGGAATTATTGCGATCCGTCAATTCGCCTTCGACCATCGGCACGGAGAATTGCAACACATTCATACCACCATGCGGCAGGGTCAGCGGAACTTGCACAGAGCGCCCGACAGGCATTTGCAAAACGATATCCTCGCCCCCATCAATCGACACGATCAAGGGCGAGACTTGCGGCAACCCTTGCGGCACTGCGCCTTGGTCTTCGATGGCCAAGGTCAATGTAATTTCTTCATCCAAGATCGCAAAGGCAGGTGCGTTTTCAACCCGCAGCTTGCGATCCCAATCTGATGGCGAACCAGTCAGTAACAGGTGCAAAGGCGCGGGCAGATCAGGCACCAATCCTGCGTCATGAATTTGCCCATCAGACAACAAAATAACCCCGGCCAAACGTCCCTGTGGAATATCCGCCATTGCGTCAGCCACGCGTGTGAGCAACAAAGACCCGCGATCATCCGATGCATCTTGCAAGGTCACCCTATGCAATTCGGTATTGGAAAGCTGTGCGACCTGCGCCTCGATTTTAGCCTCGGCTTGCTCTGTTTGCAGCCGCCTGTCAGACAAGGTTTGCGAGGCTGTTTCATCCACGACCAAGATGACGATATCAGTCAAAGCATCCCGTTCTTGACGCAAAACAACGGGGTTTGCCAAAGCCAAAAGCAATCCCAAAAACGCGACAAAGCGCAAAACACTTCCCGTCATTTTACGCCAAGCGGCAAATGCAATCACCGCAATAGATGCGCAAGCCAGCCCGATAAAAACAGGCCATGGGATCAGCGGCGAAAAGGCGATCTGTTCGATCATTCTCCCAGCCTTTCCAGCAATGCAGGCACATGCACTTGATCGGATTTATAGCTGCCCGTGAGTACATAAAGGATGAGGTTTACACCAAAGCGTTTGGCCATTTCGCGCTGACGTTCGCCGCCATAGCCACTGCCAATAGGGCGCAACGGACGCCCATCGTCAGTTATTGCCCAAGCAGCGGCCCAATCATTGCCGCCGATCATCACTGGGCTGACATTATCGTTCAGATTGCGAAAGGGCACGCCTTGTGGCGCGTCATCGGCATCGACTGTTTTTTGTGCCCAAAGTTGGCCATTGGCGTAGCGACCTGGAAAATTGTCGAGCAAGTAAAAGGACCGAGTGATCACGTGATCTTGGGGCACCACGTCCAAAGGCGGTACATCTAGATATCTGGCAATAGAACGCAGTTTCGTGCCCTGCGCCGTGACTTGCGCCCCTGTGGCGATATCGCCATCACGGGTGTCGAAAAAGATCATCCCGCCGCCGCGCATATAGGTGTTAAGTTTTGCGTAGCTTTCGGCAGAAATCGGAGTTTGGGCATCAGAAATTGGCCAGTACAAAATTGGGAAGACCCCCAACGGATCGCTTTCAAGATCTACACCAACGGGGTCTGCTGGCTCAACAGATGTGCGATCGCGCAGCACTTTAGACAGACCTATAAGCCCTTGGCGCGATGTAAAATCTGTATCGGCGTCACCCGTGAGAACATAAGCCAAAGTGACATCGGAACTGGCTGTCAGGTACAGAGCATCCACACCATCTTGCGCGGCAGCCCCCTGTGGGGCGGTCACATTCGAGCAAAGGCTTGCGACCAAAATAAGACCGAGAAACCGCGGCAAACGCCCAGCCAACCCCAAGGTCGCGATGACATCAATCAATAAAGCACCAAAAGCCGTGACCAAAAAGAAGGCTATCAAGGGGCGCTCTGACGTTTCTTGTTGGCGGATCAACTCCACGTCACTTGGCCAGTTCGCAGGTTCAAGACGGCTTTGATCAGTAAACACATTCAGGGCATAGCTTTGATCGCGCAACAGGTAGAGCCCCGCAGGCGTAACCTTAGAGGCTTGCTGGCGTGCAAAATCCACCCCCGCCACAGGGGGCAAGACTGACACAGGCGATAACGTGCCAAAGGCATCAAGCGTGCTGACAACCGATAAAGACTGCCCCGTAAGATCATTGATAAATTCTTCCGCGGTCCGGGATGGGCCTTTGCCCGCAGCAGATAGGCGTTCCAGCATTGATAAAAACAAGCCAGACAAAGGCAATGTCGACCAGTCCGCATTTGCGGTGACATGGAACAAAACAACCTGCCCCTGCCCCACAGCTTTGCGTGTCACCAAAGGCGTGCCGTCGGCCAAAGTCGCAATAACACGCTGTGCAAGATCAGGATCTGGTTCGGCCAAGACCTGCGACGAGACAGTGACATCATCAGGAATATCGAGACCATAAAAGGGGGATGTCTCATCAAAGGGCCGCAATTGCTTTGGGTTGCCCCAACTCATTGCGCCCCCCAAAGATCGCCCGCCAATGCGCAAGCGTACAGGCATCAATGGATCAACCTGATCACGCCCCACATCAGAGGCCGCCAATCTTGGCCCCGCAAAGCGCAACAACAGCCCACCCTGCGTCACCCAATCCAGCACTTTTGCCGCTTCGCTTTGCGCCAAACGTGCAACATCTGCCATAACGATCACATCAGGGTTGGCCAAAAGACTGTCCGAAAAAGCGCCTTCGATCACGTCGGCCTCGTCTTGGAAAGCCGTGCGTAAATAATGTAGGTTTGACAGCAGTCCTGATGAGTTTTCTTTGCTTTCGCTGGACACCAAAGCCACTTTGGGCCGCTTCAGGCTGTCGCCAGCCAATTGCACTGCCGCTGCAGATCGTACGGCTTCAATATCAAAGTAGGTGACGCGGTTGCGCAGTTCGGCCAAAAGATCAATCTCCACGGGCGTCACACCAGTTTGCACGGTCACTTTGGTCGACCCTAAAATGCGTTCGATCCCATTTGGATCAGGCCCGAAGGCGCGCATTGTGACCTCGCGCGGTATATCGGTGTTGAGGGCGTGGATTATTGTCTCAGCCCCTGCTTCGCTCGGCTGAACAGGGCCAAGCGCAACAATTGATTGTGGGTTTTGAACAACACGCACAGGACCGTTATCTTGCAGTATGGCCAAGATGTCTTGGCGTCCTGCATAGGCCAGCCCATCCGATAACCATAGCGTTTGCGTTGGGCGATCCAGTGACTGCAAAACCGCAATGACCGCATCTGCATTAGGTGTGTTTGCTGCGGGGGTTTGCGCGGCAATTATGCTTTGCCAAGCCCGCGCAGGTAAAAACTGCAAATCCCCAGCGGGCAGGTCAGTCAACGTGATAAGACTGACCAAACGCCCAGAGCGGTCCGCATCATCCAAAGCTGTGGACACCTGATCAACACGCGCTGACCACTGGGGGGCATCCGCCCAAGTGCCGTCCACGACGATCAGTAAAGGTTCTGTTTCCAAAGACGCGGCTTTGGGATTCCACACAGGCCCTGAAAAGGCAAAAATAAGCGCAGCCAACGCGGCAAGGCGCAGCATCAAAAGCCACCAAGGGGTGCGCGCTGCTTGAACAGAACTGTCGTCCAACCCCAACAACAAAGCGACACCTGCAAAGCGTCTGCGTTGCGGCGCTGGCGGCACGGCGCGCAACACGATCCACATCACAGGTAAAAGCGCCAAGGCCCAGAGCACCCAAGCTGTCGTGAACCCTATGGGACCAATAATCAGCATCAGTGCGCCCCCGCCACGGCTTCATGCACCCAGCGCAAAGCAACTGCTGCGGGCGCATCCGTGTGATGACAAGAATATCGCCAGCCCGCGCGTCTGGCCAAGTCTTTCAATGCCGCCTTTCGCTCTGCCAAGCGCTGCATATATCGATCTTTTAGATCATTTGCCCGTAGCGTTTCATGAGATAAACTGCCCCCCATAGAGGTAAAGACAGTGCGGCCAGAATAGGGAAAACTTTCCTCGGCTGGATCTAAAATTTGACATAAAACACCGTGAAGACCTCTATCCACAGCCTCGCCTACTGCTGCCTCGATCTGATCAAACGGGGCAAAGAAATCAGAAAATATCAAAGCACGCGACTGCGCGGGGGCCGCGCTGACATCCGCTGCGCCATAGTCTTTCTCTCCCGCATGCGCCAGTGCAGCCGCGATTAAATTCAAATGCTGCGGTCCAGTTGATGCGGGGCGTTCCAGCCCTGCAAGTCCCACGCGTTCTCCTCCAGACATCAGCAAAATCGCACTGGCCAGTGCCAAAACTGCAGCACGGTCTGACTTGCGGGGCAATTTCGTACTGGACGCGAAGTGCATAGCCGCAGAGTTATCGCAGGAAATATGTACTGTTTGCGCCGTTTGCCATTCGTGTTCACGTACATAGATGTCATCCGATTGGGCCGATCTGCGCCAATCAATACTTTGAGCGGGATCGCCGACTGTTGCAGGGCGATATTGCCAAAATTCCGTTCCTGCACCGCCGCGCTTGCGCCCATGAAAGCCCAGTGACACCGTGCGCGCCAATTGGTGGGCTTGTGCCATCAATGCGGGCAGGTTTGCCGCCAAACCTTGTGCATCGGCCTGCATCTTTTGCGGATCTTGGCCCTGTTGTGAAGCTGCGGTTGACTGGTTCACGCAGCAGCTCTTTTTTGCAACCTGTCTTGCGCGACCTGTGCGATCAAAGCGTTTAAAGAGTGCCCTTCAGCGCGTGCCGCAAAGGTAAGCGCCATGCGGTGGATCAGCACAGGGCCTGCAAGGTCTACGACATCTTGCACCGATGGGGCTAAACGCCCGTCCAACAAGGCGCGTGCGCGCACCATCAACATCAAAGCCTGCGCAGCCCTTGGGCCAGGCCCCCATGCCACACGGGTCGACACCAAGTTTGATGCCTCATCCGTATCGGGTCGACAGGCGCGCACCAGATCAAGGATCAATTCCACCACAGAGTCGCCTACGGGCATCTTGCGAATAAGTGCCTGCGCGTCGATCAATTCGTCAGCCGTGAGAACCGCATGCACATCGCCGTCTTGCGTCCCTGTTGTGGCCAAAAGGATAGCGCGCTCTGTGTCGCGGTCAGGGTACTCCACATCGACCTGCACCAAAAAACGATCAAGCTGTGCTTCGGGTAAGGGATATGTGCCCTCTTGTTCCAATGGGTTTTGCGTTGCCAAAACATGAAACGGCGGCGTCAGCTTATGGGCTTGGCCCGCTATGGTCACTGACTTTTCTTGCATGGCTTGCAACAGCGCTGATTGCGTACGCGGCGATGCGCGGTTAATTTCATCGGCCAGCAACAACTGACAAAATACAGGGCCTTGGATAAAGCGAAAACTGCGCGTACCATCCACGGCGGTTTCCAAGACCTCTGACCCCAAAATATCGGCAGGCATCAGGTCAGGCGTGAATTGCACCCGCGCGCCCTGCAAACCCATCACTGTCGACATAGCGTCAACAAGCCGTGTTTTCCCCATGCCGGGCAGGCCCACCAAAAGCGCATGACCACCACATAAAAGCGCTGAAAACACCAAATCAACGACCTGATTTTGGCCAATAAACCGCCGCGTGACCGATTCTTTCGCTTGCGTCAATTTCGCGCTTAACGCATCGATTTCGCTCATCAGGTCATTTCGCGACATAGGTTCACCATCTAAATAATTGCTCGCACTATTAGAAACAGGTCTGGGCGAAAGCACAAACAAACAATAGGGTTATCTCATGGATAGGGGAGTGAATTTTTCGTGACCGTCACCGCAGATAGCATTGCAAACGCGATAAAGGCCGCAAAAGGACGCGGATTGCCCCCTGTCGAAGCGTGGGATCCGCCCTATTGTGGTGACTTGGATATTCGGATCGCCAAGGATGGCACTTGGTTTTATCTGGGCACCCCCATTGGGCGCGTGCGCTTGGCGCGTTTGTTTTCGACAATTCTTAAAAAAGAAGGCGATGACTATTTCTTGGTTACACCCGTAGAAAAGGTCGGAATCACAGTTGAAGACGCTCCATTTTTGGCCATTGATTTCGATGAAGCAGGCCAAGGGCAGGAACAGGTTTTGACCTTTCACACATCAATGGGCGATCAGGTTGCGGCAGGCGCTGCGCATCCTTTGCGCTTTTGCACACGCCCCAACGGCGAACCTGCGCCCTATATTGAAATACGCCGCGGACTTGAGGCTCTGATCGACCGCAAAAGTTTTTACCGCTTGGTGGACCTCGCAACGCAAGATTGCGTTGGTGGGAAAACACAAATGGGCGTCTGGTCGTCAGGTGTGTTTTTCCCATTTGGCGCGATGCTAGAAAGCGATGACGCATAATGCCAAAGTTTGCCGCAAATCTGTCTTATCTTTTCAAGGAATACCCTTTTATTGAACGGTTTGCCGAGGCGAAAGCATCGGGGTTTGATGCGGTAGAAGTGTTGTTTCCCTACGACGAAGCCGCCTCTGAAATCGCGCGCAAACTGGCGGACCACCGATTGGATATGGTGCTGATCAACATGCCGCCCCCCAATTGGGCAGGCGGAGAACGCGGGTTCGCAGCTATGCCCGCAACCGAGGACCGTTTTCGTAAGGATTTTATCCGCTCGATACGCTTTGCCAAACTCTTGCGCGCACAGCATATGCACCTGATGGCAGGGCGTGCAAAAGGCGTGGTGGCGCTGGAAACCTATAAGCGCAATTTAGCATGGGCCGCGAAAGAAGCCCCTGAGATGAGCTTGGTCATCGAGCCTTTGAACGAAACCGATATGCCAGGCTACTTTTTAAATAACTTTGATATGGCGTTGGAAATTTTAGATGACATTTCCGCCCCAAACTTAGGCCTGCAATTCGATGCATATCATGCGCAGATGATTACAGGCGATCTGTTCGAAACATGGGACAAATGCAAAGACTATATACGCCATGTGCAGATAGCATCAGCCCCCGAGCGCGCAGAGCCGCGCAAGGGCGAAATAGACTACCCTGCGTTTTTCAAACACATTGATTACAGCGGATACACAGGCTGGGTTTCAGCGGAGTACACACCCAAAAAACGCACGACAGAAGGCTTAGACTGGATGCAAATGCCCACATAAAAACGCGCCACCTTATGGGTGACGCGTTTGTGAAAAATCGGTGCTATGAGGCATCAATCGCCGAGTTTGGCGTGGACCTCATCTAGATCGATTTCACCTGTCGCAAACTTATTGCCTGGGTTTTCGAAATCATATTTGAACAGTTGGAAATCACGTTTGTAAATTTCCCACACAAGATGTTTCGACAGATCATCAAAGTAATCTTCAACAGGGTGAAGGCGTTTGGGACCATGCCCCTCTGATTCGTTGAAACGCGGGATGTTCGCCAAATCCACACTGTGCTTGGTTTCGATCGAATCGAGCACCTCTTGCATGCCTTCATTGAAATTTTCCGTGTAGAAAATCTTATCGTAGCGACCACCATTGGCGATAAAGGTCGACACATGGCCAGACATGGCTGACCAGTGGATATCGGGATCCATCGGACGACGCCAGCGAATGGTATCGCGCACGAACAAAAGAAAGCGGCGGAAGGATGCGATTTGATCGAATTCTTGTTTGCCATCAACGCCGCCAACTTCGATCCCGTATTTTTGGATCAACTGCGGAACAAGATTGCCACGGTAGCGCTTGCCATTGCGTTGAATGCCACAAACCTTGTCAAAAAAGGACGACAGCACGCGCGTGTACGGATTGCGCACACAGGTAAAGGCATAGGATTTATGCGCTTGAATATTCGATTCTAGCAAAGGCTGGCTATGCTCTTGCGCCCATTTGTGCATCCGATCTTTACTGTCGTGAATATCCCCGTCGAAGAATTCACCATGATCGGAATAAAACATGATTTGACCAATGGTCGAACATGCACATTTCGGCACAACGCGGTAAACCACGCTTTCACTTTCGGTCATCCAAGTTCCTGGAAAGCCCATATAGCCCTTATCTCCTCAACACTGCACACAAACCACGTTTTGCGCTTTAAAAGCAAATTAAGCTTGTTTATTCAATAACTCGTTACGATTATATGCAAACAATGCGGCAAAAATGAGGATACGGTTTCCAAAATGGCACGAATTGCCTTCATTCTACTGTGCCACAAAGATCCAGAGGCCATCATTGACCAAGCTCGCAGACTGACTGCGGCTGGTGATTATATATCCATTCACTTTGATGCACGCAGCGGCAAAGACAAATTTGACCTGATCCGCGCGGGTTTAAAAGACAATCCAAATGTCACCTATGCCACCAAACGCATCAAATGCGGGTGGGGTGAATGGTCTTTGGTACAAGCCTCACTTTATGCCGTTGAAGCAGCCGAGGCAGCCTTTCCACGTGCGACACATTTTTACATGGTCTCAGGGGATTGTATGTCGGTGAAATCAGCAGAATACATGCATGATTTCTTGGATGACAACGATTTTGACTTCGTCGAAAGCTTTGATTTCTTCGAATCTGATTGGATTAAAACAGGCATCAAAGAAGAACGCCTGATATATCGCCATTGGTTCAATGAAAGATCGCAAAAATGGCTGTTTTATCAAAGCTTTTGGTTACAACGCAAACTTGGTCTACAACGCGAAATTCCCGCCGATATTCAGGTGCAAATCGGGTCTCAGTGGTGGTGCCTGCGCAGGCGTACCGTTGAGTGGATTCTTGACTTCACGCGCACCCGCAAAGATGTGATGAAATTCTTCCGCACCACGTGGATTCCTGACGAGACGTTTTTCCAAACACTCGTGCGACACTTGGTGCCCGAACATGAGATTCAGTCGCGGACTTTAACCTTTTTGATGTTCACAGATTACGGCATGCCCGTGGTCATGTATAATGATCATTACGATTTACTTGTCTCGCAAGACTTTCTTTTCGCACGAAAAATATCGCCCGACGCGACCGAATTGAAAAAACGTCTGGGTGATCTCTTTGCAGCAAAGGATGTGAAATTTCAGATTTCTGGCGAAGGCCGTTCTTTGTTCAAATTCCTCACGGGGCGCGGACGAAATGGACGTCGGTTTTCCCAAAGGTTTTGGCAGACAGAAAGTTCACTCGGTCGCGACCGCGAACTTCTGATGATCGTTTGTAAGAAGTGGCACGTTGCAAAAAGGCTTGTTGCTAAGATTAAAGAGCATACAGACCTGCCTTGCGTCGAATATTTGTTCAGCGAAGAAAGCACGCCCCTGCCCGATTTGGGCGGTATTGAAAAAAGCTTGGAAAAGCGCACACGTCACAGGCGGGCTTGGGTGCGGATGCTATTTGACTACTTCGAAACTGACCGCATGGTCGTGTGTTTGGATTCCGACGGCATTGAATTGATACGTGATTTTTACAACGACCGCTCCAGCACGCGATTGCTGGAAATCGAATGTGAATTTTCCGATGACTATCTAGATGGTCATGCCAAGCGGGTTGGGCTGGCGGGCGACCAAACACCCGCAGACGCAATGGAGCGGCTTTTGCCAACCATTCGATCTGATATCAATCATGAATATGATGTCATTCGTGATGAAGAATTTGAAAACTACGAACGTATCTCGCAATCAAATTCTCCTGAAGAAAACGCGGCACCAATTGCACGCTTTTTACAAATTTCCGAAGAAGACGCGCTGAAAATCGCCAAAACTGACTATCTGTTCTACGATTAAGCCAAAGGAAAATCCCCATGGGCTATACATACGACGATCAAAACATTTTCGCCAAAATCTTACGCGGTGAAATTCCATCTACGCCTGTGTTTGAAAGCGATCACACCATGGCCTTTCCTGATATTTCACCGCAAAAAAAGGTACATATTTTGGTGATCCCAAAGGGGCCGTACCGTTGCTATGATCACTTTGTGATGGAAGCCAGCGCCGAAGAACAGCTTGATTTCTTTCGCTCAGTTGCTCTGATCGCCAAGGATATGGGCCTGTGTGAAGAACATGGAGGCAACGGGTACAGGCTGGCCAGCAATTCAGGCGCGAACGGGCACCAAGAGGTGCCACATCTGCATGTGCATTTGCTGGGCGGCGAAGCTTGTGGGCCTTTAACGTCAGCCTAGAAAAACGAAAAGCTCCGCAGTGCGGGGCTTTTTACAACACAGCGAGTGCTGTCTTGCTTGGCCGTTATTTGCCCGAGGTCAAATCGACAAACACGTCTTCCAAATCAGGATCCACGGTCCGCACATCACCGATAACAACGCCAGCGGCTTTCACTGCATCCAAGATCACATTCGCCGAATGTTTACCGCGAGAATATGAAAACGCCAAACTGCCGTCTGACCTGCGATCCAAGACCACCCCCTCTGGCAAGTCAAACTTATCAGGCGCGCCTCCATCAGGCTCAATCACCAAGGTTTTCGCATCCATTGCGCCAATCAGATTTTTAGTGGTGTCTCGCGCGACCACTTCGCCGTGATTGATGATCGCGATTTCATCACACATTTCTTGCGCTTCTTCTAAGTAATGCGTGGTCAAAATGATCGTCGTGCCCTGTTCTTCGTTCAGGCGACGCACATTGGTCCACAGCATCTGACGCAACTCGATATCAACGCCCGCGGTCGGTTCATCAAGCACCAGAATTTGCGGATTGTGCACCAAAGCCTTACCCAAGAGCAAACGCCTGCGCATCCCGCCAGACAGCGTGCGTGCATAAGCATTTGCTTTGTCGGTCAAACCGATCAGGGCCAAAATTTCATCAGATCGACGGTCTTTTTTAGGAACACCATACAAGCCCGCCTGAACTTCCAAGGCGCCACGTGGCGTAAAGAAAGGGTCAAGGTTCAATTCTTGTGGCATAACGCCAATCGCTGCGCGGGATTGACGCGGGTTAACATCTTGGTCGAACCCCCAAATTTTAGCCTGTCCAGACGTTTTAACGACAAGACCCGCCAAAATATTGATCAAGGTTGATTTTCCTGCGCCATTTGGGCCAAGCAATCCAAAGATTGACCCCTTGGGAATGTCCAAATCGATGCCCTTCAACGCTTCCTTGTCGGGCGCAGATCCTTGGCTACGATATGTTTTGCGTAGGCCTTTGATCTCAATCGCGTTGCTTGTCATCGTCATTCCCCTATCGCCGTTTCATGCGCATATAGCGTCGCAACCCCTTGCTCGTACTGTGAGGATCGCTATCATAGGACTTTGACATAAGCCGAACAAACCGCTTCGGCAACAGTGACTGCCTGCGCACCACCTGTGCATCAAATCAACAGACGGCGTATAGCCAAAAGTGAGCGACGAATATGACCAACACCGCCCCAGAAACTGAAATCGTATCAACATGGAAAGTCTCTTGTGATGGCGCAGAAGGGGCGTTGGGTCACCCGCGCGTCTGGCTTGTTTTGCCTCATGACACGGGCTATGTTGAATGTGGATATTGCGATAAGAAATTCATCCACACATCATCAAGAATGGCCGACGAAGCCTAAAATGGTTCAAATCTAGCGCATCGCAATGATGCCCTTTGCGTGTCGCGCTAAATGCGGCGCGCGGACAGTCTTTGATCTTTTTTTAAACTTTCAGTTTTAGCATGAAGATATGCGCAAAAACTGAAAGTTTATCCCCATGTTTACTCAAATTCAGACCGATCTTATTCGCAGCAGTTTCGCGGCTGTGATGGCGACGCGACCTGAAATGGCGACAGATTTTTACACGCGCTTGTTTATAACCGCCCCACAGCTGCGCGATATGTTTCCCCAAGACGTCACGACCCAAGCCACGAAATTGGAAGCGACACTGCAAGTGGCCCTAAGTACGCTTGGGGCCCCAGAAACCCTGATTGCCCCCCTACACGCTTTAGGTGCACGCCACGCAAAAATCGGCGTGCAAGACTGTTACTATATAACGGTCAGCGAAGTGTTGCTTGACACCTTAGCCGCAGAAGCTGGCGATCTTTGGACGGCTGAAACATCGCAGGCATGGGGCGCCTTGCTGGAATTCATTTCAAAGACCATGATCGAAGGCGCAAAACACGCAAGAGCAGCCTAAGTGGCTGACGCTTTCAACAGTTTTACCCCGATCTGCGCTTGCGGATAGGGGTGACATTCGTGTTATCAAAGCCCGAGATAATCAGACACAGGGCGGCACGTATTATGGCATTCGGCAAGGGACATCACCTTCACCTCATCGACGGTTCAGCCTTTATTTTCCGCGCATATCACGCCCTGCCTCCACTTACGCGCAAATCCGATGGCCTGCCCGTTGGGGCTGTGTCTGGATTTTCCAACATGTTGTACCGTTATATCGAAGGCAACACAGGCCCAGACGCCCCGACACACGCGGCTGTGATTTTTGACTACTCAGGCAAAAGCTTTCGAAACGATATTTATCCACAGTACAAAGCAAACCGCCCCCCCGCGCCCGAAGATTTGATCCCGCAGTTTCCTCTGACGCGCGACGCGACGCGTGCTTTCAACATTTCTTGTATCGAAGTCGAAGGCTTTGAGGCCGATGACATCATCGCCACGCTGTCTTGCCAAGCCCGCGATGCGGGCGCGCGCGTGACGATCATTTCATCAGACAAAGATTTAATGCAATTGATCGGCGATGGCGTTGAAATGCTGGACCCGATGAAAAACAAACGCATCGATTCAGATGGGGTTGCCGAAAAATTCGGTGTTGGGCCACAGCGTGTGGTCGACGTGCAAGCCTTGGCAGGTGACAGCGTTGACAACGTACCTGGCGCGCCTGGGATTGGCATCAAAACAGCTGCGCTTTTGATCAATGAATACGGCGACCTCGATACTTTGTTGTCCCGCGCCTCAGAAATCAAACAGCCCAAACGCCGTGAAAGCCTGATCAACAACGAAGAACTCATCCGCATTTCGCGTGATCTGGTGAAACTGGATTGTGATATGGACTTAGACTTTACGCTGGACAGCCTTGAAGTCAAAGGGCCTGATGCAGATCAACTTGTTGAATTCTTAGCGAAAATGGAATTCAGAACTATGGTCAAACGGGCGACAGAACGCTACGGCGTTGAAGCCCCCGACCTGCCAGATGCCTCAGCATCAGCCAGCGGTGCAGCCCCGCAAACACAATCCGCAGTGCCTGAAACGAAACCTTTCGATCTGGATGCCTATGAACATATCCGTGATATGGGCGCGTTAGAGCGCTGGATCGACGATATTTACGAACGTGGCTATGTGGCCGTAGACACGGAAACCATGGGCCTTGATGCCATGCAGGTCGATCTTGTTGGGGTTTCAATGTGTGTCGAGGCAGGAAAGGCATGTTACATTCCCCTGACGCATAAAGCTGGCGATGACGATTTATTTGGTGGCGACAGCTTGGTTGAAGGGCAACTGCCGCTTGATTTGGTCATCGATACGTTGCGCCCCATGTTGCAAGACCCGAGCATCATGAAAATTGGCCAGAATATGAAATATGACGCCAAGATTTTTGCCCGCTACGACGTAACAGTCGCGCCCTATGACGACACGATGCTTTTGTCATACGCCCTGCATGCAGGCCTGCACAATCACGGCATGGATGCTTTGTCAGAACGGTACTTGAACCATACGCCGATCCCAACGAAGGAATTGTTGGGGTCAGGTAAGTCCATGATTACGTTTGATAAGGTCGAGATCGGCAAAGCTGTCCGCTACGCGGCCGAAGACGCCGACATCACCTTGCGCCTGTGGCAGATCTTCAAACCAAAACTCCACGCAGAACAGGTGACCACTGTTTACGAGACGCTGGAACGCCCCCTATCGCCCGTACTGACCCAAATGGAGCGCAACGGCATTAAAGTCGACCGCGACGTTCTATCGCGCATGTCCAATAATTTTGCACAAAAAATGGCGGGGCTTGAGGCCGAAATTCAAGAGCTCGCAGGGCAAGAATTCAACGTGGGATCGCCCAAGCAATTGGGTGAAATCCTTTTTGATAAGTTGGAATTGCCCGGTGGTAAAAAGGGAAAAACAGGGGCTTACGCCACGGGGGTCGACATATTGGAAGACCTTGCTGCTGAGGGTCATGAATTGCCCGCGCGCGTGATGGATTGGCGTCAGTTGTCAAAGCTAAAATCGACCTACACGGATGCTTTGCAAACCTTTATAAATCCAGACACAGGCCGTGTGCATACGTCTTACATTCAAACGGGCGCTGTCACTGGGCGGATGTCATCCAGTGATCCGAACTTGCAAAATATTCCAGTGCGCTCGGAAGAAGGCCGTAAAATTCGCCAAGCCTTTGTAGCAGACAGCGGTAAAAAACTAATTTCTCTGGATTATTCACAAATCGAGCTGCGTATTTTGGCCCATGTCGCCAAAATCGACAGTCTGAAACAGGCCTTTAAAGATGGTCATGACATTCACGCCATGACCGCATCAGAAATGTTTGACGTGCCGATCGAGGGCATGGACCCAATGGTGCGCCGCCAAGCGAAAGCCATCAACTTTGGCGTGATTTACGGCATTTCAGGCTTTGGATTGGCACGTAATCTGCGCATTCCGCGCAAGGAAGCCCAAGGCTTTATCGACCGCTATTTTGAACGCTTTCCAGGTATCAAAGAATACATGGACGAAACTGTGGCCTTTGCTAAAGAGCACAAATATGTTGAAACACTATTTGGCCGCAAAATTCACACGCCAGAGATCGCCGCAAAAGGTCCGCAAGCGGGCTTTGCCAAACGCGCGGCCATCAACGCACCGATCCAAGGGACTGCCGCCGACATCATCCGCCGCGCGATGATCCGTATGCCCGACGCGATTGCGGACCTGCCTGCAAAAATGCTGCTGCAAGTGCACGATGAATTGATTTTTGAGGTCGATGGAAACGCCTGCGATGCGGTCATCGAAGCCGTCAAAGACGTTATGGAAAACGCAGCGGAACCTGCCGTGCACCTAGACGTACCAATTGAAGTGGACGCAGGCATCGGCGACAACTGGGCCGAGGCACATTAACACTATCACTGTTCTTTAAAAGTTCAGATGAGATGATCCGTAATCTGGGTTAAATAGCGCTGGCAAGATCAACACCTAAGGCTGCCTTGTCCTGCCAGCGCGACATGCGCCTTAAATTCTGGCGCATGCTGTTTGCGTTTCGACGTCTCTGATTTTCTTCTCGTCGAAGATCAGCAGACTGAAAATCGTAGATTACGTCACTGTCAGAATTTCGGGGGGCGCTCAATCTGCAAAAGCCACATTGCAGACTTCCCCCCGCACTTTCCTAGAAACACAAAACGCACAGGTTAGTCTGGGGGCTTTGTCTTCATGGCTCGTCTAGCGAAAGGATTTAAATCAGTCCTTTTTCCGCAAACAACTCTTTCAAATCCGCTTCTGGGCGAGGGCCAATGTGGGAAATCACTTCTGCAGCAGCGACGCAGCCCATACGGCCCGCAGTTTCTAATGTCTGGCCTGTGGCAAAGCCATAGAGGAAACCTGCAGCGAATTGATCGCCTGCGCCCGTAGTATCAACAGGTTGTACGCGGTCGACTTTTACGGTGACTGTTTCGTCGCCTTGCACCAAAACAACGCCCTCCCCGCCCAATGTGCAAACGACCAGACCGCATTCAGAAGCTGCTGTTTCCAAGGCAGTTGAAAGATCGGTTTCATACAGGCTGGCCCATTCGTGTTCGTTGCCGATCACATAGTCCATTTCCTTGACGAATTTGCGAAAATCATCGCGGTGCCGGTCAACGCAGAATGGATCAGACAGTGAAATACCAACTTTGCCGCCTGCCGCTTTGGTCAGTTTTGCGGCTTGATCAAATGCGTGTTTGCCTTTGTCTTTGTCGTATAGGTAGCCTTCAAGGAACAAAATATCGGCGTCTTCGGCGACATCGGCGGACACATCGTCAGCTGAGATTTCGGACGAAATTCCAAGATATGTGTTCATCGAACGCTCGCCATCTGGAGAGACAAAAATCATAGACCGTGATGTCGGCAGCTCGCCCCCCGCAACAGGTGGGTTCACAAAAGTCGTGCCGTCATTTTCCATTTCTTTGGCGTAAAACTGGCCCAAAGCGTCGTCATGTACACGGCCGATAAAGCCTGTTTTCAAGCCCAAATTACCAAGACCCGCGAGCGTATTTGCAACAGAGCCACCTGGTGCCTGAACACGGTTTGTCATGGAACCGTAAAGCATTTCACCACGCTCACGTTCGACAAGCTGCATAATGCCTTTTTCAATGCCCATGAGTTCAAGAAAATTATCATTTTCCTGCGCGATGACATCGACAACAGCGTTCCCCATGCCGACAACTTGGTATTTTTTAGTCAAAGTTCTTCTCCTCGAAGGCGCAGATGTCTCGTATCAAACAGGTGCTGCACAAAGGTTTACGCGCTTTGCAGGTATAGCGACCATGCAATATCATCCAGTGATGCGCGTGTTGTTGAAATGGCGCGGGAATATGGTCTTCGATGGCGCGCTCAACCGCGACAACATCTTTGCCAACAGCCACGCCAGAGCGATTTCCAAAGCGCATGATATGCGTATCGACAGCTTGTGTGGGCACATGCCACCACATATTCAAAACCACATTGGCCGTTTTACGCCCGACACCCGGCAGGCTTTCCAAGGCGGCCCGCGACGACGGCACAGTCCCGTCAAACTCATCAACCAAGATTTGCGCAGTCTTCATGACGTTTTTGGCCTTTTGGCGAAACAAGCCAATGGTTTTGATATGTTCGGTTAAGTCTTCGATGCCAAGATCGAGCATTTTTTGCGGTGTATCTGCAATTTTAAACAACTCTTTGGTGGCTTTATTAACGCCAACATCTGTGGCCTGCGCAGACAAAGCCACGGCCACGACCAAAGTATAGGCATTGGTATGGTCCAATTCGCCCTTCGGTTCCGCGTCAACGGATTGAAACCGTGTAAAGATTTCGGTGATCTGATGATAATCAAGTTGTTTAACCATAAAGGGATTAATGCCCGTTTGCGCCTTTAACAGCAAGCATCAGGTTTTCATAAAATTGCAGATAGATTGTGAAAAACAATTAAGTCACCCTTGAGTAATTCGGTGCAAGGTGAACCTATCAAGTATTAGCGGGATGGCGGAACATGCACTCTTCATTTGGAACTTTTGAGCAACCAGACACTGGCGATACGCTTGCCCTTTGGGACGCCGACAGCGAAAGTCCAACTGCCCAGCTTCCCTCTACCCCCGCGGGTCTTACTGGCTGTGGTCCCAATGTGATGATCGAAACAGCGGAGGGGCCGCAACCCGCCGAGTGGCTGCGCAGCGGCGATCTGGTTTTAACCCGCGACAACGGCTATCAACCTGTCGTTTGGGTCGGGCGCAGCAGTTTAAACGATCCGGGCGCTCTGCCCCCTTTACGCGTCAACTCCGGCGCTCTTGGGCACAATACACCCGCACATGATTTGGTCGTGTCACCAAATCACAAAATCTTGCTCAACTCTCCTCTTGTGGATCTATATTTTGGCAATGATGAAGTCCTTGCCCCCGCCAGCGACATTGCCACAGAAGATGAAATAAATTTTGAGGCCCCAGAATCCAACTATGCATACTGCCATATCCTGTTTGCGCAGCATGAAGTGATTCTGAGCGAAGGAATCTGGATCGAAAGCCTGTTTCCTAACGAAGAAACGCTTAATTTTCTTGGCCCTGACATCGCGCACATCATCGCGGAACGTCTAGGGCCAGATTTTGCAACAAGCAAAACAGCGCGAATGTGTCTGCACAAAGGGGAAGCCGTGGTGCTGAAACCGCGTCAAGCCGTAGCGGCACGACGGACGATAGCAGCTTGATCCGACATGACGCATCGATGCCGATGATTGAACAGGTTTCGGGTCGCCTTTTTACATTGATTGGCTAGACTGACGAAAACATCAGTGAGCGCCAAATGCCTGTTGAAGATCAATATCACTATAACGTCATCCGCCGTGCCATCACACGGATAGATTCGGCACAACGCCCTTTGTCTTTAGATGAACTCGCCAAAGATATGGGGATGAGTCCGCCGCATTTTCAAAAGATATTTTCCAAGTGGGCGGGCGTATCGCCCAAACGATACCAACAATATCTTGCTCTTGATCACGCCAAACATTTGATGAAAACCCGACACACAACACTCGGCGTCGCCAACGAATTAGGGCTGTCCTCTTCAGGGCGGTTGCATGATTTGTTTTTACGCTGGGAAGCCATGTCGCCCGGGGAATATGCGCGCCAAGGGGCGGACCTAGAAATTGCCTATGGTTGGTGCGACACCCCCTTCGGCGAAGCGCTAGCAATGGCCACTCCACGCGGATTATGCGGTGTTGCCTTCATCGATGCCTCAGGTCGTGAAGCCAATTTAGCGGATCTATCTGCGCGCTGGCCAAATGCCAAGTTCACACAGAACACCGCCAAAGTGCAGCCCTACATCGATGCCGCGATCCGCGGCGGCTCAGTAAAGTTGCACCTTATGGGGGGGCCTTTTCAGATCAAAGTCTGGGAAGCACTTTTGTCGCTGAAATCAGGACAGGTCACCACCTATAGCGATATCGCCAATGTTATCGGATCGCCGAAAGCGGTGCGCGCTGTCGGCACTGCTGTGGGCAAGAATCCTATTGGGTGGCTGATCCCCTGCCACCGTGTTCTGCGTAAAACTGGCGCACTGGGCGGATATCACTGGGGGCTCGAAACAAAACGCGCGCTTTTGGCCTATGAAGCCATCCAGCACGATGCCCTAACACCATAAGCACTTTTCCGCCATTTTAACGACTTAACAGGGATGTGACTGCACCTTGCCCACGCGTGCGGTATAATAGGTTCAAACTTAATTGAAAAAGGCAGTCTCATGAAGACCCGTACACTTTTTGCTCTCCCCCTTGTTGCAACCGTCGTTTTGGCTGGCTGCACAGAAACAGGGCAGATGAGCGACCCAAATTCTAAAACCCAACAAGGCGCTATCGCAGGCGCATTGGTTGGCGGCATTATTGGCCTGTCCCAAGATGACGGCAAACTCGGCAAAGCTGCAGCAGGTGCTGCAATCGGTGGTGCTCTGGGTGCTGGCATCGGCAGTCTTCTAGACAAACAAGCTGCTGATTTGCGCCAAGACTTGGGCAATGACGATGTCACCATCGTCAATACCGGTTCAGAATTGATCGTCACCCTGCCGCAAGACATCTTGTTTGCAACTGACAGCGCTGTTGTCCGCTCTGGTCTTCAGTCTGATTTGGGCGCCCTTGCGCGTAACTTGCAAGACTATCCATCAACCACGGTTGAAGTGGTTGGTCACACCGACAACACGGGCTCTGCAAGCTACAACCAAGACTTGTCAGCCCGTCGTGCGGCATCCGTATCTACCATCCTGACAGCCAATGGTGTTGCGTCTTACCGCATCAAATCCTACGGCCGTGGTGAAGATGCACCGATCGCCACAAACCTAAACGCAGAAGGTCGCGCGCAAAACCGCCGCGTTGAAATCATTATTTCACCCTCAGCGTAATCTGACCTAACCTTCCCCGAAAAAGGCTGGCATTGTGTCCAGCCTTTTTTATGGCATCAACCGCTGCATGGTTCTATTAATTGACCAATTGCCATGAGCTTGCGGATGACAAATGCCTTTTCAAAAAATCCAACCTGAAAAACTGGCGCAATCTGTCACAAAGCAGATCGAACTGTTAATCCTGCGTGGCATCCTACGCCCCGGTGAACGCCTGCCCGCCGAACGTGACTTGGCGCGTCGGCTTGGTGTTTCCAGACCGTCATTACGTGAGGCACTGGACCAATTAACTCAGAAGGGCCTTATTGAAACCCGCACAAATTCTGGTGTTTTTGTCGCGGATGTTTTGGGGTCAGCCTTCTCCCCTGCGCTGATAAAGCTTTTTGCGGATCACGATGAAGCTGTCTTTGATTATCTTGCGTTCCGCCGTGATTTCGAAGGTTTGGCAGCACAGCGCGCCGCTGAGCACGGATCCGAAACGGACCTAAAGGTCATTGATCAACTGTTTAAAGAAATGGAAGCAGCACATCCAAAACGAAATCCTGCCGATGAAGGCAGGCTGGATGCCCAGTTCCACCTTGCGATTTTGGAAGCCAGCCACAACCTTGTCATGTTGCACTTGATGCACGCCACTTTTGAACTGCTTCGCGATGGTGTGTTTTATCAGCGGTCCGTTATGTTCAAAGAGCGCAGCAATCGCGCAGAGCTTTTAGAACAGCATCGCGCGATCAATTCCGCGATACAAGCACGTGATCCTCAGGCTGCTCAGAATGCCATTACAGCGCATTTAACCTATGTGGAAAATGCGCTGAGAGATCAACAAAAGTATGAGCGCAACGAAAATATTGCAAAGCTTAGGCTTGATCATCAAACTGCCAAATAGGGCCGTTAAATTCGCAAAGAAAAACCCCCGAAAGCCGTGCTCTCAGGGGTAAAATCTTGTTTGACAGGTCCGATTAGTGAAGCTTTTCGCCTACGTCAGAAATCGCATCATCAATCAATTTGTTTGCGTCAGCGGCAGACATCTGCTTGGCGATCACATCTTGCGCTGCGGCGATTGCAACGGTCACAGCAGAGTTACGCACTTCGCGAACAGCCGCAGACTGAGCAGAGGCAATTTGATCTTCCGCAGAAGCCAAGCGGCGTGCGATAGATGTTTTGATGTCAGCTTTTGCTTGAACAGCGGCAGCATCGGCATCTGCCTTAGCTTGCACAACAATCGCATCAGCCAATTCTTGAACTTCACGTTGCTTACGCTCGTATGAGGCCAAAATCGTTTGAGCTTCATCGCGCAAGGCACGCGCTTCAGTCAATTCAAGTTCAATGCCCTCGGCGCGTTTGTCTAAAAGGCCAGTCAAAAGTTCAGGGACTTTCGCGTACAGCAAGATGCCGACGAAAACCAAGAAACCAAGCATTACGATAAAATTCGTATTGGCAAAGGAGAAGAACGCACCAGAAGCTGCAAAGGCGGGTGTCGCAACAAGTGCGGTTGTGAGAGTGAGAAGCGTTTTCATGTTTCTACCCTTTCAAGCGCGCGTTGATCGCGGCTGTGACAGTTTTTGCATCAGCCTTACCACCAAACGCGGCGATCAATTCTTTTGCGGTGTCTTTTGCAACAACCTTAACGCTGTCAGCTGCGTTTGCACGGATCTCGGCAATTGCTGCTTCAGATTCTGCGGCTTTCGCTGCAATTTCTGCGTCGGCTTTCGCCAAGGCTGTATTCAAGTCAGCTTGGATCGCTGCTTGAGTTTCGCCAGAAATACGCTGAGCTTCGGCTTTGGCCTCGGCGAGCGCTTTATTATATGCGTTTTCTGCATCTTTCGCTTTGAGCTTGAGCTCTTCAGCGGCAGAAATATCATTCATGATTGTACCAGAGCGTTCTGCAAGCACGGAAGAAATGCGCGGCAGTGCAATTTTGGACAGCACGAAATAGATCACGACAAGCGTGACGAGAAGCCAGAAAATCTGGTTTGGGAAATGTGCAAGTTCAAGCTGCGGCATGCCCGCGACGCTTTCAGTTGCCCCATGTGTCTCTGTGGCCATGGTGTCCTCCTGGCTTTAAGTCAGTCCCACCAAGTGTTGGAGGGAGCCATTTTACGCTGGGGTGGATCCAAGAACCCACCCCGCCGTAAGGATGTAATGAGTCTAGCTTAGACTGCGAACATCAAGAGAAGTGCTACGAGGAACGAGAAGATCCCCAAAGCTTCCGCAAAGGCCATGCCGATGAAGAGTGTAGCAGTTTGTGATGCAGCAGCAGATGGGTTGCGCAAAGCGCCTGCGAGGTAGTTGCCAGCAACATTACCAACACCGATAGCTGCGCCACCCATGCCGATTGCTGTGAGGCCTACACCGATGTATTTTCCGAGTTCTGCGATATTGCCTTCCATGGGGGTATCTCCTTACGTTGGAATTGGCTGAAAAGTAGTTAGAGTTCGAACCTGACCGAGCTTAGTGTGCAGGGTGCAGCGCGTCTTTTAGGTACACGCAGGTAAGAATTGTGAACACGTAGGCTTGGATAAAGGCTACGAGAATTTCTAGTCCGTACATCGCTGCGATTGCTGCGATAGAAACGGGTGCGATTAGTTTGATGGCTGCGAATGTCGCAAAAACTTTGATCACAGCGTGACCGGCCATCATGTTACCTGCAAGACGAATAGAGTGACTTACAGGACGCACAAAGTATGAGATCAATTCGATGATTGCCAAGACAGGGCGCAGCGCGAGTGGTGCAGATTTCACCCAGAACAATTCAAGGAATGTTGCACCGTTTTTGACAAAGCCAAGAACCGTGACGAAAACGAAGACGAGCAAAGCCAGAACACCAGTCACAGCGATATGTGTTGTAGGTGTGAAAGAGGCTGGCAAAAGGCCCAGAACGTTTGAGAATGCAATAAAGCAGAACAGCGTCATGACATATGGGAAATACTTCACCGAGTCTTTGCCGCCCACATCTTCGAGCATTTTGTAAACGAAACCATAGGTCAACTCAGCGATGGACTGACCTTTGGAAGGAACAATCGCACGTCCGCTAGAGCCAACAATCAGCAACAAAACCACACCCAGAACAGTCAAGCCCATCCAAAGTGTCGCGTTGGTCACTGTGTACCAGTGGATAGGTCCATCACCAAACACAGGTTTGATTTGGAATTGATCCATTGGGTGGAATGACAATCCTTCGCCGCCAGTTGGCACGATAAAGATCGACAAAAGGATAAGGGCGAGGATTGCAAAGAAGATTACCTTGCCTGTACCACCTGATTTTTTAGCTTGATCAGACATGTTCAATCTCTCTCGTCATCTGCAGCCTTGGCCGCGTTATCATCTACCGCAGTTGCCTGCGCATTTAGTTTTGAAGCTTCCGCCTCTTGTTCTGCTTGGATCGTTGCAGCGGTACGCATCATTGTTTTGACGCCAGCCGCTAAACCAAATCCAACCATCAGCACGATAAAGATGGGCGTTGTGCCAAAGAGCTTATCCAGCCCCCATCCCATGCCGAAACCGATCAAAAGACCAGCCACTAATTCTATCACCATTCGCCATGCCATATTGGCCTGAGAAAAGTGTTCCTCACCGCGAGAGCTTTTCGGCGCTTGCGCCTGTTTCAACGCTTCCAATCGCGCATCCAATGCCTCTAGTCGCTTTGGATCATGCGGGTCGGTCATCGTTGAAAGCCCCTTTGGTAACTTGGCGGCAAACTAGGCGGAGGGGCGCTTAGAGTCAATATAGGATAAATTTTTCGCGACCACGCATAAGTTATTGAAATTTATTAAATTAAAACAGGCAAGATGATTCAAACTTTTGCTCGGGCAAGCCAATCCACCCACAGCATGACCGCAAGCTATATTCAACCAAATGGTTGACCAAAGCCGAACTGCCCCGTAATCGTGATGCTATGAGCCACAATACCACAGCCCCCAGTCTGGACCTGATCTTTGCAGCCCTCGCCGACCCAACTCGTCGCGCGATCTTGGAAATGCTGCTCGAAGATGACATGGCCGTCACGGACGTCGCGGAACCATTCGAAATGTCACTGGCCGCTATCAGCAAACATCTGACCATTTTGATGCGCGCGGGGCTGATTGCGCAAGAAAAGCGCGGGCGCGTGAAATGGTGCAAATTGCAACCAGATGCCATGCGCGCGTCATCCATTTGGATGCAAGGCTTTGGTCAGTTCGAAGCACTTGACTTGGAAGGTCTTGAACGATTTTTGGAACATGAATTGAGTGGATCTGCAGAGCTAGATCCCTAAACTCAAGACCCCGCCCCTTGAACGACCGCGATGGGCGCGGGTTTTTCTTCGTGTTTCAACAAAAGATAGAGTGCGAGTGTCGTCAATGCGATGCCACCAAAGATCATAACGGGTGGAACGCCTTGGCCCAATGCGATTTCCCACAAGATCACCCATGAGGGTGTGAGATAGGTGTAGGCCATCACCTTCGCGCTGTCCAAACGCATCGTTGCGTAAATCAAGATTGTTCCCGTCAAAGTGGTCGCAACCAGTGCTATATATAAGATGACAAACCAGACAAGCATTGGCAAAGCCGACCAATCGGTGGCCATGATATCTGGAATGCTGACAGCCAAAACAATCGCGGTCGTCGCAATCATAATAAAGAACACAAACTCGGGCGCGCGCTCCCCTCGGCTAAAGCGTGAAGCAAGCGGGGTGTATATGGCATGTGCAACGATCCCGATGAAATACAGCATTTCACCGCGTCCAAGTTCAAACGCCAAAAGCGCAGATATATCCGCTTCGAACACCACCCACAGGGCGCCGAGCGCACCAACTGACAAAGCAGTGGCCACCCGCCGCGTCGTAATTTGACGTAATAAAATATACGCGATGCCTGCAGACAAAACGGGGGTCAGCGTGAACATGGCAGAAATTGAAATGGCACTGGCCGTTTCCAATCCCGTGAACATCATAATAAAATACAAGGCAAACAATGCGCCCAAAATGCCGTACCGCCAAGGTGCCTGCATCGCAGATTTGCTGATGCCGCCCGTTGCCATGGCCAATAGTCCGACCCCGAGTGTCGCAATAATGAAACGCACAGATGTGATGGCCAATGGTGAAATTATATCCGCCTTCATCGCCACACCACCCAGCGAAAAGCTGCCAGCAACCAAAAAGGAAAACAAAAGCATCGCCAAGTGACCATTGCGGCGCTCTGACGCGATAAGTCGTTTAGTCAATCGACCAGTCCTTTGAGTGTTGTTTGAGGAAACTCAACACAGCTTGCACCTTAGGCGTGCGATGCAGATCCACATGGGTGACCAGCCAGTTAGGCATTGTCCATCCCTCTTGGTTGGTCAAAAGCGGAATTAGATCATCGTTATCTATAGCATCAGCAGTCATCAAAAAACCTGCGCCGATCCCCGCTTTCACAGCCTCGCTTCCCGCCTCAAAGGACGTGACACGGTAAGTGATTTGATCTGGTGTCGCATTTTCACTGAGCCAACGCATCGTCGGCGCACGGTGCCCCAGATCATCCAATCCAACATAACGCAGATCTCTGATCGGGTTTGCTGTGTCCAACGGGCCAAAACGATCCAAATAGCGTTTGTGCACATAAAGGCCGTAACCTTGCTGAAAGAAAGGCTGCACAACGTTATCAGGCTCTTGCGGGGGATTGCCCGTTCTGACAGCCACATGGGCTTCGCCATATTCAAGGCGGAACACGCGCTCACCCGTCAGATAACGCACGATCAGCTTAGGATGCTGCGCTTGAAAATCAGCCAACACTGGGCCTATCAGACGGGACAGATCTGGCAGTGACGTGATGATAAGTTCTCCGCTCACATCATCGCCGCGGCCCTTGATGCGACTGACAAGTTGAGAAAACTGGTCATCCGTGGTTTGGGCAACTTTCAGCAAGTCGCTGCCTGCTTCTGTTGCGGTGTATCCGCGTGCGTGCCGTTGAAACAGTTTTACCCCTAGCGTTTGTTCCAACGAGTCGATGTGACGGATAACAGTGGCGTGGTGCACACCAAGTATTTGCGCGGCTCCTGACACAGTTCCCATCTTGGCCACTTGAAAAGCGGTACGAACTTCATCCCAATTGTCTAAACTCATAGCGGCCCCGCCTTCTGTGCACTTGCGAACAATATCTTATTCAAATGCTTTAAGCGTTCAAAAAGGCGTTGGCAATTTAAAAGCTACTCCGCAAAGTCAAGCGCGGGCTCAAAGGCGCGCTGCCAAGTTGCGTCAATTTGCGCGATCACCGCGGCATCAAATTGATCCGAATGATCCCAATAGCGACCAGAGGGCACGAAATATCCTGCCTTTTGCTCTAAGGTCGCAGCCTCGACTGCCACATCTAAATCATAGCGCTCAATCGGGACTGATTTCAGCGGGCCTTTCTGTGTGCTGCGCGGATAAGGTAATACAGACGCTGTGGTACTTTGATTGATCACAGCGCAACCTTGTTGTGCCGCACATATCTGCAATCGCCGCGCCTTGGCCTCAAGCGACACCAAAGTTGGATCACGGCGCAAAGGGTCGGCAGCCCCTGTTCCATAAAAATGCGTATGGCCAGACTTTGGATAGACCATATCGCAGGCGTAAAAATGTAAAGCTGTTGGGCGAAAGCGTGCCAAAGCCCAATAGGCGGCGGTAAAGGCCATCGTGCCGCCCGCATAAACGAAACCACCGTATGAATTCTGCGCAGGGACATATTGATCAGCGCCGATAATTTGACGGTCAGCAGGGATCACTTCTGGGCGCCGCTCAGGCGGGAAATCTTCAGGATGGATCAAGTGGGTCCACTGGGGCACAGCCCGCCATGCGTTGTTGATAACAACCACAGCATCGAATTTAGAAACATCCCATAGGGCGACTTGCGGCGCACTTGGGGCGCTACCGACAATCAAAATTTGCGTCATGAGTTATCCCTCAATTTCCCTGACCACCAATTATTTATCATAGCTAACCCGCGCGATTGCAAAGTCCAGCACAGTCGCTGGCTTTTCTATTGACTCTATTGACGGCATGCCCTGACGCGCAGGTCTTGACTCTATGTTTCGCGCAGCGTAATGCAGTCGCAACTTTCCGGAAGCTTTGTGCCTTCCGGTCCCATGGCTTTAGCCGGGATCGCCCTCCGTCAGCGCGTTGCGCCCACGGGGGCGCTCATCGTTTGGCTAATACGCCTTGGACAATCGCCGTCTCATTCCCATATGAGGCAGATCAGTTTTTAAGGTCTTAGGAGGACCGGCATGTTTGAAAATCTATCCGAACGCCTGTCCGGTGTCTTCGATAAACTCACCAGCCAAGGGTCTCTGTCTGAAGACGATGTAAAAACAGCCCTGCGCGAAGTGCGTGTGGCCCTGCTTGAGGCCGATGTTTCCCTGCCTGTAGCGCGCGACTTTGTAAAAGCTGTGCAAGAGCGTGCAACGGGTCAAGCTGTTACCAAATCCGTGACACCAGGCCAGCAGGTTGTGAAAATCGTTCATGACGAATTGGTCAATGTTCTTAAGGGCGACACAGAAGACACCGAGCTGTTAAAAGTCGACAATCCCCCTGCCCCGATCTTGATGGTCGGCCTGCAAGGTGGTGGTAAAACCACAACGACTGCCAAGCTCGCGAAACGCCTGAAAGAAAAGCAAGGCAAGCGCGTGCTTATGGCCTCGCTCGATGTCTACCGCCCAGCGGCGATGCACCAGCTTGAAGTCTTGGGTCAGCAAATTGGCGTTGATACCTTGCCAATCGTTGCGGGTCAAAAACCCGCTGACATCGCCAAACGCGCCAAGCAGCAGGCAAGCATGGGCGGCTATGATGTCTACATGCTCGACACCGCGGGCCGTTTGTCAATCGACGACGAATTGATGGCTGAAGTCGAAGCTGTCCGTGATGTGACCAACCCGCGCGAAACATTGCTCGTGGTTGATGGTCTGACCGGTCAGGATGCTGTGAATACAGCTGAAAACTTTAACGACCGCATTGGTATTTCTGGCGTTATTCTCACCCGTATGGATGGTGACGGACGCGGTGGTGCAGCACTTTCTATGCGTGCCGTCACTGGCAAGCCGATCAAATACGTCGGTCTTGGCGAAAAAATGGACGCCATTGAAGAGTTCACGCCTGACCGTATTGCGGGTCGTATTTTGGGCATGGGCGACATCGTAGCGCTTGTTGAGAAAGCCCAAGAAACGATTGAAGCCGAACAAGCCGAGCGCATGATGAAGCGCTTCACCAAAGGCCAGTTCAACATGAACGACATGAAAATGCAGCTCGAGCAGATGCTCAAAATGGGCGGCATGGAAGGTCTCATGGGGATGATGCCAGGCATGGGTAAAATGGCCAAACAGGTCAAAGACAGCGGCTTCGAAGACAAAACAATCAAACGCCAGATCGCTTTGATCCAATCTATGACCAAACGCGAACGCGCCAACCCCGCGTTGCTGCAAGCTTCGCGCAAGAAACGCATCGCCAAAGGTGCGGGTCTTGAAGTGTCCGAATTGAACAAGCTTTTGAAAATGCATCGCCAGATGGCGGACATGATGAAAAAGATGGGCAAAATGGGCAAAGGTGGCATGCTGAAACAGGCCATGAAAGGCATGATCGGCAAAGGCGGCCCGCAAGGTCTGGAAGATATGGATCCCGCGAAAATGGCTGAAGCTACAAAAGCACTGCAAGGCTCTATGCCGCGCGGCATGGGTTTGCCTGGTCTGGGTGGTGGCGCTTTGCCCCCTGGCCTGTCTGGGTTTGGGAAGAAAAAGTAATGACCAATCCAGTTGATTTTGCCCAAGAGGTTTTAAAAGAACACCGTGAAAGCATTGACCGCTTGGATGCGATCCTTGTTTACACACTTGGTGAGCGCTTTAAACACACCCAAGCTGTTGGCAAACTGAAAGCCACGCATGATCTTCCGCCTTCCGACCCTACACGTGAAGGCGCACAAATTGCCCGTCTCGAAGACCTCGCAAAACGCGCGGACCTTGATCCGGAATTCGCAAAAGCTTTCCTGAAATTCATCATTCAGGAAGTCATTCATCATCACGAAAAACACCAAGAATAACCGACCAACTGGCTCGGTATCGATTAAACCCTAGGAGAATTCACTATGTCTATGAAAATTCGTCTTGCCCGCGGTGGCTCTAAGAAACGTCCTTTTTACCGTATCGTTGCAGCGGATTCACGTATGCCACGCGATGGTCGTTTCATCGAGAAACTCGGCACATACAACCCGCTTTTGCCGAAAGATTCCGAAGAGCGCGTGATCATGGATATCGACCGCGTAAAATACTGGTTGGGTGAAGGCGCACAGCCAACTGACCGTATCGTTCGCATGTTGGAAGCTGCTGGCGTTGTCGCGAAAACTGAGCGCAACAACCCGAAAAAAGCTGTTCCAGGCAAAAAAGCACAAGATCGCGCTGAAGAAAAAGCTCAAAAAGCTGCTGACGCGGCTGAAGCTGCCGCAGCACCTGCTGAGGCTGCTGCTGAGGAATAAGCCCCTTGGCAGGCGCAACATCCTTTTCGGCCACCGAACGCGATGCGTTTGAAAAATTGATGCGTGTGCGGCGTGATGTACGTCGCTTTCGCACTGATCCTGTGGACCCTAAACTTGTGACCGCCTGCCTTGCGAGCTTTTCTTTGGCCCCCTCTGTCGGACTGTCTCAGCCTTGGCAGATTGTGAACGTCAAAAGTGATAGCGCCCGCGCGGCGGTTCTCGATAATTTCGAGACCGCCAATGCGCGGGCGCTTCGCGGTTATACAGGTTCGGATGCCGAAACCTATGCGACCTTGAAACTCGCAGGACTGCGTGAAGCCCCTGTTCATCTGGCGGTTTTTTGCGACGAAAGCACGCAAAAAGGCAAAGGCTTGGGCGCGGGCACCATGCCTGAAATGCGCCGCTATTCCGTTGTCTGCGCCATCATGCAATTTTGGTTGGCCCTTCGCAGTTACGGTTTGGGATTGGGCTGGGTGTCGATTTTAGACCCAGAACAGCTCAAGACCGATCTAAATATCGCTAAGGACTGGCAGCTTGTTGGCTATCTGTGTATCGGCTGGCCTGAGCAAGACGGTTTCGATCCTGAATTGGAAAAACTGGGCTGGGAAGAACGATTGCCTTGCCCTGATCTTGAGACGCGGTAATCTAAACCAACCAAAAGAGAGTAAGCCATGAGCGACAGCAAAATCATCGTAGGGGCCATCGCAGGATCCTTTGGCGTGCGCGGCGAAGTGCGCCTAAAATCCTTTTGCGCCACGCCTGAAGACATTGCCGATTACAGCCCGCTGTACACAGAAGACGGCAGCCGCAGCTTTGAAGTGACCTTGGAACGCTCCATTAAAAATGGCTTTGCTGTACGCCTATCAGGCATTGAGACCAAAGAAGAGGCAGACGCCCTAAAAGGCGTGACGTTGTTTGCCGACCGCGATCAATTGCCATCCTTGCCTGATGATGAATTTTACTACGCCGATCTGGTGGGGCTTGAGGTCTATGACACAGGCGGCACCAAATTGGGGGTGGTTCAATTGGTCGTTGATCATGGCGCGGGTGATTTGCTGGAAGTGCATACAGCCAACCTAAAAGAACCCGCACTGCTGCCCTTTACCAAAGCTGCAGTTCCCACGGTCGATCTGGCAGCAAAACGCATCATCGCCGATCCCCCAGAAGGCTTGTTCGACTAGCGCATGGCCAGACGGATCATCATCCATGCGGGATTTCACAAAACTGGCACGAAAACGCTGCAAGAAACCCTTAGCATAAACACCGCGCTTTTGCTGCCCCATGTGGAAATTTACTTGCAAGGCGGTGCATTGATTTCATCCTTAGCCCAAGCCGTGCTCAGTTTTTCGGGCAATCGCTGTAAAGACACCAAGGCCGTGGTCAGCGAACAAGCCGAATTGTTTTTCTCTTTGATGGATTTGACGGACCCAAGGCCAATTTTTGTCAGCAGTGAAAGCCTGTCAGGGCATTTTCCAGGCTCAGCTGGTGTCGCCAAATACGGCCCTGCGCCGATTGCGATAGACTTGATCCGTGACGCTTGGACAAAGGTAACAGGGGACCAGAACAGTTTCGAGGTCTACTATTCCACGCGCCGCTCAGGCTGGCTGGCATCCTGCCACTGGCAGCGCCTCAAGACAAACCGCAACATGCTAAGCCTATCGGAGTATTGCGAAAAATACGCACAGGCAGCTGACCACGGTGCGATTATTGATACCATTAAAACCCGCCTTGGGGCGCAGTTCGTTCATACCCAAGCTTTGGAAGACATGCCTCATCCCGTCGACCCCGTATTAGAAATTCTGAATCTTGGGCATTTGAAATCCCAGTTAGACATTCCGCCAAACGCCAACACATCTTTGGGGGAAACCGCGCGCGCAGACTTGCTGGCGCTGAACCGACAGAAAATTTGGGGGCAAGACTATAAAAAAGCCCGCGCTGCGATTTTACGCCAAAAGCCGTGACCCCTTTTCCTTCTGCTCAGGCTCAGGCTATATGGCCCCATGACAGATCAACCCGATAACAAGCCTCAAAAAACGCTTTCCAAATCACACGGTCGCATTGCTATACGCCCGACCTTGCAGCCGCGCGACCTGATGGTGGACACACCAGATATTGCAGGCACATGGAAAGCTAAAATCATCACGCTTCTACCGACTGCTTTTCCTGGCATGCTTGGCGAAAGCTTAACGGGAAAAGCCCTACAAGATGGCCTGTGGCAAATCGAGCCAATTGATTTGCGCATTTTTGGCGAGGGCAAACATCGCAATGTCGATGACACGCCCGCAGGCGGTGGCGCTGGTATGGTGCTTCGTCCCGATATTATGGGCAAAGCGGTAGATTTCGCGATGAACGGCCTGCCGCAAGACCGCGAAAAATGGCCATTGGTATATCTGTCACCCCGCGGCAAGCGCTTTGATCAAGCCACAGCCAAACGCTGGTCAAAAGCCGAAGGGATCACCATGATCTGTGGGCGCTTTGAAGGTTTAGATGAACGTGTCATCAACCATTTCGACATCGAAGAAGTGTCTCTAGGTGATTTTGTGTTAACGGGTGGTGAGATTCCGGCACAAGCGATGATTGATGCCACCGTTCGTCTTTTGCCCGGTGTTTTAGGCAATGCCGAGAGCATCGAAGAGGAAAGCCATTCAAACGGCTTGCTGGAACATCCGCAATACACACGCCCTGCCGAGTGGCGTGGGCATAAAATTCCTGACGTGCTCATGTCGGGCCATCACGGTAAAATCGCTAAATGGCGCGAAGACATGGCCAAGCAACTCACCCAAGAGCGCAGGCCGGATATGTGGCGCATTTTAAACGACACCTAAGACACTATTGCATCAGTTGCGCATCTGAGCCTGCCTTGCGATAGTCGCCTAAGCCAGCGCGCAAAAGCCCTGTGGAGTGCTCTATGACCTTAAGTTTTCTGAATGTGCCTGCGATGCTTTTGATGCGTTTATATCGCAAACTTTGGCTGCGCGTTGGCTTATATGCCTTAGCTGCGGCTTTGATCGCGGTGATTGGCCCATGGGGTGCAGCCCTATTGCCAAGCGCATGGTCAAAGACTTTATCAGCAGATGCGGTGACACCGGTTCTGACGATTTTAGCTTCATCCATGTTGGCAGTGTCTACATTTTCCTTGAATGTTATGGTTTCAGCGCATCGGTCCGCGGCGCTAAACACAACACCGCGCGTGCACCGCCTGCTGTTAGAAGACACCACAACGCAATCCGTTTTGGGCGTATTTATCGGCGCTTTTGTCTATGCTTTGACCTCAATCGTGCTGACGAATATGGAATTTTATTCCGAAGAAGCCCTGCTGGCGGTCATGGTGGTCACGGTTTTGGTGGTTGCGTTGGTCATCGGCGCGATGCTGCGCTGGATCGAACATCTCAGTACGCTTGGCAGTCTTGATGACACATTGCGTTTTGTCAGTGACCGCACCAAACGGCGCCTATCCGCATTCCGCAATCAACCCGCATATGGCGCATTGCCGCTGGCGGATGATGTGCAGATCCCTGAAACCTGTACTGATATTTTGGCACCTCAGTCTGGATATATACAACTCATCGACGTGCATGGCCTGTCCAATAGCACGCCTGAGCGCGCAACGACATATGTGCTGCGCAGGCCCGGTCACCATGTTTTAAAAAACACAGTTTTGGCGCAGGTCTCAGGCACGCAGGACGACGATGCTTTAAGTGCGATTTTAGAAAATTTCACCATCGGTGATCAACGCAGTTTTGAACAAGACCCACTGTTTGGTCTACAAGTCCTGTCTGAAATCGCCTCACGCGCCTTATCGCCGGGAACTCATGATCCCGGCACCGCTGTGCAAGTTCTAAATATCCTCAGCAAACTGCTATGGGAGGCCAGCCATATCAAAGCGGATGAACCCGAATCCTGTGCACAGAATGTGATATTGAAAACCGTCGATTCCGACAGGATCTTTGAACGCGCTTTCGAAGCAATCGCACGCGATGGAAAAGGTTTTTCCGAGGTCGAAGACTGTTTGTACAAAGGTCTGTCCAATTTGGAAAACTGCCCTGATCCCGATTTTGCTGAAGCAGCGCGCAAAATGCACAAGGCTTTTACAGGCACCACGACTGACGCCCCTGCGGCCGCTAAAACTTAACGCAGTCTAAGTACAACTGCCCCTTGCTCCAACGTTAAATCGCGCCTATACACCGCCTGTTCGGGATTGGAATCAGTCACTGGACTGTTTTGTGTTTCGGTCGTTGTGCTTTTTTCGGTGCAATACAAGGTTGGACCACAAACATACCAAATGAAAGACGACCTGATCCTCTGGCGGGCATCAAATGATGGACCCGGAAGAAAACCAAGAGTTCTGAGGCCGCGCAAACCTTCACGGCAAACCGTGAGCATAGATTGGAGATTAGCGATGGATCTTATCGCACAGCTGGAAGCCGAGCAGATTGCTGCCCTTGGCGCGACTATTCCAGATTTCAAACCGGGTGACACCATCCGCGTTGGATACAAAGTAACCGAGGGCACGCGCTCTCGTGTTCAGAACTACGAAGGCGTCTGCATTGCACGTAAAAACGGCAAAGGCATCGCGGGTTCTTTTACAGTTCGCAAAATTTCTTTTGGTGAAGGCGTAGAACGTGTGTTCCCGCTGCACTCCACAAACATCGATCACATCGAAGTGATCCGTCGTGGTCGTGTACGTCGTGCGAAACTCTACTACTTGCGTGATCGTCGCGGTAAATCTGCGCGTATCGCAGAAGTCACCAACTACAAAGCGCCTAAGGCGTAAGGGGACCTGTCATGAAAAAAGATACACACCCAGAATACCACATGATCAACGTCAAAATGACCGATGGTTCTATTGTTCAAATGAAATCCACTTGGGGTTCCGAGGGCGACCAGCTTGCACTCGACATCGACCCATCTGCGCACCCAGCGTGGAACGGTGGCAGCTCGCGCCTTCTCGACCAAGGCGGCCGTGTTTCCAAGTTCAAAAACAAATACGCAGGTCTTGGTTTCTAAGCCAAACATCCTCAATTGTATTAAAAGAAACGCTGTTCTTCGGAGCAGCGTTTTTTTATGGGCCGTCACAACCCGCGCGCCACAGGTGCATTTGATTTATCGCCCAGCGCGCAATTGGTCTTGCGCCGCGCCAACCAACAACGGCATATATACGCCAAGCGAAACACAGGCGTGCAAAAAGACACGCGAAGACAAGGTGGACCAAACGTGGCGCATATTATCATTGTTGGAAACGAAAAAGGCGGCGCAGGTAAGTCAACCGTGTCCATGCATGTCGCGACAGCCTTGTCCCGTTCGGGCTATCGCGTTGGTGCCCTTGATCTCGATTTGCGTCAGAAAACCATGGGTCGCTACTTGGAAAATCGCTTGGCATTTTGCTTGCGTGAAGGTTTTGATTTACCGACACCTGAGTACCGCGAACTCCCTGACATCGACCCCAAGGATTTGGCAGAGGGTGAAAACATCTACGACCGCCGTCTGTCGATGGCTGTGTCGAGTTTGGAAGAGAGCTGCGACTTTATTTTGATCGATTGTCCAGGGTCACATACACGTCTAAGCCAAGTCGCGCATTCCTTGGCGGATACTCTGATCACCCCGATGAATGACAGCTTTATCGACTTCGATTTGCTTGCGCGAGTTGATCCGGAAACGAACAAGATTCTTGGGCCATCTGTCTATGCAGAAATGGTTTGGAGCGCGCGTCAATTGCGTGCCACCGCTGGACTGAAACCCATCGATTGGGTTGTTTTGCGCAATCGTCTGGGGGCGCAAAATATGCACAACAAGAAAAAGATCGGCGATGCCATGGAAGATCTATCAAAGCGGATCGGCTTTCGTGTATCACCCGGCTTTTCAGAGCGCGTTATCTTTCGCGAACTCTTTCCACGCGGTTTAACGCTGTTGGATCTAAAAGAAATCGGCGTCAAAAATGCGCTGAATATTTCCAATGTCGCGGCGCGCCAAGAGTTACGTGACTTGATGAAAACACTCGACCTTCCGGGCGTCGAATTGAATTTCTAAAGTCAGATGACAACGTCCGGGTCAATCGAGTTTGATGATCGTCACTTCGGCAGGGTTGATACCTTTCGCAGCTAAAAGCGCTGTGGGATCCTGCACGGTTGCTGCTGGGGTGGCCTGAACTGTTTTGACATTGAGGCGCGCGAATTTGGGGCGATTGTTCCATAATGCCCTTGGATCATATTGCGCCCAATTTATGCCTGCACCTTTGTGGATTTCTGCGCCCCTAGGCTCTGCCAGCGCAGATATATCGCCAGTTTGTGACGCTGTGCGCAACCCGTCGGATTTGGCAAAAACAAAAAACAAAGCAGCCCCTGAAAATAAGACGGCCTGCAAAACAACCTTAATCATTAAAATACCTATACCTTAATTCACGCGTTCAGAACTATGTCTGGCTTAGTTCAAACGTTCGAGCCGCGTTAGAAATGGATCCTGCTTTGCTTTTAACCATGAGGCGTTAAATTTGCGTTGGCGCTCTTGAGGGCGCCCCACCCGCAAACCAGGCAAAGGTAATGACGATTTGATCTGGTGCGCATCCGAATGCGGGCTCTTTGGACGACTTTCAAGATGACGCTGAACCAATAATGCCGAGACAGAAAAGATCATGAGACCAAAGCCAATAATGCCAAGTAGCGCACTGTCAGCCGCGCTCAATTCGTTCATCCATGTTAAAAATGCATGTTTAGCTTGTAAAAAAATATTCATTCTATGTCCTGCACATTGGATAATTAACCTAAGATCAACTTTCACAAAAAACGCGGCAGGAATTGGGCGGGAATACGGAAAGAAATGTGGGAAATTGAGTAGGGCTCACAGCAGACGTCATATTTAAAATCAAGACATCCCATCAGCCAAGCGGTCATCCCATAGCTGCTGCGCAACCTCATCGGCTTTAGAAACCCCCAAGGTTTCAAGCGCCAAGGCAGCAGTGCTCGTCACAATACCTGCGGCGAAATCATCGTGATCATCACCCGTCCAAAGAGCTGCCAGACGTGCGGGGGCACGATGTCCGTCATTCAACTTGCGGGTTTCATCAATTGTTGGATCAAAGCGATATTCCCAAGTTTGCCCCGCGCGCAATCCGAATGCGACGATGTCTTTCGATGGGTTTCGCTCAAATTCGCCACCGCCGCCCTTAATCACCGTCAAAGCATCTAGTGCCAGCAGCTTGGATGCATCAGATTGAAGATCACGATAAGACGGATGGAACACCCCTTGCACACTGGCTGTCGCACCACCTGGGTTAAGCATCCGACTGACAGTGTTCAAACAAGAGCGCAGATCGAAATCGCGGCGCAATTGCAGTAAGCGCAACAGGTCTGGCGCGAAGTTTTCCAAAGGCAAATAGGCAATACGTGATTTCGCGAGTTCGCTTTTTGCGGCAGCTGGACTTTCACAAACAGCAATGCCCGCATAAGGCAAAGCATCACGAATACTCTGCGCAGCCTCGCCTTCGCCATTGAAACCGTGCATCAAAACACTGTACCCAGCGCGCGCGACCAGCCGCGCCGACAACAAGAAATAAGGCAACCCACGGGTGCGTCCCGCAGCGTAGCTTGGCCAATCCAAATCAGGTGTCGGCACCAAAGGCAGGTGATCGCGCAGCGCTTGGGTGAAGCCCGCTATTTCTTCGGCAACTTCGCCCTTCATACGCATGAGCATCAGCAGAGCCCCCACGGATTCAGGTGCTGCCCGCCCAGCAAGGATCAACCGCATGGCATCGTAGCTTTCAGCTTGCGTCAATGACCGAGAGCGACCAGGACCACGGCCCAAATGGCGAACGTATGGAGCGATAGACATGCTGTGACCTTTGAGTTGCGAAGATTACATTAAGATAGTGCTAAGCATAGACAGCTCTCGGGTGATGACCATAGGCAAAGCCATATTCGCCTTGAGTTCAACCAACGAGAAAGTCACAGTGGCGCGTGAATGGAATAAATGATGCCAGAAAAGCAAATGGATAAAGCCACATCAAGCACTGCTACCGTTATTTTGGCGGGGGGGCGTGGCAGGCGCCTAGGGGGCAGTGACAAGGCTCTGCGCATTTTGAATGCGGATCCCTTGGTACAGCACTGCCTACGCAGACTGAAAGACCAAGAGGATGTCAACGGTGACAGCCCTATCGGCCCCGTAGCACTAAACAGCAACTGCGATGCGCGGCACTATGCGGATTTCGGTCTGCCGATTATTGCTGACACTATTGGCGCGGATTATGGCCCTTTGGCGGGCATATTGGCGGCAATGGACTGGGCCTGTGATTTAGGTCATGCACAGGTGATGACCATTGCGGTCGATACGCCATTTTTTCCCAAAAATCTAACCGCACGTTTAGTGGCTGAGCGCACAGACATGCCGATTGCGATGGCCGCGACGGTGGATGCGCAAGGGCATGTCTGGCCACAGCCGACTTTCGGCCTATGGGCCACGGATCTGCGAAATACATTGCGCGACGATTTAGAAACTGGCGCGCGTAAGGTCATAACTTGGGCGCGATCTCAAGGCGTAACATCGGTCCAATTTAAAACAGGCACACAAGATCCGTTTTTCAACATCAACACACCTGAAGATTTAGCGCTGGCGCAGACTATTTTGATGCAAGAACAGGACCGCATTTAATCACATAAGCCTGTGCAGCACCCGTGGGGCTATGGGCTGCTTCTTCTGGGCTTGCTTGTGATTGAGACAGCAATTCATGCCCCGCCTCATGACAAAAATGCGGCACGTCGATCACTGCGGCAGGATCGCTGGCAACGAGCCGCACCACCTGCCCCGCCTGCATACTCATCAAAGCTTTACGCGCCTTAAGCACGGGCAAAGGGCACAACAGGCCCACTGCATCGATATTTTGATCCCAAGTCATACATCTATGCATAGGTGCCTGTGCTCAGGTTGTCTATTGCGGAAAAAACGTCAAAGGTCTATTCTGATTAAAACGATAGGATAAATTATGCAAACGTCACAAGCGACATTGAAAACCGAAAATGGGTCGAAATACTTGCAGCAACTGTGCAAGCACTTTGGCCACAAAGGCACGCTGGACATCACCTTTACACCTGAAGAAGGCAAGATCATCTTTCCCTTTGGGCCTGTAAATTTGAAAGCCGATGCTGCATCCCTTTGGATTGAAGTCAACGCGCCAGACGCGGAGGGCATTGCGCGCGCAAAGGATGTGGTCGATCGCCACCTCGAACGCTTTGCCTTTCGTGAAGAGTTTAAAAACATGCCTTGGGAATCTTAAACCCATAGGCTCACTGGCCTCCCCATGCGCATAAGCCGCTCGTCCTCATTTGGGCAGAGCGGCTTTTTCACATAGATGCGTCACCAAACTCGGCCATATGATACTTTTCGTATCGCAAAGCGCACAAATTTACATCACCTGTTGCAGCCTTCGTGACTGGTCAATAGATTGGAGGCTACGTAGGGTGAAAAAATCCGTTTTCAGCTGAGATTTCAAGCGGCCACGCCAATAACATAAGACCAAAATTCTGTCTGGAGGGACTATGGAAAACCTAGAAACTTTTTTTGGGGTCATCAATGATCTCACATGGGGATGGTCACTGATCCCTATTCTTGTCGTCTTCGGTGTCTTTATGACGCTTATGTCCGGCTTTGTTCAAATCGAATTTTTCAAGCGCATGTTCCGCGTTTTATCAGGTGACAACCAAAACCAAGACCCAAATGCGCTCTCTGCACGTGCGGCTTTGCTTGTGTCTGTTGGTGGCCGCGTTGGCGGTGGTAACATCGCTGGTGTTGCCGTTGCGATCACCCTTGGCGGACCAGGCGCTGTTTTCTGGATGTGGATGATTGCCCTTGTCGGCATGGCGACTGCATTGATCGAATGTACCTTAGCGCAAGTATACAAACAATCTGATGGCAGCAGCGCATTCCGCGGCGGCCCAGCAGATTACATTCGTCGCGGTCTTGGCGCGCGTTACGGCTGGTTGGCTGTAATTTATGCGATCTGTTTGTTGGCTTCATTCGGTTTGGGTTTCAACGCATTCCAAGGCAACACAGTTGCTGGCGCGGTACAAGAATCCTTTGGCGTTCCACGTCTTTACACAGGACTAGCGCTTGTCGTCTTGACAGGTTTCGTTGTCTTCGGTGGGATCAAACGTATCGCGAAAGCGGCAGACGTAATCGTACCTGTGATGGCACTTGGCTACATTTCACTCGCGGTCTTGGCCATTATCTTGAACATCACCGAAGTGCCACGCGTGCTCGGCGACATCGTTTCAAGTGCTTTTGGCTTTAACGAAGCTGTTGCAGGCGGTATGGGCGCTGCAATCGCGCAGGGTTTGCGCCGTGGTTTGTTCTCGAATGAGGCAGGTCTGGGGTCAGCGCCAAACGTGGCAGCGACAGCCCTTGTGCGTCACCCCGTCAGCCAAGGTATTACGCAGTCGTTTTCTGTGTTCATCGATACAATCCTGATTTGCTCATGTACGGCTTTCATCATCCTTTTGGGCGATGTCTATGTGCCAAGCGCTGAAGGCATTGATGGCGTTGTTTTGACAACCCAGTCTTTGGTCAGCCATTTTGGCACATGGTCACAATATGCTTTGACCTTTGCGATCTTGCTGTTTGCTTTCTCATCTGTGATCTACAACACATACTTGGGTGAAAATGCGATGGCTGCGATCACCAAGTCAAAAGAAGCAATCATCGGTCTGCGTGTTGCCATCTTGGGCATCGTATTTTTGGGCGCTGTTGCGCCGAATGCGACATCAGTGTTCTTCTTCTCTGATCCGATGATGGGCATCTTGGCTGTGGTCAACTTGGTTGCCTTGATGATGCTCTTTCCAACTGCGATGCGCGTTGTCGATGACTTCCGTAAACAGTTGCGCAACGGCGTTGAACGGCCTGTGTTTAACCCAGACGATTTCCAAGACTTGAACTTGGATCGAGAAGCTTGGGACACCAAGCGCTGGAATGACTAAAAACTTTGGGTCGCCTTCGGGCGGCCCTTTTTATGTAGAAAGAACACGATGACAAATTCCCGCATAGAACACGACAGCCTTGGCTCAATGAGCTTACCTAAAGATTGCATTTGGGGCATTCACACAGCCCGTGCCATTGAAAACTTTCCGATTTCAGGCATACCCCTAAATCTATTCCCCGAATTCATTCGGTCATTGGCTTGGGTCAAAAAAGCGGCAGCACAGGCGAACCGCTCTTTGCATGTTTTGGATGCAAAAAAAGCCGATGTGATTTCTGAGGTCTGCGACGAAATCATTGCAGGTCAACACCACCAACATTTCAATGTTGATATGATCCAAGGCGGCGCGGGCACATCGACCAATATGAACACAAATGAAGTCATTACCAATTTGGCTTTGATTAAAATGGGATTTGCGCCAGGTGATTACACGCATCTGCACCCAAATGATGACGTGAACAAATCGCAATCCACCAACGACGTCTATCCCACAGCGATGCGTCTGGCGATTGTATCGCAATGCGAAGCCTTTGAAGCGGCACAACAACGCTTGGTCGATGCCTTCGCCGAACGTGCTGAAGCTTTCAAAGACATCCGCAAAATTGGCCGCACCCAGTTGCAAGATGCTGTGCCGATGACATTGGGGCAAGAATTCGCAGGCTTTGCCGCGACCCTACGCGAAGATATCGCGATCATCGAACGGCTGTCGCACCTGCTGCTTGAAGTAAACTTGGGCGGTACAGCCATTGGCACACGGGTCAACACCCCCGATGGATATGCAGAACTGGCCGTGGCCAAACTGCGCAAAGTCAGCGGGCTTGAGACACAATTGGCCAGTGATTTGGTCGAAGCGTCATCTGACACAGGCGCTTATGTTACCTTTTCAGGGGTACTCAAACGCATTTCTGTGAAACTGTCGAAAATCTGCAATGACCTTAGGCTTTTGTCCTCAGGCCCGCGCTCTGGCTTTCATGAAATCAACCTGCCCGCTGTGCAAGCTGGCAGCTCCATTATGCCGGGCAAAGTGAACCCTGTGATCCCCGAAGTGGTCAATCAAGTGGCTTTCCAAGTGATTGGCAACGACCTGACTGTCACAATGGCGGCAGAAGCGGGACAGTTGCAGTTGAATGCCTTTGAGCCAGTGATCGTTTTGAACGTTTTGCAATCCATGCGCATTTTGATGCAAGCAATGGACACACTTTGCACGCGCTGTGTCACGGGCATCACTGCCGATGTGGAGCAATGCGAAGGTCAGCTTGAAAATTCTCTGGTTTTGGCCACCCGACTTGTGCCTCATATCGGGTACGAAGCCTCAGCTAAGATCGCGAAAACCGCATTGAGCGAAGGGCTGAGTGTTACTGAAGCCGCCATCAAACTGGGCATCGGCACTTTGGAAGAAATGGCCGATTATCTTGCCTAAAGCATGTTGGGTGGGCTGTATTTGGCTCACCCAACCCGTTCGAATGTTAGCTCAACCACAGATGTATTAATGCGGCCTCTGGTGTTTCTGCTGCGCCATTTTCAACGCCCGCGGCCCAAAGCGGGGCACCCGCTGCATAGGTTCCAGGTTCCAACCCGCCAAACATACACTGGCTGACAGCACGAATGCGTTTTCCCTGCGCTGTAGCACGTTTGATCGCATCTAAGACCTTAGGATCAGACATAGCAGTTCCCGCGCCGAACACGCGCAAAACAGCCCCATCCAAATGCTCTAATATAGCGGTCAGCGCTGTGGATGACATCGCAGGCGATAGCGTCAGAATAGCCAAGTCCAAAGGCAAAAAGCGACGGGTTTGCGGCAAATCCAAAGATGCTTGTGGAATGGATTGAAACGCATCCAAGTCACTGCTGTGCTGTTTCACCAATCCCTCTGCAGGCAGAACCTGTCCTGCAAAACATAGAAAAACACCACGGTCAGGGCCAGTAAGCGCTGTCTTGAGTGCCAAATCCAGATTGCCCTCAGCATCCCCTGAAAATCCCAGTGGTTTCATCGATCCGCACAACACAACTCGGCGCGCTGCCCCATGTAACGCCTGCGCCAAAGCGGCACCTGTAAACGACATTGTATCAGTGCCATGCGTGATGATCACCGGCGCGTCTGGATGTGCGTCAATCAGATCAAGCATCCTGTTCCAATGCTGCGGCCCAATATCTGCGCTGTCGATCAAAGGCGCAAATACATGCTGCACCAGACTGTGTTCTGCGCTCAATCGCGCGGTCATCGCCGCCTCGACAAGACCAGCTTTTGGCGCGAGCCCATGCGCGGTCTCGGCCATGCCAATGGTGCCGCCTGTATGGATCAATAAAATGTTCATACAGCAACTCTCTGCGGTGCATCTGCACGGGCTTCCACGGCAAGTTGCGCCAACCTGTGGGCCACCACATCTGTCACATCCATAACCGTTTTTCCCTCTACAGGGCAGGCAATCAAGGGCAGTTCGGTGCATGCCAAAAGTACGTAATCGGCTGCAAGACTTTGCGTAATTTCGACAAAACTTGCCCGTAACGCCGCACGATCTTGATCGTTGCGCTTCACATCTTCGATCAACTTGTGCAATTCACTGGTTGCCTGAGGCACTTCCAAATGAATGTGCCGTGACAGCTCTGTATAAACAGAATAGTCATCCAAGGCCAAAACAGGTCCCGCGGCCAAAAGCCCTGCTTTTTGTTGGCCCGACGATTCAAGCGCGTCGCGCAAGACGGACGTAAATGACAAAAACTTGCCCGCATTGGGGATCGTTTTCAATAAGGCTTCGATCTGGGGTTCGAACCAATTCAGCGTGTTGCAAGCAATGGCAAAGACATCAACCTGTGGCGCGATCTGGCACAGGGCGTTTTCCATTGCAGCCCAAGTCTCGGCTTCATTCGCGCGTAGATCCATAGATAGGCCAAGCTGCGGTTCAGAGACGATCACCACGCGGGCTGCATCGACATCCCCCGTGAACTTGGGGCCCAAAATCTGCTGTGTGTGCACAAGAATTTTCGACCATAGGTCAACCCCTGCCTCAGGGCCCGATCCAGCGATAATTCCAATCGTATAAGCGCGTTGTTCCATTGATATCTCCTTGCGGTGATAATGGACACAGATGCGAGACTTGACAATAACGTCAATCAACGCGATCTGTTGCACTGTGATGCTATAATAGCAAGAAAGCGAACCTGTTGTCTGAGATTTCCCAAAACCTACGTCTTTTATGTTCCTTTAAAACCTCAATCTCTCAAGTCGCTCGGGATTTAGGCGTGAACCGCAGTCAGCTCAATCGGTATTTGGCGGGCACCTCGACGCCACGTACGGGTTTGATGCGTAAGATTTGCGATTATTTCGGCGTGGAACTGCATGAGTTGATGTTGCCGCAAAGCAGTTTTGAAGAATTGATCCAATCGCGTGGATTAGATAACGACAGCACGGGGCGCTTGATGCGCCAATATGTCAACAAAATCATGGCACGCAATCAACCCCGCATCCAGAATATGACAGGGATGTTTTGGGAATATTACGCGTCTATGTCGCAACCTGGTAAGATCATTCGCAACATGATCGTTTTTGAACAGAACGACCACTACATGTTTTACCGCAGGCTCGAACGGATGGGGCCACATAACAAACCGTGCAAGCATCATTTTCGCTATCAAGGGGCAGCCCTGATGACAGGTGACCGTATCTTTATGTCCGATTACGAATACAGCGCCGAAGTGGAACTGACGCAAACGGTTTTATACCCCGATTATGCGATGCGCTGGACACGAATTCATGGCATCAAACTGGGTGTTTCAGCAGACAGCAGCCATATCCCTTGTGCCGTGCGGGTCGTCTTTGAACGACCGCCCCATTCCATGCGGATGATGTCAGTGCTGCGGCACTGCGGGTTATTTGATTTTGACAGTCCAGATATTCCAGAACATGTGCTCGCCATGATCGACAACACCCACAGCGGGCCGCATAAGTTTGAGGCCTATTCGCGCTAAGCCTCAAACCTTGCTCATCAGACTGCTCGCTTACCGAAACATCGGGGGGCGCGCGTCCATCCATGCCCCATTGGCTTTGGTTGATTTCACGGCCGTATGAACCGCCATCATAGACCGCAAGCCATCAGTCGCACTTGGCAAGGCATCGCGCGCTTCGCCATTGATGGCATCTGCAAGGTCACAATAGATATTAGCCACAGCCAAAGGAAAACCTTCTGGATGGGCAATGGGCACACGCGACAGGCGCATTGCATCATCGCATAGTCCAGCTTCGCCTTTTTCAATGATCTGCGTGCGCCCCCCAACAGGCGTATAGATCAATTGGTTCGGCTGCTCAGAAGCCCAGCGTAGCCCCCCTGTCTCGCCAAAGATTTGGATATCAAATCCATGCTGACGGCCAACCGCAACGGATGAGGTCCATAGGCGCCCCACCGTGCCCCGCCCCATGCGGAAATTAACCATCGCGTCGTCTTCGAGAACGCGTGAGGGAATAGTTGAAACGAAATCCGCAGATAGGGTTGTGACATCATCATCACAGATAAAACTGGCCATATGCAACGCGTGAATACCACAATCAGCGAACTGACCAGAAACGCCCGCCAAAGCGGGATCATAACGCCACCGCAAGCGTGGGTTATCGGCATCGGTGGCGTCCGCATGGTGCCCGTGCGCGAAATTGGTCACAACCAATCGTGGCTGACCCAACTCACCTGCCTGCACCATAGCGCGTGCTTGGCGCACCATGGGATAGGCCGAATAACAGTAATTCACAGCGCATATCTTTCCAGATGCCTGCGCGATGCGCACGATATCTTCGCCCTCTTCTACCGTCATCGTCATAGGTTTTTCGCACAGCACATTGAAACCCGCTTCCAAGAAGGATTTGGTGATCTCGAAATGCGTGGCATTGGGCGTGGCAACTGTAACCAAATCGATGCGATCTGTGCGGGATTTTTCTCCCGCCAGCATCTCTTGCCAATCCCCGTAAGCGCGATCTTTTACGATGCCCAGACGCTGCGCATAGTCGCGCCCGATCTCTGCACGGTGATCCAAAGCTGCGGCAGTAAATTCAAACTTACCGTCTGCCAAGGCCCCTAAACGATGTGCTGGCCCGATCTGGCTGCCTTCACCGCCACCGATCATTCCCCATTTCAGTTTCGCCATTCACATACCTCCCATATGTTTCAATCCAAACCTTCAGCGTCAATGCGACCTGATCTGGCCACCCTGCCCTATGATCTGTGACGTAGCAAAACTATATTGCCGAAATTGAACAATAAAGGCGCTTGAGAAAGCCAAACACGCAGATCATCGAAGTAAAAACGCCCCACGGTCAAAAGACACATGGGGCGTTTTGGTTTTTCATCACCGACACGCAAGACGGATCAATCGCCGTCAGCAACACCTTTGCGTTTTAGCTTTGCACGGCGAGCGCGGAAACTTGGCAAAATCACCAAAATCACAGCTAAGACCAACAAACCCAATGTCATTGGGCGTTCCCAAATAAAGGCCACACCATCGTATAGCTGCATGGAACGGGCAAAGTTATCTTCCAACATACCGCCCAAAATGAAGCCAATCAAAAGCGGTGCCAGCGGGTAATTGGCAAAGCGCAGCGCTGTCGCGCAAACACCGAAACCAACCAACATCAACAACTCAGTCGCATTGTTTTGGCCGATGTAGGCCCCCATCAAAGTAAAGAATAGGATGAAAGGGATCAGATAGTTGCGCGGAACGGACAGCACTTTCGCAATGTATGGGATCAAAGGTAGGTTCAAGATCAACAAGATCAAATTGCCAATGAACATCGACATGATCACGGCCCAAAAGACCTGAGGCTGATCGATCATCAATCGAGGACCAGGTGTCACATTTAACGCAATCAAAGCGCCGAGCAAAATCGCTGTTGTCCCTGACCCCGGTATGCCGAGTGTTAAAAGCGGAACAAAAGACCCTGTGCAGGCCGCATTATTGGCGGTTTCAGGGGCTGCCAAACCTTTGATTGACCCTTTTCCGAACTCTTCTTGTTCTTCTTTGGTTGAAAGGTTGCGTTCAACCGCATAGCCCAAAAAGCTGGCGATCGTTGCACCTGCTCCCGGTAAGACACCTATGAAAAAGCCTTGGATTGACTGGCGTCCGATCACTGGGGCAATTGATTTTGCTTCATCCTTGGTGATGCGCAGATCCTTGATTTCACCACCGTCGCCTTCGATCACTTTCGGTTTCAGCACCAAAAATATGGCTTCTGGCAGGGCAAACATCGCCATGGCCAAAGTGATAAATCCAAAGCCAGACTGCAGATCCATAATTCCCATTGTAAAGCGCGGCAGGTTGAACAGCGCACCTTCGCCCACAGTGGCCAAAATCAAGCCGAGCACCGTCATCATCATCGCTTTCGCAACTTGGCCCGACCCCGCAAAAGCTGCGATCGCAGACAAGCCGACAACCATTAAGGCAAAGTATTCAGCCGAATGAAACAGCAAAGCGACAGACGACAGAGCAGGCGCGAAAATCATCAGCAAAACGGCGCCAATCGTGCCGCCTGCAAAACTAGAGACCGCAGCAATGGTCAGAGCTTTACCCGCCTTGCCTTGTTGCGCCATGGGATAGCCATCAAAAGCGCTGGCAACAGTGCCCGCAACCCCCGGCGCATTGAGCAAAATTGACGATGTAGAACCGCCAAAAATCGCACCATAGTAAACACCAGCAAGCAAGATCAGCGCGCCAGACGGGTCGCCCATAGAGATCGCCACAGGGATCATAATCGAAATGATCGACATCGGGCCAAGACCAGGCAACATGCCGATGAATGTGCCAATGAGGCAGCCACCAATCACAAGCAGTAAGTTTTGCAGCGACAGGGCTGTTTGCAGACCAATAAGAAGTCCTTCTAACATCTTAACCTCCTATAAAGCTGGGAAAGGGGCGCATGTAGATGCCAAGAACCTGAGACACCAAATACCACACAACAAAAGTCGCAATCCCAGCGACAAGCACCATGATATGCCACTTGCGTTCGCCCAAAATGGCGGAGCCGAGGATCAAAAACCCCATAGTCGATCCGATAAATCCCAAGGGCCGCAAACTCAGGGCGTAAATGACCATCAGCGTCAATAACAACACCGCTTGACCCAATTTATATTCATGCAAGCGGCGGTAATCGATATCGCCGACTTCTGGTTCATTCTTTTCTAAGTTGAACAAGATCACGCAAGACGCGGCCAATCCCAGAATGGAAAGCACCTTTGGAAACGTGCTGGGCCAAATCGGGTTGCGTTTCATGAACGGGGCCAGCCCTGCGTCCATCGTAAACCACGCGGTATATCCGTAGGCGAGGCAAATCCCCACCAAAATCAAAGCGATCCAACGATCCAAAGCCATTGCATCTTCCCCCATTCAAAGAAAAACGGCAGAGCGCAATCACCCTGCCGCAGTATTAACATTGCTTATTTTTAGAGAAAGCCGAGTTTCTTCATCAGGTCACCGATGACTTTTTCTTGGTCTTCCAAGAAGGTTTTGAAGTCATCGCCAGAGTTGTGGATGTTGACCCAACCGTTGCGCGCGCGCACGGTTTCCCACTCAGGGGTGTCATACATTTTTTCGATCACCTCTTGGTAGGCCGCAACATCGTCTTCAGGCAGGCCTGGTGCACCAAAGAACCCGCGCCAGTTCACAAAGGTCGTGTCGATCCCTTGCTCAACAAGTGTCATTGCATCAGGTGCGGCAGCCACCCGTTCTGGGGCTGTCACACCGATGATTTTGATTTCACCTGCGGCATCCAAATCGACTGCTTCTGAAAAGCCAGTGGACAGCGCTGCGATTTCACCTGACAGCAAGGCCGCCATCGCTTTGCCACCCGCATCGTAAGGGATGTATTTCACGCCAAGCGCATCTTTGCCTGCTGCTTCCATTGCCATGGCGGCCACCAAGTGATCCATACCACCTGGCACAGAGCCGCCACCAATCGCGGTTTTAGACGGGTCTGCATCATATGCTGCAAGCAAGTCAGCCATAGAATTGATGGGGCTGTCTTTGCCAACAACGATGGCTGCATAGTCGCCGATTGTACCAGCAATCAATGTGAGATCGCGGAAATTTTGTGGAAAGACGCCAGTCAAGGAACGGATAATGATCGGTGTCGAATTCACCATCAATGTGCCGTGGTTGCTATCTGCGTTTTCGATCAGATACCCGATGGCTTTACCACCACCACCGCCTGACATGTTCTCATAAGATGCGGTGCCAACAAGACCAGAACCAGTCAGTGCTTCGCCTGTTCCGCGTGCAGTTCCATCCCAACCGCCGCCAGCACCACCAGGGATCAAGAAGTGGATACTGTCGAGTTTCTTGTGGTCATCTGCGATTGCTGATGTTGCAAAACCAAATGCTGCCACAGCACCAAGCATCAGGGCGCGACGGCCCAGTTTCAAAGTTGTCATAATATTCCTCCCATTTGACAACCGGCCGCCAAGCGGCTCAGTTGAACAAAACAATCACGCCAACCTGACACAAACCTGACGCCATCTGAAAAAGTTAAGAAACACCCATGAAATTCTTATTGATTGAAGACAATATTCAACTTGCACACGCAATCTGCTCGCGCATGGGTCTAGATGGGCATGTCATTGATCATGCAAGTACAATTCAAGATGCACAGGCTTTTTCACAGACCGATGACTACGACCTAATCTTGCTTGATATTATGTTACCCGATGGAGATGGCCGTGACTTTTTGCAGCGCCACCGTGACGGAAAAAAAGACACACCCGTCATCGTTTTGACTGCGCGGTCGCAGGTATCGGACCGAATCAGCATTCTGGATTTGGGGGCGGATGACTATGTGACGAAACCTTTTGATCACGCCGAATTAGAGGCGCGATGCCGCGCGGTTCTACGGCGAAAAGGGGGCACCTCGCAAACCATCATTCGCATTGGAAATGTCGGGTTTGACCCAGTCGCAGGAACCTTGCAAATTGGCGAAGAAACAGTGCAATTGCGCAATCGAGAGCTGCGCCTGCTTGAAGTCTTGATCAATGCGCCTGGCCAGATATTCGCCAAACAGAAATTGGTTGATCGCTTGTTTTCCTATGATGACGACGTGTCGGAAAACGCGGTCGAAGTTTACATCGGCCGATTGCGAAAACACCTAAAGGACTCAAGCTTGCAAATCACCACATTGCGCGGGTTGGGATATAGGCTGGACCATGTCTAGCGTGCTGCCTCTCTCAGGATCTTTGCGCAACCAATTGGCTGTGACCTTGATCGGCGGCGCTGCAATACTGGCAGTGCTTTTGTTCTTTGTCGTGCGCGCCTATGCCGCTCAAGTGGCGCAACAAGGACAAGACAGTATTTTGGTCGCTTCAGCCGCTTCGATTTTAGACGCGGCGGTGATCAGAAATGGACAGATAGAAATCGACTTTCCTTACTCAGCCTTTTCAATTTTAAACACCCCCGAAGACGACCGCGTGTTCTATGCCATTCACCGCGACGGCACACTTTTGTCAGGCTATCAAAATTTACCGCAACCTCACATCCAACCTCAAGACACCAAGACAATCGTCACAGAACGTTTCCGCGATGAAACCCTGCGACTGATCCGCATCAGCCGTGTTTTGGTGGGGGAAAATCTGCGGACTGAAGTCTTCGTCACCGTGGCCCAAACTCAAGATGCGCTGTCAGTCACCTTGAATACGATTTCTCGTACCGTTGCCCTTTTTGGTTTGGGGTTCTTTGTTTTATCCGCACTTTTGTCGTTTTGGGCGACATCGAAAACTATCGACCAATTGACCCGTTTGACCACATCGATCACGCGCCGCGGACCTCAAGATTTAACACCAGTCGACAAACCAGTTCCCGTTGAGATGGTGCCTTTGGTGACGTCTTTGAACACATTAATGGGGCGCTTGGATCAGTCTTTGAAGCGGTCCGAAGATTTTATTGCAGAGGCAGCCCACCGCGTCAGAACGCCGCTTGCGACCGTACGCGCCTATGCCGAGGCCACTTTGCAACGGGTGAGCCGCGAAGAAAACAGGCAGGCGTTACGATCCATGGTACATGCCATTGATGAAAGTTCACGCGCAGCAGGGCAACTTTTGGATCATGCGATGATCACATTCAGGGCCGACCATATTGATTTGCAAGAGATTGATTTAGTCGAACAAGTTCGCGAAATGGTACGCAATCTAAGCCCAATAGCTGACATGCGCGATGTGACATTTGATCTGAAAACCGATAGCGATGTTTCAATCGCAGGCGATCCCATTCTACTGCAAAATGCGATGCGCAACATCATAGACAATGCGTTAAAATACGCCCCCAACGATAGCGTAATTTCGATCACCGTTCAGACGGGCGAGACCATTAGTATCACCTTTCAAGACCAAGGCCCAGGCTTTCCTGCGACGCAAATCGGCGATCTTACAAAACGGTTCGCACGGGGAAGCAATGCGAATGGCATCATCGGATCGGGTCTTGGCCTGACCATCGCACAAGAAGTTGCGACCGCGCATGGTGGAACTTTGGAGTTATCCAATAAACCCGAGGGGGGCGCATGCGTTACTTTTACCTTTTAGCCACAGTCATTTTCGGCCTATTGGCCTCGCCAATTATGGCCGTCGATTGGGAAGATCAACGCGTGTTTTCAGGCGCCTCGCCAAGCCGTGTCCTGCGCATTTTGTCCAGCACAGACACTGCATTTTTTGAACCTATAATAGAAAGCTATTTGCAGGATGATCCGACCGTGACGGTCGAATACTTTGTCTCAAGTACATCCGATCTGGATACAATTTTTCGCCAGACACCCAAGGCATTTGATGTCGTTATTTCCAGCGCTATGGATTTGCAGTTCAAGCTGACAAATGACGGGTATGCGATGAAAGTGGCGAATCTGCCGCACCCCGACTGGGCGCAATGGCAGCAAAGCCTATTTGCCTTCACAACTGAACCCGCAGCGATTGTTATCAATAAAAACGCGTTTAGCGCACAGCCCATTCCGCAAAGCCGACAAGATTTGATACTTGCGCTGCGCGCACGTCCTGATTTTTTTCGCGAACGTATTGGAACCTATGACGTGCGCAAATCCGGCGTTGGGTATTTGTTTGCCACGCAAGACGCCCGTCTATCAGAAACATATTGGCGGTTGATGGAAGTGATGGGCAGCTTGCAAGCTCGATTGTATTGTTGTTCGGGCGATATGATTGATGATTTGGAAAGCGGGAAAATCGCGGTCGCCTATAATGTATTGGGCAGCTATGCAGCAGCGCGCGCAAAGACATCTAAAACCTTAGAAATCATTCTTCCGTCAGATTTTCCGACGACAATGATGCGAACTGCATTAATCTCTCGCGCCGCGCAAAACCCTGAAAAAGCAAAGAATTTTCTGCGGCATTTGCTGACTATACAAGCGGGTGGTGCATATGAAAATGCACTCACTTTGCCGTCGTTGATGTCACGGCAAGATCCAAACGGCCAATCGACGATAGATTTGACGCCCGCTTTAATGACCTATCTCGACGATTTGAAACGCGCTACGTTTATTCAAGAATGGTCAAACGCCATCATCCAAAACTAAAACCTCTGCCGCGATCTTTTACACTGTAGCAAAGGGATCTTTTGCCGCAATTGCCGAAGCTGGAATGCCTAATGACTAGGCAAACGCATCTTCCCTGCGCCATAGGCCACTGTTTTTTCCAATTTTGACGGGCGGTCAGCGCTGAAAAATGTTTGTCTAAAAGGACACAGAAACGCATCGGATTTAGACTTTATGCCCTCCACTTCCCCCAATGCCTTTAACGCGCGCCTTTCTGCGCTTGTGCGTGAAATTTACCCTGATCTGGACACATCCATTTTAACCAGCATGATTGTGGATGCCTTTTGGCCTGAGGGCACAAAGCCACGTAAACGAGGACGCCAACCCAGCAATAACTTGTGGACCGAACAGGATGCGCTTTTGATCACCTACGGGAATTCGATCATTGATGGAGCTCATAAGCCGCTTGATTTATTGAATGATTTTTTGCTGCGGCGGATGAAAGGGGTGGTCAACGGCGTCCATATTCTGCCGTTCTTTCCTTTTACATCCGATGATGGTTTCGCCGTATCGGACTTTCGATCCGTAAATCCGCAACTGGGTGATTGGGCCGATATCAATCGGATCGGGGACGCGTTTCATCTGATGTCCGATTTGGTCCTGAACCATGTGTCCAGTCAAGGAACATGGTTCAATGCCTACCGTCAGGGCCAAGCGCCCTATGACAAATTCTTTTTTGAAGCCTCCCCCGATGACGATCTGAGTATGGTGGTCCGCCCCAGAACGACACCGCTGTTGCAAGAAATCGAAACCACCAACGGGCCGCGCCATGTCTGGTGTACATTCAGTCACGATCAGATTGATCTGGATTTTCGCAACCCAGAAGTGTTGTGTGAATTCTTGCGGATTATACGGCTTCACGTCGATAATGGCGTCCAGATCATCCGCTTGGATGCAGTCGCATTTTTGTGGAAAGAGGTGGGGTCGCCGTCTGTGCATTTGCCCCAGACCCATGCGATTGTTCAGCTGATGCGGATGCTATGCGACTATGCGCCCGAGACCATTATTTTGCTCACCGAAACCAATGTGCCCAAAGCTGAGAACCTGAGTTATTTCGGCAACCGTGACGAAGCGCATGCGATCTATAATTTTCCACTACCGCCGTTGATTTTGCATGCAATGATGTCGGGATCTGCCAACTATCTGCGCCAATGGCAAAGTGGCATGCCGCCCGCACAGCTGGGGTGTGCTTATCTCAACTTTACCGCCAGTCACGATGGGATCGGCATGCGCCCTGTCGAAGGGATTTTGCCGCATAGCGAGCAAGACAAAATGATTGAAACCGTCAAAGATGTCGGCGGCTTGGTTTCGATGCGCGCCTTGCCTGATGGAGGGGAAGCCCCTTACGAGATCAACACAACCTTTTTCGAAGCGACAAAAAACACCTTTAACGGTGCTGACGATTATCACTTTGAACGCTTTATATGTTCGCAAACCATTGTGATGTCACTCGAAGGTATTCCTGCCTTTTACATCCATGCGATGTTGGCCACCCCGAATGATTTAGACCAAGTCGAACGACGCGGCATGAACCGAGGGATCAACAGGCACAATTGGGATTACCCCACGCTAAACGCCTTGTTGGATGACCCTGAAACAATACATGCGCGTGTGCTTGGTCGGCTGACAGAATACCTGAAAATTCGGGCCAAGCAGCCTGCATTCCATCCAAATGCAACCCAATTCACCATGGCGCTGAGCGATGAAGTCTTTGGAATCTGGCGTCAAAGTTTAGATCGGCACCAATCCATTTTTGCATTGCACAACGTCAGCGCCAAGGACATGCAAGTCGCATTGACGCAGATGAACTTAATCGATGACGAAGACTGGGTCGACCTGTTAACAGGCGAGACCATTGATCTGAGCGCAACTCACGTATCGCTCGCGCCTTATCAATGTCGCTGGATCACCAACAGGCACTAGTTAAAATGGCAAAAGCCCCAGCCTGTTTAAAAGCTGGGGCTTTGTTCAAAAGCGGTTAAACATATTCTTCGTCATCCGCACGCGCGGCCGCATGCATATCGGGCAAAAAGCTTGGGTCTGCTGAATGCACACGATTCCATGTTGGAATAAACGGCGTTTCATGCGGATTATCGATAAAGATTTGCCCAGCGCGCATGATATTTTCAGCAAACAATTCGATCGACCGTTCCTCACTATGGCGGTCAATGGTCAACCCATTCATCTTGGCGTCATTGTAATAGCTTTCAAGCAAGTCCAAGGCGCTTCTGTAATAGGTCGCTTTAAGAGTGCGAAAGACATTGGGCGTAAAGATCGTGCCATCTGCTGCCAGTTTGCGAAAAATAGCTTTGCAAATGTCGGTAGACATGCGGCTGAGACCTGCTTCTGCATCATCCGCGCTAAGTTTTTGATGTTTATGATCATAGGCGTCGGAAATCTCGACCTGACAGACAGCTTTCGGCGCGAGGTTGCGCCATGCCTCGGACAACACTCCGATTTCCAGCCCCCAGTCAGATGGAATACGCAGATCGGGTAGGATCGCAGTGCGCATCGCGAACTCGCCCGACAAAGGATAGCGAAAACTGCGCAGATAATCGAGATAGTCGCGATCGCCAATCACACGCTTTAGCGCAATCAACAGCGGGCTGACCAGCAAGCGCGTGACTCGACCGTTCAACTTGTCACCGCCAATGCGGGGGTAATACCCTTTGGCGACTTGATACGGGAAATCGGGATTGGTCACAGGGTAAACCAAACGCGCCAACATCTCGCGATCATAGGTCAAAATATCGCAATCATGGATCGCCATCACGGAGCTATCCGCACAACCGATCAAATATCCCAGAGAGGCCCAAACATTTTTTCCCTTGCCTTGTTCTGCTGGTGCAAGACCCATTTTTTCCAATCGTTTTTCCAGCTCAAGCATACGCGGGCTATCGTTCCAAATCACGATATGGTTTTGATTGAGACCTTTGAAAAATTCTTTGGCGTGACGAAACTGCTGTTCGTCAGCACGGTCCAATCCAATAATGATCCTGTGAAGGTAACTTACTTTGGACAATTCAGATAGAATATGGGGCATCGCCTCACCTTCAAGTTCTGAATACAGACAGGGCAAAATCAATGAAATTTTACGCGTGGACGAAAACGCATTGAGTTCTTGCGCCAGATCATCCGCCGAACGTGTACGCAGGTTATGAAGTGTCGTTATGTTACCGTTTTGGTTAAAATCTGCCATTCAGTAGTATCCTTACGTCAGCTCGAGTTGTGTGAGAAGGTCAAGGATCGCCGTATTCCACCCACGCGGACCTGACGCCTGCGTTCTACGAATACGGCCCTCGGCCTCGCCTTTTAAAGGCTTTAATGCGGATCGATGAGGGTTGGCTATGACAACACCAAAATCCGCGGCCTCAATCATCGCAATATCATTGGGCGCATCCCCCAAAGCAATCGTGTGGCGCGGCATAAAATCTGCCGTGAGGCGCTGCATTTGATCAACTTTATTAGTGCCAAAAGAGAGCGTTAAGAACCGCCCACCTTGTTGCGCAGAAATTCCATGTGTCTTGAGCTGTGCCAAAAATCTATGTTTATCTTCCTGTGTTCCATGCCACAGGCCTGGTTCGGAATACATGCGTTGCTGCGCCAGTTTTGCACTTTCTGCGTCTAGGCCTGTGGCCTGCACCACCTCGTCGGTCGTCATATCACCAAAGCCCACATACGATTGGCGCAGCTGTTTCGGGATCTGATTTAAACAGTTACGCAATTTGCGGTAATCGGTATTCGTTTGCGTCACAGTTGCATGAGCTGCCAATAAGCCTGCTCCATTTTCAACAATCGCAGGCCATGCGTTCAGGCCAAGTTCATCACGTAAAACAGAAATTTCAGCACCTGTTTTACTGCTGGCCAGTACCACACCAGCCTGCGCTGCCTTCAAAGCATTCAAAGCGTCAAACGCGGGAGACCATTGATATGTGTCATGGTCGATCAAAGTTCCATCAAGATCTGTAAAGATCAAAAGGCTTAGCCTGTCTTTCATAGGAGGATGTTTACATAGGCTTAGAGCGACCACAAGCGCGCATACGCTGCCAGATAGCACGAATATTTTGCGTAAAATACAAGCAAATGCGTAAAAAACAGACTAAAGGCAAATGGCCGCCCTCTTTTAACTGCACCCGACATGAAGCAAAATCAATCAGGGTGCGCATCATGGCCTTTTCGTCCCACCTCGTGGCAGTCTTTTTATGCGCGTGCCTCTGACTTGCCCCTGCGCCGACACCCTGCGCGATAAAAACTAAATTCAGCTGCGATGAACGGCTGCGGCCCCCCACCGAGGTCGAATTCGAGCCCATATTGACATCTTTTTGTATTGCGGCAATGTTCCGCGACAGTTGAATTGGATGGGCGCAACGCATTGAATATCAAAAAACGAACATTTGGTGTCGTTGGTCTAGGCAACTTCGGAAGTTCTGTTGCAAAGGAATTGCAACGGTTCGGCAACCACGTAATCGGCATCGACATCTCCGAAGCGCGTGTCGCCAACCTTGCAGGCACCTTATCACAAGCCATGATCGTAGATGCTCGGGATGACGCAGCGCTGCGTGATGCTGGTTTCAGCGACTGCGATACAGCTGTCGTTGCTATGGGGGATGATTTAGAGGCCAGCATCCTGTCGGCGATGAACCTCAAGCTTGTTGGCGTTCAGGTCGTTTGGGCCAAGGCTACGACAAAAACCCATCACCGAATTCTGAAGAAAATCGGTGTGGACAGGATCGTTCACCCAGAAGTTGAGGTTGGCCAACATATCGCGCAAATTCTGCACAATCCGCTTTTGCGTGACTATGTTAGCCTTGGAAACGGTTTCCATGTGGTGAACTTCCGTATCCCCGAGAGCCTCGAAGGCCGAAGCCTGAACGAGTTGCCGCATGGCAAGACCTACAATCTTCGCTGCATTGGGATTATGAGGGGAAGTGAATTCATCGGTCAGGACGGCTCAGACTACCAATTGCAGCGCGATGACCTACTTCTACTGCTGGGCCAGCGCAAGGACCTTCACAGCTTTGCGGCCAGCCTCTAATCATGCCAGCACCATTCCGGAATTTTCTCAGACGGAAGAAAAGACTGCGAATGCCGCCGCCTGCGCTGTTGTCGCTTTTCTACATGGCACTAATCCTTCTAGGCGCATTATTTCTCTGGTTGCCCATCTCGCATTACGGTGACATCGGTCTGAGCGAAGCTCTGTTCACCGCGACCTCAGCGGTGACAGTCACTGGGCTTGCTCTTGCAGATACGGGATCCGCCTTTACTGGATTTGGTCAAGCGATCATTGCGATACTCATTCAACTTGGTGGGCTCGGGCTTATGACCTTTGCTGTGCTCTTGCTCGGAGCTCTGGGGATCCCTGTCGGCATGCCACAACGGCTGATCTTGCGCGAAGACCTAAACCAGACATCGTTGTCGAACCTCACATATATTGCTCGCATGATCCTTGTCATCGCCCTCGCCTGCGAGACGGTTGGCGCCGCCCTTTTGGCTTTAACATTTGTCCCTGAATTTGGCTGGACTGGCCTTTGGCAGGCGGTCTTTCATTCGGTCTCTGCCTTTAACAATGCTGGATTTGCCCTCCACCCCGACAGTCTTTCGCAATGGGTCGGAAACCCGATTGTCAATCTGGTGATCCCCGCTCTTTTCATCTTGGGTGGGCTTGGTTTCATCGTTGTGGGGGATGTCTACAAAACACGAAACTGGCGCAAACTCACCCTACATTCCAAGCTGATGCTTGTCGGCACCGCTTTCCTGATCGTCTGGGGGAGTGTCATGTTCGGACTTTTGGAATGGCGAAATCCCGAGACACTGGGACAGCTAAGCCGCATAGACAAGCTGTGGGCGAGTTGGTTTCAGGGCGTTACCCCGCGCACCGCAGGCTTTAACACGATCAACACCGGCGGAATGCATGACAGCACGTCCCTGCTGACAATGACACTCATGCTGGTCGGCGGCGGCAGCACCTCGACTGCAGGAGGGATCAAGGTCACCACATTATTCGTCCTACTTCTTGCCACGGTCGCCTTCTTTCGGCGTCAAACCACGCTGCATGTTTTTGGTCGATCCTTGGGGGCGGAGGAAGTCATGAAGGCTCTCGCACTGACGACAATATCGATGCTGCTCGTCCTGACGGGGATCTTCGTCATGACAATCAACCACGATGGTCAATTTATCGACCTCGCATTCGAAGTGACATCCGCCTTTGGAACGGTGGGCCTATCGCGTGGTATCACGGGTGAGCTTGATGGCACTGGGCGCTGCATCATCATGACGATCATGTTCGTTGGGCGCGTTGGTCCTTTGGCAATCGGTTTTTTCCTTGCCACCCGCAGCGTTCCAAAGGTGAAATATCCCGCAGGGCAGATTTATTTGGGGTGAAAAGCAGCTCAGCTCAACAGCGGTTGTTTTTCTTCTTTAACCACGACCTCTGGCATCGTTGCACACGATGGCTGTGCCCCGGTCAGCAGACCTCTGTGCCAATCGCAGCGAAGGTCGGATTCCGCACGCATTGAAGGGTTGGCCTTGAAAGCAATGCCTCCGCCCGATCCAAATTTCTCGACACTGTGCGAAGGTTTAGGCTGTGCTCAGCCCAAACTTCATGCTCAAGTATTGCGTTCTGGCGCAGTGAGACAGGTTCTGAAAACGATCTGCCGTGCCGTGTATAGTCAGTCTCTTTTGTTGCAGTAAATGCTATCAAAGGAGCGGCATCAAACCACGACAGGTCCATAGATCCCATTTTCACAAATGCTGCACCTTGGTCAAATGACGGCAATGCGCGGGAAAACGAACGTGCTCAAAACGCGTGAAAAGCGAGGGGTTTCGGCTCATCGTACTCCCTGAGCGGATGCGACATGAGAACGAGAACAGGGCCGAAAGGCGCGTCTGACATTGAACACTATTTCCCTGGACTAGCGTCGGGCGCAAGACGTTAGCCTAACGTTAGAAGTTTGTATGCCATGCTCGCGTCGGCGAAGGTTTCACAGGTGAACAACAATGGCAATCTCGACTCATCACGCGATTTTTCTCGGCAATTTTACTGATGCGGACTCGAATGATGGGTCTGGGTCTATCGGGATCGAGAACCCTGGCACCTATCTGGGAACCTTCGGATCTGCTGGGGCGCCGTTGTCGGACCAGATCATTGATGTCGATTACAACGATTCGAACAACGACAACTCAATGTCTACCGACAACATCTCGACCGCCGATACGCTTTCCTATGACGCAGGCAGCGGGCCGGTCACAGCGCAGGTTGACTCTCTGGTCGTCGTCGACGTCACGGTCACCTATAGCAACGGGACAACCCATGCGTTTTCCAACGCCGTCATGTATCAAGATACCACCGGCAATCTTTTCCTGATCAATTCGAACTTCGCGGGAACCGACCTGAATGGCACCAACAATCTGCCGATTCAATCCATCAATGTAACGACGATCACCGGCAGCGGATACACAGGCCTTACTCACAATGCATCGCAGGATTTCGTCTGTTTTGTGCTGGGCACCGCAATTCTGACCCCGTTGGGCGAGGTTCCAATCGAGAAGCTCGGAGTTGGTGACCAAGTTATGACGATGGACCATGGCCCGCGGCCGATCAGATGGATCGGTCGGCGCAAGGTTCAGGTTTGCAATAAGCTTGCCCCGGTCCGCATCAAGGTCGGGGCACTGGGTAATGGCTTGCCCCACACGGATCTGCTGGTGTCTCAGCAGCACCGGATGCTTCTGCGGTCACGGATCGTCCGGCGGATGCTTGACGTGGATGAAACACTTGTTCCGGCCAAAAGTCTCGTGGATCTGCCGGGCATCTGCATTGATCGGTTTGACCGAGAGGTCACCTATCTGCACCTGCTGCTGGACGCGCACGAGGTTCTGTTTGCCAATGGCGCGCCCAGTGAAAGCCTGCTTCTCGGACCGCAGGCGTTGAAGATCATGGGACCCGCTGCACGGGACGAGATCCTGACGATCTTTCCCGAGCTTGCGGAACAGGATGCCTTGTCTGGGGCGGCGCGTATGATTGCGCCGGGCCGCGCGCAACGAAAACTGTTCGCGCGCCATTCCAAGAACGCCAAACCGCTATATCTGGAAGAGATTTGACGCCCCCTCGCTGCGGGTGGGCGAATATTACCATACATGCAGCAGACGGCATCTGGATACCGTCTCAGAGCTTGAAGTGGAACATAGGCTGCCCACTCGGCGGTTTGTCGTAAATGAAGTCAGTGACCTCAGGTGCCAGAGAACTCTTGTGAATGCGATACCGGCCTTCGTCTAAGAGATCCAGCGCATGCCTGAGCGCGCGCGAACGCAGCACATCAAACTTGCGATCCTCATCAAATGTCGCTGCAAGGCTGTCAACAATGACAGCATTCGTGACCTGCGATTTGCGACCTGATCACTCGCATATCATCTGCACGAGGTGTGGCGGGGTCGTTGTGACGTTAGCACGGGCGTATCGCGGCTGCGTGAACGCGTGGCTATACAATGTGGCTCTGTAGTCTGAGTAGATGGCCATCGATTTGCACCAGATCACATCAACAGAATTTCAGACCCGCACTACCCGCATTTTGAATGACCGCAGGACGAACAGGTCATGCAGCCTTCGACCATACGCAATGCGTATTGACCACAAGATGGACATGATGTGCCTTTTGGTTTGCCTTGGCTGGCATCCATCGCGACGACCTCAGCATGAGGGTCTGCTTTCAGCCCCATACCTTCACCAGCGATGAAGCCTGTTTCGATCAAGTGGGTTTCAATCACGCCGCCAATTGCCGCCAAAATGGAAGGAATGTATTTGCCTTTGATCCATGCACCACCGCGTGGGTCAAATACCGCTTTGAGTTCTTCGACAACAAAGGAGACATCGCCCCCACGACGGAATACAGCAGATATCATACGCGTAAGCGCCACGGTCCATGCAAAGTGTTCCATGTTTTTGGAGTTGATGAAAATCTCAAACGGGCGACGCTGCCCGCCATGCAGTGTGTCGTTGATCGTCACGTATATCGCATGCTCAGAATCTGGCCACTTCAACTTGTAGGTATTGCCTTCAAGCTGTTGGGGGCGCTCAAGCGGTTCAGACAAGTAAACAACTTCAGCACCAGTTTCGGCTTCTGGTGCTTTTTCTGACGTCTCTGACACAGACAAAACAGAGCCTGTCACATCATTGGGGCGGTATGTCGTACAGCCTTTACAGCCTGTGTCCCAAGCTTCCATGTAGACTTCTTTGAAGTCATCGAATGAAATGTCTTCGGGGCAGTTAATGGTTTTGGAAATCGAGCTGTCGACCCATTTTTGGGCTGCCGCTTGCATACGTACGTGATCGAGCGGGGCAAGTGTTTGCGCATTGACGAAATACGCGGGCAATTCAGCATCTGCGCCAAACTTATCGCGGTATAATTTTACGGCGTAATCAACGACTTCTTCTTCGGTGCGTGATCCATCTTTTTGCAAAACTTTGCGTGTGTAGGCATAGGCGAACACAGGCTCAATGCCAGAGGATACGTTGCCTGCATATAATGAAATGGTGCCAGTCGGCGCGATGGATGTCAGCAAAGCATTGCGAATGCCGTGCTCTGCGATGGCGTCTTTGACGTCTTGATCCATGTCTTTCAGCGAGCCAGACGCAAGGTATTTGTCTTTGTCAAAGAGTGGGAAAGCGCCCTTTTCTTTGGCCAACAAAGCAGAGCCCATGTAAGCGGCACGCGCAATCATTTTGAGCCATTTTTCACAGGTCTCAGCGGCCTCTTCCGATCCGTACCGCTGACCGATCATCAAAAGCGCATCCGCAAGACCTGTCACCCCAAGCCCGATACGCCGCTTGGCTTGGGCTTCTTGACGTTGGGCTTCAAGTGGGAAACGCGACGCATCGACCACATTGTCCATCATCCGCACGGCTGTGCCAACAAGATCGTACAAAGCCTCTTCGTCCATCGCGGCGTCTGCTTCAAACGGATCTTTGACCAAGGTGGCCAAGTTGATTGACCCAAGCAAACAGGCGCCATAAGGCGGCAAAGGTTGTTCGCCGCAAGGGTTGGTCGCGGCAATCGTTTCAACATAGTTCAGGTTGTTGAGCTTGTTGATACGATCAATGAAAATCACGCCGGGTTCCGCGTACTCATAAGTGCCTTTCATGATCTTGTTCCAAAGATCAACGGCATCAACTGTGTGGTAGATTTTACCACCAAACTTCAAATCCCATGACCCGCCTGCTTTGACAGCTTGCATAAAGTCATCAGTAATCAGCACAGACAGGTTGAACATACGCAACCGTGCGGATTCTTGTTTGGCTGCAATGAAGTCCATGACATCAGGGTGATCACAGCGCATGGTCGCCATCATTGCGCCACGCCGCGACCCTGCCGACATGATTGTACGACACATCGAATCCCATACATCCATAAATGACAAAGGGCCTGAGGCATCAGCCGCGACTCCAGACACCCCAGCGCCTTTGGGGCGGATCGTGGAAAAATCGTAACCGATGCCGCCTCCTTGCTGCATGGTCAAAGCGGCTTCTTTGAGCATGTCGAAAATACCGCCCATAGAATCAGGCACAGTGCCCATGACGAAGCAGTTGAACAAAGTCACAGAACGGCCCGTGCCAGCACCTGCAAGAATGCGGCCTGCAGGAAGATACTTGAATCCTTCCAAGGCATCGTAAAACTTACTTTCCCATGCTTTAGGGTCTTTTTCGACTGCCGCCAAAGATCGCGCAACGCGGCGCCAACTGTCTTCTACCGTTTGATCTATAACGGTGCCATCAGCATCTTTCAGACGATATTTCATGTCCCAGATTTGTTCAGCGATAGGGGCAGTAAAGCGCGTCATTATAATTGGTCCAATCTTGAGCGAGTCGCGTTTGAATTCATGGGCATCGAAAATAGCTTAGCACAGTCTTTATAACAATATAGACGCCCGTATGTTTTCAACCCCAAAGCCTTGTTGTAGGGATATGACGCGCTACTGTTATTTCATCCGCAAGCCTACCTAGGGGACAGCATGACAAAACACATACATATCGTGAAACTATGTGTCGGCATCGAGTCCGTTGAGGATTTGGAACACCGTTTGAGTTTACGGGGCGGCGACACTTTGGGTCACGTGACCCGCATGCGGCCAAAACAAGAAGAGGCGCTGCTCAACGGTGGGTCATTGTATTGGGTGATCAAGGGGGCGGTGCAAGCCCGCCAAGAAATCGCAGCACTAGAAGAAGTGATCGGCGCCGATGGAATAAAACGCTGCCGTATCGTTTTAAAGCGGCCATTGATACGCACACAAAATGCGCCGCGCCGCCCCTTTCAGGGCTGGCGGTATTTAAAACCTGAAGATGCGCCAACAGACATGCCCAAAGGTCGTGAAAACGATGACGAATTGCCCGCAGAACTGGCGCAAAGCCTAGCTGATCTGGGGCTGGTCTAAACCACCCCCAAAGCGATCAGTCATCAAGGTCTAGCTTTGCCATCAAGTTGGACAAGATCATGCGATCTTCTTCCAACCACGGCGCAGTGCGGCTTTTAAACAGCGTCGCTTGAGATTTATGAACGGGTTCACAGGACAAGATTTTCAAGTGGTTCGCGCGCAGCGTTTCGCCCGTTGACGTAATGTCGGCAACAGCTTCTGCGGTGAGGTTGCGCACGGTTCCTTCTGTCGCACCTTGAGAATCGACCAACTGATAATCAGCCACGCCATGCATTTTCAAAAAATCATGCACAAGGTGATGGTATTTGGTGGCGATGCGCAATCTAAACCCGTGACGCGCCCGAAAGGCAGAGGCCGCCGCATCAAGATCATCAAGCGTGTCCACATCGACCCAAGCCTTTGGGACTGCGATAATCAGATCTGCGTGCCCAAATCCCATCAAAGCGATTTCACCCAATTGGCGATCCCACCCAACAAGTTTATCGCGCACCAAATCAGACCCAGTGACCCCAAGATGGATGCGCCCTGCCGCCAATTCTCTTGGGATTTCTGATGCAGACAAAAGCACCAATTCGATGCCCTCAATCCCTTCGACAGCACCTGTATATTCACGCTCTGCGCCCGTTTGTTTCATCGCAACGCCGCGTGCCGCGAACCAGTCAAAGGTTTTATCCATCAACCGACCTTTAGAGGGAATGCCAAGTTTAAGGGTCATTTTGCATTCTCCTGCAGGGACAGCATCATTTCAGGGCGCATCACGCCCCCCACGGCAGGGATCGAACGCCCTTGGCCCAAAACAGATGACAAAGCATCGTAACGCCCCCCTGTCGCAACGGGCGGCAAATCAGGGCGCCCTTCGGCGTAGAATCCAAAAACGAACCCGTCATAGTATTCCATAGATGTGCGTCCATATGAGGTTTCGAATTCTAGGTTTTGCACATCAACACCGCGCGCATCCAAAGCATCAGCGCGTGCCCGCAATTGATTGACCGCAGGCAGAATAGCTTTCATGTCGACCGCAATATCGCGCAAAGCGGACAGCACATTGGGCATGGTCTCTTTGAGCGATAGAATATCATTTAGCAATTCAATTTCGCTCGATGAAATCGGCTCCTCGGCTGCATCCGTAGACAAAGCCAACACGCGCGCATGAATTTCTGCATCAGAGCGCAAGCCAATCGCAGGCGCATCTTGAGCGGTTATATTGGCGCGCACGCGGGCAAAGTTTTCTTCGCGAATTTCAGTGCCCTTATCAGAGTAGCGGGTCATCAAAGCGCGAAATCTGCGGGGCCGCCAAATGTGACGCAGCAAAGCATTGCGACGCATCTCGGTGGTTTTCAAGCCGCGCACAGCCGCCATCAAAACACCAATATCGCCTGTCGCCGCGCGCAAATTCAGCGGGGCAAGTGCGTCAGAGAATAAGGCAAATACTTCGGCATCGGCTGCGGGGGGGTTGCTGCCGTCAAAGATTTCATACCCCACTTGGAAATATTCCAAAGGGCGCTCCTGCATTTCATCTTGTTTGCGAAAAACTTCGCCTGCGTAGGTGTAGCGTGCGGGATCGGCACCGCTTTCCATATGCCACTGCACAACAGGAACAGTGAAATCGGGGCGCAGCATCATTTCACCGCGCATAGGATCATTGGTGACATAAGCGCGGTGGCGAATTTCTTCGCCATACAGATCAAGCAAAACTTCGGCGGGCAGCAGGATATCGGTTTCGACAGTCGCAGCCCCTTGATCGGCAAAGTAAGCTTGCAAACGCGCAGCTTCGGCACGCACGCGGGACTTTTCGACGGGAATAACACGCATCAGGAATACATCTCGATAATTTCACGCACCTTGGCAATAAGATCGCCACGCGGGACTTCATATTGCGAAGGGCGTTCTTTCCATTCTTCAAGCGTGGCGTTTTCTGCCAGTTTCGCGCCTAAGATCAGGTCTTTGATTTGAATAACGCCGCGCTCTTGTTCATCACCACCTTGGATGATCGCCACAGGGCTTGCCCGTTTATCGGCATATTTCAACTGATTGCCAAAGTTCTTTGGGTTGCCCAGATACATCTCAGCGCGAATGCCTGCTTGCCGCAATTCAGTGACCATTTCCATGTAGTCGCCGATCCGCGCTTTATCCATCACAGTGACCACAACAGGGCCTGCGGGTTGATCGCCCATGCGCCCCTTGGCGCGCAAGGCCGCGAGCAAACGATCCACGCCGATAGACACGCCAGTCGCGGGCACTTCTTGGCCTGTGAACCGCTTGACCAGATCGTCATATCGCCCGCCACCAGCGACAGACCCAAATTGGCGCGGGCGCCCTTTTTCGTCTTTAACTTCGAAGGTCAATTCAGCTTCATACACAGGACCAGTGTAGTACCCTAATCCGCGCACAACAGAGGGATCAATCACGATGCGGTCGGGTCCATAGCCGCCCTTAGCCATCAAATCTGCAATGGTTTCCAGTTCACGCACACCTTCTGTGCCGACGTTAGACGTGCCCACAAGCTCCATCAAACGCGCAACAGTTTCAGCGCCTGTATCACGCTTGGCATCCATAAAGCCCATCACGATATCAGCCTGCGCATCCGTCAGCCCTGCCCCATCGGTGAAATCACCACTGTCGTCCAAACGGCCTTTGCCCAGCAGCAAGCGCACGCCAGCATCGCCAAATTTATCAAGCTTATCGATAGCGCGCAAAACGATGCCGCGCTCTGCCTCGAATTTTGTTGGATCGTTCGGATCTAAAACGCCTGCAACTTCCATTACACCGTTTAGCACTTTACGGTTGTTAACGCGGATAATGTAATCCCCGCGTGGGATACCAACGGCTTCCAATGTGTCAGACAGCATCATGCAGATTTCCGCATCGGCGGCCACGCTTGGCGCGCCAACTGTATCTGCATCGCATTGATAGAACTGGCGGAAACGACCTGGCCCAGGCTTTTCATTGCGCCAAACAGGGCCCATCGCGAAACGGCGATACGGGCTAGGCAAATCATTACGGTATTGTGCTGCAACACGCGCCAAAGGGGCAGTCATGTCATAGCGCAGGGCCATCCAGTCGCCTGGTTTTTCGAGATCTGCGTCCTCTTGCCATGCAAACACGCCCTCATTGGGGCGATCAACATCGGGCAGGAATTTCCCCAAGGCCTCGACAGTTTCCACAGCCGATGTTTCCAACGCCTCGAACCCGTAAAGATGATAGACCTCGGCAATCTTATCGAGCATCTCTTTGCGCTCAGTGACTTCAATGCCGAAGTAGTCTTTAAAGCCCTTTGGCGTGATCGCTTTTGGGCGTGGGGTCTTTTTAGGCTTTGCCATGGGGCAGCTCCTGAGGTCTCACGTGGTGGCGTGGTCCGCCGCACTTGTGGTTGCACTTGCGCGCGGCATAGCCCAAGGGGGGGATCAGAGCAAGCTATTGGCGCATTTTCAGGGTGGAAACAGCGCCAATTTCACTTAACTTACACATTGATCGCCCCTCAGCCCCATAAAGGACATCAGATGACCGAAGATGCAAACCAAGCGCCCCACTCTGAAACGCGCCTGATGGACCTCGAAGAACAAGTCGCACATTTGACGAAAACCGTCGAAGAACTGTCAGATATCGTGGCGCGCCAAGAGAAAGTGATCGAAGTCTCCACACGACGCTTGACCATGCTTATGCAACGTGAAGCTGGGCGTGAAGCGGATGCAAGCGGCACGGTTCCTTTGGCGGATCAACGCCCGCCTCATTGGTAGGTTGATTGATTGACGCGCACTGGGGTTAACGCATTTCTTTGGTTGTGAGGCTGCCGTTGTAAAGCAACAATTCAAGCCAGCCTGTGGTGTCCCCGAAGTTGCGATAAACAGACACAAAAGCAAGATCGCGCGCCAAATTATCCACCTTGCTCACAGGGCAAGGTGTTTTGCGCGGCACCCCGCAAGCCGATGATTTGATCTTTTCATACGCATCGTCTGCGCTGGACCAAGACACCTTGGATTGCGACTTTGAATACCGATGGACTTCATGCAAATCTGGCGATCCGAACATGATTAAAGACGCCGTCACCTGACGCGCGCAGCCATCTTTAAAGCCAGTTATAAATTGGGTCCGTGGAGCAATGCTGCTTGGATCCGTATCAAACAATTGCCACCGTGCAGCGCCTTTAGAGGGCGACTGGTCCACCTGTGTGCCCAAGTCTTTTTGACCGACTTCGCAGGCGATCCCAACCTCGCCAAAGGGCAATACCTGCCCGAGAGCAACGGTTGATTTAGATGCCACACGCGCCTCGCCAGATCCCGATTTCAAAAACCCGAACAATGGCTTTTTTGCTTTCGAAGGCGCGGCCGAAACAGGCGCAGTAGGCTGTGCGATATCCGTTTCGCTCTGGGGCGCGACATCAATGTCAGCCGCATCGCTATCCGCTGGATCGGGCGCTTTTAAAGCCGCCCGAGCAGGCGCAGCGTCTGACCCCGCGATGACCTCAATCCCCGTGCCAGCCAAAACGGAAACTTGCGGTGGTTCGGATTTGCGCAACCGCGCAAATAGGCCTGTTTTCTTTGGCTCAATCGGAGCATTCGCAGCACTTGCAGCTTGTTCAAATGCCGCAGAGAGGCTGGCCTCAGGCGTTGGTGTTGCTGCCTGTTCGCTAGGCGCACTGTCATCGTCTTTGACGGAATTCGGGTCAGCTTCGATATTCACAGGGCGCATATCATCAGCTGGGCGACTGTCAATTTCTGGCAAGCCAATTTGGCAGGCAGGCAGCATCAAAAGTGTTGTAAAAAGCAAGGCAGTCCGCATCAAAAGTCCTCAACCATGACAACGCCATCAAGTGATTTAATTGCCCCTTTGATTTCAGGCGTAATATGGAAAGGTTTATTCACTTCTATATCCACTTCACCCGGCAAATCTGGTGCCATGAGGCAAAAACTAATCATGCCTTTGGGGCGTGTTTTTGCCTCTTCGGTGACACGCGTTAGCAGGTCATTCACTGTCGTCACCGCAGTCACTTCGTCGCAAAAAATCTTAAGACCAGCGGCACCCGCATCAGCCACAACCGTTTCCATCACAGCCACAGAGCGAATGGTTGGATCAAACTGACCGTCATTAAACTTGGCTTCCAATGTCGCGACGACTTTGTCAGTTTGCTCGAACACGGCGCGCGCGGCCATCAGATCTTCGACCTTGCGTGCAAACATGGCGATGCCCGATATTTGCCCAGTGCTATCAGAAATATTCATGCGGAAATAGCGGTTGCCCTTGGACGACTTCATCTCGCGAAAGCCTGACACCATGACGCCAACTTGCACAACGGCGGCACCATCGCGTCGCGCTTGGGCTTCGGCCTCGGCAATTGTTTTAACTTTTTTACGCTTGAGTGCCGCGGCGTAGTCATCAAGCGGATGGCCAGACAAAAAGAAACCAATGGCTTTTTGTTCTTCCATCAAACGCTCGGATGACACCCAATCGTTGACAGGTGACAGGCGCGGCTCGGGCAGGTCGTCGCCTGCTTCGCCAAACAAAGACACCTGATTTGACGCCTTTTGTTCATGGATGGCGGCAGAGTATTGCACCAAACTGTCTAGGCTATCGAACACACGACGACGATTGCTGTCGAGCATGTCAAAGGCGCCTGCACGTGCCAACATTTCAAGGGGGCGTTTCCCCACGCGCTTGATGTCAACGCGGCGCGCGAAATCAAACAACGTCACGAAATCTTTGCCGCCCTCGACGCGCGCGTCCACGATCATCTGCATCGCATCCCCGCCGACGTTTTTCAAAGCGCCCAGCGCGTAGACCAGTTTTTGATCGACCACATCAAAAGTCGCCAAAGAGCGGTTGATACAAGGCGGAATGATTTCGATATCCAAGCCGCGTTTTACTTCTTCAGCAAAGATCGACAGCTTATCTGTGAGATGAATATCGCAGTTCATCACGCCAGCCATGAATTCGACGGGATGGTTCGCTTTCAGCCAGCCAGTTTGGTAAGACACCACCGCATAGGCCGCCGCGTGGGATTTGTTGAAACCGTAGTTGGCGAATTTTTCCAAGAGATCGAAAACTTCAGAGGCTTTCTTGGCAGGCACGCCGTTTTTGGCGGCACCCTCTTCGAATTTAGGACGCTCTGCATCCATCGCTTCTTTGATCTTTTTACCCATGGCACGGCGCAAGAGATCAGCACCACCTAGCGAGTAGCCCGCCATGACCTGCGCGATCTGCATCACCTGTTCTTGGTAAACGATAATGCCTTGGGTTTCGGCCAGAATGTGATCAATCGAAGGGTGAACCGATTCCAATTCCTTGGTGCCGTTTTTCACTTCGCAGTAAGTTGGAATGTTTTCCATTGGACCAGGGCGATAGAGCGCCACAAGGGCAACGATGTCTTCGATACAGGTCGGCTTCATTTGGCGCAGCGCCGACATCATGCCAGAGCTTTCCACCTGAAACACGGCAACAGTTTTGGCCGATGCATAGAGTTTATAGGTCGCTTCATCATCCAGCGGGATAAGGTTGATTTGATTTTCGCCACCCTCAGCAGGCTCGTACAACGTGTTGCCTGCGGCATCGACATGCAGCGGCCGCCCGCTTTTGAAAATCAGGTTCATCGCCGATTGAATGACCGTCAGTGTTTTCAAACCCAAAAAGTCGAATTTCACCAAGCCCGCTTGCTCGACCCATTTCATATTAAACTGCGTGGCAGGCATGTCAGAGCGCGGATCTTGGTACAAAGGCACCAACATATCGATGGGCCGATCCCCGATCACAACACCCGCCGCGTGGGTTGATGCGTTGCGCAGCAAGCCTTCGACCTGTTGGCCATAGGTGAGCAAACGGTCGACGACTTCTTCGTTTTTCGCCTCTTCGCGCAAACGCGGCTCATCCTTCAAAGCCTGTTCAATCGACACAGGTTTGACGCCTTCGACAGGGATCAATTTCGATAAACGATCCACCTGCCCGTAAGGCATCTGCAAAACGCGCCCGATGTCGCGCACAGCCGCTTTCGATAGCAAAGCACCGAATGTGATGATCTGCCCAACTTTGTCGCGCCCGTATTTTTCTTGCACATAGCGGATCACCTCTTCGCGGCGATCCATGCAAAAGTCGATATCGAAATCGGGCATGGACACACGTTCGGGGTTCAAGAAGCGCTCGAACAGCAAAGAATATCGCAGAGGGTCAAGGTCGGTCACGGTGAGCGCATAGGCCACCAAAGACCCCGCACCAGAACCACGGCCTGGTCCCACAGGAATGCCCTGATCTTTACCCCATTTGATAAAGTCGGCAACGATCAAGAAATAGCCTGGAAATCCCATCCCTTCGATAATATCGAGTTCAAAATCAAGGCGCGCTTGATATTCTTCCACCGAGACAGCATGGGGGATGACGGCCAAACGCGCTTGCAGCCCCTCATTGGCTTGTCGGCGCAACTCAACGACCTCGTCATCGGCGAATTTCGGCAAAATCGGGTCACGTTTGTAGGTTTTGAACGCACAGCGTTTGGCGATTTCAACTGTGTTCTCAATTGCCTCAGGTAAGTCTGCAAACAAAGCAGTCATTTCTGCGGGAGACTTGAAATAATGCTGTGGCGTCAGACGCCTGCGTGGTTCGGATTGATCCACATAGGCCCCGCTAGAAATACAAATCAGCGCATCATGCGCCTCATACATTTCTGTCTTGGGAAAATAGACATCATTTGTGGCCACAAGCGGAATGTCCATCGCATAAGCGGTTTCAACGAACCACTGTTCTGTGGCCATCTCGCCTTGCGTATATTGACCGTTTTCACTGGGGTGGCGTTGCAATTCCATATACAAACGATCGCCAAAAATGGACAGCAGGCGCGTGATCAAGCTTTGGGCTTTTGGCGTTTGACCAGCTTGTATCAAAAGACCAAGAGGCCCTTCTGCGCCGCCTGTCAAACAAATCAAATCGCCCGAATATTTTTCAAGCTCGTCCAAGCTGACCTGCGGCACTTGTCCACCATTGTCGACATACAAACAGGAATTGAGCTTCATCAGATGCTCATAACCCGTTTCCGTTTTCGCGAGCAAAACAACGGGTGCAGGGGCGCGCATCTGTTCACCCGGAGCAGGAATATCAAAGGTCAAATCGACCTGACAGCCCACGATAGGTTGCACGCCCGCGCCCGAGGCATATTCGGAAAATTCCAAGGCGCAAAACAAGTTGTTGGTGTCGGTCACTGCCACAGCGGGCATATTCATATCCTTCACCATACCACTGAGTTTTTTCAAGCGCAGGGCGCCTTCCAGCAAGGAATACTCGGTGTGGGTGCGAAGGTGGATAAATGTCTGTGTGCTCATGCGCATAAGCTACATGAAGGCTGAGGGCTTGTGAAAGCCAAAAGCGCACCTTGCGCAAGATCAAGCTCGCACGGTGCTTTGCTGGGGCGATTTCCTAGCACTCAGAACTGAAAGCACACATAAAAATGCGCACCTCAAAAGTGCGCATTTACAGTATATCTACAGGTGGATAGCCTGTTTAGCCACGGTCAATGATGCAGACTTTGCCCCCGCCCTTTTTGGGTTTGCAGCTCATTTCATAACCATTGTCTTTGTTGCGATCTCCAAGAATCCACGCCCAAATCACGCCAAGGTAGAACGTAATCTTTTCGATAAAACCTGCATCTTCAGCCAATACTGGCGCGACCTCTTCTGTGACCTTCGGGGCGAAATCTATATCTTTGGTCCCGTCATCAATAATAATTTCAGTCGGCGGAAATACTTCATCCGTGATGATAAATTCACCCAATTCGCCTGTGCCACCTTTTGGAGCCTCAATGCGCGTTGGATCCAGCACGGGCCCATTTTTATTGGACTTGCCGCCAAAATACCCTGAATCAGATGAATAAGCGTCCAAGTTGCTCGACACCGACGAGGAAATCGACGTTGAGATGCTCAATTGCATCGCCACAAGCACGACGACAACAAGCAAAGAACACACGCTTGCAATGATACTGACCTTTGACTGAAACACGAAAATGCTCTCCGAATAAATTATGTGTTTGATCCAAGAATCGCCTTCAAAAGTGGCGAGATCATGACCAGCTTTTGGGTATAATATGAAATTTACCATGTTTTATCAGCGTAATTCGTAAAAATTCACGCATAGAGGATCCCTTGCCGTGCGCAAATTGCAAGGCTACTGTCCGCGAAAGTTGAAGACGCGCAAAGGACATGCGATGAAAATTTGCCGAACGAAATCCGCTTTACGTGAAGTCGTAAAAGAGTTTCGCGCACAGGGTGATACCGTGGGCTTGGTGCCAACAATGGGATATTTGCACCAAGGTCACATGACTTTGGTCAGCACAGCGCAATCTCAAACCGATCGCGTGATTGCGACGATTTTTGTCAACCCTACCCAATTTGGCGATGAGGCAGATCTGGATGCATATCCGCGAGATGAAGCGCGCGATTTTGCTCTGCTTGAAGCCCAAGGTGTCGATGTGGTTTTCGCGCCCTCTGTCGATGAAATGTATCACCCGAACAGACAGACCTCGGTGGAAACCGAACAGCTCGCCAATATGTTGATGGGTGCTCTACGCCCTGATCACTACAAAGGTGTCTGTACGGTGGTCAGTAAACTGTTCAACATCGCGCAGGCTGATAAAGCCTTTTTTGGGGAAAAAGACTATCAACAACTTTTGGTGATAAAAACGATGGTGCGCGACCTTGATATTCCTATCGATATCGTGGGCGTCCCAACGGTGCGCGAAGTCGATGGGTTGGCGATGTCATCGCGTAATGTGCGCCTGAGTCCAGAAGATCGCAAAGCCGCTTTAATCTTGAACAAAGCTCTCGCCTACGGTGACTACGAAGCATCAGACGGGCGCACAGCTGAGGATTTAGAAGCCGAACTACACAGCTTCATTTCGCGTGAACCGCGTGCAAAAATTGAAACCATTGATGTGCGTGATGCCACCAGCCTTGAGGTGCCGCAAGGCCAAATTGATAGGGCTGTGGTGATCTTGCTCGCTGTGCGTTTCGGTGATGTATTATTGATTGATCAACGGGTCTGTGACCCAAGCTAAAGACGGGCACAGGCCCCGAAAGGAGACATGTTATGTCCACCCAAACCGAAGTTATCCGTCGCAATACTGTACCACAAATCGCCAGTCGCAAAGGCGCAGAGCCGATTGTGTCTTTAACCTCTTATCACGCGCACACGGCCGCGATTGTAGATAAGTTTGCCGATTTCATTTTGGTTGGCGACAGCTTGGGGATGGTCATGCACGGAATGGAAAGCACTGTCGGCGTGCCGCTTGATTTGATGATCATGCATGGCAAAGCTGTGGTGCGTGGCACGCAAAAAGCGTTGATCGTCGTTGATATGCCGTTTGGCACCTACGAAGAAAGCCCCAACATGGCCTTTCGCAATGCCGCGAAAATCATGAAGGAAACGCAGTGCCAAGCGGTCAAACTTGAAGGCGGCGCGCGCATGGCTGAAACGATCAAATTTTTGGTCGAACGCGGCATACCTGTGATGGCACATATCGGCCTGACACCACAGTCCAGTCACGTGATGGGCGGCTTCAAAACCCAAGGCCGTGACGAAGACACATGGCCTGCCCATATCGCAGATGCCAAAGCCGTGTCAGAGGCTGGCGCCTTCGCGGTTGTGGTTGAAGGCGTGGTAGAACCGCTTGCCGATCAAATCACCGCTGCGGTTGATATTCCGACCATTGGCATCGGCGCATCCGCAAAGTGCGATGGGCAAATCCTAGTGCTGGAAGACATGCTGGGGCTTAACCCTTGGGTGCCCAAGTTTGTCAAAAAATATGGCAATCTTGGCCTTATGATTGAACAAGCGGTCAGTGACTATGCCTCTGAGGTGAAAAACCGCAGTTTTCCAAGCGCCGAAAATATGTATCAGCCCAAGAAATAACGCCCAACCGCGCGATATAATGACAGTGTGAGGGGTGGGTGCCGGCAAAAATTCCCCCTTGCACGCAGCGCAAGTCTTCTCCAATTGTAACAAGCTTTGCTTCCAAAGCCGTCACAAAAGGAGTGACCATGAAACATATTATTTTGCCAATTCTGGCTCTGTCTTTAGCGGCTTGCGCCCCAATGCCGCGTGCAAATCCCCTGTCGCGTGCTCAAGCTGATGCCCTGACACTCTCAGCGATTGAGGTCACAACGACAGGCGCCGCTTTCGAAAACCAGCGTGCGGCAGATTTCAGCACCCGTTTAGACCCCGATTTAACCGCGACCTTACAACGCGACTTTGCCGACCGTCTAAAGCCAAGCGGCGCAATTTTGACGGTCGATGTGGCGCGCCTCAATGTGGCCGACAGCGGCCGCACGGCTTTTGGTTGGGATCAATCAAAGTTGATCGGACAAGCGCGTTTAACCGATGCAACTGGCGCGGTTCTGGCAACCTACCCTATTCAGGTGAACGCAGGCCAAGCTGCAAAAACCCGCACGGGGGCATTGGTAAGCGCAGCCATAGGCAGTTCTGAAAAGAATTATCTGAAACTCATCAAAACGTTTTCAGAAAATCTCTTGGAGCAAATTGAAGACTGATAAAAAGGCGGGTCCAGTGACCCGCCTTTGTTTGTTTGTGCACAGATGAACGCGAAAGTCAGCAGTGTCACAGCGCAGTGTTCAGCGCTATCTTATCTCGCATAGGAGATGCAACATGACCTTTCGACCTGTAAAATCGATCACCCAAGCAAAACCCACCATGGAAGGCGCAGGTGTGCACCTGTACCGCGCCTTCGGGTTTCATAAGCCACGCGAATTCGATCCCTTTTTGCTGTTTGACGACTTTCGCAACGATGACCCAGAGAAGTTTGAACAGGGGTTTCCATGGCATCCGCATCGCGGCATCGAAACGATCACCTATGTTCTCGACGGTAAAATCGAGCATGGCGACAGCCTTGGCAACCGCGGCATTTTGGGCGCGGGCTCAGTGCAATGGATGACCGCAGGTTCTGGGATTATGCACCAAGAAATGCCGCTCGCGAATGCGACTGGCCAAATGCACGGGTTTCAACTTTGGGCCAACCTGCCCTCTCGTCTAAAAATGACTGCGCCGCGCTATCAAGACATCCAAGGCTCTGATATCCCTGTTATTATTGATGATGACGGCACCGCGGTTAAGATCGTTACGGGGTCATTTTGGGGCAAACGCGGCCCTGTCGATGGCATCGCAGCAGACCCGCTATACCTCGACATTTCCATCCCGCCGAATACACGCAAAACATTGCCCGTAGATACCTACGCCAATACCTTTGCCTATATTTTTGCGGGCCAAGGCAGCTTTCGCGATGCGTCAAACCCCTATGGTGTACGGGTGGAAAAAGAAGTGGCGGGTGAAGAAATCAACATTCGCGACATGACAGGCAACCGCACTTTGGTGAACTTTGACACAGGCAGTGAAATCACAGTGCAATCTGGTCCTGATGGGCTGCGTTTTTTGCTCATATCAGGCCAACCTATTCAAGAACCCGTTGCCTGGCACGGTCCGATTGTGATGAATACGCAAGCCGAGCTGAACCAAGCTATGAAAGACCTGCGAAACGGGACTTTCATCCAAGATCAACGACACTAACACATCAGCCTCATTCAACAGACCGCGCGGCAAGCCACCGAGAACCATTCGCAATTTGCCGCGCGACGCCCCAAAATGACGTCTTGCAAGATTTAGTCACCTTCCCTTTTGAACAATCTACTGGCAAACTGCCTCAAATGCTCTAAATCGGGCATCAAGAGCAACGCAGTTTTCCTGCGATAATGTGTCGAACCCCTAGCAAAAAAGGGGAAATACAGGTCAGTACGTCGTGAAACCAATTGATTGTTATAATCGGGACGCTGTTTCAGCCCCATCGCGCATTTCTTTTAACGGGCTGCGCCAAGCCCTGCGCTGTGCCGTCCTGTGTACGCTTGTAGCTACCTCATTCGCGCCCCGTGTTGTTGCGCAAGACACAACGCCAGAAGCTTCTACCGCCCCAGAAACAAGTGCCAAAGAAATCAGAGGTACGGTCACCAATCTGCCTTTGCCGCGGTTTGTGTCACTCAAAGCTACTGAAGCCAATGCGCGCCGTGGACCTTCCTTAAGTCACCGCATTGATTGGGTGTTCAAATTGCGCGGCTATCCTTTGGAAGTGATCGCAGAATATGGCCATTGGCGGCGCGTTCGTGATTTTGAGGATGCTACAGGTTGGGTTCACTATTCCCTGATCTCAGGCGCACGCACGGCTTTAGTGCAGCACGAAACGGTTGATCTACATGCCCGCGCAGATCTGTCCAGCCGCCTTACAGCCCAAGCAGAAAAAGGCGCAGTCCTACGCCTGCTCGAATGTAATATCGAGTGGTGCAAAGCCTCTGCTGGTGGCCACAAAGGCTGGCTGAAAAAGACTGGGCTTTGGGGTGTGCGTCCAGATGAAATTCTTGAATAAACACGTCTGAAAGGTAGCAGTTTGGAACTTATTAAATCTCCTTTGTCAGCACGCAACATGCCTTCTGGGTATAAATCCGCGGTTATCCACGCCTATGGCAGCTGGTTTGGTGCTTTGACGCAAAACAAGCATGATTTTTTCACCAAACTCGCAACCATGCTAAAAAGCCATGATATCAAACCCCATTTGGTGGAAGGCAACAGTCGCACTTCAAAAGGCCTGCTGGCCGAAGATCATCTACACATCATCGTTGGCGGCCCTGCGATGTATGGTGTGGGTATTTTGCATGCCTTTCCCTCGTACCTTTGGGGGTTTTGGTATTTTGATGAAATCGGAACGGGCTGGAACAGCTCACTGCGCTTTGCACGCTACACAAAAGACGACATTGATCCTGAACATGCCGCGTTCTTTTTCAACGGTGTAACGGGCTATATGCTGCGTGAAAACGTATCGAAGCTGCGCCAAGAACCGCGAATGGATGCGCCTTTACGCCCGTCAACCGCAGTGATTTTTTGCCAACCAAATAAAACCACTCAACCGCGTCACAATTTTTTATCCACCGAGCAAATGATCGAAACAGCTGCTAAGTTCGATAGAGACGCAGTGGTTTATGTAAAGCCCCACCCGCAACAGACAAAGGTGGGCCGACTGCGTACCTTGGAAGTCTGTGAAGACTACCCCAATGTCAAAACTTCAGATGCATCGATCCATGATTTGATCGAATCTGCGCGCGTCGTGATTACGCAGAATTCAACGACGGGTTTCGAAGCATTGATGCAGCGAAAACCTGTGATTACCTGTGCAAAGTCCGATTATTGGCATGCGACATTGACCCCAAAGTCCGTAGCTGATTTAGAAGCCGCGATTGAATTCGGGCCCGAAACCATGCGCGATTTCGATTTCGAAGGGTACTTTCACTGGTTTTTGGAAAAACATTGCCTAGAGCCAACCAAAGACAATTTTTCTGATCGGGCATGGCAGCGCATTCGAGACAAACTGATGCTGCCTTAACGCCAAATATCGCGTAGGATAACGACATGACATCGCATGCGCGCTTAAATATTTCTGCGGGGCTGGCCTCGGTTTCTGTTGCATTGATTTTGGTCGGAGCAAAGCTGTGGGCCTTTGAGCAAACCAGCGCACTTTCCATTGCAACATCTTTGGTCGATAGCGCCCTTGATCTCGCGATGGCTTTGGGCGGGCTTTGGGCCATTTATTACGCAGCGCGCCCTCCCGATGATGATCATACTTTTGGGCATACCTCCGCCGAAGATTTGGTGGCGCTGTCCCAATCTGTGCTGATCTTACTGTCGAGCGCATTTATTACCACCACTGCGCTGCGCAGACTTTTTGTAAGTCCCGCCCCACGAATTCAGTCAGAATCAATCGGCCTAGGAGTTATGGTCTTTTCGATCGTGCTAACGCTGGGCTTGGTTTTGTGGCAAGGCAAAGTGGCGCGGCGCACAGGCTCCAAGGTCGTAGCCGCAGACAGTCTTCACTACATAGGCGACTTGATTCCCAACATCGGTGCGATTCTAGCGCTACTGGCCGCAAGGTTTTGGGATTGGCATAGTGTCGATAGTATCGTCGCGCTGGGGGCTGCGGCCTATTTGGCTTATGGCGCGCATAAAATTGGCAGATCAGCATGGGACGCTTTGATGGATCGCAGCGCCCCGCAAGATATGATTTCAGGCATAGAAGCATTGGCCATGGTTGAACCTGGCATTGACGGGTTTCATGATCTCAAAACGCGCACCGCTGGATCAATGGTTTTCGTCCATCTACACATTGAATTAGATGGCGACTTGCCGCTGAGGCAGGCCCATGACATCGGTAAATCACTGAAAGCCAAAATTTTACAGGCTTATCCGAATACCGATGTCATCATACACAAAGATGTTTCGCAGTAGGCTTACGCCAATCCGCGCCCTTTCAGCATCGCCTCAGGGCCAGGCATCCGCCCACGAAAGGCGGTGTAAAGCGCTTCGGCATCAGCAGATCCACCTGTCGACAGAATATGCGTTTCCAGACGTTTGGCTGTCTCGGCGTCAAAGGCACCAGCCTCTTTGAAGGCGTCGAAAGCATCGGCATCCATCACTTCGGACCACATGTAGGAATAGTACCCACATGAGTATCCATCGCCCGCAAAGACATGTTGGAAATGCGGCGCTTCGTGGAACATCGTTGTCGCATGCGGCATGCCCAATTGATCCAAAGTTTGCGCTTGTGATTGCATCGGATCGCTGGGCGCATCGCCGTCATGAAAATTCAGATCAGTCAAAGCAGAAGCCACATATCCAACCGTTGTATAGCCCTGATCATAGGTTTGAGCGTTCAGCAAACGTTGCAACATATCGGCAGGCATTGGCGCGCCTGTGTCTGCATGTGTCGCGAATTCTTCAAGCACTTCGGGGACTTCCAGCCAGTGCTCATAGAGTTGACTTGGCAATTCCACAAAGTCACGTGCAACGGATGTGCCAGAGATGCTTTCAAAGGTCACATTGGACAGCATTTGGTGCAAAGCATGCCCAAATTCGTGGAACAATGTGCGCGCATCATCATAGGATAAAAGATTGGGTTTATCCCCTGAAGCTTTGGCGAAGTTACAAACATTCAACACGATGGGTTTGGTATCACCCCCAAGTTTCTTTTGCGACCGCATCGCGGTACACCATGCGCCAGAGCGTTTCGATGAGCGCGCAAAATAATCTCCGATGAAGACTGCCAAATGTTCCCCATCGCGCGTGACATTCCAGCCGCGCACATCCTCATGATACAGGGTTTCTTTAAGGGGCTCGAACTGCAAATTGAACAGACGTGTCGCGCAGGAAAACGCAGCCTCGATCATACGATCCAACTGCAGATAAGGTTTCAATTCGGCTTCGTCCAAGTCATGTTCGATCTTGCGGCGTTTTTCAGAATAATACCGCCAGTCCCAAGGTTCCAATGGTGCGGCAAAGCCATCTGCTACCAGCATCTTTTCCAAAATATCTGCGTCGCGCTCTGCAGCCTGCTTGGCGGGGCTCCAGACTTCCATCAACAAATCGCGCACCGCATCGGGTGTTTTCGCCATTTGAGTTTCAAGTTTGTACGTGGCAAAACTTTCATAGCCCAAAAGCTTCGCGCGCTCTTCGCGCAGCTTCAAAATCTCGGCAGCATTGGCGCGGTTGTCGGTTTTGCCCCCGCGTGATCCACGCGACTTCCAAGCCTTAAACACCGCTTCGCGCAAATCACGGCGCGGTGAAAATTGCAAGAAAGGCACAAACAACGACCGCGACGTGGTCAGGCATGGGCCATTCAGTTTTTTCGATGCCCCCGCCGAACGCATCGCGTCACAGACAAAATCAGGCAAGCCTTCAAGATCGTCCTCGGTCAGTTCCAAAAACCAGTCAGATTCATCGCTTAACAAGTTCTGTGAAAACTCTGTGCCCAAACTAGACAGCCGCGATTTGACTTTGGCCATCCGAGCTTTGTCATCATCGGACAAAAGCGCACCAGAGCGCACAAAGCTGCGGCGCGTGAGCATCAAAACCCGCATTTGTTCATCGGTTAAACCAAGCTCATCGCGCTTATTCCAAAGCGTTTCAATACGCGCAAACAATGCGGCATTCGCTGTGATTTCGGATGAGTAATCCGACAGAATCGGACCAAAATCGCGTTGCAAAGCTTCGCGCGCATCGTTGCTATCAGCCCCCGCTATCCCATAGAAGACGCCCAGCACCTTGGACAACAAATCTTCTGCTGTTTCCATGGCTTCAATGGTGTTTTCAAAGGTCGGGGGCTCAGGGTTTTCTGCAATTGCAGTGATTGCAGCCCTGCCTTGGTCTATGCCAGCATCAAACGCAGGTCGAAAGTGATCATCGGTGATGTCATCAAAAGGTGGCAGGTCGAACGCGGTGGTCCAAGGGCGCAAAAACGGGTTGGTCATAGGGATCTCCTTTGAGATCAAGCTATGCATGCGCAAGGGAAAGTAAAAGAGTTCAAGTCCCGCAAATCGGGCAATCGGCATTCTTTTTAATGTTGATCATTCTGGTTTCGGCGTAAAGCGCATCATAGATCATCATGCGCCCCCCCAAGCCTTGCCCCGCGCCTGTAATGTGCTTGATCGCCTCCATCGCCAACAGAGTTCCCAAAATGCCTGGCAAGGGGGCCGCAACACCCGCTTCGGCGCAGGTTGTCGTCAGATCCGCTTTGGGTTTATGTGGGAAAACACAGTGGTAACAGGGCGTGTTTTGTGCGGGGTGATACAAGCTGACTTGACCTTCCCACTGAGTTATCGCAGCCGAGAGCAACGGAATGCCAGCCGCGACACAGGTCGCATTGACCAAGGTCCTCGTCTCAAAATTATCTGACCCATCTATGACCAGATCATAGTCGTTTATCAGTGATGTGCTGCCTTCATCAAAGCGGCGATTATATGGTCTTACCTCGACAAACGGGTTTTGCGTCTGCATCGCTTTTTGGGCAGAAAATACCTTGGGCATATCTTGGGACTGATCGGTATGAATCACTTGGCGTTGCAGATTTGAAGCATCCACAACATCGTCATCAATCACACCGATTGTTCCGACCCCAGAAGCTGCAAGATATTGCAGCACAGGCGCCCCGAGCCCGCCCGCGCCGATCACCAAAACACGCGCATCCTTGAGCTTGCGCTGACCCTGCCCCCCAATTTCGCGCAAAATGATATGACGGCTGTATCGTTCCAATTCTGCATCACGAAAAGCGGGACTGGATTGCAGGTTTTGATTTTCATCCTTGGTGGCGCGCTTTTTCAATGCTTTCAGCGCAAACCGATAGGCAAAGATCAATACAACAACACCGCCAAAAACGGCCCACTCTTTGAAGCCACCACCAAGGGTCTGGCGCAAAGGCGCCTCAGCAGGCAGTATCGAAACCGCAAGCAAAACGGCTAGATACAAGACTCCGATCATCGTCAAGCGCAAGGGAAAGGGCGTTTTGAGAGCCCAGCCAATGCCCCATAAAACGCCTGCGATGACCAGAAACATCACCATGATCTAAGCTGTTCCCGTCGATCCGAAACCACCTGTGCCTCTTTCGGTTTCGTCAAGATCGGACGCGAGGCTGTAAAGCCCTTGCACCACAGGTGCGACCACGAATTGACCAATCCGTTCACCATGCGCGATGTGAAAATCGTCAGTCCCGTGGTTGATTACCAAAATCCCAACAGGGCCACGGTAATCTGCATCAATGGTCCCAGGAGTATTGACCAAAGACAGCCCATGCTTCAGGGCCAAGCCTGACCTTGGACGCACTTGCACTTCAAAGCCTGCGGGTATTTCCATTGCAAAGCCAGTGGGAACCAAAGCGCGCGCGCCCGCCTTAAGTGTCAGGCCTGTGTCACGCAGATCCGCGCTAAAGTTGGCACGCACGTCAGCCCCTGCGGCTTGAGCAGTTTCGTGTTTCGGCAGCGCGATGTTTGTATCCGCACCTTCGAGCCATTTGATTTTAATCTGGGTATTCATGAGGTCACAGCCTTTGCAATGCGTTGCGCCAATTTTGTGGCGACTTGAGTTTTATCCATGCGAGGCCAGACATCAGCGTTATCTTTGGAAATCAAAGTCACCGCATTTTCAGATCCGCCCATGATCCCCGTTTCGGGGCGTACATCGTTGGCCACGATCCAATCGCAGCCTTTGCGGTCTCGCTTGGATGTAGCGTTTTCGATGACATCGTCGGTCTCTGCGGCAAAACCAATCACCAACTGCGGGCGGTTCTTTTTCAATTGCGATACAGCCGCCAAGATGTCTGGATTTTCCGTGAACTTTAAATCTGGCATGGCGCCGTTTTTCTTTTTTATCTTCGATGTCGTCGGCGTTGCCATTCGCCAGTCTGCAACGGCGGCTGCGAACACCGCCACGTCAACGGGCAGCGCGGCATCAACAGCCTCTTTCATATCGCGCGCAGTTTGCACCTGCACCACATGCACGCCTGTCGGCGGGGGCACTTCTGCGGGGCCTGTGATAAAAATCACATCTGCGCCAAGGTCGCGTAGTGCAGATGCAATCGCCGCACCCTGCGCGCCACTCGAGCGATTGGCGATATAACGCACTGGATCAATCGGCTCGTGGGTTGGGCCAGAGGTCACCAAAACCTGTTTCCCCACCAAAGGTCCATCGGTAAGTGCGCTGCGAATTGCGCCGATAATATCTGGGGTTTCAGACAGACGACCCAAACCAAATTCACCACAGGCCATTACGCCCTCTTCAGGGCCAATGAACATGACCCCATCCGATTTCAAAATCTCGACGTTTCGCTGGACGGCGGGGTGGTGCCACATGCGTACATTCATCGAGGGCGCGACCAAAACGCGCTTGTCCGTGGCTAAAAGCAGGGTTGATGCAAGATCATTTGCAAGCCCATTTGCCATTTTCGCCAGTAAATCCGCAGTCGCGGGAGACACAACAACCAAGTCAGCAGCGCGGGACAATTCGATATGCCCCATCTCGGCCTCGCTGGTGAGATCAAATAGATCGCGGTGCACTTTTTCTGCTGCTAAAGCTGAGACCGAAAGCGGTGTCACGAACTCTTCTGCAGCCTTGGTTAAAACGGGAACCACCCGCGCACCTTCGTCGCGCAAACGGCGCATGAGATCGAGCGATTTAAACGCAGCAATCCCACCACCGACAATCAACAAAATAGTTTTACCGTTCAACATGTGCCTATCCCTTTGGGTGTTGCCAAAGGTGTAAGCCCGCTCCGTGGCAAACTCAAGTCGCCACAGAGCATGACACTTTAGTGAAGCAGCGCTTTTAATGCTTCTCCGTGACTTTCAAGCGATTGACGCATTTTGACAAAAGCTGCGACTTCGACTTGACGCACGCGTTCTTTTGACAGCTTCAATTCTTCACCCAAGCTTTCCAAAGTACGTGGATCATCGGCCAGCTTTCTGGCTTTTAAAATAAAGCGTTCGCGGTCGGTCAACTTGTTCATGGCGTCATCCACCCAAGCTTTTAACTGTGCTTGATCGTGGTTTTCTTCGACGATTTCTGTCGTTGTTGCGCCATCATCAGCAAGGGTATCGATCCACTCTCGACCTTCATCTTCGCTCGATTGTGTGGCATTCAACGAAAAGTCTGACCCAGACAGACGACCGTTCATGGTTTCCACATCGCGCAACGGAACCGACAATTCTGTCGCGATCTTTTGCATCAAATCGCCTTGCTCAAGCGGCGTACCTGTTGCTTGGGCCTCGCGCTCAAAACGTGCTTGGACGCGACGCATGTTAAAAAACAATGACTTTTGAGATGACGTAGACCCTGTGCGGACCAACGACCAATTGCGCATCACGTGATCTTGCACTGAGGCTTTGATCCACCAAACGGCATAGGTTGAAAAGCGTACACCGCGATCAGGGTCGAATTTTTCCGCTGCCTTCATCAAGCCCAATGACGCTTCCTGAACCAAATCGTTCATGGGGGCGCCGTAGCGTTTGAACTTTGCCGCTTGGGAAATAGCCAGCCGCATGTATGCTGAAATCAAGCGGTGCAAAGCTGCCTCATCCTTGTTGTCACGCCAAGCGACCGCAAGAGCGTATTCTGTGTCCGCGTCCAGCATTTCTGCTTTCATCGAACGGCGCGTGAATTTGCTATCGGCTTGTGCTGCATCAAGTGGCATATCATTCATCCCTCTATCGAGCGCGCTTGCCAGACTGGTCAGAAGCGCTATTACAAGGGTTACGCAGGCAAATCGGTTTTGGATGACTTAAAGTGATTTTTTTATGACATCAAAGATAACTTTGGTTTTGGGGGGCGCATCAAGCGGCAAGTCCAACATTGCAGAACAACTATGTTTTTTCAGTGACTTACCTAGATCATACATTGCAACTGCGCAATCTTTTGACGCCGAAATGGCTACCAAAATAGCCCAGCACAAAAGTGATCGCGGCGACGAATGGACGACATTCGAAGAACCATTCGCTGTCGATGAGGTATTGAAAACCATTCCAAGCGGGCAGATCGTTTTACTTGATTGTGCGACGCTTTGGTTGACCAACCATCTGCTTGCTGAGGCGAATATCAATCTTGAGACAGAAAAGCTTTTGCAAGCGCTGTCTAACTGCAAAAGCCAAGTCATTCTTGTTTCCAACGAAGTCGGCATGGGCATCGTGCCCGAAAACGCGCTGGCACGAAAGTTTCGCATCGCGCAAGGTCAACTGAACCGAAAACTCGCCAAACAAGCTGACACGGTTATTGGCGTGATGGCTGGTTTGCCTTTTGCATTGAAAGGCAGCCTGCCTGCCGCACTGACTGAAACGAGCACATCGTGAGCCGCTTGTGGTTAATTCGCCATGGCCCAACGCATGCAAAGGGGTTTGTCGGCTGGACAGACCTGCCTGCGGATCTGTCAGACACCGCTCGGCTGGCGCGCATGGATCAGTATTTGCCTGATGTACCCGTGGTTTCATCCACCTTGCAGCGGGCCGTCAAAACGGCGGATGCGATCCAAGGCAGGCGCACTCGGCTGCCGCATGACCCAGACTTACGCGAAACTCATTTTGGCGAATGGGAAACGCTTACTTGGGCAGAAATCGAAACGCGTGACCCACATTTGACCAGACGCGTATTCGAAACGCCTGGTGACACAGCTCCGCCTGGTGGGGAGAGTTGGCATCAATTCTCAGCGCGCGTGCATTCTGGTATAGATGCGATTGAGGGCGATGCGATCGTTGTTGCACATATGGGGGTGATTTTGGCCCTTTTACAGCGCGCCCTCGGATGCTCTGCATATGATGCCTTTAGTCATAAAATCGACAACCTGTCGATCACGGCGATCACCCGCGATACAGTCGAAAACCCGCGTTGGTCTGTTCAATCGATCAATCAAATATTGTGAACTGATCCATGTGAAAATCTCGCTTTCTTCCGATGGCGTTCTGCACTTATCCTGATTGAAACAACAGGAGACAAGAATATGGGTTTCGATCTTTTTATCGGTGACAAAGGGTTTTCAAGCTGGTCATTGCGCGGTTGGTTGCTGTTTGAAAAGTTTGGCATCAACGTCCAAACTCATATGCTCGGGTTGTATTCTGGCACGCTCAAACAAGACATGAAAAAGCTGGCCCCCGCACGCTTCGTCCCAACAGTGCGCACCCCCGAAGGCTGGGTTATCGGCGAAAGCACTACGATCGCCGAAACATTGGCCGAACGGTTTCCCGATGCAGGAATATGGCCCCAAGATGCCGAAGCCCGCGTTTTTGCGCGTTGGCTGGTTGCGGAAATTCATGCGGGGTTTGCGACCCTTCGCGGTGATTGCCCGATGCAACTTTTCAAGCAGGTCGATGGGTTTGAAATCTCGCCTGATTTGCAGGCAGATATCGACCGCTTGGAGGTCATGCTTGGTCACGCTTTTGATCACTTTTCCGACGCCAACCAAGGCCCGTGGCTTTTTGGAAATTACAGCGCTGCCGATGCATTCTACGCCCCTGTCGCAGCACGGATCGCGGGATATAACCTACCCGTCTCGACCCGTTTGGCGGCCTATGTGCATGCGCATCTTACGGATCCCGCGTTTAAAGCATGGCGCGCCGATGGTATTTCCGTCTCTTACGATCCATTTCCCTATGATCTTGGGCCTGCCCCTAAACCTTGGCCTGTGGCAGATTAAACAGCTTGATTGCCTGAGAATGATCTGTTGTTAACCCTTTGCTAACCATAAACGCGCTACGCCGTTTACACAGGTTAACAGGAGGTCTCACATGGTGGCGCGCACAGTCACAGTTGCATTTGAAGGCATAGAAGCCCGCCCTGTCGAAGTGCAGTGCGCCCTGTCGCCTGGCTTGCCTGCTTTTGTCATCGTCGGACTGCCTGACAAGGCCGTCTCCGAAGCGCGCGAACGGGTGCGCGCTGCACTTGCCTCAATGCAAATTGCGCTGCCCTCGAAAAAAGTCGTGATCAACATGTCGCCTGCCGACTTGCCCAAGGCGGGGTCGCATTTTGACTTGCCCATTGCCTTGGCGATACTTGCAGCCACAGGGGTCGTGCCCGAAGACCGTGTTGCGAATTGCGTGTCCTTAGGTGAATTATCTCTAGACGGCTCGCTTGTGAATGTCGCAGGGGCCTTGCCTGCAGCGCTTTTGGCAGCACACGAAAACCACGATTTGATCTGTCCAACAGGCAGCAGCCAAGAAGCCGCATGGGTCGGCGCAACGCAAGTCTATGGCGCGGATCACTTGACAAACCTCATCAAACATTTGCGCGGGGACAGCTATCTGCCACAAGCACAACCTGGCGAAGTTACCAGCCCCAATCATCAGAAATGTTTGCGCGACGTGAAGGGGCAAGAGAAAGCAAAGCGCGCACTGGAAATCGCAGCGGCAGGCCAGCATCACCTATTTATGGTTGGCACACCTGGATCGGGAAAATCCATGCTGGCCACGCGCTTGCCCACAATATTGCCCCCCTTGAGTCCAAGTGAAGCGCTTGAAACATCGATTATCCATTCGCTTTCTGGATTACTTGGCGACGGCGGCATCAATCGTGCGCGCCCTTTTCGCGACCCACATCATACGGCGTCGATGGCCGCAATTGTCGGCGGCGGGCGCACGGCACAACCGGGCGAAGTGTCATTGGCACATAACGGCGTTTTGTTCATGGATGAGTTCCCAGAATTTCCGCGCGGTGTCCTAGAAACACTCCGCCAGCCGATTGAGAGCGGAGAGATCATGGTGGCGCGCGCCAATGCCCATGTTAAATATCCCGCGCGTTTTATGCTGATTGCAGCTGCGAACCCTTGCAAATGCGGGTACTTGCCTGATCCCGCGCGCGCCTGTTCTAAGGTTCCTACCTGCGGCGATGACTATCTTGGGCGCATTTCAGGGCCACTTATGGACCGATTTGATATTCGCTTCGAAGTGCCTCCAGTTCAGTTCACCGATCTGGCCTTGCCGCCCTCTGGCGATACTTCAAAAGCTGTCGCTCAGCGGGTCGCGGCCGCACGCGAAGTGCAGCTGGCACGCTTAGAGGGAACAGGCCTGCGCACCAATTCACAAGTTGAAGGACAGCTTTTAGAAGATATCGCGTCACCAGATTCCGAAGGCCAAGCGCTCTTGGCGAAGGCAGCGGAAAAACTGGGGCTATCTGCACGCAGCTATCACCGTGTGATGAAGGTCGCGCGCACGATTGCGGATCTAGATCACAGCGATGATGTGCGCAGACACCATATCGCCGAAGCGTTAAGCTATCGCGTGATTTCCAAGGCTTCGAATTGAGCATCCAGAAAAGCGTATAAATCAGCTAGGGCTTCGTCTGCTTCGTTTAGCCGATCATGAAACAACTGCCAGACATGCGGCAGATCATGCCATTCTTTCGCCTCAACATCTACATTCTGCGCCTGAAGCGAGGCCACCATGCGACGCCCATCATCGGCTAAAATCTCGCTATCGCTCCATTGCAAAAAGACAGGCGGAGCATTTTTGAAAGGCGCAAACAGAGGCGAAGCACGGTGATCGGTCGGGTCCGCAGATTGTAGGTAGTGTTTGCGCACCTCGTAGATGCGTTCAACGGGTAAGATTGCATCAGTTTGCGCATTCGTGGTCAAAGACCTGCCGGTAAAACTCAAATCCGTCCAAGGCGAAAAAGCGAAAGCAGCCAAGGGGGACATGTCGTGACGACAAAGATCCGACAAAACCGCCAAGGTCAGCCCACCACCTGCGCTGTCCCCCCCTATGATTAAGCCGTCAGAAACAGAACTCAGCGCCTTGGCGACGGATAGGCAGTCGTTGAAAGCCGCGGGAAACGGATGCTCTGGCGCCAATCTATAATCAGGCAAGATCACTTGCAGCTTGGCTCTGGCGGCGATCGTTCCAGCCAAAGCGCAATGGGTCGACGGCGACCCCATAATATATGCGCCACCGTGAAGATACAAAAGTTCGCCCCGTGCGCCTTTAGGGGTAAGTTTGCGGCAAGCTACCCCACCGATTTCAATGGTTTCGTCTTTGAGGCCCCACTCACGTGGGAACCCCATAGCTTGCAGTTCAAAGTTTTGACGCTGCACTTGAACAGTCGGCAACCAAGCAAGCTTGCGCTTTTCCACGGTTCTTAGCCAAAAGTTCAAAACATCGCGGCGCCGAAATAACATTTACGCAGACCTTTTTGCCTCGATCACTTCCCATAGTTTTTCGGCAGTATTCGTGCCATCGAACCGTTCGAGTTCTTGAATGCCTGTGGGGGAAGTGACGTTGATTTCGGTCAGGTAATTGCCGATCACATCAATACCAACAAAAACTTGGCCCTTTTCACGCAAAAGCGGTCCGATAGCGGCACAGATTTCCAAATCCCGTTCGCTCAACCCGATCTTTTCAGGGCGTCCACCCACATGCATGTTGGACCTTGTTTCACCTTTTTGCGGCACGCGGTTGATCGCGCCCACAGGTTCACCATCAACCAAAATAACGCGCTTGTCGCCGTTGGAAACATCGGGCAAGAACTTTTGCACAATCAACGGTTCGCGGTTAATGCCCGTGAACAGCTCATGCAGCGACGACAGGTTTTTGTCGTCAGGTCCAAGACGGAAAACACCCGCACCACCATTCCCGTAAAGCGGTTTCAAGATCACATCGCCATGCTTGGCCTTAAATGCTTTGATCGTATTCAAATCACGCGCAATTGTTGTTGGCGGCGTGAGATCTGGGAAATTCAAAACCAGCAATTTTTCTGGATAGTTACGCACCCAGAATGGGTCATTCACAACCAGTGTCGTGTCGGAAATCATATCAAGCAAATGCGTTGAGGTGATATAGCCCATGTCAAATGGCGGGTCTTGGCGCAGCCAAACAACATCGTAAGTCGAAAGGTCAACGGTTGTTTGTTCACCCAAGCTATAGTGGTTTCCTTCGACCATCTGCACAGTCACGGGCCAACCGCGTGCGGTTATCTTACCTTCTTCAAAGGCAAGCTTATCAGGCGTGTAATAGAACAGCTCGTGACCGCGCGCTTGCGCTTCGACCATGATGCGAAATGTGCTGTCAGCTTTGATATCGATTGGACCGATTGGATCCATTTGAATGGCAACTTTTAAGGACAAGGCTCTGTCTCCCCAAGGAACTTTGTTCTTAGATGGACCACCACGGGCTTTCATTCAATGGTTGGCCGCGATCAATGGCTATGTTTCGGTTTAAAATCACAAGATTGATGCGTTTTCGATAATTTCGATTGCACCTTTTGCGTCAACCAAGGCGACATCTATGCGCATGTCTGCCAGCGTACCTTGAGGTGTTTGTGCGATGTAATCCTGTGCGCTGGTGCAAATACGCCCCAACTGACGCGCAGATAGACTGTCCGCAGCACGTGCCAAACTTTGCGATGTTTTTACTTCGACAAAGATAAACATGTCTGATTTTTCAAAAATCAGATCAATTTCTCCTGCGCGACCTCGCCAGCGCGTTTCACAAAGCCTGTACCCGCGTGCCTCATATTGGGCGCAAACCGCATTTTCGCCTGCCAGACCTGACAGATAGGCCAAACTCCCCCGCGCCTTGCGGTCATCTCCGGTGATGGATGGGTGCCAAGGCCTGTCGCTGGTCATAGTCATAGCTATTCGTCTTTAAGTGCCTTCGATCGTTCCAAGGCTGTTTGATACACTTGCCGCTTGGGCATCCCCAAAGCTTGGGCGACGGTTGCTGCGGCATCTTTCACTGACATTTCGGCCAGCGCGGCATCCAAAGCGGCTTCTAAATCTTCTTCGCTGGCTTCAACTGCTTCAGCACGCGCAACCAGCAAAACGATTTCGCCCTTAAAGTTGCGGTCTTTCAAGCTTTCGCATAGCTCGCCCAAAGTGCCGCTGATCACCTCTTCGAACCGTTTCGTAATCTCGCGACAAATCGCAACTTTGCGCTGCGCCCCATAAAGTTCGCACAATTCAGTTAGCGTTTTGTAAATACGGTTTGGGCTTTCATAAAATCCCAAAGTCGCCTGAACAGGGCCGAATTCTTTAAAAAAGGTCTTGCGCGCGCCACCTGTAGAGGGCGGAAATCCGGCAAACAAAAACCGATCTGAGGGCAATCCAGCGATTGTCAAAGCAGCGATCATCGCAGAAGGCCCCGGAGCCGAAGTGACAAAATACCCTAAAGCCAAAGCTTCACGCGATAAAACGAATCCCGGATCAGCCACCAAAGGTGTGCCAGCCTCAGATGCATAAGCGACTGATTTGCCTTCTGCCATGAGTGCCAAAAGTTTGGGACGCGCTTTCGCACCATTTTGATCATGATAGGCGATCATCTTGCGTGTCCCCAAAGGCACACCATGCATATCCATGAGGCGGCGCAGGGTCCGCGTGTCTTCTGCGGCCAAAACATCAGCAGACGCCAATGTATCAAGGGCGCGCAGTGTAATATCACGGGCATTGCCAATGGGAGTTGCAACGAAGTGCAAACCAGCGGGAAGGTGCTTTATCTCGAAGTCCAAGGGATTTCCAAGTCTTTGCGGCGTTTACTCTTGTGGCACGGTCGCATAGTCTTACAACCAATGAAATGTTTGCCATTTAAGCTGTCACCGACAGGAGTGAGGTTCCCCTATGTTCGCTGTTCTGAGCACCGCCCGCAAGTCGCTCGTTAAAGTTACTGCCGTTGTGTCTTTTTTGACCTTAGCGGCCTGTGATCCAAGCATGTTTCCAGCGCCCTCGTCAAATGGGCCAAGCATCAACACAGATAAACCGATTCCTGTCGCACTTCTGGTGCCATACGAATCCGCGCAATCTGCCGATAACAGCATGGCGAAATCTATCGAAAACGCAGCACGGTTGGCGATGGCAGATTTGGATGGCGTGAACATCGACCTGCGAGTCTATGCAACAGGAGGCCAAGCAGAGCGGGCATCTGCGGCTGCGACACGCGCTGTGACAGATGGCGCTAAAATCATTCTGGGGCCAGTTTATGGCGGATCGGCAAAATTGGCTGGCATCCCTGCCGCAAACGCTGGCGTGAATGTTTTGGCCTTTTCAAACAACCCGACAGTCGCCGGCGGCAATGTATTTATTCTTGGGTCCACCTTTGACAATACAGCAAACCGTCTGGTGAAATATGCGTCTCAGAACGGCAAAAAACGTATTTTGGTTGTGAATGCTCAAAGCCCTGCTGAAATGGCGGGTGCGACAGCAATCAAAACTGCAATCGCCCGTAATGGCGCAACATTTGCTGGCGAGAAAAGCTTTGAGTTGAGCCAACAAGGTGTGGTGCAAGCCATCAGCCCAATCGCAAGTGCTGTACGGTCTTCCGGCGCGGATGCAGTGTTTTTCACCTCAGGCAATGACGGCGCAATGCCACTGTTGGCGCAGATGCTACCTGAAAACGGCATAAAATCTCCCGGCACACAGTACATCGGCTTGCAACGCTGGAATTTCCCTGCCTCATCAGTTTCCTTGCCAGGTCTTCAAGACAGCTGGTTCGCAATTCCTGATCAACGCTTGGTTCAAAACTTTTCCAACCGCTACACAGCAGCTTACGGACAAGCGCCACATTCATTAGCGGGTCTGGCTTATGACGGCATCGCGGCGATTGGTGCTTTGGCAAAATCTGGCGACTCGCAAGCTTTGACCAAACAAGCGCTCACCCGTGGCTCTGGATTTGTCGGTGTTAACGGTATCTTCCGCCTCAAAGCCGACGGTACAAACGAACGTGGCCTATCGGTCGCAACCATTCAAAATAATCAGGTGATCGAGATTGACCCCGCACCAAGAACCTTTGGCGGCGCTGGCTTCTAAACCAACACTCGCTTCTTTTGTCCCGCCCGCACCGGAGAGCATAATCTGCGCCCCTTCGGCGATATTTGACATAGCTGCGGTCGACGCTGCACTTGAGGCTGCCTTTGCGCATGCCTCGAGTGAAAGCGATCTACGCGCTGCGACTGTACAGGTTTTGACGCAAGCCAACGAACAGGGGCGTGCGGCCATTGAAAGCGCCGTGATGCAAGCGCCGCGAAATGCGCGCCCTGCAACCCATGCCTATGCGTGGCTGACGGATTGCTTGGTCACATCGGTTTTATATGTGGCGCAGCACCGCTTGCACCCCGACACAGATGAACACGAACAAATCGCAGTTTTGGCTGTGGGCGGGTATGGGCGCGCAGAAATGTCGCCTTATTCCGATGTGGATCTGTTGTTCCTCGCGCCGCATAAAATCACAGGCTGGTTGGAACGGGTCATCGAAAGCATGTTGTACATGTTTTGGGATATGCACCTGAAGGTGGGACATGCATCGCGCACAGTGCGCGAATGTATGCGGCTGGGTAGAGAAGATTTCACTATTCGCACAGCCATGCTTGAGTTGCGTCACTTGGCTGGCGACGAGGCACTGACAACAGAATTGCGCATAAAGCTGCGCGACGATTTGTTTAAAAACACAGCCCCTGAATTTATCGAAGCCAAGCTCGCTGAACGCGATGACCGCCACAAAAAACAAGGCGGCCAGCGTTATATGGTTGAGCCGAATATTAAAGAAGGCAAAGGCGGTTTGCGCGATTTGCAGTCTTTGTTCTGGATTGCCAAATATGTGCACGGCGTGCGTGACCCTGCTGACCTTGTGCAGGCGGGTGTGTTCACCGCAGACGAGTATCGCGAGTTCGACGAGGCAGAAACCTTTTTACACGCCACCCGCAATCAGCTGCACCTATTGGCCAAGCGCCCAATGGAGCAACTGACCTTTGACATGCAAGTCGATGTGGCAGAACGCCTTGGGTTCATTGACCATTCTGGTCGGCGCGCTGTTGAACACTTTATGCAATTCTACTTTGTCCATGCCACGCGTGTGGGCGAATTGACCCGTGTTTTCATGACCTCACTTGAGGAACTGCACGTCAAATCAGAGCCCGCGTTGCAACGACTTTTCAAACGCAAGCGTAAAACCACCGCAGGCTATATCGTACAACGCGGGCGGCTCAATATCGAAGATCCGCAGGCCTTCTTGGATGACAAGATCAACCTGCTACGGATATTCGGCGAAGCGCTGCGAACTGGGCACCTCATCCATCCTGACGTGTTGCGTCTTTTGTCCGCCAATCTTGATTTATTCGATGATGATTTTCGCGCGCGCAGTGATGCGAAAAAGATCTTTTTGGACATCTTGCTCAACCACGGCAACCCCGAACGCGGGTTGCGCCGCATGAATGAAATGGGCGTGCTCGGGGCATTTATTCCAGAGTTCCAGCACATTGTGGCAATGATGCAATTCAACATGTACCATAGCTACACTGTGGATGAGCACACGATCCAAGTGGTCTCCGTTCTCGCGCAGATCGAGCGTGGCGAATTGGTCGAAGAACTGCCTGTCGCCTCAAGTATCCTAGAGCGTGGCATCAACCGCAAAGTTCTTTATGTTGCGGCCTTGCTGCATGACATCGGCAAGGGACGCAAAGAAGATCATTCGATCATCGGCGCGCAGATCGCGCGCAAAGTTGCCCCAAGGCTGGGACTAAAGCCCGCCGAATGCGAAACCGTTGAATGGCTGGTGCGGTATCATTTGCTTATGTCAGATATCGCGCAAAAGCGTGATCTGTCTGATCCGCGTACTGTTCGTGATTTTGCCAAAGCCGTAAAATCCCGAGAGCGACTTGACCTTTTGACCGTGCTCACGGTCTGCGATATCCGCGGTGTTGGCCCTGATGTTTGGAATAACTGGAAAGCCGTGTTGTTGCGTAACCTTTATGCCCAGACGATGGAAGCGCTTGAACACGGGCTTGAGGCCATCAACAGGCAAACGCGCGAAAGCGAAGCCAAAAAAGCGCTGCGCGAAATGCTTGCGGGCTGGCCCGTTAAGAGCATTCGTGCCGAGGTCGGGCGCCACTATGGCCCCTATTGGCAAGGTCTGCCGACTGCTGCACATTTGGTGATGGCCAACTTGCTCAAAGACATCAAAGACGACGAAATCAAGATCGATCTGAAACCAGACCACGATCGTGATGCGACCCGCGCCTGTTTTGCCATTGTCGACCATCCTGGTATTTTTTCGCGCCTCGCTGGCGCTTTGGCTTTGGTGGGGGCGAATGTCGTAGATGCGCGCACTTATACGACCAAAGATGGCTACGCGACGGCTGCGTTTTGGGTTCAAGATGCTGATGGGCATCCCTATGAAAAATCCCGTTTGCCGCGCTTGAAACAGATGATCAAGAAAACGCTGATGGGCGAAGTTGTTGCAAGCGAAGCACTTGTGTCGCGTGACAAAATCAAAAAACGCGAAAGCAAATTCCGCGTTCCCACATCGATCACCTTTGACAATGAAGGTTCTGAAATTTTCACGATCATCGAAGTCGACACGCGTGATCGCGCGGGGTTGCTGCACGATCTCACAAAATCTATGGCGTCAAATCATATCTCGATTGCCAGTGCGCAAATCGCCACCTACGGGGCGCAGGTCGTCGATGTGTTTTATGTAAAGGATATGTTCGGGATGAAAATCCACGCGATTGCCAAGCAAGAAGCGCTGGCCAAAAAATTGCGCGAAGCGATGGATAAAGGGGCGCGCCGCGCCAGTGACGCATGAAACCGATCAGATTGATGCGCGGTTTTTTAACCGTTGGCGGCTGGACCTTGATGAGCCGCGTTTTGGGCTTTGTTCGTGACGCGCTGATCGCTGCCTATCTGGGGGCTGGCCCCGCTGCCGAAGCATTTGTCGTCGCGTTTTCTTTGCCCAACATGTTCCGCCGATTTTTTGCGGAAGGCACTTTAAATGTGGCATTCGTCCCATTGTTTTCAAAAAAGGTCGAAGCCCAAGACAACCCACGTGGTTTTGCCGAAGACACCCTATCAGCTTTAGCAGGGCTGCTGTTGGTTTTGACGATAGCGGCAATGATATTTATGCCATTGCTGGTATCTGCGATGGCCGCTGGTTTTATCGGCGACAGCCGCTTTGATTTGGCTGTGCATTACGGGCGCATCACCTTTCCTTACGTCTTGTTCATTTCACTGGGCGCATTGTTTTCGGGAATTTTGAACGCCACGGGGCGCTTCGCCGCAGCGGCCGCCGCCCCCGTTATGTTGAACATCATTTTATCGCTTGCGATGGTTGTTGCGCATTTTGCAGGCTTTGATGTGGGCACGGCCTTGGTGTGGGCTGTGCCAGTCGCAGGGGCAGCTCAGCTTTTGATCGTTTGGGTGGCCGCCAGTAAAGCTGGATTTTCGATCCGACCACGCTTGCCGCGCATGACGCCAGAATTGAAAAAACTACTCATCTTGGCTGGTCCAGCCGCCCTTGCGGGGGGCGTTGTGCAAATCAACTTGTTGGTCGGGCGACAGGTTGCGTCATTTTCTGAAGCGGGCGCATTACAGTATCTCAATCTTGCGGATCGCCTGTATCAACTGCCCTTGGGGGTCGTCGCGATTGCCATCGGTGTGGTGCTTTTGCCCGATCTATCGCGCCGCTTGCAAGCTGGAGACCGCGCAGGCGCACGCAGTGCTTATAACCGCGCTTTTGAATTTGCATTATTGCTCACCATCCCTGCGGCTGTCGCGCTCATCGTTATGCCCGAAGCTTTGATTGGAGTCTTATTCCAACGCGGCGCTTTTACGCCCGAACACGCGCAAGCCACTGCTCTGGCTGTGGCGATTTACGGGTTGGGCTTGCCTGCCTTTGTGATCCAAAAAGTTTTACAGCCACTTTATTTTGCCCGAGAAGACACCAAAACGCCGTTTCGTTTTGCAGTATATTCTATGGTGGTCAACGCAGCGCTTGCCATCGGTTTGTCGTTTTGGATCGGCTATCTCGCGGCTGCAGTCGCCACATCTTTGGCCGCATGGAGCATGGTGATTTTACTTTTCATCGGAAAAGCATCCATGGGCGAAGATGTCACATCAGATGCACAATTACGCAAACGTGCACCGCGCATCCTACTTGCGGCTTTGGCTATGGGCGCGCTTTTGTACGGCACTCAAATTTTATTGGCCCCTGTGTTTGATTTCTCGCGCCTGCTGGCAACACTTATCCTGATTGCCTTGGGCATTGTATCGTATTTCGGCATCGGGCAAGCGATCGGAGCGCTCAACTTGCGAGACATAAAATCGTCTATGAAGCGCGGCCGCTAAGCGCCCCCTTGGCTCTAACGTTTGCGCAGCTTTGCTAGAATCCGAGGAAATGCGCCTGGAACCAAAAGAGGTGACACGACAAACCCCACAACAAATCCCGCGATTTCAGCCACCCAAGTTGGATCACTGCCAAAAAACAGCGCCCAAATCAGCTGGATCGCCAGTAAAAAGCCGATCAAAGAAAAAGCGCGCATCTGGTTTTCATGCATCGCTCCAAGGCCGATCCACAAGATAAACGTATAGGCCCCGATCAATCCATATGCTCCAGGGTATGCGCCCAGCAACGGGACGCTAGAGTTTAGGAAAAGCCCGAAAGCCAAAGCGCCCACAATCGTCGCCACCGCGAAAACCGCGATAAAGGCCAGATTGCCAAACACGTCCCCCACCATTTTGCCCAGCGCAAGAATGAATACAATGGCCATGAGAACCTGCACAAATGACACGTGGATCACGCTGTAGCTGAGAAAGCGGATCACATGTTCCAACGGCCAAGTGTTTTGATCACGCATTGCTTCAAAAACGGAATTGAAAAAACCAAAATCTTCCATTGCGGCGACGCGCCAACCTATCGCCTCAGGGCCGCCAATGATGCCGTAAGATCCGATCTGGAATAGAAGTTCGATGCCTCCAATTAAAAGCGCCAAGGCAATGACCGCAGGCGGCAGTGCGTTAAAGGGCATTTCAGTTTGATTAAACGGGGACTGATCGGACATTTTGTTTGGCTTCCTTGACGCTATTGCTTGGCATAGGTAAGCCATGAGCACTCAATAATCCAGTGACGGAGTTCCAAATGGACAAGCCAGCCTTTACCCCCCGCGTTTTTTCGGGAATCAAACCTTCGGGCGGCCTCACCCTTGGCAACTACTTGGGCGCGATCAAGCGTTTCGTAGATATGCAAGGCGGTGAGTTTGAAACCATTTATTGCGTGGTCGACATGCACGCCGTGACTGTTTGGCAAGATCCAAAGGACCTGCAACATGCAACCCGTGAAGTTGCAGCGGGCTACCTTGCATCAGGCATTGATCCTGACACATCGATCTTGTTCAACCAGTCCCGCGTGTCGGCCCATGCTGAACTCGGCTGGCTGTTCAACTGTGTCGCGCGCGTTGGTTGGATGAACCGCATGACTCAGTTCAAAGACAAAGCTGGTGAAAATGCCGAGGGCGTGTCTTTGGGTCTGTATGCCTACCCTGCTTTGATGGCGGCTGATATTTTGGCCTATCACGCGACACATGTGCCTGTGGGCGAGGATCAAAAGCAGCACGTTGAGCTGACACGCGATATCGCCAACAAATTCAATCACGACTACAAAGTGGATTTCTTCCCTGAAACCACTCCTGTGATCGAAGGTCCTGCAATGCGGGTGATGAACCTGCGCGATGGCACGAAAAAGATGTCCAAATCTGGCGAGTCCGATATGGAGCGCATCAACATGACCGATGACGCCGATAAGATCGCGAAAAAATTCAAAAAGGCCAAAACAGATCCAGATGGCATTCCTGAAACTTTGGAAGGCTTGGAGGGTCGCCCTGAGGCGCGCAATCTTGTGAACATCTATGCAGCTCTAAGCGATATGACCAATGAACAAGTTGTGGCCGAATATGCGGGCGCAGGCTGGGGTAAATTCAAACCTGCCTTGGCGGATTTGGCGGTTGAAAAGCTTGCACCGATTTCCACTGAAATGCAGCGCTTCATGGATGACCCCGCTGAAATTGACCGCATCATGGCCAAAGGGGCTGCTAAGGCCAAGGCAATTTCTGGCCCGATCTTGGACAAGACTTTCGATATCATGGGCTTTGTGCGTTAAGCACCGCGCCAACCCCAGATGACGGAAAATACAATAGAGGGCGCCGATCAGGGCGCCCTTTCGCATGTGGGGGCCGCAAATCGACACTGCCCGTATTCAGATGGCGTCATAAAACTGAATCCAAACTTGGCTAACATAGGGGGCATACGTCACGGCGCAGATGCATCGCCATGCCAAGCCCCCATTGCGGCAGGCGCATCTATCTCATCGAATTGTCCCCAACGATGTCGCTGGCGTTGTTTATTTGCACCCTCAGCTGAACAGGCTGGGGGTGTTCTTTTATACGGATTCACTTGCGCAACCTCATGCACTTCGCCATCATCGCGTTAAAGCTGGTCGACTTAGAAGGTTAAGGGAGTGAAAGCCTGTGAGCATGCGGAAGTTTCTAGTGGTCTTGGATGACAGTCGCGAATGCCTCAATGCGATGCGCTTTGCTGCGATGCGCGCAAAAAACACGGGCGGCGGGGTGCAAATTCTGTCTGTGATTCCGCCTGATGAATTCAACCATTGGATCGGGGTTGCCGATATTATGCGCGAAGAAGCGCGCGAACGTATTGTCGTGCACTTCGAAGTCTTTGCCAAATGGATGCGTGACAAACAAGGAATCGATCCTGAATTGGTGATCCGCGAGGGCGAACCAGTGTCTGAAATCTTAGCGCAAGTAAAGGATGACACTGACGTGGGTGTGCTCGTTTTGGGCGCGGGTACTGAAAAACAAGGGCCAGGTCCGTTGATTTCAGCCCTGACAAAACAGGCGGGGTTTTTGCCAATTCCTATGACCTTGGTCCCGGGAGAAATGTCTAAAGAACGGCTTGAGGCGATCACCTAAAGTCACACTTTAGAAACGTTCTAAATATTGACTTTTGTCCGTTAAGGCCCCATATCCGACAAGACCAGTAAGGAAAGCCGATCATGTTTATTCAAACCGAATCCACGCCAAACCCCGCGACGCTGAAATTCTTGCCCGGCCAAAACGTTTTGGACGCAGGCACCGCTGATTTCACAACTGTTGAAGCCGCAGCCGCATCTCCTTTGGCAAAGCGCATCTTCGCAGTCGGCAATGTCGCTGGCGTTTTCTTCGGCACTGATTTTGTGACCGTCACAAAAAATGACGAAACGGATTGGGATCACATCAAGCCCGCTTTGCTCGGCGCGATCATGGAACATTTCCAATCTGGCGACCCTGTGATGGAAGGTGAAAGCGGCTCCCCTGCGGGACACGCCGCGCATGATGGCCCTGACAGTGACATAGTTGACCAAATCAAAGAACTTCTGGACACCCGCGTGCGCCCAGCCGTTGCACAAGACGGTGGTGACATCACATTTCATGGCTTCGAAAAGGGCGTTGTTTACTTGCACATGCAAGGTGCATGCGCAGGGTGCCCTTCTTCGACTCTGACCTTGAAAATGGGCATCGAAAACTTGCTGCGCCATTACATTCCAGAAGTGCTCGAAGTGCGTCCTGTCGCTGCCTAACCAATGGCGCATGACCTGACACATGCAGATCTTGCGGCGCTTCATCAAGCCTGCTTTTCAATGCCCCGCCCTTGGTCTGAGACCGAGTTCGCGGGGCTTTTGGCATTGTCAGATGTGTTTTGTTTCTACGGCGCAGGGCCATCCTTTGCCATGGGGCGCGTTGTCGTAGGTGAAGCCGAACTGTTGACCCTTGCGGTTGATCCTCGCGCTCAAGGACAAGGATTGGGGCGCACAGCTTTGCAATCTTACGAAGACGCAGCAGCCGCGCGCGGCGCCGAGGTTTCATTTTTGGAAGTCGCAGCGAATAACCATACAGCAATCAAACTCTATATGTCTCACGGCTACAGCGAATCTGGCACACGCCGTGGCTATTACACAGATGCAGACGGCGCTAAAGTCGATGCACTTGTGCTGTCAAAGCCTCTCGTAAAGGTATAAGTTTGCAGCAAGTGAGGCATGTTTTTCGAAACTTAGCGTCACTTGCGACCAAATGGTAAAATTCTTATTGACCCCCTCGCTGCAACACGTCCTAATCCAACGGTGACTGAAACCATCCAACGTGGTTTTGGGGGTATACCGAAAAGGCATATCTTAACCAATTTCTGGACACAGCAGAAATGCAGGTCCCAATATAAACTCTACGGGAGACGACTATGACCCTGATGAAATCCTTCCTTGGCGCGGCGGCGACTTTAGCTTTGACTTCGGGCGCAGCTTTGGCTGACCCTGCTTTGATCTTTGATCTAGGCGGTAAGTTCGACAAATCATTCAACGAATCTGCATATAATGGCGCTGAACGTTGGGCTGCAGAAACTGGCGGCACATATCGCGATGTTGAACTCACATCCGATGCACAGCGCGAGCAAGCTCTACGCCGTTTTGCCGAAAGTGGTTACAACCCAGTTGTTATGGCCGGCTTCAACTTTGCCACAGCACTTGAAACAGTTGCGGCCGATTTCCCTGATACAAAATTCGCAATCATCGACATGGTTGTCGACGCGCCAAACGTGAAATCCGTTGTCTTCTCTGAACATGAAGGGTCTTACTTGGTTGGTGTTGCAGCAGCTTACGCGGCTGAGGGCGACACAGTGTCATTCATTGGCGGCATGGACATGCCGTTGATTTCCAAATTCGCATGTGGCTATGCTCAGGGTTTCAAATCTGTGAAACCTGATGGCACAGTGATCGTCAACATGACAGGCACAACGCCAGCGGCTTGGAACGACCCTATTAAAGGTGGCGAACTGACACGTGCACAAAAAGCTGCAGGCTCTGAAGTTGTCTTTGCTGCGGCAGGCGGCACCGGTCTTGGCGTGCTTCAAACCGCCAAAGACGAAGGCATCTTGGCCATCGGCGTGGACAGCAACCAAAACTACCTTCAGCCAGGCACTGTTTTGACATCAATGGTCAAGCGCGTTGATAACGCCGTTTACGATGCCTTCATGCAAGGTGATGCGCTTGAAACTGGCTTTAGTGTTATGGGTCTTTCAAACGGCGGCGTTGGTGTCGCTATGGATGACAACAATGCATCTTTGATGACTGACGAAATGACAGCAGCTTTGGCTGATGCAGAAGCTAAGATTATTTCGGGTGAAATCGTTGTGCACGATTACATGTCCGATGAAACTTGTCCTTCTTACTAAGGCTGGTTTGAAATGGTTGTGACAACCTCACAGGGGCGGCAGACATCTGCCGCCCCATCTTCACCCCAAACTGCGTCTATGTCCGATCCACTCGCGATTGAGCTGCGTGGAATTTCCAAAGCTTTTGGTCCCGTGCAAGCGAACAAAGATATTTCGATATCGGTGCGCAAAGGGACAATACATGGCATAATCGGTGAGAATGGCGCGGGTAAATCCACGCTTATGTCGATCTTGTACGGTTTTTACAAAGCTGACAGTGGCACCGTTTTGATCAATGGCCAAGAGGTGCAAATCACGAGCAGCCAAGCCGCGATCAACGCAGGCATCGGCATGGTGTTCCAACACTTCAAGCTGGTTGAAAACTTTACAGTCTTGGAAAATGTAATTTTGGGCGCCGAAGAAGGCGCGCTGTTGAAACCGTCTTTGGGCAAGGCGCGCAAGCTGTTACAACAGCTCTCTGACGAATACGAACTTTCTGTCGATCCAGATGCTTTGGTTGAAAATCTCTCTGTTGGTCACCAACAACGGGTCGAGATTCTCAAGGCGTTGTATCGCCAAGCCGATATCTTGATCCTTGATGAACCCACAGGCGTTTTAACGCCAGCAGAAGCAGACCACCTGTTTCGCATTTTGCAGGGGCTCAAAGAACAAGGCAAGACCATCATTTTGATCACCCACAAACTGCGCGAAATCATGGATGTCACTGACTCAGTTTCTGTGATGCGGCGCGGCGAAATGACGGATACCGTGAAAACCTCTGAAACATCTCCCGAAGCTTTGGCCGAACTGATGGTCGGGCGTAAGGTTTTGTTGGAAGTTGAAAAAACACCCGCAGCGCCAGGCACACCAATCTTAGAAGTTGAGAACCTGACAGTCGTCGACGCCCAAGGTGTGATCCGCGTGAAGGGCATTGATTTACAGGTGCGCGCAGGGGAGATCTTGGGAATTGCTGGTGTCGCCGGCAATGGCCAGACTGAACTTTTAGAAGTCCTTGGCGGCTATCAAGTGGGCACAGGTGTGATCCGCATGAACGGCGAAGAACTGGATCTAACAGGCAACGCGTCAGATGGACAATCGCGGCGCGAAAAAGGCATTGGCCATGTGCCCGAAGATCGTCACGACGAAGGCCTGATTCTTGAGTTTTCCGCTTGGGAAAACATCATGTTTGGTTACCATCATGATCCTGAATACCAGAAAAACGGGCTGATCATGGACACTGCCAAGATCAAGCAAATCGCCTATGACAAGATGGAACGATTTGACACGCGCCCGTTGAATGAAAAACTGCCCGCGAAAAGTTTCTCAGGTGGCAATCAGCAAAAGATCGTTCTGGCCCGTGAAATCGAACGCAATCCAGATTTGCTTTTGATCGGTCAACCCACGCGTGGCGTCGATATTGGCGCTATCGAATTCATTCATCAGCAAATCGTCGCTCTACGTGATCAAGGCAAAGCCATTTTGCTGGTCTCGGTCGAGCTAGACGAAATCCTAAGTCTTTCTGATCGAATTGCGGTCATGTTTGACGGCAAGATCATGGGCGAACGCCTGCCAGCAGAAACAGACGAACGTGAGCTTGGCATGTTGATGGCGGGTATCAATAACGGCGCAGACGCCGCACAGTCTGGGGACGCATAACATGCAAGCAATGCCGAAATGGGCAGATGCCATTCTAATTCCATTTATCTCACTTTTGTTGGCTTTCATCCTGTCTGGCTTGATGATTATGGCCATTGGCAAAGATCCTGTCGTGGCAGTGCAAACGATGGTTCAAGGGGCTTTTGGGTCTACCAATGGCTTGGGCTACACGCTGTATTACACCACCAACTTTATCTTTACCGGCCTTGCCATCGCGGTCGCCTATCAAGCGCGGTTGTTCAACATCGGCGGCGAAGGGCAAGTGATGCTCGGCGGCGTGGGCGTTGCTTTGGTTTGCCTTGCAATTGATTGGCCGCATTGGGCCATTGCCCTGCCTGCCGCCATGATAGGTGGTGCTGTATTTGGCGCAGCTTGGGCCTTTATTCCTGCCTATCTGCAAGCCAAGCGGGGGTCACATATCGTGATCACCACGATGATGTTCAACTTTATTGCATCGGCTTTCGTCGGCTACCTGCTGATCAACTTTCTAAAAGTTCCAGGTTCAATGTCGACCGAAAGCGCGGGGTTTCCAGACGGGGCTCACCTGCCGAATTTCCACGATATGTTGGCCCCTTTTGGCATTGAATTCAGCGCGAATTCACCTGCAAATATTGCATTTTTGATCGCCCTGCTGGCTGCAGTTGGATTTTGGGTTTTGATATGGAAGACCCGCTTGGGATTTGAAATTCGGTCCTTTGGCGCCTCTGAAACTGCTGCAAAATACGCTGGCATCAACCCTGTGCGTATCACCATCATTGCGATGTTGATTTCAGGTGCCCTGTGTGGCCTGATGGCGATCAACAATGTCATGGGCGAAGCAGAGCGCCTGATTGACAATGCACCAGAAGGCGCGGGCTTTATCGGCATCGCAGTGGCCTTGATGGGTCGCAATCACCCGATTGGTATCGTTTTAGCTGCCTTGTTGTTTGGGTTTTTGGTGCAAGGTGGCGCGGAACTGAATTTATGGGAATCTATTCCGCGCGAATTGGTCATGGTGATCCAAGGTTTGGTTATCTTGTTCACAGGTGCGCTAGACAATATGGTCCGCCGCCCGCTTGAAAAACTATTCCTTGCCCTGCGCAAAGCTAAGGAGGCTTGATCATGGATTTCCTGACCATCCTACAAATCCTCGACAGTACTCTGCGTCTTGCAACGCCTTTATTGCTGACCTGTTTGGCAGGGCTATTTTCAGAACGTGCGGGCATCGTTGACATCGGCCTCGAAGGTAAACTTTTAGCCGCGGCCTTTCTATCTGGTGCTGTCGCCTATACAACGGGTTCAATCTGGCTTGGCCTGCTTGCAGGCGTCGCGGCATCCATGCTGTTTTCCATGCTGCACGGGCTTGCTTCAATCACGTTTCAAGGCGACCAATTGATTTCAGGCGTTGCCCTAAACTTTTTAGCCGCGGGTCTGACTGTGGTGATAGGTCAAAGTTGGTTCCGGCTTGGGGGGCGCACTCCGTCACTGCCGACTGACGCTCGTTTCGGCGAATGGAACCTGCCATTTTCTGACGCCATGTCGAAAATTCCTGCCTTTGGCCCAGCCTATGACGAATTGATCTCAGGGCATACAGCCTTGACCTATATCGCCCTTTTGGCTGTGCCGATCTCTTGGTGGGTGCTCTACCGCACGCGGTTTGGCCTGCGCCTGCGCGCTGTGGGTGAAAACCCAAGTGCTGTGGATACGGCAGGTATTTCTGTGGTGCGCTTGCGTTACATTGCCCTGATTATTGCAGGGGCACTTTGTGGCCTTGCGGGTACATATTTGGCCTCGTTGGCGGCAGGGTTTGTCAAAGATATGTCAGCAGGGCGTGGCTATATCGCCCTTGCTGCTTTGATTTTCGCCAAGTGGCGCCCTTGGTATGCACTCTCAGCGACCTTGTTGTTTGGCTTGTTGGAAGCTGTTGGCAACCGCTATCAAAACATCCAGTTTCTTGATTTCGTCGAACTGTTTTCACTATTAGGCTTTGCAGCTTTGGCCGTTGTCTTGGCAGTGCAAATCATTCGTGTAGCTCTGAGCACCATTTCAGTGCGTGACTTGGCAAAGCCTTTCATCGCGTGCTTGAGCGTGGGGGCAGTATTGGTTGCGACAACTGCAATCCGTGCGATGGATCTGCCTCTGTTTGGCTTCGCTTTGCCGGTGCAATTCATGCAAGCGCTGCCTTATATTTTGACCGTCGTTATATTAGCGGGCTTCATTGGCAAGGCTATCCCGCCGCGCGCAAGCGGCACACCCTATGTGAAGGAACGTTAACCATATGATCACAATGGGTTAAAACTGTTCACGTGGGTGCGTGTTATACATCGTATCACGAAACAGGGTTTGACCTAAGGTTGAAACCGTTGCATCCATAGTTACCAAGCTATGAGAGCCAAGAATGCAGATTTTCCTACCTATTGCCGAAGTTTCCGTAAACGCATTTGTCCTGTTGGGACTGGGCGGTATTGTGGGAATATTATCGGGCATGTTTGGTGTGGGCGGCGGGTTTCTCATCACACCCTTGTTGTTTTTTGTCGGCATTCCGCCTGCTGTCGCAGTCGCAACATCAGCCAATCAGATCGTCGCCTCATCAGTGTCGGGCGTTTTAGCGCATTTTAAACGCAAAACCGTAGATTTGCGCATGGGTTGGGTTTTGCTTGCGGGGGGCCTTATTGGCTCCGCTATCGGGATGCAGATCTTCAACGTTCTGAAAGCGCTCGGCCAAGTCGATTTACTTGTAACGCTGTGCTACGTGGTATTCTTGGGCATCATTGGCGCGCTTATGCTGGTCGAATCTTTACGTGCTTTACGCCGGTCAAAAGGCCGTCCAGGTAAGGCCCGCGAACGCACAAAACACACTTGGGTTCACAACCTTCCGTTCAAGATGAAGTTCCGCGCCTCGGGGCTGTATATTTCGGTCATACCCCCAATTATCGTAGGATTGGTTGTGGGGATGCTAGGGGCTATCATGGGGGTCGGTGGCGGCTTTATTATGGTGCCCGCGATGATCTATATCCTTGGCATGCCGACAAAAGTTGTGATCGGCACCTCACTGTTTCAGATCATCTTTACAACGTCATTCAACACAATGCTGCACGCCTATACCAACCAAACGGTTGATTTGATGCTTGCAATGATTTTGCTGGTTGGCGGCGTGATCGGCGCACAGATCGGCACACAAATCGGCCTGCGCTTAAAAGCCGAACAATTGCGTATCATGTTGGCGCTTTTGGTTCTTTCCGTTTGTCTCAAGCTTGGATTTGATCTGCTTATTCGTCCAAGTGAACTCTTTTCAATCGGAGTGTTATGATGCGCGTCTTACTTACGTCATTTTTATTCGCTCTGTTCGCCGTTGAACTTGCCGCCGAAGAAGTCGTGGCGGACCTATCTCAAAACCGCGTTTCAATTACAGCGAATTTTGACGGCTCCGAAATTCTGATTTTCGGCGCTATTAAACGTGACATTGCAGCCCCTGATGACAGCGACTTGGATGTCATTGTCACGGTGATGGGTCCAGAAAAGATTGAAACGATTTTGCGCAAGGATCGCAGGCTTGGCATTTGGATCAACGTCGAAAGTGAAAAACTGGGCCTTGCTCCAAGTTTTTACAGCGTTGCCGCCACCCGCCCTGTCGAAGACATACTCAACCCACTTTCGGATGCGCTGTGGAAAATCACAGCAGAAGAACAAATCTTAAGTGAACGCCGTGGATTGCCTGCCCGCGAAGCACTTTTGCGTATTCGCCGTGACTCTGGGCTATACAGGCGTGCGAATGACGGCGTAACACTCAACCAAGATACCTTGTTCAACACATCGATTGCCCTGCCTGCAAACTTGGTGGAAGGCACATATATAACGCGCATTTTATTGGCGCGTAATGGCACTGTGCTTGATGATTACCGTACAGAAATTGAGGTGCAAAAGGTCGGCATCGAACGCTGGCTTTACAATCTGGCCCATGACAATGCGATCTTATACGGCCTGTTGTCATTGTTTTTGGCAGCAATTGCGGGATGGGGCGCATCGGAAATATTTAGAATATTGCGCCGCTAAAGTAAGCTGGCTTCATCTTGCATTTGCAACGATAGGGGTGCCGCTTCGATGGCTTTCAAATCCTGAACGCTCAGCTGGTTTTCTGGCTTTGCAAGGCGTGCACGCGTGACCCAAAACAGTCGTTTTTCAGCCCGCGTGATCGCCACATAGGTCAAGCGTTTCCACAAAGGAATACCCGCCTCCATACGCCCTGCCCTTGCAGCAGCAAAGATGTCAGGGGCAAAGACTTGCACATTTTCCCACTGTGACCCCTGCGCTTTATGAATAGTCACAGCTGCGCCATGCAAAAATGTAGCCCCCATGCGCGCGGCAAAAGGGATAAAAGGTTCTTCTTCATCTGGGAATTCGATCTTAACAATAGAGGCCGCAGAGATATTGGGATCTTGCGCGCCCATGACGTGTAAACGTGAGAAACCAGGCTTGCGCCCTGGCCCCAAATACACGACTTGCGCGCCTTTAATCAGGCCACGCGCTTCTAGATCCAGCCGCTTTTTACGATGTTTTGCTGGCAGTTCGATACCATCACAAATCAAAGGCTCCCCCGCCAAAAGCTCATCTTTCGGCGCGCCGTAGACATTGCGAAAGGCTTGGATCAAGCGAATGCGGGTCGCGTTACGCCAAACCAGCGCGGGCGATCGCGCCATAAGGTCGCTTTCAACCCGCTGCGCATAAACCACACGATCATCCTGTTTCGATGCCTCTTCAACCATGCGTTCAAAATCATCATATCCCAAAGCGGGATCGGCCAAGGCATGAGCCAGATCCAAGATAGGACTGTCAGCTTCTTGGCGGTGAATGCGGTTGAGCACATGAATCGCGGGGTCTGGCAATTGCTCAAAGACCATTGAGCCCGCCTGATTGACAGGGGCCAGCTGTGCGGGATCGCCGAACAACACTAGGGTGGGAAAGATGTCTTGTAGATCTTCAAACTGCTTTTTGTCCAGCATCGATGATTCATCAATAAAGCCGATATCCAACGGGTCTTCGCGGCGTTTCCAACCCGTGATAAAATCAGACCCACGCAGTCCCGCAGCCGCCAATGCTCCGGGAATGGATTTGTTAAGCTGGTAAAATGCAAAGGCGCGATCTAATGCCTCAGGCGCGAGATCTTCCATTTCGGGTCGGTCTGCTTCACCCGCCAGCCATTCCGCAATCTTTTCATAATCGGGGTCATAGACTGGCGTGTAAAGGATACGGTGAATTGTGGTCGCGGGCACGCCGCGATTGCGCAGCACTGAAGCCGCCTTATTGGTCGGTGCAAGAATGGCAAGAGTGCGCCTGTCAACGCGTTTTTTTCCCTCGTAATCCCCAGAAACAATATCAACACCTGCTTCATCCAAGGCGGTGTAAAGTTCTGATAGCAACAAGGTTTTACCTGATCCCGCTTTGCCAATCACAGCGCGCACATGTGCTTGATCTTCGGGCATTCCGGTGATGATACCGTCCTCCAAATCAACACCAACACGCTTAAGAACAGCGCTAATAGCATCAAAGGCTTCGGCCTGATCATCGGAATATGTAACAAGGTTTTTTGACATGCGCAGACCCTATAGGGACCGCGCAAAAGGTGCTAGTGCCGTTCGGCGTTTTGCAGCATTCAAACAGATGCTTGAAGCGGCATTTTTGCGACTGGCGAAAAGGCTTCACGCAGCCATGCTTTCGACGTGCTACGATCAATGCCAACTTTGGCCAAGGTCGGCGCAAAGGCATCTTTGCACATCTGCCAAAGTCCTACACCAATTTCCTCACGTCCTTGACCTGCACGACCAATCACATCTGGGCACAACCCCATGAGACGATAAATACGTTCCATCCGTGGATCAAAAACGCCGACAAAATGGTCAAGTTTGAATTCATCCATCACTTCACCTGCCCCTAAAGTTAAAGCAGCTGTCACTTTGCGATCTGCGCCTGGTGCTAGGCAAAACCGTGTGCATTCCCAAATGAGAGGGCTTTCAATTCGCACGCCATCTGTCAGATGCCCGAAATGATCATTCACCATCGTCTGGCCAACGGTTGGCAAGAAACGCATGGACCCACCATGGGTGCCATCCGCATTTTCCCAAACCACATAAAGGGGATTGCAGTCATCATATTCATCACGCTCAAAGCCCGCATCATCGACCTGAACGGCCCAGCCCAAACGGTTTTTAAATTGATCTGCACGATCTCTAAACATCGTATCGCGCAATAGGGGAAAGTTATGAAGAGAATCGCCGTAAATATACCGTAACATGTGGTTGCTCCTGAATCCGTCTGATGTTCTGGAAGCTAGACATCATGGATAACCAAGGGCTAAGCACTGCGTACGGTCGAATTTTCAGGTCCTTTTACCGCCGTACGCTGGGCGATAAAATATGCAACACTTTAGCGGCAGTGAAGTTGCAAGAGCTTTTTGAGATCAAACGATAATCACGCCCGTAGACAAAGCGCGCGCCACTGCATGTGTTGTATTTAATGCGCCCAACTTGTGACGAGCGGCTTCGATGTAAACCCGCAGGGTATGTTCGGAAATGCCCATTTCTTGCGCCGCTTGCGCGCGCGATAGGCCTTTCGCAAGATACGAAATCGCCATTGCTTCGCGCGGCGATAAAGCAGGCGTCGACGCTACCTTATCGCTTGCTTCAAATTCGAGTGCTTTTTTGTTGAATTCATGGGCCACGATTATCAAATCGCGTCCAAACGTATCTACAAACTGATCCCAATCGGCATCTGATGAGGTATTATTAACCGTAAACAGAGCAAACTGCCCTTTAGGCCCTCGGATCGGAATAGTGTATCCTTGATTGCCAACACCATATTCGATGGCTTCCAGAAAAAAGGCTTTGGCGGCTTTTGAGGACCAATCAAGCTGCTTCCAATTTACGGGAGTGAAGCGTTGAAAGCACCCAAAAATCACTGGGTCCATGCGCAGGTAGTCTTTTTCAAGGTAGCGATCGACCCATTCCGATGAATAAGTGCCCGCACCAAAGCGCTCCCCGACACTATTCACCCAGTGATAAACCACATGTTCAAGGTTCAAAATATCACAGAGATCTTCTGTAGCGGATTGAAATTCCTCAAGAGTCTCAACTTGCTGGACGGATTCGAGAAAGCTCTCTATTTGCGATTTCATGTTGACATGCCCGATCTACTTGCGCCTCGGGATCTTTGTTCGCAAGTTCAACAGCCACCACGAGACAGGCATCAGACAAGTGATCCGCAGTCGCAGGCATTCCGTTTAATTCGGCAAAGGTCCGAAGGTCTGTCAACACATCAAGTATCCAATCGTTCCGCATGTAAAGCCTCATCCATTCAAGTTTTTAAAGTTGTCTCAACCTTAGCCTGTAAAATTCAGCAGAAACATTCACGGATTCACCCTCCCCAGAAATAGTGAGGTCATGATTTTTAACGTCATGATTTCTATAACTATCAAAAACAAAAGAAAAAATGCGATGAGCTCAGTCAGAGTTACCCCATAATCAAGGCGCTAAAACAAGAATCACCGCAAGCAACCTTGAGTTGCATAATCGCCACAGGCCAAACCGAACAACTGATTATGAAATAACCGCTCATGCTGCCCCCCGTGCAGCACCTTAGAAAAGGGGTTAAGCCACACAATTTGAAGTCGTGACGTCACCTCTGGCTTGATCCAAAAACACGGCTATAGTGACCTGAACTTCAGTCGAAAGGTGCCAAGATGCCAACCCCTCATATTTCCGCCGCTCAAGGTGACATCGCCGAAACCGTTTTGCTACCAGGCGATCCATATCGTGCCAAATGGGCTGCTGAGACATTCTTGGATAACCCAAGATTGGTCAACGAAGTGCGGGGTATGCTTGGCTACACTGGCACTTATAAAGGCAACCCTGTCACCATCCACGGATCAGGCATGGGCATGCCCTCATTGTCGATCTACGCCAATGAATTGATTACAGAATACGGTGCTAAAACACTTATCCGTATCGGCTCATGCGGAGCCATGCAGAAAAGCATCAATGTGCGCGATGTGATCATCGGCATGAGCGCTACAACATTATCGACGCCCTCCCGAGGTATTTTCAAAGAAATCAACTTTGCGCCCTGCGCCGACTATGGCTTGTTGGAAAAAGCGGTGACTGCCGCACGCGCGAAAGGAACGCCAACTCATGTGGGCAATATTTATTCCGCGGATGTCTTTTACGACGAGCGCCCAGACTTAAACGAAATCATGATCCGTCATGGGATCTTAGGCGTCGAAATGGAAGCGGCTGAATTGTACAATTTAGCTGCACGCCATGGATGCCGCGCCTTGGCTGTCTTGACGGTTTCCGATCACTTGATCACCCATGAGGCGCTGCCATCTTCAGAGCGTGAAAGCTCGTTTGGCGATATGGTTGAAATCGCCCTGCAAGCCGCCTTTGCATAAACGCCCCTTGGGGTGATCGACCGAGACAAGTTACACTATCGAGGTCGCCTTAGGGCGGCCTTTTTTGATGACGAAAGGAGTCCCCATTTGACTTTACCAACACGTCAACTTGGCGCAGGCGGGCCGATGGTCGGTGCAATCGGCTTTGGCGCAATGAGCTTTGCTGGTTTTTTTGGTCCCGCTGATGATGAGACAAGCTTAAAAACTTTGGCCGCAGCCGAAGCCGCAGGCATCGACTTTTGGGATACAGCAAATATTTATGGAATGGGCCGATCTGAAAGCGTCATCGGCCGATACTTTAAAGAGATCGGGACATCACGGCCGATTACCTTGGCCACGAAAGTCGGTATTGTGCCAGGCCCGCCCCGTACAATAAACAACGAAGCAGGATACATTCGCCGCGAACTCGAAGCGTCGTTAACGCGGTTAAACCGTGACCACGTTGAGCTATATTACATTCATCGCCGCGAACAAGATCGCCCAATTGAAGATGTGGCAGAAACCATGGGCAAGCTGATCGAAGAGGGCTTGATCGGCGGTTGGGGCCTATCCGAAGTCGCCCCCACCACAATCAAACGTGCCCATGCAGTCACGCCCTTGCGCGCTGTGCAAAGTGAATATTCACTATGGTCGCGGGAACCTGAACTGGGTGTGATCCAAACCTGTGCTACTTTGGGTATTGCGTTTGTGCCGTTTTCACCGCTTGCGCGCGGTATGATCACGGCAAATGATTTGACGCCCAACACCTTTGAGCCCCATGACTTTCGTCGTGTGAATCCGCGGTTTGTTGAACCAAATTTCTCGACCAATCTCAGCCACGTACATGCCTTGCGAGATTTCGCACAAGGCAAGGGCATCACTGTGACGGCGCTCGCGCTGGCATGGTCGATGAAAGCAAATGACACAGTGATCCCCATTCCAGGCACACGCACGGCAGAACACATGCAAGATTGGTTGGCCGCGGCTTCGCTTGATCTATCTGCGAACGACCTAATGTTAATCGAACAAATCATGCCAGTCGGCTGGGCCCATGGCGCGCGCTATGCAGATACCCAAGTGGTTGGCGTAGAACGGTACTGCTAAGCTCGCAATGTAAAAGAGCCGCCCTAACATGAGGCGGCTCTTGGTGGTTCCTTGCTATGTTATCCCTTGGCTTGACTGGCCTTGAGCGCTGCAGTGCGCGCCGCCTTGGCTTCAATACTGTCGGGCGCTGGCTCTTTGGGTTTCTTGCTAAAGAGCCCAGTTCCTTCTGGGCCATACCAGTCTTCATTGCGGGTGAAATACATAGTTGCAGCAAGCGCGACAAAGGCCAGCGTTGCACCAGCAAGCAGTGCGTAGTCTTCGGATTGCAAAATCAAGTACAGCACGCCGTAGAGAACCAAAAGCATCAACGCCAAGACTGCAGTCCGCTTGCCAAGATTCAATCCAAAATGCCCAAAGAATGTAAGCAGTATGATCGTCGCCCCCGCTGAGATGCCATAGGCAATAGCAAACCCAAACTGTTCAGAATAGGCCACCATCAACAGCACAAAAATAGATTGCGCCAAGCCAATCAGCAGATATTGAACAGGATGCGCAGGGCGCTTGGTGCCTTTCTCAATCAACAGAACGGTCAAAAACGTTAGCGCTATAAACAGGATAGCGTATTTGGCCGCGCGATATGATTTTTGATAAAAGTCATTCGGCTCGATAAAGTCGACCCCGAATGCCATATCACGGCGCAGTGTCTGCGCATAGTTTTCCCGCGACAATTGCGGCAAAGTCCGCGCCAAGTGCGGGATCGTCCAATTGGCCGAAAATCCACTTTCCGACACGTCAGACCCGTCAGGTAGAAATGCCCCACCAAAGCTGGGGTTCGCCCAATCCGATGTCACAGAAACAGACGTTTGACGCCCGACTGGCGCGATCATCAAGGATTGAGCACCGTTTAAGCCAAGATGCAAATCATAGGTGTTGAAAGAACGTGGGTCACCAATTGCAGCGGTAATACCTGCACCGTTTGCCGCTGAAGCGATAGGTTCAAGTGGAAACTCTGCTCCATCAAGGGTCAAAACTGCAACGCCACGCAAGGCCGCGTTGTTGGACAGATCCACAATCATCGCGGTTTCATCCCACAAGATAACTTCATCGTTCACAGCCATATCCGCGATTTGATCGGTGGGAAAATCGAACTCCACAGAAAGGTCCGCTTGATAGACTGGAACATTGAAAATGCCGCGGTGGCGCACCTGCGTCTGCGTGTCGACGGCAACGTCAAATTGATTTGGATAGATATAGATCGGCGCGCGGCGCTGTGTCACCCGGCGCGTCACACGTTTGGATACCGCGTTGCCGTTTTCATCAAGTTTAACTTCACCAGTGATTGTGTCTGTCACCTCCTCAGCCGTGATTGCATCGACGGTTTCTTCAACTGGCACAACCAAAACAGGACCAGAAATCACTTGGTCCCCACCCCATTCACGACCAACATCGCGCAGCGTGCTTTCAGAATAGTATTTTCTGCTTTGAACGATTTCTGATACAAAAAACAAAGGGATGAACATTAACAGGGTCAAAAGCCCCACGATTAAAAAACGTATTCCTATAGCGTCGCGCATAGCTTACCTCGCTCCCAATTTCGAGCCACAGTCGGTCTAATATACCCCGACGTCAAGACGCGTAATTCTTGTGCGCTCCAACCAAAAAGGCCCCGCACAAAGCGAGGCCTTTTATGAATTCATCAGCAAAGCAGCGTTTTAATGCGCGCGCTCTAGCATCATGCCTTTGATAGATGCGATGGCTTTCGCTGGGTTCAAACCCTTTGGGCAGGTCTTTGAACAGTTCATGATGGTGTGACAGCGGTACAATTTGAACGGATCTTCCAACTCGTCCAAACGCTCACCGGTTGCCTCATCGCGGCTGTCGATGATCCAGCGGTACGCGTGCAACAAGGCTGCTGGCCCGAGGTATTTATCGCCATTCCACCAGTAAGATGGGCAGGATGTTGAACAACATGCACACATCACACATTCGTAAAGGCCATCAAGTTTTTTGCGGTCATCAATTGACTGACGCCACTCTTTCGCAGGCTTGTTTGTTTTGGTTTCCAGCCACGGCATAATAGACGCGTGTTGTGCATAGAAATGCGTAAGGTCAGGGATCAAATCTTTGACCACAGGCATGTGTGGCAAAGGATAGATTTTTACATCACCTTTGATCTCATCCATACCGTAAATACAGGCCAGAGTGTTGATTCCATCGATGTTCATCGCACATGATCCACAGATACCTTCACGGCATGAGCGGCGAAATGTAAGTGTCGCATCGATTTCGTTTTTGATCTTGATCAGCGCGTCCAAAACCATTGGACCACATTTGTCCATATCAACAAAATATGTGTCCACACTTGGGTTTTTGCCCGCATCTGGATTGTAGCGGTAGATCTGGAATTTGCGCACATTGGTCGCGCCCTCGGGTTTTGGCCAAGTTTTACCAGTGGTAATTTTAGAGTTCTTCGGCAGAGTAAGTTGTACCATGAATGTCTCCTATCCGAGCATGACGCCCAATCCGTTTTGGGCGATGCAAGAGATGGTTTCGGGTTGGCTGGCAATGGAAGTCACGATGCTCACCGTGGAATTATCAACGCCTGTCACAGCAGCGCGTGCAAGCGTCACAAGTTCGTCTGTTGAAGCTTGATCCACAATGCATTCTACATAGGGTTCCGCATTTACACCTGGTAGCTTTTGGGAAATCACCGAGTTGATGACCCCTTTAGCCGTAGAGCGTACAGTTTGTTCAACTGCCATCTCTGGCGCAAGGCAACCGCTCAAGAGAGCAGTTGCTGCTAAGATCCCCACGAGACGCATTAGAACGTCCGCGCTTTTGGTGCGATGGTTTTCAGGCTGATGCCACCTTCCGCTTCAGTGGACAAAGGATCTTTGACCACATCACGATGTGACAGTTTCACCTTATTGCCATCGACATGCGCAACGGTGTGAACGCGCCAAGCTTTATCATCACGCGTTGGGTAATCTTCATGCGCATGCGCGCCACGAGACTCTTTGCGTGCTTCAGCGCCAACGATGGTCGCCATAGCGTTTGGCATCAAGTTGGCCAGTTCCAGCGTTTCCATCAGATCAGAGTTCCACACAAGGCTGCGATCGGTGACTTGTAGATCACCCATTTTGCCAGCGATGGCAGTCATCTTTTCGACGCCCTCTTTGAGCGTCTTATCTGTACGGAACACAGCTGCATCCGCTTGCATTGTTTTTTGCATCTCTAGACGCAGCTCAGCCGTTTTGATTTCGCCATTTGCTTGACGCAACCCATCGAAACGATCAAAGGCGGCATCAATTGACGCTTGGTTCAGCACAGGGTTCGGCGCCTCAGGGTCAACCACTTTGCCAGCCTTAATCGCAGAAGCACGACCAAAGACCACAAGGTCGATCAATGAATTCGATCCAAGACGGTTTGCACCGTGAACCGACGCACAGCCCGCTTCGCCCACAGCCATAAGGCCAGGAACAATAGCGTTTTGATCATCTGCTGTTGGGTTTAAAACCTCACCCCAATAGTTGGTTGGGATACCGCCCATGTTGTAATGCACTGTCGGCAAAACGGGGATCGGTTCTTTGGTGACATCAACGCCCGCAAAGATTTTTGCCGACTCTGAAATGCCAGGAAGACGTTCAGCGAGAGCTTCAGGTGGCAAGTGCGACAAGTTGAGGTGGATGTGATCGCCGTCAGCACCCACACCGCGACCTTCACGAATTTCCATGGTCATAGAGCGAGACACGTAATCGCGTGGCGCGAGGTCTTTATAGGTCGGCGCGTACCGCTCCATGAAGCGTTCACCTTCGGAGTTGGTCAGGTAACCCCCTTCGCCGCGTGCGCCCTCGGTGATCAGACAGCCTGAGCCGTAAATCCCTGTTGGGTGGAATTGTACGAATTCCATATCCTGCAAAGCAAGACCCGCGCGTGCAACCATGCCGCCGCCGTCACCCGTACAGGTGTGTGCAGAGGTGGCTGAGAAGTAAGCACGGCCGTAACCGCCTGTCGCCAGAACAACCATTTTCGCGTTGAAGACGTGGAAAGTACCGTCGTCGAGTTTCCAGCAGACAACACCCTGACATTGACCGTCTTCAGACATGATCAAATCAATCGCGAAGTATTCGATGTAGAACTCAGCGTTGTTTTTCAAAGACTGACCATACAACGTGTGCAAGATCGCGTGACCGGTACGGTCTGCGGCAGCACATGTACGTTGAACGGGTGGGCCTTCGCCGAATTCAGTGGTGTGGCCACCAAATGGACGCTGGTAGATTTTGCCCTCTTCGGTGCGCGAGAAAGGCACACCGTAGTGTTCGAGTTCGTAAACCGCTTTGGGGGCTTCACGCGCGAGGTATTCCATCGCGTCTGTGTCGCCCAACCAGTCAGAACCTTTCACAGTGTCGTACATGTGCCACTGCCAGCTGTCTGGACCCATATTGCCCAGTGAGGCGGCGATACCGCCTTGGGCCGCAACAGTGTGCGAACGGGTTGGGAAAACTTTGGTGACACAAGCAGTGCGCAGACCCTGCTCGGCCATGCCGAGGGTCGCACGCAAGCCAGCGCCGCCAGCGCCGATCACAACGACATCATAGTCGTGTGTTTCATATTCATAAGCTGCTGCCATGGGGTGTGCTCCTTACAGCGCGAGTTTTACAAGGCCAAAAAGGCCAGCGGCGATCAGGGTGTAAGACATCATGTTCACTGCGATGATTGTGAACTTGCGCTTTAGACCACCCACGTAGTCCTCAATCAGAACCTGTGCGCCGTTTTTAAAGTGAATAAGGCCAACAACCAAAGTCAGGCCTGCGATAATCGAAGGATAAGGTCTGCTGTATGTCGCAAGAACTTCTTCATATGTCCCGCCCAGCGCGTTGCCAAAGGACAAAACAAAAAGCGGGATAAGGATCAACAAAGCGATAGACGATGTGATCATGTGCCAGTGATGCTCGGGGCCAGATTTGGCAGCGCCGAGTCCTACTGCGCGTTGGCGATCAGTGCGAAAAGACATATCTGCAGCCTCCCTTATGTGACGATCATGGTGAGGAATGTCAGCACAGTCGCGCCGATCAACATTGCCCAGCCTAGTTTTTCTGAGGTTTCAACGTTCAAGCAGTAGCCGAAATCCCAAGCAAGGTGACGCAAGCCGCCGCCCAAGTGGTACCAAAGCGCCCATGTTGAAAAGAAGAACACCAAATCGCCAAACCAAGAACGCAAGAATGCGTCGGCTGTGGCAAAACATTCAGGTGAAACAGCTGCGGCAACAAGCCACCAGACGATCATGAATGTGGCAACGATCAATGCGTTACCAGTGATGCGGACAAGAATTGATGACATAGATGTCATCTGGGGACGATAGTATGTCCCGATCATAAAGGGTGACAGAGGGCGATTGCCTCGGTTCACATCAGCCATGGCGAATTCCTTACACGTGATGCGGTGACGGTTCGATGATGTTGTATCAAGTTTTAGGGCAGAGTCATCTCTTGTCAGCGCTAACGAGTGATGAATTTGTTGGAAAATGAGATAAAAAGTAAGAAAAACTGAGTAGTGTGATCACAAATATTTGGTCGTGATCACAAAAACACCCCAAATGATATCCGACTATTTTCATTGGATATAATGCCCCGCCAACACAGAATTGAGCAAGGTTTTCAGCCAGGTGACAGCCGTGACCTGTTCGCAGTCGAATGATATCCCCGTGATGTTCTTTAGGCTTCAGAAAATAGAACGCGCAGATAGCCTGCCAAAGCGCCCTGTCGGCCCGCGCTGGCGGGGCACCATTTTATGCGAAACATTTACGCCGCAAGGTTTGGTCGAAAATGTAGACTTAGCGTTGAAGAACGACGTTTTGATTTACTGAGCGAAGCTATTAAAGCGCCCCGAGTTTAACATCCCGTGAATAGCTGCCCTCTGCGTCTTTTGTGACAGCTTGCGCACAGCGCATGGTCCCATTTGCCGCGTCATATGCGTAAGATGGGTCGCCATAGAGCGCCCACCCCTTATTCAGGGCTTCAGTCACCTTATGACAAAAGTCAGATGTGTCATCAGCAGTTAGCAATCGATAAGCTTTCATAGCTTCACCCCCAAGGCGTTGCACCCAGCGCTGCATGCAGCCCCATGATCACAACCGTCACAATCAATGCGCCGATCACCGCCATGACTTCTTTTTTCGCCCCAACAGGCACATAAGGTTCAGGCGTCACACCCGCGCGTTTAATTAAAATAACGCTCCAGACGGCCCACGCCAGCAATCCACCGAACAGCAAGAATGAGGCCAAATCACCGTTCACTAAAAGATGCGCCAAGGCCCAGACTTTCACAGCTGTCAGTTGTGGATTTTTGATTTTCGACGTGATCCAAGTTTTCATGCCAGAGGCGGCGAACAGATAGATCGCAAAAAGCATCAGCAGATTATTGATACCAACCAAAGCTGGCACTCGCCCCCAGTAAACAGGGCCATCTGCGGTTTTATAGCCAATCACCATCAAAACGATCGCAATAAAAGACAAGGCCGCGACCAAGATGCGCCCTTTCTCGCCTAAATCTGCCCGCACATCAGGCGCGATGCGATTGAAAACATGCGCGCCTGTCCAAAGAACGACACCGAGTATAATAAGGATCATGGCTTACTCCATTGCTTTGATCGCATGCGCTTTGTCTAAAAGAGCTTGTGCAGTGACTATATGAAGATTCTCAACGATTTGACCATCGACAACTGCAATTGCACTGCCGTTTACTTGTGCCTGTTCAAAAGCTGAGATTTGGCGCATGGCGAGATCAATGTCTTGATCACTTGGCGCAAATATCATGTTGGCCACTGCAAGCTGCGCGGGATGGATCAGAGTTTTGCCATCAAACCCCAAATCCCGCCCCTGTTCACATTCGCGCCGCAGCCCCGCTTCATCTTTGAAGGCATTGAAGACACCGTCCAAGATAGCGACCCCATGGGCACGTGCAGCCAAGAGGCAGCTCTGAAGCGCCGTCATCAATGGCAAACGATCCGCGCGAAACCTCGCCCCTAAATCCTTGGCCAAATCATTGGTTCCCATGACAAACCCTGCGACACGCTCATGGCGCGCTATCTCACGCGCATTTAACACGCCAAGAGGCGTTTCTATCATCGCCCAAAGCGGTACATTTGGTACGACCTGAGCGAGCTGATCGACATCATCGACTGTGTTTACTTTGGGCAAAAGCACGGCATCGCAAGACAGGCCAGTTAAGGCGTCAACGTCAAGCCCGCCCCAAGGGGTATCAAGACCGTTGATGCGGACAATTTTTAACCGCCGCCCATAGCCGCCCTGCGCCAAAGCCTGCCTAAGTGTTTCGCGTGCGGATGCTTTTTCATCGGGGCCAACAGCATCTTCTAGATCAAACACAATCGCATCACAGGCAAGCCCGCGCGCCTTATCCAAAGCCCGCGTATTGGACGCTGGGATATATAGCGCAGAGCGCAAAAGTTGGGTCATCTTCTTGTCTTTCTGCATGTCGTGTTGGGCGATCGTTCTCATGGCCCCTTTGCCCCCCAAAAACCGTAAAGGCATGGGATTTTCTTACTCCAGATGCGGTAGGAAGGGCTGAACAGGCCGAGGCATTAACCAATTATTACCGCTCGCCCTCCAGCATAGGTCCATAAATATGAAGCCACGTTAAACTTTAACAGCGACGCCTTTCAAGTGCGTCCAGATACAGTAGGGATCAAAGATGACGAAATTTGTTTACAGCCTCACTCTGGCCGCAATTGCAGGCATTATGCTCCCATCGGCCAGTATGGCGCGTCAACCCTGCGCCCAGCGCGACCAGATAATTGAGCGCCTGAACACCATTTATGGAGAGATACGCCAGTCTATCGGACTTGCACCCAACAACGGGTTGTTTGAAACATACGCCTCACCTGAAACGGGCAGCTGGACCATCTTGGTCACTTCAGTGCATGGGGTCACCTGCGTCATTGCATCGGGACAAGCATTTGAAACTTTGGCAGGTACGCTGCCGCCCGCTGGAGAAGATGCATGACTAAGTCAAAGCATCGAAAATCAGCTTACACCCTGTGAGCACCAAAAACACATACGTCATTCCAAAGAACAGTCTGTCTGACATTTTCTTGTGCAAATAAGCGCCAACACAGACGCCTAAAATGGCTGCAGGTATCAAGTAAAGATCCGCGGTAAATGTATCTTTTGAAAAAATGCCGACTGCGAAATACGGGATAAACTTCAGAACATTCACCGCCCAAAACACCAGTACGCTGGTGGCTTGATAGGTGGTCTTATCCAGCTTTTGGGAAAGCAGGTACACTGCCGCAGGCGGGCCACCAGCGTGGCTGATAAAGCTGGTGAACCCTGTGACACTACCCCAGAACAATCCGCCACGCGCCCCCATTTTTGACTTCGGCGGTGCGATCCAATTCTTGGACTTCGCGGCCTGATAGATCACAAACCCGATCGCGACCACGCCGATCAGAAAGCGAAATACATCAGGGTCGGCGATCCCATATAAAACACCGCCCAGCACAATTCCTGGCACAGCGCCGATAATTAATGTGCGTGCGATGGCCCAATCCCATTTACGCCAGTACAGCTTGATTGCAGTCACATCCATGATCATTAAAAGCGGCAACATCAGACCGATTGCCTGACCTGGGGTAAGAATCAGTGCCAGAAAAGGCGTTGCCGCAAAGGCAGCCGCAGCCCCAAAACCACCCTTGGACATGCCTGCAAAGATAACTGCGGGAATCGCAAATGCGAAAAAATATAGATCAAGATGCATGGGATAATCGCCTGTTTGCGTTGATTTTGCAGCACGCTAGAGCGCCGTTTACGCTAACACCAGCCCAAATCACCTCACTCTGCACTGCAGCGCTCTTGCACCATGGCGCGCAAATGAGTACGCATGCGGCCAATCTTATCAACCTTTCGGAGACAAATTCCATGGCTAGACCAAAGATTGCCCTTATCGGCGCAGGCCAAATCGGTGGCACACTTGCTCACCTTGCAGCCCTTAAAGAGCTCGGCGACGTTGTGTTGCTCGACCTCAATGATGGCGCTGCAAAAGGCAAAGCGCTCGACATTGCCGAAGCAGGCCCATCTGAAGGCTTCGACGCAGACATGAGCGGCACATCCGACTACGCTGATATCGCAGGCGCTGACGTTTGCATCGTAACAGCTGGTGTCGCACGTAAGCCGGGCATGTCCCGCGATGACCTTTTGGGCATCAACTTGAAAGTAATGAAAGCTGTTGGCGAAGGCATCAAAGCCCACGCGCCAAACGCATTCGTTATCTGTATCACAAACCCGCTCGACGCGATGGTTTGGGCTTTGCAAGAATTCTCAGGTCTTCCAACTGAAAAAGTTGTCGGCATGGCCGGTGTTCTTGACTCCGCACGCTTCCGCCACTTCTTGGCAGAAGAATTCAACGTTTCCATGAAAGACGTCACAGCCTTTGTTCTTGGCGGTCACGGCGACACAATGGTTCCATCTGTGCGTTACTCCACAGTTGGCGGCATCCCACTTCCAGACCTCGTAGACATGGGCTGGACCACACAAGACAAACTGGACGCAATCGTTCAGCGTACACGTGATGGCGGTGCTGAAATCGTTGGCCTGTTGAAAACAGGTTCTGCTTTCTACGCGCCTGCAACATCTGCGATTGAGATGGCTGAAGCCTACCTAAAAGACCAAAAACGCGTGTTGCCATGTGCGGCATATTGCGATGGTCAGTTCGGGCTCGACGGTTTCTATGTTGGTGTTCCAACAGTGATCGGCGCAGGCGGCATCGAGCGTATCGTCGACATCAAAATGTCAAAAGACGAGCAAGCTATGTTTGACAAATCTGTAGACGCGGTCAAAGGCCTTGTCGCAGCTTGTAAAGAAATCGATCCTTCTTTGGCATAAGCCACTTTGATATCAGAAAAAATTAAAGGCCGGATCGTTAGGATTCGGCCTTTTTCATGCGCTTGTAATTCTTAAGTTGGCGGCGCTAATCGCCAAAATATGACAGCCCAGCCATATCCAACAACTCCGCATTTTCCGCGCGCAGGCACGCATCAAAACTGGCAGCACTCAAATCAAGACCCGCGCAACCTTGAGGCCCAAATGGAGTTTGATTCAAACTCTGAAATCCCTCGTAAAATGCGACCTGATCTGTCGTCAATGCCTTCAAGGCTTGGGTCACTGTAGTCATTTTGTGACGGTCATGCGCGTGTTCGCGGGCATAAATCGCCTGCAAAATACGCTGCGATCCCATTTTGCGCTTGGGGCCATCGGGTGTTTCATAGCCTCGTTTCAAGATTTTCAATAGAAAGTGCAATCGCGTCAGCCCATCAAAATGGTAAAACAACGACCGCCCTTCGCGGCTTGGCGCACGCTCATTCGTGCCCCTCACATGCGCGCGGTGCACCCCCATCGACCAAGGCGCGCCTTTGGGAACAAATGCTTTTCCACCCACGTGGCCGCTAAACCCGTATTTCAGCATCGGGGCGAACTCCCCGAACAACGGCTCTGACACCAAATCGAACATTTCAATCGGTTCGCGAAATGCGCCATCAAAAAGCTTTGCGTCTTGTCCTTTTTGATTTGCTGTCGGTGTATAAACGCGTTCGAAATTGCGAATGATAACACAGCGATCGTTTGCACCAGATAGATCGTCAAAAACAACCGATCCGTCAGTGACAAACTCGTCCGCATCGCAATGCAGCAACCAATCTGTCATGCCTAAAGCCTGCGCCTGTTCTGCATTGAATTTTTGTCGCGCAGTGTGACGCGGAGGGCGGCGGGATAGACCACTCTCGTTCCAATAATTTTGATCACATTCCGTCACATAGCAGCGTTCAATCGGGGCAAGCATATCGCGTGCCGCTTCATTCTTTCGATCTAGGAAAATATGTACTGCATGTGCGCCAATGGTCAAATGGTGTCGCACGAATGCCGCGATCAAAATTGCAGGTTCATCAACGGTCGCAACGACACCCCATGTTGGGCTCGAGTTTGGCATATAATTTTAAGTCCATTATGACACTTGGCGTTTTCACGCCTCAGAACACCGCAAAACTTTTGCTATAACAACCTAAATCGTGGTGTTGAGATTGAAAAAGGCACTTATAGAAAAGGGAATCGCCCAACAGGAGTTGGCATTTTTGCTTTTAATCATTGCATTCACATGTTTTGTGATCACACGATTGAAGCCTGTGATCACAAATTGGCGAAATAATCATTTTCTCTGACAACAACGGGAAAAAACTGTTCCTTAATACATGTAGTGTGTGTCATGTCTTATAAGAATAAAACTTAGGATGGGACCATTTCATGAATATTCATGAGTATCAGGCGAAAGCATTGCTTCGCACATACGGCGCACCAGTTTCTGACGGGCGTGCTGTTTTGAATGCGGCAGATGCAAAAGCAGCAGCTGGCGAACTTGACGGACCACTATGGGTTGTGAAAGCACAAATCCACGCAGGCGGCCGCGGCAAAGGTAAATTTGTCGAAGCGGAAGCTGGCGAAAAAGGTGGCGTGCGTTTGGCATTCTCCGTTGAAGAAGCGGCAGAACAAGCGCAAAAAATGTTGGGGCAAACTTTGGTCACGCACCAAACAGGCCCAGCTGGTAAGCAAGTCAACCGCATCTACATCGAAGACGGTTCTGACATCGAAAAAGAATTGTACTTGGCTTTGCTCGTGGATCGTCAAACATCTCGCGTGTCTTTCGTTTGCTCCACTGAGGGCGGCATGGACATCGAAGAAGTTGCGGCAAACACACCTGAAAAAATCTTGTCTTTCTCAGTTGATCCTGCGTCTGGTTACCAAGCGTTCCACGGCCGCCGCGTCGCATTCGCTTTGGGCCTTGAGGGCGCACAGGTTAAGCAATGTGTGAAATTGATGGGCAACCTCTACCGTGCTTTCACCGAGAAAGACATGGAGATGCTCGAAATCAATCCTTTGATCGTTCTCGAAAAATCACTTGATCTTAAAGTGCTCGACGCGAAAGTGTCTTTCGACGGCAACGCAATGTACCGCCACGCGGACATCGCTGAACTGCGCGACGAGACTGAAGAAGATCCAAAAGAACTCGCAGCCTCTAAGCATGACCTCAACTACATCGCGCTCGACGGCGAAATCGGTTGTATGGTGAACGGCGCAGGTCTGGCGATGGCCACAATGGACATCATCAAACTCTACGGCGCTGAGCCTGCGAACTTCCTCGACGTTGGTGGCGGTGCGACCAAAGAGAAAGTGACAGAAGCATTCAAAATCATCACTTCTGATCCTAACGTTAAAGGCATCCTCGTGAACATCTTCGGCGGCATCATGCGCTGTGATGTGATCGCAGAAGGCGTGATTGCAGCTGTGAAAGAAGTTGGTTTGCAGGTTCCGCTTGTTGTGCGCCTTGAGGGCACAAACGTTGAGCTTGGCAAAGACATCATCAAAAATTCAGGCTTGAATGTGATTGCTGCGGACGACCTGAAAGACGGCGCGCAAAAAATCGTTAAAGCGGTGAAAGGATAATATCATGGCCATTCTCGTAAACGAAAACACCCGCGTCATCTGTCAGGGCCTAACAGGCTCACAAGGCACATTCCACTCAGAGCAAGCCATCGCATATGGCACCAAAATGGTTGGCGGCGTGACACCAGGCAAAGGCGGCATGACCCACCTTGACCTGCCAGTGTTCAACTCTGTTCACGAAGCGAAACACGTCACAGAAGCAAACGCCTCTGTGATCTACGTGCCTCCGCCCTTCGCAGCGGATTCAATCCTTGAGGCGATCGACGCCGAAATGGAATTGATCATCTGTATCACTGAGGGCATCCCTGTTCTTGACATGATGAAAGTTCAGCGCGCTTTGGAAGGATCTAAGTCACGCTTGATCGGACCAAACTGCCCAGGCGTTATCACACCTGACGCATGTAAAATCGGCATCATGCCAGGCCACATCCACAACCGTGGCTCTGTTGGCGTTGTGTCCCGTTCTGGCACATTGACATATGAAGCTGTGAAACAGACATCTGATCTGGGCCTCGGCCAATCCACAGCTGTGGGCATCGGCGGCGACCCCATCAAAGGGTCCGAGCACATCGACATCCTCGACATGTTCTTGGACGACGACGAAACCGAATCCATCATCATGATCGGCGAAATCGGCGGTTCCGCAGAAGAAGAAGCCGCAGAATTCCTCGCAGAGCAGCGTAAAAAAGGCCGTTGGAAACCAACAGCTGGCTTTATCGCAGGTCGCACAGCCCCTCCCGGCCGTCGCATGGGCCACGCTGGCGCGATTGTTGCAGGTGGTAAAGGTGATGCAGAAAGCAAAATCGAAGCCATGAAATCTGCTGGTATCGTTGTGGCGGATAGCCCTGCGACCCTTGGCGAAGCTGTTATGGCAGCGATCAAAGCTTAATAAACAGCTAAAAATTGCCTGTCCCCATGTCGAATTGGGGTCAGGCTTTTCCACATCAGGCGATGCGTCTATAGCGCAGATAGCCATAACGCATCGACATCAAACCCAAGGTCATTTTCATGTCAGACCAAAGCGACAACGACATTTTCCACGCGTCTTCCTTTATGCAAGGCCACAATGCGGAATACCTCGAACAGATGTATGCCCGCTATGCCACTGACCCGTCTTCAGTTGATGCGTCATGGAATGAGTTTTTCAAAAGCTTGGGCGACACAGCCGCTGATGCGCAAGCCGAAGCCGCGGGCCCATCTTGGGGGCGCAATGATTGGCCGCCTGTACCAAATGACGATTTGACCGCAGCGCTGGATGGCCAATGGGCCGCAGAACCAGAAGCCGCTGGCAAGAAAATCAAAGCCAAAGCCGACGAAAAAGGCGTTCAGGTTTCTGACGACCAAATCAAACGCGCCGTGCTGGATTCAATCCGCGCCTTGATGATCATTCGCGCCTACCGTATTCGCGGTCACTTGGTTGCTGATCTTGATCCGTTGAAAATGAAAGCGGACACACCGCATCCCGAGCTTGATCCAAAATCATACGGTTTCACCGAAGCTGACATGGATCGCCCGATTTTCATCGACAACGTGCTCGGCTTGCAAATGGCCTCTATGCGTCAGATTTTGGACATCGTGAAGCGCACCTATTGTGGCACTTTCGCGATGCAATACATGCATATTTCCGACCCCGAACAAGCGGGTTGGTTGAAAGAGCGGATCGAAGGCTACGGCAAAGAAATCCAGTTTACGAAAAACGGCCGCAAGGCCATTTTGAACAAGCTGGTTGAAGCTGAAGGTTTTGAGAAATTCCTGCATGTGAAATACATGGGCACCAAGCGGTTCGGCCTTGATGGCGGCGAAAGCTTGATCCCTGCGATGGAACAAATCATCAAACGCGGCGGCAACTTGGGCGTCAAAGAAATCATCATCGGCATGCCGCACCGCGGTCGTTTGTCTGTGCTGTCCAACGTGATGAGCAAACCCTACCGCGCGATTTTCCACGAATTCCAAGGTGGGTCATTCAAACCCGAAGACGTGGATGGATCAGGCGATGTGAAATACCACTTGGGCGCCTCATCTGACCGCGAATTTGATGGCAACACAGTGCACTTGTCACTGACAGCAAACCCATCGCATCTTGAAGCCGTAAATCCTGTTGTGCTTGGTAAAGTACGTGCGAAAACTGACCAGAACAACGACCCTGAGCGTACATCGGTGATTCCAGTGTTGCTGCACGGCGATGCCGCATTCGCGGGCCAAGGTGTTGTCGCAGAGTGTTTCGGCTTGTCCGGCCTGCGCGGTCACAAAACAGGCGGCACAATCCATATCGTTGTGAACAACCAAATTGGCTTTACCACTGCGCCGCATTTCTCACGCTCTAGCCCCTACCCAACAGACAACGCCCTTGTTGTTGAGGCGCCGATTTTCCACGTGAACGGTGACGATCCTGAAGCCGTTGTACACGCGGCAAAGGTTGCGACTGAGTTCCGTCAGAAATTCCACAAAGACGTTGTGATCGACATCTTCTGTTACCGCCGTTTTGGTCACAACGAAGGCGACGAGCCGATGTTCACCAACCCTGCGATGTACACAACGATCAAAAAGCACAAGACAACCTTGCAGCTTTACACAGATCGTTTGGTCAAAGACGGCCTGATCCCAGAGGGCGAAATCGAAGATATGAAAGCCGCCTTCCAAGCGCATCTGAATGATGAGTTCGAAGCGGGCAAAAACTTTAAACCGAACCGAGCTGATTGGTTGGATGGGCGCTGGTCGCATATCAACAAAGAAGGCGAAGAATACCAACGTGGTCAAACTTCGATTTCTGCCGAAACAATGGCCGAAGTTGGCAAATCTTTGTCGCATAAGCCTGATGAGCTCACCATCCACAAAACAGTTGGCCGTCAGCTTGAAGCCAAATCCAAGATGTTTGAAACGGGTGAAGGCTTTGATTGGGCAACAGGCGAAGCCTTGGCATTTGGATCGCTTTTGACCGAAGGCTACCCAGTCCGCTTGGCAGGACAAGATTCCACGCGCGGAACCTTCTCACATCGTCACTCTGCGTTGATCGATCAGAAATCCGAAGACCGCTACTACCCACTCAACAACATCCGCGAAGGCCAAGCACAGTACGAAGTCATCGACTCTATGCTGTCTGAATATGCGGTGCTTGGATTTGAATACGGCTACTCATTGGCCGAACCAAATTCTTTGGTGATGTGGGAAGCACAGTTCGGCGATTTCGCCAACGGCGCGCAGATCATGTTCGACCAATTCATCTCATCGGGTGAAAGCAAATGGTTGCGCATGTCGGGTCTCGTGATGTTGTTGCCACACGGCTATGAGGGCCAAGGCCCAGAACACTCCTCAGCCCGCCTTGAGCGCTTCTTGCAAATGTGTGGTCAGGACAACTGGATCGTAGCGAACTGTACGACACCGGCGAACTATTTCCACATCTTGCGCCGTCAAATCCACCGCTCTTTCCGCAAGCCTCTCGTTTTGATGACACCAAAATCGCTTTTGCGTCACAAGCTTGCAACATCGGTTGCCGCTGATTTCACCGAAGGATCATCATTCCACCGCGCTCTTTGGGATGATGCCGATGCACAGCATCGCACTGGCAAATCCGACATTACGCTGAAAGATGACGATAAAATAAAACGTGTCGTGATCTGTTCGGGCAAGGTCTACTACGACCTTCTAGAAGCGCGTGATGAAGCGGGCAAAGACGACACTTATATCTTGCGCCTTGAGCAATTCTACCCTTTCCCCGCCCTTGCAATGGTCAAGGAATTGGAACGCTTCAAGGGGGCCGAAATTGTTTGGTGCCAAGAAGAACCCAAAAACCAAGGCGGTTGGACATTTGTCGAGCCAAACATCGAATGGGTTCTCACCCGTATCGGTGCAACACATACGCGCCCAGTCTACGCTGGCCGCACCGCATCTGCGTCACCTGCAACTGGTCTCGCATCCCAACACAAAGCACAACAACTGGCGCTCATTAATGACGCGCTAAACATCGAAGGGTAATCCCATGTCTGTTGAAGTCCGCGTCCCGACCCTCGGCGAAAGCGTCACCGAAGCCACTGTCGCTACTTGGTTCAAAAAGCCAGGTGATACCGTTGCTGTTGATGAAATGCTTTGCGAATTGGAAACTGATAAAGTGACCGTCGAAGTTCCATCCCCTGCGGCTGGCACATTCGGCGAAATCATCGCAGCTGAAGGCGAAACAGTTGGTGTTGACGCCCTCTTGGCGACTTTGAACGCAGGTGACAGCGCAGGCGCCGCTCCTGCCGCAGCGCCTGCTGCAGAAAAATCAGCCCCTGCTTCAGATGCAGCTGGCTCAAGCGTTGATGTTATGGTGCCAACACTCGGCGAATCCGTAACGGAAGCGACTGTTGCAACTTGGTTCAAAGCTGTTGGTGATACAGTCGCGCAAGACGAAATGCTGTGTGAACTTGAGACTGATAAAGTTTCAGTTGAAGTGCCTGCACCCGCCGCTGGCACATTGACTGAAATCATAGCAGCAGAAGGCGCGACAGTTGATGCGACTGCCAAACTTGGTGTTATTTCATCAGGTAAAGGCGCAGCCGCTTCGGCGCCAGCTGCAACATCAACCCCTGCTGCGACATCAGGCAAAGACGTTGAAAACGCGCCATCAGCCAACAAACTTATGGCCGAAAACGGTGTTGACGCAGGATCGATCACAGGCACTGGCAAAGATGGTCGCATCATGAAAGACGATGTGCTCAAAGCCATGTCAGCGCCAAAAGCAGCCCCTGCACCAGCAGCCGCACCACGTGCAGCTTCGGCACCTGCAGATGCAGCCCGCGAAGAGCGCGTGAAAATGACAAAACTGCGCCAAACAATCGCGCGCCGTTTGAAAGAATCGCAAAACACCGCTGCGATGCTGACCACCTACAACGAAGTCGACATGACCGAAGTCATGTCTCTGCGCAATGAATACAAAGACCTGTTCTTGAAAAAGCACGGCGTCAAATTGGGCTTCATGTCCTTCTTTACCAAAGCCTGTATCCACGCTTTGAACGAAGTGCCTGAAGTGAATGCCGAGATCGACGGCACTGACATCGTGTACAAAAACTATGTCAACATGGGCATTGCTGCAGGCACGCCAACAGGTCTTGTTGTGCCTGTGATCCGTGACGCCGATGGCATGTCTTTTGCAGACATCGAAAAAGCGATTGCTGAAAAAGGCGCGCGTGCCCGTGACGGCAAGTTGTCCATGGCTGAAATGCAAGGCGGCACATTCACCATCTCTAACGGTGGTGTTTATGGTTCCTTGATGTCATCCCCGATCTTGAACCCTCCACAGTCTGGCATCTTGGGCATGCACAAAATCCAAGACCGTCCTATGGCGATCAATGGCCAAGTTGTGATCCGTCCGATGATGTACCTTGCACTAAGCTACGATCACCGCATCGTTGACGGCAAAGGTGCCGTGACCTTCCTTGTGCGCGTCAAAGAAGCGCTGGAAGATCCACGTCGTTTGTTGATGGATCTGTAAATCAAATCTGGGCGGGCTTCGGTCCGCCCTAATTTACTAAAACGCTTTTCTAACTTTGTGGGTCGAGACATGCGCTCCCCATCATCTAGGAGAAACCACAATGGCTTCCTACGACGTAATCATCATCGGTGCTGGCCCTGGCGGCTATGTTTCTGCAATTCGCTGTGCGCAGCTCGGCCTGAAAACGGCTGTCGTTGAAGGCCGCGACACCTTGGGCGGTACATGCCTTAACGTCGGCTGTATCCCGTCCAAAGCTTTGCTCAACGCAACACACCACTTGCACGAAGCAGAGCACAACTTTGCCAAGATGGGCCTCAAAGGCAAATCGCCTTCCGTCGACTGGAATCAGATGAAAGCCTACAAAGATGACGTTGTTGGCCAAAACACTGGCGGCATCGAATTCTTGTTTAAAAAGAACAAAATCGACTGGATCAAAGGTTGGGCATCTGTCCCTGCGGCTGGCAAAGTGAAAGTTGGCGACGAGGTACACGAGGCGAAAAATATCGTTATCGCATCGGGTTCTGTCCCATCAAGCTTGCCTGGCATCGAAGTCGACAATGACGCAGGCGTCGTGGTCGACAGTACAGGCGCGCTTGAATTGCCTAAAGTCCCCAAGAAAATGACCGTCATCGGCGCAGGCGTCATCGGGCTTGAGCTGGGGTCTGTTTACGCACGCTTGGGCACCGAAGTCACCGTTGTAGAATACATGGACGCGATTACACCTGGCATGGATGCAGACGTGCAGCGCACCTTCAAAAAGCTGCTTGAAAAGCAGGGGCTAACATTCATCATGGGTGCCGCGGTTCAGGGCGTTGAAGCGAATAAAACCAAAGCCAAAGTGTCTTACAAACTCAAAAAAGACGACTCTGATCACGTGCTTGATGCAGATGTCGTTCTTGTTGCAACTGGCCGCAAAGCCTTCACAGACGGTCTTGGCCTCGCTGAGATCGGCGTTGAGTTCACAGAGCGCGGTCAGGTCAAAACCAACGCGCATTGGGCCACAAACGTATCAGGCATTTACGCCATCGGTGACGCCATCGAGGGACCAATGTTGGCGCACAAAGCCGAAGACGAAGGCATGGCCGTCGCAGAAGTCATCGCAGGCAAACATGGCCACGTGAACTATGATGTCATTCCCGGTGTCGTTTACACATCGCCCGAAGTTGCCACAGTCGGCAAAACTGAAGCCGCTTTGAAAGCCGAAGGTCGCAAGATCAAAGTTGGCAAGTTTTCCTTCATGGGCAACGCACGCGCCAAAGCCGTGTTCCAAGGCGACGGTTTCGTGAAACTCATCGCGGACGCAGAAACCGACCGTCTGCTCGGTGCTGCGATCATCGGGCCGTCAGCTGGCGATATGATCCACGAGATTTGTGTGGCAATGGAATACGGCGGATCGGCGCAAGACGTTGCTATGACCTGCCACGCGCACCCGACTTATTCCGAAGCTGTGCGCGAAGCCGCACTGGCCTTGGGCGATGGTCCAATCCACGCCTAAAATTTAGGTTCAACACATCACAAAGGGCGGCCCATAGAGGCCGCCCTTCATGCTTTTAAACTATCGTCCGCTTAAGTCCCACTGATAGCAGCCATCTTGGCCGCATGTTCTTTGCGCAGCTCTTTGCGCAATTCTGCCGCACGCCAACGGCGACGATCCAGTTCAGTCATTGGTTGGAACTGCGGTGCTGCAACGGGTTTGCCATCGTCATCAACTGCGATCATCGTGAAGTAACAGCTATTGGTGTGACGCAGCTTACGGGTGCGAATGTTTTCCGCTTCCACACGAATTCCGATTTCCATAGAGCTGCGGCCTACATGATTAACAGAGGATCGAAAATGCACCAATTCGCCCACATGAATAGGCTCTTTGAACATCACCTGATCCACTGAAAGCGTCACAGCGTATTTAGCGGAAAAACGCGACGCGCATGAGAAAGCGACAAGATCCAGAATTTTCAACAACGCGCCCCCATGCACCTTGCCAGAAAAATTCGCCATCTCAGGCGTCATAAGTTCTGTCATTTCTAAGAAGCGTGAATTTTCCATAGTCATCTCATATCATAAGGTCAGTGAGGGTGGATCAAACGACCAAAAGTCGCAAGCCTTGCGTCACATCAGATCGCAATGCCAAACGCAAGCTTGGCTCATCGCCAGCACGCAGCGCAGCAACAATCAAACGATGGTTGTGCGGCACTTCTGTGCGGTTCAGTCGCGCATAGAGCGACCGCATCGTAGGCCCAAGTTGCAGCCAAACGGTTTCCGTCAAAGCCAGCATTGCAGGCGCTTGCGCGCGCAAATAAAGCGTGCGGTGAAATTCCAAATTGGTGCGGATATAGCCAACATCGTCATGCTTGGCCGCGCATTCCGCGATCGTCGCATTGATTGCTTGCAATCGGTCGATCAGGGCAAGATGCGCGCGCGGCAATGCCCGCGACCCCAGTTCAGGTTCGATCAAAGCACGTATCGAGGCCAGTTCTTCAATACGTTCGCTGGATAGCTCAGGCGTACTCACCCGCCCCGAAGATGACAGCGTCAAACCGCCATCGGCAACGAGTCGGCGTACGGCTTCACGCGCGGGTGTCATGGAAACATCAAATGCCTTGCCAATCCCGCGGATGGTCATGGACTGTCCGGGGCGAAATTCCCCATGCATGATTTGACCGCGCAACGTCCTATAAACACGTTCATGCGCCGCGGTTGCTGTGTCATGCATTTTCGGCGGTTGGCTGATGGGCAGTTGTGGTATCATTTTATTAATGTGATCACAAAGCTGAAGAAGGTCAATCGCAGATGTCCCCAAGCCAACGCAAATCAAGCACTTATGGCCTCAAGTGACCTTATCGAACCGCCACGCATGTAAGGCTTGGCCTTCAATCCGCAACCAGTCTCTGTGCAGTTTAAAATCGGGGCAGACAGCACGGACATGCGCCCAAAACCGATCAGAGTGATTCATTTCCAATCTGTGGGCTACCTCATGCGCTGCGACGTAATCCAAAACGGGGTCAGGTGCCATCACCAAGCGCCATGAGTACATAAGATTGCCATCACTCGTGCAGGACCCCCAGCGCGAACGCGTATCACGGATGGTCAAGCGCCCATAATCTGTATCCAAGAGTTTGGCGTATTTATCGGAGGCCGCACGAAACCGTGTCTTGGCCTGCAATTTTAGAAAGGCTTCAACCCGAGGCCCCACCATTTCGGCGTGATCGGGAACCACCAAGGTTTCATCTTGCACGCGCGCGGCGCGCACAGCGCCAGAAACGATCAACAGGTCTTGCCCCCGATAGGGCACCCGCACCCCAAGTTTCGCGAAACGCACATCAGGCAACCCGCCAAGGTTGTCGCGAATCCATGGCTCTTTGTCGCGCAAGAAAGCCAAAGCGGATTTTTCATTGGTGCGCAGCGGCATCGACAGAGTGACCCGCCCATCTAAGCGTGACACACGCAATGATAGTCTGCGTGTGCGCGCAGATCGGCGCAAGATCACCCCGATGGTGGGGTCGCCTTCTAAAATGACTTGATCCATTGTCTCGCGCCCGTCCGTCAGTGTCAGCCCTATGCCGCAGGTTCATCTCCCACGACAGAACCACAGTACCGCTGCTTTACCGCAGTCGCCACAGCAAAACACCGTAAATCTGCAAAAGCCTTTGACACGCCCGCGATGATATGGCATGGCGCGTCATCTCCGAAATGGATCTACAAGACGAAAGGGATTGTCATGCCCAATGAAGAATGGGGCGTTAAGCGCCTCTGCCCAACCAGCGGCAAACGGTTTTACGACCTCAACAACGACCCAATCGTTTCACCATACACTGGTGAAGTGGTGACGTTTGACGCGAATAATAAATCGCGCGTTGCAGCAGCTGAAAAGCAATCTACAGCACCAGAAGACGATGATGTAGATGACACAGACGAGTTGTTGGTTGATGATGACGACTCAGACATCGATATCGATGATTCTTTGCTAGAAGATGATGACGACGACAATGTGTCGCTCGACGAAATCGCTGATGTCGCTGCGGACGATGACGACAACTAATTTTCGCAACACCGTGCTATTTTGGGCTTGAACTTCGCTCGATAGCGCAATAATCAAACGCGGCAGGGCGTTTTTCGCCCGCCGCTGACTGCACTTGCAGTCAATCTTGGTTTTGGGGCCTTAGCTCAGTTGGTAGAGCGCTTGCATGGCATGCAAGAGGTCAGGGGTTCGACTCCCCTAGGCTCCACCAAACCCCTCCCCCTTTAAAATTAGTAATTTACAGAGATTATTGATCAACATCGACCACCATCTTTGACCAAGTCCTAGATGCTGGAAATGTTGGACTGATGCCCTGCCCTCGCGCTGGCCTTGTGCTGGCCTTTAGCCATCGCCTTGCTGTGACGCGCACAGGGTTTTGCACGCACGCAGGCATAAAAAAAGCGGCAAGACAGGCTTGCCGCTTTTAGAGTTTCTATGTCGCCAGTTTAGAACTGGATGGACTTTGCATCCAACGGCTTTTGCAATGGCGGTGCAAACTTTGTAAGGTCGATGCCCTCAACAGCTTTGAGGTATTCGTCCAAAGTCGGCGTGCGACCAAGGACAGCTGAAAGCACAACAACTGGCGTTGACGCGAGCAGGGATTCACCTTTTTTCTCTGAAGAGTCTTCAACAACACGTCCTTGGAACAAGCGTGTTGATGTCGCCAAAACAGTGTCACCTTTGGCGGCTTTTTCTTGGTTACCCATGCAAAGGTTACAGCCAGGGCGCTCGAGGTAGAGGATGTTTTCATACTCTGTACGCGCCGTGTTCTTTGGTGCTGCATCATCAAACTCAAAGCCAGAGTATTTCTGCAAAACAGCCCAATCGCCGTCTTCTTTCAATTCGTCGATGATGTTGTATGTGGGGGCAGCCACAACAAGCGGCGCCTTGAATTCAACCGTTCCAGTTTCTTTTTCAAGATTTTTCAGCATCTTAGACACGATCTGCATATCGCCTTTGTGCACCATACAGGATCCGATGAAGCCAAGATCAACTTTACGTTCGCCTTTGTAGTAAGACACAGGGCGAATGGTGTCGTGGGTGTAACGCTTGGACACGTCTTCGTTGTTTACGTCTGGGTCCGCGATCATCGGTTCGATGATTTGGTCGAGATCAACAACAACTTCAGCAAAGTATTTTGCGTTCGCGTCTGGCGTCAAAGCTGGTTTTTCACCTGACTGGATTTCACCAATGCGTTTATCAGCAATCGCGATGAGGCCCTTGAGAACACCTTTTTCGTTGTCCATGCCTTTGTCGATCATGATCTGAATACGGTGCTTGGCGATCTCAAGCGATTTCACCAAAGTGTCGTCTTCTGAAATACAGATCGACGCTTTCGCTTTCATCTCTGCAGTCCAGTCAGTGAATGTGAAGGCTTGGTCGGCCAGAAGAGTTCCGATATGCACCTCGATGATGCGGCCTTGGAAAACGTTGTCACCGAACTGTTTCAACATCTGCAATTGCGTCGCATGCACAACATCACGGAAATCCATGTGTTCCGCCATTGAGCCTTTGAACGTCACTTTCACAGATTCAGGAATTGGCATCGTCGCCTCACCTGTGGCCAATGCCAATGCTACGGTGCCAGAGTCCGCGCCGAAGGCCACGCCTTTGGACATACGTGTGTGGCTGTCGCCGCCGATGATAATCGCCCAATCATCAACAGTGATATCATTGAGAACTTTGTGAATAACATCGGTCATGGCGTGGTATTCGCCTTTTGGATCACGCGCTGTAATCAGACCAAACTTGTTCATAAAGCTCATCAGCTTTGGAATGTTTTCTTGTGCTTTGAAATCCCAAACAGACGCTGTGTGACAGCCAGATTGGTAAGCGCCATCAACAATCGGAGAGATCGTTGTCGCCGCCATTGATTCAAGTTCTTGCGCAGTCATCAAGCCTGTTGTGTCTTGCGAACCAACGATATTAACCTCGACGCGCACGTCGGAACCTGCATGCAAAACTGCACCTTCTTCAATACCAACAGCGTTTTTGTTGAAGATCTTTTCAACAGCTGTCAGGCCTTGGCCCTTGTGCGAAACTTCACGTGAAGGCGCATAAGCGGAGACAAGTTTTTGACCCAATGTGGCCGCCGCAAAGTTTTGTAGTTTTTTGCCAAAGACGATCGCGTAAGATCCGCCAGCCTTGATGAATTCGACTTTTTGCGGTGTCAAAGATGACGAGATATCAACCAGCTCTTTGTCACCGTTGTAGAGTTTTTTCGTCTTAGTGTTGATGGTCAAGACTGTGCCAGTTTCAACTGAGTAAAGCTGCTCAAGAACGGGATCACCGTTTTCGTCTTTGACAGTGTTGCCGTTAGCGTCTTTTTTCTTGGCCCAGTTTTGCAGATCAATGCCGATACCGCCAGTCACGCCAACAGTGGTCAAGAAAATCGGAGAAATTCCGTTTGTACCCGCAACAACTGGCGCGATGTTCACGAAAGGCACATAGGGGCTGGCAGGTTTACCAGTCCACAAAGCCACGTTGTTCACGCCAGACATGCGAGAAGACCCAACGCCCATAGTGCCTTTTTCAGCGACCAACATAACGCGCGCATCTGGATTGGCTTTTTGCAATTCTTTGATCTCATCCTGCGCAGCCGGTGAAATCATGCATTTGCCGTGCAGTTCGCGGTCAGCGCGTGAGTGCGCTTGGTTGCCCGGAGACAAAAGGTCGGTTGAGATATCGCCGATGCCAGCAACATAGGTTACGACTTTGATTTCTTCTTCGATTTCTGGAAGCTTGGTGAAGAATTCCGCAGCTGCGTAGCTTTCCAACAAGTCTTTTGCGACAGCGTTGCCTGCTTCGAATGCCTCTTTCAAGCGCGCCATGTCAGCGTCGTACAAGAAGACCTGTGTTTTCAAAACTTCAGCTGCGTTTTTCGCAATCGCCGCATCAGCGCCCAGCGCGAGATCAAGCAGAACGTCAACAGATGGTCCGCCCTTCATATGCGACAAAAGCTCAAGCGCGAAAGTTGGCGTAATCTCTGCCACTTCGGCTGCACCAAGAATGATGTCTTTTAGAAATGCAGCTTTCACGGTCGCGGCACTCGTGGTGCCTGGCAATGTGTTGTAAATGAAAAACTTCAAAGCTGTATCGCGTTGATCATTTGAAACGTCTTTGATCAGTTCCACAAGCTCGCCAACCAATGCGCCATCTTCGATGGGCTTGGGGTTCAAAGCAGTCTTTTTGCGGGTTTCGATCTCATCTAGATAGTCAGCGTACAAGCTCATGGCGGCCTCGCGGGATATGCGTTAAATCAAGCGTTAATCCCAGATTCAGTGTAAAGTGACGAATCCGGATTAAGCAATTGTATGCCGATGTATACCAACCCCTTTCAACTTGCAAGATTACAACATCCACAAGCAAGGTGATGAAACACATCTGACTTCGTTCATTTTCATAGGGCTGGAATGACGTTATTTCATGAATATCAAACAAACGCAGTTTGAAGTTTTCGAAAATTCTCAAAATACGCACCAGATATCCGAGGATATATTAGCGCCACGCGCAGGGAAAGGCTAAGCATTTTTCCATGTGCAAAAAACTGTTTTCCTCCGCCGCTGGTGCCTGCTGCAGCCAGCCTGCACTTTCTGGGCGCCGCAAGACATATTGCCAAAGAGGAGAGCTTGCACCAAGCGGCTGTTGCTGCGAGCGTTGACCCCGACGACGACCGCTTGATTGTTGGCATAGGACGGTCTTTTAAATGCTGCTGGGCTTAATTCTTGAACACCTTCACATGTTAGGAAATACAAGCAAAAGAGCCGAGCAAAAGCATTATGTTGAGTTTATCGACAAATACTCGACGCCAAGAGAGCTGGGAGACAATGGGGTAGGGATTTACCGCCTGCGTGGCGGGCTAGCCCACAGGGGCGACATGAGGGGACACACGCATAACAGCGCGACACATGTCTTATTTTCAGTTCCTGAAACTCAATCAAAGATGCATGCATTCAGGATAGAAGCGGACGGAAAGACCCCCGCCCTGTTTGATTTAGATCTTTTTATCGACGGCTTGGATGCAAGTGTACGCCACTGGTACAAAGCAAATGATTCAAACACTCAGGTCAATCTTAATTTACCTCATCTGATCCGCTACAGCTCAAATGGTGTGTCACCGTTCACCAAGGGGTTGCCCGCAATTGTGAGTGGCGCGTGACGTAAACTTCACGAATGCGTAAGCGACCTGCGCCGACGGGGCATTACCTTAAGCCAAATCCGCAACATGCGTCACAACATGCAAAGCAACAATCGACCTTCAATTTATCTAGTGAAAACAAAAAATTAAAGGGGATTGTGGCGGAGACGAAGTCCGCCATCAAAGAACCCTATAGTATTTATATAATTAAGTATTATTTATATTTAAATTTTCAATACCACACTTAGTACCTCACCGCATCTCCACTCTTAATCTATGTGAGCGCGCCACCATGCCTATTTTTGTCCCCCGCTCTGGCGCCCCGTTGCACAAGGCTCTCGATCTTTTCTCAGAACCGTCCCTTATTCCACTCATGTTCTTCTGCACGAGAAAGGGGCTGGGATGATCCTTCTTTGCGAACGAAGAACTCCTCCTTACCTTCTGAAATCACGTGAACGGGTTTGTTCGCCCTTGAGGCCTCGACATGACAAATCTGTTTGTCGTCATAGGTAGGCCAGTTGAGCTTCCAGAGCTTCATCACATCCTTGCCAAGATACTTGTCGAAGATATTGGCAAGGTGGAGCTGAAAACCGTCCCGATCTTTTTTTGAAAGGGTGCCGTAGTCGAGTTCGAGACCAATGGCATTGCCATGGTCATCCACGCCGATAAAGAGGCTTCCGCCGTCAGAATTCATGAATGCCGCAACTGTTTTGGCGACCACATGTTCAAGTTTCTTGTTCACTTCGCCTGTGCGCATGTCGTATCGCAGGGTGGATTTGAACTCGACCAGCTGACCCTCTCCTTCGAGGATCAACTCATGCACGGGATCGATCTGAGGAGGTGCTTCGGATGGTTCGATGCGCTTCAAGATCTCGGAATAGAGAACTTCTGAGCGATACTTAAGGAATGCGGTGAAATCGTCTTGGATAACTGAGGCATCATCCATCTCGATGAGATGGCTGTTCAGCGCATGTTTCAACTCTGAATTCTCATCTGAAAAATCCGCTAGATATACTGAAGGAGCCTTGGCTCCGATCCGCTTCTTGTTCAGTTCAGCGCTGACCAAGGTGATGTTGACTATCGAGTTGGCATAAGGGGTCTCCGCATCGGTGCCGTGATTGCGAATAAAAGCTCTGGGGAAGAAATGATGATAGTTCTTACTGCTGGCGATCTTGAGATATGAGTTATCCAGAAGCACCTTGCCGTTTGTGTCGAAATCCTTTGGTTCATGATACGCAAGAATGCAGAGGATCGATTTGCAAATAGCGTTCCCAGTCGAGAAATCGGTTTCCCTGAGATCTTGGGCCGAGTTCATGAAAAGCTTGAACTCAGGGTAAGATGGCCGTTTCCCATCGATGATCAAGTCAACTTTCTTAATGTCAGCGGCAAGTTTCGACTCTGTGGCCGACGAATAGCGCAGCGACAACGAGGAACGCCAGAAAAGCTCTTCGAGATACTTCCGCTGTTGGCCGTTCGGTGACTTGCCTGTTTTCAAGAAGAAGTAGGCAAAAGGCACGATCAGCGTATCATAGGGCAGAATCTGGGAAACAGGTATCCGCAAAACTGTCCGGAAGTGGTCGATAGTTTTCTCGATCACAGAGATGACATCATCCCACCTTGCAATAATGTCGGCCTTGTCCAGACCCAGGATAGTCTTCCGCTTGCACTCCTTCGACTCGCTTATGACCAGGCTCAAGATTTGCAAGAGTACGGAAGCGGAGATGTTTTCGTACTTGCTGTCATTGAGCTTTTTCTGGAACTTCTCCCAGTGGGTCTGCATGTCGAAATTGGCAGCTTCGTCGTAAGTTTTTGCCGACATGATTTCGAAAAGCGTAAGAACCTTTCCTCCTGTATTTATTCGGGTAAAAACCTCAATGGCAGACTCGATATCGTTTTGTCGAAGGGTAACTGTCGAGAATGCGTAAGTACTGAATGCATTGGAGTATTCGTCGATTTGATCAATTTGCCATTCTTCAAAGCCGTCACTTTCCAACTTTTTGCCCATCTTATGGTTGAAGTTCAAAACGTCATGCAGGGGTATAAAAACTTCTGCCTCGTCTTTAACGGTGACGATATCCTTTTCCTTCTCCTCGAGGTTCTTTTCAAGGTTCACGACGATGTCTTTGTAGTCGGTAATCTTTTTCTCACCAGGCTTTCTGATCTGCTCACCTAGATAGGCAGCAAAGAGGGAGGTGATACGTTGCTGCCCATCAAGCACATATTGAACATTGCTTCCTACGGGCGTCTCGGGCAGTTCAAAACCACCAATGTTTTTAATATCGTTGATACGCTGATCCGTTTCCCAGAGGATAAATGTGCCGATGGGATAGCCTTTCAGGATCGAATCCAAAAGCTTCGCCGTAGCCTTCAAGTCCCAGACAAAATCCCGCTGGAACTTGGGCACTTTGATAATGCCCTTTTTGACGTCTCATATCAGGTCATCGTATGTCTTTGAGTCGGGCTTTGGCTGATTATTCATTCTTTTGTCCGTTTATTTTTTTCGCTTTTGCAATTTTAGTTCGTTGGCCCGCCACTCTTGCAGGTGGTCACGCTCGCGTTAAGTCCATGCAGAAAAACGCCTCTGGGACAGGCGGGACAAACGGTTCTGGTTCAAATCAACGCGGAACATCGTTTAGCTCTTTTCTGAAATATTGAAGCAGTTCCATCGCTAGTTTTGCCGCACATAGGTCACATAGAAATTCTTAAGCATACGATGTTCTTGGAGGCGGTCGCTGAGGCTGAAGCCGTCGCGTCGCACTGGCGCTTGGAAGATATCGAGACCGCGGTCAAGCACGATTTTCCAGCCAGTATCTGCGACGATATCTCTCGCATGAACTGTTCCTGATCCATCAAACGCCCAAGTGAAATCAACGCCTGATCCAGTGCATGCCTCAGTGATGCTTTCGAGAAGTTCGCGCTGTTTTTGGACGTTGCCATCGTCAGGTCCGGTGACAAGGTGGATGGCAACTTGGTCTTCAGGCGCTTTGCGCTGAATGACCATTTCAACAAATTCCATCATATTTTTGATCTGATAAAAGTAGCGGATATAGGGGTCCGTCACGATGATCCGCGACGCGCCGTCCAGATAAGGGCCGAAAAGCTTGTCATAGCTGACGCCTTTTCGGTTTTCCGAAAACACATGATGCCCTTCCTCTGCCAGAGGCTTGGCGGGCTTTAAGCCGCGTGTGGCATCGGTAGGGGCTTGCTCAGCATCGATGACAACGTCAGCGCCATCGGTCGATTGATCCTGTTGCTTGGGGTCTGAAGCGGGTTTGAGGTAGTAAAACTGTGGAAACTCTTGCTCTTCTACGGTCTGCACACGCCGCTTTTCGCCATCTGAACCGGAATAGTAGAAGTCCACGTCCGGGTACGTTGCATCAATTCTAAATAGCTGATCCTTCACACGCTTTCGGCTTTCCATCGCAAGCTGCAAAAGTTCTTCGACATCCTCAGCCGTTTCGTCCCCGGCGGGGAAAATCACCTTCAGAAAACCAGACATGGTCTTGTAGATGGCGTCGCGGTCACGGGTTGAGATCTTTTCGCTGACTTTGAAGTGCATGTCAGGACGGTTCGAGAAATCTTCTTGACGCAAATGGCGAAGGATCTCGGCAAGGTAGTCAACGATAAAACCATAGCCGCTGGTGAACATTTCGCCACGAATAACGTCGATCTCCCAACCCGGCAGATAGGCATGGAGGCGGTCTATGAAGGCGGAATCGTGGAATTGGGGGGGCAGCGCCTCGAACAGATCGCTGTTCTTAAGCATGTAGGGCACATTGTGGTCCGTGTTGCCCACAAATGCAAAACTCGCCTCGGCCCCCATAGGGTTAGTGCCGCGCGAGAACGTCTTATTTGCCATGTAGTTTTTCATGATATCGACAAGCGCTTTATTAGCTGTCTTCTCGCGGCCCGCAAATTCATCGAACGCCACAACGTCCCAATACCCTACTAGCCCAATCCTGCCATTCGAGTTGTTCACAAACAGCTTAGGGATCGATACCTCACCGCCAGAGATCAGCTGTCCATGGGGTGAAAATTCCGAGAAGATGTGTGATTTGCCTGTGCCTTTTGGGCCAAGCTCGATGATGTTGTAGTTCCGCTCCACGAAAGGAATGAGCCGCATGAGCTGCAGGAGCTTGCTGCGCCGCCCAAAGGCGTCCGGGTTAAAGCCGATCGATTGCATCAGCAGGTCAATCCATTCGTCTGAGGTGAACTGTCCGCGTGCTTCTTTGTATCCCTCGTAGTCGACCTTGGCGATTTGGATTGGTTTGATCGTCTCGATCACCCAGGGCGATGTACGGGCCTCTTCTGAGAATTCGTATTGGACATCGGCGATGCACCAAACACTTGTGACGAGCAGTTTAGGGTGCGCTTTGACAGTGCCGCTGTCGACCGCAACCTTCTTGATCCCGAGGTTTTCAAAATTGGCCTCGTAGCTGTCCGTCTTTTCGTTCAACGATACGCTGATCTGGTCGATAACCTTGTATCGGCCTTTTTCCTTGATTGTGGACTGGATAAGCCCCGCTTCGCTGCGGTGGACGTAGTGCTTACGCAGGATTTCCTTGACCGTCTCGATGCCACTCTCGATCGACGCCTCATCATCCGTCGCGCAATACTGTCCCAGAAGATACTCGAGAACATAGGTTGGAACGATCGCGTTGCCTTTGACTGCCTTCACCAGATCCTTGCGAACCACATAGCCCGCGAAATGCTCATTAATTTTGTCGTCGAGTGCGCTCATGTTCAGTCCTTAAAAGTCGAAATCTGTAGAAATGCCACGGCGCAGTTGAAAACGGTGGCTTGAGTAATCATCGTAATGGCTTGTCTTGCCGATCCGTTCTCGGAGTTTAAGGAAAACATCCTGATTATTGAAACGATCTGCTTCTCGTGCCAGCAGGAATTTAATAGGTAATTCCCGTTCGCGAGCGTTTTGCGAAGTGTAGTCAAAGGTAAGCTGATGTTCATCCGAAATGAGCGTTCCGTCCGACGTGTAAATTCCAGCCAAGACGTCGCGCTGCTGTTGTTTTTCGGAAACTGGCTGCGTCTGGTAGAGGGTAACCGCCGTCTGGCCAGAGGAAATCAGGCTTTTTCCGGCGATGATAATCTGAACTTCGACCTTCTCAACATCTGCTTCACGCCGTTTCCCGACCCTTATGACCGGGATGACAACTTCTTGAAGCGTCGCACCTCCGTGAACAAAACGGCTGCCAGCGCCCTTTTTGCGCAAACGGTTTATTGAATTGGGGATGAGAACCTCGATATCGCCTTTCAGCCCCAATTCATCCGGACGAAACTTCTTCATTCCCGCAGTCTCGTTTAAATTCCGGCCAAGCACAAACCGCCGGTTCGTATCGAGTATTTCACCACCCGTAGGATCTGCTACCGAAAAATCCGTCTTGTCCAGAGCGCGGTGCTGGTAGATGAAACCGTGATCTGCTGTGATGAGAATGTTCGAGAAATTGGCCGTTGTTAGCTTGCGAACAAGCTTGGTCAGATCCTCGACTGCACCCTCTGTAGCTTCGGTCAAACGCTCTTCGGTGGAGAGTTTATCTCCAACGATGTCGATCCGGTTATGATAAAGATAGAGGACATCGTGGTCGCGGAAAATTTCCTTTCCGTCGTCGGCCTTCAACGCCATAAAATCATCTGCTTTCATGGCCTTCACACGATCATCAGTGCGCCCCATTCCCAGCACTTTTTCACGGTTGGCTGTCCCTTGCGTCGGCATTCCAAACGATGTCACGGTTGTGTCACCACAAAGCGTTAGGTCTTTGTTGGGCAACAGCGATGCCATACCCAGCTGGGTGTAGCTTGGCAAAGCGGAAATCATCGGCTTTATTTCTGCATCGAACCGGTTCAGCTTTCGGATTTCGCGTAAAGTTTCTTCAGCCACCTCGTAGCGCAACGCGTCTGAAATGATCACGACCACCTTCTGATCACGGCGACGAAATTCGGCGACTTGATCCATGTAGAAGTCAGTTTGCCGCGTGTACCCAGAGATTGCCCATTCATTCAGACCAGCAATCTGATCCTGCCAAGCGTCGTTGACGGCGGATAGGAAATTGGTCGTGTAGCGGTTTTCTACACTCTCAAACAGCGCGGCAAGCAGCGAGGCCTGACCGCTCTTCTGCATGTGAAAAATGAACTTGCGATACAGCTGATCGATCTTGAACCAATGCGAGACATACCGTTTCACCCCCTCGCTCGGAGAGGTCATGGTCAGGTTGGCTTCGGCCAGAGCCTGTTGAAACTCGGTTGCATAGCCAATTGCGCGGTAGATGTCCTCGTAGGTCGGATACCAATGGCTCTGCCGCCGCTCGCGTACGATTTTTAGCACATCCGCTGATGACACTGTTTGACTGGCCATCTCGGACACGAGGGACCGGATGATCTGACGATCGATGGCTTCAAAATGATCAATTCCGCGCAAGGCTTTAATGTCGCGATCCTGCACATCGTCGGTAATTCGAAGGATGTCTTGGTACTTCCCACTCAGCGTCTCAAAGGCTTTGGCACCCAAGCGATTGTTCTTCCAGCGACGAAAGACCAGAAGCGCCTCGCCATTCAGCTTACTGTCCTCGCCCAGCGTGCGGCGATAGCAAGACTGGAACAGCGTAATGGCAAAATCCATGAAGTCCGGCTCATCACTCGCATAGCCGTAGGCATTTTCGACTTGTTTCCAGAAAAGTGCAGTCAGCCCAGAACGCTCCATCAGGCGTATCGCGTCATCGCGGCCTTCGGCCAGCTCGCCCAGAAGCGCCTCGATCACTGTGTCCAGCGCACCTTCAGCACCTGTGCAAACGGCCAGCATGCGGCGCAGCACGTCAGTCTTTGTGTCTGACGGCGTGATCAGCTGCTTTAGCGTCTCAATGCGGCCTTTTGATTTGTAGAACTCCAAATGGTCGCGCACCACGTCTTCAAATTGCACAGGCAGACCAAGCTCGGCCAACCAGATCGCGGCCTGGTCGGCCTTGAACACGCCGCAAGCGAAATGCAGATCGAGCAGCCAGTTGTCGGCCATCTCGGGTGCAGGGCCATCTTTGAACACAAGGAACTTCTGCTTTGGCTCTTGCCGCAGCATCCGGTATTTCAGACCAAATTCGTTGTTCACGATTTCGACCTTCTCGACATCCGGCAGATCCGCCGCCTCATACTCAGCCCGCATGTCGCGCGCCGCGTCGTACCAGAACACGATCCGGTGCTCGTCAAATAGCCGTTTTAGGCCAGCTTCAATCCGCTCACTCATTTACTTAACCCAACAATCTTCTTCAACGCAGCGTCGAATTTCGGATAGTTCGCCTTCACCCCGTCATCGAGGTCGATCTCGATCTTCTTTTGTGCTAACGGGAAGATCACGTCGCGTTCCCATTCGTTCAGCTCGTCGATCTGCTTGGCGACCTTGGCCGCCTCCTTCAGCGCCTTGGTCTTCTGCCCTTGGGTCGCTGTCGGATCATAGGCCAGTTTCTCCTGCTTTGTACGCTCGCCCTCCAGCTTGGTGATGAACTCGCGCAGGTAGTCGTTGAGCAGCACCGACACTGTGTCGGCGCGGTAGCGGTGCATGTAGATCAGCGCGTTGAACGTGCCCTTGGGGCTGGAGAACATCCAGTAGATCGGGCGCTTTTTGTAGCGCTTCACGTGGTCGGCGTAGAAATCCTTGGTGAAATAATCTCTCAGGGACCTTGGTTTTCCGTTCTTGCCAAGCGTGTCCTCTATAAACTTCAGGTTCTCGCGGAAATGCGCCTCGCCGAAGGTCACGCGCAGGAACAGGTGGAAGCGTTCGGTGATGTCGTCGGGGAACCAGTTCTCGTCGAGCACGGGGATGACGTTGTCTTCGTCCGGCATGAAGGTCGGCTCGGGCACACCTTTTTCTTTAAGGGTGGCGAGGTAGTCGGCCAGCGTCTCGCCCTGATTGGCGAGGATCAGGCCGGGGGCGTCGAGGCTGTAACGCCCGAACATGCAGCCCACGGCGTAGGACAGGAACTCGGCCATGGTGTCGGCACGCAGGCGGGTCTCGTTCGCCTCGGCGTCGTTCTTGATGCCATAGCGATAGGCAGGGTTGCAGGTGAGGGTGATCTCGTTCAGCGGCACCTCGGGGGGCAGCTCGTCTTGCAGACCATAGGCGTCGATGAAGATGCGGTTGTTCTCTTCCTCAAGGCGCTGCATCTCGTCCGTTATGGACTGCCAATGGGCGCGGAGAGTGGCGTAGCTGACCTCCAGCGTTTCGCCACGATGATCGGGCGAGAGCAGCGGGAGCGTGGTGAAATCCCAGGAGGTTTCGTACGAGTCCCAGTCGGTTGTATGCGAGGCCACAAGTTGCCGGACGACGCGCTCAACACTTGCGTTCTGTTGGGTCGCTCGCGTGGGAGCCGGAATCTTGGCGAGATCTCCAACCGTATTGGTGATCGTAGGATTTACAACGTTTTTGAACGTGCGCGCGACAGGCGAGTTGAAATAAGCCAATGAAAAGTAGGGGGCATCAGAGAAAAAACATGGCGAGAGGTCTCCCGGAAGCAGTCCGCCCTCATGGAGGCGATATGCCTCTGGACCGCTTGAAATTCGCCCCCAGCAAACGGCCTCTTTGAAGTACAGGTCTTCGCTGGGGATAATGGCCTTGCCGGTAGCCTTAATGTCGCGTCCATCCGATTGCCAGTTCACTACTAGATCAATACCACCCGCCCACTTCCGATAGTCGCCACCATTATTGAATCGAAACCATTTTTCGGAACGTTGAAGAGCCTCGACGCGGTTACGACTAACAAAGTCTGTTTGCTCAGAGCCAACCTCTGACCACTGCCTGATGAAAAGGTCCTTGTTTCCAGTTTGAAGTCCTCGGCGCGTGCTCCCAACTGAAGAGAGCATATCCTCAAGGAATGCATCTGCGACATCCTGAGATATCCAGTATGCGATAGGGTAGCCCGGGATCCGTTCGAACTCGGTGGTGCTTGCTTTGTAAACTTCGTCATCCGCTCCTGAGGCGGCTCTTTTCAAAGCCTCCAGTTTTTCATTTTCGTTCCGTCCATCTATCAAGCGAACAAAGTACCCAGCACTGGAAGCCTTCCGAGACTTTTCGAAAACAAAAGCAGTTGTCGACACGACTGACCCGCCGATTGTATCGAATGCTCTCTCTCCAAGGTGTGCCATCGAAGTAAGATGAGACGATGCAAGCAACCATCCACGCATTTTCTCAAAGGACGAGAGAAACATCCAAGACTGCATGTTGATCATGGCCATGAACCCGCCTTGGACATTCAGCATGAGCGAGCGAACCATAAACATTGCGAAGAGATCAGACTTTGAATCTGAGTAGTTAGCTTCGGTCCACGTCATAAGAGTGGGGTTCATGCCACCTCGACCCATATACGGCGGGTTGGCCACCACCACGTGATACTTCGGCGTCAGCGCTTCGGCCATGCGTAGCACGCCGATGACACGCTCCTGCACTTCTTTCAGCAGCAGGTCGCCGCCGAAATCCCGCGCCTCGACTATCCGCAGCGTCTCGGCGGGGTCGTGCAGCTTCGGCACGATCAGCGAGCCGAAGTTCTTGGCCTGCTCGAACTGCCTCAGCGTCTCGCGCAGCTCATCCGTGAACAGATCCTTGCCCACCACGGCGGCCACGTCCTGCATCTCGGCAGGCGTAAAGCTCACGTTCTGCAACACGCAAATGTCGGGCTTTGCCTCCATCCGCAAGAACCGCCGCCGCCCCAGCTTGGCCGCCGCCTTCATCGCCAGTGCAAAAGCCGCCAGCGCCCCCGCGCGGTCGTCGATCTCCACTCCGGTCAAATTGTGCGTCAGGATCAGCGCGGGGATCTCGGTCGCGTCATAACCCTCTTCCTCGTAGATGGCGTAGAGCAGCTCAAAGGCATAGGTCAGCATGTGCCCCGAGCCTGCGGCGGGATCGCAGATGCGGATTTCTTCGGGGCGGGTGATGCGCAGAAAGTCCGTCTCGGGCTCTTCGGGCGCGATGTAATAGTCCATCTTGGCCGCCAGCCCGCTTGCTGGATTGTTCAGCAGCCAGAGCCGCCCCAGCGAGTTCTCCACCAGATAGCGGACGATCCAATGCGGGGTGAAGAGCTGCGTCGCGGCGGGGATGTTCTCGGCCTCGATCTTAACGTTCTTCTTGAGGTCCGCAAATACTTGGTCCTTCCTCTCGGAGATGTAGAATTGGTAGAGCCAGCCAACGATCTCTACATCCTCACAAGCATTTGGTGTCATGGCTTCGCGCAGATACGCTAGGATCGAGGCTGGCGATAGTAGGTCTTCCGGCAACAACAATTCGGTGTAGTCGTCGATCCTCTCAAACAAGAAAGGCATAGATTTCTGCCAGTAATTGCAAACCGCAACGAGCAGCAATCGATAGGCCTCTGACTGTGAATCGGGGCTCGGGACACGCCCATCCAAGAGAGCAAAGACCCTTTTGCGAGTTTTTTCAGGCACAATATCGGCACTTATGTTTCCGGCCTTTGCCTCAACCAGAATTTCAGGCTGAAACTGGCCGGGCACCGGAGACACAACCCGGATAGCGTTTAGATTATTCAAATCCATATAGCGCAACGCCGATAGGCGGTTGAACCAAATATAAGCGACCCTTTCGATGACTTCGCCTTTGCTATGTTTATCAATAGCTGCATCCAGCTTCTTCATCGCATTTGGGTGTTCGCGCCTTTCCGAAGCGCCCGCCATTAAAACTAAGCCAAGCCTGGCGTCGACCTGTTCTACAAGGGCGCGCCGTGCAAATTGAGAGAATTTTTTAAGCTTCGAGATGTCCAACAGCAGGCTCCTCACTAATTCGTCTAACCGATTGAACCCCAAACTGACGTTTCCATTGTTCTAGATTTAGGATTACGCAACTTGTGGCGCAGTCGCGCGTCCAATCCAAATGCCTGATCGGTATCGATTTCTTCAATTGATCCTGTTTATTCAGCAATAATGCTACGTCTAAGCTTTGCATCGACAAAAGAACTACGTAGACGATGGAACGATCAGTTATTCCCTGCGCAGTTCTGAAAAAAACTGTGTCACGGAACTTTCCAGCCAAGTTCTGCACAAGTACCCCAGAACCTAGTTTATTCAAGAAACCATCGATGTTCTGGGGATTAGGAATATCTAAATCCTTAATTTCTACGAATATGTCACGATCGTCGTATTCAGCAATGAAGTCGACGCGTTTAATGGTGTTGGGACTATGATATTGGGCATCGTCAAAATTGATGACGGCTGTTGCCCCTGCAAAGCTGATCTCCAAATCGAGTTCTCGCACCGTTATCATAGTGACACACCTTCCAGAGAGCGTTCGATTTCGGCGTCGTAAAGTGCACCAAACGTTTTCGCAATTCCAGTTTCCGCTAGTTGGTCGTATTCATCGGTAGAGTGAACGGATATTGAACCAGTTTCTTCGTCTCGGGCCAGAACATGGAAGCGAATGTGATCCTCATGTCCGGTATTTTTGAGTAAATCGAACCACTTAAGAAGGACGTAGTCGTGGGTCGCTACAACGACTTGCTGTCCGTTGCGTGACAGTTCCAAAAGAATTTGAACAACTTTCTTCATCAACTTTGGATTAAGGTTTGCTTCTGGTTCATCCCAAAGCAGCACTCCTGTCTTCCCAGGACTAACTGCACCGTTGCAAAGCAGCCGATGTAGGACACCTATCTTTCTGTAACCCTCAGCTGTCATGGCGCTCGAGAAAGATTGACCTTCTTTCGAGACGAAACGAATGACAGTGGAATCCTGGTATACCTTTGCGGCCTGCGACCGTGTCCTGTCTGGAGCAGCTTTTTCCTCATAATGACCAGGTTCAAAACGGAATGCGCCTTCCTCTGTCCAGCGGTATCTTCCACCTACTAGATCTACCAATTCACGGATCACAGAAGACAACCTAGGATCCTCAGAAACACGAGATGCTTCATCTTCGAATCCGGGAGAAACTAAAAGCTCGGCGAGGTCGGTATAACCATCATCGAAAATTGCCTCTACAGTTTCACGATCGTAGTTTGAATTCCGCATACCGCGAACAAGCGACAGAACTTCCTTAGCAGGAATGAAAACCGGTTTTGTGGCGTGAGAAGATGTTGTAGCCGTCTCACTGATTTTGAAGTACTTTGAACGGTTGTTGAATGAAATCTCGACAGTTGAACCGTCTCCATTTACCAGACTAAGTCTTGTTTCAGAATCAGCGCCTTTTGAATGTAAGGCTCCTAGGCGAACGTCTTCAGGGGTGAATATCCGTACGAATTTTTTTGATGCAGAAGCTTCTTCTTCAGATTTATTTTGCCCTGCTATTGAGGGCTGGCCCACCAAACCCAGACCGTAGATCGCTTTCAAGATGTGAGTTTTGCCAGTACCGTTAGAGCCAATCATTACATTCAATTTTGGTGACAGCTTTAATTGCAGATTTTCAAATGCTGTGAGGTTTTCAATTCGTAGTTCAGAAATCATTCAAAATAACCCTTTGTCGTAAATTTTCAGCAATGACGTTGATTGGCAAATTTCTCGATTCGACATCAGCTAAGCCCCACGATCTTTTTCAGCGCGGTGCCGAATAGCGGGTAGTTCGCCTTCACCCCGTCATCGAGGTCGATCTCGATCTTCTTTTGTGCTAACGGGAAGATCACGTCGCGTTCCCATTCGTTCAGCTCGTCGATCTGCTTGGCGACCTTGGCCGCCTCCTTCAGCGCCTTGGTCTTCTGCCCTTGGGTCGCTGTCGGATCATAGGCCAGTTTCTCCTGCTTTGTACGCTCGCCCTCCAGCTTGGTGATGAACTCGCGCAGGTAGTCGTTGAGCAGCACCGACACTGTGTCGGCGCGGTAGCGGTGCATGTAGATCAGCGCGTTGAACGTGCCCTTGGGGCTGGAGAACATCCAGTAGATCGGGCGCTTTTTGTAGCGCTTCACGTGGTCGGCGTAGAAATCCTTGGTGAAATAATCTCTCAGGGACCTTGGTTTTCCGTTCTTGCCAAGCGTGTCCTCTATAAACTTCAGGTTCTCGCGGAAATGCGCCTCGCCGAAGGTCACGCGCAGGAACAGGTGGAAGCGTTCGGTGATGTCGTCGGGGAACCAGTTCTCGTCGAGCACGGGGATGACGTTGTCTTCGTCCGGCATGAAGGTCGGCTCGGGCACACCTTTTTCTTTAAGGGTGGCGAGGTAGTCGGCCAGCGTCTCGCCCTGATTGGCGAGGATCAGGCCGGGGGCGTCGAGGCTGTAACGCCCGAACATGCAGCCCACGGCGTAGGACAGGAACTCGGCCATGGTGTCGGCACGCAGGCGGGTCTCGTTCGCCTCGGCGTCGTTCTTGATGCCATAGCGATAGGCAGGGTTGCAGGTGAGGGTGATCTCGTTCAGCGGCACCTCGGGGGGCAGCTCGTCTTGCAGACCATAGGCGTCGATGAAGATGCGGTTGTTCTCTTCCTCAAGGCGCTGCATCTCGTCCGTCATGCCCTGCCAATGGTCGCGCAGGCGGGTATAGGTGGCCTCCAGCGTGTCGGCCCGGTGATCGGGCGAGAGCAGCGGGAGCGTGGTGAAATCCCAGGAGGTTTCGTAGGCGTCCCAATCGGCACGGGCGATTTCTACCAATCTGTCGACCAGATGTGTTACCGATACTTCTTCATAATCTTCGAATACTGGCAGCAGCTTCATACTTCCTGGGCCAAAATCTTTTGCCGCGACGACGCGCAGCAGCGGGGGCATTACTTTGGAATGCAGTAGGCCCAAGGAAACATCGAGAGCGCGTGGACTGTCGCTGAAGAACATAGAATTTTTCTGATCAAAAATATGACCATAGGTTACGCGGCGGACTGACAATTTGCTTGCAATAGTGTTGTAGGCAAGTCCGTTACGAAAGTAATACTGCTCGTTTCTAACCGTGGAGCTTTTGTGCGATTTGATCTCGGCACCATCCGAGTGCCAATCGAGAATGAACTCATGATTTCCGAACCACTTTCGGTAGTCGCTGCCCTTAACATAAGGAACCCATTTCCCGGACCAACTTGTTTTGGTTTCCGGTTCAATATCGAAATCGATCGAAACACGACTGACTTCTCCCCAGCTTCGAATGAAGCGTGGGTTGTCACCGGTCTGAAGACCTGTGAAGGCTTCCGCATATTCCTTGAGGGGAGTACCGTCGGCATAAGCGCTACGAGTGTGGTCGGATACGAAATAGGCAACTACGTTTCGCGGAAGACGTGTAAAGTCAGACGCTCGTGCCAGATGCTCACCATGTCTTTCGCGAAGCATGGCGGCCTTCTCATCAGAGTTCTGCCCCTCGGTAAGATCGAAGAACTGGGCTGCTCGATCGGGATTCCCGCCGCGTTGAGACACAAAGCCCGCTACCTGAACTACCTCTCCTTTGATTTCGTCAAATGCGCGAGGGCCAAGGTGTGCCAACTGTTGGAAGGGCGAGCCAGAGATCAGACGTGCACGCATTTCCGTATAGTCGTCACCAAATAACCAGCTATCCATAGCGATCATTGCGAACAGCCCGTGCCTGCGGCAAAGCTTACTTAAGCGATCAATGAACGCGGCATAGAGGTCTGAAAAACAATCGGGGAACTTTTCGACGAGAAAAGACTGAAGCTGGCCGTTAAGATCACCTTTCTTCTTATACGGCGGATTGGCCACCACCACGTGATACTCTGGCGACAGCGCCTCGGCCATGCGCAGCACGGCGATGACACGCTCCTGCACCTCCTTCAACAGCAGATCACCGCCAAAATCCCGCGCCTCGACCACCCGCAGCGTCTCGGCCGGATCGCGCAGCTTCGGCACGATCAGCGAGCCAAAGTTCTTGGCCTGCTCGAATTGCCGGATGGTCGCCCAAAGCGGACCATGGAAGGCAATCGCTTCGTTCAACTGCCGCGCCACGTCCTCAAGTCTGGCATAGACCTCGGGCGCGTTGGTGGCCTCTTCCACCCGGGCCACCAGCGCGTCGAGATCCATGCGGTATGTCGTGTCATTGCCGTGCTTGGCGTAGGCCTTGCCAATCCCGATCAATCTCTCGGAGATGTTGGGCGAGTTCGCACTCTTCTTGAACGCCGTCTCAAGCTGTTTGCGTTCTTTGGCCGATTTGTCTGATGCCGCGATGGCCAAGAGTTCGGACCGAACGTCTTGGGTTTGGTTCAGGATGAAGGGGGTCTGAGCCGCCTCTTCAAACAAGCCAAGCTCCCAATCGAGCGCGACACCGAACACGTGCATCGCGTTGTCAACGATGTCCTCGAAGCCCTTTGCCTCAGCGTGCTTCAAATAGCGGCTGACGGAGTGCCAGAATTCATCGAGGATGAGAGGCGTTTTCGATAGGCCATTAGCCACCCGATCGACGTTTAGGTCGTAGCCAAGGTCGGCAACAAAGTCGTTGAACTCGCTTATCTGGAAGCGATGTTCCTGCAACACGCAGATGTCGGGTTTTGCCTCCATCCGCAGGAACCGCCGCCGCCCCAGCTTGCCCGCCGCCTTCATCGCCAGTGCAAAAGCCGCCAGCGCCCCCGCGCGGTCGTCAATCTCCACCCCCGTCAGGTTATGCGTCAGGATAAGCGCGGGGATCTCGGTCGCGTCGTATCCCTCTTCCTCGTAGATGGCGTAGAGCAGGTCAAAGGCATATGTCAGCATGTGCCCCGACCCGGCGGCGGGATCGCAGATGCGGATCTCTTCGGGGCGGGAGATGCGCAGAAAGTCCGTCTCGGGCTCTTCTGGCGCGATGTAATAGTCCATCTTGGCCGCCAGCCCGCTGTGCGGATTGTTCAGCAGCCAGAGCCGCCCCAGCGAGTTCTCCACGAGGTAGCGGACGATCCAGTGCGGCGTGAACAGCTGCGTCGCGGCGGGGATGTTCTCGGCCGTGATCTTTTGGTTCTTCTTGAGGCCCGCGAAGACCTGATCCTTCTTCTCAGAGATGTAGAACTGGTAGAGCCAGCCGATGATCTCGACGTCCTGACAGGCGTCCTCGGTCATGACCTTGCGCAGTTCGGCGAGGATGGAGGTCTGCGAGAGCAGATCCTCGGGCATCAACAGTTCGGTGTAGTCATCGATCTGCTCAAACAGGAAGGGCATCGGCCCGTGCCACTGATTGCAGGTATGGACGAGCAGTTGACGGTAAGCTTCGGCCTGCGGATCATTGGAGGGCGTGCGCCCGTTCAGCAGGGCTTCGATGCTGGTTGGGGCTTTGTCAGGCAGGTTGCCCGCCATTGCCTCTGACAAGATCTCGGGCCGTGTTGCGCCGTCAGCCGGAGAGACCACCCGCACCTGCGTGTAACCGTTGGCATCCATAAAGCGCAGGGCGGTGAAGCGGTTGAACCACGTATAGGCGACCTGTTCGATGACCTGCGTTTTACTGGTGCGTTTGATCGCGTTGTCGAGGTCTTTGGTCGCCTTGGGGGCCTCGCGCCGCGCCGCGCTGTTTTCGGCCAGAACGACATCGAGTTTGGAGGTCACCTGATCTATCAGCAGGTTACGGGCCGCTTGGGCGAATTTCTTGAGCGCGTTGGTATCCATTACACAATAACTTTCTTGCCCGCGCGGATTTCGGCCAGCAGGGTCTTTTTCATTTCTTCGAGGTACTGATCGACGTCGTCTTCATCGGTGAGCAGCGTTTTCGGGGCTTTGATTTTGAGCGTCGATGCAAGGACTGTTGTTGGGGCCTGCGGTGCAGGAGCGGGCCGATCGCTGGGCTGCGGATCGGGTGCAGGTGCAGGGCGCGCGAGCCGGTCGAGTTCGTTGACGGCGTCAGCCAGCAGGTTCGTGCGCGCGCCATTGGCCCGGTCACGCAGCACGGGGATCAGCGTGACCGTGTCGAGCCCGGCTTTGTGGCTATCGATGCGCGCGTTGATGCGTGCTTGTTTATCAGCATCGAGAGCTTGGAAGTCCGGCATCTGCGCGATCTTGGCAGCGACTTCTTGCACCTCTGCGATGACGGCTTTGCGCTCTTCCAGCACCTTAAGCTCGACCTTATTCTTCAGATCGAAGAGGTCGGATTTCAGGCTCTGGATCGACGATCCCTTGAAGCAGTTGGGATCCTCCAACGCCGCACGAAGTTTTTGACCGGCTTCAGGATCCACATAGTCGATGTTGGAAGACTGATTAGCGAGCATATCGCGCGCATCGTCATAGATGCCTTTTTGTGCGCCGCCCATAAAGGATTTCACTTTGTCGAGGATATCTTCCTTCGCGTTCAGAAGATCATCCTCACGTTTGGGGGCTTCGGATATATACCAGTTTGCCGGTTTGCCCTTCATACCACGCAGCAGTTGGTGGAATGGCTCAAGCCCGGTCAGGAACGCGTAGAGGTGCGACAAACGCATAAGGCCGTCTACCTCCACCTCCAACGCCTCGATGCTAGTGATCCATTCAGCGCCCAGGCTGCGAGCGTCCGTCCCCGACGAAGGATGAGAGAAAAGTTCCTGATAAAGTTCTTTGGCGCTACGAATTTCAGCGGCTGTGAATTCCAATTGCGGAGTAAGCAGGATGTTTGGCAGCGCATGGCTGTTGTTGAGCGCTTTTGCGAGATCCAGCCCTTCCTTGACTGCACTATCGACACGCGCCTCGACCTTGCCTTTGGCGACCAAACTACCTGCAAGACACAAAGCAGCGGTCATGGGCCAGCCGTAGGGTTTTGAAGTGAACCTGTCGGCTAGGTATTTGACGGAGACTTTGACGCCATTGCGTGCTTGCGCATTGATGAAGCTCAGAACGTCCTGTTCTGCCTCGTGGATGCCGGTACCATCGGATCCAAACAGACCGCTTTCAGATTGCACTGCTTTGTTGATGTCTGCCTCAGTGTAGCTGACGCCACGCAACATCGGCAGGTTGGTGTAAACCTTGTCGACCAGAGACTGAAAAGCTTTGCTGATGCGCTCTTGAGGGTCTTCACCTCCGATCTCAAGCTCGTCACCTCTGACGAACAGCCGAGCCTCACCCATTAGCTTCCGCAGCCGCATTTCGAGGTCTTTGGCACGGCGGCCATTTTGCTCGCCTTTTTCTGCGACGATACGGTCACGGCCTGGTTGCGGAGAGCCGCTCCGAGATTGACGAATGAACTTATCGGTCTGTTTGAAGAGGATCAGGTCGCGGACGAAGTTCGCATCCGGCTTCATGGATACCGCTAGCTCCTCGCGCGACATGGTTTTCATGCGCACTGCATCGGGGCTTTCAGCTTCATCGCTGAAGGGAGAAATGACGTTGATTGCAAGTTCGTATTCGCGACCGACCGCATGATCATCCAGCCTCCTCGTGAAGGCGTATTCGCTGTTGGTCGCCAAATGCTTGATCTTGCGATGCCGAAGGATTGTATCGAAAGCGATTGTCTCGAGTTCCTTCGATAGTTCCGAGGGGTCAATGTCGAGTGCCTTAATTTCCGCTTCGACGTCTTTTTCTTCATTGGTCAGGAATTCATAGACCTCACCATTCCGCTGGATGTAGGTTTCCCTCTCAAGGCGACTTAAGGCTTCCTCGATCTGACGACGTTGCATTGTCTGATCAGCCTCGAATTCCGACAAAAGCAGAATGCCGATGTTGCGCACAGACGGTTTGAAGCCTTTGACGTATTTGACCAGGAACAAAGACTTAAGAACTCGGACTGCAAATGGATCATCCAGATTCTTTTCGGCGATCTGGATGCTTTGTTGTACCGATGATTTGAGCGCGGTCCGGATCCCTTCAAACATGAGATCGAAAGTCGCCAGACCTCCCACTTCTCGGTCTTTCAGTTTTTTCGAGACCTCTTGGAAAACGCCTAGCATTGAGCGTTCGCCAACAGAGCTATGCTTACCCTCAAATGCGTTGTGCTCCGACAGCGAAGTGATCGCCATCTGAAAGAGATCGTATTGATACGGTGGGAACGGATAGCTTGCGATGAACTGATCACGGTCACGATAGTTCTTGAGCTTCATCGACCCGTCGGTGAAATCGAACAGTGTCTTGAGGTTGTTTTCTTCGCGATCGTGGAGGTTGCCGAGCGTTACTTGGGCCTCAGGAGTCTTGGCCAAAAGGCGACGCTGAATCACTTCCGCTACATCTGCCGAGTTCAGGGGCATACGGTTGCTGAAACGGGCTTGAATTTTGGAGAAGTCGTTCTCTTGCTGTTGGGTCATGTCACCGATCACCGAGGCCATTTCTTGCTGAGCGGTGACGATGATCCAGGCCTGCCCTTTGCATTTTGTGTTCAGGCTTTCCGCAATGGTTTGCAGATTGGTCATGAGCTTTATGTTGTCCGCAATATACTGGCCGACTTCGTCTACGAAGAAGTTTAGTCGGAACCCTTTGGGTTGCTCATCAATCCACACTTTAACGGTCTCTGCGAAATCTTCGATCGAGACCCGAGTGTCTTTGCGGTATTGGCTTAGGATGTCCTTGGCGTCGTTTGCGTCACCACCTGTTGCAGCCGCAAACGCAGTCGCGATGTTCTTGGACTCGAGTACCGCTTGTTCACGCCCACGACCCCAATCCTTGCCTGATGCGTTTAGGAAGGCGGCCTTGAACGCGTCGAACTGGCCGCGACCTGCGAGATCGCGTTCGAATTGGGCGATGTGGGGCTGCTTGCCATAATACCCACAGGTCTCGTCAAAAACCTTCTGGAACACCGAGAGAAGAGCGTCGACATCCGTCTTCGAGATAACGTCTGCTTTTTGGTCGATGTTGAACAAGATCGACTTTGAGGGGATCGAGACCGCCTTGTTCAAAGCACCGCCCAACATCGGGTTGTCTTTGACTTCGGGCTTTTCCGCAAAGATGTCGTGGGCTTTGACGCCATCCACACTTCGGTTTTCGAGCACCAAAGCGAGCATTTTCAAGAGGTGAGATTTACCAGAGCCAAAGAACCCAGATATCCACACCCCGTTCGATGTGTCGTAGTTATTGTAAGCGTCAAGGAACTGTTCAAGGCGCTGCCCGATTTCACCGGTTACAACGTACTCATCCAGTTCAACGCGAAGGCTCGCCTCGTCGTCGGCCTTGATAACGCCATCAATGGCACGGTCGACGGGTTTTTCAAAAATGTCTTTTAGCAACTGGACCATGGGGTCAGACCTCGTAATTCATTATGTCAAAAGCGCGGTAGTAGCGTTGGGGAGGAACCGCCCCAAACAAGTGCAATGCGGTCATTCCACCTACGCTCGCCGTATATTTCCCAGGGAAGAACACGACTAGTGGTTTGTCCTTGATCGTGCTCTGGAGGTTTTCGAGAATGAGATTAGCTCTCAGGAAAGGGTAAATTTCACCGATACCGGAAAGGAAAACAACGTCGTGGTCGTGAGTGCTGATCAAACCCTCAATTTTGGGAGCAAAGTGTTCCTTTGGATCCAGAACACCTTGAAGAAGTTCCATGATCTCATCTTTGTCGCTTTCCGCCTCAATCTCGATCACTTGCTCCAGAATACCACGGTCGGACAAAACCTCGAGCGCGAGGTCGTAAAGGCTAATGTCCAGCACTTTAACGCCCGCATTCTGAATTTGCGTGACTAGGTTTGCTCGATCCAAGTCCATTGACATCCCCTCAAGCGCGGGAAAGGGATAAATGAAGAAAGGGACTTCACTAAAACCCTGCTTGGACAGGAAACGCTTGCTGGTAATCACATGAAAAAGATGCTCGGCGCGCTCTTTCCGGTTCAATTCAGTTTTCAAATCAAGCCCCCTCGACCGGAACGCTGGGGAAGACTGCCAGCTCGCCGGAATTATGTTCTTCAATCATGTTTTTCAAATACGTGGATAGAATTGCTGTCTGGATCCGGCGGTCTTCGGAAATAATCCCTGCTTCCCGCATCATACGAAACATAATTTGGCGAAGCTTGAGTTGGGTTGACCGGCTTAGCCCTGCCAATCCTTCATCCCATTCGGCTTTTGCCGCGAGAAGGATGTCAAAGCTCTCGAGTGGCAGGTCAAGTTGGTAAGAAAGATACCTTTCGCGAACGACTTCCACGGCAAATTCTCTGACAAAGCGATATGCACGACAGGCAGCAATCCAGAGAAGCGCCTGCTGATCAGACCGATCTGCTTTCTCCAAAAAGTAAGAACGTTCCTCAGCCGTCAACTTGAGCAGGCGGTTGGATATTTCGCGCAACGATCTGCGGTTAGACGCAGACTTGGGCAGACTGGTTGCGCCTTCGTCCATTGCCCGGAGAATTGTGTTTTCCCAGGGCTCCCCCTCGACATGCAAACGTGCGACTTCCAGGCTTTCGTTCAAGAACAGACCGCCGGTGCTAAAGGACATTTTGTAGTCTTGCTGGTTCGCGATTGACATTGAGCCCTCCTAGCTAGCCTTAGAAACTCACCTTCAGCTTGACTGATCTTTGAGGGTACTTTTTGCGCCAGTCAATTGTTATAATCATCTTTAATTCCTCAACCAATTTGACACCGAAAGAACAAAAATGCCAGCCTAATAGCTTATCACGCCAATTTAAAATATGCGTTCACAAAGGTCTACCCAAAGTAGGCAATCATAAGTCCCCATGGAAGTGTCTCCATAAACTTACTTCCGACTTTGTGGACGCAATTTTGTTGAGGCTTAAAGCCATCGGAGACACAAAACGTATAGAGTCGGGTATCTCAGGGTCCGCACTAAGGGCCGGAAAATTATTCGCCAAGATTTCAGGCTTACTGATTGGTTTTGACCTGCTCACCCCCCCAAGTACCCTGCAGATTTGCGCGGACGAACAGATCACAGTAATAATCAAGGACGGGTACGCCACAGTGACTGCCCGCCCTCCGTGCTTGTCGTTCGGGACACTCTCTACTCCAAAACAAATTGGTAGCGTCTGTGAGCTGAACGTTAAATATCTGATAAACCTAAAGCAAATCAGACATAAGTCAGCTATAAGTGGGCGACAAATCGGCGATAAGTCGCACCTAAGTTCGAGATCCCGCCCTTTGAATTTCGGCTCTTAGCTCGGATATTGTCATCTCATCTAAACTATTGGCAGACGGTTTTGCCGGTTCTTGTTTCTGTCCTTTCGTGCCCATTGGGAAGCTTGCCTGGGTATTGCAGGCTTTATGACCCCAGGTGTCAGGGAAACGCTTTTGGAGAATGTGGATCAATAACTTGGCGTCGGCTGGCCCTCCGCAGGCTGCCTGAAGCGCCTGGCGCGTCCAGTAGGCTGTCAGATAGGTCCAAGCCAGCTGGCAAGCATCATCGAAGGCCGGGTAGCGGTTCGCCCAATTGTACATCGTCGAAAGTGATACTTCTATCTGTGCGCACCATTCCTCGGGGAAGTGCCCCTGACGCGCAAGTTCGGTTACCAGCTTACAAAATTCTGACCGGTATTTCAGAACATTTGTCGCGCGCGGATCTTTTGTGATTGGAACGATGTTGGATCGCTTGCGGCTTTGTTTCATCGGTAAAACCATTTCGCAATTTGGGGTTCGATTTACGGTGGGCCAGTTTTGTGGGTTTACGCTAAGCGCACAAAGATACCGTACGCTCGATTAATGTGGGGAGATGACACGAGATTGAGGCACCATACGGCTAGCCGCTCCTCGCAAGACCCAATGTCAGCAGCGCCAGCGAATGACATGGGCCGCCTTGCTGTTTGCTCTTCTGTTGGATCGGTCGCGGTCATGGCCCGAGGCCTGCGGCTTGGATTTGCGCCTCGGTCACCAGTTTCGAGGCGAGCAATGCCGTGACTTGGGTGCTCGTGATGTGTTTGCACAGCGGGCTGCTGTCACTGATCCAGCAGGCCAGCAGCGTGTGATGATCGGCCTGCGATGCTGCCGTTTTCTCTCGGTCTTCCGCTTGCTTCTCGACATAGGCCCGCCAGCGTCTCGACTGAAACCAGTTGTCGGAAAAACAGACCTTGGAGCGGGTGAAACCTGCGCTGCCGGTCGCGTAGGCTTTGACTGCTTGCAGCAAATACTCCTGTGCGATCCCTTCCTTCATGGCCTCTTTGATTCGGGCAAGGCAGACTGCTTTGCCGCGAAGCCGGTCCGGTGGATACGCCGCCAGAATTTTTTCAGCTTCTTCATCTCCCGCCGCCTCGCACTTGCGCGTAGGTGGTTCTTTCACAGGTTCAATGGTAAGGTTCGTGTCCCGGTTTGGGACTACCCCCGTCTTTCTGCTGGGACTTTTCCCCCACTTTTTTGAGACGTTTCCCCCCGTTTCATTTTGAGACACAACCCCATTGAGATCGCTTACCCCAACCTTCGGCCGCGAGGTGGGACCATGATTAATGTCTAGGTGCAGTTCGTACTGGTTAGCCCCCCGCCCGCCGTTGCCATCCCCACGGGCATGGCGCGTGACAAGCCCGCATTTTTCCAAAGTCGTCATATGCCGAAACAGTGTTGCACGACCCATTCCGCATTCTTCTGCCAACCGCTGTGCACTTGGGTTGCACTGGCCAGTTTCCTTGTTGTGAAAGTTCGCCAGTTGGAACAGCACGATCTTCACTGCAGGCTTTAAGCCTTTAACGCTTGAAGCCCAAATCAAAGCCATACCGCTCATTGCATGGATCCCAAGAAAGGGAACGGATAGAGCCTCGACTTGTTTTCCGAACTCAAAGTATCGGTATTTCGAAACCTCCCTCTACTATTTTGAATTGCAACCGTAGGAGACCAACTTCCGATACTGAAGGTCTTGAGCAAATCACTCAACATGACCAGGCTCCACGCGATTTGCTTCAGCATAGGCGTTCAAATCTGCGCCGCGATAGATAATCTTGCGGCCCAGACGATAGAATGCGGGGCCCATATTTTTGTGTCGCCACTGTGCAAGTTTGTCCCGGTCGCCGAGGAGGTTGAGTTCCTCGTCGCCCAGAACGTAATTTCGGGTATCGTCGAATAGGCTTGCACCCGCTTGTGAAGGTTTGCGCCGATCAAGGAGGAGCTTGGGTTTCTCGCTGTTCAAAGCAAAATTTTGGTTGCTTTTACGTGGGGGGGCCATTTTCTGCCTCTTTCCATTTGCATTGGATGAGACTTGGTTAACGCGAGTGAACTTGAATAGGAAAACAGTAAGAAAAGTTATTTTTCGAAATCGTAGTAATAAGCGTATGCCCATTTCGCGGGACTGTTCCAATGTGCGTTAACATCTGCAGCCTTGAGAGCTCCTTCTACCAGCTTGCAATATTCACCAGTCGGGGCATCACTTGTCGCAGCCGTCCCCAGCGTCGGTGTTCGACCCGATTGTTCGACTACCTTATAACAAATCGCCGCAACCGTCCTCGCCGCCCAACTTGGATTGCCCCTGTTTTCATGCCCAAAGTAGAGGTCATACATAGTCAACGAGTAGTCCGTCAGTTCGATAGCCGATTTATGCAATTTGGCCAGAACATCTTCGTGGGCGCCAAGCGTTCCTCTAAATTTTCGACTTTGCGTCTCCAAACTAACTCTAAGTTTCTTGAGTTGCTCTATTTCCTTCCGTGCGTTTGGACGTGCACCCCATCCCATGTTCATCAGTGGATCATCTGGACATGCATCGAAAAAAATTTGCTCCGTATGCAGCTCAAAACCCTCGACATTTTCCTTAAGGAACTCACATAAAGAATTAATGTCGAATCCGAATTCGTCTTCCGGCCTAGGTAAATCATCAATCATGTTGATCCAACTCTTGGTCTTCCATGCCGTTTCGATCACCGATCACAAACTTTGACCATTCATCCATCAACTGACGCCGCCGCTGCAGCAAGTCTGACCGAGCATAGGCGCGTTCGACCTTGGAACCAATGTTGTGAGCGAGGCTCATTTCCGCGATCTCGCGAGGCGCACCGGCGACGTCGGATGCCCAATCTCTGAACGTGGAACGGAACCCGTGCACAGTCACTCCTTCAACACCCATGCGACGCAGCAACATCAGCATTGCCATATTTGACAACGGTTTGTGACGTTTCTGGCCTTCGAATACGAATTCAGACTGCATAGCTTTCAATGGTTCGATGATACCCAACATAGCTTCAGTCAGAGGCACGCGGTGGTCTGAGCCTGTTTTCATACGAATTTCTGGGCAGGTCCAAATGTTATCAATGAAATCCAATTCTTCCCAACGCATCCCCAAAGCTTCACCTGTGCGTGAGCCAGTCAAGCAAGTGAACATTAAAGCTCTGGCAGCCATCGCATTTCGCGTTGAAAGATCCGCATAAAATGCAGGCACATCTTGCCAGGGCATCGCTTTGTGGTGCTTCACTTTGACTTTAACCTTAGGGAGCACCTGCGCGTCCTTGATTGCTGTCACAGGGTTTTCACCAGAGCGAAAGCCCTTGGACTTTGCGACATCCAAAACGATCTTAAGCCGCTGCGCCAATCGCCGTGCTGTTTCATGTTTCTCTGTCCAAATTGGTGACAAGCACATCAAAATTTCACGCTGACCAATGCTATCAATGGGCATACGGCCAATTTTGGGAAATGCATAATCGCGCAAAGTGTTAATCCATTGCTGACCGTGCTTGGCATTTTTCCACGTTGGCATTCGATCAATATGAACCTGCTGGGCTATTTCTTCGAACGTCGGAATATCGCGCTGCGCATTAAAACGCGGATTTAATCCCTGTTTAGCCATACGCCGATATTCAAGAGCGCGATCCCGCGCCTGGTTCAACGTGACGACATCAGCGCCACCTAAGCCAAAATCAGTACGCAACGGCGCACCTTTTCGGTTTTTTTGCCCCTTAACAACAACACGCACAATCCAGCGCCGCGCCCCGCTTGGGTCCACGACAAGATACAAGCCGCCGCCGTCGCCGTGCCGCCCAGCGCCTAGGTTCTCAACAAGCTTCTTTGTTAGTTTTCCAGATAAGGCCATTCAAAAATACCACAATTCATACCACCCAAGGAAAGCATACGAGGCAATTCGAAAGAAATCCAACAAAAAGATAAAATCGCACAAGGCGCAGATAAACAAAGAAAAAGGTCGCCCAAGGCGACCTATTCAAAACCAACAAAATTGAGGTCTGGCGGAGACGAAGGGATTCGAACCCTCGAGACCCTTCCGGGCCTACTCCCTTAGCAGGGGAGCGCCTTCGACCACTCGGCCACGTCTCCGCCGTCGTGATTAGAGTGCAGCCTATTATGATTCAAGCGGTTTTTTGGGCTGAGTGGAAATTAGTTGTGTTTTATTGGCCCTGATTTGCGCCCCCAACTGAGTTTACGGGGTCCATGCTGAGCTGTGCGCCGTGACTTCTATATCACAGGCCCTCCCAAAGTATCTTAGTCTTTCAATAAGAAATAGCCGAACTTCTTTACTTTACAAAATTACTCGGATAAGCAGCCCTTGCATTTTGACGCCAGCCACAAGGTCCGCCCTTTCAAGCCAGCCCATGCGTCCAAAGTCAAAAATGACTTGGACCAAAACACTTGAATGAGGGATAACGCCATGCGCAGCTTGCGTAACACGACTGCCGTTTCACGGCCCATTGAATCACGTCACATCGGCCTTTTGGGGGCCTCACTTGCAGCCGCTTGCTTCGCAGGTGCAGCAACAGCCCAAAATGCGAATGATGGCGTTATTGTTTTGCCAACCGTTGATGTTGAAACCACAGAAGCCGCACCTGCGCAAAGTCAGCCGCAGCGGTCCACACGCCGCGCCTCTGCACCGCGCCCTGCTGCCCCTACGGTGTGCACACCAGAACTTACAGGCCAGCCGATCTGTGCAGCAGAAGATGCCGCGCGCGAACAAGCCGCGCGCGAAGCAGCCGAGGCAGCCCGTGTTGCTGAAGCCAAAGCCAATGCAGGCAACAGCCCCTACGCTGATCCAAATGCTGGCCTAAAAGCGGACACGCTTTCTATGGGCAAGCTGACTGGCGAAATCAAAGACATGCCGCGCACAGTAACCGCTGTGACAAAAGAAGCATTGGAAACAACGGGCACGACATCCGTGCGTGAATTGGCCCGTACGACACCTGGTATTTCGCTTGGTTTCGGTGAGGGTGGCAATGCCTATGGTGACAACATCTATGTGCGCGGATTTAAGGCAAACAACGATGTTTACGTTGATGGCGTGCGTGATCCAGGCATCGGTGTGCGTGAGACTTTCAACACAGAACAGGTTGAAGTTTTGAAAGGTCCAGCGGGTACAATCGGCGGACGCGGCACAACAGGTGGTGCGGTAAATATCGCGACGAAGAAGGCACAAGACGTTGATTTTACGCATATCGGTGTAAACGTGACCGATGCTGGCACAGCGCGCACGACACTTGATATGAACCGTGTGGTTGATGACCGCTTTGCCTACCGCTTGAATGGTATGTTGCAAGATGGTGACGTCGCGGGTCGCGATTCATTGAACGACGACCGCCAAGGCGCATCAGCCGCTGTGCGTTACAAGTTTAACGACAAAGTTACGTTGGAAGCGGATTACGCTTACACTAACATGAACCAAACACCTGACTGGGGCGTGCCATATATTTCTGCACCTTCTGGCAATACCGACCCGAACTTCCCCGAAGGTCCAGTGACCGAATTTGGTGTTGATCGCGAGTCATTCTACGGCGTTAAAGGTCGTGATTACCAAGAAGCCACCAGCAAAGTCGGCACAGCCCGCTTGATTTGGGAATTGGACAACGGCTTGACCTTGACCAACACCCTGCGCGCCTCCACAGCAATTAACGATTACATTTTGACAGCGCCAAGTTCGGTGAATGACAACGGATCTACCGATGCTGCGGATTGGACTGCGAACCTGAGCTTCAAGAGCCGTTACCAAGAAACTGACGTTATTTCTGACGATCTAGAACTGTCAGGCGTAAAAAACTTAGGCGGCTATGAGCATAGCTTCACCTTTGGCGCACATATTAGCCAAGAAGACGTTTCAACCTATTCTTACGACGATCTGTTGAGCGAAGATTACCAAGACACAAGCGGCAACCGCTGTGTGGTTGATGTGGTCAACCCAGATGCAGCCGGCGAAGGGTGCTGGGACGGATCACAAGCGCAACGTTCTGATAGCCATACAGATACAAATGTGCGCACCACTTCTGTCTTTGTCATGGATAGCGTGAAACTGTCAGACCAGTGGACTGTAAATGGTGGCCTGCGTGTGGACCACTACGATCTGTCACGCGACAGTTATGATGATACAGGCGCTGTGACAGACTCCTACAGCCGTGAAGATACCATGCTGAACTGGAATGTGGGCGCAGCCTACAAACCGCAAGACGATCTTACACTTTACGGCGCTATTGCAACATCAACCAACCCAATGGGGCAAGAAATTGCATCGGGTGGTAGTTTCTACGGTGGCCTAGATGAAAATGGTCAAGCGCTTGCACCTGAGAAAAACACATCCTACGAGCTAGGTGTAAAATACGAGTACTCAGATCACTTGCTTTTGACGGCAGCCTTGTTCAACACAACAAAAGACAACGCACGTGAAGATATCGGCGGTCGCGGCAACTCTGTTGCATACGACACCTTGAAATACCAAGTGCAAGGTCTTGAGTTGGGTGTCTCTGGCCGCATCCACGATCGTATCGGCGTCTACGGTGGTGCTGTCTACATGGATAGCGAAGTTCTGGAAAGCCAAGACCCAGATGCGATTGGCGAAGAAATTCCAAATATCGCCAAAACACAGTTCAACTTACTGACAACTTACGACGTCACAGAAGATCTGATGTTGGGCCTACAAACCAATTTTGTAGGAGAACGCAATCTTGGCGGCATCTATGCAAACGGCAAAACACTGCCCGAGCAATGGAGCTTTGACATCGTAGGGTCTTACCAATTGAACGACAATTCCGACATTCAGTTCGGGATCACAAACGCCACAGACGCAACACTTTACGATGCGGCATACCGTTCAGGCGAACCCTTCACTTATGTGGCCCCTGGCCGCGAAATCTGGGCAACGTTTAACGTGAAATTCTAAGCCCACAGAACACGCATTTTGCGGGCGGTCCTTGGGGCCGCCCGCATTCCCTTTTCGACAAAACAGGTCCATGCCATGCTGATCACAATCCCACAGGTTCTTACAAAAGCCCAAGTGCAAACCCTGCGCGCGGACCTTGAGACAAGCCCATGGCAAGATGGCCGAAAGACCGCGGGCGCCCAGTCGCAAAGCGTCAAACTGAATCAACAACTCGATCCCGAAAGCGCAGAGGCCGCCCGCCTTGGCGAACAAGTCTTACGTGCCTTAACCAACCATCCGTTGTTTTTGTCAGCCGCATTGCCTCTGCGCATTTTGCCCCCGATGTTCAATCGCTATGAGACGGGCGAAACCTTTGGCGTACACGTTGATAACGCGATCCGCGTGTCGCCCTTTACCCAAGAACGCCTGCGCGCCGATCTATCAATGACCCTCTTTTTGTCTGAACCCGATGAATATGAAGGCGGCGAACTTGTGATCGAAGACCACTATGGCACGCAAGAGGTGAAACTCTCTGCGGGTGATATGGTTTTATACCCGTCAACATCGCTGCATGAAGTGCGCCCTGTGACCAGCGGCGCACGTATTTCGTCCTTCTTTTGGCTGCAAAGCATGATCAGATCAAACGAGCATCGCACAATGCTTTTCGATCTGGATCAAACAATCCAACTTCTCACGCAACGCCTTGGTGTGGACGACGCTGAAGTCGTGCGCCTGACAGGTATTTATCACAACATGATCCGTCTTTGGTCCGAGGTCTAATTCTATGCGCATTCTTTCTACACTCACCGTGACCCTCCCCTTGTTTTTCATAGCGCAGACCGCGACTGCTGAAACATTGGGTGAAAAATGGGCCCGCTTTAACGCATATGTCGCCACAGCTGGCCAAGATCACATGTCGCCCATCGGCATGTATATGGCGGCTGATGTCGTGGTGAAATCCGTCATGCTTGCACTGATTTTTGCATCCTTGCTTACATGGGCCATTTTTGCAGCAAAACTATTGTCGCTAGGCGTCGCCCGCCTGCGCTTGCAACAAAGCTATCGCCAGCTTGATACAGACGCCACATTGCGCGGCGCGGCACCTGATGGTCGTGGAGCGATGCCCGCGATGATTGCAGCCGCTTTGATAGAACGCGATCGCGCCAGTGCGGACATGCCGCGTGATGGCATCAAAGACCGCGCGGAATCAGCTTTGTCACGGGTTGAAGCAGGTGCGGCACGCCGTATGGCGGCAGGCACAGGGCTTTTGGCGAATGTCGGCGCTGTTGCGCCCTTCGTCGGCCTGTTCGGCACCGTTTGGGGCATTATGAACAGCTTTATTTCAATCGCCAATACCAACACCACCAATCTGGCCGTTGTGGCACCTGGCATCGCGGAAGCTTTGCTGGCCACAGCGCTGGGGCTTGTGGCGGCGATCCCTGCGGTGATTTTCTACAATATCCTATCACGTGCGATCACAGGCTACCGCGTTATGCTGACCGATGCTGCGACCTTGGTGCAGCGCACTTTGTCGCGCGACCTTGATCGCGCCTTTACCGCGCAATCAACTGTTGAAGTGGAATAGATCATGGGTGCTAAAATTGGTGGTGATGGCGGCGATCTCGCCGAACAAAGCGATATCAACATCACGCCGTTTATCGATGTGATGCTCGTGCTTTTGATTATTTTTATGGTCGCAGCACCGCTTTCAACAGTTGATATCCCTGTGGAATTGCCTGTGGCTGTCGCAGATGCGCCCGTGCGCCCATCTGAGCCGATTTTCATTACAATCGCAGAGGATCTTACCCTATCTATAGGCGAAGTCACGATTGAGCGCGCAGACTTGCCCATGGAAGTCGGCATCGCCACGCGCCTGAACCGTGATGAGCGCCTATATCTGCGCGCCGACACTTCCGTACCCTACGGCGAGCTGATCAAAGTGATGAACACTCTGCGCAGCGAAGGCTATTTAAAAGTTGGCCTTGTCGGCCTTGATCCAGCCTCAGCTGACCCAGAAGATGTGGAGAATGCGCTATGAGTTTCGCATATGCTCAGGGCAATTCAGGCCCTCTTATTTGGACTTTGGCATTGGTGGGCAGTGTCGCCGTTCATGGGACGCTATCGGCCCAATTCATCCAAGACCCCACCCCGCCCATAACCGCATCTGCGGGCGCAACGGGCGCCATCTTGTTTGATTTGGCAGATGTTATCACCGCCCCATCGACAAGCGGTGAGGCCAGTGTGGAAGTGGCAGAGGCAGAAGACGCGCCGACGGTAACCGAAAGCCCCGAAGTGGTTGAAGCTGCCAAAGCGGCGGATGAGCCGATGTTGGCGCAAATCCCCTATGCAGTAGAAGACGACAGCCTAAAATTCGGCATCGCCAGCCCTGATCCAGTTGAGGACACCGAAGAAACCGCTGAAGAAATGGCGCAGGCCTATGACGAAGAGAAAATCCTAGAACCAAGCGCCGTTGGATCAGAAGCCGCCGAAGCGCAAGCTGCCTCATCCGAGGGATCAGATGCGGCCGATAAAGGCGATACAGCGCAGGCAAAATCCGAAGGTCTCACAGCCGTCGAAATGGCGCAAATTGCGGATTGGCAGAAATCTATTGTGGTTCGTATCGCAGCCGCGCGCAAATACCCCGCGCAGGCGCGCAGTAAAAAGATCGAAGGCGAAGTGCGCATGCGCTTTTCGATAGATCAATACGGTGTGATCATTTCGCGCTCGGTGGAAACTACATCAGGGGCCGCTATCCTTGACCAAGCTGCATTGGACGTTTTGGATGGGATCGAAAAATTACCCACCCCGCCGCAAAGTTTAGCGCGCGAGGCCATCACAATGATCGTGCCCATCAATTACCGTTTTAAGTAAACATGTTCTGGCGTGATGTCCGCGATGGTGCGGCATCCCGCCAGCATCATCGCTGCCTCTAATTCATCTTTCAGCATCCGCAAAACATGGCTGGCGCCCTGCGCCCCTGCGACTGCCAAACCACATAGGACTGGCCGACCAACCAGCACGGCCGAGGCCCCCAAAGCCAAAGCTTTGAAAATATCGGTGCCACGCCGAATGCCACTGTCCATGAAAACGGGTATCGCGTCACCGACAGCCTGCACCACCTCTGGCAGCGCATTTATTGCTGAGGGCACCCCATCCAAAACGCGCCCACCGTGATTTGAAACGACCAATGCCGACGCGCCGCTTTGCACAGCAAGTAGCGCATCTTCAGGGGACAAAACACCTTTTATGACCACAGGCAAACCAACAGATTCGCACAGCCATGCAACGTCTTCCCACGTCGGGGCGCAATGCGCCACGCGGTCAAACAGAAGCGTTTCATCCGCCGCCAATGGTGCGAATTGCGGCCTTGGCAGACCCGCAAGGTTCACCGCTGAAATACCATCAGGCAGCGCAAACCCTGTTTCAATTTCACGGTCGCGAATTCCATTGACAGGCGCATCGACAGTTAAGACCAAAGCGCTGTAACCAGCGCGCATAGCGCGCTCGGCCAATACCATTGTCGTGGAACGATCAGCTTGCCAATACAATTGAAACCACGATGTGTTTCCCTCACCTGCTGTGGCGACGTCAGACATCGGGGTTGCCGATTGTGAACTTAGGATCATTGGCAAATCCTGAGCGGCGGCGGCTTGTGCAGTTGCGCATTCCCCCTGCGGGCACAGCAGTTTTTGATAGGCGATTGGGGCGATCAAAAGCGGTGCTGACATTGGGGTATTTAACACAGTCACTTGCGTCCCCCCCCCACGTAGATCACGCAAAATCCGCGGACGAATACAAATATTTTCGAAATCCGATTGATTGGCGCGCAGGGTCGTTTCACTGCCAGCACCCCCGAAAAAATATGCCAAGTGATCCTCGGGCAAGTGTGCTTGCGCCGCTTTGAAATAAGCATTCAACGTGGGCATTGAGTGATGTGAATCCGTGGGCATTTTGCAAGGTCCTCGGCAAGTTTCGTTACATTGAATGGTCGATAATCTATCGCATTTTAATTTCTGATAGAAAAGATAGGAATTGACTTATCTTATCTTTTTAGTCAGAAATAAGCCAACGCAACAAACTTGAACAGCGCACAGATTTTATGTTTCTAACATCAAAACTCACCACAGCTTTTATTGCCATGAGCGCCGCATATCAGCCCGCCGCAAAGGAGCAATAAATGAGCACCCCACCAGCAAAAACACCTACAGCGGATCTTATGCACAGCTTGCCTACCTATCAAGCGCGGGAGCTGACCGAGAATGGCGAACAAGCCCTTATTGTGATGGAAAATCAAGTATATACTCTGCGCATCACCCGTGCGGGCAAACTTATCTTAACAAAGTAAATCAAGATTTATGTCCGGTCGCGGCCTGATTTAGCAAGCCCCTGTGCAGCGACTTTACGCTTACAAAAAATGCCCCAATGGGGCATTCGTGTGTTCTCTGGATTTTTGTAAGCTTACTTGCCTTCGCGTTTGATGACGACCGCAAAGGTCTTCCAAAACAAATTTATATCTGTGACCAAGGACAGTGTGCGGTAGTATTCTTCATCATATCCGACACGCTCAATGAATGTTGATTCATTGCGTGTAGAGACCTGCCAAGCGCCAGAAATACCAGGGCGCATTTTGAAATAGGCTTTCCCACCCGCATTCAAATACATTGCGCTTTGGCTCGGCAAAAAGGGGCGCGGCCCGAAAAAGCTCATGTCACCAAAGAGCACATTCAAAAACTGCGGCAATTCATCCAGACTGGTTTTTCTTAGAATATTCCCAATTTTTGTGATGCGTGGATCAACATCAAGCTTTTGGTACAATTCCCATTCTTTACGAATTTCAGGATCTTTGCGACACATTTCGATCAAATGCTCTTCGGCATCGACCCGCATTGTCCGCAACTTCAGACACCGAAAATGTTTACCATCTTTTCCCACGCGCGCCTGCTTGAAAAAGGCAGAACCACCATCGCGACGCACGATAAGTGCCAAAAGCAAGATTACGGGAAAGACAATCGGCGCTAAAACAAGGCATAAACAGATATCAAATAAACGTTTGCCAAAAAACCTATAGACCATGGCCGATTTAACATTGTCGCAAGCAGTTTCCACCGGACGAGAAATAATTTCAGTCGAAAAATTTGTCACTCAATCTCTCCTAGTCCAGCACATGCCGAGTTCAAGGTCAGCCTTAAAATTGACGCTTCGACGTAACGTCATAACGCAAAAAACAATCTTCACAACATTGTTAGCAAGAAATTAACATCCACTGTTGCATTTTTTTACGACAGTTTTTTGTATTTTTTGATAACCCCTTGAAACAAGGTATAAACTGAGAAATGCCGTTATAAATTGAAGTATAAAAACGGCTTTTTCCTAAGCTTAATGCTTACGTATTAGACTCAATACGAAAAGAATATCGATTCGTTCTTGCAGGCCTCATCGCGAAAAAAGCATGCCAAACGCCTATCTCGGCCAATAAGACTGCGCTTTTCATGCAAGAAAGCCGCCCGAATGAATCATTCGAACGACTTGAATTTTTAGAAATGGGTGCTGATCTCTAGGTGTTAAACAAAAAGTGCATCACATCGCCGTCTTGTACGATGTAGCCCTTGCCCTCAGCGCGCATTTTGCCTGTTTCTTTGGCCTTTGTTTCGCCCTGACAGGCAATGTAATCGTCATAGGCGATGGTTTCAGCACGAATGAAGCCGCGTTCGAAATCACCATGGATAACGCCAGCGGCAGCAGGCGCGCCAGTGCCCGCTTTGATGGTCCAAGCCCGCGCCTCTTTTGGGCCAACTGTGAAATAAGTTTCCAATTTCAGCAGTTCGTAGCCTGCACGGATCAAACGGTCGAGGCCTGCTTCTTCCAGTCCCATTTCATCCAAAAACATGTCTGCTTCTTCGGCTTCAAGCTGAGAAATTTCTTCTTCGATCTTCGCAGAGATCACCACAGCGCCTGCGCCCTGCTCGGCCGCCATGGCCGCGACAGCGTCTGAATGCTTATTGCCTTTTGAGGCGTTTTCTTCTTCGACATTACACACATACAGAATGGGTTTTTGCGACAAAAGCTGCAGCAAACGCCACGCTTTGGCATCGTCTTCATCGACTTCAACTGTGCGCGCGGGCATATCGTTTTCGATTGCAGTCTGCGCGGCAGCCAAAAGACGGTCTTGTTGGATGGCGTCCTTATCGTTGCCCTTGATTTTACGCACCAAACCAGCACGACGCTTTTCGATACTTTCAAGATCAGACAGCATCAATTCGGTTTCAATGACCTTTGCATCATCGACAGGATCAACACGGCCCTCAACATGGGTCACATCGCCATCTTCGAAACAGCGCACAACATGCGCAATCGCGTCACATTCACGGATGTTCGCCAAGAACTGGTTGCCGAGACCCTCACCTTTTGATGCCCCTTTAACCAAACCTGCGATATCAACGAAAGTCATGCGCGTCGGGATGATCTGTTTTGATCCAGCGATTTCAGCCAAGGCATCAAGCCGACTGTCAGGCACAGCCACTTCACCGACATTCGGTTCGATGGTGCAAAACGGAAAATTGGCGGCCTGTGCGGCTGCGGTTTTCGTCAAAGCGTTAAAAAGTGTCGATTTGCCAACATTCGGCAGCCCGACGATACCCATTTTGAAACCCATTTCGCGTCCCTCTTATGTCATTTCCCGCGTATCTAAGCGCCAAACAGCTATCGCGCAAGTGCGCCTAAGCCCAATGAGCATTGCAACTGACGCAAAGATCGGCGAAACCTAGCCCTAAATGGTATAACGGAGCCCGCTATGACACGTATCGACACCACATTTGCCACGCTGAAAGCCGAAGGTAAAAAGGCCTTTGTTGCCTATATAATGGCGGGCGATACGGATGAGGCCAAATCCCTTGAAATCATGAAAGCCCTGCCTGACGCGGGTGTGGACGTGATCGAATTGGGCATCCCTTTTACCGATCCAATGGCGGATGGCGGCACCATTCAACTGGCAGGGCAGCGCGCCTTGGCTCAAGGGATGACTTTGCAAAAAACACTCGACATGGCCAGCGAGTTTCGCAAAACCAATGACAGCACGCCGATCGTTTTGATGGGCTATTTCAACCCGATCTTTTCACGCGGCGTTGATGCATTCTTGTCTGACTGTACGGCCGCGGGTATCGATGGCTTGATCGTTGTGGATTTACCCCCTGAAGAAGACGACATGCTATGTTTGCCCGCACAAGACGCGGGTTTGAACTTTATCCGATTGGCGACCCCAACGACCGACGAAGCGCGCCTGCCTAAAGTCCTGACCAATACGTCTGGTTTTGTTTACTATGTTTCGGTCAATGGCGTTACGGGCTCAGCCGAAGCGTCCGGTGCCAATGTTGGGCCTGAAGTGGCTCGAATTAAGTCTCATACGGATTTACCTGTGATCGTTGGCTTTGGCGTGAATACGCCAGAGAAAGCGCGCGAAATTGCATCTATCGCGGATGGAACTGTGGTGGGATCCGCCATTGTCAGCCAAATCGCGCAGGGGAAATCTGTCGAAGAAGTGACAGCCTTTGTAAAATCTTTGGCAGACGGCGCGCATAGCGCATAGCACCCCGCGCCGATCATGGAGCACAGCTGATGTCACAGGATCTGGTCACGATTTCATCGCCCGAATTGACGGCGCAAGTGGCACCTCTTGGCGCTGAATTGCAGTCAATTCAAACCACGACAGGGCAGGATTTGTTGTGGAATGGTGATCATGCCTATTGGTCTGGGCGTGCCCCTATCTTATTTCCGATTGTCGGGCGTGCGCCCAATGATCGCATTTCTGTTGGCACGTTTTCGGCCCCAATGAAACAACACGGGTTTGCGCGGCGCTCTGTTTTTCGCTTAGAGACTCAGACCCAAAACATGTGCCGCTTTGTTTTAACCGACAATGAAGCGACTCGCGCGCAGTATCCCTTTGCCTTTCGCCTGACCGTCACACATCAAATCACTGGTGCCACTCTTGAGAGCCGTGTTGATCTCCGTAACGATAGTAGGATGCCCATGCCGTTTGGTTTTGGCTTTCACCCTGCCTTTGTTTGGCCGCTTCCCAATGCCAAAAAAGCCGCGCCCCACACCATCACATTGCACAATAAGGGCGAACCCGAATTGGCACGCCTGACTGATGGCTTACTATCCCCCATGCGCTATCCCTCGCCTTTTACAGATGGACAACTGACCTTGGACCATAGCCAGTTTGACCAAGACGCCATGATATTTCCGACAGGCGCGGGCACTGACTTGACCTATGGGGCATCAGGCGCGACGCAATTGGATTTTACTTTTGAAAACCTGCCCAATCTTGCCATTTGGACAAAGGCAAACGCACCCTTTGTGTGTATTGAGCCGTGGCATGGAATGGCGGCTCAGATGCAAACATCAGATCAAATCGCGGATCGTCCCAACACTGTCACACTTGCTCCAGATGATAGCACGACATTCGCCATGACTGTCACCGTGCAGCCTTAAGCTGCCATGTGACAAAACTTGCCGCACTGGCCGCTTTGTCCTAAATGCCTGTTCACTTTGATAACCTTTTCACCATGAGGCCCAGACCATGATCCAGACGCCCTATTACCTGATCGATAAATCGCGCCTATTGCCAAACATGGAAAAGATTGCGCGATTGCGTGAGGCGTCTGGCGCCAAGGCTTTGTTGGCGCTCAAATGCTTTGCCAGCTGGCCTGTTTTTGATTTCATGTCCGATTATATGGATGGCACAACTTCATCATCACTTTACGAAGTTAAACTTGGGCGTGACAAATTTGGTGTTGGAAAAGATAAAGAAACCCATGCTTATTCTGTTGCTTGGGCCGATCATGAAATCGATGAAGTGCTGCAGGTGTCAGATAAAGTTATTTTCAACACCGCAGCGCAATTGCAACGGTTCGAGGCCAAATCACACGGCCACATACGCGGTTTACGGGTCAATCCTGGCGTATCGACATCTGACTTTGACCTTGCCGATCCCGCCCGCCCCTTTTCGCGTCTTGGTGAACATACCGTTGCGGGTATAGCACCCGTTGCGGATCTGATTTCAGGGTTCATGTTTCACAACAATTGTGAAAACGACGATTTTGACCGCTTTGATGACATGCTTTGTCACATCGAAGATCGCTTTGGCGGGCTGATCAAACGCATGCAATGGATTTCTCTTGGCGGTGGCATTCATTTTACAGGCGACGACTATCCGCTGGATAAATTCGCGGAACGCCTCAAACGATTTGCAGGGGAAAACGAAGTCCAAGTCTATCTGGAACCTGGCGAAGCAGCCATCACGGGGTCGACCACTCTGGAAGTTTCGGTTTTGGACACACTGCACAACGGCAAAAACCTTGCCATTGTCGACAGTTCGATCGAGGCACATATGCTTGATCTGTTGATCTACCGCGAAAGCGCAAAAATCAGCCCCAACACAGGCGCGCATGATTGGATGGTCTGCGGCAAATCTTGTTTAGCGGGCGATATTTTTGGTGAATTCAAGTTCGAAGAGCCGCTCAAAACGGGGGATCGCCTGTCCATTCAAGATGCGGCAGGTTACACAATGGTAAAGAAAAACTGGTTCAACGGCGTCAAAATGCCCGCAATTGCCGTAAAAGAATTAGATGGAACCGTAAACCTAAAACGTGACTTCGGTTACGATGACTTTATCACAGCCTTAGGCTAAGCTCACCCTAGATTTATCACCCCAACTCTAAGAGGTCTTTTGGTTTGAAAAAGAACGTACTCATCATCGGCGCTGGCGGCGTCGCGCAGGTCGTCGTGCATAAATGTGCGCAAAACAACGATGTGTTTGGCGACATCCACCTCGCCAGCCGCACGCTTTCGAAATGTGAAAACTTGCTTGCGACTGTCGCAGAGAAAAAAGCGATGAAACAAGAGGGCGTTTTGCAGGCCCATCAAGTGGACGCAATGGATACAGCGGCGGTGGTCGCTTTGATTAATAAGATCAACGCTGAAATTGTGATTAATGTTGGGTCTGCTTTCGTCAATATGACAGTGCTTGATGCCTGTATCGAAACGGGCGCGGCCTATATCGACACAGCGATTCACGAAGATCCCAAAAAGATTTGCGAGACACCCCCATGGTACGGCAATTACGAATGGAAAAAGCGCGATCTGTGCGCTGAGAAAGGCATCACCGCGATCTTGGGCGCGGGCTTTGATCCGGGCGTTGTGAATGCTTTCGCGCGCTTTGCGATTGACGAGTTCATGGACGAGGTGACATCGATTGATATCGTCGACATCAACGCGGGTGATCACGGCAAATATTTTGCCACCAATTTTGATCCAGAGATCAATTTTCGCGAGTTCACAGGCGTTGTCTATTCTTGGCAGCAAGGCGCTTGGCAAACCAATCAAATGTTCGAAATCGGCAAGGTTTGGGATATGCCCGTGGTTGGCCCCTCGCAGGCCTATATGTCTGGCCACGACGAGGTGCATTCTTTATCCGCCAACTACCCGCAAGCCGATGTGCGCTTTTGGATGGGTTTTGGCGATCACTACATCAACGTCTTTACAGTTTTGAAAAATCTTGGACTTTTATCAGAACAGCCTGTGATGACAGCAGAAGGCCAAGAAGTGGTGCCGCTGAAAGTGGTCAAAGCGGTTCTACCTGACCCATCATCTTTGGCACCCAATTACACAGGCAAAACCTGCATCGGCGATCTGGTGAAAGGCACAAAAGATGGCGAAGAGGTCGAAGTCTTTGTCTACAACGTGGCCGATCACAAAGAAGCTTATAATGAGATCGGATCCCAAGGCATCTCCTTCACCGCAGGAGTCCCACCAGTCGCAGCGGCCATGTTGGTGGCCTCTGGCGAATGGGACGCGAAAACCATGCGCAACGTGGAAGAGCTGGATCCAAAACCGTTCTTCACCATTATGGATCGCATTGGCTTGCCCACGCGCGTGCAAATCGGTGGTTTGGGCGGTAAAGATCAAGCTTGGAACGCTTAAAATCTGAGTAGATTTTATAGTCGACTTTAGGGGCCCGCAGTCATTGCGGGCCCTTTTTAATCACCTAATGGTTTAATTTGCGCCAAAGTACATGCCCATATTATCGAGCGTTACCAGCTCGAAAGGAACAAATGTCAACGAGGGCACGGCTTTACCAGCCGCAAGATCAAGCGCATTCAGCAATGCATTCTCGCCTTGACCAGCCGCATTTTGGAACACGGTTACATCCATATCCCCCGCGCTCATTGACATAAGCGCCCCTTGGGTTGCATCAACTCCCCCAACAAGAACTTCATCCATGGATACGCCTGCCGCTTTCAAGGCATCAATTGCCCCCAGCGCCATACTGTCGTTATTGGCAAAGACTGCATCGACTGAAACGCCAGACTCGATCTGTGCTGCGACGAATTCTTGCGCTTTTGCACGATCCCAATCTGCAACATCTTCGGCGACAATCTTGATAAAATCACATTCATCAGTTGCGAGCACTGTCTTCACAGCCTCAGATCGACCGACTGCACCCGCATGATCGTCTGGGCCACGCAGCAGCAGCGCAGTCGCACCATCTTGCTTGCCGGTTTCTTTGAGGACAGCACAGATTTCTTCGGCCTGAAGCCTCCCTGCATCATGTTCTGCGGAGGCAACAAAAGATTGTTTTGCAGGCATGCTATCAACGTTTTTCGGCGGCCGGTTCACAAAAATGATTGGCAGATCAGCATCTGCGGCCATATCACTTAATGTTTTGCCAATGTCTTCATCCACCACATGAAATACCACAGCATCGACATTGGAATTGATGAATGCTTTGAGCTGAGCCAGCTGCGTATCGCCATCGTTGTTCGTCTCAACAGACCTCAGTTCAATTCCACCAATTTCCTCAGCTTGGCTTTCAATACGGTCTTTAAGAACTGTCAAAAATGTGTCGCCAACACTGGCCATCGACACGCCGATAATTTCGGCTTGAGCAGCAGTAGCGCCGCCAAGAGATGCGGCGAGGGCCGCTGCAGTCAAGAAAGTTTTCATAGATCCTCCGAAAAATTCACAGGTTCTACCTAATCGTGACAGCTTAAAACTCCATGAAGATGCATCTAATGACCTAAAAGGCCCAAGAGAAAAGACCAACGTCTGTAACCGAATGGTAAGAAAATACAGCGATTGTTTGATCAAAGTTTTCAAACATTAAAGTGATGATGTCTATGCGACGATGGGTTTTACATTTGACATTTTGGCTCTGTATTTTTGCACCCTCAACCACTTATGCGGAGGTATCGGTTTCTACACGCATCGAATTAGCAGGCTATCAAACTGCGTTGGCGCATCGTCTTGTTCGCGCCTTGTGTTATGCACAAGCGGACATACACCGTGACGAAAATCTGCAATTGGCAGTCGAAACACGTGATGAAATATCTACATTGCTTGACGCTATGATTGAAGGAAATGAAGCGCGCGGAATAGCGGCAGAAACAGATAGCACGACGCAGACGCTCCTGAGTTCTACTCAAAAGATCTGGACGCCCACCAAGAAAAAAGTCGATGCTTATTTATCGGGTGAACCTTTTACGGATAAAAACCTCACAAAGCTAAGCTTTAAGGCCGATTCACTACAGAAATCATGGGCAAGTCTTATCAGTCGATATGAACTAAAATCGACGGTTGTCGGTGGTGCACACAACCTTGGTGTCGCACGGCACATTGCTGCCGCTAATCGACAGAGTTCGCTTATCGAACAAGCTGGCAAGCTGAGTTGCTTGGTCTGGTTGAACGGCGGACCAGACAAAGCCAAGTACCAGTTTGACCAACTGTCGCAGATCCTTCCGACTTTTCATCTAAACACCTTTGGATTGGCCTTTAGCCATACCGCGATTGGACTACCTCCGCCGCCTACATTTGATATTCAAACGCGCAACTTTGAAAGCTGGCTGGAGTGGGTTTCATTAAGTGGCATGTTCGACGCGACGCTTGATGGTAAGGTGAGTCCTGATGAACTTATCGCCATGGCCCATGGTATAAACATGCTGACGCTCACCTTTACTGAGACCATGAAACTCTACCTCCAGTTATAAAGTAACACGGGCCTCTTGATCTAATCTGCTTAATACCCTCTAATTGGTAAGGAAATATATCCAATTTAGAAAGCTCGATCATGGCCGCGATCACGAACATCAACGACCTCAAACGCCAACACAAACGGCGCACACCAAAGATGTTTTACGATTACTGTGAAAGCGGGTCTTGGACAGAACAGACATTTCGAGAAAACACAACAGATTTTGATCAAATTCGGTTCAAGCAACGCGTGGCCGTGGACATGCAAGACCGCACGACCGCGACGAAAATGATCGGGCAAGATGTTGCCATGCCTGTCGCATTGGCACCCGTTGGATTGACTGGAATGCAATGCGCTGATGGTGAAATTAAAGCGGCAAAAGCTGCTGAAAAATTTGGCGTGCCGTTCACACTGTCAACAATGTCGGTCTGCTCGATAGAAGACGTTGCCAAACACACAACGAAACCGTTTTGGTTTCAACTCTATGTCATGCGAGATCAGGCTTTTTTAGAAAACATCATTCAGCGCGCTAAAGATGCAAAATGTTCCGCACTTGTTTTGACGCTTGATTTGCAAATTCTTGGTCAACGTCACAAGGATTTGAAAAACGGCCTGTCGGTTCCCTTGCGCCCTTCGGCGGGCAACATACTTGATGTGGCCACAAAATGGCGCTGGGGCATAGGGATGCTTCGCACGCAAAACAAGAGCTTTGGCAATATCGTTGGGCATGCAAAAGGCGTGAGCGATATGGGATCGTTGTTCACTTGGACGGCCGAACAATTTGATCTGCAACTCGACTGGGACAAAGTCGCAAAGATCAAAAAAATGTGGGGTGGCCCGCTCATTTTGAAAGGCATCATGGAACCAGAAGATGCGCGTAAAGCAGTCGAGGTGGGCGCAGATGCCATTGTCGTTTCGAACCATGGCGGACGCCAATTGGATGGGGCTCTTTCCTCAATCAAAATGCTCCCTGCAATTCTTGACGCAGTTGGGAACCAAATCGAAGTCCATATCGACAGTGGTATTCGGTCGGGTCAGGACGCCCTAAAGGCCATCGCGCTTGGTGCCAAAGGCACTTATATTGGGCGCGCTTACATTCATGGACTTGGCGCGAACGGCGAAACTGGGGTCACCCAAGCCTTACAGATCATTCACAAAGAAATGGATACGACCATGGCGCTCTGTGGGCGAAGACACATCGAGACTATGGACAAAGATAACATTCTTGTGCCACGCGACTTCTATGGTGATTGGGCCTAAATTCCGCGCAGGCTCAGGCTGTATTCGCGAGGTAAGCCCGTCGCATTTGGACTGCGATCACGGCAGGAATGATCACTGCGATCAGGATTGCGACAACGGCAAAGGCCACGCGCAATCCCCAGAGATCGGACACGAAACCGATCAGTGCGGGACCGACAAAGAACCCCGTGAAGCCAAAGAGCCACGCGCGCGAAATGGCGATTGCGCGTTGTTCACGGTGAACGAGCTTACCCAAAAGTGAATTGGCCGTTGGAACAATTACAGCCATCCCTGTTGCACATAGACCGATCCCGATTAAGGCGATGGTCTGGGTCGGCGCTAATGCAATTACCGTAGCCCCCAACATGCCCAAGATACCCGACCAGAACACGATCCGTTCTTCGCCGAGTTTTTCTGTAAACACTTGCCCCAACAGACGGATGACACACATCACCAAACCTAATGTTGTTGGGCCGAAACTGCCTTCGCCTGGCGCGCTGCCCAGCTCGCGCTCCAAAAACAGCGCAGACCAAGATTCGATTGAATTTTCCCCCAAGAACGAAACAAAAAGCATCACTGCCACGAGTAAAATAAAGAACCACGGCAAACGTTTAGGGACAGGCTTCGCGGAGGCATCAGCCTCTACAGGTTGCCAATTACGTTCCCATGTGAAAACGCTCATAACCAACAAAACACCCCCCATAGTGGGGAATATTTGGCTCGGTTCTAAGCCCACTTGCCGCAGTCCACCGCCAATCAAAGCAGACAAGCCGAAACACAGCGAAAACATCGCATGATTGGCGTTCATTAGATGCAAACTGTGGCGTTCTTCCAATTCTGACAATCGCATATTGGTGCAGATATCAAAGCTTGCGACCCCTGCCCCCATGATGATGAGGAACGTAAACAAGCTCAGCAAAGACTGTGCAAAAATAGGAAATTGCATAAGAATCGCGAGAACCAGTGCCAGAACAGGCAATAGAAACTTGCCGAGTGACTTAGAGAGTTTTGGGGCCATAAACATTGCGACCATCCCGCCGACTGCCGCCCCCATCAAAGCCAACCCAAATTGACTATCTGACGCCCCTGTTTGCGCTTTAATGTCAGGCACCATTGCGGCAAAGCAGCCCCAATAGATTCCAACACAACCCAACCCGAAAAAGGGCGCCCGCGACGCGTGAATGGCCTTGATGATCGACATAATTCTCCCCGCCCCTTCATGTTGATCAAAGCGCTTGGATCCAGCTAAGGCAATGCACACCAGCGTACAATATGCGAGGGGCCCGCGCGAAGTCACTCTTTATGATCAGATGTTAAAAAAAGATCTTTCAATTTATCAGATTCTCACCTATACGCGCGACTTCACGCGGGTCTACAGCCTTGGAGGAGGCCCGCCCTAAAACATTGGAGAATTATTATGGCTGGTCAGATTCCTGATTTTGTAGCCACGGAACGTACGGGGACAGGCAAGGGCGCCGCTCGTCAAGCACGTCGCGACGGCTTGGTTCCAGGTATCGTTTACGGTGGTGAAGCAGATCCTTTGCCGATCAACATCCCGTTCAACGTTTTGTTGAAGACTCTAAAACAGGGTCGCTTTTTGTCCACTTTGTTCAACCTAAAAGTTGAAGGTCAAGAAGACGTTCGTGTGATCTGTCGCGGTGTTCAGCGCCACGTTGTTAAAGATCTGCCAACACACGTTGATTTCATGCGTCTAAAGCGCACTTCACGCATCAACCTTTTCATCCCTGTTGAGATTGTTGGCGAAGACGTAGCGCCTGGCATGAAAAAAGGTGGTGTTGTGACCCACGTTCGCACTGAGGTAGAACTCATGGTGACAGCTGGCGATATCCCTGAAAAAATCACTTTGGATGTCTCAAAAGGCAACCTTGGCGATGTATACCACATCTCTGACGTGACATTGCCTGAAGGCACACGCCCTGTGATTGACCGCGATTTCGTGATTGCAAACATCACAGCGCCTGCTGGCTTGGCATCTGCTGACGAAGACGATGCAGACGCGCCAGAAGCAGAAGCGGCAGAAGAAGCGTAAGTTTCCTTCCCTTCGAAAATTTTCAAAACGCGGTCCTTTCGGGCCGCGTTTTTTATTGTCTGCGTTTATTGCGGCTGACGACGCCATTTGGGGAAGGGATCTGACATGTTTTTCCATGCCTCTGGTTCGAATGTTTCAGCCCCTTCAACAAGCGCTGCATCCAGCGCCTTAGTGATGGTCGCACGCTCCAACCCCGCGCCGATAAACACAAGCTCTTGGCGGCGATCACCAAACGGTTCTTGCCAATGATGATCAAGATAGGCCTGTGCCTGAGGCGTGTCTGGTCGGCGGTTCTGCGGAACGGTAGCCCACCACACACCCAGCGGCTTGATACTGCTTAGCGCGCCAGCCAAGGAGAACTCAGCCAGCCAATCTGGCTGCGTGGCAATCCAAAAGTGCCCCTTTGCACGCAAGACGCCCGGCAGGGGGCCATTGAGAACCGCGCTTAATTTTTCAGGATCAAATGGGCGGCGCGCGCGATAGACAAAAGATGAAATACCATATTCTTCTGTCTCGGGGATGTGATCTTCAAACCCGTAAAGTTCTTTGGCCCAAAGCGGGTGCTCTTGCGCCGCTTCAAAATTGAACAGACCTGTATCAAAGATATGTTCATGAGAGACTTTGCCGTAATCCGCCTCAACAATCCGCGCATCTGGATTTAAAGCCACAACAATCTTACGCGCTGCATCCAGTTTATAAGATCCCGCATCGCTGGCCTTGTTAAGCACAATAACGTCAGCAAATTCAATTTGCTCCACCAGTAAATCCACCAAGGTACGATTGTCGTCATCCCCCAAAGCTTCCCCTCGATCCTTGATGAAATCATGACTGGCATAATCTTTCAGCAGATTCACAGTATCAACCACAGTGACCATCGTATCGAGGCGGGCCACATCGGAGAGGCTGACATCAAATTCATCGCGAAAGTCAAAGGTCGCAGCAACGGGCAGAGGTTCAGAAATGCCTGAGGATTCGATCAGCAAGTAATCAAAGCGGTCCTGCTGTGCCAAATTGCTAACCTCTTGCAGTAAATCATCACGTAACGTGCAGCAAATACAGCCATTGGTCATTTCGACCAAAGTTTCTTCTGTGGTGCTTAGATTTGCGCCACCCTCTCGAATGAGGTCCGCGTCGATATTCACTTCGGACATATCGTTGACAATCACCGCCACACGACGACCATCTCGGTTGTTTAAGACCTCATTCAAAAGCGTCGTCTTTCCAGCACCTAGAAAGCCTGACAGGACCGTTACAGGCAAACGGTCTTTCAAAGGTGTCGCGGGAATTGGCATATCGTATGGCCTTTTCTGTATGGTTGTTTGTGCGCATCACTGTCGCGCGAACTAAATCGCAAGTAGGGACTTACATAGCCGCCCATGCAATAATTGTTATGTTATAACGTATCATATCCAAACTGAAATCAGGACACAAGACAGAAATAGCTTTAGACCGACATCAAGCGATTTAGTGATCACTGGGTGAAGGGTCAGCACCAATCTTCGGTTTGGCCATGGTTCGGAAATCCCCTATGGCCTGATGCGCCGCCATGGCCTAAAACGGCTACAAACAGGAGACCTCACATGAAGCTTTTTGTCGGCCTCGGAAACCCCGGTGCGAAATATGCAGGCAATCGCCACAACATCGGGTTTATGGTGCTCGACCGTCTGGCCGAAAATGGCTTTGCGCCGTGGCGTGCAAAATTTCAAGGCAAAGTGACTGAAGGCAAACTTGGCGCTGAAAAGGTCATCTTGCTAAAACCTGAAACCTTTATGAACCTGTCAGGGCAATCTGTCGGCGAAGCGATGCGGTTTTACAAGCTCACGCCTGCCGATGTGATCGTGTTTCATGACGAGTTGGACTTGGCCCCCGGAAAGGCGCGGGTCAAAACCGGTGGCGGCCATGCGGGCCACAATGGCTTGCGCTCGATTCACCAACACATCGGCGCAGAATATGACCGCGTGCGCTTGGGTATCGGCCACCCCGGACACAAAGATCGCGTTGCGGGCTATGTACTATCAGATTTCGCAAAGGCCGACGAAAACTGGCTAGATGATTTGATCCGCGGATGTGTGGATGGGGCCGCAGATTTAGCAGCGGGCGAGAACGCCAAATTTGGCAATGCAGTCGGCCTGCGGGTGAACCCACCACGCTCCTCAACAGGCACCAAGCCACAAGGACCTAAAGGCATACGCCAAGCGCCGACACCACGCCCAGATAAGCCTGCCCCCCCTGCCCCTGACAGCCGCAGCCCTTTTGAAAAATTGAAAGACAAATTCAAATGATCACACCTGATGACAGTGTAAATGTATTGGGCGGAGCTTTGGGCCTATGCTCTACAGCCCCCGTGACTGGGTTCTTTCGTGACGGCACCTGCAACACCTGCGCTCAAGACACTGGGTCGCACACAGTCTGCGCCGTGATGACAGATGAGTTCTTGGCGTTTTCCAAATATGTCGGCAATGATTTATCGACGCCTCGCCCTGAATTCGGCTTTGACGGTTTAAAGGCTGGGGATGCGTGGTGTCTTTGCGCCAGTCGGTTTCTACAGGCACATGATGAAGGCTGCGCGCCCAAAGTAAAGCTAGCCTGCACACATAAGCGCGCGCTTGATATCGTGCCACTAGAGGTGCTGAAGCAGCACGCAATTGACCCCGCCTAAATAGAAAACGCGAGGGTTTGCCCCTCGCGCTCATGACTGTTTCAATGTCGAAACCGTTATTCGGAATCGCGGCCTTCTGCGCCCATTTCGATACCCAAATGACGCGCCACCGTGAAGATGTCTTTGTCTCCGCGCCCGCACATATTCATGACAATGATATGATCTTTGGGCAAAGTTGGCGCAATTTTCATCACGTGCGCCAGCGCGTGCGAAGGTTCAAGGGCGGGAATTATACCTTCGGTGCGGCATGAGAATTGGAATGCGTCAAGCGCTTCTTTGTCGGTGATCGACACGTATTCCGCGCGTTTCGTGTCATGCAACCATGAATGCTCTGGCCCGATACCTGGGTAATCAAGACCAGCAGAAATTGAAAAACCTTCCAGAATTTGACCATCATCGTCTTGCAAAAGATATGTCAAATTGCCGTGTAGCACACCAGGACGCCCACCTGTGAGGGACGCACAATGTTCCATTTTTGCATTCACGCCCTTGCCGCCAGCTTCGACACCAATGATGCGAACGCTTTCGTCATCAAGGAAGGGGTAGAATAACCCCATTGCGTTAGACCCACCGCCGATAGCTGCGATGACAGTGTCAGGCAGGCGGCCCTCGCCTTCGTGTTCGGGCAACTGCCAGCGCACTTCTTTACCAATAATCGATTGGAAATCACGCACCATCGCGGGGTAAGGGTGTGGTCCTGCAACGGTGCCAATACAGTAGAAAGTGTTGTCTACATTGGTCACCCAGTCGCGCAAACCGTCATTCATCGCATCTTTTAGCGTGCCACGGCCTGATGTCACGGGCACCACTTCAGCGCCAAGCAACTTCATACGAAACACATTTGGCGCTTGGCGTTCGACGTCATGCGCCCCCATGTAGATTACACATTCCAAGCCGAATTTGGCACAGACGGTCGCTGTGGCCACACCGTGCTGCCCTGCACCTGTTTCGGCGATAATACGGGTTTTACCCATGCGACGCGCCAGAATGATCTGACCAAGCACGTTATTGATTTTATGGGCGCCTGTGTGGTTCAATTCATCACGCTTGAGATAAATCTTGGCGCCACCAAGTTCTTCCGTCATGTTTTGCGCAAAATATAGCGGGCTTGGACGGCCAACGTAATGTTTCCACAGGTCATCCATTTCCGCCCAAAATGTCGGATCGGTTTTGGCTTTTTCGAACTCTTCCTCAAGACTGAGGATCAAAGGCATCAAGGTTTCGGACACAAAGCGCCCACCGTAATTGCCAAAGCGGCCTTTTTCATCTGGGCCGTTCATAAAGCTATTGAAAAGATCGTTCATCTTGAGGCTCCCTTGCACGAGAAATCTAGGCCACATCACGGCCTTCAAAGGTGCAATTATCTAACTGTCACATTGGATGTAGCGCAGTGGTCTAGGCTGGTAAAGCGGTGCGGCTGCTTTGGCCTGTATTTTCATGCTGCGCGAATGGCATCGATAAAGGCTTTGATCTTTTTGGGGTCTTTCACCCCCGGCGCGCTTTCAACGCCAGAGGAAACATCAACCTGTTTCGCCCCCGTCAATTGAATGGCCTGCACAACGTTTTCAGGCGTTAACCCCCCCGCCAACATCCATGGTGCGTTCCAGCCGCGCTTAGAAATCAATCGCCAATCAAAGGCCAAGCCATTACCACCGGGCAATGCAGCGCCTTTTGGGGCTTTCGCATCGACCAAAACCTGATCACTCACCAGCCCATAAGCATCGAGCGCTTTCACATCCTGCGGGGATGACACCCCAACGGCTTTCATCACTGGCAAGCCATAGCGCGCACGGATAGCTTTGACCCGTTCAAGATCCTCTGATCCGTGCAATTGCAAGATATCGATCGGCACTGTGTCTGTCAGCTGGTCCAATGCCTCATCGGTTGAATTGACCACCAAGGCGACCTTGGCCACGCCAACGGGTACATCCAAAGCAAGATCACGCGCCAGTTCCAGCGACACATTTCGGGGCGACTTAGGGAAAAACACGAACCCCAAATATTGCGCCCCCGCAGCAACGGCAGCTTCACTGGACTGCTGGGAGTTTATCCCGCAAATCTTAACGCGCGTATCCATATTTAGCCTTAAATCGCTGAAGTCGTTTTAGTTTAAGTGTCGAGCAATGCGAGCACTTCGTCGCCTTCGTCTTTTGCTTTCGCAACTTTCAGCTTTGACACTTCGCGTGCCAAGGCATCTTTTTCGCGGCGGTGCTTGCTGGCAGCAGCACGGTGTTTGTACTCGCGCATGTATTCCCAAACAAAGCCGATCAAAAGCCCCGCGATGATAGCACCAAAAATGACGACAAACAGTGGCAGGGAAATCGAATAGGCGATCCCCAAATAGTCGGCCATTTCAGCAGGCAAAAGGTTCAGAGTGACCTCGGCACGATTGGCCAAAGCAATCGTGATAAGCGCAACCGCAAGGGCTGCGAGAAAAACATAACGGATGGTGCGCATCGGGCGCTCCTTACTCTTCGTTCAAACGATCGCGGAGAAGTTTACCTGTTTTGAAAAACGGCACATGTTTTTCTTCAACGGGCACACTTTCACCAGTGCGGGGGTTACGCCCCATTCTGGCATCTCGTTTCTTGACAGAAAAGGCGCCAAATCCGCGCAGTTCAACGCGATCACCTTTTGCCATAGCGTCGATAATCTCTTCAAAGATCGTATTCACGATCCGCTCGACATCCCGTTGATACAAATGTGGGTTGTCGTCTGCGATCTTCTGAATGAGTTCAGATCGGATCATGAAGTATCCCCCTAAAAGTTTGGCCTTTGGCCTTTGTAGTTCAGCAAGCTGCAAAGACTATAGGACGCGAATTTCCATCGTGAAATAGTTTCCTTGACCTTCGAGTCGAATTTTTTGCCTTTGATACGCTTAGCTTACCCCAAAATACTTAATTTACGCACTTTTTATTGGACGGAAGGACATGGAATCCAAATTTTGGTCTTTTTTATCAAGGTGATGCGAATCGCACAGCCGCACAATGGCACATAGAAAAACGGCCCCGTGCAGAACACGAGGCCGTTTAGGGTCGTCAGATTAACGCAGTTTGCGCTTAGTCTTCTGTTTTCAAAGCTGCGCCAAGGATATCACCCAAGGACGCGCCAGATGCTGATGAACCGTACTGTTCAACTGCTTCTTTTTCTTCAGCGATTTCACGTGCTTTGATGGACAGGCCAAGACGACGTGTCTTTTGGTCCACATTGGTCACGCGAACGTCAAGCTTGTCGCCAACGTTGAAACGCTCAGGGCGCTGGTCTGCGCGGTCACGTGCAAGGTCAGAACGGCGGATGAAGGATTTCGCACCTTCGTACTCAACTTCAACACCACCTTCTTCGATTGCTGTCACTGTGACAGTTACGATTGAGCCGCGTTTCACGCCTTCAACAGCGCCAGAGAAGCTGTCGTCGAGCGCTTTGATGGACAAAGAAATGCGTTCTTTTTCCACGTCAACTTCAGTGACAACGGCTTTAACAACATCCGCTTTGCGGAAGTTCTGGATGGCTTCTTCGCCGCGCTCTTCCCATGACAGATCAGACAAGTGAACCATGCCGTCGATGTCGCCTGGCAAGCCAACAAACAGACCGAATTCGGTGATGTTTTTAACTTCGCCTTCAACCTGTGTGCCCTCTGGGTGTGATTCAGCGAATACTTCCCATGGGTTACGTTGAGTTTGCTTGAGACCCAAAGAAACGCGACGCTTAGAAGAATCGATTTCCAGAACCATCACTTCGACCTCTTGTGAAGTAGAAACGATTTTGCCTGGGTGTACGTTTTTCTTTGTCCAAGACATTTCGGAAACGTGTACGAGACCTTCAACACCTGGCTCAAGCTCAACGAATGCGCCGTAATCAGTAATGTTGGTTACGCGGCCCATGTGAACTGTTTCAAGCGCGAATTTCGCTTCAACAGCATCCCAAGGATCGTCTTGCAATTGTTTCATGCCCAAGGAGATACGGTGTGTCTCTTTGTTGATTTTGATCACTTGCACGTTGATGCTCTCACCGATTGTGAGGATCTCGGATGGGTGGTTTACACGGCGCCATGCCATGTCTGTGACGTGCAACAAGCCGTCAACGCCGCCCAAGTCAACAAACGCACCGTATTCAGTGATGTTTTTGACAACGCCTTCAACAGCCTGACCTTCAGTCAAGTTGCCGATAACTTCAGCGCGCTGTTCTGCACGTGATTCTTCAAGGATAGCACGACGTGATACAACGATGTTGCCACGACGACGGTCCATTTTCAAAATTTGGAATGGCTGCTTAAGACCCATCAATGGGCCAGCGTCACGCACAGGGCGCACATCAACTTGTGAACCTGGCAAGAACGCAACTGCGCCGCCAAGATCAACCGTGAAGCCGCCTTTAACGCGACCAAAGATAGCACCGTCAACGCGCTCTTCAGCTGCGTATGCTTTCTCAAGACGATCCCATGCTTCTTCACGACGGGCTTTATCGCGGGAAATAACCGCTTCGCCACGTGCGTTTTCAACGCGGTCAAGGAAGACTTCTACTTCGTCGCCTACAGCGATTGAAGGAGCTTCGCCCGGGTTGGTGAATTCTTTTAGTTCAACGCGGCCTTCCATTTTGTAGCCTACATCGATGATGGCTTGGCCAGCTTCGATTGCGATGACTTTACCTTTTACGACAGACCCTTCTTGAGGTGTGTCAATTTCAAAGCTTTCTGCGAGAAGAGCTTCGAAGTCTTCCATAGTGATGTTCTGAGCCATGTGGTCTCAATTTCCTTTTCAAAAACTTATATTCGGGCCATGCGGTTGTCTCCGCAGGTCTTGGGTTGCATTGGTCATTGAAAACAAAGCGTTTTGCAAAAAGAACAAGGGCCACGGGTATTCCCCTAGCCCTGCTCATTTGCGTCAAACGACTCTTACGGTCTTCTAGACAGGGCGCGTATAGGCAAGTTTCCCCAAAGATGCAAGAAAATAAGGGGTTTTAACCTATACGCAGCGTTCAGTCCCTAAATTGGCTATTCGGCAGTCACCAATGACGACAAAGCTGCGGCCGCGATTGTAAGTGATGACAGTCGCGCAGGCAGATCATGGATCATACTGGTCATGATGACTTCATCAGGTTGATGTTGTTTGATGATCTGTGACAAACGGCGCTGCACCGTGTCTGGGTTGCCCACTGCCGACACCGACATCGCATTTTTGACATGCGCCAAAATTTGAGCGGGAATGTGAGCTTCGACATCGCGTTCGGGTTTGCGCAATTTGCCAGGTGTGCCTTGGATCACATTCGCAAATGACATGAGTTGCGTCGAATGCAGATAGTGAGCCTCTTCATCCGTTTCAGCGCCAACAACACCCACAGCCATCATCGCATAGGGCGCATCCAGCCACTGCGAGGGGCGAAATGTTGTGCGGTAAATATGCAAAGCTTGTTCCAACTGCGCAGGCGCGAAATGCGACGCAAACGCGTAGGGCAGGCCCAAATGCGCAGCGAGCTGCGCACCAAACAGACTAGAGCCTAAAATCCAAACAGGCACATGGCTACCTTCCCCAGGAAAGGCCCTAATCTTTGCCGTATCAGGGTTATCACCCAAAAGATGCAGCAGTTCGACCACATCGTCGGGGAATTGATCCCCAGCTTGCATATTGCGGCGCAGGGCGCGCGCTGTGTCCATATCCGATCCGGGCGCACGGCCTAGACCCAGATCAATACGGTTGGGATACATTGCGGCCAAGGTGCCGAATTGTTCGGCAACGACCAAAGGCGCATGGTTTGGTAACATAATGCCCCCCGACCCGATCCGCATCGTTTTGGTCGCCGCAGCAATATGGCCGATCAAAACAGCGGTGGCCGCACTGGCAATACCCGCAATGTTGTGATGCTCTGCCAGCCAAAACCGATGAAATCCCAAATTTTCAGCATGTTGTGCCAAGCTGACCGAGGCCGCAATGGCCTGTGACATCGACTGCTCTTCGGTCACGGGCGCAAGATCAAGAATGGAAAACTGCTTCATAGAGGCCTCGAAAGAATGAGTGAAAAGACGAAAGCCGAACCCTTAAGGTCCGGCTTTCGCAACAAATTGTAATTTCGCCTTAGTCGATTTTGGTCACAAAGGACTCAACAGAACGACGCACTTTCTTTTGTGGCAAGAGCCAGTCGTTTTCCGCATCGCGTGTGCCGATGGTCAAGATCACTGCGGATTTCAGACCAAGCTCTGCCAAGCCAAGGATTTCATCAACTTTCTCAGGAATGAAGCCTTCCATTGGGGTTGTGTCGACGCCCAGTTCTGCCGCAGCCGCCAAACCAAAACCCAGACCGATGTAGGCTTGGCGCGCGGCGTGTTCAAAGTTTACCTCTGGGTCACGCGGTAGCAATTTTCCGCGCAAACCATCGTAGTAATCGTTGACTGGCTTGCGTTCGCCGCCGCGCACATCCACGTGGACATCAACGATAGAGCTGATGCGCTCTTCGGTGTAGTTATCCCATGCGGCAAAAACGATCACATGCGAGCCGTCGACAAGTTGTTGCTGACCAAAAGCAGCCTCAGACAACTGCGCACGTACTTCGGGATTGGACACAACAAAGACGTTGTATGGCTGTGTGCCGCTGGAGGATGGCGCCATGCGGATCGCTTCAACGATCTTGGCAACATTTTCTTCGGACACAGGTTTGCTTGGGTCCATTTTCTTTGTCGCGTAGCGCCAGTTCAACTTATCGAGAAACATAATTTTGATCCGTGTGTTGTGAAATATCTATATCCATCATGTGGGTATCTTGGATCAAATTGCAACGTTCAACGACGCAGACCAATTTACGTCAAGCATTCAAATAACCCACTGAATTAAAATAATTTAATTCGCGTGTATACTAAAAATGCGCCTCGGGTGAGCGCAGATGCACAGAATTATTTAGACCAAAAACAGCTTAAGCGCGCTGCGCCTTGATAAAAGCAACAACCTGCGCCACGGCCGCGTCAATCGTCATGTCGCTGGTGTCGATGATCTTTGCGTCCTCTGCTGGTTTTAGAGGCGCCGCCGCGCGCGCGGAATCGCGTGCATCGCGTTCACGCAAATCCGCCAGAACGTGATCAAATGTGGTTTCAGCACCCCCAGCCGTCAATTCATCAAAGCGGCGCTTGGCACGAATGTCGTCAGTTGCGGTGATGTACAACTTAACTTCAGCATCGGGGCAAATCACCGTGCCTATGTCGCGCCCATCCAAAACTGCGCCCCCTGTGCGGCGCGCAAATGCACGTTGGAAATCGATCAAAGCTTCACGCACCTCAGGAATTGCCGCAACACGGCTCGCCGCTTGACCTGCATCAGCAGTACGTAAATCTGCGCGTGCCAAATCTTCGGCGGTTAGGGTTTTTGCGGCTTCAATCGGCGACAGACCTTCAAAGGTTTTGGCCCCAGTCGCACGGTACAAAAGCCCCGTATCCAGATGCGCAAAGCCGAATTCTTCGGCCACGGCGCGCGAAACAGTACCCTTTCCTGCCGCAGCAGGACCGTCGATAGCGATGCAAAAGCTCATGCGTTTATCCCTTGTTGGACGCCCAAGATGGCAAGCGCACACATGATGCGCAAGCCAAAGTTTGACCTAAGCAGGACTGCGCTCAACAACTGCCCCGAGATCGCCCATCAAGCGTTCGAACACTGGGAAAGATGTGGCAATCGGTGACCCATCATCGACAGAAACAGGGGCTTGGCTGGCCATGCCCATGATCAAAAACGACATCGCGATACGGTGATCGATAAACGTGGCACAGGTTCCACCGCCTTTCACACCGTTCGGTCCGCAACCATGCACAATCAGCGTATCGTGATCTTCTTCGATCTCAACACCGCATTTTTCCAAACCGCGCGCCATAGCATCAATGCGGTCGCTTTCTTTCACGCGCAATTCTTTCACGCCCTTCATCACAGTCGTACCCTCAGCAAATGACGCCACAACTGACAGGATTGGGTATTCATCGATCATGGAAGCCGCGCGGGCGGGTGGTACTTCGATACCTTTCAGTTTGGAGTATTTCACCCGCAAATCAGCAACAGGTTCGCCGCCCTCCTCGCGAGGGTTTTCAAACGTGATGTCAGCGCCCATTTCAACAAGCGTGGTGTAGAGCCCATTGCGTGTCGTGTTTTGACTCACGCCTGGCACCATGATGTCAGAACCCTCAACGATCAAAGCCGCACATACAGGGAAAGCGGCAGAGCTGGGATCACGGGGGACAGCCACGACTTGCGGCTTCAATTCGGGGCGCCCTGTCAGGGTAATCTTGTGACCCTCGGGGGTTTCTTCGGTGATCACTTCAGCGCCAAAGCCGCGCAGCATACGCTCAGTATGGTCTCGGGTGGCCTCTTTTTCGATCACAACCGTTTTGCCTGGTGCATTCAGCCCAGCCAAAAGCACGGCCGATTTTACCTGCGCAGACGGCACAGGTGTCACGTATTCCACAGGCATCGGGTCGCCCGTACCAACTAGCGTCAGCGGCAAACGCCCGCCAGACCGACCAACAGATTTGGTGCCGAACAAAGCCAAAGGATCGGTCACACGTCCCATAGGTCGCTTATTCAATGAGGCATCGCCTGTGAATGTCACAGCGAAATCAGACGTAGCGACGCAGCCCATGATCAGGCGCACGCCCGTGCCAGAGTTGCCGCAATCGATCACATTTTCAGGTTCACGAAACCCGCCAACCCCCACACCATGCACAGACCAATTGCCAGCGCCGTGATCCACCACTTGCGCGCCCAAAGCGGACATAGCTTTGGCTGTGTCCAGCACATCTTGACCCTCTAAAAGGCCAGTGATTTTGGTTTCACCCACAGACATCGCGCCAAAAATCAACGCGCGGTGCGAAATAGATTTATCTCCCGGAACCGCTGCTGTGCCTTTAAGTGGGCCAGATTTGCGGGCGGTCATTGGGATTGGGGTGCCGTGGCCGGACATGGGTCTCTCCTCATGTGGCGCAGGGCGCCTATATGTATTTGGTCAATTGATAGCGCAAACAAAAATCAGGGTCTATTGGTAAGGACCGCGGCTCTGCACTTTAAGGGCGGCGAAACGTCATATAATGTGGGGTCCGCCCTTCGCGCAGCGCTTTTTGTTCATAGCGCGTTGAAATCCAATCGGACCACGGCGTGCTAAGATCATCGCGGTCGCCCTCAAAGATGAAGCCTGCTTTGGGAACTTCTTCGAGGGTTTGACGCACGTAATCTGGAATATCTGTGGCCACGCGAAACTCTGTTCCAGCTTTCATGGCTTTGAACAAAGGTACCAAATGTTCTTGGGTCACAAAGCGACGCCGATGGTGACGTGACTTTGGCCAAGGATCGGGGTAGTTCAAAAACGCTTTTTCAAGACTTTCATCAGGCACCACGTCAAACAGATCGCGCACATCGCCTGGATGCACCCAAACATTCTGCGTGCCCAGTTTGCGAATTTTACCCAAGAGCATCGCGACACCGTTCATAAACGGTTCGCAACCGATAATTTCAACATCTGGGTAGGTCTCACCCATATGCACCAAATGCTCTCCCCCGCCGAAGCCGATTTCAAGCCACACGGGTTTGTTCTTGAACTTCACGGCCATGTCTATGGGCGTGCGATCTGGGTTTACATCCCAGCCGACATCGCCAGGCGAGAGGGCATCCAGATCTTCTTCCAGATAGTCTTTTTGGGCTTGGTTCAGCGTTTTGCCATGCAAGCGGCCATAGAAATTACGCCAAGGCGCACCGGATTGATGCGCGCCGGGGGGCTGTTTTTTGGGTGTGGTTTTATCGGTCATGGGCAGCGATTTATCAGGGCTTTGGCGCGGCGGCAACATCTGCGTTGACCCACCTGAGAACTGATGTGACAGAACTACGCCTGCTGGATAACGAATAACCCGCCAACCATCATCGCAATTCCCGCCCCACGCATTGCCGTTATAGGGTTTTGCACCGCACCAAATAGGCCGAATTGGTCAATCACAGCTGCGGCCACCATTTGCCCCAAAAGTACGAAAAACACAGCATTCCCCACCCCAAAGCGCGGTGCGATTGTGGTGATTGATACAATATAAAAGGCAAACAAAACACCGCCAAGGAACAGGTGTTTGGGCTGTGCAAAGACATTTGCGATACTGCTGCTGTGTTCAAAGAAAGACCAATAGATCAAAGCCGCAATACAGGCGGTGCAGGTCAAAATCGCCGCAGCGATAGCAGGCGACCCAAGGCGTGCGCCAAGTTGCGCATTGAGCGCCGCCAAAATGGGAATACCCACGCCTGCAAAAAACATTACGATGGGGTCACGCAAACTGTCAGTCATCTGTTGTCCACTTAAAATGGCCCTAGCAAAGGGCATTCAGAATATTGGCCTCAGAGTGCAGCAAGGCTCGCCTCGTTTAAAGCATCATTCTTGCGCAGTTACTTTGCAACAATGCATCTCAGCCTCGGCGATATATGCCGTAGGCGCGCGCAAAACTGTAACACTTCAGCGGCGCTTTGCAGCTTTTCGCAGGCGTCAATTCGCGGTGCCTCTCATAGACCCAATCCATTTTGGCTTTGGATCGGGCATCCTGCGCTAATACCCAATCGAAATGAAAATTCGGATCAAAATAAAATTGGTCCCCAAGGATCACGGGCGGGCCCAACTTCGCACCCAGCTTGGTCACGAGCACCGTTTTGCCACTGCCTGATGCGCCCTCCAGTCCAGCAGGCTGCTTTACGCTGTGATGATACGGATTGTCAGCGCCTCAGCCCCCGACACAATTTCAAACAAGCGATCAATGTTAGGGTGCGCGCCAGGACGGTTTTTTGCATCTTCGGTGTGTTCACCAAACACTGCAAGGCCATGCGTTGCCGCTGCGGCGTCGAGGGTGTCAAAATTTTGGCTAAGGTAATTGTAAACCACCAAAGATCCCTGTTTGCCTTGCACATTTTCAATCGTCGCAGTGATCTCATCTGCTGCGTTGACAAGGTCGATGCGAAGAATTCCGTCAACCGGAGGCATTTGAGACAGGTTGTCTTTGAAAGATGTAGTGGGTTGTATCATTGGGATATCCTTTTTTTAAGCTGCACCATAGCGCCTAACTAAAGACGCTATCAGCGCAGAAAGTTCAAATAACTTTAGCCTTCACCCGCGCCCACGATAGGGTGGCACACCTTGATCAGGGATCCATAGATCTTTGGGTTCCGGCCCAGAGGCCCAAAACACATCAATCGGGATGCCGCCACGCGGATACCAATAGGCACCAATACGCAACCACTCAGGGTCCAAAAGTTCAGTCAAGCGCTTGCCGATATAAACAGAACAATCCTCATGAAACGCGCCATGATTGCGGAATGACCCAAGAAACAATTTCAGAGATTTACTTTCGACCAACCATTTGCGTGGCACATAATCGATCATCAAATGGCCGAAATCAGGCTGACCTGTCATGGGGCAGAGCGATGTGAATTCGGGCGCTGTAAAGCGCGCGACATAGCGTTCGCCTTCATGCGTATGAGGAACCCGTTCTAGTGTTGCCGCCTCAGGTGACGCGGGCAAATCCGATGCCCCACCAAGCTGCGTCAGCTTACTTGTATCTGTTTGTACCATAATTCACCTCTGTCGTTTCGCGATACTTAGCGCGCTCTTGACCAAAGAAAAAGGGCGAGGTTTCCCCCGCCCACTTATATCAAAGCACGTCGCTTAGAAATCAAAGTGCGCTTTGCAACGCATCCGCCAGATCAGTGCGCTCCCAAGAAAAGCCACCATCAGCCGCAGGTGCGCGACCAAAATGCCCGTAAGCTGCCGTGCGCGCATAAATTGGCTTGTTCAACTGCAAATGGGTGCGAATACCGCGCGGCGTCAAATCCATCACTTTCGGAATTGCGGCTTCGATCAAGGCTGGATCAATTTCGCCTGTGCCATGCAGATCAGCATAGATCGACAAAGGCGCAGAAACGCCAATCGCGTAAGACAACTGGATGGTACATTTTTCAGCCAAGCCCGCCGCCACAACGTTTTTCGCCAAATAGCGCGCAGCATAGGCCGCAGAGCGATCCACTTTGGTCGGATCTTTGCCAGAGAAAGCGCCACCACCATGCGGCGCGGCCCCGCCATATGTATCCACGATGATTTTGCGCCCAGTCAAACCAGCGTCACCGTCAGGTCCGCCGATGACGAATTTACCAGTTGGGTTGACGTGCCAGACGGTTTCAGGTGTGATCCACCCCTCAGGCAGAACGTCCAAAATATAGGGTGTTATCAACTCGCGGACGTCAGCAGAGGACATGCTTTCATCAAGGTGTTGAGTCGACAAAACCAATGACGAAATACCAACAGGCTTGCCGTCGCGGTATTGCACAGAAAGTTGCGATTTCGCATCTGGCCCAAGGCGTGGTTCTGTGCCGTCTTTACGCACTTCAGCCAAGCGGCGTAAAACGGCGTGGGCATAGTGGACTGGTGCAGGCATCAAGGCTTCGGTTTCATTGGTCGCAAAACCGAACATGATACCCTGATCGCCAGCGCCTTCGTCTTTATTTTCTGCCGCATCGACACCCTGAGCGATATGCGCAGATTGTTCGTGCAGATAGTTCGAAACTTTCAAAGTCTTCCAATGGAACTTGTCTTGCTCGTAACCGATGTCACGCACACAGTCGCGCACGATACCATCGATTTTGCCCATGTACTCTTTCAGCTTGGTTTGATCCGAAAGACCAACTTCGCCCCCGATAACAACACGGTCTGTTGTGGCAAAAGTTTCAGCCGCAACGCGGGCTTCGGGTTCTTCGGTTAAAAACGCATCCAACACAGCATCTGAAATGCGATCACAGACTTTGTCTGGGTGTCCTTCAGATACAGATTCGGACGTAAAAATATAATCTTGTCGTGACATGGGTGGTGCTCCGTTATTTCATGTCGCTCACACGTCAGGAAGCCGTTGTGCGAGCCGATATGTTTAGTGCGATATAGCGCGTTTTTAGTGGGGTCAAACGGTTTCTGATAAATGCCGACGACGACCCGCGATGATCGCTGATAAAGCCGCAAAGCTTAATAAAATCAAAATAAAGCGATCTGTCAGGCGCAAATACCACGTGGGCGCGAGCGCTGTCGGCAAGGCTGAAATCAAACTTCCCGCCTCTCCCAACGGCAATTGTGCACGCAAGTTTCCGTAAGGGTCGATCACCGCAGAGATACCCGTATTCGCCGCTCGCACCATAGGCAGGCCTGTTTCGATCGCGCGAAATCGTGCCTGCGCCAGACTTTGTTGCGGGCCCGAACGCGTCCCAAACCAAGCGTCGTTTGTGATCTGCAGCATCCAATCGGGGCGTATTGCGCTATGGGTATCACGCGGGAAGATTGCCTCATAGCAGATCAGCGGCAGTGCCGTTCCAAGTGGACCAAAGTCAAACAGGATCGCTTCTTCCCCCGCAGAAAAACCGAAACCTTGCTGGGCTGTAAATGTTCGCAAACCAACGGCAGACAGCAAACTTGGTAAAGGAAGATATTCCCCAAAAGGCACCAAATGGCGCTTGTCATATATCTGTTCGACCTGCCCCGATGCACCGATCACGGCGGCAGAATTATATCCTTTGTAACCCTCAACCCGCTGCAAACCCACCACGGCTGGTACACCTTGAGTTCGCTCAGAAATTTGATCCAAATAGGGCTGAGCTGCATATAAAGGCGCTGCCACAGATGTTTCAGGCCAGATGACAAGATCAACGCCCTCAGGGTCAGACAACGCTAAGGCACGATCAAAGAACAGATCAATATAGGCAGGATCCCATTTCAGGTGCTGGGCCGCATTGGGCTGTACAAGGCGCAGATTATGCGTGCTATCAGCTGGCAAAGGCTGGGCCAGACGCAACTCACCCAGACCAAACATCGCCGCCAGTGCCAAGGCAGGCCAAAGTGCAACGCGCAAAGATCTGTGAATGAAAATTCTGGCATATAAAGCGGCCACGCCAAATGTTACGGCGCTTAAACCGTAGGGGCCAACATAGGCCGCCAGCTGCGCCACTGGCGTGTCGAGCCAAATATAGGCAGGCAATGCCCAAGGAAATCCGGTAAACGCAAAGCCGCGCGCCAACTCTGCCAAAGCCCAAACAGCCGCCAGCCCGAAAATACCTGTGCGGAATTTTTTGGCGACGTAAAAGGCGCAACTCCAAAATAAAGCGAGCCCTCCAGCCATCGCGCCTAGCGCAAAAGGGATCATCCAAGCATGGCGTTTCGCATCAACCAAAAATGGGTCTGCCAGCCAAGTCATTGCACTTAGAAACGCGCCGAACCCTAACCACCATCCTATGGCCGCAGCCGCGCGCGGGGTTTTGGCCCAAGCCCAAAGGGTCACGCCAAACCCCATGCCAATCAGAGTAATCGGCCAAAGTTGCAAAGGCGCCTGCCCCGCACCACAGCACAGGCCTGCGACCAGCGCCCAAAAACGCGGCACTTGGACGCTGGCTTTGAACCGTTTTGCGTTGATCACGTTACGCCCTTATCGCATCAGCCATAGAGGTTGCACCTGAGGATGGCATTTGTGGCACAGCGCGTTTCGCCGCATTTGGCAGACGCACGCGAATGCGTTTAATGCGGCGCGGGTCAGCGTCAATGATCTCGAACTCTGTCCCAGTCGGATGCGGGATCACTTCGCCGCGCACAGGCACACGCCCCGTCAGCAAAAACACCAAACCGCCCAAAGTGTCGGTTTCTTCATCCTCATCCTCTGGCATCAGGCGCAGGTCTGCTTCGGCTTCGAAATCTTCCAAAGGCGTTTTTGCGAGGGCGATATAAATACCGTCTTCTTGCTGCGTCCAATACAGGTCTTCTTCGACATCGTGTTCGTCTTCGATTTCGCCAATCACCTGTTCGACCAAATCTTCAAGCGTCAAAAGCCCATCGACTCCACCGTATTCATCAATGACCAAAGCCATATGCATTCTGTCTGTCTGCATTTTGGTCAACAACACACCGATGGGCATAGAGGGCGGCGCATAGATCAAAGGGCGCAATAGTGTCGACAAATCAAAACGGGTATCTTTGCCATTAAACCCATGGGTCAGCGCGAAATCTTTAAGGTGAATCAATCCAACAGGCGTGTCCAGTGTGCCGTCGTAGACAGGCAAACGGGAATTTCCACTTTCGCGAAAGATCTTAACCAGTTCATCTTTTTCGATATCCACAGGCACAGCCGTGATTTCCACCTTGGGCACGGCAACATCATCAACCCGCATAGAGCGCAGGTTCATCATGCCAGGCCGTTCCACTGGGGCAGGTGCCTCAGCAGGGGGTGTCAAAGGAGTGACCTGATTTGATTTGGAAGAAAGTGACAAGGCAGAAAACACACGTTCAAACCAGCCCCGCAGTGGTGCTGTTTTTGCAAAACCTGTGTTTGCGTCTTTGTCGTTCGGGGAGAGGCTCCTATCTGAGACTCTTTTGGGGTCTTGGTGCGCGCTTTGCGCCGCCGTAGAAGACCCAGGCTCGTTGTCGCCCATGCGTCCTTTCCAAATTTTACAGCCAAAATGCGGCTTACTGATTTAATATGGGTCAGGGATACCCATAGTTTCAAGTAGTTCTGTCTCAAGTTGTTCCATTATCGCCGCATCTGCATCATTTATGTGATCATAACCCAACAAATGTAAGATTCCGTGAATGACCAAATGGGTGACATGATGAATAATCGGCTTATTTGCTGCCTCGGCCTCGTTCACGCAGGTGTCGTAGGAAATGGCGATATCGCCCAACTCAACTTCACCGAACACGTCTGTGGCTGGCAGTTCAGGGACTTGGCCTAGATCTGCACTGCGGTCTTGAGCTGGCCAAGACAGCACATTGGTGGCTTTGTCTTTATCGCGAAAATCGCTATTGAGCTCTTTGATACGCGCATCATCGCAGCCTAAGATAGAGACTTCGCAAGCCTCAGGATCAATTCCAAGTCGGGCCAACACTGCGGTGAGCGCATCAGTGGAAATTTGCGCCAACCCAAGCGTTTCCCAGCGCGCATCCGTGATGTCTATGTCAATCTGCATCGCATAAGCCCTATCAAACAAAGCGCTTAATGCGCAGCTTCGTCCTTCTCATAAGCTTCAATAATCGCAGCCACAAGCGGATGACGCACAACATCTTGCGAGGTGAAATAATTGAATGCGACTTTATTCACACCCTTCAAAATGCGTTCTGCATCACGCAGGCCAGACGACACACCGCGTGGCAAATCGATTTGGGTGCGGTCGCCAGTGATGACCATTCGAGATCCTTCGCCCAAACGCGTTAAAAACATTTTCATTTGCATGGTTGTGGCATTTTGCGCCTCATCCAAAACGACAAACGCGCGGCTAAGCGTGCGTCCGCGCATGAACGCCAAGGGCGCGATTTCGATAGTCTTTTCAGCCTTGAGTTTTTCCACCAGTTTTGCAGGCAAGAAGTCGTTCAAAGCATCATAGAGCGGCTGCATGTAGGGGTCGACCTTTTCCCCCATATCACCAGGTAAAAAGCCCAAACGTTCGCCCGCTTCCACTGCAGGGCGCGATAAGATAATTTTATCAACATGGCCATTAATGAACATGTTCACGCCCACGGCGACAGCCAGATATGTTTTACCCGTCCCCGCAGGGCCGATGCCAAAGGCCAATTCATTCTTATACAGGCTATCAACATAGGCTTTTTGCGCCTCGGTGCGCGGCTCGATGGTTTTCTTTCGGGTCTTAATTTCCGACCCAGAGCCTTTGAACATCTCGATTTGATCCGCAGGGAATGCGCCATCACTGCTGCGCGCTTCGGCCCTTGCCGCTTGCGATTTATGCCCTTTCCCCATGCGGATCGTGCCTGCGATTTCGCCCTCGTCTATATCGCGCCCAGCATCGAGTTTTAAATATAATTCGGTCAAAGTGGAGCAAGCCATTTCGCGAGGTTCTTCTTCGCCCATGATCGCAAGAATATTCCCGCGGCGCACGATTTGGACCGACAGATTTGATTCAATTTGCGCGAGATTTCGGTCATATTCACCGCAAAGATCTATAAGCGACCGATTGTCATCAAACTCCAAAAGAGTTTCATATCCGTTGTCTTGCATGAGCGGGGGGGTAAGCGCGCTGGTGGCCAAATGTGTCTCCGACTCCTAAAGGTCCAATATGTTGATGGTGCCAAGGGATTGTGTCAGGTGCAAGACGTCATACAAAATATTCATGTGAATTGATGTAAACTGGCGCATTCTTGATCAGGCCAGCGGCATATCACAATGCAAAAAGCCGCCCCTTATGGAACGGCTTTTTGTAAAAACTACGATCAGTTGATTTAGATCGGATCACCAAAAGTTGAGCCGCCTTTGAAATTACCAACGGCTGTGTTGGGTTCCGCCACACCAGAACAGACAGGTTTACCGTATTTATCAACGCGCGGAGACAGGTAGCCCTCAACACCGTCATCAATAATCCAATGGTCACAACCGATTGGATCAATCCAAATACCGGCCTGCAATGCTGATAGGTGCTTGGAATCAAATCCACGGTCGACCGTTTTGTCGGCTTTACTCCCCAGCATAGCGCCAGCGCCTTCGGTGAAAGCAGTTTCACAGGCTGACAAAGAAACGGCAACACCCAGAATCGCGATTACTTTAATAGTTTTCATGCGTCCGCTCCTTACTTGATACAAATGATTTCAACGCGGCGGTTCTTCTGCATACCTGCACTCGTCCCGTTGGACGCGATTGGCATACGCTCACCGTAACCGCGTACATCCGCGATCCGCGCACCTGTTTGCGCTGCAATCTTTGCAACAGCATTGGCGCGGTTGTAGCTAAGCTTCATGTTGTATTCGTCAGAGGCACGGCTGTCCGTGTGACCGATGATAGTGTATGCTGTGGCACCTGCTTGCGCGAAGAAGCTTTGCAAACGCTGGCGACCCGCCGCAGAGATTGAATAGCGGTCGGTAGCAAACAACTGGTCTGAATTCATCACAGCGCAGGCTTCGACGGGGTGACATGTTGGGTTACCCTGACGGTCAACTTTAAGGTCCATATACCCTTCAACGCCATCATCCATGACCCAGTGTTCACAACCATCTGGGTCAATCCAAATGGTTGGCGCGTAGCGCTCACCATTTACCACGCCAGAAATCATTTGCGCATGTGCGGCCGTGCCTACAAAAGTCGTGGCGGCTATCAAAGAGCATGCGACCACTGCTCGTCCTTTAGAAAGAAGTTCGTTAAACACGTCTTCAGTCTCCTTTGTTAACGCTTTCGGACAGACACACTCCACGCTTCAACATGAACCACGCTGCAGCGCCCTACTCGCAAATATAGCGTCAGGATAGCAAACTTCGCGTGAATGTGAAGAAAATTCACAAGATATTGTGCCGAAACCCAAAACTATGACCCATTCTAACTACAACTGTTGCCGCAACGGCAACGTCATACGGCTTTTTTCCGCCGATGCGCCACAGACGTGTCACAAACTTCTGATCAATCAATCAGCTTACCTTCGAGAGAATTGGTCTTGCTTTGGGTGATTCTTACCTTGCGGATATCCCCAACTTCAACACCTTCAACACTGGCATGCACCGCGTGAAGATATTCGGATTTGCCAATCATCTGCCCCTCTTGACGGCCTTTCTTTTCGAACAAAACAGACACATCGCGCCCGACCATACTGTCTTGGAATGCGTATTGTTGTTCGGAAATCAGAGCCTGCAAACGGTGCAAACGGTCCATCGCCACATCGTGATCGACCATCTTGTCATCTTTCTCTGCGGCGGGCGTGCCTGGGCGCGGCGAATATTTAAAGGAATAGGCAGAGGCGTATTTTACTTCACGCACCAGTGCCATTGTATCCTCGAAATCCTGTTCCGTCTCACCTGGAAACCCAACAATAAAATCGCCAGACAATGCCATATCAGGGCGCGCTGCACGAAATCTTTCCATCAAGCGAATGTATTGTTCAGCCGTATGTTTACGGTTCATAGCTTTCAGGATTTTATCCGATCCCGACTGCACAGGAAGGTGCAGATAGGGCATCAATTTCGCGCAATCACCGTGGGCGGCAATTAGATCGTCTTCCATATCATTGGGGTGTGACGTGGTGAAGCGAATGCGCTCCAAGCCATCGATTTCAGCCAATTTCCGGATCAGTTTCGCCAAGCCAAACGTGTCTTTTGCCCCGCCAGAGACCTGACCATGGTAGGCGTTAACATTCTGACCTAAAAGAGTAATTTCACGCACACCGCGTTCTACAAGATCCTGTGCCTCACGCAAAACACGGTCCACAGGGCGCGAAACTTCTGCACCGCGCGTATAGGGCACCACACAGAAAGCGCAGAATTTATCGCAGCCTTCTTGTACCGTCAAAAACGCAGCGGGCGCACGGCGCGCTTTGGGACGGTTAGGCATAGCTGTGAATTTATCGACCTCGGGAAAATCCGTATCAACGGCGGTCACACCATTGCCCACTTTTGCCTCAAGTTCGGGCAAGCGGTGGTAGGCTTGCGACCCTACAACCAAATCCACCATCGGCTGACGGCGGATGATTTCTTCGCCTTCCGCCTGCGCCACACAGCCTGCTACACCGACTTTTAGATTTGGGTTGGCAAGCTTGATATCTTTATAGCGGCCCAGATCTGAATAGACCTTTTCAGCCGCCTTTTCGCGGATGTGACACGTGTTTAGCAAAATCATGTCAGCCTCTTCGGGGCTGCTGACTTCGGTATAGCCTGATCCGCCCAGCGCCTCGACCATGCGCTCGGAGTCATAGACATTCATCTGGCACCCGTAGGTTTTCACGAAGAGCTTTTTCAGATCAGCTTTTGTATCGGCTGGCGTGTCAGACATGTCGGCAGGTCCATGCATTTGGAAAGAACAATTTGAAGCGCCTAGCTACACAAATACCAGCGATCTTGCAATCCACTGTAACGACGCGCTAAGCCACATAGCCTAGGGCAAAGCATTCTGTTGTTTTCACAGTATGGCTGCGGGGATGTTTGTTTCTGATATGCTTGCAATCCACGGGCGTTCATGGCTTTTTTACCGCAAGTAACAACACTGCCCCAGTAGGCACGCCCATCGGGCAGGAGAGATAATGCGCTTTGATAGCTTGGAAACCTTTCTAAAGGACGGACAGGACGCTTGGGCCAAAGGCCCAATAGCGCTGATTTTTGCCGAAGACTTGACTGAAATTCCCTCAACGCTGCGGCATCATTTGTCACTTGGGTTTAAATCGGTGATCTTGTTTGGCCCCGAAAGTATGGAAATCCCCAAAGCGGTCGAGATGAAAATACACCGCGTTACCTATAACACACGCGCACCGGACATGCTGACCAATGCGGTGAACGCATTGATCAAAGCGGCCCCCAACACTTGGATGTACTACTGTTTTAATGCTGAATATTTGTTCTACCCGTTTTGTGAAACGCGCAGCGTGCTTGATATGCTGACATTTCACACCGAAGAACGTCGCTTTGGCATGCTGACCTATGTTGTTGATTTATATGCAGGCGATCTAGAAGACTGCCCTTCTGCGGTCTCCCTAGAAGACGCGCATCTGGATCGTTCTGGGTATTACGCCTTGGGGCGTGCGGGCGTTGACGGGCCGAAAGAACGCCAGCTTGATTTTTTTGGCGGGCTACGCTGGCGCTTTGAAGAACACATGCCAGCCGCACGCCGTCGAATTGACCGCATCGCGATTTTCAAGTCGCAAAAAGGGTTAGAGCTGCGCGAAGATCACACGTTTAACATAGAAGAGTACAACACCTATTCTTGCCCATGGCACCACAACATTACCGCAGCGATCGGCAGTTTTCGCACAGCTAAAGCGCTGAAAAGCAACTCAGGGTCCGCCTTTGATATTCACAGTTTTCGCTGGCATAACTCGATTGAATTTGAATGGCATTCCCAACAATTATTGGACTTGGGGCTGATGGAACCCGGCCAGTGGTTTTAAAAAACGCGGTAAATCGCGAGTATTTACTGTAAAAAGGTGATCGGGTTTACATCTGCGCCTACGTCCCTATCTTGCCCGCCAATCTCAATTGCGGTCGCAGCGAAAGCTATTGGCCCCCAAAGTAAGTAAGGACACATCATGAGCGACGTAAAATCAGGCGACAAAGTTCGCATTCACTACAAAGGCACATTGGAAGACGGCACTGTATTTGACAGTTCTGAAGGTCGTGATCCATTGGAATTCACTGTTGGCTCAGGTCAAGTGATTGTTGGCATGGACAAAGAAATGATCGGCATGACTGTTGGCGAAAAGAAAACCATCACAGCTGTTGCCGCCGAAGCTTATGGTCCGCGCCAAGACGATGCGCAACAAGATGTACCGCGCGAAATGATCCCAGCTGAGATCCCGCTCGAAGTTGGCATGCAGTTGCAAATGCAATCTCCAGAAGGCCAAGTGATCCCTGTGTCCGTTGTGTCCATCGGCGAAGAAACTGTGACTTTGGATGCGAACCACATGTTGGCTGGCAAAGACCTGACATTCGACATTGAGTTGGTTGAAATCGCATAAAGGTTAACGCCACTGACAGGCATTTAACCCATTGCAAAAAATGGATTTTATGGGGGTCATGTCAAAAAATAAAAGAGGCGGCCCAGTAAATGGGTCGCCTTTTTTCTTGCCTGCCAGCCCCAAGACTGTCACCCCTAAGCTATGACTGACGCAGATGATTTCACCTCTGATTGCGCAAACTGCGCTGCGCTGTGTTGTTTGGCTTTGGCCTTTGATGCAGATGCCAGTTTTGCTCATGACAAACCCGCAGGCGTGGCTTGCCACAACCTTGCTGCGACAGAGGTGGGGTTAGGCTGTGCCATCCACAAAGATCTGACACAAAAAGGCTATTCGGGCTGCGTGGCCTATCAATGTTTGGGCGCAGGCCAGCGCACCACCGCGCTGTTTGACACCACGTGGCGCGATGATCCGAAACTGACAGTGCCGATGATGGATGCCTTTCGTCAAATGCGCAGCGTGCAAAAATGTCGCCAGCTTTTGTTGGCATCACAAGCCCTGTCACTTCCGCGGGATTTAGAAATGCAGCGCGACTCTTGGCTGGATCGCATCACCCCAGATATATGGTCGCTGGCGGCCCTAGAGCAGTTTGAACTGGATAATACAGAGACCGAAGTCACGATGTGGCTGCGCGGTTTGGCAAACTACGTGCCCCAAACCACATAATGCAGAGCAAATATTGTTAGGTTTTACGCAAGCGTATGACGACATCTACAGCCGAAATTTCTGTACCCTCAGGCGCATCAGGCAGATTGATGATTTGCAATTGGTCCGCAGGCGCATCCGTCAACTCACCGCTGTTTTCCCAGTAAAAATGCGGATGATCACTCATATTCGTGTCAAAATAAGAACGCGTGCCATCGACAGTGACTTCTTGCATCAGACCTGCATCACAAAAAGTGCGCAGCGTATTATAAACCGTCGCCAATGATACTTTTTCGCTCGTTTCGCTGACAGAAACAAACAGGCTTTCTGCTGTCACATGCCGATCTTGACCATCCCCCACAAGCTGCGCGGCCAAGCTTAAGCGTTGACGGGTCGGGCGCAAATCGGCGCTGGCCAACCACGCTTTTCCACGGCGCATTTTATCCGCTTGTGCTATCTCGTTATTTGCATTGGTCACTGTTTGGCTCGCTGTTTCATATGGCTGGCAGTGCGGTCACTGGCTTGGCAATCTTGTTGCGACACGGGCGATCCCAAGTGCACGTCATTCCCAACTTTTGAGACTATATACCGCCGTTACCTTATGTTTCAAACATTTTCCCTGCAACGTCTTGTGCGGACACAAGCCTGCAGACTTGCGCCTTTTGCCTGTCCAATGGTACAGACCTAAAAAACCTGACAAAAAACCAACATAAGGCAATTGCATCCATGGCCGATTTTCCGACTAGCTTTGATAAAGAAGACCTCTTGAAATGTGCACGCGGCGAGCTGTTCGGCCCAGGCAACGCGCAATTGCCAGCCCCGCCCATGTTGATGATGGACCGCATCACCGATATTTCGGGTGATGGTGGTGCAAATGGCAAAGGTCACGTGCGCGCAGAGTTCGACATCACACCCGATCTTTGGTTCTTTGAATGCCATTTCCCAGGCAATCCAATTATGCCTGGCTGTCTAGGCCTTGATGGCCTGTGGCAGCTCACAGGGTTTAACCTTGGCTGGCGTGGCTGGACGGGCCGTGGTTATGCATTGGGCGTGGGCGAAATCAAACTGAAAGCCATGGTGCGCCCAGAGGCCAAGCTTTTGACCTATGAGATCGATTTCACCAAAGCCATCCAAACTCGCCGCCTAACCATGGGTGTGGCCGACGGCATCGTGAAAATCGACGGCGAAGTGGCCTACGAAGTAAAAGACATGAAAGTGGCACTGTCTGAAAGCTAAGCGCCCGAGCGAGAGACGCGAAAAAGACACGGCGTTTATGACTCTGGTACCTATAAGCGGCGGCATAAAAATGCTGCCGCTTTTTCTATGATCTGCCTTGAGTGTCATAGCCTCTTGAGCCCACGACGGATCGACACGGTCTATTTTACTCAGACAGCACAACAGGGCAAAGCATAAATGGCCTAACCGCTTGCACCCCTGCCCCCGCCTGCCGTACAAAAGACCGAACATATAAAAGGAGCACGCTATGCGCCGCGTCGTTATTACAGGTCTTGGGGTTGTCTCCTCAATCGGCAACAATGCCGAAGAAGTTCTTGCCTCCCTCAAAGCAGGCACCTCTGGCATCACTGCCAACGAGGACATGAAAGAATACGGGTTTCGCAGTCAGATCGCAGGCAACGTCAAGCTTGATATCAAAGACCACGTAGATAAACGCGCATTGCGCTTTATGGGCCCTGGTGCGGCCTATGCCTCTATCGCGATGTCTCAGGCGATTGCGGATTCAGGCTTGGAAGAAAGCGACGTGATCAACGTGCGCACAGGTCTGATTGCAGGCTCTGGTGGTCCGTCCACATCTGCGATGCTCACAGCACACCAAACTGTTTTGAAATCGGGTGCGACCAAACGTGTTGGTCCCTTCGCTGTGCCCAAATGTATGGGGTCAACGATCTCTGCGAACCTCGCGACTGCGTTTCAGATCAAAGGCATCAACTATTCCATCACCTCAGCCTGCTCCACATCCTTGCACTGCATCGGGTCCGCGTCAGAGCAGATCATGATGGGCAAGCAAGACGTGATGTTTGCAGGCGGCGGCGAGGAGTTGGATTGGTCCCTGTCTTGTCTGTTTGACGCCATGGGCGCGATGTCTTCGAAATACAACGACACGCCGACGAAAGCCTCACGCGCCTTTGACGCCGATCGTGATGGTTTTGTCATCGGCGGCGGTGGTGCTATTTTGGTTTTGGAAGAACTTGAGCACGCCAAAGCCCGCGGTGCTAAAATCTATGCAGAAGTCACAGGTTACGGCGCCACATCTGACGGCGCTGACATGGTTGCCCCATCAGGTGAAGGCGGCGAACGCGCTATGAATATCGCCCTGTCTACATTGGGCGCAGACCGCAAAGTCGGCTACATCAACGCGCATGGCACATCTACACCAGTGGGCGATGTGGGCGAAGTCGAAGCTGTACGCCGTGTTTTCAATCCACTCGAAGCGTATGACGGTAAAACACCTTTGATTTCATCAACGAAATCAATGACAGGCCACAGCCAAGGTGCGACTGGCGCACAAGAAGCTGTCTACTGTCTTTTGATGTTGCAAAACGATTTCATCGCACCGTCGATCAATGTCGAAACGCTTGATCCTGCGATCAATGCTGGTGAGATCGCCACAACGCGCATCGACAACGCAGGCCTTGATACCGTGATGACCAATTCGTTTGGTTTTGGCGGCACCAACGGGTCAATGCTGATGTCAAAATACCGCGACTAAAGCTTGCCGTTTCTAGCTTATGAGCGGCTGCACCCTTGAGGTGCGGCCGCTTTTGTATAGAAGACATCTTTGACTGTTGAGTAATTCGCAATACCTAGGATTGAAGTCCGAAACACTAGTGAAATTACGAACGAGCAATCGCAGTTTGAACACCACTGTCTCACGTGTCCGCATTGGTCGGCTTGTAGAGTTTGATCCGATACAAACATGGATGCGCAATATTTCAACGATCCCGATCTGGGTTTTGTCGATTTGTGACCTGTGATTAGGCTTTGGCCACACCGCGCTTATTTGCAATGAGTGCCAATCCGCGTTCCCCCGCACCAATGACCGCGCTCAAGATGACAAGCAATAGCCCCAGTGCGATCAAGCCAAACTTGATGACAGCAAAGGTTGAGTAAGGCAGCGCCAACCAATCGGCAAAGCTGGTCGGATTGGCCAGCATCACGAACGACACTAGGTTTTCAAAAGCGTCGCACATCGCACCGCAGACGACCGACACTGCGGCAGCCACCCCAAATCGATACCTCCAACTGCCCTGCCCGCCCAAGCGCGCGACCAAGGTGCCAAACATGATCCCCATCAGGGCCATCATGATGATAAACCCGAAATCTATGAACTGCGTCTGGAGATACACGCCCAAGGTGCCGAGGTGCTCCATATGCGCATAGTAGCCTTTGATCAGCACGGCATCGAAGCCTGTCTGCCCTGTCATGTAATCAACAGGATGGTTTGAGGCTTCATAAGACGCATTTAGGTGCGCCTGAACTTGCCCAAAGACCACAAAAGTTGCCGCGGCTCCAAGAGCGTGAATCCATACAGGGCGTTTTGCTGCGACGTTTAAAATGTTTGAGAGAACAGACATTTGAAATCTTTCCGAGTTAATTCAATTTGCATTCCATGGAATATATAATATTCATTCCTTGGAACGTAAATCAACCCCCAATTTGAATTGGTCGCAATCTGTGAAGCATAGCCCTGAAAACATTATCAAATTTGCGACCCGCTTGGCGATTACGTCTGACCTGTATCGCGGCATTATAGAAAAACGACTCACCGCACATGACCTCACACCTGCGCAATTGGCCGCGCTGACGCATCTGGCGCGGCGCGCAATGCCGCTACGTGTCAGCGACATTGCGCGCGCCATCGACGTGGGTCAGCCTGCCGTAACAAAAATGCTAATCAAGTTTGAACGGGCCGGATGGGTCACTTTGAGCGGATCAAAACAAGACGGGCGCGTCAAAGAAGCGTCACTGACGCGCGACGGCGGTATGCATCTGCAAAAGGTACACCGCAGCCTGATGCCGGAATTGCCAAGCTTTTTGGACAATTGGTCTGAAGAGCAGCTGCACCACATGACAGACGAGCTAAAATCGCTCTCAAACTTCCTTGAAACAGTGCAAAAACTTGACGTTAAGGCGTAAAAAGGCGAAACACCTTCAAACCAACAAAGGTAGTGTGATTACATGGCAGATCTTCTTAAAGGCAAACGCGGGCTTATCATGGGCGTCGCCAACGAGCGCTCTATCGCATGGGGCATCGCAGCAGCCTGTGCGGCAGAGGGTGCAGAACTGGCCTTTACATACCAAGGCGAAGCTTTTGGAAAACGCTTGGCCCCTTTGGCGGAACGTGTTGGATCAGACACAATGGTCGACGTTGATGTCACCAACCCCGAACAAATGGATGCAGCCTTTGCCGCTCTCAAAGATAAATGGGGCACATTGGATTTCGTGGTCCATGCCATCGCATATTCTGACAAAAATGAACTGACAGGGCGCATCCGCGACACAACTGCGGAGAACTTTAAAAACTCTTTGCACATCTCCTGCTATTCTTTCATCGATGTGGCCAAACGCGCCGCAGAATTAATGCCTGATGGCGGATCTTTGATCACATTGACCTACGGCGGCTCAAACCGCGTGACCCCGAATTACAATGTGATGGGTGTCGCGAAAGCCGCTTTGGAAAGCTCTGTGCGTTACTTAGCCAATGATCTTGGGTCAGAGAAAATTCGCGTCAATGCGATTTCTCCAGGTCCAATGAAAACCCTTGCAGGGGCAGCCATCGGCGGCGCGCGACGCACCTACAGACACACCGAAGAAAACGCGCCCTTGCGTTCGAACGCGACTTTGGAAGCCGTGGGCGCAACAGCCGTTTACCTGAACTCTGATGGCGGGGCTTACACGACAGGCGAAATCATCCGCGTTGATGGTGGGTATCACGTTGTGGGCATGCCGCAGATCGAAAATCTGTAACCGCCTTATTTATCGCGCTACAATAGGCCTCGCTTGTCACAGGCGGGGCATTTTTTATACTCGACGCAGAGCGGTTCAATTCCATTGTCCGCATTGTGGAAATAGACTGTTTCCTTCCCTTCTTACGCTGCAAACCAAGGCAAAAGACACATTGTTGCCATATTTGGGACGCATCAAGGTCGAAAATATATTTTCTGCGTGGACCTACTCTCTATGATATTTTTGTTGCTTTCTCTTGCCTTGAGCATTCTGGCTGCACCCTTGTTACGCCCAGCCGCCCAAGGACAAGGGCGCATTGCAACTTATGGATTTGACGGCACAGGCGTGATTATGGGCTTTGCCTTGACCGCAGCCGTCGCCGCGCTGACATCACCTTTCATGGGGTTTGGCTTTGTTTTCGCCGTCATCCTACATGAATATGGGGCTGCGAAGGCCTGTAATATAATAGGCCATGATGTGGCTCGCCTGCGCTTGGTCCCTCTACCTTTCGTCGCACCACCGCGCACCGATCATGCTTTTGACGATGCCTTAGAAGACAGTTTTGCTGCGCTCTACGCGCCAGGCTTGGCGGTATTGCCTATGGTGGTGTCTTTCGGGCTATTCCAAGCCAGTGCGCCATTTTTCCCGACCTTCTCAGAATTTATGCGCGCGATCGGCATTATGACAGGCGCATTCAACTTCATCATGCTCTTGCCTTTTCTTCCCTTTGCAGGTGGGCGCGTCGTGCGCGCTATTTCAGATAGCTTTTGGCCAAAGATGTCATTCGTCGTGACGATTTTTATGGCCTCCGCGTTTCTATCGGCCGCGCTGCGCGATCAATCTATCGCAATGGGGATACTGGCGGCCGCGGGGCTGCAAAGTCTATTTCACCGTAAAAGGCATAGTCAAACTCAACTGTCTCCAAACAACACGCTGCTGGTCATGGCGACCTATGCGTTTTGCCTCTGCGTTCATTTTACGGGCGGCTGGTGGTTGCTGAACAGCGTTTTATAAGACTTTATTCTTTGGCCTTACCCGTGCCACTGTGCCTCATAAAACCAGTGTAGAATGAGGCAGGACATGATCCAGACATTCACCACCCATGATGGACTCAACTTGGCATACGACATCACGGGGTCGGGCGTGCCTATCTTGTGCTTGGCGGGCTTGACTCGCAACATGGATGATTTTGATCCTGTGATCGCAGCATTTGCCAATCAAGCGCAGATTATTCGAATCGACAGCCGCGGACGCGGGGCGTCAGATTACGATCTCAATCCGCAGAACTATACAATTCCGATTGAGGCCCATGATGCCTTGGCCTTGCTTGACCATTTGGGACTTGAACGCGCGGCTATTCTTGGCACGTCGCGCGGCGGCTTGATCGCGATGGTGATCGCGGCAACTGCCAAAGATCGCCTTTTGGGCGTACTTCTTAATGACATTGGCCCTGAGATTGATCACAAGGGCATGAGCACCATCATGACCTATCTCGGGCGTCCTTGCGCTTACGTATCCTATGATGACGCCGCGCAAAAACTGCCCATTGCACTCTCTGGCTCCTTTAAAAATGTGACCGAAAAACAGTGGCAGGACTATGCGCGACGACTTTGGCATGAAAGTACCACGGGCATGGAATTGCGGTATGATCCCAAACTGCGTGAGGCGATAGAAGCCCAAGGGGCCACAGGTGAGACCCCCGACTTGTGGCCGCTTTTTGATGCGCTGACCGACCTGCCCCTTGCTGCGCTGCGCGGTGAAAACTCTGATATTCTCTGTGAAAAATGCTGGCAAAAAATGCAAAACTTACGCCCAGATATGATCGCACGCGAGGTCAAAGACCGTGGGCATGTGCCTTTTTTGGACGAACCCGAAAGCATAGACGCCATCGCGCTATTCATCGCAGCCCTACCTCGACCATAGCCCAGTATACGTGCAAAAAATATCTATCACGCTTATGTGTGAGGCCACGATGAAATAGAGATATGCGGTTCATAAAGCCATGATATAAGGGGCCATCGTCAACAACAATAAGGGGCTTTATGTTAGCCTATGCAGTACCGCAATCCGTATTATTAATTCTCGTCGGTTCAAGCTATGCGCTTGCCACAATGGGAATGAAGCTTGTCTCTGGCATCCAATTCGCTTGGGGAGGGGCTGCTCTCATTCTCGCGGGGCTCGCGCTCGCCGCGACCGGCGAAATAGCACTGCTAAAAGACAACTCGATGAGCGAACTCTACCTCATCCTAGTTGGTGTCGAAACGGCCCTTGTATTGATCGCAGCCTTGTTTATGGGGGAACGTATTACCCCGAAAATGATGATCGGCGGCGGTCTTATTATTTCTGGCATGATTGCCGTTTCACACTAAAAATGTCACAGCGCGCCGCCCCCAATTTGGGGCCCCCGTCAGGGGTATAGGGCAATAAGCATATTTGTAACCGTCGGGCTTTGCCTAGACAGATCATGCTTTGACCCAAAGATGCGGCGCGTTTATAGCTTTCGGAAAGCAACGCCGCAATTACGGCGCGACCCCAAAGGCCATTGATGCGCATTAAAATCTCACACCATACAATCAATATTTCTGACCAAGGCCCGCAAGACGGACCTGCGCTGGTTTTCGCACATTCGCTTGGCAGTGACCTAAGTCAATGGGACGCGCTTTGTGCGAAGCTGCCCGACAGTTTGCGACTGGTGCGGTATGATGCGCGCGGGCATGGTGCCTCAGGCGCGCCTGATACTCCCTATTCTATGGGGCAATTGATCAAAGACGCCGAGCATGTATTGGATCACCTCAACGTTCGAGATTGCGTCTTTTTAGGTGCGGGTATGGGCGGGCTTATCGCACAAGGGTTGGCCGTAAAACGCCTTGATCAAATCCGTGCGCTCGTCTTGTGCGGATCAGCTGCCAAATTGGGCACGCCGCAGACATGGGCGCGGCAAATCGAAATGGCACAGGCGCAAGGCATGGCGCAAATTGCTTATAACGCGATGCCCCTCACCTTTCCCCGCAAGACCCAAGACAGTACGCATGCACGACACTGGCAGAGCCAATGCGCACAGATGGATGTCCAAGGTTACGTGGGCTGCTGCGCTGCCATATCAGGGACTGATTTCTACACCCCGACCGCTGCACTGCGTCTGCCCTGTCTTGGGCTGTGTGGCATTGATGACCGCGTCACACCACCTGATTTGATGCGTGAAACGGTCGGATTAATTGCGGGGTCACGCTTTCAACTGATCCGACGTGCAGGCCATTTGCCGATGCTGGATGCCCCCACCGCCTGCGCAATACATCTCAATGCATTCTTGGGCGAACTTGGCTTGCCGCACCTGCAACCTGCCTAGCCCGACATGATTGCCCTTGAGCCAGATCGTCTTTTTTCCACACGCCAGATCCGAAAAACAATTGCGTCTTAGGGCTTGAAAATCCTATCGCAGTCGCGCAAAACACTTGCACGGTCTCATAGCTCAACTGGATAGAGCACCTGCCTTCTAAGCAGGGGGTTCGGGGTTCGATTCCTCGTGGGATCGCCATCATTTTGGTGTTTTTGTAGATGGGGCATAAGACTGCACAAATTCTCGGTTTGTTCAGCACACCTCATGCCTACCCGCAGTTCCCATACAATCTACAAATATTGTGGATAGACCTTTTTAGACCCTAAAATAATTGGAAAACGGAACAGTATCCTTGAGGATGCTGAGGCGAATTCGTCTAACTTGGCTGGGTTTCCGCAATAGGCAGGCCTGACCTTTAAAATTTCGGCGGATTGCGGACTTGCGCTGCCAGTGCAAATTAGCTGTTGAATAGCTTTTGCGGTGGGAATTTGGGAAGTGAAACACTGCTTACACTAAGCCGCGACAAGGCCAATGGTTTAGACTATCTTTTATCTCATAGTTACATAATATTAAGTATATAATCCCTGTGTTTTTTGTGAGGTCGTAATGTTTGGTTTGATTTTCTTGAGTTTGTTCGGTGCCATTGGCATTGCGACCGTGGCCGATGTTTTTGATAAGAACTCTGACGAGAATACAACCTCAACGGATGAAAGCGATGCCGAAGCGCTGGACGCATCGGACGGCACTCCTGACCTTCTGGACACTTATGACGAGGGTGACACTGAAGGTGACGTTGCAGATTTGACGGATGAGATCATTCAAGAACCTGACAATGTTCCCAATGACGACGACATTGAAGCGGATGATCGTATTACAGAAACCTCCGTAAATGGGCATTCCGACTTTCGGCTGGAGCTTGATACACAAGCTACAGAGCCTGCGCCGATCATTACAGATTTCGAAACCGCAGAAGATTCCCTCAGTTTCGTGCGTATCTATGCGCATGATGAAGATGTACTGGACCTGTCTTTTGAAGAGCGTGACGACGGCCTAGGTGCGAATCTTATGAATGGGGAAACAGTCTTGGCTGAGATCTACGGTGCTCAGTTAGAAGATTTCGAAAATTCGAGAATCTTGGTGCAAGTACTTGGGAATGGTACAGTTCATGATGGCGACGAGGCGAGCCGCATTCAAGCTGATTATGATGATGCACAGGCAACAATCTACGGAAATGGTGGAGACGATGAACTCAGAGCGTACCATGGCGACACTCTTTATGGCGGCGAAGGCAACGACTTGTTGACTGGGGCTGGGGCGTTTTTTGCTGAAAACACGGATGATATGAATGTGCTTGATGGCGGAGAAGGGAATGACATCATATTGTCCAGCAACGCCAATATCCTCACCGGCGGCGAAGGCGCGGATACATTTGGTCTCTCGGCGAGCCAATACAGTTACTCAGAGCAAGGCGGATCAAGTCATGACCTAGCGGCGTCCATCATAACCGATTTCAACATTGACGAAGATATTATCTACATCGAAAACGGCTTTATTACGCAGGCGCAAGGCTCCAATTGGCATGGCGAAGAAGTGCTATCGGTCGTGCCTTGGGAAGACGGCACAGGGGCAGATCTCTACGCTGGTGATGACCTGATCGCAGAAATAACTGGCGGACAGGACTTGACCATTGCGGATATTAAAATCGCGGAGCATGGCTTGGAGACTGAGCTTTTAGGATACCACTAAACGCGCCTGCTAAGCACGCCCTACTGTGCATGTTTCGCATTGGGTTCAGCGAGGCAGTTGAGTGCTGATCCCAGCCTGCGTTCAGCTCTAAAATAGTGTCGAAATTACGCGCGCGGCGTGGCAGGCCAATATATACCACCTAAACAATCGGTCACGGAAAGCCTTGGGATTCTTGTCGCCTGCACGTAAGCTAGAACAACTGTCGCAATGGCAACCGATTAAATTGCGGCATCGCCGCATCAGTGCAAACCTCTAAGCTCGGCAATGGGCCGTTTGTGACCCTCGACAGGAAGTTCGATCAAGTGGCGTGATACCCCTGCATCTGGAAACGATTGATTTTTCCGCGAAGATAGGGTTTATGTGATCCCAATAGCGTAAGGACCCGGTGAGAGCCCGGGTGGCTCTTCCGGCCGCTGATCCGCCGGACAACCCTGATAACTCCCAATATATACCGTAGACCGTCTCGTGAAAGACGGGCCTGCGCAGGGTAATGGACTGACTATATGATCTCAATTTCTGACTACCGACAGCAATGGTTCGGTAACATTCGTGGCGATGTGCTTGCGGGTATCGTCGTCGCGTTGGCGCTGATCCCCGAAGCCATCGCATTCTCTATCATCGCAGGCGTGGGCCCCAAGGTGGGTCTGTACGCCTCCTTTTCCATTGCCGTGCTCATCGCCTTTACAGGCGGGCGGCCTGGAATGATTTCGGCGGCGACTGCCGCCACAGCTGTTCTGATGATTACGCTCGTGAAGGATCACGGGCTTGAATATCTCTTGGCCGCGACCGTTCTTGCGGGTCTCTTGCAGATCGGGGCGGGGCTTTTGAAGCTCGGGCGCTTCATGCGCTATGTTTCAAAATCGGTGATGACCGGCTTCGTGAATGCGCTGGCGATCCTGATATTCATGGCCCAACTGCCCGAGTTGAACCTGAGCAACCCCGGTGTGACTTGGCTGACCTATATCCTTGTGGCTGCGGGACTTGCGATCATCTATCTCTTCCCTCGGATTACCACGACCATTCCCTCGCCTCTGGTTACCATCATCGTGCTGACCGTTGTGGTTCTGGCGATGGGCTGGGACGTCAGAACGGTGGGCGATATGGGCGCACTGCCGGATACGCTGCCCTTCTTCCTGATTCCGGATGTGCCGCTGACCATCGAGACGCTGCTGATCATCTTTCCGTATTCCGCCGCCGTTGCGGTGGTCGGCCTGCTGGAAAGCCTGATGACCCAGAACATCGTCGATGATCTGACTGACACGAAATCCAGCCGCGATCAGGAATGTATCGGACAGGGCATCGCCAATACCTGTACGGGGTTTATTGGCGGCATGGCAGGGTGTGCGATGATCGGTCAGTCAATCATCAACGTGAAGTCTGGAGGGCGCGGCCGATTATCGGCGTTCACCGCCGGTGTTGTGCTCCTGATCCTTGTGGTAGGACTTGGCGATCTGGTCGCCCGAATTCCAATGCCCGCACTTGTCGCGATAATGATTATGGTGTCGATCGGCACCTTTTCGTGGTCCTCGATCAAGGCGCTCAGAGTGCATCCGCGTTCATCCTCAATCGTGATGATCGCAACTGTCGTCACCGTGGTCTACACACACAACCTCGCCATTGGCGTTCTGGTGGGGGTGCTGCTGTCTGGCATCTTCTTTGCAGGCAAGATTGCGCAACTTTTCCGTATCACCTCGACCCTATCAGCTGATGGACGCGAGCGGACTTACGTGCTCGAAGGCCAGCTTTTCTATGGGTCAGCCGAGGATTTCGCAGATGCTTTCGATTTCCGCGAGGCGCTTGATCGGGTCACCATCGACGTGAGCGAGGCCCATATTTGGGATATCAGCTCCGTCCAAGCGCTGGACATGGCCATTTTGAAATTCCGCCGAGAAGGTTCGGAGGTCGAGGTTGTCGGAATGAACGCCGCAACAGAAACGCTCGTCGATAAGCTTGCTCTACATGACAAGCCCGACGCGATGGATAAGTTGATGGGACATTGAGGGAGGATCGTTATGGATAAGATACTGACACTACTGGACGGATCGGACTATTCCGAAAGCGTCTGCCACCATACTGCTTGGATCGCGCAAAAGCTCAACGCCAGCGTGATAGCCATGCATGTGTTGGGCCGTCGCGAAGGGGCTGCCTCAACCGACCTTTCGGGGGCGCTAAGCCTAGGAGCGAGGACTGCACTTCTAGAAGAGCTTTCTGCCATGGACGCGCAACGCGCTAAACTTGCCCAAGCGAAGGGTCATGCCATTCTGGAAGATGCGAAAGCGATCCTTGAACAAGACAGAATCCCAAAGGTGGATGTGCGTTTGCGAAAGGGTGATCTTTTGGAGGCGGTTCGCGAACTTGAAAGCGATATTCGCGCAATAACCATCGGTAAGCGGGGTGAAGGGGCGGATTTCGCCTCTGGTCATTTGGGATCGAACTTGGAGCGGATCGTGCGCAGCGCGAAGGTGCCAGTCTTTGTGGCCTCACGCGAGTTCCGCCCGATTTCTAAGGTTCTTGTGGCCTATGACGGCAGCGCAACGGCCAAGACCGCTATCGAACGTATGTCGATCAGCCCTGCTTTTGCTGATCTCGATGTCTGTGTGCTTTGTGTGGCGCAAGATATTACCCATGCCCAAAAAGTTGCTGATGAAGCCGTTACTAAGCTTCAGACAGCTAACATCACGGCATTACCGCGTATCGCAACTGGAGAACCCGAAGAGGTTCTCAATAAGTTGGTTTCTGAGGAGGATTTCGATCTTCTGGTGATGGGGGCTTATGGGCATAGCCGGATCAGAAACCTCATCATCGGATCCACGACCACTGCAATGATCCAGTCCGTGAAAATTCCAGTTCTGCTGTATAGGTAAGAGTGAGACGCGGTCTTTTGCAGGCCGCGTTGCAAACGCCAGACTTACAGAACCGCAACGCGTCACCGCCCTTCCTAAGCAGCTTTTTCCGCGCAGCAGCGCTTCTACATCTGGCCAATGGCCGGCATGGGACCGTTTACGTTGCTCTAACCCAAACATTTGCTGTGCCAAACTTAGAGGTCGGCAGTGCGGACTTTGCGGGCGTTCAGGCGCCCTATTTCAATACCCATTCTCAGCCGACGGACATTCAATTGTCTCCACCCGTTGGGTTGTGATCGCCCCACTTTTTCTTTTTGCGACCTCTTTGCTGGTCTTTAGCGAAAAGAAGGGCCGTGCGACCATACCGTTAGTGAATGCCGTATCCCATGCGTAATGGGCGTGACTTGGTGCAAGGAAAAGCTTGGAAAGATACTGACGCAACCTTGTTCGCGATTGGCGGTTAGAATATTTGCACTTGGCATCACCTGCAAATCACCGCCCTCATAGGATTTCGAATTGCTCAACTGCAAAACCAGTGTCAGTTTGCGCTGTCGTGCGAGCCGCCCATCGCCAATGTCTGAGTGCCATGCGAAATGACCACCAGAGGCAGCATCATATGTCGCGACTTGTGGGCTTTCCGCAAAATCTCGCAGGTCAAAGTCGAACCGTTCTCGGTTCGATATGCGCACAAAGTCAATCAAACGCTCCATAACCCAACCCATGCCGTCGACTTGGTCGATCCATACCAACTCTGCGCGGCGCTGATTATGATCACGGGTCTGACCTACAAGAAGCGCTTCGTCTTTCGGTGCAAGCGCCGTACTGGCAATGATCCGTTCGCACTCGACAACACTGAAGGCGTTGGGCATCGCGTGAAGCGGCGTCACCGCACCGCCCCTTTCCAGACATTGAGGCAGTGGAAGTGTTGGGGGGCGCATCGGGTTTTGGCGACTGCACCCTGTGTCACGCGGCCGATTGCGTCATGACCATCTGCTTAATCCGCGTTGACGAAGTGCGAGGATTATACGTCACCTGAGCAATCTGTTTGCCTAAATCGTGAAGGTAGTCGTTCACATCAAGATTGTGAGGTTTGCTGCCCCAATCTTCGCCAACAACAAAGATATCGACGCCCACGGCTTTACAGCCCGAAACGTATTCCAGTTCATAATAGGGGCGAACAATGTCGACACAGCTTAGCGCCTCTAGCATTTCGACCCGTTGGTCCAATGGCACGACAGGGACGTTGGGTTTATACATATTCACAACCTCGTCGGACGCAACGCCAACGGCGAGGACATCCCCCAAGCTCTTGCAATGGTTCAACAATGCAAGGTGACCGACATGAAGAAGGTCAAACGTGCCGACGGTGTAAACGATCATGGTTCATTTTATCCTGTTGCATACCCATAAACGGTGTTAGCGCACAGGAACTGAAATCCTCGAACGCACGACATTTATCAGTAGTTTCATACAATTAATCCGTGAACGCTCCAGATCATAACAGACTGGGGCGGGTAGGTGTTTTGAAAGCTACATGTTTCAAATGCACGCAGAACGGAAAGTGAGAGAGTGCCGGTCGAACATCGACGCAGCATCAGATCACCTAACGCAAAGGACTTGCCATGACAACCGAGAACGTAACCGACACGCCGACAAGGCCAATCCTGTCCTATATCAAAGACCTGCCGAATTTGTGTTCTCTCGCGGGGCTCGCATGCACTCTTTTGGCGATCTATTTCCTGATCACCGGCGTCTATGGCGCGGCTATGATCGGCATGATCTGGGCCGTTGGGTTTGATTGGGCCGATGGTTTGATTGCGCGCAAAATGAAGGGACGCACTGGAGACGACAGGCAATTTGGTGGGCAGCTTGATTTGCTCATCGATATTGTCAGCTACGGTGTGACCCCAGCGCTTTTGGTTCTGAGCTATGGTAATTTCCATCCCGCATTCTTGCCGGTCGCATTTATCATGCTGGTTTTCGGCGCCATCCGTCTGAGTTATTTCAGTACATTTGGCTTGTCAGGTGATGCGAAATACACTGGGTTAGCCATTGATAACAATAGCATCCTTTTAGTGTTTCTATTCATGTTTGCCGATTATTTCAGCCAACCGACCTTTGCTATCGTGCTTGCCGTCGCAGGCCTATGCCTTGCGGCCTTGAACGTCTCGCAAATCAAAACCCCAAAACTATCGGGAAATCCTGTGAACGTTGTCTTGCTCGCGACGTACACGCTTGCAGTTACGGCAATCTATGGTTGGAAGCTGCTATAGGTTTTTGGGCAGACAGGCGGGTAAAGCTGTGCAAAGCAGGCACGCAGACAATTAGGTAAACTGGGCTCGAGGCTGCCGTGAAATCGGGGCAGCATATTCGCAAGTTGAATTCTACTTTCCCAGAAAGCACGGTCCTAACCGACCTTTGAGACGGGCTCAGTTGTTATCTTTCTTTTCCAAGCTCATCCTTTGGGTGGCAATGTTTCACCGCTGTCGCGTGACATGAGATAAGTCCAGATCCTTTTCTTGGCGCTTTGGCATGTTTCTTTGATGCGATGCGCGGCGGTAATTGGACGGCGTCATCCCAACATCAAAGCGCCAATCAAAACAAACCCCGCCAAAAATAAACTTTGCGCCACCAACAGACCAATCGCCGGCCCACCAACCTGCAAAATACGCGGGATCGACGTTTTCATTCCGACAGCCGCAATCGCCGTGAGCAGCGCCCAACGCGACACGACGGCGGCCAAGTCGCGCAAAACCTCGGGTAAAAGGTGAAATGAATTCAACGTCGCGATGATCAAAAAGGCCAACACAAATCCAGGCACCAATGGCGGTCGCGCTTCGCCAGGCTCAGCGTATTTGCGCAAGAATACAGACGAGATCAAAACAACAGGCGCAAGCATCGTCACACGGATCAGCTTGACCACTGTGGCCAAGTCGCCTGTCTCATCCGAAATCGAATAGCCCGCGCCGACCACTTGGGCAACGTCATGAATCGTGCCGCCCAGAAACACCCCTGATTGGCGCAGATCAAGCCCGATGCGATCCGATAAAATCGGGTAAAAGATCATGGCAACGGTCGACAAAACGGTGACGATGACAACAGTAAACACCAGATCACGCTCGCGGGTTTTCCCTTTGGGTAAAATCGAAGCAATCGCCATCGCAGCAGAGGCCCCGCAAATCGCAACAGAACCAGCTGTTAAAAATGAAAACAAAGTGTCGCGCCCAAACAAACGCCCGATGAGCGTGCCTAACAGGATCGTTAAGATCACCCCAGCGACAATCAAACCTACCAAAACTGGACCTAGGTCTTGCAGCATCTCCACACTAATCCGCGCACCCAAAAGGGCGACACCAAAGCGCAATAGATCCTTTGCAGCGAATGAAACGCCAGGTTCTGTGCGCGTTTCTTCCGATAAAAACTGCAACGAAATGCCCAACAAGATCGCCATCAGCATTGCAGGCGCGCCGTAATGTTCCGACAAAAATTGCGCCGTGACAGCCACAAGACCAGCGATAATTAAGCCGGGGAAAAGGCGTTCAGCGGTACGTTTCAAAGGCTTCATATTTTGTTCCTAGTCTAATGGCAGCCCGCTGGGGACTTCTGTCGGCACACCAAATGGAGGCCGTGTTACAGAGGTGCCCGTCAACGCATTCAGAAAATGCACCAAAGCGGTAATATCGTCCTGTGTCAAAGCGATAGGGGTTGTATCGCGAACGCGCGCGTGTCGCTGGCGTTCAAAACGATCATCTTGTGCTGCGAAATCGACGGCAGCCAACCATTCAGCTTGGGGCAATTGCGCCATATCGCGCGTCCAGATTGGTGCGGCGTCAATATGATGTCGTACGATACCCTCAAGCGTCGGATATGCAGCATCGATACGGTCGTGCACGGCGCCTGCGATTTCATTTTCACGCGGATTGCCCGCCATCTCGAATTGCGCGACCAGCGGAAAGATAGCTTGCACAGCGAGCAGTGAGTTGAACCCTTGCGGCAACCATTCTTCTGCGGGACTGTCAAAACCATTTTCATAGCGCTCACTCGCCATCAATCGACCGTCGTGAAATAACGTGTGAATTTCGCGTGCCCCAAGATTCCAAAGTGCAGGTGCATTGCGTGGAATACGCTTGCGAATTCTGTCACTCCCCTCACCTGTCGTACGGCTTGGCCCTAAGCTCAGACCACCTTCACCGATCCCAAAGGCTGCTTGATCTTTGTCAAATGCGATAAGATCATCAAGGCGCAATCGGGTGGGGGCCATAAGTCCAACCGCGACGGCACCAATACCCCGTGCGACTCGTAAAACGTGATGGTTCACAAAACCAAGTGGTGCAAGCACCAGTAGTCGTTCTCCTACAGACTATTTCCTCCCTTGATGACCCGTTTTAGGTCTTATTCTTTTACAGTCCTCGCAAAGCTCGCTTTTTTCTTGTTTTCGTTGGGCTTTATTTACGCGGCTTGAAACACACCAAATTGACCAGCAAAAAAGCCTAGAGGGGTGCCTTGATTAATCTCGGCGCGAGTCACCTGCCCCACCACGATCACATGATCGCCTCCTGGGTGGGTCGCAACATGACGACATTCAAGACGCGTCAAACAGTTGTTAATCAAGGGCACGCCCTGCGCATTGATCGTCATATCCAAGTTATCAAAGGCATGCATATTGCGGGCAAAGCCTTCGCAGATTTCAGCCTGATCCGCCGCAAGAATATGGATCGCAAAATCAGGGGCAGCTTCGAAATATTTGAACCGCCGCGTGCCTTTAGCGGGCGACCACAAGACCAAAGCAGGGTCCAAAGACAAAGACGAAAAGCTATTTGCTGTGATGCCAACAGGCCCGTCTGAAGATGCCGTTGTTATCACAGTCACGCCCGTTGCAAAGCGCCCGAAAGCATCGCGCAACAGACGGGTATTATCGGCATTGGGTTCAAAACACTCTGGCATTCATAGCTTCCTTTGCCTTTTATGCGACTTCGCGACCTAAAGCCGCTGTATAAAGTCTGTACCACGTCTGGCGGTCCATTTTGACTTTGAAGGCTTCTGAGATTTTTGCAATACGTGCCAAATTATTCGTGCCCATTACGGGCAAAATTTTGGCAGGATGTGCCAATACCCAAGCCACGGCCACCGCCGAACGATCCACTCCATATTCATGCGCAACGATGTCCAATATGCCTCCGATTTCGTCGTTTTGGGTCATCAAAGCACCGCCTCCCAAGGGTGACCACGCCATGATGGGCTGAGCATTCTTTTGATGGAAAGCGATATCGCCGTTTACCAAACCTTCATGTGCCGCCAGCGACACTTCAAGCTGGTTGGTCACCAACTTGTTTGTCATACCAGATTGCAGCAAGTCCCAATCCCAAGGTTTGAAATTCGACACTCCGATATTGCCAACCTTGCCCGAGGCGACCAAGGCATCTAGCGCTGCACCTGTTTCGTGATGATCCATGAACGGATCAGGGCGATGGATCAGCAATAGATCGATATGGTCGATGGCCATGTTGCTTAAAGAGGCATCGACCGAGGCATTAAGATGCGCCGCTGATGTGTCATAATATTTGACAGGCGCGTCGCTGTAGTTGCCGCATGGTGCCACAATATCGCATTTGGTGATGATTTGCATTTGGTCACGCAAAGAAGATGCCCCGCGTAGGGCGGTCCCCAAAACAGCTTCCGCCGTGTATTCCCCGTAGATATCCGCCTGATCAAAGGATGTGATCCCTTGTTCAAGACAGGCGTTGATCTTGGCTGTGACATGCGCAGCGCTTGTATCCGTGTCGTCGGCAACACGCCACATTCCGTAAACAATGCGGCTTAGGTCTAGGGTGTCGGAAAAACGAATGCGTTCCATTAACGGCGGACTCCTGCGGCCAAGGGGGTGTTTGGGGTGCTGTTCGGCACGCGACCATAGGCCTGCGGCATTGAACAGGTTTTTAGATGCGGTAAAACAAGACGACCGAAATATTTGGCCTCATCGATGTGAGGATTACCTGAAAATATAAAGGCGCGCATTCCCATTTTTTGATAGGCTTCGATTTTTGACAAAACCTGATCAGCGGATCCGACCAAAGCTGATGTTATATCCGTTGAGGCCATGCAGAAGCCTGCCGACCTGCCACGGTTTGGCACATCGACAGACGCCACCCGAATCCGCCGCCTGCGGTATCTTAACGACACCATAATTGGGATCGAAGAAATCTGGTTGGACGCTCACGCGGGCCAAGTGCCAGACGGAGCACTGTCAGATTAGCTATATCAGTTCTACCAAGAGCAGCTTGGATTTTGGATCACTCGGGCAGAAGACCGTGTGGGCATCGGTGCCGTGCCAGACTGGGCGCCGCATGATTTCTCCAAACTGTCAGGAACACCTGCGCAACATCGCCTTACTGCCTGACACGCAAGTCACAGCAATTTTTGAACCTGACCCTGAGATGGCAAAGGTTGCGGCCGAATTTGCGCCCAAAGCACAGCTGTGCGACGGTATAGATGCGCTTTTGGCGTTCGAAGATTTGAACTGCCTTGTCATTGTTAGCCCGATTTTTTGTCACATGGATCAGCTGGAACAGATTGCCAAAACACGCGCCCTGACAGGTCAAGCTGTGACATTTGAGGCAGTCACTTCATAAAATACGCCAAAACAAACCGCCTGTTCAAATCAACGCATGTGCTTTTGCCAAAGCACATATGGGTAGGGTTTATGCCGTCGCGGCATCCAACTTGGCAGCGCAGATAAAATCATCTGGCGACAAGCGGCCTAATTCATGCGAGGTAAAGGTCACGGTGCAATAGCCCCAGCCAAAGGCTACATCGGCGTGATGGCCTTGTTGGTCACTTATGAAAGCGGCCAGATTTGCGGTATAGACCGCTTTTGCATAGGCTTTGAACGTGAAGGTCCGCGTTAATTTTTGCGCTTGTGCATCAAGTATCCAATCTGGGTTAAGGTCATTTTTCAACGCTGCAATATCTGTGTCGGTCATCTGTGTTCCTCATGTCTGCTTGGCAGGATAGGTCGGGGCGTGCAGCCCAAGGTCTCGAGCTTTGCGAATATCACCCAGCAGATCACGGTTTTGGATTTCTGTCAGCTGCGCAACATCTTCCAACACAAAGTAAATCGGTTGGTTGATATCAATCCTGTAGGGCGTACGCAGAATGTCCATCACATCAAAAGGCTTTCGCTCGACACTTGGGGCGTGAATCGCATGTTCCAGTTCCTCAGGTGAGGACGCCAAACCAGACCCAAGCGCCTTGATCGCGCCGTCTTCGCGGATCAAACCAAATTCGACCGTAAACCAGTAAAGCCGTATCAGCCACGCATAGTCGGATTTATCACAGTTGAGACCCGTTTCACCAATCACTTGCGAGAAACGGGCAAAGCGAGCGTCCGCCAAAAGCGGAGTGTGCCCATAGATTTCATGAAAGATGTCGGGTTCTTCGATATAGTCAAAATCTTCGCGGCTACGGATAAACGACGCTGCGGGAAAGGTTTGTTCCGACAGCATTCGAAAGAACTGTTTGAATCCGATCAGCGCGGGAACTGGGGCGACTTTCCACCCCGTGAGCCCCTGCAATTTTTGCGACACCTCAACGCATTGAGGTACACGGTCTTTGGGCAGATCAAGCTGCTTTTGGCCCTCTAGAAAAACCGCTGCTGCCAGTCGTTCTACGCTGGGTTGTTGTCGCGCCACTAAGTCGCGCCACACTGCATCTTCTTGTGGGTCGTAGTCGATAAAGCCGTTTTCGTCTGGCTCTTTCGCCCTGTATTTCGTGTTTTTTGGCATCCAGCACCCTCCCTCTTCTTAAAGTAAGGTTAGACTACGCCAAGGATATTTTTGTTCCCTTTTCGATGAGTATGAGCTTAAATCAGGCAAATTTTACCTCAAAACTGAGCAATTGAGAAATATGATTGATGAGTTCGAAAAGCGCATCCTAAAGATGCTTCAGCAAAATGGCCGCGCAAGCACGCAAGAGCTGTCAAACGCAGTGGGATTGTCATCATCACCATGTTGGCGGCGGGTGAAACGACTGGAAGACGATGGGTTCATCACGCGCTATGCAGCCATTTTGGACGGCAAAAAATTGGGATTACACGCCTTTGCACATGTCCAAATCTCACTGATTGATCATAGTGAGGCATCGCTAAACACCTTTCACAACTTCGTAGAAAACAGCGAACAAGTGCTGGAATGTGCCTCGATCACAGGTGATTTTGATTTCATGTTGAAAATCGCGGCCGCCAATCCTGAGGCGCTTGAACATTTCATCATGCAAAAGATCTTGCGGCTGGGCGTGGTGCGAACGATGACAACCAACTTTATCCTAAGACAAATCAAAGTCGCAGGCGCACTGCCGATTGAAATTTAGCCCGCGCAGGCCTGCAATTTCGCGCTGCGCTGGCACAAACGTTCAACTGGCTGGGTCATTGAAATTTTTTTGGTAAATATCGCCACAGATCAGTGATACAGAAATGGAAAAGCGGCCCGCATTCAGGACCGCCTTTAACTCATGTCATGGAAATTGTCTCGCGACGTGTAAATCCGGCCAAAGTTGTCTCGAAGCCGCAAGATTTAACGTGCAATTACAATGGCTTATTTTGAGTGAAATTACAATGGGGCCAAGGATCCCACGATAATCGGGGCAAGATCACGCGAAACCCTCTAAAAGACGCAAAAAAAGCCCGCCGAAGCGGGCTGTCGATTTGGCGATTTATGATGGTTTTAAGCTGACTTCTTGAGCTTCGAAAGCGAACTGACGTCTACGTAAGCAGCACCAATGCCGACCTTGTCAGGATGACGGTATCCAGGGATCCTGCCAGCCTGGATATCGACGAAGACATCTTCGAACAGCCCGGCACCACGCTGACAAGCATAGGTGACAGGGTGGAAATCGCCTTCAATGTCATCCGTAAGAAGCGGCAATTCCTGCAAACCCTGCAAAAAATCATCAAGATTCCGCCGCGAAAAGACGACGTTTCGAACTGAACCACGGCCCGTCCGCGGAACCAGCGGCTTCACAATTTCCATCCGATACAGCGCCTCGAATTGACCTTTGGTTGCACCGAGATAATCAGGAACGTCCTGCAACCGAACTGCAGACTTGAATGCCTCGATCATTGGCACGGTTTTCTTTGCCTCAAAGACCGCGTTGCCGCAGTCAACTTCCGTCGCATCCTCCGGCACTTGACCAAGTTTTTTCAAAACCCGTGATAACCGCACCCGCGGTATATCGACCTCAGCGGATAAGCTTTGCAGGGTATGATATTTTCGCTCTGTGATCTCAACACCAAGAACCTTAGTGCCTGGCTCGACAGCAGAATTCTTAACAATGTGGTCCCGCAAAAGGTCGCGGATCGGCCCAGGGTCAATCGTGTTGCTGCGGCGATGCAGCCAATCATAGAGCTTGCCATAATGGGCCAGTGGCCCAGCTTGCACGGCTAGGGCTGGCGATGTCGTCCGGATCGTATCCAGTGCCTCAATGACCGCCTCTTGCCCCTCTCTGTATATGGAGAAACCGATATCGGTGGCCTCTTCAGTCTGCTCCGGGGATAGCTTCATGACAGCAACACGGTGGCCATGCTCCAATATTGCGCCCAGCATTTCAGATGCAGCAAGAACCTGTTCTAGGGTCTGGTCATCAAGCCAGGGATTACCGGTGGGAGATTGACCATGGAGGCGTGTCCTTAGCCACGACAGATAGTCTGGCGTCTCTCTGGAAGTAGTCTGAGTTTCTTCGAGAATTTTAGTGCCGATGGCCAGACGTAAGTTAGTCTCGTTCTTGCAAGGGGTATCAATGAGCCACGACGAATGATGATCACATCGGACCACATGACGGAAACCCCAAATGAGACGGAACCTACGATGGTTCATGTGACCGTCTTCAGCGAGACAAGACGGACAATAGCGAGCAGCACGCGGGCTCAAGAAGGTTTTGGAGATGTCTTCGCCGCGAAACGACGCTGCTCGCTGAGATACGCGGATGGCCCCTTTCTCAGCATCTTCCGACGGCAATCCGACCGCTGCTGCGAAAGCCGAGACTGCCTCTTTGCGGCCAGATGTAAAATGCTCGACGTTTATACCGATGTCCCTGATGAGCCGCTCCATCCCGCGACCGGTATGCAACATAGACAGCCGGTCCGCATGTCCGAGCAAAGTTTCTTCTGGGTCATAGGTAAGGCTTGGCCACAAGGTCATGACTGCCCCCAGCCAATTGCAACCAATTCAGCCTTCACAACACTCCAATCCGCCCTGTTGAAAGGTGTCATGTCCAAGCCTGAGTTCGATTTACGGTAGACCCGCTCGGCAGCTTCGAGGGTGACCGTTTCTTGCTTCCTCACAATTACAGAGCGCAAGATGTCCTTGCCCAAAGCTACACTTTTGCCGATCTGCCCATGTTCTGCGAAAAGAATACGATGAGGCAACGCATCCCCTTCGGCGATATTAATCCCCAAAATCTGGGCGCACTTCATGAAGTTTTTGTCAAAGGTATTTGCGCCACGGGAACCTGGACGGATCCTGCCTAAAGAAAACTCGTTAAAGCGGCGCATCGTCTCACCAGTGACCTCGCTTTGGATCGCTGACTTCAAGTTCGGAACGCCAGCAATGATTAGGGCGACGCGATCCTGAGACTGCATGATGTGTTTCAAGGCCTGAATGGCAGCAGGGATGTCCCGTCCGGCACCAGGACGAAAAATGTGATGGCACTCGTCGATGATCAAGGTTTTGATCCCAACGAGGCCAAAACGATGCCTCGCTATTTCCCAGGCGTCTGCGGCCCGCAATTTTTTATCGACCTTTTCATAGCCCGTTGCTGCCAGAATGATCTCCGCAAGCTTCTTGATCGTCGCCTCTGGAGGGACCGTGATGAAAAGAGTGTTGCCGCCCTGATTAATCTTGAATTGCGTCAGAACAGGATCGACGCGGAGAGCCCTTTTCAACAATGCCGTCTTTCCGTTTCCAGATTGGCCAAGGACCATCAAGCCTTTGGTTTCACCAGTCAGCGGATCAAAGCGCGGCTCAGTTGTCCTCTGACCATCGTCATCCATTTGAAAGATGTCGATCAGATGGTCTTCAAGATCGCGTTCCGTTCCGAATTTCCAATACCTTTCGTCGAGCCAAGTAAGCTTTTCGGTTAGAGAGCCGGGGGTAGTATTAGTCATCTCGTTCATTCTTACTCCATTGAATCGTCGTCAAAATCTGTTCCGCCATCGCACACCGGCTCATGTGCGGCCTCGGCCACGTAATTAAGGTTTTCAGGATGATTGCGCGTGCCGTCATCAGCGTCGTCAAGCAGCCCACGATAAGGCCCTGCTTTGTGACGGCGCTCTGCCGTGTCCGCATGACGTACGAAGCGTTCGACGTCTTTGCGAAGTTCTGCGGGTGTTTTCGGAAGAGAAATTAGCCCCTTCAACTGCTTCAGTCGAAATGACTCCCGGTTGGCATTATTGATAAGATCACGGCGCGCGCGGAATTCGTCGGGGTCTTCATCTTGCTGTTGCTGAAGCCATTCGCGCAGATCGATATCGTTCTTGCCGATCCACCGCTCGTCTTTTGCAGGCACCGTGTACCACGGCCCGTCATCGCAACGAGCGCTGATTGTGCCGATATCCCCATCCCACCTTAGAAATTCAAAATACTCCGCATTTGAATCGACGAACTGCTGCATGAGGGAATCTGATTGATAGTCGATTTGACACACGCGAAGTCCCATCTGACTTAGCTTGCGCCGCCCCGGCACACCGAAGACTTCACGCATTTCGTCACTGCTGAGTGAGCGCGGCGTGCATTCCTTGATCGCCTCTTCCCATGCCTGATTTGGCGACATGCCAAGAGCGGTATGCTTTTTTGTGTGATAGGCATCGACGGTCCAACGCACCAACCACACCAGAAACGCCTCCAAAGTAAGGGTCGCTCGGCCTGCAGCGTCATTTTCTTCGCGCTCGAGGACATTGCTAAACGCACGCCCTGAAAAACGCTGCAAAAGATCGCTGTGGATCGTCCGGAATACGCGTTCGATAAATGGTTTCAGCCAAGGCTTGCCAGCCGGCGCACCAAGGTTGGTAATGCCGAGGCTTGCGAGAACGTCGTAAGCATCATCCGTGACGTACCCTGCCCCACGATCAAGCACGATGGTTTCAGGCGCCCCCGCCATCGGCCAGCCGAACTTTGCACCTGCTGCGTCTGCGATGGAATTTTTATCGGTATAGATCATTTCCACAGTTTGTTTCAGGGGGCTTTCGATGCCCTCGGGCACAATCTGAAGCGCTAGGAAGCAGCGCGTGTGGACGTCGATCGCTGCAGACAACGTGACACGCCGCGCGAAACCATCCAGCCCCAAAATGTCTTTGATAGATTGCGGCATGTGATCAAACAAACCTGTGCTTTGCATGAGCACGAACAGATCAACCGTGTATTCATCAATCTCGACACGCTGCAAAGCACGGGAGGTTTCAATCCCCATCCCAAGGGTGTGGAGATCCTTATAGGCCTTGTCCCAACCGTGTTTTCGAATTTTGTGATCAAGCGGGGCATTCTCTTTGATCAGGCGTAGGATGTAATCATAGCCAGCCTTCTTCAGCTTGGCTGCGGGAACCGGAAGACGTTCCCGCCGTTCATTTTCGGCATCAAGAGCCATTTGAACGCTTTCAACCAGTGACTTAATCGTTACACGTTCTTGGTCCCATAGGGTGCCAAGAATACCCTCAATGAAATTGTCGGTCGCGTCATCGTACCGTTGGTATTTCCCACAGTTCCGATACTTGTCGAAGAGACCGTCATCGCCATCAGTGCGCCACTGCCAGTACCACTTCCACATAGTCTGACCGCATTTGAACCCTTGATGAAATTCAACAGACTTCTTGATTTCCTTCTTTGATTTTGTGGTTCGCGCACCCCCCCGCTTGTTCTCCCGAATTGCAAGTGCTGCCAAATATTCATCGTACCGGTTTTTGCCCCTAGCGACGATTCTGACGATATTGTCACAGAAATCATCACGGATCGGTTGAAGCTCGCCAGCATCAAGCATGTCTTGGATCGCCAGCACATATTGCTTTTTGAAACGCTGTCGTGCCACCTCAGTTGGCAAACGCTCAATTCGACGGATTGCTTCTCGATCAAAGTGTTTTGCCAGGGGGCGCCGAAGAACCTTTAGGTTGCCGTAATTGTTCTCAGTGACGATGGCGCCATAGGACATGACACCAGCCGTGCTCTCATGGCACTCGCCGGTTTCAGGGTTAGTCCATTCTTCCCAAAAAATCAGGTAACCTTCGGGTCGCAACTCAAGGACGCGTCCATTGCGAGTGCCGATTGCAAACTCGCAATCCTTCTCAAGGAGAACCCTGGTCTTTTTCTTGAACGGAGCGGCCATTATTCAGCCACTCCGCGTTCAATTAAGGTCTTTCCCCGGATTTTTTCAGGTGTGAAAAGGCGCGCATGCCCTGAACGAATGGCGCGCGCGACACTGAAGAACCCTCGCCCTGAAAGGCCGATGCTCTCAAGAAATTCATTGACTGAAACCGTAGTTTCAAGCTGAGCCAGTCCGTCAACAACAATGGCATCGATCTCAGGCTCCGGCTTTCTCGCCGCGTGATAAAGTTCAGCGTTATGCAGTTCAATCGGGCTGATATTACGCTCAGTCACCGTTGCAACAGCATCGCAAATATTGCCAATCGCAGCATTCTTCACAGCGCCGATCATTGCCTGATAGGCATAAGTCGTGGCAATCCGTTCCGGCTTAACGGAGATGCAGATCCTTTGCCCACCCTTCGTCGTGAACCTAAAATCGAAGAAATGTTGGCTTGTTGCGCCCTTTGGGTGATTGAAGGGCAGCGATGCCAACTGCTCTTCGATATCAGCAAAATCTTCACGATAGATCAGGCAAATTGCCGCCTTGAATTCCGTATAACTGGCAAACCCGAGGCGCTGTGGCTTCCCCTTGATATTGTCATAGACAAACTCACCGACAAAATGGCCCTTTGAAGATTTTGGGATCGGACGGACAGCGCGGCTCTTCGCTGGCGGCGGCATCAGGTGTTTTCTTGCAGTGCTCATCGGCCCTTACCTTCAGCTTCGTGGAAGCCGTCGATCGAAACTCCATCGCAGCGTTTTGACATGGCCGCGAAGCGCTGGCAGCCAAAACGACAAACAGCACACTTGGCTTCTGAGCCAGGCACGCCGGTTGCACCCCGGTTCCCAACTGCGGACAACAGGATCGCCGCTTGATATTTTGTCTCGCCTCCCATCGGGCACGTCTCCACTGGTCCGCGCCAGCTAGATTCTGGGCGGTGAAAAATATCTATGAAGTGATCAAAAGCGCCTGGTTGCTGAGGCCTTCGCGGACCTCTGTCGTTTAGCAATCAACTTCTGGGCACGGGGGCCCTCACTCCGGCACGCCGCATAGACGGTGCGCTATTATTTACGCCTCCTTTTATCGGAGATCTGGTCTTGGGCCTGTACCGGCCATTCATTTCAAGACAGAGCCAAAGTGCATTTTCACAGCACTGAGTCGAGTCATTTTTCATATTTAATTCATGAGCTTAGCGAAAATTCCAACTACCATTAAAATCTCAGACACATTGGTGCTCTCGGCTTTCAAAGCTTGGTTTGTTTTCGCATTCGCATCGGACATGAACATCACTTGACCGATACTTAAGCTGACATTTCAAATCTGGGAATAGAAAGACAGAAATTAGATGTGGATAGACTGTCTACTTTGTTCAAATGCCTGACTATCGGATGCCCCTTGCCTGCAGTGCTTCAAACAGCCAGTGGAAATGATCATGTCCGCCCAACTCAATATCTGGTGGTACGTTGATTTCCTTTGCGCAGATGCAGCGGCCAATGAGACCACCATCTTCAAGCAGAAGTTCTTCCGTCAACAATTTGAGAAGACGCCGCGCGGTCATATACGCCAGTCCATGTTGATCTTTGAACTCGTGTCCAGTGATGCTTTCGAAGCTACTCATCCTTGCTTTTTGCTTGATGATGTCCTCGGCAGCCAAGAAATATGTGAGCAAATTTCTATTGGCGCCATGCGCAAAAGTTCCTGCCGTTGCGGAAAAATGGTAGGCACATTTTCGGCAGCGGTAGGTTTTTCGCGAACTTTTCGGTGCGATGTCCCTCGCTTTGCACCGGGGACAGTATAGCCCAAACTGCCACCGCACAGTTTCAAAATGACCGACACAAGAATCACTATCTTGAAACTTAGCCATCACCCCACCTTCGGGAAGGCGAAGAGCCAGCGTCATCCAATGGATGCGTTCAATATCATGTGCGGACAAACCAGATTGCATGATCACTCCAATACGAGAGTTTTTCACTCTCCAAAAGAGTAGCAACGCCATGCCGTAAAGCAGCCTTTCATGCAACTTGCGGCGAAAGTCCGCTTCGAGCCCATTTTGGACGATGCTGCGCATTCGATGAACGGCAGCAATGGAAACAGAACGCCCGCTAAACCTACTAGGCGCATATAGACGCCAGAGTAGCCTTGGCGCGAAACTCGGTATTGTCTAACATTTTGAAAAGTCGGTACGGTACAAAAATAAAGGTCGCTTCTCAGTGAGAAAAGGTTCAACTACTCCCCCTTGGAAACTAGATCCTAATATATTCATGCCAACAAAGATTCCACATTGCCTGAGCGTTGTGAGAAAGCACGGACCACTACTCTCGGATCAGGTTGTCTTTCCGCTTGCGCACATTTGGGATGAAGTTGTTCACAGGATAACTCTGGAACTGATGGGGTTAGCGACCTCTGCTGAATTCGAGCCCCACATCAATATGCGCGGTGAAATGACGTTGGAACTTGCACGCCTCCAAATTTGGCTAGGAGAAGGCGTTGTGGAACGGCGCATTAACAACAGGCCTCTAAACACCATTAATCCTGATGTAGAGCGAGAAGCCTGTCTCGGTCCGAACGGAGTTGAAATCATTTCAGGGACAGCTCGCATGGCCTATGATCATATATGGAAAAAGATCACGGACGAACGCTGGAAACCGAAGTCGGCAAAAGCTCTTGAACGAGAAAAGACCCCTAGAAAAACAAAGCTTGCCGTTAAACCAGTCGGGAAAAATCATTTTATCCCCAAATCGTTTTTGAAAACGAACTGGGCTACCAACGACAAAATTCTGCGATGGAGGCCCACAGACAAGGGTTGGACATCGTTCTCACGCAACTTTGGACAATGGGGATATCGCAAAGGCCTCTATAGCGATGAACTTGAGGCATACTTCAGCTTGCTAGAAGGGGATGCCACGCAGCCAATCCAAATGCTTCTTGATATGCGTCCTCTAAACGATCCGCAAAGAAGCTCATTCGTTGGCTTTCTGATTATCCAGATGCTGCGAAACCCGGACTTCATTGAAGGAAGCCAAAAAGCCCTCGCTCCCGTAATCGCTGAAAGCGGTCACGGAGACGATCCGACAATGGCACGCCGCGCATACGAAACGCTGTTTCAAAACAATGAGCTTTACGACCGATTTGCTCGGCCAATCATGTGGAGTCGCTGGGCAATCGTGAAGTCGGAGAAGCCCGTCTTCGTTCTACCGGACCGATTCAGTGTTAACAGGGATCTTGGAGATGGTTTGCGGGTGATCGTTCCGCTTACGCCTAGGGCTTGCTTTGTAACACTGTTAGATCGGGAGGAAGAAAAGGATATCATTCCGCACCATCTTCCCGCTGATCAGTCGCTGGCCAGACGCATTTCCGCAACCTTAATCGAGGGGGCTGGCTCAGAGTTCGTGTCGCATCTTGATTTTGTACCGGATCAAACGAAAGCGGTTGAACTTGAAGATCTGTTGAATGACATCGCTGACGCGATCACGGTTAGAGTGCGCGAGCGCGGCTAGGCTTGGTGAGCGCGTATCCATCCGGTAGCGCAATATGGCGGCGCTGGTTTTGACTGTGCATCTCGAGCCAGAAGCGATTATTGCCTTGGTCTATTTGAATGACGGCAAAGTCCGCGTTACAGTCATCAATGTACTGCGCAGCGAATGTCCTGTTCGTGAGTGCGCACAATCTCTATAAGTCTGTGCGCACAACCAAATGAGACTGGGGGGCTCAATCCTATGGAAGAATATAAATGGCAATCTACAGCTGTGGTTCCTCAGAGAAAGTACGAACGGGGTAGCCTTCGGGATGTCGTATAGGCCGCCTCGGACGCCGCTTTTCCCAGACCGACCGATGAGTATTTTGAGGGTAATTTTCGCAGTTGGCGGGTGCCGGCCGTATTCCACTATTTGTGACGGCCATTTCTGCAAAATTTCTGTCAAATACTTCCGGGCATTCTTTTAGGTTTTCCCCAACGCGAGTTCGCGATGCAACACGAATGGGAGGCGCGGCCCATGCGAAAAAACCATTTTTGAAAGGGCTCGACTTCCATTTCGACCAATGTAGAAGTGCGCCCCCACAGGAACTGGCATTTTCGAAAAATTCCGCAGTTTTACTTTTCGCAAATCAATCGTTCAGAGCTGCGCGTTTTTTGCTGGAGATGGCGCCGTTTCGACCGTTACCCCTAAAGGCACCTGTCTGGAAAATCACCAGACAAACACCGCCATGAAGGAGCTTAATGCCGTGCCCGATCAAACCATCCCATTCAACTCTGGCCGGATCGCGGTGTTGGGCGATCTACATCTCGACCACTGGCAACGGATTGGTCGAAACCCGTTGAAGGACTTCCAACTTGAGGCGCTCTTGCGTACCGATTTTGATGCGCTGATCGTCGCTGGCGATTTAATCAACGGACCTTGGTCGAACTGGCCCCAGGCTATCGAATTCCTTGCCCAATACATCCCGCCTGAGCGGATTTACGCGCTCCCCGGCAACCATGATTATTATCGCGGCAGCTTGATGGACGACCCTGATCTCGCCAAAGTAACGCAAAGCTGCAGTGCCAATTTTGTGCAAGAGACTGTGCTCTACCACGGTAAAACTCGCATCCTGTGCTGCACCCTTTGGACTGATTTTGCCCTGCTCGGCACCCCGAAGGACTCCATGCGGTTTGCCGCAAAGGCAATGAATGATTATCGCTGGATAGCCCTGAACAACAATGGTCATGAAGCGATTGTACCGAAAGACGTACTCGATATGCATATCAAACAACGCGCTTGGCTGGAAAGGCACCTCGCATCGCCACACCCCGCTGGACCAGATGGCAAAACCATCGTGGTCACCCACCACGGGCCCCATCCGATGACGGCAGGCAACATCGACAAGCTGACGCCCGCGTTTCATTCTGATCTTTCCGACATCCTCACCAAACACCCTATTGACGCCTGGTTCTTCGGCCACAGCCATCGTCATTTCAGAGAGACCGTTGCGGGCTGCGATATTCGCAATGTCTCGATTGGCTATCCCGAAGATCGCCAAAACCAGCTTGGCCATTTGGAAACCGCAAGCATCTGGGAGAGCAACCATGGACCCCAATGATGACGACATCGCGTTGCTGCAACGCCTCGCCGAAGTCGCCGACACCGACAGTCATTCATGGCGTAACTTCGGCGAAGTGGCGAAGGATGATATCAGCGAAGCGCTGATGGCAGAGCTTGTTGGGTTGGCGCCCTTCATGAAGCTTCAACCGGACAGTGATGGCCGTTTCTGCATGTCTGCGGCGGAATGGATGAAGGTCTATCATGCAGCGAAGACCGCAATTTTTGAACGCATGCGGCATCGATCCTTCGAGCTCGCGCTGTCCGGACCTGGCGATTTATCAAACGCGCCGACCCTAAAATTGTGGCTCCCGGTTCGCAGCTCGGTGGGACACGGCGTTGCTCTAGTAGGGCTGGTAAGTGGGCATCCCTTTGTCGGCGATGGCTGGATCCGTACATCGCCATTATGTGGGCTGGATGGAAACGGAGATTGGGCCCGCAGTACATCGCGCTGGTATGGGCTGATGGAACCATCAACCCCTGAGGTATTACGCAAGGCGACAGGTCTCAAACCAGACGCCATTGCTCGCGCCGCCTTGTCCCTACCAGAAGCGCTCGCAAGGCTGGCTGAAGCACAGAACGAAGAGGGTTTTTTGGCAACCTAACTCGAAGCTTTTCTTCACCACGCCTTGCGACTTAATTTTTAAGCAGGGGACATATGGCTCAACCTGGAGAAACCAAGTTTGGCCGAGCGGCCAAAACTATCGGACAGCTCACGGCCCTAAGCTGCCATTGGCCAACCGGTCAAGATGCTGCAGTCGCAGCCCGCAAAGTGGGCCTTGGTCGAGATCGCAGCATTCGGGAATGCTCTAATGACTGCATCGCGGGACCTTTCTGCCGTTCGCAGCATCAGCGACGCATAGGGCGCAGAGCGGACGCCGCCCGAAGCCTGTTTACTTGATCTGCAGCCATGATTGATCAATGCTGTATCTGACCCTCTAAAGAAAGGATTATCGCGTGCCATTCAACGCCATGGTGTCCGCAAAGCTTGCAGCTTACGTCTATGCCCTCGCCGACCCTCGCGAAAAAGGAGCGCTCAAGGACCGGATCTTCTACATCGGGAAAGGGAACGGGAATCGCTGTTTTAGCCACGCCCAGATTGAGACGGATGGCGCGCCCCTCAATGAAGGCGAGCATAAACTCGCTAAGATTCGGGAAATTCGTAGCGCGGGAAATGACGTCGAAGTCCTCATCGTCAGCCATGGGTTGACGGACACGCAAGCTTTCTCCCTCGAAACAGCATTGATCCCACTGTTAGGCGACACCAACAAGGTCGCCGGCCACGGTGACCGAGAGTTCTGGTTGATTGAAAATCATGTCAAGGAACTCTACGACAGGCCTATCGAACGGGGCGATATAGACCTGCTCCGGGGAAATGTGCTTTTTGTGAGCTTGAACAAGCAGGACGCCACTAAGCTCTTAAAAGGCGTTGACGACGAGGTCGCCCATGCCACGCTGGGAAACTGGAACCTCAACGTTCGGGACTCCCGTCGTGTGGATTGCGTTATTGGCGTTAAGAACAGCCTGATCCTATCGATCTTTGAGACCGAGAAGACCTCGGACAACATCACGCGGTTCGATCGGCTTTCGGCCCCGATAAAAGGAGCGCATGGTCGTTCTCGGTTTTTCGGGACAAGACGTGGTGACCTCGAGGAACGGCTGAGGGGCCGGACAGTTCGCCAAGACGGGCAAGTGCTCTCGAAGATTAGACCTGGCGCAGGCTGCCAGTTTTTTCCCGCGATGGCTTAACCACGCGCGCTGGCTCCGATGGCCGAGAAGGCCTTCCATGCTGCAGCATGCCTGAATGTCACTTTGGGCTCTCAACTGCCGTCGGGTGCGCTTGCACGCGAATTCAACATCAAACCGTAGGGCGAGTGGCCGCCATGCGGGACGAATTGTAGAATTACATTGACTATTTAGTACAACAAAGAAAAATGGCACCGGCATGAAGCGGATTCACGAACACGAGATTGACTAGCTTTTCATTGATACACTTCGCGGCAATCCTGCGGTAGGATCTATTCTTCTAACAATCCTAGGTCTTCCCCCAACGATGGCAAAGCAGAATCGGGTTATATGAGCTTATATTTGGGGGGGGAAATGAATAGCTTTAAAAAAGTGGCTTTATGCTTGGTTTTGACACCACTCCCGGCATTTGCTGATGAATTCATGCAATGCGAGTTTGAGGTTTTACCCGTTAGTCCTCAACCTGCATGGGTCGAAAACTTCGACCTGTGTAACGATGATATCCGCAGGTTTGTCGAAGCGCGTGCCTTGGGGTTTGAGTTTTATGCGCCAGCGCTCGAACAGTTTTCAAACTTGACCGCTTCTGACCAGCTATTGGTTATGGAAGTGACCCAAGCAGTCGTACCAACGGATAACGGGCTAGAGCAGGACTTGCGTATCCCGATGCCGCTCATAGATGCTATACTTGAAGAAGCATTGGAAAATGGAGCAGATGACTTTTTTGAAATCCCGGGCTTCGAGGAAACCCTCATGGAGTTGCGAGAAAGCGGTGATATTGGGGCCAGAAGCTTAGGCTTTGTTGCGGCCAAAGCACCGCTTGGCATTGCAAAAATATACTTTTTGTCAGAGAGCTCGGAAATAAGACGTTCGGTAAGGGCTTTGAATGCCGCGCAGAGTGACCTTGAGACTTCCGAACAACGGCTTGAGACTTCCAGACAACGGCTTGAGGACGTAGAAGAGCAAGCGCGACTGGCTAGAGAGCTTGAGGATGGGGCTGCAAGAGTAGGCGAAACCGCACAAGGTTTACGCGGCATTCTTGAAGGCAACTAGGCGCTTTCCCAAGAACTGACATTAGCTGCATTGCAGAATTTTGGTAAGTAGGGCTCGTTGCCGCCATTCGCTGCGCTTGAAAGTGCAACGCACTGTCGAACGTCTGCTTTCTCAAATCATCGGCCTATCCTTCGTAACTGCAGCGAAAGTCTGCAATCCGCCCTTGATGTTGATGGTCACGAACGGCCCAAAGCCGACCTCCGCGACTGTGCTGGACGTTGCAGTGCAGCTTCCTGAAAGCGGACGTTGATCTTTTGCGCAGCATTTTGATTGATCGGACGGCCGGATTGCGGGACTGAGCGGTCCATCGTCCTGATGAGACGAAAGTCTGCTTTGACCTATAGCGACACCGTCCGTCACCTAGCTGGACTGGACCCGAAACTGTTCCGTGTACAGCCCCTCAGCTTCCTATTGTACGAGCAAAAGATCGCGCTCCAATATGCCAATTCTCTTATCGGTGTTACGCGTTTTTTCCTTCGAATACTCGGCGAGAAGGCGGCGGACACCGCCGACCCTGAGACACGGGCGAGCGGGTGGCCCGTTCAAGGCTGCTTTGCATCGCGAGCCAGCCCCGAAGACTTTGATCAGATCAATGCGCTCAGCGTCTGTCATGTTCTTGACAACCATTGGACCCACGAGAAGCGTCTCCGTCAAGCAGGCGTTGGCGGAGACAACCTCGTGTCGCTCACAGGCGAAGTGGATCCACGTGATGGATTTCTTGCCCTGCATCTGGCGAATGCCGGGCAGAGATACCAGTGATTTTGCAGGGGCCAGGCTTTCCGTCTTGAATTGAGCCTCCAACTGTCCGCCGCCGCCGACCAATACCCGGTGCTGCGGCGACACGATCAAATCAGTAGTCGGCTTGCCCGCGCCCAAGGCCCCTGCTTTGATTATGACCGGCATGTCATTCACCCGTGTCGCTTCCAGCGGATGATCGCTACTGCGTACCCAACAGATGGGCTGCGGGCCGTGATCCAGAGTGTGCACCAGGTCACCAGGTAGCAGCGTTTGCACGGCACGCGGACCTGTCGGGGTATCTATCAAGGTGTCAGGAGCGTAACACGCCACCGTGACGGCTGTATATTCGTAGCTGCCGGTTGTGGAATTGTACTGGTACGACGCCCCAGCATTCTGGTCTTCCACTCCACTGTCCAATGCGGCGTTGGCCTCTCCCATCAACAAGGTTCCTGGAAAGCCGGAAAGGCTCGGAACACTGCTCGCTTCAGTGGCAGAAAAATTTAGGACTATGTATTCGCCCGTTAACGGGTTGACCAAAGCCACGCTCTCAGGCTGGGAACTGCTGTCGGCGCCTTCCGACAGAAAGTTTGTGTTGGCTCCACCTGCGCCGGATTCGACCCCACCTTCGCTGGCTTCCTGCATGTTGTAAGCCGGAGTGCCAGTGATCTCATTTACAACATAGACCGTCTGGCCCGGGTTGAGCACGGTCCCAGGTGGGAATGTATGATAGAGGCCATCTTGCGGCCCATCCGGTGCTCCGGCGCCCGTCATATCCGACCAGATTTGCCAGCCAGATAAATCGACGGGGGCGCCCGACGTGTTCGTGAAAGAAACGAACTCATCCTCTTGCGTGGCGATGCCGTCACCATCCGTGTCGAATTCCGCACCGCCGGAATTGTCTCCGTAGAATTGATCAAAGATGATGCCGTCCAGACTTGCAGTCATGAAGCAGATCCCGTTCATTGCTTCCGAAACCCTTAAAATCGTTCGTAAGGATTAAAATTGGCTAAAGATTTAGACTCTTTACGCCGCCAAAATCTGGACAATTTGACCAGATGGATGGGCATTTCAGTATTGCTTCCTAGCTTTCCAAGCGACAAAGCAGCCATTGGCTGTACCGCGAAATCTTGGCAAGTTGGGCTCAAAGCCGACCTCGGATGCGGCGCGGCATTTTGTGATATGGTACGGCGTCAACGTGGGGTTGTCGATGTGGGAGGGCGTGGCGGACAGGAGAAACTGTCATGCAAACACCAAACTTACCGGCCATTCGCGCGCTTCGCCCTGCTTGGAATAAGGGGCGCATCGTGGGGCAAAAGCGGCCACTGAAGCCCAAACATGTCTGGGCGATCCGTGTCAGGCTGGAACTTGCCGAGAACCTTCGCGACTTAGCTTTGTTTAATATGGCGATCGATAGCAAGCTACGCGGATGTGATCTTGTGCGAATGAAAGTCGTCGATGTTATGGCGTCTGGACAGATTAAAGAACGTGCATCGGTGTTGCAAAGCAAAACCCAAAAACCTGTGCGGTTCGAGATTTCCGAAGGCACCCGCGCCTCGGTGGCAAAGTGGCTGGAAGATCCGTTGATGGTCGGATCCGAATATCTCTGGCCGGGTCGTTTCCACGAGCGGCTCCACATCTCAACACGCCAGTATGCCCGTATTGTGCGGGATTGGGTTTCGTCCATCGGGTTGGAAGTGACCGCATATGGCACCCATTCGATGCGACGCACGAAGGTCACCCAGATTTACAAAAAGACGGGCAACCTGCGTGCGGTTCAGCTGCTATTGGGACATACCAAGATGGACAGTACAGTTCGCTATCTGGGCGTTGAACTCGAAGATGCGTTGGCAATAGCAGAGGCTATTGAAATCTAAGCGTTTGGGCCGTTCGACATGGACGGCCCATTCCTGCCTCCAATCTGTCACGTCGATGTCGCAGCGCAGCTTCACCAGACCGGCCATTCGCGCATTGTGCAGCATTTTAGGAGGGTGAAGGGCAGGCAAACCCCTATGCCAAGATCACGGCTGGAATGATCTCGATGCGATCGGTAGCTGAAAATCGATTTCCAGGCGGACAGGCAAGGATGGAGCGCTACCCATGATATCCAGGCCGTCGGTCACCAAGCGGCTCAAGTGCTCTTTCTGCTTGTCGCCTAAGCCTTGGTACCAACTCGGATTGAAGAAGATGTTTTCTACGTGCTTCGTCACAATTTGAAATAAAGCGGAGGCTTGTTGATCAGCGGGAAGCGCCTTGATCTGTTCTGCGATGACTTTCCCGGGCGCACCGTCAATATCCCGCCAAGAAATACAAACCAGCGCACGATTATCTCCTGCAAATGAAGAGACAAATATCTGCTGAAGAAGCTCGTCCGAATACCCGTTCTGGAGTTTTTTGCCGTAGAAGTCAGTATAGGGCGACCAAGCACCAGCAAACATGAACGGCAAGGGCGCATCAAATTCAAAGACATATGAACCAATGGTGTCTGGCTGATTGTCGACCAATGCGGAGGTCAGCACGTCATGTGTAACCTTCGCCTCACGCCGAGCAGCCTCATTTCCTGTGTTTATGTTGTCCAGCGTCTTCTGGACGATAAACTGTTCAAAAGGTAGCATTCCTTTGTCGGCTCCGCGCAACGTCTCGCGAAGATGGGCTAACGCGTCCTTCCCATAGAGTTCCCTGCTCATCGTGCGGTAGGCCACTGCAAGGCATTGGTCTGGGCGGCCTGTAAACGGCTCATTTTCGATGCAAGAGAAGAGCTCGCGATCATGCTTGCCGCAAAAACCATAGAAGACCGACGCGTCTTTGATACCGACCTTTTTGACTGATAGTTTGCCGCCAATCTTGTTCAATTTCTGAACGTCCGCAGCATACTTAAGCACGTGACCATTCTCGGCGATCTTAGACAAATTGGGTCCGCGTGAAACTGTGTGGGCTTTGATCACACCACCTTCGCAAGGGCCCAAACCTACGTCGTTCGCGCAGCACTTCTTCTTGCCAAACGACTTCCGATTAGCGTCCACGGCGGACCAGGGATTATCCTTCGGCTGATCCGCTCGGTTCAGGTGGCATTTCTTGTATTTCTTGCCTGAGCCACACCAGCAGGGAGCATTTCGATCTCTTCCCTTCATCGTTCGAAATTCATCAGATTTTCCTGCCCAATTTCTCAATGATTGTCTTTGCCCCACATCGTGACTGGAGATTGTCGGTCAAAGGCGGCCTTCCGCTTGGGAAAGGACGATTATTGGTTTCGCAACCAGTGACTTCGCCGCTCGAAATATCATTATGAACTACATTGTTTCCTGTAACGACTGATCTGTACTGAGAGCGACCGTAAATGCAAGGCGCAGCATCCGTCAAATTGGGCACTTAGCCTGAAATCGACGCGTTCAGAACGAATGGCCGCTTTCATGTGTTTGACAGTGTGTCGTCGCGGGTGCAGCGAAATCACACTTTCCGCCCCGACTGACGATTGCCACAAGCCGCCGTAGTTAACTACCTCATCAACCTGGCCCGCGCGCCAATTTTAATGCCGCATCACCTGAGAGAAGGTCATAGATGAAATCCGATCTTCTGAATGGTCAGGTCTTTAGGAGAGCGTCAAAAGAACGCTCCAATATGCCCAACATTGTTAGCAAGCTCTCTTATGGTGCCCTGAGGAATGAGAGCGTCCCGCGCTGGTTCAGTATGTAGAGGCGTTCGAAACTTCCGCACAACATATAGCAAAACCGTCCGCGTCGCGGGATCTTTAACCCGATTCCGAGACAACTTTACCCCGATTTACACGACGCTTAATGCGTCCATACTGTACGACGGTTGGTTGCGAAGTTTTCGCCGTAGCCGCCAGGGCGCACTTTATGTGCGCGTTTTTGTGGCTCTGATACTGTGTAAGCCATGCCTTTTTCTTCCGCATAAGCAATCGCGGCATCCAAGCTGTCGAATTTCAAACGCACTTGCGCTTGGGTGTCTGAACTGGATGTCCATCCCATCAAAGGATCAATGCCACGTGCGGATGCAGGGGCAAAATCCAAAACCCAGTCTTTGGTCTTCGCTTGACCTGACTGCATTGCATTGCGGGCTGGTTGATAAATACGGGCGCGCATTGGGGACTCCTTGGTTGCTGTCTGCCTTATCTAAGGTTCTGCGCAAGAATTCAAGTTAAACCGCACCATAGATGGATACAAAAGGATCAGACTCGCAAAGCATCTTTCCCAACCAGCGCGGTTAGGAAAGATTTCTTCATGGTCTGGGAGGAGGTGACTGCCCAATCTTGGATGACAAGCGAGGGGTGAGGTGAGTTAAACATCCAAGGTTGGGCAGTCGTTCTACTTCTTGCACTATAATCCTAGGACAGGTTGCTGGACTGCGCAAGAATAAATACCGTATAGGTTGTGTTTTGAGCACACAATGCACCCATAAGAAATTCAGCCACTATAGACTTACAGCCCCCCTGAGGATCGCTTTAGCTGGGGCTAATTTGGAATATATGGTCACATTCGCGATCTCCTGTCAGTAAGTGACAGCAAGCACCTTGAACCTTTGTCCAAGCGCCGCAAGTATATGTTAACCCAAAGGACAATCGCCATGCCCTACGCTCATAATGACAAAAGCACCTTGGATGAGACCGCGCTTCTCTCCAACCCTGCGCCTGATATCGCGGCACGCCCCAAACTTGAGGGCGGCAAACGCTTCGTGATGCATTCAAACTTTGAACCCGCGGGCGATCAGCCTATGGCGATCAAAGAATTGTCAGCAGGCATCAACGCTGGTGAACATGATCAGGTACTTTTGGGCGCGACGGGTACGGGTAAGACCTTTACCATGGCCAAAGTTATCGAAGAAACCCAACGACCTGCGATAATTCTGGCCCCCAACAAAACGCTGGCGGCGCAGCTCTACGGCGAATTCAAAGGTTTTTTCCCCGATAACGCTGTGGAATATTTCGTATCTTACTACGATTATTATCAACCCGAAGCCTATGTCGCGCGCTCTGATACGTTCATCGAAAAAGAAAGCCAAATCAACGAACAGATAGACCGCATGCGCCACTCGGCCACGCGGGCCTTATTGGAACGAGATGATGTGATTATCGTTGCCTCTGTGTCATGTATTTACGGCATCGGCTCAGCTGAAACTTACGGCGCGATGACCCAAGATCTAAGCGTAGGCGGCGAATACGATCAACGCCAAGTCATCGCAGATTTGATCACCCAGCAATACAAACGAAATGATCACGGGTTCCAGCGCGGTACATTTCGTGTACGTGGCGATAGCTTAGAAATCTGGCCCGCTCACTTGGATGATCGCGCTTGGAAACTGTCGTTTTTTGGGGAAGAACTGGAAAGCATCACAGAATTTGACCCACTCACGGGTGAAAAGACCGATACGTTTAAACAGGTGCGCGTTTATGCCAACTCGCATTATGTGACGCCGCAAAAAACCATAAAACAAGCCATCGTCAGCATCAAAAAAGAGCTAAAGATGCAACTTGATCATTTCAACAACGAAGGCAAATTGCTGGAAGCGCAACGCCTTGAACAGCGGACCAATTTTGACATCGAGATGCTTGAGGCCACGGGCGTTTGCAACGGTATCGAAAACTATTCGCGCTATCTCACAGGACGCGGCCCTGGCGAGCCGCCCCCCACCCTATTCGAATTTATTCCAGATCGCGCGATTGTTTTTGCAGATGAAAGCCACGTGTCCGTGCCGCAGATCGGCGGAATGTACAAGGGTGACTTTAGGCGTAAAACCACATTGGCCGAACACGGGTTCCGACTGCCGTCATGCAAAGACAACAGGCCGCTGAAGTTTGAAGAATGGGATGCCATGCGCCCGCAATCTGTCTTTGTATCGGCCACACCAAAAGACTGGGAACTGGGTCTCACAGGCGGCGTATTCACGGAACAAATCATTCGCCCAACGGGTCTGCTTGATCCCGTGATCGAAGTGCGCCCTGTGGACACGCAGGTCGATGACCTGCTGGATGAAATCCGCAAACAGACCGCCAAAGACAGCCGCGTTTTGGTGACCACTTTAACCAAGCGTATGTCCGAAGACCTGACAGAGTATTTGCACGAACAAGGCATTCGTGTGCGCTATATGCATTCGGAAATCGACACCATTGAACGCATCGAAATCCTTCGCGATCTGCGCTTGGGCGCTTTTGATGTGTTGATCGGGATCAACCTCTTGCGCGAAGGCTTGGACATTCCAGAATGTGGGCTGGTGGCGATTTTGGATGCGGACAAAGAAGGTTTTCTGCGCTCTGAAACCTCATTAATTCAAACCATCGGCCGTGCAGCGCGCAACGCCGAAGGCCGCGTGATCCTATACGCCGATAAGATCACCGGCTCGATGGAACGCGCCATGGGTGAAACCGAACGCCGCCGCGCCAAACAGATTGCCTATAACGAAGAACACGGCATCACGCCGCAGACGGTGAAAAAGAACGTCGAGGATATTTTGGCGGGGCTGTACAAAGGCGACGTTGACATGAACCGCGTCACCGCCACCATAGATACACCCCTTGCAGGTGGAAATTTGGCCACAGTTCTGGAAGGCCTGCGCGCCGATATGCGCAAAGCCGCCGAGAACCTAGAGTTCGAAGAAGCCGCGCGTCTACGCGACGAAGTAAAACGCTTAGAAGCAGTGGAATTGGCCGTAGCCGACGATCCTTTAGCCAAACAAGCAGATGTGGAAAAGGCGGTGGTCGGCGCGAAAGCTGCGGGTGGTCGCAGCACTGCTGGACGTGGCGGCATGCGTGGCGGCAATACAGGTCGACGCGGGCGAAAATAAGCGCGCCACCTGCACCATGCACCGCGATATTCATAGGACGCACCGCAGACCAGTAGCGATGCGTCCTTTATTTTTTTAGACCTGAAAAGAATAAGTTTTAAATGGGTTTATCCATCCGAACGCTCATATTCACAGTGCCTTTTGTCGCCTGCGGAAAGGTCAAAAGGATCTTGTTCGACCCTGTCCCGTAGTTATGCGTGACATAGGGAATGGTTCCCACAGCCGCGTTCGATCCATCTCGCAATGGCCCTTCGAACACCAGCGATTCCACCGTACGCGCCCAGCCGCCGAACGGCAGATATGCGCTCGGATCCAAGGTCCAATTCGAAGCTGCGGACGATTGGGTAAATTCCAAATTCACAGGGTTAAACGTGGCCTGCGAAACCGAATTAAATGTATTGCCATCAAACACGATATTGCGCATCCGCGAGTAATCAAGATCGGCAAAGCTCGTGTCCACCGTATCGATGCGATCCACAGACCCATTGAGGGATTTAAACACGTTGCCTTGCACCGACAGACCTTGAATGAAATGGCCAGACCCGTAGGGTTTAACAACGATCCAGCTAAACCAATCAGCACTGTCATTCACGGTGAAGATATTGCCAGTAATGGTTAAGCCACCAAAGGAAAATTCGCTGTTAAAATCAGGTGTCGCATCATGTTCATTGGTCATCTCGATAAATGAGTTGTCACAATAGTTGCCTGTGATGATCGACTTCATATTGGGATAGGTAAACACCAAACCCGCCATGCGCGGACTGTCTGTATCGCTGTCACCTTGGAACCAGTGATTGCCCGTGAAAATATGGCCGTTGCCAAAAATAACGCCAGTATGCCCAAAACGTTGGAACCGATTATCACGGATCTTTGCATCATTGGCATTGATGTTAAACGCCACAGAAATACGATTTTCGGCGCGCACTTGCTGTTCGTTCGACACGAACAAACACCGGTCGATCAAAAGATCCTGACAGCCCGTTCCTGTTGACGTGATCCCACGGTGACTTGGCGATTTAAAATGGCAATCACGGACCTGAAACGTCGCCCCTGTCAGCGCCAAATTGATGCCTGATCCGAGACCGTTACATAAGAATTCCACATCATCGATTACAATTTGCGAAAGTTTGGAAAATCCACTGAAATCCAACGCATATTTGAAACGCGTGAATGTGTAGTTTTGTGTCGCATTCGGCCCATAAAGCGGCTGGCTTAGATAAACCAATTGCGACCCAACATTGACCGAAGTTACATAGACTTCGCGTCCGACCCCTGTGCCTGTCACAAGACTACCCGGTTTAATATTTGCCACGTTACTCACGTTACTCAAACGCCCCTTATTGGCGGATGAATAATTAGCAGATGAGGTCGCGACATCTACGTCCCAAGCCGATGAGGCCTGATAGTTAAACTGGCCATTTCGAATTACTCGACGCACTTCAAAGGTGGATTTATTGCCGACAATCGCCTGCATATCCAAAGGTTCTGTCAATTCGATACGGCGCCCGCATAGATCAAGACTGTCATGATCGGTAAAGTTCAAAAGGGCTTGGAACGCCTTTTTGAACGCCAAGACTTCATCCCCGAACGCATCAATATATGAGTTCAAATGAAACTCTCGACGCAAAGCCAGACGTACGTGATCCGCCATAGTCATTGTGCCTTCAAAGATGGCTTCATGCACCAAAGTCAGATTGTTGTTGAGTAGGTATGTACCCGCAGGCACCAGAATTTTGCGCCCATTTGCCGCTGCATCGGCCGCTTCAAACGCACCAGAACAGTCTGTCACACCATCGCCAATCGCGCCATAATCACGCACATCAATGATGCCGATACTGTCGGCAAGGAAATAGGATGACACGTCCTCGATTACGATGTCATCAACACGTACAACGCCGCCATTGGCACCAGTAAAATCCAAACCGAAGTGCCCGTAAACGGCATCCAATCCCCACGCCATATCGACACCGCCGCGCGTTCCTGCGCCGACAATCGCTTTGACTTCAACAACCTCACCGTATGAAGTAAGGGCTACTTCTGGGCCTGTTTCATTCACACCACCCACGTGATTTAGCGCAGCATCGCCCGCCCATCCCGCGATCCGCACCGATGGCAAATTGCCAGAGACGGCTTTGACTTTTGCGGTGATCTGCAAATACATGCCAGGGCGCAAAGGTGTTTCGCCCATGTAGCGCAGCTTTGTTGTGGTGTTTTGTTTGACGATCTCAAGCGCACCGCCAAAATCCGCATCAGCTGCGACAAAAGCCGCATTGCCTGCGCTTGCGTAGGTTGCCGAGCCCGGCGTCCCGTTTTCGCTGGAATATACACCCAAACCGTTTGCGAATGCTGGTGGCATCAGCACCAGCCCTTCAGTAATGGCCTTGTTCATCCGAACCCCTTTCACACATCCATTAGGTCACATGCGCAACTGGTCCGACAAAGAATTCGCCGTCCCTTTGGGGTCTTTCATTTTGAAAGCCGTCGCAACGCATGCCCAGACAGCATGGTTCTACCGCGTGGGTCTGACGGGACGCTTAAAGCAGCGTGCGCAAGGGTAGACGCAAACGCAACATGGATGGATAGGATCGAATTTATACGGCCAATTCATTCAGCGGCACAGGGCGCACGCCGTTGATTTTCCAAGCGCCGTTTAGCTGCACCATATCATATTCGAACGCCGCGCGTCCGCCATTTTCACCTTGCACAACAACGATTTGGAATACGTGCGGTCCTTTTTCAACACGTTCGGAAAAGGTGTAGCGATTGCTAGAGAAAATGATCGGATAGCCCTGCTCAACCATTTGGGCAAAGTTGTCAGGCGTAATGAATATATCTTTGATCATCGGGCTGGCATGCGACCAAGCGCGCTCCATATCGCGCTGTAAAAAGGCATCAAGCTGGTTCTCGATGACATCGGTCACCGGATCAGCCATCGCAGCAATGGGTGTCGCCATTATGAGCGCTGCACTTAGAAAAAAATGTTTGAACATAAAAAACCTCCAGTGGTGCTCATAAAGCTAGCGCACTGGAGGCTCTTTTCAATTTTAGCGCCTGCGTTTAGGCGGACAAGAGATCGCCGTTCAAGCCTTGTTCGATCAACGTGATGCTTTCGTCCACGCCATAAAGCGCGACAAATCCACCAAAGCGTGGGCCTTGTGACGCGCCCAATAGCACTTCGTAAAGCGCTTTAAACCAGTCGCGCAAATTATCAAACCCGTGGTTTTTGCCAACAGCAAACACGATAGATTGCAAGAAATCACCATCGGTCATGTCTGCCTCTGGCAGCGGCTCGTCTTTGCCCATCATCGCGTTTTTCTTAGCGATTTGGTCAAGCGCCGCCTCAGGCGAAGCCAAGGCCGCTTTCAAATCAACCAAAGCTGCGCGCTCGACGTCGGTTGGGGCGCGGAAGGTTTTTTCTGGTTTCACAAAATCGTTGTAATAAGCCACCGCATAGCCAACGGCCGCATCCAAACCTGGATGGGTTTCAGGCGACGCATCTGGGGCGTAGCGCTGCATAAAGCCCCACATTTGTCCCTTTTCTTCAGCATTCGCCACAGAGGCCAGATTGAGCAACATTGTAAAGGGCACAACCATGTCAGAGCTTGGCACATCGTGACCGTGAATGTGAAATACAGGGTTCGCAGCCTGCTGATCTGGCGTTTGGGTTGGGTATGCACGCAATTGCTGGTGGTACTCATCCATCGCACGCGGGATCACATCGAAATGCATCCGCTTGGCTGTCTTTGGCTTTTGGAACATGAAGTAGGACAGGGATTCAGTCGACGCATAGGTGAGCCATTCATCAATCGTCAGACCGTTGCCTTTGGATTTTGAAATCTTTTCACCATTGGCGTCCAAGAACAATTCATAGCTGAAATTCTCAGGGCGCTTGCCACCAAGAATATCACAGATGCGGCCATAAATCGGCGCGTTGGTTGAGTGGTCTTTTCCGAACATTTCAAAGTCCACGCCCAAGGCTGCCCAGCGCGCGCCAAAGTCAGGCTTCCACTGCAATTTCACGTTGCCGCCAGTGACTGGAATCGTCCACTCCTTGCCCTCTTCGTCGTCAAACGTGATGGTGTAATCATCTATGTTCACCGACTTCATCGGCACGTATAAAACGCGACCTGTTTCAGGGTGGATCGGCAAGAAAATCGAATAGCTCGCTGCGCGTTCTTCGCGCAACGATTTCAGCATAACCTTCATCACGTCGTCATATTTATCAACCGCACGCTTCAAGATCTCATCAAACTGACCTGATTTATACTGCTCTGTCGCTGAATAAAATTCATAATCAAATCCGAAGGTGTCCAAGAAACGGCGCAGCATGGCGTTGTTGTGATCGCCAAAACTGTCATGTGTACCGAAAGGATCAGGAACATCCGTCAAAGGCAGTTGCTCTGCAGCTTTCATCATCTCTTGGTTAGGCACATTCGAAGGCACTTTGCGCATGCCATCCATATCGTCTGAAAAACAAATCAAACGGGTGGGAATGTCAGAAATCACTTCGAAAGCACGGCGGATCATCGTGGTGCGCAACACTTCGCCAAAGGTCCCAAGATGCGGCAAGCCAGACGGGCCATAGCCCGTTTCAAACAGCACATAGCCCTTCTTGTCCTTGGATTGCTCATACCGTTTAAGAACTTTGCGGGCCTCCTCAAAAGGCCAAGCTTTAGAGTTCATGCCAGCTGTGCGCAGGTCAGTCATGAGTGCAATCCTTGAAATCAGAAACGCGACCCCCTTGGCCGCAAGTGCTCCATGTATTGCGCAAGCAGGCTTTGGTCAACAGATCTGGCGTAAAACTGCGGCAAAATCACCAACAAGGACTGAGAATGCTTGAATGACGTGCCACCGGTCCATATCTTAAAGACATACAGTCAGAAGGATAGAAAATGACCGACACAGCCCATTCGATGACAGAACAAGATTGCCTTGTAGCGATCATGATTGCTGTGTCCATGTCCGATGAAAACGTGCGCACTTCGGAACTTTTAACAATCGAAACCATCGTCAACCATTTGCCTGTCTTCGCAAATTACGATGCCGACCGCATTTCGATGGTTTCATCGACTGTCTTTGATTTGTTTTCAGAAGAAGACGGACTAGACGCGCTGTTTGGTTTGATCCGTGAAAACCTGCCAGCGCGCTTGTTTGAAACCGCATATGCCCTTGCCTGTGACGTGGCCGCAGCAGATGGTGCTATCCGTAATGCAGAACTGCGCCTGCTCGAAGAAATCCGCTATGAGTTCGCCTTAGATCGCCTTCATGCAGCAGCCATCGAACGCGGCGCACGCGCGCGCTACATCTCACTAACGCCGCCAACCGCTTAGGCAGAATTGGCATAGGTTGCGACCCAACGCCCGATCAACATCTGATGCAAACGTTTGGCACGGGTGTTGAAAGTCTTGGCCCCGCGCGGCACTTCCGCGCCACTGGCTTTGGCCGCAACGCGCGCAGGTACATCGGCCGCAAAGCTGGCAAAGGCCAATGTTCGCCCATCGGCCCCCGTTACATAGCCCGCCAATGTCGAAACAAAATCCAAGGTGCCCGTTTTGGCGTCTATACTGAAATCTGGTGATTTTATAACGTTGTAATCCCCATCACGCGGCGCAATGGGTTTCAGCAAAGGCGCGAGCTGTGCGGCCACACCAGACGCCGTCAAAACCCTGACCATATCCGTGGTGGTCACAAGTGACGCCCCCCCCAGTCCAGAATGGTCGACAAAATCCAAATGACGCGAGTTCAGATTGTGCTCAGCCCAGTCTGACATCGCTTTTGCCGAACCGCGCAAATCTTGCGGTGCAAGCCCCTGCGCACGACTGGCAGTTAATCCCAAAACTTCAGCCGTTAAATTGGTTGAATATTTTAACATATCCTTGACCAGTACAGTTAGTTTGGGGCTCTGGTGCGTGGTCAATAAAAACTGCGCTTCGCCAACCTTTCCAACCCGCGCCCCAATAGCTTTCGCTTTGGGCAAGGATAATCCTTGTGCTTTCGCGACCGCCGCAAAGACTTCGCCCGCGTATAGCGTCGGCAGGCGCACGGGCAACCAGCGCGCACCACCATTGCCCAACGCCGATTGTGCCACAGTCCAATCATCGCGCTCTTGTCCCGCGACATGATCAAACACAGGCAAACCGCGATCGACCACGCGCATAGAGGCAATTTTTACAGGCGGCGCAAATGTTTTAGCCCGTGCATCCATTTTCAAATCAAAGCCGTTGCTTTGCTTTTTCCATTCGAAATGCACGCGATTATAATTCACGTTCAGCCCTGTAATCGTTGGGTTATAGCCAGCGTATTCGGTTTGCTCAGTGTCGATCAATTCAATCCGCGGCAAGGCTGTGCCATCCACGTAGAAATCGCCTGTGATCCCTATAATCCCCTGCGCCACCAAAGTGCCCGCAAGAGTACCCAACATGTCGCTGTCCAAGGTCGGATCACCACTGCCTTTTAAAATCAAATCCCCTTGAATTTTTCCGTCAACAAGAGGGCCTGTGGCAATGATTTCGGTCGAGAATACGAAGTCCGGTCCCAGATGCTCCAAGGCGTAAAGCGCCGTGATAACTTTCGCGACCGAAGCAGGCGGCAGGGGATTAATTGGATCATGCGTTTCAAGCACCGTGCCGTTCATATCTGCCACAGCAAAGCTGGGACGCCCCGAGACACGCGACTGTTCTATCAGCTTTTGCGCTGTCGGAATGCCACGTTTATAAAAGTCATTCGGCTTCGCCCGCGGGAAAGGCGAGGTGGTCAAGTCGCCCCCTGCGCTTTGCGCCATGGCGGTGCCTGCCGCCCCCGCAAGCAAAAGCCCAAGAACTGCGCGGCGGTTAAATGACTGAGAGATATGAGGCGGAATCGTTTTTTTCATGTGCAAAGTTAACCGCGAACAGGCGGCGCTCACAAGTCACAGGCAAGGCAAAATTGTGCACATCTTCGTGGAACTTTCGCAAAGTGGGCGACGTTTTTATTCGCGCGTCCAATCACCTGAATTGCGAATTTCTGTCGATGATGCGTCATTCATCGGCACATTGACAAAACACCAAGCAGGGGTGCCGACACGACCCAAGGCTTGCGAGGCCCGCGCGGGGACGCGCGCACGCTCAAAGATGCTGGCCGCCACTGAAGTCCGCGCTGCGATCCGCTGACCGGGCCGAGCTATGACACCAATCGGTGTGGTCGCCAAAATGCCTTGCCAATTTTGCCAACGATGGAACTGCGCAAGATTATCAGCTCCCATCAGCCATACAAACGTTACACCAGGATAGATTTGATGCAGACGATCCAGCATCTCAGCGGTGTAACGCGTACCCAATTGGCTTTCCAAATCCGTGACATCAACCTGCGGGTGCTGCATGACTTTTTGCGCGTGTTTCAAGCGCTTTTGCAACGGCGCAGGACCGTTGGTTTTTAAAGGGTTCGCAGGGCTCACAAGCCACCAGACTCGATCCAAACCAAACCGCTTTAACGCTGCTTTTGTAATATGCACGTGCCCTTCATGGGCAGGGTCAAATGACCCCCCCAATAAACCAATAACTTGGCCAGATCGCGCATATGGAAGCTTGTATCGCATGAAGCGGATGAATGGCGAATGCGGTCACTTAAGTCAATGCACCACGGCGACCGCCACGCTTAACGCGCGCGCCAAGTGAACAAGGATGACGCCAAAAAGTTCCACATCGCCCCAGCCACGGCCCCTGCCAAGCTGGCCAGCGCCCAATTGTTGACGGTCTTATAGACAAGCTCTGCAAAGCCCACATTCATCAACGCACCAAAGGCACAGACGAGATAAAAACTAAACAGGCCGCGCAACAGGGCTTTCCCCTTCAGCGCGCGATCGCGGTAAGTTACAAGGTTGTTGAGGAAAAAGTTGGTGTTGATCGCCACAAACACCCCTGCCGCCTGCGCGAGCAAAAACGCATCAGGCATAAAGGCCAGCATCAAACGCACCACAGCCAACTGCACAAAGACGCCCGAAAACCCAACTGCGGCAAACATGATGAATCGCATTGACACAAGACCGCCGGTCATACGCACCAGTAACAGCGATAAGAATTCCAAGGTCACAGCCGCATCCATTTTGGATTCACCCGCGTGGCGCGTGCGAAATGTATAAGGCACTTCGGCTGTTTTCCATGTGCCTTTCGAGGCCGCAAGAACATCGGATAGAATTTTAAACCCTTCGGTCTGCAGCCCTGTGACCACCTGATTGAATGACAAACGGCGCAACATGAAAAAGCCGCTCATCGGATCGCTGGCGGTAATTTTCAAAACCCGCCGCGTCAATGATGTCGCTTGATCACTTCCCCATTTGCGCAGTTTAGACAAACCATCGCCAGAAGATCCGCCTTCAACGTTGCGACTGCCGATCACGACATCCAAATCAGGATCGCTTTGCAATTTATCTAACATCACAGGCAGGCGTGTCTCATCATGCTGCAAATCTGCATCAATCACCGCGCAAAAAGGCGCTGTAGATGATAGGATGCCTTCAATACAGGCCCCTGCCAATCCACGCCGACCAATGCGCTGAATGACACGCACATTCGCATGATCAAAGGCCAAAGCGCGCACCTCATCGGCTGTACCATCAGGGCTGTCATCATCCACATAGACCGCTTCCCAGTCACGCCCAGACAGCGCCTTTTGCAAAAGCTCAAACAAAGGACGCACGTTGTCGCGTTCATTAAATGTCGGAATGACAATGGTCACATCATACATGGGGCAGGCTCACAGGTTTTGCCCGTCTTGGGGCGCTTGTCTTTTTGGTAGCCGCCTTTTACTCTGATCCGCGTTCAAATTGAAAGCCCGAGGATATCACATGTTGTTTTCTACGCGTTATATCGCTCTTGGTTTTCTTATTTTACACCTTAGTCTTGCCGCAGCCCTACCCTTGATCGACGACGAGGCCTATTACACGCTTTGGGCGCGTTGGCCTGCGGCTGGATATTACGACCACCCGCCTATGATCGCTTATTTCATTCACTTGGGCGCGCAGATCTTTGGCGAAAACAGTTTTGGCATTCGCATTATTGGCCTCTTGGGCATAGCTTGCTCCAGTCTTTTGGTGGGCGACACGGCGCAGCGTTTAGGCCTAGGTCAGCGTCATGCCGCGCTTGCAGTAATGTTGTTCAATATCGGATTTTTACCGCTGGCCATCGGAAGCTTCGCGACACCTGATAGCCCCTCAACTCTATTTTGGATTGCAGGACTTTGGGCCGCGATTGCGGCAGTGCAAAGTCAAGCGGCTCCAGCGAAAACCTGCCTCACTTGGTGGCTTGCGGCAGGGCTTTTGATCGGGCTGGGCGGCGCGTCGAAATTCACCAATGTGTTTTTGGGTTTCGGCCTGTTAGGGTGGCTCGTATCGACCCGCGAAGGTCGTGCGTGGCTGCGACGCCCCTACCCCTATTTCGCTGTATGCGCCGCGATCTTGCCACTGATTCCTTATGTTAACTGGAACATCCAAAACGACTGGTTAGGATTTGAACGCCAAGGGTCACGCCTGAACGCGGGCGGGTTCGACTTTGGCGATTTTACAGGCTACATCGCTGCTTTGTTGATCCTGCCAACGCCACTCGTTGGCTGGTTTGCCCTGCGTGGCGTAGGTATAGGCAAAGCCCCGCAAATGTCGTTGCTGCTATGGAGCCTAGCGCCCGTGCTGGTTTACTTCGCATTTCACGCCACCCACGACACCGTGCAAGCCAATTGGTTAACGCCGATCCAAGGTGCCATCGCGATCTTGGCGTCAGTTGCACTTGCCAGCCTCACCCATCAACGTTTTTGGACGCGCATAACCGTGGTTAGTGGCACTGGCTTGAGCGTGATTTTACTGGGCGCGCTCTTAAACCCATGGGTGCCGCTCAGCACCGATGACACGCCGCCCAATCAAGGGCGCGGCTGGAAGGCGGCACAGGTTGAAATTCAAAACTTGATTGATGACACTGGCGCGCAGTGGATCGCCACAACAGACTACGCGCGTACAGGCATGTTGGCCTATCAATTTCCGAGTCTGCCAGTTTATGCCCTCACCGATCCACAGCGCTACGGCTTTCGCCCAGCTTTTGATCCCGCGCTGTGCGATGCTCCTGCAGTGTTGATCGAGAAAGCGGACGGAAATTCATCTAAAAGCACGCAGCTTCAAACACCAAGCGCTATAGCGGAGCAGATGTTTGAAACGTCGCGCCCCCTTCAGTTGGTGCAGCGCGCGCAGGGCGACAAAACATTGATGCTCTATCAGGCGACTGCCGCTCAAGGTCTGGTGGCTTTGGGCTGCTAGCCTATGGCCGCATAAGTGACAGGTGCTCAGATGTCGCACGAGCGAATACAGGCAGATTGATATGGCTCTAAACCGCCTTTGTCACCGCTGCCGCACGCTGCCCCTTTCCCTTGTCCGCCACATCCTTTAAACCACCACAAAACCATTTTCCGCACAGGAGCGTATCCCATGGCTGCCAATAAATTCGTATACTTCATGGACGGCGTGTCCAAGACCTATCCCGGTGGGAAAAAGGTATTTGAAAACATCCGCCTCAACTTTTTGCCCGGTGTGAAAATCGGTGTTGTCGGTGTCAACGGTACAGGTAAATCTACGTTGATGCGCATCATGGCTGGTCAGGACAAAGAGTTCCAAGGCGAAGCATGGGCCGCAGAAGGCGCAAAAGTTGGCTATTTGCCGCAAGAGCCTGTGTTGGATGAAACGCTCACCGTGCGCGAAAACGTGATGTTGGGGGTGGCGGAAAAGAAAGGCATCTTGGATCGCTACAATGAGCTGGCGATGAACTATTCTGATGAGACCGCCGAAGAAATGGCGACCTTGCAAGATGAGATTGACGCGCAAAATCTTTGGGATCTCGACAGCCAAGTTGACGTTTCGATGGAGGCTCTGCGCTGCCCTGCGGATGACGCGGATGTGGCGAGTCTGTCTGGCGGTGAACGCCGCCGCGTGGCTTTGTGTAAACTCTTGCTTGAAGCGCCAGACATGCTGCTGCTCGATGAGCCGACCAACCACTTGGACGCCGAAACCATCGCTTGGTTGCAACAGCACTTGATCGACTACAAAGGAACGATCCTTTGTGTGACCCACGATCGCTACTTCTTGGATGATATCACGGGCTGGATCTTGGAACTCGACCGCGGCGCTGGCATTCCTTACGAGGGCAACTATTCTTCTTGGTTGGAACAAAAAGCCAAACGTTTGTCGCAAGAGGCGCGTGAAGATAAATCCAAACAAAAGACGCTTGAACGCGAATTGGAGTGGATGCGTCAGGGTCAAAAAGCCCGCCAAGCCAAACAAAAAGCGCGTATCAACGCCTATAACGAACTCGCCAGCCAGTCGGAGCGTGACAAAGTCGGCCGCGCGCAGATCGTTATTCCAAACGGTCCGCGCCTTGGAAATAAAGTGATCGAAGTCGAGGGCTTGAAAAAAGCCATGGGCGACAAGCTTTTGGTAGAAAACCTTGAATTCTCATTGCCGCCGGGTGGCATTGTGGGCGTCATCGGCCCGAACGGCGCGGGTAAATCGACGCTGTTCAAAATGCTCACGGGCCAAGAAAAACCTGATGAGGGCACCGTGGAATACGGCGACACTGTTAAGCTGTCATACGTGGATCAATCCCGTGATGATCTGGACCCGAATGCCAATGTGTTCGAAGCCATCGCGGACGGCCAAGACATCATCATGCTGGGTGACGCGGAAATGAATGGCCGCGCTTACTGTTCTGCTTTCAACTTTAAGGGTGGCGATCAGCAGAAAAAAGTCGGCATCCTGTCAGGTGGTGAACGCAACCGCGTGCACATGGCGCGCCTGCTGCGCTCTGGCGGTAACGTGTTGCTGCTCGATGAGCCGACCAACGACTTGGACGTGGAAACACTGCGTGCCTTGGAAGACGCGCTGACAGATTTCGCAGGCTGTGCTGTGGTGATCTCGCACGACCGCTTCTTCCTTGATCGTATCTGTACGCACATTCTGGCTTTTGAGGGCGACGCGCATGTGGAATGGTTTGAAGGCAACTTTGAAGACTACGAAGAAGACAAAAAACGCCGCTTGGGCCCTGATGCGCTTGAGCCTAAGCGTTTGAAGCATAAGAAGTTTGTTAGGTAACAAAACGCAAAGCGTTTTGTTACGGGAGGTGCGAGGCAGCAAGTTTTCAAAGAAAACATGCGTTCGCTCCTCCTTGCAGCCCCAAACGTGATACTTGCGTCAAACGCCTAAAACCCCGAAGATAAAAAGGCCCCGTCTATTTGGCGGGGCTTTTTTGCTTAAACATTTTCTAGGGTTTTATATGGCACACGGTCGCTCAGTCCGCCTATTCCTCGCTGAAGGCACTCCGACAGGCATTTTAACCGCTGAAATCGTAAATTGGACCGGACATGTACTGTCTGCTCCGCGCACCCGCTTAGAAAACGCATTGAAGCGCGATGAATTAAAGAAAACAGGAATCTACATTTTATTTGGAACTCCTTTAGATTCGGATGTTCCTAAAGTGTATGTCGGAGAAGGTGATGACATTTCCCTTAGACTTTCCAGCCATTCACGCGATGACGACAAGGCTTTTTGGGAACGCTTTATAGCTGTAACAAGCAAAGACATGAACCTCACAAAAGCTCATGTTAAATATTTAGAAGGCCGCCTAATAAGCATACTGAAGGATGCCAAGAAATCGACACTCGCCAACAAAACGGAACCTAGCTTCGATCGCCTTCCCGAAGCAGACATTTCCGACATGGAAACATTTCTAGAAGAACTTCAACTTGTTCTTCCAGTCGTCGGTGTAGATTTCTTTCGCCGTCCATTGACAAAATCCAGCATCGCACACCAACCAGATAAGAAAGACGCTCCGACATTTGTGATTTCCCACGTCAAAAAGGGAATCTCAGCGAAAGCCGAGGAAGTGGACGGCGAATTTGTCTTACTTTCTGGATCTAAAGGCGATTTAAATGAAGCCGCTTCATTCCATGAAAAGTTAAAATCATTGAGGGATCAATCTCTCGCGACTGGACGAATAGTGAAGATCGCCAATAACGGTTTTGAAGTGACTGAACCAATTGGCTTTTCCAGCCCGAGCGCCGCAGCAGTTTTTCTTTTCGGGACATCCCGTAATGGTCGCACCGACTGGTTAATTGAGGGACAAGCTATAACCTATGGTGACTGGAAAAACGGGCAGCTAGAGTAACCCCGAGACCTCACCAAGGATCGGCAGGTCCCTATCCCCGTAGTTTTGCAACATTCCCCAGCCTTCAAAGATGCCCTGGCATCTTTGACGCGTCTGCCCCGCCCCCACGGGGCTGCGCGTTTCACGCTTACCCCTCGGGTCAGACGCGCGGTGCGTGACTGTCGAACACTGCGCTTCTCCCTTTTCGAAAAACAAAAAACGCCAGAGGATCCCCCCAGCGTTTTCCCATTTTCCGAAATGCCGCGTCCGCTTATGCAGCCGTGGCGTTCTTGTCTTCAACCACTTTCGCCTCAGTCGATTCCTCTACTGCCTCGGCCCCCTCAACCACTTCACCCTCTGGCTCTGGCTCTGGCGCAGGCAGGGCCAAAGCTTCGTCGGGGAAGGTGTCGGGCAGAGCAAAGCTGATCTCATTTGTGACAGGGTTCACAGTCACAGCGGGCATGTCAGGCAAGGCGGCGATGGCCTCGTTGAGCTCACCGACAAGACGTTCAAAGGTCTGGCGCTGGGTTTCGATCACAACTTTGGATTTTGAGCCTCGGCCGAATTTCAAGAATTTGAACATCTGGGTCCTCACTAATTTGTATTTGCACCTGCAGCATAGCTCACAATCCATTGGGCAGGCACGGTGAAAAAATCCAAAGTTTCCCGTCATGCGATTTCAACGAAGGTGACCAAAGGCCCTCCTACTAAAATCAGACCCACCAAGCTACGGCATAGTCAGACGGTAAAGCGCTAATTTGCTTAGAAAATGAGGGGGAGCGAATTGTCTTTGCACTGCGTCAAAAATGTGCTCTATAGGCCCTGCGACGTTATCTCTATCGACCCTTCTGTTTTCCCTTATCCGGCACTCAGTCTTCGATCAGACACCTGACACGCCGATCTGCCGCAATATCGTGGGCAGTGATTAAGGAGAAAATACAATGGCTAATGGCACAGTAAAATGGTTCAATTCCACTAAAGGTTTCGGCTTTATCGAGCCAGAAGGTGGCAACAAAGACGTGTTCGTACACATCTCTGCTGTTGAGCGTTCCGGCCTTACAGGTCTTCGCGACGGTGCGAAAGTTACTTTCGACATCGAAGCTGGCCGTGACGGTCGCGAATCTGCGATTAACTTGACTGTAGAATAATCTACACTCTCGTTTGAGATAACGCTCGGTGCTTTTGCATCGGGCGTTTTTTTATGCCTAAATAGTGATTTGATGTAAAAAAAGGCGCGAGATTGCCCTCACGCCTTTTGTCGTTTCTAATCACACCAATTTCGCTGTGACGCAGTTACTTCTTTTTCACGAATTCAGTCAAAATCACGATCCGCTGGCTTTCCACACGGCCTTCTATATGACCCGCATTGTCAGCCACCAAAGAAATACCGCGCACAGCCGTGCCGCGCTTGGCAGTGAACCCGCCTCCTTTGACGGGCAGGTCTTTGATCAGCACGACAGTGTCTCCCGCAGATAGGACCGCGCCATTACTATCGCGGTGAATTATATCAGGGCCGCCAGACTTAGCCCATTCTTCGACCTCAGGTTCAAGGTACAGCATTTCCAAAGCATCCGCTGCCCATGATTCCGTCGCATGGCGGGTGAGCAAGCGGTAAGATAGCACTTTAACAGCATCCGATTCAGACCACATAGAAGTGGTCAAAGCATTCCAATGCCCCGCTGGCACAGCCTCGCCTTTTAGCCCCGCCGAACATGTGCCACACAGCTGCACAACATCGCTTCGAGGCTCCACAGAAACGGCCGTTACATCACCTTGAACTTCACAAATTTCACAACCAGACATAATGCCCTCCAAATGTTGTAATGTCTTTAGGCCCGCCCCCGAATCCAAGCAAGCAACAAACCGCCATTTGCCCTGTTTTCACTGGAAATCTAATCCAAAGGCGTCATATTAACTTTGGTAATCTTTGCGCAGGATTGGACCTCAAACATGGCATTTCACAAGACCTTATTGACCGTTGTGCTATGCGCAGGCTTGAATGCAGCCGCCCATGGGTTTGAGGCCGATTTAAAAACCACTGGCGCAACTGGTCTAAAAGACACTTTGAGTGCGGCATCTTCGGTTTTACAAGCCCAGCAAGAGGGAACGACAGCGCCATCGGATATCATTGCGGCAGTACAATCAGACTACCGCACTTTGTTGGGCACGCTTTACCGCGCGGGCTATTACGCGCCCGTTATCCGAATTTCGGTCGATGGGCGCGAAGGCAGCACATTGTCACTGGTAACCCTGCCCGATCAGGTATCCAACGTGACGATCACTGTGGACACGGGGCCGAAATTCAAGTTCGGCGAGGCAACCGTTGGGCCGCTCGCAGCAGGCACAGAGATCCCGAGTAATTTCAGAACAGGACGCACCGCGGGATCGGGCCGCGTGGGCGGTGCGAAAGACGCAGCAATAGATGCTTGGCGCGATGCATCTCACCCCAAAGCAGCCTTGAGTTCACAGTCAATCGTCGCCGATCATACGCAGAACAAACTAGACGTCGCTTTGGGCATTGATCCTGGACCGAAGGCCACGTTTGGTCGGCTTACATTTGCGGGTACGAAAAAGGTCACCGATGCGCGTTTGGCCGAGATCACAGGTGACATCACAGGCAAACCTTTTGATCCCGCCACGTTAAATACGGTGAACTCACGCCTGCGCCAAACAGGTGCTTTTCGGTCTGTTAGCTTGGCAGAGGCCAAAACCCTAAACGCAGACAACAGCCTAGACGTGACAGCGACGATCACAGATGCGACACCGCGCAGATTTGGTTTTGGGGCGCAAATCAGTTCGCTCGAAGGTGGCACTCTGTCTGGCTATTGGATGCACCGCAACATTTCAGGCAATGCCGACCGATTGCGATTTGACGCTGAAATCGCAGGTTTGGGATCGGACACTGGTGTGGACTACTCGCTATCAACATCATATCGACGCCCCGCCACAACACGCCCAGTTTTAACCTTAGTGACAGAAGCAGAATTCGCCCGCTTGGATGAACCAAACTATCTCTCAACATCGGCAGAGTTTTTGATCGGGGCTGAGGTCAATTTGTCTGAAACCACCTATTTCACGGGCAGCATTGGGTACCGCTATTCGGATGTCACCGATGACATTGGATCGCGGCAATTTTCACACGTGATTTTCCCAATTGAAGGTGCGCGAGATGCCCGTGACAATGCGCTTTCACCGACATCAGGTACCTATTTTTCAGCACAGATCATGCCCTATCTTGGCATAGACGGATCAAAAAATGGTGCGCGTTTATTTGCAGATATGCGCGGCTATACCAGCCTAGGTGAAGACGACCGCTTTGTGTTTGCGGGGCGTTTTTTGGCGGGATCCATCTTGGGCAGTAACTTGACCGAAACACCCCCCGATCTTTTGTTTTACTCAGGCGGAGGGGGCACAGTGCGGGGGCAGCCTTATAAATCGCTCAATGTCACTTCAGGAGGCGTCACAACAGGGGGCGCAAGCTTTCTAGGGCTATCCACCGAAATTCGTGCAGGCATCAACGACAACTTTTCACTCGTTGGATTCGCCGACGGCGGTGCCGTTGGCGCAAATTCCGTACCGGATGACACCATGGAATGGCATGCCGGTGCGGGTCTTGGGTTGCGCTATGATACAGGGTTTGGGCCGATTAGACTGGATGTGGCCACGCCTGTAGCAGGCGACACTGGCGAGGGTGTGCAGATTTACGTTGGGATTGGACAAGCGTTTTGAACCATAAAATTCTCCTCTTTCCCGCTCTTTGTCTGCCCTTGGTGGCTGTGGCACAAACCGTTGCGGATCAGACAGAAACAGATCGTGATCGTTCAAGGATTGTCGCCTTCTTAGAAGACAATTTATCAGGTGCTGGGCGCACAATACGGATCGAAAATTTCACAGGGCTTTTATCATCTCAAGCCAGCTTATCACGTCTGACGATCGCCGATGACCAAGGCGTTTGGCTGACATTGGATGACGTGGAACTGGATTGGAAACGCACGTCCCTCTTAGCTGGCAAGTTAGAAGTCACCAGCCTGTCAGCGGGTGAAATCAATGTTTTACGCAAACCTGATGCTGGGGAAACATCCCAAAGCCCAGAAGCAAAACCATTTAGCCTACCTGAGCTGCCCGTCAGCATTGTTATCGACGAAGTGAACGCGCCATTGGTGACACTTGGTGCAGATATTTTGGGCATCGGTGAACCTATCGATCTCTCTTTTCTTGGCGGCGTCAATCTGGCTGATGGCCAAGGATCGGCACAGCTCGAAATTCAACGGCTGTCTGGGCCGTCTGGTGCGTTTTTACTTGATGCATCTTATGACAATGCCGACACACAACTCGCTTTAGACTTATCATTGACCGAAAGCAAAGGTGGCTTGATCACCACGTTGATCGGCTTGCCTGGTGCCCCCGATATGGCATTGACAGCGCAGGGTGAAGGCCCGCTTGATACCTTTATTGCTGACATAACATTGGCCACAGAAGGCACCCCCAGACTGTCAGGTAAGCTTGGTTTATCGACTTTGGAAGACGATCAACAAGACCAAACCGCGCAAGATACTCCTGAGCCGAAAACACGAGTGTTTTCAGCAGATATCCAAGGCGATGTCTCCCCATTGTTCGAGACAGACTATGCTGAGTTTTTCGGCGTATCGACAGCCCTCAAGGTCGAAGGAACATCCTACCCAGACGGACGTTTGTCTCTTTCACCTTTCTCACTGAAAACCAACAATCTGTCTTTGGGGGGCACAATCGATATTGGTACGGATTCCTTGCCAACATCCTTTGATATTTCAGGTTCGATTGCAGCAAAAGGCGGCAAGCCAACCTTGCTTCCGCTTACTGGCCCAAAGCGCGAAATCGACCGCGCAACCCTCTCAGCGCAATACGATGTAACACAGGGCGAGCAATGGACAGCCGAGGCCAACTTGCTTGGATTCAATCAAATCGGGGTGTCCATCCAAGATGTGACGATTGATGCTAATGGCACCGTATCGCGCAGCCGCAATCAAACCACATCTCAACTGGTGCGTGCCGTTACCGCACAGATCGACATGGCGCTGAACGGGTTGGACGTTGCCGACACAAAGTTACAAACTGCAATTGGTGACGCTCTGTCAGCGCGCACCAGCTTGTCGTGGAACGATGAAGTGGGGTTTGTCATCAAAGATGCCCGATTTGAAGCGCAAGACACGGTGCTGCAATCATCTGGAACGCTCTCCAGTATTGCCGAAGGTTTGACCTTTGTAGGTCAAGCCAATCTGCGCGCACCAGATGTGTCACGTTTTGCCCCCTTGGCAGGTCGCCCCCTAAAGGGCGCGATCACAGCGCAGATCGATGGGAGCTATGCCATTTTAGGTGGAGGATTTGATGCGCAGGCCTCAGCAGACACCCGCAACGCAGCCATCGGCATACCCAAAATCGATGCGCTTTTGGGCGGGCAGGGTACTGTGACGCTAGATGCCAGCCGCGATGAAACAGGGATCAATCTGCGGTCATTCGATGTGAAAAGCAACGCTCTTTCTGCGCAAGCCAGCGGCGCGCTGAACTCGGATACAGCTACTCTCAACCTGTCCGCACAGCTTGACGATTTGGCGCGCCTCGATGCAGGCATTAGTGGCCCCGCAGCCCTGCGCGGAACGGTCAAGCGACGCGAAGCCAACGCCCCGTGGGAAACGGAAACAACCTTGAACGGACCTGGGGGGTCCACCGCGGAGCTATCGGGAACAGTCGCCCAAAACTTTAACACCGCCTCATTACGTGCCATTGGCTCTGTACCTTTGGGCTTAGCCAATACCTTTACCACAGCAACTTTATTGCAAGGCGATGCGGCCGTTGATATGCAACTTGTCGGCCCGCTTGAATTGGATTCAATTTCAGGAACGATCACCACGCAGTCAGGCCTGCGTGCGGTTGTGCCTGCTGCTGGTTTGTCATTCGTTTTCGACCCTTCCACCGTCACCTTATCCAATTCAACGGCGCGCCTTAACGCCAACGCGACATCAGATGCAGGTGGGCGCGTGACGGCCTCTGGACAAATTGGGCTCACAGGAAGAATGCCTGCTGATCTGAACATCACGTTGAATAGACTTACAGTCGCCGACCCTGATCTATACACGACCGAAGCCACAGGCGCGCTGACCATCAACGGACCTTTGCTCGGGTCTCCTCGGCTTGAAGGCCGTATTGCTTTGGGGCGCACCGATATCCAAGTTGCACCAACGGCCTTTGGTTCTGGCGGCGATATTCCCGAAATTACGCACAAAAACGAGCCCGCCAATGTGCGTCAAACCCGTCAACGAGCAGGTGTTCTGGGCGATGGATCCGATGGTGAAAGCTCTGGAACCAATCGTGCCATTGCCTTGGATTTAACCATCGACGCCCCCAACCAAATGTTCATCCGTGGACGGGGATTGGATGCAGAACTGGGCGGCAGCCTTCGCTTACGCGGTAGCACCCGCAACATCGTGCCTGTCGGACGGTTTTCACTGAACCGTGGCCGCTTGAGCATCTTGGGAAAACGTCTGGACTTGGAAGAAGGCCAGCTTTCTTTGCAAGGTGATTTTGACCCCGTGTTTGAATTGGTCGCTGTAACAGACACCGACGACCTGATAATTAACGTGATCACCTCAGGGCGTGTCAGCGCCCCAAAGTTGACACTTACCTCTGCGCCAGACTTGCCCGAAGATGAAATATTTGCGCAACTTTTATTTGGTCGCGCGTTATCTGATATTTCACCGCTTCAAGCCGCACAGATGGCCGCAGCGATTGCGACATTGACGGGCGGGGGCAATGGGATTGTTGGCGACATTCGCGATGAAATCGGATTGGATGACTTGGATGTCACCACCTCTGACGAGGGCGATGCAGCACTACGACTGGGCAAATATTTGTCGGATGAAATCTATACGGATGTGACCATAGACAGCTCTGGAAAATCGGTGATCAACCTGAACCTTGATGCTTCTGATACAGTGACCTTCAAAGGGTCTGCATCAGCTGATGGCGACACAAGCCTTGGGGTCTTTTTCGAGAAAGATTACTAAGCCAAAGGTTTCGCTTTTTGCTGCACAAAACGCGCTATATCGCGCGCAGGTCTCGCCCCAGTTAGGCGCGCAATTTCTTTACCGCCTTGGTATAAAATCAATGCAGGAATGCCGCGCACATTATTCTTTTGAGACACGATAGGAAAGTCTTGGGTGTTGACCTTGGCAAATCGCGCACGGCCTTTCAAAGCCACCGCTGCCTTGGCAAAGTCAGGTGCCATCTGGCGGCAAGGACCACACCAAGGTGCCCAAAAGTCCACCAACAAAGGCATGTCATCCAATTTGGCCGCTTTGGCCAAGGACGTCGGGTTCAATTCTGCCACCTTATCCGTCACCAACACAGCGCCGCATTTGCCGCATTTCGGGGTCGCATCCAACTTTTCCGCAGGGACACGATTGGCTTGCCCACATTTCAAACAACTGAGTTTTACAGGATAGCTCATAGATGCCCTCTCTGATTGGCTGACCTCGCCTATATCAAGCCAAAGCCAAAAAACACAAGGCCCCGATTGAACAATCGAGGCCTTGGTAAAGTTATGGTGTTACTCAGCTGCTTCCACATAGTTTTCAAGCGGTGGACACTGACAGATCAAATTGCGATCCCCATGCACGTTGTCCACACGCCCAACGGGGGGCCAGTATTTATCAACGCGAAAAGAGCCAGGCGGGAAACACCCTTGTTCACGACTATAGGGACGATCCCAATCCGCGACCAAATCATTCACCGTATGCGGCGCATGTTTCAACGGGTTATTATCAACAGGCCAAGTGCCTTTTTCGATCTGTGCAATTTCTGATCGGATCGACAGCATGGCTTCGATGAAACGATCTAGTTCGGCCTTGGTTTCAGATTCAGTCGGTTCGATCATCAAAGTGCCTGCCACGGGCCAAGACATCGTTGGTGCATGGAAACCGCTGTCCATCAGGCGTTTGGCGATGTCATCGACGGTTACGTGAACGCTATCATCAAAGGCACGCGGGTCGATGATGCATTCGTGGGCAACACGCCCCTGCTTTCCGCGGTAAAGCACAGGGAAAGCGGCATCCAAACGCGCAGCGATGTAGTTCGCGTTCAAGATCGCAACCTTTGTGGCCTGCGTTAAACCAGCCCCGCCCATCAGCATGCAATAAGCCCATGAGATAGGCAAAATAGATGCCGAGCCATAAGGCGCCGCAGACACGGGGCCAGTTTCACCGCCCAATTCAGGATGGCCCGGCAAGAAGCGTTCAAGGTGTGCTTTCACACCAATCGGACCCATGCCAGGTCCACCGCCACCATGCGGGATGCAGAATGTTTTATGTAGGTTCAAGTGACTGACGTCCGACCCGATATCACCAGGTTTCGACAGACCAACCATAGCGTTCAAATTTGCCCCATCTAGATAGACCTGCCCGCCAAATTCATGAGTGATGTCGCAGACATCTTTGACAGTTTCTTCGAACACACCGTGGGTCGAGGGGTAGGTGACCATACAGGCTGCAAGCTTATCACCCGCAGCTTCCGCTTTTGCGCGGAAATCATCCAAATCGATATCGCCATTCTCGGCACTTTTCACGACAACAACCTTGAGACCACACATCTGTGCAGTCGCGGGATTTGTACCATGCGCCGACATCGGGATCAGGCACACATCACGCCCACCTTGTCCATTGGCGCGGTGATAGGCCATGATGGTCAAAAGACCTGCATATTCGCCTTGCGCACCAGAGTTTGGCTGCATGGACATGGCGTCATAGCCCGTAATTTCGCAGAGCTTAGCTGCCAAATCGTCGATCATCTCCTTGTAGCCTTCGGATTGATCTTGCGGTGCAAAGGGATGGATCGTGTTAAATTCTGGCCATGTAACAGGCATCATTTCGACGGCCGCATTCAGTTTCATCGTGCACGACCCAAGCGGGATCATTGCACGATCCAGCGCCAAATCGCGGTCGGCCAAACGGCGCATGTAACGCATCATTTCGCCTTCGGCACGGTTCATGCCAAAGATCGGGTGCGTCAGGTAATCACTTTCGCGCAGGAGTGCTGCGTCAAAGCCCAATTCTGTCGGCTCACGAGTTGCTAGAGCTTCGTGGCCAAAAGCACGCCAGACTTTTTCGATGATCTCGGCATCGACCATTTCATCAACGGAAATGCCAATTTTGGTTTTGCCAACAGGGCGCAGATTGATCCCCTCGGCCACAGCAGATCGCAAGATCACGCCCTGCATCGCACCAACGTCAACGGTGAAAGTGTCATAAAAGGCCGCGGGGGCGATTTTAAACCCAGAAGATTTCAGACCCTCAGCCAAACGCACCGCGTTGAAGTGGATGCTTTCCCCAATCGCGCGCAGGCCTTGCGGCCCGTGAAACACCGCATAAAAAGATGCCATAACAGCCAGTAAAGCTTGGGCTGTACAAACGTTGGATGTCGCTTTTTCGCGGCGAATATGCTGTTCGCGGGTTTGCAATGATAAACGATACGCCCGCTCGCCACGCGCATCTATGGACACACCAACAATGCGACCAGGCATAGAGCGTTTGATTTTATCGGCACATGACATGAACGCCGCGTGCGGACCACCAAAGCCCATAGGCACGCCAAAGCGCTGTGCAGATCCAACAGCAATATCTGCCCCCATCGCGCCAGGATCTTTGATCATCGTCAAGGCCATCAAATCGGTCGCCATGATCGCGATCGCTTTGTGGTCATGCAGTGCGCCGATTTCGGGTGTAAAGTCCCGCAGATCTCCGTAAGTGCCTGGATACTGGAAAATTCCGCCGAACACTTTAGAGGCATCCAAATCATCGACCGCCCCAATGATAAGTTCGATCCCCAAAGGTGCTGCGCGGGTTTTCATCACCTCGATATTTTGCGGGTGGCAGTTTTCGTCAATGAAGAAGCCTTTGACCTTAGATTTTGAAACACGCTGCGCCATGGTCATGGCTTCGGCGCAGGCTGTCGCCTCGTCCAACAACGAAGCATTGGCGACAGGTAGGCCTGTCATATCGGACACCATTGTTTGGAAGTTCAGCAAAGCTTCAAGGCGGCCTTGTGCGATTTCAGGCTGGTAGGGCGTGTAAGCCGTGTACCATGCAGGATTTTCCAAAATATTGCGCTGAATGGCAGGTGGGGTGGCTGTCGCGTAATACCCCTGCCCAATCAAAGAGGTCATGACCTTGTTTTTGCCCGCGACCTTGCGCATTGCGCCCAGAACTTCGTGTTCTGTCATGGGCCCCCAAGACAAAGGTTCAAGCTGACGGATCGCCATAGGCACGGTTTCGTCGATCAGGTTTTCCAGTGACGTGGCCCCAACAACTTTCAGCATATCATCCATCTCGGCAGGGGACGGACCGATGTGACGACGATTGGCAAAATCATAGGGATTGTAAGTAGACGGAGTGTAAGCCACGAGGCATTCCTTTTCGAGTAAACCTTGATGCAAGCGCGAGCATGCGAGCAATGCATGGGGGCACAGGAGATCCACGCGCCCCCAATCAATTTAGCCAATAAAGGCTTTGTATTCAGCTTCCGACATGAATTCATCAAGCACAGAAAGGTCATCAATTTTCATTTTGAAAAACCATGCATCGCCGATTGCATCTTCATTCACTTTGGATGGCTCATCGACCAAAAGTCCGTTCACCTCAACAATTTCACCGTCAAGCGGCGCCAAGATATCTGAAGCGGCTTTAACACTTTCGATCACACAAATTTCTTCGTCTTTGGTCACTGTGGTGCCTTCTTCGGGCAATTCAACAAACACAACATCGCCCAATTGAGTGGCTGCATGTTCTGTGATGCCAACGACGACCAGATCGTCTTCGACGCGGAGCCATTCGTGTTCTTCAGTGAATTTCATAGGTCTGATCCTTAGGTAGAATATCTAGAGTGTAACTGTATTTAGCGTTTGTAGGTCGAGGGGCGAAACGCCATTGATGAAACTGTGACAGGCAAACGTTTGCCGCGCAGTTCCGCAAAAATTTCGGTCCCGTCAGTCGTATATTCGGTTGGGACATAGCCCATTGCAATAGGGGCTTGCACAGTGGGGCCGAAACCACCCGATGTTATGACACCGATCTGGTCATTGCTGTCGGATGAGGCAAACAAAGGCGTGCCTTCGCGCATTGGGGCGCGGCCTTGGGGCAACAAGCCCACGCGCAACTTGTCTGGGCCGTTTTCCAGTTCAGCTAGAATGCGATCAGCGCCAGGAAATCCACCAGCACGCGCACCGCCCGTGCGACGGATGCCTTGTATCGCCCAAGCAATATTGCCTTGAACGGGCGAGGTGGTCGTGTCGATATCGTGACCGTAAAGGCACAAACCCGCCTCGAGACGCAGACTGTCGCGCGCACCAAGGCCGATTAATTCGACTTCATCCATTTCAACCAACTTTGCGGCAACATCGGCTGCGATTTGTGCAGGGATCGAGATTTCAAAACCGTCTTCGCCTGTATAGCCAGACCGCGAAATCCACCATTCGACACCGTTCACATCCATGCGGTGACTGTCCATAAACCGCATGTCGGTGACAGTGGGCACAAGGCGCGCCAAAGCTGTTTCGGCAGCGGGGCCTTGCAGTGCCAAGAGCGCGCGATCTGTGATTTCGGTCACGGTCACATGGTCTGGCAAAGTCGCTTTCATATGGGCAATATCTTGGGACTTGCAGGCCGCATTGACGACCAAAAATAAATGATCGCCCGTGTTTGCGATCATCAAATCATCCAAGATACCACCCGCTTCATTGGTGAAAATCCCGTATCTCTGGCGCAAAGGTTTGAGGCCCGCAACAGACACAGGCACGATGGTTTCAAGTGCAAGCGTCAATGCCTCAAGACCTTCGGTCGATGTCAAAGCCACCTGCCCCATATGCGACACATCAAATAGGCCTGCAGCGCTGCGCGTTTGCAAATGTTCTTTCATAACGCCCGCGGGATATTGCACCGGCATATCATAGCCTGCGAAAGGCACCATTTTACCGCCATTGGCCACGTGAAAATCGTAAAGGGGAGTCCGCTTTAGATCCGTCATTTTGTACGCTCCAAGTGCACTTTTGCACTGATTTCAAAACCGGAATAAAAGCCGGCACCACGACAAAGCCATCCTTTGCCTGATGCCCCCTCTGTCCTTGCGCCTGAGATCGTTATCCCTTCGGCGGGTGCATCCGCACCACTCTCCAGAGTGTATTGTCTTCGAAGGTCCTGTTGCCTGAGAGTTTACCGGGGCGGTTGCTCCTTCGGCACATGTACAAATCACTTTGCCATGTTCTCCCAACGAAGATTGTGCGTAATCTCTAGGTGACAGAATTGATTCAGGCAAGTCTTCGCTGACATTTGCGCGCATTTGTTCAAAAGAAAACCCGTCAAAGCGCAAGGCCATGACGGGTTTTACAGCAATTAAACGCCCCTGCACCTATAATGTTGGCGCTTTTTGCAAAAGTTGCATAACGTTCGACATATCTGGTCCACGTTCTAACCCTGTGACCGCTTTGCGCAGAGGCATGAACAGGCCTTTGCCTTTGCGACCAGTGGCGTCCTTCACGGCTGTCGTCCAGTCTTTCCACGTCGTTTCGGTGTAGGGCAAGTCAGGCAGCATCGCGAAGGCTTCGCGGATAAAATCCTGATCTTCGTCAGCAACAAGTGGAGATGCGCCATCGCGGAACAGTTCCCACCAGCCAGCCATATCGGCTTTTACTGTGATGTTCTCGCGCACAACGCTCCAAAACAATTCTGCTTGTTCAGCGGGCACACCAAGGGCTGCGATATCATCTGCAACATCTGCGTAAGGGCGTGCCAAGTTAACTTGGGCTGTCAGCGGTAACAGGTCTTTTTCGTCGAATTTTGTCGGCGCAGATCCAAAGGTAGAGATGTCAAACCCTTCGATCAATTCCGCCATTTCAGACCGCACTTCGACAGGTTGCGACGACCCTGTGCGCGCCATCAATGACATCAAGGCCATCGGTTCGATGCCCTGACCACGCAAATCGCGCAAAGACAATGTACCAAGGCGTTTTGACAAAGCTTCGCCTTGTGGACCCGTTAACAAAGAGTGGTGCGCAAAGCTTGGCACCGTGCCGCCCAGCGCTTTGATGATCTGGATTTGCGTGGCCGTATTGGTCACGTGGTCTGAGCCACGCACAACGTAAGTCACGCCGTAGTCGATATCATCACAAACAGAGGCAGGCGTGTACAAAAACTGCCCATCGGCTTTGACAAGCACAGGATCAGAGACAGAACCACAATCGATAGAAATATCGCCTAAGATGCCGTCAGCCCACTCAACGCGCTCTTGATCCAGTTTGAAACGCCAGTGTCCATCGCCACGCTCAGCGCGCAGGGCGTCTTTTTCGGCATCGCTCAGGTTTAAACCTGCACGATCATATACGGGCGGTTTGCCCATATTGAGCTGTTTCTTGCGCTTTAGATCAAGTTCAACTGGGGTTTCAAAACATTCGTACAAACGCCCCGCCGCTTTCAATTCATCCATCGCCGCTGTGTAGCGGTCCAAGCGATCCGACTGACGCTCTGTGCGGTCCCACGAAATACCAAGCCAAGTTAGGTCTTCTTTCAAGGCATCAATATATTCTTGTTTCGAACGCACTGGATCAGTGTCATCGATACGCAAAATGAATTCGCCGCCTGCTTTACGCGTGATCAAGTAGTTGAAAAGCGCAGTGCGAAGGTTGCCGACGTGGATATAGCCTGTGGGGCTTGGTGCAAAACGTGTGACGGTCATGGTGATCTCCTGTTGTGCTTGCTCTTTCATATTGCGGCCAAAGAGTCCATATCTGAGCATGCGCCTGCCCTAAATCTAAGCGCCGCTTGAGACAAATGGAGCCCTGTGAATGCCCGACGCCCTGCTAAACGCCACCGCCCCAGATCTGGATGCCATCGAATCCATCGCTCGGATGACAATTGCCAATCTGCCTGCCGCGCATAAAGTGATGGCAGCATCCGTGGGAATCAATGTGATGGATTTTGTGCCAGAAGACCTGATGGCAGAAATCGGACTTGAGGATCCCTTTGCCTTAACTGGGCTCTATACAGGACTGCCGATGCCAGAAAAATCCAGCATGGATGAAGCGCCTTCATCAGATATGATCTGGCTCTTTCGCCGCCCTATCTTGGATGAATGGTGCCTGCGCGGGGATGTGACCCTGCAACAAATGGTAGCCCATGTGACAGTTCACGAATTGGCACATCACTTTGGTTGGTCCGATGAACAGATCGCCACAATCGACACAACTTGGGACTACGGCCTTTAAGCCATCTGCCTTTGCCCCGCCGCGATTGCCAATCCATCGACCACAGCTGTGAAGGCTTCGGATTGGATCGCACGGGCGTTTGGAAGCACACTGCGCACAGCATCTGGAACGATAGACATTAAACTCGTGCCTCCAACGTAGACCACTGCGCCAATGGCATCTGGGGCGAGCCCTGCCAAAGCCAGCGTTTCTTGAACCGCTTGTGCAAGTTCGGTTTTGTAGCCCGCCAAAGATGCAGTCATCAAAGTGTCGTCCAAAGTGGCACTCAGCCCTTTTTCAACCAATCCCAGACCAATCACGCCCTGCCCATCGGTATTGACCGCAATTTTGCCTGCTTCCACGGCGAAGGCGACGTCATGGCCCAGCTCGGCTTCGATCACCTCGTACAGACGGTCAATTTTATCTGGCTCAACCGCATGACGCTGCAAATCTTTGACCAAGCGCAATGTGTCTTTTGTGTAGAGAAACGGGATTTTCTGCCAAGTGGCCAGATCATTGAATAGCGTCGCAGGCACAGGCAAAAGCCCATCAGCCAAGGCGCGTTTCACTTGGGTGCCCGCGCCGAACAGCGGCATGACATGATCCAGCGACAAGGCGCGATCCAGATGCGTCCCCCCAAGGCGCACACCGTAAGATGCCAACACATCCGCCTTACCGTCTTGCTTCCGAAATAGGGTAAAATCCGATGTCCCGCCGCCGATATCTACAACCAGTCCGATTTCACCTGCACCCAAATCTTTTGCGGCCAAAGCGGCGGCTTCGGGTTCGGGCAAAAAGTCGATATTTTTAAAACCTGCGCGTGTGTATGCCTCGTGCAAATCGACCAAGGCTTGCGCATTGGCTGCATCATTTTTTGAATGGAACCGCACGGGTCGCCCCGAAACAACGCCGGTTACTGGCTGGCGAATCTTATCTTCGGTGCGTGTGCGCAACTCGGTTAAGAATTGCGCAATCACATCCAACAGGCTTTGGCGTTTGGGGCCAATCAAACGGGTTTCGCGCAGCAAGGGCGTGCCCAAAACAGATTTGAGCGCGCGCATGTAGCGCCCTTCATCCCCATCAATCAAAGCTTGATTGGCCGCTGTGCCAAGCCGCATTTTACCGCGCGCATCAAAAAACACCGCAGTCGGGAGTGTCTTAGACCCTTGCTCGACATCCACCAGCCAAGGCTGACCATTGACGTTCAGCCCAACCGCCGAATTTGAGGTTCCGAAATCAATACCGACAGTTAAATCCATAGGGGCGCACTCTTGCATCGAAAGATAAAGTGCGGGTGTACGGCAAGGGGTCCAAGGGCACAAGCCAACACAAGCAGTTTCACGGCTGCGCAAGATTTTTTTGCCCCTCAAGCGCCCCCACCGCCATACGATATGGCGGGCGAAAGCGCTTGATAAAGCTATCCCTGATCGCGCCAGCGGTTGGCGATTGGGTATCGACGATCCAACCAGAATGCGCGGGGCGACAAACGTGTGCCTGGTGCGGATTGGAACCGTTTATATTCGGAAATATACAACAGATGTTCGACACGTTTTACAGTCGCACGATCAAATCCAGCATCAACCAATTCGGCCACGCTTTGCTCACGATCGACAAGACCCTCTAGAATAGCATCCAGCACCTCATAGGGCGGCAAGCTGTCGTCATCACGCTGATCTGGACGCAGCTCGGCTGAGGGCGGTTTGTCGATGATAGACACGGGGATCACTTCGCCTGCGGGTGCTGCCATCCATGGACGGTGGTTTTCATTGCGCCAACGACATTGATCAAACACGCGGGTTTTATACATGTCTTTAATAGGATTGTAGCCACCGTTCATATCACCATAAATCGTACAATATCCGACAGCGACTTCGGATTTATTGCCCGTGGTCAAAAGCATTTCACCGAATTTATTGGACAAAGCCATCAACAAAAGTCCGCGCAAACGCGATTGCACGTTTTCTTCTGTGGTGTCCTCATCACGGCCCTCAAACAAGGGGGCTAATGTCTGTGTGATCGCATCTCGCCCCGCTTTGATCGGCACAAAATCGTAATGGCACCCCAAACGATTGGCGATGTCTTTAGCGTCATCCAAAGAACCTTGGGACGTGTACTCACTGGGCAGCATCACGCAGCGTACATTTTCAGGCCCCAACGCATCCGCGGCAATGGTGGCGACTATCGCAGAATCGATGCCCCCAGACAGGCCAAGTAGAACCTTTTTGAACCCTGTCTTGCCCATGTAGTCGCGCAAAGAGTCCACCATCGCGCGGTAGTCTTGCTCAAAGGCATCGGGATGCGGGGTGATTTCGCCCGTTTCTGCAGCCCAAAGCCCATCGGTTTTAACAAAATCCACATGGCGCAGCGCTTCGTCGAAAACCGGCATTTGATGGGCGATTTCACCATGACGGTTCAGCACGAAAGATCCACCATCAAACACCTGATCATCTTGGCCACCCACCATGTTGAGATAAACCAAAGGCAGATCAGTTTCAGTCACGCGTGCAACCATATGGGACAAGCGGCGATCAAATTTATTGCGGTAATAAGGTGATCCGTTGGGCACCAGCAAGATTTCTGCGCCCGTTTCGGCCAAAGCTTCAGGCACATCTGGGTGCCAAGCATCTTCGCAGATTGGCGTGCCGATACGAATGGGGCCGACACGGTACGGGCCATGCACATCGCCGCTTGCGTATAAACGCACTTCGTCAAACACAGTCTCGTTTGGGCGGTGGTGTTTCAATACGATGGTCTGCACTTTACCTTCAGCCAAAACCCAATAGCCATTGTACAGCTTATCGCCCCGCGCATAGGGGCCACCAATGCCCAGCGCTGGTCCATCTAGGGTCATTTCCGCCAGTGCTTCAATCGCGCGCATCGCGTGTAGCGTAAATGCGGGTTTCATCACCAAATCTTGCGTCTGATAGCCCGTGATGAACATTTCAGCGAAAGCGATCATATCGGCTTTGGCGGATTTTGCAGTCGCATAGGCTGCGCGTGCCGCATCGGCATTGGCATCAATCGCACCAAGCGTCGGGTTCAACTGCGCAAGTGTCAGGCGGAATCTGTCGGTCATGGCACGGCCCTTTCGAATTTGCTTTACGTTTAGCAGACTGAGCAGCAAGGGAAAGCCGATCCCAGCAAAAACATTTGCCCATAGGGGGCAGACTGCATAGGTTGCACTCAATTCGTGTCCTCTAAATCTCGTATCAGGAAATTCAACGTGACCAATCGCCTTCTGACCGCAGCCCTGCTCACCTTGACCGTCAGCCTGACGCATCCGATCACCGCCTTGGCGCAGGATGGCAAGGTCCAGACCAAACAATACGATGAGGGTGGCATCTATGAGGGCACGTTCAAAGACGGCCAACGCCACGGTGTTGGCACCTACACTTTGCCCAATGGCTATGAATACACGGGTGAATGGGACGAAGGCGAAATCAAAGGGCAAGGCATTGCGCGTTACCCAGATGGATCGGTCTATGAGGGCGCCTTTGAGCGGGGCAAACAACATGGATTCGGCAAAATCATCGGCGCGGATGGCGGCACCTATGAAGGCGATTGGAACAGCGGCGTTATCGAAGGATCGGGCGTGGCGACATACGCCAGCGGCGTGACCTACGAAGGCGATTTTCTAGCCAACAATCACCATGGCATGGGCCGCATGGAAAGCCCGACAGGCTATGTCTATGAGGGCGCTTGGGTTGACGGACTAAAAGAAGGCAAGGGCAAGATCACCTATCCCGATGGCGCAACCTATGACGGTCAAATGGCCAATGACAAACGTGAAGGCCAAGGCGTTTTGATCCTGTCAGACGGGCTGACTTTAGATTGCCAATGGGTCGCGGGCCAATGCACAGGCACGGGCACGATTACGCAGCCGAACGGCGATGTTTACACGGGTGATCTGGTCGACGGAAAACGCCAAGGCACAGGCAAAGTGACCTACGGCAATGGCGATGTCTATGAGGGCGACTTCGCCGACGACAAGCGCACAGGCACAGGCACATTTACGGGCACCGATGGGTATATCTATACGGGGTCTTGGGTCGATGGACGTATAGAAGGACAAGGTGAAGTCACCTATCCTGATGGGTCTGTTTACACTGGTGAGTTTTTGGATGATCTGGCGCATGGTGCTGGCAAAATCACCTATCCAAACGGAACGACCTATGAAGGCGCTTGGTCTTACGGCGTGATCGATGGCATGGGGCGCGCTGAATATGCAAACGGCATGATCTATGAGGGCATGTTCAAGGATGCCCAAAACCACGGCACGGGCAAAATGACCTATACAGATGGGTTCATCTATGACGGCGAATGGGTCAACAGCCAACGTGAAGGCCAAGGCACAGCGACCTATGCGGATGGCACAACCTACACAGGCAATTTTTCCGCAGGCCAGCGCAATGGCCAAGGCACCCTTACCACGCCTACAGGCTACACTTACACTGGCGAGTGGAAAGACGGTGAAATCAACGGCATGGGCAAAGCCACCTATGAAAACGGGGATGTGTACGAAGGCATGTTTGCTGCTGGCAAACGCAATGGCCAAGGCAGCATTACCTATGCATCGGGTGAGACCGCAACAGGGCTATGGGCTGATGGGGCTTTGATGCCCACAGAGACATCCGATGATCAAACCGCGCCAGAAGACGCTGCGCCAGAACCAGCGAACGAAGATGACGCCGCCGCACCCGCTGAGACATCTTCCGAGCTTAACGCTGAGGCTGATCCAGATGCGAATCCAACACCTGAGTGATACAACGATTTAACCGCCCCCTCACCAGGGAACAACCTGCCCAGCCCAGTCGTAGAACCCGCCCGTTTCGGCGGGCGTCAATTGATCAAGCACTTGCATCATATTTTGCGCCGCCTGATCGGGAGACACGGTGTTATGCGCCGCTTGGTAGTTGGCCGTAAAAGCTGTCGCGACAGTTCCAGGATGGTAAGCAATAACGCAGGCTTGCTTGTGTGATCGACCGAGTTCAATCGCGGCAGATCGCACCACTTGATTGGTCGCAGCCTTGGCCGCACGGTAACTGTACCAGCCGCCCATATTATTATCGCCGATAGACCCAACGCGTGCTGTCAGCACCGCCACTTTTGATGGGTGGTTTTTGGGCAAAATCCGTGGCAACTGGCGCAAGATCATCGCAGGACCAATGGTATTGACCGCAAACTGATCGGCCATGGCCTGAACCGTGAGCGCCTTTAACGACTTTTCAGGAGCGTTTCCCGCCCCGTGTAATTGCCCTGTGGCGATGACGACCAAATCAAAGGGGCCTTCAACCTTCTCAAAGACCGCATCAATACTGTCGGGATCTCGCAAGTCCATGCCATCCGCGCTGCGTGACAAACCCAAAACGTAATGGCCTTGATGGCGCAAAAGCGCAGCGACAGCCCCGCCGATACCCCCAGTATCCCCCACAATCAAAACCTGCATAAAATACTCCTTTGTTAGGGATACGTTTGAAAATGGAAAAAGATCACAATTTGGGGTTTTCTTTACGGGTCGCGTGATTATAGTCGCGCCTATGTTGATGACTGACCATATGCCGACCGCTGACCGCATTCTTCGTGCGACCCGCCGTCCTGCGTTACTTCTTCTTAGCTGCTTCTGAGCGTGCCTTTGGCGCGACGCTCAGAAGTGAAAAGCGCGCCTCATTCAACACATTTCCAATTTGCTAAGATTTAGAGAGTAGTCCTATGACAACTGTATCCGATAAAAACCGCGTTTTGATTTTTGATACGACCCTGCGGGATGGCGAACAATCCCCTGGTGCTACGATGTCCCACACTGAAAAACTGGAAATCGCCAGTCTTTTGGATGAAATGGGCGTCGACATCATCGAAGCAGGCTTTCCGATCGCATCACAAGGCGACTTTGAAGCCGTGTCCGAGATTGCGAAGAATTCCAAAAATTCTGTGATTTGTGGCCTTGCCCGCGCCAGTTTCAACGATATTGATCGCTGCATGGAAGCTGTAAAACACGCAGCCCAACCACGCATTCACACCTTTATCGGCACATCGCCATTGCACCGTGACATCACGGCACTGTCGATGGACGCGATGGCCGACAAAATTCACGACACAGTCACCCATGCGCGCAATCTGTGTGACAACGTGCAGTGGTCGCCCATGGATGCGATCCGCACCGAACATGATTATCTGTGCCGCGTTGTTGAGATCGCCATCAAAGCGGGGGCGACAACGATCAATATTCCAGACACAGTTGGCTATACAATTCCGCGCGAAAGCTCTGACATCATCAAGATGTTGCTTGAACGTGTGCCTGGCGCTGATGAAATTGTCTTTGCCACCCATTGTCACAACGATTTGGGCATGGCGACGGCTAACTCTTTGGCAGCGGTTGAAGCTGGCGCGCGCCAAATCGAGTGTACGATCAATGGCTTGGGCGAACGTGCGGGCAACACCGCTTTGGAAGAAGTGGTGATGGCACTGAAAGTGCGCAATGACATCATGCCCTATGCTACAAAAATAGACACAACCAAGATCATGAACATCTCTCGCCGCGTGTCGCAGGTCTCTGGTTTTGTGGTGCAGCCCAATAAAGCAATCGTCGGCAAAAACGCCTTTGCGCATGAATCAGGCATCCACCAAGACGGCATGCTGAAAAATGCGGAGACCTTCGAAATTATGCGTCCTGCGGATGTGGGCCTGTCGGGCACATCCTTGCCGCTTGGTAAGCATTCTGGCCGCGCAGCTTTGCGCGCCAAGTTGGAAGAACTTGGGTTTGAACTGGGTGACAACCAGTTGAAAGACGTCTTTGTGCGCTTCAAAGAATTGGCAGACCGCAAGAAAGAAGTGATGGATGATGATGTCATCGCTTTGATGCAAGACGCAGGATCTGAAAGTCAAAACGAATACATCAAAGTCAAAAGCCTGCGTGTAATCTGTGGGTCGGCCGCCCCGCAAACCGCAGAGATTACGTTGGATATTGACGGTACAGAACAGTCTTGCACCTGCGAAGGTGACGGACCAGTTGATGCCACATTCAAAGCGATCAAAGAGCTGTTTCCAACAGAGGCGCGTTTGCAATTGTACCAAGTATCTGCGGTCACTGAGGGCACAGATGCGCAGGCAACGGTGTCAGTGCGCTTGGAAGAAGACGGACGCATCGCAACAGGCCAAAGCGCAGATACAGACACTGTTTTTGCCTCGGCCAAAGCCTATGTCAACGCGGTCAACCGCCTCATCGTGCGCCGTACAAAATCCGCTCCTGGATCAGACACCAAAGAAGTCAAATACACTGACGCGGGCTAGAAACTGGCGCAACGCGTAGATACACAGCAACGGTACCAAAGGCGCACAGCCATGTGCGCCTTTTTCCGTATAACGCTTTGAAAAATAAACGTGGGTCAGGAAAAGCATGCCACCTCATCATGACCGATATGCGTGCAAGCTGTGACGTAGCGTTACGGGCTTATATGGGGTTGAACCCGAGGAACCGAAGGCGCAAATCAAGCCCAAACGCATAAAAGGATAAACGATATGAAAAGCGCAACGCATTCAAAATTTGGCGACCCCGTCGAGGTTATGCAATTCGCAGAAACAACCGCGCCTGTGGCTCAAGAGGGCGAGGTTTTGATCCGAACTATCCTCTCTCCGATCCACAATCACGACCTTTGGACTGTGCGCGGCGACTACGGTTACAAACCAGAACTGCCCGCAGTTGGTGGTACAGAAGCGGTGGGCATCGTCGAAGCTGTCGGCGCTGGCGTTGATGACGCCTTGATCGGAAAACGCGTGGCTGCTGCTGGCATTCACGGCACATGGGCCGAAAAATTCACAGCCCCCGCGCAAGGCGTGGTGCCGCTGCCAGATGCGATTCCCGACGACGCCGCAGCACAGCTTATCGCAATGCCGTTTTCTGCTATTTCGCTTTTGGATTTCATCACCGTTTCTGAAGGTGATTGGATCGTTCAAACCGCAGCCAACGGCGCGGTGGGCAAAGTTTTCGCTGCATTAGCTGAAGCAAAAGGCTTCAAAACACTCAATCTGGTGCGCCGCCAAGATGCCGTGGCCGAACTGGAAGCCCTAGGCATGACCAACGTGATCTCGACAGATCAAGACGGCTGGAAAGACCAAGCCAAGGCTGTGATTGGCGAAGCTGGCGCGACAGCCGCTGTCGATTCTGTTGGCGGATCTTTGGCGGAAGACTTGGTGGATTTGCTGGGCTGGGAAGGTCAGTTGATCACATTCGGCACAGCCACAGGCGCGCCTTTGACGTTAAATTCAGGGATGTTGATCTTTAAACACATCACGCTCAAAGGCTTTTGGGGCGCGAAGGTCAGCGAACATATGGCGCCTGAAAAACGCGTCGCTTTGATCACAGAATTGGCCACACTCGCAGCCCAAGGCAAATTGCCCCTGTCGTCTGGCGGCGACTACGCACTTGAAGATGTAAAAGACGCCATGAAGGCCGCACAGGTCACAGGGCGTGCGGGCAAAGTGATGCTCAGGCCATAACAAACTTAGGCGCGCAGCAGGTTTGCGGCGCGCCTACCTAAAGACCTGCAATAGCAAGTCTTTGCCTGCCCCACCGATCCGCCCCTTTCCCATAGGCAAAGACCGTCTTATAAGGCGGTCTACGGGGGGATTCTCCCTTTTTCTACTTTGACGAGGATGAATATATTATGGCGGGCATTCGCGGACTTTTCTCTGCAGACATGGCAATTGACCTCGGGACAGCGAATACGCTCGTTTACGTGAAGGGCAAAGGCATTATTCTGAATGAACCTTCGGTTGTCGCCTATCACGTCAAAGATGGTCGCAAACAGGTTTTGGCTGTCGGCGAAGACGCGAAACACATGCTTGGCAAAACGCCAGGTTCAATCGAAGCGATCCGCCCCATGCGCGATGGTGTGATTGCCGATTTCGACACCGCCGAAGAAATGATCAAACATTTCATCCGCAAAGTGCACCGCCGCACGCTTTTCGCAAAACCAAAAATCATCGTTTGTGTGCCTCACGGCGCCACCCCTGTTGAAAAACGTGCGATCCGCAATTCTGTTTTATCCGCAGGCGCTGGCCGTGCTGGCCTGATCGCAGAACCGATTGCCGCGGCGATTGGCGCAGGCATGCCAATCACCGATCCAACTGGGAATATGGTTGTCGATATCGGTGGCGGCACAACCGAGGTTGCGGTTTTGTCCTTGGGTGACATCGTTTACGCGCGCTCCGTGCGCGTTGGTGGTGACCGCATGGACGATGCAATCATCGCTTATTTGCGTCGCCAGCAAAACCTTTTGATCGGGGAAGGCACCGCGGAACGGATCAAAACCACAGTCGGTACAGCGCGGATGCCAGATGACGGGCGCGGAACCGCCATGACCATCCGTGGACGTGACCTTTTGAACGGCGTGCCAAAAGAATTGGAAATCACGCAAGCCCAAGTGGCTGAGGCCTTGTCAGAACCCGTTCAGCAAATCGTTGAAGCTGTAATGGCTGCTCTTGAAACAACCCCCCCAGATCTAGCCGCAGACATCGTGGACCGCGGCGTGATGCTGACAGGGGGTGGCGCTTTGCTTGGCGATCTTGATTTGGCGCTGCGCGAACAAACAGGATTGGCGATTTCTGTGGCTGATGAGCCGCTCAATTGTGTGGCTTTGGGCACAGGAAAAGCGCTGGAATATGAAAAACAGCTGCGTCACGTGATTGATTACGACAGCTGATCACAAGCCGCTTAGGCGCGGATTTCCGTGCCTTTGCCTGCGACCTAAAGGTTCGGAGTGAACGTGGCCAAAGACACTGGAACATCAGACGATTTCATTCGCCCTTTGCGCAGACTTTTGTCTACGCTGGTGATCCTCGTGCTGATCGGCTTGTTCATTTTGTGGCGCATTGACAGCCCGCGCGTCGAGCGTATGCGCGCGCAACTTGTTGACACAATAGTACCGTCCTTTGAATGGGCTTTGGTGCCTGTGACCAAGTCCATTGAAATGGTCGAAAACTTTCAAAGCTACAGTCGCATTTACGCGCAAAACCAAGAGCTGCGCCGTGAATTGCGCCAAATGCAGGCGTGGAAAGAAGCCGCACTTCAACTGGAACAGAAAAACGCCAAATTGTTGGACCTCAACAAAGTGCGCCTAGATCCGAAATACACCTATATCACAGGCGTGGTGATGGCCGATAGCGGGTCGCCGTTTCGGCAGTCGGTGCTTTTGAACGTTGGCGCACGTGATGGCATTATGGATGGCTGGGCGACAATGGACGGCGTTGGTTTGGTGGGGCGCATATCGGGGCTGGGCGCTAACACAGCCCGCGTGGTGCTGCTGACTGATAGCAATTCGCGCCTGCCCATCACCATTCAGCCCTCCGGCCAACGCGCTATCTTATCAGGAGATAATACAGCACGTCCGCCTTTGGAATTTATCGAAAGCCCTGAATTGGTCCGCCCTGGTGACCGCGTTGTGTCTTCGGGCGATGGCGGTGTTTTCCCTGCGGGGCTTTTGATCGGCCAAGTGGCATTGGGGGCAGATCGACGCCTGCGGGTTGTCTTGGCAGCCGATTACGAACGATTAGATTACCTGCGCGTTCTTCGTAGCCTTGAAAGCGAACAAATTATCGACCCCGGTTCGCTTATTTTACCCGTCGCGCCAATTGTCACCCCCAAAGCTCCCGACAACACCACAAGCGAAACAGCTGACCAGCTTGAAACATCAGAGGGCAGCAATGGGTGAATATTGGGGCGTTAAAAAATGGGCTTACCGCTGCGCTTTCGTTTTGCTCAGCCTTGTCGCCCTCTTCATCTATCTACTGCCACTAGAGTTTGGCGAAGGGCGCTGGCCTGGACCTGATCTAATCGTAGCTTTTGCTTTCGCTTGGGTACTGCGTCGACCAAGTTATGTGCCGATCTTGCTCATTGGCCCTGTCTTTTTGATTGCCGACTTTATGTTGGTCCGCCCTCCGGGACTTTGGGCAGCGTTATGCGTGCTAGGAATAGAATTTTTGCGCCGCCGCGAAGGCCGATCCCGTGACATTCCTTTCCCTGTTGAATGGGCGATGATATCGGCTGTGCTTTTGGGGTTGGCAGTCATCTACCGCGTCTTACTCAGCGTCTTTTTGGTACAGCAAGCATCATTTGGCCTAGTGATCTTACAACAGCTTTCGACGCTGTTTATATATCCTCTCGTGGTTTTTATCTCGACATCCGTGATGGGTGTGACCAAAATCACAGCAGCAGAAGCAGAAGTTTTAGGGTTTAGTCGATGAGAAGATCACCCACAGACACCGCTGAAAGCGCTCGCAAAATTTCGCGCCGCGCGCTGTTTTTGGGCGGCAGTCAACTCGCCTTTATGGGCGCCTTGGGGCTGCGGATGCGTTATATGCAGGTCGATCAAGCCGAAGAGTTTCGTCTTTTGGCAGATGAAAACAGATTAAAAATCCATCTTTTGCCCCCTGCTCGTGGCCTAATCCATGATCGAAGCGGCACAGTAATCGCAGAAAACGAACAGACCTTTCGCATTGTGATCCGCAAAGAGGATGCAGGTGAACTGGATATCGTTTTGGCTGAACTTCAGCGCCTTATCGGCCTGTCTCAAGAAGACCAAGATCGCGTACGTAAAGAGCTAAAAGATGCAGGACCATCAGCACCCGTTACCATTCTAGACCGCCTGACATGGGAGGCGTTTTCAGCAGTGGCAGCCAATGCACCCGCCCTGCCCGGCGTGTCACCTGAAGTCGGTTTGTCCCGCAACTATCCGTTGAAGGATGATTTTGCGCACCTCACTGGTTATGTTGGCCCTGTGTCAGATTACGATCTGTCACGCATGGATCGCATCGATCCTTTGATGCGTATTCCGAAATTTCCCATCGGAAAATCTGGCATTGAAAACATGTTAGAAGACTCCTTGCGCGGGTCGGCAGGCACGGTGCGCGTGGAACAAAATGTGCATGGTCGCATCATACGTGAACTGGAACGCAAAGAAGGCGAACCAGGCTCGAATGTGCAAATGACCATCGACCACAGACTACAAAACTTTGTCCAAGCAAGGTTGGCAGGTGAAAGCGCCTCTGCGGTCATTATAGATGTGGAAACGGGCGATGTTCTTGCAGCGGGGTCAACGCCAGCTTTTGATCCCAATCTGTTTGTGCGCGGTATTTCTGTTGCCAATTATAATGCGCTTTTAGAAAACATATACCGCCCTCTTCCTTCAAAATCTGTGCAGGGCGCTTACCCGCCTGGATCGACCTTTAAAATGGTCACCGCCTTGGCCGCATTGGAAGCAGGTGTGGTGACGCCAGACGAAACTGTGCGGTGCCCCGGCTACGTCGAAGTGGGGGGGCGCAGGTTTCACTGCTGGAAACGTGCAGGGCATGGCAACGTCAATCTCACGGGCTCCCTACGCCATTCATGTGATGTCTATTACTACGAATTGGCCCAGCGCGCGGGTATCGAAAACATTGCAGCTATGGGCCGTAAATTGGGATTGGGGGATCGTTATGATCTGCCGCTTCCAGGCCTGTCATCGGGCTTGATGCCCGACAAACAATGGAAACGCGATAACCGTGGAGCAGAATGGGTTGTGGGCGATAGCTTGAATGCTTCAATCGGTCAGGGCTTTGTCTTGACGACCCCGATGCAGCTTGCGGTGATGACCGCGCGCTTGGCCACTGGGCGTGCAGTGGTGCCGCGCCTCATCAAGTCGATAGACGGGATTGAACAGCCTATATTCGGCAATGAGCCCCTAGATATAAATGAAAATATGCTCAGGTCCGTGCGTCAAGGCATGTATGAAGTGACCAATAACTCACGCGGTACGGCTTATGCTTCGCGCATCTCTGCCGATGGCATGCGCATGTCAGGCAAAACAGGCACGAGCCAAACACGCAACGTGGTGGTGAATAATAAAAATGTACCATGGGAAGAACGCGATCACGCCCTGTTCGTCGCCTTCGCGCCCCATGATGCTCCGAAATATGCGCTGTCTGTCGTTATTGAACACGGCGGCGGCGGGTCGTCTGCTGCGGCGCCTGTGGCACGCGATTTGATGCTGTTCGCGCAGCACGGAACCGTGCCGCCCCTCAGCTCATATCCTCAGTCTCAACAAGGAACGATCCGCGAACGACTAAAAAATCTAACGCTTCGAGAAGACACGTTGCAAGGCGGGGAACGCACCAGCGCATGAGTTATCTAGAGCAAAACCTGAAAACCGTTCCGACAGGCATTTCCAAGGTGCTATATATCAATTGGCCGCTGGTGGTCCTGCTGACTGCGGTCGCCAGTGTCGGGTTTATCATGCTCTACTCCAACGCGGGGGGGTCTTTTACCCCTTGGGCTGAACCGCAAATGAAGCGCTTTGGTGTGGGCATGGTTTTGATGCTGATCATCGCCATGGTTCCTATTTGGTTTTGGCGCACGGTTGCGGGTGTTGGCTATGCGCTATCCTTGGTTCTTTTGCTGGTGGTAGAATTTTTCGGTGATGTCGGCATGGGCGCGCAGCGCTGGATCGACCTTGGCTTCATGCGCTTGCAACCTTCCGAATTGATGAAGGTGACCTTGGTCATGTTTTTGGCGTGGTATTATGACTGGCTGGATGTCAAAAAAGTCTCGCACCCTCTTTGGGTAGCAATCCCCGTTATCATGATATTGCTGCCTACAGCTTTGGTTTTGAAACAACCTGATCTTGGGACAGCGCTTTTGCTTGTGTTTGGAGGCGCGATTGTGATGTTCGCCGCGGGCGTCAGCTGGTGGTATTTTGGTGCAGTTGCTGCCGCTGGCGCTGGACTTATCGCCGCAGTTTTTCAATCAAGGGGTCAAAGCTGGCAATTGCTCAACAACTATCAGTACCGTCGCATTGACACCTTTTTGGACCCATCTTCAGATCCACTTGATTCAGGGTATCACATCACCCAAGCCAAAATTGCTTTGGGGTCGGGCGGCTGGACGGGCCGTGGGTTTATGCAAGGCACGCAGTCACAACTGAACTTTTTGCCTGAAAAACACACCGACTTTATCTTTACCACCTTGGCCGAAGAATTTGGGTTTCTTGGCGGGATTTCATTGTTGCTGCTTTATGCAGGTGTCATCGGGTTTTGCCTTATTTCGGCGATGAATAACAAGGACCGCTTTGGCGCTTTGGTCACGCTGGGCATCGCGGCTACATTCTTTTTATTCTTTGCGGTGAATATGTCGATGGTAATGGGGTTGGCCCCTGTTGTTGGCGTGCCGTTACCGATGGTGTCTTACGGCGGTTCTGCGATGCTGGTGCTTATGGTCGCCTTTGGCATCGTGCAATCCGCCCATGTTCATCGCCCGCGTCGCAAATCGTAGCCGTAAGCCACATTCAATATCAAAGGGGCGCTTATGCCGTTGAACATTCTTTTTTCTGGCCCAGAACCCCTTTGGGATGAGTACAAAGACATCTTACCAAAGGGACTTAAAGACCACGACATAAACGCGCATATAAGCACTGATCTACCCGCAGAAAGCGTAGATTACATTGTTTATGCGCCCAATGATTCATTGACGGACTTCACCCCTTTCAAACATGCCAAAGCGGTTATGAGCCTTTGGGCAGGGGTCGAAACCATTGTGAACAATCAAACCCTCACACAGCCTTTGTGCCGCATGGTGGATGACGGGCTAGAACTCGGTATGCGTGAATGGGTCGCAGGCCATGTTTTGCGTCATCACTTGGGGTTGGACCGTCATATTCACGGGTTGAAAGGTCAGTGGGATAAAACAGCGCCCCCTTTGGCACGCGATCGTAAGGTTACAATTTTAGGACTGGGGATGCTCGGCACGTCAGCCGCAAAGACCTTAGTCGATTTGGGCTTTGATGTGACGGGCTGGTCGCGCAGCCCTAAAACCATGCAAGGTGTCACCTGTTTGCATGGCGATGCGGGACTAAAGCAGGCACTTATCGACGCTGAAATCTGCGTGACATTGCTTCCAAACACGCCATCTACACAAAATATTTTGAACGCAGAACGCATGAACTGGATGCCAAAAGGCGCGGTCATTCTAAATCCAGGGCGTGGCGTTTTAATAGATGACGATGCTTTACTTGACGCGCTTGCCTCAGGGCAAATCTTACATGCCACATTGGATGTCTTTCGTGTCGAACCCCTGCCCCAAGATCATCCGTTTTGGCATCACCCGCAGATCACTGTGACCCCGCATATCGCAGCGCAAACACGCGCTGAAACTGCGTCTTTTGTGATTGCCCAAAACATACGACGCAGTGAAATAGGTGCCACTCTGCTAAATCTGGTGGATCGCAGCGCAGGATATTAACCCGCGTCGCGCCTTGTGAAGATTACCGCAAAATCGGCGGCTTGCTTGGGTCCATTCCAGGTGCAGACGGGCCAGAAGATTGCTGTTCAGGTTCAGGCAGGTCGAACCGCAAACCATGGCGCGCAAGTGTCGCACAAAGTGGATCACTGGCATCAAAAAAGGCCACATCCAATGCGCCAGCTTCAATACCTGAAAACGTCAAGGCCTCGGCGACCAATTGCGCCAATGCGCCATCCGCACCCGGCACTGTGTCAACATAGGCCAAAAGGTGCGATTTCGCGCCGCCTTCATAGGTGACCCCAGCCAGATATGCGACCCGCGCTAATCCGCCCGCAATCGCCAATTTCGCATCAAGTGCTGTGATCAACCGTTCGGGCAGGCCATGTGGTGGAGTAATTTCTTCTGGCTTTGCTTCTGCTTCGGATGGCGCGTGATCCAGTGTATTTTTCAGCCAATCCATTGCATCAGGCGGTAATAGAATTTCCGATGGTGCAACAGTTAAGTTTACCCCCAAACCTATGCCTTGTCCCGCCAGCATGCCTGCCAAAACGCGTCCTGATAAAGCCGCGTAAGGCGCAGAACCTGCAAATTCTGCCAAGCGTTCTTCGCGATCAAACACCAATACATAACTCTGATCTTCCACAGGAAAAACACGCGGCTCGATAGGTGCATCGCCTTGATGTTCTTTCTCTAAAAGCAAGAACAATTCACCATCCGCAAGCCGTTCAAAGAATCGCAAGCGCTCTGTGTCGTCATTCGGTGCGGCTTCCATCGCGGCATGGGCCAGATCAATGGGCGTGATGTCGTGGGATGGCTGATCGGTCATAAAGGCTCCTGTCACGTTCCCCTGACTCGATGCCAAAATCGCGGCCAGCGTGGGGAAATCTGTTCGTGCCTCACTCCGTATTGCGCTCAATCGCCTGTGGCAAGGGTCAGACACAAGGCCAGCTTGCTTAATCTAGTAATTCGCGCACCTTTTGTTGCAAGCGCGGTATCATTTCAGTTTCGAACCATGGCTGGCGCTTAAACCACATCGCATTGCGAGGACTGGGATGCGGCATCACGAGCTCTGGCCCGTTAATCGAAAACGTTTTCATCACGGACTGCGAAATCGTATGACGCTTTTGATCTGGCAGATGCCAAGCCAATGCATGCTTGCCCAAAATAATGGTCAATTCAATATCGGTCATCGATGCAAGGGCCGCGCTGCGCCATGTCTGAGCGCAGATATCTCGCGGCGCAAGATCCCCGCGCGCGCCACTGCCAGGAAAACATAATCCCATCGGCAAGATGCCCAAACGCGGGTCATCGTAAAACTGCTCCCGCCCGACCCCAAGCCATCTGCGCAACCGATCCCCCGATGGATCATCAAACGCTTTACCGCTGATATGTGCCAACCGCCCCGGCGCTTGGCCAGCAATCAAGATTTTAACCCGTGACGAAATCTTGAAAATCGGTCGAGGACCAAGTGGCAGATCACTGCATAAAGTACAGCCCGCCATGCTACGTTTGAGATCATTCATCTTTGCGTTTTGTTCCAACCGCCTCACCCCATTTCCACGCTATACAAGGCCTCTATTTAGCAACCACAAGCTTTGTCCTGATCGCGCGGCTGGGCAATAATTGATCGATACACGAATAAATTACCATACGGCAATCTATATGCCGCCTTGGTTACTTGCGTGATCAGGCCCCATCAAGTAACCCACAGATAACGAATTTGAGACCCAGAATGGGGTTGGAGGGCAAAAATGTACAGAGTGTGGAATTTTATAACCGGATATTCGGTTCTATTGATTTTAGGCGCGGTGATCGCGCTGATTTGGGCCAATATTGACGCCCATTCTTATCACGCGCTGGTGGATTTCGTTATCGTTGATGACTTCTTCATCGGCCACCCGCATATGGATGAGGCGGGTCATGTACATCGCACTTTGACATTGCACTACTTGTTTAACGATCTTTTGATGGCCTTCTTTTTTGCCATTGCCGCCAAAGAAGTTTGGGAAGCTGTCATTCTAAAAAATGGCTCTTTGCGTGGTAAAAAAGCCGCGACACCTTTGGTTGCGACGCTCGGCGGTATGGTTGGCCCTATCGCGATTTACCTTGGTCTTGCCGCTGTTCTTGGATCTGACACATACGATGCTGTGAAAAACGGTTGGGCTGTTCCTGTGGCTACAGATATTGCTTTTGCATACCTTGTGGGCCGCATCGTTTTTGGCGCAGGCCACCCTGCTATTCGTTTCCTTTTGTTGCTTGCCATTGCGGATGATGCTGCAGGTCTTGTGATCCTTGCTATTTTCTACCCCACGTCTGAATTGGCCGTCGAATGGTTGCTTTTGTCAGCCTTTGCCGCATTGGCTGTGTTTTTCTTGGCCAACTGGCTGCCACGCCGTTTGGATCGCGGCAACGAGCTGCGCAAGAATTCAACATGGGTCCGTCAAAAGCTGCACTTCTGGCCATACCTCATCGCCGGTTGTTTTTCTTGGTACGGCTTCATGATGGCTGGTATTCACCCTGCTTTGGGTCTGTTGCCAATCGTGCCAACGATCCCCCATGCAGATCGCGCTTTCGGGATCTTTGCAGCCGCAGAAGAGCACCTGACAGACCTTTTGAACGACATTGAACACAAGTTGAAAGTACCTGTAGAAGTCATTCTGTTTTTCTTCGGTCTTTTGAATGCTGGCGTTGAATTTAACGCAATCGGATCGCCAACTTGGTTGGTTCTGGCTGGCCTTTTGATTGGGAAACCTTTGGGTATTTTGATCATGGGCGCTCTGGCGGCACATGTCTTCAAACTGGGGCTGCCCGCAGGAATGCGCACGATCGACTTGTTGGTGATTGGCTGCGTGGCTGCGATTGGATTTACAGTATCCTTGTTCATCGCCTCAGTCGCCTTTGACAGCACGTCAATGTTGAACGGAGCACCTGTTCAAGATGCAGCGAAAATGGGAGCCTTGCTGTCATTCGCAGCGGCGGGTGTTTCGATTATCGCGGGCAAACTATGCCGTGTGGAAAAGAAGACACATTAATTTTCAGCGCAAAACCGCGCTAAGAGTTGGAAATGGGGCTGAATTCTTGCGAATTTGGTCCCATTTTTTTATTAAAGGATGTTCACAGCTAGATTCTCATCCGATCAAGCGACATAGTGTATAAAAAATAAACAAATAAACTCTCATTAACAAAAGTCCGTTAAGGATAAATGAGCGCAGCAGTTTCGAGGCAAATGCATGCTCGAGTTCGATAATGTCAGCAAGTCCTTTTGGACGGGCACCCAGCGCAAGGTCATCCTTGAACGCGCGTCGTTTCGCGTGGAGTTGGGCAATTCGCTTGGTATTTTGGCCCCGAATGGAACGGGCAAGACCACGATCATCAATATGATGAGTGGTCTGGAAAAACCCGATGACGGCGAAATCCGCCGCGGCTGTCGCGTGTCATTTCCGCTTGGATTTATGGGTGGTTTGATTAGCAAACATACAGGGCGTGAAAACGTGCGCTTTATCGCCCAGCTTTACGATCTTGATCCCGACTATGTCGAAGCATTTTGTCGCTGGCTTTGCGAGATAAATGAGTATTTCGAGATGCCTGTCGGAACCTATTCATCGGGGATGCGGGCGCGCCTGTCATTCGCCCTTCTCTTAGCGCTCGACTTTGATATCTATTTGATCGACGAAGGTATGCCATCAACTGCGGATGTTAACTTTAACCGAAAAGCAGGCGCAATCTTGCGCGAACGGCTTGAAAAAGCGACAATTATTGTCGTATCGCATCAGGCCTCCACTTTGGAAAAATTCTGTCGATCCGCAGCCGTTCTCCGAAAAGGACAACTGCATATGTTTGACACTTTAGAAGAGGCAAAAGTACTCTATGACTACGAAGCCTAAAGCCCAGAAGTTTCGTGTGCGCAGATCCCCCCGTGCAGCCAGTGTGTCTGATGCGGCGGCGCGCGCTATGGCGGCAGAACAAGCGCCAGCGGTAGAACACCCGAGCCAAGCCGCCCCCACGCCCGCAGCCAGCGCCCAGCCCAGCAATGTAGATGATGCGCGCCTATTCGATAATGAAGCAGATGCAGACGGTTTTGGCGATATGCCGTTTCCTGGCTCGGCGGCACAGAATGCAACCACAGCTCAAGCCGCGCAACGACGTGTCTCACGCGGGGCGATTTCCAATACCTTGGGCGACAAATCCAGTTCTCCCCAATCTTCCAGACCGCAGGGGCATCAAGAAAATACCGCTCAAACAGGCGATGTGACCCCAGCGGATGAAATGGGCGTCGATCAAGCCATAGATGCTATTCGCCGCGAAGGCTTAACGGGGCGGCAATTGCGCATGGCACGTCGTCTGGCGCAAAAGCACAATCTGGCCCCGACATCTGATTTCGACGCCGTACGCTTACTGCGCGCTCAAGGGATAGATCCGTTCCAACGCACAGCGATGCTAGATATGGTCACAACCGAAGATGAACAGGCACAACTGCCCGCGACCACAGGCAACAAACTGCCCAAGACCATCGAAACAGCCAAAGCGTCTCTACCGCCAGAGTTGATGGAACGCCTGTCTCGCGAAAATGAGATTTCGCAAATTCAGCAAGATATCGCAAAACGTAGACGCCGCAAAACTCTCTTGTTGGCATCCAGAATTGCTGTGTTTGTGGGTATTCCCACATTCCTTGCGGGGCTGTATTACTACACCATCGCGACACCAATGTATGCGACCAAATCATCATTTGTTATTCAACAAGCAGATGCCGCTGGCGGTGCCGCAAGTGGTGGATTGTTGTCTGGTACGTCCTTTGGCGGATCACAAGATTCCATCGCAGTACAAGACTATTTGGAAAGCCGCGATGCTATGCTCCGCCTTGATGCCGATGTTGGATTTAAAAACCATTTCGCATCGGAAGCCATCGACCCAATCCAGCGCCTTCCAGCGCAACCGACAAACGAAAAGGCCTATAAAGTCTACAAAGACCGTGTCTCTATTGGCTATGACCCCACCGAGGGCCTTTTAAAAATGGAAGTGGTTGCAGCCGATCCAGAGGTTTCAAAACAGTTCAGTGACGCCCTGATCACATACGCCGAGGAGCGCGTCGACAATTTGACCCAGCGCAAACGCGAAGACCAAATGAAAGGTGCTCGTGAAAGCTTGGAAGATGCCGAGAGGAAAATGCAAGAAGCACAAGAAAGCGTTGTGGTTTTGCAAGAACAACTTGGCGTTATTTCTCCTGAAGCTGAAACAGGTGCGCTGATGGGACAAATTTCAACCTTTGAAACCCAGCTACAACAAAAGCAATTACAACTTCAGCAACTTCTAGACAACGCACGCCCCAACCAAGCGCGCGTTGAAGGCACCCGTGGAGACATCGGACGCCTAGAAAATATCGTTGCGAATTTGCGGTCTCAAATGACACAGGCCACAGGCACATCAGGATCGTTGGCGCGCATATCGGCTGAATTGCGCATGGCCGAAGTTGATCTACAAACACGCCAGATGATGACGCAACAAGCGGTACAATCCCTAGAAGCTGCCCGTGTGGAAGCCAACCGCCAAACGCGGTATTTGTCACTCAGCTCTAGCCCCGTGGCCCCAGATGAGCCAACTTATCCGCGCAAGTTCGAAAATACAGTTTTGGCATTCTTGCTGTTTTCGGGCATTTATCTTTTGGCCTCATTGACCGCCGCCGTATTGCGTGAACAAGTCTCAGCCTAACGGCAGGCACCCTCAAACACAGAACAGGCGCGCCCATGCGGCTGTTCCGAGCTTCAATGCCCTCTCAAGGTGCCACGCCCTAAGTTGCGCGCAAAGACACGAGAAGCCGCATTGGTATCCATCCCAGAAGGCCTTCGTTAAAAATTTTAGTTCAAGGTTACATTTTTGCGTAAAAAAGGGTTGCACAGCCTGCGTCGAAAGACTAATCAACGCGTCAAGTTGGGGTGTAGCCAAGCGGTAAGGCAACGCTTTTTGGTAGCGTGTACCGTAGGTTCGAATCCTACCACCCCAGCCATTTCCACAGTAGCATAAAACATAACACTGGCCGCGCAGGTCCGCTGTGAATGTCCCCGTTTATGCACGCCCCTCAGGGATCGCCTCGGGTGTGACGGGACACGCAGTCTGAATTGCGGCAGGTTAGGTGATCGAGCCTCCACCAACGCTACGATGGGGCTTCCTTAGGGTTTAGAGGGATTAGGCACGAGAACTCCGCGACATAATAAATAATGAACAAGAAAGGCTGGAGCGGCCCGTAATTCTTCCTCATGCACAATCTCTCCTCCCTTACCTAGAGGCCAATCACCTCACCCCGAGTAGATCTCTCATGGACCTTCATCCGTTTCAGATAGCCCTCGCATCGAGTCGTTTGATGCAGAGGTAATAAATGGGTGGATGATGCTTACACTTTCTCAGACGGACGCATCAAAGCCAATCTACTGCGCAAGACATATGCAGCTAAAACCCCAGCCGCGAAGCTAAAAAAGTGTGCTTCCCAACTGACCCCAGGCTGACCCGGCAGAACGCCCCAAATCATCGAACCATATGCTAGGACAATCCCTGCGGCAGCTAAAAAAGGAACGATACGCTTTTCAATTAGGCCCCGAGCCATCAGAAAGCCAAACCAACCAAAAATTAGGCCAGAGGCACCGATATGAATTCCAGTCGCGCCGAACACCCATATGCCAAGACCTCCAAGCACAATGATAATCGCTGATGCCACTAGAACTACTTTACGGGCTGTAGCGGTCATAATTCCGCCAAGGATTACCAAAGGAAATGAATTGCTGGCCGCGTGACTAAGTGAGCCGTGCAGAAGAGGCATGAAAAGCACCCCATCCAAACCCTCAAAGGATCGAGGGCGCAGACCAAACCAGTCATTGAGACGGTAGCCTAAGATGAGGTTCACCACTTCTACAGCCCAGATTGCGCCCAAGAGCACAGCAAGCCAAAAGAACCGTTTCATATAGTTTCGCAATTTTAGCCCTTGCCTCTAATATCCGAATGCCACCTGAAATAGCCTGTACCACACATCTCTTTATCCACACGCTGCCAACGTTCTAGAACGACTCTCAGCAGCAAAACCAATCAGCCCAGCCCTTTATTCGGATCGAGTTTCCAATAAGCAAGGGCAGAGAGCACTTCATGCTTGGGGTCGTATTAGCCAGCATGCGCCAGACCATCTTGTATCGCCTTCCAACGCCGTTGTGCGGAGGCACAAATATCATCATTGATTTTCATGATGCCGAGCGGTGCTGCGTCGTTCTGGTTCTTCGGCCAACTCTTTGGGTAAGAACTCCAGTCACTCCATGCATCTAGCGCCTCATTCGTCGTCTTTTGGCTCACATGATCGCATTGCCATCCGTATAGATTTCGTGCGCAAAGCCGGAGCATGGCTTTAACCTCTGGCATGGTATCAGTGAAGGCCTTTAGTGGTGTAGGCAAAAGCACCATATTTGCAACGCGGGAGAAGAACCTGTGATCCTGCACGACCAAATTGGTCTGCGGATAAAAAGATCATCCACGCCCCACGGGTGTTAGGCTGTCAAAGGCGATACCGGTGGTCTCTTCATATTCCTTCTCGTCCCAGAATCCGATCAGAATGCCCCCTTCGGCGGCTTTCTTTTGCCGCGCCAAAACGGCTGGAGTCGCTGTGATCCTCGTGTGGTGGCGCGTGGCCCAATCCAGCAGGGCGGCTTCCATCCGCGTGCGAACGGCGGCGTGCTCTGCTTCTTGGGAGGCTCCCAAATCGCAGAGTTCATGAGGATCAGATTGCAGATCAAACAAAACAGGCCTGAAGCCTTCGCAGCGGATGTATTTCCAGCGTCCGTCGAAGATCATCGTGGTATGGGCATCTTCCTGCGGCTGGTCCAGCGTGCGCGCCATATCGGACCAATGGTAATCGTGCTGACTGATGGCGTAGCGGCGCGAAAATCCGTCTGTGCCGTGCAAAATCGGCGTCAGGTCGCGACCCTCGATCACATGAGGTTTGGGTGCACAGCCAAGCGCGTTCATAAAGGTCGGCGCAAGGTCGATCATCTCGACCAGTTTGTCTGTGACCAAACCACGGGTGTCATTCGCCTCCTTGCGGGGATCAGCAATAATCAACGGCACTTTCACTGCCATTTCATGGTAGAAATCCTTATCACCCATGTAGTGATCGCCCATGTAATCGCCGTGATCCGATGTGACCGCGATGATCGTGTTCTCGCTCAGCCCTGTCTCGTCCATCCATGCAAACAAGCGCCCCAGATTATCGTCGAGCTGTTTGATCAGCCCCATATAGGCGGGGATCACGTGTTTGCGCACGTCGTCACGCGCGAAACTTTGGCAAACACGCGCTTTGAGGTAGGCCTGCATCAAAGGGTGGTCGGTGTCATGTTCGGCCCCGTCGCGGATCGGGGGCACAATATGGCAATCGTCATACATGTCGTGATAGGGCGCGGGCACGATATAAGGCCAATGCGGTTTGATGTAGCTCAGATGGCACATCCAAGGCCGACCGTCTTCTTTGGCCCCTTTCATAAAGTCGATTGCCCGGTCGGTCATATAGGCCGTCTCGGAGTGCTCTTCGGGGATATTGGCCTCTAGTCGAGAGTGCTTGAGCAACCACGCCGAGAGCAGATCACCGTGTTCATTCAGGCCCGAATTTGCGAAATCTTCCCAAGGGTTATCCGAGACAAAGCCCTTGGATACGAGGTAATCATCATAAGCCGACCAGTTTTGCCGCGCGCTGTCGGGGTGAAGGCCGTCGTCACGCTCGAACGGCTCGAATCCGCATTCCGACACGCGCACGCCAATTTCGCTTGCGGGATCAATTCCAAGCCACGCCATTCCTTCCGCATCAGCAGTCATGTGGGTCTTACCCACAAGCACCGCCCGCGCGCCGACTTCGCGCAGATGGTCGCCCAAGGTCGGTTCGCCCACACGCAGGGGCATCCCGTTCCAAGTTGAACCATGGCTGCGCACATAGCGCCCCGTATAGGCCGACATCCGAGATGGTCCGCAGACAGGTGATTGCACATAGGCATTGGTGAAACGCACACCACGGGCGGCCAGTGCGTCGATATTGGGGGTGTGCAAATGCGGGTGACCGTAACAGCTTAGGTAATCAAACCGAAGCTGGTCTGCCATAATCCACAAAACGTTTGGTTGATCGGTCATTGCGTATCCTCTTGCGCCATTTGGCCTGCCAATAAATCTTCTGCAGGAACCCGCAGAAAGTCTTCCAGCCTATCGAGAAATCCTGCGAATTCGCGGATTTCAGTATCGGAAAAAACCTCTTTCAGGGCCGCACGACGTTTGGCCATAACAGGGGCCGCCGTGTCATAGGCAGCGCGCCCTTGCTCAGTTAGCTCAACAATGGTTTGTCGCCCGTCCCGCGCATCCCGCTGCATCGTCACATATCCCTTTTTGCGCATCTCAGGCAGGGCGCGGCTCAGCAAGGAATGATCCGCCCGCTGAATCGCTGCCAGATCGCGAATTGTCAAAGGGCCTGCTTCGGCAAGATCCCAAAGCGTGCGCCATTCAACGACCGACAAACCACCAGCCAACTCAAGAAAGTTTCTGCTTTGAGTGCGTGACGCTGCATAGACGGCTGGCAAGCGTGAAAAGATATTCAACCCTTCGCGTTCCTTGCGGGAACGGATTTGATTGGCATTGCTCTTAATCTTTGTTGTCATCGCTTTTTGTGCCTTACTTGTTTGGCTGCTCTCATTGCTTGGTACAAACATTATCGTAAAAATAATACGTGACAAGTCATATATTTTCTGCAAGCCTCACCACAGGATCGGTGTGAGCCGGACCTGCGCATTTGTGGAGGAATGCGCGGAAATCAGGGAGAACAACATGATGAAATCAACACTTTTGGGTGTGGTCGTCGCACTTGCGCCGTTTGCTGCATCCGCGCAGGTCACACTGACGGCCGAGACGACAGCACCGGGCTCGACCCCCCATTACATCGACACCACGCTGGCCGCCGTGCTTGATAGCGCAGGCGTGGCCGCAATGCAGATTACCGAAGGTGCGACCTTGACCAATTCGGTCCAAGCCGTTGCAGAAGGACGGTTGGACATGGCGCCCGCGCCGCTGATCCTGCCGTTTCTTTTGTCGCGTGGCATCGGGCCCTATAGTGGCGTTGATCCCGAGGATGGCGCCGCAATCGCCGCCAATCTGCGGGTTTTGTTCTGGAACTCTGGCTCTGCGCAGATATTCGGCTATTACAACAACAATCCAGTCGAAGACATCCGTAATCTGGCCGGCAAACGCATCTGGAACGGGCCACCACGCGGTGCAGCGCTGACCTCGGGCCGCGCAATGATCCAATTGCTGTCCGGTGGGAAGGAGGGCGAAGACTACGAGGGAATCCAGAACGATTGGCCTGATACGGTATCAAGCATCACGGGCGGCGGGGCAGATGCATGGACCATACCCGAAGGCCTGCCATCAGGTCGTCAAATCGCGATTGCTGCAGCGGGCGGCACTACCATCCATGACGTTCCGTCTGATCTTCTTGCGAGCGAATTGGGCCAACAAATTATGGCTGCTCCGGGCCATGCGCCCTATTCGGTTCCGGTTGAAGATTTCCGTGCGGCCTATGCAGGCAATGATATCACCATTGTCACCGACGATGACACCTTCGACAGCTTTGCCACAGCATTCGGCCAGATCGTAAACGTGTCGATGGACGACGAATTGGCCTATCAAATCACCAAAGCCTACCTCGAAGGCCAGAAGCGCTTTCTCGAAGGATCGCCACGCGGGCCTTTCTTGATGCTGAGCTTTGGCGATGTTGACGGCACATCCCAAGGGGCCTGTGGCGCAGTTCAGATCAAGATGCACGAGGGTGCGATCCGCGCCTTTGAAGAGGCAGGTCATAGCGTCGCAGACTGTCTGCGCCCCTAATCTACAAGCTCAGGAAAGGCCGGCCACCGTTTGGAACGGCTGACCTTTCCAACCCGCGCATATCTTCAGTGCTCGACCATTCCTATGGGGAAGAAAAACATCATGACTTTGCACCCTGAACGCCCGCCAATGGGCAAGCGTATCGCCGTGTTCCTTGCGTTGATCTTGGTCTTTTTCGGCATGTTGAACACCATGCCAGAAATTTCTGGCCTGCAAGACTTGGCCCGTGACATCACTGGACAACGATTTTTTAGGGTCTCGAACTTTCCGCCCGAATATTTTTATCCACCGGTATTCTTGCTGATGATGACGATCGTTGCGCTAGATGCCAGCGTCTACCGCGCGTGGCGCAAGGACAAACCCCATCTGGCATGGCTCGGGCTTTTGCTTGATGCTGGGTTGCTTTTGGCGGCGTTTCTGGCGGCGTTCGGTTTTATGGTCGAAATCGACTCCATCTGTCTGATCGATCAGATCAGTGGCGAGCGCGCACGCCTGATCCAAGATGCCGCCGAACGCTCTGCGGGCGTAATCCCGGGGATGTCCTTTGAGGCAGAAGTCCCGTCGTGTCAGGCGCGTTTCGGGGTCTGGATTATTCCCCTGCTGTTCACCATCATCACTCTGTTTTTCCTCTATAACATTCGCGTCTGGGGCCTGCCGCTGGTGGCTGTTGCCAGTGTCGTTGTGCTTTACACGATCGGCACCGCGCTGATCTGGGTGTTTGATCTGTCTGACAACAACTTCTTGCTCACCAAGCTGGGGGCGGATGGCGGCGATCCTTTGGCCGCCGCGATTCAGAAGGCCACCAATGTCTTTGTTACACCCGACGGTTTCATGGGCCGTTTCATGGATATTATCGTCAATCAGGTCTTCCCCTATGTCGTCTTGGGCGCGCTGTTTGGCACCTCTGCGGGGGGCACGTCTCTGATCAAACTGGCAGTGCGGGTGACGCGCAACTTGCGCGGAGGACCAGCGCACGCGGCCATTGTGTCCTCTGCGATGTTTGGAACGATCACAGGAGGGCCTGTGACCAACGTGTTGTCCACAGGGCGGCTGACGATTCCAATGATGCGCCGCAACGGGTTTTCCAAGGAATTTGCTGGTGGTGTTGAGGCCGCGGCCTCCTCGGGCGGGCAGATCATGCCGCCTGTTATGGGCGTGGCGGCCTTCGTCCTCGTGGCGCTGACGGCGGTACCCTATACGAAAGTCATCACCGCTGCCTTTCTGCCTGCAATGTTCTTTTTCTTTTCGATCTTTCTGGCGGTGATTTTCCAAGCGCGGCGCGAAAAGGTCGTGGCGATGCGTGAAGTCCCCGAGGACCTGATCATGGAGCGTCAGGACTGGCTAAACCTGATCATCATCATCGTGCCGATCCTGACCATCCTCTTCCTGCTTTTGGGCAATAAGGACAACATCGGCGGTGGGCTGTTTTCCATGCTTTTGCCTGACGCCGTGATCCGCACGATCACCAATTCTACGGGCGATGCTGTTTCTGCGGGCTGGTGGGCGGTTGCGATTTTGATACCGCTACTGCTACTCGACCCTGAAACCCGCGCCAAACCGTCCAAAATTCTCGTCTCCCTCGCTGACGGTGGGATTCTGATCTCAAGACTGTTTTTGTTGTTGTTTGCAGTCTCCATCATCTCGGCGTTTCTGAACGAAAGCGGTCTCACCGGAGAGTTGACCCGCGCCGTGACCTCATGGCTCGAACAGGCGCAAGTGATCCGCATTTTTGGCTTTGAACTGCAAGTCGTGGGTGGCGTATATCTGATGCTGGCACTGACCTGCGCGATGTTCTGCGCCATTATGTTGGGCATGGGCATGCCGACGGTGCCAGCTTATGTGAACGTGGCATTACTGCTTGGGCCGCTGCTGGCAAACCTTGGTGTCAGCTTCTTCACCGCGCATATGTTCGTGTTCTACTTCGCCGTGGCCTCTGCGATCACCCCACCTGTCGCCGTCGCTGCCTTTGCCGCCGCATCTATCACGGGTGCGGAGCCGATGCGCACTGGTGTCGCCGCGGTTCGTGTGGGCATTGTGATGTTCACGATCCCCTTCATCTTCGCGTGGTATCCCGAACTGTTGCTGATCCCCGAGGCCGTGACGATTACTGATGATAGCGGTGCGCGCGCCTTGATCCAAGGCTACAGCGGCGAAGTCGACATGGCCGCATTGGCATGGTTGTCCGCACGTTTGATCCTTGCGCTTTACCTGATGGCATCGGCTTTGGCGCGCTTTGATCGAGGCCCTATCCCCTCTTGGGAAGTCGCCTGCCGCCTTGGCCTCGCCGTGTTGATCCTGTGGAAGACCGCGCCCGTGATGTGGTTTGGCATCATCGCAGGGTCGGGCATTATTGCGCTGCATATTGTTCTATCAAGGAGACAAGATGCGACCGCCAGAGCTTGAATTCGCGTTTCACCTTGAGGTCAGCCTTGGCCCTATCCGCGAAATGGGGGCTGGTCGTGCCGGTCACCGCCGGATCATTCCGATCATTGGCGGTACGGTGAGCGGCCCCAAGGCATCTGGGCGCATTTTGAACCTTGGGGCCGATTGGCAGACGATCTTCGCAGATCAGACGGCAGAGCTTGATACGCGTTATGCATTTGAGACCGATGACGGGGCTTTGATCGAAGTCTGCAACTACGGTTTTCGCCACGGCCCGCCTGCGGTTATCGCCGCCATAGCGCGGGGCGAAGATGTGGCCCATGACAGTTATTTTATGCGCACCCATGCCCGTCTAGAAACCGGTGATCCGCGCTATGACTGGGTCAATCGAACGCTGTTTGTCGGAACTGGTGAGCGCAAGGAGGCCAGCGTGATCATGGATCTATACGCGCTCACCTGAGAATGGGCGTCTTGGTTTTAAAACGGGCCAGCCACCTCTAGGGTGCTTTTGACATGGGAAACATTATTGATGGCGCTCAATCAGCAGATTCAACTTGAACCTAAAGGCCTAGAACTAGGTGAACATTGGCGAACCGGCGTAGATGGGGAGCACGCAATTGGTCATCCCTTGCCGAGAGCACTCATTGACCTTTGAGCCCCCATCAAGGGCCCCGCCTTTTTCAACGGCTCCGTGCGCATCAAAGTGATGGAACGCACGCCCTTGACGGACAAAGAGGGTCGTCAAAAGGTTCTGACGCTGTTTGGTTTGACCTCTGGCAAGGACGGTATCGTCGCGCAAGACACCAACTATCGCAGGCGTTTTGCAGGGCGATGTATACCATTTGCCGATGATGGTTTGGGCAATCTTTTCGTGATTGATACGGTGACGGGGCAGATTAAATTCTGGCATCACAAATGCCAAGACGGGGAAACCAATCCAAAGGCGTTGGCCCTTGTTGCAAAAGACTTTGATGCGTTCCTATCCAATTTGGATCTCTTCAAGGAAGAGCACAGTCCAGCGCTGTTGCAAGGCATCAAAAATGTGCGGTTAGACTTTTGACCGCTAAGCAACATTAATATAGGTGTTTTACCCATGAAGCTCGCTGAAATGAAAACCTATTTGGCCGCTCATGGTGTCGAAGATGGAACCGCCTACAGTCATGGCGGACTTGGCGGGGGCGACATCCATGGCATCGAAGAAATCGATGGCGTCTGGTACACCTATTACAGCGAACGCGGCAGCAAAGGCGGATATCGCGCTTGGCCCAGCGAAGAAGATGCCGTGGCCTTTGTTGTGAAAGATGCCGAAAAATTCGCGCGCGCCTATAAATTTTGGAAAGAGTGAAAAAGAGTGAATATGTCCGTACCCCCTGACAAGATTCCTGCCTATTGCGCGCGCCATGGACTGGAAGAAAACAGAGATTATGTTTTAAAAGACTTTGCCGTCCGCGCGCGTGGTACCTTTGAGCAAGCTGCCGAATGGATCATAGCGCAGGCCAGATTGGCACGATCTCAAATGGGCCCTAGCCAATGACATACATTAGCGAAATCAAAGGCCGCAGCGGTAAAGATCATATCGATAGCGTGCTGAAACGGTCAGGGCCTCTCATCGGTGCATCCGTCGTGCCCGAGGCCACGCTGGAGGCTTGGACTGGGGTCCTGCCTGACATCTTGATCGATTTTTGGCGCAATCACGGTCTCGGGGCGCTTCAGGGCGGGGTGATGCGCCTGTGCGTGCCGGATGAGTTTGATGGCCTTTTATCCGAGGTTTTTCAGGCAGACAAAGATTTTTCACACAAAGACTGCCATGTTATTGGCTACGGTCCCTTTGGAAATCTGATTGTCTGGAGCGCGCGCCACTGGATCGTCAGAATAGATCTGCTGCATGGGCGCGTCTCCGCATCTGGGCTGACTGACCCCAGCAAAAAGCATAATGAGAATGCATCGATTGTCGCCCATCTGTTGGGCCATCAGCCCGACAGTCTGGATGTGGTGGACGACGACGGTAAAAAGATGTTCAAACCTGCCGTCAGCGCGCTTGGTCCACTGAAGACGGGTCAGGCATTCGGTTTTTTCCCAGCCTTGGCAATGGGCGGTGCGCCGCAGATCGCAAACCTCAAGATCGTGCCAGCGCTGGAACATTTTGTAGTCCTCGCACAGCTTCAAAAATTCCATCTGGTTGACTATCTTGGCAGCGCGCCAGGCGCCCTAAGAACAATCGGGTAACATCGCTAAGCATTTGGTCCGTATCCAGTTTGGTACCCCTGCGATCCTATCAAAGACTGCACCAAAACTGGTACCTTTTCAGACTTTTGTACTTGTCTTGCAGTAATGGATTTGGGTGAAGGACAGTCACCAATGAAGATCGCCGCGGCGGTCAAACTGGGCACCTTGCTGCCCTTCTCAGTTTTGCAGGACGTAAAGGTGATTGGCCCAGATCCCCCTGTTACTCTGACCCAAAGTTGACGTGCAGCGATTGATTGCCTCCGCAATGCAGCGCCAAATACGGAAGTTGCTCAAAGTATATGTTCTCCGTATGTTCTCATCAATGCGAGTCGATCTTCGAAATATCTTTCCTCTCCGCCCCGCCAGGGTTCATGAGGTTTGCGGGCCCACTGCGATAAGCTTTGCGGCCATGGCAGCATCAGGTCCGTGCCTATGGATCCGTGAGGGCTGGCTTGGCGACACGATCACGCCTCAGGGGCTCCTGCGCTATCTTGATCCCACGCAGCTTCTTCTGGCGCGCCCTAAGGATCAGATCGATGCCTTGGCCGTGGCCGAGGAGGCATTGAAAGACGGTGTGCTCCCCTATGTTATCCTCGAAATCACCCGCCCACTCGATCTGCGCGAGGGGCGGCGGCTGCAACTGGCGGCCAAGGCGGGCGGCACGACTGGGCTCTGTATCATCCCTGAAGGCATGGGCTCCAACGCGACCCACACCCGCTGGCGGGCTACGCCGAGCTTTGATGCCGCAGAGGAAGACTCGACTCTCATGCGCTGGGAGATTATTAAGAACAAATCAGGAACAAATGGAGCCTGGAATGTTCGATGGGATCAGAAAGCGCGTCGTGTGCATGTGGTTTCCGCGGTTGCCGAGTGACCGCGTTCTGCGTGCGCGTCCCGTGTCCGGCCCCTTTGCAATCACCCACAAATCCAACAACACCGAACGAATTTATTGCCTCAACAGCCCTGCAGAGCGCGCGGGGCTGACCCGCGGGATGAGCTTTGCCGATGCCCGCGCTTTTTGCCCCGACCTGATCAGCCAACCCGCGCGTCCTGATCTTGATGCCCACTTCCTCGCGATCCTGCGTCGGTGGGCGACTCGCTATTGTCCCTGGGTCGGATGGGATGGCGCGGATGGGCTCGTGCTCGATGTGACCGGATCGACCCATTTGTGGGGCGGCGAAGAGGCGATGTGCGATGACATGCGGGCGCGGGCGGCGCGGGCAGGGCTTTCGGTCGGCCTTGGCCTCGCCGACACGCGCGGTGCTGCTTGGGCCTTTGCCCATTACGGAGGCGCGGGCAAGACACTCGAACACCTTCCGGTTGCTGCGCTGCGCATCAATACCCAAGTGGTCACCGGACTACAGCGCCTCGGTCTGCGCACCATCGGCGATCTCTCCACTGCGGCTCGCGCGCCCTTGGCACGCCGTTTCGGGCCAGAGATGATGCTGCGTCTCGACCAAGCCATGGGCAGGGTGCCCGAACCCGTTACACCCGAAAAAGAACCACCGCGTTTCGTCAACCGCATGAGTTTGCCTGAACCGATAGGCCTGACCGAGGACGTCATGGGCATCACCGAACGCCTACTGGTGCCGCTCTGCGACAAGCTCAACCGCTTCGAGATGGGCGCGCGCAAACTCTCCCTCACGCTGCGCCGTGTCGATCAGAGCAGCCGAGAGGTCGAGTTGCGCCTTGCCGCACCCATGCGCGATCCTCATCGCATTCTACCGTTGTTCGAGCGCGGTGTGGGCGAGGTAGACGCTGGCTTTGGTATTGACCAGATCCGCCTCAAAGCCACGCAGGTCGAACCGCTCGCGGTGCAACAGATCGGCAGCGTCCAAGCCTCCCCCGACCGTCTCGCCGATCTGATAACTCGCATCGGCACGCGTATCGGCCTCGACAACGTGCAACGCTATCTTCCTGCCGACAGCCACATTCCGGCACGCGCTTTTCGCATCGTCCCAGCCGCATACACTCGCCCCGACAGCAGCTGGTCCACGTGCCGTCCACGCCCGCTGCGCCTGTTCCCGCCCGAACCAATTGCGGGCAGAGGTCATACCCCGCCCGACCGTTTTCGCTGGCGACGCATGACGCTGACCACGGGGCGCGCCATCGGCCCCGAACGCATCGCACCCGAATGGTGGCTCGAAGGTGATACATGGCGCACGGGGTTGCGCGATTACTGGAAAGTGGACACGCGCGAAGGCCGCCGCCTGTGGCTCTTTTATACGCCACAAAATCCCAGCTGGTGCGTGGAGGGGGAATTCGCATGAGCTACGCCGAACTTTGTGTCACCTCTAACTTCACTTTTCTCACCGGCGCCTCACATCCCGAAGAACTGGTGTTGCGCGCCGCAGAGCTGGGTCTTGAGGCGCTGGCGATCACCGATCGCAACACACTCGCCGGAGTCGTGCGCGCATGGTCGGCGCTCAAGACGCTCCGCGAAGAGGCGGCCGAAAGCCTGCGTATCCGCCCCTCGCACCAAATTGATTCCTGTTCGCGTCAAGAGATCGGGTCGCCCAAAGACCTGCCTACGTCACAGGCCTCGAAACTGCCGAGGCTCATCGTCGGTAGCCGTCTCGTGCTACGCGATTGTCCTGTGGAATGGCTGGCGCTGCCCACTGACCGCGCCGCTTACGAGCGCCTTTCGCGGCTGCTTACACAGGGCAAACGGCGCGCAGGCAAGGCAGAATGCCATCTCGATCTGGCCGATCTCGAGGCGGGCTGTCTGGGCATGATCCTCATTGCGATGCCGCCACGTAATTTACACCATGCGCGCGCACCGCTTGAGCGGCTCCGCCATCGCTTCCCCGGCCATGTATTTTTGGGAGCAGCTCCCTGTTATGACGGTTCTGATCAAGGCTGGTTCGACCGCTGCTCGGCGCTTGCGCAGCGCTGTGCAACGCCCATGGTGGCGGTCGGGGACGTGCTTATGCACCACGGGCGCAGGCGCAGGCTTACCGATGTGCTGACCTGCCTACGCGAGGGGCTGACCATTGACCAAATCGGCACCCGCGCGCTACCCAATGCTGAACGCCGCCTCAAGGGGGGCGCCGACATGGCGCGGCTTTATCGCAACCATCCGGCTGCGCTGCGGCGCACTGTGGAGATTGCCGCACGCTGCGGGTTTGATTTATCCGAGCTGAGCTACGAATACCCCGACGAGATGTCCGACGGCGAAAGCCCGCAAGCCCGTCTCGAACGCCTTGCCCGCGAAGGGATCAAACACCGCTATCCCCACGGAGCGGCCCAGCGGGTGCATGATCTCATGCGCAAAGAATTGAGCCTCGTAGGGGAACTGGGCTACGCGGCCTATTTCCTCACCGTTCATGACATCGTGGCGCAGGCTCGATCGCGCGGCATCCTCTGTCAGGGGCGTGGCTCGGCCGCCAATTCCATCCTTTGTTACCTCCTTGGCATCACCGATGTGTCGCCCGACATGATCGGCATGGTGTTCGAGCGCTTCATCTCCCGTCATCGTGGCGAACCGCCCGACATCGACGTGGATTTCGAACATGAGCGCCGCGAAGAGGTGATCCAGTGGATCTACGAAAAATATGGACGTCACCGCGCGGGGCTTTGCGCCACCGTCATCCATTTCCGCACCCGCGCCGCCATTCGCGAGGTGGGCAAGGTCATGGGGTTATCGCAAGACCTCACGGCGCGGCTCTCAGGCGACATCTGGGGGCAGAGCAACTCTGGAGCGGATATGGAGCGGGTAAAAGAGTTGGGCCTCAATCCCAAGGACCAGCGACTGGCGCAGACTATTAAACTCATCGGCGAGATCATCGGCTTTCCGCGCCACCTCTCACAGCATGTAGGAGGCTTCATCATCACGCGCGGGCGGCTCGACGATCTTTGTCCCATTGAGAATGCCGCCATGGAGGGGCGCACCTGTATAGAATGGGACAAAGACGATATCGACGCTTTGGGCATTCTCAAGATCGATATCCTGAGCCTTGGAATGCTTACATGCCTGCGCAAAAGCTTCGATCTTCTGGAGGCGCATGAGGGGGTGCGGCGGACCCTCGATACCGTGCCCCAAGAGGACCGCGCGACCTATGACATGCTCACCCGCGCCGATGCGGTGGGCGTGTTTCAGGTCGAAAGCCGCGCCCAGATGAACTTCCTTCCGCGGATGCGCCCCTCGACTTTTTACGATCTGGTGATCGAGGTCGCCATCGTCCGCCCCGGCCCCATTCAAGGCGGGATGGTCAAACCCTATATCCGGCGGCGGCAGGGGCTTGAGGCTCCCGAACCCTTTGGTCCTGCGCTCCAAGAGGTTACGCGCAAAACGCTTGGGGTGCCGCTTTTCCAAGAGCAGGCGATGCAGATCGCAGTTGTCGGGGCGGGCTATTCGGCGGAAGAGGCTGACAAGCTTCGGCGCTCTCTCGCCTCCTTTCGGCGCATGGGCACCATCGGCGAGCATCGCGAGCGGTTCGTGCGCGGCATGATGCGCAATGGCTATTCACATGAGATCGCGCAGGCCTGTTTCGGTCAGATTGAGGGTTTTGCCGATTACGGGTTCCCCGAAAGCCACGCAGCCGCCTTTGCCATGCTGACCTATGTGTCGTCTTGGCTCAAATGCCACCACCCAGCGGTGTTTGCCTGTGCTCTTCTAAATTCCCAACCGATGGGCTTTTACGCCCCAGCGCAGATCGTTCGGGACGTGCGCGAACACGGTGTCGAGGTGCGGCCAGTTTGCGTGAACCACTCGGGCTGGGACAACCTCTTGGAGCGGCGGGCCGATGGCGCGTTAGCGTTGCGGCTCGGGTTTCGCCAAATCAAAGGCTTTCGCGAAGAGGACGCGGCCTGGATCACAGCGGCGCGCGGCAATGGCTATCAAGACCCAGAAAGCGTCTGGCTCAGGGCGGGCGTCGCGCCCACCGTGCTCGAACGGTTAGCCGAGGCTGACGCGTTCATCAGCATGGGGCTCACGCGGCGCAATGCCTTGTGGCAGGTGCGCGCGATCCTTGCCCCCAAGCCTTTGCCGCTCTTTTCCGATCCGATGGACGGCGAAGGCATCCGCGAGGCTGAGGTGTGCCTACCGTCCATGCATATGGGCGAGGAAGTTGTGGAGGATTACGTCTCCACCCGCCTCACTCTACGCGCCCATCCGATGGAGCTTTTGCGACCATCAATCCCGGGGCTCACGCCCCATGACCGACTGCCAACGGCGCCCCTAGCGCGCATCACTGTCTGCGGTCTCGTCATAACTCGCCAGCGCCCTGGCACGGCCTCAGGCGTGATTTTTCTGACACTTGAGGATGAAACCGGCGTCTCCAATGTGGTCGTCTGGCCTAAGGTCTACGAACGGTTCCGCCGCACGGTAATGGGCGGGCGGTTATTGCGTGTCAGCGGGCGGCTGGAACGCGAAGGCATCGTCGTTCATCTCATCGCCGATCATATCGACGATCTGTCGCACAGGCTTTCAGACCTTGGCCACCCGATGGAGGAGGCCGTGGGCATCACTCAGCCCCAAGCGGACGACGCCCCCCGACCGCCGCGCTACCCGCCCCGCGCCATGCACCCGCGCGATCAGGCAAAACGCCTGTTTCCGAGCCGCGATTTCCATTGAGAGGCGCATTCGTTTGACCTGAGGCGCGGATGCAAAGCATCACGCGCTTGAGCTTCATGGTAAGCTATTGGAGATGCAGAACATAACAAAAGCCCGCCCATCCACACCCTACGCCGTAACGACTAAATACAATGGGCTTTGGCAACAAACGGCGGATTGCGGACTTGCGCTGCACGCGCGCATTCGACAAGGCAGCGTGAAGAAAGCGGACAGTTGGACCTACAAGCACACTGTGCGAAATTTGAAAATGTAGCGAATAGCAGATTTAAGCCCAAACTATTTTACAGCGCCCAGTACTGCACCCTCAGCTTTAGAGCATTCTGAAGTTCTCATACGGAAAAATGTCTCATAACCGGCCCTAAGGCTTCTATAGTTCGCGCAGGTTCGATCTGCCTGCTATACACTTCAACCTTCCTATTTTGCTCTTTGCGGCGCGTTCGCTTTCAGTTCCCTATCAACCATGTCCAAAAATGCCTCACCAAGACTGGACAGTGGTTTGTGTTTTGGCAAAAGCACGCGGTAGCTGTAAGGGATTTGGGGCTCAAATGGCCGCAATTCGATCAGCCCAAGGTCGCGCAGGCCGCATGCGGTGACCTCGTCGATAATGGAAAGCCCTGCGCCGTTCGCAACCATATTTCCAAGCGCCATGGACAGTTGCGCTTCAATTTGAACTTTCCGTGTGACGTTGTTTGCAACAAAGAAGGCGTCGATCTGGTCTCTGCGGGGGTTGTCGCGGCCAAAAGACACAAAACTTTGCCCTTCGAAGTCCTGCGGCGTGAGCACCTCGCGGTGTAAAAGGTCGTGACCCCGTGGCAGAACGGCAACCAAAGGCGCATCATGCAGAACCTTAGCGGTGACACCCGGATGTTCGGTGCCAAGTTCCGCCAAACCAAAATCATATTGCTGGGACGCCACGCATTGAATCACCCGCTGCGAGCCTTCGATCTGCATGCTGACTGATATATCTGGGCGATCCTGACAGAATTTCGCAATCATACGCGGTAGAAAACTCATCGCCATGGCTGGCAGGCTGACCAAACGCAATGATCCGCGCCTGAAGTTTCCGATGTCGCGGGCGGCTTCTGCAATCGTGTCAATTCCGATGAAGGACCGATTGACCTCTTCGTACAACGCCAAGGCCTCAGGCGTGGGATAGAGCCGCTTTTTCTCACGTAAAAACAAAGGATAACCGACGCTATGTTCCAAATCTGAAATCAAACGACTGGCTGCGGGCTGTGTCACATTGATGCGTTTGGCGGCGTCAGTGACGCTGCCTGTGTCAATCAGCGCGCGAAAGGCTTCTAGCTGTCGATGTTGTATTTTCATGAGTATTTGCCCTGTTTACAGAAAATCATAACATTTGCGTATGATGTGGGCAATATAATGAATTTGACTGATGTTGCGTTGAAGGCATTACTGGCGGTTGTAAACACAAGCGGGTCTGCACAAAAAGAATCCGCACTTACACCAACACCGACTCGGAGGTCGACCAACATGTATAAATCGATTATGGCTGTGAGCCTGCTCGCTCTATCAACTACAGCCGCTTTGGCGGAAGACAAAACGCTCTATCTTGGCGCCTATGGCGGCTCGACAGAGACTTTGTTCAACGAAACACTGATCCCTATGTGGGAAGAAAAAACGGGCGCAAAAGTTGTCTACGTGCCTGGAAAATCCACCGACACGCTTGCAAAACTGCGCGCTCAAGAAGGTGCACAGGAACTTGACGTTGTCTTCATCGACGATGGCCCCATGACCCAAGCCATTGGCTTTGGCTACTGTGAGACAGTCAATGAAGCCACGTTTGACGGCCTATACGACGCGGCACGTATGCCCGAAAACAAGGCGGTCGGCGTTGGCATTATCGCCACGGGCCTTGCATACAACACGGAAATCTTTGCTGAAAAAGGTTGGGATGCACCGACATCTTGGACAGATCTGGCCGATCCGAAATACAAAGACATGTTGTCTATCCCACCGATCACAAACGGCTATGGCTTGCACGCTTTGATCGCGACGGCGATGATGAATGGCGGCGGTGTTGATGACATCGAGCCTGGCTTTAAAGCCTTTGAAGACACTATCGCAGAGAACGTCAAAGTGTTTGAGCCTTCATCAGGCAAAATGTCTGAACTGTTCCAAACAGGTGAAATCGCTTTGTCCGTTTGGGGCTCTGGCCGTTTGAAAGCATTGGCTGACTCTGGGTTCCCAGGCGCGTTTGCCTACCCTGAGGAAGGTGGCATCAAATTGTTGGTCACAACTTGCCCTGTGATCGATTCCGATGTGCCTGAATTGGCACAAGACTTCGTTCAATTCGTGACCTCTCCAGAAGCTCAAAAATTGATCGCGACGACGCTTGCATGGGCGCCTGTGAACAAAAGCGTTGAGTTGACCGAGGAAGAAAGCTCTGCTTTGCCAGTTGGTGCTGACATCGTAGATAACCTGATTGAGGTCGACTACGCGATCGTCAACTCATCACGTGGCGAGTGGACCAAATCTTGGACACGTCGCATCGAGCAATAAGTCTCACCGAACGATACTTAAAATCAGGAAAAATCAGGCGCGCGCATCACACCTCGTGCGCGCCTGTGACCTCTCATACTCAGGGCCGACACATGTCTTTTCTAAAATTTGATTCACTCCGCAAAGAATTCGGAGATTTCGTCGCAGTGCACGATATGAGCCTCAGCGTCGAGCGTGGTGAATTCATTTCACTGCTTGGCCCGTCAGGCTGCGGCAAAACCACTACCTTGCAAATGGTTGCAGGCCTTTTGTCGCCCACCTCTGGAAAAGTTATTCTAGATGGCAAAGACATCACCAACACACCACCCAACAAACGCGGGCTGGGGATCGTGTTTCAAAGCTATGCTTTGTTTCCGCATATGTCCGCTTTGGACAACGTTGCTTTCGGTCTTGAAATGCGCGGCGTTGGCAAGGCGGAACGGCTTGAGCGAGCGCACAACGCATTGAATCAAGTGAAATTGGGGCAGTTCGTGGACCGCTTTCCAAAGGATATGTCAGGCGGTCAACGGCAACGTGTCGCCTTGGCGCGCGCCTTGGTGATCGAGCCGCCAGTGCTGTTGTTGGATGAGCCTTTGTCCAACTTGGACGCGAAACTGCGCGAAGACATGCGCATCGAATTGCGTTTGTTGCAGCAAGACCTCGGCGTCACCACAATTCTCGTGACCCACGACCAAGAGGAAGCCCTGTCGATGAGTGACCGCATCGTGGTCATGCAGCAAGGCGATGTATCACAAGTCGCGGCACCGCTTGATCTCTATGAGCGCCCTCTCAACAGTTTTGTCTCTGATTTTGTTGGCAAAACAAACATCCTCCAAGGCAAAGTCACTGACAAAAATGTAGTGTCTGTTAACCAAATCGCGGTGTCCGTCAACACCGAAGCGCATGTGGTTGGCGCGGATGTGGCGCTGTCTATTCGACCCGAAAAATTTACCATGTCCAGCGACAACGCCGGCCTGCCCGTGCGTGTTAAGGCCTCGATTTTCATGGGCGCGAGCTGGCTTTACAGCGTTGAAAGCGACATGGGCGAGCTGCTTGTCACCCAACCCAACACAGGAAGCGCAGGGTTTGCCCGTGGCGATTCGGCATATCTTGCTTGGGAAGAAGGCGCTCTCACAGTGTTTGGCGGAGTGCAAGCATGAGCACTGAGAAAACCCCAAACACCCCGTATCTTTTGACGGCCCCAGGCGTTCTGTTTTTCGCAGCCCTCTTAGGGGCGCCGATGATCATGACACTGCTGCTGAGCCTGCATTCCTATGATTTTAACCTTGGCGTTCAATCCGATTGGACCTTTGGCAACTACGCGGAAGTGATCGGCGATCCGTATTTCCAAAAGATCTTTGGCCGTACCTTTGGTCTGGCCCTTTGGGTGACCGTGATCTGCGTCGCCATTGGCGTGCCTGAGGCCTATGTTTTATCGCGTCTTAACCCGCGCTGGCGCTCGATCTTTTTGCTGATCGTGCTAGGCCCGCTGTTGATTTCCGTGGTCGTCCGTACGCTCGGCTGGGCCTTGTTTTTCGGCGGCAGTGGCATACTGAGCATGGTCTCTCAAGCTTTGGGATTTGGCGACGAACCTGTCAGTTTGATGTTCACTTTTACGGGCATGACCATCGCGCTTGTGCATGTTCTGGTGCCTTTCATGGTGATTTCCGTTTGGGCCTCTTTGCAAAAGATTGACCCTCAAAGCGAAGATGCCGCCTACAGCCTTGGCGCGTCCAAAATGACCGTTTTGCGCCGCATCACCTTGCCGCAAGCCATGCCGGGTATTCTGTCGGGCAGCATCATTGTTTTCGCGCTTACTGCCAGCGCCTTTGCGACCCCAGCCATCATCGGTGGACGACGTCTCAAAGTGGTGGCGACTGCGGCTTACGACGAATATCTCAGCACGCTCAATTGGCCGCTGGGTGCGGCGATTGCCGTCCTTCTTCTTATTGCAAATATCGCGATTATCGTCAGCTACAACAAGCTGGTAGAGCGCCGTTTTGCCAAAGTATTTGAATAGGAACCTGTCATGAGAACCCTTGGACCTATTGCCCTGATTTTTCACGCCATATTCGTCGCCTTCATCATGGCGCCGCTGCTGATGGTGATCGCTGTCTCCTTCACTGACAAAGGCTATCTATCCCTGCCCACAGACGGTCTGTCTTTGCGCTGGTTTAAAGCCATCTTGGACAATCCCGACTTTATCGAAGCCTTTGGGATGTCGGTATGGTTGGCGCTATTTTCGGCGACTGTTGCTGTGATCATTTCCGTGCCTGCGGCTCTGGCCTTGGCGCGTCATAAATTTCCAGGTCGCGAATTGATCTCGGCGTTTTTGCTATCCCCCTTGATGATCCCGCATCTGGTTTTGGGCGTCGCCTTCTTGCAATTCTATTCCAGAATCGGCTTGGGCGGATCGTTTTACGGCCTTGCAGCCGCACACATCATCTTGGTCACACCCTATGCTTTGCGTTTGGCCTTGGCCTCGGCCACGGGCATGTCGACAGATGCAGAACACGCCGCGATGACACTTGGCGCGTCCAAGTTCACAGTGTTTCGCCGCATCACAGTGCCGCTCATTTTGCCCGGCATTGCGGGTGGTTGGATTTTATCTTTCATCACCAGCTTTGATGAGCTGACGATGAGCGTGTTTGTCGCCTCGCCCTCAACGCAAACCCTGCCTGTGAAGATGTACAACCACATCACTCAAACCATTGATCCGCTGATTGCCTCTGTGTCGACCGTGCTGATCGTTTTGACCTTCTTGTTGATGCTGATTTTGGATCGCTTTTATGGCCTCGACAAAATCTTCATCGGGAAAGGGTGAGTCATGCCCGTGGTTATTGTCGGTGGTGGGATCGTGGGTCTGTCCATAGCCTACGGCCTGTTGAAAACCGATCAATCTGTGGTCGTTCTGGATGGTGCCGAAGAAGATTTTCGCGCCTCACATGGGAACTTTGGTCTGGTCTGGGTCCAAGGCAAGGGTGCGAATGCACCAGCCTATGCGTCATGGACCCGCCAGTCTGCAGCCCTTTGGCAAGATTATGCAGCTGATTTGCTTGAAGAAACCGGCGTTGATGTCTCGCTCAGTCAAACCGGCGGCATCGAATACTTCACCGATGCGGCTGAACTTGAAGCTTATGTCGCGCGTTTGACACAGCTGCGTGACGATTTAGGCGGTGACTACCCGTTTGACGTTTTGGACAGAGAGGCGGTGAAAGAACGCGTGCCTGAAGTTGGCGAGAAAGTCATTGGCGGCGTGTTCTCAACCATGGACGGACATGTGAACCCTCTCAAATTGCTGCGCGCGCTCACAATCGCTGTGCGCAAGGCGGGCGGTGACATCTTTACGGGTGTGCAGGTCGTTGACATTGAGGCGGGGGACGATGGCTTCGCGGCTGTGCTCAAAGATGGCACCAAAGTGGATGGGGAGCGTCTTATCTTGGCGGCTGGACTTGGCGCTTTGCAACTTGGTCATAACCTTGGGTTTTCCATGCCCATTCGCCCGCAACAGGGTCAGGTTTTGATCACCGAAAAGCTGCCCTATTTCTTAAAATATCCCTCAGGAACACTGCGGCAGGTCAATGAAGGTGGCGTGCAAATTGGCGCCAGCAAGGCCGAAGTGGGGATGATAGATAGCATCGACATTCCAACGGTCGCCAAACTGGCCAAACACGCCACCGATATTTTTCCACATTTGGGCAAGGTGAAGCTTGTGCGCAGTTGGGCCGCCTTGCGCATCATGTCCCAAGATGGGCTGCCAATTTACCAACGTTCCACCAAATTCCCTCGCGCGTCCTTTGTGACTTGCCACAGCGGCATCACGCTGTCGGCTGCTCATGCGCGCCTTCTTCCCGATTGGATACTCGAGCGCAACACAGCGCCCGATTTGTCCCACTTTAGCGAAAGTCGTTTCCATGTTTAAGCCGCTTGAGACACCCCCTAGCGATGAGCAGCTGTCTTTTACCTTCGATGGCAAACCTGTCGCCGCCACGCGCGGCATGAGCGTTGCAGGCGCCCTGTTTCAAAGCAGCACCGATGCCATCCGTAACACGCCCGTCAGCGGCTCGGCACGTGGTCCGTTTTGCATGATGGGGGCCTGCTATGACTGTTTGGTGCAGATTGATGGCGTGACCGTTCAAGCCTGCCAAATTCCGGTGACCGACGGCCTTGTGGTCTCGCGGGTTCCCAATACGCACAAAGGGGCAGAATGATGCAGAGCCAATTTGATATCGTCGTCGTGGGCGCTGGACCCGCGGGCATGTCCGCCGCGGTTGAGGCAGCAAAGCACGGCGCAACTGTGTGTCTTTTGGATGAACAGCAGCGCGCAGGCGGGCAAATTTACCGCAATGTGGCGCAGACCACGCCCGCGCAAGCCAAAATTCTGGGCAAGGATTACCTTGCTGGTGGGCGTCTTGTGCAAGAGCTCGGTCAGAGTGCCGTCGATCACCGCGCAGGCGTCACTGTCTGGAATGTCGGCGAAGACGGGGCTGTCACCTACAGTCGCAATGAACAAGCGGGGCAAGTGCGCGGGCAACATGTGATTATCGCTAACGGTGCCACCGAACGCCCTGTGCCTATTCCGGGCTGGACCTTGCCGGGGGTGATCACCGCAGGGGCCGCGCAGATCATGATGAAAAGCGACGGGCTTGTGGCGCAAAACGCTGTGCTCGTGGGCTCAGGGCCTTTGCTGTACTTGGTGGCCACGCAATTGTTGGCCGCAGGTGCGCCGCCCAAAGCCTTGGTGGAAACGCAAACACGTCGGAACCTGATGTCCGCTTTGCCGCATTTTTTCGGTGCTGTGAAAGACTGGAAACAGCTGGTCAAAGGCATGCGGTTTTTGGTGACTTTGAAGCGCGCAAAAGTCCCACGGTACACCGCTGCCAGCGAGATTGCCGTTGAGGGCACTGATCATGCGCAGGCCGTGACATTTCGTGCTGGTGGCAAGGATCACCGTATCGAAACTGATATGGTTTTGTTGCACCAAGGCGTTGTTCCCAATACGCAAATCAGCCGCTCTTTGAAGTTGGATCATCGGTTCGACGACATCCAAAGGTGTTTTCACCCTGTCACAGATGCCTTGGGGCAATCCTCGCATCCTTTGTTTTCCATAGCGGGCGACGGGGCTGGCATTGGCGGCGCAAAAGTTGCGGCGATCTCAGGCCGTTTGGCAGCTTTGAATGCCTTAGCCAGCATTGGCAAAATCGACGCGGGACTGCGTGACACGCAAGCCGCAGGCCTTATCAGATCCCGCCAGTCCGAGCTGTCTATTCGGCCATTTTTGGATGTGCTTTACACCCCGCCAGAGGAGGTTTTCGCGCCCGCAGATGACACGATCATTTGCCGCTGCGAAGAAGTGCGCGCGGGCGACATCCGCAAATTCGCAGCCATGGGCTGTGATGGCCCCAATCGCACCAAAGTCTTTGGGCGTTGCGGCATGGGACCGTGCCAAGGGCGCAATTGCGGGCTGACCGTGACCGAAATTCTCGCAGCGGAACACAAACGCACTCAAAATGAGGTCGGAGCGTTTCGCATTCGCGCGCCGCTTAAACCCGTTACCTTGTCAGAGCTTTCGGCCCTGTCAGACACAATACATCAGGACAAAACGCAATGATCGAACGTCTCCATACCGCTGAGAAAATGAGTAAAATCGTCAAGCACAACGGGGTCGCCTATTTGTGTGGCCAAGTGGGCGAAGGCGACACAGTGACCGCGCAAACGATCGAAATGCTGTCGCGCGTTGATGCCTTGCTGGCCGAGGCGGGATCATCGCGCAAGCAGATCTTGCAGGCCATTATTTGGCTGGCCGATATCAACGACGTCGCGGAAATGAACGCCGTTTGGAACGCGTGGATGCCAAAGGGCTTTGCGCCTGCGCGGGCCTGTGGCGAGGCGAAACTCGGACGGCCCGAGTTGAAAGTCGAAGTGATCATCACAGCCGCTTACGAAGACTAAAAGACGTGAAAACGCGTTGATGTTGTCATCCCAACGACGAGGCAAATACATGAAATCTAGTTCAAATTCGGCCACAGCCGACACGATTGTTATTGGCGGCGGCTTGCATGGCTGCTCCACGGCTTTGCATCTCGCACTGCGCGGCATGAAGGTGATCGTGGTCGAAAAGGACCGTGTCGGACGCCATGCCTCGAGCGCCAATGCGGGCGGCGTGCGCCGTTTGGGTCGCGCTTTGCCTGAGGTGCCGCTGTCGGCGGCCTCGGCCCAGATGTGGCAAAATATCGAGGCGTTGGTGGACGACGATTGTGGGTTTGTCGCGTCCTATCAGGTGAAACTGGCCGACACCGATGAACAGATGGATCAACTGCGTGCGCGCGCTCAACAAGTGCGTGACATTGGATTTGAGCACGAGCACATCATCGACCAGCAGACGCTGCGCGACTTGGTACCTGCCGTGTCTCCTGCCTGTATTGGCGCGATGGCGGTCAAGGGTGATGGGTTTGCCAACCCCTTTCAAACGATCAAGGCCTTTCACCAAAAATGCAAACAGCTTGGTGTCACGTTTCACGAGGGCAGCGGCGTTGATCGCATCGAACGTGCTGGTACAGAGTGGTCTGTGCAGACTGCGGATGGCACTTTTGTTGCACCCAATATCGTAAACTGTGCAGGGGCATGGGGCGGTAAAATTGCGGCCATGCTAGGCGATGATCTGCATGTTGAAGCCCGCGCGCCGATGTTGATCATCACTGAAAAAATGCCTCATTTTATCGATTGCGTTGCAGGCGCCCAAGGCATTCCGTTTTCGTTCAAGCAATTCCCAAATGGAACCGTGCTGATCGGCGGTGGTCATGTCGGCACGGCGCATCCCGACATCAACAAAACCGATCTGAATTTTGAAGGTTTGGCGACCTATGCCAAAACAGCGCAGCGTTATTTCCCGATCATGAAAAACGCCAAAATAGTACGGTGTTGGGCGGGGATCGAAGGGTTCATGCCCGACGGCATTCCTGTAATTGGAGCTGGGCAAGCGGACAACGTGTTCCACAGCTTTGGTTATTCGGCGCATGGTTATCAAATGGGACCGGTTTGCGGCAAAATTCTCAGCGAATTGGTGATCGATAAGGCATCCACCTTGCCCATTGCGCCTTTCGCGCCAACCCGTTTTGCAGCTTGATGCGTTAGGAATTCACGCGACGGCTTGATGTAGCCCCGTACCTAATCAAGCCGTGCGGGGCGACATTTGACGCGGCGGACTTGGATCGACGTTTCAATCGAGACAACGCCTGAAAGTTTGGTCAGTGGCGCCGTTAAAAACCGTGCAAATTCATGCAGATCACCCAGGACGATGCGGATCTAAGAGTCAAAGCCGCCCGTCATCAACCAACAATCGACAACCTGTGGGAAGCGGCTCAATTACTGCTCATAGTTGGTTTCCCTTGATTGTGAATCTTGTCGGCATGAAGGGTCAATGCTGGAGGGCCTGCGTCAACGAGGATCGCGGAATCTCAGTCTGCTTTCGAGAAGCTACAACGCAGCATTTCAGGGAGCGGCCAAGGTCTGCTCAGGGCCGATCGCGTCGATCGACACTTCCGTTGGAAATCGGATTTTCGCTGCGGATGCTTGAGATGAGCCTCCTAATGGAAAAGCGGACATTCTGGAGGGTGGGCGTCTCTCGTGCTGTCGAACAGGAAATTTAAATAACTTCTACTATTCTTTTCCGCGCGTCGGTCACTGCATGCACCAGATCTGTTTCATCAACGGGTTTCGGGAGCATTTCAAAACGGTTGCGATATTTCTTAATCATAGGGACTTGGGCAGGTAGGCGCGATGATATCAAAATGGCAAATACCGAAGGGTGTCGTTCTAGTGTTGCGTGGATCAATTGCAGCCCTGAATGCCCATGGTCTAGATTGAGATCAGAAACCAATAGTGTTATTTCTTGTGTCTGTTCGATGGTTTTTTGCGCCTCCGAATAGGTTGTGGCGATCAATGTATCGAACCCGAGTGTCGTGAGGGTACCCTTTAAGGCGGCCGCCGTTTCCCGATTGTCATCAACAACGATTGCCGTACCTCCAAAAGGTATCTTGGGCTTGGCGACGGGTGGCGTGTCCATAATAGGGACGCGAATTACGATGGCTGTGCCTTGGCCCATGGATGAGAAAATTTCGATAGTGCCGCCAGATTGGGTTACGAAACCGTATACCATCGATAAGCCTAGTCCTGTGCCTTCTCCGTTCGGACGGGCCGTATAGAAAGGTTCAAACGCGTGACGGCGGGTTTCTTCTGTCATTCCGATGCCGTCATCCTTGATCGAGAGGACAGCGTGACGGTCCTGCGTCGTCAAGGTGATCCAGACGTTGCCTGCATCGGGCATGGCCTGTGCGGCGTTCATACACACATTAAGCAACGCACTTTCAAGCTGACCCGGATCAAGGGATACATGCACCGGATCTTCACCCAGATCCAGATAGAGTGTCACGTTCTCGGGCAGGGCGATGTCCAACAGATCCTGCATGCCCTCAACCAATGACCCTAGATCGACCCGCTCTGGTTCAAGGTGTTGTTTGCGGGCGAACGCTACAAGACGTTCCGTCAGGGACACGCCTAAGTCCACGGCGGTCCGTATCCGTCCAAGACGGAAGGGCGCAGCGGTCGCGTTGGATGTTTCTAGCAGGTGCAGGTTGCCCGAAATCGTCGACAGGATGTTGCCGAAATCATGGGCCACTTCGCCCGTTACCTTGCCAAGCGCCTCAACACGGCGGATTTCCTCAAGACGGTCTTCGATCCGCTTGCGCTCAGTGGTTTCCGACAACAGCCAGACGGATCGACCATCGGGCAGAAACGAAGACCGCACCTCGATCACGTCACCCATGGGGTTGGTGTATTCATCATACCCGCCGCGGTCATCCGACCCGCTTTGCAACCTGAATGCCGACAGCGCGAACAGGTCTTGCATGGTCTGTGCAAGGGCATCGTGGGGAATGTTTAAAAGCGCTCGTACTTTGTCGTTCTCGGCCTCGATCTTGCCTTGTGGCGTCAGGATCGCGACGCCGTCTTTGATGCCGCTGAAGACACTCGAAAACAGCGTGTTCTGGCGGGTGATTTGCGCCGTCCGTCGATCTAGTTTGCGCGCGTTTGAGCGGAACACACCGAAGGCATGGAACAACTGGCCGATCTCGTCATCCGTCGCGTTCTTGGTCGGCACGGTGACCGAGTGATCGCCCGCCGCAAGTTGGCGCATACCGTCTGCGATAAGGCGTAGATTGCGTGTCACATAGCGCGATACAAACAATGACGAGATCACCGCAACGCAGGCACTAAATGCGGCAAGCACGGCAACAACCGTTTGCGCCAGCTTTAAATCCCGTGAGGTTTGCATGCGTGCAACCCGCAGCCGTTCCTGCGCCGTTTCAACCCGCGACGTCGCATAGACGTTTATATCGCTGGAAAGCTGGCGGATGCGAAACAGCGCGTTCTCTGCATCAAGTGCGGCGGTAAGTGATTGGTATTTGAGCTGAAATAAATCGCTCGTCGGGCGCGTCAGTATCGCCTCGATTTCACGTAAACCCTGCGTCGTAATTTCGATATTTGGAAGCGCTGCACGACTGCGGTTGTAGCGGCGATTTATCTCTCCCACTTCGATGATTTCCTGAGCACGGGTCACGCGGCGGGCGTCGCTGGACAGGCGGCTCAGCGCTGCCCACGCCAGCCGGTCATCCGATGATGAGGCAGTCGCGCTGGCTTGCCGCTGAAATCGGTCTTGCAGGCGGGCCAGCTCGATATCGACCTGTGAAATTTCGGCCTGCAACCTGCTTTGCGACAATGACACACGCAACAAATTGGAAATTGCCACTCTGATCCGCGCAAGGGGCAGCAATAAGTCATCCGTGGCCTTTGATAGGGTTTCCAATTGTTCGATAGTTTGCAGGATGGCGTCTGCATCCACTTGTCTTTGATAAGGCACCTGAACCGTCAAAAGAAACGGTGCCGCCGTCGCAAGATCAGCGGCGTTGCGTGACAGCTCCAAGGCTTGTGACACTTCGGTTAGCGTATCGCGGTGAATCGTATCGAGCCAGTTTTCCGCATTGCGCAGCAGCAAAAGGCTGATCACGGATATGATCAGGGTCACAGCGCAAAGCGTCAGGATCGCGATCGAAAGCCGTGCCTTGACGCTGGGCGAACGGAGTACGCTACGCATGGTGCTACTCCGCTTCTAGCTTAAAGAAATAGCCCTGAGACCGTCGGGTTTGCAGGTGAACCGGCTTTGACGGTGTATCCTCGATCTTGCGGCGCAATCGCAGGATCAGCACATCAATCGTGCGGTCCACATAGCGTTCCATATCCGAGCCGAGTTCGGACAATAGTTCGAGTCGGGAAATCACACGCGACGGGTTACGTGCCAAATATTCAAGCAGGCGGTATTCGCCGTTTGTCAGGGGGACTTCATGGCCCGCGTGATCAAGCAGGATTCGGCTTTGTAGATCAAGTTGTTTGCGCCCGAAAGTGATGGTGTGCTCGGGCAGGGATTGCGCACGGTTCACGCCATGCCCGTACCGGCGCAGAACTGAGCGGATGCGCGCGACCAGCTCGCGCGGGTTGAAGGGTTTCATCAGATAATCATCAGCACCTGTTTCGAGACCAATAATTTTGTCGATCTCGTCGCCAACACCTGTCAGCATTACAATCGGCAAGGCATAGCGCGCGCCGATCTGCACTGCTAAATCCAAACCGGATTCACCACGAAGCCGTAAATCGATGATTGCCAGATCAACGGCGGGCGGTTCACCAAGCGCGTGAAAATCGGCGCTGCCCTCGCAGGCAATCGGGGTAAAACCACTGCTGGACAACAATTCGCACAGGGTCTCTCGTACCTCTTGATCATCATCTACGATTGCGACGACGGGCGGCGACTGATCTTGGCTTTGATTTTCGAACGTCACCCTGATCCTCCCCGAAACAGCGTTGCACTATGTTCTTCTAAACTGCGTGGGGTTTAAAGGAAAAGACAGTGCGAAGGTATCGCTTGTAATATTGTTAACATTAAAATCGATCACTGTAACTGTGTGTTAACACAGCCACCCTCGCGTGATGCTAGGCGATGCACATAGGCTGACCAGATCGCGTGGTAGTGGTTGGAGGACCCTACCAGAGTGCGAAAGAAAACTAGGGAGAGATTAATATGACTTTGAAAGTGACAAATGCAGCTATGGCTGCAAGTCTGCTGGTACTTGGCAGTGTAACCGCCGCCGCCGCCCAAGAGTGCGCAGAACGCGGTGCGCTGGACGCATTGTATTGCGATGCGAACGGTGACCTTGTGGCCGATGCGCCAACAGATCCAGCTGAATTGAACGACCCGAATACATTGGTGTTCGCATATACGCCCGTCGAAGACCCTGCTGTTTACGCTGACATCTGGGCGCCATTTATTGCGCACCTCGAAGACGCGACAGGCAAAGATGTGCAGTTCTTCGCAGTGCAATCGAACTCTGCAGAGGTTGAAGCCATGCGCTCTGGTCGTCTGCACATTGCAGGCTTTTCTACCGGCCCGACACCTTTTGCCGTAAACCTTGCAGGGGCCGTGCCTTTTGCGATCATGGGCGCGGAAGACGGACAGTTCGGTTATCGCCTTCAGGTGTTCACACAAGCCGATAGCGATATTCAGGAAGTGTCCGACTTGGCTGGTCGCCGCGTGGCGCACACCTCGCCCACATCCAATTCCGGCAACCAAGCGCCGCGTGCCTTGTTTCCTGGACTAGGCGTTATCCCTGACGAGGACTACGAAGTCGTCTATTCTGGTTCGCACGACCAATCCATGTTGGGTGTTGTCGCAGGTGATTATGACGCCGCCCCCGTTGCGTCCGAAGTGGTTGACCGCATGGCGGAACGCGGCCTGTATGACGTAGCGGATGTGCGCAAAATTTGGGAAAGCGATCCGTTCCCAACGACATCCTTCACACTGGCCCACGATCTGGACCCAGAGCTGGCCGCAACGATCAAGGATGCGTTCTTCTCGTTTGAATTTGAAGGCACAGCCCTTGGTGATGAGTTCGAAGGTGTCAGCAAGTTTGTCCCGATCACCTATCAGGACCAATGGGCTGTGATCCGTGAAATTCAGGCGTCCAATGGCGTTGAATACACGCCACAAGGCCTCGCTGACAATTAATCCCCCCGCAAAAATGCCGCTCCGACCAATTGGTCGGGGTGGCTCCTGCGTTTGAGAGGCAACATGCTAGAAATTAAGAATCTTGTGAAAAGATACGGGAAAGGTGCGCCTGTCCTAAAGGACCTGAACCTGTCGGTTGAGGGTGAACAATTGATGTCGATCATTGGATCGTCCGGTGCGGGCAAAAGCACGCTGCTGCGCTGTGTGAACCGTTTGGTTGAACCCACGTCAGGCAGCATCACACTGAACGGCACCGATTTTACGACACTCGGCCCCAAAGAGCTGCGCCGCGCCCGTCGTCGGGTCGGCATGGTTTTCCAAAGCTTCAATCTGGTGGACCGCTTGAGCGTTATGGAAAACGTGCAATCGGGTCGGCTTGGCTATATTTCGACATGGGCGGCCGTCACGCGCCGCTATCCTGCGGAAGACATCGAACGCGCATTTGAGTTGATGGAACGTGTCGGCATCGCGCAGTATGCCGACAAGCGTGCGGACGAGCTGTCTGGTGGTGAACGTCAACGCGTCGGTGTGGTTCGCGCCCTGATGCAGCGTCCTGAAATCCTGTTGGCCGATGAGCCTACGGCGTCGCTGGACCCGAAAACATCTGAACAGATCATGTCGTTGCTGCGCGACCTTGCACGCGAATTGAATTTGCCTGTCATTATCAATATCCACAACGTGACTGAAGCCAAAGAATACAGTGACCGGATCGTTGGCATGCGCTACGGGCGGATCATTTTCGACGATAAGCCTGCCGCACTGGACGCCGCGCAAATGGATGAAATCTATGCGGGCACCCCATCGGAGGACCGTCAGGAAATGGGTGCTATCGCATGACGACCCAAACAGTCTGGCGCAAACCGCCGTTTATCAAATCGCCCGCTGTGCGCTGGGTGTTTTACATCGCCGTCGCGGCCTACGTGATCGGGACCATTGCCACATTGCCGATTGATTGGGAACGCACGGCCCAAGGACTCACGCGGGCGCAACGCATTTTTAGCGGAGCGTTCCCGCCCAGCTTTGAACGCTCAGGCCTTTTGATTTCGGGCTTCATGGAAAGCCTGAAAATTGCGATCCTTGCCACCACGCTGGGCATGATCCTGTCGGTGCCGCTGGCGTTCATGGCCGCGCGAAATATCTCGCCCAAGCCTGTCTATCTGTTGGGACGCGGTACGTTCATTCTGGCCCGTAGTTTCCACCCTGTGATTGTCGCGATCATCTTCGTGAAAGCCGTGGGCTTTGGCCCCTTGGCCGGAGCGCTGACACTGACAGTCTATTCGATCGGCTTTGTCGCCAAACTGCTTGCCGAACGGATCGAGGAGATCGACTTCGGACAGGTCGAGGCAATGCGCTCTGTCGGAGCGTCGTTCTTTAGCACGATGGTCTACGCGATTTTGCCTCAGATCATGCCACGTCTGGTGGGGCTGGGGATTTATCAATTGGACAGTAACCTGCGCGCCTCTGCTGTTGTTGGTATCGTCGGCGCGGGCGGCATCGGGGCGACCCTTGCCAATGCGTTCGGACGCTATGACTACGACTTCGCACTTGCGATCACGATGGTCATCGTCGGGGCAATCCTGATTTCCGAAGCCGTCAGCGGCATGATCAGAAAGCGGATGACATGACACAGACACTTACACATGAATGGGCGCGGTTCACACCAGTCCAACGGATGAAGCGCTATGTTGCGTTGATGGCGGTCACGCTGGTGGTTGTTTGGGCCTTGGGCAGCATCGATGTGATCTGGGAATGGGTCTGGGATGCGCCGATCCAGCTGGTTGATCTGTTCGCCCGCATGGTGCCGCCAGATCCGACCAATCTACCCTCTATCCTTGAGGCAACTTGGCAAACAATCAACATCGCCACAATCGCCACGATGATCGCTGTCGTTTTGTCGCTGCCGGTCGCCTATATCTCGGCGCAAAATACGACGCCGAATGTCGTCTGCCTGTGGATCGGACGTTTCATTCTGGTGTCTTCGCGATCGGTCAACACGATCATCTGGGCGCTTTTGTTCGTGGCTATCTTTGGCCCTGGCATCATCGCGGGGATCATCGCGATCATGTTCCGATCCATCGGGTTCCTTGGCAAACTGTTGGGCGAAGCGATTGAGGAAATCGACCATGCGCCGATTGAGGCATTGGAAGCTTGCGGCGCGTCGCGCTTCAAGGTGGTGATGTATGGGATCGTGCCGCAAGTGATGCCTGCGTTCTTTGCGATCAGCATTCTACGTTGGGATATTAACCTGCGTGAGTCCACGGTGCTGGGTCTTGTTGGCGCAGGGGGGATCGGGATTATCTTGCAGGGCGCGATTGACACGTTTCAATGGCAAGAGGTTTCGATGGTCCTGCTGACAATCCTCGCCCTTGTCATAGCTGGTGAGGTGATCTCCTCTACGATGCGCAAGAAACTTCTGTAATAGCTGTCAGGGCTGCTGGATCATCCAGCGGCCCTGATGTTTTGCCGCGTCTAAAGGACATACCATCTGACCAAGCCAGATGCCTTGTTGAGCACCAAAAAGCGTTTTCAAACTTAAAAAGAAGATCCCAAATATTCTAAATGACCTTGGGTTTATCGATGTATGAACTTTGAAGCCTCGGATCGCTTGCCTTTGGACGGCATCCCGCTAACTCAATGCGATGAATAAAATAACCGCCCTACCGCCAGAACACATGAGTGGGATCATACAAATGGCGCTGTCAGATCACATCAGCCTTCATGATATTCAGGCTGAATATGGTATCAGCGACAAGCAGGTTAAAACGCAGATGCGTGATAGGCTCAAAAGTGGAAGCTACAAAGCTTGGCGCAAACGGGTGCGCGATTTTGGTGATCGCAGAGAGCACTACAAATAGGCGCCTCCCATATTATCCTAGAGCCGTGAAAAAGAGATATCGAAGACCCCAATCCAATGACGCAAGCGCCCTGCATAGTTTGGTTTAAACGTGACCTGCGGATCAATGATCACGCACCGTTGTTAGCAGCGTCACGCGCGAACGCACCTGTCATACCCCTTTACATTGTTGAACCCAAGTATTGGGAACAGCCCTTCGCATCCCGCCGCCATTGGCATTTCATTCACGATTGCCTTATCGACCTGAACATCGCTTTGACAGACTTAGGTCAACGCCTAATCATAAAGGTTGGCGATGCTAGCGAGATCATCAAAAACCTTCATTTGGACCATCAAGTAAGCGACGTTTACGCTTTTGAAGAAACTGGCAACCTATGGACATACCAACGTGATGTCGCAGTTCAAAACCTATGCTCGGCCAACGGTATATCGCTGCACGAGTTCCCCTCAAACGGTGTTGTACGCAGACTACGCAGTCGTGATGATTGGTCCAAAATCAGGAATGCGCGCATGGCCGAAAAGATACTGCCAAAGCCAATTTCCCTTACACCTCTGTCCACCTGTCAATCGGATACCTTGCCAGAAAAAGACGACCCCATGTTTGGCAGCATACCCATTGGCAAAGTGCAAAAGGGGGGACGTCAAAATGCAATTACCGATCTGCGCAGTTTCTTAAACCACCGATCCCGCCAATATCTTTACCGCATCTCGGCACCTGACTTATCCGAATTTCATTGCTCACGTCTCTCTGCCCACCTTACATGGGGCACCCTATCGGTTCGCGAGGTTACCCAATCTATCATCAAACGCCGCTCTCAATTATCCCCCGATGAGAAAAAAATCTTTGGGCGTAATCTGACAGCTTTCGGTTCTCGCTTGGCATGGCGCTGCCACTTCGTCCAAAAAATCGAAGACCAACCCGAAATAGAAACCCATTGCATGCACCCCGCCTTTGAAGGGTTGCGCGTGAATGAACACAACGAGGCGTACTTCCAAGCATGGGCAAATGGTCAAACGGGTTACCCCTTCATTGACGCTTGCATGCGCAATTTGACGGCTGAAGGCTGGATCACCTTCCGCATGAGGGCGATGTTGGTAAGTTTTGCCAGCTATCAACTTTGGCTGGATTGGCGTGCCACGGGGCATCATCTCGCACGTCTGTTCACCGATTATGAACCCGGTATTCATTACAGCCAACTTCAGATGCAATCAGGTGTCACAGGCATCAACGCAATGCGTATTTATAATCCGATCAAACAATCCATGGAACATGACCCAACAGGCACATTCATTCGCAAATGGGTTCCCGAACTCAAGAATATTCCAGATGAATTCATTCACGAACCTTGGACTTGGGAGAAGACACTGATCGACGATCGTGACTTTACGCTTGGGCAAGATTATCCTGCGCCAATCGTTGATCAAGCCGCATCTGCAAGGATAGCAAAGCAGAAGATCACCGATGTGCGCAATAGTCCGGATTTTCGGCTCGCGGCGAAAGCGGTTTTTGTAAAATTGGGAAGCCGGAAATCGGCATCTAAACGCAAGAAAAAACCCAAAGCCGAAGATAATGCCCAGTTGTCGCTATTTTAAACCACCAAGGTCATTAGGTTTAAAACCTCGGTTTTTATAAGCAGCGCTACGCTGTTGCACTCAATTCAGCATGCTCATCACGACGATCATCAGCAAGGAGTACAGTGCAATGAGTGTGAAATTTAGAAAGCAGCCTTTGGCGTATGAATGGTGGACGACTGCTTCGTCCCGCTTTGCCGGCGCTGGGAAATAGCGCCATGAACGTCGGCTAAGCGGAAAGGGTTCAGAGCTCAATCCCAGGCGCGTGAAGGCCCAAAGGCGAGAGTGTAAATATCTCGACACCGTCTGATGTCACACCCACCGAATGCTCAAATTGTGCCGAAAGTGACTTGTCCCGCGTTACGGCAGTCCAGTCGTCAGCCAGCATTTTTACGTCGGCGCGTCCCAGATTGATCATCGGTTCAACAGTAAAAATCATGCCCTCTCGAAGTTCTGGGCCGGTTCCAGCTCTGCCGAAGTTCAAGATATTGGGGGAGTCGTGAAAAACCTGACCGATCCCGTGGCCGCAAAAGTCGCGGACGACAGAACAGCGTTTGGAGTGTGCGTATGTTTGGATTGCATGACCAATATCCCCCAATCGCGCACCTGGCCGCACAGTCCTGATGCCTTGCATCATCGCCTCATGTGCGATCTGGATTAGCCTCTCAGCCGTGCGTTTCAGCTTGCCTGCCACATACATCCGACTTGAATCGCCATACCACCCATTATGTATCAGCGTGACATCGACATTCACGATATCGCCGTCGCGCAGCTTCTTTTCGTTTGGAAAGCCGTGGCAGACGACATGGTTGACCGATGTGCAGCAGGCATACTGATAGCCCTTGTAGCCCAGTGTCGCGGGCGTGGCGTCATGGTCTGCCGCGAAGTCGAGAACGAAGGCATTGATCTCTGACAAAGCGGTGCCCTCGCGGACAAGATCGGATACACCGTCGAGGCATCTGGCGGTTAGCGCACCCGCACGGCGCATCCCTTCAAAGGCGTCAGGTCCGTAAAGCTTGATGCTTTCGGTCCTGTGTGCATCCTGCGGCCTCGGTGCGACGGGCACATTGATATAACTGTCCTTCATGCATCCTCACTGCGTCATCTAGGGTGGCGATAGAGGTCTGATTGACCAGCAGCCACCCACATTATATACGAATCATATATGTTTTATATATTGACAAATAGGAGATACGTCGATGGGGATCGTAAAAATAGGGAACGACCTTCATGAGGAACTGCGCAAGTCAAGTTCGGTCATGTGCCGTTCGATCAATGCGCAGGCCGAATTCTGGATGAAGGTCGGTATGCTTGCCGAGGCAAATCCAACTTTGCCATATACGGAAATAATGGCACAGCAACTGCGGAACGCCAATGTGGAGGCGCCGAAGATCGAGGCAGCTTGAGACACGGTGCTGCCGCAATGAGATTGGGATTTGGATCAAGCGATCATTTGAACCGCAGCATCAAACGGCAGTAAAGTCCGCGAAGCCGCCACGCGCCTGTCAAAAAGGCTGCAAAATGAATAGCCCCTTATGTATCGGAAGTTTGCCATCTTTATCCCGATCCAGCGCTTTGCAAGATACCGGATCGGGAAGGTGTACGCCGTTAGCTCCTTGTGGTGCGACCACGTAATCTGGACTGGCGACCCTTCTCTTTCTTCAAACTCGAACATTTGATTGGGGCTTATGACCCCGGAAGCATGTTTACATGCGGGAGGGCGCAACCGCCGAAGCCTATGCATGCTGAAGTGCGTGGTGTAGCCTGACGTTTCAAACCGCTGAACACCGATCAAGCATAGCAACAACGTTTCTTTTTTCACTAACTTCCCTTCCTACCTTCAGCGGCCGTTTCTTAGACCACGGGTCCGGGTGCCCCGGTCGAACGGCGGTAATAGGGCATAGCGCAAGCGAGCACTGTTACGACGGATCGAAAGCACATTGCTGAGTGCGGTGTTTCAGCAATGTGCAAAATTTTGGATGTCTTTTTTGTAGAGGACCATCGTCTCTGAACCCGCCGGTGTGACGGTGTTGCTGACGTCTTCGGCGCGGCCTGCATATGACGATCCCACAAAGGGGCTTGCCACAAGCTTAGTTCATCATCTGGATCGACGGTCTGCAGTTCATCAGCAGCCTTGATGAGTGTGTTCAAATCATCAAGTACTTTTGCTCCACCCGCGATTGACACACCAAGCTTATCGGCAGCAATATCGAAGATTTGCTGAATGCCCTCTCTCACCGTGTCGATTGTCTTGTTGAACTTGGCGCGATCTCAATTGAGCCTTTCGCGATCCTGATGCAATTTTCTGCGATCTCTGGTGACGTTTGCACGATCATCTTCGGTCTTTTTAACGAGCCGCCAAGTTCTCATGTTCAGCATTATCGAGAGTATCAGACTGGGTGCATAACGCGCGGACCTCTCATTCCAGTGCCTTTGTCTCAGTCTCGTTCTTTTCAATGACATCAGCAATGGCTCTTGCGGCGATCTTCTCAGCTTGCCATCGCACTCGCGTTTTGCGGGTTCTTTTTGGGCCATCACGATTCAAGGCACATGGAGTGCCCAGAGGTCATTTTAAGGCAACCAGACGGCCGGCCCTGTGCCTCGCATCTGACGGTAAACTGGGTGTGGACCGAGGATGACATCATCGGCGTAAAGGTCGGTCTCGCAGATCGGTCGCTTGGTTTTAATCGGATTGGTCATATGTCTACCTTTCTCCCTGCCCAAGCCTGTCACTTGGGGAGGTGATTGCGCAGAACGCTCTGATAGAAATGTCCGTCAGATGTATGCCCGTAAGACCGGCGGTATAATCACTGGCCCTCGTCGCGGATCGGATTGGAAAGCGTCCCGATGCCCGAGATTTCCACTTCGATCCGGTCGCCATCTTTCATGAACAGCTTGGGCTCGCGGAACAGGCCGACACCGCTGGGCGTGCCTGTGGCAATGACATCCCCCGGCAGCAGTTCGGTTACGATCGATAGATAGGCGATCAGTTCGGGGATGTTGAAGGCCAGATCAGAAATCGGTGTCGATTGCACGACTTCGCCGTTCAGCCGGGTTTCCATGGTCTGTGCTGCCGGATCGGTCATCTCGTCAGCTGTGACCAGCCAAGGCCCCATTGACCCACTGTCGACAAAGTTCTTGCCTGCCCAGAACTGCGAGGTGTGGCGCTGGTAGTCACGGATCGACCCGTCGTTAAAGCAGCTGTAGCCGCCCACATACGCCATGGCGTCGGCTTCCGAGATGTTGCGCCCCGCTTTGCCGATAATCACCGCCAGTTCGCCTTCGAAATCGAACCAGTCGGACGCCTGCGGGCGGATCATCGGCACATCGTGGCCGACCACCGAAGACGGGTAGCGGGTGAAAATCGACGGTTTGGCCGGCTTGTCGCGGCCTGTTTCGGTGATGTGGGTCATGTAGTTCAGGCCGATGCAAATGATCTTGTCCGGATTCGGCAAGGGCGACAGCAATTTGACCGATTCCATGTCCAGCACTTCGCCCGTTTCAGCGGCGGCTTCGAGCTGATCCAGTGCGCCCGCCGCCATCACCGCCCGCAGGTCGGGGAGTGTGGCGTGCAGCGCCTTGCCTGCGTCGTGAAGTTTACCGTCCTGCACAATACCGTAAGATGCGGTACCGTCTGAAGTGATATAAGAAGAAATACGCATCGCTAAGCTCCGTTAATTGGTGTTGATTGGGTTCTAGCGCGAGCGGCAGAACTGGACCCCAGCCTATTGGCTCGTGTCCACATCGTGGACAGCCCTAGTCTGAAACAGCCAGAACGATCTTGCCGATGTGGTGGCCCTTTCCCATTTCCCGATGCGCCTGTGCGGCGTCGGACAGCGGCAGGACAGCGGCCAGTGCCGGACGCACCTGCGTGCCCAGCAAGGGCCAGACATCGCGGCGGATCATCTGTGCCACCTCTGTTTTTCGCGCAAGCGCCAGCGGGCGCAGCAATGATCCGGTGATCGAGATGCGCTTGGCCATCAGTTTTTTTAGCGGCACGCTCAGCGCGCCACCGCCCGACAGATGCGCAATGCGCCCGTCAGGGGCCATCATCTCTAGATCCGCGTCAAGATGCGCACCTGCAGAGACATCCAAAAGCGCACTGATGCCCTGACCGCCTGTGGCATCCAGTACTTTCATAGCCAGTTCGGTGTCATTGTAGTTGAACGCATTGCGCGCGCCGAACCGTTTGGCGGCGGCGACCTTATCGGCGCTGCCGCAGGTGGCCAGAACGCTATATCCCAGCCCGGACATTGCCTGAAGCGCCAGATGGCCGACGCCGCTGGTGCCGCCGTGCATCAGGGCGAATTCGTCGGGTCGAAGCTGCATCAGGAAAAAGAAGTTCCACCATGCGGTGAACAGGGCTTCGGGCACTGCTGCGGCCTCTGTCATGCTTAATCCTTCGGGCACCGGCATCGTCAGGGCCACATCTGCCAGAGCATATTCGGCGTAACCGCCGCCTTGCAACAACGCCATCACCGGCGCGCCGATGTCCAACTCAGTCACCCCCGGCCCCAGCGCAACGACAACGCCAGAGGCTTCGAGCCCCGGTACCGGGTTGCCATCATGGTGAATGCCCGCAGCACGTTGCAAACAGTCGTGGCGGTTGATGCCCGCTGCCACGACGCGGATCAGCACTTGATGCGCTCCAGGTTGCGGTAGGGTCATCTGCGCGGGTTGCAAGACCTCTGGCCCGCCCGCTTCGGAGATGATGATTGCGGTCTGAAGATCTGGTAACTTGGTCATGCGCATAAATCGCTCCGTGCCGTGATTATAGCGACTGGTATTTTTGGCCGCGGTCAGTCCTGCCGAACAACCGAATCCAGCCAGGCGCAATTGGGCACAGGATCGGCGGCGCGCTTGCCACGGCTGGCCGCGTCTATCCGCATCTCGCGCATGCGTTCGCGGGCCGGATCGCCGTCTGGCAGATGCACCCGTTCGTGGCCCCAATAGCTGGGTCCGTCTGTCGTTTCGTGCGCCTCCCATGTCTCGGGCTCGATCACCCGTGCGCCCCAGCCATATTCGACGAAAAAACCGGAGGGTGTTTTGGCGTAAAAGCTCATCATATGGTCATTGGAATGCCGCCCCAGCGTATAGGCCACGCGCCCCTCTTCTTGTTGGGCGATGTCATAGCCTTGGCCTACATCGTCCAGAGATTGCAGCTCGACCATGAAATGATGCAACCCTTTGCGGCCCGATCCGACCATGGCAAAGCTGTGGTGACGCCCGTTAATGTGGAAGAAATACAGCGGAAATGGGGTCAGCCCATAATCGGTAACGCTAAAGCCAAGAAGATCGCGGTAGAACGGCAAAAGGGCGGAGGCATCTTCGACGTGCAACACCGCATGGCCCATGCCCAGCGTACCCGTCTTGAACCCCGAAATGGGTCGCGCTGGGACGAAGGGATCACTGGCGATCTGCGGTTTCCAAAAAACTTCGATGTGGTTGCCATCTGGATCGTTAAAGGAAATCAGCTGACTGACCAAACGTTGATCGGCCAAAGCGGCGGTTTCAACGCGCACCGCCACGCCTGCGTTTTCAAGGCGGCTGGCCAGACGGTCCAGCTCGTCGGGGTGGTCCACTTCCCACCCCATGAAATCCAGCCCCTCTTGCCCGTCATCGGTGACCAGAAGACGCTGCTTACGGTCGTCCATACGAAAGGCCCGCGAATTGCCGCCGCGATCCACTTGCTGCATGCCCAGAAGGTTGGTGGCAAAGCCGCTCCAATCTTCGGTCTTTGAGGACCGGATGCCGATATATCCAAGTGAACTGAGGGTCATGGGCCAGATTCCTTTCGGGTGTAAGCGAGTGCTGCAAACTATGGTAAACCAAGCGGCGGATCTTGCACTGGCGGCAACCGCACTTGTTCGCCTGTCGGACAAATCGACTGGTGTGCCCCGCCAGAACCAGCGCTTTGTTGACTTAGCCTGTGTCGGTGTCATGATCGACAAAGGCCCCGTGCGGAAATAAGGAGATTTAACATTTCAAACTTTGGATCCGTCCGGTCGCTAGAGCGAGGATTGCTCATCCTTCAGACGCTGAACCAACGCAACGGGCTGAAAGCGGCCGAGGTCGCGGCGGTGACCGCCATTCCGCGCCCCACCGTCTACCGGCTGCTGGAAACGCTCGAAGGGCTGGGATTTGTGAGCCGCGACTATTCGTCGGAAAAATGGCGCCCGACCTTGCAGGCCAAAACGCTCAGCTCTGGGTTTCGGCATGAGGATTGGGTCATGCAATCCGCCGTGCCGGAAATGGTGCGGCTAGGGCGCGAAATCCTGTGGCCGCTCGCTCTGGTGACGTTCAACGATTATCAAATGGAAATCAGGGAAGCGACGCATAACATCAGTCCCTACTCCATCGACCACGGGATGGTCGGGGTGCAATTGCCGGTGCTCGATACCGCGGGGGGGCGCGCCTATCTGGCCTTTTCGCGCGAGGACGTACGCGAGCAGACCCTAGCAGGCCTGCGCGCGCGGCAGGGCCTGCAACATCCGGTGATATTGCAAGACGGGCCCTTGGGGCATGTACTGGACACTTGCGTGAAACTGGGCGTCGGCTACCGCAAGGAAGGCTACCGGCTTGGCACGCAAAGCATCTCTGCGCCAATCTATCGCGGCGCGCAGGTCGTGGCCTGTCTGACTGTGATCTGGACTGGCAGCGCCTTGTCCTTTGACAAGGCGCTGGAGCAGTATCGCGACAAGCTGTTGGCGAGTACGAAGGGGATCACCGACGCGTTGGAACAGCTCGACACCCTAGATTAATCGCGCCCCGCCGCCTGCGACGCCCAGCGATATGCATCCCAGATCAGGGCGTCGGCCTCGGGCGTGCCGTCGCAGATGATCCCGTCCTGCAAAAGGCCGGCCCGCAGGCAGCAGACGAAAGCCAAGATAGCGATAGCGTTCAGGGAGCGCGGAAAAAACGGTCTGGATCATGAAATCGGTGAAGCCGCCCCGAAACCGAGTGACAAAGATCGTGCCCTTCGGGGTGAAGTAGGCGCGCGGATCGTCTCAGCGCCGCTGGTCGCGACATAGGCCCTAGACCTAGATCAGCTGCGCGATCTCGGCGATGTCTTTGGCTGCATCCATTGCCAGAATCCTTGCTCAAAGCCGCTCCGGTGCCGACGGGTTTGGCGGCGCCCGAGCGCTGGATCAATTCGCGGCTGCGGCCTCGTCGATCGCCATGACGAAGGCGTCATAGATGACCTGCCCGTTTTCGTGGCCCGCGATCCATTCGGTCGTGGACAGCGAAAGCGCGTCTTTCCACTGCTGGGTCAGTGCGTCATCTGGCTCGATCACGCTGATGTCGTTGGCCGCCAGCACCCGTTCGCGTGCTTCAGCGACGTCCTGGTCAAAGGATTTACTGAAATCTTCGGAAAATACCTTGCCCGAAAATTGGTCGATTGCGGCTTTGGCCTTCTCCGACAGGCTGTCGTATTTGGCCTGATTCATCACGATCAGCATCGGCGTCGCGCCCAGCGGCATGTCCAGATAATAGTTGATTGTTTCACCGACGCGGAAGGTTTCGATCGCGCTGAACTGGGTGAATGTCCCCGAGATCAGACCGCGACTCATCGCCTCGGCCATCCCCGGTCCGGTGATCCCGCCCACCGGCACCGCACCAAGCGCGTCGATCGCGCTCAGCATGGTCGGACCAGGCGCGCGGAAGTTCTGGCCCTTCATGTCGGCAGGAGTGCGCACCTCGACGGTGCTGGCCACGGCGTTGGGGGAGGATGTCATGACACCGATCAATTTGAACTTCTCATAATCGCCGGTGAGCAGCCCCTGCTCATAGAGCGACCACATCGCCTTTGAGCCGACCGTGCCATTGGGCACCAAGAACGGCAATCCTCCGATAGTGCCCTGGTCAAAGCGTCCGGGAGTATAGCCAGGGATCACCCAAGCGATGTCGGCCACGCCGTCTTCGACCAACTGAAGCTGCTGCGCAGGATTGCGCCCCAGCGTGCCGCCGGGAAAGATCTGAATGTCAAGTTCGCCGTCAGAGGCGGCATTCACCTTGGCCGCCCAGGGCGTCAGGATGTTCTTGGTGACATGCGCCACGGGGGGCTCAAAGCTGGAAAACCGCAAGATCTCGGCACTGGCGGTGCTGGCAAAGGCGACGGCCGCGGCGGTCGCGATTAGGATATGTCGTAGGTTCATGGTATCCTCCCTGTTTGTGTCGTCATTGTAGCGCTGTTGCGGGTTGCGCTCGACGGCCCAGTCAAACTCGTCCGCAAGATGGACAGGTGGTCAGCCGATGATGCTGGGCAGCCAGAGTGTGAGCGCGGGAAACAGCACCAGAATGATCAGCCGCACCAGATCGGCCACAAGGAACGGCACGATGCCGCGGTAGATCGTGGTGATCCTAACATCGCGATACATCACTTTCAGCAGCATCACGTTGATGCCGATCGGTGGGGTAATCAGGCCTATGCCGATCACCACAACGTTGATGATACCCCACCAGACCAGATCATAGCCCAGCCCCTGAATGACTGGGATGACGAAGGGCAAGGTGATGACCATCGCCGCCACCTCGTCAAAGAAGGCGCCCAAGATGATATACAGGACCAAGATGCCAAAGATCACCATCAACGGATCGACCGACGCCTGCGAGATCACCCCAACGATATAGGACGCGCCGCCCGTGACCGAGATGAAGTAGGAAAAGATCGTCGCGCCGAAGACCATGATGTAGATCATCGCGGTAGAGCCGCTGGCCTCGGCCATCACGCGCAGGAAAGTGGCGCGATCCAGTCGGCGACGCAGCAGCGCAAAGAGGAAGGTGATGACCACCCCGATGGCGGCGGCCTCGTTCACGGTGAAGATGCCAGAATAGATGCCGCCCAGCACCACAACCGCCAACAAGATCACGCCCCAAGCGCGGCCGATGGCCGCCAGCCGCAGCTTGAGCGGCAGTTTGTCAGAACGCGGGGCGCTGTCGGGGTTGCGCATCACCGTCACTTGAACCGCAGCGGCATAGAACAGAACAGCCAGCAGGGCAGGAATGATCGCGGCCGTAAACAGTTGAAGCACCGATTGTTCGGTCAGCACCGAATACAGGATCATCATCGCAGACGGTGGCACGATTATCCCCAGCGTTCCGCCTGCAGCGACTGCGCCCGATGCCAATGCCGGATGATAACCCCGCGCCAGCATCTCGGGCATAGCGACCCGTCCGAAGGTGGCCGTTGTTGCCACCCCCGATCCACAGATCGCACCAAAGCCTGCGCTGGCCACAACGGTCGTCGTCGCCAGACCGCCACGGCGATGGCCAAACAACGCGCTGGCCATATCATAGACATCCGATGCCAGCCCGCTTGCTGCGGCAAGGCTGCCCATCAGCATGAACAGCGGGATCACCGCAAGATCAAGCGAGCCCATCGCCGAAGCCGGTTCGCTGGCCAGCAGCGAAATCGCAGGGCCCCAGCCGACGACCTGCGCAAATCCCACAACGCCAACCAGCGCCATCGAAATACCAATCGGAACGTGCATAAAAATCAGCCCCATCATGGCGGCGCAGCCGATCATGGCAATAACAAGAGGATCCATATCCGTTTCCTTTAAGTCTTTGCGCGGTCAGAGCGAAGAAGATGGGTCGTTGGGCCGCGCCGCGTCTGTGTCGCGGCCGCCAAACAAGGATGAAATGTCGCTGATCAGCACCATTGCCTGCACGAAAGCCGCCAGCCACAGCATCACTGTGGCCACGCTCCACCACGGCCAGACCTGCCAGCCCAAGACCCAAGTCCGGTCGCCGTTAGCCTTTAGTGAGCCGACGTAACCGACAAATTGCCAAGCAATCAGCGCGATCAGGGCAAAGGTCAGCACGCTTGAAAACACCTCAAGCAATGCCTTCATGCGCGGGCTGGCTATTGCCCCGAAAACCTCGACGCGGATGTTTTGCTTCATCGCAAGGTTGGCGGGAATACAGGCAGAAATAACCACGGCCATGACGACCGAACTGACATCATTGACGCCCTGAAGGGGTGCCTTGAACAGCCAGCGCATCAGCACGTCAGAGGTTGTCATCAGCGCCAGTACCAGCAGGCCAGTGAAGCCAACTAATGCCAGTCCCCGCGCCAGAGCATAGGATCTTTTCCAGATAAGTTGCATTGGGTCTCCTCCCCCCTCGCAATGTCTTTGGCAGCTCTTTTCTGCCCCGTTCTCAGGCCGTCATGTCGACAGCCTTGCGTGCCGTATCGGTCTGTGTCAACAGCGCTGCGTAGCGTTCCAAGGTGGCCGACAATGCCTCGGGGTAGAATGCCGCGGCGCAATACCGGTCGGGCCGGACCAGCATGATCTGGTCGCGGTGGGTCAAAAACGGGCGGATGGCTTGCGGATCGACAGGACTCAGCGCGCCCAGATCTCCGCTGCCCATGGTGTCTAGCGTGATCGCAGTCAGCGGCAGGTCAAGCAATGTGTCCTGCTCTAGCGCGGCCAGCGCCGCCGCCCCTGCAGCATTTTGTGCGATCAGGCAGAAGCCCGGCCCTGTCACGTCGTCAAGCAACTGCACCTTGCTGTCCTTGTGCACCTCAGGCTGGGGGATCATTTCGCCCACCAAGGATGCCTCGAAAAGAGGGGTATCCAGATCCAGAAACAGACCCTCACGATACCGCGGCTTTGGCTTAAACCGCATGTGGACCAGCCAGTCTTTCACAGCTGGAAACGGTTCAAGCGCCTGCATCATCAGGTCGCGGAACACGATCTGGTCGCGCCCGGCGGGCATCACGATGCTGCCCATAGCGACGGCAAGCTGGATCATGTCCCACGCGGGCTTGCGCCGCTCTGCCTCGTAGCTTTGCATGATATGCGCATCGGCACCGCCGCGCAGGATTGCGGCAAGTTTCCAAGCGACATTGAGCGCGTCGCGCAGGCCCGCGTTCATGCCCTGACCGGCAAAAGGCGGTGTCAGATGCGCCGCATCCCCCATCAACACAATGCGTCCCGACTGGAATTGCTCGGCCATGCGGGCATGGAAGCGGTAGACGGTTTTGCGGATAATATCTTTGGTGCGGTAGGGCCGATAAGGGGCCATCAGCGCCTCAAGGAACCCGTCCTCCAGAACCTGTTCGCGGGTCTCGCCCGGTTGCAGCATGAATTCGTAGCGCCGCCCGCCATACGGGGCAGGCACGCTGACCGTTGGCCGCGAACCGCTACAAAAGAACTTGGAATAAAGGGTCTGGTCAGGATCGTTCACTGTGTCGACAACAATCCAGTCTTCTGCATATGTGTTGCCGGACATGGGAATGCCCAACCGCTCTCGGATCGGGCTGCGCCCACCGTCACAGGCCAGCACCCATTGTGTGCGGATCTGATGGCTATGACCCTCCGCATCTTGCACCGTGACCAGCGCATGATCAGGCCCGTTGCGTACATCGGTCACTTGGGCCCCGAAGTGCAGTGTGCCCGGAGACCTTTGTGCCGACACTTCGCGCAGCGCCGCCTCAAGCTCGGGCTGGAAGAAGAAAATTCGCTTGGCAAATCCAAAGTTGCGCGCCCCCCGCCCCGTCGCTGCAAAGCAGTTACCCTCGTCGTCGTAATACCGCGATCCGACGCCTTCCAACGCGTCATTGAGGTAGGTCTTGTCCAATCCGAACACCTGCATCGTGCGCGCCCCTTCGTCGTCAATCACGAGGGCGCGCGGAAGGTTCATCGGCCCCGCGTTTTGCTCCAAGATAACGCAATCGATTCCATAGACGGCCAGCAAATTGGCCGCTGTTAGACCTGTCGGGCCTGCGCCGACGATGACGACCGGAATATCTTTGGGGTAGTGGGGCATCGGGTGGACCTTTCCACGTCTTTCTTGCTTCATAACCTGTCTTGTTGTGGCGTGCGCGGGGGGCTGCGTCTATCGCTTGGCCCCAGCTGTTCACAAGATGGACAGCCCGTCGCAGGTCATGCCGATGATGGCGCGCCTGCGCCTTGCAGCCGCAGTGCGCGATCGTCAGTTCGAGCAGCCTGTCATTTGCTGCTCAGCACACTAGGCGCCAAAGACCGCATCGCCGCCCTGCTCGCTGGCCGTGCCGCAGAGAAAGTTGTCTTTGGCGAAGCGCTCAATGGTGCCGGCCAAGGGCAGAACTCAGACCTCGAACTCGCGACCAAACTAGCCGGACAAATGACCTATGAATGGGGGCTAGGAGACCAACTGGTCTACGATCCGATCGAGGCTCAAACAGTTTCCCGGACAACGGCAAAATACCTGGACAAAACACTTCGAACTCAACAGCTTCGCGCGATCCAGATTCTTGAGGGTCGAAAGGAGCTGGTCGCGACGATTGCCACAGCGCTTTGCAAAAACCGTGAGTTGTCCGGTGATCAAATTCGCAAGTTCTTGAGAACAGAAGAGTCACCGACAAACACCGCGTAGGCCAAGGGATGTTAACCTAAGTTATCCACATGAACCTGAACGCATGGCATAGCGCCCTAAATTATTCCTCATATGTGACCCGAATGCGCGATCAAATGGATCGCTTTATGGACACTAAACGCCGCGACACCCGCGGACTGAGGAATTCAATGAGCAAGGCTCGACACCACAAAATCAGCCATGTGCCGATACCAACAATCTTAAACCACCGACTTTGCGTCGCACATTCCGAGCTGATACTTGCCAAAAGCTCCGCAGAATCCACGCGCATCACTGACTTTACGCCGCAGTTAAATCTCTCGCCCGCGCAGCTGCCCGCACCGACCATTCTCAAAAATCAAAGGAACAAAGCCAATGACCCGACCTCTTCGCGCTGCCCTTTACGCCTGTTTTTCAACGGATATGCAACGCGATGCATCGATCGATGACCCAGTTCGAACGTGCCGAGATTATGCAACGAGACAAGGCTTAGAAGTCGTCGAGGTGTTTTCGCATAAGGCAATGGCCGGCGCGAGCCTCATGCGTAGCGGGATTCAAAACCTTCTGAGGTCAGCAGCAAGCGGACCGTTCGATAGTGTCATCTCGCAAGCGCAGGATCGCCTGTGGCGCAATCAGGCTGATATCGCATCGGTCTATCAAATGCTCGAGTTCAAATCAGTCGCAATTGAGACAGTCAGCAAAAGATCAATCTCTGAGATGCATATCGGTCTCAAAGGCACCATGAACGCGCTCTTTTTAAAAGACCTAGGCGCAAAGACCCAGACACAGGCACAGGCAAACGGGTATCGCGCCTCAACCCCGCAGAGGACTGGGTCATTACAGATGTCCCAGACTTGCGGACCATTGACCAAGACCTCTGGGAGGCAGTGCGGACCCGCCAAGGGGCGATGAAGGTCAAAAACACCAACACGCCGATCTGGGACCGCCGCCGGCCCAAAACCCCGTTTTCTGGCCTTATGACCTGCGGCCAATGCGGGGGCGGATTTTCAAAAGTGAACAAACACAGCTTTGGCTACTCAACCGCACGCAACAAGGGCAAGGCTTGCTGCACCAACATGGCGATGATTTCACAAGAGGAACTGGAACGGCTTGTGCTTGCTGCGCTGCAAAACAACCTGATGGATCAAGACGCTTTGGAGATGTTCTGCGCAGAATTCGCCAAAGAGCGCAATCGCCTGCAGGCCTCAGCCTCGCAGAACCGTAATGCCCTAAGCAAAGAGCTCACAACAGTTAAAGCCGACCATGCCAAGCTGGTCGACGCGATCCTCGCAGGCATCCCAGCCGATCAAGTCAAAGACCGGATGCTGGCCTTTGACGCGCACCGCATTGAATTGGAAGCGCAGCTTGAACGCGACCCCGCCCCTTCACCCATCCGCATTCACCCAAAGATGGCGGAGACCTACCGCGATAAGATCAGCGATCTGATTTCGCAACTTCAGGAACCAGATGGCATGCTGGAGGCAAAGGATGCCTTGCGCGGTCTGGTAGATAGCATTGTGCTCACGCCAACGGAGCCAGAGAGCAAACTGTCCGTCCACCTTCATGGCGCTCTTGCTGAGCTGTTGTCGCTCAGCTTGGGCGTAAAACGCAAAGAAGGCCTGAGTGACAAAACCCAAGCCGTTGATACTATTGAAGAATTAATGTTGGTTGCGGGATTATGATTTGCCTGGACGCCCCCGAGTGCATGATTTTCATGCACGGGGCATTGCGTTAGCAATGTTCAGTAATCAAGAAGTTT
>NZ_RKQK01000003.1 GCF_003814915.1 Pacificibacter maritimus
CAAACCAACAATCAATCTCTCGCTGCCGGTAGAGGGGGTTCTAAGCCCAACACCCAATACCCGCAACCCCTTTTTTAACAGTTTCATGAAAAAATCAAAATAAATTCATAAACTGTTCAAAACATGGGGAAATGCTTGGATTTTAAGCGCCGAGAAAGTGGGTATTGGGCGCAAATCAAGGATGGGATAGAACCCGTTGATGATTTGCACGCGCAATCTGCGCCGATTCACCCGACTCGCAGGAGAAAAAGACGCGCATCACAAGCACAGTCAGACAGGCAAACAAGTTGTTTTAAAAACCGTTCGCATCGCAAAAGAGGATTGCATCTTCACAACGCCAGGCAAACGCACGAGGGATCGGTGAATTTCAGCGAAGTGATCCGTATCAGCTGCGACCACTTTTAGCATATAGTCCGCCGCCCCTGCCATCAGGTGACATTCCAATACATCAGGGACAGTCTGCACCGCTTTTTCAAAGGCAGCCAAAACATCATCGGCTTGCGACGTCAAAGTGACCTCAACAAAAAGAGTAGAGCGCCGATCAACATGGGTCGGGCTGAGCAGGGCAACATAATCGCGAATGATCCCGTCAGCTTCCAAACGCTGCACGCGGCGGTGGCAAGCAGAGCTGGAGACATTCGCAGCAACAGCCAAATCAGCGTTAGAGATGCGGCCCTTCTTTTGCAGGATGCGCAAAATACGGCGGTCTGTCTCGTCAATCTGTGGCATTTGATGAATTCATCCTGCTTTTGTCATTAGATAAGCAAATTCATCCCACGGAAATTATATCAAAGCAAGTGCGACGGAAGTCGATCGTGCGCACGTTATATATCTATCCCCAAAGTGATGGTCCCTCGGGATCACGAAAAAGGCCCGCGTACTGGCGTACACGGGCCTTTCTTTGATCAACAGTTTGATCTTATTTCTTCAAGGAATCACGGATTTCCAAAAGAACGTCCAATTCGCTTGGACCTGCTGGCGCTTCTGCAACTTCTTCAACTGGCTTTTCTGTCGCTGCTTTCACTTTATTGACGTAACGCACGAGCATGAAGACAACGAATGCGATGATCAGGAAGTTAATGACCGCCATGATGAATGAGCCATATGCGAAAATCGCAGCGCCGCTTTCGCGCGCATCAGCTAAAGATGTGCCCGCAGCGATGTCGCCAGACAAAACAACATATTTGTTCGCAAAGTCGATACCGCCCATGAACAGGCCGATGATTGGATTGATCAGATCGTCGACCAAGGATTTAACGATCGCTGTAAACGCTGCACCGATGATGATACCAACTGCCATGTCCATGACATTGCCTTTGGCGATAAAATCTTTGAATTCTTTAAGCATAGTGTCCCTCATGTTTCTACGGCGCGTCATTTTGCGCGCTTGCTCTCATTGGATATCATAAATTTGCACAAGGATAAGAGGTTAATTTTTCGCGAAAAGTCCCCATATTGAAACCAAGTAGCATTCAAAAGGAAAGTACATGTCATCTATCACAACACACCCAATCAATTCTCGCTGGGCCGCCCAAGACCCTAGCAAATTGCAACTGTATTCCTTTCCCACGCCAAACGGCGTTAAGGTGTCGATCGCTTTGGAGGAAATGGGCGTCCCTTATGAAGCGCATTTTGTTGGGCTGACAGACGCAGATGTAAAAAGCCCTGAGTTCTTGGCGTTGAACCCGAACAACAAGATTCCAGCCATCATTGATCCTAATGGGCCAGACGGCACCCAGATTGAGCTATTCGAATCTGGCGCGATCCTGATTTACCTCGCAGAGAAAACTGGCAAGTTTCTGTCGAAAGACCCCGCAAAGCGTTACGAAACTTTGAAATGGGTGATGTTCCAAATGGGCGGACTTGGTCCAATGTTTGGGCAGCTTGGGTTCTTTTACAAATTCGCAGGTGCGAAGATGGAAGACCCGACAGCACGCGACCGCTACATCGGTGAGGCCAAACGGTTATTGGCAGTCGTAGACAAACAACTCGAGGGCAAAGACTGGATTGTGGGCGAATATTCCATCGCTGACATGATGATCGCACCTTGGCTGAACGCTTTGGAATTCTACGGTGCAAAAGAGGTCGTTGGCTATCACGATCTAAAAAATGTACCGGCCTATGTGGACCGCTTTTATGCGCGCCCAGCGGTAGAAAAAGCCAAAAACATCCCGCCAATTCCCGACTGAGCGTAATACAGCAGGCTGTATAGCAGGGGGTGCGCGCCCCCTGCCCTTAATGCAGCCAACGTGAAGTGATCATAGCGCCATAAATAGCCCTAAGGCTTCTTCCAACTCGGTTTCTTCATATTTGAAATGCGACCTAACCACAGCCTCAAGCTGTTCAAATATAAGGCGCGCTGTCTCAAAACGGGTGGTTGACGGGTTGTCCACCAAATCGACCGCAGCCTCATACAGCCGCTCGATCAGTGCATGCACCACTTGATGTTCCGTGCGCAGCTTGGCCACCACAGCGGACAACGCGGCAACACCTTGTTGTTCAAGGCGGGGAAACATCTCTTGTTCTTCGAGGTTATGGTGCATGTTCAAAACCATACATTCACGCCCACATAGATTGCCGAAGCGTTGATAGTTCTGGGTCATTGACATCTTTGGGATAGCTTGGGCAAGTTCTGCGGCCCCTGCCCCCGTTTGTTCGATTTGAAGCAAAAGCGCTTTTGCCGTCACGATATCGCGCAAATGCATGCGATGAATTGCGGCCAAACGTTTGCCAGATTGACGTGCCTGATCATCGTTTGACAAAACGGGGGCTTTGGGGCGCGCGCCTTCATCCAGTGCAGTCATGGCGGCATCAACAGTCTGCCAAAGGTCAATCTTGGTCTGCGTCATATTTTATCCCGTCAAAACGTAAAAAAGGCGCAGCCTGAGCCGCGCCTTTTCAATCTAATCACATCAAACGTGGGATCAACCGCGCAGCACCGCTTTGGTCGCTTTTTCCACTTTGGCGATGATCTTGGCTGAAACTTCTTCGATGTCTTTGTCTTTCAGCGTTTCTTTCGCAGGCTGCAAACGCACCGTGATCGCGAGGGATTTTTTATCCTCGCCCAAGCTGCCACCGATAAATTCATCAAAGACACGCACATCTTCGATCAGGTTTTTATCAGCACCAAAGGCGGCATTCACAACAGCCAAGGCCGCCACGTCTTTATCGACAACGAATGCGAAATCACGCTCGACCGCTTGCAGGTCATTGGTGAAAAACGCAGGGCGCGCGGCTTTGCCGCCGCGAGGGAATGGTGGTTGCTCCAAGAACACTGTGAAAGCCACAGCCGGACCTTTGACGCCCATTTCTTTCAACGTTTTTGGGTGAATTTCGCCAAATTGCGCCATGATCTTTTTCGGCCCTAGACCGATCTTGCCAGAGCGCCCAGGGTGGAACCAGTTCGGCGTATCGCGCAAAATTTGCACCTTTGCAGGCGCACCGATGGACGACAGCACAGCCTCAGCATCGGCTTTTGCATCAAACACATCCACGTCCCGACGCGCGCCGTGCACGTCTTTTGGGCCAGTCGCGCCCACAAGCAGGCCTGCGATTTGCACGTGCTGCTCGCCTGGCTCGCCACCGTGGAAAGCTGCGCCGACTTCGAACAAAGCCAAATCACTGAAACCGCGCGCTTGGTTGCGTGATGCAGCTTGCAACAGACCGACCAAAAGATCGGGGCGCATGTGGCTCATTTCAGATGAAATCGGGTTTTCCAATTTCACAGCATCGCTGCCGCCATCAAACAATTTCGCGGATGCCTCGTCGACGAAAGAATAGGTCACGCATTCGTTGTAACCCAAAGCTGCCGCCGTGTGGCGCGCCATGCTTTCGCGCACCTGCATGGGCGTTTGGATTTGCTTGGCGATACCAACTGGGCGGGCCAACGGTTTTGGCTCAAGCTGTGTCAGGGATTCAACACGCGCGACCTCTTCGACCAAATCAGCAGAGCCCAAAACGTCAGGGCGCCAGCTTGGCACATGGGCCATGTCGCCATCGATCACAAAGCCGAGCGCTTCCAAAGTGGCGATCTGTTTTTCTGGCAGAATTTCCATCCCCACAAGGCTTTGCACGCGATCTGTGTCGAGCTTGTAAGCGCGAGACACGTCAGGCACTTGGCCTGCGACAGTCACCTCAGACGCTTCGCCACCACACAGATCAAGGATCATTTGTGTTGCATCTTCAATGGCTTGCATGTTGTAGGCCGGATCGATGCCGCGCTCGTTGCGGTACCGCGCATCAGAATTGATTTTCAGCGCACGGCCACCTTTGGCAATCGCGATGGTGTCCCAAACGGCGGCTTCTAAAAACACATCCGTGGTCTCGTCGGTGCAGCCCGTTTCCAAACCGCCCATGATGCCCGCGATGCTTTCGACTTTGCCGCCCGATGAAATCACCGTCACGCCCTCAGGGATCGTGTAGGTTTTTTCGTCCAAGGCCACCAATTCTTCGCCACCTTTTGAGGTGTGAATGGTCAAGCCGCCCTCAACTTTGCCCGCATCGAACACGTGCAAAGGACGGTTTTGATCGTAGGTGAAAAAGTTGGTCACATCGACCAATTTGGAAATTGGGCGCAGACCAATAGCTTTCAGACGGTCTTGCAGCCATGCAGGTGATGGTCCGTTTTTGACGCCTTTGATCAAACGGCCAGAAAAAACTTTGCAGCTGTCCTGCGCGCTCGCCTCAATGGTCACGGAAATCGGATTGGCAAAGCTGCCTGCAATTTTGGCCTCTTTCAAAGGCTTCAACGTGCCCAAGCCACGTGCAGCCAAATCGCGTGCGACGCCGCGCACGCCCAAAGCATCTGGGCGGTTTGGCGTAATCGCGATTTCGATCACGGGATCGATTTTAGACGGATTAGTTTCGGCCAAGTAATCCGCAAAAGATTGACCGACTTCGCCACTTGGCAATTCGATAATACCGTTGTGCTCGTCCGACAATTCAAGCTCTTTTTCGGACGCCATCATGCCAAAGGACTCAACGCCACGGATTTTACCGACAGAAATGGTGATATCCAAACCCGGAATATATGTGCCAGGCTTGGCCAAAACCACAGTGATGCCTTCCCGTGCATTCGGCGCGCCACACACGATCTGGGTTTCGCCCGCCCCCGCTTGCACTTTACACACGCGCAATTTGTCGGCGTCTGGGTGCTGCTCTGCATGGGTGATCTTGGCGATTTCGAAATCGGCAAAAACCTTGGCAGGATCTTCGACACCTTCAACTTCAAGACCAAGGTCCGTCAAAGCGTAGAGGATTTCGTCCAAAGTCGCGTCCGTTTCCAAGTGCTCTTTGAGCCATGAGACTGTAAATTTCATTGGGTGTCCTTTTCATCGCGGGCGGGCTGATCAGCGGCACCAAGCCGTCCAAGACGCAGCAATTTAAGTTCGCGCACAAAGCGCAGTGTTGGTTTAACAGCAAATAAAAACGAGCCGATCACAAAAAGCCACGTGCCTGCATATTGCAATTCATCGGAAAAGAAAAAGAACGATCCGACGATAAAACACAGCGCCGCCCCGAGATCGACCAGCGTATGGGCCAATTCGTAGAGCGCATAAACGCGACGACTGTCGTCGTCCATTTCGTGGAATTTTGTATCAAACAGTTTCATATAATGTCAGGGCGCCTAGCGGACGCCCAAATCCTCGACCAGTTCAAAAGTTTCAAAAACCAAAAGCGTGTCTCGGTCGAGCTTGCCTTGTGTGCCGAATTTCTTGGTCATGCGCTTGCGCCACGCTTCGATGTCTTGGTCTTCGCCTTCTTTGAGGGCCATCGCGGGCGTCACATTGCGGAATTTCACTTTTTCCACTTCCAATGTGCGCACGATCAAGGCGGGGTTGTTGTCCCAATCGGCAATGATATCGACACGGCCTGCGACGGGCAGCGCGCCTTCGTCACCTTCGAATTCGGACCACGGCATAGAGGTCGCGGCTTTCTTGCCCTGTGCCACCAATTCATTGAGCTGCGCACAACGCGTGCGATTGTTCGCAAGCTGAAACATCCCCGCACCGGGATAGGTGACCTGAAGGTCTTCCATTGAGTCGTTTTGGTCAGTCATTTTGATAACTCATCCTGAAGATATCCGTTTGCTATAAGAGGCATAGAGCTTAGTTGGCAGCTGCAACCTCGAAGACTTCTTTTGCAAACATTGAAAAATATGAAATCGCTGACTTAACAGTCAAAGAAATCCCTTGTGCTTTCGCTTCTTCTTGCATTTTGGCCCACAACGTTTCCGATCTTACCGCATCCAAAAACTCATATCCGTCCCAAGTGATTTCCCACACCACTTGATCAGAATGTTCACACAACGATTTTCGAATCAACTTACCTTGCTCAAGCAAATCAAGATGGAAAAGATCTTCTTTCGAGAGTTCCGATTGAAGTTCTTTTTCTCGCATGTCGTGATCGGCGTATGCCCATGCTCCGATATCGAAATATCGGTCACCTGATTTCTCAGCCTCTAGAAGTAACGTTCGGACGATTCCTAAATCACGCTTCACCCGTTAATCCCCCCAGCCAGCGTTGGCACGCTGAGCGGGTTAAAGCCGTAGTGTTTCAGCCAGCGCAGGTCGGAATCGAAGAAGGCACGCAGATCGGGGATGCCGTATTTCAGCATGGCCAAACGATCGATACCGATGCCAAAGGCAAAGCCTTGCCATTCATCAGGGTCGATGCCGCCCGCTTTCAACACATTCGGGTGCACCATGCCAGAGCCCAAAACTTCGAGCCAATCGTCGCCCTCGCCCACTTTCACGGTGCCGTTGTCCCATTTGCACTGGATATCCACTTCGGCGGAGGGTTCAGTGAATGGGAAATGCGAGGCGCGGAAACGGGTTTTGACTTCTGTGCCAAAGAAGGCGGTGAAGAATTCTTCGAGCACCCATTTAAGGTTCGCCATAGACACGTCTTTGCCGATGCACAGGCCTTCGACTTGGTGGAACATCGGTGTGTGGGTTTGGTCGTAATCACAGCGGTACACGCGGCCTGGTGCGATGATGCTGATCGGCGCACCTTGGTCAAGCAAAGTACGGATTTGCACGGGTGATGTATGCGTGCGCAAAACATGCGGCGGGCGATCATCGCCTTCATCGCGGTGCATATAGAACGTGTCGTGTTCTTGGCGCGCGGGGTGATGTGGCGGGATGTTGAGCGCATCGAAATTGTGCCAATCGTCTTCGACCTGCGGACCTTCGGCCACGGCAAACCCAAGATCGGCAAAAATCGCATAGATTTCCTCAGAAACGCGGCTGATAGGATGAATAGAGCCTTGGCGCGCAGGGCGTGAGGGCAATGTCACATCCAGCCATTCTTCAGACAGGCGTTTGTCCAAAGCGGCGTCTTCCAAAGCGACTTTTTTCGCAGCCAAAGCGGCATTAATTTCGTCTTTCAACGCGTTCAACTTCGGGCCTGCCACTTGGCGTTCCTCGGGCGTCATCTTGCCAAGCTCGCGCATTTTCAAAGACACTTCGCCCTTTTTGCCCACGGCTTTCAGACGGATGTCTTCGAGTGTCGCCTCGTCCCCTGCCTCGTTGATGGCAGTAAGGTATTTGTTTTTCAGATCATCCATGTCGGCACCCTAAAAGTTTTGTCCCCGCTTGGTAACACGGCGGGCCTAAAAGACAAGAAGCCGCGAGCCCCTATTCAGGGTCCGCGGCTTCTAAATGAGTTATCAATCCCCGAAAGGAAATGATTTACGCGAGCGCGGCCTTCGCCTTTTCGACGATGGCTGTAAACGCTTCTGGTTCATGTACGGCAAGATCTGCAAGGACTTTACGGTCCACTTCGACACCAGCCAATGACAGACCGTTGATGAACTTTGAGTATGTCAAAGCTTCATCATGCGCACGTACCGCAGCGTTGATACGCTGGATCCACAAAGCGCGGAAGTTGCGCTTGCGGTTTTTACGGTCGCGGGTTGCGTATTGGTTTGCTTTGTCAACAGCCTGCGTAGCTGTACGGAACAAGCGTGAACGCGCGCCGTAGTAGCCTTTTGCAGCTTTGATGACTTTTTTGTGACGAGCGTGAGTGACTGTACCACCTTTAACACGGGACATATTCTGAGCCTCCTATTAGCGGTTGTACGGCATGTACGACTTAACGATTTTCGCATCAGGTGCGGAAAGCGTTGTCGTGCCACGTGCGTTACGTAGAAATTTGTTTGAACGTTTGATCATGCCGTGGCGTTTGCCAGCTTGACCAGCTTTTACAAGGCCACTTGCAGTCATTTTAAAGCGCTTTTTTGCGCCTGACTTTGTCTTCATCTTAGGCATTTCCATCTCCTTTTTCGAGTGTTCGGATGGTTAAACGCGCGACTCGGCATGCCAGATCGCCGGACGCGCACCATGAGGCTGAGCAATTACTGCGGTCAGCCATGCTTGGCAAGTGAAAAGAGTGATTAATGTGCGGATTTAAAAATAACGTCCAATAACACGGGTCAAAGCGTGGGGAATATCGCTAAATTCATATCCACCGGGGTGTTGCGTGATGGCCCAAAAGACCATGCCTCCCCCAAGTAAAACCATGACAGCGCCAGTGCGGGGCGGACGGCTTTCAGAGAAAGCGCTAAACAAAGCAGGCACTGATAACACCAGTATTACTGCCCCGATCACCAGAAAAAGATCTGCGTCCATATTTCACCCCTAACTCTATCTATACCATAGAGCCATTATTCTGGGTCTGTGTTAAAAATCAAGCGTTCGTCACAAGGCGCAACACGCAAGATGTTTGTTGTACCAGGCTGGTTGAAGGGCACACCCGCTGTCACAACGATATTATCTGCCTCAGTGGCAAAGCCAAATGTCCGCGCAGCACGTGCAGCATTGACCACAGCCATTTTAAACCGATCCACTTCGCCTGTGACCATGCAATGCATGCCCCAGTACAAACAAAGTTTGCGTGCAGTTTTCGACAAAGATGTCATCGCGATGATCGGAACATGTGGACGTTCGCGCGCTGTCAAAGCCGCTGTTGTCCCACTTTCAGAGTAACAAACGATGGTTTTGATATCAGTCGTTTCAGCGATCTCACGCGCAGCTGATACGATCGCATCAGCCGTGGTTTCTTTTTTACCAGCGCGAGATGCATCCATAACCTCTCGGTAAACAGGATCGCTTTCGACTTCCATGGCCACGTTGTTCATGGTGCTCACAGCTTCGATCGGGAAATCCCCTGCTGCGGATTCAGCAGACAACATGATCGCATCTGCGCCCTCATAAATCGCAGTCGCGACATCAGAGACCTCAGCACGTGTGGGCATGGGGCTTTCGATCATCGATTCAAGCATCTGCGTGGCAACGATGACAGGCTTTGCAGCCGCACGACATTTGCGGATCAGTTGCTTTTGGATCGGAGGCACAGCATGGACAGGCAGTTCAACACCCAAATCGCCACGGGCAACCATGATGCCATCTGACACTTTCAAAATAGCGTCAAAATCTTTCACAGCAGATGGTTTTTCGATTTTGGACAAAACAAACGCACGCCCTGCTGCCAATTCTCTGGCTTGGATCACGTCTTCTGGGCGTTGAACGAATGACAAAGCCAGCCAATCAACACCAAGATCACAAACGAATTCGAGATCTTTCAAATCTTTTTCTGATAAGGCGGCCAAAGGTAGCACAACGTCAGGTACATTTACACCTTTGCGGTTTGAAATCGTACCACCGACAGTAACAACGCAATTGGCATAATCTTTGCCGCAGTCTTCCACTTGCAAACGGATTTTTCCGTCATTGACCAAAAGGTTGGATCCAACCTCAAGGGCTGCAAAGATTTCGGGGTGTGGCAGCTGCACGCGATTGATATCGCCATCCGCGTCATCCAGATCCAAGCGGAACTTAGCGCCCACTTCCAGATCATAAGACTCTTCGGCGAATTTACCGACACGCAGTTTTGGCCCCTGAAGGTCAGCCAAAATAGCAATTGGGCGCCCCAAGTCTTTCTCGACTTTGCGGATCATCGCGTGGCGTTCGCGAATTTCACCATGTTCACCATGGCTCATATTCAAGCGAAACACATTCGCGCCGGCTTCTGTGAGCGCGCGGATCATTTCATAGGTGTTCGAAGCTGGGCCCAATGTGGCCACGATCTTTACATTGCGAAGGCGTCTCATAGTTGCCTTACATCCTTTCGGTCATTTCAATTCGCGGTGGGCCGTCCCCTCTATGGCGCAATCTGCGCCAAGGCACAACTGGCCCTTTGCCTTCAAAGGTCTTATTAGGGTCATGACAGCAGAAGATGACGGTTAAATGAACGATTTTTCACCATTTCAGCAGATCAATTTAGATTTTGAGGGCCGCTGGTTGATCACATGTGACCACGCCACGAACCACATTCCCGCGGAATTTGAACCAAATCTTGGCCTACCCCAGTCGGAAATTGACCGGCATATCGCCTATGATATCGGCGCAAAGCGCGTCACCATCGAACTGGCGCGCCTTTTGCAAAGCCCTGCGATTTATACACAGTTTTCGCGTCTTGTGATCGACCCGAATCGCGGAGAGCGCGATCCGACATTGGTGCGCAAACTCTACGATGGCACGATTATCCCCGCAAATCGCTATGCCGATCATGCCGAAATCACACGACGCTTGAACACATACCACCGCCCTTATCATGACGCCTATCGCAGCCTTGCCGCGCGCAGGCCTGACACGGTGATTTGCGCAGTACACAGCTTTACACCGCAACTTACGGCACGCGCACGGCGGCCTTGGCAAATCGGGATTCTCTCTGCGGCAGACAAACGCCTCACTGCACCTTTAATTGATGCGATGCGCAATTCAGACGCCTTAAAGAGTGCTGCGGCTGAACTGGGTGAACCGCTTTGCATCGGTGACAATGAACCCTATGTTGGGCAGTTTCCTGGAGATGCGATTGCCACACATACTGTGGCGCAAAATCGGCCCAATGTGCTGATTGAATTGCGATCTGATTTGATTGAAACACCACAAACGCAACTTTATTGGGCCAATTTAATCGCCCCTATTCTCACAGATACACTCGCGAAAACAGGGCTTTGACAGCCCCGACCTAAGGATACCATCATGGATGACCAAACCAGACTCGAACTTGAAGCCGCCGCATTTCGCAGTTTACGCGATCATTTGATGACCAAGCGTACGGATGTGCAAAACATCGACATGATGAACTTGGCGGGCTTTTGCCGCAACTGCTTGTCGCGGTGGTATCAAGAAGCTGCCAATGAGCGTGGTATCGAAATGTCAAAAGACGAAGCGCGTGAAACATTTTACGGAATGCCCATGTCGGAATGGAAAGCGCAATATCAGACAGAAGCCTCTGATGATAAGAAATCCGCATTCGATGCCGCATTTGCCGCCAATGTCGACAGCGATAAGGCCTAAGCTTTCCGCCCGTGCTGCGCCCTGACGATTTTAGGATTTGATTCGGCGCGACACATCTTAGCTGCTGTCTTTATTTCTGCGATATGATGCAAAATGGACCAAACGCCACGCTTGATTGGAAACAGTATGGCGCATCGCGCAGCATAGTTCCCAAAGCCTTCATACATCTAAAAAAGCCTTTGTTCAAAACATAGCGTCTGTTACTGATTTTCTTAGCTTTAATATGGGTCGCCACAGTCAAATGCCCCAATATGGGCTGCGAATAACAGCTGCATATCAGCAAATTTCTGTGATGCCGTTGGTGAATGAGACCGCGTTTTTTTTAAAATCAAAAGGATGTTTTCAGCATCGCTTACAAAATCGCTGACAAAAAATTTAGATCGATCCTGTGTCGCTTGACCAGACGGCACAGCACATAGTTTGAGATTTCGGAGATACCGATATGTTACTTTTAAGCCTACTCACGTCACTCTTTGGATTGTCCTTTGCAATCGACACTTGGGGCAGTGATGATTCGTCAGACGAAAACGCTGATGACAACGACAGCAATGTTGACGATGACGCAGCACAAGATGACGTGGAAGATGCGGAGGAAGAAGACCCCATAGAAGTCAGCCCCGTTGGCACAGATGGGGATGACGAATTTTTGGGCACCCCCGCCGATGACCTGTTTGAAGGCATGTTGGGGGATGACACTATTTCGGGTCAAGCAGGCAACGACCACTTGGGGGGCGGTGCAGGCAATGACACCGTGGTAGGAAACGGCGGTGACGACACACTCTACGGCAATGCGGGCGATGATGTGGTTGAGGGCGGCTACGGCGATGACCGCATTTTCCTTGGTGACGGTGATGATACGACGGGCATTACGACGGGCGAAACGAATGACTCGCAAACTGACTATCTAGAACAAGGCGACGACTTTATCCGCGGTGGTGCGGGGAATGACGTTATATTTGATGTATTGGGATCAAACACGATCTACGGCGACGAGGGGCAGGACACAATCCTCACCTTTGACTATAACGAAAACACCCCTGACACAGTGAACGGCGGCTATGGCGCGGATTCGATTTTGGTCGATGATGGCGATACTGTAACTGGCGGTGCGGGCGCTGATATTATCGGCGTTTTGCGCCAAGGGCTTGAGGATGAAAACGTGGTCACGATCACAGATTTCAATCCAGAAGAAGATCAGCTTGTACTGGCATGGGATGGCCCCGCGCAAGATGAAACCCTCTTGGAGTACGCGGATGTAGGTGGTGGCGTTATGATTGGCTACAACGGGATCAACATGGCATTTTTACAAAATGTCACCGCAGATCAAATGGCCGATGTCGAAATAGAGTTCTTCTATACTGCAGCGATCATTTAAGCGGCACGGTTAAGCAGCACGGGCGCCCACCACTATGGTTTGAGGCGACAATTTGCACATCGCACACATACACAAAAAGGCCCGCAGTTGAGCGGGCCTTTATCGTAATCATGTCGAAATCGGCGCAGTGCCACAGCTTGTGAAGCACCGACGATTGTTAAATCGCGGCTTTTATCATTTCTTCGGTGTAGATTTCGCGCAAGCGTTTCGAAATATCACCAGGCACACCTGTGCCGATTTGCGCGCCATCAATTTCGATCACAGGCTGCGCAAACCCAGTCGCTGAAGTCACAAAAGCTTCATCCGCATTTTGCGCTTCTTCGATTGTGAAGAGGCGTTCTTCGACTTTCATCTGTGCCTCAATAGCAAAGCGCAAAATCGCAGCGCGGGTGATGCCGTGCAAAATGTCAGTGCTCAATTCGCGGGTGATGATCACACCATCTTTAACGATATAGGCGTTGTTTGCAGTGCCTTCGGTGACATAGCCATCTTCAACCAACCACGCATCTTGGCAGCCTTGCTTTTTGGCCTGCATCTTCGCGAAAGACGGGTACAGCAACTGGGTTGTCTTGATGTCACGACGGCCCCAACGTTCATCAGCGATGGACATCACTTTGATCCCAGCATCCATGATCGCGCTGTCGATCAAAGGTTTTTCAAATGTAAACAACACGATGCCGCTTGGCACTTCAGCGGGATCAGGCCATGCGAAATCACGCGCATCGGGCGCGCCGCGTGTCACTTGCAGATAGATACCGCCTTCCTCAAGGTTGTTCTTTGCAATCAGATCACGATGGATTTGCAGCAACTCGTCCATTGTCACAGGAGAGGCCATTTCAAGTTCAGACAGTGACCGTTGCAGACGTTCAATATGGCCATCAAATGCCAAAAGCTTGCCACCGACCACAGAGGTCACTTCATAGACAGCATCGGCCATCAGGAAACCACGATCAAACACCGAGACTTTTGCCTCTGCTGCTGGAACAAATTCTCCGTTGACGTAAACGATTTGGCTCATGCTGGTCTCCTTAAAATGGCCTTAGCCCCAAAGTTTTGACGCAGAGGGATGCACCCCATCGGCATCAAATTTTAATGCGTTGTCACGGTCTTCGGCCAGAAGAAGCGGCCCGTCAAGGTCTGTTATGCGCGCGCCCTGCGCAACAAGCACCGCTGGCGCCATCGCCAAAGAGGTTCCAACCATGCAGCCCACCATAATTCCAAACCCCTGCGCCTGTGCCGCAGCGCGCAATTCTAAGGCCTCGGTCAAGCCGCCCGTCTTGTCCAGCTTGATATTAATCATGTCATACTTGCCTTTGAGATCGCCCAAGCTGGCGCGATCATGACAAGATTCATCCGCACAGACAGGCAAAGGCCGCGCAATTTCGCCCAGCATCTCATCTTGGCCTGCGGGCATGGGTTGCTCCACCAGATCAACGCCCAAGCGCAGCAAATGTGGGGCAAGATCGGCATAGACTTCGGCGCTCCACCCTTCGTTTGCGTCCACAATGATCCGCGACTTGGGCGCACCGCGCCGCACCGCTTCAAGGCGCGCCATGTCATCTGGCGTGCCCAGTTTGATCTTAAGCAACGGCCTGTGCGCATGCTTCGCCGCGGCCGCTTGCATCGCCTCAGGCGTGCCCAAAGACAAGGTATAGGCGGTGATACAAGGCATAGGTCTGGCCATACCCAGCAGTTGCCACACAGGTTTTCCCGCTTGTTTGGCTTCCAAATCCCATAGCGCGCAATCCACTGCATTGCGTGCGGCCCCTGGTTCAAGGGCATCTTGCAGTGCCACGCGATCAATATCCGCAGGCAATGCTTCGATTTGGGCAGCTACGCTTTCCAAACTTTCGCCGTAGCGCGCATAGGGTACGCATTCGCCCCAACCCGACAGTCCGCCATGCGATGCTTTGACAGTAATCACCCGCGCTTCAGTGCGCGATCCGCGTGAAATTACAAAGGCTTCAGCAAGGCGAAACGCCTCGGCGGTCACGGTAAGGGTCATCATATATCCTTGATGTTAGGGGCGAATTTTAGGGCTATGTTGAAACGGTCTCGTCCATTTTGACCAATGCGTCAACCAAGCGATCCGCGCCTTGGCGGAATGGATCAACCGCAGGCAGACCCATTTCCGCTTCGACTTTCGCGAGGTAGCTTAGCGCATCTGCTTCTGACAAATGTTGCGTGTTCACTGAAATACCCACGACTTCACAAGCAGGATTTGCAACACGCGCCAAAGGCAAAGCTGTATCGCGTAGGCTTTGCAATGAGGGCAGGTCATACTCAGGCAGGCCGCGCATGTGGGTGCGGGTCGGTTCGTGGCACAAGATCAAAGCATCGGGCTGACCGCCATGGATCAAAGCCATGGTGACGCCAGAATAGGACACATGGAACAAGCTGCCCTGCCCTTCGATCAGATCCCAATGATCTGCGTCATTGTCGGGGGAAATATATTCAACGGCCCCTGCCATGAAATCGGCCACGACCGCATCAAGCGGCACGCCGCCCCCAGTGATCAAAATACCCGTCTGCCCTGTGGCGCGGAAGGTCGATTTCAAACCGCGCGCGCGCATTGAGGCATCCATCGCCAAAGCCGTGTACATTTTGCCGACAGAACAATCCGTGCCCACGGCCAAACACCGCTTGCCTGTGCGCTTCACTCCGTTGGCAATCGGGTAATCCACAGAAGGCACGCGCACATCATGCAAACTGCGCCCACAAGCAGCCGCGACGGCGACCAGATCATCTTCTTGGTTCAGCAAATTGTGCAGGCCAGAGGCAAGGTCAAACCCCTCTTCCAAAGCCTGCACCAAGACCTTTTTCCACGCTTTAGAAATCACACCACCGCGGTTTGCCACGCCAATCACCAGCGTCTTCGCCCCTGCGGCCTTTGCTTCTGCCAAAGTCATGTCAGCGAGCCCCATGTCAGCCTTGCAGCCCTCCATGCGGAATTGACCAATCGCGAACTCTGGGCGCCAATCTTTGATACCCTGCGCAACTTTGGCAGCAAGGGCATCGGGCGCGTCGCCGAGGAACAAAAGATATGGTGTTTGGATCATGGCAGCTCTCCTATGCATTTAGGACAGCATGCCAGACATAGCCCGCAAGGTGCTTTCAATCTGCGGCGAAATTCATCAATATTAGGGATAATCTACGTAATAAGCGCATCAAAATGATATATAATCCCACTTATTCAGAGTAATCGCGAATCCAAAGCGTAGTATCGGGAACGAAAAGATCAAATGAGTACCGATTTCTGTCATGAAACTGACAAGTTATCGTTGCGTCACAGAAATTGATCAGTACCTTATGCTTACTCCGTTCGGGGGGGAGGAACCTGAATGTTGAGGTCAACGCCTCGAGGTGTAAATCTCGAGGCGTTTGTCATTCTAAGTCCTTGTTATTGCAAGGGCGCGCAGTTCAGAGTGATCAAATCTTCTAATGCTGTATCCTGCGGTGTACCCAGATAAACCTCAAAGGGCGGCGAATCACGTGGCACTTCGCCAAACGCGGGCAGCCATTCACCAAACAAACAGACATAGACCTGTGCAAACCCTGCGGAATGCCCTTGCAAGCAAGTACGGCAAATTTTCCGCCCGCGATGCCCATGGATTGCGAGGGGCGCGCGATCTCACGCACGGGCATTTGAGACTTCACACTGCGGCAGATCCCCTAAACAACCGAACCTGGCAGGCAAAACTATCGGCGGTTCAGCGAGCGACAAATCACCCGCAGGATTGGCATAGACTTGGTCCAAGACCCGTAATATTTGCCCCCCATCAGGGGTCGTCAACCTTACGGTCTCTTCCTTATTGCAAGACGAATCTTGTTTAAAGCCAAGTCACGAATCTTGCTCAGTTGCGTCCACTTAAAAAAATCGCCATATACAGTCTAAGAGTATCGTATCGGAGTGTAATATGACCCATTATCTGGAATTCGAAAAGCCGCTTGCGGAAATCGAAGGCAAGGCTGAAGAGCTGCGAGCAATGGCGCGCGCCAATGAAGATATGGATGTTGAAAAAGAAGCCCTCGCTTTAGACGCAAAAGCGGAAGCGATGCTGGTCGACATGTATAAAACCTTGACACCTTGGCGCAAATGTCAGGTGGCACGTCACCCCGATCGCCCCCATTGCGCAGAATATATCGAAGCCTTGTTCACCGAATACACGCCGCTTGCAGGGGATCGCAATTTTGCCGATGACCATGCGATCATGGGCGGCTTGGCACGTTTCAACGACCAGCCTGTGATGGTGATTGGTCATGAAAAAGGCAATGACACCAAATCGCGCATCGAACGTAATTTCGGCATGGCCCGCCCAGAAGGCTACCGAAAAGCCGTTCGCTTGATGGAATTGGCTGACAAATTTGGTATCCCTGTGATTGCGCTTGTGGACACGCCCGGCGCATACCCCGGAAAAGGCGCAGAAGAACGCGGCCAATCCGAAGCCATCGCGCGCTCGACCCAAAAATGTTTGCAACTGTCTGTACCTTTGATTGCTGTGATCATCGGCGAAGGCGGATCTGGCGGTGCGGTTGCCTTTGCTGCGGCCAACAAAGTGGCGATGCTGGAACATTCTATCTATTCCGTGATCACACCTGAAGGCTGTGCCTCAATTTTGTGGAAGGACGCAGGCAAAATGCGCGAAGCCGCAGAAGCGATGCGCCTGACTGCGCAAGAGCTCAAAGAGCTGGCCGTCATTGATCACATTATTGCTGAACCTCTTGGTGGCGCACAACGTGATCGTGAGGCTACGATCGCTTCGGTTGGAAAGGCTATTGCAGACCTGCTTGCACCTTTATCAAATCAAACCCCAGAAAACTTGGTGAAATCGCGACGCAAGAAATTCTTGGACATCGGTTCAAAAGGGTTGGCGGCTTAAATCAGCCCTAAAACAACGACAAAGACCACTTTATGAATATAAAAATGGCCGCAATTTGCGGCCATTTTTATGCGCTTTTCACAGAACTTATTCCGCAGGCAGCTTAAACCCAGCTTCGCTCATCAAGTCATTTGAAGCAGTTTCTACCACATCTTCAATATGCACCATAAAGTCTTTCAGCGACAAGCCAGGTTCAATGATGGGCAGGAATTCTACCACGGCTGTGCCGCGACCACGGTAAATACCTTGGCGTTTCCAAAACACACCTACATTGGTCGCTGCTGGCACCACGGGTTGTTTGACCTGTGTGTATAACACGCCAGTTCCAACTTTATATTCGCGCTTCGCCCCTGCGGCCACGCGCGTGCCTTGAGGGAAAATAATCAACTGGCCGGGGCGTTTGTTGCCTGCTTTCACATCTGCCACCATTTTCTTGATGGCCTGCCCGCCTTTGCCTCGATCCACGCCAATACAGCCCACACGTTCCGCGTAAAAGCTGACGATTGGCATTTTTTCCAGTGATTTTTTCATGATAAACTTAGGGCGCGGCAAGGCCGACACGATCAGAATGATATCAAAAAAGCTTTGGTGTTTTGACGCGACGATCACTTCGCCTTCAGGCACTTCGCCGCGAATTTCAGATTTCAATCCGCAGATTATATGGGCAGAAACACGCACCCATTTGCACCAAATATGGATCGCATCAAATGCATATTTGCGATTTATGATCGCCAATGGCGTATAGATCAACCCAAACACGGCCATTGCCACATACATTTGGATTATAAAGATCAGGGATAAAACCCATTGGATTGGATATAGCATTACATCAGCCTTTTTAAGGTTCGGTTGGCCGCAAAGCGTGTGGCAAAAAATGAAACGGCTGCTGCGAAAGGCGGAATAACGAAAGGCCAAAGCCATTCAAACCCTTGAAATCCAAGCCCAGTCAAAAATCCGCCGCTGGCCTGCGTATTTGGCAAAAGCGCCACAGAAATCAAGCCCATAACCGTGCCAATCAAAGCGCCACTCAGGCCACGTAGAGTAAACTGACGAATGAATGCAGAAGCAATATAGCTATCTTTCGCCCCAACAAGGCGCAGCACGCGGATCACTTGCCCATTGGCAGCGAGCGCCGCATTGGCAGCCAAGGTGATCATAGCGGCCGTAACGCCAGTGATCAAAATCAAACAAATAACGCCAAGAAAACGCAACCGATTTGCAGCAACGACCAAAGGTTTACGCCAACGTGTGTGGTCATCCAGAACGGCGCCGGGGGCCTCCCCTGCAAGGCGCAAACGCAACCCTTCGGCGTCATAACCGTCTGAGGTCTCGATCACTTCGATCAAAACAGGCAAGGGCAATGTATCAATCGGCAATGAAGGTCCAAACCATGGCTCTAGCAAAGCGCGTTCTTCTTCGCTGTCCAAAGCGCGCGCGGATTGTACACCCGGCGTCGTGGCAAGCACATCAAGAGCGGCTTGCGTTTGCGCTGCAACCTGATCGCTGGGGGCCGAAATCCGTACTGTGGATGACCGTGCCAGTTCTCCGCCCCAGCGCTCAGCCAAACGGCCTGTTGCCAGTGAAAGCGTCAGAGCAAATACTGCTAAAAAGGCCATCGCGCCAGCCGTTAAGATCGTCAATCTGGCGGTAAAACCTGACGGCGGTACAATGCGATCGTGGATTGTTGTATCCGTCTTAAGAAAGGGCAAACTGAGTGCCATTATAAATCCACCCCTGCTTGCTGAATGCGTCGATTGGCAATCCGCAGAACACGGGTTTGCACTTGGGATTTGGCCTGACGGATCAGATGCATATCATGCGTGGCGATGATCACGGTTTTGCCCATACGGTTCAGTTCAATCAACAATTGCAACAAACGCAAAGACATATCCCAATCGACGTTGCCAGTGGGTTCATCAGCAATCACCACATCTGGGGACATGATAACAGCGCGCGCCAAAGCAGCGCGTTGACGTTCGCCGCCTGATAATTCTGCTGGCAAGGCGTCGGCGCGCTCTGACAATCCAACCCATGCCATCAGTTCGGTCAAGTTCGCCACATCCATCGGTTTGCCAGCCACCGACAATGGCATGGCTATATTTTCAGCAACACTTAAATGATCTAAAAATTTGCAGTCTTGATGCACCACACCCGTTTTGCGTCGTAATTCTGCAACTTGGTCTCGTGTGATATCGCGTGTTGCTTGGCCAAACAGATGAATTTGTCCTGCCGTGGGTTCTAATTCACGGTAACACAGCTTCAAAAATGTGGTTTTTCCCGCTCCGGATGGGCCCGTTAAGAAGTGAAACGACCCTGGGTTGAGCGATAGCGAAATTTCCGTCAAAAGATCACGTCCGCCATATCCGTAGGCTACATTATTAAACTCAATCACAGGTATCCCCTAAACCTTCGGTCGCGACAGTTTTGCCTCACAGGCGCGCGCTATTCAATCCAACTGTTGCAAAAACATGGACAATCCTGCCTGCCTCGTTAAGAATCTAGAAAAACGAACAAGATAAACCACTCATAACATGTGGTAGGGGAAGATATGCGGCTCATTTGTCCCAATTGTGGTGCTCAATACGAAGTTGATGCAAAGGTAATCCCAGCAACAGGGCGCGATGTGCAATGTTCAAACTGTGGACATACATGGTTTCAACAATCCGCCGAAGCGGATGCCGATCTTGCGCAAGAAATGGGGTTTGAACTGACGGCAGAAGATACTGTTTCTGACGCATCCATTGATGCGCCAGAAGATATGCACGACGAACCGCAGGTGCCGAATTTTTCACAAGAACCATATGACGAGGCCGAAGATCAGCCTGCCGAGGGCGCAGAGAAGGATGGTGTTGATCAAGCACCTTCAGACATAAACGTATCGCAAGATGTCCAAAGCGATGAAGCCGACGAATCTACGACACCCCCGATGCAGCGTTCTGCTGTGTCAGATAGTGTGCGTGATATTTTGCGTGCTGAAGTGGAATTTGATCAAGCCAAGCGCGCACCAGACACTTTGGAAACACAACCTGAGCTGGGCTTGGAAGAAGCATCAGATCAAGTAAAGGGGCTTCGCGAACGTATGGCGCGGCTACGCGGGTTGAACCCTGCCGAAGCTGTCGGGGGCTTGGCGTCCGCCACCAGCCGCAAAAGACGTGATCTTTTGCCTGATATCGAAGAAATCAATTCGACATTAAGCGCGGCCTCAGAACGTGATGAAGATGGCAGCATTCCAGACAAACAGACCCGCAGTAATCGTGCCCAACAAACTGGGTTTACGTTGACGTTCATCACATTGATCACCTGTGTTGTGATCTTGGTTTTGCTTTATATTTTGGCCCCTCTTTTGGCGGCGAAAGTGCCTGCATTGGCTGGATTGCTTGAGAGCTACGTCACAAGCGTCAACGCCTTTCGGAGCTGGCTGGACAACACTTTGACGGCCGCCAGTTCACGGTTGAATGCTTTACTCGGTCAGTTAAACGGCAGCTAGAACCGATCCAATAAGCGGTTCAAGTAGTCGCGTTCATTGGCATCTCGGTCTTGTTGCGCGGAGCGGCGCTTGATTTCATCAGCCAAATCCTTGGCTTGGCGCCGCCCTGCATCCGCCTCATTTGAGCCTTCGCCACCAAGCGCCCCGTTGCCTTGATCCCCTGCCCCCCGCCCCAGCGGATCTTGGCCGTTTTGCGCAGATCGTTGCCCTTGTCCGTCTTGTTCGCTTTGGCCCGTCCCATCTTGGGATTGTTGATCTTGCAGGGCTTGCATCCCTTGGCGCAGCAGGTCCATGGCCCGCGCCTGACTGTCTAATGCCCCTGCTAAGTCGTTGTCGCGCAAAGCTTGTTCTGCATCTGACATCGAATTTTCTGCACCCTCAAGTGCCTCGCCAGCTGCATCACCTTGCCCACCTTGGGAGGGTGCTGATTGCGATCCAAGCCCATCTCGCAGAGCTTGCTGGCGATCACTTAATGATCCGCCGTCTTGATCGCCTTGCCCGCCTTGCTCACCTTGATCGCCAAACTGATTTTGCAATTCCGAGAATGTATCGTCGTTCAATTGCTGCTGATCACGCAAGGTCTCTTGCAGATTTTCCATGGCTTCACCCGCACTGCCCTGCCCCGCGCCTTGGGTCACTTGCATATTTTCGAGCAGCTCATTGAGCATCTGCATCAACTGCTGCGCTTCGGCCATGCGCCCTTGTGTCATCAATTCTTGGATGCGGTCCATCAATTCTTGCAACTGATCGCCAGTGATATCACGGGTCTCTTGCGATTGCCCTGATTGAGTATCTTGATCTGACTGCTGCTCAGCCAATTGACGAATATAAGCATCACTGGCGGCACGCAGTTCTTGCATCAACTTTGCTATTTCTTCATCCGTGGCGCCATCGCGCATTGCTTGTGCCAAGCGATCTTGCGCACGGCGCAAACGTTCTAATGCCTCGGATAGCTCTCCATCTTCCAGCTCAATAGCGATATCCCAAAGCGATTGAGCGACCTCATCAACAGTCGCCTTCGTCATGCTCTGCCCGTCTGTCTCAATGAGACCCGCGATGGACCGCAGCCGCAAAAACAGCGCTTGGTCACCGCCATTGATCTCATCTTGGCCATAGCTGATCGCACGGATAACACGCGATGCGCGGGGGGCATTTTCGCGGCTCCACAGCAACTCGCGCCGCACATCAATCAAGGCCGCAGCCAGCGGATCAAAAAATCGCCGCCCCGGCAAAATCCCAAACAAGGGTTCGGCTTGCCCCCTCATGCCAGCGCCATCCCAAGCGGTGAGATTGACCTGCACAGGCAAACCAGAGAACGGGTGCTGCGATAGGTTTTCAGCGACCAAACCTTCGATCTCAGCTGCGCTTGCGCTGCGCGGCAATGGTATTTCCAAGCGAATGTCCACGCGCGGTTCTTGTGCAACTTTATACCCATAGCGCGCCTGAACAGCGTCGAAATCTGTCGAAATGGTCAATTCCGCCCGCGTCACGCCGAAATCATCTGACAGTAAAAATGCCTGCCGCATTTCGCCCGAGACAGCGCGCTCCATTTCACCGACCAGTCGCGCCACAGGTGCATGGTCAGGTAAGAGCGCAACAGACCAGAGTTGATCTTTATCGCCTTTGATTTCAATTTCGCCGTTCTTTTCCAAGGCAAATTCATGTGAGGAACCCGCCTGATCTTGCGCTGCCTCCGTCACAGTTTGGCGCAGCTTTAACGCGTCTTCTTCACCGTAAAGACGGATAATAACTTTAGACGCTGCTGGCGCAGCAAAGGATTGGGGCAGATCTGCCAAGTACAATGTAGGTTTGCCTGTATGCGCGGGCGGCTCTATCCAACCTTCCCATGCAGGGCCAGCAGCAATGATGTTGCGCTGTGCAGTACCTGCACGCCAATCCACAGAAGGGCCAAACAAAGCCGACATAATCAAAGCACCTACAGCAATCAAACGCAGCGCATAAGGGTCACGCGCTGCCAAACGTATCTGTGGCAGCGGTGCCGATGCTTGCTGTGCTGCTTCGGCCATGCGGTTGAGATGGATTTGCCAAAGCGCTCGCGTGGCGGGACCTTCATCTGCATCAGAAAGCGAATCTTCAAGCGCCTGCAAAGGCCTGTTTTGTAAATTCGCATCGATGCGCGCCCGCGCTTGAGAACGGGTTGGACGCTGAAACTTCATCAAGCCAAGCGCAAAACTAGCACTCCATAAAACTGCGCATATAGACGCAAAAGGAAGGCGACCGATCACCGCAGGGACATTCCACAGCAGACCGACCAATCCAACGCACAAAATGACAAAACACAGCCAGAATGCCTGCGCCACACGTTCGACATATAGAAATGCGAAACTGTGCCGCACAATACGCCCGACGTGTTTTTCTGCCGCGATCTGGATTGGCGTTTTGTCGGTCATTAGCCCTGCCTAAAATCGTTTTACAAGGCGCGCCAAAATCAGCCGCCTATTTAAGCCATTCAGGAATGGTATCGCGGTTTAGCATTTCCTCATAGGTCGGGCGCGCACGAATGACAGCAAATTGATCGCCGTGCACCAAGACTTCTGGAATAAGCGGGCGCGAATTATATTCGGATGCCATCACAGCACCGTAAGCACCCGCCGACCTAAAGGCCACCAGATCATCAGCGCCAAGGGCGGTCATGTCACGCGCTTTGGCGAATGTATCGCCCGTTTCGCACACAGGCCCGACGATGTCATAAGCCGCTTTTTCGGCGCCTGCTTTTGCCTCAACCACAGGGATAATATCGTGATGCGCCTCATACATTGACGGGCGGATCAAATCGTTCATCGCTGCATCAATGATCAAGAAATCGCGGCCTTCGCCTTGCTTGAGATAGATAACAGATGACACCATCACCCCTGCATTGCCTGAAATCAAACGGCCTGGTTCAATTTCAATTTCGCACCCTAGATGACCCACCGTGCGGCGGATCACATCGCCATATTCCATGGGCAAAGGTGGCGCGTCATTTGAAGTCTCGTAAGGAATACCAAGCCCGCCGCCCAGATCAAGGCGGCGAATGTTTATGCCATCTGCGCGCAGCGTTTCAGTCAGCTCGGCCACTTTGGTAAAAGCCTGTTCAAATGGATCAAGTTGGGTCAATTGCGAGCCGATATGCACGTCAATCCCAACCACTTCGATGCCTTCCATCTTTGCGGCCTGCGCATAAACAGACCGAGATTTCGCAATCGGAATCCCAAATTTATTCTCGCTTTTGCCCGTGGCAATTTTTGCATGGGTTTTGGCATCAACGTCAGGGTTTACCCGCAAAGCAATCGGCGCTTTGACACCCAAAGACATGGCCACGTCATTGAGTGCTTCAAGTTCAGGTTCAGATTCGACATTGAACTGGCGAATGCCCCCAGTCAGCGCTGTGCGCATTTCTTCGCGGGTTTTGCCCACGCCAGAAAAAACGATCCGTTCCCCCGGCACACCAGCTGCGCGCGCTTTCAAATATTCGCCCATGGATACAACATCGATACCCGCGCCCAAGTCACCAATCAATTTTAGCACAGCCAAGTTTGAATTGGATTTCATTGCAAAGCAGATCAAGTGATCCATGCTGTGCAAAGCTTCATCAAACAAAGTGAAATGGCGTGTCAAAGTGGCGGTTGAGTAGCAATAAAACGGCGTCCCCACCTTGGCCGCGATGTCTGTCAGTGCCACGTCTTCTGCGTGCAAAACACCGTCGCGATAAATGAAGTGATCCATGAGGGGGCGCCTTTCAATGTCAGTTTGCGTTGAGATACTGGAATTCACGCCCCATGAAAAGACGCCAATCGGGATGCAACGAAAAAGAGCGCCCCGATTGGGACGCTCTCAAACATGATATCGGACAAGACAGGTTTAGCCGCCGAAATGGATGCCGATTGATGTCGATGTGCTCATTCCGCTGTTTGAATTCAGCGACACCGCAGTTTCACCAGATACGCGGGGCGGCTTAGGGTCACCATCTGCGCCACAGGCGGCCAAAAAGCCACAAGACAAAACAGTTAGAATGATCGTTTTCATTTCAAAGCCTCTTTCCAACGCGCTATTTGCGCCCGCACCTGCACAGGTGCAGTCCCACCGTAGCTTGTGCGCGATGCCACTGAATTTTCAACTGTCAAAACAGTAAACACATCGTCAGTTATTGCAGAATGCGCGGCTTTCATCTCATCAAGGCTTAAATCGGGTAAATCACAGCCTTTGGATTCGGCCAAAGCGACCAAAGCGCCCGTTACATGATGGGCATCGCGGAATGGCAAACCAGCCTCGCGCACCAGCCAATCGGCCAAATCGGTTGCAGTCGAGAATCCCGATGCAGCCGCGGCCCGCAGGCTGTCTACATTCGCAGTCATGTCAGAAACCATGCCTGTCATCGCAGCCAACGCCAACATCAGGTTGTCAGCCGCATCAAAGACCTGTTCTTTGTCTTCTTGCATGTCTTTGGAATAGGCCAAAGGCAGGCCTTTCATCACGGTAAACAGCGCAACCATTGCGCCCATTATGCGACCAACTTTGGCACGAATAAGTTCGGCTGCATCAGGATTTTTCTTTTGCGGCATGATCGATGAGCCCGTGGAAAACCGATCGGAAAGGGTAACAAAGCGGAATTGCGCAGAAGACCAGATCACCAGTTCTTCGGCAAAGCGCGACAGGTGCATCGCCGTGATCGACGCGCAGGATAAGAATTCAAGCGCGAAGTCACGGTCAGCAACGGCATCCAGTGAGTTCGCTGTTGGGCGATCAAAGCCCAACGCTTCGGCTGTCATGTGGCGGTCGATCGGAAACCCCGTGCCAGCAAGCGCGGCGGATCCCAGCGGATTTTCGTTCATCCGCGCGCGCGCATCTTTGAAACGCGACACATCGCGGCCAAGCATTTCAACATAGGCCATCATGTGGTGGCCCCATGTGACAGGCTGCGCGGTTTGCAAATGTGTAAAGCCAGGCATGACCCAATCAGCGCCCGCTTCGGCTTGATCCAAAAGCGCGCCTATCAAAGCTTCTAGGCCTTGAATTGCGGCGTCCATTTGATCGCGGGTCCACAATTTGAAATCTGTTGCGACCTGATCATTGCGTGAGCGCGCTGTGTGCAAGCGCCCTGCTGGTTCGCCGACAATTTCTTTCAAACGCGCTTCGACATTCATGTGGATGTCTTCAAGTGCGGTGGAAAATTCGAATTTGCCGCTCTCAATTTCTGACAAAACCGTGAGAAGGCCTTCACGGATCACTTCGGCATCGCTATCAGTAATGATGCCTTGAGTGGCAAGCATCGCAGCATGAGCGCGAGAGCCTGTGATGTCTTGGAACGCCAGCCGCTTGTCATAGCCGATCGAAGCATTGATTGCTTCCATGATTGCGTCTGGGCCTGCAGCGAAACGCCCGCCCCACATCGCGTTAGATTTTTTGTCAGTCATGGACACACCCAGATGTTTAAAATGCTAAAGATTGCTTTCCTCTACACGGCCCTGAGCCTTACTGCAATTGCTGCGCAGGGGTTGGATATGGCAAAAATTGACGAAATGCGCGCGGGATCAATGCGAAAGCTTGTGTTTCACAAAGATGCGAAAGATGTATCCCAGCTGCCTTTTACCACGCCCGAAGGCGAAGAATTTCAGTTATCAGATTTTCGCGGCGATTATATCTTACTGAATTTTTGGGCCACTTGGTGCGTGCCATGCCGCACAGAAATGCCTGATCTTGATGCTCTTGCAAAAACCTATGACGGCAAAGGGTTAAAGGTTTTGACCGTTGCATCGGGGCACAATCCTTTGCCTGCGATCACTAAGTTTTATCGGGATGCAAACCTTGAAACCCTTCCGACCCTGCTGGACCCTAAGGGCAGCTTTTCCCGCGACATGGAAGTTTTGTTTCTGCCTATCACAGTATTGATTTCCCCAGAAGGACAGGAAGTCGCACGGATGAAAGGCGATGCAGAATGGTTTTCAGAGGACGCACGTCTGCTTATTGATGCCCTAATCCAAGATTCAGCGGCGCAGACGACTGGCGCTGACCATCGCTGAGTTTTTCATCACAGTTTCCAAACAGGAAGAAATTTTGTCCGCCTGAAACAGAATTTGTTCCAATGACCGATCAATTTCTTTGTGAAATTTATCAAGTTGGTCAATCACAGGTGTCAATGAAACTGAATTTGCGCCTAAGCGGCCTGCTTCCACACGGCACAGCACACGAATAGAATCGAGCCCCGCCACCAATTGGCGCATATCTTTCGATGAGCGCGCAAGCCCAACCACATCGCGACTAACGCCATTGAGGGCCTGCACAGCATCCTTACTAAACTGCGTCCGTAACGCCTTTGCCTCACTGGCTACATCTACGTTACTGACGCCACCCTCGACTGCGTTATCCCTCGACATAAGGGTGTCGCTGAGCTCACCAAATAATGCCGATGCAGACACAAGAAACACAACATTCTGAACGCGCGCAGAAACTGCAGCCGATACCGTTTCCTTTTCACCCTCAATTTTGAAGCCCTTCAGGTGCCCATGCACCTCATCAGACATCAATCGATAGTTTTGTGAAATCGCTGAAATAGGGCCACCTGCAGGCTCCAATCGCGATGCGACAATGCGCATATTTGATGGAATGCCGCGAATCGCCTTGAAAAAGCCGAAGAGCTTTTCTTGTTCAGCGCCAAGAGCCATGAGCGCTGTCGACATATCGGTTAAAGTTGTCGAAAGCTTATTGGACACGCGCCCCAATATTTTATCGCGTGCCTGCCCTTCAGCTCCCAAAGCCTGTGCTTCGAAATTCGCGTAATCGACATAGCCAAGATCCTGAATCGCTGACAAAATATGTGCAGAACTGTCTTGCGCTGAAAGGCCTGCCTTTTCCTGTTCCAAGGCGGTGGAATAGATCTGGCGAACAGCATCGAATATGTCTGAGGACGGCTTGAAACTCATTGATAAATACCCCCCCTCAATCGGGGCCATCACACAAAAAACCCAATAGGCATCGCCCGTTTTGGATTGATTTAAAATATAGGCTGCAACTGATTTCCCGCTTTGGAGCACCGACCAGATATGGTGGAACATCCCTTTCGGCATGTCAGGATGTCGCAGTAGGCTATGAGGCGCCTTCTCTAACTCACCCCAATCAAAGCCCGACACGCGCTCAAAGGCGGAATTACCCGCAGTTATAACACCTGTTTCATCGGTGCAGGCGCATAACACCTCATCACAATTAAATTGCACTTCAATTTGTTTGCCATGGAATGCGGAGTGATCGTGTTGAAAGCTCATGTTCTACCCAAATCTGATTTATGCCCCATGCTACCCGCCCCGACCTTTCTATGAAGTTAACTTTGCCCGCATAGATCCCGCTTTGTGAGTCGAAAAGTTGACCTAGCGGCAATAGAAATCGACCCTGTGGAAAAAACCTAAAATCTGTTTCAATCTTGCGCGATGCCAAGCCAAAGATGTGGTAAATTGAATAAAGTATAGCAACTTCAACACCTTGAACATTTGACATAACTTTGCGCCAAAACTGTCGAAAACTGACGAATTTACATGCTGTTATCTACTCTGGGCCATGCTGACCCAAAGGCGACATGTAGCCGTGTGAAGGAGCAGATATGACCCAATCAGTACAAGCACCAAACGGATTTGATAACCCGTTGAATGCGGCAATCACGGAACGAGATCGCAATACAATGCAAATGGTCCGAGACGCGATAAAGAACAAGCAAGTGATGCTTGCCTATCAACCTGTCGTGCAAACCTGCAGACCAGATCGCCCCGCATTTCAAGAGGGGTTGTTGCGCGTTCTCGACCGCACTGGGCGCGTGATCCCCGCCCGCGAATTTATTGAAGTGGCAGAAACATCCGAAACAGGGCGCGCCTTGGACTGTTTGGCGATCGAAATAGGCCTGAAAACCTTGTTGGACCACCCAGACTTGCGCTTGTCGATAAATATGTCTGCACGCTCCATTGGATATCCACGCTGGAAAGAAACTTTGCTGAATGGGCTGAAGAAAGACCAAACAATTGCAGAGCGCCTGATCTTGGAAATTACAGAAAGTTCCGCCATGTTAATGCCTGACTTGGTCAGCTTCTTCATGACCGAATTGCAAGCGATGGGTATTTCATTCGCACTTGATGACTTTGGCGCAGGTTATACTGCATTCCGATATTTTAAGGATTTCTACTTTGATATGGTGAAAATCGACGGCGCCTTTATTCGCGGGATCGCGCATACGCCTGACAATCAGATTTTGACCCGCGCCCTTGTGTCCATCGCTCAACATTTTGACATGTACACGGTGGCTGAATTTGTCGAAACCAAAGAGGATGCCGAGTATCTGACCTCTATCGGGATCGACTGTTTGCAAGGTCACTACTTTGGCGCGGCAACGGTAGATCCGATTTGGAAAGCCCGTGCATCGCAAAAAATCGCCAGCTGATCAATTTGCTTGCGCCATAAGTGCGACCACCATTGCGTAAAGTAAACTTGCACCATACTCTCTTTATAGGGGAGTTCTAAAGTTGGTAAAACGTGGCTTGAGCTCGCGATCTCCCCCTGCGAAATACTAAGGAGAGATAGCAAAATCATGACCAATGTCGTAATCGCCTCTGCTGCGCGAACACCTGTCGGTAGCTTTTCTGGCGCCTTCGCCAACACCCCTGCACATGAACTCGGTGCCACCGTTTTAGAAGCCCTTGTTGCCCGTGCGGGTATCGAAAAACACGAGGTAAACGAGACAATTTTGGGCCAAGTCTTGACCGCAGGCCAAGGACAAAATCCTGCGCGTCAGGCGCATATTCTGGCTGGCTTGTCACAAGAGGCGTCAGCTTGGAGCATAAATCAAGTCTGTGGTTCAGGCCTGCGTACAGTCGCGCTTGCAGCGCAACATATTATGCTGGGTGATGCCGATATCATTTGCGCAGGCGGGCAAGAAAACATGTCTATGTCGCCCCATGTGGCAAACCTGCGAGCGGGTCACAAAATGGGCGATATGCAGTTTATCGACTCGATGATCAAAGATGGTCTTTGGGATGCCTTTAACGGCTACCATATGGGCATCACCGCTGAAAACGTCGCAAAACAGTGGGATATCAATCGCGAAACACAAGATGCTTTCGCACTCGCATCGCAAAACAAAGCTGAAGCTGCACAGCTAGCTGGTAAATTTGTCGACGAGATTGTTCCTTTCACCGTCAAAACACGTCGCAGCGAAACGGTTGTCGATGCAGATGAATACATCCGTCATGGCGCGACACTCGAAAGCCTGCAAAAATTGCGTGCAGCCTTTGATCGCGAAGGCACAGTCACAGCCGGCAATGCTTCGGGTATCAATGATGGTGCCGCAGGCGTGCTTTTGATGTCGGCAGACAATGCCGCAAAAAGAGGCATCAAACCGCTGGCGCGCATTGCCTCATATGCGACCGCAGGCCTTGATCCATCAATCATGGGTGTCGGCCCTATTCACGCTTCTAAGAAAGCACTCGAAAAAGCGGGTTGGAAAGCCGAAGATCTTGATCTCGTCGAAGCCAACGAAGCCTTCGCGGCGCAGGCTTGCGCTGTCAACAAAGACATGGGCTGGAACCCAGAGGTGGTGAATGTCAATGGCGGCGCTATCGCGATTGGTCACCCAATTGGCGCTTCTGGTGCTCGTATCTTGAATACTTTGCTGTTCGAAATGCAACGCCGCGACGCGAAGAAAGGTCTTGCGACCCTATGTATCGGTGGCGGCATGGGCGTGGCCCTTTGCGTCGAGCGCGATTGATCCATGAACCGCACAGCCCATGCGCTGTGCGGTGCTGCTATTTTCTAGAGGAATTATAAGAAAGGGAGGGCACTATGGCTAAAGTTGCGGTGGTAACAGGAGGCACCCGCGGAATCGGAGCCGCTATTGCAAAAGCGTTGAAAAACGAAGGCTATCACGTGGCTGCAAATTATGCAGGCAACGATGAAGCCGCAAAAGCATTCTCAGCCGATACGGGAATACAGACCTTTAAATGGGATGTGTCGGATTACGAAGCCTCTAAATCTGGGCTTGCAGAGGTAGAGGCGGCTTTGGGGCCCGTTGATATCGTGGTTGCAAACGCTGGGATCACACGGGATGCCCCCTTTCACAAGATGACCCCCGAACAATGGACTCAAGTCATCGACACCAATTTAACAGGTGTATTTAACACAGTTCATCCCGTTTGGCCGGGCATGAGAGAGCGCAAATTTGGGCGCGTCATCGTGATCTCATCTATCAATGGGCAAAAAGGTCAATTTGCGCAGGTTAATTATGCTGCAACCAAAGCGGGCGATTTGGGGATTGTGAAATCCTTAGCTCAAGAGGGTGCCCGCGCAGGCATCACCGCCAATGCAGTTTGTCCTGGCTATATCGCAACAGATATGGTGATGGCGATACCAGAAGAGGTTCGCACCAAAATCATCTCGGGAATTCCTGCGGGTAGATTTGGCGATCCTGATGAAATCGCGCGCTGCGTCACGTTTTTAGCAAGTGACGACTCTGGCTTTATAAATGGCTCGACCTTGTCGGCAAACGGCGCACAAATTTGCAGCTAATGCTGCGCAGGCCATAAAAAATAAGCCCCTCTTTTACGGAAGTGGGGCTTGTTATTGACACCGACTAAAAACGGTGCACAAGCCTACATATGACACAAAAATCAGCGACACTTGTTGGCCTTTGCGCCATTATTCTTTGGGCTCTTCTGGCTTTATTTACAGTCGGAACAGATCCGATTCCCCCCTTGCAGTTGAATGCAATGTGTTTTGCATTGGGCAGCATAATTGGATTTATTTGGCTGGCTTGGACCGACAAATGGAGCGATCTGAGAACCATCCCCCTATCTGTCTATGCCTTTGGTACTGTTGGATTATTTGGATATCACTTTTTATATTTTTCAGCCCTGCGCGCAGCGCCCCCAGCAGAAGCGGGGCTGATTGCTTATCTTTGGCCTCTGCTCATCGTGCTGTTTTCTGGCCTTTTGCCCAATGAAAAACTGAAAGCCCTGCACATCCTCGGAGCGATCGTGTCCTTTTCGGGGGCCAGCTTGATCGTGGCAGCAGGCGCAGACTTTAGTGTGGAAAACATATTTGGCTATGCTTTGGCCTTGGCCTGCGCGTTTACGTGGTCTGGATATTCAGTGCTATCGCGCCGTCTTGGCACAATTTCAACGGCTTCCGTGGTGGTATTTTGTTCGGCGACCGCTGTGTTATCAGCTTTGGCGCATTTGGCATTGGAAACAACGGCTTGGCCGACAGCACCTATCGGCTGGGTATCCGTTTTGGGTCTCGGATTAGGCCCAGTCGGCGCTGCATTTTATTTGTGGGATATCGGGGTGAAACGCGGCAACATCCAAGTCTTGGGTGTTCTATCTTACGCAGCCCCATTGCTATCGACTTTCGTCCTAATCGTAGCAGGCGTAGCGCAGGCGCGTATGTCATTGATCGTTGCCGCCATTTTGATTGCGACAGGCGCCGGCTTGGCAGCTTTTGCGAGCCGCCAAACCGAAGGATAAGTTTAGGTAGAGGAGAGACGTGAAATTTCTTCTTTAATACGAAGTTTTTGTTTTTTCAGATCTACAATCCGCAGGTCATCGGTGCCTGGGGCACGCTGCTCATGTTCGACGGCTTCGGAGAGACTTTGGTGTTTTTTCTTCAACTCGTGGATGTGGGAACTCAAATTCATTACATATCCTCTTCTGTGCTGATGATCGGCCAAGTATGTAGGCCGCATGACAAGTCGAGCATATTTTTTGCTCTGTGTCACCTCTGTGTTACGAAAAACTTCGTAGGTCTAGATTGATGCGCTAAACCTTGCCAAAAGGTTAATCCCCCCAACCCAAAGCAGCGGAATGTCGCAAAATAGCTAAGGCTTGTTCACTATAGCTATCCCCATCCCTTTCATGGCGTGGGCCATCATGCATACGCAGTGGGGCTTCCAACACGAAATCAGCACGCCCTAATTTGCGAGCCTGCACAATCACAAGGCGCGCCTCGCGATCACTGCGCGCTTGGATAGGTCGCACCCGCACAGAGCCAAGTCGCCCATGTAAATTTGCCAAAATATCCAGCAATCGGTCAGCTTTTTGGATCATTGTAAAATACCCGCGCGGACCCAAACGCTTTGACGCCAGATCAATCCATGTCTCAAGCGGTGTTTCGCCGCTGACGGCAACATTGCGCCCCTCATCATTCGAGGCGGTGAATTTGTTTTTCAGGTAATAGGGCGGATTGGCGATGACGTGATCAAACCGTCGATCGCGCACAGACAAGGGCATAGACTGAATATCAGCTTGGACCACTTCCATATCAGCGCCGTTACGCACCGCATTTCTGCGCGCGAGATCTGCATAAAGTCCCTGCATTTCAACGCCAACAAAGGACAATCCAGAGACACGCGCGTTAAGACACAAAGATGCGGCCCCTGCCCCACAGCCCAGTTCTAAAACGGTCTGTCCTGCCTGTGCGGGGGTGGCAGCGGCCAGCAAAACGGGATCAATACCTGCGCGATACCCCTTTGCAGGCTGAAGCAGTTTCACGCGCCCCATCAAAAAATCATCACAGGTCTCTGATGTCGCGATCACTCGGCTTCCAATTCAAAATCATTTTCGATCAAGATTCGGCGCGCTTGGGCCAGATCAGCGTCTAACACCATCAAGCGGCGCGGCAATATGCCTATGGATCCTTCGAGGACGCTCATATGGACGTCCATTTCAAAGCAGTTTATATCCTCATCCGAGAGCAAGGCTTTCGCATAGATGATTTGCATCGGGTTGTTTGTGCGTAGAAGCTGTTTCATGATTCCGATTTAACGACAGACCTATGGGTTTGTCGAGTGAAGGACGCGGCCATATGGGCATGGATAACGTAACCGTTAAACCACACGAAAAACTGGCATTGGCGCTGGAGGCCGAACTGGCCGCCGTCAACACGCTCATCCGCGACCGCATGGCATCGAAACATGCCCCACGTATTCCCGAAGTGACGGCGCATTTGGTCGAAGCTGGTGGCAAACGCTTGCGCCCGATGTTGACCTTAGCAGCAGCAAAAGCCTGTGGATATACAGGGCCTTACCACATTCATTTGGCCGCAACGGTTGAATTCATTCATACGGCGACTTTGCTGCATGATGATGTAGTTGATGAAAGCGCCCAGCGCCGTGGTCGCCCTACGGCCAATCTTTTGTGGGACAATAAATCATCTGTTTTGGTGGGCGACTACCTGTTTGCGCGGTCTTTTCAATTGATGACCGAATGCAATTCCATGCGCGTCATGCATATTTTATCGGGCGCCTCGGCGACGATTGCAGAAGGCGAAGTGTTACAGCTGACCGCAGCGCAAGACCTAAGCACCAGTGAAGATATTTATCTGCAAGTTGTGCGCGGCAAAACCGCAGCGCTGTTTTCTGCTGCCACAGAAGTGGGTGGTGTCATTGCCGATGCAGACCCCACTGTGGTGCAAGCGCTTTTCGATTACGGCGATGCTTTGGGCGTGTCTTTCCAGATTGTCGATGACCTGCTTGATTTTGAGGGCACAGGCCAGACAGGTAAAAATATCGGCGATGATTTCCGCGAACGTAAATTGACCCTGCCCATGATCAAAGCCATCGCCAAAGCGGATGCGACAGAGCGTGCTTTTTGGGTGAAAACCATCGAAAAAGGCAAGCAAGACGATGGCGATCTGGATCATGCGATCAATATTTTACGAAAACACAATGCCCTAGCGGATACGCGCCTTGTCGCACTGGATTGGGCCGACAAAGCCAAAGCCGCTTTGCTGGCGCTACCTGAAAGCGAGATTCGCCAGATGCTCAGTGATATTGCCGATTACGTGGTCGCCCGATTGCGCTGATCGTTAGGGCAGCGTCGTCGCGGCTTTAACCCACCACCATGGATTGCTTTGGCTGATCTGTGCGGCCGCGTCCTGTGCCGTGGCGCGGTCGGGATAAATCGCAAAGCAGGTTGCGCCAGATCCAGACATGCGCGTCAAAAGCACATCGGGGGACAGAGCCAAAGACACCAAAACAGCCGCGATTTCGGGGGCGAGTTTGGCTGCTGGTTCTTGCAAATCATTGCGCTGGGTACCCAGCCAATCCACAAAGGCCAAACTATCGGGCCATTCGGGCAACGTATCTGGCATCGGCGCGTTATCTTTGCGATCCAAGCGCTTAAACACATTTGGGGTCGCCACTTCGACCCGAGGGTTGACCAGAACCAAATGCAAAGCAGGCAGCGGCGTTTCAACCAAATCATTGCCTATGCCGCGCATTCTTGCAGATTTAGACGCCAAGCAGACAGGCACATCAGCGCCCAGTAAGAGCGCATGATCGTGGCCCATCAGAGGGCCTCCCAAACGTGCAGCAGCGCGCAGGGCGGCTGCCGCATCAGCAGAGCCACCACCGATCCCTGATGACGGGGGCAGATGTTTATCCAGCGTTAGAGCCATCGGATACCCGCAAGCCTCTGCCGCTTTCACAACCAAATTGCTGCCATCTGTAGGCACGCCTTGGGCAAAAGGCCCTTCAACAGTAAGGCTTGTGTGCTGCGCAGCCTCTGCTGTGACCTGATCGCCGACATCGACAAAGGCAACAAGGCTATCGAGCAGATGATACCCATCGTTTCTTTGCCCTGTCACATGCAGCGACAGGTTAATTTTCGCGGGCGCAAAGACTTTAACCATCGATAGCAACGCGGGTGGGTTCTGCACCTTCATTGATCAAGACCTGATCCAAACCGACTGCTAGTTTTTCGCGAATACGAGCGGCATCTTTTTCTTCTGGTTCAAAAGACAAGGCGCGTGTCCACTGGAATTTTGCCTCACGCTCGCGCCCCACGGCCCAATATACATCGCCCAAGTGGTCATTGATGATTGGATCCACTGGCAACAAGGCTGCGGCTTTTTCCATAGGGGCCACGGCTTGTTCGAATTGGCCTAAACGGTATAGACCCCAGCCCAAGCTATCTGTGATAAAGCCGTCATTGGGACGCGCGGCGACCGCAGCGCGGATCATCGACATAGCCTCATCTAGGTTGGTGTTCATCTCAACAAAGGAATAGCCCATGTAATTGAGCACCTGCGGTTGCGCGGGGCGCAATTCAAGCGCTTTGCGAAAATCTGCTTCGGCTTTGTCCCATTGGTCACTGCGTTCATAGGCGATTCCACGGGTGAAAAACAAAGGCCACTGTGCGACGGTTGGCTCAGGGGTCATCGCCAGCGCTGTGCTATAGGCCTCGATGGCCTCTTTATAGCGCTCACCGCGCCGCATCGCATCACCCAATGACACCGCAACTTCGGGCAGATCACTGTGCGTTTTATACAAAGACCGCAAAATTTCTATTTCGGCCTCTGTTTTATCTTGCGCACGAAAAGCCTCTGCGCGCCCCAATTCGCCGACGTAATAGATGGGCGATTTGGGGTCGATCTTGTCATAAACGTCAATCGCCAGATCATAATGCCCCAAACGCTCCAAGATATTGGCCACGCTAAATGCATAGGTTGCGCGATCAGAGCGCAGGCTTAGAGCGGTGCGCGCATAGAGCAAAGTATAGCTGTCGTCCATTTCGCCCGTGAGCATTTCGGCCACAGCGCTGAACACTTCAGCTATGCCGTCTTGAGCGCTGCGTACGATGGTAAAGGGCAAGGGATTGCCCGTTTCCATCAGGTCCACCAAGGTTGCAATCAGCGGGTCATTGGTTGGCCCAAAGGCTTCGTCAATCAACACCAGTGCTTCATCGTTGCGGTCGAGTTGACTAAGCATATGCACGCGGGCAAAAATAATTCCGCCCAGCTGTGGCATGTCAGGGTCGTCCAGAATTTCAAGTCCGCCTTCAAAGTCGCCAACCATAGCCAACGCCAAAGCGCGATTATAAGGCCCGAAGAAACTCAGCCCTTCGGCACTTGCTTCGAACTTGTCGAACTCTTGCAAGGCGGCAGTGACATCGCCTTTGCCGATGTAGACCCAAGCGCGGGTCAGCCCATCAATAATTTTGGAAATACCTTCGCCTGTATCAAGCTCTTTCAGCAGCTTGTCCCATTCCCCCGCCTGCGCATACGATTCGATCAAAACTATCGCAGCAAGCTGGTTATCGGGATCAAGGCTTTTCAAAGTGATCGCAGCGCCGAGAGCTTCATCAAAGGCCCCCATCGACACTTTTGCGGAAATCAAGGTTTCCAACAAAGCGACGTTTTGAGGGTCGTTGACCAAAGCTTTCTGGGCGTAAAAGGCTTGTTCTTTGTAATCGCGCCCGAGTGAAGCTTGCCGCGTTGCCAGATATGCACCTGCATCCGCAAAGCTCGGCGTTGCTGTCGAGGTTAGCATCATAGCCGATAAGCCGAGTGCCACACATTTCGAAATCAAAGACTGGTTCACGCATATCTCCTTTTGGACATAAGGCAAGCCTAGCGCGCTCATGACGGGGCTGCAATCGCTTAGGGGGGCCGAAAAGCCCCCCTAAACTGTTCACAATATTAGCATTCGCAAAGAAGCGCCTACATATTTGGATAATTCGGCCCATCACCACCTTGGGGAACTGTCCAAGTGATGTTTTGGCTGGCCTCTTTGATGTCGCATGTTTTGCAATGCACACAGTTTTGGAAATTCACCACAAACTTAGGCTCTTGGTTTTCTTCCGTCAGATATTCGTAAACGCCCGCAGGACAATAGCGTGCCGATGGTCCGCCGTAGATGTCATAATCGACTTTGATTGCGACTTCAGGGTCGTTAAGGCGCAGATGGCTGGGCTGGCTTTCTTCATGGTTGGTCGCTGCGAAAGACACGTTGGTCAAGCGATCAAAGGACAAAACACCATCGGGTTTCGGGTAATTGATCTCAGGGTAGTCACCAACTTTCCCTGTGCTTTCGGCATCAGTTTTGCCGTGTTTTACAGTGCCAAACACAGAGGCCCCGAACAGGGTGTTGGACCACATATCCAAGCCGCCTAAAGCAAGGGATGGGTATAGGCCAAACTTAGACCACAAGGGTTTCACATTGCGTACTTTTTTCAAATCCTGACCAACCGCACCGTTGCGCAATTCTGCCTCATAGGCTTCAAGCGTATCGCCTGAACGCCCAGCCGTGATCGCATCAAATGCGGCTTCGGCTGCGGCCTTGCCCGACAACATCGCATTGTGGTTGCCTTTGATGCGCGGCACATTCACCAGCCCAACAGAACATCCCAGCAAAGCCCCGCCAGGAAAGGCGGATTTTGGCATCGACTGATAGCCGCCCTCAGAAATCGCGCGCGCGCCATAAGCCACGCGTTTGCCGCCTTTTAGCAGTTCAGCAACCATGGGATGATGCTTGAACTGTTGGAATTCCATGTAAGGGAACACGTTCGGGTTCTTGTAGTTCAAGTGAACGACAAAACCGATAAACACCTGATTGTTTTCAGCGTGATAGACAAAAGCACCACCACCAGATTTGCTATTCAAAGGCCAGCCCATAGTGTGGGTTACGGTGCCTTCTTTGTGTTTCTCTGGGTCGATTTCCCAAATTTCTTTCATACCAAGGCCGAATTTTTGAACATCGCGCCCCGCAGACAGATCATATTTTTCGATGACTTCTTTAGACAATGATCCGCGCACACCTTCGGATAGCAAAACGTATTTGCCGTGCAACTCCATGCCTGGCTCTGTATCAGGGCCGATGGTGCCGTCCGCCTCTAGGCCGAATACGCCTGCGACCACGCCTTTGACTTCGCCGTTGTCGCCGTAGACCAATTCGGAACACGCCATGCCAGGAAAGATTTCGACGCCCAGTTCTTCAGCCTGCTCAGCCATCCAGCGGCAGACATTCCCCATAGAAACAATGTAATTGCCGTGGTTATTCATGAGAGGTGGCATCGGGAAGTTCGGAATGCGGATTTGACCAGCTTCACCCAAGACATAGAAGTTGTCTTGTTTCACAGGCGTATTCAAAGGCGCGCCTTTGGCTTTCCAGTCGGGGATCAGAGCATCAAGGCCGCATGGATCAAGCACAGCGCCCGACAAAATATGCGCGCCAACTTCAGACCCTTTTTCCAAAACAACAACGTTTAGATCAGCATCAAGCTGCTTAAGGCGAATAGCCGCCGACAGACCCGCAGGCCCCGCACCAACGATGACAACATCGTATTCCATCGTTTCGCGTTCGATTGCTGACATACTTACACTCCCCAAAGTCGTAAACCGTGTTGATCCTTCCTACCCTCTCGACGGTATAAAGGTCAATTTCGCTGGCATATTTTTTATGAATAGTGACCGACAGTTAAGGATGAGCCTCAGATATGCCGAAGTCTTCCCTGATATGACCATACTCCATACGAAATATTGCCACATTTACCAAAGAACTTGGGGGTAAAAGACCTTTTAAAAAAACGCCCCAACCCTTGAGCAGCGAAAATGATTTTAGAAAACCGTTCATTCAACACCCCGTATATTCGCTTTTGTGCAATATTCTTTGCTCTCTCCATTGCATTTGTTGCAGTGGTACGCGATTTTTCGTTCGATTTTATCCCAGCGGGGATCAATAAAATCCTCGGCCTGTCGCACTTCATGCTGTCGGGCCCTTGGATCTGGATCGCTTTCCCATTGGTCATTTATTTATATCGCATAGACAAACAACGCGGGCGAGAATTGATCGGCGTTAGCTTGGCGACAATCGCGCTCTCAGCTGCCTTTGCGACGAGCAAAGCGACCATTCCGACAGTCAATCCATTTTGGGCGGACCCAATGCTCACGCGCCTAGACTTGATTATCTTCAACGGCCGACACGGTTTCGAGTGGGCGCATGAACTGGGCGCAGATTTTCTGAATGCCGACGGTGTTGCCACGACTTATGCCAAAACTTGGGCGGCGCTCTCGCTCCTCTTTCCCATGATCGTGACCGCGAGCGACAGTAACCTAGAACGCCGCCAAAGATACCTGATGGTCTATGCAATCACTTGGGTCTTTTTGGGTGTCGTTTTAGCAATGGTCATGTCATCCGCAGGCCCCGTGTTCGCAGATGCCATTACAGGACGAACAGATTTTGCGGCCCTGCACCCCTCGCTCTACGCTGTGGGGCTTGAGGGCAGCCTTATCGACCAGATGCAACAGTTTTTGTGGAGCGAATACACCTATGACGCGGGCGCGCAACTCGCGGGCACGGGCATTTCCGCTTTCCCATCGTTGCACGTGGCGATGGCAGCCTTGTGGTGTTTATATATTTGCGAGCGCAGCCCGTATTTTGCGCCGCTTGGCATTACATATCTTGTGCTGATTTGGTTCCTATCCATTTATACTGGCTATCATTACGCGACCGATGGCCTGATTTCCACGCTTCTGGTTGCAGCCATCAATTGGCTGTTTCTCAGGCGGCGCAGCGGCACATCACAGTGGGCAAGCAAACAAGATTTTGCTCTAAGCTGACCACACGTGCTGGCTATAAGTCCACACATGGTTTTGAATCTCAAAAGCAGAGCTTTGGCAGCAAAATCGCGCCTGCCCTCTTGCATTCTCGCTCCAATCAGGGTCAGGTGTCCGAACTGAAAAACAACAACAAGACGCGCGGCACCTTGCCGTGGCGTCTATTCGTGCGAATGAGTGCTATGGAAAAGATTCTAATGACCCGCGCTGGCCATGCCGCGCTGAGTGCTGAGCTCAAAAACCTCACATCCGTTGAACGCCCTGCAATTATCCAAGCGATTGCAGAAGCCCGCGAACATGGGGATTTGTCTGAGAATGCTGAATATCATTCTGCCCGCGAAAAACACAGCTTCATTGAAGGTCGCGTAAAAGAGCTAGAGGGCATTTTGTCTTTGTCTCAAATCGTTGATCCCAAAACCTTGTCTGGCACCATAAAATTTTCAGCCACAGTCACAATCGTGGATGAAGATACAGATGAGGAAAAAACCTATCAAATCGTTGGACAACACGAGGCAGACATCGAAAGAGGTTTGCTCAACATTCAATCCCCTATCGCCCGCGCCCTGATTGGCAAAGAAGAAGGCGACAGCGTTGACGTGCGCACGCCTGGCGGACTGAAAAGTTATGAGATTCTGAAAGTCGCTTATATCTGATCCATTTTGGATTGCCCGCCCATTTTGCGCAGGGAGGCCAGTTTGGCACAAGACGGCAAACATTCCAGTGACCTCGGCGTGTACCAACGCTCCGATGATGACGGCCCCATCACGACGGTCGAAATCATCGCTGGGTCTCTGTCAGCTTTTTGGCTGATTTTAACAGCTATTTTCTTTCTATTTATAGATTCGGACGCTGGCGAAGACGGGCTTGGAAGCATTCGGTTCGTCATGATTATCATCGCGATCTTCATGCCTGTCGCCATGATTTGGGTCGGCGCTTTGGCTGTCAGAGCCTCGCGCACGATGCGTGAAGAAAGCCGTCGCCTGCAAACAGCTATTTCGGCCATGCGCCAAAGCTATCTATCAGGCCAGACAGCTGGATCATCGGCCACAGTTGAGAAAAAGCTCGAAGAAATCGTAGCCGCGCAACGCAAAACGCACAACACGCTGACCACCTTTACATCCATACGCCCCCAAGAAACGCCACCTGAAGACAAATTGGCTATCGCAGCTCCGAGACTGTCAGAAAACCAAGCATCACTGGCCTTGGGTACCCCAGCGGACAGCCTGTCTCCTCCCCTTTCTGTAGCGGATTTTATTCGGGCGATGAATTTCCCTGAGACCGCGGAAGACAAAGAAGGCTTTCGTGCGCTGCGCCGTGCTTTGAGTGATCGCAAAGTCAGCCTTCTGATCCATGCTGCACAGGATATTTTGACCCTGCTCAGCCAAGACGGCATTTACATGGATGATCTGCGCCCTGATCGCGCCAAGCCAGAAGTCTGGCGCCTGTTTGCCAAAGGCGAACGCGGTCGCGGCGTGGCCCCCTTGGGGGGCGTGCGTGATCGGTCCAGCTTGGCCTTGGCTGCGGGACGTATGAAACAAGATGCGATTTTTCGCGATGCTGTGCATCACTTTTTGCGTAAATTCGACAAAACCTTTTCCGAATTTGAAGCCACAGCAACAGATGAAGACATCGCCGCACTTTCGGATTCGCGTACAGCACGCGCGTTTATGCTTTTGGGACGTGTCGCAGGCACGTTTGACTAATCGCTTGGCGTATCATTCCCGATGAAAGAGACCCCTATGCAGCCCAAAGGCCGTCGACATCCTTTTTTCCAAGGCGCCCTAGACGCAGCGCCCTTTGTGATTGTTTTGGCCCCATTCGGGTTCTTGTTTGGCCTTGTGGCCAGCGAGGCAGGATTGAACATACTTCAGGTCCTGAGCTTTTCGATACTTGTGCTTGCGGGGGCAGCGCAACTTACGGCGATCCAATTGCTAACTGAAGAAGCCCCCACGGTGATCGTCATCGTGTCGGCTTTGGCGGTGAACCTGCGTATGGGAATGTATTCGGCCGCATTGGCACCACATATGGGCGATGCGCCATTGTTGCGCCGCGCGATGGCAGCCTATTTACTCTTCGATCAACCCTATGCGCTATCCAGCGTCGCCTTTGAAAAACACCCCGACACACCTGTCGTGGATAAGTTCCAATACTTTTTTGGCGCGGGCGCTCCCATCGCTTTTTTGTGGTATCTCACAAGCCTTTCTGGCGCAGTGCTTGGCGACAAAATCCCATCAAACATCGGTATTGATTTCGCTTTGCCCATCACATTTTTGGCGGTGGTGGCCCCAATGTTGAAATCTTCGGCCCATGTGGCATCAGCTTTAACTGCAAGCATCGCAGCCCTCATCTTTAACTTTATGCCCTTTGGCACGGGACTATTGGTGGCAGCATTTCTTGCCTTAATCGTTGGAGCCACTGTGGAAGTTTGGGCAGAAAAAAGGGCGGCTAGAACATGATTGAGGCAAGCACTTCACAGATTTGGACTGTGATTATCGCCACTGGCATTGGCACATTTTTAATTCGATTTTCGTTTTTGGGATTGATCGGCAATCGGCAATTGCCTGCATGGGCATTGCGCATGTTGCGCTATACGCCTGTCGCTGTTTTGCCTGCGGTGATCGCGCCGCTCTTGTTCGGCAATGGACCAAATGCCATGGATCCAATTCGACTGGCGGCAGCTTTTGCGACATTGGCAGTCGGCGTGAGCACCCGCAATGTGCTTTACGCCATCATCGCGGGATTATCCGTTTTCATCGGCTTGACTGCCTTGGGCGGCTGATCAGTTCAACAACAAGGGCGGCGCTTGGATAAGTCGTGAATTGTTGTCGGGTGACGCATCTGAATGGCGCTCGGTCGACACATTTGGCAAGTCACCAAACCAATTCATAAGCCGCTTTGGAAACATGGTGTTTGGAACCATATCAAAGCCTGGCAAGTCTGACAGGATCTCTGTGATACTATCGGCACAATGCGCTTTGGGCACAGCACCATAGGCCTGAATACGCGCAAGCGCCAACTCAGCAACCGCGGGGCTGACCAAAACAGTTTGCTCCACCACATCGTAAGTCACACGGGCATGATAATCGATATAGAAATCAACAGCGGGATCGGACATGCCAAAGAACACATCATTGCGCTCAGGCAGATGCGGGTGGTTAAATGTCCCCGCTGGATCGAATAAAGCGCGCTGGGAGGGTGCATTGACCAAAAGTCCAGAATGCGCGCCAGATCCGTTATTCTTCCCCACAACCGTGAATAGAGTGATCGCTGTGGGGCCAGAGTGGCGATAAACAGAGCGCGCGACTTCGGCGTCAGGCGCCCAAATGGGTTCTGCCGCACCACATGCTGTTAAAACAGCCGTTGCACAAACCAAAGCGCAGATGCGCAACGAAGACATGACACGAAGTCCCACTCTGTCAGTCACGCCTTAGGTTCTGAAAATCGCGAGGAAAACCAAGACAACGATGGATGCAACAGCAACACGTGTTGACCATTTCATGAAGCCTTCAAAAGCTTGTTCTTGTGCTGCGATATCCTGTTCGCCGTGCTTGTGTTCGGACATGGTTTGAAATCCCCTATTTGAGTTTGCGCTTGAATTAATGGATTTAAGCGTCGGTGTCACCTATTCTTCGCAGCCAAATGTAACTTATGTGTCTTCGCTGCTTTCCAGTTCATCCACCAAGCGAAAACCGATGCGTCTTGCCGCTTGTTCGGGCACGATTTTAGGCAAGGCGCGCAGCATCACGTTGAGCTGCGTGACATGCTGCACCAATTGGGTTTTCGTGCCAGCATCATCAGAGCCATAAAACGTAATCAAATCTGGATCGAAAAAGCCCATACCTTCGATTCGCAAAGCCCCTGTGCTGGACCCTGCATAGCCCATGGCCACTTCATGTTCGCTGTCGAGTTGTTCTTCAAAGTTCTTGATATACAAAATCAAGCGTTCATAAGCCCATTCAGCGGGGCTTTTTTGATCAACAGGTTTACGTGACAATGCTTTGGGAAGCGGTTTTTGTTCGGCTGACTGTGGCGCTTCAGGATCAGAATGCACAGCCCGCGCCCGTGGCATTGCCGCGGCTTCGGCCGCTTCGGCTGTCGTGCGAATGGGGTCATTATCGGTCATGTCAGATCCTTGCGTTGCCATAGTATAGTCCCGTCTTCGCGCGTGCTGCGCGTGACACGCCCATTGTGATATAAATGAACGCAATGCGCCATAGCTTCGGCCATGGCCAATCCATATTCGGACGCTTTTATATCGCGCTTAAACAAGAGGGTAAAACAGTCGCAGGCGGTGCGCGGCTCGGCCAAAAACGTCAGCAATCTATCAAGCGCGCTGTGATGATTTTTGATCAGATTATCCAATCGCGCAGGCAGGCCGTAATACGGCAACTTATGCCCTGTCAGCACCAATTGGTCATCGGAGGCAAAGGGCTGAAACTTTTCGCATGATGTGATCCAATCGCCCACGGTATCCGCGAAAGGTTCGGTCGCTGATACGCCAATATTGGGCGATATAGACCCCAAAAGTTGATCGCCACTTAAAATCAAACGGCCATCACGCGACCAGAATGTCGCATGCTCAGGCGCATGGCCATCACCGCATTTCACATCCCAAAGACGCCCGCCAATCGTGATCGTATCGCCGTCTTGCAGGCGCGTGAACCCCAAGGGCAAAGGGCTGACCAAATCGCTTGTGTTAAAGGGGCGTTCAAGCAAACGTGCTTCTAATATCTCAGGCGCCATGCCGCAAGATTTCCAAAACCCGATCATTTCAGGTGTAGGGCGGTCTTGGATATCCATCTGCAACATGCGCGCCATCAAATAGGCCGTGCGCGTCATGAGCAATTCAACGCCATGTTCTGCGACAAACCAGCCCGCCAGACCGACATGATCCAAATGGTGATGGGTGACAATCAAGCGCTTTACTGGCTTAGCCTGCAAAGGCCCTGTCAAAAGGTCGGTCCAAATGCGCCGCGATGTTTTGGTATCCACCCCTGTGTCTACGATCGTCCAACCATCGCCGTCATCTAAAACATAGACATTCACGTGATTGAGCACCATCGGCAAGGGCATACGCACCCAATAGACACCATCCGCCACTTCGCTCACAGCAGCACCTTCGGGCGCGACAAATTCAGTTCTGTTTAAATCTTTCACGCTTGCTATCTATCACCCGAAATTCAAATCATCCGCTGCGATAGCATATAGATCATCTGCGCCGTGCAAAGCCTGTGTCAGTAAAAAACGGTATTCAGGCAAAAGCCGACCGATGTAGAACTCTGCCAAATAGGCGCGGTCACTGCCAAGACCACCTGCGCCCGCAGCTTTCAAATGCGCGAAAGCACCCAAAACACGCGCAAAGGCGCGCAGAAACGGCACAGCACCAGCAAGGCGATCTGTTTGCGGCAAAGCGACCATGGCCTCAACGCCTTCGCGCAGAGTTTCCGCAGCCTCCCAAACCTGTTTGGCAAGCGCGGGAAACTCATCGCGGGCGTTTTCTGCACAGTGTTCAATATTGTCCAAAAGCCCATAAGCTGCATCGCCCGTGTCCATCAATTTGCGGGTCACAAGATCAATGGCTTGAATGCCGTTGGTGCCTTCATAAATCGAAGTAACCCGTACATCTCGCGCCAATTGCGCGGCCCCTGTTTCTTCTATGTAGCCCATGCCGCCATGCACTTGGATCCCCATTTGCGACACCTCGTGGCCGACATCAGTCCCAAAGGATTTCGCGATAGGAATAAGAAAGGCCCCTTGCGCTTTTTGCGCGGCATCATCCCCCCCCAGATCAAGCGAGACAGCGCAGGCCAATGCGATGGATCGGGCGGCAAATGTGTCCGCACGCATGGTCAAAAGCATGCGACGCACATCGGCATGATGAAGAATCGTGCCTTGCCCGTTATGTTGAGCCGTGCGGCCTTGGATACGGTCTTGGGCATAGGCCAAGGCTTGCTGGGTCGCCGCCTCTGCGCAGCCGACCCCTTGGACGGCAACCCCAAGGCGGGCATTGTTCATCATCGTGAACATGCAGTGCATGCCTTTGTGTTCTTCACCGATCAGCCAGCCTTTCGCGCCTGCGTAATCCATCACACAGGTCGGCGAACCGTGTATGCCAAGCTTGTGTTCCAAACTGACCACGCTCACCGCATTCTGCGCGCCCAAGGAGCTATCAGATTTTGGAATAAATTTAGGCACCATAAACAACGAAATCCCCTTGGTGCCCGCCGCGCCATCAGGCAGGCGCGCCAAGACCAAGTGACACAGATTGTCTGCGAAATCGTGATCGCCCCAAGTGATGAAAATCTTTTGCCCTGTGATTGCATAGCTGCCGTCACCATTGGGAGTGGCAGTGCTACGCAACGCGCCCACATCTGATCCTGCGCCAGCTTCTGTCAGGTTCATCGTGCCTGTCCATTCCCCCGACAAAAGTTTGGGCAAATACAGGGCTTTGATGTCATCACTCGCGTGCTGTTCAAGGGCTTCGATCTGGCCTTGGGTCATCAATGGATTTAGCGACAAAGACAAACAGGCCCCCGCCATCATTTCATTCACAGCCGTCGCGACAGACAAAGGCAGCCCCATACCGCCGTGATCAGGGTCTGCAAGCATCCCGATCCATCCGCCTTGGGCAATTTGTTGAAAGGCATTTGCAAAGCCTGTGGCCGTTGTCACCCTGCCATTCTCAAGCTTTGCGCCTTCGATATCACCGATACGATTGAGCGGAGCGATTACGTCATTCGACAGTTTGGCCGCTTCTTGAAAAATGGCCTCAAGAGTATCGTGATCAATATCACCAAACCTGTCTTGCTGGGTGACACGCGCGAAATCGACAACGTTTTTTAGAATGAATTGAAGATCTTGAGCTGGGGCGTGGTAGGGCATTCGGTCTCCTTGAGTCAGTTCAGGGGACAAACCAATCCCTGTGTCGCACCAACTCTGAATAGGGCAGTTATGCTAACCTTACCCAAGCTTTGTAAGCTGGCCATACCAAACGCTACGTCAAAATCAATTAGGCGCGCCCTGACGCTGCAGAAAGCAAAGCCGCGTTGACACCGATTTCGGCCAAGGCGGCGGTCCATTTTTCAAGATCGCCTGTCTGGAACACAATCTGCGGTGTTGCCGCGCAGGTCAGCCAAGCGTTTTGCGCAATCTCACTTTCCAGTTGGCCCGATGACCACCCCGAATACCCTAAACATAATAGACGTTCGGCAGGCCCCGCCCCTGTTGCGATATCACGCAAAACATCCCGCGATGCCGTCATGGAAAAGGCAGAATTCACAGGCAGGGATGCTTCTGAACAGGCATAATCCGTGCTGTGCAAAACAAACCCCCGCGCCATTTCAACAGGACCGCCATAGCGCACCTGCAATGGCTTCATATCCGCGTCAGGCGTGATGTCCAGTTGATCGAAAACGTCTGAGACCGCGATCTGTGACGACACCTTGTTGATGATAAGCCCCATCGATCCTTCGTCAGAATGCGCACAAATATAAATGACAGTGCCATCAAAACGGCTGTCTTCCATGCCGGGCATTGCGATCAGCAATTGCCCTGTTAGATCTTGAACGGTTTTATCGGTCATGGCCTACATCACCCTAAACGGTAAAAAGGTGCAAGGGATGAAATTCGCGCATCGTACAAACACATCTTTCTCGCTCAAAAGTGAGTTTTCTGTTGGCCCTCTACGCGCTATATCCATGGCATGATCAAAAACCTTATCTCTTCATTTAGCGCAGCGATTATAGCTTTGGCTATGGCAAGTTCGGCACAGGCCGACACCAAAGACCCTTTGGGCGCGAATGTTCAGGTGTCTTTGATGCAAGGTTGGACCATGGCCAATGGCAATTACATGGCAGCCCTGCGGGTTGATCTGGCCCCTGGCTGGCACACCTATTGGCGTGCCCCTGGTGCGGCGGGCATTCCACCCGTGTTTCGCTGGATGGGCAACAGCACTGCGATTCAAGCCAAATATCATTGGCCAGTTCCAACGATTTACAGCCAAAATGGTATGCGCTTTTTGGGGTATGAAGACAGTTTGATTTTGCCAATAGAATTCACCCCGTCTGCATCGGGGGATATCGTGGTGTCAGGGGCTGTCACTTTGGGGGTCTGCGATGACGTTTGCATGCCCTTTACAGCGCAGCTAGATGCACACTTCTCTGCGCAAGCGGCGGCACAAAACAAGCAAGTGATTCAAGCACAGCTCAATGCCAAACCCAAACGCATCACCTCTGCAATCTGTGACGCCAAGCCGATTGCAGACGGCATCAAATTAAGCGCGACCGTGAATATTCCATCTCTGGGCGCCACGGAAATGGCCGTGATCGAACATCCTGATCCATCAATTTGGGTTTCCGAAGCCACGTCTATGCGCAAGGGTCGCACTGTGACGATGTCCAGCGATATGGTGCCCACAAACGCAGCTCCATTTTTGTTGAATCGATCGCAGGTTCGCCTGACGGTTATTGGCGAAGATGGCAAAGCCTATGAAACACTCGGCTGCAAGGCGTCCTAAAGCGGGCGCCTGCTGTTGCGGTTGATCACCATCAAGCTGGCGTAAACCAGCGTCAAAACCACCGCCGTGCCAAGTATGAACAGACCCAAGGCCGCGCCCATTCCCCCTGCGCCCAAAACCTGCGGCAAAGCGCCTGACACGGCTGTCACGCCTAAGGTCAGTGCAAACCACACCACCGTAAAAATCAACGATCCGCCGATTGCGGCAAAGCTGCGACCCAAACGACGCGGCTGTTTGACTGCACGGCTGAATGCTGTGATGAACCGCCCGACATCGACTTGCATTGCCAAAATAGAAGGCACGAGTAGCAAGACAATCACCATCCCAAAACCAAGCCCGTAGACCAAAGTGATCACGGTCGGTTTCAAAAATTGCGCATCAGCAGAGCGTTCGAAAAGCAAGGGGGCCAAGCCCAATACTGTGGTGGCTGTGGTCAGCATGACGGGGCGCAAACGGTCGGTGGCCGCTTCGATCACGGCTTGAATGATGCCCCGATCATCAGCATATTCATCGATAGTGGTAACTAAGACGATGGAATCATTGATGATAATTCCCGTCATGCCGATCAACCCCACGACCGAGAACATCGACAAAGGCACATCCCAATAGGCATGGCCATAAATTGCGCCGATTAAACCAAAGGGAATGACAGCCATGACGACAATCGGTCTGGTCCAGCTTGAGAAAATCCAAGACAGAGTCAGATAGATCCCCAAAAGGGCGGCAGACAGACCAAACAATGCGTCGGATAGAAAACGGTTTTCTTGCTCTGACAGGCCCGAAATGCGTTCTGTGACACCAAAATCTTCGGCAATTTGTGGCAAGATTTCATCTGCCAATGCGGATTGAATTTCAACAGCGCGTGCAGGATCATCTTCGTTCAAATCGCCCGACACAGTGACAAGTCGCAGGCCATTTTCGCGACGCACAGCGGAAAAGCCCGACTGGCGTTTGACAGACACGATGTCGGACAAAGGCACGTAATTTCCTGCGGCCGTCCGCATCTGCGTTTGATCTAAAAAGTCGGCTTTCACTTCGTCGTCAGGCAAAGACACCGTGACTTTTGCAGTGCGTGCCCCATCGGGAAAACTGGCCGCTTCGATCCCCCCCAGACGGTTTGAAAGCACCCGACCAAGACTGTCGATATTAAAGCCAAGGGCCTCGCCTTGTGGGGTCAATTCTAGGATCAATTCGTCTTTGTCATACGATAGGCTATCCTCTAGGGCCGACACCTCTGGGTATTGCGACAGCTTGTTTTTTAATTCTTCGGCCGCGGCTTTTAAGGTTTGAGAATCTGCACCGAACAGCTGTACATCAATCGCGTCCCCACCTGGACCAAACCGCCCACCGCGAAACGAAACGGTTTCTAACAAGGGATGATTGATCACAGCCTCTTGCAGGTCGGCCACGAAAGCGAATGACGAATAGGGGCGCAGGTCGGCATCGATTAATTCTATCGAAATCCCCCCAAGCTGAAAACTTTCTTTTGTGTCTGAACCCGCCAGTCCGCGCCCCGCACCGCCACCGATTTGGGCGATGACATAGGCCACGGGATTGGTGCCGTATTCTTCTTCAAAGGCTTTGCCTGTCGCTTCGGTCGCGCGCTGCATTTCACGCATCATCGCCAGTGTATCTTCGCGGGTGGCACCAGGCGCCATCGCGAAGTTTCCTGAAATCACAGATTGTTCTGGCGAATTAAAGAACCGCCAAGGCACATCGCCTGAGACCAGTAAAGACACCTGCCATGACAGCAAAAACAACGCGCCAGCCATCACCGCGTAGCGCATGCGAATCACATAGAACATCGCGGGTTTGAACAGACGATCTCTGACCACGCGAAACCCTTTATTCACCTGACGCGATGGCCAGTCATACCAATGTTGTTTGGCTGTCGCGGCAATCGAGTGGCTTAAGTGGTTTGGCAAAATCAGGAAACATTCAACCAAAGATGCGATCAAAACAACGATCACGGTAAAGGGAATATCGGCAATCAAATCACCGAAGCGCCCCGAAATGGTCATCAAGCCGAAAAAGGCGATAATGGTGGTGATGGTCGATGAAAACACAGGTGCGAACATCCGTTTGGCTGCATTTTCAGCGGCTTGAACAGGCGTTTCCCCGAGCTTGCGCACCCGAAAATCAGCATGTTCCCCGACCACAATCGCATCATCCACAACGATCCCCAAAGTGATGATCAGCGCAAACAGCGATATCATGTTAAAAGTCAGACCAGCAGCATACATCAAGGCAATAGCAGACAGCATGGCCACAGGAATACCCGCAGCCACCATCAAAGCAGTGCGTGCGGACAAGAACAAAAACAACAATAGCCCCACAAGGCCAAGCCCCATCAACCCGTTGACGATCAATAGATCAAGGCGCGATTTAATTGCCTCGGCGCGGGTGCGAAACAAATCCAGTTTCACGCCTTGGGGCACTGTAAGTTCCATTTCATCGGCCATGTCTTGCACGATCCCTTGGATCTCAATCGCATCCCCCAAAGCGGACCGATCAACGCGCACCGTCACAGCAGCATTTTCGCCCACGTAATAGGCCTGATCGCGATCTATGCCTTCGACGCGGATATTGGCGACATCCGCAACGGTCAACTTTGATCCATCGTCATTGGTGCGCAAAACAATGCCCGCGATTTGCGCAGCGGATCGTTTGGATACGCCTGCTCGCACACGCGCGGCACCGCTGCCCACATCCCCTGCGGGGTTTGCATCTGTTTCCGCGCCGATGGCAGTGGCAATATCAGCCATGGTCACATCATATTGGATCAGATCCAAGGTCGAGACTTCGACAATCGTTTCAGGAGCGGCAACCCCAGAAATGGAGGTGCGAGTCACACCTTGGGAAAACAAGCGCACCACAAATTCATCGGCAAAGCGCGCTAATTGTTCGATACCCACGGGGCCAGAAATGACGACTTCGGTCACCCTGTCAGACCAACCACCCCAGCGCACGGTTGGATCGTCGGCCCCTTCAGGAAGGTTCGAAACCGTATCCAAGGCCGCATTCACATCATCTGCCCCGCGCTGAATGTCCCAGCCAGGTTCAAATTCAAGCCGTATATTCGCACGCCCTTCGATGGATGTCGCAGAGCTTTCAGATACACCTTCGACGGCCAAAAGCGTGGGTTCAAGCACCTGCATAATGGCCGTATCGACATCTTCGGCCCCTGCCCCTGACCATGCGACGGACACAGACACACTATCAACCACCACATCGGGAAAGAACTGTGCGCGCATATTCGGCAAAGCAAACAAACCCGCCCCCAACATCAAGACCAAGAGCAAATTGGCGATGGTGGGATGGCGTGTAAAATAGGACAAAAGCCCCTTGGCTTGTGCGGCAGATGGTCTTGTGGGCGATGTCATGGGCGGCCCCCTCCACGGTTTTCAAGCCGCGAAATCAGGTCTTGTGACACCTGAGGGGCTTGCAACTGTTTGATCATACGGGCGCGCACTTCGTCTGGCATGCGCTGATTTTGCTGAACCATCGCGATAAGCTCTGCACGTTTTTCATCGCTTAAAGTGACATCTTGCGGCTCTGGCGCCGCCCCTGACTGCGTATTTTCACCCAAATCGGCCCCCACAGGCGTCACCCGAATACCCGCTCCCAACAATGGCGACCGCTCTGCCACAATAAATCGATCTGCGATTTCGCTTGCATCAACAATGACCTCATTGCCTTGACTGCGCAGCACGGGCGCGGATAGGACTTCAAGCCTGCTATCATCGCGCAGCGCCAAAACAGTCCCCGCGGCGTCGACCGCGGCGGCAGGCAAGCGCGCGACATTTGTCAAAGCTGGCTCTTGAATTTTGATCGCAACGAAATCTCCCGGCCGCAATCCCAACGACGTTTCAAGGCGTGCGAACAGCAAGCGCCCAGTTTGGCCCGCGCCGACTTCCGCGCTTTCGCGGGTCACGCGCCCTTGAGACGATAGATCGAAATCGTCCATCGACAAGGATGCCGTCACAGGCAATTGCGGCAAACGCCCAGAACCACCCGACAGGTTGGCATATTGCTGGGTCGAGACACGAAACGCGATTTCAAGATCTGTAGGATCAATCAGCGATCCGATCTGTTCATTGGTGGTTAAAAGACTGCCCAAAGCCAAGGAAACACCCGACAAAATGCCATCGAAATCAGCGGTCAAGCGCGTGTTATCCAAAGCGCGCTTGGCTTCGGACAAATCGATCTTAGCCCGCAAAACGCCATTTTTACTTTGATCCAAACGCGCCGCAGCTGTGGCCAAGGATTGGCGTTTTGACAATACAGATTGCTGTGCGGCAGCTTCAGTCAAGGCGGCGGTTTCAACGGATGCATCTGTGCCGACACCGCGCGTGGCCAAGTTGCGCTGGCGTTCGAGCGCGGCTGTGCGCAAATCCAACTGGGACCGCGCCGCGGCAAGATCATCTTGGGCGATTTCCAATCCGCGCTGCGCATCGCTCAATTCGGCTTCGGCCTCTTGCAGGTCAGCTTGTGCCACTTGCAGCGTGGCCTCGGCATCTGTCGGATCAATGCGCAACAAGATGTCGCCTGCTTTGACCGCGCCGCCTTCTTCGAAATTATCAGCCAACTCAATTATTTCGCCACCTTGCGGAGCGCGCAAGGCCAAAGACCTGCGCGCCAAGACTTCGCCAAAGGTGGTCAAAACAGGCGTTTGAGTTGTCGAAACGGCAGGTACGACATTGACGGAAAATTGGCGTTCGCGGGCGGGCGGACGCTGATTGTCATTTGCCGCTCGCGCCTTGACGGTTGAAACCATTCGATAGCCTGCGGCAAAGATCAGCGCAGCACAAAGCGCCACAAGGAATAGTCCAAACAAAGCGCGACGCATAAAATTCATAGGGGCCTCAGCTCAAGGTGTTAATCGATGAATGACCCCGTGCTTTTTGATCGGGCATAGGGCGTCACCGCGTATGATTGCACGGTTTACCCCCTGTGGCGCAAAACAAATTTCACCATTTTGCTATTTATTTGCGCCGCTTATGCTCTTCCAAACGCGGCAGGATCTGAACAAAATTGCAAGGCATGTGCCGATAGTCCAGTTGGTGTTGCAAAATCTCGGTCCAAGCGTCTTTGCACGCCCCTGTTGATCCAGGCAAAGCAAACAAATACGTGCCGCCAGCCACACCGCCTGTTGCACGGCTTTGCACCGCGGAAGTGCCTATTTTTTGCATAGAAACGATGGTGAAAACGGTGGAAAAGGCATCGATTTCTTTTTCATAAACATCGCGGTGCGCTTCTACAGTCACATCACGCCCAGTCAGCCCAGTGCCACCCGTAGAAATCACCACATCCACATCAGCGCGGGCAATCCAAGCCCTAAGATGATCGCGGATAAGCGCGCGATCATCGGTGACGATCTGGCGATCAACCACCACATGCCCCGCATCCGTAATCATGCGCTGCAAGGTGTCGCCAGATTTATCGTCGCTTAGGCTACGGCTGTCAGAAACAGTCAAAACCGCAATATTGACGGGGATAAATTCTTTAGCTGCGTCAGTCATCTGTTTCGAGCACCTTTAAGAATGAGGGGCGGTATCGACCTTGCGCAAGCGCGCTTGCAAATCAAGCAAGTCCGCCCAAGCATCGCGTTTGGCCAAAGGGGTGCGCAAAATATCACGCGGAGACATCATCGGCAAAGCGGGTTTGCCCAGCACAGTTTGCCAATTGCCACGCAGGCGGGTAATGCCCGTACGCCCCAATGTGGCGGCACAAGCGGGATTCCCCATCAGCACAATAAAATCGGGGTTCGCCAATTCGATGTGACGCAGCAAAAACGGTTTCAGCATCGCGATTTCACGCGCAGTTGGATCACGATTTTCAGGCGGACGCCACGGCAGCGCTTTGGTGATATAGAGCGCTTGGGCTGGGTTTGTCGCAGTGCGACTTAGGCCGATGGCATCAAACATTTTGTCAAACAAAGCGCCTGCGGGGCCCATAAAGGGTTTGCCTTCAATGTCGTCTTCACGACTGGGCGCATCGCCTACGACCATCACACGGGCGCCAAGACTGCCATCTTGAAACACCAGATTGCGCGCCCCTCGGCGCAGATCGCAATGTTCAAATCCCAGCAAAGCGGTTTTTATGTCTTCAATTGACACACAGCTGGCAACGGCTTTTTGCGCCTCATCTGTCGCATCAATTTCGGGCGCTTTTACAGGGGTTGGCGGTTGTGAACTGACGGGTGCAGCCGCAGGTTTGGGGGCCTCTTTGGGGATCTCATAACGGTTTACGGGCGTTTCACCGATGGCTTCGCTGACGCCAAGCTCGACCTGCCACTCTAACAGAGCGTGCGCTTCCCAATAATCCAAGTGAGTCTCCATAGGATCAAACTAGCTGTACTCTGCACGAAGGTAAATCATAAGAAATGCCTCACATAGCATTGCCGCGTGCCAGTTGAGTTTCTATAAGGGCGCAGCGACAGCATTGTCGCCGCGTGACAATATGAGGGCATCATGGCATTTCGGCAAAAACACCTTCTTGGCATTGAACCTTTACACCCCACAGAAATCACTACGATTTTGGATGTTGCGGACAGCTATGTCGATTTGAACCGCCAAGCACATAAGCATTCTGATGCGTTGAAAGGCATGACACAAATCAACATGTTCTTTGAAAACTCCACACGCACTCAAAGTTCGTTTGAACTGGCGGGCAAGCGTTTGGGCGCGGATGTGATGAACATGTCGATGCAAGCGTCATCCATCAAAAAGGGCGAAACGCTGATTGATACAGCTTTGACGCTAAATGCCATGCACCCTGACCTTTTGGTTGTACGTCACCCTCATTCAGGGGCGGTGGATCTACTGGCGGAAAAGGTCAATTGCGCTGTGCTGAATGCAGGTGACGGCCGCCACGAACATCCGACACAAGCGCTGTTGGATGCTTTGACCATTCGCCGCGCCAAAGGCCGCTTACACCGCCTATCTATCGCGATTTGTGGCGATATCGCGCACAGCCGCGTGGCGCGTTCAAACCTTATTTTGCTCGGTAAAATGGAAAACCGTGTGCGCCTTGTTGGCCCACCGACATTGATCCCTGCGGGCATGACGGAACTGGGCTGCGAGGTCTATGAAGACATGGAAGAAGGTCTGAAAGACGTTGATGTCGTCATGATGTTGCGCTTGCAAAAAGAACGTATGGATGGCGGATTTATCCCGTCAGAGCGTGAATATTTCCACCGCTATGGATTGGATGCGGCCAAGCTGGCGCATGCCAAGCCTGATGCGATTGTTATGCATCCTGGCCCGATGAACCGCGGTGTCGAAATTGATGGCACGATTGCCGATGACATCAATCGTTCTGTGATCCAAGAACAGGTTGAAATGGGTGTGGCTGTGCGTATGGCCGCGATGGATTTGCTCGCGCGCAACCTGCGGGCCAGCAAGAACTCCGCGGATCAAGGCATTATGGTATGACTGCCGCGCTCGCCATAAAAAACGCGCCCTATCGGTCGGTTTGGATTTTCAAAATAGATTTGAACGACGACGAAATCGATACATTTTCTCATGAAGTCATTGAGGAAGATAATCACATTTGGCCGTTAGGCACAGCTTTAGGCATCAACCCGTTTCCAGACCACGATTTCGTTGAAGTGCTCGATTTAGACGCCTTGCGGTCCTATGGCTTTGCCAATTACTTGATCGAGGCCAATGGGTTAGACCTTGGCGAAGATGCTCAAAAACTAGATGATTTGTCGGGCCATATCTTGTTGGTCTTCTCGCAAGCCGTTGAAAGCGGCCAAACTGAATTTGCCCCCACAGCACCTTTGTCATTTGTCGGTCGGTATCACCAAGCCATCGATACGCGCCAAGTCGAACCCATGGTCAGCCTTGCCGCTAAAGGTCAATTGCCTCAAGGAAAGCCCGTGAAATCCGATGCGCGCATCGGCGGTATGGTCGCGACTTTCGTGCTGATTTTTTTGGCTATTTTTGTAACAGTTTTCGTGTGGATTGGCGGCTAATGCCCTACCAATTCTCAGCCCTTTCGACCTGCACGCCACGCAGCATTCCCCTAAGAGGCCGCCTATGACAGTCTTTATCAATGCCCGTTTGATTGACCCAGAAACATTGACCGATACCTTGGGGTGGTTGCGCATCGAACAGGGTGTGATCGCGCAACAGGGAACAGGTACGCCGCCTGCTGGCGACCAGATTGAGTGTCACGGCAAATGTTTGGCACCTGGCATTGTGGATCTGGGTGTGAAAGTTTCTGAACCTGGCGAGCGGCATAAAGAAAGCTTTGCTTCAGCTGGGCGCGCTGCGGCCGCAGGCGGCGTCACAACGATTGTCACCCGCCCTGACACATTGAATGCCATCGATACCCCAGAGGTGTTGGAATTTGTTGAACGGCGCGCGGCCATGGATTCCATCGTGAACGTCAAACATATGTCTGCCCTCACCAAAGATCGTGCTGGAAGTGAAATGGTTGAAATCGGTTTCATGAAAGATGCAGGCGCTGTTGCTTTTACCGATTGCGATCATGTCGTTGAAAACACCAAGGTTTTGCAGCGCTGTATGACCTATGCGCGCTCCTTGGGCGTTCTGGTCATTGGCCACCCACAAGAACCCACGCTCAGCAAAGGCGCTGCGGTTACATCGGGAAAATTTGCATCGCTCAGAGGTCTGCCCGCCGTGTCGCCAATGGCAGAACGCATGGGGGTTGATCGCGATATTGCTCTGATCGAAATGACGGGCGTGAAATACCACTTTGACCAACTGTCAACAGCGCGTGCCTTGCCTGCTTTGGAGCGCGCCAAAAAGAACGGCTTGGATGTTACTGCTGGCGTCTCCATTCATCACCTGACGTTGAACGAATATGATGTGGGCGATTACCGCACGTTTTTCAAAGTCAAACCGCCCCTTCGGTCCGAAGATGATCGTTTGGCCATGGTTGAAGCGGTTGCCAATGGCACCATCGATATCATCGCCTCGATGCACACGCCACAAGACGAAGAAAGCAAACGCCTCCCCTTTGAGGAAGCGGCATCAGGTTCTGTGGCATTGGAAACTTTGCTGCCTGCCGCGATGCGCTTGATCCATTCCGATCAGCTGACACTGCCTGAATTGTTTCGCGCTATGGCCCTTAACCCAGCCGATAGATTGGGATTGACCTGCGGCCGTTTAAGCATCGGCGCGCCTGCGGATCTTGTGCTGTTCGATCCTGACGCCCCTTTTGTGATGGATCGTTTCAAGCTGAAATCAAAATCTAAAAACACGCCCTTTGATGGTGCAAGAATGCAAGGCAAAGTGCTTGGAACATGGGTTTCTGGTCAGCAAGTCTTTGAGCAAGCCCAAAACGCGACCGCGACAGGATTAAACCAATGATGCTCTTTTTGATCGGCGCGACAGCCATATTTTCCTATTTGCTTGGCTCTATTCCTTTTGGGATCGTCATGGCGAAACTGTTTGGTTTGGGCGATTTGCGCAGCATCGGGTCTGGCAACATCGGCGCGACCAATGTTTTGCGCACGGGCAATAAACTGGCCGCTTTTTTGACGCTGATCGGCGATAGCGGCAAAGGCGCTGCGGCGGTCTTGATCGCGCGCGCATTGGTAGGCGAAGACGGTGCTGGGATTGCCGCATTATTCGCAATGCTCGGCCATCTCTACCCCGTGTTTTTGAAATTCAAAGGCGGCAAAGGCGTGGCGACATTCCTTGGCACATTGCTGGCCCTGTCGTTTCCTGTGGGCTTAGCAGCCTGCGCCACTTGGCTATTGGTCGCAGTTGTGTCCCGCTATTCCAGCCTGTCGGCTTTGGTGGCGGCCCTGTTGGCCCCAATCTACACTGTTTGGCTTTATCATCTACATGGTGCGATTTTAGTGGCCATTCTTTCAGCGCTCATATTTTATAAGCACCGCGACAACATCGCACGTCTTCGGGAAGGGTCCGAGACGAAAATTGGTAAAAAATAACGAGGGCACTATGGATTTTCAAACAGCGGTTAAAACTTGTTTTCAAAAATACGCCACTTTCACAGGACGCGCGCGTCGGTCTGAATTTTGGTGGTTTGTCTTGGCAATCACGATTGCAAGCGTTCTTATTTCAGCAATCAGCGACTTTGCATCAATCATTTTTAGCCTTGCGACGATTGTTCCGTCCATCGCGGTGGCTGCACGCCGTTTGCACGACATCGACAAATCGGGTTGGTGGCAATTGATCGGATTTATCCCCGTGGTCGGCTGGATCATCGTGATCATTTGGTACGCGAAAGAAGGCAGCACAGTTGCGAACCGCTTTGGCGCGCCAGAAAAAACAGTCAGCGAATTTATCACACCTGAATAATTTTAGGTCAGCTTAAATGCAAAAAGCCCCGCCAAAACAGCGGGGCTTTTTTATGTCGATCTTATCTCGGATCAATATGAGTATTGATCAAAGACTTTTGTAACATCTGCGCCCCAGTCACCGTTGAACTTTTCGATCAACTCGTCTGCGGGTGATTGGCCTGATGAAATACTGTCTTTGAGCGCGTTCAAGAAATGTGTTTCATTTGGCACCAAGCCGCCCGCGCCCTCGCGGCCACGCGCAGTCAAGCCATTTTCAGAAATCGCAATCGTTTCACGGGCAAGGTCCATCATTTTGACACCTTGAACTTCGGCTTGAAGACCATCGATTGAGGATGCGACACGCAGCTCCTCGCGGAATTCTGGTGTCCAATCTTTGGCGATATCCCATGCTGCATCCAGCGCAGTTTGATCGTACATCATGCCGACCCAATAAGCCGGCAAAGCGCATAGACGACGCCAAGGGCCACCATCCGCGCCGCGCATTTCCATGTATTGCTTGATGCGCGCCTCAGGGAAAATCGTGGTCAAGTGATCGGCCCAATCCGACAGGGTCGGTTTTTCGCCGGGCAAGGCTGGCAATTCGCCTTTTAGGAAATCGCGGAATGACATGCCAAGTGCATCAATATATTTGCCATCACGGTAGACAAAATACATCGGCACATCGAGAGCGTAATCAACATAGCGTTCAAAGCCCATGCCCTCTTCGAATACGAAAGGCAGCATCCCAGTGCGGCTGTCATCTAAATGACGCCAAATACGTGAGCGCCACGATTTATGGCCGTTCAATTTGCCGTCGAAGAAAGGTGAGTTGGCGAACAAAGCAGTGGCTACAGGTTGCAGAGCCAAAGCCACGCGGAATTTTTGCACCATATCGGATTCTGAGGCAAAATCCAAATTGACCTGAACCGTACAGGTACGGCGCATCATCTGGGTGCCCGAAGTACCAACGGTGCCCATATAGGCATCCATCAACTTGTAGCGACCCTTTGGCATCAATGGCATATCTTCATGCGACCAATGCGGCGCTGCGCCTAGGCCGATGAATTTCACACCGATCTCGTCCGCCACGCTTTGTACTTCACGCAAGTGAACATTCACTTCGTCACAGGTTTGGTGAATATTGTCCAAGGGCGCGCCTGACAGTTCAAGTTGGCCACCAGGTTCTAGCGAAACATTCGCCCCCTCTTTGGTCAATCCAATCAGGTATTCGCCCTCAAAGACGGGGTCCCATTTATATCGGTTTTGCAACCCTTCAAGGATAGACTTCACCGAACGCTCACCCTCGTAGGGGATGGGGTTTAGCGTATCTTTGCAATAGCCGAATTTTTCATGCTCTGTCCCGATTTTCCAGTCCTTTGCAGGCTTATTGCCTTTTGCAAAGTATTGGATCAAATCATCAAAGCTGTCGATCAGGCCGCCGCCGGATTGAGGAATGGACATGTCGGTTCTCCGGTGGAGTTAAATCAGGGGTTCACAGTTGTGCCAATGCGCTTGTGAAGTCAATGCAGAGCTAATGTGCGTTTTCGCCAAACCACCACTGGAGATTTGGGCATTTGTTTAATCTGTTTTAACATGCGTTCGGTTTCGATCCCATCTAAAGACACAAAAACATCGAACAACTTTTCGGCATCCACAGCATCAAGCGGGATGTTCAAAGTCGTCTGCCCCGCCGCTTCGAGTTGCCAATGGGCGGACCCTTTTGTGGCAGGCAATAAGATCACAGAAGTCAGGGTGTCGATTTCCACCTGCCCGCCCGTGAAAGCGGTAAAATAGCTCACGACCCCTTCATCAACTTCGACAACACCGACACCCTGCCCTGCTTTCGCAAATCTCGCGCGTTGGAATGCCGCGAAGGCGATAAAAAGGGATGCGCAGATTAAGGCAAGCGCGACCCAGCGCATGAAGCCATAGCTTGAAATAAAGAACCAAACAAAGAGAAAGGCCAGCGCCACCGCTCCGATAACTTCGCGAAAGTGCCAAATCTGGGCACGCACTTCAGGGCGGATCATGACCAATCCCCCAAATGCTGCTGCCAAACCGTCATCGCGGCGACGGCTGCCGTATCTGCGCGTAAAATACGCGGCCCCAATGAAACCGCATGCGCATAGGGTAAAGCCTGCAAGCGCGCGCGTTCTGCGGGCGAAAATCCGCCCTCAGGCCCGATTAAAATTGCCCATTTGTCGCCAGATGTTGCGCCTGAGGCCAATTTCAAGGTTTGTGCAGCGCCCACCAAAGATTCATCGCAAAACATGATTTGGCGGCTTTCATCCCAATCGGCCAAAAGCCGATCCAGTTTTTGCAAATCCGTAACCTCGGGGACATAGGTGCCGCCGCATTGTTCGGCCGCTTCCAAAGCATGCGCTTGCAAACGGTCTTGGCGAATACGATCGGAATTGGTGTAATCTGTATTCACAGGTAGAATTTTCGCCGCACCCATTTCAGCCGCTTTTTCAACGATAAAATCCGTACGCGCCTTTTTGATCGGCGCGAAAATCAGCCAAAGATCAGGCGGCAGTTGCAAAGGCTTGCTTTGCCCGTGACACAATAAAGCGCCACCGCGTTTGTTGGCGGTGGTGACTTCGGCTTGGAATTCACCATCCACACCATTGAAGAGCGCGACAAATGCGCCCTCTTTCAGCCGCATAACGGCAAAAAGGTAATTTGACTGGTCTTTATCAAGGGGAACAGTTTGCCCTTGGGCCAGTGGGTGATCTACAAAGAGTCTGACTTTAGCTTGAACCATGGACAATACATATGACCGACAAAGCCCAAGCGCCAGACCCTCATGGCGAAGAATTATCAGGTCAGGTCTCTGATGCTGTGATAGATAATTGGGTGGACACTAAAGCCCCTGCTTGGACGCGTCCCTATTTGCGCCTATCGCGCGCGGATCGCCCCATTGGCACATGGTTATTGTTGCTGCCCTGCTGGTGGGGCGCGTTGCTTGCCGCATCGGCGCAGGGCACGCTGAGCCTGCGCACGGTTTGGATCATGATTGGATGTGCTTTGGGCGCATGGTTGATGCGTGGCGCTGGTTGCACATGGAATGATATTACAGATCGCGATTTCGATGCAAAAGTCGCCCGCACCAAAAGCCGCCCTCTGCCGTCAGGGCAAGTGACCACCAAACAAGCGTTGGTCTGGATGGCAGTGCAATGCCTGATAGCGCTGGTTATTTTACTCAGCTTCGGCCCATTTGCGACCCTTTTGGGCGTGGCGTCTTTGGCGCTTGTTGCGATCTACCCCTTCGCCAAACGATTTACATGGTGGCCGCAGGTTTTCTTGGGTCTGGCGTTCAACTGGGGCGCTTTGCTGGCCTATGCAGCCGTGGCAGGCACACTGACGGCAGCCCCTGTGTTTTTGTATCTTTCAGGTATCGCATGGACGCTGTTTTACGATACGATTTATGCCCATCAAGACAAAGAAGACGATGCCCTGATCGGAATCAAATCCACCGCACGACTCTTTGGTACCAATACAGCACAATGGCTGAAGCGCTTTTTGATCGTCTGCGTGATTCTATTTGCGGCAGCCGTGATTGAAGCCCTGATCAATGGGTCGGTGTTATCGCTGATTGTGGCCATTGGTGGCGCTTGGGCGATGGGCTGGCATATGACTTGGCAACTCAGTCGCCTCGACATTGATGACCCGAAAATTTGCATGAAATTGTTCCGCGCCAATCGCGATACTGGCCTTTTGGCTGCGCTGTTTCTTGCCATTTCAATCTTCCTTTGATTGCAGCGCGCGCCAAGACCCCCTAAACATCACTGCACACGCGACAAAAGTTGGACATAAGCACGATGCGCTTTTCTTCGATACTGCCAGTCACCGGCGCTTTCGGTGCCGCTGCCATTCTATCCCTTGGGGCTGCCGCGATTGGTGCGAGCGCCATTCAAAACACATCCAAAAGCGCGGTTGCAGCGCAGTTGGAATTAGAGGGGTTTGATTGGGCCGAAGTTGAAGCAGACGGTCTGCAAGTGATCTTAACTGGCAATGCACCAAACGAAGCCGCACAGCTTGCAGCCCAACGTGCAGCGGGTCACGTTGTGGATGCCGCGCGTGTGATCAATGTCATGGCCATCGCAGAACAAGATGAAGTGCCAGCCCCACGTTTTTCCATTGAAATTCTGCGCAACGACCAAGGGATTTCCCTGATCGGTTTGGTGCCAAGCAATTGGGATCGGGAAAATTTTATCGCCACTTTGGAAAAGGCGACAAAGGTTTCTGTCACAGATTTGCTAGAACACGCTGATTACGACACCCCAGAAACATGGGGTGCTGTGATGGGTTTTGGTGCGGATGCGATAGAACAATTGCCCCGTTCTAAAATATCACTGTCTGCCGATAAAGTGACCATAACCGCGCTTGCTGACAGTAAAGAACAAAAAGCCAGATTGGAGCGCATCCTACAGTCTGACACGCCCTTGGGCGTCACGTCAGAGATCGATATTTCATCGCCTCGCCCTGTTATCACGCCCTTTACAGCCCGATTTTTGATCGACGAAGAGGGCGCGCGGTTTGACGCCTGTACAGCAGAAACACCACAAGGCCACGCGCGCTTGCTGGCCGCTGCCAAAGCCTTGGGCGAAGAAGACCCGACATGTGTTGTGGGCCTCGGCGCACCCTCGACATCATGGGCCAGTGCAGTTGAAGCTGGCATGCGTGCCGTAAAAGAATTGGGTGGCGGATCAGTGACATTTACAGATGCAGATGTATCTTTGATCGCACCCGAGGGCACGACAACATCCGTCATCGACCGCATTGCTGGCGATCTTGAAGCTTCGATGCCAGAAGAATTTTCTTTGCACACGTCTGTTCCAGCCAGCGCTGAGGCCACGGATGCAGAAGACGAACTTGAATTCATTGCGCTTCGATCCCCAGAAGGACAAGTACAGCTGCGCGGTCGCGTTGTCGACGAGCGCAATCGTAGCGCGACAGAAGCGCTGGCTGGCGCTGCCTTTGGCGCACAAGCAGTCTATTCTGCCGTGCGTGTTGATGAAAATCTACCGCGCAATTGGTCACTGCGGGTTTTGACATCTATCGATGTTTTAAGCCAATTGACCCAAGGCTCTGTGACCGTGACCAACGACAATATCGTGGTGCGCGGCCAAACGGGCGACCCTGCCGCGAAAACAGAAATAACGGGGTTGTTGTCATCACGTTTGGGGGAAACAGAGAACTTTGACATCGATGTCGAATATATGCGCAAGCTAGATCCAATTTTGAACCTGCCGACACCGCAAAAATGTGTCGATGCGGCAAATGCGGCAATTGATAGCGGGAAAATCATCTTTGCACCGGGGTCGACCGATCTGGATTCATCCGCAGATAATACCCTTGATCGCATTGCGAAAGCTTTGGAAAACTGTGAGAATATGGAAATCGAAGTTGGCGGGCACACAGACAGCCAAGGTGGCGAAGGCATGAACCAACAACTCAGCCAAGCGCGCGCCAATTCTGTTGTGAATGCATTGATTGCCAGACGCGTTTTGGGGGTTAAACTCAGCTCAAAAGGCTACGGTGAAAGCGAACCTATCGCGGACAATGGCAGCGAAGAAGGGCGTGAAGCCAATCGTCGCATTGCCTTCAAATTGATTGACACGGACGCCCCAGTCGACGAAGACCCTACGGCAAATACCCAAGACGAGAACGAGGAAGAAGATGAATAGAACCGAACTTATTATCGCAACTGCGATCGTTCTTTTCATCGCCTTTTTGATGGGCTGGTTCACACATTGGTTGATCCACCGTTTTGTCCGCGTCGGCGATGCCGACATGTCTGATTTAGATACAATGGCGCAGCAATTGCACGAAGCAGAAGAACAGCGCGATCAGGCCGTGACCTATTACCAGCAGCGCGAATCTGAAATGACAAACCAGCAAACGCAAACCGAAGCCGAATTGAATGCCGCCATGGAGGGGCTACGCGAAGCCCGTCACGAGGCCGAAGAATTGCGCGCCTATATCGAACGCCAAAGCGCCGAATAAAAGCGCCCGCGCCTTGGCTTTTGCGTCACGTTTACCAGCGCTTTAACGCATCTTCATCGCTGTTTTTGGCGCGCACCCAGTCGGTAGATTTACCATCCTTACTGACTTCTTTTTTCCAAAACGGTGCACGTGATTTCAGGTAGTCCATCAAAAATTCAGCTGCTTCAAAAGCCTCAACACGGTGACGCCCAGCCGTGGCCACCATCATGATCTGTTCGCCAACTTTCAACGCACCATAGCGGTGGATGACCAAGCAATCGGTCAAAGACCAACGCGCACAGGCATCCTCGGCGATCTTGGCAATCGCAGTTTCGCACATGCCTGGATAATGTTCGATTTCCATATGATCCAACTGGCCTGTGTCATCGCGCACAAGGCCCGTAAATGTCACAGTAGCACCTGTGTTGGTCGCGCGACCAAAGCCACGTAGTTCTGCGGCAAGATCGAAATCATCTGATTGTACAGAAACCCGCATTTACCCGCCTGTCATAGGTGGAAAAAACGCAACTTCGCCAACCCCAGCCAAAGGCGCATCGAAATAGGACAGTTCTTGATCCAATGCCACACGCAGACTGTCGAGATCGGAAAAGGCCAAAGCATATCGCGGGTCACGTGCCGTCAATTCAGACACAAGATCCATCACAGTCGCGGCCTTGGTGTCGATTTCTTCGCGGGGCACACCAATACGTTCACGCACCCAAGCAAAGTAAACGACAGTGATCATCACGCATCCTCACGCAAATAGGGCATGGCTTTCATCAAATAATCCCCGCCCGACAAGACCGTCAGGATCGCAGCGATCCATAGCAAAATCACGCCACCGCCATAGCTCAAAAACGCGCCGTAATAACTAACCTTTAGCCCTGTTTCATCGTCGATATCCCCAGCCAAGATGGCGTCCATCGTGGCCCCGTCCATACCGAATGTGCCCATACCAAGATAATGCGAAAACACCCCGTAAGAAAACAAAACGGCGATAGCGACCATTTGGGTCGTGGTTTTCCATTTCGCCAATTTGGTCACCTTCAACAGTCCAGCCGTTTCGCCCAAGAATTCGCGTAGGCCCGATACAAATGTTTCGCGCAGCAAGATAAAGGCCGAAGGTATGATAATCAGCGGCGCGGGGCCAAAGTTCATTGCCAAGACGGCAATCGCCGTAATCACCATCGCCTTATCTGCGATAGGATCAAGCATTGCGCCGAATTTGCTCATCTGTTGCCACTTGCGGGCCAGATAACCATCAAACCAATCGGTAAGCGATGCGCCCCCGAACAGAATGAGGGCCACCCAATCAGAGACAGGATGCGGTAAAAATAGAAAGGCGAGCGCGACTGCGGGCGCGCAAAGCAGCCTGAAGACGGTAAGTATATTTGGGATGTTCCATGTCATAAATCTACCTTTACCCGTTCAGTCGCCCGCATGGAAGAAGTCATAGATAGTTTGTGCCACACGATCCGAAATTCCTTCAACTGTTTTTAAGTCTGCCAAGTTGGCGCGGGCCACGGCTTTGGCCGACCCGAAATGTGCCAAAAGCGCGCGTTTGCGCGTTGCACCGACACCTGGCACGCCATCAAGCGGGCTAGACACAAAGGCTTTTGACCGCTTTGCACGGTGGGTGCCAATGGCAAATCTGTGCACCTCATCGCGGATGCGTTGAATGAAATAGAGCACAGGATCATTGCGCTGCAAAGCTATAGGGCGTTTGCCTGTGCGGTGGAATTCCTCTTTGCCGTGATCGCGAAACTCGCCTTTGGCCACACCCACCATCGGAATATCGGCCACGCCCAGTTCGTCCATGATTTCTTGCACAGCAGAGACCTGCCCTGCCCCGCCATCAATCAACAGCAAGCTGGGCCAAGTGTCGCCTTTGCGGTCGGGGTCGTCTTTAAGCAGGCGCTTGAAACGCCGTGTCATGACTTCTTTCATCATGCCAAAATCATCGCCCGGCGTCAGCTCTGTGTCTTTGATATTAAACTTGCGGTATTGGGATTTGATAAAGCCTTCAGGCCCTGCCACGATCATCGCACCCACAGCATGCGCGCCTTGGATATGCGAGTTGTCGTAGGCTTCAATCCGTGTGGGCATTTTGGGAAGGTCAAAGGCCTCAGCCACACCTTTGAGCAGTTTGGTTTGGGCGGCGCTTTCTGACATTTTACGCCCGAGACTTTCACGGGCATTGCGCAGAGCAAAGGTCACCAGTTCGGATTTTTCGCCCCTTTGTGGATGAATAATCTCAACTTTTTTACCGAGTTTGCCACTCAGCGCGTCTTGCATCAGGTCCATATCTTCGATGCCATGGGATAAGATCAATTGCTTTGGCGGTTGTTTTTGATCGTAAAACTGGCCGATAAAAGCGGTCAGAACTTCGCTGGCATTGTTATCTGCGGCGATGCGAGGATAAAAATCACGGTTGCCCCAGTTTTGATTGGCGCGAATGAAAAACACCTGAACGCAGGCCTGCCCGCCTTCCATATGCAAGCCGATTACATCAGCTTCGGTGACTGTTTGCGGGTTGATCCCTTGAGCGGTTTGCACTTGGGTCATCGCCTTGATGCGGTCACGCAGGGCTGCTGCGCGTTCAAATTCCATCGCCTCTGAGGCGGCATGCATCTGTGCGGCCAAACGTTGCTGCATGCCTTTGTCTTTGCCTTGCAAAAACTTTTCGGCGTCATTGACCATTTCCATATATTCAGCTTGCGAAATTTTACCAACACAGGGCGCAGTGCAGCGTTTGATTTGATACTGCAAACAGGGCCGTGTGCGCCCTTCAAATTCGCTGTTCGAACAGTTGCGCAACAAGAACACCCGCTCAAGATGATGCAAGGTGCGGTTCACCGCTCCGACAGATGCAAAGGGGCCGTAGTAGGATGCTTTGCGGGATTTTTTACCGCGATGTTTGCTGATCTGAGGAAAGTCATGGTCTTTTGAAACCATGATATTTGGAAAACTTTTGTCATCGCGTAACAACACATTGTATCGCGGCTTGAGCTGTTTGATGAGATTTTGTTCCAACAAAAGCGCTTCGGTCTCAGTGCTGGTGGTCAAGAACATCATCTGACTGGTTTCAGAGATCATCCGTGCAATCCGCGCCGAATGGCCACTGGGGCGCGCATAATTGGACACTCGATTTTTCAGATGGCGCGCTTTGCCGACATAGAGCACATTATGTTCAGGATCGAGCATCCGGTACACCCCGGGAGAACCATCGATAAGACGCAAATACCCTTCAATCACTTTGTGACCTTTGGGGATGTTTTTGGCCAAGGTGTTCGGCGACTGATCTTGTGTGTTTTCTGTCATAGGCTTTTGTCTGTGATTCCCATGTTGGCTGCAACCTTATGGCAGGGAGAACAAGAGGAAACAAATCCACTGTTTCTGTGGATAACCCTGAAGATAACTCTGGTGGAAGCTGAGTTTTCCCTTTGTTTTAAGCAATTTCGCCCATGTGCTCAAAAATTAAGCACCAAACTAAGGCGCTGTTTTAAAAGGATATTTTTTATCACCATACATCAAATCATTGATTTATTTACATTTTGTTTACATTCAAGGCAGCCAAGCCTGCGCGGTGCACAACTTTTGCGGTAAAACAAAACGGAAAGCACTCCGCGCCGCGGCGAGCACAAAAGGTGACGTTACGACAGGTGTTGTCCACCATCCGTGCACAATAGCTGCCCTGTGACCGATACTGCATCTATAAAATACCCCAAAGCAGCGGTGATATCGGCTGGATCAGCCCCCCGTCCCAACAGGGTTCCTGCACGTTCGGCTGCGAAGTCTTCTGGGCTTTGATGCGCCCCTTGCAAGGTTGGGCCTGGTCCGATTGCATTGACGCGAATATGGGGTGCCAAAGCCATTGCAGAAGTCTGGGTAAAGGCCCAAAGGCCCATTTTCGCAACTGTGTAACTTAGAAAATCAGCAGTCAAATTGCGCACGCGCTGATCGATCATATTGACCACCAGCCCCGTTGAAATGGGTTCCCCCGCCGCATCCGTAGCCCCTTTGGGCAGCTGCGCAGCAAAGAATTGGGTCAAAACCACGGGCGCGCGCAGATTGCTTTCGATGTGGCGGTCCCAACTGTCGCGGGTCGCCGTATCGAAGGTGTCGTTTTCAAAAATAGACGCATTGTTGACCAGCAGCGTCAAAGGCCCACCAAGAGCATTTGCAGCACGATCGATCAAGGACGTGGTTTCAGCTTCGACCAAGAGATCCGCTTGCAGGGCGCAGGCATTTACGCCAAGTGAACGCAACTCACCCACAACAGATTCAGCCTCGTCATGTGAGCTGGCATAGTGAACAGCCACATCATATCCGCGTTGCCCCAAATACAGGGCAATGGCGCGGCCAATCCGTTTTCCTGCGCCTGTCACAAGTGCTTTTTGATCGCCCATACCTACCTCTTATATCAAGACACTGACGACATAGACCACATAGAGCGCTGTGAAGATCGCCCCCCAAATGCGGGTGATGTTGATCCGCTTGAGAACAAACACCCCCAAAAGTAATGAGGAAGCGAGCATGATCCAAATATCAAAGTGCATTAATTCAGGTTCAACAGGCAGATTGCCCACAAGGCTGGAAACGCCGATAATGCCCAAAAGGTTGAACATATTGGACCCGATGACATTGCCGAAAGCGACATCAGCCTGTTTGCGCAAAGCGGCCATAACCGTGGTCGCAAGCTCAGGCAAGGACGTACCGATTGCGACCAATGTGAGCCCAATTACAGTTTCAGAAACCCCAAAATCACGGGCGATATTGGTCGAAGCATTGACCAAAAGTTCTGCACCGATTGGCAAGCCAATGAGACCAGCAATGAGGAAAGCGATGATTTTCCACCACGGCAAATCAGGATCAGCACCTTCTAGGTCCTCGATATCGACATCCTCAAGCGGTGCGTTTTGAAGGGCGTTCGCATCGCGCTTATGGCAACGCGCAGCATAAACGGCATGGCCCAGCATGGCAGCCAAGGCCGCCAATAAGATCAATCCTGATACCCATGTGAAGCTGCCAAAGAAAGCCAAGCCAATGAACAGGGCTGTGGCCGCAATCATTTGCAAATAGCTGGCACGGGTCGAATTATCGACAACATGCAAGGCCGTGATCATCGCAGGGATCCCCATAACCAATAACACATTGGCGGTGTTGGACCCGATCACATTGCCCAAAGCAAGGCCAGGCACGCCTTCATGAATCGCAGATAGCGAGATCAACAATTCAGGCGCAGATGTCCCAAACGCAACGATGGTCAAGCTCACGAAGAGAGCGGGTATACCCACCCGCAGCGAAAGATTCACGGCGCCACGCACCAATGCATCGCCAGCCAACAACAACAAAACTAAGCCTACAGCGGCCAGAAGAAGATCCATTACATTTTGCCTTTTTCGCAGGCACAGGGGCCTTTGCCAATTTTATAACGACTGCATTTTTTGCAGGTCAATGCAGAGAGTTTTTTTTGCCCAGGAAACCGCATTTTTCCGAACACCGCCAAGACCATCATGGCCACAAGAAACAGGGTGATGATTTTGAAAATCATTTTACAATCCGAACCGCGCCCAAAGCGCGTGTTCTTCAACAGATGCAGTTAAACCAGAGGTCAGTTGCGCGCCAAATCGTTGGAATAACGGCTTTTTAGGCCCGTAAATGGCGAATTGCACATCTGGCCCAAAGATGTCTTTCATGACAGGTACAAGATGCCCGACCTCATCGGCCAAGCCTAAAGAAACGCCCGTGGCCCCTGTCCAAAATGACCCATCGAAGAGTTCTGTTTCGCTGCTCAAGCGATCTTTGCGCGCAGATTTTACATGCTCAACAAAGGCATCATGAATATCAATTTGCAGCGCTTTGATGCGTTTCACATCGGTGGCTTTTTCGGGTTGAAAGGGGTCCATCTGGCTTTTGGATTTACCAGCGGTGTAGACACGGCGTTCGATACCGTGTTTTTCGATCAACTTGTCAAACCCGAAGCCCGCAGAAATGACACCGATAGAGCCAACGATAGAACTTTGATCGACATAAATTTTATCGGCGGCACAGGCCAACCAATATCCACCAGAGGCGGCGACATCTTCGACAAAAGCATAAACAGGGAGGTCTTTTTCATCGGCCAAACGGCGAATACGGGCCGCAATCAGCGATGATTGCACAGGCGACCCACCTGGAGAATTGATCGACAAGGCCACAGCATCAGGTTTTCCGCGCCTAAACGCACGTTGAATTGCTGAGGCCAAGGATTGATCGTTTAATCCACCTTGGCGGGTCATGATGGCACCATTTAAGCGTATAACACTGACACGCGGTGCCGATTTAACAAAAGGGATCCATTTTTTCATACTGAGGATGTAAAGCTGCCGCGCCCTACAAACAAGGGCACGGCAAGTAGATGGTACGAATTATCTGCACACATCGAAGCTATCGGCGACCCCTTGGATCAAATCGCCGTAAAATGCAGCGCCTACTGCAATGTTGCGCCCCAACGGATCGATCACACCTTTAAAGGCGGATGTGCCCTCAAGAACCGTATCGACAAGGCCCATGTTAAATTGCGGTTCGCTCATGACGCAATCGATACCTGCTTCTTTGATGTGGTTACGCAGTTCGACAATTCGCTTCGGGCTGGGCGGCGTGGCATCTGACAGGGAAATAGCGCCCATTGCGGACAGCCCAAAGCGGGCTTCGAAATAGTGGTACGCATCATGGAAAACGACGAATTTCATATCGCGTTCGCCTTCCAATTGATTTTGCAGGTCCGTAATGAGATCTGCCAAATCAGCTTGGCTGGAGACGGCATTTTGCGCATAGGTAGCTGCATTTTCAGGATCAAGATCAGATAGTGTTTGTGAAATCACTCCCAACCAAGTGATCGCGTTTTGAGGGTCCAACCAAGCATGTGGATCAACTCCGCTGTGGTCGTGGCCATCTGAGGACTCATCATCGTTGTGGTGTTCATGGTCGTCATGGTCATCCTGCGCATGCCCGTCATGATCGTCATGATCGTGATGATCGTGATGATCCGCATGTTCGTGATGATCATCCTGTGCAAGTTCGTCATGGTCATGTTTTTCATGATCGTGATCAACTTGCCCCTCGCCATCCCCATGCACATGGTGTTCAAACAGCGCTCCTTCGCGGAACTCCAAGGTCAGGCTATCCTGTGTTTCGATCAACTCAACAGACACAGCTTTCGATGCAAGTTTCCCGATGCTCTCATCCAACCAAGGCGTCAACTCAGAGCCAACCCAAAACACAGCATCCGCCTGTTGCAAATTGCGTGCATCCGACGGGCGCAGCGCGTAATCATGCGGCGATGCATTTTGCTCCATCAACAAGCTGGGCGCACCCAAGTCCCCCATAACCTGAGACACCAACGAATGGATCGGGGCGATATCGGTCACGACCTTGGGCACATCCGCCATGACGGGAGACACAGAAACGGCCAGCGCTGCGGCTGCGCAAGAGAAACGACGGGACATGTGATTATTTCCTGTTACATTATAACACCACACCTTGATATATGTCATAGTATAACATATCAACCCCTAAAAGCCCCTGAAAGGACAGCCAATGGCCCCCATCGGATTCGCATCACATGACCACAACTCCTGTATTGCTGATGCTGTAAAGTCAGTGGATGCGGCCTGTGCTGCATCGGGCTTGCAATTCACGCCTGTACGCAAACGTGTGTTCGAAATCTTGTTGGAAGAACACCGTGCTTTAGGCGCTTATGAGGTGCTGGACCGTTTGCGCAGCGAAGGGCTTGGATCGCAACCGCCTGTGGCCTATCGCGCATTGGACTTTCTGACAAAACACGGATTTGTCCATAAAATCGAGCGTTTAAATGCCTTTATCGCCTGCGCTCATCCGACTGAGAAACACACGCCTGCCTTTCTAATCTGTCGCAAATGCAGCGCCGTAGCAGAAGCCGAAACAGATATCGCCCAAGGCCGATTGGCAGGGATTGCAGCCGACACAGGCTTTGCAATCGAACGCGCGATTTTGGAAGCCGAAGGGCTGTGCCCCAATTGTCGCCCGTCTGACGAAAAGGCCTGATCCATGTCAAAGCCATTGATAGCGCTGAAAAATGTCTGCGTTCACATCGGTGCAAAGGTCGCCTTACACGATGTGAGCCTCAGCCTGACATCTGGGGAAATTGTGACGGTTGTTGGCCCGAACGGCTCGGGCAAATCCACATTGCTGCGCACGTTGATTGGCGCGTTAAAACCAACAGGCGGCACGCTCACGCATAGACCCAATTTGCGCATTGGCTATGTGCCGCAAAAACTGCACATCGATCCGACCTTGCCGTTGACTGTGCGCAGATTTTTGAGCCTGCCTCAACGTGTCAGTGATGACGTGGCGCAAAAGGCACTGCAAGATGCAGGCGCAGAAGCCTTGGAACATCAACAGATGACAAGCCTATCAGGCGGACAATTTCAGCGGGTGCTTTTGGCGCGCGCACTTTTGAACAGGCCCCATATTTTAATCTTAGACGAAGCAACACAAGGCTTGGATCAACCTGGTTCGGCTGATTTTTACGCCCAGATCGAACGTGTCCGCCAACAGTTTGGTTGCGCAGTCTTGATGGTCAGTCACGAATTGCATGTGGTAATGGCCGCATCAGATCGGGTGATTTGTCTCAACGGGCATATTTGTTGCGAAGGCGCGCCTGAAACGGTCGCCTCTGCCCCAGAATACCGCGCGTTGTTTGGGTCTGGCACCCACGGCGCCTTGGCTTTGTATCGCCATGAGCACAGCCATACCCATGACGAAAATTGCGCCCATGATCACAACCATCACCACGCAGACGACCAGACCCACGCACATGGAGATCACACATGAGCCTATTAGACGATTTCATGGTGCGCGCTGTTTTGGCGGGTTTAGGCGTGGTTCTGGCAGCAGCACCTTTAGGGTGTTTCGTGGTCTGGCGCCGCATGGCCTATTTTGGTGATGCGACGGCCCATGCCTCGATTTTGGGCGTCGCTTTAGCGCTGGCGTTTAACCTGTCTATTTTTGGTGGCGTCTTATCGGTCGCTTTAATCATGGCGCTCACAGTGTCATCCTTGGGCGGGCGCGGCTATGCAATGGACACGCTTTTGGGCGTAATGGCGCATAGTTCATTGGCCTTTGGCATCGTGGCGGTGTCCTTGATCGACAGCGTGCGCATTGATTTGATGGCCTATCTCTTTGGCGACATTTTGGCAGTTGGGCGTATGGATTTGCTGGTGATTTGGATGGGGGCTGCTGCGGTTTTGATATTGTTGATCGCGCGGTGGTCTGCGCTTTTGACCGCCACGCTCAACCCCGATTTGGCGAGTGCGGCAGGCATTTCACCCAAGCAAGAACAATTGATTTTATCCTTGGCCTTGGCCGTGGTTGTCGCTGTGGCGATTAAAGTGGTCGGTGTTTTATTGATTGCTGCGATGCTCTTGATACCTGCGGCAGCTGCGCGCCCGTTTGCGCGTACGCCTGAACGTATGGCTGCAATCGCGGTCGGCATCGGGATTGTATCTGTGGGCGGCGGCATTCAATTGGCCTTTCAGTTTGACACACCGACTGGTCCCACCATTGTCTGTGTTTGTGCTGTTCTATTTTGCGCTGCAAGCCTGTCAGAGCTGATACGCAAAAATACCTGAGCAGGCACTTCGCTGTTATGTGAAATCCGCGGTATCATCGGCCGCAATTGCCACGGTTTTGGCGATTGCGTAACACGTCACGCCGACCGAAAGACCCAAGGCTGCAACTGACCGCCGCGTAACCCGTGCAAGCACTGGCCCTGCCTGCGTCTTTAGCGTGACAAGAACTGCAAAGTCAGAGATCGCTTGAATGTCTTGTACCTGCCCCTGAAGAGTATTGAGAGCCGAAATATCTTTAGGTGCACAGGTTGCCAATAATACATCCGAAGCAGGCAGGCGTACCCGCACCACTGCGCCTAAGCTTTGGGGCAATCGCGGCAGATACAAAGTAACGCCACCAGCCGACAATTCAGTCAAACCATCGCCGTGATGCGCATGGACTCTCGCTTCGATCACGGCCCCGACAGATCCAACACCAACGGGCATAACAGATGGATCGGCCAAAACATCAAGCGCGGGCCCCATGCGCAACACCTGCCCCGCTTTGAGCGCAACGACAGTCGTCGCCAAACGCGCAACTTCGCTTGCGGCATGGCTGACGTAGATGATCGGACAGTCTGTTTCATCACGGATACGTTCGAAATACGGCAAGATTTCTGCTTTGCGAGCAGCGTCCAACGCCGCCAGAGGTTCATCCGCAAGGATCAATTGAGGCGATGCCAAAAGGGCACGCCCGATGGCAACGCGCTGTTTTTCGCCCCCTGACAAGGTGGCGGGTCGACGTTTTAAAATGTCGCCAATATCCAACATATCAATTACATAGCTGCGCTGCTGCACCGATGATTTGCGCGCTGCCATGCCCCCAGTCACGCGACCAGCATAGTCTAGGTTTTGCCCCACATTAAGATGTGGAAACAGGCGACTATCTTGGAAAATATACCCCAATGCACGCTTGTGCGGCGGCACCCAGATCCCCTGATCTGTGTCCTGCAATAGGGTATCCCCAACTTTGATCTGCGCGTGATTTGGCTGCAGCAGACCTGCTATTGCATTGATAATCGTAGTCTTACCCGACCCCGAGGCGCCAAAGAGAACGGTCAATCCTTTGGGGGCTTCAAAGCTCACGTTCAAATCAAATTGCTCAAAGCGGTGTTTTAGCGACAGATTTACAGTCATCGAGCTGACCTCGCGCTGTCATTCTGGGCGATGCGTCGTTCAAAGCGTTTGGCCAACACTTCGGATACGATCAGGGCCGCCAAAGCCAAGATGACGGAAATCACCACAAGCCGCAGGGCCGATGCTTCTTGGTTGGGCACCTGTAAGAGCGCGTAAATCGCGGATGGGATTGTTTGTGTTTGACCAGGAATACTGGCGACAAAGGTGATCGTGGCACCAAATTCACCCAAAGCCTTGGCAAAGGCCAAGACAGCGCCCGCAAACACACCAGGAAACATCAAAGGCAAAGTTATCGTGAAAAACACCTGTATTTTTGACGCCCCCAAAGTGCTCGCGGCCTGTTCCAGTTTCGGATCAACCGCTTCGATCGAAAGTCGAATAGCGCGCACCATCAAAGGAAAGGCCATAACTGCTGCCGCCAAAACTGCGCCAGTCCATTGAAAGGCGAAGACCACTCCGAACTGCTTTAGAAAACCACCAATCGGGCCATGCACACCAAAGACGATCAGCAAGACATAGCCCGTGACCACAGGCGGTAGCACCAATGGCAAAAGGACCAGCGCATTCAAAATCTGTTTGCCCCAAAACTGACGCCGCGCCAGAACATAGGCGATATAGATGCCCAAAGGCAGACTAACACAGGTGGCAACCAGCGCGACTTTGAGCGATAAAAGAATGGCCTGCCATTCCGCTGGGGAAAACCCGAATAGCATCATGGAATGGCCTGTTCGGATATGACTTGCCCAAACCCATGTGCCGCAAAAATCGACATCGCCGCTTGCGAGGCCAAAAATGCAGCAAAATCTCCTGCGCCCTCGGGCGCAGGAGCAATCAAGGCGGCGGGATATAAAATAGGCGCATGGGTGTCATTGGGGAAAACGGCCACGATGGCAACACGCGGTTCACTCAGGGCATCGGTCTCATAGACCACACCAAAAGGAACTTCTGCGCGCGCAACCAAAGCAAGTGCTGCGCGCACGCTATTGCCCTGCACAACACGGCCTTTAATCTGATCCCAGATCCCCAAATTGACCAAGGCGGATTTGCCATAGATTCCCGCGGGAACGGCGTCAACAAACCCCATGGAAATAAGACCATCGCCCAGCCGCGATTGAAAGGCTGCAGGCTGAGTAATATCCACGGGCGCCGCCGAAATACTGGGCGCAACCATCACCAAACGGTTGGTTACGAGATCAAAACGTGTGTCGTGTTGCACCAAATCTTGGGTCTCTAACACATCCATCCACTGCGGGCTTGCACTGATGAATACGTGAGCGGGCGCTCCTTGGGTGATCTGGCGCGCCAAGGTGGATGACCCACCATATGACAGGGTGATACTATGGGGGCTCTGCGCCTCATAGATCTCTTTGACCTCATCAAGGGCCTCTTTCAAACTGGCAGCTGCAAAGACGGTGATCGCATCAGCGCTTGCGGCAATCGGGTTTGCGGCAAAGACGGTAAGTGCGCCTGCGGCAGCCAAAGAAAACTGACGCAGCGTCTGGAAAAATTTCAGATTGATCATGACGTCCAAATTGAAAGCGGTGCAAAATGCATGGGACAACATCGCAAGTTGCCCCCCCGCAAAGCAAGGCCTTTCTTTCAGGTCATACTCACGCCAAAGACAACGGCGGATTGGTTTGTTCAACGACCGTTTCCATTGAAATGAAAGTAGATGTGGACTGCACATGCGGTAGGGCTGAGATACTTTGCCCCATCACCTTTCTATAGGCTTCAATATCCGTTGTACGCACCTTCAGCAAATAGTCGTATCCCCCCGCAATCATGTGGCACTCGGCAACCTCAGGCACTTTCTTTACGGCCATATTGAATTCCAACAGCGTTTTTTCCCGCGTGTCAGACAAGTTGACCTGCAAGAACGCGACATAACACAGCCCCAACCGATTGGTTGACAGAATGGCACGATAGCCCGTGATCAGCCCTGCATCTTCAAGATTTTTGACCCTTGCTGCAACGGGCGTTTTTGACAGGCCGACCTGCGCACTAAGCTGCGTTAACGAAATCCGCGCATCTGCAGTCAAGATGTTTAGGATCTTTCTGTCGTAGCCATCAATATCTTTTACCATTTGGACCACCTATTTGTGAAATAATGGTCATTTCTACCTCATTTTTGCCACAGAACAAGACACATAAATTATCTTTTAGAAATATATTGGCCACATAGACACCCTCCTAGGAATCACCGATATGACTGCCATTCCCATTGCACCCGCTTTGCCAACTTCCCTATCGCGCCATAAATTTAGGGCCGAAAGTGATGTGTTGGCTGATTTAGTTGCTCAATCAGCGCTGACCGAAGCCCAGCGCAGTCGGGTTTCAGCCGATGCAGCGGGTTTGATCCGCAAAATTCGCAAGGAAGACAAACCATCATTAATGGAAAGCTTCTTGGCTGAATACGGTCTATCGACCACCGAAGGCGTGGCCTTGATGTGTTTGGCTGAGGCCATGTTGCGTGTGCCAGACCGCGAAACCATCGACGATCTGATCGAAGATAAAATCGTACCGTCAGATTGGGGAAAACACTTGGGCGAAGCATCGTCTTCACTGGTCAATGCATCAACTTGGGCTTTGATGCTGACTGGGCGAGTCTTGAACGACAAAAAGCAAGGCATCGCGAAAACCATGCGCGGGGCGATCAAGCGACTAGGCGAACCCGTGATCCGCACAGCCGTCACGCGCGCGATGAAAGAGATGGGGCGTCAGTTTGTGCTGGGCGAATCCATTGCATCAGCGCTCAAGCGTGGGCGAGATTTTGAAAAGCAGGGCTACACATATAGCTATGATATGCTGGGCGAAGCGGCCATGACAGCCAGCGAAGCCAAACGATATGCCCAATCCTACGCCAAAGCGATAGACGAAATCGCAGGACGGTGCTCCAAAGGATCTGTGCAGTCCAATCCCGGCATCTCGGTAAAACTATCCGCATTGCACCCGCGCTATGAAGTGGCCAATGCAGATCGCGTCATGGCGGAACTTGTGCCTGTGTTGCGTGATCTTGCCCGCAAAGCGCGTGCAGCCGATATGGGATTCAACATCGACGCAGAAGAACAAGACCGCTTGGTCCTGTCCTTGCAAGTGATCCGCGAAGTTTTGCAAGACCCTGAACTTGCTGGCTGGGATGGTTTTGGCGTGGTGGTTCAAGCCTATGGAAAACGCGCTACCCATGTGTTGGATTGGCTCTATGAGACAGCCAAAACACTGGACCGCAAAATCATGGTGCGCTTGGTGAAAGGCGCCTATTGGGACACGGAAATGAAACATGCCCAAGTCGAGGGCTTGCAAGATTTCACTTTGTTCACCACGAAATCCGCGACCGATGTCAGCTATATTGCCTGCGCAAAAAAGCTGATGACTTATGGGGATTGGATCTATCCGCAATTCGCCACACATAACGCTCATAGTGTTGCCGCCATTCTGGATATCGCAAAACACATGGACACCCCTGTGGCCTATGAATTCCAACGCTTGCACGGCATGGGCGAAGGGTTGCATGACATCGTTTTGCGCGACCACAAAACCCATTGCCGTATCTACGCGCCTGTCGGGGCGCACCAAGATCTGTTGGCCTATTTGGTGCGTAGATTGCTGGAAAATGGTGCGAACTCGTCCTTTGTAAATCAAATTATTGATGAAGATGTCTCGCCCGAAACCATCGCGGCCGATCCATTTGCGCAGCTTGCGGCAGCACAAGCGCCCGCAGGTTTGCTGGCGCCAAATGCATTGTTCACCCCCAAGCGCCTCAATTCGCGCGGCTTTGATTTAACTGACCATGACAGCTTGACCAAGATCAATGAGGCCCGCAATGCTGCGCAATTTGGCAACGCTTATCCCATCACAGTTGGCCCCGCGACGGGCAAAGCTGTGGATGTGAAAGACCCAAACACAGGTCAGGTTATTGGCACGATTCTAGAAGCAGATGCAGCCACATGTGCAGCCGCCTTGGATGCGGCAAAACCATGGGATGCTCCCGTGGCGGAACGCGCGCGCATTTTGCGCCAAGCAGCAGATGATTTGGAAGAAAACTACGGCATGATCTTTGCGGTCTTGTCCCGTGAGGCTGGCAAAATTCAACCCGACGCTGTGGGCGAATTGCGCGAAGCCGTTGATTTCATGCGCTACTACGCGGATCAAGCCGAAGCCCTGCCCCCATCTCAGCCCTTGGGATTGATGGTCGCAATTTCACCTTGGAACTTCCCTCTCGCGATTTTCGCAGGTCAAATCTGTGCGGCTTTGGCAGCAGGAAACGGCGTTTTGGCCAAACCAGCCGAACAGACCTCGATTGTCGCCACGCGCACCGTCGAACTGTTGCACGCAGCAGGCGTCCCCGTATCAGCACTGCAATTGTTAACAGGCACAGGCAACACAGTGGGCGCGGCTCTGACCCGTGACCCGCGCATCAACGGCGTTGTTTTCACAGGCTCGACCCAAACAGCACAACGCATTCGACGCAGCATGGCAGATTTCATGCAGCCCAATGCGCCCCTCATCGCTGAAACAGGCGGTCTAAATGCAATGATTGTGGATTCCACTGCCCTGCCACAACAGGCAACCCGCGACATCGTGGCCTCGGCTTTTCAATCCGCAGGGCAGCGCTGTTCAGCGTTGCGCTGTCTCTATGTCCAAGAAGACATCGCCCCAATGCTGACCGCTATGATCACAGGCGCGATGGATGAATTGACCATCGGAAACTCATGGAACTTGGCCACAGATGTCGGACCTGTGATTGACACAACGGCGCAAAAAGCCATCGCAGACTATATCGCGCAGGCCCGCGCTGAAGGCCGAGAAGTTCATAGCCTCGCCTTGCCTGAATCTGGTGGCACATTCATAGCTCCAACGCTGATTTCAGTAGACAGCATTCAAGACATGGACCGCGAGGTTTTCGGACCCGTGCTGCATATCGCGACCTATAAAGCCCACCAGATTGACCAAGTCATCGACGACATCAACGCCATGGGCTATGGGCTGACATTCGGCTTACACACCCGCATTGACGGGCGCGTTCAGACTGTTTGCGAACGCATCAAAGCAGGGAATGTCTATGTGAACCGCAACCAAATTGGGGCCATCGTTGAATCGCAACCCTTTGGCGGCGAAGGCCTGTCTGGCACAGGGCCAAAAGCAGGCGGGCCGTTGTACTTGACGCGGATGGTCACAGGCGTTGCAGTGACACCTTCGCCAGACTGGGCCACTGCCCAAGACGCGTCAAAGCTGCAACAACAGATCAATGCGCTGCGCCCCAAAATTAGCCGCGACCCGCTGACTGTATTACACATGCCTGGCCCAACAGGGGAAGCCAATACGCTAACACTGCACCAACGCGATCCTATTTTGTGCCTTGGTCCAACGGCTGAAACTGTGACGGAACAAGTCAAAGCGGTTGAAGCACTGGGCGGGCTGGCTGTCGGCACGGATGGCGCGTTGAGCACGGATGAATTGATCGCACTGACAGGTATTTCAGGTGTCTTGTATTGGGGCGCAGATGCGCGGCCGATCACGCAAGCCATGGCCCAGCGTCAAGGGGCGATCCTGCCTGTGATTTGCACACAGCCAGAGATGATGCATGTCGCGGTCGAACGACATCTTTGTGTGGATACAACTGCGGCAGGGGGCAACGCGGCACTTTTGTCAGGCGATTAAGCCCTACGATGAGATTGAAAGACTTGGGTCTGGAGTTCGTATGCTTGACCAGCTACAGTCAAGGGGCTTTTCGACTTTCGGCAAAGACTCTCGTCTTTCAATCCATCGGCTTTACTGACGTTCAGGACGTATGCGACTATGAAACAAGTACCCAAGGAAACAACCGACGATGCTTTGATCCAAGCATTTTTGGACAAAGGCGGCAGCATCAACAAAGGCAAAACCAAGCCCATGCCAAATGAACTGCGCATCAGTAACAATGCGTGGAACAGCAAGTTGACAAAAGGAGAAAAAGAAGCAGCAACAGGCCCATTGGCTAAGATGCCAAAGAAATAAAGTGCATCTGTTTTTGATCTGGTTACCCCATGAGTGCTGAGCAGTCATGGGGTTTTTAATGTGCAGATATTTCCCTCTTTTAGGGACGCAGGCAAAGCCAAATCACATCACGCACACCTGCCAGCCCGGTCAAACGCCTGAGTTCTGTATCTAGTTTTTTCAGGCGGGCTTGCGTGGGGCTAACATCAGGTTCGAACCATAGATTTACCACGTTCAGGCTGTTTTTGGCGCGTTCTGCTTTGACTTCGATACGACCGACAAAGCGATCGCCCTCTAAGATCGGATAAACGTAATACCCCCATACACGTTTGGCGGCAGGCACAAACATTTCCACCGTATAGTCATAGCCAAACAAGCGTTTTAGTCGTTTGCGATCGCGAATGGCGGGATCAAACGGGTTCAATATACGCAATCTGGATGTCACAGAGGGCAGGTTTTCTACGCGGCTTTCGATATCCGCTGGCGCAAAGGCTTTGGTCCATGACCCATCCCAAGATTCGACCTCTATTGGGATTATACCCTGCCCCTGCCCCCGCCTTTGACCTTGGCCTTTGATCCAGTCGGTCACTTCGCGTGGCTCTGTCGCATCCCAAAATTTGCGTATTTCGACGGCGCTGGCCACCCCGAGGCGATCCATAGCATGCGAGCAAAGCTGATCGATTTGCATAGGATCCTCAAGTCGCTGCGCATGTAAATCGGCGGGGAACACCCGTTCAGCCAAATCATAGAACTTGGTGAACCCAACGCGGTGACTGGTGGCCAGCTCGCCTGCGTACCATAAATAATCAAGCGCTTGTTTATGCGGCGGGCGTTTCCACATCGCTTTATCCCCTGTGATCTTGGTGTCAAAATCGCGGGTAGACAGGGGACCTTCATCAGAAATACGCCGTAATATGTGGTCTAAAAGCTGTGGCGTAATTGAATTGCCAAACCATTTTGCGCTGCCAACTTTATCTTTCATCCGCTGGAATTGACGCGCCCAGATGGGCAAAAACTCCATCGGCAAGATAGAAGCATCATGGGTGAAATGTTCGAAAACCTGCCTTTTGGGCCCCAACAGATCATTCATATCCGGTTCGCGATAGCTGTGATCGCGGGTCCATAGGATATGGTGATGCGCGCGGGAAACCACCTGAATGCTATCCAGCTGCACAAACCCCAAGGCTTTGACCAGCGCCAAGCTGTCGCCCTGCGTGGCTGGGGACGCCATGAGGTGATTGACCGTCAACCAAAGCCTGCGTGCGGCGCGATTGTCTAGCTTAAATGTCGCCATGGGTCTCGCTTGGTTCATCTGAAGGTGCTGCGCAATTGCAACGCAAATGAAAGCTTACAGATTTCAGCGCAGGAGCCTAGTCAAAATCAAAGTGCAACGATATGAATAGATTAAACTTACAAAAAACACATTAAACGCACCCGTGCGAACATCTTTTGGGGACTATTATGAACGCAAGTTTACTGACTTCACTCACTCTTTTATCGGTCGTTTTAAGTGCATGCACGATGGTCCCCGCGGAAGAAGCTATTGATGAGAGCGCATTCGATCAAGTCAAATACAACCGCTACGTTGATGCGCGCAACGATGCTATCTCTGTGGATGCACGCGTAACGGCTGCTGATCGTTTAAGTGCAACGCCCACTGATGAAACAGCAACGTTGAACGGCGCATACGCGATTTCGACATACAATGGCACAGAAAGCGGGCCCACACCTGATCTTACTGGCGAAATGCGAATGGACGTCGATTTTGGCGCGGGAACTGTTTCTGGCACCCTTCATAACAGCTATACTGATTATGACTATTCAGGTGAGACACACGTGAATGAACTTGATGGGTCTGTTGGGTTTAGCGGATCTATTGATATGGACCCAGAGGGTGGCTTTTACGATAGCTTAAATTCGACACAGTGGCAGATCGAAGCCGATGGCGCTGGAACCTTTGTGGATAGCCCACCCAACAGCGACGAAGCGATCACCTATCGCTTGGACTTCGACATTAACGGTGACTTTTTTGACAGTTCCTCGGTGGGAACAGTCAATGGTGTGGGTGAGGTCGGCGACTTGGCCTCGGGTGGTATGATCGAGGGCAACCTCGACGTGACATCCGATAACGACTCGCTAATTTACGACATTACTAGCGGCGAATACTTTGTCTATGAGCTGGCGGATTAAAGGCGCGTGATGCCACTTCAGGCAAACGGCGAAAGGGCGAAACCCTGCCTTAAGCGCGCTATATCAAAGATCTGTTCTGCGATCTTCGCTGGGCTGATCTTGGCGCCCCTGCCGCTTGCCGCAGTTGAGCCGCAGATCGCCTTGCAGCATTTGAAAGTCGTCCAAGCTGATGCCCACTCAGGGGCTATTGGCAAAGCAATCGGGCGTTTGGAATGGCTGTTGCTGAATGACATTGGCAACGAAAGTCGCACCCAAACCTATCAAACTGCGCTGCGCCAATTGGTGCGTCAGGCGCCGTTCTCTTATGGGTTGTCAGGCAATCTGTTGCGTTCGTCCAATATCAAAAGAACCGCGTCACAAGACCTGTTTCACACTGATGTCGGTACTTTTGTGATTGGTGATCCTGATGTATCAAAACAGGGGTTTGGTCTGCAATTACAGGCGCAAACGGAACTGCGCCACGCCTATGCTGCGGGCCGCGAGATCACAGCAACCTTGGCTTTGACCCGCGCATTTTATCAAGACAGCCGTCAGACTTACACATCGCCGTCTGTGACGGTGTCCCATGTTTGGCGTGATCGCGGTGCGATCCATCAGATCACGGGCTTTGCCAACACAACGCAGTATAACTTCCCCCAAAGCGCGACATCGCCAGACAATCACGCCTATGGAATAAGTGCCTCAACCACCCAAAACATTGGCAAGGGCCGCAGGTTTTCACTGACAGGCACAGTATTAAAGCGCGTCTATGATGAAAAAGACTATTCGACAGGTAACACGGGATCGATAAAAGCGCGGTATACATTCGCACTGGGCGAACGTGCGGACGTAAGCCTGAGTGCTGCTGGCAGCAGAGCGCAGGTGAAGGCAGACCATCTTTCATATTTGGGCAAGACTGTTGGTATTGATTTGCACCGCAGGGAAACATTTGGCCTATCTTGGTCCGTGGGTCTGCACAAAACATGGCGCGCCTATGATGAGATCTTCACAGCCCTATCTTATGCGCGTGCAGATACTGATACATCGCTTGCTCTGCGTTTGAGCCACAGTGACTTAAAGCTGGGGAATATGACGCCGCAACTGGGCTGTGAAGGACGCGCTCACCAATCAAACGTGGCGCTGTATAGCTATGAGACCTTCGACTGCGACATAACGTTTAAAATTGATTTCTGAGCCAATTCTATCAAGCGGCTTCACTTTTGAACGCTTGGTCACTCTGGAATGCGCGTTACGATTGGCAGCGACAAAATTGGCTTTGCCGCAGCCTGACTTTGGATGAATCGAATTTTGCAATTGCAGCCTAAGACGCGTTTCGCGTGGAAGATCAAGCAAAATCCGCAGATTGCGCGGCAGCGCAGCATTCCGCACATCATTGTAAATAAACAATAAAATCCAATAAACCGCATATCATCGCGACTCCCAATGGTATAATCACGATAAGCTATGCATTTTTTTCTTGGCGTGGTGCTAACGTCTTATCAATCAAATAAATACGTATATTCCACTAACACCATAGGTTGTAGGTAGCATGGCTGAACTCAGCATTTCGAAAATTCGTAAATCTTATGGCGATCTTGAAGTTATAAAAGGCGTCGATTTAGAAGTCGAGAAAGGCGAGTTTGTGGTTTTCGTCGGCCCCTCTGGCTGTGGCAAATCGACCTTATTGCGCATGATTGCAGGACTAGAAGACATCACCGAAGGCGAATTGCGCATTGGCGATGAGCTGTGCAACAACGTCCATCCTGGCGACCGCGGCATCGCGATGGTGTTTCAATCCTACGCTTTGTATCCACACATGAATGTTGCTGATAACATCGGGTTCAATCTGAAAATCTCAGGATATCCCGCCGATGTCCGCCAAGAGAAAATTCAAAAAGCCGCTCAGGTTTTGCAGATCCAACATCTCCTAGACCGCAAGCCGTCGCAACTGTCAGGCGGTCAGCGTCAGCGCGTTGCCATCGGGCGCGCAATTGTACGCGAACCACAGGTGTTTTTGTTCGATGAACCGCTGTCTAATCTGGATGCCGCTTTGCGCGTTGAAATGCGGATGGAACTTTCTGCACTGCATCGCAAGCTGGGCGCAACGATCATCTATGTGACCCACGACCAAATCGAAGCCATGACCTTGGCAGATAAAATTGTCGTGCTGGACGGCGGCGTTGTTCAGCAAGTGGGCAGCCCGATTGAATTGTACCAACGCCCCAACAACATCTTTGTGGCAGGCTTCATTGGCAGCCCGAAAATGAATTTCTTTGAAGTTGATGTGATTGCCCTGCATGACAATGCGGTCGAGGTCAAAGGCACAAGCATCGAACCTGTCAAAGTTCCTGCCGATACAACAGGTATTGTTGTAGGCGACAAGATGACTTTGGGTATTCGCCCACAAAACTTGGATTTCGACCCAAATGGCCCTGTGCATGGCACAATCGAAATGGCCGAACGGCTGGGCAGTGAAACGATTTTAAACTGTAAAACCGCAGACAACACACCACTTTTGGCAGTGCTGGACCGTGATGAAAGCTTTGCCCACGGGGCGGCGGTTCGGTTTTCCTTTGCACCTGTACATTCGATCTTATTTGCCGCTGACGGCTCGTCAAAACTGACGGCCTAAGCCGCGCCTAAAAGCGACCATATCCTGCACAAATGGCCGTATAAAATATAATATTTGCAGGCATTTGCGACCGCGCAAAGATCTTGAAATCACCAACGGGAGAGACCCATGGAATCTGGAACTGAGACGTCAAAGCACTCCTCTAAAGCCTATAAAACCACAGCCATTGCGCTGGGGGCCCTAATGTCATCCACCTTTGCAGTACAGGCCCAAGATGCATTGGAGGTCTGGTCACGCAGCGGCCCGCAAGCTGCCGCGACATATGAAGCCGTTTTTGCTGCTTTCACCGAAAAAACAGGCATTCCCGTTGAATATCTGACCGCCTTGCAATTTGACACGCAGTTGCAGGCCCGCGTTGCGGCGCGTGATTTGCCTGATGTGTTGATTTATGACCAATCCAGCATGGCCGCCTATGCCACAAGCGGTTGGATCGTGCCAATCGAACCTGAAACTTTGGCAGGGTATGAAGAAGTGTCAGACATTTCATGGGACTCTGTGAAAATGGCAAATGGATCAACCTACGGCGTACCGTTCAGCCAACACGCGCAGATCACATTTGTGCGCAAAGATTGGCGCGAAAAACTGGGCTTTGATGTGCCAAAAACCCATGATGATCTAATCGCTTTGGCAACGGCCTTTGCCACGGGTGATCCTGATGGCAATGGCGTTGATGGCGATACATTTGGTATGGCGGTTCCTGGCACCACAAGTCGCGGATTTTTTGCATGGTGGATGTTCTCATACCTCGCGCAACAAGGCGCGTCCTATGTGGAAGGTGGGGATGGCAAATACGAAGTCACCATCAATAATCCCGCAGGCGTGAAAGCGGTTGAATGGCTTTACGATGCCTTCTGCAAAGACCCAAATCTTGCACAACCAGGCGCGATGACAAATGCCAGCGCCACGCCATTTTTCGCAGAAGGCCAAGCAGGTATTTATCAAACGGGCCCCTACGCGATCACAAGCTTCACCGATAAAATCGGTGCTGAGAACCTTGAAATCATCCTAGCGCCCGCAGGCTCAGCAGGCAGCACCACTTTGACAGAACGCACCAGCATTTACTTTGGCGCGACCTCGACATTGCCTGATGAACAAAAGGCCTTGGCAGAATTCCTTATCAGCCAAGAGGGTCAAACCTTGGGCATGACAGCGCCGGGTCAACCCGTTGTACGCTTGCCTGTGAACACCAATCTTGTTGCCGCAGATATCTATGAAGACCCTCGGTTTATCACTGTGGCCAAGCAATTGGAAATGTCTGAACTGATGCCCTCTGACATTGATTTCACGGCCGCTCGTTTGGAAATTGCTGAGACATTCCAAACGCTATTTTCCCAGTGCAACGATGACATCGTGCCGCAGCTTGATCGGCTTGCGGGTCGCATCTCTGAAGAACTTGAAGCTGTGAATGCACTAAAATGACCGATATCAGCAGCGCTTCACAACCGTCTGCGACATCAGCTGCGGGTGGCACACCACCCGCAGCACCCCGTCGCGGTCGCGTTCGATCTCAATCTCGTTGGTGGTCAGCTTGGATGTTTTTAGCGCCCGCGCTGCTGCTGTTCATCTACTTCAAATTCGTTCCAATGGGCGAAGGCATTCGGATGAGTTTTCAGGATGTTAGCCCATTTTTGGGCAACTCATGGGTAGGCTGGGACAATTACACCACCGTTCTCACCAATGCGCGTTTTCACCAAGCCGTCTGGAACACATTGGTCCTAGGGGCGGGGCAGTCAATTGGCGCTGTTGTCATCGGCTTTATCTTGGCACTCTTGCTTGAAGGCCCTTCTCGCACACTTTGGTTTGTACGCACGGCGGTCTTTTTGCCCGTTGTGACGGCCTCTGCTGTTGTGGGTGAAATCTGGCGCATCATTTATTTCCCTTCGCCTGATGGGTTTATGAATAAACTGATTGGTTTGGTTGGCATTGATCCGATCCGCTATCTCGAAGACACATCCGTGGCGCTTTACGCGGTGATGACTGTCGGAATTTGGTCAAGCGCGCCCTACTATATGGTTATTTTTCTTGCAGGTTTGGCTGGCGTAGATCGGTCTTTATATGAGGCTGCGGCCATCGATGGTGCGCGCTTGCGTCACCGTATTATCAACGTCACGATCCCTGCCCTTCGTCCTGCTATTATGATCGTTTCCATTTTGGCGGCAGTGCGTGCGTTACGCATTTTTACCGATGTTTGGGTGCTGACAGGCGGCGGGCCAGCAGGATCAACGCAAGTCTGGATGACGCAAATTTACACTCAAGGCTTTGAACGCAACAATTTGGGTGTGGCCTCTGCGGCCTCGATATTATTGCTCATCGCCTCCGTGCTTTTAACCGTTGTTGCTGTCTATTTCACCCGTAACAAAGAGGGCGCGTAATATGTCTCAATCATTCTCACCGCCCGCAGCGCGCAAGCGCAGGCAGCAAAAAAGCGTCGAAGGCACACTTGATACCGCCTTTGGTTGGGCGATAGGCGATCCGAAATCTATGATTGTTCGCGCTGTATTTTGTGCCTTGCTGCTCTTCGTCTTTGCGGGGCCGATTATGACAATCATCGTGGGCGCATTTGATTTGAATCCAGATCCAACAGCCCTGACACTTTGGCCACACAACCCCAGTTTGGAAAATTTTCGCGTCGCCACAGGGCGTGGGATTTGGGGCTATTTCGCCAATTCGCTTTTCATAGCGGGCTTTGGATTGTTGTTGCAGATCATCGTCGCAGTGATGGCGGGATATGCTTTGGCACGCCGCAAATTCTATGGCCAAACCGTGGTGCTTGGCATCTTTTTGGCAACCATGATGCTGCCCGAAGAAGTCGTGGCAGTGCCTTTGGCAGTCGTCTTGGGCGACCTGCCCCTATTGGGTATCAGTATTCGCGGCACGATATTTGCAATCATCTTGCCTGTCGCCGCCTCTGCTTTTTCCATCCTCGTTATGGCGGCCTTTATGCGTGATATTCCCGAAGAAATCATCGAAGCAGCGCGCATTGATGGTGCCAGCGAGTTTCGCATTTTGCTTCAGGTCATTTTACCCATGAGCCTGCCCGCTCTGGGCGTGGTTGCGATCTTTGGGTTCAACGGCATTTGGGATCAATATCTGCTGCCTCTGGTCGCGGCAAACCGAACTGATGACTACACTATTACGGTCATTTTGCGCAGCCTGCGCGCCGATATCGAAGTGGGCACAGGCGCGCTTTTGGCTGGAGCATTTTTGGCCTTGATCCCCAGCTTGATCGTCTACCTTTTGCTACAAAAATCACTGGTGCGCGGCATGACTTCTGGCGCGATCAAAGGATAAAATTCACGGCTGCCCAGACCTTTGGGCAGCTATTCACGCTGCAACTTTTCAGCGCTCACACCAACAAGAGAACCGACACATGAAACTGGCGACAGTCACCGATGAAGTTTTACCCGACAGATCTGAGGAGTGTTTTCCGCATATCTTTGAAACCGCACTGGCCCAAGGGGTGAATACCTTTGAAATTCGCATGGTCGAAGCCAAGCGCTATCCAATCGTCGAAGCCAGCGCATGGACAAGAATGCGCAAATACGGTGAGGACTACGGGATCAATTTCACCACTGTTTCACCGGGCTTGTTTAAAACAGGCCTGACCCATGATCTGATGCAGGTGCACCGCGGCCAATTGGCCAAGATGAGCATGGATTTAGCTGAAACGATCAACGTGAATACCTTGGTCACATTTGGCGTCTTGCGTGAGGCCACGGATGGGCCAGACAGCTTTGCAAAAGTGGTCGAAATCATGCGTGAAACCGCTGAAATGGCTGCAGCACGTGGCTTTACGGTTCAGCTTGAAAACTTTCCCGACACATGGGCGGATACAGCCGAAAATTGTTTGGCGCTTTTGGAAGCCGTAGACCACCCTGCCTTTGGGTATGTCTGGGATGTGGGCAATCTGTACGACGTTGATCAAAAGCACTTTTTAGACGGCTATAAGATGCTGAAACCCTACATTCGCAATGTGCATTTGAAAGACGGCCAATACATGAATGGCCATATGGTTTGGCAACATTTCGGCAAGGGAAAAACCGATATAAAAGGCCAAATCGAAGCGCTTAAAGCAGATGATTACAAAGGCACATTGACGGTCGAAGCCAAATGCGAACCGCAGATGGATGAAGATTTCCCGACCTCGTTGGAATACCTACGCGCCTTGCTGTAAGCGATATACGACGATCACCTTGAACGCGTGGGGACCGATCACAATTGGTCCTCGCGCGTTTTTTATTGGCACTCTCTTAGATCCGCTTTGTCTCTCAACGCAATCAGCACATAAGGGGGTGGGTTGCTGGACGATCTTGGGTTTGCAAGAACACTCGCCGAGCTGCAAGATATGGGGCTTATTGATGCGGCAAAACGGTTGCAAACGACCGACCCTGATTTGGTTCAATTGAATGATAACGCGATTGGCTCAGCGCATCGGTTAATGTCGAAGTTTGGCCTACAGGGCGTCCCTGCCATCATCGCACAAGTCGGGTCCGACCAAGTGGCGATAGACGCAAACACGTTGTATGCGGGCCCTGCTGCGGTGCTTGCCTCGCTCGGATTAGCGTGACTTGACGCATCCGTACGGGGCATAGATTGCCTTTCGCGGATGCGGTCTGGCTATTTTTTAGATCTTTTGTTTTGCGCGGTGTCGCGGCGAAAGGGTTGCAGGATCATGCGATCAAGCCAAAGGTCACGCTGCGTGCGAAACTGGTGAAGTCCGATATCCATTTCATCATGCCCCGCGCGAGGTTGCGCAATATATGTGCCCAACAAACGATCCCACCACGGCACATTGAATCCATAATTACTATTGGTTTCAACGGGGTCCACAGAATGATGCACGCGGTGCATGTCAGGCGTCACGATCACCAGCCGCAAAAAGGCATCGACCCGTTTTGGCAAAGAGATGTTAGAATGATTGAACATAGCGCTTGCGTTCAACACCACTTCAAAGATCAAGACGGCTATCGCAGCTGGCCCCAAGATCACCACCAAGATCAATTTGAATGCCATAGACAAAAGGATTTCCAACGGATGAAAGCGCAACCCTGTGGTGACATCGATTTCGGTATCTGTGTGATGCATCCGGTGCAAACGCCACAAGAAAGGCACGTGATGAAAGGTCACATGTTGCAGATAGATTGCGAAATCCAACACGACCACCCCGATGGTTATTTCAAGCCAAAGCGGCCAGTTCAATAAATTGAATAGCCCCCACCCCCGTTCTTGCACCACCACAGCAAGACCGACAGCAACCACAGGAAACACGAGGCGCAGCGCGATCGCGTCAACCACCACCAAGGCGAGGTTGTTCGACCAGCGCAAAACGCGTGGGACTTCAATACGGCGGCGCGGTGTCCAGATTTCCCATAGGGCCATCAGGCCAAGAACAGCCAAAAACACGCTAAGCCGCGTTACGGGTTCATGAAGCAATAAAAATTCGACCATGTTCGATCCTGCGCTAAGTGTCGCGCGTAAGTCTAGCGCGCTCTGTCGCAGGGACCTAGGCAAAGCACAAAAATGTGACAGATCGCCCTGCGCCCCCATAAGGCCAACAAGTACCAAGCGCATGGGGCGCAAGACATCTATCTTTGCACTAAACTGATGCGCACTATTGCTTTTTCATCGCATCCAGCAAGGCTGCGCCAAAGGCACCCGTGCTTGCGCTGTTTGATTGAGATTTCGGCGCAGCGGTTGCTTTGCCTTTATATCCACGCGCATCGCCTTTGCCACGATCACGCTGAGCGGGCTTTGCCCCGCCAGTGTTTGCGTCATCACGTCCCCCCCCGTCTTTGCGCATAGACATTGCAATGCGTTTGCGCGCCACATCCACTTCGGTGATGCGCACCTTCACCACATCGCCAGCTTTCACCACCTCATGGGGGTCTTTGACAAAACGGTCAGCCAGTTGACTGACATGCACCAACCCGTCTTGGTGTACGCCCACATCAACAAATGCGCCAAAGGCCGCGACATTGGTGACCGTGCCTTCCAGCATCATGCCAGATTTCAAATCTTTAATGTCATTGATCCCTTCGGCGAAGGTGGCGGTGACAAAACTTGGCCGTGGATCACGGCCCGGTTTTTCCAATTCGCCGAAAATATCGCGCACCGTAGGCAGACCAAATGTATCGTCAACAAAGTCTGCGGCATTCAGGCCTTTTAGGGTTTCAGGGCTGCCCATGATTGCACGAATATCACGCCCACATGCGGAAATGATTTTACGCGCAACACCATAAGCTTCTGGATGAACCGATGAGGCATCAAGCGGTTCGGTTCCGCCCGTGACGCGCAAAAAACCAGCCGCTTGTTCAAAAGCTTTCGGGCCAAGACCTGCAACTTTCAACAGCTCTTTACGCGATAAAAATGCCCCGTTGGTATCGCGATGATCTACGATATTTTGCGCAATTGTAGCACTTAAACCCGCCACATGAGACAAAAGCGCAGAGGAGGCCATGTTCAAATCAACGCCCACGCCGTTCACCGCATCTTCGACCACGGCCTCTAAGGATTGCGCCAATTTACGCTGGTCCACGTCATGCTGATATTGGCCCACGCCTATGGCTTCGGGTGAAATTTTCACCAGCTCTGCCAGCGGATCTTGCAAACGCCGCGCAATAGAAACAGCGCCACGCAAAGACACATCCAAATCGGGGAATTCTTTGGCCGCAAGTTCAGATGCGGAATAGACTGACGCGCCCGCTTCGGACACGATGACCTTGGTTGGGGCTTTGACACCGCGGGGCAATAGTTTCAACGTATCGGCGACCAGTTTGTCGGTCTCGCGACTTGCCGTGCCATTGCCGATGGCGATCAGTTCAACCCTATGGTCTTGCACCAAGCGCAAGATCGTGGCCTGTGATCCGCGGATGTCGTTTTTAGGTTGGAACGGATAGATGGTTTCAGTGGCAAGCACCTTGCCTGTCGCATCGACAACGGCAGCTTTACAGCCTGTACGAATACCAGGATCAAGCCCAAGGGTTGCACGCGGTCCAGCGGGCGCCGCCAAAAGCAAGTCTTTCAAATTGCGGGCAAAAACATCGATTGCATCCGTATGTGCGCGGCGCATCAGATCGCCTAAAAGTTCAGTATACATCGACATGCCCAGCTTCAGACGCCATGTCCATGAAGCGACTGTGCGCAGCCAAGCATCGCCCTTGCCTTGCCCGTTGATGCCAATTTCAGCTTCGATCAAAGCGATAATACGCGGCAGGCCCACCTCGGGATCGGGAGCGATATCGACGGTAAGAATGTCTTCTTTTGAGGCGCGCAAAATCGCCAAAGCGCGGTGCGATGCGATGTCAGCCCACTTTTCGCTATGGTCGAAATAATCTGAAAACTTAGCACCCTTTTCTTGCATACCATCTTTGACCCGCGCTGAAATCACCGCTTGGCTGCGCATGACCTCACGCAGGCGCCCGATGAGTTGTGCATTTTCTGCCAGTTCTTCGGTGCAAATATCACGCGCCCCCCCAAGCGCATCCTTCGTGGTTTCAACTACTTCGGTGAGATAGGCCTGCGCCAAAATTTCAGGGTCTGCCGTGCGATCCGCCAAGATGGCGTGCAGCAAGCCATCTAAACCGTTTTCGCGCGCAATCATCGCACGGGTGCGGCGCTTGGGTTTGAACGGCAGATAGATGTCTTCGAGCGCTGCTTTTGTATCAGCATTGGCAATGGATTTTGCCAGATCGGGGGTTAATTTATCTTGGTCTTTGATCGATGCAACGATGGCCTCGCGGCGTTTTTCCAATTCGCGCAGATAGGTCAGACGTTCGGATAGGTTGCGCAGTTGCGTGTCGTCCAAGCCGCCCGTGACTTCCTTGCGGTAACGCGCAATAAAGGGGACTGTTGCACCTTCGTCTAACAGGCCTACAGCAGAGGTCACCTGCGATGCTGCGGCTCCGATTTCTGTGGCGATTGTGCGGGCGATGCGCTGCGCTGTCTGGTCCAAGCTTCGTCTCCTCATGGCTTCGGAGGCCTGTGATACCCCTAGTGACGCCTTGGGCCAAGGGGATTTTACAGGCTATCCACAGGCAATTGCGGGTGGCTGAAAAGATGCGATTGCCACAAAGGTTTCGACATAAGCAGCTTAAGCTTTGCCCAAAGTGAAAAACTGGGGCAAGGTGGCATCAATAGCGCCTAAAAGAGCGCGTCACTTGAGTTCGAACAGATAGGGACACAAAACCGTGGCCGAAGACACCGATAAAAACCTCCCCAATGACATGATCCTTGCTGTCGATCTGGACGGCACTTTATTGCATTCAGACATGCTGTACGAAACCTTTTGGAATGCGGCCGCACAAGACTGGGGATCAGCGATGGGGGCGGTTTGGGCGTTGAGTAAAGGCAAGGCTGAACTCAAACGCGAGCTTGCCAAGGTCAGCGCCGTGGATGTGACCAGCCTGCCCTATAATCGCGACGTATTAGACTATATCGCGCAGTGGAAATCGGATGGCGGTACCGTGGCTTTGGTCACGGCGACGGACCAAGATGTTGCTGATAAAATCGCCGCACATCTGGGCGTATTTGATCATGTGCATGGCAGTGGCGATGGGGTGAACCTAAAAGGGTCAAACAAAGCCACGTTTTTGGAAAACACATATGGCGAGGTAGGCTTTGCATATATGGGTGACACCGATGCGGATTTGCCAGTCTGGACAAAAGCGCAAAAGATTATCACCGTCAATGCGCCTCAGGCTTTGCGCGACAAAGCTGACGCCTTGGGCCAAACGACCACGCATTTGGGCGCATCGAAACGTGATTTAAAACCCTATTTGAAAGCCTTACGTCCCCATCAATGGGTCAAGAACGTATTGATTTTCGTGCCCATCTTTTTGGCCCATCAGTTGGACATGGCGACACTTGCAACGGGTGCTATGGCCTTTATCGCTTTCAGTCTGATCGCCTCATCGGTTTATGTTCTCAATGACTTACTGGATTTGGACGCAGATCGCGCCCATCCGCGCAAATGCAAACGCCCTTTTGCGGCGGGCACAGTTGCGATCCAACACGGCACAGGCATGGCAGCGGGGCTTTTGGGGCTTGGCGCCTTGATATCCGTCTTTGTCGGGCCTGTTTTCTTACTCGTGCTGGCGCTCTATTTTGCCGCCACCACGGGCTATTCGTTTTACTTTAAACGCCGCATGGTGATCGACATTTGCGTTTTAGCGGGGCTTTACACCATGCGCATCATCGCAGGGGGCGTCGCCACGGGCGTGTCGATTTCGGTCTGGCTGTTGGCGTTTTCAGTGTTCTTTTTCTTTGCCTTGGCCGCGATCAAGCGCCAAGCCGAGTTGGTGGACAACGCAAAAGAAGGGAAACTTGCCCCATCAGGGCGTGGCTACCGCGTAGCGGATTTACCGATTGTATCGCAAATGTCCATCGCCTCAGGCTATGTGTCGGTTTTAGTTTTGGCACTCTATATGAACGCCCCTGTAGTCACCGATCTCTACGCAAACCCGCCTGCGCTTTGGGGGATTTGTCTGGTTTTGCTGTTCTGGGTTTCATGGTTGGCGATGGTCACACACCGTGGCGAAATGCACGACGATCCGATTGTCTATGCTGTAAAAGACAGGATCAGCCGTGTGTGCGGTTTCTTGATTTTGGGCTTTGCGCTTTTGGGATCAATTCCAATTTAGGACTTAGAGACAAGACAAAGGCGGTGGGATGAAAAATGTAGGACATCCTGCTTGACGCCCCCCCGCCTTTGAAATAATCACATCATACACAGCGGGCGTTGTGTAATGGTAAGACCTCAGCCTTCCAAGCTGATGACACGGGTTCGATTCCCGTCGCCCGCTCCAAAATTCCCCACAGTTTATGATGCGCCTTTGATCAGATGGCGATGCTTGTTTGTCATCCTGTGTGCAGGCGAGTCAGCGGTTAAACTGTTTGCGTGCGATATCTATTTTGGCTTCCATCATAGACATGTCTTTCATGATTTCCATGCGGCGCGTACGATCGCCTGTTTCAGCCAATTCACTGCGCATATCCGCCAACTCGCGTGCCAGAACAACAAATTCAGGTGCGCCGCCGTGGTCGCGCACGACTTTGGAAAACAGGATATTTTCAGGATCATCACAAGGCGCAAGCGGTTTGCCCATGCCCTCAAGATTGTCAAAAGCGCCGTCGGCTTGGGCGGCTGCGATTTTCGCGTCAATAAGGTCTTCGAGTGGGTGTTTCATAAGTTTATCCGCTCATCACAGTCGTTCTTAGAAGTTAGAGCCTGCGGCCCACGCGCCTAACACCAACCACGCCAATGTCAGCACAAATATTGCACTGCGCAACCATAAGCCCCTTAAGAAAAAATCCGCAACAAAGACTAGAAGGACTACAAGAAGGCACCAATTGCGAAAGCTGTGATCGAGGTCAGTGCCAATTGGAACCCAAAATACTGGCGCAATCCCAAAAAGCAAAATGAAAAAAATCGGCGAAAAGAATGCTTCCACGAGGCCCAGCCCATTATACAAGCCCAGACAAAACATGGCGACAGCTGCGAACACCAGAGCAGTTCCAATGCCTATCCCGACCTCCACCGAACGGGACCGCGGGACAAGATAGGCCCGCCAAATCGATTTAAACGACATACACAATCCAAAATAAAAAGCCCCCACAGTCTAGCGGGGGCTTTCGATCGTTTCTAGCGTCAATCGCGCTTATTTAATGGTGATACGACCATCAAGGTAGGGCGTGTATGGCGCGTTTTCAGCCAGATATTCAGCCGTGACATCGGCCAAATCAGGGCCAAAGTCATAGACGTTCATCGCATCGATGAACATTTTATAGCCATCGCCGCCACCGCGCACAAAGTTGTTGGATACAACGCCGTATGTTTTCGTCATATCCAGCGCTTCCCATGTGCCATCCATATCAACCATGATCTCTGTCACGCGCTCGCCTGTGGCATTGCCGCTTTCGATCACATATTTAATTCCCGCAACTTGTGGGAAACGGCCATCATCCGCTGGGTCATCAAACTGTCCCATGCCGTTTTCAAGCGCGGCTTTCAAAGTTTCGCCCGTGACTTGGAAGGTGGATAATGTGTTTTGAAATGGCAAGACGGTCAGAACTTCGCCTTGGGTCACTTCGCCTGCATCGATAGAGGCGCGCAGCCCGCCACCATTGGCCAAGGCCACTTGGATGCCTTGATCTTTGACCCGCGCTAACATCGCATCCGCAACCAGATTGCCCATCTGACATTCCATGTAGCGGCAGCTTTCACGCGCGCCATCAATCGCCTCAGCGGCTTCAGCCACAACTTTGTTACGGATTTCGTCAAGCGGCACAGCAGCTTCGGCGATGCGTGCCACAGTCGCCTCATCTTCGGCAACGGCTGCATCCAATGAAATAGGTTCGCCAGTAGCAGAAACAACAACACCTGCATCATCAAATGTGACGTTAAGTTCGCCCAAGAATTTGCCGTAAGCATAGGCTGACAAAATCTGAGTGCCGTTCACAACGGTAGGATATGCGCCTTCGGCCTGCTCGTTGATGTTAGACAAAAGCGTATTTGTGTGACCACCGACGATCACGTCAATACCGTCAACCGCCGCAGCGACGGCTTGGTCGCGGGCATAGCCCATGTGGGACAAAACGATAATTTTGTTCACGCCCATTTCAGTCAATTTGGTAACTTCGCCTTGGATCGCTTCAATCGGGTCTGTGAATTTTACATAAGGGCCTGGCGAAGAAAGATCCGCCGTATTGGGTGGGGTCGCACCAATCAGGCCCAGTTTTTCCCCGCCGCGTTCAATCACTGTCGATTTGGCAAGTTTATCGTGTAAAAGTGGCTCTTGTGACACATCCGCGTTGGACATAAGCACTGGAAAATCAACAGCATCCATGAAGCCAGCCAAGACTTCTGGGCCGTCATCGAATTCGTGGTTTCCGACAGTCATGCCATCGTAACCCATTTTATTCATCATTTCGGCGGCCAGTTTGCCTTTGTAATAGGTGTAAAACAAAGTGCCTTGGAACTGGTCCCCACCGTCAAACAACACCGAATTATTTGACCGTGCGCGCGCCTCAGCAATAGCTGTGACCAAACGTGCAGAGCCTCCAAAACACTTGCCTTCCGCATTGTCTTCTGCGGAACAGCCGGAATCGTATTTTGAAACAGGCTCGAAACGCGCATGGAAATCATTGGTGTGCAAAATCGTGAGCGAATAATCCGCAGAAGCAGCGCCCGCAGATAGGGCCAAAGCAGCCGATGTTGTGAGTATACGTTTGAGCATGAGTGCCCCCCAGTTTAATGTTGTATTCGATCCTCTCATCGGATCTTAGGCTTAGCCTGCGACATCTCTGACCGTTGAGTCAAAGATTCCATTGCGCGAAGTATCACATATCAACACAACGCCTATATGACAGGCACAGTCAGGATCATGCACAAACGCCATTGACCGTTTGCACCCATGCTGGCATCACGCTGGCTATGTTGATTTACAAAATATTTCGTGCCGATGAATGGGCGTTGTTGCAATCCGCTGGCGAAACAGACGGTGCGCCTGTCGATGTGGCCGATGGCTATGTGCATTTTTCCACCGCTGAACAAGCCCCCGAGACCGCAGCCAAATGGTTTGCAAATGTTGACGGGCTTGTCTTGCTGGCTTGCGATACAGATGTGATGGCCGATGATATAAAATGGGAACCATCGCGCGGAGGTGCTTTGTTTCCGCATCTCTACCGCAAACTCCGTGTAAGCGATGTGATATGGTCAAAGCCCCTACCCTATATCGATGATACACATGTTTTTCCAAAGGAAATGCAATGAGCCTAGCTGAACAATTGGGGCTAAAAGTCCTACGCAAGATTGACCCTGAAAAAGCGCATAGCCTTGCTCTTGTGGCACTGCGCGCGGGGCTTGCCCCTTTGCCCGGCCCAGTTACATCGCCGCGCCTAAAGACCACATTCGCAGGGCTTGAAATGCCCAATCCCATCGGTTTGGCGGCAGGGTTTGATAAAAACGCTGAAGCTATCCCACAATTGTCGCGATCAGGTTTTGGCTTTGTCGAAGTGGGGGCCGCGACCCCGCGTCCGCAAGCAGGCAATGACAAACCGCGCCTGTTTAGGCTGACCGAAGACCGCGCTGTCATCAATCGTTTCGGATTTAACAACGAAGGGATGGAAGCCATCGCAGCGCGTTTGAAGGCGTCTATGCCCAGCACGGGCGCACGCGCGGTGCCTGTTGGGCTAAACCTTGGAGCCAATAAGGATTCGGATGACCGCGCCACAGATTTTGCCCGCGTCTTAGAACACTGCGGCAATTATGTTGATTTTGCCACCGTCAACGTATCTTCGCCCAACACCGAAAGGCTGCGCGATCTGCAAGGCCCCGAAGCGCTACAAGCTCTATTGGCAGGCGTTTTGGATGCGCGCAAAGGCTTAGATCATGCAGTGCCTATCTTGTTGAAAATTGCACCTGATCTGGACCCGACAGAGATCGCAGAAATTGCTGAAGTTGCAAAGACTTCTGGCATTGACGGCGTGATCACGACCAACACCACTCTATCGCGTGACGGTTTGAAAAGTGCAGAAAAATCGGAAATGGGGGGGCTTTCTGGCGCGCCATTGTTCGAAAAGTCCACTAAGGTGCTTGCGCAATTGTCGAATATCTTGCGTGACGATGTGCCTTTGATAGGGGTTGGCGGCGTATCATCAGCACTTGATGCCTATACGAAAATCCGTGCAGGCGCTTCTGTCGTGCAACTGTATTCCGCTATGGTTTACTCTGGACTGTCGCTCGCACCAAAGATTGCACAGGGCTTAGACGATCTGTTGAAAGCTGACGGATATGACACAGTAGCGGAAGCGGTCGGCAGCGGGCGTGATGCTTGGCTCTAGTCGAAACGCGAAGGAACTGGATAAGTTGCTGCTTGCTGTTCAAGCGCGGGGTATTTCCACCCCAGCGCCACAGCGCGCACCACATAGCTGATCACAAGCGACGCCCAAAGACCGTGATTGCCGAAAATCGGGATGAGTGAATAGACGCAGGCGATATAAACAGCAAGGCTGACAAAGCTCATGTTGCGCATATCTCGGGTCCGCGTTGCGCCGATAAACACGCCATCCAGCATCCAAGCGGCCAAGCCAAGGATTGGAACTGAGACCATCCAAGGTAGATAGCGACGCGCTTCTGCCTGTACGGCTTCAGCTGTGGTCATCGTGTCGATGATACCCGCCCCAAAAAGCGCAAAACTGGCGGCCAAAATGAGTGCAGCGCCGCCGCCCCAAAGGGATGCCATGATGGCACCACGGCGCAAGACCTGCCGCGACTTTGCGCCCAGCGCCTGCCCCACAATCACTTCGGCGGTAAAGGCAAACCCGTCCAGCGCATAGGCCGTAATTTCGATAAATTGCATCAAAATATGATTTGCTGCCAAGGTTACATCCCCGAAACCCGCCCCGAAAAATGCAAAGCTTACCATGATGCTCAACAGCAATATGGATCGGATCATGATGTCGGTATTGACGCGCGCCATATTGACCAAGCGCTTTGGATCAAAGACTTTGGCCCATGATTTCCAATCAGGGTGCTTCATAGCGGAACGTGCAAGAAACAGTCCAAAGGCCGCCCCAGTGACTTCGGAAATGACAGTTGCCAAGGCCACGCCTTCAACGCCCCAACCAAGCCCCAGAACGAACCAAATGTCCAAGATGATATTCAGTCCGTTCATCCACAATTGCAGGATCAAGACAGCTTTCGTGCGTTCGCTTGCAATCAACCAGCCTGTGAGACCGAAGATAGAAATGGCAAAGGGCGCGGAGAAAATGCGGATCTGTATGTAACTGCGCGCAAGGGTTTCGACCTCTTCAGAAGCTGGCGCAAGCCTGAACGCTCCCCACAAAATGGGTACCTGCAAGACGATCAAGGCTATGCCAGCCATAAATCCGATCAAGATCGCACGCATCAATAAGGCCGACACTTCGCCGTGCTCGTTTGCACCGCGTGCTTGGGCCACCAGACCTGTCGTGCCCATGCGTAAAAATCCGAAAAGCCAATAGACAGAGGCCAAAATCACCGTGCCGATCCCCACAGCACCAATCGGTGCTGCCTGCCCCATTTGCCCCACCACACCTGTATCTACGGCCCCTAAGATAGGCACCGTCGCATTGGCCAAAACAATCGGCACAGCGATGGACAAAATGCGTTTGTGGGTCAGTGGCGCAGCGGCCTGTGCGGGAAATTCAGTCATCGCAATCTTTCTACACAAACATGCACGAACAGATCTATCTTACGCAGAAGTGAGATTAAGTAAGTTATATTTCACTTTTAATTCAATATATTGACGGGGATAGACGCAAATCTGTGCATTGCTTTTCCTTATGGCAATGGGATAGGTTATCAAGAACAGATAGCAAGTGTTTTTTTCGCTCTGCCAGCTGCGTTGTTGCGCGGATTTTGCAGGTGAAATCAGATAGAACATGAAGCGGGCTATTTCTATAACGGCCCAGCCGCAGGGAGTTAACAAAATGCCGAACACGCGCCTTACATTCAAAGAAATGTGTGCAACCTTCGATGTGACTCCGCGGACGTTGCGATACTATGAATATATCGAACTTTTGACACCTGAAAAAGTTGGCCGTACGCGGTTTTACTCAGGACGTGAAGTTGCACGTATGAAATTGGTAATGCGAGGTCGAAAATTCGGATTTTCCCTTGAAGATATCCGCCGTTTCCTATCGATCTACGACGAAAAAGGCCAAATGGTTCAAGCAAAAGCGTTTATCGAATTGGCTGACCGCCAACTGGACACGTTGACCCAACAGCGCGCTGATCTGGATGAGGCAATCGCAGAACTCACACAACTTCGCGATGATATGGCCGCGCTCTAATCTCAAATGTTCTACCTTTTGGATGGTTTGATCTGTGCCGAGCGCACAGATTTGACACCCCTATGCCACGAGCAGACCCTTGTCATTGCGCAGGCCTCATGTTGATACAAACAGTGTCACCGACCGCTTAGGTCGACCTTTTTTGTAAGCTTTATGCGCATAAGAACACCGCCGAAATCGCTCCCACTTTCATCCATAGCGCTTTGGAAATAAAATTTCGCGCTTAGCAGGGCTAAAAGGCATTTTATTATCATGAAGCTAAAATGACGTGACGTTACACCGCAGGGTCACGTAGTCACGCTTGCCAATCAGCGACTTCGATCTAGTTAGCGGTCTCTCTACTAAAAGTTGAACATGTAAGGTTTAAACGGAGCGACTGTTAAATGGTTAACGATGTTATGACGATTCGCGAGATGTGTGAGATGTACGATGTGACACCACGCACATTGCGTTTTTACGAGGCGAAGGAATTGTTGTTCCCAAAACGTGAAGGGCAAAAACGGCTTTTCACGCGCCGCGACCGCGCGCGTCTGAAACTCATTCTACGCGGCAAGCGTTTTGGCTTTGATTTAGAAAAAATCCGCCAACTTCTTGATCTCTACAGCGTGAAAGACGCAGGCAGAGCACAAATGAAGGATACACTTGAAGCCTACCAACACCGCCGCGTTGAGTTGATCGAACAAGTCAAAACCTTGCAACAAGTTATTGTTGAACTCGACACGGAAATAGATTGGGTTCAAACTGAACTTACAAAAGACACCGTAGAGGAGCAAATATACTAGGCTCTGAACGGCGCATATGAAAGGTCGTCCTTATGCCGCAGTACACCGCGCCCATCAAAGACATTCAATATATCTTGCATGATGTTCTGAAGGTCTCACAGCAAGGCTTTAATGGATACGGCGATTTAGATGCCGATTTCACCAGCGCCATTTTGGACGCAGCGGGATCCTTAGCCAGTGATGTTCTAGCGCCACTGAATCGCGTGGGCGACACACAAGGATGCCAGCTAAAAGAGGGTATCGTACAGACGCCCACAGGTTTTAAAGACGCATTCAACCAGATTAAAGACGGCGGATGGCCTGGGCTTGATTTGCCAGAAGAGTTTGGCGGCCAAGGTCTGCCCTATGTGATGGGAACCGCCGTTGGCGAATTATTTTCAGCCGCCAATCAAGCTTTTACAATGTACCACGGCCTAACCCATGGCGCGGCATCAGCAATTTTGGCGCATGGTACTGATGACCAAAAATCCACCTATCTGCCGAAAATGATTTCCTGCGACTGGACAGGCACCATGAACCTGACCGAACCGCATTGCGGCACGGATTTGGGGTTGATGCGTACCAAAGCCGTCCCACAAGATGACGGCAGCTATCGAATTTCAGGCCAAAAGATCTTTATCTCTGCGGGTGATCACGATCTATCAGACAACGTGATCCATTTGGTTTTGGCCAAAGTGCCAGGCGGCCCCGAAGGCATCAAAGGCGTTTCATTGTTCATCGTCCCCAAGATACAAATCAAAGACGATGGAAGTCTTGGCGCGTCCAACGGGGTGTCAGTCGGGTCATTAGAAGACAAGATGGGCATTCATGGCAATTCCACTTGCGTGATGAATTACGACGGCGCGACGGGCTATCTTTTGGGCGATCTCAACAAAGGTATGCGCGCCATGTTCACAATGATGAACGAAGCCCGCATTGGCGTAGCGATGCAAGGTTTGGCACAGGCCGAATCGGCCTATCAAAACGCTGTATTATACGCTAAAGACCGCCTGCAAGGGCGCGCTGTCACAGGGGCTGAAAACCCAGACGGCCCTGCAGACCCTTTGATTGTTCACCCAGATATTCGTCGCAACTTGATGGACCAAAAATCCTTTATCGAAGGGGCGCGGGCCTTCATGCTTTGGGGCGCGTCGCTCATTGATGCCAGCCACGATGGGGCCGATCCTGATGCCGAAGGTTTGATTTCACTGATGACGCCAGTCCTAAAAGGCTTTCTGACCGACAAAGGCTATGAGGCGACAGTCAACGCGCAGCAAATCTTAGGCGGACATGGTTACATCGAAGAATGGGGCATGTCGCAGTACACGCGCGATGCACGGATCGCGATGATCTATGAGGGCGCGAATGGGGTGCAAGCGCTTGATCTTGTCGGGCGAAAGCTCGCCTTGGACAGCGGCAAGCATGTTCTGGGCTATTTCGAAATGGTGAAAAACTTTTGCAAAGACACAGCAACACCACAGATGGATGAATTTACCACGCCGCTGAAAGCCGCATCGAAAGATCTGCAAGCTGCGGCCATGTATTTCATGCAAAACGGCATGAAAAACCCCAACGCGGCTTTGGCTGGATCATATGATTTTATGCATTTGTTCGGTTATGTATCTTTGGGTTTGATGTGGGCGCGTATGGCAAACACATCATTGAAAGCCCTTGCAGATGGCACAGATGATCCTGAATTTCACGAAAACAAGCTGACGACGGCGCGATATTTCATGGCGCGTCAATTGCCAATTTCAGCGACGCTTTTGAAACGCATTGAAAGCGGTGCCGATCCTGTAATGACATTACCTTCGGATGCGTTTTAAACTGGCTCTCAGACACAGCTTTTGCCCCCGCCTTGCTGATGGTCGGGGGCTTTTTCATTAAAAGGCGCGGGATGCGGCCGCGAAACGGAGCCAAATATGCCAAAACGATTTCGAATGACGCGGCGTTTTCCTGTTTCTATGACGGAAGATGGGTATCGTAAACTTAGATCATTTGCGCGCGATGCAAATCTATCCGAAGGTGAGCTACTCTCATTTCTCTTCGAGAATTTTTCATCTGTGACGCATCAAGAGAAACTGGATCACAGGCTTCGTTTGTTCACGGCAGAATTGGAAAACAGCAAGAAATGAAACACGTCAGACCGCAGACCCCACACATAGCCCCCTGCGGTCGGTTGATTTTTAATGCGCTCATACCCTTAAATTTTGCGCATAAACCCTTACGTCATTCCCAAAGGAGGCCGCGATATGACTGCGAAACTCTATTGCTTTGGTGAAAGTGGCAATGCCTATAAGGCAGCGCTCACCTTGACGTTTTGCGGCGTAGAGTGGCAGCCGATCTATGTCGATTTCTTCAACGGAGAAGCGCGCAGTGATGCATATCGCGCCCTCAATCTCATGGGGGAAGTGCCCTACTTTATCGACGGCGATGTGCAGCTTAGCCAGTCTGGCGTGATCCAACAGTATGCAGCCGAACAATCGCAAAAACTATGCGGCGCAGATGTCACCGAGGCGCGTGAAATCATGCGTTGGGTCTTGTGGGACAACCAAAAAATGTCTGGCCTTGCGGGACCGACGCGTTTCTTAAATAACTTTCTGCCCGAAGCAAAACGTCCCCAAGAGGTGATCTCATTTCAAATCGCGCGGCTCAAAGGGTCGCTCGCGATATTGGAACAGGCGTTGGCAGGTCGGGCTTGGCTTGTGGGCAATCAAATGACCATCGCCGATACGGCTTGCTGCGGATATTTGTTTTACGATGAACCCTTTGGATTTACCCGCAAAGACTATCCAAATATCGACCGCTGGCTCAGCGCCATTTCAGCGCAAGACGGCTGGGCGCATCCCTATGATATGATGCCCGGATCCCCCGCGGATCGGGCCTGAGGAGGACACCATGACACAAGCCTACATTTACGATGCGATACGCAGCCCACGCGGTAAGGGCCGCAAAGATGGCAGCCTGCACGAAGTGACTGCCTCAAGCCTTTCGGTGCAAATGCTGAATGCGCTTCAGTCCCGAAACGGTCTATCGGGTCATGCCGTCGAAGATGTGATTTGGGGAAATGTCACGCAGGTTGGCGAACAGGGTGGGTGCTTGGCGCGCACGGCTGTTTTAGCCTCAGACCTAGACGACAGCATTCCAGGTTTGTCGATCAATCGCTTTTGCGCCTCAGGCATGGAAGCGGTCAATCTAGCGGCCAACCAAATTCAAGGCGGTGCAGGCATGGCCTATATCGCAGGTGGCGTTGAAATGATGAGCCGCGTGCCCATGGGGTCAGACGGGGCTGCAATTGCTGTCGATCCAAGCATCGCCATGTCGACCTATTTTGTCCCCCAAGGGATTTCAGCCGATATCATCGCCACCGAATTTGGCTTTACGCGCGATGAGGCCGATGCATTGGCCGTTATGTCACAAGAACGCGCGGCGCGGGCTTGGGCTGAAAACCGTTTTGCCAAATCGATTGTGCCTGTCTTGGATCAAAACGGCCTGACGATTTTAGACCATGATGAATACATGCGCCCAAGTACAGATATGGCAGCTCTGAGCGCGCTAAAACCAGCTTTTAAAGATATGGGCGAAGCTATGCCCGGCTTTGATAAAGTTGCTTTGATGAAATATCCGCATTTGGAAAAGATCAACCACATACACCACGCGGGAAATTCATCAGGCATTGTTGATGGGGCTGCGGGTATATTGATTGGCAATAAAGAATTCGGCGAAAAATACGGCATCAAGCCGCGCGCTCGTATTCGCGCCACAGCCAAGATCGGCACTGATCCCACGATTATGCTGACTGGCCCCGTGCCCGCCACACGCAAGATCTTGTCAGGCAGCGGCATGAGTATTGCCGATATAGATTTGTTCGAAGTGAACGAAGCCTTTTCGTCAGTGGTCTTGCGGTTCATGCAGGCCTTTGATGTCGATAACTCAAAGATAAACGTCAATGGCGGGTCGATTGCCATGGGCCATCCTTTGGGGGCGACGGGCGCGATCATCATCGGCACGCTGTTGGACGAATTGGAACGCACAGGCAAAGGCACGGGACTTGCCACATTGTGCATCGCTTCAGGTATGGGGGCAGCCACCATTATTGAGCGCCTATAATCTTAGGTTAGGATTTTAGATGACAGAAAATATAAACTCAGACGCAGCACGCGCGATTGCAGAGCATTTTCTGAATGAAACGGGGCGTGCGATGATGGAACGTGACTTCGCAACATTCATGGACCACGTTGCATTGCCACATCGCATATCCCATTTTGACTCATCTTTTGAAATGACCGACGTCGATGCCGTTCGCGAGAGCTTTCATTTGATCTGTGATGAGTTTGTGAAAATGGCACTAACAGACATCGTGCGAACCTGTCTGTCTGCCACTTTGGTTGATCCGCATCGTGTACATTTTTCACATATGACCCACCTGATGATTGGCAACATACATGCCAAGCCGCCCTACCCCTGTTTCACACAAGGTATTTACCGCGATAATCGCTGGCAAATGATCGCGAGCGATTACGCATTCGATCCCGAGTCGAACCAAGCTAAATTTATGAAGCTCTCTGCTCATAATGGTCCTGAAGGAGCCTCAGAATGACACAAACGAAACCTGATTTCACGATGGCCACCGACACAGATGGCGTTGCAACTATCACTTGGAATGTGCCCAGCAAAAGCATGAATGTGCTGTCCCTCGAAGGGTTAGCGCAATTGGATGCCTTGATCGACACGGCCTTGGCAGATGCCGCAATCAAAGGCGTGATTATAACATCGGGCAAAGACAGTTTCGCCGGTGGGATGGATCTAAACATCATTGCGTCGATGAAAGACAGTGCGGGCGACGCCCCCGCGCAAGGGCTGTTTGATGGCATCATGAGACTGCATGCGAGCCTGCGCAAAATTGAACGTGCGGGTATGGATCCCAAAACCAATAAGGGTGGCAAACCGATTGTTGCCGCCTTGACGGGCACAGCCTTGGGAATCGGTCTGGAGCTGCCTCTGGCCTGCCACCGCATATTTGCAGCCGATACGCCTAAGGCCAAAATTGGGTTGCCAGAAATCAAGGTCGGCATATTTCCTGGCGCAGGTGGCACAACACGCATTTCGCGTAAACTTGGTGCAATGGCCGCCTCGCCTATTTTGCTGCAAGGTCAAATGCTGCCTCCCCAAAAGGCCAAAGCGAATGGTGTGATCGACGAAGTGGTTCCAGCAGGCGACTTAATGTCCAGCGCGAAAGCATGGGTTTTATCAGCTAAAGATGCAGATCTTGTGAAACCTTGGGACACAAAGGGATGGAAAATGCCTGGCGGTGCGCCCTATCACCCAGCGGGGTTCATGACCTTTGTGGGCGCCTCTGCTATGGTCAACGGCCAAACTCAAGGGGTCTACCCCGCAGCCAAGGCAATGCTGTCAGCCATTTATGAAGGCGCACAGGTGCCCTTTGACACAGCGCTCAAAATCGAAGCGCGTTGGTTTGTAAACGTGCTGATGAACCCATCTTCAAGCGCTATGATCCGATCATTGTTCATCAATAAAGAAGCCTTGGAAAAAGGTGCCAACCGCCCCGAACAGCCCGATCAAAACGTCAAAAAACTAGGCGTCATCGGCGCAGGCATGATGGGCGCGGGTATTGCCTATGTCGCGGCCAATGCTGGACTAGACGTTATTTTGATCGACGCGACCCAAGACAGCGCTGACACTGGCAAAGCCTATTCCGAAGGCATTCTAGACAAGGGGATAGCGCGCAAAAAAGTCACGCCAGAAAAGAAAGACCAAGTGCTAGACCGCATCACCGCGACCACGGATTACGACCAGCTTGCAGGCTGTGATCTTGTCATAGAAGCGGTATTCGAAGATCCGAAAGTGAAGGCGAATGTGACGCAAAAGGTCGAAAGTATTGTTGGCCCAGATTGTGTATTCGCCACCAATACATCGACCCTGCCCATCACAGATTTGGCCCAAGCCTCACAGCGTGCGGAAAACTTTATCGGCATCCATTTCTTCAGCCCTGTCGATAAAATGTTGCTGGTCGAAATCATCAAGGGGCAGAAAACAGGCGCAAAAGCGGTGGCAAAAGCGCTTGATTTTGTGAGACAAATTCGCAAAACGCCGATTGTGGTCAATGATGCGCGGTTCTTTTATGCCAATCGCTGCATTATCCCCTATATCAACGAAGGGGTCCGCATGGCATCAGAAGGTGTCACTTTGCCTTTGATCGAAAATGCAGCAAAATTGCTGGGCATGCCTCTTGGTCCCTTGCAACTTATTGATGAAACATCTGTGGATCTTGGCGTCAAAATCGCAAAGGCAACGAAAGCCGCAATGGGGGATGACTACCCTGATGAAGCCGTAGATGAAGTTGTCTTTTGGTTGGCAGATCAAGGTCGTTTAGGACGCAAAGCCAAAGCTGGGTTCTACGAATATGATGACAAAGGCAAGCGCGGCGATTTGTGGTCAGGGTTTGGCGATGAATTTCCCGTAGCTGAGGTGCAGCCCGAATTGGATGAGGTGCAACACCGCATGATTATGGCGCAGGTGCTCGAAGCCGTTCGTGCGCTGCAAGCAGGTGTTTTAACCGACATTCGCGAAGGCGATGTTGGCGCGATTTTGGGCTGGGGCTTTATGCCTTGGTCTGGCGGTCCCTTTAGCTGGCTCGACATCATCGGCGCAGCGCAAGCCGTCAATATCTGTGACCAATTGTCTGCCACCCATGGGCCACGATTTGAGGCACCTGACCTGCTTCGTGAAATGGCCAAAGCTGGCGATACATTTTATGAGCGCTTTGGCAAAGGCACAGACAGCAAGGCCGCGTAGGCCAACAAGAAAAGCCCCGAACACATCTGTGTTTGGGACTTTTTACGACACTGACAAACTTTCTTGTCGCTTATGATAAATCATCGTAGCCACAAAACGTGACGCCTGCGTTCTAGATAACACTATGTAACTCGCGCCAAAGTGATCGTTTCGCAAACCCAATCCAAGATCGCGGCAGGCAGGCTATGAGCCCAAAAGTCATGCGTTCAAGTACTAAACATGCCACCTTCAGATACATTTTCACTACATATCAATACCTTAAGAAAATCCATCTTGCGTAAACCCGTAACCAAAGCGCGCAATATCAACTGCGCAGATATCAGCCACTAAATCCCGATCAGCATCAGAATAATACACTCTAAAATCACCTGCGCGCTGCGATGTGTTTTCGGGTTGGATCGGGCTAAGCGAAAATCCTAAATGATCCCAGAGCGAATGAAGGTCTTGGTCAAGCTTTTCCAAACGCATGTAATGTGTTGCACGCTCAACCCCCGCACCGTCTTGCATATAAGAAGCATAGGACAACGACAGAGAACCGATGGTCTGTCTGTCATTCAAAAACGTCGTGAAATCGGCTGACTTGGCCAATGTCACCGCAGGATGATCCCACGATTGCGCCTGTAACCAGTGATAGTAACTTACAATGCGATCCCAAGGATTACGCACCAAAGTGAAGATCATGAAATCGTCAAAGCGTGACCGATCCATCACGCCCTCAAGATCCACAAACCTTGAATGCTTAGACAGGGATTTATAGCTTTGATCCCGTTTCAATCTATTGCGGCGCTTCACAGCCTTAGGCGTATCCCCAACCAAAAGATCATCAGCCATGGCGCGGCCTTCAAGCGCCAGCGTCAAAGCCGTTCCACCTGTTTTAGGAATATGTATGAAGATATATTTGCGCCCATGCGATACAATCATAGGCCAAAGATAGGCGAGCTTGGCAGGCTTCGAAAGAGACAATCCATGATTTACGGGTGCAAAAGTGTGGTTAAGATTGTGAACCTGTGCAATCCAAGGTAGCCTAGCCCAAAGAAACAACAACGAGCAGCACGCGCATGACAGCGCTCAAAGAATTTGATCGCCTAGAAGCCACAGCACTTTGGCGTCCTGAGGGGGAAACCCAAAGGATAGAAGTCGTCATGTCTATGGGTGAGGCCACGTTGATTATTTCAGACCTCAACGACAAAACCCTATCCCATTGGTCGCTGCCTGCCGTAGAGCGGATCAACAGCGCAACCGAAAGCATAGCGATTTTTGCCCCAAGCCCCGATACTGACGAACGTCTAGAGACCGACGACGAAACTATGATTGCCGCCATTACACGCATTCAGCGCGCGATCGAACGCGGCACACCACGCTCAGGTCGCTTGCGCAGCCTATTCGTCGCCAGCGCAATTGCAGGGGCCGTCGCCTTGTCTGTTTTCTGGTTGCCTGATGCCTTAGTGCGCCAAGCCGTTAGCATTGTTCCCGAAGTCACCCGCGCCCAAATCGGCACCAAATTGCTGGGGCAAGTAAAGCGCTTGGCAGGCCAAGAATGTACCTCTGTGCATGGGGCGCAAGCTTTGCATGCATTGAAATCGCAACTCATGCGCCCAAGTGCTGGCGGAGTTGTGGTGTTTCGCAGTGGCGTGCAATTGGCGCAGCACTTGCCAGGCGGATATATCTTGCTGAACCGCAGTGTTATCGAAGACTACGAAGATCCCGATGTGGTTGCAGGCTTCATCTTGGCCGAACAGCAACGCATCGCCCAAGCTGATCCACTTGAAGACCTGTTGCGCAGCGCGGGCCTGATGGCCTCGCTCAAATTGCTAACCAGCGGCTCCATTCCAGACAAAACCCTAGAAACCTACGCCGAAGATTTGCTGCGTTTGGACATGGCTCCCGTTGACATTAATCAACTGGCTGAGCGGTTTACCCAAGCCAAAGTGCGCCCCCAGCCCTATGCCTATGCTATTGATATCACGGGCATCAGCACCCTACCCCTGATCGAAGCGGGTGATTTGAACAGTGAAACGACTGACACAGTTCTGGAAGATGGCGAATGGGTGGCCTTACAAGATATCTGCTCCAGCTAGCTCCAAAATGACAAAAGCCCCCGAGCTGGGGGCTTTGCCAATCTTTACTATGAAACCAAGATCATTTGCGCGCAAATGCGTCGTTATATCCAGCCGCACGCGCTGTATTGAGCGCTGTGACAATCTGTGATGGGGCGAAAGGCCCAGCCAGAACCATTTTCATCCGCTGACCACCATGGGTCATCATTTGAGACGCAACAGGCATCCCCATCGCAGACAGACGCGCCATAGAACGATCCGCATTTTCCGCCACGGCGAACGTGCCAACTTGAATGTAGCGCGCGCCCGACGCAACGGATGCTGGGGCTGATGTCACCGCCTGAGGCGTACGGTTGGGCGCTACCGATTTGGTTGACAATCTTGGGACAGACACCTGAGAGGCACGTGTGTTTGCCTCTGTATATTGAACGGGCGCTTGCGCAACGGGACGCGCCTTTGCGGGCAGGCCAAACAATTGCTGCCAGAAAGTGCGTTTAACGACAGTCCCTACAGGGTAGGCAGGCACTGTATTGCTCCAAACTTGCGCTTGCTGATAGTCACCCGCCAAAGTCCGTGGGCCGCGCTGGGTGTTCAAACGCCCATCGGTAAATGCGCGCGCATACCCGTCTGGCGTTCTCACCTGCTTGGGGGCAGCAAAAACGACGCCAAGCTCGCGCGCCTGACGCGATACTTGGGCGACAGCCACATTAGCCTGTGCAACTCTCTGGTTTTGCTTCGTAATATAGCTAGACGGATGAACCGCCTGAGGGCCACAGCGCACAGCCAAACGGGTCGATGTCTGTAGATATTGAGCCGCATTGCCACTCAGGCCATTGCAACTCGACGTCGTGGCCCCTTGTGATGCAGAGGCGTAAACGGGCGCTGCCGCTATGGCCTGTGCAGGTGGATTCACCGCAGGGGTTGGCGTTGCGGCAGGGGCTGATTTTATCGCCACACGTACCAAAGTCGGTTCAGTTGTTGTCAATGTCCCGCCATCTGCACGGCGCACAGTCACGCCCGCAGGCAGGCGCTTGATGATATAATCTGGGGCTTGGGTCGACCGCTCTGTACAGCGCAAAGATTGCCCCGCTGCATTGGTGCCGCATGTTTGCCCAACGATTTCGGCATCCGCCAAACGCCCCCGCGGTACGGGCTGAGCTTTGGCTGCAGGCTTGGGAGCATACTTGCCTGTAATTGGCGCAGCTGGGGCCTTTGCCAATTTAACTGGGGCCGCTGCGTCGAACTTTGGCGTTTGCGCCGCGGTCGCCTTTCTGGCGGGAATTGTGGTGGTCGTCGCAACTGTCGCCAAAGGCGCGCCTGCACCTTGACGCTTGACCTTGGTCGTCGCCTTGGGTGTTGTAGGCGCCGCCTGAACCGTTTCAACAGGATCAGGGATCACAGGCAGTTTCACCTGCGCAGCATCAAGCGACGGCTTAAAGCCACATAAAACGGTCCGACTGCGACTGACGCGCGGCACCCAACTCACCGCATCTCCGCGCCCTGCCCGCACAAAAGCACAGCCAGAGCTATCCACATATTGCGTGCCTTTGTAGCTTGCTGGCGGAAATTCCGCTGGCTCGCCCGCATTGCGCAAAGATGTTTTCGCATAGACCGCGGATACACCGAGAGCCGCAACCATCGCGGCAAGAGAAATCGTTCTAATAGTCTTCATCATGTGCCCCCACACAAAATATTGTGTAGAGTCTAACTGACTTGAAGAATCTTGCCTAGTGTAAATCGCCTATTTAGTGCCAAACATACGGTCACCCGCATCCCCTAGGCCTGGAACAATATATCCTTTGTCATCAAGCTTTTCATCCACAGATGCAGTAATGATTGGCACATCTGGATGCGCTTCTTTCATGCGAGCCACCCCTTCAGGAGATGCCAAAAGGCACAAGAACCTGATATTGGTCGCGCCTGCTTTCTTCAACAAATCAAGGGCTGCGACAGATGAATTGCCCGTTGCAAGCATAGGATCTACTGCAATCACAAGACGATCGCCTAGGGCATCAGGGGCCTTAAAATAGTATTGCACGGGCTCCAAAGTCACCTCGTCACGGTACAGGCCAACAAAGCCAACACGCGCTGAAGGGATCAATTCTAAAACGCCATCCAGCAAGCCATTGCCTGCGCGTAAAATCGAAATCAATGCCAGTTTTTTTCCCGCCAAAACAGGGGCTTGCATGGTTTGCATTGGTGTTTCGATGGTTTCAGTTGTCATTTCCAACCCCCGCGTGACCTCATAGGCCAAGAGTTGAGAAATCTCGCGCAGCAATTGGCGAAATTCCGCCGTTGAGGCAGACACTTTACGCATCAAAGTCAGTTTATGTTGCACCAAAGGGTGCGTTACGATGGTCAGGTGGTCATTCATCAATGGTCTCCAATTGTTTTGCGACGGCTTTTCGGGTCTCATCGTCACAAAACGCGGCCTCCAAAGCTGTTTGATTGAGGGCTTTGAAATCTGCGCCATCCCAGCCGAACGTCTGGGCTAAATCGCCGAATTCTTTGCGCATTGTGGTGTGAAAGAAAGGCGGATCATCGGTCGAAACCGTCACTTTCACGCCGCGTTTCCGCAGGCGCGCAATAGGATGGTCTTTCAGATCGTCGTAAACGCCCAGCGCGATATTTGAACCAGGACAGACCTCAAGCACGACGTCTTTTTCAATGATCTCTTCGATCAAAGCATCGTCTTCAATCGCGCGCACGCCGTGACCGATACGGGTGACGCCAAGATCATGGATCGCATCACGGACACTTTCAGCCCCGCCCCATTCACCTGCGTGGGAGGTCAGCTGCAACTGCGCCTCACGCGCCATATCGTAGGCGTAGGCAAAATCGCCCTGCGTTCCAAATGTTTCGTCGCCCCCCATGCCAAAGCCTGTCACAAAACGGCCTGCGGTTTCGGATGCACAAAGCGCGGTTTTCTTGGCTTGATCTGGCCCAAAATGGCGCACGCAGGTGGGGATCGCTTTTAGGATGACCCCTGCTTCGGATTGCATTTCTTGTGCTGCCTGTTCGATGGCAGCCAAATAGTCTTTCCACGCACTCACATCACCGCCACCGCAAAAATCAGGGGCCAAGAATGTTTCCGCATAGATCACCTGATTGGCGGCACATTCTGCCAGCACCGCGCGGGTCAATCGATAGAAATCTTGTGGTGTTTTAAGCACCGTTGTAGCCGCTTCATAGACCTTTAGAAAGTCCCAGAAGTCTTTGTATTTATAGGCACCATTTTCGTCAAAAATCCCGCCGATATCGACCTTTTTCTCGCGCGCGAGGCTGCGGATGAAATCAGGGGGAGCGGCACCTTCAAGATGCAGGTGCAGCTCAATTTTTGGCATATCAATCAATGTCATAGAAAACTCCTTGCACGCCCTTGCGCGGGTATATTTAAGTGGTCAGCAATAGAGGCAGCGACATCAACGAAGTTCACCTCACCGATGGGTTTCAGGCCAGTCCCAAGCCCCAAAACGGGCACCATTTCACGCGTGTGATCGGTGCCAACCCAAGTTGGGTCATTGCCGTGATCCGCTGTAAATATAACCAAATCCCCGTCTTTCAATAACGGGATAAGCCGTGGGATTTGCGCATCAAACCATTCCAAATGCCGCGCATATCCGCTGACATCCCGCCTGTGACCATATAAACTATCGAACTCAACGAAATTGGCAAAAACAAACGACCCATCGGGGGCCTCAACAGCCACATCGCACAGATGATCAAACAAGGTCGCATCATCGCCTTTACGCAGGTCATCAATACCGCGCATGGAAAAAATATCACCAATTTTGCCAATCGCGTAAGTTTTGCGCCCCGCCTCATGCGCCCAGTCCAGTAGGGTCGGACTTGGGGGAGCTATAGCGTAATCCTTGCGGTTTTGAGTGCGGGCATAGCCTGTCTCAGATGTCCCCAAAAACGGACGCGCGATCACACGACCAATTTTCATTTCATGCAAAACGGGGGCAAGATCCGCACAAAGCTTAAGCAAGCGATCCAAGCCAAAATGGTCTTCATGGGCTGCGATTTGCAACACACTATCGACCGAAGTGTATAAAATCGGCCAACCTGTCTTCACATGCTCATCGCCGAACTCTTCAATCACTGCCGTGCCAGAGGCATGGCAATTGGCCAAAGTGCCCCCCGCCCCGCATAGGCTTGCGGCCATTTCCATGAGATCTTCAGGGAAAGCGGGCTGCGTATTGGGAAATCCGCCCCAGTCCCAAGGCACAGGAACGCCGGCCAATTCCCAATGGCCCGATGGTGTGTCTTTGCCGCGCGAAATTTCTTTGGCAACGCCGTATAGCCCTGTGGGCGGCACCAAAAAACCCGGCATCGGATCAGAGGTCGCATGGGCCATCGCAGCGCCAAGCCCCATGGCTTCAAGGTGGGGCAATTTTAAGGGGCCCAAGCGACCCTCATCCGCACGGCCTTCTGCGCAGGCTTGAGCGATATGCGCCAAAGTATTTGCCCCTGTGTCAGGAACATCTCCATTAAAAAACGTATCTGCATCGGGCGCGCCGCCCAGACCAACAGAATCCATTACAATGAGGAATGCACGTGTCATTCACGAACCTTTTCTATAATTAATTCAGGCAATTTGGGCACTGTGTCGCCAATTGTGATGGCCTGTAATATGGCCGCTTCGGCGCGATCTGCTGCCTCTGGGCTTCGCGCATGCAAGGTCGCAATTAAAGTGTCTGGCGTCATGTGATCACCCAGTCGACAAATGTTGGACAGGCCAACAGCGGGATCAATTTTATCCGCCGCCTGCGCGCGCCCTCCCCCCAAATCGACGACAACATTGCCCAAGGCGCGCCCATCGAACTGCGAAATAAAGCCCGATGACTGCGCAGTGATATCGCGGACAACAGGGGCAGACGGCAAGCGATCGCGCCAATGGTCAACGAAGTCCGCAGGCCCCCCTAATTCGGTGATCATACATCCGAAACGTTCCGCAGCAGATCCATCAACCAAGGTATCGCGCACAGCCATTTGTGCGACCTCGATAGTGTCAGATAAGCCGCTTAACACCAGCAACTCCGCGCCCAACGCGCAGGTGAGATCACATAGATCATTATCAACTTCGCCAGAGGTCAATGCCTGCATGACTTCGTTAATTTCCAATGCATTGCCCATCGCAGCGCAGCAAGGTTGATTCATATCTGTGATCAATGCTGTGGTTTTGCAGCCTGCTCCATTGGCCGTGCGCACAAGACTTTGGGCGAGAGTTTTGGCCGCGTCATGTGTCGCCATGAACGCGCCTGAGCCACATTTGACATCCAGCACCAACCCTTCCAACCCTGCCGCCAGTTTTTTGGACAGGATCGAAGCTGTAATCAGATCAATGCTTTCAACGGTTCCCGTCACATCACGAATTGCGTAAAGCCGTTTATCAGCTGGCGCTATTTGCGCAGAAGACGACACAATCGCGCAACCGACTTTGCTGACGATATCGCGAAATTTCGTTTCGGACACATCAGTTTTGACCCCCACGATGGAATCTAACTTGTCCAAGGTGCCGCCAGTGTGCCCCAAGCCTCGCCCTGAGATCATCGGAACATAAGCACCTAAGGCTGCCAATGCGGGCGCAAGCAAAAGGGACACACAATCGCCTATCCCGCCCGTGGAATGTTTATCGATCACTGGGGCGGGGCAATCCCATTGCATCACATCACCGCTGTCGCGCATTGCTAAAGTCAAGGCTACACGTTCGGGATCGGACATACCATTGAGCAAAGCGGCCATAGCAAAAGCACCAGCTTGGGCATCGCTTACAGCCCCCGAAGCCAGCCCTGTGGCGACAAACCGAAGTTCATCATCGTGCAGCATCTCGCGCCTGCGCAGCTTAGAAATGATCGTGGCCACGCGCATGATTACATATCCAATTGATCTTGCGTGAAGGCGCCAGGCAAGAGTTCGGCGACGGTCATCTGTAATTCGGTTCCTGCCAAATTGGTCATGGTCACGACCACATCGGGCCCTGCAAATTCACGTAACTTTTGGCGGCACCCACCGCAGGGCTGTACGGGTGTTGGGGCATCCGCGATCACAGCAACTTCTATGATCTGCGTTTCGCCTGCTGCAATCATCGCGGCAATGGCCCCTGCTTCGGCGCAGGTGCCTTCGGGATAGGCCGCGTTTTCTACGTTAACGCCGACGAATACATCCCCAGAGGCGCTGCGCACTGCCGCGCCCACTTTGAAATTTGAATAGGGAGCATAGGCTTTTTCGCGAATATCGCGGGCTGCTGCGAGAAGGGACATACTGTGCCTCGTAAATTTGACTATTTGGTCTAGAGTGCGCTGCAGGTCGCGCGGATGCAAGTCCGTTACAAGTATCTGCTACGCTTTCTTGGCCGATTGCGCGAGATTTCGTAAATTGCGCATAACGTTTGCGCTAACATGGATCAAAACCAACCGTAAGGGCTTGATTGACCGCCCATCACGGGCGTAAGGGCTTGTCAACGACGTGAGCAGATTGCTCGGTGTCAAATTTAGTTTAACGCTAAACTACCTAGTGGAGGTCACGATGACAGAAGACGCACGCAAAGAAGCCCTACGCAAAGCGGCACTGGATTATCATGAATTTCCGAAACCAGGAAAGCTGGAAATTCGCGCAACCAAGCCTTTAGCGAATGGCCGCGATTTATCACGCGCTTACAGTCCGGGCGTGGCCGAAGCTTGCCTTGAAATCAAGGCCGATCCCAGCACGGCAAGTCGTTATACATCGCGTGGCAACTTGGTTGCTGTGGTGTCAAACGGCACGGCTGTTTTGGGCCTCGGCAATATTGGTGCAGCAGCGTCAAAACCTGTGATGGAAGGTAAGGCGGTTCTGTTTAAAAAGTTCGCCAATATCGACTGTTTCGATATTGAAGTCGACGAAACGGACCCTGAAAAGCTGGCTGATATCGTCTGCGCGCTTGAACCGACCTTTGGCGCCATCAATCTGGAAGACATAAAAGCACCTGACTGCTTTATCGTTGAACAATTGTGCCGCGAGCGCATGAACATCCCCGTATTTCATGACGACCAGCATGGCACAGCGATTGTTGTGGGCGCTGCGGCGACCAATGCGCTGAAAGTTCAAAACAAAAAATTCGAAGACATCAAAGTGGTGTCGACAGGCGGCGGCGCTGCAGGCATTGCCTGTTTGAACATGCTATTGAAACTGGGCGTCAAACGCGAAAACGTTTGGCTATGCGACATTGAGGGACTGGTCTACGAAGGCCGCACATCTGAAATGACGCCACAAAAAGCCGAATATGCGCAAAAAAGCGACCTACGCACTTTGGATGACGTTATTGGCGATGCGGATTTATTCTTAGGTCTCTCAGGTCCGGGTGTTTTGAAACCCGAAATGGTCAAGAAAATGGCGAAAGCGCCGATCATCTTTGCTTTGGCCAATCCAAATCCCGAAATTGATCCTACAGATTTGGCCAAAGTGGCGCCAGACGCGATTATCGCCACGGGCCGTTCGGATTACCCGAACCAAGTGAACAATGTTTTGTGTTTCCCGTTCATTTTCCGCGGCGCACTTGATGTCGGTGCGACAGAAATCAACGACGACATGAAAATCGCCTGTATCGAAGGGATCGCGGCGCTCGCGCGCGCCACAACATCGGCAGAAGCGGCTGAGGCTTATCGCGATGAGCGCATGACATTTGGGCCAGAATATTTAATTCCAAAACCTTTCGATCCGCGCTTGATGGGGGTTGTCGCCACCGCTGTTGCGCGTGCCGCGATGGAAAGCGGCGTGGCCACAAAACCACTCGCCGATATTGATGCTTATAAAGCTGGCTTGGATCATTCCGTTTTCAAATCATCCATGATCATGCGTCCTGTTTTTGCGGCCGCATCCCAAGCAGAACGCCGCATCGTTTTGACCGAAGGCGAAGACGAACGCGTGCTGCGCGCTGCCAGTGCGATGATCGAAGAAACCACCGACAAACCGATCTTGATTGGTCGCCCCGAAGTCGTTGCCATGCGCGCAGAGCGTGCAGGGTTGAAAATTCGTCCTGGGGTCGATTTTGAAATCGTAAACCCTGAAAGTGACACGCGCTACAAGCAATACTGGCAAGCCTATCACAACATCATGCAGCGCCGAGGTGTGACACCTGATTTGGCAAAGGCCATTTTGCGCACCAACACCACAGCCATTGGCGCCATCATGGTCCAGCAGGATCACGCAGATAGCATGATCTGCGGCACATTCGGCCAGTACCTGTGGCACCTCAAATACATCAACGAAATATTGGGAACGAAAGACCTGCATTCCGTTGGCGCTTTGTCTTTGATGATTTTGGAAGACGGGCCTTTGTTTATCGCCGACACGCATGTGCACCCAGAACCGACACCTCAGCAGATCGCGGAAACTGTGATCGCAACTGCACGACACGTGCGCCGTTTTGGGACGCAGCCGAATATCGCGCTGTGTTCGCATTCTCAGTTCGGCAATCTAGACTGCGACACGGGGCGTAAAATGCGCGCGGCGTTAGAGATTTTGGACTCTGAGCCACGTGATTTTGCCTATGAGGGCGAAATGCACATTGATGCGGCGCTCGATCCAGAATTGCGCAGTCGCATTTTCCCTGCCTCCCGCATGACCGAGCCTGCGAATGCGCTGGTCTTTGCCAATGCAGATGCGGCATCGGGGGTGCGCAACATCTTGAAAGCCAAAGGCGGCGGTCTTGAAGTTGGGCCGATCTTGATGGGTATGGGCAACCGTGCGCATGTTGTGACATCGTCGATAACTGCACGCGGGCTGCTGAACATGTCAGCGATCGCAGGCACACCTGTGTCACATTACGGATAGACATCCGACTGCTGAAATCGGCTGTGCTGCGCGCGAAAACTGCGCAGCACAGCAAGACCTGCTTGAACAGTCTGCCCAGCAGCATCTGATGATGCGCAAGCCAATCCCGAAAATTGCAGCATCTTGCAAATTTTGCAAACGGCGCCCTTTCACAAGTTTGCAAAATATTTATCGCAGTGCACTTTGTTTTTGCTAGGCTTGATCAGGAATTTTGCGCAGATCTGAGATTTGGTCCCTGAGGAGGCCTGTGATGCCCGTTTCATCCAGAGTGATGAAGTTTGGTATCCTTGTAGCCAATCTGATGAGCGCGCAAAATTTGCGCCACAGGGAGGAATCAAGAGATGGCCAAAACGGGCGATTACGCAAAGACCTATGCCGAATGGCAAGCGGACCCTGAAAAATTTTGGATGGCCGCATCAGACCAAATCCACTGGTATAAAAAGCCTTCCAAAGCTCTGTTTGATGATAAGGCCCCCTTTTATGAATGGTTCTCCGATGGGCTCACCAACACCTGCTACAATGCTGTAGATCGCCATGTCGACAATGGGCGAGGCGCACAGGCTGCATTGATCTATGACAGCCCAATGACCCAATCCTGCGAGACAGTTACTTATAGCGAATTGCAAAGCCGCGTGGCCAGTTTAGCTGGCGCATTGCGCAGCAAGGGCGTCACAAAAGGCGATCGGGTCATCATCTACATGCCAATGATACCACAAGCCCTAGAAGCAATGCTGGCTTGTGCGCGTCTTGGCGCTGTGCATTCCGTGGTCTTCGGTGGGTTCGCTGCAAATGAACTGGCGGTCCGCATAGATGACGCTGCCCCCAAGGCAATCATAGCGGCCTCTTGCGGGTTGGAACCCAATCGTGTGATCGCCTATAAACCCCTTGTGGATGAAGCCATCGCACTGGCACAGCACAAACCAGAATTTACCATAATGTTTCAACGCGACACGCTGAAAGCCGATCTGCGTCAAGGTTACGACTTTGATTGGCAATTGCTTAAAGATGAAACCCCAGACGCAGAATGTGTCCCCGTTGAGGGCAACCACCCCGCTTACATTCTATACACCTCAGGCACCACAGGCGCTCCAAAAGGCGTGATTCGTCATACGGGCGGTCAGCTTGTTGCGCTGAATTGGACCATGAAAAACATCTACAATGTTGATGCAGGCGATGTGTTTTGGGCCGCTTCCGATGTGGGTTGGGTCGTTGGCCATTCCTATATTTGTTACGGGCCCTTGATTCACGGCAACACATCCATCGTCTTTGAAGGCAAGCCCATCGGCACGCCTGATGCGGGCACATTCTGGCGCGTTGTGCGGGATCACAAGGTGAAAGTCTTGTTCACAGCCCCCACCGCATTCAGAGCGATCAAACGCGAAGACCCCAAAGGCGCGCTGATAAAAGATTATGATATCAGCAGCCTCAAAGCCCTATTTTTGGCGGGCGAACGCGCTGACCCTGACACAATTGAATGGGCGCAAGATCGTTTGAACATTCCAGTGATCGACCATTGGTGGCAGACGGAAACAGGCTGGGGGATCGCTGCAAACCCGCTTGGCATTGAACCCTTGCCCGTTAAGATAGGATCGCCTTCTGTCGCGATGCCAGGGTATGACATCCGCATATTAGACGAAGCAGGTCATGAAGTGCCTGCCGGAGAATTGGGCGCCATCGCGATAAAGCTCCCTTTGCCGCCGGGTACATTTCCAAATTTATGGAAGTCGGAAAATCGCTTTAAATCAAGCTACTTAGATCACTTTCCAGGCTACTATGAAACGGGTGATGCGGGGATCAAAGATGCCGATGGCTATCTCTACATCATGGCGCGTACGGATGATGTGATCAACGTCGCAGGCCACAGATTGTCAACGGGCGCCATGGAAGAGGTGCTCAGCGCGCACCCTGATGTTGCCGAATGCGCAGTCATCGGCGTCAGCGATCCTATCAAAGGCCAAGTGCCCCTCGGATTGATGTGTTTGAATGCAGGCACCACGCGCGCGCATGAGGATATCGTACAAGATGTTATTCGCGATGTGCGCACCAAAATCGGCCCCGTTGCCGCATTCAAATGCGCATGTATCGTAAAACGCTTGCCCAAAACGCGTTCGGGTAAAATCTTGCGCGCAACCATGGTTAAAATCGCTGATTGTTCTGATTTCAAAGTGCCTGCCACCATAGATGATCCCGCCGTCTTGGATCAAATTGCACAAGCCTTGGGCGACCTTGGATACGCAAAAAACTAAATTTTTATCTACTAAAGCCTTTTTTGCCATCACATAATGGTTAAAAAAGTCTTAATAGTATGCAGTCCAAAGCGATTGTTAGTAGTGTAGAATTTTACCAAGGGCGGCTGAGTGCCTGCAAGATATGCAGCGCACGGCTGGATGTGGAACAGTGAAAAAAAGGGGGAAGCAGAGTGCAACATCAAACACTGTTACCTCACAGGAGGCAGCGGCAGTTTCGTTTCTAGCCCATGATATACGCGAAGTTTTCGCAGAATTGTCAGTGGGTATCGAAACAATCGCATATGGCTCTGTCGACCCGGCATCCCGTACAGACGCTCGAAGACTGACGGCTGCAACAAGCCACTTAGGGCGACTTATTAACGAAGCTTTGTCCATGGCGGCTGGGCATGATGCCGCGCTTGCTGGGATTACGGCTGATACTAACGTGCGTACATTCTTGCAGCTTTTGACACAACGATGGGCCTATTTGGTTGCGGCCTCTGGGGTGGAATTAGACTATATCGCAGATCCAAGTCTGCCTGCATCACTTGAGATTGACATCTTGTCAGTGGAACGAATTTTATCAAACCTTGTGTCAAACGCATTGCGTCATTCCCAAACCGACAGGATCGAAATTTCAGCCACTTATGACACAGGTCAAGAACTCCGCATCGCAGTGCGTGACTGGGGCATCGGTCTCACCGAACCCCAGCTCGAAACACTTTTCGATTTTACCCTTCCCCAATCCACAGACCTTGGCAAAGCTGAATCAGGCTACGGTTTGCGGATCGCGCATGACCTCACCCGCCGTTTGGGCGGCGAAATTGCAGTCTCGAACGCAGCGCCACAGGGGGCTTGCTTTTCAGTCAGTCTGCCCGCGCGCGTGCCCCCCCCTGAGACGCAGCTGGATCGTTTCACAGACATAAAGTCGATGCTGAATGGTCTAAGCGCATTGATCGTCGATGATGCGACATCCCATCGTTTAGCCTTGCGTTTGCAACTGGAAGCCGCAGGAATGATCGTAGACGAAGCAGACAGCGCCTTTTCAGCACTCGCGTTGCTTGAGCGGACCACATTTGACGTGATTCTTTTGGACATCGAAATGCCCGTTTTTTCTGGCTTGGACTTGCTGCGCGAACTGCATAAAAAATCCTCTCCCACACCGCCCGTTATTGGCGTCACCGCCCATGCTTTTGAAGCCAATCATCTTGCCATCACACAAGCTGGAGCAAAGGCGGTTTTAAACAAGCCCGCAACGAACCAACAGGTATTGTATCCAAAGCTTTTGAAGGCTTTAGGCCTGAATTTGATGCAGCCCGTCGAGCAACCTGATATCGCAAATGGAAAAACAGTCCTGCATAATTTTGAGCGAATGATCGACAGTCTTCCGCGTGATGCAAGGATGCGTTACCTTGATCATCTTGCGCAAGACTTTAAGGCATTTCTAGATCGGGCGGATCAGCTGGCACACGGTGACTTATCGCCCACAGATCGCGACAATTTGGGCCATGCTTCCCATGCGCTTGCAGGCCTATTTGCCACCTCTTACGCGCAAGCTGCACATCGTCGCGCTTTGGAATTGGAACAAATTTCCAACACAGCGGATGGCACACAGGTTCTTGCCCTTTTGCAAGAGCTACGCCAAGATGTTGCTCACATTATTTCAACAATCAATTTACTCAAACTTAAGAAATAGGCTTGGATGACTCACACTCCAATTTTAATTATTGATGACAACCAGAGCCATCTCACGCTCTATAGCGCCATCCTAAATGATGCAGGGTTTTCTACAGTTACAGCAGCAACAGTCAAAGAAGCGCTGGAGGTGAACCGCCAAACATCTCCACAAATTGCCTTGGTCGATTTGATGCTACCTGACGGGTCTGGACATGACCTTATATCGCAATTGTACGAAACAAACCCCAACCTAAAACCTATCGTGACCACGGCCTATGCTTCGATTGATCGGGCAGTTGAGGCGATGCGCATGGGCGTTTCCGATTTTTTAGTTAAACCTATTAATCCACAAATTTTAGTAGATGCGATTATCAATGCGCGATCAGGAGGATCACAAACCCTCCGTCCAAACCTTGGCCCTTTGGACGCGCCCCCATTGGGCGGGTTACTTGGGTCATCAGCTGAGATGAAACAAATCTACGCAACCATGCGCGCCGTGTCGGGATCTGATGCAAGCGTTTTCATAACAGGCGAAAATGGCACGGGAAAGACCATGTGCGCCAAAGCAATACACGCGCTATCCCCTGACACTGACGGTCCTTTTGTTGCGGTGCATTGCGGGTCACGCTCTGCTGCTGCACTTGGAGCGGAACTCTTTGGTCGTGGCTCTGCGGTCGAACCACATGTGCAAAAATCCAACATCGGGGCCTTGCAAAAAGCTGACGGCGGCACATTGTTTTTGGATGAAATCTGCGACTTGGATGCCGTGAGCCAGGCTCAACTGTTAGAGTTTTTAAAAACCTCCAACGTGACGCCAAATGATTCAGCGGAACCGATCCCTGTAAAGACGCGCATTATCTGTGCCTCGTCGAAATCGCCATTGGACTGTATATCAGCAGGAAAACTGCGAGCTGATTTATATTACAGGCTGTTTGTTGTCCCGATCCACCTACCCCCTCTGCGAGACCGTGGATTGGATGTCATCGAAATCGCAGAAGCCATGGTGGCGCGCTATGCTGCAAAAGAAAACAAACCAACCCCAGCCTTGTCGAAGGATACCAAGGCTTTGCTGTTAAGTTACGCTTGGCCAGGCAATATCCACGAATTGATGAATGTTTTGTGGAACTGCGTCGTGGTCAACACTGGCCCAATGATCGAAGAGCATCATTTACCAAAATCCTTACTGGACACGTTTCCACGCCCCCAAGAGACAACCACACCATCGTTCTCTTTGGGCGATGTGGTAGCCTCAAAATCACTATTGGAAATCGAACGCGAAATCATCGAGTTTGCGATCAACCGCGCAGGCGGATCTATTCCGAAAGCGTCAAAAGCTTTGGACGTATCCCCCTCAACCATTTACCGCAAATTGGAAACATGGGGGCGCCCCGCGCGCGGTCCGCGCAGGCAGTAATTATATAGCTGACAGGTTATGGCGCATAGGTCACAGCGATTGCCGAGAGCTAGACGAATTGTTCGCTGAGCAGCCTTTCTTCTAATCCATGGCCTGGATCGAACAAAATGCGGTGCTTGACGGTTGGATCAGACATGATTTCAACCCATTCAACATTGCGCACAGACCGATTATCGGAATCAGCCATCACAGGGCGCTTGCTGCGCTCCAAGATATCAAAGCGAACTTTAGCGGTTTTGGGCAACAACGCCCCACGCCACCGACGCGGTCGAAAAGCCGCCAAAGCGGTGAGCGCCAAAACATCCGACCCGATGGGTAATATAGGCCCGCGCGCCGAATAGTTATAGGCGGTTGATCCCGCGGGCGTGGCGACCAGTGCGCCGTCGCAAACCAATTCATCCATGCGCACCTTGCCATCAACAGAAACGCGCAATTTTGCGGCCTGAGGCCCAGCACGCAGCAGTGAAACCTCGTTGATTGCCAATGCTTTATGTTGCCTGCCATCCGAATCTTGCGCCACCATGGACAACGGATTTATCACTTCTTCTTCCGCAACGGTCAGACGCATCGGCAGATCATCTTCGTGATAGGCATTCATCAAGAATCCGACTGTTCCGCAATTCATTCCATACACAGGGGTATCCAAGTGCATGCTGCTATGCAGGGTGTTCAACATAAACCCGTCACCGCCCAAGGCGACGATTATATCTGCCTCATCGATTGCCACATGCGCATAGCGCGCTGTTAAGCGTTCTAGAGCGCGCTGTGCAATCTGAGCATCACTGGCGATAAAGGCAATTTTGACCATAGGTTTTGGGTCCAATTCCGACGTGTTTACCCCAAGACATAGGTTTGAAGCGTAAAACACAATCGAAAAAGGCGCGGTTTTTAAAAATCTTCATGAAATCGCCATAGCCTTACGCCAGCTTGAAAGATCGCAAAAGCCGCGCGCAACGCCTTGCGGCGCATGATTTAGCTGCGATAAATCCACGCATAGCCCAAGTTCATCATCATTATGCGCAAGTCGAGGGTTTCCCAAACCCTTTGATTTGGGTAAACACGCGGCAATATCATAAAGCTGCCAAGGAACACACCATGACGTCAAATGTACGCGATGCAGGTTTTTTCACAGAAACACTGTCCTCCCGCGACCCTGAGCTCTTCGGATCAATGCAAAAAGAACTCGGTCGTCAACGCGGCGAGATCGAATTGATTGCCTCTGAAAACATCGTTTCAGCTGCCGTTATGGAAGCCCAAGGCTCTGTTCTCACGAACAAATACGCCGAAGGTTACCCTGGTCGTCGTTACTATGGTGGCTGCCAATATGTAGACATCGCAGAAAACCTTGCACGCGATCGCGCGAAAGAACTTTTTGGCGCTAAGTACGTGAATGTACAGCCAAATTCTGGATCGCAAGCCAACCAAGGTGTCTTTACAGCCCTCTTGCAGCCTGGTGATACAATCCTTGGCATGTCTTTGGACGCAGGTGGTCACTTGACCCACGGCGCCAAGCCAAACCAATCTGGCAAATGGTTCAACGCCATTCAATACGGCGTGCGCATGCAAGACCAGCGTATTGACTACGATCAGATCCAAGAGCTTGCGAATGAGCACAAACCCAAGATGTTGATCGCAGGCGGTTCCGCGATCCCGCGTCAGGTCGATTTCAAGAAAATGCGCGAAATCGCTGATTCTGTCGGCGCGATCTTGATGGTTGATATGGCGCACTTTGCGGGCCTCGTCGCAGGCGGCCAGCACCCAAGCCCATTCCCCTACGCCGATGTGGCCACAACAACCACGCATAAGACTTTGCGCGGTCCACGTGGCGGTATGATCCTGACCAACGATGTTGAGATCGCCAAGAAAGTGAACTCCGCGATCTTCCCTGGTATCCAGGGTGGCCCTTTGATGCACGTGATCGCAGCAAAAGCCGTTGCATTCGGCGAAGCCCTGCGCCCAGAGTTCAAAGAATACGCCAAGCAAGTGATCCTCAACGCGCAAGCCTTGTCTGATCAGTTGATGAAAGGTGGCTTGGACATCGTCACTGGCGGCACAGACACACACGTGTTGCTGGTTGATCTGCGCCCCAAGGGTGTAAACGGTAAAATCACCGAGGCCGCTCTAGAGCGCGCGCACATCACCTGTAACAAAAACGGTATCCCCTTTGACCCAGAGCCACCGATGATCACATCTGGTGTGCGCCTTGGTACGCCTGCAGGTACAACCCGCGGCTTTGGCGAAGCTGAGTTCCGCCAAATCGGTGACTGGATTGTCGAAGTGGTCGATGGTTTGGCTGCAAATGGCGAAGACGGTAACGCGGAAGTCGAAGCCGCAGTTCGCGCCAAGGTCGAAGTCCTAGCCAACAAGTTCCCACTCTACCCTAACTTGTAATCAAGTCTAAGGGACTGAAACGACAAAGGGGCCTTCGGGCCCCTTTTTTATGGCCTTTGAACAGGCCTAAAAAAGCGGGCCCATATGTAGGTTGCTCAGACTGAGCGACAAGGGTGACTGCGATCACATTCTTGTATTTTCAAAACCTTAGCTGCATTCCGCTTACGCCCTAGGGGCAATCAGCCAGTATCAGCCGACCTCACCACAGCCACACAACCTTTTGACTTACACAGATGATTGCCCCCCTTTAAACAGCAATCAGACTCTCAACTTGAAGATGTCAGAAAAGGAACAGACATGAAATTTACAACAGTTGGTGCAGCCACAGTTGCAGCCTTGCTTTTAGGCTCCTCCGCATACGCCCAAAATGCTTTCAATGGTGTGGATCAAGCATCGGAACGCAACGAAGATCTACGCGATGCCATCGCAGACGACCTAGAAGTCGAGCAAAATACTTTTGGCAACTCAGGCCGTAAGCTTGGCTTTTCTGGCTCTGTAGCCCTGCGCGGTAGCGTATCTAACGGCAACACAGACACAGCAGATTTGGGCATCGGCTCAGACATGACGTACTTTGATGGTACAAACGGTTACTCCCTTGAACTAAGCTACGATTACAGCGAAGACGACGGCTCAAAAACCGAAGAAAGCCTTTTCTTCGATGCTGAATACACCCGTGATTTCACACCTAACTTCTACGGTTTCGCCAAAGTTCAAGGCTCCGTCGATGAATTCTCTTCATACGACAGCGACTACTTTGTAGGCTTCGGTGCAGGTTACCGTGTTTACGACACAGCTGACGTTTCTTGGGCTGTTCAAGGTGGTCCAGGTTACCGCGTTGCCTCACTGCGTGACATCGTTGATGGCGAAACTGAAGAAGCTGCATTTTCAGCCTCATCAAACTTCTCATACCGCTTGTCAGACACTGCATATTTGACAAACGACACAGACATCTTGGCCTCTGAAAGCGACACAAGTGTTGTGAACGAATTGGGTGTGACTGTCGCAATGTCTGAAATGTTGGCCCTACGCACAACATTGCAAACAAAATACCACACCGATCCACAGCCTGGCTTTGAAGAAACAGACAACACATTTGGCGTGTCTTTGGTCTTCAACTACTAAGTTGATTTAAAACACTAAATAGCGCGCTGCAGGGCAACCTGTGGCGCGTTTTTTATAGAATACCACGCCAGACCAAAATCGTGATGACGGCGGCAAAAATCACAATCGCGATCACACTCACTAAGGCGAGAAAATCCAAAAACCGCCCCATGCGACGCTTCACGGGATCAATGCCTTCCAAGTATTTCGTCAGGTTTCGCGCGGCACGACGTGCCGCTGGTTTACGCATCTGCTGTGCAAGCTTTGGGTGCGATTCCATTGTGATAGCGGAAACAACCACCTGACCATCCCGACGCGCCCAGCGTGGCAAACTGCGCCCAGCCTTGGCCAGTTTCTCTTCAAATCCACGTCCTGACCGAATGCCTAAACGGTCCGTCAAAAGCGCGGCAAGGTGTTCGGCCTGTTGCGTGATACTGTTTTCCATAAATGCATTTTAGGGGGTTTTCGTGACGCCGCCAAGCTTGTATCACAGAGCTATGCTGAACACTGTATTTTCGGGGCAACCCACTGATAAAACACCGCTTTTAATCGTGCACGGTCTCTTTGGCTCTGCGCGCAACTGGGGTGTGATCGCCAAGCGCATGTCCGCAGATCGACAAGTCATTGCGGTCGATATGCGCAATCACGGCGCAAGCTTTCGTGACAATTCAATGGCTTACCAAGATTTAGCCGATGATTTGGCTGAGGTTTTACAAGCCCACGGCGCCCCAGAATCTGAGGGCGGCACACATGTCTTGGGCCATTCCATGGGCGGCAAGGCGACGATGATGCTGGCTTTAACCCACCCTGAATTGGTTAAGTCATTGATTGTGGCTGACATTTCTCCGGTCGCCTATGAGCACACCAACAAACCGTTGATTGATGCAATGCAAGCTTTGGACCTGTCCAAAGTTGAAAAACGATCCGACGCGGATGCGCTTTTGGCCGAGGATATTTTCGACGATGGCGTGCGGGCGTTTTTGCTGCAAAGCCTTGTTGTTAAAGATAAAAAATGGCTTTTAAACCTGCAAGTTTTAGAAGATGAAATGCCCAAAATTGTTGGATGGCCTGACGATGTCACGGGCACTTATGACAAAGACACGCTGTTTTTGTCAGGCGAAGAAAGCTCATATGTCTCGCGCGATCATCGAAAAGCAACTAAAGGCCTGTTTCCAAAGGCAAAATTCGCATCCTTACCCGACACAGGCCATTGGCTTCACGCGGAAAAACCACGCGAATTTGAAGCGGCCCTGACCGTTTGGTTGTCGCGTTACGACGATTGAATTCTAGCCTCTCGGCTCTCCCCGAAGCGTACGCTGAGGTGGGGAATGTTTTAAAGTTTTGCACGACATTAAGGCGCAGGCTGGCAATAGTTTAACGCTTTGGCCCCTGCCCACTTTACATGTTTGCAAGATTTTTGAGGGGCTTTTGCCATGGACTACATCACCGTCAAAACCACCGACTTTCGCCCGCGCCTGACAGAGCTGTTGGATCGGGTCGAAAAAGGCGAAGCGCAAGTGATCCTAAAACGCTACGGCCGCGCGCGGGCGGCGCTGATCAGCTTTGACGATCTGTTTCGAATTTGGGACGCCGTGGCCGAAGAAGTGGATGGACCTGTCGACCCCAAAACCGGCCGCAACTTGGGCCAAGATCACCCCGAAGTGAAACAACAACTGGCCCAAGAGCAAGCCGACCGCGAGGCCTATCGGGCCTTGGGGCTGGATGAGAGGTGGAATTCTTTTTGGGCTTGGGTGCGGTCTTTGCATAGCAAAGACTAAACGACGTGGGGCGTCGTTTAGAGCACCCAAGCGCGTTCGCACACCTGCGAACGCTGGTTTAGGCACGCACCGCTGATGCCAAACGCTACGGTGATACCGTAGTCTAACGCCATATGACCTTGGCGGGCGGTTCATTAGGGATGAGCGTCGTTAAAAAACGCTGCGGGGCAGCGTTTTAGAAGCGAACGGGTTTGTGCAAACAAACACGATACGCAGGTCTCAAAGGTTTCGCATGTGCGACCTAGGCGCACGGTCAATTAGGAAATGCAAGGACAGCGCGCGACCCTGGGTGGGTGCTTTAGCGCCCTCCCGTGGAGAGGGTCGGGCGCTGGCCGACTTTCGGCCAAGGGCTTGCTTATCACAACATCCGACGATTAACTCACGAGAAGCCCTTTTCCAAAGTGAGACTATTTTATGCCGCGTCATATCACCAGCCTTGAAGGTTTTTTTCGAAAACTATCAAAAATTACTGAAGAGCAACCAAATCAGACCTTTGTATTTAGGGGCCACGGCAAGAAAACATTTGAGGCGAGACCATCCGTGCTAAGGGTAAAAAACCACAAGAAAAACGAACATCTACTTTTCCGTCAATTACTTGCGCGACATCCTCAAGAGTTTATAACAGACACTTCGACTTTTGATAGGTTGGTTCGGGCTCAACACTATGGGATTCCCACCAGACTGTTAGATGTAACAAATAATCCTCTGGTGGCGTTGTTTTTTGCTGTTTCGAGCCATTCATCAGATGTTGGGTCAGTTCTTGCCATGCGTCCTAACCTGAGTAAACAGAAATACTTTGATAGTGACGCAGTTTCAATTTTAGCGAGCTTAAGTCTATTAAACACAGCGGAAAAAGAAACAATTAGAGAACATCTAATGCGTTGCAAGAGCGAAGAAACAGAGAGACGTGACTTTCAAGATACCCTGTCAACAACGGATAAGGAGTGCATAGAGAAGTTCAACGAGCACGAAGCAGTTAAAAAATTAATTCAGTTTGTCAGACACGAAAAATCAGATTTCAGGCCAATTATTGACCCATTAGACTTAGTAAGAACCATTTCGGTTATTCCAAAACGCCTACATCAGCGGATCGAAGCGCAAGATGGAGCTTTTCTCGTTTTTGGAATTGATGTTCCTCCGTCAGCGAAAATTGCAAATGACATTCCCTATGACAAAATTGCAATTGCCCCAACTTCAAAAAACAGAATTTTGAAGGAGTTAGCGCTCTTGGGCATATCCGAACAAGACCTTTTTCCAGACATCGAAAGGTCAGCCAAGGCAATCACTAAAAGGTATTCCTAAAAACCGCCCCAGTTCCCAAAGCCCCCACCGCTCTCGCCCATTTTTCTTTGAAAAATAGGCTGCCACGGCAGGGTCTTGCGCGGTTGTGCGGGCCTGAGATGGATCCGTTCCTTAAAAGCGCCGCGCGTTCTCGCGTATTTTTCTTTGAAAAATAAGCTGCCACGCGCAGCACTTTCGTTCATCTTTGAGCAGGCTCAACGTTGAACTTAATCATCCATTTTCAAGGCGTTAATAAACGCCTGCTGCGGGATCTCCACGCGGCCGAACTGGCGCATTTTCTTTTTACCTTTTTTCTGCTTCTCCAGCAGTTTCTTCTTACGCGTTGCATCGCCGCCGTAACATTTGGCGGTCACGTCTTTGCGCAGGGCGGCGAGGGTCTCGCGGGCGATGACTTTGCCGCCGATGGCCGCTTGGATCGGGATTTTGAACATGTGACGCGGGATGAGGTCTTTGAGCTTTTCACACATGCCACGGCCGCGGGCTTCGGCGCGGTGACGGTGGACCATTGTGGAAAGCGCATCGACGGGTTCTTCGTTGACGAGGATCGACATTTTGACCAATTCGTCTTGCTGGTAATCGGTCATCACATAATCGAAAGAGGCGTAACCCTTTGTTACCGATTTTAGGCGATCATAGAAATCGAACACCACTTCGTTGAGCGGCAGATCGTAGACGACCATGGCACGGGAGCCGGCATATGTCAGGTCGATTTGCACGCCGCGACGGTCTTGGCAAAGCTTCAGGACGTCACCGAGGTATTCGTCGGGCACCATGATGGTGGCCTTGATACGCGGTTCTTGGATGTGATCGACATAGGTCATGTCGGGCATGTCAGCGGGGTTGTGCAGCTCGACCATCGTACCGTCTTTCATATGTACGTGGTAGATCACGGAAGGCGCTGTGGTGATCAGATCGATGTCGTATTCGCGCTCTAGGCGGTCGCGGATCACTTCGAGGTGCAAGAGGCCGAGGAAGCCACAGCGAAAGCCAAAGCCAAGCGCGGCAGAGGTTTCCATTTCCGAACTAAAGGACGCGTCATTGAGCGCCAGTTTTTCGATGGCATTGCGCAGGTCTTCGAATTCGGCGCTATCAACGGGGAACAAGCCACAGAACACCACAGGCTGGGCAGGTTTAAAGCCTGGCAAAGGTTCTGCGGTTTGCTTTTTGTCATGAGTGATCGTGTCGCCCACACGCGTGTCGCGCACCTGTTTGATCGAGGCGGTGAAAATACCGATTTCACCCGGCCCAAGTTCAGCGATATCCACCATCTGGGGTTTGAGAACCGAAAGCTTATCAATGCCATAGGTGGCGCCTGCGCGCATCATGCGGATCTTGTCGCCTTTTTTGATCGTGCCATCAATGACGCGGATCATGACGACAACGCCCAAATAGGCATCGTACCAACTGTCCACCAGCATCGCTTTGAGCGGCGCATCGCGGTCGCCTTTTGGGGCAGGCAGGCGCGTGACAATGGCTTCCAAAACGTCAGGAATGCCCAAGCCGGTTTTGGCCGAAATTTCCACCGCGTCAGAGGCGTCGATGCCAATCACGTCTTCGATATTCTTGCGCACGCGTTCGGGTTCTGCTGCGGGCAGATCGATTTTGTTGAGCACAGGCACGATTTCATGATCCGCGTCCAAGGCGTGATAGACATTGGCCAAGGTTTGCGCCTCAACCCCTTGCGAGGCATCCACAACCAACAACGATCCCTCGACCGCCTGCATAGAGCGCGAGACCTCGTAGGCGAAATCCACGTGACCGGGGGTGTCGATGAGGTTCAAAATATAGGTCTCGCCGTCCTGCGCCTTGTATTCGATGCGCACAGAGTTGGCCTTGATCGTGATCCCACGCTCGCGCTCGATATCCATTGAATCAAGCATTTGCGCCTTCATATCGCGGTCGGCCACTGTGTTTGTGGATTGGATCAACCGATCCGCCAAGGTCGATTTCCCATGGTCGATATGCGCCACGATAGAGAAGTTACGGATCAGATTTAAATCGGTCATTTTTACAAGGCCCAGATGCGAGATTTAGCCTGTGTCTATGGGGGGAAATGATGGATTTGTAAAGACGGGAAGCACTCCAACAGACTCTTTGCAAGCCTGCAACTAACATGCGTATCGTTCAGAAATTTGAAAAGCCGAAAAATCAATGCATGAAGCAGCAGGTCAATTGAATACAGCTGAAAATATTGAAAATTTTCTGGATCAAGAAAGGGACAAAACAGATCTCCTTCCTGCGGGAAAACTTGCCATTTCATATGAAAGCGCACAGGCAGAATCCCAGTCTAATCTCTCAGACAAGCGCAGATATGATTTTGGAAAATTTATCGAAGATCGAAGCCAGATTGCGTGACATTTCATGCGAGAAGTTGTGCGAGGGCACAATAAGACTGATCGCAATGGGATTAGGTCTTCGTTGGCAAACCGAACATTCTCGTCTTCAACTGCGACAGGTCCCTAAATAGGTATTTGGAACAATGGATTAAATTTCGGCGAAAAGCGGAACGCCTTCCAAGAAGGTCGGGGCAATAATTGCATTACTCAGCTATCCGATGTCTCTGTGAGCTGCCGCTGAATTGTTCAACGAATATTCCCTGTCCCCCACATCCGAGTCGGGAAGGATCCAACCATTTAGGCACCGCGTCGAGCGAATAGGCAATCCTCGGCCAGTTGTCTGATTTTTGCGAACAGTCGAAATTGAAATCCAAAAACAAATCTGGCATAGTTCTCCACAGGTTCAACCAAAACACGACCCCGCACAAAGACGGGGCGGTTTGGCGTAAAGGCAGAGATATGAAAAAGACAGTTTTGATTTTGGCGGCCTCCATGGCGCTTACAGGCCCAGTGATGATCCCAACGACGGCTTCAGCAGGCGTGATTGAGCGGGCGTGCAACGCCTCTGACCGCAAGGCGGCGACGCGTGCGCTATGTGGCTGCATCCAGCAAGCCGCTGATATGACATTGAAAAATCGTGATCAGCGCCGTGCGGCAAAGTTCTTTAAAGACCCGCATAAGGCGCAAGAAACCCGCCAAGCGGATGGATCAGCCAATGAAGCCTTTTGGAAGCGTTACAAAAATTTCGGTTCAACGGCCACGCAGTATTGCAGCTAAATGAATGCGTTATACGAACCTCTGGGCACTTTAAAGCAAATCGGCCCAGAGATTTGGATCGCAGATGGCCCGCCGGTACAGCTTTACGGTGTGGGCTTTCCCACACGTATGACGGTGATCCGTATCGGCAAGGGCACGCGTGACTGTGGGCTTTGGGTGCATTCGCCCATAGCGATTGATGCGGAATTGCAAACTGAGCTTGAGGCCCTTGGCCCTGTGCGCTGGCTGATCGGGCCAAATCCGTTGCATTACGTATCGCTAAACGCGTGGAAAAAGCGCTTTCCTGAAGCGGATGTTTTTGCAGCCCCTGGCGTGCTTAAACGTGCGAAAAAGAACAACATTACAGTGCCGCCCCATGAGGTTTTGACCGATGACGCCCCGCGGGGTTGGCGCGTTTCTATCCGTCAGCGCATTGTCCACGGGCATCGTTTTTTGCATGAGGCAGTGTTTTATCACGAATTGTCGAACACTTTGATTTTGACCGATTTGATAGAAAACTTTGAGCCGCATAAGGTGGGAAAATTTAAGGCATTTTTGTTCAAACTGGCTGGCACTGCGGACCCTGATGGCAAAGCGCCGATCGACATGCGGATGACCTTTAAAGATCCCAAAGCCGCAAAACTTGTGATTGATGAGTTGATATCATGGGCGCCAAAGCAGATCATCATATCGCATGGGCGGTGGTACCGCGAAAATGGGGCCACGGAATTGAAACGGGCCTTTCGTTGGCTTGAACCAAAGGTCAAAAAATCATGACTGGCGCAATATTTATATTATCAGGTGCGGGGCTGTCTGCAGAAAGTGGTTTGCGCACCTTTCGTGCCGCAGATGGTTTGTGGGAGGATCACCGCGTCGAAGACGTGGCCACGCCTGAAGCCTTTGAGCGCGATCCAGACTTGGTGCAGCGGTTTTATAATGAACGGCGCAAGCAAGCAGGCAAGGCTGCGCCGAATGCGGCCCATAAAGCTCTGGCAAGATTGCAAAAAAACCATTCAGATCCCGTATACTTGGTGACGCAAAATGTGGATGATCTACTCGAACGCGGCGGTGCCGATCAGGTTATTCACATGCATGGCGGCGTGATGGATGCGCTTTGTGCGGCCTGCGCCCATCGTTGGCCGGCGCCTGATGTCATGCAGGTCAGCGACCCCTGCCCCTCTTGCGGCGCGCCCAAAACGCGCCCTGACATCGTGTGGTTTGGCGAAATTCCATACCACATGGATATCATTCAAGATGCGTTAGAAGACAGTGATCTGTTTGTGTCGATCGGCACGTCTGGCACGGTTTATCCAGCGGCTGGCTTTGGCCAAATGGCGCGGCAATTGGGAATCCGCACGCTAGAGCTGAACTTAGAGGCATCGAACGCGCCATTTGACGAGGTCATTGAAGGCCGCGCCAGCGAAATTGTACCCGCTTGGGTGGAGAAGATTCTCGCGCCTTCAAAATAGAAAACGCCCCCCGCGAAACGGAAGGCGCTGTGCACAGATCAAAGAGGCGAAACCTCTAATGATCCATTTTGGAATGATCGACAGAGCCCGCATCTGATTTCATCGCGCCGTGATCATCGCTGCGCGCCAAATCAACGGGAATGGTCACCGTGACCTCGCCTGCCTGTTCAAAAGTCAGCGTCACATCAAATGTTTCGCCCTGCACCATCGGCGTGTTGAGCCCCATGAACATCACGTGATCGGCACCGCGCTGCAAGGCATGCACGCCCATGGCTGGCACTTCAATACCGTCTTTGACTTCGCGCATTTTCATCACGCCGTCGTCTTCGATATGGGTGTGCAATTCGACAAGTTTCGCCATATCAGAGCTGGCCGACAGCAAACGATCCGCAGTATCGCCCGTATTTTCGATCACGAAAAACGCTGCACCTGATTTGGCCGAAGGACCAGAGGAACGCGCATATGCGTCTGAAATGGTGATATCTGCAAAGGCTGGAACTGCAAGAGAGAGAGCCGCGAGGCCGCCCAAAAGGGTAGATTTAAGAAACATGGTCTAATCCTGAAAATGAAGTGAGAGTCGTTTGAGAAAGGTTGAATTCTCAGACAGCGGGCGGCCCACGGGCCACGTTTATCACTTTATTTACAATAGCTTGTGCAGAAAATTGGCGGGGGAATTCCAAGTCTTGAGCACGGTAAGACGCTTTGGGTACAACTGCATCACCATCGACAAATGCCAAAGTCCCGAGCGCACAGTCAGGGCAATAATGCGCTTTGCCGATCGGTTGGCCCTGTGTGTCCATCAAGACCGTCACAGGCCCCATGCCAGTACATAAAACCATCTGCCCTGCAGCGTCGCGCGCCACACCGCGCGCGGTTGCCATCGCGCCAGATGTCGCAATCATGAGCGCGGCAAGAACAAAGGCCAATATGGGTGATTTAAAACGCATAGGCGTCTTCATACTGCAAAACGTCAGTGATGGAAAAGCGACAATTTGAACCTATGCACCCAAAGGCAAAAACGCGCTAAAAGTCGCGCAAATAGAATGCAAAATCAGCGGGCTGACTGTCAGAGGTCAAGGCGCCCGCGTGGCACCCCAAACAGGTGCCTTGGCCCTCGGTTTGCAAAAAACTTTCCATGGTCACGTTGGAAACATAGCGGGGCAATTCTCCGTGCTCGAATAACGGGTTTTTTTGCGCGCCGCGCCACTGAGCCGAGATCAATTGATAGTTTTCCAGCACAGTTCCAGCCAATTTTTGTTGCCATTTGGCATTGGTGTTCTGCGTGGGTTCAAAGATTTCCCAACACCGCGTCACTTGGCTTGCGGGTAATTTAGCACCTTTCGGGCCACGCGCATGGGGCCAATTTTCATGCCAGATCAACACATCGGAATAGGGCATATTCAGCACACAATCGGGACAATCAGGATCATATAAAAGCGGCTGTGACCTGCGCGATACGACGGTATTATCGACGGGGCAGCCCTCGGCAAACAGCGTTTTAGAGAAGACAGAATTGATTTTGCGCGCAGCACTTGATGTGGGGGCGGTGTTCTTGTGTTCGAAAGTAGACCAAATCCATTCATCGCCATTGCCCGAGGCGACTTTGGCGACAATATGCAAGCCAATCAGACCAAAAAGGCCCTCAATACAAAGCGCCTCACCTGTGGCGGAACCACTTGGCGCAATATAAATCGCCCCGCGCGCGGTGATAAAATTGGGATCATCGTCTTGCAACATGATCCACGCGCTTTTGAGATGCACAGAGGGGCGCATATCGGGCGTGCCTCCGCGTGGAAAGTTGATATCGAGTGTGCTGGCCCTTGCCAAATAGTCGGCAGCGGTTGCATTGATCCGAGTTTCATAGACAACGGGCTGACCATTTTGTGCAATTAAAACAGTGCCATCGGCCTGCCGAATATCAGTGAACCGCAATGGTCCAGGCGCGTTCGCACATTGCGCGCCAGCCGGATCGCGCCCCACCACTTTGTCAGCGCGCATGAAATCTTGCCACTGATCAGGGCCCGCTTTGCCGCTGTAATCTTGCCAATTTAGGGCTGTGAAGGCTTTCCAACCGAAAGCGTCAAAGGGCGACTGCACCCCTTTGGCGACGATCATATATTCAAAATTGCGCGCAAACTCTGGCTGATCATAGGGAAACTCAGGACAAAGCGCGTCGAATGGCGCGACAGCGCAAAACCGGTCGGCGTCCGCGTCTTGGGCTTCACCGCCCATGCTCATAAGGGCCAAGCAAACCGCAAAGCTCGCTAAATATGATAGGATCACTTTCATGTTCTTATCAGACCCATTGCCTGCGTTTCTGTCAACGTTTGTACAGGGGCAGATCCTTGGGACGGATATGATGAAACGCGGAGTAGGCAAAAGAAAAACCCCCGCTCAGCTTAGGCTGGCGAGGGTTTAATCTGTAAAGACGTCCGAAAGGATCGGAAAGCTTAAGCGGCTGCTTGTGCTTTCGCGATGTCTTTTTTGATTTTCAATGCGTTTGCAGAGAGCTCTTCGTCTTTGGCTTTCGCCAAGAACGCGTCAAAACCACCACGGTGATCGACAGAGCGCAGCGCAGCTGCAGAGATTTTCAATTTAAATGTGCGACCGAGAGCTTCCGACATCAGCGACACGTCGTTGAGGTTCGGAAGAAAACGGCGGCGTGTACGGTTTTTAGCGTGGCTGACATTGTTGCCAGTCATTGGGCCTTTACCAGTCAATTCGCAGCGGCGTGCCATGGGCTTATCCTCGTTTGGTACCAAGACGCGGCGCGCCCCAGCTATTGCTCTAATCTATATTATTCGCGCCCGTATGACGGTTTAACAACAAAGGTGCAAGACCCAAGCAGGCAAACCAGATCAAAAAGGCTGAATTCTACAGAGAAAGGCACCCCAAAAGAGTGGCGCCCGAAATTCAGTTTCGCGTGGATAGGAGGAATCGAAAGAGTCGTCAAGTCTGGACATCCCAGTGAGGGCGCTTTTGCGGTGAATTCCTGTTTTTTTGGCGCAACTGGGCATGTTACCCCGTTCATGCCCCCCCTCGCCGGCTCTGTTTGCTGCGTTGATATGCGCCTTAAGCAGAATCGATTCTATGGCATAGGGCTGTCACTGTGGCTTGAGCGGCAGCGAAGCTTATCACGCCGCACGCAATGCGCAGCGTCACGTGTTGGCATCATTTATAGGTGCGCTTCGCAAACTGGCCAAGGCCAATTGCGCGGCACGGCTTGGGCTCATATCCCCTTGGCCCACCTTTTCAGCCAAATCGATAATTTTTTGCTTATAAGGATCGCGCTCCAATTGCGCCAAAAACCCATTGCGAATGTCTTGCGCAAACCAATAGCGCGCTTGATCTGCACGGGTTTTGACAAACAAGCCCTGCGATTTGCGCCAAGTGACAAGGTGCTGGATGTCCTCCCAAGCCTCGGGCAGACCTGTGTCTTGAAGCGCTGAGACACAGGCGGCTTTGGGGAACCCATCGGGGTCTTGGGCGCGTTTGCGCAACAGGTGCAAAGCCCCAGCATAATCAGCGCACGTGCGTTGCGCAGCCGCCGCAAGATCGCCATCGGCTTTATTGATCAAAATCAGATCAGCCATTTCCATGATGCCCCGTTTGACCCCCTGCAATTCATCGCCCCCCGCAGGCGCAAGAAGCAGGGTGAAGACATCACACATCTGCGCCACAACAGTTTCTGATTGGCCGACCCCAACGGTTTCGATCAATATAATGTCGTAGCCTGCTGCTTCGCATAGCATTGCCGCCTCACGCGTGCGCCGCGCCACCCCGCCCAGTTCAGTTTGCGAAGGTGAGGGTCTGATATAGGCATTTGGTTCACGGGTCAGGCGCTCCATTCGGGTTTTATCGCCCAAGATGGATCCGCCTGTGCGCGCAGAAGACGGATCAATCGCAAGCACGGCCACTTTCAGGCCCTGCGCAACTAACATCATCCCGAAGCTTTCGATAAAAGTGGATTTGCCAACGCCCGGCGTGCCTGAAAGCCCTAAACGTAGAGCTTCACGATTTGAATTTTGCAGCAAATCAAGCAAAGCCAAGGCTTTGATGCGATGATCGTCGCGCCCGCTTTCGATCAAAGTAATGGCCTGCGCCAAGGCACGTCTATCGCCTGCAAGCACCTTATCAGCCATGGCTTGGATCACAGTTTGCGTCGTCATTCTCGTTGCTCACATATTTTAAAGTCGCTCAAAGACTTTGCGCCGAGCAACAAGGCTCTGTCCAGTCGCAAGCCCACAAACGCCTCTTTTCGTCCTGTCCAGCTTAGACCATAAAGAGCTATGACCCAAAAGACACCCCAGCTAGAATTGCCCATCGATGATGTGATGCCCGACCTTTTCAGCGCTGTTACGGCCCATGGCCAAGCTGTTCTGATGGCCCCACCTGGTGCGGGGAAGACAACGCGCGTGCCTTTGGCTTTGCTGCCTGTGATTTCTGGCAAAATCATCATGCTGGAACCCCGCCGATTGGCAACACGCTCTGCGGCTGAACGGATGGCTGATACATTGGGCGAACCCGTGGGACAGACTGTTGGCTATAGAATGCGTGGAGCGCACAAATCCAACAAAAACACACGTATCGAGGTTGTGACAGAAGGCATACTTACACGAATGCTACAAAATGACCCCGAACTGACGGGCATCGGCGCGGTGATTTTTGATGAATTTCACGAACGCTCTTTGGCTGCTGATTTGGGGTTGGCCTTGATCTGTGAAGTCAGGTCTGCATTGCGCGAAGATCTGGCTTTGATCGTCATGTCAGCCACATTGGATGCAACCCCTGTCGCAGAGCTTTTGGGCGGCGCACCGATTGTGCGCTCCGAAGGGCGCGCCTTTCCCGTTGAAACCCGTTGGCTCGACACGCCCGTGAAAAAAACACAGCGTTTTGAACAGGCCATAGCAGATCTGATCATCGATGCTGTCACCAAAGAAAGCGGGTCGGCCTTGGCATTTCTGCCAGGCGAAGGCGAAATCCGACGCGTTGAACAAGCCTTGGCTGGGCGTGTTCCAAAAGACTGTGCGATCCGTCCCTTATATGGCGCGATGAAATTCGACGCCCAGCGCGCGGCCATCGCGCCTTGCGCCACAGGACGCAAAATCGTGTTGGCCACATCCATCGCCGAAACATCGCTTACGATCGAAGATGTGCGCATCGTCGTTGATGGTGGCAAAGCCCGCCGTGCACGATTTGATGCGGCCTCAGGCATGTCACGTTTGGTCACCGAACGCGCCTCAAAGGCGGAATGCGAACAACGCAAAGGTCGCGCAGGTCGCGTGGCCGAAGGGGTGTGTTTCAGACTTTGGACCAAAGGCGAAGAAGGCGCTTTGCCGCAATTTGCCCCTGCCGAAATCGAAGCCGCTGACCTGAGCGGGCTGGCTTTGGAACTGGCTCTTTGGGGGGCCTCCGAAGAAGATTTGAATTTTCTCACACCGCCCCCACAAGGCCAATTGGCTGAAGCCCGCAACCTGTTGCGCGGCTTAGGCGCTTTGGACTCTATGGGGCGCATAACCGACCACGGGCGTAAGATTTCCGACATGCCAGTGCATCCCAGACTTGCACATATGCTACAGATATCTGGGGAAAATGGCGCAAATTTAGCCGCAATCTTGAACGAACGCGATCCTATGCGTGGCGCGGGCGTTGATCTGTCATTGCGCATAAAAGCCCTAAGCAAGCCAGACAACCGCGCGGATCGCGGCGCCATAGAGCGCATCAAAACCGAAGCAAAGCGTTTGCGCAAAGGCTTACCCCAAGGCGCGCAAATGTCCTTGGGCGAACTTGCGGCGCAAGCCTACCCTGACCGCATCGGCATGCGCCGCAAGGGGGATCAGGCACGCTATATTCTATCGGGCGGCAAAGGGGCTGTCATGGATGATGGCGATGCTTTGGCGGGCGAAGCATTGATCGTTGTGACCGATACAGATGGGGCCGCGCGCGATGCAAAAATCAGACAAGCCGTGCGCATCACGCAAAGCGAGTTGCGGGGCTTATACGACGACCAAATAGCTTGGCATGACATATGTCACTGGGACAAACGCAGCCGCCGCGTGGCGACCTATAATCGCGAAATGTTTGGCGCTTTGGTCTTGGATGAACGCCCGTGGCACGATGCGCCCGACGATGCGATTGCCAAAGCGGCGTTGGATGGGCTGCGCCAGATCGGCCTGCCTTGGACAGATGCTGCCAAACGCTTTGCTGCCCGCGTGGCATTGATGTCGGATGACTATCCAGACATGACCGAACCCGCTTTGATGGCCCATTTGGAAGACTGGCTTTTGCCCTATCTTCGCGGGGCGAAAACCGAAAGCGCATTGCGCGGCTTGGATATCACCGAAGCCTTGCGCAATATGTTGGACTGGTCGCAGATGCAGCGTTTAGACCATGCAGTGCCCGCAACATTTAAAAGCCCTATGGGACGCAATCTTGCGATTGATTATTCGGGTGAGCATCCGCAAGTGACCGCGCGCATTCAAGAAATGTTTGGCACCACCGTGCACCCAACGGTTGGACCGCATCATGTGCCTTTAAAGGTCACGTTGACATCGCCAGCCCATCGCCCCTTGCAGGTCACGATGGATATCCCGAATTTTTGGAAAACGTCTTATGCGGATGTGAGAAAAGACATGCGCGGGCAATATCCACGTCACCCTTGGCCAGAAGACCCCACGGTTGCGGATCCGACCTTGCGCGCGAAGCGGCGCGGCACGTGAGTTTAAGGATTTGTAAAAGACTGTGACACCTCGCCGACCCGAATGTGACACAGCGTTTACCTTTTACTGGGATATATGACAGGGCTTTAACCACATTTTCATATAAAAAAAGACGCGCAGATTTGCCCTGCGCGCCTTTAAATTATGCCGTGATGGTGCGCTTAGCTATGCGCGATGTCTGAGGCCCATGGGCCGTGCTGATCGGTCTCGCCTGTATCAATACGCACGAAGCCATGTGCGCCAAAGAAGTCACGTTGACCTTGAACCAAATCCGTTGTGCCGCGACCTTGGCGCATCGTGTCGAAATAGGCCAAAGCCGCCGCAAATGCAGGCACAGGCAAGCCTTGCAAAGCAGCAGAGGCAACAACACGGCGCAAAGCTGAGGAACCTTCGACCAGACGTTGCGCAAAACGTGGTGAGAAGATCAAATTGCCTTGGGGCAAGCCTTCGCGAACGGCTGATGCCATTTCATCGAGCATCGTGGATCTGATGATGCAGCCCTCGCGCCACACTTCGGCACAGCTGGCCAAATCCAGATTCCAGTCATATTCATCAGAGGCCGCAGACAGCAAGTTAAGACCCTGATCATAAGCGATAATTTTTGCGGCCAAGAGCGCTTTTTCCAGATCGTCATCGGAAATTTTAGCGGCGCCTTTTTCAGGCTCAAGCTCAGCAAACAGGGCTTCGCCCGCGATCCGCGTATCCTTAACCGATGACCAAGACCGCGCGGCAACAGCAGCCTCAATGGTAGATGGCGATTGACCCAAGGAAAGCGCTTCGATTGCGGTCCAACGGCCTGTGCCTTTTTGACCCGCTTTGTCGACGATGATATCGACAATGGGTTGGCCTGATTTTTCATCAATGGTCTGCAAAACCTTACCTGATATTTCAACCAGATAGGATTGCAGCTGGCCTTTGTCCCATGTTTCAAACAATTTGCCGATATCGGCAGCAGAGCGGCCAGCCCCATCGCGCAACACACCGTAAACTTCGGCGATCATCTGCATATCTGCGTATTCGATACCGTTGTGCACGGTCTTTACAAAATGGCCTGCGCCATCGGGACCAAAGTGATCAGCACAGGGCGTGCCATGGTGTTTGGCTGAAATCGCTTCAAGAATGTCACGAATAACTTCGAATGATTTTTTGTCACCGCCAACCATAATGCTTGGACCGTGGCGCGCGCCTTCTTCTCCACCAGAAACGCCCATGCCAATAAAATTAAGGCCCAGTTTAGAAAGCTCGGCTTCGCGGCGGCGCGTGTCGTGGAAATTCGCATTGCCAGCGTCAATGATCATATCGCCTTTGTCCAACAAGGGCGTCAAGCTGTCGATCACGGAATCCACCGCAGCGCCTGCTTGTACCATGATAATAATTGCACGCGGTGTGCTGAGCGAGGCAACGAGGTCTTCTAGGGTTTTGGCTGGGAAAAGCTGCTGTGCCAAATCGCCTGCAGACGCAACATAGTCATCGGTGACGGAGCCTGTGCGGTTATATACGGCAATAGGAAATCCTTTTTCCGCGATGTTTAGCGATAGGTTCGCCCCCATTACACCCAAACCGATCAGGCCGATGCGCGCTTGTGCCATCTGTATCTCACTTTCCTAGTTGGATTTGTGACGCGCTCAGGGCGCGCCACCTAAATTGCGGGCATTGTTATCCTATGGAATTTGGGAATGCCATGCTCAGACAATCACGAATTGTGGATAAAACCGCCAATTCACATGGCCCGAAGCCCCCCAATAGGTGGCGTGACTTGGATAAAATGGCACAAAACATTGATTCTTTTGATCAAGACCGCTATATTTAACGAAATAATAAGACGTCAGGCATAATAATTTCCTATGGTTAACTTTTTAAAAAACGCTTGGTCAAGCGTCATACACCCCATGATCCGCCGCCCCAATCGGGTGCAATCCGCAGCTTTGTGTTACCGTAAAGGGGCGCAGGGCAAAGAAGTGTTGTTGATTACATCACGCGAACGCGGGCGCTGGATTTTACCAAAAGGCTGGCCCATCAACGGGCTCGACGGCGCAGGCACAGCCGCGCAAGAAGCATGGGAAGAAGCAGGTGTTAAGCCCGCGAAAGTAAACAAGAAATCAGTAGGTCAGTTTCATTACGAAAAAACCTTGGGCAACGGTGCATCCGCCCCTGTCGAGGCAAATGTATATTCGATAGAGGTTGATAAACTGGAAAAAGCCTATCCTGAGGTAAGCGAACGCAAGCGTAACTGGATGCCTGCCGCCAAAGCGGCTGAACTTGTGGAAGAACCAGAGTTGAAAGCCATTTTACGCGATTTCTAGCGTCAAGACTTTTCCCTATTCTGAACACCAATCTGGCATAAGATCCGCAGGCATATCTGCGACCAGCGGGTCTTTTTTGCGGTGCGACCAGCCAGTGTCACATTGACGAAAAAGCGTTGCATTTTCCGAAAATCGATGTGCCCTTGCGTCAGTTGACGGCGATAAATCCGTATATAAGCGTGCTCCCCCTGCAAAAAGGTTGATCCAAGGCCTACAATTCGATAGCGCTGCGCGAAATGTAACAGATTTGCAAACATCAAGGACGGTCTCATGAGTGAGCCTAAAGGCAACCAGTGGAAAACACTGGACAAAGACCTCAACCGCATCAGTCAATTTGAATATGCACAAAACTATGTCGCGCGCCCCATGGTGGGACTGGGCGTCGCTTTGGCCTTTATCGTCATCGCAGCTTTGGTCGCGGGACTGGTTTTTGGCAGCCAACCTGGCTCAATGATCATCGTGGCCGCTGCCGCATTGGGCGCTTATATGGCGATCAATATCGGCGCAAATGACGTGGCCAACAACATGGGGCCCGCGGTGGGCGCGAAAGCCCTGACCATGGGCGGAGCGATTGTAATCGCAGCACTATGTGAAAGTGCGGGCGCGCTTTTGGCTGGTGGCGATGTGGTATCGACCATTTCCAAGGGAATTATCGATCCCTCAGCTATGGCTGAAACGCGGATTTTCATCTGGGCAATGATGGCAGCTTTGTTATCTTCAGCGCTTTGGGTCAACTTGGCCACATGGATCGGCGCGCCTGTTTCGACAACCCATTCGGTGGTTGGCGGCGTCATGGGGGCTGGGATCGCAGCCGCTGGATTTGGCGCGGTGAACTGGGCCTCCATGAGCGCGATTGCTGCATCATGGGTGATTTCCCCGCTCTTGGGGGGATTAATCGCAGCGGGCTTTTTGGCTTTGATCAAAGCGAAAATCATCTACCAAGACGATAAAATCGCAGCCGCACGAAAATGGGTGCCCATTCTTGTGGGCATTATGATGGGCGCATTCGCAGCTTATTTGGCAGTCAAAGGCCTAAAGCGCATCGTGAAAATCGACATTCCAACAGCGCTGTTGATCGGCGCGGGCGTGGGCGCGCTGGCATATGTGGCTTCTGCGCCTTTAATCCGCAAGCAATCCGAAGGCTTGGAAAACCGCAACAAATCGTTGAAAACCCTGTTTGGCCTCCCCTTGGTGATTTCTGCCGCGTTACTGTCTTTCGCCCATGGTGCCAATGATGTGGCCAATGCCGTCGGACCATTAGCGGCGATTGTACATGCGAATGAATTTGGTGAATTCGCGGGTAAAGTGAACATTCCCCAATGGGTGATGATCATCGGTGCCTTTGGGATTTCCTTTGGTCTGCTGTTGTTTGGGCCGAAGCTTATCCGCATGGTGGGCAGTCAGATCACAAAATTGAACCCGATGCGCGCCTATTGTGTGGCGCTGTCGGCGGCGATTACTGTGATTATTGCAAGCTGGCTGGGGTTGCCTGTTTCCTCCACGCATATCGCTGTCGGGGGTGTGTTTGGGGTTGGATTCTTTCGCGAATGGCATCTTGAGCGCCGCGCGCGTGCGTCAAACGCCAAAAAGCCGCCAGAAAAACGCATCGCCAAAGAAGAACGCCGTCGTCGCAAATTGGTGCGCAGATCGCATTTCATGACCATCATTGCGGCATGGGTCATCACGGTACCTGCGGCGGCGCTTTTGTCGGCAGTGGTCTTCTTTATGCTGACGGGCCTGTTTCACTAAGGCCTAGCGAATTGATAAAGAAGGGCGCTTAGAGATGAACTAAGCGCCCTTTTTTCTGCAACATACGACTGTTGATCCTTACGACACGCACCAGCCCATGATGGCTTTTTGCGCGTGCAGACGGTTTTCTGCTTCGTCGAAAATCACAGATTGCGGCCCATCCATCACTGCATTGGTCACTTCTTCACCGCGATGCGCAGGCAAGCAGTGCATGAACAGAGCATCAGAATTGGCTAGCCCCATCAGTTTGCGATCCACGCGGTAAGGGCGCAACATCGCATGGCGGCGTTCACGGGCAGATTGGCTGTCATGCATAGACATCCAAGTGTCTGCAACGATCAAATCAGCGCCTGCGACAGCTTTTTCCGCATTGCGTTCGATATCAATTTTCACGCCTTTTTTGCGCGCTTCATTGATAAAAACAGCTTCGGGATCAAGTTGGCTTGGCCCCGCAAAAGTCAGATCAAATCCGAACTGCCCTGCTGCGTGAATGAAAGAGGCCGCAACATTATTGCCATCGCCACACCACACAACTTTTTTGCCCGCGATAGGGCCGCGATGCTCTTCGAACGTCAAGATATCCGCCATGATTTGGCAAGGATGCGTCCGGTTGGTAAGCCCGTTGATAACAGGCACAGTGGCATATTCGGCCATTTCCAACAGGGTGGATTCTTCGAAGGTCCGGATCATGATCATATCAACATAGCGCGACAAAACGCGCGCCGTGTCAGCGATGCTTTCACCGTGACCAAGCTGCATATCCGCGCCTGACAGCACCATCGTTTGCCCGCCCATTTGGCGCACGCCCACGTCGAAAGACACGCGCGTGCGGGTCGATGGTTTTTCAAAGATCAGCGCGACCATTTTGCCATCAAGGGGCAGTTCCGCATCAAGCGCAGCTTTAGGTTTGCCCGAACGGGCCTCTTTGGTGGCGCGCGCCGTATCAATGATTTTGCGCAGGTCAGCTGCATCGGTGGTGTGTATATCAAGAAAGTGGTTCATAAACGTATCTTCTAATCTGTGTGTATGGCCAAAGGGCGCAGGATCAATGATGACGGGTTAGGACAAGAACGGGATCGCCGTCTTCACAAGCACAAAGTCGTCGCTCACCAAACCCAGCAGCCGCATAAGCGCGAATGGCACGGGTGTTCTTCGGGTCGGGGTCGACCGCCACCATAGGATAGTGGTCGAGCAAAATATCGCAGCGTGCTCTGAGATAGGCTTTGGCATGACCTTGCCCCAAAAAGGCAGGGTCCCCCAAAAACGTATCCACAGCCCGCGTGTCTTTGGGCAAGTCCGCGTATTGCGGTGCGTCAAAGGCATGGGCGTTATAGTCTTGGATATAGGCAATAGGCGTGCCGCCGTGTTCGACGATCCGCATATCAACGACGCCCTTGCCCATGTCTTCTTGCACAAGGCGCGCCTCGGTGCCGCTGTCGCCCCACCAGCCGCCCATATGAGGCTGATCGACCCAAGCTTTAAACATGGGTAGATCGTCCCGCGTGATGGGTCTGAAACTATAGTCAGCCATCGCCCGACACCTGTTGTGCAGCCGCATCAAGGCGTGCAACGGCCTCGGCGATGTCCTCGTCGCAGATATTCAAAGGCGGCAGCAAGCGCAGCACATTATCGGCGGCAGGCACGGTCAGCAATTCTTGCGCATAGGCGGCGTTGACCACATCGATGGGCGCGACCTTGCATTTGAGGCCCGCCATAAGCCCCTGCCCGCGCACGCTTTCAAACACGTCAGGATGCGCCGCAATCAGCCCCTCGAGCTTTTGCGACAAGAGTGCTGCTTTGCGGTTCACCTCATCCATAAAAGCAGACTCGGACACGATTTCCATGACTTTCAGGCCGACAGCGCAGCCCAAAGGATTGCCACCGTAAGTGGAGCCATGGGTGCCTGCAACCATGCCGCGGGCGGCGTCTTCAGTGGCCAAAAGTGCGCCTAAAGGAAAGCCCCCGCCCAAGCCTTTCGCCACCATCATGATATCAGGCGTGATGCCTGACCATTCATGGGCAAAAAGTTTGCCCGTGCGCGCGACACCGCATTGGACTTCATCGAAGATCAACAAGATGCCGTGCTCGTCGCACAGATCGCGCAAGCCTTTGAGGCATTGATCTGGCACAGGGCGAATGCCGCCTTCGCCTTGGATCGGCTCGATCATAACCGCCGCCGTTTTATCGTTGATCGCAGCTTTCACTGCGTTGTGATCGGCGAAAGGCACAGTGACAAATCCGGGCATCAACGGTCCAAAGCCAGCGGTCATCTTTTCAGAGCCAGAGGCCGCGATAGCGCCTGTGGAGCGCCCGTGAAAACAGCCCTCAAAGGTGATGATTTCGATGCGTTCTGCCTGACCTTTGGCGCTAAAATATTTTCGCGCCATTTTAATCGCCAACTCCGCAGTCTCTGTGCCTGAGTTGGTGAAAAAGCAGGTATCGGCGAAGGTTTCGACCACCAATTTGTCAGCCAATTTCTGTTGCGCTGGAATTTGATATAGGTTCGAGACATGCCACAAAGTATCGGCTTGATCTTTGAGCACCTGCGCCAATTCTGGGTTGGCATGGCCCAAGGTGTTCACAGCAATGCCCGCACCAAAGTCTAAAAAGCGTCGCCCGTCGGCCTCTATCAGCCAAGAGCCTTGACCCTGAACAAATGAAAGTGGCGCCCTGTTGTAGGTCGGGAGTACGGACGAAATCATACTATGGTCCTTAATGGTGTGATGCACGAATTGCGAAGTCCAATGGGTGGCCTGCACAGCTGTGTCTGTCAACGATTTCAGTTAAGATTTAGGGGATGCACGGCAATTTCGTGCGACATGTGCCGCAATCGGCACGGATAAACTAAGACGAAAGCGCTTGCGCGGCGTCCAATATCAGCGTCGTCGGGACTGAAAGTGATATTTGTGGTCTGAGTTCATAGGCGCTTCATAGACTTGGCTTGGCATGCTGTCAAAAGAATTATCAGGCGCCAGATTGGGGTAAATCTGGGCCGTGATTTACTTTGCCGAGACAAATTTCGACTTGCCGACAGATTTCGTGCTGCCCACTTGAATGCGGCGCGCAACAACAGGAACATCGCGCCGCATCGGTGCACCATTTGCAATTTCACGTTTCAGATCGGTGACCACATCAAGCAAACTCATGCCATGCCCAACAATGCGCCCGTTATGCGAAGACATGGACGAGACCACGGACACAATGCGCTTGCGCCCCCCGTCGAGCGCGAAAACAGGTGCGCCAGAGGACCCGAAAGTAATGTCGCAATCAAATGAATACAGTCCCTTTTGAGCCTCTAAAATATTGCAGGCCCGCTGCACTGACAAAGCATCATTGCGCCCGCGTCCATAAGAGGCGACAGCCAATTCCCCTTTGGAAATCAGAGACCTGTGCAGCAAAAACGGCTTTGCCAATGCATTGGGAATGGGCGTTGCCAGTTTGATCACTGCCACATCGCTGCGGATCATGGCACCTGTGATCTTCGCAGCATGGCGGTAGTCGGAATGCACTGCGATGCGCAAGCCTTTTGAGGAGGCGATAAAATCGCCATTGCGCAGACCTGCACGAAACATCACATCACTTGGGTCAATTTTGGTATTGTCGCTTTTGACCACACAATGCGCGGCTGTCAGCACCAAATCCGCTGCGATCAAAGCCCCTGAACAGGTGCCTTTGCCGCGCATATCAAGGCGCCCGACACCTTCCCAGCCGATCAGTTCGGCGCGCCGATCCAGACGATCCAGATCCTTGGCCAGACTGTCTGCTGCCCCTGCCATTTGTGGCCAAGAGAGGCCTAACAGGAACAAGACTGTGGTCAAAAACACCCCAAGCAAGGGCTTTGATTTACGATATTCAAACATAACGCGCAGAGAACCTTCATCACTTTAAAGGCCAGTCTGCGCGTGAAATCAGGCGAAAATGCGAAAGCAAACAGGTTTTTGTAAGGGGCAACGCCTTAAGGCACGTATAGCACCACTCTCCCCTTAGGACTTTAATTTGGTGCCCCGTTTGAACATCACCCAGCAGGAAAACAAGACGGCAAAGGCACAGCCGCCGACAACGCAAAGGCCTAAGATAGGCGACGAATCAGAGCGCCCGATAATGCCATAGCGCACCCCGTCAATTAGATAGAACACGGGATTAAAATGGGTCAGCGTGCGAAACCAAACAGGCAGGCTGTCCACGGAATAAAACGTGCCTGACAGAAAGGACAAAGGCGTAATGATAAAGTTGGTAATCGCAGCCATTTGATCGAATTTTTGCGCCACGATACCAGCCAAAACGCCGACCCCGCCCATGAACAAAGCGCCCAAAGTTAGGAACAACAGCGCATATAGCGGGTGGGAGACACCCAAGCCTACGCTCAGCGCCATGCCCAGCCAAATCGCAAAGGCCACGAACAGACCACGCGCCAAAGCGCCTGCCATATAGCCCAAAACCAGTTCTAACGGCGATAGGGGTGGCATGAGTGTGTCAACGATATTGCCTTGCACTTTCGAAACCAGCAAAGACGAAGACGTATTGGTGAACGCGTTCTGGATCACGGTCATAGATAAAATACCAGGGGCCAAAAAGTGTATAAATGGCACGCCCATCACATCGCCACGGTTTGCGCCAATGGCCAATGTGAAAACTGCCAAGAACAACCCAGCGGTAATCAAAGGCGCCAATAAGGTCTGTGTCCAAACCGTCGTAAAGCGTAAAATTTCACGCAGCGCCAATGTGTACAGACCCATCCAATTGATCACACCAAAACGGCGCACCCCCATGCTGGCATCGGTTTGGCCCAGACTTGCGTCAGATTGACTTGAATTAATTGCCTGTGTCATCAGATATTCCCCAATTGAGTCGCTGCACGCGCTTGTAACCTGTCTCAGGCTGTTTAAAATAGGGTGTGTTAGGAATTCTCAAAGCACTTCCTGCGCAAAAGGGCTTTGCACAAAGGCCCAAGGGACCACTCGATGGTGGAGACCTGTGCAGTAGCGCTTGCTCGCCTGCCCTACGCCGTGTAGGGATACAGGCCAGTAGAGATTTGCCAAATGAGCGAGGCCCCTCTCGCACGATGAAGATGCTATACCAACGGCCATCTGGGCCGTTTTGGTTTTGCGAAGTACAAGGAACGATCATGTCCTGGACCGATGAGCGCGTCGAGCTGTTGAAAAAAATGTGGGGCGAGGGTCAATCAGCCTCGCAGATCGCAAAAGAGCTTGGCGGTGTAACCCGCAATGCCGTGATTGGCAAAGTGCACCGCCTTGGCTTGTCCAATCGCGCGGGCAGCACAGCACCTGCAAAACCCGCGGCCGCGAAAGCGAAAGCCACAGCCAAGCCCAAGGTCGAAGCAGCACCAGCGCCCAAGCCGAAGGCAAAGCCAGCGCCGAAAGCGGCTGAACCCGCCGCCCCTGCGCCAAAGCCGTCTTTGCCAGCGCGCCGTGCAATCATCCCTGCGGGTCAACCTTTGCCGCCCCAGCCTTCTGCCAACGAAATTCCAGCCGAAGCTTTGGCAAAGGTCTCTGAGGTCGAAAAGAAGGCCAAAAAGATTTCCGTTATGGAACTCACCGAGAAAACCTGCAAATGGCCGATTGGTGACCCTGCGACGGATGATTTTTGGTTCTGCGGCCTGCCAAGCAAGCAAGGCAAACCTTACTGCGAAGCGCATGTGGGCGTGGCTTTCCAGCCGATGTCATCACGCCGAGATCGTCGACGCTAAAGGCGAATTAGATTTGTATTTTACAAAAGCCGCTCTTTTAGGGCGGCTTTTTATATCGACGCGCGCTTTCGTGTGCGCCAGTGGCGCAGGGTCTGTGCGGACGACAAGGGTTCTCAAAATCGCTTAGCAGAGCTAAATGACGTACCAAGAGTGACACTATTTCAATTTGAAAGGCCCTGACTATGGCGCCCATTATCGAAATCAAGAACCTGACCAAGACCTATGGATCGGGCACACATGCGCTTGATCACGTCAATTTAAACATCGAAAAGGGCGAAATTATTGCACTGCTCGGACCAAATGGTGCAGGCAAAACAACTTTGATCAGTGCCATTTGCGGCATGATCAAAATCAGTTCTGGTACAGTGACCGTTGGCGGGTTTGATGTGGAAAAAGAGCCCCGCAAAGCGCGTGCGCAAATCGGGCTTGTTCCACAGGAAATAGCGCTCGATATCTTTGAAACCGTCTGGAATTCCGTGCGCCTAACGCGGGGCCTTTTTGGGCGAAAGCCTGATGATGCCTATTTGGAAGAGGTTTTGAAATCCTTGTCCTTATGGGACAAAAAGGATGCCAAAAACATGGCTCTGTCGGGTGGTATGAAACGCCGTGTCATGATCGCTAAGGCATTGTCGCATCAGCCAAAAGTCCTGTTTTTGGATGAACCGACCGCGGGGGTTGATGTGGCCTTGCGCCGCGATATGTGGGATGTGGTGCGCAAACTGCGTGACAGTGGCGTCACCATTATTTTGACCACCCATTATATCGAAGAAGCCGAAGAAATGGCCGACCGCATTGGCGTGATCAACGGCGGAAAAATCCTGTTGGTCGAAAACACTGCCACTTTGATGCAAAGCTTTGGGCGCAAGACCCTAAAGTTGTCTCTTGTTGAACCACTCGCTGAGCTGCCTGCAAGCCTGTCTGACTATGATTTACAGCGTTCTCAAGACGGTCTGACCCTGACCTACACCTATGACACGCGCGCCGAGCGATCTGGTATCACACGCATGATTGCGGATTTGGCTGCAGCAAGCATTTCAGTGCGCGATTTGGAAAGTCATCAAAGCTCATTGGAAGATGTATTTTTGACCCTTGTGGAGGAAACAGCATGAATTGGCTGGCCATAAAATCTATATATATATCGGAAATGAAAAGATTTTTTCGAACCTTAAGTCAGTCCATCTTGTCGCCAGTTCTATCGACTGTCTTGTATTTTGTCGTCTTCGGTGCGGCCATCGGCGGGCGCATTCAAGAGGTCGGAGGGATTTCTTACGGTGCATTCATCGTCCCTGGTTTGATCATGTTAACGGTCTTGCAACAGTCGCTATCAAATGCCTCATTCGGGATTTATTTCCCCAAGTTTACAGGCACGATTTTTGAATTGTTTACAGCCCCGATTTCCTTTGTTGAAATTCTGATCGGCTATGTGGGATCAGCTGCGAGCAAGGCGATGATCATCGCTTTTGTCACTTTGATCACCGCGACCTTCTTTGTGGATCTACAAATCGCCCACCCGTTTTGGGCCCTTGGTTTTCTGGTTTTAACGGCTGTCAGTTTTTCATTGCTGGGCTTTATCATCGGGATTTGGGCCAGCAATTTTGAACAGCTGCAAATCATTCCACTTTTGGTGGTCACACCTTTGGTGTTTTTGGGCGGCGCGTTTTATTCAGCGGATATGTTGCCTGGCTTTTGGGAAACTGTGGTCAAATTTAACCCTGTGCTTTACCTGATCTCGGGCTTTCGCTGGGCGTTTTTCGAAGTCTCAGATGTGCCTGTCGGCGTGTCACTGGCGGCGATTTCGATCTTTTTACTTCTGTGCATTTCTGCGGTGGCATGGATTTTCAAAACAGGTTGGCGCTTAAAAGAGTAATTTAGGTCAAATCATCGTTATCTAAAGGGGGGGGCTTTGCCCCCCTTCTCATGAGAAAATCACGTAAAACCCAAGCCAGTATGGCTTTAAATCGGATCACAATTGTTACGTTCGATTTTGCACAGAAACTGTTTGAGCGCAGTGAGTTGTTCCAATGAAAAAGACACCCCATATTATGGCCAACGTTTCTGATCGGGACTGATCGGGAGCCGAAACATATTTTTGAGAGAGTGACCCAACCTATGAAAAACCTTCTTCTTTCCTCCGTCATCGGCCTTGGTTTCGCAACGGCAGCTGTTGCAGACACAACCGAATACGCGCTTGACGCATCCCACAGCCAAATCGAATTTTCTTACAACCACCTTGGTTACTCAACAACCAAAGGTATTTTTTCAGGTTTCGAAGGCACGATCCAATTCGACGCTGAAGATGCAGCAAATTCATCTGTAGAAGTGTCTTTCCCAGCAGACAGCCTGTACACAGGTTGGGCTGAACGCACAGCGCATCTCTTGGGCGAAGATTTCTTTGGCGCAGAAGCCAACCCAACAATCACATTCAAATCCACAAGCATCGAAGTGACAGGCGAAAACACAGGTTTGATCACTGGCGATTTGACTTTGAACGGCATCACGAAGCCAGCTGTTTTGGACGCGACGATGAACCAAATGGGCGATCACCCAATGGCAAAAACGCCTTGGGCAGGCTTTGACGCGACAACAACAATTTTGCGTTCAGACTACGACATGGGCATGTTCGCACCTTACATTTCTGACGAAGTTGAAGTGAACATTTCAATCGAAGCTATGCAAGCGATGTAAGCTGACTGGCTTACGACATCTTTGAAGGCCGCTGAAGCAGTGCTCAGCGGCCTTTTTTTATGGGCTTATGTATGAGGATAGGTGTGAAGTCTGCCTGTTACCGCGTGGCTCTAGTGGGGGCCTAGTGGGCGCATTTTGCACGCCATAGGTTTGCATTAAAAAAGGGGCACCAAAGCGCCCCCTTTTTTTTGGTTTCATAAATGGATATGGCCTACTGCTGCCGTCTATTCAGCGCGCTGTGCAGTGAGCTCCACGGTTATATCAACGGCAAAACCAACAGTGCTTTCATCGGCGTAGCCCTGCCCCATGCCGAAATCACGGCGGTCCAATAGAGCTTGGCCAGTCATCTTTGCCGCAGTGCCATCAACTTGCAGATCAAATTCCAACAAGACAGGCACAGTTTGCCCGATCAAGGTCACATCCCCCGTGGCCACATGTGCGGGGCCATTCTCGATGCGGGCGATCTCGGCTTCGAAGATGGATGTGGTATAGGCATCTGTGTTGAAAAACTCCGGCCCTTTGGCTGTTGAGGTCACAGACCCAAGCGTCAGAGAGGTCGTGTCGATGTTCACGGATACTGTGCCCAAACCTGTGTCGACGTCATATGTGATCTGCGCATTCCAAGTGTCAAAGACACCTTCGATCGGTGCACCAGATTGTGCGACCTTAAAGCTCAAGCGGCCATCTGTAACGGTCCATTCAGGCGCATCGGTCACAGGCATGATCCCAGAAGGTTCATCTTGTGTTGCCTCAACTTCAGCGGGGGCAGCCGCAGTTTCAACCGCCATCGCATTTCCCGCCAGCGCGCCGCCAATAACAATCACCCATAGCCCAAGACCCGCAAGCGGGGCAATCAGGCTATGACTGCTGGTTGAAGCATCGCCTGCTGACACGCCTTTGGTCATACGCGCCATCGTGTCGTCTTTGTCGATCACCACATGTTTTACTGCGCCAGCAATATGGGCCACAACCGCACCCAACAGGACGAAAACGGCCACCCCGTGCACAGCCCCCGCTGCGTGGGAAACGGCTTCGGATTTTGGTACAAAGGGCAGTCCTTGGCCGAAGGGCCACCAAATATTGGCAAAGCCCACTTCGGCGGCATGCATCACCCAACCAGACAAAGGCACAACCACAAGGGCACCGTAAAGCGCCCAGTGCATGACCTCAGCCGCCAAAGTTTCAAGCTTCTTTTCAGGGTGCAACGGCACAGGGCGGGGCTGGACAATCGCCCAAATGATGCGCAAAACCGCCAGAATAAACACCGTCACACCAACCGTTTTATGCACGGAATACAGCGTCTTGAGTGTGTCTACGGTTTCGGCATTGCGGGGCATGTTGTCACCAATGATGCCCAGCGCAAAGGCCGTCAGGATCAGCAGGGCAATCGCCCAGTGGAAAAAGCGGGCCAAGCCGCCGTAGCTGTTTTTCGTATTTGTCATTTGGCTCACTCGTTGAAGAGGGTTAAACTGTTTTCACCTGTTTAGCGGCATTTTTGCCCCTGTGTGAGGGGCGTTAACGCACATATTGCAACATCTCACGCACATGTGTGCATTCGTGCCGCATCAACTTGCGTCACGGGCTGCGATGTATCGCGGTCCCACAGAGTAACGACAGACTTCACCCGTGCGTTAAACCCGTGTATGGCAGGGCTATGAGCACAAATCCACCGAATCTCCGCCCCGATCTGGCCCCTCGGCCAGTTGTTGATGTCGCCAATGGCAAAGCCCGCACAGACCAGCCAACGATTGGCATGGTTTCACTTGGCTGTCCAAAAGCTTTGGTGGACAGTGAACGGATTTTGACGCGCCTGCGCGCCGAAGGCTATGCGATTTCAAACGATTACACGGGCGCTGATGCGGTTGTGGTCAATACCTGCGGCTTTTTGGACAGTGCCAAAGCCGAAAGTCTTGAGGCCATCGGCGAGGCGCTGCAAGAAAACGGTAAGGTTATTGTCACGGGCTGTTTGGGCGCGGAGCCCGAATATATCACTGGCGTGCATCCCAAAGTTCTGGCCGTCACTGGCCCGCATCAATATGAACAAGTTTTGGATGCCGTGCACGGTGCTGTGCCGCCCAAACCGAACCCTTATGTTGATCTGCTGCCTGCGCAATCCGTGTCTTTGACTCCGCGCCATTTCAGCTATCTCAAAATCTCTGAGGGCTGTAATCACGCCTGCAAATTCTGCATCATTCCCGACATGCGCGGCAAACTGCAATCGCGCCCTGTGCATGCGATCTTGCGCGAGGCTGAAAAGCTGGTGGAGGCTGGCGTTAAAGAATTGCTCGTGATCTCACAAGACACATCCGCTTACGGGCTTGATCGTCGCTATTCGACGCATCCTTGGAAAGATCGTGATGTACGTTCACACATCACTGATCTGACACGCGAGCTCGGCCAACTGGGCGCGGCGGATGATCTGTGGGTGCGCTTGCATTATGTTTACCCCTACCCTCATGTGCGCGATTTGATCCCACTGATGGCGGATACATCGAATGCGGTTTTGCCCTATCTTGATATCCCCTTCCAACATGGCCACCCAGATGTTTTGAAACGCATGGCGCGCCCTGCGGCTTCAGCCAAAGTGCTGGATGAAATCGCCGCATGGCGCAGCGATTGTCCTGATATCACCCTGCGGTCCACGTTCATTGTCGGCTACCCAGGTGAGACCGAGGCCGAATTCCAATATATGCTCGATTGGCTGGATGAAGCGCAGCTCGACCGCGTGGGCTGCTTCAAATACGAAAACGTCGCTGGCGCGCGCTCGAATGCGCTGCCCGATCACGTGGCTGAAGAGGTCAAACAAGAGCGCTGGGAACGGTTCATGGAAAAATCCCAAGCCATTTCCGAGGCCAAGCTAGCACGTAAAGTCGGTCAGACGATGCAGGTTATCGTGGACGACATCGACGAAGACGGCATCGCCACCTGCCGCACCAAAAGCGACGCGCCCGAGATTGATGGGAACTTGTTTATTGATGAGGGCACGTCTGGTTTGAGTGTCGGGGATTTGGTGACAGTCGAGGTAGATGAGGCTGGGGAGTATGATTTGTGGGGGTGCATTTCGAAATAGAAAACAGTCTGGGAGACTGTTTTCAGAAATGCACGAAATCGGAACGTTGGGGATCATTTTTCGGAGGCAACGCGCGTAAGACCCGACAGGGTCGGAGCGCTGGAGAGTTTCAAAATCTAAAGCTCTCGATCGAAAGTGGGAATGGCGACGCGGTTAAAGTCCTCCAAGCGCTCCTCAGGGCATATCAGTCAGCGTATGCTTTGCACGATGAATTTGATTCTGAAAAAATACAAGTAAGCCCCACAAAACAAACTGGGTATGGGAAGTTATCAATCGTCACTCGATGGGCAACGGTTTACGTATTGTCAGAATGCCTATTTGATTATGCTCGCAATCAAACTGATACAATACCGCCAAAGTTCCCAACTCTGCGTTTGTTGAGTGCGGTCCGACATTCCGGATTTGAGCCACAGCGATACGATGATTTAGAACGCTTTCTGACAAATGCAGTAAAACAAGACTTTATGGAAATCTGACCCTTGGTCGGGCGCTCAGCAATGCTTGCATCGCTCAGGTCAAAGCATAAACCCAAATGCCTCATTGGCCTGCGCAAATTCTGTTCTATATATATCCTATGACGCAAAATGATCCCTCCGAAACCGAAGTTCTATTCAACGCGGACTGTCCTGTGTGCAATTTCGAGATTTCGCATTACGCGGGTTATGCGGCGCAACATGCGCTTTCAATCCGTTTTGATGATCTCAATTCATGCAATTTGCAGCGCTGGGGCCTGACTGAGGATCAGGCGGCACGGCGGTTGTATGTGGCCCACAAAGGCCAGCTTGTGTCTGGCATCCCTGCGTTTCGGGTACTGTGGCGCGAAATGCCGAAATACAGGTGGCTTGCGCGCGTCACGGGCTGGCCCATAGTTTTACCGCTGAGTGAATGGGCTTACGACAGGGTTCTGGCCCCCATGATTTACAGGTGGCACCTAAGGCGCAAAGCAGGGCGCGGCTGAAAATTGGCTGCAAAAACGCAAAAAGATTTGTAACATTCATCTGCCGTTAGTTTTTTTGGCAGACAAAGGTCAGGTTCGTAGAAACCGACTAAGGATCTGTGCTCGATGACTTCTTTAATAAAACGCACAATTTTGAGCGCAGCATTGTTCTGCGCCGCGCCAATAATTGCCGCAGCTGAAACAATTAACCTCGTGGTTCCATTTCCAGGCGGCGAAGATGGTTTCATTGAGGTGATATCCCGATATATTGCGGAAGATATCGATAAGAATACTGAATTGACGGTCAATTTTATCGAAGAAGCCGGCGCAGAACGCGGCCCCTTTGACATCATGGCCAAGGTTTCCACCGGTCAATATGAGGGGCCAACCGTGCTAACGTTGGTCAATGATATGTTTCTCGCAGGCCCTTTCGTCGCGCCTGAGACCAAAGCTAACCCGTTTCAGCCATTGGGATCCATTCTAACGTTTCCCGTGGTTTTAGTGGCACCAAGTTCATCCCCCTATCTAAACTTTGAAACCATGGCAGATGTGCATTTTGATCAGACGCTCAAATTAGGGTACCTGATGGCTGAGGCGGGATCTACAAGTCAAACCAGAGCGGCAGCACGCTATTTTGATTTCGGTTTTGACCTAGCAACACCACATGAAACACCCACCTGTGATCTACTCCAATCAGGGCGGGTTGACGTTATGGTCACAATGCCAGAATTGGTGCAAGACTGTGAAGATGACGTAAGAATGATCCTTGCCTTGACGTCAGAACCTCACCCCTTGCTACCCGATGTTGAAACAGTTGCAGATATAATTCCGCCGCTCGCGATGTCAGTGCGTTTGGGTTACTATGTCACCGATGACTTTCCGGAGCACCTGCGCCCGATCATAAAAGCATCGATTGAAAAAACGCTTCAATCTGAGCGAGCTCAAGCTTTGGCCAAAGAGAAGGCGAATGAACTAGACTGGACCGACCAGCAAGGAGAGTTAGAAAAGCTTCGTTTAGATGCTGCAGCGATGGGAAAAATTCAAACTTACCTGAATTAGAATGGTATTGCGGCGCTTAGCGCCTAAATCCCCCCAAAAAACTGCACCTGTTCTCTAAGACCGATGATCCAAATAGTATCGTACCGCATCTTGCACATGGCGAAAGCGGTCGCCGCCCAAATGTTTACCGCCATACCAACGTGTGACGACGATGATGTGATCGCGCAGGTCCTCGCGCTCTAACATGCGCAAAATCACCATGCCCGCACCGCTTTCCCCGTCATCGTTTTTGATCGGGGTGTCGCCCGCCAAAAGCCCCCAAGTGTTGTGAGTGGCTTTCGCGAATTTCTTGGATTTGCACAGGGTTTTAATGAAAGCCTTGGCCTCATCAGCCGAGTCACATCCCCCGCCTGAGACGGCATATTTTGACCCGCGGTCGGATATGATATTTTCGAAAGTGATCACACGGGTTTTATAAACAAATCTCTGGGCAATAAAAGCGCCACTGAGCAAAAGTATGAGTCAGGCCGCTCGGCCAAATATAGCTGCAACAGATCCGCGATTTTCTGCGCCCGCCATCTCCGCAAGCGATCCGTCGCAAAACAGATGCGAATGCGGTCGTTTTTGTAGCAAAGCGTGGTGTTTGTCAGCAGGCAGATGGTTTTGCGGTTCACCTTTTGCCGTATAGCTGCGTTGACTGCTGTAGAAACCTGACAGATCGACGATAAAACCGCCTTTGAAAATGATATGATTATCCCCGCCGCCAAGCCCGTTATAGCTTTGCGTATCAGGGACCAAGCCGCCTTGCACCACATCCCCTGCATCATCAAGAATGCACCAAAGCCTGATGGAACTGTGATCGCTATAGCAGTCCAATGTGAAACATTCATCGGCTGATCCAAAGGGTTCGATCCCATCCACTGTCAAACTGCGGTTCAAACAGGGGCCCGTCAGATGAGCACAGGCATAGGTGGCGATCATATGTCCTGAAAGTCTATGTCCCATGGGCGTTGCTCCTGATGTGATAACGATATTACGATATCAGTTAGGCTGCCAATCAGGGCAAAACCGCGACACAGCCGCGGCTTTGTTAAGATTTACGCCACAATCCGGAATGTTCTGGGAATTGTCAGACACCGCATAAGGCACGGTGACACCACAGTCAGGCTTTACAGGGTCGCCATCGTGCGGCGCACAGTTTCAATCCGTTGCGCATTGGGAGGGTGCGACCCTAAGAAACGGTCCCCTGGATCAGGTATGCGGGTGAAAAACGCCGCGCCGCGAATGGGGTTATAGCCCGCACGATAGGCAATGATGGTCCCCAGCTGATCGGCTTCCAATTCGTAGGCTTTTGAATACCGCCGCGCGCCCACGGTTGCGCCAAGGTTTTGCACGGTTTCCACAGTGGCAGCATCGGCGCCGACGGCTGCGGCCAAAACACCGCCCAAAAGCCCACCGACTGCTGCACTTTCTTGGGCGCGATTTATGTGACCCGAAATGTGATGCGCCGCCTCATGCCCTAAAATGAACGCCAACTCATCGGAATTGCGCACATCCGCAAGCAAGGCCACAGAGAACGTCAAGACAGGGCGTCCATTGGCATCCAAAGATTGCGAAGCATTTGACGGCGCGCGGGGGTTACTTTCGACAACGATCTTGAAATCGCAATTCGCCCCAGAGGTGCGCTGGCGACATTCGGATTCAGCAATGGGTTCCATGCTGCGCACGATTGCCGCAAAGGTTTCGACCGTCACAGGCCCGTCTGTTTTCACAGGGCTGACAGAGCTGACAGGCGCTTGCGGTTGTGGCGCGGAAGTTATCGGCGTTGTCGCATCGACACAGGCCGTCAAAGCGGCAACACAAGCAATAGACGTGACGGCGCGGGGCGCTTTGCGGATCAGAGATATCGGCACTTTAGACCTCAAAGGTTATCTTGCATGGCTTAAAATCTAAGCCAATTCGCGCTATTTTATGCTGATCGGATCAATCATACCAGAGCGGAGTTACAACCGATCAAAGCACTTGCAAATCCACACGACAGCGATAGCATTGATGTCATGTTTACCATCGAACACGAATTTGACGCGACGGTGATTACACTGGTCGATGACGAAGGCGCCCCTTTGCAAGAGGATGTGATTGTATCGGCATTTTCCGAATGTATCACGGTTGAACAATATGACCCCCGCGAAGGCAAAAACCATAAGATAACGCTTTCTATGGCCCAGTTGCGCGATATCGGTGCGGCTTTGGATCTGCCCGAGGGGGCCTATACAATCGTCAACGCCACCGCGAAAACTGCCTTGTGAGTTAGCTCTATTGCTTGATGGAGCGCGGATTACCACTTTGAAGTGCTTCACATTGAACCTTGGGCAGGCGCAATGTAAGTCTTTGTTACATTTATCAGGGAAAATCGGTTGATTGTTGCGCGAAGAATGCCGACATAGCTGACAGTTAGGTTCAACAGAAAGCACTTTAATATGCCCACGCCAAACCAATCGGCCCTTGATTTTTTGCTGTCTCGGCGCTCACGCCCCGCGAAAACGCTGACAGGCCCCGCGCCCAGCCGCGCAGACCTGCTGCCACTTTTGACCGCAGCTGCGCGCACACCAGATCACGGCAAGCTTGAGCCATGGCGCTTTATTGTGTTGGAAAAACCAGCCCTGACACGCCTGTCGCATTTGGTAGCAGAATTGGCACAAGGGCGCGATTTGGATGACGCGCAAGTGGCAAAATCAATCAATCAATATGGTACCGCTGATTTGGCCATCGCTGTGATTTTCAGCCCGAAAGCGTCGGAAAAAGTCCCCGAGATTGAACAACTTTATTCTGCTGGAGCCGCTTGTTTGGCGCTGCTCAACGCGGCTTTGGCCGCTGGGTGGGGTGCAAACTGGCTATCGGGCTGGGCTTCGCACGATCCGACTTTCCGCACCCAAGGCCTAGGTTTGGCGGACCACGAATCCATCGCAGGCTTCATTCATATCGGCACCGAAAAATCAGCGCCACCAGAACGCCCACGCCCTGATTTGAACGCGATCACAACATGGGTAACCGATTGATGCTTGATGATTTTTTCAAAGCGATAGGCCAATTGGGCGACACAAGATTTCAATCTGTTTTGGCCAAAGGCATTGGCCTGACACTTGCCTTGTTGGTCGGGATGTACATCGTCTTTGTTTGGGCATTAGGCCTGTTTTTGCCAGACACCATTTCACTGCCCTTGATAGGCGACATAGGTCTGGGATTGGCCATCAGCATCGGGTCGTTTTTTGTGATGATAGGTCTGTCCGTCTTCTTGATGGTGCCCGTGGCATCCGCCTTTACAGGGTTCTTTTTGGATGAGGTCGCAGAAGCGGTCGAAGCCAAACATTATCCCCAGTTGCCCCCAGCGCCGCGCCAAAGTTTTAGCGACATGATGCGCGATACGGTCGGATTTTTGGGAATTTTGATTTTGGCCAATGTGATTGCCTTGGTGATTTACCTGATCCTAAATATCGCAGCTCCAATAATCTTTTGGGCCTTGAACGGCTTTTTACTGGGACGGGAATATTTTCAGATGGTTGCTGTGCGCAGATTGGGGCGCGAAGGGGCAAAAGCCGCAAGGGCGCGTCACGGGGCGAAAATATGGCTATCTGGCGCTTTGATGGCCGTGCCCCTATCGATCCCCTTCGTAAACCTGTTGATCCCAGTTTTGGGCGCGGCCACATTCACCCATATGTTTATGCGCCTTGAGGGCAGCCGCTTGCCACAACTGGACCAAGCGCCGCAGGACCAAAGCTTAACCTTAGACTAAAACGCTTGCGCCTAGTTGCTTGGCGTAAGCGGACCTTGAGTCCAATCCAGATCTTGCCATGTGATCACCTCAGCATAAATCACGCCAACAATAGCAGCCCAAATCACCAAGGCGACCAAGCTGACGATGATTGCCTTGCGCCTTGGGTTATAATTGGCTGGCGCGCCGGCATGTGTGCCTTCAACAATATCGCCCTCATCCCCTTGGGTGCGCAGACCTATTGGCAGGGCGACGAACATCGTCATAAACCAAATGACGGCATAAAGAACGATGGCAGAAACGATAGACATATAGAATTCCTTTGATTGCATGAGTTGCCCCACGCCAATGCAGAGACCTAGACCTGCTCTAATTCAATAAGGCAGCCTTGGAAATCCTTGGGGTGTAAAAACAACACAGGGTTCCCATGCGCGCCAATTTTTGCAGAACCATCCCCCAAAACCCGCGCCCCATCGCTGATCAATTGATCACGTGCTTTTAGAATATCTGGGACTTCATAGCAGATGTGATGCATGCCCCCCGCTGGAGATTTTTCCAGAAAGCTGGCAATCGGCGAGGCATCCCCCAAAGGATAAAGCAGTTCGATTTTGGTGTTGGGCAATTCGATGAACACCACAGTCACCCCGTGCTCAGGCAAATCTTGAGGCGCGCCGACCTTGGCGCCAAGCGGCCCCGCATATTGCGCGCAGGCTGCCTCTAGGTCAGGCACGGCAATCGCTACATGGTTTAACCGACCAATCATCAAATGCTCCTGTTTTAACTCGACCCATATGGCCTGTTTTGAAAAGTTTACACAAGTGGCGCGACGTCGCAGGGGCAGCACGGCCCACCGCTTGTTTGGAGAAATACCGCGAAGCAGCGCAAGGTTAACGCCCTATTCACCAATTTCAGGGTTAATGGAGGCCAGAAAACTTGGGAGCTGCCTTATGTCCAATGACCTTGAAAGCCTAATACCAGTCCAATCACCAACGGCTGAACGCCCTCTTTTAGGGCTAAACGTACTGATCGTCGAAGATAGTCGATTTGCCTCAGAGGCGCTGCGCCTTTTGTGCCTGCGCTCAGGTGCACGCATCCGCCGCGCTGATAATTTAATGCATGCACGCAAACACTTACGGGTTTATCGACCCAATGTTGTGATTGTCGATCTTGGCCTGCCTGACGGATCTGGTGCTGACCTTATTGATGAATTGGCCCATGCCAGCGCCCGAGTGGATGTGGTTTTAGGAATGTCTGGGGACACTGGCACAGAGATTTTTGCAATGGCGGCAGGGGCTGATGCATTCATCGAAAAGCCCATCGCGAATCTCGGCGTTTTTCAGGAAATTATTTTGAATGCGCTGCCCGAATCTGTGCGCCCCATGGGCATTCGACCCGTTTCAAATGAAGACATTTCCCCTGATCCAATCGCCTTGCAGGACGATTTTATCCATATTTCAGACCTGATGACACTCAATCGTGGCGAAGATATGCTGGATTACATTGCCCAATTTTTATCTGGGATTGCCCGCACATCAGGGGATACAGAACTTGATGACGCCGCCAAGACTTTGGCCACACACCGCGAACAAGGCAAACCCTTTGGGTCGGACGTGGCGCGGGTTGCAGGGCTGGTGCATGAGAGAATCGATCAAGCGCGCGTGGTGTAAATTTCACGCACCCCCCTCAATTAAAAAAGGCGCGAAGTTTCCCACGCGCCCTTTTACATTTCGATTTTGACCGCTTTGGCCCTTATTTGATCTTAGTCTTCGGCTGGGATCGCACGCAGGTGCAATTCACGTAGCTGTTCGTTCATCGGCTCGTTTGGCGCGCCCATCATCAAGTCTTCTGCACGTTGGTTCATCGGGAACATGATAACTTCGCGGATGTTGGCCTCGTCCGCCAAAAGCATCACAGCGCGGTCGATGCCCATTGCACAACCACCGTGGGGCGGAGCACCGTATTGGAATGCGTTGACCATCCCGCCAAAGCGTTTGTTGACTTCTTCTTTTCCGTAGCCCGCTATCTCGAAGGCTTTGTACATGATTTCTGGTGAGTGGTTGCGCACGGCACCTGATACCAATTCATAACCGTTACAGGCCAAGTCATACTGATACCCAAGCACTTTCAACGGATCTCCGTTCAGCGCTTCCATGCCGCCTTGTGGCATAGAGAAGGGGTTATGTTCGAAGTCGATTTTGCCAGTTTCTTCGTCTTTTTCATAGATCGGGAAATCCACAATCCAAGCGAATTGGAAGCTGTCTTTATCTGTCAAACCTAGCTCTTCGCCGATCACATTGCGCGCACGGCCCGCAACAGATTCAAAGGCTTTCGGCTTGCCGCCCAAGAAGAAGGCCGCATCACCAAGGCCAAGGCCGAGTTGCTGACGGATGGCTTCAGTGCGCTCTGGGCCGATGTTTTTCGCCAATGGACCAGCCGCCTCTAAACCTTCGCCTTGGTCACGCCAGAAGATGTAACCCATGCCAGGCAGGCCTTCTTGTTGCGCGAATTTGTTCATACGGTCACAGAATTTACGTGAGCCGCCTTTGGGCGCAGGAATAGCCCGAATTTCTGTGCCCTCTGTTTCGAGCAATTTCGCAAAGATGGCGAAACCTGATCCAGCGAAATGTTCGGACACGACTTGCATTTTAATCGGGTTGCGCAGGTCTGGTTTGTCAGAGCCGTACCAAAGAGCGGCGTCTTTGTAGGAAATCTGCGGCCAGTCTTTGTTGACTTTGCGACCTTTGCCGAATTTTTCGAACATGCCGCCGATCACAGGTTCGACAGTGTCGAAAATGTCTTGCTGTGTGACGTAGCTCATCTCGATGTCCAACTGGTAGAAGTCGGTGGGAGAGCGGTCAGCGCGCGGGTCTTCGTCGCGGAAACATGGCGCGATTTGGAAGTATTTGTCATAGCCAGAGACCATGATCAGCTGTTTGAACTGCTGAGGGGCCTGCGGCAAAGCGTAGAATTTACCGGGGTGCAAACGCGATGGCACCAAAAAGTCACGCGCGCCTTCGGGGGAAGACGCTGTGATGATAGGCGTTTGGAATTCGTTGAAATCTTTCGCCCACATACGTTCGCGCAGGTCTTTCACCACGTTTGAGCGCAGCTTCATATTCTCTTGCAGCTTTTCGCGGCGCAGATCGAGGTAGCGGTATTTCAAACGCGTTTCCTCGGGGTATTCTTGATCGCCAAAAACCATCAAAGGCAGCTCATCAGAGGCGCCGAGAACCTCCAAATCGCGCACGAAGACTTCGATTTCGCCTGTTGGCAATTTTTCATTCACAAGGCTTTCATCGCGCGCCATGACATTGCCATCGATGCGGATACACCATTCGGCGCGCACTTTTTCCATGTCCTTGAACACAGGGCTATCAGGGTCGCAAAGCACTTGGGTGATGCCATAATGATCACGCAAATCGATAAACAAAATACCGCCGTGGTCACGGATACGATGAACCCAACCCGACAGACGAACGGTTTCGCCGACATTGGCCTTGGTCAATTCAGTGCAGGTATGGCTACGATAGGCGTGCATAATTCGGAATCCTCAGGTCTTGGACTAATATTAGTCGTCGCGCTGATACACCTTTCTGGGGCCTAAAAGTCAAGGGCAGCTGACGTTTTTGCAGTCCATTATAATGTGTTTGGTGTTGCCCAAGCGCATGGGTTGCGGTGAAAGACGTAGATCTGAGCCTGTTTGGCTTGATTGTGCCCTTTGAAATCCGCACACCGTTAATAATTTATTGCGCTTATTTGGCGCGCATTTAAACCAAAGATCACCATATGCCACGTTTTTATCAACGACCCGCTTTTCAAGCATTCCTGTTAATTGCCGTGATGGCGATCCTATCTTACACGAGCTATGCGGGGGAACCTGCGCCAGATTTATATGCCTCATGGCTGGCAGGGCTTGCTTGGGCAAATGGCACAGTGGGGGATATCTACCCGCAAAACACGGGCGTTTTTGATCTATTGGCGCCGGCGGCATGGTATGAACAGCTGCGCGGCACAGACTATAGCGATGCGCTATATCCCTTTATCTACCCCCCGATTTGGGCGGTCCTTACAGGTGCTTTGACAAAGATCACAACCTATTCGACATTTAGTGCGATTGCGTCTTTTGTGAATCCGATCATCTTGTCACTCTGCGTGCTGTTAGCTGGACGGATTGTGGGCCTAAAGCAGGTCAATGTTATCTTGTTGGTTGCAGGCCAAGTGTTGCTGTTTACCACATGGGTCGGCCAGTTGGCGTTGGTGCAGAACCAACCACAGATCTTGGTCGCCTTTTTAACGCTTTTGGCCATAGAACGCGCCCGCGCGCAGCACAATTTCTCAGCGGGGGCTGCTTTGGCATTGGCCGCATCGATCAAGCTTTATCCTGCGGTGTTCATTTTTTTCTTTATCGCCAGCGGTCATAAAAAAATGGTCTTGCCTTTCATTTTATTCGGCGCGGCCTTGGGCGGGCTTTCGGTGGCCCTTGCGGGGTGGCCTTTGCACGTTGTTTTCTTGGATCAGGTTAAAACCATCGCACAAACAGTGTTGATCACACCGATTTCGTTTTCCATCGATCCCTTGGTAGGGCAACTGTTTTTCGTAGACGACTTGCCCCAAATGGAAAGACCCGATTGGGCAAAATTAGGCACAGCAAATGAAGGCACGCACTTGGCGTATCTCTTCGCGGCAAAATCCGATCTATGGAAACAGGTGAATTCGGGCATTGCACTGATCTTGCTCGCAGGCGGCTGCTGGGCGATGCATAAGGCGCGCAACACTGCCAAAAGTGGGTGGCTTTGGGCGATTTTCATGGGGCTTTATGCTTTGGCAAGCCCGCTGTCATGGAGCTATCACTACATCGCGATTGTCGCGTTTGCCCCTTATATTGCCCGCCACATTAGTCCACGAAAAACACTTTTAGCACTGGCTTGTGTCTTTTTACCGATCAGCATTCCCGCACCGGTGCTCTATCTTGGGATATCAATCGTACCGATGCCATTTCAAGTCTTCGGTACAGTGAGCCTAATTGCATTCGTTGGGCTTGTGACATGGGTCGCAATTTTTCGCAGTCAGATCGCACCAAAGGTGTAAATACCGCCTAAGGGGAAACCCTGCGCCATCAACCGGCGCCGCCAACAAGGTAATCGGTCAAATATAGCTGCAAAATGCGTCAGACTCCTCTTGCGTATGCACGCCTCATGCCTATAACTCACGACAATTTGCTATCCCCTGCCCCGCGCGGAGGGATTGCGCCTGCAAAAAACACTGGGGTCTGCCATGCCTAAAAGAACCGATATCTCATCCATCATGATCATTGGCGCGGGACCGATTGTTATCGGCCAAGCCTGTGAGTTTGACTATTCTGGTGCACAAGCCTGTAAAGCGCTGCGCGAAGAAGGCTACCGTGTCATTCTGGTGAACTCGAACCCTGCGACGATCATGACCGATCCGGGCCTTGCAGATGCGACTTACATCGAACCTATCACGGCCGAAGTTGTCGCCAAGATTATCGAAAAAGAGCGCCCCGACGCATTGCTGCCCACCATGGGCGGTCAAACTGGCCTCAACACAGCGCTTGAGCTGGATGACTTGGGCGTTTTGGAAAAATTCAACGTGGAACTGATTGGCGCGAAACGTGCCGCGATCGAAATGGCAGAAGATCGCAAACTGTTCCGCGAAGCGATGGATCGTTTGGGCATCGAAAACCCGAAAGCTGAAATCGTGGCCGCGCCAAAAGGCGAAGATGGCAAATACGACATTGCAGCTGGTATGAAAGACGCCTTCGCAGTGCTTGAAGAAATCGGTCTGCCAGCGATCATTCGTCCGGCCTTCACTTTGGGTGGTACAGGCGGCGGTGTTGCATATAACCGCGACGACTACGAACATTTCTGTCGCTCTGGCTTGGAAGCCTCGCCAATGGCACAGATCCTTGTGGACGAAAGCCTGCTGGGGTGGAAAGAATACGAAATGGAAGTGGTCCGCGACACAGCAGACAACGCCATCATCGTGTGTTCGATTGAGAACGTCGACCCAATGGGCGTGCACACAGGCGACTCTGTGACTGTGGCCCCTGCGCTCACTTTGACCGACAAAGAATACCAATTGATGCGCACCCATTCGATCAATGTGTTGCGCGAAATTGGCGTGGAAACGGGCGGATCAAACGTGCAGTGGTCTGTGAACCCAGCTGACGGCCGCATGGTTGTCATCGAGATGAACCCACGCGTGTCACGTTCTTCTGCCTTGGCGTCCAAAGCGACCGGTTTCCCGATTGCGAAAATTGCAGCCAAACTTGCAGTTGGCTACACTTTGGATGAACTCGACAACGACATCACCAAAGTGACTCCAGCATCCTTTGAGCCGACAATCGACTATGTTGTCACCAAAATCCCGCGCTTTGCTTTTGAAAAATTCGCAGGCTCTGAGCCAAACTTGTCGACCGCGATGAAATCCGTGGGCGAAGTCATGGCGATTGGCCGCACCTTCCACGAATCCATGCAAAAAGCATTGGCGTCGATGGAAACGGGCCTCACAGGGTTTGACGAGATCGAAATCGAAGGCGCGCCTGAGAAATCCGCAGTCATCAAAGCATTGTCCAAAGCCACACCAGATCGTTTGCGCGTGATCGCCCAAGCCATCCGTTTTGGCCTGACCAACGACGAAATCCATGCAGCGAACTCATACGACCCTTGGTTCCTTGAGCGCATCCGCGAAATCGTTGACGCTGAGACAACGATCCGCAAAGAAGGCTTGCCTGTTTCCGAAGACGGATTGCGCCGCGTGAAAATGCTCGGCTTTACAGACGCGCGTTTGGCCACACTCACAGGCCGCGACGAGGCCAACATTCGCCGTGCACGCCGCAACTTGGGCGTCAATGCCGTATTCAAACGCATCGACACCTGTGCAGCGGAATTTGAAGCGCAAACACCTTACATGTACTCCACCTACGAAGCGCCGATGATGGGCGAAGTCGAATGTGAAGCGCGCCCTTCTGATCGCAAAAAAGTGGTGATCTTGGGCGGCGGTCCGAACCGTATCGGCCAAGGCATCGAGTTTGACTACTGCTGTTGTCACGCCTGTTTCTCGCTGACCGAACAGGGTTACGAGACCATCATGATCAACTGTAACCCTGAAACAGTGTCCACAGATTACGACACGTCTGATCGTTTGTACTTCGAACCGCTGACATTCGAACACGTGATGGAAATTCTGCGCGTTGAACAAGACAAGGGCACATTGCACGGCGTTATCGTACAATTCGGCGGTCAGACACCTCTGAAATTGGCCAACGCTTTGGAAGCTGAGGGCATTCCAATCTTGGGCACCTCCCCTGACGCTATTGATTTGGCCGAAGATCGCGAGCGCTTCCAAGATCTTGTGAACCGTCTTGAATTGAAGCAGCCGAAAAACGGTATCGCATCGACAGATGCCGAAGCGATCGAAATTGCGGCTGAAATCGGCTTTCCGTTGGTGATCCGCCCTTCCTATGTTTTGGGTGGTCGTGCGATGGAAATCGTCCGCGATATGGACCAGCTGAAACGCTATATTTCTTCTGCGGTTGTGGTTTCTGGCGACAGCCCTGTGTTGCTCGACAGCTACCTGTCTGGCGCAGTTGAGATCGACGTTGATGCGTTATGTGACGGCACAGACGTGCATGTCGCGGGCATCATGCAGCACATTGAGGAAGCGGGCGTGCACTCAGGCGATTCCGCTTGTTCTTTGCCGCCATATTCTTTGTCAGATGACATCATCGCAGAGCTGCACCGCCAGACCCGCGCCTTGGCTTTGGCGCTGAACGTGGTCGGTTTGATGAATATCCAGTTCGCGGTCAAAGACAATGAGATCTACCTGATCGAAGTCAACCCGCGCGCCTCACGCACTGTGCCTTTCGTGGCCAAGGCCGTGAATTCACCCATCGCATCCATCGCAGCCCGCGTGATGGCAGGTGAACCTTTGGCCAGCTTTGATCTGGTCGACAGCTCTAAAACAGGTCGTTTCGCGGTGAAAGAAGCGGTCTTGCCGTTTGCGCGCTTCCCTGGTGTCGACACAATCCTCGGGCCAGAAATGCGCTCTACAGGTGAGGTCATGGGCTCTGACAAAACCTTTGCTCGTGCTTTCTTGAAAGCTCAGCTTGGCGCTGGCACGGTTCTACCAGAGACTGGCAAAGTCTTCTTGTCGATCAAAGACATGGATAAAACCGACGCCACGATTGAAGCTGCGACAACACTTGTGGATCTCGGGTTCGAAATCGTCGCCACCCGTGGCACAGCTGCATTTTTGACTGAAAAAGGCGTGGCCAGCACGGTTGTGAACAAAGTCTATGAGGGCCGCCCAAATATTGTGGACATGCTGAAAAACGACGACATCGCGCTGGTGCTCAACACCACCGAGGGCGCACAAGCCGTTGAAGACAGCCGCGAAATCCGTAAAGTGGCACTTTATGACAAGATCCCCTACTTCACCACTGCCGCAGGCGCTCATGCCGCTGCTATGGCGATGAAGTCACGCGGCGAAGGCGAGATCGAAGTCGAAAGCTTGCAAGAGCAGGCTATGTAAAACGTCAGCCAATCCAAAGAAAAGGGCGTCCCAAGTGGGCGCCTTTTTTCGTTTCATATGCTTGCGGCTTGCAAATACCCTTGACTTATCACGCGCCCTGCCCCATGTGCCACATATCCACCGCCCATGCTGCCGCGTGAGCAGCCACGCACTTGTGCGTCTCAGCGCTGGATATAGGGCGATTTGATCGCCCATAGGTTCCCACATTCACGCGAGGGGTCCGGCGGGATAACAGGTTTGGCGTGATGCCAATCACTGGTGACCTTTCCCGCGACCATTGATCCGCATGGCCCCATTGGGCGTATGTGGTGTTCCGCGTGTGGGAATTTTATTCTCACAGAAAGAGATACATGACTGATTTTACAATGCTCGGCCTCAAGCCGCGCCTTTTGACTATGCTCAACGACATGGGCCTAAAAGAACCAACGCCAATCCAAGCGCGTGCTATTCCAGAAGTGATGAATGGTCGCGATGTTATGGGCTTGGCCCAAACGGGTACAGGCAAAACGCTGGCCTTTGGTCTGCCATTGATGGATCAACTTTTGGGCGCAGGCACCAAACCGAACGCGAAAACAACCCGCGCTTTGATCTTGGCCCCGACCCGCGAGTTGGTGAACCAGATCGCAGACAGCCTGTTTCCGTTCATGAAAGACACACACCTGAAAATCAACCGTGTGGTTGGTGGTGTATCTATCAACGCACAGGTCAAACGCCTTGAGCGCGGCACCGACGTTTTGGTGGCCACACCGGGTCGCTTGATGGACCTTATTGATCGCCGCGCCATTCGTTTGGATGAAACATCCTTTTTGGTGCTCGATGAAGCGGACCAGATGCTTGATATGGGCTTTATTCACGCGTTGCGTAAACTGGTGCCAATGCTGGCCAAAGAGCGTCAAACAATGCTGTTTTCAGCCACAATGAACAAGCACATGAACGAGATGGCGCAAAGCTATTTGACCTCTCCTGTACGCATCGAAGTGTCCCCTGCTGGGCGTGCTGCCGATAAGATCGAACAGGAAGTTCACTATGTTGGCCAGTCCGACAAGCCTGATCTGTTGAAAAAACACCTGAGCACTCACAAAGGTGAGTTGGCACTCGTTTTCGCACGCACCAAACACGGTGCGGAACGCATGTCGAAACAGTTGGAAGCCGCAGGGTATAAATCCGGGTCCATCCACGGCAACAAATCCCAAGGTCAACGTGAGCGCACGTTGAAAATGGCCCGTGATGGTCAGTTGGATGTGCTGGTGGCGACAGATGTTGCTGCACGTGGCATCGACATTCCATTGGTGCGCTACGTGTACAATTATGAGCTCCCAAACGTGCCTGAAAACTATGTGCACCGTATTGGTCGAACCGCTCGCGCGGGTCGTGATGGCAAGGCTGTGGCATTTTGTTCGCCAGCTGAATTGGGCGAATTCCGTGCGATTGAGAAAGTGATGAAAATCTCGATCCCTGTCGCAACACCTGCGTCTTGGTCCGATGATGCGGCCATGCCTGGTCCGAAACGTGGCGGCGGTGGCGGTGGTGGTCGTCGCGGCGGCGGTGGCGGCGGTGGTCGTCGTGGTGGCGGTGGATTTAAATCCGGCGGCGGACGTCCAGGCGGCAATGGCGTCAAATCGGGCAAGCCAAGTGGCGGTCGCCCACGTCGCAGCAAAACATCTGCATAAGATAAAAACGGCGCCTCATCGGGCGCCGTTTTCAATTCAAGATCGCTGTAAGCAAATGGCTTAGGTCGCTTCGTCTTCCAGATGCATTTTCATCGACACAAGCACCTGCTGCAATTCCAATGTTTCGCGCAATAGGCGCTTGGCTTCATTGATCGTAATGACGCCATCTTCCATCGAAGCGGTGTATTCCCCCATCAACATGGCAAAGCGTTGGGACAGTGCGATCACATCGGCATTTACGCCTCCGACTTTTTCAGGCGTGTTCTTATGAGACTGGTCGTAAGACAGGGTGATGCCACGCAATTCAGCCAAGGCGGATGTCACATGCGGATAGCTGGCAGCGGCTTCGAGCTGCGCCACAGCATCCACAGGCATAAAGCGATCGGCATGTTCATCTGATGTGGAATAATACCGCCCCAAGGTGGCCTTTGATTTGCCCGTCAAAGCGCAAGCTGCTTCTAAACCGACATCTTTCACAAGCGCTTCAGCGTGTTTTTTCAAATAGCTACCAGAGGCGTTCATCGTTCATCCCATTTAAAATCAGCCCCCGACTTAGGGGGAATTCTCAATCTGGTTTCCCATTATCAAACTTCATAGCACATGCAAAACTTTAATCTACCTGCTGTTGCTAGGGTTTATGAGTTTAGCGCGCCTTGCGCCAAAACGCGATAGTCGGGGGAAGGTGTTTTTTGTGGCTTCGGTCACAGGTGTTTAAATGTGTTTTTGTCTTGCGTCTCTCATCCCAAATGTTTGCGCAACTGTGTTTCCAGTATTTAACATTCGCCCCCCGACTTGAGCGCCTTTTTTACGGGACAAAGGGTTCAGTTTCTCTTGATCAATGGCCTTTCATTGGGCAAACCCTGTGCCATGGCAAAACTGTATTTTCAATATTCGACCATGAACGCTGGCAAATCGACGTTATTGTTGCAGGCTGCACATAACTATCGTGAACGCGGAATGGAAACCTATCTGATCACCGCGCAATTCGATAATCGTGCAGGCGAAGGTCGCATTGCATCGCGCATTGGCATTGGTGAGCGGGCTGATACCTTTGGCGAAAACGAAGATTTATTCGCGAAGACCCAAGCCCGCTTGGAAAAATCACAGGTCGCTTGCATCTTTATAGACGAAGCTCAGTTTCTATCCAAAGCGCAGGTCTGGCAGTTGGCGCGGGTGGTTGATGATTTGGGCGTGCCCGTAATGGCATACGGATTACGCTTGGATTTTCAGGGCAACCTGTTTGAAGGTTCGGCCGCGCTGCTGGCCTTGGCCGACGAAATGCGCGAGGTGCGCACCATCTGCCACTGCGGGCGCAAAGCAACGATGGTCGTGCGCAAGGCCGAAGATGGCACCGTCTTGACGGATGGTGCACAGGTCGAAATCGGGGGCAATGAACGTTATGTTTCCTTGTGCCGCCGTCACTGGCGCGAGGAAACAGGTGACCTAAGGTCACCCGCACCAAGACCATAACGCACAATCAAACAAAGCCATCTCGATACTCACGCTTTGATCACGAAAAAGTGATCAAAGCGCATTGGGAAGTGACTTTTGCGCCACAAAAGCGTGCAGATTTTCGATCACCATAGCCCCCATTGACCTGCGCACTTCCAACGCTGCGGTGCCCAAATGCGGTAAAAGACTGCAGTTGGGCAGATCAATCAGCGCTTGCGGCACATGTGGTTCGTGTTCGTAAACATCCAAACCAGCCCCAGCGATAACGCCGTTTTGCAGCGCATCAATCAAAGCGCTTTCATCAATGATGTCTCCACGGGCAATATTGACCAAAACCGCGTGCTTCTGCATCGCCGACAATTGTGCGGCACCAATAATGTGATGCGTCGCAGGGGTCGCAGGCAGGGCCAAGACGACAATATCAGCGTGTTCCATCACCTCTTCGATGCTGTCCAATTGATGACAGGGCACGTCAAATTCTTGCACTTCAGAGCGGTTGTAGCAGACGACATTCATATCGAACCCAAAGTGGCAGCGCTTGGCAATTGCCTTGCCGATCCGCCCCATACCAATCACGCCCAAAGTTTTGCCCGTTACATGCAACCCCAAAAGCTGGGTCGGTGCCCAGCCCGTCCAATCGCCACTGCGCAGCAAAGCTTCACCTTCTGAGGCGCGTCTGGCAGTCATCAAGATCAACATCATGGCAATATCGGCTGTGGCATCGGTCACCGCACCTGGCGTATTGCTGACCTGCATGCCAGCAGCCTTGGCCGCAGCGACATCGATGTGATTGAACCCCACACCAAAATTGACCAAAGCCTTGCACCGCAGATTTCCCTCAAACGCTTCGGTCGAAAACTGATCGCCCAAGGTCAGCAAAATCGCGTCATAGTCCTTCATAGCTTGGCGCGCTTCGTCGAGGCGCATAGCACCGCCTGCACGAAAGGTTGTGTCGAAGTGAGCGCTCAGTTCGGCTTCAACAGTTTCGGGCATGGATTGTGTGACCAGCAGCTTCAATGCAAACGCCCCCCTATTGGCACATCTTGATCGGGGCGCGCCAAAACAACATTGCCCACCTCATCAGGAAAGCCCAAAACCAAGACTTCGGACATGAATTTGCCGATTTGTCGCGGTGGAAAATTGACGACAGCCATCACTTGAGTGCCGATCAGATCTTTGGGTTTATAATGCGCTGTGATTTGGGCTGATGATTTCTTTTCGCCGATATCACCGCCAAAATCGATCCAAAGCTTAATCGCGGGTTGGCGTGCTTCGGGGTAAGGTTCAGCGCGGGTGATCACACCTGCGCGCACATCCACCTTTAGAAAGTCGTCGTAACTGATTTCGCTATCCATTATGCAAGCTCCGCATCGCGTTTCATGGCCGCTTTGATCGCGCGGTCCAAAAGGGGTGGAAAACCGTTTTCTTCATCCATCAAGACCCGCAGGGCTTCGGCTGTGACCCCATTGGGAGAGGTCACGTTGACGCGCAGTTGCGTTGGGGTTTCATCGGTTTCTTCTGCCAAGACCCCTGCCCCCGCAACAGTCGCTTTCGCCAATTGCAAAGCCATATCTTCAGGCAGGCCTGCCGCAGTGCCCGCCGCGGCCATGGTTTCGATCAGGTGGAACACATAGGCGGGGCCGCATCCAGACACAGCCGTTAAGGCACGAATTTGCCCTTCATTTTCCAGTTGCACAACCTGACCTACGGCCTGCAACAATTCATCCGCCAATTGAATTTGATCGGCAGTAACACGGGCATTGCCCACAATCCCCGTCACCCCGCGCCCGATGGCAGAGGGCGTATTTGGCATAGCGCGGATGATGGGGGTCTTATCCCCCAACATTTCTTCATAGCTGGCCAAACTGATACCAGCAGCCACAGACAGGAACACAGTCGATCCATTGCCTAACGCCTTTAGGCTCGGCAGAGCTTCGGCCATTTTTTGAGGTTTCACAGCCAGCAAAACAATTGCGGGATCTTCAGGCAGATCTGTATTGATATTAACGCCTGTTGACTTCACCCAATCCGATGGGCGCGGCGCAATCACAGTCACTGAGCTGGGCGGCAGGCCGCCATCTAGCCAGCCTTTCAGCATCGCAGAGCCCATTTTACCACAGCCCAAAAGAACCAAACCGCGTTTTTTAAGATCATCCATGCCACACTCCATTTGCAAATAAATAGACCCCCTGAGGGTTCAGGGGGCAGTGTAGACAGTCTCGATAGAGGTGCAACACGAAGCCTGCGCACACGCTTATTTTCGCGCAAGCATGGATGCGACTAGGCGCGTCCGTAAGCTTCGCGGATCGCGATATCCATGGCACTTTTCGGGTCACGTTCGGCCCAAGCCACCAATTGAAACGCGGGATAAAACCGTTCGGAGGCCGCAACAGCTGAATTGATCATACGATCCACTTGCTCAGACACGGCGACCTGCCCACCATCAAGTGACAAGCCGTAGCGAAAGACCATCAAACGCTGATCTTGCCAATACGTGAAAGAGCCTGTCCAACATTCGTCATTCGCGTGATTGAGCACTTCGAACATCTGCGGCAGGCGTTCTGCGGGAGGATCCATGTCAAAGGTCGAAATCAAGCGCAGGGTTTCATCATAGTCGGACCATGCCAAAGTGATAGAATAGGTACGCCACTGCCCTTCGACAGCCATTGAAATTTGATCATCCCCGACACGATCAAATTCCCATTCATGGGTCAGGGCAAGGTGTTCGACTAAATCGATCGGGTGTAGGTCTTCAGAAAAAGATGGCTCGTTCAGCGACATGTGCAGCCTCGCTTTATTGTTTTGGCCTTTGGCTTTGCGATGTATCCCATCACCACCACCAAGACTTGGTGCCTAATCTAGGGGCGGCAGGAACGCTTGCGCCCTATACAATATATGGTGTGCCAAAAGCGCCCCGTCTGTAAAGCGAAACTTTTGGGTTATCCCCAGCTAATGCAGTTACCCACAGATAGACTGTGGTCACATGCGCAAAACTGGGGCAAAGACTGCCATGCCTCAGACACAAAAAAGGGGGCACCTGATGCCCCCTTTTCAAATATATCTGCCTTTGGTGTCGCTTAGGACTTGGAAGATTTCTTGGCGGGTTTTGCCGCTGCTTCCAAAGCCTCAAGGCGCGCTGTGAGGGCAATGTTTTCTTCGCGGGCTTTTTGCGCCATCAAACGCACGGCCTCAAATTCATCACGGGTGACAAAATCACGATCCGCCAACCAACGGTCCACCAAGCTTTTCAGCGCGGTATCCGCTTCGTCTTTGGCCCCTTGGGCCACGCCCATCGCGTTGGTCATAAGCTGGGAAAAATCATCAAGAATTTTATTGCGCGTTTGCATGGGCTCTCCAGTGCAGCTTTGAAGCGCGCAAGGGGCCAAGAGCCGCAGACACGCTGATTTGATTGTCCTGACTGTATATGGGGCGATAGAGTGCAAATCGCAAGCTTGACTCTTGCCCTTTCGCTACGACAGATGCGCACATGATGAATTTACCCGCTGTGATCCAATTCCCCGATATCTCGCCTGTACTCTTTTCCATTGAGCTTGGGCCGATCAATTTTGCCCTGCATTGGTATGCGCTGGCCTATATTGTAGGCGTTGCGATTGCATGGTTTTTAATGATGCGCGCCATCAGCACGGCACGTCTTTGGTCACATGAAACACCACCGATGACCCGCCCTCAGCTTGACGACCTGTTGTCATGGCTGGTTCTGGGGATCATTCTGGGCGGGCGTTTGGGATATGTATTGTTTTACAAACCTGAATATTACCTCGCGAACCCTCTGGAAATCCCGATGGTTTGGCAAGGCGGCATGGCCTTTCACGGTGGATTTTTAGGGGTCGTTGTCGCAGCTTACCTGTATGGGCGCGCGCATCAGATTTCGCTTTTGTCTTTGGCTGATATCTTAGGGATGGCCACGCCTGCGGGGCTTTTGCTGGGGCGTATGGCGAATTTCATCAATGCCGAACTTTGGGGGCGCCCCTCCGATGCGCCTTGGGCTGTTGTCTTTCCCGGCGATGCAGCACAGGCCTGCGCGACCGCAACGGAGCTTTGCGCCCGTCACCCATCGCAACTTTATGAAGGTTTGTTGGAAGGCTTGATTTTAGGCACGCTGTTGCTGGTATTGGTCTGGCGTTTTGGCGCGTTGAAAAAACCAGGCTTAATTGCAGGGATTTTCATCGCAGGTTACGGCATATCACGGTTCATCGTTGAATTTTTCCGCCAAGCTGATGCGCAGTTTATTACGCCTGACAATCCGATGGGCCATGTGTTTCTTGGGCTTTCAATGGGGCAAATTCTATCACTGCCCATGATTTTGATCGGTCTCTTTCTCGCCGCGCGAGCCAAGCAAAAATGAGCGCGCCGACACCCCTAGCTGACCTTTTGGCGCGCCGCATTGCCAAGACAGGACCGATTTCTTTGGCGCAATATATGGCCGATTGTCTGCTGCATCCCGACCACGGCTATTACACAACACGCGACCCATTGGGACGTGATGGCGACTTCACGACAGCGCCTGAAATCAGTCAGATGTTTGGCGAAGTTTTGGGGCTCTGTCTTGCACAATCTTGGGTCGATCAAGGCTGTCCCGCGCCTTTTACACTGGCTGAACTTGGACCAGGCCGTGGGACTTTGATGGCCGATATTTTACGTGCGACGAAGGCTGTGCCGAATATGCACACAGCGATGAACGTGACCTTGGTCGAAGCCTCACCAACACTGCGCGACAAACAGCGCGAAAAGTTGTCAGGCTATGATGTGACTTGGGTTGATACAGTCGCAAAACTTCCGCAACAGCCGCTGTTTTTGATCGCAAATGAATTTTTCGACGCCCTGCCCATCCGCCAATTCATGCGCGACGAAAAAGGCTGGCGTGAAGCGCAAGTCGGCTTGATCGACGAAACACTCACATTGGGGCTGTCACAACCTGCACCGATTGCCTTGTTGGATCATAGGCTGAACGACACGCAGTCGGGGGATGTGGTGGAAATCTGTCCGACCTTTGCCTCGATTATAGACGAGATCGCACAACGCATTACAACTTATGGCGGCAGCGGTATTGTGATTGACTACGGCGATTGGCACGCGATCGGCGATACATTTCAAGCCGTGGAAAATCACGAAATGGTTGATCCTTTGGCACGCCCCGGCTGCGCTGATCTGACCGCGCATGTAGATTTTGAAGCCTTGGCGCTTTGTGCCACGGATGCAGGCTGCGCCGTGTCGCAGATGATCGCACAGGGACCGCTCTTGGCCCGTTTGGGCATTGCCCAGCGCGCGCAGGCACTCGCCACAAAAATGAGCGGAACAGACCTTGATCTTCATTTTGAAGCATTTGACAGGTTGACCAACACCGATAAAATGGGCTTGCTTTTCAAAGCGATTGCCATTGCGCCGCGTGAAACTTTATTGCCCCCTGGATTTGACGCCCCAACCTAAGGGCACAGTTGAAAGCCAACCTTGATATGAACCTAGAAGTCATCACCGCAGACGCCTTAGAAGGCATTGAGCACGGTTTTTTCACCCGCAAAGGCGGCGCGTCTTCAGGTGTTTATGCGGGGCTGAACTGCGGGCATGGATCAACAGACCAATCTGATATCGTCACCATTAATCGGTCACGTGTGGCGCGCGCGATGGATGTGGCCCCTGAAAACCTATGTGGCGTACATCAAGTGCATTCCGCTGATGTGTTGCGGGTGACAGGCCCGCAAACTGGCGAAGCAGTGCGTGCGGATGCTTTAGTGACGGATCAAGCGGGATTGGCTTTGGTTATTCTAACGGCTGATTGTCAGCCCGTTTTGTTTGCCGATAAAACGGCGCATGTCATCGGAGCGGCCCATGCGGGGTGGCGCGGGGCTGTTGATGGGATTTTGGATCGTACTTTGGACGAAATGGAAGCCCTTGGTGCCAAGCGCGAAAACATCACCGCCATCATCGGTCCCAGCATTTCGCAAAGCGCTTATGAAGTTGGGCCTGAGTTTCTGGATCGTTTCATGGATGAAGACCCTGAAAACGTGCAATTCTTCGCCAATGGTCAGGAAGACCGCTATATGTTCAACCTGCCCGCCTTTGGTTTGCACAAATTGCGCAGCGCTGGTGTTGGACATGCCGAATGGACAGGCCATTGCACCTATGCCGATGCAGACCGATTCTTTTCCTACCGCAGATCTGTCCATAAGAAAGAAGCTGACTATGGTCGGCTTTTGTCGACCATCCGTTTGTAACGGAAATTGGGCCCAATAGAGGCAGGTGAACGCCCTATTTCCGCCAGAAACAATAGGATCCACCGCGACTTATTGTTTCCGCCACGTAGAATTAGTATTTAATTTCATGCGCTTAAATGAAACCGCCTCCATTTCACTACTGAACGAGCAGGTTTCACAAAAAGACCACGATTGAAACGCATATCGCCAAATTCTCGCCCGAGACCACCGTCATATTAGCTCTAACAAACAGCAACCCCGCATCAGACGGGCCAACTGAAAGAGAGCAGACATGACAAAGAACCGCCGTTGGTTGAACTCCGCAATCGCCGAATCCAAGAAATCAGATGTTAAGCTTCCATGGGCCCGCGGAGCGCGGCGCGCGGAATGGAAAGCCAAGGTTGCTGCTCGCACCTGTGGCACCAAATTGGCAGCCTCTGCATAAGGCGCTGCGCGGATCTGCTTCGCTTTGATCTGCGCAGGACTCTCCGTCAAGATCGCGACAGATTCGCGTTTTTAGTAGAATGATTCTCAGTCACATGGGGCATAAAGGTGACACAATCGGACTGCCTACCCCGTGTAATCGTATTGATTTTGGAAACAAAGCCACCTTTACGCCGCGGACTATTTACCGCCGAGAGAACAATACAATTATAATTTTGACAATGAACACAATCACCTGCGATTGTTAACCTGCTGATATCGGTGGGGGCCGACACAGTGACCACAGGAGTGTTCAATGTCGCACCCTCATACTGACGCCCTTTCGGCGTCCCAATTTCGCAGTTCCGCTGGACTGGTACAGGCAGATAAAACTGCATCGCAGACAGCTTGGACGGTGCGCCGCGTACAGCCAGCACCACGACCGCGCCTTGCTCAACGACATTACGACATGATGTGGCTTGCGCCCAATGGCGACATTATGGATCACCATACACAAGCGCCTGCTTTGCCTGTTTTTGAGAATGCCTTTAGCAGCTTTGCGCGCGGCGCACTTATCCCCACGCAGCATGGGCCGATCGCCATCGAAGACCTTTTGCCTGGTGATCACGTTGAAACCGCTGATGGGGATTTCATGCCCGTTCAGTGGATTGGGTCAATGCAGCTCGACGCCAAAGGTGCCCCCGCGCGCGGCAAAGCGCCAGAAACCCTGTATCGTATCGTGTCGGACAGCTTTGGGTGGGGCAGCCCTGCCCCTGACCTGATGCTGGGCAAAGGGGCGCGCTACGTGCATCGCGCGCAGGCATTGAAATCCTATCTCGGCACTTCCGAAGCGCTTGCTCCTGTGGCCAGCTTGGCGGATGGGCACAGAGTGATCGAAGTCACACCCGCCACATCTGTGCGCACTTACCATATCTGCTTGGCGCAACACCGCTTAATCCGCGTGAATGGTTTTGAGTTGGAAACCTATCATCCAGGCACAGCGGCATCGGGTCAGTTGATTGGCACATTGCGAGCAACATTTATGACCTTGTTCCCACATCTCACAGAGCTGGGCGATTTTGGCGCTATGGTACACCCGCGCCTGTCTGCTGGGGATCTTGCAGCTTTAACATCAGCTTAACCCAGCCGCGGCCCCGTCAAAGATGGGGCCGTTACGGGTATATTTAGCTATTTTTGGCCAAGCGTTTTTCGAGCACATCAAAGGGAACGCCAGGCAGATCCTTAGCGCCGCGAATAACCAAAGATGTTTTGACACTGGCTACATTTGCCGCTGTTAAAAGTTCAGATGTCAGAAAGCTTTGAAAGCTGGACAGATCTGGCGCGACGCATTTCAAAATGAAATCCACTTCGCCGTTCAACATGTGGCATTCCCGCACTAACGGCCAATTGAGACAAAGGGTTTCAAAAGCCTGTAAATCGGATTCCGCTTGGCTGGACAGGCCGACCATCGCATAGACTTGCACTTCGAAATGTAAAGCGCGCGCATTAACCACGGCGTGATAGCCCGTAATATAGCCGACCTCTTCCAAGGTCCGCACGCGTCGCAAACAGGGCGGCGCAGAAATACCGACACGTTTGGCCAATTCCACATTGGTCATCCGCCCGTCGGCCTGCAATTCGGCCAAAATCTTGCGATCGATTTCATCAAGCTTATGGCCAGACATTTTTATCTCCATGCGAGGGGTTGAGCGTCAGAATTTTATAAAAACGTCAAAATTACAACCTTAGACGCAAGTATCTGTCTCATTTATACCATGAAAACACAAGAACATTCCACACAGCGCCTCATCGAACAGTGCCGAGATATGTGCCGAAATTGATAAAATACGGTGCTGGCACTTATTTTCAACCATAGCGTTTGCGTGTACGCGACGGGGTGCTTATATCAATCGCAACACTGCATTTGACAAGAGGCCGATATGTCTGAGACCAAACACACAAAAGTTCTGATCATTGGGTCTGGCCCTGCGGGCTATACGGCTGGCGTTTATGCTTCGCGCGCGATGCTGGAACCGCTACTGGTTCAAGGTATCGAACCAGGCGGTCAATTGACCACCACGACTGAAGTTGAAAATTGGCCAGGTGAAAAAGAAATCCAAGGGCCTGAGTTGATGGTCAACATGCAAGAACACGCGGCTGCAATGGGCTGTGAGATCAAGCAAGATATCATCACCAGCCTTGATACAACCGTGCGCCCCTTTGTGGCCATGGGCGACAGCGGCACGACTTACACAGCCGACGCTGTGATTTTGGCGACGGGCGCGCGCGCGAAATGGTTGGGATTGCCCTCTGAAGAAGCCTTCAAAGGCTTTGGTGTGTCAGCCTGTGCGACCTGTGACGGCTTCTTTTACCGAGGCATGGAAATCGTTGTGATCGGTGGCGGCAACACAGCAGTTGAAGAAGCGCTGTTTTTGACCAACTTTGCCTCAAAGGTGACCTTGATCCACCGCCGCGATTCATTGCGTTGCGAAAAGATCCTTGAGAACCGTTTGTTCAAAAATGAAAAAATTGAAGTGCTCTGGGACCACGAATTGGTGGAAGTTTACGGTGACGAAGCGCCCATGAAGGGCGTCAACGGTGTGCGTGCCAAACATGTCAAAACGGGCGAGATCAAAGACATCCCAGCCAAAGGTGTTTTCGTGGCCATTGGTCACGCCCCTGCCAGCGAATTGGTGTCGGACGTTTTGGAAACGCATAATGGCGGCTATGTAAAAGTCACACCAGGCACATCTATGACATCTATTCCTGGCATATTTGCTGCGGGCGATTTGACTGATCACACCTATCGCCAAGCTGTGACATCAGCGGGCATGGGCTGTATGGCGGCTTTGGATGCGGAACGCTTCTTGGCGGAACAAGACGACGCGTAAACGCGACAGGCTTTTATCAGCTTAGATTTCTAGGGGGCGCGCCTTGCAAAACTGGCGCGCCCTCGTTGTTTTCGTCAGCCTGTTTTAACATAGCAAAAACGCCCCAACCATGTGATCGGGGCGCTTGAATCTGCATCAGAATATCGCGGTATAGAAGACTAGTGCACATTCACAGGCGAAAAGTCATGCTCGCGCGCCAACTCAAATGCAAGCTTGCGATCCGCAACCAAGGCCATGCGATCCCCATCGGAATTGTGAACCGCAAACAGGGTTTCAAAATCGCCAGCTTTGGCGCGCACATCGTCAGGTAAATCAGCGACAAGCACTGAACGCACGTAGACGATTTTGTCAGGTGCGCCTGGGATGTCTTTGTAATTCGCTTCCATTGGATTTACCCCTTTTTGATTTCAATTGTTTCAACAACAGTGTCTGGCGTCGAGCGGACAAGATCGACATGCAGCAAACCATTTTCCATGGTCGCACCACGCACATCAACGCCGTCTGCCAGTACGAAACTCCGTTGGAACTGACGTGCCGCAATGCCGCGATGCAAGAAAGCACGCGCTTCGCTGTCTTCGGCTTGTCTACCTCGGATCACCAATTGACGGTTCTCTAACGTGATAGACAGATCGCTTTGCGAAAACCCTGCAGCAGCGATGGTAATTCTGTAAGCATTCTCTTGAGTCTGCTCGATGTTATAGGGGGGGTACCCCCCTGAATCCGCTTTGGCCGTACGTTCGACCAATCTTTCCAACTGATCAAACCCCAATAAAAATGGATGTGACCCAAAACTCATTTTCGTCATAAACACGCCCTTCCAAAACAAGCGACAGTGTAGATATGGCCCCGTGGTTGGCGGCCTTCTTTAACAATATGGGGTTTTTGGCGCTCGCTTCAAGTCATGTACCACAAGGCTTTGAGAAAAGAGGATTTCAGCGTAAGATACAGATAACATAAAACTTCGAGTCGCATACATTATGAACAGCACGACACGCATGGACCAAAAAGAAGTACTGCGCATTAAGCTTGCAGTGCTAAAACGCGAGCATGGCGATCTAAAAGACGCGATTGATGCAATTCAAACGCAAACGATGCCCGATGCCCTGCGACTACAGCGCTTGAAGCGACAGAAACTTTCACTGAAAGATCGCATCGCGCAACTCGAGGATCAATTGACCCCTGATATCACGGCTTAATCCCCGATCAGGGCCTTATTCTTCACCCCCTTCATTGCGCATAGCCAGCAGACCGCTATACTGCGCCCCTGAAAATCCCCACCAACGAGGACAGCATCGTGAGCGTCAAAGTCGGCATTATTATGGGCAGCCAATCGGATTGGCCCACAATGAAACTTGCAGCGAATATTTTGGATGAATTGGGCGTGGCCTATGAAACCAAAATTGTCTCAGCGCATCGCACCCCTGACCGCTTGTGGGCTTACGGCAAAACCGCTGCTGAGCGCGGCCTAAAAGTGATCATCGCTGGCGCAGGTGGCGCGGCACATTTACCGGGCATGATGGCATCTAAAACCCGCGTGCCTGTGGTTGGTGTTCCTGTGCAAACCCGCGCTTTGTCTGGTGTGGATAGCTTGTATTCCATCGTGCAAATGCCCAAAGGTTTCCCCGTGGCAACCATGGCCATCGGCGAAGCAGGTGCTGCAAATGCAGGCCTGATGGCGGCTGGCATTTTGGCCACCGCAGATGATGCATTGGCCGAGCGTTTGGATGCATGGCGCGACGCCTTGGCAGCCTCTATTCCTGATGAGCCCACCGATGGTTGATGTGCTTGCTCCCAACGCCACGATCGGCATTCTAGGTGGCGGCCAACTTGGCCGAATGCTTTCAGTTGCCGCCTCTCGTCTGGGCTTTAAAACCCATGTTTTTGAACCCTCTGCACAGCCGCCCGCGGGTCACGTGGCCGATAAGGTGACCACCGCGTCCTATGAAAATGCTGAAGCCTTAAAAGCTTTCGCTGCCTCTGTGGATGTGATCACCTATGAGTTCGAAAATGTGCCAACATCTGCACTGGACTTACTGGAATCGATCAAACCGATCCGCCCTAACCGTCGCGCTTTGGCCGTGTCGCAAGACCGCATTTCGGAAAAAGAATTCTTGGTAGACCTTGGCCTGAAAGTTGCGCCTTTCGCAGCCGTTGATACAGCCGAAGATCTGGACAAAGCCATCGCAGAAATCGGCACACCAGCCATTTTGAAAACGCGGCGCTTTGGCTATGACGGCAAAGGTCAGTCCCGCATTATGGCCCCCGTTGATGCCGCAAAAGCATTGGAAGATGTTGCGGGCGCGCCCAGCGTTTTGGAAGGTTTCATCGACTTTACGCATGAAGTGTCGGTGATTGCCGCGCGCGGTCAGGCCGGTGATGTTTCTTGCTTTGATCCCGGCGAAAACGTGCATATCAATGGCATCTTGCACACGACCACCGTGCCTGCAACTTTGACCTCATCGCAGCGTATGGATGCTGTTCTTTTGGCCGCTAAAGTATTGAACGCGCTAGATTACGTGGGCGTCATGGGGGTTGAAATCTTTGTCACCAAACAGGGTCTTGTGGTCAATGAAATCGCGCCACGAGTGCATAATTCAGGTCACTGGACCCAAAACGGCTGCGTGATTGACCAGTTCGAACAGCATATTCGCGCGGTGGCTGGTTGGCCTTTAGGAGATGGAAAACGTCATTCAAATGTCGAGATGCTCAACCTGATTGGGGATGACGTGGATAAGATCGCTGACTACGCCAAAGATGGATCGGTCGCGATTCATATGTATGGGAAGTCCGATGTAAAAGCAGGCCGTAAAATGGGCCATGTGAATAAAATCACAGGCGCGGCCTAACGTTTTTTAGGCCCGCCAACCATCGATAAAGCGATCCCACCCAAAACCAAAAGGCTCGCGATTTTGAACTTGGGCGTGATCTGTTCGCCCAAGATCACATAGCCGCCTATGCTGGCAAAAAGCGGCACAGTAAGCTGTGCAACCCCTGCCCGACTGGCCCCCAAGTGCTGCAAAATTGCATACCACAGCGCATAGCCAAGCCCAGATGTCAGCCCGCCTGATATCACAGCGAGGCCTGCGCCAGTTGCGGAGATTTCGCCTTGCAACACAGCCCAAACAAGCACTGTTGGCACCGTCGCGATGGCAAAATTCACAGCTGTATCGGCCAAGGGGTTTTCTGCGCTGCGCCCAATCAGGGAATACATCCCCCAACCGATCCCAGCCACGATCATGGCGAAGGCGCCCAGTCCCGTCAAAGCAATCTCACCGCTGGGCCACAGTAGATAAACCAAGCCAGCGAGGGCCAGCGCCCCTCCGATCCAGCGCTGCGCAGGCATCGGATCGCGCGAAACAATCGCCCCGACAGTCATCGATATTTGCACTGTTGCAAATAAAATCAGCGCTCCTATTCCAGAAGACACTGATAGATAAGATATTGAGAAACCAAGCATATAGGCCAGTAACGTCAAGGAAGACCCTGCATAGTTTCGCCATGACACTTTTGGTAAACCGCCGCGAAAGACAACAAGGCTCATCAACACGACTGCGCCTGAAAACACGCGAATTGCGGTAAAAGCAAACGGATCAGCCCCGTCGGACAGCGCCATGCGCGTCAGCACAGAATTGGCCGCGAAAGCGATCATCGCGAGGGCCGTTAGCCAAAACAGTTTCATATGCAGCCCAGCTCGATTGAGTATTTCGGGGTATCATAGACCTGTATCGTCGGTGTTTTCAGTACCAAAAGAAGGGTCTCGCAAAAACGTGAGCAGGCGCGTCAAACGGTCCGACCAACATCATAGCTCCGCGCCAACACAAATTTAAAGACCATCCCAGCCAATTGACCTAGGGGAGCATAAGTCTCAATGAGCTTGCAAGCAGCACGCTGGCCCGTCATGCTAAGATATGTCTGTATCTATTCCATCACCTCGCCTCGCGGTTCGCGCCATAATTGTTCATGAAAACAAGCTGTTGTTGGTTAATGCCTACCCCAAGCACTATCTTGGTTTATGGTGTGCGCCTGGAGGTGGTGTCGAAAGAGGCGCCTCTCTTAGTGAAAATCTGATCCGAGAAGTCCATGAAGAAACGGGTCTGATGATTGATGTAGGCCCGCTGGTTTTGGTCAACGAATTTCACGACCCCAAAAGCGATTTTCATCAAGTTGATTTGATGTTCCGATGTAACATCACAGCTGGAAAAGTCGATCCAAATTGGTCAGATGTTGCGGGAGTGGTGAACAAACGCAAATGGGTCACTCAAAACGAAATCAGTCAGATGACGGTCAAGCCCGACAGCCTAAAAACCATTGCCTTTAATGAAGCAGATCAGGTGATATACGACCCGTTGGAAGCTATCTTTAACTAAGCTCAGCCTGACTCTCTGTGCCTTGGTCAAACGGAACAAAAGCAGTCGGATAGATCAGTTCATGTGCTGACAGGCCCGTTCCTGGCGCGATAGGATGCAACGATGTGTAGTCTTTGGCGAAAGGCAGTTGCAGATTGCGTGCCGCACTCGTGGAAAACCCGACCTGTGCAAAATAATCTGGATCACCGACCACCACCACAGCAGGGCATTTTGCGCGCCGCGCATGGTGCATTCCACGGTAAACCAACTCGCGACCGATGCCTTTTTTGCGCTCATGGGATGACACCACCAAGACGGCTAAAACCCACCAGTCTGCTGGCTGAACCATTTTAGCAAAACACACATAACCGACGATCTTATCGCCCTCAAAGGCCAATCGATCCATGGCTAACATATTAGAATCACGAAGATTTTTGACCGTTTGGTACATTTGCGAATGACCGCATTCACTGTCTAAAAAGATAGACAGTGCGAGTTCATCATCGCGGGTCAGCTCACGTAGTTCCATGAATTTACTTTCAGATCAGCCTGTCTTGACAGTTTCATGCTGCAGGCGCGAAGCGCAAGTTCAAAGTGACGAAATCTATGACCGCGGTTCAAAAATTAACCAATTGATGCTTTCGCAAGCAACAGGTGATCCATAAAAAACGGGGGGCGCTATTTTGCACCCCCCGTTTCAAATTTTATCAGTCAGCTGACTGGACGATTACATCATGCCGCCCATGCCGCCCATGCCGCCCATGTCAGGCATGCCGCCGCCAGCAGCGCCGCCGTCTTTAGATGGCTTTTCAGCAACCATAGCTTCGGTTGTGATAAGCAGACCTGCGATTGATGCTGCGTCTTCCAAAGCAGTACGTGTCACTTTTGCAGGGTCGATCACGCCGAATGCAAACATGTCACCGTATTCTTCGGTTTGTGCGTTAAAGCCGAAAGCAAGGTCAGTAGATTCACGAACTTTGCCCGCAACAACTGCACCGTCAACACCAGCGTTTTCAGCGATCTGACGCAGTGGCGCTTCGATTGCGCGACGCACGATTGCGATACCAGCGTTTTGGTCGGCATTTTCGCCTTCCAAGCCTTCAAGGCCTTTACCAGCCTGAACCAAAGCAACACCACCACCAACAACGATGCCTTCTTGAACCGCAGCGCGTGTCGCGTTCAAAGCGTCGTCAACGCGGTCTTTGCGTTCTTTCACTTCAACTTCAGTCATGCCGCCAACGCGGATAACAGCAACACCGCCTGCGAGTTTCGCAACACGTTCTTGCAGTTTTTCACGGTCGTAGTCAGATGTTGTTTCTTCGATTTGCGCGCGAATTTGGCTCACACGTGCTTCGATTTCTGCTTTTGCGCCAGCGCCTTCGACGATTGTTGTTTCGTCTTTGGTGATGGAGACTTTTTTCGCAGTACCGAGCATGTCCATCGTGACGTTTTCAAGCTTCATGCCGAGGTCTTCGGAAATCACTTGGCCGCCAGTAAGGATCGCGATGTCTTGCAACATAGCTTTGCGACGATCGCCGAAACCTGGTGCTTTAACAGCTGCGATTTTGAGGCCGCCGCGCAATTTGTTCACAACGAGTGTTGCCAATGCTTCACCTTCAACATCTTCAGCGATGATGAGAAGTGGTTTTTGTGATTGGATCACGGACTCGAGGAGTGGCACCATCGCTTGCAAAGAAGAAAGTTTCTTTTCGTGCAAGAGGATGACACAGTCTTCCATCTCAGCAACCATTTTGTCTGGGTTGGTCACGAAGTAAGGAGACAAGAAACCACGATCGAACTGCATGCCTTCGACAACAGTTGTTTCAGTTTCCATGCCTTTGTTTTCTTCAACAGTGATCACACCGTCGTTGCCAACTTTTTGCATCGCGTCCGCGATTTGACGACCGATTTCAGCTTCGCCGTTGGCAGAGATAGTACCAACTTGCGCAACTTCAGCAGAGTCGTTTACAGGACGTGAGGCCGCTTTGATCGCTTCAACAACATTGGATGTTGCAAGGTCGATCCCGCGCTTAAGATCCATTGGGTTGAGGCCAGCCGCAACTTGCTTGAGACCTTCTTTGATGATCGCTTGAGCAAGAACAGTCGCAGTGGTTGTACCGTCGCCAGCTTCGTCATTGGTGCGTGAGGCCACTTCTTTGACCATCTGCGCGCCCATGTTTTCGAACTTATCTTCGAGATCGATTTCTTTGGCAACAGATACACCGTCTTTCGTGATGCGTGGTGCGCCGAAAGATTTGTCCAAAACAACGTTACGACCTTTAGGGCCGAGTGTTACTTTGACAGCATTTGCAAGAATGTTAACACCGCGCAGCATTGCATTGCGGGCGTCTGTATCGAACTTGACTTCTTTAGCCATGAGTTCTCTCCTGAGTTCAGGTTAATAGGATGGATGAAAAATCTGAGTGCCGCGCTGATGCGCGCAGCCGCTTGAAGGTCGCTTAAGCGATCACGCCAAGAATGTCAGATTCTTTCATGATGAGAAGATCTTCACCGTCTACAGTGATTTCTGTACCGGACCATTTGCCGAACAGAACTTTATCACCAGCCGCAACAGAAGGTGCGATTAATTCGCCGCTGTCTTTGCGCGCGCCTTCGCCAACAGAAACAACGATCGCTTCGGATGGTTTTTCTTTTGCGGAATCAGGGATGATAAGACCACCAGCTGTTTTTTCGTCGCTCTCAACGCGGCGAACAACCACGCGGTCATGAAGAGGTTTAAAGGCCATCTTACAAGGCTCCTTGAACAAAGTTTCAATTTCGGTCTCTGCCTAGAAGGCAAAGGTAAATGCATCGTTAGCACTCAACTGCATCGAGTGATAACGATGCATAGTTAGGAACGGATCAGAGGTGAGTCAACCGAATTAGGTGAAAATCTTGGATAAACAAAATGCACTACTATTGGGTGGGCCAACCATTGAACGGCTCAAGGACTTATCAGGATGCTTAGGTCCATTTCTTCGGCCGGCCCTGGCGTAGTCTGAACAGGGCTGCGAGGGCATGTCACCAAACTTGATGCATGCCTAACGATTTTCAACACAGCCAAGCGCCTTTAAAAATCTGGCTAGCTGAGCAGCGCAAAAATGATAGCCGCGTTGAACAACGACATAACAATGCCGATAAAACCATACCATACTGAAGTGACAACGCGCAGAGGCTTGCTGTTCAAAACTTTGATAACGTTTTCGACGGCAATATCGCCTCGGCTTTTTTCCACCTCAGGAAAGAGCATATAAATTCGGTCTTCTGGATCTGTGCTGTTCAATACATCTGCTTCATTTATGACAGATGGGCTTTTAAGTCGTCCTACGAGTTCTACAAGCGTTGCGACATCTTCTGCTGCGGCAGCCTTATTTCTCACGTCTTGATTATCGCGCTGAAACTTGCGCCGAGACTTCACAATATACATCGTCTGGCGATACCACTTTTGCAGCTCGGCCATTTTAGCAGGCGTGCTATACCCGACAAAGGTAATAAGCTGACGCTCTCCCTCTTCAAAGTGGTTGCCAATGCGGTAGGCGATCAGCATGCGTATAGGTCGCTTGCGTTTCGCCGCAAAGCCTTTGACATGTTCAAAGTCTTCTTGCCAGAGCATGAGGTCGAGCATACCGAAATTGAAGCGACGTTCCCCAACAGACACCGTCACTGTGTTTTCATCGACAATCAACGCGACTTTTTTTTTGCGTCTAGAGATGACGTGAACACCGAGAAAGACCAGCGCCGTGAGGCCTGCAAGAAAGCTTCCTAAGAAAATCCCATATACCGAAAATGGCTCGCCATCGGTCAGCGATATGAATAAGGCAAATCCCCCAAATCCCGCGAACATAATGATCCCATTTACCCACAGCAAATACATTTCCCAGCCTATACGCTCGGCATAGGGCGGGATGGCAAATTTTGCGCCACGTTTGGCCGCCTCAAAACGCTCGTATGGATTTGTCATTTTATTTGTGCTTTCGATGCGTAGACACCAACACTCACTTTTTCAAACCACCCATAGTGATTGGACCGCATGATCAAGGTCGCGCGTTCAACACCAGTCTTTTTGGCAACGACTAAGCCTTTGCTAGGACCATGTTCGTCTAGATAAGCTCGACATTTCTCTGCGTCTTGACGGTAGGCCGTGTGGCGCCCGCCCCCCGGCGTTCCGCCAATATTGCGATCTCCATCGCGGCCATTGAATTCTTTCAGCGTGGCCTCTTTGCGTTTTGGATTTTTGCGCGGCTTGAACGGCTTGGGTTCATTGTGCACCTGCACAATCCCTTCGGCAACATTCACGGAAATCACCCCCAACCCCAAGCGTTTGCAGATCGAAATATTGCCCTTGAAGGTCTTCCACCCTGCGCGACCTTTCCAGCGCGGCACGGCGACATAGACCTGATCGGTGATGCTTTGCCGCGCGATGGCTTGATGTAACAAGATCAACGAAAACCCTGTTTTCAACTCGATAATCACAGGCGGCTCGTCAGGCGCATCGGGGCGCATAGCCATCACATCTGCGTCTTTGACTTCGGCTTTCACCTCATATCCGAGCCCTTCGAAATGGGCTTTCACGGGCGGATAAAGATCAGTTTCAAGAATGCGAACCATGTGGGCAATCTTACACGTAAATTTTGCCACAACCAAGTGCTACGATAGCCAGAAAGACAAAGTGGTGACAAGCCATGCTGCACTGCCTATAAGGGCGCAAAATCACTCTTTTGACGGATAGACACACATGACAACGCTCGTATTTGGCCACAAATCCCCCGATACAGATTCAACAGGGTCCCCCATCATTTGGGCCTGGTACCTTAACGAAATCAAAGGCGAAAAATCCGAAGCTGTGTTGCTGGGTGAGCCAAACACAGAAGCCGCTTTTGTGATCAAGAAATGGGATTGCCCAAAGCCAGAAATCAAAACTGAATTTGACGCGGGCACCAAAGTCGTCATCGTTGACACAAACAACCCCGCCGAATTGCCCGACAATATCAACGATCTCGATATTTCAGCGATCATTGACCACCACAAATTGGTGGGCGGTTTGGAAACCAAAGGTCCAATCGACATCACCATCCGTCCGCTCGCCTGCACTGCGACAATCATGTTTGATTTGATGGGCGATGATGCAGCGAAAATGCCCGACTGGGTCAAGGGTCTAATGTTATCATGCATCCTGTCCGATACGCTTGAGTTCCGTTCGCCAACCACCACAGCCAAAGACAAAGCTTTAGCCGAAAAGCTGGCGGCTGAATTGAACATCGATATCGCGGCCTATGCTGCCGAATTGTTTGAAGCAAAGTCAGACGTATCAGCTTTTTCTGACGCTGAATTGATCCGCATGGATTCAAAAGAATTCACAGTCGACACCACGAAATTCCGCGTATCTGTTTTGGAAACGACTGCGCCTAAAATCGTGCTGGACCGCAAAGCAAGCCTGCTGAACTCAATGGTTGATGTGGCCGCCGCAGATGGCGTGGATCATGTGCTTTTGTTTGTTGTCGATATTTTGGCCGAAGAAGCCACATTGTTTGTGCAAAATGACACTGTGAAAACAGTGGCGGAAAAATCATTTGGCGCCACTGTGACTGGCGATGCAGTTGTTTTGCCAGGCATCATGTCACGCAAAAAACAAATCATTCCGAACCTCAAGGTGTAAACCGCCACAAAACTGGTTTCGCTGGGCGCTCCAATTGGGGCGCCCATTTTCATGGTACGGCAAGAAATTGATGTGGGGGACCGCCCAAAGGCGCGCTTCTCTTTTCATTTGCCGCACAAAACGATACGACTAGCCACATATCACAACCCTTGAGGCCACTATGACCCGTCTGATCCAATCCCTGTCTGATATTTCTACCAATTATGATGCTTTGTTTGTCGATCTTTGGGGCTGTGTCCACAACGGGATCGAGGCGTTTCCTGAGGCTGTGAAAGCCTTGCAAGACTACCGCAAAGCTGGTGGCATTGTGATCTTGGTCACAAACTCCCCCCGCCCGTGGCGTTCGGTGGCAACGCAGATGCTGGGCTTTGGGGTGCCCGAAGATGCTTATGACGCGATTGCGACATCTGGCGATTCCGCGCGCACAGCAATGCATATGGGCGCAGTGGGGGAAAAGGTTTTCCACATAGGCACCCCCGAAGAAGTCGAGGTGTTCTTTGCCCCAAGCGACATTTTGACGGATGCAATTGATGTGACCACAGTGCCACTTGAAGAGGCCGAAGGCATCGTATGCACGGGTGCGCGTGCCACAGATGGATCGCTTGATATCTATCGCCCAGAATTTCTATACGCCAAGCAAAAGGGCCTAAAACTGCTCTGCGCCAACCCCGATATCGTGGTGGATCGCGGTGAGACCCGCGAATGGTGCGCTGGCGCTTTGGCTCAACTTTACACTGAAATGGGGGGCGAAAGCCTGTATTTCGGTAAACCACATCCGCCCATCTATGATCTTGCGCGCCGTCATTTGGTCAAAATCGCGCATATCGATGACGCGAAAATTCTATGTATCGGCGATGGTATTGGTACGGATGTCAAAGGCGCGATTGGTGAAGGTTTGGATGTCTTGTTTATCACGGGCGGCTTGGCGGCGGATGAATTCGGCCCCGATCACGTCAATCCCGATCCAGAACGCCTGACATCTTGGCTGATCGAACAACAGATGGCACCAGCTGCCGCGATTTCATTTTTGCGCTAACAGAGTTGGCCTCGACTTGATCGCAGGCCCGCCCTAACTGATACCCATATTGCGGCACTTTTAACGGGCCGTTCGCGAGGATCCCCTTATGCAAACGCACACGCATTGGACCAAAGTTCCAAAATCCGCTCATGGCGCCAGCGCCGCGATTGGCAATTTCGACGGTGTCCATCTTGGTCATTGCGCTGTGATCGATATTGCGCGCCAACATGGTCCGCTGGGCATCGTCACCTTCGAGCCGCATCCCCGCGACTATTTTGCCCCTCACAGCAAGCCCTTTCGTATTATGAATGTGGAATCCAAAAAGAACCGTTTGGAAAAGATCGGGGTGGAACAGCTGTTTCAACTGCCTTTTGATGGCCAGCTTGCATCAAAAACCCCCGAAGAATTCGCCCGAGAAATTATCGTTGAAGGATTGGGTCTAAGCCATGTTGTTGTCGGTGCAGACTTTTGCTTTGGCAAAGGGCGCACAGGCACGGCGCAAGATTTGGTGCGTTTTGGTGAAGATATGGGATTTGGCGTGACCATCGCGCCTTTGCTGAAAACCGAAACAGGAATTTCATCATCATCGGCCATCCGCGAGGCTTTAACAGATGGGCGCATGTCGCACGCCAAGGAAATGCTGGGCCATTGGCATCGCATCGAAGGCGCGGTGAACCACGGCGACAAGCGCGGGCGTGACCTTGGGTTTCCCACAGCCAATATGTCTATCGATGGATTGCACGCGCCAAAATTTGGTGTTTATGCCGTCTTCGTGGATGTGCTGACAGGCTCGCATCAAGGCAGCTATCAAGGGGCCGCGTCTCTTGGCGTAAAACCAACCTTTGGGGCCAATGTGCCTTGCTTGGAAAGTTACATCTTTGATTTCGAAGGTGATTTATACGGCGAACACCTATCTGTTGCTTTCGTTGAATTTTTACGTGGCGAAGAAAAGTTCAACGACTTGGATGATCTGATCACACAAATGCATGCCGATTGCGACAAAGCGCGGCGCATTTTGAGCAATGAAATATGACCCTGCGCGACAGGTTTTGGGAAACCGTCCCTTTAGGCAAAATGAACGATGCTGAATGGGAAGCCCTGTGTGACGGCTGCGGCAAATGTTGCTTGAACAAAATCGAAGACGAAGATTCAGGCGAGGTATTTTTGACCCGCGTGGCCTGCCGTTTGCTGGATGATGAAACCTGTCAATGTGGGCAATACGAGACTCGCAAAAGCATCGTGCCAGAATGTATCGTTCTGCGCCCCAGCACCATAGACAAACACCTCTATTGGATGCCCAAAACCTGCGCATACCGCCTATTGCATCTCGGTCAACCTTTGCCCGAATGGCATCCTTTGAAAACAGGAGATCCGCAAAGCGTGCATGATGCTGGCGTGTCAGTTCAAGGGTTTACAGTATCAGAAGCAACAGTGGATGATGACGATTGGGAAAGCCATATTATTGAGGAGCCACAGTAATGTTTTTCGCCTCTGACAACACATCCGGCGTACACCCTAAAATCATGGAAGCGCTGGTCAAAGCCAACGAAGGTTTCGCGCCAGCTTATGGTGCCGATAAAATCACTGATGCCCTACAAGAACGCCTGCGCGATCTATTCGATGCCCCTGATGCGCGGATCTACCCGATGACGTCAGGCACGGGCGCAAATGCTGCTCTTTTGGCGGCGATGACCCCGCCTTGGGGCGTGATCTACTGCCATGAGACCGCGCATATCGAAGTGGATGAACGCGGTGCGGCCACGTTTTTTGCAGGGGGCGCGAAACTCAAGGCATTACCGAGCACAGACAGTCGTTTGGATGCAGTGACTTTGGCCAAAATAACGACACAAGACCGTGGCAACACCGATGTGCATGGCATGCCGCCCGTGGCCGTTTCCATGACCAACCTCACCGAATTTGGCGAAACTTATAGCCCTGCTCAGATCGCAGAAATTGCCAGCGCATCAGCTCTGCCAATCCACATGGATGGGGCGCGTTTTGCCAATGCGATGGCAAAGACGGGTGCCACAGCTTGGGAAATGACCCGCGAACTCAGCACGCTTTCGCTTGGCGCGACCAAAACGGGCGCTATGGCGGCAGAAGCCGCAGTGATTTTCGATCCCGCACTGATCCCTGCTTTCGAAAGTCATCGCATGCGCGGCGGGCACAACCTGTCGAAAGCGCGCTTTGTGTCCGCACAAATTTTAGCATGGCTTGAAGATGATCTCTGGCTAGAACTGGCCACGCGCGCCAATGAAATGGCACAACTTTTGGCCCAAGGCATCACTGAGCGTGGCGGCGTTTTGAACTATAGCGTTGATGGCAATATGATCTTTGCCAGCCTGCCCCGCGCCACACATGCGCGCGCTAAGTCCAAAGGCGCAGCCTATCATTTATGGGGCGCAGATACTGCGCTGGCGGGGGCGCCAGACACATCATTGATGGCGCGCTTTGTCACCAGTTGGTCCACAACCCAAGCGGATGTGGATGCGCTTTTGAAAGCTTTTGATCCTTAGAGCTCACCTGCTAAATAAAGATCTAAATCCTCTAGGCTGCTTTGGCCCCAAAAGCGTTCGTCGGTGTCAGTGACGATATAGAAAGGCGATCCGAACACCCCTGCCGCAAAGGCGTCTTCAAGGTTGCGCGCATAGGTTTCTGCGCCCTCCAACAGTCCTGTCATAGACAACATCGGATCAAAGCCTGCCTCTTTTAGGGCCTGCGTGATCACCGCATCATCCGCGATATCTTTATCTTCGACCCAAATGGCGCGGTTGAGCTGCGCGATGAGCGCGGCGACATCGCCAGATCCAGTTTTCGTTTGCGCTTTTGCCGCAGCAATGACCGCGTATGACGCAGGCGCAGGATTGGTCGGCCAAAAGGCAGCATCCAATTTGAACGGCAGCCCTGTCTTTTTCGCGGCCCGCGTCAACTCTTGGGTGCGGTAGACTTTGCGGCCTTCGGGGCGATCTGCGGGTTTCGGCGCGCCTAAGCGGTCGAAGAGCGCCATGATGTCATAGGGTTTATAGGTGATGCTGGCATTATGTTGTGCTGCGATGCGTTCAAGGCGAGACCCTGCAAGATAAGCAAAGCCTGAAAGTAGGGAAAAATAGTAATCAATCTGGGCCATTTCGCATCTCATTCGTTGCATACTGTTTTCAAGACCGTAGTGGGATGGTAAGGCGTGTCAACATCACGATTCCATGACATTTGGCAAATAACTCATCAGGAATGCTGCAATGGCGAATGCTACCGAACCTAAATTGATCTCTGGCAATGCGAACAAACCGCTGGCCGCTAGCGTGGCACGGCGTTTGTCGATGCATCGCGGCATGAGCGTGCAACTATGCGACGCACGCGTTGAACGCTTTAACGATGGTGAGATTTTCGTAGAAGTCTACGAAAATGTACGCGGCGAAGATATGTTTATCATTCAGTCGACATCGAACCCAGCCAATGACAATTTGATGGAATTGTTGATTATGGCCGATGCTTTGCGCCGTTCCTCTGCGGGGCGTATCACGGCTGTGATCCCTTACTTTGGCTACGCGCGCCAAGATCGTCGCACCAAAGCGCGCACGCCGATTTCTGCGAAACTTGTCGCGAACATGATGGTCGAAGCGGGTATCGAACGTATCCTCACCATGGATTTGCACGCAACACAGATCCAAGGGTTTTTTGATATCCCTGTCGACAACCTTTACGCATCCCCTGTTTTTGCTTTGGACATCAAGCACCATTTCAAAGGCAACATGGATGATATCATGGTTGTATCGCCTGATGTAGGTGGGGTGGCACGTGCGCGTGAGCTGGCCAAACGCATCGAAGCACCTTTGTCGATCGTTGATAAACGTCGCGAAAAAGCGGGTGAAATCGCTGAGATGACCGTTATCGGTGACGTGAAGGGCAAGAAATGTATCATCGTGGATGACATCTGTGACACCGCAGGCACGCTTTGCAAAGCGGCAGAAAACCTGATGGATCATGGCGCAGCAGAAGTGCACGCCTATATCACCCACGGCGTTTTGTCTGGCCCTGCAGTTGAGCGTGTGACCAATTCAGTGATGAAATCTTTGGTGATCACAGATTCAATTCAAGCCACTGACGAAGTCAAGAATTGCCCAAACATTCGCATCGTTCCGACGGCGCCCCTGTTTGCCCAAGGGATCATCAACACATGGAATGGTACGTCTGTTTCATCCTTGTTTGAAAATGAAACATTGGGCCCCCTTTACGAAGGCCTATACCAAATCTAAGGCTAGGGCATGGTATAGCCAAAAGGCGCGATGGAGGCTCCCATCGCGCCTTTTGTTATTGTTATCAGTGCCTTACACATCCCAGTCGTCGTCATGACGCACAGGACCAAGGGCCATCCAATCAGCGCGCACACGGGCGACACGCGTGTCTCCCCACGTCCGAAAAACAATCACAAAACCTTCTTCGTTCACCATCTCAGCGCAGATATCAACGCGGTGGTTCGAAGCTTGATCAATGTCCAGCATAGATAGCCCAACGGTGACCGCAGGCGCGCGTAAAAATGGTTCATCAAATTCGATCACGCGGCGCAGCTCGCGTGGGCCTTTGCCCGTCCACATAGCGCCACCGTCTTGGAAATCAGAAAACAACAAAAGTGAATCTTGCTCGATCCCCAATCGGTGTGTATCAATTTTTTGCATATCGTCGTATTTCTCTAGCGTTATCAATAAGCGTCTTTACGACCAAGCGCCAATAACGCTTACGCCACAATCCTAAGATGTTCAGGCGACCTTGTCCACGCGTGCTTTAACTTTACCATCCAGACGGGGTTGGCCAACAAATCAGGCAACTCACTGAGCCCATGATTTTGCGTGACCAGCGTGGCCGTTTCGTTGAAAGGCCAGCTGGTTTTGATGCCAGATCCTTTAGATCAGATGATAAAAAAATGCGCCCCATGGATCGGCATCAAACCGCTGATGAAGCCATCACATTGGCGCACAAAAAACAAGCATAACTCATTGAAAACATGAATACACCTAAGACTTAGCACATTCAGGTTCAGACGATTGCAATCAAGTCTCTATCCCGATATGTACCTTCAAACGAGTGAATGGCCTGACAGACCCCATGGGAACCAATGAGATGATTTCGATCTATATTAATTACTTCGCGAAAGCTGGCATACTTAACAGCGACGTACTTAAGCCTATTCAAGTTGGTGCAGCGCTATCAGATGCCAAATTAGGTATTCAACGGGACGATGAAGGCGACAACATTTCGGATCGGAACCCTGCTTATTGCGAGATGACGGGGATTTACTGGGCTTGGAAAAATGATCTTGAATCAGACGTCCTAGGATTCATGCATTACCGCCGATACTTTGACTTTTTGCCCAACCCGTCACGCGAGGTAGACCGGCATGGGCTTATTCAATACCCAAGCCTTGATGCAAAACTGGTGAACGAATTTGGCTTGACGCATGACGTGATGGAAGAGGCGATGGACGGGGTTGATATGATCATTCCTGTGCCGTTTGACGTGCGTCAAACAGGCTCTAAAGATATCTATTCGCATTACAAAAATGCGCCACATCATCATATCGAAGATTTGGAAACAGCGCGCCGTATCGTGGAAGACCTGTCACCGTCTTATACGCAACACTTTGATGATCTTCTGAAAAGTCCGTTGCTATACCCCAACAACATGTTTTTGTTCACGCGCCCTGTGTTCGAAGAATACTGCGAATGGCTGTTCCCGATTTTGGATAGACTTCATAACGAAATCGATACAACGGAATATTCATGGCAAGAAGCACGTGCAGTTGGATATCTCGCTGAGCGCCTTTTCTCGGTCTTTATTCGGGGGCAAATTGCGCAGAAACCCGACCTGAAATTCAAGCAGCTTGAGCGCGTTTTTGTGGCCAACACGGCCCCCGCACCCGTCGAGCCAGAATTGCCGCAAACTGACAAAAAAGTACTAACGGTCGTTGCGGCTTGCGATGCCGCATATGTCCCACATTTGGGCACATTGATACGTTCTATTTTTACAACGACATCGCCCGATTACTTTATCGATATGATCGTCCTTGATGGCGGGCTACACCCAACCCAGCGTCGTCTACTTGACGGGCTACGCATGGATCGCGCTGACAGCAGCATTTCGTTTATAAACATGGAACATCAGCATCTTGATCTGAAAACCCATAGCTATTTCACCAAGGCGACGTTTTTCCGCCTTGGCCTGCCAGACTTATTGGCGCAGCGCGATAAAATTTTGTTCCTCGACACCGATATGGTGGTTGTTGATGACATTAGCCCATTGATTGAACTTGATCTTGATAACGCTCTCATAGCAGCGGCCCCTGATTTTGTGATGCGCGCCTTTGTCAATATGGGCGTCCCTTCGATTGCTGAAACGGGTTCCCTGAAATCTGCAGATTATATAACCGAACATCTTGAGATGAAACCTGACGGCAAATCTCCCGCAGACGCTTATTTTCAAGCGGGCACTATTGTGATGGATTTGGCGGGTCTGCGCGACGCTGGCGTGTTTGATAACGCCATCAAAGATCTGGCATCAAAGACATATTGGTTCCTGGATCAAGACGTTTTGAACAAACACCTGCAAGGCAAGGTTAAATTTCTTGCTGGTCGCTGGAACGTTTTATGGATGGACGAACACCACGCCTCATCGCTATCGCCTAAAGACCGCAGCGCATACAATAGCACATTCGAACACCCTGCGATCATTCACTACGCAGGCATTGGTAAGCCGTGGCTAAATTCGTTCAACCCGCTTTCGCATTACTATTGGGACGCTTTGCGCAAAACCCCTTGGTACGAAACCATTTTATTTAGTTTCCTAGATAAAAGATACGCCGTCCATCAGGCTCCCGTGCCCCCATCATTCGCGCGCAAAGCCAAGACATCAGCAGATAAAGCTGGAGCCAAAATTTGGCATGCGCTGCCACATGCGCTTAAAGTCAAACTCTGGCCAATCGCCAATCGCGTGAAAAAAGCATTGAATTAAGGAGTGCCCATGGCCAACTCTCTCGCTCAGAAAGCCCCGCCCCGTGGTCGTGTCCTTGGGATCGGCGCAGGTTTGACCTGCTCCGTCATTGGACGTGAGCTTGCTGAAGCTGGTTATCAAGTGGATATCATTGAAAGCAGGCCTTACGTCGCTGGCAATTGCTATACCGAGGTAGATGACCAAACGGGCATCACTTTGCACAAACACGGCCCGCATATCTTTCACACTGACAATGATACGGTCTGGGATTATGTAAACCAATATGCCGATTTTCGCCCCTATACCTGTCAGGTTAAGGCCACGACGGGCGGCAGGGTTTTCTCATTGCCGATCAATTTGCTGACGATCAATCAGTTCTTTAATCAAACCTTTTCACCTACTGAAGCTGAAGCATTTATTGCTGAAAAAAGCCGGCAGGATATTACCGATGTCAAAAGCTTCGAAGATCAAGCCCTGCGCTTTTTGGGACAAGAGTTGTATGAGGCATTCTTCAAGGGTTACCCGATCAAGCAATGGGGCATGCACCCAAGTGAATTGCCGGCATCTGTCCTAAAACGTCTGCCTGTGCGCTTTAACTACAATGACAATTACTTCAATCATCGTCACCAAGGCATTCCAGCCGAGGGCTATACCACGATGGTTGATAAGATCCTTGACCATGAAAACATCTCGGTCACGCTGGGACGCAAAGTCACACAAGCTGATTGCGATGGCTATGATCACGTCTTTTGTTCAGGTCCGATCGATGCTTGGTTCAATTATGAATTGGGTCAACTTGGCTATCGGACTTTGGATTTTGAAATCACCCGCCACAAAGGTGACTACCAAGGCTGCGCTGTGATGAGTTACCCTGATGAAAGCGTTCCATTCACGCGCATCACAGAACACAAACACTTCACCCCTTGGGAAACGCATGACGACACAGTGATCTTCCATGAGTTCAGCAGGGTTTGTGGCAAAGAGGATATCCCCTATTATCCAATTCGTCTCGTGAACGAAACAAATATGCTGCGCAACTATGTTGAGCACGCTCAGTCACAAGAAAACTTGAGCTTTGTTGGTCGACTTGGGTCATATAAGTACATGGATATGGATGTTACCATTGCCGAAGCACTTGAGGCTGCGAAAATGTTTTTGTCATTGCGTGACCAAAATGCGCCCATTCCAACGTTCTTTGCACCACCTGTTTAAGAGTAAACTCGAAGTTTCTGGAGAAATACATGTCAACTGCATCGAATTTGCCATGCCTCGTCATTGGTGCATCAGGCTTTATTGGCCGGAACCTTGTTGAAACCCTCACGCAGCAGGGTATCGCAGTTCGAGCTATGACACGATCGGGCGAACCCTTTCTGGATCACCCGCTGGTCGAATTCGTCAAAGGCGACATGTCCGACATCAATTCATATGTCGATCATTTGCAAGGCATTGGGTCATGCGTACAACTGTGCACGACAACGAAACCAGGCAGTGCGAACAAAGATATTTCGTTTGATATTACATCTAACCTAATCGCGAATGTGCAACTGCTTGAAAAGCTGTCGGACCTTGGCAACATCAAGTTTGTTTTCATCTCATCGGGCGGCACTGTCTATGGCGATCCCGCTTACGTGCCGATTGATGAAAAGCACCCGACGGAACCGAAATCGTCCTATGGCATTACAAAACTGGCGATCGAAAAATACATTTCGATGTTTGTCGGCCAAAAGAAACTGGATGCAACGATTTTGCGGGTGTCCAATCCGTTTGGAAAGTTCCAGCCTTACAATGATGGGCAAGGCGTTATCGCGACATTCCTGTGGCGCATTATGAATGATGAGCCGATTGAAATTTGGGGGGATGGCACGGCGGTGCGCGACTATCTGCATGTGGATGATGTCTGTGCATCCATCATCCATGCGTTGCAATATCGCGGCGATCAGACTGTTTTCAACATCGGCCAAGGCCAGGGTCTAAGCTTAACTCAAATCATCGAAGGTATTGAAAAGACACTCGGGAAGTCTGCCAAGGTAAGTTATCGCCCAGGCCGAGCTACGGATGTGCGCACCAATGTGCTGGATTGTACCTTGGCCCATCAAGAAATGAACTGGGCGCCACAAACCGAGTTTCATGAGGGCCTAGAAAACACTGCGGCATGGATGGCAGAATTAAAGTGACAATTGGCGTCGCGTACTAAAATATGAACTTTACCACTGTGGGGTCCAGACGCTCATACAGTCTACGAATAAGAAATTGAGGATGAAATGCTGCTTTACTTTCCCGAGCATAAAATAAAATACGTCAAGATACCCAAAAACGCTTGTTCAACCGTTATTAATTCACTGGGTTGGTCACAGGTGCAAGACCGCAGCCCCCACCAATTCGATCATATTTTTAGATCCACATCCGAAGATACATCAGATTGGCACTGTCTGGCAGTCTTACGTGATCCTTATGAGCGTTTGGTTTCCGCTTATTTGAATAAGCTTGTGATCCCAAGCCCCAAAGAACCTTTCGCGGGCAAGCTGCTTGATACTGTGTGGCAAAACCGACGTGGGCAAACGCGCCCATCCGAAAGCAGCACGATCAGCTTTCGTGAGTTTGTTGAATTCGCTTGCGCACGTGAAGATGCCGTGTTGGATCAGCATTGGCAAAGCCAGACTTACCATTTGCATGGCGCCACCCCGACAGTGGTTATTGATATGGAAGCGCTCAGCACGGACTGGCAGGCAAATGAAGTTCTAAAAGATATTGAGCTCAAAAACTTTGCCCCGCATGCCACTCGGTCCAACATTGAAATAACCAAAGATCTTTCCCGAATAGACGGGTCAGAAATCGCGATTTTCCGCAAAATTGCCGACCAATTCCCTCCGCAAGCGGCGTTTAAAAATCCGAAACTCGAAGCGCTCGTGCGCAACAGGTATGCAGAGGATTACAAGTTACGGGAAACATTCGGCCTTTGATCGAATAAGCTGCCCTTGGATGCATCGCAAGACGCGCGCAAAGCATCAAACAACCCCACAAGCCCCAGTCGCAGTTCTGCGCTGGGGCTTTTCATACCGATCCCTCAATATGAAGCCGAGATACATGTCCTCATCGGGCTGGCCGCAGGTGCACAACAGATCTTCGCATTTGATCTGGGCGTAGCCCCTTCGTTCCGCCCCATGATCTGGATTAAGCCACCTTCCGTACAAATAAGACTGGAACGGCAACTCAAAGGTCTATGGAGGTTGCCAGCGGCAGGACGGTCATGTGAGACCATGGGAAAACAGTCGACCAAACCTAGTTTTTTTAGGGCAACGGGATACCACAGATGTTTTCGGCTTTCGCCATACAGTCACCGTTATGGCCACTGCGCCAGCATTGCGCTTCCTGCCCACTTGCCTGCCAGTAATGCTTGGGCAATCGAGGAGGATAAGAGGCGTTGTATTGTCGCAAATCATGATAGTCTTGATACGAAATTATCTCACTCAGAGGCACTTGCGTAGATCCGACAAAGGTAAGTCGCGAGACTTCTCCTTTGCTCGTGCGGGTCTTGCCGTCGAGAAAACAGGCGAGTGACTGATCATTCGCCACGATATCTGACTGATGGGGACTATCTGCTATCTCATGTGGAAGTTGCCATTTAGCCCCTTGCCTAAGGGCATAAGCGCATACGAATTGCAACGACGTGATGTGCGTCGCATCGGAACCAAAGGGAATGCTGAGAGTGTCAGGCCCATCAGACATGGTGGCGAGCACCGTATGGGGTGGGCCGTTCGCAGCGCTATGCGGGCTAGCAAATCGCTTGTCATAGCAGTCCAGCACAGTAACCGCCGTATTCCCTCCGAGCGCTTCATTTGAAGTTACCTGTACCGTCACGCGCGACGCAAAACCGGTTTCCCAGTTTTCCTGATTCCACGCAGTGACTTCCCCCTGAAGTCGTTCGTATTGTTTCGGGTACAAAATGGCCATTTCAAAGACGAACAATGCAACAAATGCAATGATCAAGATGATCGGCGTCACAATCACTACGAGCAATATTTTCGTCACACCCGACATTCGTTCAACCTACTCTTTGCGATATGCGCTGAAGTTTTCAGCCTAGCGGAGTCTGCACCAAACTCAATGGCTGCAGCCCTGCATCACAACCAACATTTTTGTATCAAACAAAAATTCAAAGCAGGCCCTTGAATAACTCAAGGTAAGCGTGACCTCGACTTTAAGTAACGTCAAATCACCCCATGTTTACCAAGTAAGAAGGTCCATTCAGTGATCAAAGGTGTACCTGCGGTCGAAGATTTCGGCCAGAAATCATCAGAATTCGGGGCACAGGTCAAAATGTGACACTCAACGTCGCTCCGCGGTAAGCTGCATTGGGAATAATGCATAAGCTCCCCCCCCAATTTTCCACACGTCGCCGTGCAATGGTTAGCCCAAATCCACTTCCCTCAACAACATCTCGCGGCTTGAGCGTTGTGAAAGGGGCGAAAACACTTTCACAATATGCTTCAGGAATGCCCTCACCATCATCGCAGATAAATAAGGCCCCATCTGTTTGAATGTTGGTCAAATGAACACTGCCCGTCTTATTCGTGTTATGCCGACAGGCGTTATCGATGAGCGCGACAATAACATGCTGCAACGCGCCCGCCGGTACATTACACACCTGCGGTTGCAATTCGGTCGTGATAGAAAATCCCTCAGGCGGCGAAAACGCAGCGACAACCGACGAAACCACTGTTTGCAGATCAAGCCTTTCGCAGGGCTCCGCCTCCCCCTCTAGACGGCAAAATTCGCGCACAGACAAAATGAGGTTATCGGCCCGTTTCGCATTCACCTTTACTTCAGACAAGAACCGAAAAACGTCTGCTGGAATCTGTTCGGAGATCGACGCCAAGTCCTCAACGATCCATTCTGGCAAAGTATCTGCCGCACGCAAACAAGCACGAACATCATGAATGAAATGCGATTCAAACTGGCTATGTGACATTTTCAGATCTTTTGCATTCATCATTGTCGTTAGCATTTTGGGGGCCTCATTGAGATATGAAGACGATGGTAATCCTTATTCTTTGCGAAATCCTTTACGCTTTCATTTTTCAATGTTCATCACCGCACATTGAATAAATCGCTTTAACCCAAACTTCACAGTCTTCCGCAATAGTTGCTCATATAAATGAGAGGCTTGGCGATGAAATCCATCAACCCAACACAGGTAGATCCAATCCCTGCGGCGTATTCCCCTGCTGCGCAGACCAAACGGGTTGAAATCCTAATCGTTGACGATTCTTCCTTTGATACCAAAAATATCGAACGCCAATGTCTGCGTACCAGCCTATATTGTGCGATAGATACAGCCACAGATGTCGAAACGATGCGTCAGGCGCTGGATACGAAAACATACGATGTCATATTCATAGACTATCACCTCGCAAGTGAAACTGGAATTGAAGCCCGCAAAGTCATATGCGAGCACCCCAAAAACGGGGACACAACAACCATCATGATCACTGGCGAAGTGTGCCATGAAGTTGCAGTATCTGCGATCAAGAACGGGTGCCAAGACTATGTTGCGAAAAGTGATCTAAACTCTACCGCCCTAGAAATGATGCTGAAGACCGCGACCAAACGGCTGGAAGACCATGCAACACAGGTTTTACAACGTGAAATGGATGCCATTCATGCCAGAACAATGGGCGCTGTGACCGAAGTTGTTCAGCAAGAACTGAGTGATGAGCGCATGGTATCTTTACTGCTCAAAGCACTGACACAAATAGGCTATGCCGATGGCCGCCCGTATATCAACGCTGCGCCAGAGGCACCAAACCTTCTTTCCGAAGACGATACAGACCCGAATTTTTTCATCTTTAAGTGAGTAATCATTGAACACTTCAGTCCAAGGTGCAAATGGATATGCGCCAATTTTTTCCAGTAAAGACAAACATCAAGAAGATGTTGAATCAAAACGGAAGCGAATAGTCCGTTCAGGACGGCTCCATTGGGTTCATTGGTCGGTCATTTGCTTGTCATTTATGATTACTTTAATCGCATGGGGCTTTTCAAGTAGCCAAGTCGAACGCAATGGCCTTGCGCAGTTTGATCATGCTGCCACACAAATCATAGAATCCGTAACGGAGCGAATGCAAAAATACGAAGGCGGTCTATGGGGCGGCGTCGCTGCAATTGCATCACACGATGGCGATATATCTCGAAGTGACTGGGAAAAATATGCAGCAACGCTGCACATTGCCCAAAAATATCCCGGCATCAATGGAATTGGCGTCATTCACAACATTCAACCTGATCAGTTGGAAACTTACCTTGCTCGCCAGCGTGAAACCTACCCCAGTTTTGATGTCTTTCCAAAACACGAGCACGCCGATCTTTTCCCAATTACTTACATTGAACCTGTAAGCATAAATGCACCTGCAATCGGTCTAGACATCGCCCATGAAACAAATCGCTATAAGGCAGCCACACTCGCGCGTGAAACGGGTCAGGCGCAAATTACGGGACCGATCATATTGGTGCAAGATTCCGCCAAGACACCTGGTTTTCTATTCTACACACCGTTCTATGCTTTGGGGCGCGAATTTGCTCCGAACGTCGGTGACAACGACTTTATCGGCCTCGTCTACGCACCTTTTATTTTCCATAAACTGATTGCGGGAACGCTCGAGAAAAGCAACCGCCAGCTATATTTTAGAGTTCGAGATGGAGATCAAACCCTGTACTCGGAAATGGATGACCACCACACTGACCTGCAAAAAGATGATATCTTCACCAAGTCTGTGGAGCTCAATCTGTACGGTAGAACTTGGGTCTTCGATATCTGGGCAGGACCCGAATTTCGTAAAAACATGTCGAGTAACAATCCACTTGTCATCTTGTTGAGTGGGATATTGATTGAGATAATTCTATTTATCCTCTTCATTTTATTGTCGCGCTCAAACATCCGTGCGCTTTCTTTTGCTGAAATGGTATCCGACGAACTGCGACAAAAAGCCAACGAGCTTGGGCGCTCCAATGCTGACTTAGAAAAGTTTGCCTATATTACATCTCATGATTTAAAGACGCCTCTAAGAGGCATGGCGGATTTGACAGAGTATGTTGAAGAAGACCTATCGACCTATCTCAATAGTCCGGATGCCAACCCTGATGTCGCTTTTAATCTGGACCGCATGCGCACCCAAATTCAGCGCATGGAAAACCTGATCAAAGGCATCCTAGCCTATTCAGGGGTCGATAAAAACAATACGACCAATGAAACCGTAGACCTTAACGTTCTTGTCCGGCGCATCCAAGTTGACCTGTCCTTAACCCCGCGCCAAGTACAGATAGTTAACCCTCTTCCAATCCTTGAAACCAACCAAACGCGCCTCACCCAAGTGATGACGAACCTCATCGGGAATGCCGCAAAATATCATTGCGACATTGAGAATGCAGAAATTTTAATATCTTCGCAAGACCTCGGAGATATGGTCCAAATCATTGTTTCGGATAATGGCCCTGGAATTGATCGTCGCTTTCACAGCAAGGTCTTTGAACCATTTCAGTCGCTTCAATCCAAAGACAAGATAGAGAGTACAGGAATCGGTCTATCCATTGTGAAGCGAACAGTCGAATTTTACGGAGGAAATCTGAGGATAGACTCTGATCTTGGGCGTGGAACTTCGATGATTTTTACTTGGCCAAAGTAGGCCCTGCAAACGGCGTGAGGGACCGCATGATCTTAGAGAACAACATTCAAGACAAAGCACACACAACCTTTCTAGTTGTGGATGACAATGATCTAGATTTTGAAAAAATCACCCGCAGTTTTGCGCGTTTAAAAATAGACAATGATGTCATACGTGCAACCGACGGTATAGAAGCACTTGATTTGCTACGCAGTTTGCATGCGCGTGGGGAGATCAGTCCACCGATTGTATTGCTTGACCTAAACATGCCGCGTATGGGGGGGATAGAGTTTCTATCAGAGTTACGCTCTGACGAAAAAATTGCGTCTACACCTGTGTTTATTCTTACGACCTCAGATCATCCAGAGGATATCTCAAAAGCGCATGAATTCAACGTATCGGGCTATATCATTAAGCCGCTTCAGCGTGATCAAATGCTCAATGCATTGAATACGTTAAATATGTTTTGGGCGCTGTGCGAGTACCAAAAACATTGAAGGCCTATAGCACAGGTCGAAGATAAGGTATTTTTAGAACCCTTTCCTACCGACCTAAAGTGACGGTTTGTGTGTAGTGACATCATAGGATGCCAGAGCCAATAACCCACCTGCTATCGCCCAATTTTTCACGAAAATTGTCATTTGCCACGGATCATTTGGGATAAAGTGAAAAGCGCTCGTCAGGATACAGTATAATGCCAAGGATCTAGCGACCCAAGCAACACCCCTGTTTAATACCAAAAGAGCAGCCGCCACGAAATTATAAATCAGTGCCGGCCACACAAGAAATTGTGGCAATCCAAACCCCGCCAATAGCGACTTTGCAGCTGACGGGTCGTTGAGTTTTTGCGCCGCGCCACCAAAGAAAAGGGATGCCAGCAAAAAACGCGCGAGTATCGTCTCAAATCGCAGCGGCATTTTGTCGATGCACTGCGATGAGTCGTTCTTATGCGGCTTTAAAAACAAGGCTCACCCCGTTCAAACAGTGACGCTTACCAGTTGGTGTCGGGCCATCATCAAAAACATGCCCCAAATGACTTCCACAACGGCGACAGTGAACTTCTGTACGGCGCGCAAACAAAGAGTTGTCATCCTTCGTACCGATTGCATTTGGAAGCGGAGCATAAAAGCTGGGCCAGCCTGTACCACTGTCAAACTTCGTTGACGCATCATAAAGCGGTAAGTCACAACCACGGCACGCGTATATACCACTGCGCTTTTCATCATTGAGTGCACTCGATCCTGCACGCTCGGTTTTTTCATCCCGCATGACAGCATACTCGGCATCAGACAGCATTGCGCGCCATTCTTCTTCGCTGCGCGTAACTTCAAAGGCCCCCTCTTGTGCTGCGCGTGCGGAACCGGCTGCGATAAGTGACGTTGCTGATAAGATAAAGGTACGGCGTTTCATGAGCGGCTCCTGCCAATAAGGTTTGCGCTCTGCCCTGATCCCCGAAAGGAGACCAAAGCAAAGCATTTTATACGGTTACTGCGCCTTATTTCGGCAACAACACTTTGTTGATGACGTGGATCACACCGTTTGACTGGTTCACGTCAGCGATGGTCACAAGGCTTGCGTTACCGCTTTCGTCATAGATGTAAACGTTTTTGCCTTTAACTTGTGCAGACAGGTTGTCGCCTGACACAGCTTCAAAATGGTAGAAGCCATCAGAACTGTTACGTGCGGCTTTCACGATATCGGCTGCGGACCATTTGCCAGCCACAACATGCGATGTCAAAATTTTGGTCAGCATGTCTTTGTTTTCTGGCTTCAAAAGTGTTTCCACTGTGCCTTCGGGCAGTGCTTCAAAGCCAGCATTCACAGGCGCGAACACGGTGAATGGGCCAGGGCTTGCCAGCGTGTCAACAAGACCTGCGGCCTGCACGGCGGCAACCAAAGTTGTGTGATCCGCAGAGTTTACAGCATTTTCAACGATGTTCTTTTCTTCAAACATGGCAGCGCCACCAACCATAGGGTTGTCTGCATGTGCAGCCGTTGCAAGCAAGCCTGCAAATGCTGCTGCGTTGAGTGTGTGAAGAACTGTTTTTGTGAATGTAAGTTTCATGTCTATACTTCCCTATTGGTTTCAGCCGTTTCTTGGTGGCTATGAAGAAGACACGCATCTGTGGCGGAATAGTTTCAGCCAACTCCAATAAAAGTGCACTTTTTTAAAAAAACATTTGTTTTCAATACGAAAACCCCCAACCAGAGGCTGGGGGTCAACGGTAAATCAATAAAACTTGGGAGAAGCGTGACTTACATTTTTGGCAATAGAACCGCGTCGATCACGTGGATCACACCGTTTGATTGCTTAACATCAGCGATGGTCACCATAGCAGTGCCGCCATTTTCATCTTCCAATGTGATCATGCCATCAGCGTATGATGCTTGCAAAGTACAGCCGCCAACGGTTGGAACAGGGTGCTTGCCGCCGTCATCTTCAATCATACCTTGCAAAGCGTCAGACATCACCGCTTTGCCAACAACGTGACACGTCAGGATTGTTGTAAGCATCTCTTTGTTTTCTGGCTTCAAAAGGTTTTCAACGGTGCCTTCGGGCAAAGCTGCGAAAGCATCATTGGTTGGTGCGAAAACTGTGAACGGGCCTTCGGATGCAAGTGTGTCAACCAGACCTGCGGCTTGAACAGCAGCAACAAGTGTTGTGTGATCAGCAGAATTTACCGCGTTTTCAACGATGTTTTTGTCTTCATACATAGCAGCACCACCAACCATTGGGTTGTCGTCTGCAAAGGCGGCACCAGCAGTCAAAGCGATTGCAGTTGCACCAGAAAGAAGAATTTTCGCGAAAGTCATAATGTAATTCCCTATTGGTTAGTCCGAGTTGTTTCGGAAGACATAAGGAACCACGTAAAGGGGGTGTGAAAAGTTTCACGGCTCAGAGATTATTTTTCACATCAACCCCAAGACTTTGAAGTTAAATAGATTTTAAGATGAAATAATTTCACCCGCAGCCAAGACTGCCCCCGTAGGCGCACCTGTTGGCGACCCGCCGATCGGTTCATCACTGATTGCCAAAGTTCCGCCAAGCATCAGGTCACGCAGATCCTCTGGAATGATCACTGTCGCAAGTTGAGCATCTGACAACACACCCAAAGACACGGGTGCGGTTGCACCCTCGGCAATCAACCACAATTCAAGCGAACGACCTGCAATTGCAGCGCCTGCTGTGCGATTGATCGACAGCTCAGCAGTCTCTTGATCGTAAGCGGCAGCGACCACCAAACTTCGATCTTCGCCTGCAATTTCAGCGACATATTCTGGTGCAGTTGCTGTGTTGAACACCACTGGCCCCGCGATAATGGCCAAAGCTGCAAGAGAGGCAAAGGCAAGATATGCGAACCGACGCCCAAACAGGCCCTGCAAAGAAAAGCCTGACTTTTCTGGACCAAACAGGCGTGCATCGATCTGGGATTTCATCCGCGCAGGTGGCGTCACGGGGGCAAAACCTTCGCTGAATGACACAAAATCTTCATCCCACTCACGTACAAGCTGTTGCAAAGCAGTGTCTTGCGCCAGACGTGTTTCAAACGCGAGACGGCTTTCGGCATCCAGTAAATGCAACGCATATTCACCCGCAAGGGCGATATCGTTTTCGCTATGGTCTCGGTCTTGGGTCACCGGCTTAAACAGTCCTTTAGTTTCACAAGGCTACGACGTAGCCACGTGCGCATTGTATTGATTGGCACCCCTGCACGATCGGCAAGATCCTGATAGGTTTCCCCATCAAGATAGGCACCACGAACGGCCATAGCATGACCTTGGTCAAGCTCGTCTAAACAGCCATCGATTTGCGCACGTTCGGATTTTTGCACCATAGCCATTTCTGGCGTTGGGCTGCTATCCGCAAGATCATGCGCCTCGTCTATAGTCTTAGCTGGCGCTTTGCGGGCGCGCAGCCTGTCGATTGAAAGATTGCGGGCAACCGTAATCAACCAAGTCATCGGGCTGTAACCATTGACCGCATATCCAGATGCTTTCTGCCAGATTTTGACAAAAACATCCTGCAATGCATCTTCTGCTTCAGCGCGATTATTTAAGACACGCAAACACACGCCAAATAGTTTCGCCGACGTCGCATTATATAGGTCAGAAAATGCTGCACGGTCCCCAAGGCCCGTGCGCACGATCATATTTTCGATGTCTGCAATTGATGTCATACGGCAGGCTACCTGTTTAAAATCACGGCGTAAACCGGTCACGAATTCCACGGTGTTGAAACATCTTAGTCAAAAAATCAGGTGCTCCAATTCCTTAAACCGTTGCTTCTTTTACCGCGATTTCTGCCATTTCTAAAATAGCATCGCGCGACGATGCGACGGCCAAAAAACGTGCGCTGTGACAGAATTTAGCACCCTTGACGCCGCTTGCCTCTTCCAATGCTGCATCGGTGAGGCCCGCCCAAGATGCGGGCAGATCCGCGCGTTGCTCGAATGTGTCATTTGACAGTTTGATGCCGCCAAGCGCCCAATCATCGCCGCGCGGGTTAACAACAAACAAGATGTGGTCGGCCTCGGATTTTTCCAAAGCTGAACGATATGGCATACCCATTGGCAATTCTAAAATCGCCGATGTCCCAGCCTTTTCGATGGCCTCAACAACCATGTTTTGCGCACGGGCTTTGGCAGCCATGTTGCGGATCATTGCCTCAACAAAGCTGCGCGCGATGGGCAAGGCGGTGTGAAACGCATCATCATCAGCTGTGGCGGAAGGATCATCAAACACAGGTTTCAAGCTGCCCAAAAGGGATGGCAAAGTCAGGATAGACAAAGGCCCCGCAACGGAAGGTTCGATCGCGCCATTGTCCAAGAGATCAATCGGCAAGACAAATTTGGCATCGAATGAACTGTGGATATGGTCGATATCAGTTTCTGGAACATCCATAGCCGCCAGATAGTCGCAGCCGTAATGAGCCCAAATCAGACCAAAAGAACTATAAGGCTGTTCGTCTTCGCGCAAAGGACCAGGGCGTTGATGATGGTCAAAAATTTGCGCCTCGGCGTCAAAGGCCCCGCCCACATCGTAGATGATTTTTTCAGGCGAAGGCGTCAAAACCTGACGGTCGCGGCTGCGTAAAAGTTGCGCATCGGGAAAGAGCTGCGTCAAGATAACAGAAGACAGCAATTCATCAGCATGAAAGCCGCCAGAATGCGTGATAAGATGGGTGATCGTCATGTACGAGGCTCCGAATTCAAAGGCAGGTGCAGCAGCTTTGCCGCAAATATATGTCGCCGCTGTCTTCACACCGCAGCCAAGTCAGATCAACCACTTTATGCGCAGGTAAAGCCCCTGCCCGCCTGCGCAGATTGGTTTAGGTGATCACATCTGGCGTACTACGCCCTGAAAACTGTTCAATCTGAACGATTTTATGTGCCACGGCGATGACATCTGCGAGTGCTGTTTGCGGATCTTGATCGAAGTTTTTCAGGTCCAATTTTTCAACATACAAACGTAATGTCGCGCCCGAGGTTCCCGTGCCAGACAGGCGCACGACGAAACGCGCGCCGCCTTTAAACACAACGCGTACACCTTGATGTGCGGAGGTGCTGCCATCCACAGGATCAAGATAGCTGTAGTCATCAGCTGTCTCGACAACCAAATCCTCGAAGCTTTGACCCGAGAGGTCTGACAATTTGCTTCTGAGGTTGGCAATCATAGCATCCGCTTTATCGCTTTCGATGGCTTCGAAATCATGGCGTGAGTAATAGTTGCGGCCAAATTTGGCCCAATGGTCTTGCATCAGCTCGGGCACAGATTTCCCTGTATGCGCCATGATGTTAAGCCACATCAAAACGGCCCAAACACCATCTTTTTCACGCACGTGATCTGAGCCTGTGCCAAAGCTTTCTTCGCCACACAGTGACACGCGCCCATCGTCCATGAGATTGCCAAAGAATTTCCATCCTGTTGGTGTCTCATAGCATTCCAAGCCCAGCGCATCGGCCACGCGGTCCACCGCTGCGGATGTTGGCATTGAGCGCGCCACGCCTTTCAAGCCCTGCGCATAACCAGGCGCCACAGTGGCATTGGCGGCAATCACGGCTAAGCTATCAGAAGGGCTGACATAGCACTTGGGGCCAACGATCATATTGCGGTCGCCGTCACCGTCTGAAGCGCAACCGAATGCGGGTGCTGCCTCGCCCATCATTTCGTCCATCAACTCATGAGCCCACGTGGGGTTGGGATCGGGGTGCATACCGCCGAAATCAGGTAACGGCGTGCCGTGAACAACACTGCCTTTTTGCGCGCCCAATAGGTCTTCGATAATGGCTGAAGCATAGGGCCCCGTGATCGCATTCATCGCGTCAAAGCGAATATCAGTGCCCTCGGAAATCATCTTTTTGATCGCTGCAAAATCAAACAAGCTTTGCATCAGATCCACATAGGCCGTGACGGGATCGACAATTTCAACCTGCATATCGCCCAAAGCACTATAGCCCACTGCGCCCAAATCGACTGTTCCGCCTTGATACATTTTGTAGGAAGTTATCGATTTTGTGACTTCGAAAATTGCATTTGTGACGTTTTCAGGCGCAGGGCCACCGTTGGGCATATTGAACTTGATACCAAAATCTTCATCAATGCCGCCGGGATTGTGGCTTGCAGATAGAATAATGCCGCCATCGGTCTTTAGGGATCTGATGAGATGCGAGGCCGCAGGCGTTGACAGCAATCCGTTTTGCCCCGCAACCACCTTGGCAGCACCATTTGCTGCGGCCATACGCACGATGATCTCGGTGGCCCGATCATTGTAAAACCGACCATCGCCACCAACCACCAAAGTTTTTCCTTTGACCCCGCCGATCCCTTCAAAGATCGCTTGCACGAAGTTTTCAAGGTAGTGATCTTCCATAAAGACCCGCGTTTTCTTGCGCAAACCTGATGTGCCTGGCTTTTGGTCCATAAAGGGTGCGGTTTGAACAGAGGTCAATGTCATATCTGAATTCCTTTGGTCTAATAGTACTTTAAGCAGCGGGCATAAGTGCGAAAACGCAAACAGAAGCCGCTTTGACGGGTGCGGTTTTTCCCGTGATGCATTGCGCACCAGCATCGGGGGTGGCTGTATCTAAGATTAATTCCCAAGTCTTATCAGGGACACATGGCGGCAAGGTGACATCCAAATCACCATCGTTGTTTATCACGATAAACAAAACATCATCAGAGGCACGGTATTCAGGCGTGCCATAGGATGTGCGCAGCTCAGTGCAGATGGTTTTGGTGTCTGGGCTTTCCCATTCTTCACGGGTCGGCGGCGTACCGTCAGGCATACGCCAAAACACATCAGGCTTACCGTCTTTTATTCTTGGGCGGGCATGTAGAAAACGCAACTGGCGCAGCACGTTATGATCGCGGCGCAGGGCGGTCAATTTTTGCACAAAGGCCAATAGCTCAGTATCCGCCTGTTCCCAATTGACCCAGCCAATTGGATTATCTTGACCAAACACGTTGTTGTTGCCGTGTTGCGTGTTGCCAATTTCATCACCCGCCAAAATCATCGGCGTGCCTTGAGATAAGAAAGAACAGGCCAACAAGTTGCGTTGTCGTTGTGCACGCGCCGCGTTGATTTCGGCGTCATCAGTGGGGCCTTCTACGCCCATGTTGCTTGAATAGTTGTCGTCTTTACCATCACGGTTATCTTCGCCATTGGCAGCATTGTGTTTGTGATCGTAGCTGACCAAATCCCGCAGTGTCATGCCATCATGGCAGGTCACAAAGTTGATGGATGACGTGGCAGCACGGCCTGAGTGATCAAAGGTCATAGCGCTGCCCAACAGGCGCTCGCCCAAATTCGCCACCATACCTTCATCGCCACGCCAAAACTTGCGCAGGTCATCGCGAAACTTGTCATTGTATTCCAAAAACGGATGCGGCCAATTGCCAAGCTGATACCCACCGGGACCTAGATCCCAAGGCTCTGCAATCAGTTTAACATTGCTTAAAACGGGATCTTGGCCAAGCGCATCCAGAAAACCGCCATAGCGGTTAAAGCCATCGACTTCGCGCCCCAGCACAGTGGCCAGATCAAAGCGAAACCCATCAACATGCATCACTTCGACCCAATAGCGCAGGCTATCCATAATCATGCGCAGCACCATCGGGTGCCTCACGTTCAGGGTATTTCCCGTCCCCGTGTCATTGATGTAGTGACGTTGATTGTCGGCCAAACGATAATAAGATTTATTGTCCAAACCCTTGAAACTAAGGGTAGGTCCGAATTCATTGCCCTCGCCCGAGTGATTATAGACCACGTCCAAGATCACTTCGATTCCAGCGGCATGAAAGCGGCGCACCATGGTTTGAAATTCCCAAATCCCGCGTTTTGTCATATAGCGCGGCTCGGGTGCGAAAAAGCCAATGGACTGATAGCCCCAATAGTTTGTCAGCCCCGCCTCAAGCAAAAACTTATCATCCAGAAATGCGTGAACAGGCAAAAGCTGAACCGTAGTCACGCCGAGTTTGTTCAGGTGATCCAGAACAGGCTCTGACGACATGCCCAGAAAATTGCCGCGCTGCAATGCATCTAGGCCTAGAAATTCAGCCGTCATTCCTTTGACATGGGCTTCATAAATAACGGTTTCAGAGGCAGGTATTTCTGGGCGCCGATCATTGCCCCAGCTAAATTGCGGATCGACCACGATACTGCGCGGCACATAGGGCGCGGAATCGCGTGTGTCGAAACTTAGGTCTTTATCCTTTGCGCCAATGGTATAGCCCATAATGGCATCATGCCAAAGCAAAGTACCAGACTGACGTTTGGCATAAGGATCAAGCAACAATTTGTTTGGATTGAACCTATGACCATTTTCTGGATCATATGCGCCGTGAACACGGTAGCCGTAACTGGTGCCCGGTGTCAGGCCTGCGACATGGATATGCCAAATATTGCCATTGCGTTCGAGCAAAGGAATACGCGCGATTTCGACCTTGCCATCCTCTGAAAACAGGCACAGTTCGATTTTCTCCGCATGTTCAGAAAACACTGCGAAATTCACACCCTCGCCATCGAATGTGGCCCCGATTGGGTCAGAGCGCCCTGCTGACAAAGAATGATTTGGCAATTTTGTCGGCAGGTCGTGTTTGAGATCAAAGATCACTTGGCAACTCGTTCATAAAGGGCGGCATAGGTCGCAGATGATGCGCCCCAGCCCAAGTCTTGGTTCATCCCGCGCTTTTGCAAGCGTGTCCAGCCCGATTTATTTGAATAGGCGGCAATCACACCTCGCAAGCAGTGAGAGAGTGAAATTTGGTCAATAGGATGAAATTGAAACCCCGTTGAGACCCCCATTTGCGCCGCTGCTAAATTGTGATCCACAACGGAATCGGCCAATCCGCCAGTTGCTGCCACCACAGGTACAGTCCCATAGCGCAAACCATAAAGCTGGGTCAGACCACAAGGTTCAAACCGTGACGGCACCAAAACAACATCCCCACCTGCAAACATGCGGTGCGAGAGCGCTTCGTCATATCCGATACGCAGACCGACTTTTCCCGCAAAATCACGCGCAAGCAGGCGCAGCGCATCTTCGATATCTGGATCACCACTGCCTAAAATGGCCAAAGCACCACCATTGGCGATAAATTCAGGGGCCGCCCCTGCAATGAGATCCATGCCCTTTTGAGACGTCAATCGGCTGACCACAATCGCCAAAGGGCCATCGGTTTTGGCAAGGCCAAAGTCAGCCAATAAAGCCTGTTTGTTTTTCTTTTTACCTGCTAAAGACTTTGCAGAATAGGACGTTATTTCAGGATCGGCTTCAGGCGACCAAACATCCATATCAATCCCGTTCAAAATGCCTGAAAGATCACCAGCGCGCGTCGCCAAAACGCCTTCCAACCCCATGCCAAATTCTGGGCGCATGAGTTCCGCCGCATAGGTTGGGCTGACGGTTGTGATGACGTCACTATGGACAAGACCCGCCTTGAGCGTGCTGATCTGCCCCCAGTATTCCAATTCATCAGGGGTAAAGCTTGAGAGCGGCAAATTCAAACTGCCCAAAAGTGCAGCCGGCGCAAGACCTTGAAAGGCAATATTATGCACAGTCATCACCGTGCCAACACCGTAAGGATTTTTCTGTTTTAGATAAGTGGCGGTCAAACCTGCTTGCCAGTCGTGGGCATGAACGACCTCAGGGCGCCAACCATCAGTCAAGACGCCCCGCGCAATTTCAGCGGCCATATAGGACAAGGCTGCAAACCGTTGTGGATTATCCGCAAAATCTGTTGGATTGCCATAGGCCCCGCCTGCGCGCTCATACAGATGCGGTGCATCGAGCAGCAACATCACATTGCCGCCACAAAGCCCCTGCAAAACCCGCGCAGAGCCGCCGAAAAGATCGTCTGATTGCCACAAGACTTTTTTCGCAGCCGCTTTTGCAATCAAACCAGAATAGGCTGGCATCAAGGTGCGCATGCCCCAACCGTGCTCAGCTAAAGCGGAAGGCAATGCGCCTGCCACATCAGCTAGCCCCCCCGTTTTAATCAAAGGCACACATTCGGACGTGACAGAAAGTACATTGCGCATGTTTTTACTCCAGCGCGGCGTTGCGTTTGTCGATCATGGGCTGGGTGATCAAAACCACACCATCTTCGGTTCTGCGGAACCATTTTTCATCTTCAATCGGGTCTTGGCCAACGACCAATCCATCAGGGATGACAACGCCGCGATCAACGACACATTTGCTCAAAGAGGCCTGCCGCCCAACCTGAACATAGGGCAAGGCAACCACTTGTTCCAGCGAGGAATACGAGTGGCTACGCACGCCTGTGAACAGCAAAGATTCACGAATTTCAGATCCCGAAACGATACACCCCCCCGAAATCAAAGAAGATATAGCCATGCCGCGCCTATCAACTTCGTCATGGATAAATTTAGCAGGCGGCACGCTTTCGGCATAGGTCCAGATCGGCCATGTGTTGTCGTATAAGTCCAAAGGCGGCGTGAATTGCGTCAGGTCGATATTGGCCTGCCAAAAGGCATCAATCGTTCCCACATCGCGCCAATAGGGTTCGACTTCAAGTCCGCTGGTCACACAACTATCTTCGAAACGGTGCGCAATCGCTTTACCACCTTTGACGATCTGCGGGATAATATCATTGCCAAAATCATGGCTAGAGTTGCTATCATTCATGTCTTGGATCAACAGATCGCGTAAGAAATCCCAACGGAAAACATAGATCCCCATCGAAGCCAGCGCGTGATCAGGATCACCTGGAATACAGGGCGGGTCGGCTGGTTTTTCCAAGAAATCCGTAATACGATCTTTGCTATCGCATTGCATCACACCAAAGGCCGTGGCCTCCATGCGGGGCACAGTCAGGCATCCGATGGTCACATCAGCGCCCTCATCAAGATGCTGTTGCAACATGATTTCATAGTCCATTTTATAAATATGGTCACCTGCCAGAACGACGATAAAATCGACACCGTAACTGTCTATGATATCAATATTTTGCGCAACGGCATCGGCTGTACCCAAGTACCACTTGTTTTCAGAAATGCGTTGAGATGCGGGTAAAATATCCAAATATTCATTCCGCTCTGCGCGCAAGAATCCCCATCCTCTTTGGCAATGACGGATCAAACTGTGGGCTTTATACTGTGTCGCAATCGCCATTTTGCGGATGCCTGAATTCAATGCGTTGGACAAAGCGAAATCGACAATGCGGGTCTTACCACCGAAGTAAACTGCGGGCTTTGCACGCGCGTCGGTGAGTTCCTTCAAGCGGCTGCCCCGCCCCCCCGCGAGCACAAATGCCATTGCGCGGTTTGATAGGCGCTGATTTGGTGTCGGCTTCATTTGGTATCCTCCCCTTCGATTAAAATCACTGCCGATAGCGGTGGCAATGTCAGTCGCGCAGAATTGGATTGCCCCATCCAGTCGACCTGTTCAGCGTGGCATCCTCCCAGATTTCCACGCCCTCCCCCTCCGTAAATTTCTGCATCCGTGTTCAGGACTTCGCGCCAAAATCCACCTGCGGGCAATCCGACACGGTGATCTGTGCGTGTGACTGGCGTCATGTTAAGCACTATGACCACACGCGGGTCATCTCCTGCGCCTTGACGCAGATAGACGTAGACAGAGTTTTCCACATCAGCCCCCTCTATCCAGCGAAATCCAGAGGCGCGCGTATCGTTGACATGTAAGGCAGGCGTCTTGCGGTACAGGTGGTTGAGATCACGCACCAATGTCTGAATCCCCGCATGAGCTGGCGCGTCTAAAAGGTGCCAGTCAAGGGATTGATCGTGGTTCCATTCACTGCGCTGCGCGAATTCCTGCCCCATGAACAAAAGCTTTTTGCCCGGGTGCGTCCACATAAAACCGTAATATGCGCGCAGGTTGGCGAATTGTTCCCAATCATTGCCTGGCATTTTGGTCAGCATGGATCCTTTGCCGTGCACCACCTCATCATGGCTAATGGGTAGGATGAAATTTTCTGTATAGGCATAGCTGATCGAATGGGTCAGAAGGTGGTGATGGTATTTGCGGTTAATCGGGTCTTCTTCCATGTAACGCAAAGTGTCGTTCATCCACCCCATATTCCACTTAAACCCAAAGCCAAGCCCGCCATGATCCACGGGTGTCGAAACAGCGGGAAAGGCAGTGCTTTCTTCGGCGACCGTCATAATACCCGCGACCTCGCCATAGGCCAAAGTGTTGACACCCTTGAGAAAATCGATGGCCTCATAGTTTTCGCGCCCGCCGTCTTTGTTGGGCACCCATTCACCATCATTGCGCGAATAATCGCGGTATAACATTGAGGCCACAGCATCAACACGCAACCCATCAAGGTGATATTCTTCCAGCCAATAAAGGGCGTTCGAACGCATATAATTGGCCACTTCCTTGCGGCCAAAATTATAGATCAGCGTGTTCCAATCTTGGTGAAACCCTTCGCGCGGGTCCGCATGTTCATACAGGGCTGTCCCGTCAAATTGGCCAAGACCATGTTCATCGGTCGGAAAATGCGCAGGCACCCAATCGAGCAAAACCCCAAGGCCCTTTTTGTGCGCAGCCGTCACCAGCGCGCGGAATTCATCAGGCGTGCCGTGGCGAATGGTGGGGGCAAACATCCCGATGGGTTGATAGCCCCAAGACCCATCAAAAGGGTGTTCGGTGATCGGCATCAATTCGATATGGGTAAAGCCCATGTCCGCTGCATAATCGACCAGTTCGGTTGCCAATTCCAGATAGGATAAGGGGCGATTTCCCGATGCCCGTTTCCAGCTTGCCAGATTGACTTCATAGATTGATATCGGGGCATTTATGTTTTGCAGCTCACCGCGGGACTGCATCCATGCCGTATCATGCCACTCAAACCCATCAATATCGCGTACAATCGATCCTGTTTTCGGCGGATGTTCTGAGCCATATCCAATAGGATCGGCCTTAAGGGGCAGATCATGTCCATCAGCGCTTTGAACGCAATATTTATAGACATCGCCAGCCGCGATAGCGGGAATGAAAATTTCCCAAACACCCGACGCGCCAAGTCTGCGCATCCCATGCCTGCGTCTGTCCCATGCGTTGAAATCACCGACAACGGCCACCCGCCGCGCGTTGGGGGCCCAAACGGCAAAGCGCACGCCTTGCACCCCGTTCATGCTCATCGGCGTAGCACCCAATACTTGCCAAATACGCTGCATCGAACCTTCACCGATGTAGTGCAGATCGTCTGCGCTGAGGCTGCTGTCGAACTGATAGGGATCATCGAATTCCCATATATTTTCGCCAAAATATGCGCGCAGTTTATAGGGCTGTTTCTTCGCCATGGCGGTGTAAAACAAGCCCTGCGCATCTGGTGCTTTGGTCAATTCAATCGGGTCAGCGCCAGTTAAAAGGCACAAGACCCGATCCGCATCTGGCACGAACACATTCAAGGCAAAGCCATCGGGACGCGCCTGCACCCCTAGATATTGGAACGCATCCGCCAACCGCCCGAGCAGCAAATCTTGAACTGCATGAGGTGGCATAGCTGCGGAACCGATATCATTTGATGACATTTTTTGCCTGCGTCCTTAACCGTATCCAGAGTGTACTGATCGAGAGTGCGTTATAAAATCCTGCAAAGAAAGAAAAAAATCGATAGGTAATGCGTCAGCAATCCTGTCCTAGCAACTGTCATTCACGCCCCGCCGTTAAGCAAAGGCTGACCCCTCATCTTGCGTTTCTACGAAAGCAAACCCAAAGGCAGGCAGCGTCAAGCGAGACTTATCCAGTGCGGCATGTTTTTCGCCAGCAAGGATCGCCCCACCGCTTAGATCAACAGCTTGCTCTGTGTCGGACAGGTTGAAAACACCTGTCAGGGTCTTGCCCTCGAAACGACGCGCCACGGCCAATAAAGGATCAGGCAGTTTGGGAAAGCTGGTCTCGCCATAGCGCAGCTCGTTGCGATCCTTGCGAAAGGTCAAGGCGGCACGATAGGCCTGCAAAACCGTATCAGATTTGCCCTCTTGCTCAGAAACCGACCGCGCGATCTGTGGCGCTTTTACAGGCAACCAAGGTTCACCTGTTGAAAATCCCGCATGGGTTTGATTTGCGTCCCAAACCATCGGCGTGCGGCATCCATCGCGGCCTTTATTATCAGGCCAAAAATCGATATAGCCAAGATCCCGAAGCTCATGAAATTCAATATCAGTTTCGATTTGTCCCAACTCTTCACCTTGATAAATGCCCAAGGCCCCCGGAAAGCTGACCAGCATATTGATGGCTTGGCGCGCAACTGTATTTTGCAAGGCAGGTGTCGTGGCCCAACGGGTGACATGGCGCTGAACATCGTGGTTCGAAAAGGACCAACAAGGCCAACCATCGGGGGCTTTATTCAGAAATTCTGAAATGCAATTGCGGAAATGGTCTGGGCTGTGATCATGGCTCAGCATAGCGAAAGAATACGCCATGTGCAGTTTATCGCCGCCAGAGGTATATTGCCCCATGACTTCGACTTGGCGCAGCCCGTCTTCGCCCACTTCCCCGATCAGCATGCGATCCTCAAAGTCATTCATCAAAGCGCGAATGCGTTTTAAGATCGCAATATTTTCAGGCTGTGTTTTGGAAAACAAATGAGTTTGAGCCTCATATGGATTGCCTGGAAATTCATCCCAGTTTGAAGCGGGGTTATCGCGCAGTTTCTTATCGTGCACATAGTAATTCACGGTGTCTAAACGGAATCCATCGACGCCACGCTCTAGCCAGAAACGCATAGCGTCAACCAAGGCATCAATCACTTCGGGGTTGTGAAAATTCAGATCTGGCTGAGATACAAGAAAGTTGTGCAAGTAATATTGGCGACGGCGCGCATCAAACATCCAAGCAGAGCCGCCAAAGACAGACGGCCAATTTGTGGGCGGCGTGCCATCTTTTTGCGGATCCGCCCAAACGTACCAATCTGCCTTTGGATTGGTTTTGTCTTTACGGCTTTCAATGAACCACGGGTGCTGATCTGAAGTGTGTGACAACACCTGATCTATAATGACTTTCAACCCCAAATCATGCGCCTTGGCCATAAGCGCATCGAAATCATCGATCGTACCAAAAATGGCATTCACGCTGGTATAATCTGAGACATCATAGCCCATATCTTTGTCGGGCGAGGTAAAGAATGGCGACAACCAGATCGCATCAACACCTAGCGATGCCACGTAATCCAGCCTGCGTGTAATGCCCTTAAGATCACCAATTCCGTCCCCGTTGTCATCTTGAAACGACCGTGGGTAGATTTGATAAATTACGGCATCACGCCACCATTCACGCATAAATTATATCCTTATGTTCGACCCCAAGCCCATGTCATTTAAGACAGGCCCCACCCCGCTCACATCAAAGGTGCCAAGCAGGTTGTTAAACTCAAGGGTATAATGCGCGCTTTGGCAACAAAGAATATCACAGGCGCCAAACAAGTTGGTTGGCACGGCTGCGCATGGTCGGTGCAAACACCTTTACGATTGTCCTGTGGGTGATACTGTCAAAAGCAACGAAAACAACCATGGACTTTGACGATGAGCAACGCGACCAAACCCTGTATTATCTGCTGTGCCATCACGGGGTCTTTGCCGAAGAAAGCCAATAACCCTGCGGTTCCAATCAGCGTGTCAGAACAGATCGAAAGCACGCATGAGGCTTTTGAAGCGGGTGCCACAATCGTGCATGCCCATGTGCGCAACGATGATGAAACCCCATCCAGTGATCCCGAGAAATTCGCCCTTTTGCAAGATGGCATTCGCAAACATTGTCCCGGTATGATCATCCAGTTCTCAACTGGTGGGCGCTCGGGCGCAGGGGAGACACGCGGCGCGATGCTGAACCTTGCCCCCGATATGGCGTCTTTATCAGTTGGGTCAAATAACTTTCCAACCCGCGTGTACGAAAACCCGCCAGCCTTGATCGATTGGTTGGCGCAAGAAATGCGCAGCTATGATGTAAAGCCTGAAGTCGAAGCTTTTGACCTCAGCCATATTCACCAAGCTGCAAGCATGGTCAAAGACGGGCGCATAGCGGGCAAGCTTTATATTCAATTCGTTATGGGCGTTCAAAACGCTATGCCTGTCGATCGCGATGTCTTTGATTACTATATCAAAACTGTGAAACGCCTCACGCCCGATGCCGAATGGTGCGCGGCAGGTATTGGTCGCCATCAGATCACCCTGAATGAATGGGCTGTGTCTGCGGGTGGGCATGCACGCACTGGTTTAGAAGACAATGTACGGATAGACAAAACGACCTTGGCCCCCTCCAACGCTGCCTTAGTGCGGCGTGTGACCGAACTATGCGAGACCTATGAGCGCCCAGTTGCCACCTGGCAGGAAGCGCGTGAAATGCTAGGGTTGAAAATGCCTGTCAGATAAAAAGATTGCGGTTGTTAAATCAGTGACCGCAAACGACCAACGATATTGTGGCAATCGTAAAAAGGCACCAATTTTGGGCCTGTGTCTTGGGCCAAAAGTGCGCGCACTTCGGCCAAAACAAGGCGTGTGACAAAAGGCAAATCCAATTCAAGCGCATCTTCTAAGCCGACCCATTGCAGGTATGATAATTCATCTTCTGCACGTGAGAAATCATCCAGATCGTCAACAACATCGCTGGCGTCACATAAGAAAAAGCGCGCATCAAAACGCCGCGGTCTATTGCGGGGGGTCACGGCACGAAAGATGAATTGCACAAGCGCGTTCGGGGTCAAAGACAGGCCCGTTTCTTCGCGCAATTCGCGCTGTGCGGCGACCAACAAAGCCTGCGCCACAGCACGCGAACTGTCTTGACCCAACCGCTTTTCACAGCTTTCTGTCACGCGCAATTGCGCCTGTTGATCATAGTCCTGCGGGTCAACGCGCCCACCTGGAAACACAAATTTTCCGGGCATAAACACCGCTTTATGCCCTCGTTGCCCCATCAAAACGCGTTCCCCCGATGGGGTTCGGCGCACTAAAATTGTTGTGGCCGCATCGTGAATTGGAACAACATCTGTATGGTTTGACCGATCAATCATCCGCTGATGATAGCCTGCGTCTAGGGTTCGCGAAAGGCTTCTCTTGATTTATACAACGGCTTTAGAAGGTATTTCAAAAACGTCTTTGATCCCGTGTGCAATTCAACCTGCGCCCGCATACCAGGGCGCATTTCGATCTGGCTTTGGCGCTGTGTCAGACTGCTTAAATCGACCGAGGCCGTTACGCTGTAATAGGGCTGCGCATTGGGATCACGTTCGTCTTTAAATGTATCAGCGGAAAGAACTTTTACCTTGCCCGAAAGCGTGCCGTAGATCGTGTAATCATAGGCGGTCAATTTGATCGTTGCGTCTTGGCCAGGCTCCACATGGGCGATATCTTCAGGGCGCACGCGTGCTTCGACAAACAGTTCCTCATCGACAGGAATAATCTGCACGATTTCTTCCCCTGGGCGCACAACTCCGCCGATGGTTGTCAGGCTTAATTTGTTCACAACACCACGCATGGGCGATGTGATGACAGTCCGATCCAGTTGATCTTCGGCCAAGGTCAAAGATTGTTTGACCGATGCGATTTCTTGCAAGGTCTCAGAAAATTCTTCGGCCTCGACCAAATTGGATTGGGTTACGATTTCATTGTATTTCAGCTGCGCATCAGAATGCGCTTTGCGCGTGCGCGTCACTTCGATCAGGGCCACGACATTGCGCGACAGCATGTCTTCCATCAGGGCGCGTTCACTTTCGACCTGTTTCAACACATTCAGAGCCCCTTCTGATCGGGCCAAATAGTCAGCACTGCGCGCTTTTAGCAATGCTTGTTCTGAGGCCACAACATCGGGCGCACGCGCGGCTAAATCTTCGGGTACAGTGAAGGTATCAAGGTCATTCAGCTCAGCCACTAAACGCAGTTTACGCACCTCAAGCGCGTCTAGCCGATCTTGTAAATCCTCAGCAGATGTCCGAAATTCTGTACCGCTGAGCGTCGCCAAAACATCGCCTTTGGAAACGATATCGCCCTCTTTCACTAACAATGTCGAAAGAATGCCGCCCTCAAGGTTTTGAATGATTTGTGGCCGCGAGGATGAAATCATCTCGCCATCTGCGCGCACAATTTCATCAACCGAAGCAAAAGAGGCCCAAACCAAAAACACCACGATGACCAACGCCACGATACGGATAATCCAGCCAGGGCGATCCATGTCTTTTTCGATAAGATGCTCAACGCTAGACACTAGGCTTTTCCGCCGCTTGATTTTGACAAATGCGCCAAGACTTGATCACGCGGACCATCAACAACCAAACGCCCGTCTTTTAGAACCATCGTGCGATCTGCCAAACCTACAATCGGCATGCGGTGGGTTGCGATCAAAGCGGTGCGCCCTTGCAACCATGCCCCCAAACGATCAACCAAACCCGTTTCGAGTGATTGATCCAGCGACGCTGTGGGTTCATCCAGCAAGCACACACTTGGGTTTTGCAACCACAGACGCGCCCAACCAATAGATTGGCGCTGCCCTACAGATAGGCCTTCGCCGCCGTCCCGAATTTCCAAATCCAGACCACGGTGATGTGCGCGAACAAATGGTCCAAGACCTGAGAAATCCAAGGCCGCCAGCAGACGATCATCATCGCGCTCAAGGCCACCCAAGTTCAAGTTGTCGCGCAACGTCCCTGCAAACAAACGCACGTCTTGGCCCAGATAACCAACATTGCGACGAATATCGCGTGGCTCAATCTGGTTCATCTCAGCACCGTCCAGCAGGACACGCCCACGTGTCGGCGTGTAAAGCCCAGCAAGCACTTTCAGCATCGACGACTTTCCAGAGCCGTTGGCCCCAAGGACTGCAACGATCTGTCCCGCTTTGATATCCAGCGCAGGCAAATCCAGCGTTGGCGCGCCTTCGTCATCGTAGCGAAACTGTAATTCGCGGATTGCATATTCGCCTTGAAGATGGTCACGGCGTAGAAAATTACGATCTTCGTCCGCATCTTGGGCAGACAATGCAATAGCATTGAGACCCTCAAGGGCTGTCTTCACATTGCTCCAACGCGCCATGGTTCCTGACAACTGCGTCAGTGGCGCTAAGGTTCGCGATGTCAAAATACCCGTGGCGATGATCGTACCGACGGTAAATTCACCCGCAAAAACCAAATATGTGCCCAAAACAACCGCAGATAAATAGGTGATCTGCTGGATGCCTTGGCTCCAAAACGTGAGAAACCCTGCAAGCTTGCGTTGCTCAGATGATTTCGCAGCACCCAGCACATTCAATTCATCCCAAATGCGGCGCACACGATCTTCGCCGCGTTGGGTTTTGATCGTGTCCAATTCAAACACCGCTTCATGTAGCAAACGCGATGCTTTCGCCGAAGCGCCTTGGGATTCCACAGTCAAACGCATCATTTTCTTTTGAAAGAAATATCCAGGCACGACCATGATCACCGCGCCAAGCATCAAGACCCAGACAACAGGCCCCGCGATGGTGGCAACGAGCGCAAAAAACAAAAAGATAAACGGAATATCCGCGACTGTCCCGATCGTGGAAGCCGTGAAAAATTCACGCACAGATGAAAATTCACGCATAGCCGAAAACAGTCCCGACGGCGACGTAGGTCGCGCATCCGAGCGCATGCCCAGCAGTTTTTCCATCAACATGGATTGCACGCGCATTTCGATCTGTCGCCCTGCGCCATCCATCAAACGTGAGCGCGCCAACTTTATAGCAGCTTCAAGCGCTACGGCCAAAACCGCGCCAAATGCCAAAACCCACAGCGTGGATTGCGATTGATGGGGAATCACGCGGTCGTAGACCTGCAAAGAAAATAATGCCACGGCGACAGCCAAGAGGTTTGCCACCAATGACCCCAAAGCAATTTCACCGATTTGTTTGCGAAATGCGCCAAACTGCCCCCAAAACCAATGCTGTGCAAAGGCGGCAGGCGCATAGCTTTTGGTCAGGCTCGCAAGTGATTTGCTGGCGCGCACAACAGTGCCCGAAAAGAACGGCGCAAATTCATACATCGGCACTTCTGCTGTTTGGTCAGGCGCGCTTTTATCGAAGATGGTCAGCACATCGCCTTTTTGCGACAAAACCAAGATCACGTGCCCCGATGTCATTTTAGCCAAAGCGGGCCAAGCTTTGGGGGTGATACTGGCCAAAACCGACACATCCGCATTCAAACCGCATGATTTCAAACCGCCGACTAAGGCGTTAACACTCACGTCTTCATCGGGTTCTGACGCGAACCTATCCAGTATATCTGAAACCAGTACTGTCATGCCAAGGCGTGACGCATAAGTGGCAACAAGTTCTGCCCGTGCTTGATGTTTTGATGACGCCTGCTTTACGGGAGCTTTTGCCGTTGGGGCGGGAATTTTAGCTGTTTGCGCCTGAACGGGAAGCGCCTGCGTGGCGGCTTTTGGCCTTGCTACAGGCTGCGGTTCTGCGGCCTTGGCAACAGGCACGGCACTATCTGGTTCCTGCGCGGGTTTTGAAGCTGGCGCGCTCTGCGCTTGTGGCGGTGTCGTGGTTTTAGGTTTACTGGGCGCTACGAATTTCTCACGCGGGCCATCGGTAATCCTTGGTTGCGGTTGAGCGTCAGTGTCACACGTATCAGATTTAGTTTTAGCATCACTCACACGTTTGCGCACGGCGTCTGCGGCCGCTTTTTTTAGCGCCGCTTTTGGATCAACGCTTGGTGACTCTGTGATGGGCTGGGCATCTGCGTCGCGGGGCGCTTTGAGCGCCTCATCAATAATATCCTCAACCTCTTTAGCGCTTGGCTCCGCACGTTTGGTTGCCTCAGTCAAAGAAAGTGGCAGAGCAACTTTTGCTTTTGGCTTTGCAAACATCCGCTTGGGTTTCGCGGCTGCATCACGTTGGTCGGCTGATGACTTCGGTTCTTTTTTTGGTTTTGCGATGCCACCCAAATGCACCGTCAATGGGCCAATCTTTTTGGCGCGCGGCGGCTTGGCTTCGTTGGACACATCCTTGGGCGCGGCCAAAGGCGTTGAGGTAAAAGTGAGTTTTGGCAAAAGGCTCAAATCTTCGCCCCCTCAGCCAAAGCACCTGCATCGCGTGCCATATCCAGCTGTGTCAGTGTGATTTCGTATTTCAAATCGATATGCTTTAATTCGCTGCGCACCATTTGTTCGTAAACGCTAACCACATCCATCACGGTTTTTTGGCCGCCTTCGAATTGTTCTTGGAACAAACGGAAATTGGTGCGGTTTTGCTGTACGAGTTCAGCCGCATCGCGTTCTTGTCGCAGCAGTGCTGTCAGTTCGGTTTGCAAACGTGCCGCTTTACGCGCAGCTGTTTCAGTCGCCAGTGCGATACGCGCATTTGCAGCACGTTCTTGGGCTTTGAGCGCTTCCATTTCAGCGCCAGTGCCCACGCCAAGATTTGCAGCGCCACCAAATTCGATGCCAGCACTGTTTTTCTGACCCAAAGTGCCGCCAGCGCTCAAGGCAGGCAAAAGACCTGCGCGCGCGGCTTGGCTTTCGGCAATGGCACGTCGACCTTCGGCCTGTGCCCGCAAGACTTCCAGCGGTGTCAAGGCGGGGTTTGGTGTCGCAATCGCATGTGCTTGGGTAAGTTGCGCCACGTCGCGCCCGTTTGTCATGGCTTTAAATTCTGCGATTGCAGCTAGATTTGCCTCGCGATGTGTGGCGGCTTCTTGATCCATATCCGCCAGTTTTGTGCGCACGACACGTTGATCTGACAGGCTCGACAATCCGCCGCTGACACGCACGGACACAACACGGTTGAATTCACGCATACGCCCAAGACCACTTTCGGCCATCGCCGCCTTTTCGCGAGCTGCAGCCGCTGTAATGAACAGGGTGAGGCCAGCATGGAGACGATCATTGACATCTTGCGACAAGGCGACAGCAGAGACTTCGACATCTGCCGCTGCAAAAGCCCGTTCGGCTTTGCGTTTTCCATTGTCGTAGAGTACTTGATCCACGATCAGCCCAGCGGCCAAATCGCCAAGTGCTGTCAGTGAAATTGTCGGTCCGATGGTGGGCAACCAGTTTTTATCGCGCGCGACAGATCGCATTTTAGCCGCACGCAATTCGGCCTGCGCTAAGCCAGATGAGGTTTCCAGCATCGTTTGGGCCACAGGCGCATAGGGCGAGGACACCGGTAGCACCGATTTGCGTGCAATAAGCCCATCTATGATATCGGATGATTTATCTAAGCGCGCCACATCCAAACTTGACCCATCAGCAGTCGCGATAGATTTGGCACTGTTGTCGCCACTTGTAAGATCGCGCATAAAAGCGACAGGTTTGACATCGGACAGTTTGGACAGCCCAGATGTACCCTGAACGCAGCCACATAAACATGCAGCTGCGCCGATCAATAGTGCCTGTTTTAACCCAATACGCGTCACCTTTACCCCACCCTTTTGGTCTCGCCTAAGCGAGGGCAGTGAACTGCCCCCGCAGTGGTTTGGTTTAAGGGAGTACCACATCGATATCGGCATCAACGAACAAGACGCTGTCATCGCCAAGTGTGTAGATGTCGTAGGATTGTCCATCAATATCAGTCGAACCAGCTTCGGTCGCTGCGTCTGTCAAGACCACACGATCATCACCACCACCATGCACAGTCAGCGTGTTGTCTTCGCCTGTGAGGCGCGCCAAATCGCTGGCGCTCAATGTCACTTCGCCACCATTGACGAACTGAAGATCAATCGCGCCCAGATCAAAGTCACCAAGCCCGATATTGTCAACATCCACATTAAAGTAGACACCTTCGGGGCGCGTAGACCCTGTATCAAGTACAAAGAGAGTTTCAGATGTGTTGCCTGCGTCGTCTTCGGAAGATACGACAATTTGCGATCCATTTGGCACGTTATCACCAAAGGACAGCAAGGTATTCGGCCCCATGTCCAGTTCAGATGTGAGCGCAACTTGGGTTGTCTGACCAGCACCGTCGATCGCAAAGACCGATACTGAATCGGGACTGTCTTGTACCGCAACAGAGCTGATACCATCCACCGAACGGAAGTAGCCCGTGATCATCGGCGCATCGCCAAGAGTGTCGATCTGGAACTGCGCTGTATCTGTCAGGGTGTTGCCTGCCAAATCGGTTGCAACGACTGTGGCTGTGGCTGTGTAGTCACCGCCAGCCAATTCGCCTGGTGCGAAGACCACAGTCCATGTGCCATCAGCGGCAACGGTTGCTTGGTGCTGGATGCCTTCGACTGTGACAAAGACTGTAGAGCCTGCTTCAACAGATCCTGTGAGCGTCACGCCAGATGTGCTCATTTCCTCAGAGTTGAACACGCCGTCGCCGCCGACTGTGACATCCATCGCCAAATCATTGACCAAAGTATCATAGGTAACTGTTTCGGTCAGTGTCGCAACGTTGCCTGCCGCATCGGTGGCCGCAACAGCCACATCTACGCTGCCTTCTCCGCGCGGCAAAGCGCCTGCGGGAACATCAAGGCTCCAACTCCCGTTTTCACTGAATACAGAATAGCTTGCACCACCGATAGACACACGCACGGTGGAATTGGGTTCCACTGTGCCCGACAAGGTCAGCCCATCGGCTGTTTCGGCAGCGCTCATCACCATATCATCTCCACCTGTGGTGGATGTCACTGCAAAGTTATCAACAAAGGTGTCGATCTGCACAGCAGTATTGACTGTCATAGTGTTGCCGGCAACATCGGTAATAGTCGCTGTCGCAGTTGAATCGTATTCGCCTGGGACCACTTCTGATGGCGCGAAGAGCACCGCAAAAGTACCTGCTGATGTCGCGGTGACGGTGTGCGATACACCCCCTAATGTCACATCAACCGATATTCCGGGCGTCGCTGTCCCTGTCACCCAAACACCGTCTGAGGCTTCGACCGCGTTGATAACATTATCGCCCTCAATCGGGTTAGACGACAAAGCAACTGTGCCTGCCACGGTATCAACAGTCACAGATGTGACAGATGTGGCTGTGTTGCCATATTCATCCGTTGCCACAGCGGTCAAAGTTGTATCGTATTCGCCAGCGGCCAAAGTGCCCGCTGGGTATGTCACAGTCCAAGCGCCATCAGCGCCCGCAACAGTTGTCAAAGTCGATGTGCCGAGTGTGACAACAACGGTAGACCCTGCGTCAGCAGAGCCAGAAAAGGTCATCGGCGCGCCACTTTCAGCGAAGTTGATGATTTCATCCCCGCCAGAATGGCCCGCATCAATCGCGACGCCTGCCTCCGTATCGATGTGGAATGTGCCTTGGGATTGGATAACATTGCCAGCCAAATCTGTCGAAATAGCCGTTACAGCAGCATCATATGTGCCGTGTGGCAGGCTGCCAGCTTCGTAAACAGCAGACCAAGATCCGTCAGTGCTTACTGTTACAGTGCGCGACACGCCTTCGACAGTTACGACAACTGTGGCCCCTGCTTCGCCTGTTCCAGAAATGCTGACATCACTTGCGATTTCAGACGCGTTAACAGTGCCATCGCCACCGACTGAGCCTGTGCTGATTGTCAAAGAACCTTCAAGATCCACATGAACATCATGCAAGTAGGTCGCAGCATTGCCCGCTTCATCCGTCACAGTCGCACGTACGATTGTATCGTAAGTGCCTGCTGGCAGAGCCTCGGCGTCGAATGAAACACTCCATGTACCGTCTTCAGCCACAACTGTTTCAACGACCTGCCCTTCCAGATCGACACTCACTGTTGCGCCCGCTTCTGACGTTCCAGTGATGGTCAAACCGTCGCTGGCCTCTTCGATATTTACGACATCGTCGCCTTCAACGGGATCAAACGTCAGGTTTTCCGCTTCGGTATCGACAACAACAGTGTCCGTCACCGTGGAACTATTGCCAGCATCGTCAGTTGTGGTGACCGTTACACCGGTTGTGTACTCACCTTCTTCAATAAGCTCGCTGTCAAATTCAGCAACCCAATCGCCGTTATCATCTACTACGGTCGATACAGTCACATCGTTGATCGTGACATCGACTGTCGCGCCAGGTTCGCCTGTGCCCGTAATTGGAACTGTGCCACTGTCATGATCTTCGCCATTGACGATATCGCCGACTGTTTCAACGCCGCCTGTCACGTCGACAGTAGGTGCTGTCGTATCAGGTGCGACAGCTTCGCCGCTCGCGCCAGATCCGCTCCCCAAAAGGGCAGCACCTGCAAGGCCAGCGCCAGCAAGCGCTGCACCACTGCCAAGACCAAACAAAGCTGGCGCCAAAGGTGCCACAACGGGCTCGACGCGCTCTAGATCCAAAAAGGCAATCTGGTCGTATTCACTCCACTTGCCCGACAAATCGATGTCAGAATAGGAGGCGATGATTTCGCCCTGCCCCATAGCATCCAGTTCGACATGGGTCATGAGGCCACGCTCTGACAGCAAAAGGTCTTTTTCAGCGCCGCTGAAATAGCCCTCAAGCACGATTGTTTTTCCGCCCACCAGCGTCAAAACCAAATCTGACCCACTGCGCGCGTAACCCGATATAGCAGCTGTCGATGTGTTCAACGACACATCTGACATCCCTACAACGGATAATGTTTCGGAGGATTCGGCCAAAGACAACGTGCCGTGTTCGATATTGCCCGCAGAATCGCGCAGCGAAAATTGAATGCCCAACATAATACTACTTTACTTTACCCCAGGAGAACGGCGGATTTTTGAACCCGCATCTTTTCATTAGTTGCTCAGAGTAAAGCTACATGATTTGCGAATCACTGACTAGCCTTTAAATGTATCGCGAACACGAAAAAGTCATATTTCACCACCAAATATCGACCATTTAATCAAATAAACGGCAAATATGGTGACCAGCACGATATATCGAGTTGCGTACAAAACAGCGATTACAACCGCAAGCTTTACCCCAAAACGGCGCAAAACACCGAAATGTTTAAAAACCATTAATTGGAACAAATAAAGAACAAAACAGGTCGATGCAAGTGCAGTCAAAGTCCCAACTTGATATTCTGACGCAGAACATCCCTCATCCTATGCGCATCACTCAAGGTATGGATCATGCGCCATTGCATCCCCTCACTCAGTTCGTAATACACGAGCAAACACATATGATGCATAATAGACAGCAGGAGAAACAGCGATGAAGGTTGATTGGATTGCGGTGAGCTGCAGCGACACAAGCCTGCAAGCATGGGTCTTTGGTTCTAGCGGCGAAATCTTGGATGAGCTGACAGAAAGCATATCATCCCCCGCCAAAGCGACAGATATCATCGACCGCGTCTCACCTTGGCTTGATAAAGCCACGACACCTCATCGCGTAAGCATCATTGCCTGCGGCAACATTGATCACATCCCAAACTATACCTGCGTCCCCTGCGCTCCACTTTCAGCACCTATTCTGGATGGAGGCATTAAAGATGATCGCGCAACTTTGCAGATCATTTCTGGAATTTCACAAGCCTCCCCTGCGGACGTTTTGCTGGGCGCGCAGGTGCAGATCGCAGGCTTTCAAGCTAAGTTTCCTAAATTTGATGGTGTTCTCTTGCTGCCTGGCCCGCATAGCGTCTGGGCGCATGTCAGCGCCGATGAAATTGTTTCATTCCAAAGCTTTATGACAGGCGAATTGATGGCGATCATATCACAGAGCAGCAGCTTGAAATCATGCCTTGGGGATGGTTTTTGGGACGACCGTATTTTTGATGACGCCTTAAGCGAAGCCCTGTCCAGACCTGAAAGACTGGCTGCAAAACTCTTATCTCTAAGGGCTGACCATCTGTTGGGGCAAGCAAAGGGCGGCAGCGCAAAAGCGCGACTTGCAGGCCTATTGGTTGGCGCTGAATTGGCTGCGGCCAAACCCTATTGGCTGGGGCAGATGGTGGGTGTGATCGGCGCAGATGCCTTAACTGAAATCTATATAAACGCTTTAAAATCGCAAGGCATCGCAGCGCAACACGCAGACCCCACAGAAATGACGAAAGCGGGCCTTGCTTTGGCACGCGTACAGCAGCTTTCCTAGAAAGGCGCGCAAAAATGATCAGTACAACTTACAGCGAAACAATATCCGAATTAGGCGAAGGCCCCCTGTGGCACCCAACACGCAACCAGTTGTTTTGGTTTGATGTTTTGGGAATGTGTTTGCACAGCAGTGTCAGTGGTGAACAGATCACGTGGCAATTTGACGAACATGTCTCCGCTGCGGGCTGGGTAGACCACGATACGCTTTTGATGGCCTCAGAAACATGTCTTTCGCTGTTTGATATTGAAACGGGTGAAACCGAATTTCTCTGCGCTTTAGAGGCAGAAAACGATAGCACGCGATCCAACGACGGGCGCGCGGATCCATTCGGTGGCTTTTGGATTGGCACAATGAGCAAAACAAGCGTTCCAAAAGCAGGCGCAATCTATCGTTATTTTGAAGGACAGCTGCGCAAACTTGTTGGTAATTTAACGGTGCCCAATTCGATCTGCTTTTCTCCAGACGGGCGATACGCTTACTATTGCGATACGCCATCTGGTAAAATCATGCGCCTTGATCTTGATGATGAGGGGTGGCCCTTGGGCAAGCCGACCCTTTTCATTGCACAAGCAGGTGCACCCGATGGATCAGTTGTTGATGCGGATGGAAACCTGTGGAATGCAGATTGGCACCTAAGACGCGTCAGCTGTTATGCGCCGACGAGTGAAAAACTGCGCCATATTGATATCGAAGCAACGCACGTAACTTGCCCCGCGTTTGGAGGCGAAAACGGCACCACATTATTCGTCACGACAGCGCGCCCGACATCGCAAGATCCCGCCTTGAAAGCCCTGCCCACAGACGGTCATGTTTTAGAAATTGCCACTGTCGCACAAGGCCGCCCAGAGCCGCAGGTCGCGTTGTAAACGCAGGATCTAAAATAGGGAAAAACCACGCCAAATCAGGGTAGAGGAAAAGAAATACATCAGACAGCAGAAAAGTCGCAAATTCTCTCTTGACCCTGCCAGCGTGACGGACTACCTACGCGGCACTTCGGCGGAGTAGCTCAGTTGGTTAGAGCAGCGGAATCATAATCCGCGTGTCGGGGGTTCAAGTCCCTCCTCCGCTACCATATCCCTACATCAATGCATTGAATTAGCAGGCCTTTTTAAGGGACCTTGATTCCTTCCCACCATTTTACCCACACTTAGGGAAATTGTTTTCAGCGCTTCATGCTCCGACCTCCCAAAAGAATCCGTACCCTCAACGAGCACTCGGCGGGCGAAGATTATAGAACCCATTGTTCATCACTCTTTCCAAGACAATCACCGACACAAAGAAATTGCCGCTGCCCACTATGAAAGTGGACGATTCCACTCATGGCGACACGGGTAACTTAGAATTGCAGCAAACAGGACTCTCTATCTAGATAACCGGACCATTTTGTCCTTTTAAGACAAAGATATAGAACACTTCTGGCCAACGATGATCGCCTTCCGCAAAGAGACACCTCCATTGCGTATTCTACTCACCCAACTCTAAAATGTGGGATGCCTAAATAGGTTTGAGACGGGACATTGGACGCGCGCAAGGCCTACAACGGTCGAAGCTCCCCCTACGCCCCTGAACCGCTTGAGAGAACCCCCCTAGAACCAATGCACCTCGCTCCGAGAAAGCTACATGAGTAACCGAGCGCACCCGCCATCTCTCTTTCATTTCGATCTTAAATCGAAGTTGGATCATTGAAGCATTGGCCCACGGCCTTACTAGCATTGGGATTGAGGAGTGCTACAGTGACCGTAACCGACGCCCCTACCCCCTTTTTTATACCGCCATCGCCCCCCGGCCCCCAAAAATGCCGTTCATGATTGCTCATCCAAGCCTCCGCTCTCGAGGGTTTCCATAAAGGGTTTGGCTTTCTCGCCTAGTGATGGGGGACCGTACCGTAGAGATTTCGGCACTGCAGATAAATGCGATGAATAAATGTTCCATGCTTTTCGTCCTGTGCAGCCATTCACCAGAAATTTCGAATTTAGCACCTCGCTCTCCGAAATGCCCCCAATTGCGGAAAAGTTTCATAAACCGCCGAAAAGCGGACACGAAATCATCATATTTTCACAACACTACGCCTAAATATTATCAGTCCCGCCTGCGGCTCTCCTCATCTCGAGATAATCTGTAACTCGCGATAGACTCGAATTATTAGCCATGGGTCAAAGGCGATGGACCCGCCATCATTCTTCCAATAGGCTTAACATATTGGAAGGCAAAAAGGGATTCAGCATATCGAATTCCCGCCCATTTTAACAGGTTCGCCTTTGCTTCGGTGGGGCGACCCAAAACGGAAATTGTGTACGATGCTGAGCGAGGCAAGAAAGCTTACTTTTCAACCGAGAGCGAAAATCATTCGAACAATCGGTGATCAGCTTATTAGCGGTCCAGAGGCCGCGATAATTGAACTCGTCAAAAACTCTTATGATGCAGATGCAAGCTATGTTTCAGTTAAGTTTTTTCCACCTCTGGACGAAGGTGAGTGCCGCATTGAAGTATCGGATGACGGGCATGGAATGACTTTGGATGACATCCGACAGAAGTGGATGGAACCTGCCACAGCTTCAAAGGCCAAGCAAAGGCTGACTAGGTCGAAGAACCGGAAGGTCATGGGTTCAAAAGGGATTGGGCGTTTTGCCTCAGCAAAGCTTGGTGACATAATGTCACTTGTTTCGACGGCAGAAGATGATGGGCGATTGCAAACAATCCTCATTCCAGAACTGGATTGGTCGATTTTCACTGATGATGTCTACTTGCATGACATCGAAATTGACTACATTTCCCAACCTGCATTTGACAACACTGGCACACTAATTGAGATCAGAAATGCAAAACAGACTTGGAATGAAGCACGCCTGAAACAACTGCACTTGGAACTCAGAAAACTAGTGTCCCCACGAGAATTTCTTGATGATAAGGACCCAGATTTTAAAATTTTTCTTGACCTATCATTGTGCACGAAGAGCACCTGCGGCTTTGCAGGTGATCAAATTGTTACCGCAAGCGATGATCAAAAACCGGATGACAAGCATCGTGTCTTAGCGTTTCCGGTGCTAACGGCCTGTGACTATGAGCTCATCGGAAGCTTTGACAAAGTTGGTAAGTTCGAAGGAACATTCCAAATAAAACGTGCGGGCCGTGCCCCCGAAACAATATCAATTGAAGCACCAAAAAGTGATGAAGTGCTCTCACCTGGAGCATTCCATGTTCAAATCTCAATCTTTGATCGTGAGCCTGAGACAATAAAGAAAAATATGGAGGCTGCAGGTATGAGTAAAACGACTGCAGCCGAAGCGAAGAAGATGCTGGATAGCATTGCCGGGGTTTCGATATTCCGAAATGGCTTTCGTATTAGACCTTACGGGGACAGCCAAAATGACTGGCTAACCTTAGATTCTCGCCGAGTTCAGAACCCGTCCATGAAAATCGGACGCAATCAAATCTCCGGAATCATTTCAGTTGGAGATCAACATGACACAGATCTTCTCGAACGTAGCAGCCGGGAAGGATTTGAGGATAACGCAGCATTTCAACGACTTACAGCTCTCGTTTTGCTCTTGTTGGATCAATTTGCAGAACCGAAGAGGTACGCTTTTCGAAGTGATACCGGGATTGCCCGGAAAAGAGATGTCACCTTCGACGAGACGCGTGAGCTAGCAGAACTGGCAAAAATTCGAAAGTTGGTTTCAACGCTCGAACCCAAGGAACGGGCGCAAGCAGAACATGTTATTTCTGAGCAATCTGCGAAACTTCAGGATCGCATCGACCAGCTCCAAGAGAGGCATAGGATACTGGAGGCTACGTCTTCTTTGGGAGCAATTGTTGGCGAGGTTTTGCATGAAGGTAGCCCGGCTGCGCGCTACATAGCTGAAGCTTCAGACCAACTATTACTGAGGTACAAATCGCTCCTTGAAGGCAAAGGCCCAGGGTTTGAGGCTAGTAAAAAGGCTTTTTCACGGAAGTTGCCGTTCATCAAAGACTACGGTTTCAAACTCAACAGCCTTTTTGTGAACTTGGAGCCCTTGGCCGGTGGCAAACGGGGAAAACCGCAATTTTTCTACCCAGGCAGGACGATTGACAGCGCTAGAGAGCTCTTTGCTAGCCACAACATCCCAATCGAAACTATTTCAGAGACGACCAATCTTGAACTTCTGGGATACCCTTCTGATCTTTCTACTGCAGTTTTGAACATCATTGGGAACTCGATTTATTGGTTAACCGAACATAAGATCCCGATGCCATGCGTCAAAGTGAAAATCAGTCGCGATGGCGACAATGCCATCATCTTGATTGAAGATAATGGACCAGGAGTACCTGCAGAATTCGCTGAGCAAATATTTGAGGTTGGGTTTTCGCTAAAAAACGGTGGTACCGGTTTGGGCCTCAATATAGCGAGGGAAACCCTTGCTCGATCTGGGGCGAAGCTATTCTTCCACGAAGGATTCGTGGGGGGAACACAATTTGAGATTAGATTTCCAGCCAAGAAGATAAGCACATGAATTATTTAGATATTTTGATCCTAGACGATGACCTAGCGATGATTGATTTGTTCGAAACATCCGTTGAGACATGGAACGCAGACAACAATGAAAACGGAAAACACCTCAATGTAATACATGCCGAAAGTTTGCTTCGAGCCCATCAAAGTAGATTTGATGCAGCGATCGTAGATTTGAGGCTACCTGACAAGAACAATAAGGGCAGCTCCGCTGACAATGGCAATGAATTTGCTGCTTCAATGGTGAATTCACGGGGCATCCCTGTTGCGGTGGTATCGGGGCACGTAGTTGAGCTATCGGCAGAGCTGGAAGAACTGGAGCATTTCCAAAAATTTTCCAAAAATTACGGATATGGCCCAGTCGTAGACTGGCTGTCAGAACAATGGGACTTGATGGCAACTTTACGGAAATCTAGAGAACAAATCGAAGTTGCCAGCGCTGAGGTTTTTTCGAAAAGGCTGTGGCCGCAATGGCAAGATAACCCTGCCTTGTCCGGCAATAGTCCAGACCGTCAAGCAAAAATAGTGACCCGGCAGTTTGCCAGCCATATTTCTGATCTACTTGGCCTCGACAACGATCAAAACCCTGACTGGCACCCTTATGAGAACTACATTGTTCCTGCATTGACGTCTGAAAGAACTCACACAGGTGACCTGTTCAATCTGGACGATGAAATATGGATTGTGCTTAGCCCGCAGTGTGACATGGCAAACGCAAGTGTGCCGAACGTACTTTTGGCTAAATGCACACAAGGTAATGATCAATGGACAACTCACATTGATAGACTAAAAGCTACGCCAGAAAATGAAAAGTCGAGGAAACAAATCAAGAGATTCGTTGACCAAGATTATTCGAAGTCCAAACACTTCTTGCCTCCACTACCCGGTAAAGACGCACCCTTGTTGGTTGATTTCTCCGTTATTCAAACCATACCCCTTACTGAGCTGAATGAGATTCTTGATCATCGACTTGGCTCTGTTTCCACCCCCTTTTTAAGCAACCTAATACAAAGGTTTGGAGCGTTCGTCAGTAGAACTGGCCAGCCCAACATTGATATCGTGCACTTTTTTGAAATCTAGCCCGTTCGATGACAAAATTCTGACAGTCATGCAGTGTTCTACGTGCTATGAAGCGGGCTATTAAAGTCTCGAAAGGGCATGTCTACCTTTATAGATCATTTGCTAAATTATAGCCAAATCGATCACGATCTAAGTGCATCCCGCTTCAAAATAGCATGAACGAGCCTGTGGCAGTTGGCACAGAGGCACTCCAAGTCCTCCAACTGTGTCATGTGGCCTTCGAGCATGTTTGCCACTTCTGTCACACTGTGGTGAACTTCGATACAGGCTTCGGCAACTGGATCACTGTAATGGGCTACGGGATCAAGTTTGCAGCGTTCGCAAAATAGTTTTCCATTTTCGCGGATAAATGCTTCTTTTTTCGCCCGAGCTAGCCCTCTGGAACGCTCCCGCCGCAGATGCGAAACTAGGACTGGCTTCCCTTCCGTCCAAATCTGCTCGGTAGAGGAGAGATGGGACCGTCGTCTTATTCCATGGTCACCGGGTCTTCTCTTCGTAAGTTCTAGCAGGTCTTCAACTGTTGCTTCAAAAAAGCTGAACTTAAGCCTTTTGTTAGCGTTCCCCGTATGCAGCTTAGTTTTATCAACTTTTCCAACCGCCTGCATTCGTTTGCTAACGAGAGTAAAAAGCTGTTCTGTTGGGGTATTGTCAATTTCCTCAACAGACAATACTCGCCGATCATCTAGGGATAACCCTTGCACCCGACTGCTATCCACAAAAGCCTCGAGGAAGTCACAATCTTGCTCGTGAAGGCGTTTCAAAAGTAGCCTCAAACCGCGTGAGTAGTCTGTATTTTTGGCTCGGTCAGTTCCCTTTGTTCCACCGCGACTTTGAAGTGTTAGTGAGTTTTCCTCAATCTCTACAAACGCATCGATGGATCGCTCGTCATCTTCACAAATTTGAGTTTCCAAGCCAAATCCTCCTATATCGCCGAGCCAGCACAGCCAAGCCTTTTACTCATTCCGATGAATCCATTCGAAAACCGGCCAGATTGCTTTTGCGACTTGCTTTGCCAAATACGGAGGAACAGCATTGCCTACCTGCACAAACTGCTCGGTCCGATTGCCCAAGAAATGATAGTTATCAGGGAACGTTTGCAGTCTAGCCGCCTCGCGCACTGTCAAGCTTCGGCATTGCGATGCGTCCGGGTGAATATAGTAGTGCCCATCTTTAGAAATATGGCTTGTTACGGTCGTCCCTGGCGAATTCCAACTTTGGACGCGAAAACGATCGCTAAACTTACCGCTTTCCCAATTTGCATGGTTGGGAGCGAGGCTTGCTGGGAACTCTTTGGCTTTAGGGCTCCTTTTCTCAGCATGCGTGAAACAGCTCGCATACAAGTAGCGAGCAAGGTCAGATCTCATGTGACCACGCGTTTCGTTACATGAGAGCCCTATTATTGCCTCATCGTGCAGGAAGGATTTTAGATCTTCACTGATACTCTTGGGATATTTTCCATGCTTAGTGGATTTACGTGATTTGTTTTGTTTCAAGTTGGCGGATGCAACTCGGTTGAGCTCTTTTAGAAACTTTCCCTTGTTTGCCCCCGCGTACTCATGTGTTCCTTCGCCAACCGCCGTGAGAGCTTCAGATAGCGCCGAGAACCAACTTGTTCTATCATCATTACGGCTAAGGCCGCTTCGGAGTTTCGGCATACACTGCAGAACGTCCTTAACCTTTGATTTACTCGCATGCTTTGGGATTGTGGGCAAAACATCAGCAGGAAGCTTTTCAGAGATCGAACGTTTTATCCCAACTATAATTACCCTGTGACGAGCTTGAGGCACTCCAAACTCTTCTGACTTTAGAACAAAATCTCTTGGGTCAGGCCGACCAAAGCGAGGCTCTTTGCCAGATAACGCAAACAGCTGATAGCCTTCTCCTGCCATTTCAAGGTCATTTAGAACAGCGTCAAAAATTCCGGCACCCTCGATGGAAGAAGAGAGCATGCCTTTCACATTCTCCATTACGAAAACACTTGGCGAAAACTCGGAAAGCACGCGACAGTACTCTTTATACAGGAAATGCCGTTGGTCTTTGCTCGGAGTATAGTCCTTAACACCCAAATTACGCGACCTCCCGACCAAGGAGTACGCTTGGCAAGGTGGGCCACCAATGAGTAGCGTTTGCCGTTGAGATGTTTCCTTTATTGTTTGAATCTTTGCTGCCAACGCAACAGCAGTTTCGGGTGTACCGAGCTCAGCGTGCCAAGTTTCTTCGACCGCAGCATTCCACTCAGCTGGGTACAATGCTGGCCAATCCGGAAATTCAACATTGCCAGCCAAAAACTCATAGTAAACGTCCGGAATTTTTTCAAACTGCCTTAAGAATGCACGCAGACGTAGGGTCTTATGAGCCGCAGCATCCTTTTCAATAGAAACCCCTAAGTGATACTTCAGTATGTGTTGCTCAGCCGTGTAGGCGCAAAAACCTTCACCTAGACCTCCAGGACCTGAGAACAAATCAACAATATGAATTTTGGAACTCACCGCCACGTACCCAGTCTTCCTAACAGGATCCCCCTTAGCATCATTTTCTTTTCCTTGTTCACTTAGGTCATGAAATCGAGCATCAACCGCTTACCATACACTTTTCGGTTCGACGTCAAACTAGATGACGAGTAAAAGTATCACTATGACAATTCGGATTTAGACACAGCCATAAAGATTTCGCCCGCCCGTCCCAATCGCTTCAGTAATATAAACAAACTCGAAGACTCCTATCTTGTATTCGCATTCTCAAATTTTGCCTCGACACGAATAGCTGCTACTCGCCCCACAGTCGACTGCCTCTTGTCTTACTTCGACGGAATAAGAGCGACATAATCCGAAAGCTCAAAGGGACTATGAACTTTCTTACCGGCTCAATAATACAAAGGACACGCCAATCATTCATACTGGTAGATTAAGGATGTCCTCATTTTGATGACAGCAAAAGCCCCAGAATCGACCTGAATGTCATCAATTGGATGACGTCCTGTCACTAGTTCTATGACGTGTTTATCTTGTTTGTCATGAAATTGACGACGTTTCTGTCTCCGTCATGATGACAGGGTTTTGTTTTCCCGTTCGAGCCGACAGGGTTATTCGCCCGAGCCTTGCGAACAGGGAATTCGTTGCCTTCCTTCCATGCTTGATAAAGCTGCCGCCCTACATTGCCAGATCCATACGGCAGCGCTATTTCGGTCAATTCGTACGCTGGCCCTTTTGCATCTCCAAACGAACCTAGGCACCCCGGCTCCGTAACAACCAAGAATCCTTTCGCTTGCAGACAGTGAAAAGCTTTGGCCGCAGTATTTCTCGAAACTCCGATCATTTCTGCTGCTTGGCGAGTGCTCAAACGGATCTTTCCATTATTGTTAGCATTCGGTCCACGCCATTCTAGTTTGAGCCATGGGTAAAGCGCCTGTGCAACCGGCGAAAGCGCACGCCACGCTTCGGTTTGCATCATTCTACGAATTAATTTCGCAAAGTGTTCCGTTTCTGGTCCGCGCCCAAGATTTGTTCGTGTGTTCTTTCTAGTCATGGCACCACCCAAATCGCTTTTTTTCGATTGGCCTAGATCGAGTGGCGGACGGGAAACAGGCCTTGAGTCGAAGTTTCGTTTCACTCCGCCAGCGGCCAATCAAAGGGGACCTCTCAGTAAGTCTCTGGCACCTCAAAATCCACTGGTGAAAACCGATACAGTCGATCAAGCGCCAGATACCATCCTGCACCATCACCCAAAGGCAATTGCCAGTTTTTTCTAGAAGGATATTGGTTGACGGCGGATTTGCGAATAGATCTGAGGTTGGCAACAGCCCATCAAACTGTATTTTTAACCCAGAACAGGTTTCACATTTCCCTACAGGGAGATTGTCGTTCAAATACATTTCTCCGCCCTCAATCTTGGTTTTGCAGGAGAGAATGAACGCTTGGGTCAGCGACATCGTCGCCCACCAGTCGCTCGATATCAGACGCGCGCCAGCGCTTCATTCCACAAATCGCAATGGGTTCAGGAAAAGTGCCCAGTTTTGAGTTTCGCCAGATTGTTGAAACGCCGAGTCCCGTGATCTTGGCAACTTCTTTCACTGAAAGTAGTCTGCGAGAGATCTTCTGGATTGTGAACTGGTTCAAGGAAGCAGGTTGATACATGTCGCACCTTCTGATTGCTAAAGAAAACGTACGAGAAGTATCGGGGACATTATTGACCCAACAAAGTCGAGTTCGACAAAAGATCACCATGTTTAATCCAACCAAAATCGCCATTCCCTTTTTTCAAGACCGATGTAATCAGGTCGGGAGAAGGCACACTGTCGGCACTCTCTAAAAGTGTCGGATGATTGTTCAACTCGTCAGAAAGGCACCTCGCAAACAGTGCCGCCGAATAGTTAAACCCAAGTGATTCATAATTAACAGTATTTTCAAAAGCGTTGTATCCGGATGCGACCGCCGCAAAACATTTTTCAGACCATTTTCCAACGTCCTCAGCGCCGCGAAATATTTCCCAAATTAAGATATCTCTCGCCAAGCGATCACCAAATCGCCCTCGCTTCGACGGAACATCTGTTTGAATAAATCTCTTAGAAAATGTCCATGCCTCTTGAGGAATATCGCACGGCTCAACCTGACCAGTAGCAAGATCTGAAAATAATTTAGACAATTGGAGGCGCGCTATTTGGAATATCCGAGGATCTTTATGAGCAAGATTGGAAAGGTACGAATCCTGCCAGACGCGCAACTCGTTTGGCCAGCCTGAAGCGTCAATCTCAGCAATATCATTGCCGTTTTGGCCGCACTCCCAAGCCAATAAATTTATCAGCGTTTCAAGTCGCCAATTTTCGAAGACGTAGCTCCAGTCAGCCAACAGTTGCTCTTCATGTTCCCAAATCGTCATACCCGCATCAACTCTACAACCGAGCCGGCCTGACCTGTCACGAACCTACCCCAAGCATTCATTAAGCTACGCCTGCGTTCAAAAAGATCACTACGCGCATACGCTTGTTCTACTTTGTTCCCGAAGGCATGAGCGAGCGCTGCTTCGGCAACTTCTCGATCGGCATTGGCACTTTCGCTACACCAGTCCCGGAAGGAAGAACGGAAGCCATGCGTCGTAAACCCATCTCGCTCCATCCTGCCCTGAAGGCGCTTGAATACAGTATCTGACATTTGACGTGCGGGGTTTCTTGGATCTCGCTGGGGACTCGGGAAAATCAATTCAGAATCCAAACCGCGAACACGATCTAGGACCTCTAGCGCACCGGAACAAAGCGGGACGCGGTGGATGGTGTTCGCTTTCATCCTATCGGCGGGGATTTCCCATACATCCCCTTGGATCTCCTCCCAGCGCGCTCCACGCGCCTCGTTGGAGCGAACGCAGGTCAGAATGAGGAATGAGAGACAACCCGCTGAAACTCCATCGCGAGCGCCTAAGTCCGCGAAAAAGGACGGAACCGCAGCCCACGGCATGGCTGGCATATGCTCAGTACGTTTCTTCACGGGCGGCAAAACACGGTCGACCCCGTTAACTGGGTTCTCGCTAGTGTAGTGCCCTTTCCCTTTCGCCCAATCGAAGATCACCGACATGCGCTGCTTAACTCTGCGCGCAGTATCATTCTTAGACACCCAGATGGGAGATAACGCAGTCAATACGTCCGCAGTGCCAAGCGTCTGAATTTGACGGTCTCCGATGAAGGGAAAGACATAAGCTTCAAGAGACGATATCCAGCGCTTCCCATGGCCCACGCTCCTCCAAGTCGGCTCGAGTTCTTTGAGCTTGGCGCGCGCTGCATCCTCGAAGGTCAACATCCGAGCTTTGTCGCGACTTGCCTTCGGATCGCCGCCAGATCGTGCTATCTTTCTAAGCTCTTGCGATTTCTCCCGTGCCTCCGCCAAAGAAACCAACGAGGCCGAGCCTAGACCCAATTCCTGACGTCGCCCGTGAACCAGGGTTCGAAGCACCCAGGACTTCGAACCACCTGCCCCGACTCGTAGATAGAGCCCCTGCCCATCGCAATACATTCCAAGCTTATCAAGCTTTGAGACCGACTTAACTGTTAAGCGGGGCATCAGGTGAATCTCCAAATCTCTTCCCACCAATTTTCCCACACTTTGGATTGAAAATTGATGGCTTTAGGTGAGAAGGAACGATAACATGAATCTACTAAACATCAATATTTATTAGACATTTAGAATACAACTGAGAAGTAGAGAGAAGCGGGTGCGGTAGCCTCCTCCGCTACCATTACACCTTATCATCATCGAATAGGCAAAGCGCATCCCAGCCATGGATATAGCTTGTTTGCCATAGATCTGCTTTTCAATGATGCGCCTGCGCGTTTCTTTAATTTGAAAGGCAGAGTTCATGGCGCGCCGCACCAGTGCCGCGCAGGCCTATCTGTTAGTCTTTAGATCGCAACACAACCGCTGGACGCACGCCCATGGCGCGCCAAGAAAACCAAAGCGATGTGAGCAACGTCAAAGCGACCCCACCCAGAACGATGATTAAAGACGCTCCCCAATTAAAGGTGAAAGAAGATTTCATCACAAAATGGGTAACGGCCCAAGCAGCCACACCGCCGGCAAAAATCGCCACGCCAGCAGTGGCAGCCCCCATGTAAAGAGATCGCAATGCGAAGCTCCACAACACACGTGCCCTTGTCGCTCCGAGCGTCTTCAGAATCGCAGCCTCATAACGACGTTTTTCTTCGCCAGCCGCAGCCGCACCAACCAACACAACCGCCCCTGTGATCAACGTTGCCATAGCGCCCAAAGTCGTGGCCGCCGCAATGCTTTTCATCACCTCAACCACGCGATCAATCGCATCGCGCACGCGGATGGTTGTGATATTCGGATAGGCTTTAGACAGCGACCGAATAAGCGGTGCTTCTGCCTCGGCCGTGGCATAGATTGTCGCGATGTGAGTATGCGGCGCAGCTGAAATCGAGGCTGGGTTCATCGACAAAACGAATCCCATTCCAGCACTGGAAAAATCCACCTCGCGAAATGATGTAATTGTGCTCGTGATATCGCGACCAAGGATGTTCAAGGTGATCGTATCTCCCAAAGATAGCCCCATCTCTTTGGCTTCCTCATCGGCAAAACTGACTTGCGGATCACCCGAATAATCTTCGGGCCACCAAGTGCCTTGCGTGATCTTGGCGTTGTCAGGTTTTGCCGCAGAATAGGTCACACCGCGATCGCCACGAACGACCCAGTGATTGCCCGAAACCTCTTTCGCGTCCTGCCCGTTAATTTTGGTGATAACACCGCGCAACATCGGCGCGGTTTCATAGTCGGTCACGCCAGTGGTGTTCTCGAGTTCAGTCAAAATACCGTCGATTTGATCCTTTTGAATATCGATCACAAAATAGGATGGGGCAACACTAGGCAGTTCGTTGGCAATGGCGCCGCGTAGATTGGTATCGATTTGTCCAACCGCAGACAGCACGGTTAATCCTAACCCTAAAGATAAAACCACTGACAAGGTATCACCACTTGGGCCACCGATAGACCCAAGCGCTAGGCGTAAAGCGGGCCGCCCTTTCGTGATGCGTTTTGCAGCCATCCATTTGGCAGCATAGCGCAAGCCGCTTGCTGCAAGCACCAGAATAACAAAGGCCGCTGCCAGTCCTCCAAAGGACCAAAGCACCAAAGCGGCGCTGTTTGAGAACAAGACTGCACTAAAGATCAAAGCTCCAACCAAAGATGCAAGCGCCACCAAATATGGTGCGCGTGGCAAGCCTTGCAGGCCCGTGTGCGAGCCACGATACAAAGCCGCTGGGCGGATAGATTCAGTGCGTGCGAGTGGCCATAGCACAAAAATCGCAGCTGAAATGATGCCGTACAGAGCCGCTTCAAACAAAGACGACGGATAGACTCCGATCTGTGCGGGCAGCGGTAACATCGCTTCGATCACAGGCCCCAACAGCACGGGCACAGCCCCACCAATAAGCAATCCAATTGCAATGGCGCAAAGGGTCAAGACACCAATTTGAAACATGTATACCATAAAGATCGTTTGGCGATCTGCACCAAGCGTTTTCAGCGTCGCAATGGTTGCTGTTTTGCGATCCAAGTAAGCGCGCACCGCAGAAGAAACGCCAACGCCGCCGACAGCCAGTCCAGCAAGCCCAACCAGCACCAAAAATGACCCAAGTCGATCAACGAAGCGCGACATGCCCGGTGCACCATTACGCGCATCGCGCCAGCGATATGCAGCGTCGCTAAGGGCGGTTTGTGTGATTTGTTTTTGTGCCTCCAAATCAGTGTTTTCGGGTAATTTCAAACGATAGGCAGATTCAAATAATGTACCTGGAGACAGCAGGTTAGAACCGCGTAAATCCTCGGTGCGCACCATGGAACGTGGTCCAAGTGAAAACCCAACAGAGGCGTTGTCAGGTTCACGGGTTAAAGCCGCCATAACAATAAACGGCACTTCGCCCACCAAAATATCATCACCGATTTCAAGCCCAAGGCGTTCTATCAACATCGGATCAAGCACCGCGCCAGAGATGCCGTTTTTCCCATCGAAGGCCTGCTCAAGCGTCATGGGCGGCGTCAATTCAACTGTTCCAATCAAAGGGTAAGCCGCATCAACAGATTTCACTTGAGTCAAAGCGCGTTCATCGCCCTTTGTGATCATAGATCGAAAATCGGTGATTTCTGACAGTGCTAGACTGTTGTCTTCTAGCCAAGCACGTTCTTCTGGGGTGGCAAATCGGTAGGTGAATTCAAGTTCTGCATCCCCTCCCAACAGCGCTGCACCTTCGTTTTCGAGGCCCGAAAAAATGCTTTCGCGCACCGATGTGACGGCCGCGATGGCAGCTACACTCAAGGCCAAACACACAATGAGAACGCGAAAGCCACGCAGGCCACCGCGCAATTCTCGACGAGCGATTTTCCATGCGAGTGCGATATTCATGACGCGTCCTGCGCCTCATCTAGATCAAGCGCTCCATCGCGCAAACGGATCACGCGGTCACAACGCTGAGCAAGTTCGGGCGCATGTGTAACCAGTATCATCGTTGCCCCGTGGCGATCGCGTAGACCCATCAAAAGATCCATAATCGCTTCGCCTGTCGCGCCGTCCAGATTGCCTGTTGGTTCATCTGCGAGAAAGATTTGCGGACGCGGGGCCGCAGCACGCGCCAAAGCCACACGTTGTTGTTCACCACCCGACATTTGCGATGGGAAATGATCCAAGCGCGCGCCAAGACCAACGGCCTGCAATTCTTCGCGAGCGCGATCAAAGGCATCCGCGTGCCCCGCCAACTCCAAAGGGGTTGCGACATTTTCAAGCGCAGTCATTGTGGGAATGAGGTGGAAAGATTGAAAGACAACCCCCATATGATCTCTACGAAAGCGCGCAAGCGCATCTTCATTCATATCGGTCAAGTTCCGCCCTAAGACATTGACAGTGCCTGCGGTCGCCAATTCTAAGCCGCCGAGCAACATCAGGAGAGACGATTTGCCAGATCCAGATGGCCCGACCAATCCAATGGTTTCGCCCCGCATAACATTCAATGAAATACCGCGCAAAATATCCACGCGCCCCGCATTACCATCAAGCGAAAGCCCGAGATCTGTTAGAGAAATCACGGTCTCGGGGGGCAGGTCTGTCATGGGGTCTATCCTAAATTGGGTCTTATACCGATATGGGATTTTATTCGCACGTGGCAAGGCTTTGTCGCAGGTTTTGGTTGTAGCCTCGTTAATTGGTGCAGGAACCGCGGTTGTAGCGCAAGACGGTGTGACCATCGCGGCATTAGGTGACAGCCTAACTCAGGGGTACGGGTTACCCCAAAGCGACGGATTTACCGCGCAATTGCAAGCTTGGTTGACCGCCCAAGGGCAGGACATCACCATCCTAAATGCAGGCGTTTCTGGCGACACGACCACGGGCGGTCTGGCCCGCATAGAGTGGACTTTGACGCCTGATGTTGATGCGATGATCGTGGCACTTGGTGGCAATGATGTGTTGCGAGGAACGGCACCTGAGCTGGCACGCGCAAATTTGGATGCAATTTTATCCATCGCGCAGACCCGTGACATTCCCGTTCTATTGGTTGGGATTGCTGTGCCAGAAAACTATGGTGTCTCTTATAAAGCTGAGTTTAGTGCCATTTATCCAGAGCTTTCTCAAGCCTATGATACGCTATATTTCGAGGACTTTTTACAACCCATTTCCAAAGACCGCGACATGGCAGATGCGCTTTCAAACTATATGCAAAATGATGGCGTTCACCCCAACGCCCAAGGTGTGGCATTAATTGTCGAAGACCTTGGCCCAAAGGTTATCGAACTTGGGGCACGCGTGAGCGATTGATATCGGATCATTCCGAACGCGGGTGGTCATCGAAATCTTTGGCCAAAATGCGTTCTGCGTCCCCTTGTGGGTCGTCAAACTGCTGCGACTTGATAAACCAGAAAAAGGCAACCAACCCCAGCCCTCCCAGAAAGAGTGAGATCGGAATTAAAAAGACCAAAACATTCATTTCAACCCCCTGAGACGCAGCGCATTTAGCGATACTGTTATGGATGACAAAGACATAGCCAATGCGGCCGCAAATGGTGTGGCAAACCCTGCTAAAGCGACTGGAATGGCGATCATGTTATAACCTGCGGCAACCGCAAAGTTTTCTTTGATACGGCGGGTGGCAGATACAGACACCTGTGTTGCCTCACTGATCGGGGCCAACGATTTGCCCAACAACACAATGTCAGACAGAACACGGGTCGCATCCAAAGCTGAAGCGGGTGAAATTGATACATGTGCTGCGGCCAGCGCCGCGGTATCATTTAGGCCATCCCCGACCATCAACACCTTGCGCCCTGCCCGCGACAGTTCCCCAACGCGCAAGGCTTTTTCCATTGGCAAACAGGACGCTTTCCATGCTTCAATACCGACGCGCCCAGCGATATCAGCAACTGCTGCGGGGGCATCGCCTGACAGCAAAACCACATGTTTTCCTTGGGCTTTCAAGGCAGTGACTGCCGCTTGCGCGCCTGCACGAAGCTGATCAACAAAGGTAAAGGCGACGGGGGGCTGATCCCCGACTTTCAAATAGGTTGCAGTCTGCGGCAAGGCCTCCGCGCCAATCCAAGATGCCCGCCCAAGGCGCACGACCTGCCCGTTCCAACGCGCCTCGACACCTTGGCCTGGTACTTCAGTTACATCCCTCAACGGTGCAGTTTTACCGCCAAGTTTTTTAGCCTCATCTGCAATTGCCACGGATAAAGGATGCGCAGACCCGACGGCGAGCGCTGCGGCAATTTCACGATTTTCAACACTGATATCATGCCAATTTGAGAGTGCTGGGCAGCCTTCTGTAAGCGTGCCTGTTTTGTCGAAGACAACAGTGTCGATTTCGGCCAAACGCTCAAGTGCTGTAGACGATTTGATCAACATGCCCGCCCGAAACAGCCGACCAGAGGCGGCTGTTGTTACCGCTGGAACAGCCAAGCCTAGCGCACAGGGGCAGGTGATAATCAAGACAGCGACAGCAACATTCAAGGCATGCCGAATGTCGCCAGACATCCAAACCCAACCGATAAAAGCCACAAAAGACAGCAGATGAACCGCTGGCGCATAGATCTGCGCTGCGCGGTCTGCCAAAGATGTATAGCGGTTACGTGATGTTTCAGCCATGGCGACCAGATCTGCAAGACGGTGCAACGAACTGTCTTGGCCTGCCGCAGTCACTTGCACCAATAACGGCCCAGTCAAATTTATCTCGCCCGCATTCAAAACCGCGCCAACATCCACCCCAACAGGGAGGGTTTCCCCCGTCAACAAAGACCGATCCAATTCAGATGCCCCTTGGGTGACAATACCATCGACAGGCACCCTTGCGCCGGGAACGACGCGCAGGATATCACCTTTGCTTACTGTGTTGATCGGAACAATTGCGCCACTTTCCAATGTGGCGCGTGGAACTTCTAATGCGGTCAATTCTTGTGCTGCGGATCGTGCGACAGATCGCGTGCGATAGTCCAAATACCGACCTGCAAGCAAAAAGAATGTAAGTGACAGCGCCGCATCAAAATATGCGTGACTGCCAGATTGAAAGGTTTCGAATAAAGACATACCTGCGGCCAGAATGATGGCCAAAGAAATCGGCACATCCATATTCAGCCGCCGTGCGCTCAAAGCATTCGACGCTGATATAAAAAACGGTTGTGCTGAAAATGCGATCGCAGGAACAGCAATAACAGCCGAAATCAGATGAAACATATCGCGGGTCGCATCGGACGCGCCAGACCAAACAGCGACAGACAAAAGCATGACATTCATCATCGCAAACCCCGCCACGGCCAAGCGGGTCAAAATCGCACGCCCCTGCCGATCGGTTTGGGTCGCACTCAAAGCACCAGCGTCAAGTTCATAGGATTCATACCCAGCATCTGTCAGCGCTTTAAGCAAGGTTTCGGTATCGGTCGTGTGATCGGTTTCAATCTGTGCACGCTTCAAAGTTAGATTAACCCGCGCGGCCTTAACGCCTGCTTGCCCCATAAGCGTGCGCTCCACGCCTGAAATACACGCGGCGCAATGAATAGCTGGCAGGGACAACACGATATGGGTGTCTTTCACATCCCGTGCGCGGGCTGTTGTTTCAGCAGCAGGTGCGGCAGAACAGGCAGGGCAAGCTGACATTTGTGCGTATGACATGTCTATCCCCTAACGCTTAACGTGAATGATCACGCGCTGTTTGAAAAGGGTTCCGTCTTGGGCCACAGCCTGCATACGATAGTTCCAATTGCCCGCGTCCAACGGGCCTGTCTTGGCCACATAGGACGTGCCATCAAAGATGAAATCAGGGGTTTGATCTTGTGATACATTGGTCGCACGCCCCAAAGTTCCTGTGATGGATTTGACCCGCACGGGCTGGCCCGCATCATCTCGGATCGTCACATAGAGTTTTTCGTTGCGGTCCAACGCATCGACAGTCCAGCCCAAAGCGAGTTGCGCGGCTTTATCGTCATCAAAGGATTGCGAAGCCACATATGAGTTTTTCACTTCAAGGCCTGGAAAGGTTTTTACCGCGCTAAAGGCCATAAACAGATTGACTGCGATGATCACAGTGAATGCAGAGACTGTGCCGATCAAAACGTGTTTTCCAGTAATTTCGCGCGTCATTTAATTGGCCTTTCCGTTAAACACTGTCGCGACAAAAGCGCGATCATCATTGGTTCTATCTGTGACCCAAAGCGTGATGGGGGTTCTATCTGTTGTCGCAAGGGAAGACTTGGGACCTGCTATCACATAAACACGCTGCAACTTGGTGCCGTCAGCGGGAACGATCACAGTTTGATCTGACACCCCTTCAACGACAACTTGCAGGGTATCATCTCCAGTTACAGACATCTCGAAGGGGCGATCATCGCCATGTTTGTTGCGCAAGCGCACATCATAAATGTTGCGGATTGACCCATCAGACAGCGTGACAAACGTCGGGTTGCGCACCGGCGCCACGGTCATATCGATGTCAGAGCGAATGAACAAAGCGAACACCAAAGCAAAGCCGACCGCCGCCCAAAGCGCGCTATACATGATTGTACGCGGGCGCAGAATATGTTTCCAAACAGGCTTTGGTGATTGGCCCGCAATCTCTGCTGGCTCGTCTTTTAAGGCCATGTAATCGATCAACCCACGCGGCTTTCCGATCTTGTCCATCACGTCATCGCAGGCATCAATACACAGAGCGCAGGTGATACATTCAAGCTGTTGCCCATCGCGAATATCGATCCCAACAGGACAAACATTCACGCAGGCCATGCAGTCGATACAATCGCCCAGCGCCGAAGTATCAACAGCTTTTCGGTGCTTTTCACGCGGCTCTCCGCGCCAATGACGATACCCAACCACAAGGGTGTCTTCATCCATCATCGCGGCCTGAATGCGCGGCCAAGGGCAGGCATAGATGCAAATCTGTTCGCGTGCAAAACCGCCAAAGAAAAACGTGGTCGCGGTCAAAACTGCCATGGTCAGATAGGCCACAGGATGTGCCTGCCCTGTCAACAATTCGCGCAGCAGAGTTGGCGCATCTGTGAAGTAAAACACCCAAGCGCCGCCTGTGGCCAAACCGATCAGTAGCCAGACAAGCCACTTGGTAAGCCGCAAGCGCGCTTTTCGAAAATCAAGTTTTTTCTGACGATGCAAACGCAGGCGCGCGTTGCGATCACCTTCGATCCAGCGTTCAACAAGAATGTATAAATCGGTCCAAACCGTTTGCGGGCAGGCATAACCGCACCACACGCGCCCCGCCGCAGAGGTGAACAAGAACAACCCCAGACCTGCCATGATCAAGAGGCCCGCGATAAAATAAAATTCGTGGGGCCAGATTTCGATCCAAAAGAAAAAGAAACGTCGATGGGCCATATCCACCAAAATCGCTTGATCTGGAAGATTTGGCCCCCGATCAAAACGCAACCATGGTGAGATGTAGTACACCCCCAAGGTCAGAATCATAATGATCCATTTCAAATTGCGGAATTGACCTGACACGCGGCGCGGGAAAATAGGTTCGCGTGCTTTGTAAAGCTTGGAAGGAATGTCTTTAGAGCTCATGAGAGCCGCCTTTTGACTGTGCGGAATATGGCTTTATCAATCATTGTTGATTTGCCAGCTTTGATGTGGATCAATAAATAAGAAAAGATGCCTTTAAGTTTTTGGATCTAAGACACCAAATTGATCTGGCTGACCGCAGCTACCGCCAGCCAGATCGGTTTACTCCCCGCCACCGCGTGTGTGCACATAGATAGCTGCGGCGTTGACTTCGGCTTGGGTTAAGCGTTGTCCCCAAGCAGGCATCACGCCGAAGCGCGCTTCTGAAACTGTTTCATGCAAAGTTTCGCGGTCACCGCCATAAAGCCAGATCGCATCGGCTAAATTTGGCGCGCCTTGATCGCGATCGCCTAAACCTTTTGCGCCGTGACAGGCTGAACAGTTATCAGCGAAGACTTGAGCGCCAGCGATGGACAATCCTGCATCAAACTCTGATCCTGACAGTTGCAAAACAAATTCGACAACCTGATCGATCTGTTCGGGTTCCAGCAATTCATCCACCCCAAAGCGCGGCATTTCTGAATAACGCGCATCATCGGTCTCGTTGCGAATACCGTGCTGAATGGAATAGGCGATCTCATCTACTGTGCCGCCCCAAAGCCAATCGTTATCCAAAAGGTTTGGATAGCCCTTGGCACCCGCAGCCCCCGATCCGTGACACTGCAAACATTGCGCACGAAACACAGCCGCGCCGGCATTGGTCGCATAGTCATGCAGCGGCGTATTTGGCGCGATTTGGGTCACGTCGGCGGCAGCAAGTTCTGCATTAATTTCAGCATTCATCGCATCGAAGCTTTTGATATCTTCAGCCACTTCACCGCGTGTGGAATAGCCAAGCAAACCTGTTGTTGCGCCCTTTAGCATCGGCCAAGCAGGATAGGCGATTGAATAGCCTACGCCCCAAATGATGCACAGATAAAAGGTCCAGAGCCACCAGCGCGGCAGGGGGTTGTTATATTCCTCAATTCCGTCCCAAGAGTGTCCTGTGGTTTCGACTTGGTCTTTTGTTTTTTGTGGGTCTTTGGCTTTGCCTTGGTTGCTCATGACTGAGACTCCTCGCTGTCTGCTGGCCCGTCTTCATGGCGAAAGGGAATGTTGGCGATGTCTTGATGACGCTTGCGACTGCCGGGGCGAAAAGACCACAGCACAGCAGATACAAAGAATACGAACATGGCCAAAAGCACCCAAGAGTCGGCTATCTCACGGAAAATATGATAGTTCATCGGTGATCCTCCTTAGCGGGACGCATCTGGGGTAAAGGTTGAAAAGTCGACCAAAGTGCCAAGCATTTGCATGTAAGCGATCAAAGCATCCATTTCTGAAATGCCCGGCTCATTATCAAAATTACGCACCTGCGCGCCTGGATAGCGTTCCAGCATGTCGTCGTAATCGCTGTCAGGGTCGGCTTGGGCTTTGAAATCTGCCTGCGCCACTTCTATCATTTCAGTGGTGTAAGGCACGCCAACCCGTTTATGGGTTTTCAATAGATCCTCCACATATTCGCCTTCGATCTTGGTTTCGGTCAGATACCCGTATTTCGGCATAACGGATTCAGGGACGACAGATTGCGGATCTGTAAGGTGATCCACATGCCATTCATCTGAATACCGCCCGCCAACGCGGGCCAAGTCTGGCCCCGTGCGTTTTGACCCCCATTGAAACGGGTGGTCGTATTGCGATTCTGCGGCCAGACTGTAGTGCCCGTAGCGTTCCACTTCGTCGCGCATTGGGCGGATCATTTGGCTGTGGCACACATAGCACCCCTCACGCACATAGATGTCACGCCCTGTGAGTTCCAAAGGCGAATAGGGTCGCATGCCCTCCACATCCTCAATGGTATTTTCAAGGTAGAACAAAGGTGCGATTTCAACGATGCCGCCCACTGTGACCACCAAAAGAGAGCCGACCAAAAGCAAGGTCGCGTTGGTTTCGATAAACTTGTGTTTGTCTAGAAGTCCCATATCCGAGCGCCCCTATTCTGCAGGAGCCATGGCAACGTCACCTGCAATCGCAGGTGCGCGGCGCACAGTCATCCAAAGGTTGTAGACCATGATGAGAGAGCCAACGAGGTACATAGCCCCGCCCAAAGATCGCACCACATACATCGGGAATTTCGCGGCAACCGTGTCTGCGAATGCATTGACCAAGAACCCTTGGCTATCCACTTCGCGCCACATCAGGCCTTCCATAATGCCGGTGACCCACATAGAGGCTGCGTATAAAACGATGCCGATGGTGGCCAACCAGAAGTGCCAAGACACAAGGCCAAGGCTGTATAGGCGTTCTTTGTTCCACAGTTTCGGCACAAGGAAATACAGCACACCAAATGTGATCATGCCGTTCCAGCCCAAAGCGCCAGAATGCACGTGGCCGATGGTCCAGTCTGTGTAATGTGACAATGAATTCACCGCGCGGATCGACATCATAGGCCCTTCAAATGTGGACATGCCGTAAAAGCCGATAGAGATCACCATCATGCGGATCACAGGATCGGTGCGCAGCTTGTCCCAAGCGCCAGAGAGCGTCATCAAACCGTTGATCATGCCGCCCCATGAAGGCATCCAAAGCACGATGGAAAACACCATGCCCAGCGTCGACGCCCAATCGGGCAAAGCGGTGTAATGCAAGTGATGCGGACCGGCCCAGATGTACAAAAAGATCAGCGCCCAAAAGTGGATGATAGACAGTTTGTACGAGAACACAGGGCGCTCAGCTTGCTTGGGCACAAAGTAGTACATCATCCCCAAAAAGCCCGCAGTCAGGAAGAACCCAACAGCATTATGCCCATACCACCACTGCGTCATCGCGTCTTGCACGCCTGAGAACAGCTGCACCGATTTTGACCCAAAAATCGACACAGGCAAAGACAGGTTGTTGACGATATGCAGCATCGCGATGGTCACGATGAACGACAGGTAAAACCAGTTCGCAACATAGATGTGCTTTTCTTTGCGGGTCATCAACGTGCCCAAGAATACCAACAGATAAGCAACCCAAACAAAGGTCAGCCAAATATCAACATACCATTCAGGTTCTGCGTATTCCTTCGACTGAGTGACGCCAAACAAATACCCTGTTGCCGCCAAAACGATGAACAGGTTGTAGCCCCAAAATACAAACCACGCCAAATTGCCGCCCCATAGGCGTACCGCAGATGTGCGTTGCACCACATAAAATGAAGACGCGATCAAAGCATTACCCCCAAAGGCGAAAATCACCGCGGACGTATGCAAAGGCCGCAGGCGACCGAAGTTTCCGATACCTTGTAGAACCTCGAAATTAAGCTGTGGAAAGGCCAGTTGCAGCGCGATGAAAGTCCCGACAAGGAACCCGACAACACCCCAGCCTGCTGTGGCGATCACGCCGTAGCGCACTGGACCATCCATATATCCAACAGGCGTGACGCGCGGCTCTCCTGCTTGGCGCAGAGTATAGATAAACATCACAGCAGCGGCGGCCATGAAAATAAGTGCGTGAATCTGGTACCCCAAATCCCGCCCATAGTTTGAGGCGATTCCTGCGAGGACAATGACGACCCCCAGTACAGCCAGCTTAATATAGTTCCACATTTTGCGTCCCTTCGATCGAATACCTTATGGCGTGGGCATAAAGGGCCCATGCGAAAAGCTGGGCCTTGATCGCTGAGATTTGCCTCATGAAATCGCAATGCGCTTTGATCTAGGTCAAAGGCTGCTCATTGATGTGGAATTGATTGAGGGCGCAGCAAGCCGTCATATCTTGCGCGGGTTGATCTTGATCAAAGACGCATACCTCAGGCTGCGGCAAGGTGAACATCACAAACAACCCAACCTTGGAGGTGCTCTATGTCTTACAAATCTATTTCGACACTCCTATGCGATGCCAAACAAGACCTGCACATATTGGATGCCGCAATTGCATTGGCGCGCCAACATGACGCCCACCTTGATATCATATGTTTGGGTTTGGATCGCACTCAGCCTGGCTTTTACTATTCAGGTGCGAATGCAATCATCTTGCAAGACAAAATGAACCTTGCCCAAGATGAAAGTCAGGCTATCGAAACCGCCGTTTTGGCACATATGGAACCTCAAGATATCCGGTGGTCAACGCGCCCGATGGTTGCGCAAATGGCAGGTCTGGCTGTTCAAATCGCGCAGGTCATGCGCTTTTCCGATCTTGTTATCCTGCCGCGCCCATACGGAAAGGGCCGCGAAATTGAACATGAACGCATCATCGAAGCGGCCTTGTTTTCGGCGCGCAGGCCTGTGCTGGTCATGCCTGCGAATGCGGCTTTACCCGCAAGCCTCAACACTGCAGTGACCGCATGGAATGAAAGCACCGAAGCCTTGAACGCAATCCGCGCAGCCTTGCCGATGCTGCAAGACGCAAAGCAGGTTGATATTACCATCATTGATCCGCCGAAACACGGGCCTGATCGGTCAGATCCAGGTGGTGCCTTGTGCCAGATGCTTGCGCGCCATTCAGTGGATGTCGAAGTTTCGGTGCTAGCCAAAACCATGCCACGTGTCGCAGATGTTTTGATGCGCCATGTTCAAGATAAAAGCGCGGATATATTGGTTATGGGCGCTTACGGTCACTCAAGACTGCGCGAATCCATTCTTGGCGGCGCGACCCGTCACATTTTGGAAAACGTAGAAATTCCAGTATTTATGGCGCATTAGTTCAATAACCTATACGCTTCTAGGACATGATCGCGCCATCGCAATCATCCCCAGTTTGTGCCAATAATGCGGCATAATCGGGGATGATCACTTGCCGCTTGCCTTCAAGTTGGATGAGCCCCTCGCGTTTCAGAGCAGATATCTGGCGTGACACCGTTTCCAAGGTCAGACCCAAATAATCGGCCATGGCTTCGCGTGTCAAAGGCAATTCAAACACCGTGTCTTTTGCTTGCGGCCGCAAGCCAAGCGAAGCCTCGCGGCGGGCCAAAATCGCCAAAAGCGACGCAATCTTTTCACGAGCCGTCTTGCGCCCCAAAATCAGCATCCATTCCCGCGCAGAATCCAATTCATCAAGTGTCATTTCTAACAAACGGTGGCCGATATGCGGGGTTTGCGACATCAGTTTTTCAAACGGTTTACGACGAAAGCAACACAGCGTCAGGTTGCTGACTGCAACGACATCATAGGCCGCAAATTCACGCCCAGGACGCCCTAGAAAATCAGACGGCAAAAGTAGACCGACCATCTGCGTCCGCCCGTCTTCCATTGCTTGACTTAATGAGGCCACTCCAGACACGACTGAAGCTACGAAATCCATCGTATCGCCCGACCAAATAACGGGCTGACCCGCTTCGAAAGAGCGATAGAATTTCACCGCCTCGAGTTGTTCCAGTTCATCGTTTTCGCAGCGCGCACAAACGGCCCGATGGCGAATAGGGCATGTGCCACAATCTTTTGGATCAAATGTCATATTGGCCAATTCAATTCATGTTTGATCTAAGTCAAAGCGCGTGAAATCTTTCTAGCTAAATTCTAGCCCCATGACGCTTCACACACAACTCCGCAATTTGGGCCTTTTTGATTCGCGTGTCCCGCGCTACACAAGCTACCCAACCGCACCGCATTTTTCCGCAGACTTCAGCGCGCAGATCCCTGAAAATTGGATGAGCACGCTTGATCCTGCTATACCAATTTCGCTATATGTCCATGTGCCATTTTGCAGGCATTTGTGCTGGTTTTGCGCCTGTCGCACCCAAGGCACAAGCACGCTTAGCCCTGTTGCGAGCTATGTCGAGACGCTCAAACTAGAACTTGAATTGCTTAAATCACGGCTGCCCGATGGCATCAAGATTGGTCACTTGCATTGGGGCGGAGGCACGCCCACACTGCTTGATGCGGCGATGATCACAGACCTATCAGATGCGATTGCGAGACTGGCCCCCTTTACTTCGGATTACGAATTTTCGGTCGAAATCGACCCCAATGAAATTGATGATTTACGCCTTGATGCTTTGGCATTGGCTGGCATGAATCGCGCCTCAATCGGTGTGCAGGATTTCGATCCGAGCATACAAACAAAAATTGGCCGTATTCAGTCATATGAGGTGACGAAAACGGCAGTAGATGGCTTGCGCTTGCGCGGCATCCAATCGCTCAACGCCGATATTTTATATGGCCTGCCTGCACAAAATATATCGGGCATCCAAGACAGTGTGCTAAAACTACTTTCGCTGGCACCTGATCGTGTTGCCCTATTCGGCTATGCCCATGTGCCATGGGTTGCGCGACGCCAGACTATGATTCCCGCCAATGAATTGCCATCCCCCCAAGATCGTCTTGAGCTGTTCAACGCGGCGCGCGACCTATTTGTCGATGCCGGTTATCAAGAGATCGGCATAGATCATTTCGCTCTTAAAACAGACGGATTGGCGCAAGCGGTGCAAAGCGGACATTTGCGGCGCAATTTTCAAGGCTATACCAACGATAAGTTTCAAACCATGGTTGGCGTTGGAGCCTCGTCGATTGCGCAATACAGTCAGGGCTATGCTCAAAACACGCCTGCAACATCCGCCTATCAAAAACAGGTCCGCGCGGGAAAGTTACCAATCGCCAAGGGGCATGTCTTTTCACCAGATGACAAATTACGTGGCAGAATAATCGAAGCATTGATGTGCAATTTTGAAGTTACATATGACGAGTTGGCCGCAAAATTCGATTTGCCTCATAGGACGTTCAACGCCTTTGGCGCCTCAGTCGATGCGTCCTTTCCTGTTATGATGTTCGTGACACCAGATGCGATTAAAATACGAGACCACGCGCGCGCATTAACACGCATGATTGCGCAGCATTTTGATGCCTATGCCTTTGATGGCGCACAGCATTCTTCAGCTGTTTAAGGCTGATAGGATGCTGCGCCAAATGGTTACTTCCAATCGAAAAAACCTTCGCCTGCGCGCTCTAGTAAACGTTGCGCAAGTCTGCGACCGATTTCAGCACCTTGATCAATCGGGCCCGTAATTTCGTCAGACAGTGCTTCGGATCCATCCGTGCGCAGTATTTCTCCGCGCAGCGTGATGCTATCGCCCTGCAACATGGCAAGCCCCGCAATCGGGGTTTCGCATGAGCCATCAAGTGCGGCCAGAAAAGCACGCTCAGCGGCGAGGCGTTGGCCTGTCGGGACATGATGCAAGGCCTGCAAAAGGCTGGCTGTGTTTTCATCCGTCAAACGCCGCTCGATCCCGATTGCACCTTGTGCGATGGCTGGCAGCATATCTTCAGGTGCGATTTCTGTGCGTGGCACATCCTTGGCATCAAGTCGGTTCAGCCCAGCCATGGCCAAAAATGTCGCCTCGGCGACGCCTTCGCCCAATTTGCGCAAACGGGTTTGCACATTGCCGCGAAATTCCACCACTGTAAGATCTGGACGGCGGTGTAAGAGCTGCGCTTTGCGGCGGAGCGATGAAGTGCCGACAACAGAGCCAGAGGGCAGGTCTTGCAATGTGCCGCCGCTGAGTTGCACAAAAGCATCGCAAGGGTTCTCACGTGGCAGATAGCAATCCAAAATCAAGCCATCGGGCTGATCGACAGGCATATCCTTCATTGAATGGACCGCGATATCGATATCACCCGCCAAAAGCTGATCTTCGATTTCGCGCGTAAACAGCCCCTTGCCGCCGATTTCTTTCAAAGCGCGATCTTGCACACGATCGCCCTGCGTTGAAATCACGACGATCTCAAAGGCATCCATCGGCAAATCATATGCCTGCATCAAGCGCGCACGCGTTTCATGCGCTTGTGCCAGTGCCAAAGGCGAGCCTCGAGTGCCAATTTTTAATGTGCGGGCGGGTGTGGGGAATGTGACTGTCATAGTGTTGAAATACCTGCGACACATGCGTCTTGCAAGCCATGGAATGCTTGACAAAACACCGCAGGCAAGGGACCAACGGTCGAGATATTTTAAAAGGGCAGATCACATGGCAGACAAAACGATCCTCAAAGCGCTGCGTGGCGAAACGCAGGCTGTGCCACCGATTTGGATGATGCGCCAAGCTGGGCGGTACCTGCCCGAATACCGCGCAACACGTGCACAGGCAGGCGATTTTTTAAAGCTGTGCTACAATCCTGAATTGGCCGCCGAAGTCACGTTGCAGCCTATCCGTCGCTTTGGATTTGATGCCGCAATTCTATTTGCAGATATTTTACTCGTGCCCCAAGCTTTGGGCGCGGATTTGTGGTTTGTCACTGGCGAGGGCCCTCGCCTGTCCACCATCACCACCGATGCTGATTTTGCCAAAATGAAAACCAAAGACGATATTCATAAGGTGTTGAATCCCGTCTATGAAACCGTGAAAATTCTGTCATCAGAATTGCCGTCTGAAACCACTTTAATCGGCTTTGCAGGTGCACCTTGGACGGTTGCGACCTATATGATTGCGGGCCGTGGCACGCCAGATCAAGGTCCAGCCCATGCCCTGCGCGAAGGCAATAACGCGCTGTTTGAGCAGCTTATCGATTTGATAACGGTCGCAACGATTGAATATTTGGATATGCAAATCCAAGCGGGTGCAGAAGTGGTCAAAATCTTTGATAGCTGGGCAGGATCGCTGAAAGACGAGGCCTTTGAAAAATACGCGGTGGCCCCTGCTCGCATCATTACGCAAGAATTAAAAAGGCGTCATCCATCCGTGCCGATCATCGGTTTCCCGCGTGAAGCGGGCGATGGGTATATCGGCTTTGCCGAGAAAACAGGTGTGGATTGTGTGGCACTAGACAATTCGATCACGCCCGAATGGGGCGCAAAATATGTGCAAGTTGACGGCTGTGTGCAAGGCAATTTGAAATCATCGCATATGGTTACAGGCGGTCAGGATTTGATCGACGAAGTGCGCCATGTCCGCGATGCTTTTTCCAAAGGTCCGCATATTTTCAACCTTGGGCATGGGATTACGCCCGATGCTGATCCGGACAATGTTGCGCTGATGATCGAAACTCTACGTGAGACGGCCTAAGGCGTAGATTACAACGAATTCAAATATTTAAGGGGACCACAGGGTCCCCTTTTTCGTGACATATGCGCTAAGTTGCGCTGCTAAACCCACTTTGCCATAGGCGGCAAGCTCATCAACACCGCATTGGCGTCATGGCCTGTTTCCAAACCAAATTTTGTACCACGATCATAGACCAAATTATATTCGGCATAGAGCCCACGGTGCACCAGTTGCGCATCTTTATCGGCTTCAGTCCAAGGCATGTTACGCCGTTTTTCAACGCGCCCCACAAAGGCAGGTAAAAATGCGCGGCCCACATCTTGGGTAAAGGCAAAATCAGCCTCCCAATCACCTGTGCAATGATCATCGTAGAAGATGCCGCCAACGCCGCGGGCACGATGACGATGCGGGATATAAAAATACTCATCCGCCCAGTCTTTGAACTTGGGATAATAGTTTGGATCATGACGATCGCAGTGTTCTTTTTGCACAGCGTGAAAGGCCCGCGTGTCTTCTTCATATTCAATGCAAGGATTCAAATCAGACCCACCGCCGAACCACCACGCATGGGGCGTCCAGAACATGCGTGTGTTCATGTGAACCGCTGGCGCATGGGGGTTTTGCATATGCGCCACCAATGAAATGCCTGCCGCCCAAAAGCGTGGATCATCTTTCATGCCAGGCAAGCCCTTGCGCGCAGCCATAGCATTTTGCGCCCGTTCCCCAAGAGTGCCATAGACCGTGGAAATATTGACGCCGACCTTTTCAAACACACGGCCCCCACGCATCACAGACATCAAACCGCCGCCCGCATCGGATCCATCGTCAGAACTGCGTTTGGTTTCAGTGACCTCAAACCGCCCAGCGGGCTGATCGGCAAACGGCCCCGTGGTTTGCGTGTCTTCCAAACGCTCAAACGCGGCGACGATGTCATCACGCAATGTCCGAAACCATGCAGAGGCCCGTGCTTTTTCATCTGTCAAACTTGCCGTCATGACCTATCCTTAATGCGATTAATTCGTGGTGTTTTAGCAGGTTTACGCCGATGGTGCCAAGGCCGCTTATCCTGCGGTAAATTGGCGCTATGCTAGGTTAAATGTCAGGAGTTTCCCCATGCGTTTCATTTATGCACTGCCCGCGGTTTTGGTTTTATCAGCCTGTTCTCAACAACAGATGTGTATTTCGCGCGCCAATCAGGATCTGCGCGTGGTCCGAGGTTTTATCACAGAAGCTGAGGGCAATCTGAACCGCGGATATGCTTTGCAGGACAAGCAAATCGTCAGGTACAAAATGGTGCCTTGTGGCTCACGCCCCGATGGCAGCGAAAAACGCTGTCGGCGCCCGTTTGAGGAAACAGTGACAGAACGCAAAGCCATTGATTTGGACGCGGAGGCCGCAAAGCTGGCTGTCCTGCGTGACAAAGAAGCGATCTTTGAACGCAAGGCCGCCGCTGATATTTTGACCTGCAAAGCAACCTACCCCGAAGGGTAATTAATGCGCAGGCATGGTCACTGTATCAACCAAAGTACGCCCACCATCAACGGTGAGAATTTGTCCTGTGACAAACCCTGCCCCGTCTGAGGCCAGATATTGTACAGTTTCCGCCACTTCGGTCGCAGATGCAATGCGCCCCAATGGCGTTTTCTCGACGATCTCATCACGGTACTCTGAGTTGCCATCCAAGACATCCTTCAAACTGGCACTCATAACAGATCCAAAAGCGACAGCATTGATGCGGATACCATGCGGGGCCAAGGCCACCGCCATCGACCGCGTCATTTGATCAACCGCAGCACTTGAAATCGAAAAGGCCATCAAAGAAGGGTGCGTGCGCCGCGCTGCAATAGATGACAAATTTACGATAGAGCCAACGGGTGCCTCTGGATCATCGTCACGTTTTGCATTGGCGCGCATCCATTTAGACACTTGCTGTGTCATCCGCAGGCTGGTCATCAAGTTTTGTTCAAGCAGATATTCGACCATATCTTCCTTGGCCAACAAAGGGTCGCAGGGACAGACCTGACGCGATGCGTTGACCAAAATATCGACACCGTCGAAGGCATCAATGGTTGCTGACAATAGATTGGCGATGGTCAATTTTTGACGCAGATCCCCCGCAAAATACCGAATACGCGATGCGTCATCTTCCGCAGCATCACCGATTTCCGCGCTCAATCGTTCTTCATCTATATCCGCGCACATAACATTTGCGCCCTGCGCCAAGAAGTGGCGTGCGATCGCAAGCCCGACTCCATTTGCAGCGCCCGTTACGATGGCCGTCTTTCCAGCGATAGAAAAGCTCATGTCGCGATCTCCGATTCTCTAGGTTCCACGCTACGCAGGTCTTTTGCGAGCGCGAAGGGGATTTGAGGCCTGTAGGATTTTAAAAGCAGGCGTGCCGCCAATTTCAACAACTTTGCCAAACATTTCGGCGAGCTTTGCTTCGTAGGGCAAATGTCTGTTCGCCACCATCCATAACTGTCCATGCGGGGCCAGACAGCGCGCTGCCGCCGCAATAAACGCTTGACCCAACGCGGGATCCGCCGCGCGGGTGGTGTGAAATGGCGGATTCATAATGATGCCATCCAAATCGGGCTTAATGCTAAACTCTGTCGCATCAGCCCAGTGGAAAACTGCGCGCGGATCGTCAACGTTCAAACGCGCGCAATCAAGTGCTGCGGCCTCTGCTTCGACGATGTGCAGTTTTTTGACACCCTCACGTTCCAAAATATGGCGCGACAGATAGCCCCATCCAGCGCCAAAATCCGCGAGATTGGCGGGCAATTTTTCAGGCAAAGCCGCAACCAAAGCAGCCGATGCTTTATCGACGCGATCTGAAGAAAACACACCAAGGCGGGTCTTAAAGCCGTCAATGACGCTCAGCACACCTGGGTCTGCCCAATCGGAAAAATCGTCACTGCCCTGACTGGCATCAAACAAAAAGGCTTTGCCATGCGCTTTGGACACCACGCCTGAAATCTCTTTACGTTTGCGCACTTCTTTGAGCAAGCTGTCGATCCCATCGGTCTTTTGCCCATCGACAATCACACGCTGGCTGCGCTGCGCGGCGTCCGCAATCAGGGCACGGGCTTCGGCCTTGGCTCGGGGCACGGCCACAACGGCCAGATCAAATGCGCCATCTGCAACTGTTTGAGGCGCAAAACCTGCGCGTTCAAATGCATCAAAATCTGGTTTAAACCCTTGGACGATTTGAACATCACAGCCCTTTAGGGCGTCAAGATTTGCATCCATACGGGGGCGATAGACCACGGCCCGATCGGGCTGGTCTTGTCCATCAAGGACGAGAGAAAGTCTGGGGGATACCATTGGCAGGGCTGGCCCGAAGGCCTATTCCTTTTCCATTGTGCATTGCAAAGGATGCTGGTGACGCCGCGCAAAATCCATCACTTGCGCGACTTTGGTTTCTGCGATTTCAAAGGCAAACACGCCAACAACTGCCAAACCTTTTTTGTGAACGGTCAACATAATCTCAGTGGCTTGCGAACTGCTGATTCCAAAAAATCGCTCAAGCACCAAAATAACGAATTCCATCGGCGTGTAGTCATCGTTCAACAACATCACCTTGTACAATGGGGGACGCTGGGTTTTAGGCCGTGTTTTCAGGGCCAAACCAAGGTCACCGTCGTCAAACGGGTCATCTTTATCTGACAGTGTAAAAGGCAAACGGGTCACGTGCGGCGCTCCAAATCGGTGGCTGTAGAATAATCACGTCTCGGGCGCTCTATATATAGCCTTTTTCGGACGAATAAAGAGGGTTATGTCGATGGCGGTTAAGGAGAGCTGTTAAATGCCGCATAAATTTTCGACAATTGCATTCGATGCCGACGATACGCTTTGGGAAAACGAAGCTTTTTTTCGCCTCACCCAAGATCGCTTTGCGCAGCTCTTGGTGGATTACACCGACCCCGACACCTTGGCCGCACGTCTGCTTGCGGCCGAGCGCCGCAACTTGGGACACTACGGGTTTGGCATCAAAGGGTTCGTTTTGTCGATGATAGAAACGGCAATTGAAGTCACCGATGAAAAGGTTCCTGCCACAGTCATCAAAGAGTTGATTGATGCGGGCCAAGACATGTTGCGACACCCCATCCATTTGCTAGACGGCGTGACTGAAACCATCGAAAAACTTGCATCTGACTATGATATTTTAATGATCACCAAGGGCGACCTATTGGATCAAGAACGCAAACTCGCCCAATCTGGCTTGGGCGATAAGTTTGACGGAATCGAAATTGTATCCGCGAAGGATTGCGCCACATATCGCAACATTTTCACGCACCGCCAGATTGATCCCAACAGCGCGATGATGGTGGGTAACTCGATGAAATCCGATGTGATCGCCCCTATTCAAGCGGGCGCATGGGGCGTTTTCGTGCCGCACAATCTCACTTGGGCCATTGAACATGCCGCCCCGCCCGTGGGTCACGCAAGGTTTCACGAGCTAGAAAATTTATTTGGCTTACCCGATCTTATTCACACCCTTTCGACATAATCGATCATTTAGCAGGCGGAAAAAAAGTTTATCGCCAACGCAGCCCGAATTTCTGGGTTTAGAATCTTGATCTAGAGTCAGCGAAAAGCACAGCCACTACATATAGCGTTGCCGCGATACAGCCCCGCACAACCCCTTAAAATTCATAGTTTTCTCAGCACAACCCTTGTGCTAGGGTGGTGAAATAAGTTGGGCGAAATGATCCGACACACAGAGGCAGATATATTATGGTAAGCAACGTGCAAGCACGCTTGAAAGCGTGTGCCGTACCCAAGAGCATTTTCTCGATCTTGCTCTGCGCAGTGTTCATGGTGGCGTCTTCCATGAGTCAAACCTTTGCTGCGGAATATGCAGCGCTGGTGATGGATGCGCGCAACGGAAAAGTTTTACACGCCAGTAACGCCGACACGCGGCTACACCCTGCCTCTTTGACCAAAATGATGACGCTGTATATTGCCTTTGAGGCGATTGAAAATGGTGAAATTTCGCTGGATACTGAAGTCACAATTTCACGCACTGCTGCGGCAGAGCCGCCCTCACGTTTGGGGCTGAAGTCTGGACAAAAGATTAAGCTTAGGTATTTGATACGCGCCGCTGCTGTAAAATCTGCAAATGATGCAGCCACAGCGATTGGAGAGGCTATTGAAGGATCAGAAGCGGGTTTTGCACGCCGTATGAACCGCACAGCCAAAGCCATGGGCATGTCCCGTACAACTTTCAAAAACGCCCATGGCCTAACTGAAGCTGGCCACCTCTCCACAGCACGGGATATGAGCGTGCTTGGGCGTCACGTCTTTTATGACTATCCTGAATATTATAACCTGTTTTCACGCAAAACCGCTGATGCGGGCGTGCGCACGGTGACGCATACCAATTCGCGTTTCTTGAACAGCTACCAAGGCGCCGATGGAATCAAGACTGGCTATACATCGGCGGCGGGTTTCAACCTTGTGGCTTCGGCACAAAAGGGCCAAGAGCGTATTATCACGACTGTATTCGGCGGGCGTTCTACAGTGACACGCAACGCGAAGGTCACTGAATTGATGGATCTTGGGTTTAAGCGCGCAGGCACGCGCGTTGCTGTGCACAAACCGCAACGCCCGCCCTATATGGGCAAAGCGTCGACGGGGGCTGTCATGGTGGCCGATTCGGGGCGCACACCGCGCACCGCGTCAAAGATTGTCCGTGCGCAAATTACGATGAATTCAAGCCCACTGCCGCAAACACGCCCCCTTTTGGCGCTTGCCCCAGAGCAGGAAAGTATGTTGGTCGCAATGTCTGACGACATTTTCAATGTGATCACGGAATCAAACCAAGATGATGCTGTGTTTGTCGCAGCAGAAACCGCAGCTGAGCAAGCTGTGGAATTGCTTGAAACAGCCGCAGCTGTTGCGCCTGAGCCCTCTCCTGTGGCGGACTTACAGCCAGAAACACAGACCGCAGTTGCAGCTGTTGCAGCGGTGCCAAGCATTCGCCCGATCCCACGTCCTGAACAGATGCAATTGACAGATATCGAGCCTACAGTGGCCAGTATCGACCCTGCTTTGGAACAAGGCCCAGAAATCGTGACCCGCATGTCCACATCTGGCAATCGCCATTGGGGCATCAATATCGGCACCTACGGATCTGAATATGAAGCGCGCAAAGTTCTTTTGAAAACAGCCTTATCAGAACTGGACAGCTTGGATGGAGCCTTGCGCAAAGTGGCCCGCAGCAGTCGCGGATTTGACGCGAATTTCCTAGGACTATCGCAAGATGTTGCGGCATTAACCTGCCGCAAGTTGGAAGCGCGCGGAAGTGATTGCAAAACGATTGGTCCCTCCTAAGGGGTAATCGTTGCGACGCGGCGCCATATCAATGCTTTGAAATTATGTGAGGGCGCGGGTCAAACCCCAGCGCCCTCTTTCACATCAAGATCGAAAGCCGCCGCGATCAAAGCCTGTGTATAGGCTTCTTGCGGATGATCGAAAACTTGATCTGCCGTGCCCATTTCAACAACATCACCGCGCTTCATAACAACAACCTTATGACTAACGGCACGCACGACTTTCAGATCGTGTGAAATAAACAGATACGCCAATTTATACTTGGTCTGTAGGTCGCGTAAAAGTTTTACGATCTGCACCTGCACGGTCTTATCCAAGGCGGACGTCGGTTCATCCAAGACCAAAAGTTTAGGGCGTAAAACCATCGCGCGCGCGATGGCAATCCGTTGACGTTGTCCGCCAGAAAATTCATGCGGATAGCGGTGACGCGCCTCGGGGTCGATGCCCACTTCGGTCATGATTTCCACGACCGCCGCTTCAACTGACGGATAATCGCCAAGCCCATGCACCCGCAGACCCTCTGCAATGATTTCAGCCACAGTCATGCGCGGCGACAAAGACCCGAAAGGATCTTGGAAAACGATCTGCATATCAGCGCGCAAAGGGCGAATTTGTTTTGGTCCCCAACCTTGGATATCTTGCCCCATAAAGACGACAGGCCCTTCGGAGGCGATCAAGCGCATCATCGCCAAGGCAAGCGTTGTTTTACCCGATCCACTTTCGCCGACAACACCCAAAGTTTCGCCTGCGCGGACGGTAAACTGCGCGTCATTCACAGCTTTGACGTGACCCACCGTGCGACGCATAAGACCACGCTGGATGGGGAACCAAACCCGCAAGCCGTCGGTTTTGGCGATCACTTCGGCCGTATCAGGCACGGCTGGTGGCAGCCCTGTTGTTTCGGCATCCAATAGCATTTTGGTATAGGGATGCGTAGGATGATCAAAGATGTCTTTGGTCACCCCTGCTTCAACAATTTCGCCATCTTTCATCACACAAACGCGGTCTGCCAATTTGCGCACGATGCCAAGGTCGTGGGTGATAAACAGCATCGACATGCCCATTGAGGCCTGCAAATCGCGCAAAAGCGTTAGGATCTGCGCTTGGATTGTCACATCAAGGGCTGTTGTCGGTTCATCCGCAATCAAAAGATCAGGGCCATTTGCCAAAGCCATGGCGATCATCACGCGCTGGCGTTGGCCGCCTGACAATTGATGCGGGTAATCTTTTAGGCGGGTTTCTGGCGCATGGATGCCAACCTGCGTCAGCAATTCGATCACACGATCCCGCGCAGCGGTGCCGCGCAATCCTTGGTGTACCAGCAAAATTTCAGACAGTTGTTTTTCGATCGTATGCAACGGATTGAGCGATGTCATTGGCTCTTGAAAGATAAAACTAATGTCATTGCCACGCAATTTGCGCAGCTCTTTTTCACTTGCTCCACGAATCTCTTGGCCTTGATACTTGATCGATCCTTCGATCTTGGCGCTATCGGGTAAGAGGCTGACAGAGGACAGGGCAGTGACCGATTTTCCCGAACCGGATTCACCCACCAAAGCCACCGTTTCCCCCTTTTTCACATCAAAGGAAACGCCCTTTACGGCAGGGGAAAATCCCCCACCTTGCGCAAACGACACTTTGAGATTTTCGAAGGTCAGCAAACTCATTGGAATGTCTTTCTGGGGTCAAATGCATCGCGGATTCCTTCAAAGATGAAGACCAAGAGGGACAACATAATCGCGTAGACGAAAAAGGCGGTAAAACCCAACCACGGCGCTTGTAAGTTTTGTTTGGCTTGTGCTGTCAATTCACCCAAAGACGGTGATGAGGTCGGCAGGCCGAAGCCCAAGAAATCCAAGCTGGCCAATGTACCAATCGCGCCAGTCATGATGAAGGGCAACATGGTGACCGTGGCGACCATTGCATTGGGTAACATATGGCGGAACATGATGGTCCAGTTGGACACGCCAAGGGCGCGCGCCGCACGGATATATTCGAAATTGCGTGCGCGTAAAAACTCTGCGCGTACCACACCTGTCAGCGCGGGCCAGCCGAATAGAATGGTCACAAAGACAAGCAACCAAAAGGATCGACCTAGAATGGCGAATAGGATGATGATGACATAAAGCGATGGCATCGAACTCCAGATTTCCAAAACACGTTGAAAAATCAAATCGGTGCGCCCGCCAAAGAACCCTTGGATCGCACCTGCTATAATTCCGATAACCGAAGACACGCCCGTGACAATCAGGGCAAACAGGATCGACAGCCGAAAGCCGTAGATCACCCGCGCGGTCACATCGCGTTTTGTGTCATCTGTGCCCAGCCAGTTTTGCTTGGTGGGTGGTGATGGGGCGGCACCCGGTCCTTCGACTTGAGTGTTGTAGGAATAGCGAATAGGCGGCCAGATCATCCAGCCTTTTTCAATCGCTTCACCGTTGATTTCCCCGTCTTTGGCGTCTTCGATATAGGATTCTGGGTCATCAAAGCAGTCGATCAAACCGCCTGTTTTGATCAGGCATTCGACCTCAGAATAGCGGTAAACTGCTTCGGTTCGAAAATCGCCACCAAATTCGGTTTCGGGATAGAAGTTGAAAATCGGCGTATAATAGCTGCCACGATATTGCACCAAGATCGGTTTATCATTGGCCAGAAATTCAGCAAATAAGGATAAAACGAACAGCACCGTAAAGATCATCAAAGACCAAGTGGCGCGTTTGTTTGCCTTGAAATTGCTCAAGCGGCGTTGGTTGAGGGGGGAAAGTATCATGCGTCCCTCTTTTCAAAATCGATCCGTGGATCGACAAAAATATACATCAGATCAGACAGAATGCCGACCACAAGTCCGATCAGCCCGAAAAAGAACATCGTGCCAAAGATCACAGGATAGTCGCGCTGCAAGGCCGCTTGGAACCCAAGGCGCCCTAACCCATCCAACGAAAACAAAGTTTCGATGATCAGCGACCCTGAAAAGAACACCGACAAGAACAAAGATGGAAAGCCTGCGATCACAATCAACATGGCATTACGAAAAACATGACCGTAAAGCACGCGATGCTCTGACAGCCCCTTAGCGCGGGCCGTCACAACGTATTGTTTGCGGATCTCATCCAAAAAAGAATTTTTGGTCAGCAAGGTCAGCGTAGCAAAGGATGAAATGGTCATGGCCAAAACAGGCAGGGCGATATGCCATGCGTAATCCGCGATCTTACCCAAAAGGCTAAGCTCGTCAAAATTGGCAGAGGTTAAGCCACGCAACGGGAAAATTTGCCAATAAGATCCGCCCGCAAAAAGCACCAGCAGCATGATGGCGAATAGAAAACTTGGGATCGCATAGGCCACGATAATCACGCCAGAGGTCCAAGTGTCAAAGCGCGATCCATCACGCACAGCCTTGCGAATGCCCAAGGGGATCGAGACCATGTAAGAAATCAAAGTGGCCCAAAGCCCCAGAGAAATCGACACAGGCATTCGTTCCCAAACCAGATCCAATACACCTTCGGATTTGAAATAGCTCTCGCCAAAATCAAACCGCACGTAGTTCCACATCATGTGCAAGAATTGTTCTAAGGGCGGTTTATCCAAACCGAACTGACGTTCTAAGTCAGCAATAAATTCAGGCGGCAAACCGCGCGCGCCGATATATTCAGAATTACCACCCGCACTGTCGAGTTCGGCTGCAACATCGCCTGCCCCGCCCGAGATCGAGGCAAAAGCATCGCCTTCGCCTTTCATATCAGCCAAAACCTGTTCGATCGGCCCGCCGGGCACAAATTGTGTCAGCGCGAAGTTGATGATCATGATCCCAAGCAATGTGGGAATGATCAACAACAATCGACGAATTATATAGGCTCCCATTTCGGGATGTCCTCCACCTGTTTAACGGGATTTACCCCTTGTTATTAAATGCTTACTTGATCGCGCCCACGGATTTCAATTGGGCAGCCTTATCAGCATCATACCACCAAAAATCCAAGTAACCGAGATCAAGTGGCGGCATTTTATCAGCCTCTGGGTGCGCATACATATCATAGTAGGCAACCCAATAGTCACTGCCGTACCATGCAGGCACAACAAAGTAATCATAGCGCATAATTCGATCAGCAGCACGCACAACGGCTGCCATGTCTTCATAGGTTTCGGCTTGCAATATTTCGACGGCCAAAGCGTCAATCGCGGGTGAAGAATAGCCAGCGGGGTTAAATACGTCATCGACACCTTCAGAACCGAACTTTTGTTCGAAGCCCGCCCCTTCTTCAAAGCCATTCACATAGCCATCATAGATAATATCGTAATCAAAGCTTTGCGTGCGCGCTTGGTATTGGTTTGGGTCAACGCGGTTGTAGACGGCATTCACACCCAGCGCTTGCAGGTTTTCCACATAGGGTACGATGATGCGGTCAAAATTTGGCGCGTTTTGCAGGAACTCGAGATCAAGTGTTTCCCCCTGAGCATTCACCAGTTTGCCATCCTGCCCTGGCGTGTAGCCTGCACGTTCCATAAAGGCCAAGGCTTTGCGCATATTGCCCCGATCCAAAGACCGCGCGCCAGAGGTATGCGCCATTGTAACAGGCTCTGTGAGAATCTCGGCGGGAATCAGATCTTTGACACCTTCGAGGTATTCCAGTTCCTTGCCAGTGGCGACACCTGTTGCGGCGAGATCACCAGCATTCCAAAAGCTTTCGCGTTGTTCAAATAGCCCGTATTGCAGGGTCTCATTGGTCCATGTGAAGTTGAACATCAATCCCAAGGCACGGCGTAGATCACGGTTTTGCAGCTTTTCGCGACGCAGGTTGAACAAAATCCCGTAAGCAGGCGGCATCGCGCCTTTGTCCAAGGTCTTTTTCACCACATGCCCTTCTTGTAAGGCAGGAAAGTCATAGGCCGTGGCCCATTGGAGGGACGATGTTTCTTGACGGAATGTGATATCACCCGTTTTGAAGGCTTCGAAAACACCGATATTATCGCCGAAATACTGAACGCGGATGGTGTCAAAGTTATCGCGCCCCACTTTGAGCGGGTGGTCGATCCCCCAGTAATCAGGATTACGCTGATATTCGATCCAGTCGCCCGCTTTGAAACCCGAGATTTGATAGGGCGCTGTGCCAGGAGAAACGACGACACGAGATTTATTTAGGCCTTCACCAGTTTCTTCAAACCACTTCTTTTGAAAGACCAGTGTTGACCCAGCCTGCCCAACTAAACCAGAGCGTGGGATATCAGGCATAAAGGTGTATTTCACCGTGTACGGATCAATGACTTCGGCTTTTTCGATCATCTGCGAAACGCCCGCGCGCCATGACGGCGTGCCTTGTTCCATCATCAAGTTGAACGAAAACACGACATCTTCGGCGGTCATAGGGCTGCCATCCGAAAAGGTTACATCCTTACGCAGATGGAAAATCGCCCAGTCTTGGCTTTCAGGATATTCAACAGTCTCGCACAACAAGCAGTAATACGATGCGGTATATTCATCAGACGTGCCCGCCATAAGGCGTTCGTACATTGAGGATGACAGGGCAGCTGGCGTACCGGACCCCGTGGCAAACGGGTTCAGACTGTCAAAAGTTCCCACTGTGCCAATCACGATCTTGCCGCCCTTGGGGGCATCAGGGTTTACATAGTCAAGGTGGTCAAAGGGTTCTGAATACTTCGCCGCGCCCCAATCAGAAAACCATGCGGTTTTGATTGTGTCCCCCTCAGCCGCGAAGGCATTGGATGACACCAAAGCACAGGCAAATGCGAGAGGGGAGAAAACAAGGCGGGATAGGTGACGCATACAAAACCTCCAAAGGGAATTGGGTTGTTAAAACCATTCAACACAATCTGAATCGTTTTTGCACGTCTTCCAACAGCGAAATTGCGAAACTGTGAAGATTGCGTGACGTTCTGTGATCAATCCAGAGGGGCGGAATATGATTTTGAACATCATCCAAAAGAAAACCCCACCGGAAAACCGATGGGGTCATAAATTAAGCTAAAAAAGGCTTCAGCGTTACCCACCGATTGACTGAAGGTAAGCAATCACATCTGCGCGGTCGTCGATCTTTTTGAAACCTGCAAAAGTCATTTTTGTCCCTGGTGCGAAACCTTTTGGCTTTTCCAAGAAAGCGTTGAGCGCATCAGCGGTCCATGTTCCTTCAAGTTCGGTCAAGATCGCGGAATAGCCGAATCCATCCACAGCGCCGATGTCGCGGTCAAATGTACCATCCAAGTGGGGGCCTGTTGCGTTTGATCCATCAACCTTGTGGCAAGACGCGCATTTTTTGCCAAAGATGCTTTCACCACTTGCAGGGTCAGCCGCAGCAAGGATGGGGCCAAAGTCAATAACTTCAACCACTTCATCGGCTGCATCAGTGTCTTCGACCTCAATCACATAGGCCTGTTGGCCACCGTGACCACCGCCTGTGTGGTACAAAGCTTCCGCAGCCCAAGAGCCGAAAAGCAAGATCAAGAGAGTGCCGCAGATTGCTGCTACAGCTTTAGTCAGTGTCATAGTATCGAACATGTCGCGTTCCGTGTATGTAAACAGTTGAGGCTATCTACCCGTTTCCATCACCACTTTTCAAGGTATAAGACCGCGACCAAACGACATACTGCAAAAACTTAAGCAAAATGAGGGCACAGATGGCCAAACGTATCGCATTTCAAGGAGAACTCGGAGCTTATTCGCACCAAGCTTGTGTTGAGACTCGGCCTGATTTTGACCCTTTGCCATGTGAAACCTTTGATGATGCGCTTGAAGCGGTACGTTCAGGCGCCGCGGATCTTGGTATGATTGCGGTCGAAAACTCTACCTACGGCCGCGTTCAGGACGTCTATCATCTTTTGCCGGAATCAGGGTTGCATATCATAGATGAAACGTTTGTGCGGGTTCACGTGAATCTGCTGGGTGTGCCTGGGGCGACGTTAAATGACATTAAAGTCGCGCATGGGCATCCGGTGATTCTTCCCCAATGTGGTGGCTTCTTGAGCCAAAACAAAATCAAAGGCGAACGCAGTTCCGATAATGCCCGTGCGGCGCGGGATGTGGCTGACTGGGGGGATAAATCCCAAGCCGCCCTCGCATCGGAATTGGCAGCAAAACTGTATGGCCTAGAAGTCATCGCGCCACAGATCGAAGACCACAAGCTAAACACAACACGTTTCTTGGTCATGTCACGCGAAGCGGATCATTCACGCCGTTCCGATAAGATGGTCACCGCATTCATGTTCCGCGTGCGCAACATTCCTGCTGCACTTTATAAAGCAATGGGGGGCTTTGCCACCAATGGCGTGAACATGACCAAGCTTGAAAGCTACATGGTCGATGGCGTTTTCACGGCGACACAGTTTTATGCGGATATCGAAGGCCACCCTGATGATGCCAATGTAAAATTGGCCTTGGATGAGCTAGGGTATTTTACAGAAATGCTTGAGATTATCGGTGTATATCCTGCAGATCCAAGACGATCATAGCGCAAAAACGTGAATTATAGTGGTTAGTCACAGCGGGCCTCAAGCCCGTTGTTTCTCTTCAAACTTCGCATCAATCGTGCTACAAAATTTGCCGATACGTTTTTCAAAGCGACGCTGCAATGAGGCTTTGGCAAATTTCACCGACTGCACCATGATACGCGCTGAAATCGTCTGCGGGCGCACTTCGTAGCCAAAACTAACGCGGGTGCGCTGCGGTGACAAAGGTACCAGATCGATACTAACCGTCATATCAAGACCGCCTGATTTGGCTTCGGCCTCAATGGCATTTGGTTCATCAAATTCGGTCAAATGCGCATCAATTTCACGCCACTTGCCCCGAAACGGCGCGCGCAAAGCCCAAGCCGCACCCACGCCGCGGGGTTGATCCGCAGTTTTGCGGCGGACTTCCACACCACGGCGCATGGCCTGACGTTCTAATCCGTCGAAATCTGAAAACTGTTCAAAAACAAAGGCAGCAGGTGCTTCGATATCATGTCTGGTCGAAAATTTCATTGCGCCTTACCTGTTGTGTACGTCGCAACAGTTATCGGTCCAAATTTAACAATCTGCAAGCCACTTGGTTATTAAAAACTGTGCAATTGTGCCCTCTTTTGGTGCACGCATATTGGGATGTTCGCCTGCGACCATTGCAACGCAGTCTTCTTTACTCAACCACAAGGCATCCTGCAGTTCATTTTCATCAATCACGATGTCTTGGCTCAATGCCTGCGCCGCGCAGCCGATCATCAATGATCCGGGAAACGGCCAAGGCTGGCTGGTCACATAAGACACATCCCCGACCTGCACCCCCGCCTCTTCCATCACCTCACGACGCACTGCGCCTTCGATGGGCTCTCCTGGCTCGACGAACCCCGCCAAAAGCGAATACATGCCCTCAGGAAAATGCGCGCTGCGTCCCAGCAAAACGGAATTTCCGCGGGTCACTAACATGATCACACAAGGATCAGTGCGTGGAAAATGCTGGGCACTACAGGACGGACATTCGCGTTTCCATCCGCCCAAGGAGATCTGACTGGCCGCGCCACAAGTTGAACAAAACCCATGAGAAAGGTGCCACCCCAAGACAGCACGCGCCGTCGATGCAATTTCAGCATCTTTGGGCGAAAGCTGTGACATAACCTGCCGCAGATCAGCAAAGCCTGCATTGGGAATTTCGCGATGGCGCTGAACGATCAAATCAAGAAAGCCCGAGCCTTCATGCTCATCTTCATCCATCTCAACGATCGAGACATCACAGGCAAAAACAGGCATGCCTTGATCGTTCAAGCCCATGAAAATCGTTGGGAAGTCTTGCGATAAAAAGGCGTGATCCACTGGTAAAAACGCAAGATCGCCTGTGTCATGGATCAAAGGTTTGAGTTTCCAAATCGGAACAAACAGGGCGTCACTGCGGGTTTTCAAATCCTCGGACGTGCCCCGCAAGTCATCTCGACGCGCCAAAAGACCTGCTGCAAATGCGACCGAATTCAGTGTCATAAACCTAAACCTCTTCTTTTCCACGCCCTTCATGACGTGGCGCTACCCGTTGCGCAAGTGCGACACTTGTTCGACAACTCAACCAAAAGTTGCAAACTTTTATCATCCAGTATGGAATGTGTTTGCAAGCAATTGAATTTGGTGAATGTTTTATAAACGTCGCTTTCGGTTCAAATCCAAGCGAGCACCGCAACACGCAGCGATGTCATGCATCGCTTTAAAGACCCGTAGATTTAAGGCAAAACAGTGATTTTACGTCATCCATTTTCGACAAAAGCAAGGGCCAACCAAGCCCATTTGCGCGTAATGGAAACGACAGATCTGCATGTTCATATTTTTCCCTATGATTATTTCGCTGATCGCCCATCTGATGCTGTAGGCCTTGTCCGCGCGGCCACCCACATAAATACAGCGCGTGATGAGTGTCAAAATTCAATTCTGGTGGACAATGGCGATCTGCTGCAAGGCAACCCCATGGGCGACTACATCGCCTATGAACGCGGCATCAATGCAGGCGACATTCACCCCATCATCGCGGCTATGAATGTTTTGAAATATGATGCCTCGACCTTGGGAAACCATGAATTCAACTATGGATTGGACTTTCTTTTAGCGGCGCTGGATGGTGCAACATTTCCTGTCGTCTGCGCAAATGTCGTCAAAAAAATGGCCCGCTCTGCGCGTGATGATACGACTTTGATCAAACCATATACAATTTTAAAACGCTCTGTGACCGATGGGGCAGGCATAGCGCATGACATCAATATCGGCATCATCGGCTTTGTTCCGCCCCAAGTTATGACATGGGATCATCGCCATCTTGAAGGCAAAGTGCATCTGCGTGACATTGTGAATACTGCGCGGGATTACATCCCTGAAATGAAAGAAAAAGGCGCAGACATCATCATCGCGCTCAACCATTCTGGGATCGGCCCAGCGCAGCACATCGAGGGCATGGAGAATGCAACCATTCCGCTCGCAGCGTTAGACGGCATTGATGCCATCGTCGCGGGTCACTCGCATCAGGTCTTTCCGTCACCTATGTTTGAAGGGATCCAATTTGTAGACGCTCAAAAGGGGTTAGTCCACGGCAAACCCACGACGATGGCGGGGTTTTGGGGATCACATTTGGGCTTAATCGATCTTTTGATCGAACGGGATGGATCGCAGTGGCGGGTCATAGCAACGGATGTAGAAACACGGCCAATTGCAATGCGTGATACTTCGGGAAAACTTGAACCCAAGGTCGCAAGCGATAAACACTTGCTTGAAACCGCGTCAAAAGCGCATGCGGAAACATTGACATATATTCGCCGCGCGGTCGGTAAAACCACAACCCCGCTGCATTCGTATTTTGCTCAAGTCACTTCTGATCCAAGTCTTCAGGTCGTTGCCGATGCGCAGCTGTCTTATGTCAAGGATATGCTCAAAGATACAGAATATGCGGATTTTCCGACCCTGTCGGCAACAGCCCCTTTCAAAGCGGGCGGACGTGCAGGCCCAGATTATTTCACAGATGTCGCGCCAGGTAATTTAGCGATCAAAAGTATCGCCGATCTTTACCTCTACCCCAATATTTTTCGCGCCATTCGGATCAGTGGCGCTCAGGTCAAATCATGGCTGGAACGATCCGCAGGGATGTTTTTTCAAATCAAAGCAGGGGCGCATGATCAACCTTTGCTCAATCCAGATTTTCCATCCTATCATTTTGATGTCTTGCATGGGGTGACGTATAAAATCGATCTCAGCCAACCATCGCGCTTTACTGCGGGGGGCGCATTGGCAGACAAAAATGCGAACCGCATTGTCGACTTGGCCTATAACGGGAGACCCGTGACAGACGACATGGAATTTATCGTCGCCACCAATAATTATCGCGCGAGTGGTGGGGGCGGTTTTATTGACCCCAATGAGATTGAGGTCATTTTTGAGGCCCCTGATACCAATCGCGATATTGTTGTCCGCTATGTTCTTGAACATGGGACTCTTACGCCGAAAATCGAAAACAATTGGTCATTTACCCCCCTAAAGGGCACCACTGTGACCTTTGAGACGGGCCCCAAAGCCGTGCATCATTTAAAGAGTTTGCGCGGCATAGCGGTTGAACATCTAGGCGACGGTACGGGCGGCTTTGCGCGGTTTCGCATTGCTTTGTAAGGCACTTCAGCCACAAGGCAAAAGCTGTTTAAAGTCAGCGGTACGAAGCCGAAACAGATTTTAGATACCCCTCTTGCGAATCCAGCCTGTGTCACTTATGTGATGTATCGAGAGGTTGGCGCGGGCGAGCGCCTCGCCAACCCGGTCAGATCCGGAAGGAAGCAGCCGCAACGAGTCCCGTTTGGGTCGCTGTCCAGCCTCTCACCTTTACCCATACATTTATCGATTGTCGCTTGATATGTCTGTGATCATAGATCGACACAGCTCTATCGCAATCGTCCCACTGCTTGATTGCACTTGCGGTACCGCGCCCCATGGGCATTATGTCGATATGTTCAAAGGCCATGCACAATGACACCGTTTTTCAAAGCCCTCGGCTGGTCCGACTATTTTTCTGATCAAATCACTTCAGAAGACACCGTAAAGCTTGCGCCCCTGCGCCTGACGGAAGTGCGACGAAACAGGGTTATTGGCCTGACGCCTGAGAACACGCGGGTTGAACTGGCACTGTCTGGCGATATGGTCGCAACGGATTTGGCAGTGGGTGACTTTGCTTTGTATTCAGGTGAGCGACTAGAACAAGTGCTTGAACGCAAATCCGTGATTTCACGCAAAGCGGCTGGCCATAGCGCGCAGGCGCAATTGATTGCGGCCAATATAGACACGCTGTTCATCGTCACATCCTGCAATGCGGACTTCAATGAGGCCCGCCTAGAACGCTATGTCGCTTTAGCAATTGAAGCCGAAACGCGCCCTGTGATCGTGATGACCAAAGCCGACATGCCCCTTGGCGATCCCGCAGATTATGTCGCACGCGCTAAAGCCATATCGGATCGCGTCGAAGCTCTCGCAATCAATTCGAAAGCTAGAGATGACATCGATCGACTGTCTCAATGGTGCCAATCGGGTCAAACCGTGGCCCTTGTAGGATCTTCTGGCGTCGGAAAATCCACCATCGGGCGCACATTGACAGGCGAAGATTTACTAACCGCAGACATCCGTGAAGATGATGCGAAAGGCCGCCACACCACCACAGCGCGATCCATGCACTTGATGCATGCAGGTGGCTGGATGGTCGACACGCCAGGCATGCGCGAACTCGCTTTGCATGATGCAGCAGCAGGCATCGCGACGCTGTTTGAAGACATCACTGATCTTATCTCTGATTGTAAATTTTCAGACTGCCAGCATAAGACTGAACCAGGCTGTGCCATTCGCGCCGCTTTGGACAATGGCACATTGGATCAACACCGCTTGGAGCGCTGGCAAAAATTGCGCGATGAAGACGTGGAAAACACCGATACAATCGCGACAGCCAAAGAACGTGGGCGCAAGTTTAGCAAAATGCAGCGCACAGCCTTTAAGGCCAAGCGTATGCGCCGCGGCGACTTCGACTAAGCCTATCGAACCGCCCTCCCAACTTGGGTTGCGACTTTGCCCATTGGCGCATAGTTTAAGACCAAGAGTTTGAAGGATCCTGATATGACCGAAACGGACACTGGCTATAAAGTTCTGGCGCGCAAATACCGCCCTGAAACTTTCGCGGATCTTGTGGGCCAAGATGCGATGGTACGCACGCTGAAAAATGCCTTTGATGCGGATCGGATCGCGCAGGCCTTTATCATGACGGGCATTCGCGGCACGGGTAAAACCACCACTGCGCGGATCATTGCAAAGGGCCTGAACTGCATTGGCCCTGATGGAAACGGCCAGCCCACAACAGAACCTTGCGGTAAGTGCAAACCATGTATTGGCATTTCCGAGGGGCGTTTTTTCGACGTTCTTGAAATCGATGCCGCTTCATCAACGGGTGTCGATAACATTCGCGAACTCAATTCTATGGCGCGCACCCGCCCCGCCGAAGGGCGCTATAAGATCTTCATCATCGATGAGGTTCACATGCTTTCGACAGCAGCCTTTAACGCGCTGCTAAAAACGCTCGAAGAACCGATGGATCACACCAAATTCATCATGGCCACAACAGAAATCCGCAAAGTCCCCGTGACCGTCCTGTCGCGTTGTCAGCGCTTTGACCTTCGCCGTATTGAACCAGAAGTGATGATCGCCATGTTGCGTCGCATTGCCCAAGCAGAAAACGGTGACATTTCTGATGAAGCTTTGGCTTTGATCACCCGCGCCTCAGAGGGCTCAGCTCGTGATGCGCAATCCTTGCTGGACCAAGCAATATCGCATGGAGCAGGTGAAACCACAGTGGAACAAGTCCGCGCTATGTTAGGGCTGGCGGATCGGGGCCGAGTTCTAGATCTGTTCGATATGATCATGGCAGGCGATGCGGCGGGCGCTTTGGAAGAAATTGGCGGACAATACGCCGATGGTGCTGACCCCTTGGCCGTGATGCGCGATCTTGCCGACATCACCCATTGGGTATCTGTGATCAAGATTACGCCCAATGCCGCCGATGATCCCACCATTGGCCCTGACGAGCGCACGCGCGGGCTGTCTATGGCAGAACAAATTCCCATGCGTGTTTTGTCTCGGATGTGGCAAATGTTGCTAAAGTCGCTCGAAGAAATCGCAGCCGCACCAAATGCTATGATGGCCGCTGAAATGGCCGTGATTCGCCTAACCCATGTGGCGGATCTCCCCATGCCTGATGATTTGGTACGTAAACTTAATGACCAAAATCCTCCTCCCCGTCCGCCCTCTGGCGGTGGCGGGGTTGGCGCGCCTGCGGGGGGCGGTTCTGTCACCGCGTCTGGTCAATCTATGTCGGGTGGTCAAATCACCCATGGACCAACCATGAGTGGCGCTGCGGTCCAAGCCTTGGCACAAGCACCCGAAGAAAGCCTGGCCCGCTATGGCCGGTTTGAAGATGTCGTAGAACTTGTTCGCCATCACCGCGATGCCAAGCTTTTGATCGAAATCGAAAACTATGTGCGCCTTTCAAAATACGCACCGGGTAGAATTGAATTCGAACCCGCCGATGACGCCCCCCAAGATTTGGCTGCGCGTTTGGCCAGCCGCTTGCACGCTTTCACTGGTGTGCGTTGGGGCGTGACGATTTCACGTGCGCCTGATGGCACCAAGACGATTTACGAGGTCAAAAACGCCAAAGAGCTGGCCCTGCGCGAACAAGCCCGCGCCCATCCGATTGTTGCCAAGGTTTTTGAACTGTTTCCACAGGCCAAGATCGCCAACATCCGCACCCCCGAAGCCATCGCGCAAGAGGCCGCAGTTGAGGCTTTGCCAGAGGTCGAAGACGAATGGGATCCCTTCGAAGAAGACTAGCCCACTGGCAACCCCGCCTTGAAACAGTGGCGGTCACACCGTATCTCGATAGAGAAATCAAATAAGGAGAGCAGCATGCTCAAAGGACTTGGCGGGCTTGGCGATATGGCCGGCATGATGAAAAAAGCGCAGCAGATGCAGCAAGATATGGCTGACATGCAAGAGCAGCTGGAAAACGTGACGGTTGTCGGCGAAAGCGGTGCAGGCTTGGTCAAGGCGACAGCAAACGCCAAAGGCACGCTCACTGCGCTGGATATCGACCCATCCATTTTTCACCCCGATGAAAAAGAAGTGGTCGAGGATCTGATCTTGGCTGCGATCAAAGACGCGCAAGGCAAAGCCACAGCAAAAGCGCAATCTGAAATGGCAAAAATCACCGAAGGCCTTGGGCTTCCGGCTGATTTCAAAATGCCGTTCTAAGCCACGGATATGGACGCGGGCCGCAAAGACATTGATGCGCTGATCGATCTGATGGCCAAGCTGCCAGGGCTTGGGCCGCGCTCTGCCCGGCGTGCTGTTTTGCATTTGATCAAAAAACGCGGGCGGCTCATGGGGCCCTTAGCGGATGCGATGAAAGCCGTGTCAGAAAACGCCCGCGAATGCGTGAAATGCGGCAATATCGGCACGGGCACGATCTGCGATATTTGCGCCTCAGAAAAGCGCGCAACGGGTCAAATCTGCATCGTCGAAGATGTGGCGGACCTGTGGGCCATGGAGCGCGCTGCGGTGTTTCGCGGACGTTACCATGTGCTTGGCGGTACGTTATCGGCGCTGGATGCCATCGGCCCCGAAGAATTGCGCATCCCCCTACTGATATCGCGTGTGCGTGACGAAGGCATCACCGAAATCATCTTGGCATTGAATGCGACTATCGATGGCCAGACCACTGCGCATTACATCGCAGATGAACTCAGCGGCACCTGCACAGTGACATCGCTGGCCCAAGGCGTGCCTATCGGGGGTGAATTGGATTATCTTGATGACGGCACAATTACTGCCGCTTTGAATGCGCGCAAAGGGTTTTAAAAAGTCATAAAAAAAGGCCCGCAACACTGCGAGCCTTTTTTAAGTTATTCACCTTGCGCTTAGTCTTTGTCGTCACTGTCAGGCAAGTTGAAAAAGCTGTCTGCATCTGGAAGCGGCTCATCTTTTTCTTCTTCGGTATTCTCACCCAAAGTAAAGGCTTCGAGGCCTGAGATCGCTGTTGGGATACGTGGCTCTGCATCCATTTCCAAAGATTGCTCAGTGGACAACAATTTGCGGCGCTCGTCATCTGACATTGCGTTGCCTTCAGCTGCACGTTTGGCGGCGGCTTTTTGCACGGCCGCATCAAGTTCGGATTGCTTACACAGACCCAATGCAACAGGGTCGATAGGCTGCATGTTGTTGATGTTCCAGTGTGTGCGTTCGCGGATCGCTTGGATCGTTGGCTTGGTTGTGCCCACAAGTTTGGTGATCTGCGCGTCGGCCAATTCTGGGTGGAATTTCACCAACCACAAAATGGAGTTCGGGCGATCTTGGCGCTTAGACAAAGGCGTATAGCGCGGGCCACGGCGTTTTTCTTCTCCAGTTGCGGCTGGGTTGAATTTCAACGCCAAGCGCGACATCGGATCATTTTCCGCTTTGGTGATTTCAGCTTGGGTCAACTGGTTGTTGGCAATGGGATCAAATCCTTTCACGCCAGCAGCTACATCACCATCGGCGATGCCTTGGACTTCCAATTCATGCAAACCACAAAAGGCCGCGATCTGAACAAAGCTCAGCGTGGTGTTGTCAACAAGCCAAACGGCTGTGGCTTTCGCCATAATAGGTTTTGCCATGGATACTCTCCTTGAATACCGTAAATGCGAGGGCCCCAGATACAACTTCTCCGTCGCCTGAAAAGGCTTTCCCAGTAAGGGACGGTTCACATTGTGTGGGGAACTTGGGGACTGTATACTGCGAATAACGGCAAGAGGGAAGAGAAAATGCGTAAAGCAATCGTTACTGGGCTGCTGCTCGCTGGAGTGACCTTTGGCACACCAGCCTTTTCTGATGGCGAACGCGCGGGTGATTTTGATTACTATGTACTTGCAATGTCTTGGTCGCCAACGTGGTGCGCACTTGAAGGCGAAGATCGCAATTCGCCACAATGCGACCGCAAGCTTGGTTGGGTGTTGCATGGACTTTGGCCGCAGTATGAACGTGGCTGGCCCTCATATTGCAACACAAGTGAGCGCGATCCATCACGGCGTCAGACAGCTGCGATGGAAGATATAATGGGCACCGATGGTGCGGCTTGGTATCAATGGAAAAAGCACGGGCGTTGCGCAGGGCTGCCTGCCCAAGATTACCTAGACACCGCCCGTGATGCTTTTGATTCCGTGACCCGACCTGACGCATTTCGCAATCTAGACAAAGATGTTTTGCTGCCTGCATCCGTGGTTGAACAGGCGTTTATGAGCGTCAACGACGGGATGGACCGCGACGAGATCACAGTGACCTGCAAAGCCAACCGCATCCAAGAAGTACGCATTTGTCTGTCAAAAGATCTAGAATTGCGCAGCTGCGGTCAAGATACGATCCAAGACTGCACTTTGGACAAAGCACGCTTAGACCACATCGACTAGGTGGCAGCACCCATGGCAATCCATCTAACAGCTTAGGCGACTTTTAAAACGATTTTGCCGATATGCGCGCTACTTTCCATCAAGCGGTGTGCCTCGACCGCGTCATCCAAAGCAAATTCAGAATGAATAACGGGCGCGATTTGACCGCTTTCGATTAAGGGCCAAACTTGGCTGCGCAACTCCTGCGCAATCTTGGCTTTTGCAGCAATCGATTGGGGGCGCAGTGTTGATCCAGTCAAGGTCAGTCGCTTGGCCATTACGGGCAGAAAGTTGATTTCCGCCTTTGGCCCTGTCAAAAAAGCAATATTGACCAAGCGCCCATCGGGGGCCAGTGTCTGGATATTGCGGGCAATATAATCGCCCCCCACCATGTCCAAAATTACATCAGCGCCACCTTGTGCAGCTAGGGCTTTGACAAAATCTTCTTCATGGTAATTGATCGCCTGTTCTGCCCCCAATGCAACACAGGCCGCGCATTTTTCAGCCGATCCTGCTGTCACAAAGACCCGAGCCCCAAAGGCCTGCGCCAATTGGATAGCCGTTGTACCGATGCCAGATGAACCGCCATGCACCAATAGACGCTCCCCCGCTTTTAGGGCGCCGCGCATAAAAACATTCGTCCAAACGGTGAAAAATGTTTCGGGCAAACAGGCCGCATCGCGCTGAGAAAGCCCTTTCGGTATTGGCAAAACATGCGACGCTGGCGTCGCAACGAATTCCGCATAACCACCCCCCGGCACAAGCGCACAAACGTGATCACCGATTTGCACGCCAGACACGGCAGCGCCCATGGCGACCACTTCGCCCGACACCTCAAGACCCGGCAAGTCAGACGCACCCTTTGGTGGATCGTACGCACCTGCGCGCTGCAAAGCATCGGGGCGATTTACACCTGCATAAGCAGTTTTGATGACGACCTCATCGGCCAAGGGCTGCGGCACGGGGCGCTGGCACATCATCAAAACATCGGGCCCACCTGCACGTGTAATTTCAACGGCCTTCATCATATCTGGTCGCGTCACGAGGGGTCTCCTGTTTTCGTGCCAGGCACATCTGTCCGCCCTGCCCCTGCTGGCGCTTTGATCAAGCCAAACAACGCGTTTGGTAAGGCAAAGAGCGCCGCGGCCGCTTTGTTGTCGCGCAATCCTGCTTTGGCCTTTTCGATCGACATCACGTCTTCAATGCGGCGATCCAGAAACTCTTTGGTGTCCTTAAAGGCTTCGCTGTCATCCCCAAGCCAAAACAGAACGGTCGACGTGAACACCCCCGACAAGGTTGCGCGTTTTGTGTACCAATTCACATCGTCAGACGTGTCACCCAAGACCTGCCAAATGGCATCCGATGTTTCCCACACCAAACGCACGCCTTCTGGTGCATAGATGGGCAAAGAGAATAAAGACATTCCGCGACGCACCACTTCGCGGTCGACCGCTTGTATGCGCAACCACACACAGTGCGCGATCTTTTCGCTATAGCGCAAACCAGACATGTCAGCGGCCTGAACAGCGACCTGCATGGCGCGATCACCACCTTTATGATAGGCTGCGGCCAAATCAACTGAACCACGCGGCGCGGCAACCCGCGCCATTTGCGCAGAGATCCCCGAATCAGCCACCGCCGCCTGAAAGGTTTCGGCCCCCCAGCCATCGAAAACTACATGAGGAATGGCAGCTTCTACCAGTTTTTCACGGGTTGGATCGGGGTAAGCAGTGCTTTGCATCGGATCTCTCCTTTTGGACTAGGTCTATGGTAGACAAACTAGCGTGCCTTTGCTATAGGGCCAGTTCCTGCAATTCATGCAAATCTAACTAGGAAGGTGGTGACACCACATGCAGGTTAGCGTTCGCGACAACAACGTCGATCAAGCTCTCCGTGCCCTGAAGAAAAAACTTCAGCGCGAAGGCGTTTTCCGTGAAATGAAGCTTAAGCAACATTTCGAGAAACCCTCCGTCAAAAAAGCACGCGAGAAAGCCGAAGCCGTCCGCCGTGCTCGCAAGTTGGCTCGTAAAAAAGCTCAACGCGAAGGCATGCTCTAAAGCGCATCCAATCAAACTTGTAACTCAAGTTTAATTGGAAACGCTGTAGGATCGTTTCGATCTGACGTGCGAATGGTCTTTTTCGAAAGGCATATAAAAATAAGACCCCCGATGTTTGCGCATCGGGGGTTTTTCATTGCCTGCCTAAGTCGATTTATTGTGCAGCGATTGGCGTTTTAAGATTGGCCAAAATATCCGCCAACTCGGGCCTGCATGACCCGCAATTGGTGCCCGCCTGCAAGGCAGCACCGATTTGATCGACATCGCCCAAGCCACCCGTTTCGATGGCATTGATAATCGTATTCAGCCCAACGCCGAAACAAGAACAAATCACAGGCCCAGTATCAACACGATCAGCAGGCGCCTGCCCTGTGATCGCCTGATCAGGCAGTTCGGCCAAATAATCACGCATCACAGCAACGGGCTTGGGCGCGATGAATAAAGCCGCTTCGAGCCCGTGATCCCCGAAAAAGGCGACGCGAAAACCACCTTTTTTGGGATCATGCACCGATTGCATCGATAAATCTGTCAGCCCAAACAGTCTTTGCGCCGATTGCACCCAATCTTCAGGCGTATCAACGCCTGCCAGTTCACAACGCCAGCCCTTATCGGTGCGTGACTTTGCCCAATAGGCGCAATCGGGGGTGATATCGTGGCGCGACACAGCAAACCCGTACCACTGCGCATTGTAGCGCGTCACAGCCACGGCGGCGGCTTTGCTTTCAGGCTGGCCTGAAATCGGATCAACTGCATCAGGCACCAGTGCATCTATGCGCCCACTGGGAGCTGTTTCACCCGTCCAATGCATGGGCGCAAATGTTTGCCCGCGCCCCACGCGATCAGTGATCAAGGCACGCAAAATTGCACTACCAGTCGCATTGCGCACGCCAACAAGATCAGCTGATTGAATGCCAAGATCACGCGCATCATCGGGATGTATTTCGAGGAAAGGCTCAGCCAGATGCGCAGACAGACGGGCGGATTTTGCAGTGCGCGTCATCGTATGCCACTGATCGCGGTTCCGCCCTGTGTTGAGCCGAAAGGGGTGCGCTTCAGTGACAGGCGCAGCCAAAGAGCGCGCCGACAAAGGCAACATTTTACCCTTTCCATTCGCAGTGAAAAAGTTGCCTTTTTCAAAGAACCGCCCGCCTTGCTTAGCCGCGTCTGGCCAGCGAAATGGCTGTAAGGCGTCATAGTCTTGGGTCCCTAAATCGGCTTTATTCGAGATATCGAAATCACGCCCAAAGCCCCCTGCGATACCAGACAAGGCCGCATGTTCACGAAAGATTTGCGCTGGATTTTCATAGTCAAAGGCCTTGACCCAACCCATACGGCGGCCCACTTCGGCGATGATGGCCCAATCCGCGCGCGCAGATCCAGGCGCTTTTAACACGCTGCGCTGACGGCTGATCGTACGATCTGAATTGGTCACCGTGCCATCTTTTTCGGCCCAAGCCGCAGCGGGCAAAACTACAGTTGCCAATCTCGCTGTATCCGTTTGCCCTGTCACATCACTGACAACAGTAAAATCACACCCTGCAATGGCTTTTCTGACGGCATCCGCATCAGGCATGGAAACTGCAGGGTTGGTGTGGATGATCCAGAGCGCCTTGATATCGCCGCGCCCTACGGCACGAAACATATCGACGGCTTTGCGGCCTGCCGCTTGCGGCATTTCTGGGGCGTCCCAAAACTGGCGCACGGCATGGCGATGATCCGCGTTTTCTAAATCGAGGTGGCAGGCCAGCATATTGGCCAAACCGCCCACTTCGCGCCCGCCCATGGCATTGGGTTGGCCCGTGACCGAAAACGGCCCGCTGCCCGCAAATCCAATGCGCCCTGTGGCCAAGTGGCAGTTCAAAATAGCGTTTACTTTATCACTGCCAGAAACAGATTGATTGACCCCTTGGGAAAAGACTGTGACGACCTTTTCGCTGCTCAACCAAAGTTTTGTGAAGGCCTGCAAATCGGCATCGCTCAGGCCCGTTTGCGATACATCACAGGCCTGCGCAGCCTCTAAGGCTGCATCAAATCCATCCACATTGGCATTAACATACTCGGCATTCACCCCGCCTTGGGCATGGGTTTCGGCCAACAGATAATTGAACAGCGCAACATCACCACCTGAAGCAATAGCAAGGTGCAAATCCGCCCCATCGCAGGTCGCAGTGCGCCGTGGATCAACCACCACGATTTTCATCTGTGGGCGCTGCGCTTTGGCCGCTAAAATGCGTTGATATAAGACAGGATGGCACCATGCCAAATTAGACCCTGTCAGCACAATCACATCGGCAAGTTCCAAATCTTCATAGGTGCCTGGCACAGTGTCAGTGCCAAAAGCCCGTTTGTGCCCCGCGACTGTTGATGCCATGCACAGCCTTGAATTGGTGTCGATATTGGCTGTCCCCATAAAACCTTTGGCCAGCTTATTGGCGACATAATAGTCTTCGGTCAGCATTTGCCCCGACAGATAAAAAGCCACGCTCTCGGGCCCGTGTTTCGCGATTGTCTCTTTGAAACGGTCAGCGACCAATTGCAGCGTGCTGTCCCAATCTTTGGTGTTTCCATTGATCATGGGCGCGGTGAGCCGCCCTGAAAGTCCAACGGTTTCGCCCAAGGCAAGCCCCTTTGAGCACAAGCGACCAAAGTTGGCTGGATGATCTGGATCACCTTTTACCTCTAGCCCGCCTGTATCAGTCTTGCGCAAAAGAACACCACATCCAACCCCGCAGTAAGGACAGGTTGAACGCGTCAGATCGTCCATCTTACTCATGCGGCAGCTCGTGCGGAAACCGCTTCTGCATCCAGCATCAAACGGTCATTTTCCACCCGCAGCGGATAGGTTGGAATTTGCCCGTCATCTGCCCCTTGAGCTTGGCCAGTTTCGAGGGAAAAGACCCAATTGTGTAAAGGGCATGTCACGCTTTTGCCATGCACGATGCCTTCACTTAAAGGCCCGCCTTTATGGGGGCATTTGTCAGAGGCGGCAAAGACATCTGTCGCGCTGGTACGGAAAAGCGCCACACATCCTACGGGGGTTTTCACCAAACGCGCGCCACGCACTGGGATGTCATCGATATGTCCTACGTCGATCCAACTCATTGTGCTGCCTCCAAAGTGAGATCCGCGAGGGGTTGATATTTTTCAGCCTGTGCGGCGTGTTCTGCCCAAGGGTCTTTGCGGTAAATAGATTGCGATAGTTCAAAGCGTTCGACCAAGGCTGTGCGATTATCCAGATCGTCCACGACCTGTTCTTTCACCCAATCCAGCCCCACTTTCGCGACCCATTTGTACCCACGATCCAAATATTTCGCGTGCTCACGGTAAAGCTGCATATAGGCTGTGGTCACTGCGATGGCTTCATCTTCTGTGGCAACTTTGGCCAGCAATTCCGTTTCGCGTAGATCCATACCAGCAGCCCCCGCGACAGAGACTTCGTAACCTGAGTCAACGCAGATGATTCCCACGTCTTTACAGGTCGCCTCAGCGCAGTTTCGCGGACAGCCAGAGACGCCGAGCTTGAATTTATGCGGCGTCCAAGAGCCCCAGAGTTTCTTTTCCAACTTGATGCCAAGCCCAGTGCTGTCTTGTGTACCAAAGCGACAATGGTCTTTGCCGACACAGGTTTTCACTGTACGCAACCCTTTGGAATAAGCATGGCCCGACACCATCCCAGCTTGGTTCAGATCGTACCACATTGCTGGCAGGTCTTCTTTGCGCACCCCTAAAAGGTCGATGCGCTGACCGCCTGTGACCTTGACGGTTGGCACATTGTATTTGTCGGCAGCATCGGCAATGGCACGCAATTCATTGGCCGTGGTGATCCCGCCCCACATGCGCGGCACAACGCTATAGGTGCCGTCTTTTTGGATATTTGCGTGGTTACGTTCATTGACAAAACGGCTTTGCGGATCGTCTTGGTATTCTATCGGCCAATCAGCCAATAGGTAATAGTTGATCGCAGGGCGGCAGACGTGACAGCCATTTGGCGTCTTCCATCCAAGCTCTTGCCACACCGCATCTTGCGATTTCAATTCTTGGCTTTTGATCAAACGGCGCACATCTTCATGGGTCAGATCACTACAGCCACAAATAGATGCGGCGGCAGGGATTTTGAAATCATCCCCGAGCGTGACGGCCAACACTTGTTCGACCAAACCTGTGCAAGTCCCACATGATCCACTGGCTTTGGTAACTGCCCGCACATCGCCCAGAGTTGTAGCACCCTCTGCGATGGCATCGACGATCTGACCTTTACAAATGCCATTGCAGCCGCAGATTTCTGCGTCAGCCGGTAAGGCTGCAACGGCCTGCAACGGGTCCACAGTGGCCCCCTGCGCATTTGGCCCAAAGATCAATGTATCCCGCATGTCGGTGATGTCAGTCTTGTCGCGGATCAGACCAAAGAACCAATTGCTATCTGCCGTGTCACCGTAAAAGACAGCGCCGATAAGCGCGTTATTTTCGATCACCAAGCGCTTGTAAACGCCGCGCGCTGGATCGCGAAACACGATGTCTTCGCGATCTTCGCCTTCGGCAAAGTCACCCGCGGAAAACAGATCACAGCCCGTGACTTTCAGCTTGGTTGAAAGTTCTTTTTGCACGAAAGCAGCAGGCTTCCCAAGCAAGGTTTGCGCTGCAACTTTTGCTTGGTCATACAAAGGCGCGACCAGTCCAAACAACGCGCCGTTATGTTCAACACATTCGCCGACGGCTAAGATATTTTCATCACAGGTGACCATTTGATCGTCCACATGAATACCACGACCAACAGCAAGACCTGCGCTTTGCGCAAGGGCCACATTGGGGCGGATGCCAACAGCCATAACCAATAGATCACAGGGCAATTGCGTACCGTCATCCAAAAGTAGGGCTTTGACTTTGCCGTTTTCACCCAAGATTTCTTTTGAATTGGCGCCACATTTAACAGTGATGCCCTTTTCAATCAAAGCGCGGCGCAACAAGTAGCCAGCAGCTTCGTCCAATTGGCGCTCCATCAGGTGGCCCATGATATGCACAACGGTGACATCTACGCCACGTGCAGCCATACCTGCCGCGGCTTCAAGGCCAAGGAGCCCCCCACCGATAACCACAACCTTATTGTCAGCCCCAAGCCCCATCATCCGCTCGGTGTCTTCAAGGTCTCGGTAGGCAATTACACCGTCTAAATCACGGCCAGGCAATGGGATCATGAACGGGTTTGAACCCGTGCCAAGAACCAATTTATCATAGCTCAACACATCACCATTTTCGGCAGTAACCGTTTTTGCACATGTATCAATAGAGGCAATGCGTTCGCCAAATCGGCAGGTGATACCTTGATCCGCATACCAATCGTCATCATGGGTGACGATCTCTTGATAGGTCTTATCGCCAGCCAAAACGGGCGACAGCATGATGCGGTTATAGTTGCCGCGCGGTTCGCCATTAAACAGCGTAATATCAAAGGCATCAGGGGCCTCTTCCCCCAAAGTTTCGAGCATACGGCCCGTGGCCATACCTGCACCGATGACGATCAATTTCTGTGTCATGAATTTACTCCGCTGCAGCCGCGACGGGCTTTGGTGTTGGTTTTGCGCCATGCTCGTATTCCTCAAGGAAATCGAGAACTTCTTGGCGGTAATTGTAATAATCTGGATGTTGCAACAGCGCTTTGCGCGTGCGCGGGCGCGGCAGTTTCACATCAGTGATTTTGCCAATCGTCGCCTGCGGCCCGTTGGTCATCATCACCACGCGGTCGGCCAAAAGGATAGCTTCATCCACATCATGTGTTACACAGATGGCGGTCACTTTGGTACGTGACCACACCTCCATCAGCACCTCTTGCAACTCCCAACGCGTCAAGCTGTCAAGCATCCCAAAGGGTTCATCCAGCAGCAACAGTTTGGGTGACAGAGCAAAAGCACGGGCGATGCCCACACGCTGCTTCATCCCATTCGACAGGCTGGCCGCTTGTTTATCCATACTGTCTGCAAGACCGACCCTTTCAAGATAGTATTCAACCACATCTTGACGTTCAGCACGGGATGCTTTGGGGTAGACCTTATCGACCCCAATCGACACGTTTTCTTTGGCTGTCAGCCACGGGAATAGGTTCGGCGATTGAAACACCACGGCGCGTTCAGGGTCCGCGCCCTCAACGTTCCAACCATCCAAACGGATCGCGCCTTTTGAAATCGGGTTCAGCCCTGCGGCCATCGTCAAAACAGTGGATTTTCCACACCCAGAATGGCCGATCAGCGAAATGAATTCGCCCTTGTTCACCTTTAGATCAAAATCTTCGACGACAGTCAGCGGACCTTTCGGGGTTGGGTAGACTTTGTGCAGCTGCGAAAAATTCAAGAACCGATCTTCGATCATGCCTTCTTGTGCAGACTTGACCGCAGAAGGCACCCCATGGATCGGCGTCACATCCGGCAAGACCCGTGCTTCTTCGACTTTGGCTTCGATACCGATATCCATCAAATATTGCGTGATGGTATTGCGCAGCGCCTTGAACGCTTCGTCAGTGTTCATCGCCATGCGGTCACGCGGGCGTGGAATGTCGATTTCAAACGGGGCAGCCAAAGTGCCATCGGGGTTCAGCACAATCACGCGATCCGCCATTAAAATAGCTTCGTCCACATCATTGGTGATCAACAGGCAAGTCTTTTTATCTTGTTCCCAAATCTCAAGAATTTCGTCGGCCAAATTGGCTCGTGTTAAGGCATCAAGTGCCGACAAAGGTTCATCCAGCAACAGCATTTCTGGATCAAGCGCCAAAGCCCGCGCCACAGAAACACGTTGCCGCATACCACCCGATAACTCCGCAGGGCGGCGGCCTGCTGCATGCGATAGACCTACCATAGCGATGTAGTGGTCTGCTTTTTCAGAGCGCTGCGCTTTGTCCAACTTTGGAAAGGCTGTATCCACAGCCAGCATGATATTGCCCTTTACAGTGAGCCACGGCATCAAAGAATAGCTTTGAAATACCAAGCCGCGTTCAGGGCCAGGTCCAGAAATTGGCGCGCCTTTAAAGGTCACGGTTCCTGTGTCAGGCTTATCCAATCCCGCGATCATATTGATCAATGTGGTTTTGCCCGTGCCTGAAAACCCAAGGATTGCAACAAATTCCCCCTTAGCCACATCAAGTGAGATATTCTTCAAAATCTCAACCCGATCAGTCCCTTGGCCGTAGCCTTTGCACAGTTTGTCGAATGTCAGAATACTCATGGCGATTACCTGTTGTTCGAGAATGTGAAGAGGGATTGCAAAGCGAACATCACGCGATCCAACAAAAAGCCGATGATCCCAATGGTCAGTACTGCGACGATGATTTTGGCCAAAGATTGTGACGATCCGTTTTGAAATTCATCCCAAACGAATTTCCCCAGACCAGGATTTTGCGCCAACATTTCTGCAGCAATCAAAACCATCCAGCCCACCCCAAGGCTCAAGCGCAGGCCGGTAAAAATCAGGGGCAAGGCTGAGGGCAAGACGAGTTTGGTGATCTTGGTGTAAGTGTTCATTTTCAGCACTCGGCTGACGCTAACCAGATCCTTATCGATGCTGGCCACACCCAAGGCCGTGTTGATCAATGTTGGCCAAAGCGAACACAGCGTCACAGTAATGGCTGACACCAAAAATGACTTCGCAAACAGCCCGTCATTTGTCGCGTAAACCGCAGACACAATCATAGTCACGATGGGCAACCAAGCCAATGGCGACACAGGTTTAAAGATTTGGATCAAAGGATTGATGGCTGCGTTTGCGATAGGCGATAGCCCCGCCAAAATCCCCAAGGGGATGGCGACGGCAGAGGCGATCAAGAAACCAAAGAAAACAGTGCCAATAGATGTCCAGATTTGGTCATAGTAACTCGGAGCGCCCGTATAGCCGATGTCTTTGACCTCATCTGCGCGTCCCGCTGCGATGAGCTTGTCATTCCGCTCGGCGACGCGTTCCATAAACACGGCTTCGCGTTCAGCTTTGCGCACAGCATCTTGATGCAAGTTGACCGCTTCGGCCCACACAGCAGCAGGGCCAGGAATTGCACCGAGTGAGGTTTGAACCTTGGGCGCAAGCGTGCCCCACAGCAAAAGAAAGGCGCAGATGGCCAAAAGCGGTACACAAAGTAGACGCCAAATTTCTTTCACCTGCCCCTTGGGGTTGTCGCCAGCCGCCGCGCGCAGCAGCGGTGTGACCCAAGTCAAACCAATCACGCCAAACCATTTATCAGCGGTATTGATACGCGAAAAAAGACGGGCTTTGCGGGCTTCTTTTTTGGCTTCGATTTCAAAGTTGGGATCAACGGTGGTCATGGCACTTGGGCTCCGATTGGGCAAAACTTACAGGCAACTGTGCGAGCACCCCCGCACAGTCATTATTGAGATTATTCGACAGTATCGCCGACGACCGTTTGACCCGATTTCAAACCAATCGTGAGGCTATCGATATAGGCGTTTGGGGTGCGGCCGTCATAGATAACGCCATCGATGATATCACCCTCAGGCGTCGCTGGACGGTAGCCGTCAGTGTCCCATGGGAAATCAGCTTCATTGGCAAGACCCTCGTCAACAAGACTGCGTGCGGCAGCCAGATAGACATCTGGGCGGTACACGCTTTTGGCGATGTCATCATACCATTCGTCTGTTTGGGTTTCGGCAATTTGCCCCCAGCGGCGCATTTGTGTCAGGTACCAAACCGCATCTGAATAATAGGGGTATGTTGCGTTGTAGCGGAAGAACACGTTGAAATCAGGCACCTCGCGCACATCACCTTTTTCGTATTCAAACGTGCCCGTCATAGAGGCCGCGATCACGTCAGGATCAGCGCCAACATATTCAGGGCGGCTGAGCATTTCTACAGCTTCCATACGGTTGCCATTTTCGTTTTCATCCAACCACATGGCCGCGCGGATCAAGGCACGCACGATTGCTTTTGTCGTGTTGGGGTTTTCTTCGACAAACGCTTCGGTCAGGCCGAATACTTTTTCTGGATTGTTCTTCCAGATTTCATAGTCGGTCACCACAGGCACGCCAATGCCCATCGCCACTGCTTGCTGGTTCCACGGTTCACCCACACAGTAACCGTGGATGGTACCCGCTTCTAACGTGGATGGCATTTGTGGTGGGGGTGTCACGGATAGAAAAGCTTCGGCCGCAATTTGACCCGTGGTGTTGTCTGGGCTGTAGTACCCTGGATGGATACCACCTGAGGCCAACCAATAGCGCAATTCGTAATTATGCGTGGAGACTGGAAACACCATGCCCATCTTGAACGCTTCGCCGCGTTCGGCAAACTCTTCGATGACAGGTTTCAACGCTTCAGCGCTGATCGGGTGTTCTGGCAAACCATCAGGCTGGCTGGAAATATGTGGGCGCATCAAGTCCCAAACCTCGTTCGAAACCGTGATGCCGTTGCCGTTCAAATCCATCGAAAACGGGGTGACGATATTGGCTTGGGTGCCATACCCGATGGTTGCCGCGATCGGCTGACCCGCCAACATATGTGCGCCTTCCAGCGTACCGTCGATCACACCGTCTAGCAAAACTTTCCAGTTGGCTTGGGCCTCTAGGGTGACGAACAAACCTTCGTCAAAGAAATATCCCTGCTCGTAAGCCACAGCCAAAGGCGCCATATCGGTGAGCTTGATAAACCCGAAGGTCAACTCGTCAATTTCCAACTCCTGCGCAAAAGTAGGCGCGCAAAAGGCTGTGGTTGCCGCAAGAGACATTAAAATTTTTCGCATTGGTGTGTCCTTCATAATGAGGTCTGACAAGCTGAGGTGATGGGAACGCCAGAAAAACAAAAAAAGCCGCATCGATCCTGCGCTGGTATGCACAAGTTCGAGCGGCTTTGCTCATAGATCCCAATCAATGGGGAATTCTGCGACAGACACCGTTGTCCGTCTGGGTCCTAGTAAAGGTGAACTCCACGCGAGCAGGCAACCTGAATTTTTGTCAAACGGGGTAGGAATTCTGCATCCCAGCGCAAATGCAAAATTGGCGCCCGTTTATTAGTCACTCTGACGTATTTGGGTTAAAAATGCGCCGATCAAAAAACTGATTGGGCAAAAGAGACAAGCGACCAAAGCCAGAATCAACATCCTGAGGCGCGGCAAATCCGCCCTCCACCTTGCGCGCCTCGAGTGGCACATCCATGCCTGAGCCAGCCAAAGCGTCGCGAAAGAGATCGCCGCGAAACACCGAAGACGCAGCGCTTTGGGATTGCTCACGATCCAACCCAGTGCGGCGCGCCAATTGCAAGGCGATCCATTCGGCTTGCGATGTCCAAGGATATTGCGTTGCCCCGCCATGAAAGATCACAAACGACGACTGGCTGCGCCGTTCACCTTGGGGTGAAATGACAAACTGCCCCGTCAGGCCACGATCCAAAATATCAGCAGGCACATTTAAATAGCTGGGCCGCGCCAAGATTTCAGAGGCCACTGTCAAAGACGCAGGCTCAGATAGCCACCGCCCCGCGCGCACAACGGCTCGGATCAACTGATTGCGAAGGGCAGGATTTACCTCAGCCCAGTCGCTGCGCATGGCCAAGACCTTTTCAGGGGAAAACGACCAAATGGACGCCCCCGCCAAAAGCAGGGTTCCCAGCCCCTGTTCGACCGCTAAAGATCCCCAAGGTTCGCCGACACAAAACGCGTCAATTTCACCCATACGCATGGCTTTGCCCATCAACGATGGAGGAACGGTTTTGATATCGACATTTTGCGGCGCAGGCAGCCCCAGCGCATTGAGCCAATAAATCAATAATTCGGAATGCATTGAAAACGGAAAAGGCACACCAATGCGCAAAGGCGTAGCACTGGCGGCAATCAAAGCGCGCCCAGCAACGGCGGCATCGTTAAAGTCAAATGTATAGCCCGCGCCGCGCATCTTTTCTGCCAAAGCGTTGGTTACGCCGATCACAGTCCCATTGGCAGATAAAACACTCACGGCGGACATAGGCACCGCATGCCCCCCGAGCCCCAAAGACGCGGCAATCGGAACGGGCGATAACATATGGGCGGCATCCACAGCGCCAAAATTCAACATATCGCGCACAGATGACCAAGACGGTGCAGCACGCAGATCCAGATCCAGCCCTTCTTCGGCGGCGAAACCGAGCTCTTGCGCGATAATCAACGGGGCCGCATCTAAAAGCGGGACATATCCAACCGACAGCTGCGTCATGACAAAAGATCCGCCGCTGTCACCAAAGAATGCGCGACATCGGCAACCTTGCGTCCTTGATCCATCGCGGCGCGACGCAGCAAACCATAGGCTGCATCTTCATCCACGCCGCGCGCCTTCATCAAAAGACCTTTGGCGCGATCTATAACTTTACGGTCTTCTAAAGCACGTTTGGATTGTTCCAATTCATTGCGCAGGCGCCCGAACATATTGAACCGCGCGATGGCGGCATCAAGCACAGGCCGCAAGCGCCCAGCACTAAGGCCATCGACCACATAGGCAGACACCCCTGCTTCGATGGCTGCCTTGGCCAAACCATCCGTATCAGTATCAACAAACATCGCTACTGGGCGGCTCATCGGGTCAGAGGCAATGGTCAATTCTTCCAAACTGTCACGCGAGGGATTGCTGACATCAATCAACACCACATCTGGATTATAGGCTTTCACCTGACGCGCTAAACCTGTCGGGTCTTGTATGACTTTGATGTTCTCAAGGCCGATGTCGCGCAGGGCGTCAACAATGCTGTGGGCACGTTGCGTATCTTGTTCGACAACAATGATGGAAAGATGTTTTAACATATCTCTATGTGGGTCAGCCGCTGCACAGATGCAAAGCTCTAGTGGCTATTTTAACAGCACAAATCGCAAGGCGCCCATTTTTTGAGCACTCCGATATGTGACTTTATGCTATAGAGTTTGATTTGTGGGCAGGGCTTCCCCTGCCCCACATGTGTTTTGCTTGGAATTATCTATTCGAAAAACGTAGCATTGCGGCCACCCATCACGATGTCAAAATCAAATGCCTCATCGACATCCGCGCCTGCCACATCACGCGGCTTGCCGATGTTGCGTTCAAAAGCACCGCCCATCAAAATCGCCATTGGGTCTGCGGCATTGTTTGGCTCATCGGGAAAATACATCTGGGTGATCAAGCGCGAAGACCCACCGCTGATGGACATGTGAATATGTTTCGGACGCCAACGACCGATATCAGGGCGGGCAAGATAAGCACCAGGGCTGATGGCCCAGAACTTATAGCGCCCGTCTTCATCGGTTAGAACGCGACCTAGGCCAAGGTGGTTTTCATCCAATTTCAACCCTGAATGATCTTCGACATGGCGGTAACGACCGTAGTGATTGGCGCTCCAGATTTCCAGCAAAGCATTGGCCAAGGGGCGACCACTTTGCGTACGCACAGTGCCCGTCACTTCAATCGGGACACCCGCTGCACGTGGGCGATCAGGGGCTGTGCGGGTCATATCCCATTCATGAGACCGCGTGATAAACCGCGCGGGCACAACGGGTACAAAGCTGCTGCGCGCTTGTTCGGGGATCAATCGCAAGCGTTGGCGCGGTGTGCGCTGGTCTGATGTATTATCGGTTGGGCCAATGCCCAAAATGCGGCCTTGAGGGGTCATATCTCAGCTCTCCAAATCATCAAAGAAAGGGGTTTCGCCTGCGCCAGCCATAATGATGTCGAACACATAGACTTCGGCGCCACTGGCTGTACGCCCATCGTGACGGGCAATAAGTTTAGGCGCGTCATCGCCGACAGATTGCAAGACAGGGTCGGCATCGTTACCAGCGTGGTCGCTGAAAAACATCTGCGTCACAATGCGACTGATCCCATCAGAAAAGATGGTGATGGTGATATGAGGCGCGCGGCCATCTGTTGCACCAGGCAGTATGGTTTTAAATTCATATGCGCCAGAGGCGCTGCGCAGCCGACCGTAGCCGTGGAACCAAGGGTCAATATCAGGGTGGCCTTCGGTTTCAGGCGTTCGGTAGAGGCCCTTGGCATTGGCCTGCCAAAATTCCAAAATCGCTCCATTGGCCAGTTCCCCGTGGCGATCCAATACACGGCCGCGCAAAATAATAGGCGTACCTGCGGCTTGCCCGACCAAACCAGGATCAACCCGCGTCAGGTCCTCCAAGGCGGGATCCGCAAAATAGATCGGAAAATATGGCCCACAGGTGTCTTCGTTTGTGGGCGCTAAAAGATTGGATGCTGCATCACTCATCGAGTGTCCCCCATTGTCTTTGGTGTGTTTTGTAGATTAAACGCTATAGACCGCAACTGTGAAAGGGATTGCTTATGCCCAAGGCGTCCAACCATGATGTGTACTTTGTTCCCGGCTTGCATCGGGGGCTTCGTGTTCTCGAAATACTTGGCGCGGCTGATGCGCCTATGTCGCTCAGCGATATCGCCCGCGCGATGGAACTTAGCCGCTCGTCGGCCTTTCGCTTGGTCTATACATTGCGCCAGATGGAATTCATTCGCGAGGCAGAACAGACCAACACTTTCACCCTTGGGTCGCGGGTTTTGAACCTTGGATTTGCCTATCTCAACCAACAGCCGATCACCGCCATCGCGCGCCCCATATTGGAACGACTGCGCGATGAAACTGGCGTTTCGACCCACCTGAGCGTTTTGGAAGGGGATGACGTTTTGTATCTGGTCAGCCATCAAGCGCGGACTGGATATGTGTCGAACATGCGCACGGGCACCCGCACGCAAGCCTATGCCTCTGCCATTGGCTGGTGCTTGCTGGGGGCGTTGAACGCGGCGCAACTGCAAGACTTCGCCGCGCGTCAAACATGGAACAGGTTCACTGAACACACACCGCTGGATGCCGAGGCATTGATCGCGCGCGTCAATGCTGTGCGTGCCGACGGATATATCGTATCGCGTGGATTTCGCGAACCAGGCGGATCGAGTGTAGCCGTACCTGTGCGCGATAACACAGGCAATATTGCCGCCTGTGTGAACCTGTCTGGCCCCGACAGCGGGTTTGACTTCGACAAAATCCACAGCTTCTTTTTGCCCCAAGCCCAAAAAGCGGCGCAAGATATTGCGCGCGCTTTGGGGTATCAGGGCAGTTAAGATCACCCCGAAATTCCAAGGATGTCACGGGCCTCGTCGGTGCTGGCCAAATCGCCGCCCAAGTCGCCTATGATGCCAGCCGCTTTCGTGACCAATTGCGCATTGCTTTCACAGTACTGGCCCTTGGCGATATGGGCTGTATCTTCCATACCGATGCGAATGTGACCGCCCAATAACCAAGCTTGCGCTAGCATTGGGAAAGCATTGCGCCCGATTCCAAAAGCAGCCCATTGGGTGCCTTCAGGCAATTGGCTGACGAGATAGGCCATGGTGGCAGGATTGGCGACAGCGCCAAAGCGCACCCCCAAGACCATCTGCACCATCAAAGGCGTTTTCAACACGCCGCGTGCCACAAAGTCTTTCACCATATGCAAATCACCACTGTCGAATATTTCGATTTCAGGGGTGACGCCCGCGTTATAAATGCGCCCAGCCATGATTTCCAAATTTCGCGGTGTGTTGATCACAGAAGCTTGGCCCGACCACATGGTATTGAAATCCAATGTACAAATCTCAGGTTTGAGCGCTTCCACATGGGCGACACGTTTTTCGGGCACACAAAGAGTTGACCCTTCTGCGGCCACCTTAGGATCAATGTCAGACGGGATAAACCGCCCGCCTTCGCCCGTTGTCAGGTTCAGCAAAACATCTTTGTTTTCAGCGCGAATGCGTTCAAACAGTTCAGAATACAAATCAAGACGCATCGACCCTTTTGTCGTTTCTGGGTCACGCACATGCAGGTGAACGATTGCAGCGCCCGCATTGGCGGCATCCAAAGCCTGACGCGCAATCTGTTCAGGTGTGACAGGCAAATTGGGGCTGATTTCTGGCGTCATTAGGTTGCCAGTAATAGCGGCGGTCAAGATAGTTTTGCGTGCCATTTTATGCGTCCTTCCAATCAGAAACTGCGGCTTTAAGAGTCTCGACGATCAGATCAATTTCAGCTTCCGTAGATGTGTATGAGGGGGCCAAAAGCACGTGATCACCGTTTTTGCCATCGATGCAGCCTTGCGAAGGATATGTCATGACACCACGCGCTTTGGCGGCTGCACCGATCTGCATTGCCACGCCTTGAGCGGGATCAAAGGGGGCTTTCGTGTCGCGATTTTCCACCATTTCGATGGTCCAAAACAGTCCGCGCCCACGGATATCGCCCACATGCGGATGATCTTTGAAAGCCTCACGCAGACCAGATTCAAGCTGTGCGCCGCGTTTGATCACATTGTCCAAAAGGTTATCTTCTTCAATTACGTGCTGCACCGCCAAAGCGCCCGCCGTGGCAATCGCATGTGACATGTAAGTGTGGCCATTCCAAAGTTTGCCACTGCCATCCTTGATCACATTCACAACCTTTTCAGCCGCAAGAACCGCCGCAATGGGCTGGAACCCAGCGCCCAAACCCTTGGCCATTGTGGTGATATCGGCAGCGATGCCTTCTTGTTCTAGGGCATAGGTTGTGCCCGTGCGCCCCATACCGCTCATCACCTCGTCGGCGATCAAAAGCACGCCATGCTTGTCGCAGATTTCGCGAACCCGCGCCCAATACCCTTTGGGAGCAGGCTGGGTGCCCAAAGATGCGCCAACAACAGGCTCTGCGACAAAGGCCATCACAGTTTCCCCGCCTAACCGCGCGATTTCTGCATCCAAAAGATCTGCCATGCGGTATCCAAAATCTGTTTCATTCTCACCATCATGCTGCATACGATAAGGGTACGGCGCGTCAATGTGATTGACCTCGATCAAAAGCGGCGCAAAAGGCGCACGTCGCCCTGCATGACCGCCTGTCGCCAAAGCGCCCAGAGTGTTTCCGTGATAGCTGGGCTTGCGTGCGATAATTTTGTGGCGCTCAGGCTCACCTTTTTCAACGCAGTACTGGCGCGCCAATTTAAGCGCGGCTTCCATCGCTTCAGAGCCTGACCCAAGGTACATCACGCGCCCAGCGCCCGTCCCTTTGGGGGCGCGGTCAACCAAAAATGATGCCAAATCTTCGGCGGGTTTATTTGTAAACGACCCAGTGTGGGCGAAAGCCAGCTGATCAACTTGGCTTTTGATTGCTTCGCGCACCTTTACATTATCATGCCCAAGGCAGGAAACAGCCGCCCCACCACAGGCATCTAAGTAGCGCCGCCCCTGATCATCTATAAGATAATTTCCATCACCTGACACAACCACAGGCAAGTCAGACGCGAGGTCTCGGTGAAAAACGCTGCTATGGGTCATGTCGATCCCCTCTTTTGTCTTGTATATAAACTCACGTTTTGTATATTAAACAAAGGATCACATCGCAAGGCATATCTCTGATGACAAGCGCATTGAGCACCATAAAGGTTTTGGACTTAACACATGTGTTAGCAGGCCCCTTTTGCAGCTACCAATTGGGACTTCTGGGCGCAGATGTGATCAAGGTCGAAGATCCGAACAATCCAGATTGCGCAAGAGGGCGTGGACCTGACGATTCGCTAAATGCTGCTGGGCTTGGGCTGAACTACCAAGTGCAAGGCGGCAACAAACGCAGCCTTGCATTGGATTTACGCCAGCCCGAAGGCATCGACGTGTTTCGCGCCTTGGCCAAAAACGCAGATATCGTCATTGAAAATTATACCACTGGCGCTTTAGAAAAGTTGGGCCTTGGCTATGAGACCTTACACAAGATCAATCCAAGGCTGATCCATTGCTCCATTACAGGCTACGGGGATACAGGCCCACAAGCCGAACACGGCGCTTATGACAATGTTATTCAAGCCACCAGCGGCACCATAGCCCAATGTGGCGGCATCAAACCTGGCGTGTCTTTTGTAGATTATGCCACGGGCTATGCGGCAGCTTTTGCTGTGACAGCCGCCCTGACGCAACGCACACAAACAGGCAAAGGCACACATATATCTGTGTCAATGCTGGAGGTGGCCATGCAAATGATGGCGCCCGAAGCCGCGGCAGCACAGCACGCGGCACCTGTATCGCGCGGCAAAGAGGCAGGCATTGCAAGTTACGACACCAAAGACGGCCGCTTGATGTTAGGCGCATTTCGTCCTGTGCAATATCGCAAACTCGCAGCCCTATTCAAAAGCCTTGGCCACCCGCTGCCAGCTTTGGAAACAATCGCTGATTGGCCAGACGTCTGGGCCATAGATGAAAACACCAAAGCCGCAATCGGCAATATTTTCATGACTGCCGATGCTGACATGTGGGTTTCGCGTCTGCGTGCAGCGGATTTACCTGCAGAAAAATTTAAGACCTTAAGTGAAGCCGTAAATCTGCCCCAACTGGCAGCACGGGGCTATTTTCAAAACGGTCACGATGGCGCGGGCCCAGCCCTGCCCCTGACCGCGTTTCATTTGGGCGGCGAAAGTGCAACATTGCATAAAGCACCACCAGCCCTTGGCCAAGATTCACAGGAAGTTTTGATCGAAATGGGCTGGGATCAAGAGAAAATAGAAAAACTGTATGAAGCAGGCATCGTGACATGATTCAATTAACCGCCACACTTTGGACCGAACTGCCCGATGCGTTGCACCATACAGGGGAGCCATCGCCTTGGGCCAAAATGACACGCCCAGGCCTGCAAATGCATTCCTTTTTGGAGGCTGCTTTTTTTGACGCGGATAACAATCTGTGGCTCAGTGATGTGCCCTATGGGCGGGTGTTTAAAATCACACCATCAGGCCAGTGGACCACAGTGCACCAAATTGATGGCGAACCTCATGCTATGCGCATCGCGCCTGATGGGCGTCATATTGCGGTGGATTACAAACACGGCCTGATTGAACTCACAGGCAAAGCCGATTTTGATGTGATAAGCACAGGCGAACCTGAATTTTTGGGTCTGTCTGACATGACATACGGCGCTGATGATGCACTTTGGTTTACGGATAGCGGGCGATCAAGCCTCAGTGATCCAACTGGGCGCGTTTATCGTTGGCAAGATGACAAGTTGCGTTTGGTGCTTGATTGCGTGCCCTATTCCAATGGTATCGCAGTATCGCCTGACAATGCTTGGGTCTATGTGGCCGCCACCCGCGCCAATCAGGTTTGGAAATTTTCAACACGCCTGCCCGAAATAGGATCGCCCATGGTGGGGACATATTTACAACTGTCAGGCGGGCTTGGCCCCGATGGGCTGGCCTGTAACAGCCTTGGCTGGCTCGCCGTAGCTCAAGCCCAAGCGGGGCGTGCCTATGTCTATGACCCAATGGGCGATCTGATTGCCGACATTCGACTGCCGCGCGGCGCATGGACAACCTCAGTCACATTCGATCCGCTAGATCCTTATCGTCTCATCATCGTTGACGCCCAATTTGCTGGCGTTTTCACCTGTAACATCCCGAATTCTAGGACTTAATCACATGAAAAAAGAAGACCTTCACGGCTATGTCCCCGCCATCGCAACGCCCTTTAATGAAAAGGGTGACATTATGGAGGACGCTTTTGTCGATCTGTTCGAATTCCTCATTTCACGCGGCGCGACTTGTATCTGTATCGCGGGCGACAACGGGGAAAGCTGGGCTTTAAATGCCGAAGAACGGGGCCGTTTGGTGCGCTTGGCGAAAGACACATCCAAAGGCCGCGTGCCTGTGATGATGGGGATTTCAGCCCCAACCATCGATGCCTCATTGGCCTATGTGAAAGCTGCCGAAGACAATGGCGCGGATGTTTTGTTGTCCATGCCGCAGACCTATGTTTTGAAAGCATCCGAAGCAGAACTCATGGGCCGCTTCGATAAAGTATCAGCCGCAACAGATTTGCCGTTGGTGCTGTACAATTCACCCCGCCGTATGGGCTTTTCACTGACCATCGATCAAACTGAGACATTGCTGAACAACCACAATGTGATCGGCATCAAAGAAAGCCAGCGCGACTTTTTCTATCACACGCACCTGTTGGCGCGTTTGGGCGATAAATTGTCGGTCATGACTGGCCCTTGCCACTACATCATGCCTGCCTTTGGTCTGGGTGCGAAAGGCTTTATCGCCACGGGTCCAGAGTTCACCGATCTTTTGCCATCTGAAATGGCAAGCGTCGGCACTGGCGCCCCCGATGCGACATATCGCAAAGCGCACAACCAACTAACGGTTCTTTATGAACTCTTGATGGGTACAGCCACTTGGCCTGCCTCTTTCAAAGCGGCACTCAATCTGATCGGTCAACCAGCTGGTGTGCCACGCGATCCTGTGCATGCGGCAACATCTGCGGATATCGACAAAATCAAACGCACATTCGATCAATTGGGCATCTCATATAAATGATCCGACTTGTCCCAAACCAGTCAGACCAGATTGAAAGATCTGGTCTGGTGACCTTCTCGTTTGAAGGCAAGCCTGTGCAAGGGCACGCAGGCGAAATGCTTGTGTCTGCCTTGCTGCGTGCAGGGTATCTAAACCTGCGCCACGCCCCTATGGATAAAGCGCCGCGCGGGGCCTTTTGCTGCATGGGCCTGTGCCAAGAATGTGCTGTGCGTATTCAAGGCCAAACGGTTGAAGCCTGCCGCACCGAAGTCGCGGAAAATCTGATCGTGGAGCGCATCTGATGTCAGATCATTTTGATATCGCAATCGTCGGCGCGGGGCCAGCTGGCGGCAATGCCGCTTTAACGGCGGCGCAATCCGGTTTGCGTGTCGTTTTATTAGATGAACAACCTGCTGCGGGCGGTCAGGTTTGGCGCGGGAAATCTCCAAGCATTCTTTCCGCTCCGATGACGCCCGAGACCAAAGCAGGCAATGATCTGCGCCATGCAATAGACCAAAGCCAAATCAACCATATGTCGGGCACCCGCGTTTGGGACATCCGCCGCGATGGCGATAAGTGGTCATTGCAAATCCTGTGCGACGCGCAATCGTTGCAGATCACCGCGACATCTGTGATCCTTGCCACGGGCGCGCGCGAATATGTTCAGCCTGTGACAGGATGGACCACGCCTGGCGTCATCGGCCTTGCAGGTGCCACGGCTTTGTTCAAACAATCGCTCTCATTGCCTGGTGATAAAACTGTCGTGAGTGGCACAGGGCCGCTTGTGTTTTTCGTTGCCAGCGAAATTCGCCGATTGGGCGGCACTGTTGCGGCGATCGTGACGCCAAACACACGCGCCGATTGGGCACGCGCCTTGCCATCCATGTTGCAGCACCCCAAACTTTTGGCGCGGGGCGGGGTTTGGATGGCAGACCTGATGCTGGCGGGTGTGCCCATTCTTTGGGGGCATGCCGTGTCAAAGGTCTGTGGCGATGACCACGTAACATCTGTGCAAACCCAAGCTTTAGAAAGCGACAAACAAGGCCCCATATTCGAGGCCGACAGCCTATGCCTTGGGCACGGTTTGATTCCGCAAATAGAGGCAGCTCAGATGTTGGGCGTGCCCATCCATCATGACCCTGCTTTGGGCGGCTGGGTGCCTGATGTCTCCCCTGACGGCGTGACACCCGTTAAAAACCTTTATCTTTGCGGCGATGGTTGCGGTATTCGCGGCGCCCTTGCGGCGGGTCTTCAAGGGACACTCACAGGCGCACGTGTCGCGCGCGATTTGGGCAAAACAGCCCCTGCGCCGTCAATCCGAGCATGGCAACGCGCCGCAGGGTTTGGCAAAGCGATGACGGGCCTGAGCATCGTGAAACCAAAACTTGAAGCACTGACCAGCGACGACACGATCCTGTGTCGCTGCGAAAGTTTGAAACGGTCGGATATTCGCGCTGAAATCACCACAGGCGCAAAAAGCACCAATGCGGTGAAATCGGGGCGTCGTGCGGGCATGGGCCCTTGTGGAGGTAAATACTGCCAAACGGTGATTGCAGCTTTGATAGCCAAAGAAACTGGTAAACCTATCGGCGCCATTCCTCCGTCGACGCCGCGCCCTCCTTTGCGTCCTGTCCCATTAGGGCAAGCTGCAGGGGACTTTCATTATGATGACCTTCCCATCCCGAAACCGGCACCGCTATGACTGATCAAACGCACTATGACATCGCGATTATCGGGGGCGGCATTATGGGCTGTTCCACAGCATTGCGCCTTGCCTCAGGCGGCATGTCTGCCATCGTTTTGGACCAAGGCGATCTGGGCCAAGGCGCCTCTGGCGTCAACGCAGGCACGCTGAGTTTACAGATCAAGCGCGTCAAGTTGATGCCTTATGCTCTCAAAGGTCATCACCTTTGGGAAGAAATGGGCGATGCAGTGGGCTTTGCTAAAACCGGAGGATACACGCTGGCATTCAATGCGCGCGAAGCTGAAATGCTACACGAACGCCAAACAATGAAAGCCAAGGCAGGCGCGCCGATCGAATTTGTGTCGAACAACCGATTGCGTGCAGCAGAACCCAACTTGACCCAAAAAGTCCAAGCGGCAAGTTTTTGCCCCGAGGATGGCTATGCCAATTCATCTTTGACGGGGCAATATTACCGTGGTCGATTGCAAGACGCAGGCATCCCCTACCGTGAGGGCTGCAAGGTGACAGCCATCGATCAAGGCGCGGCCTTCACTTTGCACACAGCGCAAGGCAAGATCACAGCGACACGTATTTTACTGGCCGCTGGTGCTTGGCTAAAACCCTTAGCAGCCCTGTTGGATGTGGACCTACCTGTAAATGCACGGGTCAACACGGTGTCTGTAACCGAACGCATGCCCCCTTTGATGAGCAGCGTCATAGGGCACGCCACGGGCCTTTTGACCATGAAACAAAAAGCCAATGGCACAGTGTTGGTTGGTGGCGGGTGGCAAGGATTAGGCACGCCGCAAGACGGGCGCGGCACTGTCAACACGGCGACTGTAAAACCCAATCTTGCCCTTGCACAATATGCGGTGCCCGCCTTGGCTAAGGCCCGCGTGACACGGAGTTGGACAGGCTTTGAAGCGAATGTCCCAGATTTTTACCCGCTCGCAGGCGCATTGCCGAATGTGCCCAACGCCTTTGTGCTGGGATGCGTGCGCGGAGGCTATACCATCGGGCCTTACATTGGGCAGTTGATGGGAGATTCCATATTGGGCCGCGAGCCCGAAATGCCCCTGTTTGATCCAGGGCGCGATTTTGAAAAGGATACGATATGACCCAAGACCCAAGCCGTTTGGATGGAAAAGTAGCAGTGATCACAGGGGGTGGCAGCGGAATTGGCGAAGCAACAGCGCATGTTTTTGCGCAGGCTGGTGCAACAGTGATCGTCACAGGCCGTCGTATAGAGCCTCTTGAAAAAGTGGCCAAAGATATCGGCGGTCACGCGATTGCATGTGATGTGTCCAACCAAGATGACGTGCGCGCTATGTTCACCAAAGCCAAAGACATCGCAGGACGCGTCGACGTACTTTTGAACAACGCAGGCGGCCCCGGCCCTATCGCACCTGTTGCTGAGGTTGACATGAATGAATGGATAACCTGCATGAACATCAACTTGGTTGGTGCGATGTATTGTTTGCAAGAGGCCGCCAAAATCATGACCGCGCAGGGTTCAGGATCGATTATCAATATGTCATCCTTAATGGGCATCCAAGGCTACCCGATGAGATCGGCTTATGTTGCGTCTAAATTTGCTTTGATTGGCATCACTGAAACCATGGCCCGCGAACTTGGGCCTGTGGGGGTGCGTGTGAACGCCCTGATGCCTGGTGCTGTGTCTGGTGCAAACATGGACCGTATTTTGGCCAAACGCGCCGAAGCAGAAGGCCGCCCAGCCGCAGACATAGAACGTGAAAACTACACTGACGTTGCAGCCCTAAAACGCTGGGTCGCGCCAGAAGAAGTTGGCCGCGCAGCGCTTTACTATGCGAGCGATCTGAGCTCAGCCATCACTGGCGACAAAATGAAAGTAGATTGTGGACGTTTCTAACGCCACGAAGGGAGGATTTAGAATGAACATTGAAACTTTGACATTACCCTTGCCTCACGATTGGTTTGCCGCCCAAACGTCATTGCCGAAAAACCGTTTTCGCATGTCGCGTTTGAAATCAAGCGGCAGTGCGATGCAAGGTCTCGCCGCACGCGTTGCACAAGCGGCAGGGGCAGCAGATGTTGCCCCTTCAGATAGTACTTTGGACAGCGCGCAAAAACTTTTTGACAGCTACTTTCGGGTCGAACGTGCTGCGGGTTCGCCGGTGGATATGCTGCGTGCAGCCATGGCACAGGCTTTGCCTGTCTGTGTTGCTGATATCGAATCGGGCGCCGAACTGACCGAAGAACAGCTTGAGACTTTGGCGCGCGGTCTACACCGCCTTGCCGATTGGGCTTTGATTCCTGGGGATATGCCAGAGTTCACCCCAACCATCCGCACCGCCGATGCTTTGTTTCGTTGGAAGCAGCAACATCAGCTGTTTTTCTTGATCATTCACGGAATGCTTTATCTTTTACACGTTCTGGAAGAAGCTCTTGACCGCGAACACGCCCCAGTCACGCAAGCGATTTTGAGCGACTTTGCCGACCTGATGCAGGCATCGACTGTTGCCTTTCATCTTGCTGCGGATTTTTCTGCGGACAGCTACGAAAACCTGATCCGTCCTGATATGACAGCCCATGATCCGCATTTTTCAGGATTGTTTTATGCCGACCACAAAGAATTGGTCGTCAGCCTGCGCGTGCTAAAGCGTGTTCCTGATGATTTTGAAGAGGAATTGGCACGGATCAATGATGCGATCAGCGAAACATATGACGCACATGCCCGTGTGTGTTTGCGCTTTGTCGGGGACACAGCCAGCCTTGCATCGAAAGATGACAGTCGTGTCGCCGCCGAGAGCATTCGTGGTAAATATATGAACCGCACCAAGGTGATCGCGGGACTGAACAAACCGCGCCACTAAAAGATGACCACGTTTGATGGATAGAAAAAGCCCCGCAGAAAATTTCTACGGGGCTTTTTACATCTACGCCTGACTGACGCGATCTATTGTTTGCTTTTCTCAATTTCTAAACGCTCGACAGCGCCAGATCGTAGCGTTGCGATTTGATCCAATAGACCTTGGCGATTAACCATCACATGTGGATCGCCTTCGGCGCGCTCTGCCAAAGCCTGACGATCTTCATTTAGACCATTAGAAAATCCATGCGTGGTCAGGTGAACATCGATGCCTGCGTCACTATCTTGAGCACGTTCGTTCAGGTCATCCAGACTTTCGATAAAGGCCTCAACCTGCGATGGGCCTTCGATTGCATTCAGGCCCAGCCCCCCGATTGTGACCGCCCGATAGGTTTCACCTGCATCTTGAACGTCAAACATGTAAGACGCCGTGCCCCAAGTATGACCGGGAGTTTCCAGCGCCGTAAAAATGTTGTCGCCCAAGGTGATTTTGTCATCCGTGGCGACAACCAGATCAGTTTCGATCATATCCCAAGCGCGGCGCCCACCTTGCGATGCTGCGGCATCTTTGGCGGCTTCATCCCAGCCTTTTTGCGTCATCACAAAGGTCGCATTTGGCAAAAGCGGTTTCAAAGCCGCCGCCCCGCCCACGTGATCAAAGTGACCATGGGTCATCAAAACATATTTGATATCAGCAAGATCAGTGCCCGTTTTGGCAATATTTTCCAGCAGTGGCTTGGTAAAAGGACCATAAAGTGTGTCGATCAACACGGTGCCTTCCGTCGTGTGTACCAACCACGATGACACCCAACAAATGCCAACATAGTCAACATTATCAAAGGGCGCCCATGTGTCTTGGATTTGCGCCTCTGGTGTGCCGAGCCATTTCCCGAGATCTGGTGGCATTTGACCTGTACGGCCAAATTCACCGAACTTCGCCATGATCGGCCCTGAGGGACATCCATCAAACAGCGCTTGACCAAAAGCTGGCATGGCGGTTCCCATGGCCAAGGCAAGTGCCACCCCTTTTGCAATCTTAAATTTCATCGGTCTTCCTCCCTTTAGACTGCGCAAAATGCGCGGTTATTCTGTGCATTACACTGGAATAAACTTTCCTGGATTCATCAAGTTTTGAGGATCAAGAGCCTGTTTAATCAACCGCATAGCATCCAGTTGACTGGGCTCTTTTAGCTTCAGCATCACGTCAAGTTTGCTTTGACCAATGCCGTGTTCTGCTGAAAACGATCCGTTAAGACGCGACAACACCTCAAACGCATAGTCTTTGGCCGCTTCCAAAGGCAACTCATCCCAGTTTTTGCCTTTTGCAGCGGAAAGCGTGTAATGCAGATTGCCATCCCCGAGGTGTCCTACAGTAATGGGTTGAAACCCAAGCTCGGCCATTTTGACATCCATCTCAGCAACAAAATCGTGGATCACAGCCAAAGGCAACGAAATGTCCAAAAAGTAGGCTGGTCCATTTTCGGTGATTGATTCAAGGATCGATTCGCGCATTGTCCAAAGATCAATCCGCTGCTGTTCTGATTGAGCGATCATCGCATCCACGACAACCTCGTCTTCCATCAGCTCTGCCAAGGTGGCAAACACCAGATCTTGCAAACGGGTTTCCCCCTCTTCCCCGGGCTGTGCGTCATCTTTGCGATTTGATCCCACTTCGAAAAATATTCCTGTCTTAGCAGGCGCTTCCAAGGGGCGCTTTGTGTTTGGAAAAGCGTGGCAGATCACATCGATGGCCACATCTGGCATGTATTCAAAGGCCTCCACTGCGCCGCCTGTGCGATCTTGCAAAGCATTCAAAACGCGGGGCGCGTCGGCCAAAGCGGCCAAGGACAAAAAGCCCGTTGTGCGGGCTTGTGGCATTGCGGCAAGTTTAAAAACCGCAGCCGTGATAATGCCCAAAGTACCTTCAGCGCCGATCAAAAGGTTTTTTAAGTCATAGCCCGTGTTGTCTTTGCGCAGTCCTGTGAGCGCGTTGATGATTGATCCATCTGGCAGCACAGCTTCGATGCCGATGCAGGATTCACGGGTGGTGCCATATTTGACAACATTCGATCCCCCTGCATTTGTAGATAAAGCGCCGCCGATCATAGCGCTTCCCTGTGCGCCAAATGTGAGCGGAAAAACGAGATCGTTTTCGGCTGCGCATTCTTGAGCGTTTTGCAAAATAACGCCCGCTTCCAGCGTCATGCTGCGCCCATCAAGATCGAGATTTCGGATCGTATTCATACGCTCTAGCGATAGGATCAGGCTTTTGTCGTCAGGCAAGGACACCCCGCCGCCGCACAGCCCCGTGCGCCCGCTTGATGGCACGATTGAAACACCAAAGGCGTGGCATAGGGCAACGATTTGTGCCACTTCATCTGTGGACTTAGGGCGCACGATTGCGAGCGGAGTGCCAGAATGATAGCCTGTCCAGTCTTGGCGGTAAGGTGCGGCCAATTCGTCATCGCCAAGCATCACATGTGACGCCCCAAGGACTTTTACACAATCATTCAAAAAATCTGCGTGCTTTTGGTCCATCGTATCAGGCATTCAATTTGTCCTATGGTTTGATCAGTCGTTGATTGAGTCGCGCTCAAAACTACCATGTTACATGGTGGTGCAGGCTGTCAATTAACATTGACCAAACCATGACCCTAGGCCACAAAGTATCTGACCTTTATCTCAAGTGCAGGCATATGGACCCGATCCCGTTACAAACATCCGTTACCGAACAAACCGCGCAGCGCCTACGCGAAGCGATTATCCTAGGGGAATTCCCTCTTGGCACGAAGCTATCGGAGCAAAAACTAGCAGATCAATTGCAAGTCAGTCGGTCACCTGTGCGCGAAGCCTTGGTTTTGTTGCAAACTGAAGGGCTTGTGCGTGTTTTTCCAAAACGCGGGACCTTTGTTTTTTCGCCTGACGACAACCTAACGCGCGATTTATGTGAACACCGCACCCTGTTGGAAACCGCCTGTGTGGCTCTTGCCATCGAACGCAACCACGCCCGCCTTTTGAAAGACCTCAAAGCCAGTTTCACCCATATGCAAAACGCTGTAAGTGCCGAAAACACCATAAATTATTCCCGTGGTGATCTCGCATTTCATCGTGCCATCATCAAACACAGCGGCAATAGTTCGATGATAAAAGTCTATGAAACTACAATCGGCCCCATCATGGCGCTGCGCACGCATCTGTTTACCATTACGGGCATTCAGCTAGACAGATCCATGGAGCAGCACCAGCAGATCATAGAAGCCTGTGCCGCGAGAGATGTGGGCCGCGCTCAAGCTTTGTGCACGTCTCATATCCGCCACCTATCAGATCATGTATTTGAAGCGCAGCTCGGATAACCAAGTGGGCCTGTGGCATCGATTTGCGGAACACCACAAACACGCAAATACTGCGCTAATCTTGATCTATTGATGACTTTGCATTGATGGTGCTTTGAACCAACGAACAGGCTGCCGTGATATCCATTTCGGGCAAGGGTTTTTGTGCAATCTGCGCTGCTTCATCGGGGGATAGGCCGAGGCCGCGCAAGATAGCGGTGACCACATGTGATCCATGGGAATCGGACGCCTCGCCCAGACTCACGCGCAAAAATGCAAAAAGAGTTGCCCCTGCAACCATATCGAGTGCGACATTCAAAGGACCGTCAACAAAGCGGCCTTGATCAATGCCCTGTCGGATTTGCCGCGCCATGTAGCCGCTGATCAAGCGTTCAGGTCCAGCAGCTTCAAGCCCAACTTGGGTTATGAAACTGGCCAACAACGGATTGCTGCGCGCAAATTGGATCATCAATCCAATGCTCGCTGCGATTCTTTCAGCGGGATCTTCAAAATCACCTACGGCGTCATGAACCAGCGCGATAAATTCGTCGCGCAGCTGATCATTTACGGCCAAAAGCAATTCTCTGTTGCTTTGAAAATAATTGTAGAAAGTACCACGGGAAACACCTGCTGTTGCAATGACATCATCAATAGCAGACGCGCCAACACCTTTTTGCGCAAAGACAGGCATGGCACTTTCAATTAAACGCTGGCGCGTTTTGGCACGTCGATCCGCCCCTACCCGTTTACGATGATCTGTTTCTTGATCGCCTGACATCAGAATCTCCCTTGGCTCTCGCAGATAGCACATTTTCGTGAGGTTGGAAATGACACTTGCATCAAATTGACAAAAATGTCACTTCACAAGCAAGTTATTCCGACTGAGGTCTTGGCTCATTGCTAGGCATAGCGGCGGCGCACCAAATGAGTGCGGGTCGCAGCTTGTGCAAATCCACTTCAAGAGCGTGAGGTGGGTCGTTTTGTTAAGACTTCATCGGGCAAAGTCCCGCCTATGGCGAAGCACACAAAGGAATCTTCAATGAGACAACATCTCATGACTGCACTATTGGCCTGCATCTGCGCCCTGCCCACAACGGGCAACGCCCAATCACCGAACGTCAAACTTGAAACAGTGGTTTCAAATTCAGCCGAAGTACCACGCGTGTTCTTTGGGCGCGTTGTTGCGCGCGAAACAGTAGATCTTGCGTTTCAAGTCGGTGGTCAAATCGTCGAATATCCCGTCGAAGAGGGGACTGCGGTTAAAGCAGGTCAATTGGTAGCGCAATTGGATCAAGAGCCTTTTGAATTGGCGCTCGAACAAGCGACAGCCCAAAAGGTTCAAGCGGATCGCACAGCACAACGTTACCGTGAACTGGCGGGAAGCTCGGTCACGGAAACCACATTGCAAGACTCCGAAACTGATGCCGAACTGGCAGGAATTGCCTTGAGAACCGCCCAGCGCAACCTTGAGCAAACCACACTGCATGCGCCGTTTGATGGGATTGTTGCCGCACGCATCGTGTCAAACTATTCCACCGTTGCTGCTGGCACTTCGGTCGTGCGCTTGCATGACATGTCCGATCTACGGATCGAAATTGATGTGCCTGAAACCTTGGTACAAAGCGTTCGTCCTGGTCAATCGCTGAACGTGACTGCGCAATTCCCATCAATTGACAAAGCCTTTCCACTTGAGCTGCGCGAATTCAATGCTGAAACAGAACAAACTGGTCAAACCTACAGCATCACTCTTGGTATGACGCCACCTGAGGGCCTGAACATTTTGCCTGGTGCCTCTGCTAAAGTGACGGTTTATTTCAGCACTGGTGAAGAAGGCATCATTGTTCCAGCTTCTGCGATCATTACAGAAAATGACGGTTCAACCAGCGTGATGGTATTCGACCCCACGGGCGCGAATGAGGGCACTGTGACAACAACCCCTGTTGAAATCACTCCAACAGATACAGGCAAAGTCCGCATTCTGTCTGGTTTGAGCGACGGCCAAGAAATCGTCATTATCGGCGCAAATGCTTTGAGTGATGGCGACACTGTGCGCCGTTTCATCAGCTTCGAGGAGTAAGCTGTCATGAATATCGCACGCACATCCATCGACAGACCCATCTACACGTGGATCATTATGCTGATCTGTCTGCTTGGTGGCATCTGGGGTTTTAACTCACTTGGACGCCTCGAAGACCCAGCCTTTACCATTAAGACTGCCATCGTGGTCACGCAATATCCTGGTGCATCAGCTGAAGAAGTTGCTCTTGAAGTATCTGAACCTATTGAATCTGAAATTCAGAAAATGGGCGAAGTCGACGACATCCAGACCATGAACCAACCGGGTTTGTCATGGATCACCGTCAATATGCGCGATCAATATGGCGGCACTGAATTACCCGCGATTTGGACAAAACTACGCAACCGTGTAGGGGGTGCGGCCCTGCCCAGCGGAACATCCACACCCTTTGTGAACGATAGCTTTGGCGACGTCTACGGCATGTATTTTGCCGTCACAGCACCTGGATTTTCCAACGCTGAGATCAATAATCTTTCCGCATATCTTCGTCGCGAACTGTTAAGTGTTGAAGGCGTTTCAGATGTCGCGCTGTCGGGGGTGCCCAATGAAGTGATTTTTGTGGAACCTGACCTTGCGCTGTCCACCTCTTTGGGCATTTCAAGTTCGGTCATTCAAGGCGCGATTTCAGGCGCGAATGAAATGGTCGATGCAGGCCAAATTCAAACATCCGAAGGGCGCACTATTGTCCAGCGCCCACATGGTTCTGATAGCGAAGCAGAAATTGCGTCCCTCTCAGTGGGTATCGGTGGGAAGGTGGTAACACTTGACGACTTTTCCAATGTCTACCGTACGCAAGAAACCAACCCCGATCTCATCGTGCGTCACAATGGGGTTGCGGCCTTTACCTTGGGCGTTGCGGGTATTTCCAGCGAAAACATTGTTGAGGTGGGCAAACGTGTCGATGCGCATCTTGAAAAACTGCGTGTCGATATTCCCTTGGGTGTCTCAATCGAACCGATCTACCAGCAGCATACTGTCGTTGAAGATGCTTCAAATGCATTCTTGATCAACCTTGCCATGTCCGTGGCGATCGTTGTGGTCGTTCTCGCCATCTTCATGGGCTGGCAAGCCGCGGTTGTTGTGGGCTCGACACTCTTGCTGACTGTTGTCGGAACGCTTTTGTTCATGGCGCTAGGCGGCATTGAAATGGAACGGATTTCTCTCGGGGCACTTATCATTGCTATGGGGATGTTGGTCGACAACGCGATTGTGGTTGCTGAAGGCATGCAAATTGCGATGCGCAACGGCAAGTCATCGCGTGATGCGGCCACTGAAGCGTCGCAGAAGACGCAAATCCCTCTGCTTGGCGCGACGATTATTGGTATCATGGCATTTGCGGGCATTGGCCTGAGCCCTGATTCAACTGGTGAATTCTTATTTTCACTCTTTGCCGTGATCGGGATGTCACTGCTCTTGTCATGGGGGCTCGCCATCACAGTCACGCCTTTGCTTGGCCACTACTTTTTCAAACAAGGCGAAGCCGACCAAACCGACACTGGGTACAATGGCGCTTTGTTCCAAGTTTACGCCAAAGTTCTGCGGCTGTGCTTGCGTCTACGTTGGCTCGTTGTTGCAGCTTTGGTTGTGACGACGGTGGTCTGCTACGCGCTGTTTGGCCAGATCAAGCAACAGTTCTTTCCCGACAGCAACACGCCATTGTATTTTGTTCACTACAAGCTGCCGCAAGGGGCTTCTATTCACCAGACATCAGGCGATATTGCTGTGCTGGAAGAGTGGTTGGAAAAGCGTGAAGATGTGACAACAGCCACCTCTTTTATCGGCATGGGCGCTTCACGCTTTATGCTGACCTACAATTCTGAAGATCCTAACCCAAGTTACGGGCATATGATTGTTCGTGTATCATCTTTGGATGTCATCGAAGCTGAAATGGATGCGCTAGAAGCCTATGCCGCTGAGGCCATTCCACAAGGTGAATTCCGCGCAAAACGTTTGGCTTTCGGTCCAGGAAGCGGCGCGCCCATCGAAGTGCGGTTCTACGGTAAAGATGCTGATATTTTGCGCGACTTGGCAGATGAAGCCATCGAGCGGATGACAAATGCATCCGAAAACATCCTCACACCTCGTCAAGATTGGCGTGAACGTGAACTGGTTTTGCGCCCGATCTACGCAGATGATCGCGCACAAGATGCGGGGATTTCACGATCAGACATTGCAAGAACACTTGAGTTCGCGGTCGAAGGCTTGCCCACAGGCACCTTCCGTGAGGCTGACCGCCAAGTGCCCATCGTATTGCGCGCTCCGCAGGACGATATCGCCTTAACCGATTACGTCATTTACTCGGAAAGCGGCAAGGGCTTCGTACCTATGATGCAAGTCATTGACGGCTTTACATTCGAGGCCCAAGATACACTGATCTTCCGCCGTGATCGGGCCGATGTCATCACTGTTGGCGTGGATATCCCGCGTGACTTAACAGCAGCAGAAGTACAAGCCGAGATTCAAGAGGTTATTGAAGCCATGACCATTCCCGACGGATATTCGATGGAATGGGGAGGGGAATTGGAAAGTTCAAGCGATGCGCAAGCCTCACTTGGGAAACAATTGCCCTTTAGTATTATCATCATGGTTCTGATTTCCGTGTTGTTGTTCAACGCTTTGCGCCAACCAATCATCATTTGGCTGCTTGTGCCGATGTCCGTGAATGGTGTCAGCTTGGGGCTTTTGGCCACGGGAATTCCCTTTACCTTTACGGCTTTGCTGGGGCTTTTGTCATTATCAGGCATGCTAATCAAAAACGGCATCGTATTGGTCGAGGAAATCGATTTGACCCGCGAAGCTTCGCCTGAAATGTCACTGACCGATGCTATTGTTTCGGCATGCACATCGCGTTTGCGCCCAGTATTCTTAGCAGCCGCGACAACGATTTTGGGGATGCTGCCACTGATCAGTGATGCCTTTTTCAAATCTATGGCAGTCACGATTATGGGCGGCTTGGCCTTTGCATCGGTGCTAACATTGATCGCCGCACCTGTGCTGTACTACCTGCTGTTCGCCAAATCTGATGCCAAAGAAAAGGCAGCTGCGGCCTAAGTTGGCTGACAGAATTGCGCAAAGCCGCACTAAAAATCTAACGGGGTCAGCACGCTGCTGGCCCCGTTTTTTTACTCAAACACAGCTGCCATCACCCCAACAACTTCGAAACCTTAGACTCAAGTGGCGGCAGCCCTTCGCACGATATTTGCGATCTCGGTCAGCTTGTCAGCCAATGGGGTTGTCCTGCGCCAAACCATTCCGATACGCCGCGAAGGGCTAGGTGATTGGAACCGCGCGACCGACACATCTGCACGCTGGGTTTCTAAGGCAATTGCCATTTCTGGGATCAGCGTTATCCCCATGCCTGAGCCTACCATCTGCACCAAGGTGGACAGCGAACTGCCTTCCATCAGATAGCGCGGGCGCGCGACTGAAACATCGCAAAAACTCAGCGCTTGATCGCGAAAACAGTGCCCTTCTTCGAGTAAAAGCAGCCGCATGTCCTGCAAAACCTTCGGACTGGGCACGGGTTTGTCGATGTCATTTATAGGGCGAACAAGAACAAAATCTTCTTCGAACAGATCAATTTCTTGCAACGCAGGTTCTGATATCGGCAAAGCAACAATCGCCGCGTCTAGTCGCGAGTCTTGTAAATCTGCGATCAAAGATTTTGTCACAGATTCGCGCGGAAAGAGTTCAAGTGCAGGCATGGTTTCGGCCAGTGAACTCATCACCTGCGGCAAAAGATAGGGGGCGACAGTTGGAATAACACCTAGGCGCAACGCGCCTGTCAGCGGCCCCAAAGCAGATCGCGCGAGATCGGTCAGCTCACCAACTTGCACTAAAATCTGGCGCGCTCGCACTAAAAAAGTCTGGCCAAGACTTGTCAAATGAATGCGCCGCGCCCCACGTTCAACCAATGGCGATCCAAGCATTGCTTCCAATTCTTTAATTTGCACCGAAAGAGCTGGTTGGGAAATTCCGCAGGCCTCGGCTGCGCGACCAAAGTGTTCATGGCGCGCCAAAGCATCGAAATATCTGAGGTGTTTGAGGGTTAATCCAATCATAGGAAAAAGTTATCGTATTTAAAAGAATAATCAATTGGAATTTATAGAGATAGCAAGTTAGCCTGACTTAGAACGAGACAAATGTCACATGGAGGCAATATGGACGGAAGTAACACAAGCAAGGGCGGCTGCCCTGTAATGCACGGTGGCAACACTGGAATCGGCAACCATCCTGCGAAATGGTGGCCTAAAACGCTGAACTTGGACATTTTGCACCAGCATGATGTCAAAACGAACCCGATGGACAGCGATTACAATCACCGCGAAGCTGTCAAAGCGCTGGATTTCCAAGGCGTCTGGGACGATGTTGATAAACTTTTGACAGACAGCCAAGTTTGGTGGCCTGCTGACTGGGGTCATTATGGCGGCCTGTTCATTCGCCTGTCTTGGCACGCAGCTGGATCTTACCGTCTTGGTGATGGTCGTGGTGGCGCAGCAACTGGCAACATCCGTTTTGAACCGCTGAACTCATGGCCTGACAATGCCAGCCTTGATAAAGCGCGTCGCATTCTTTGGCCCGTCAAGAAAAAATACGGCAATGCTTTGTCATGGGCGGATCTTTTGGTTCTTGCTGGGACTGTGGCCTATTCGAACATGGGCCTAGAAGTCTACGGCTTCGCCTTTGGTCGTGAAGATATCTGGGGTCCAGAGATCGACATCAACTGGGGCCATGACAGTGAAATGCTAGCGCCAACCGATGAACGCGTCGAATCCGTGGAGGATGCAACCTCGCTGTACAATCCGTTATCAGCCTCACACATGGGGTTGATCTATGTGAACCCAGAGGGCGTAAACGGCAATCCAAACCCTGCTGAAACCGCGAAATACGTGCGAATGACCTTCTCACGCATGGCGATGGACGATGTGGAAACCGCTGCTTTGACAGTGGGCGGGCACACTGTTGGAAAGGCCCACGGCGGTCTCGCGGCTGACGAAGTAACGGGCGGCCCTGCAGATGGCGATGTCATTAATGCGGGCTTTGGTTGGAGCGATCCTGGCTTTGACGGTAACGCAAATACAGCCCACACATCAGGCCTTGAAGGCGCTTGGACAAGCAACCCAACGCAATGGGACAATGGCTATTTGGACTTGCTGTTCAAATACGAATGGGAATCCAAGAAATCACGCGCAGGCGCTTGGCAGTGGGAACCGATTGATATCGCAGAAGAGGATATGGTTCCAGACGCCACAGATCCTTCGATCAAGCACAACCCGATCATGACGGATGCGGACATGGCCATGAAGGTTGACCCTGTCTATCGTGAGATTTGCGAGAAGTTCCACAAAGATCCAGCTTACCTATCAGAAACCTTTGCAAAAGCATGGTTTAAACTGACGCACCGCGACATGGGTCCAAAAGCAAACTACTACGGTCCATTCGTGCCGAAAGAAGATTTGATCTGGCAAGATCCCATTCCTGCTGGCAACACGGATTATGACGTCAATGCAGTAAAAGCCCAGATTGCAGCGAGCGATTTGAGTGTCGCCGACTTGGTTGCGACAGCATGGGACAGCGCAAGAACATATCGCGCATCAGACATGCGTGGCGGAGCCAACGGCGCGCGTATCCGTCTCGCACCTCAAAAAGATTGGGCAGGCAATGAACCGCAACGTCTTGCGAATGTGCTTAGCGTTCTTGAACCTATCGCTGCAAAAGCTGGCGCATCTATTGCCGATGTCATCGTTTTGGCGGGCAATGTTGGCGTGGAAAAAGCCATCAAAGCGGCAGGTCATTCAATCGAAGTGCCCTTTGAAACTGGCCGCGGCGATGCAACTGACGAGATGACAGATGCTGACAGCTTTTCAGTTTTGGAACCTGTCGCAGACGGTTTCCGTAACTACATGCAGTCAGATTTTGGCACATCGGCAGAAGAGCTATTGCTTGATCGTGCACAGTTGTTGGGACTGACAGCCGCTGAGATGACTGTGCTTGTTGGCGGCCTTCGTGTTATTGGTGCCAACTTTGGTGGATCTAAACATGGGGTCTTTACACAGCGCGAAGGACAACTGACCACCGACTTCTTCGATACGATCACCGATATGGACTACAAATGGGCCACTGCCGCCGATGGTGGCACATATGTACTGAAAGACCGCGCAACGGATGAAGTGAAATACACTGCAACAAGCGCAGATCTTGTATTTGGATCGAACTCCATTCTGCGCGCCTTCTCTGAAGTCTATGCTCAAAACGGCAATGAAACAAAGTTTATCCGCGACTTTGTTGCTGCTTGGACAAAGGTCATGAACGCTGATCGATTTGATCTGTTGGCGTAACGCTTCGATGCTTTGAGCAGACAAGTTTGCCAAAGCGGCACAGCACATAAAAACAAGTAGGCCCCCACATGCGATCGTGATCGGTGTGGGGGCCTTTTTGAATGCTCCGCAATCGTATCCGATTTCCGCAATCCAAAAGCCCAATTCGATGAAGCGCAACTGCCCCTTCCCCTGATCCAGCAGCGTTTGTGAGGGTTAACCACAAGGTGACCACTCGATTAGACCCAAAGCGGGCTATTCCATCCCACCCAGCCCGCCTCAATTGGCACATGACGGAGCCTTGTCTCGGCGCAACAAGCCCACTATCGTAACTTTCGAACCGTGCCGACTATTCTTATCAAATGGGGCGCAGGTCTCATCGCAAAGCCAAGCTTGAGGAAGCCATAATGAATGATTTAGCCGAACGGCAAGCAACCATTCAGGACCATGCTGCCTTTTTGGAAGGAACGCACAAGTTCCAAAACGATATCGAAATGCTGGCCGATAGTGCTTTGATCGGCACGATTTTAGAAACCGTAATGTTGGCAACGAATATGCGATTTGCGGCCGTAGCACGGGTGACCGACGATCATTGGGTGGCCTGTCGTACGGTTGATGAGGTCAACTTTGGCTTACGTCCAGGCGATGAGATCGAAATCGAGTCAACCTTTTGTCAATACGTTCGCGACACTTCAACCAAGGTTGTTTTCAACGACACCGCGACCGATGACGCATATCGCGACCATCCTATTGCAGCTAAATTCGGCATCGTGAGCTATGCCTCTATCCCGATCCTTCGCAGCAATGGGACATTCTTTGGCACGCTGTGCGCCATCGACCCAGAACCACGCGATGTGCAGCAACCCCGCTCGATCGCGATGCTGGAAATGTTTGCCAATATCATCGGTCAAAGCCTTGAGGCAGAAGAGCGTTTAGAGGCACAAGAAGACATGGTCGCGCATGAGCGAAAGTTAAGTCGCATTCAAGAAGAATTCGTTGCGGTTCTAGGCCATGATTTGCGCAATCCAATTGCGGCGCTTGATGTCGGTTTCAGGCATCTAAGCAACGAACCGATGACAGAAAAAGCGCAAACCATCCTGCCGATGATGCGATCTTCACTGCGCCGTATGAACGATTTGATCGAAAACATCATGCTTCACGCCAAGGCGCGATTAGGGGGCGGCATTCGTATTACTGCGCTACCCAATGCTCCACTGGCCGAAGCTGTAACGCAGGTTGTCGAAGAAGCCCGTGCTGCAAACCCCAAGCATGAGATCACGCTGGATTTGAATTTCGATAGGCCAGTCAGTTGCGATGCGCCGCGTGTTGCGCAAGCGATTTCTAACCTTTTGTCGAATGCCGTTCGGTACAGCGCACCCAACACACCTATTTCCGTGCATGGCCTTGCAACCGAAGACGCGATCGAAATCAGTGTCGCGAACAACGGCCCCGAGGTGCCTGAAGATTTACGTCAAGATTTGTTCAATCCCTTCCAGCGCGGAGTGCACGCAGCAGGCGAAGGCTTGGGGCTTGGGTTATATATCGTATCGTCAATCGCCACAGCGCATAACGGTCGGGTCGAGGTCATTTGCGAACGTGACGTGACGACTTTCAGCTTCAAGATCCCCTTGCTGTCCACCTGATTGCAAACGCTCAGACATCTGCCAACTGGTGCCTAGATATCAAAGGCTACGCAGTAATTCTATCGAAGGTACGCCCGTCACGGGCAAGCCGCGGCTGCGTTGGTAGGCGCTGATTGCTTTTTGGCTATTCGGGCCAATCACGCCATCAACCCCATCCGTGTCAAAGCCAGCGGCCGTAAGGCGTTTTTGCAAGGCGACGCGGTCTTCCTTGGTCATCCCGTTTTCATCAGGCGGAAATGCTGTTCGCAATGGGCCAGCGCCGCCAATACGGTCTGCGAGATGGCCCACCCCGATCGCATAAGCATCCGAATTATTGTATCGTTTGAGCGCGCTAAAGTTGCCAGTCACAGCAAAGCGCGGACCGTTGGCTTGCGGTTGAACAATATTGCCTGATGATACTGTCGCACCGACTTCATTTCCCCATTTTACACCACGGGTCCAACCATTGCGCGCAAGGTAAGCGGCGGTTGATGCCAACGCATCGCTGGGGTCGTCTGACCAGATATCGCGCCGGCCGTCATTTGTAAAATCGACTGCAAAGGCTTCATAAGATGTGGGAATAAACTGCGTGTGCCCCATCGCGCCCGCCCAGCTGCCCGTCAAGCGATCCGCTGTGATATCCCCGTTTTGCAAGATCTTTAGCGCGGCGATCAATTGCTTTTCGAAAAACGCGCCCCGCCGCCCGTCAAATGCAAGAGTCGATGTGGCAGATACAACTGGAACGTCACCACGGCGTTCGCCGTAAAAGCTTTCCAGCCCCCAAATAGCCGCAAGTATTTCTGCATCTACACCATATCTGTTCTCAAGCGCGCTCAGCGTTGTCCTATGACGGGCAAAGGCTGTTCTTCCTTTTGTAATCCGTTCCTCTGAGACTGCGATGGCGAGGTAGTCTTCTAGGCTGCGCTTGAATTCAGTTTGGTTTCGGTCGCGGGTCACGACACCTGGAAGATAGCCTGTATTGCGAAACCCAGCGGAAAGCGTTGATTGTGACAGGCCATAGCTGGCAGCACGCCCGCGAAACGCCGCGACCCAAGCATCATAGGCAGGGTTTGCAACGGGTCGAAGATCGGCCGATAGTCCAGCGCCATTAGAAACACTGCGACCTACTGGCTTGATTGGACTACAGCCCGTCACGATGAGCGCTGCGATACCAATTCCGAAATGACGTCTTGTGAGATTCATTTTATGCCTCTGCCTGCTCGTTTTGATGACCACCGTACTTCAATTGGTCTAACATGCCAACGACAGCAGCAATGCCTGCAAGACGACAGGCTTAAAAGTGCTCAGTGCAGCGAAGCATCAACCCAGAAAGTGTCTCGGAAATTCGCGGCTATTCATAGAGCATAGGGTCTATTCAATGATCTCACTGTGCTTGGCTTGGAACAAAGTGCGCGCAGCAATTTCGAGTTGCGCGGCACACATAGGTTTATTCAGGAATTCTTTAATCATACTATAGTTCTTTGAGCGCTGCACATCCACGGGATCGAGGGATGTGGTCAGCATCATCACCACACAATCCGTGAAGGCTGGACCGAATTCGAGTACAGCAGCATCTAGGAAATCAAACCCACTCATTCGCGGCATATTCACATCGAGAAAGATGACATCTATCGGATCGCGATTTGGGCGTCTCAAGTAGTCTAACGCATCCTCGGCCATCTGGAAGCTCAACACATTATCAACAATGCCTGAACGTTTTATGATCCGCTTGTACAAGAGTTGATCAACGCGATCATCATCTATCGTCATGACTGTACCGATGCGCAAAGGCTTATCCATCGACTTTCTCCGCAAATTGCAGCGCAAATGTAGATCCGCTTATTCCGTTGGATTCTATCATGATTGCGGCTTGATGATTTTCCGCCACCCGTTTGCACAAAGATAGCCCAATGCCAGTGCCACCATATGTTTCCCTCAGGTTTAAGCGCGAAAACAGCCCGAACACCTGAGACTGATCTTCAGGTCGGATGCCAATACCGTTGTCACTCACTTTGATGGTGTGCATGCCGTTTTGCGTTTCAACGGATACTTTGACCTGCGGAACCGTGTTCGGCTTTTGAAACTTGATTGCATTGGCGATCAGGTTTTGAAACAACATCAAAAGTTGATTTTGCAAGCCATAGATGGTCGGCAAGGGGTCACATTCAATCTGAGCGCTGGTTGCCAAAATGTCAGCTTTTAGGTTTCGAAGGACATCGTTTAGGATCGTATTTAGATCGACCTGTGCAAAATCTTCCTTGGCACCGACTGTCCTAGAATATGTCAGCACATCTTCAACATGCCGTCCCATACGGGCGACGGTTTCGAGACCCTCGTCAACAAGGATTTGATTGTCCGCACATAGTTTATCGCGGTCTTCGTTGATTTCTTCTAAAATCATTCCAATCGTATTGGCTGGTGATTTTAAGTCGTGCGAAATGGCGTATGTAAATTCTTGCTGTTCGCGCCGCAGCCGTTCACTGGTGAGCATCGCCGCCTTGAGTCGCACCACATCAGACACACAACCCGCGATTTTTGTGGCACGCGCGATCTCATCATCGGTCCACAGGCGCTTGTCAGGCTGCATCATGCAAAGTCCCCCTAGAACTTCACCGCTTGGGGCTTCGATAGGGATACCAAGATAGGCCAAAGGCTGCTCGGGCGACAATGCTGGCGTACCGATCAGCAAAGGATGCTTATATGCATCAGTGACAATCACTGGCGCACGGGTGAGATAGACATGCTGACAGTAGGTCATGCCCATCGGAAGTTGGCGCAGGTCGACCAGTTCAGGCGGATGGCCAACTTGGCTTTTATAGTAAATTCGATCTTTTTCCAAATCAGCAATCGAGATATGTGCGACTGGCACCCCGATGAGTTCCGTCGCCAAGCTGGTAAGATTGTCGAAGCTTTCCTCTGGATCGGCATCAACCAATCCGAGTTCTTCTAATGTAAAATGCATTGTGCGAGGCACCTATTGTTTAGAGCTTCCCGCAATGCTGATGTCATAACCTTAAGGTAGGGTTGACGAAATAAATAAAAATCTGGGAAATTTCAGAAAGTTACGCTCAGACATATCAAGCGCTTGAGTTTGAGTTCAACAAAAATTGCTCTCGAATAGGTCCACATGCTGCGCCTTGGGCCCTCGCAGCCCCTCCGATACTGCCCGATTCAATTTTCGGCGGGATGAGACCACGCGTATCTTGGGTCACGACGTAGCGCCTGACGCGGCTAACCAATTCCTCACGGAAACTTTCGGGGAATGACCCATCAATCACGATTGCTTCGAAATCAATCACAGCACAAATAGACAAACTGGCCCGCGCCAATTCTTGGGCTGTTTGCAGTAACCAAGGTTCGACATAGCGCGCCAAACGATCCCAGCTTTCGGGATCATCCCAAAGCTGACGCGTATCGATATCCACTTCGCGCAGTCGCGTTTCCAACTGATGTATCGAAGCCGTATCAACCAATTGCATACTTTCGCCAAGCGGGCTGATACTGCGCAAAGATCCCAGCGCACCTGCGTTCCCCTGACGCCCCGCATAGACGGAATTGTTCAAAACTATTCCGCCTCCAACGAATGCTCCGATAAAGAAATAAGCGTAGTCGCGAAAATCGGGACCGCGGCCATAGGTGTGTTCCGCCTGACACGCGGCGGTAGCATCGTTCATGACCATAACGGGCAAAGAAGTAACCTTAGCCACCTCCGCAACCAAATCGACATCGCGCCATGACTGAAACGATTTCGCGGGCGCGCCGTCGAGATCAGTCCAGTTCCACATTTCAAATGGCGCTGCGATACCGATACCGCTGATCCGTGCGATCGCTTCTGGTGTCATTTTCGCTGTTAAGTCTTTTATACCCGATTTGAGAAACTCAAGAACCTTTTCTGGCACAGGATAATCATAAGTTACTCTCAATCGGCCAGTTGCGCCCCCGCGAAAATCCATCAAGATCAGATCGGCAGATCGGCGACCTATCTTGAGCCCAAATGAATATGCCCCGCCTGCGGCGAGACGCATGGGAATAGAGGGTTTGCCAACTTTTCCGCGAACAGGATCGCCACGTTCAATCAATCCCTCGGCTTCTAGACGGCGCAAAATGCCCGAAACTGTTGGTGGAGAAAGGCCGGCAAGCTTGGCGAGATCACTACCAGCGATAGCATCGTTGCGTTGTATCAACGACAATAGAAGGCGTTCGTTGTGGTCGCGCACGCCTTTCTGGCTTAAGCCAACACTAAGTGTTCTTACCATTTGGTCTTCCATCCCCTGCACTATACTTGCGCACTCCAAGGAGGAACATACACGAAATGCATTAATAAATAAAGTTAACTAATTAATTGACAGAAGCGCTAGAATCGCGTTTCTTAGAAAACAAGCGAAAGCCATGGGCGATCGTTCAGGGCCGAAGACATACTTCGGCGGGGAAAATAGTCTGGGAGGACATCATGAAAAAACTACTTATCGGTACGGCACTTGCTGCAATCACAACAGCTGGCTCAGCTATGGCTGACGATCACACATCAGCTTGCTTGATCACAAAAACAGATACCAATCCGTTTTTCGTAAAAATGCGCGAAGGCGCAACAGCGACAGCAGAAAAGCTTGGAATTAAGTTGAACTCTTACGCAGGTCAGATCGACGGCGACAACGAATCCCAAGTGGCTGCAATCGAAACCTGCATCGCAAACGGCGCGTCCGGTATCTTGCTCACACCGTCTGATTCAGCAGCGATCGTACCATCAGTAGAAGCTGCACGCGAAGCTGGTCTTCTGGTTATCGCCTTAGATACGCCTCTTGACCCAATCGACGCAGCAAATGCAACTTTCGCCACAGACAACTTCCTTGCGGGTGAATTGATCGGCGCTTGGGCCGCTGCATCCTTGGGTGAAGACGCCGCGAATGCTAAAATCGCTATGCTCGATCTGGCGATCAGCCAACCAACAGTTGGCGTTTTGCGCGACCAAGGCTTCTTGACCGGTTTTGGCATCGACACAGTAGACGTAAGCCAATGGGGTGACGAAACAGATGAGCGTATCATCTGCAACGAAGTCACATCAGGCAACGAAGAAGGCGGTCGCCTTGCGATGGAAAACTGTCTTGCTGTCGATCCTGAAATCAACGTCGTTTACACAATCAACGAACCAGCGGCTGCTGGCGCATATGAAGCACTGGCCGCAATCGGTCGTGAAGATGATGTGTTGATCGTGTCGGTTGATGGCGGTTGCCCAGGCATCAAAAACGTCGCAGATGGCGTTATCGGTGCGACATCTCAGCAATACCCACTTTTGATGGCGTCTTTGGGCATCGAAGCGATTGCACAATTCGCAGCGGACGGCACTTTGCCACAAAACACAGAAGGCAAAAACTTCTTGGACACAGGCGTTTCGCTGGTCACAGATAAGCCTGCTGAAGGTGTTGAAAGCATCTCTGTCGCTGAAGGCACAGATCTCTGCTGGGGCTAATCTTAAATTGAAATAACCACATTGGTTTTTCACCATTATGATTATGGGGCCAGCATCAGTGTTGGCCCCATAACATTCACGAGCCGAATACGCGGGCCTTTAGCCCAAAAAGACCATTAGGGGAGGATCGGCCATGGCCGAAGCTGACAATTACGAAGACACCGTAAAGGGCAAAAAAGAAGTGGATTTTGCCCAATTCGAAGACACTAAAAGTGGATTGCTTGGGCGCATCCAGCATGCTCTACATGTCAATCCAGCCCTCGTTCCCCTGATCATACTTGTTTTTGCAATCGCGCTTTTTGGCCTCTTGCTTGGACAACGCTTTTTCTCTGCGGGCACGCTCACCTTGATTTTGCAGCAGGTGCAAATCGTAGGCGTTTTGGCGGCCGCACAGACTCTTATTATTCTCACAGCAGGCATCGACCTTTCCGTTGGCGCAATCGCGGTGCTCAGCTCTGTCATCATGGGTCAGATGACATTCCGCTACGGTGTTCCAGCTGAGATCAGCATCTTGATCGGCTTCGCATTCGGCGCAGGCATCGGTGCTGTCAGCGGTTTTCTTGTCAGCCGTATTAAAATCCCACCCTTCATTGTGACTTTGGGAATTTGGCAGGTCGTATTGGCAGCTAACTACCTATTTGCAAACAACCAAACCATTCGTTCATCTGATCTACGTGCTGAAGCACCTGCTTTGTTGTTCTTGGGCAATCGTGTCGAAATTGGCGGCGCAAACTTTACCTTTGGCGTGATCTTAATGATTTTGATCTTTATCGCACTGGGCTACGCCTTACGCTCAACAGCATGGGGGCGTCACGTCTATGCGGTTGGAGATGATCCAGAAGCAGCACAATTGGCTGGGGTCAACGTCAAACGCACCTTGATGAGTGTCTACATGCTCACAGGTCTTATCTGCGCGGTTGCAGGCTGGGTCATGATCGGGCGCTTTTCATCCGTATCGCCATCGGCCTCCACTGGGGTGATCGGAAACATTCAGTCTATCACGGCTGTGGTGATCGGCGGGCTGTCACTGTTTGGCGGACGAGGATCGATTTACGGCGCACTATTTGGCGCAATGATTGTGGGCGTGTTTGAACTTGGCCTGCGCATGGCAGGGGCCGACCCACAATGGACGTTCATGTTGATCGGTATGCTGATTATTGGCGCCGTCGGATTGGACCAATGGATCAGAAAGGTATCAGCGTAATGGAACCCATTCTTTCAGGTAAAAATCTGGTCAAACGCTACGGCAAAGTGACTGCTCTCGACCACTGTGATTTTGAACTATACCCTGGCGAAATCCTGGCCGTGATTGGCGATAACGGGGCTGGTAAGTCTTCGCTGATCAAAGCTTTGTCAGGCGCCACAATTCCAGATTCAGGTGAAGTCTATCTTGAAGGCAAGCAGGTAAATTTCCGTTCACCTATTGATGCGCGCGGCGCGGGCATTGAAACGGTTTACCAGACCCTTGCGATGTCCCCTGCCCTGTCGATTGCGGACAATATGTTCATGGGCCGCGAATTGAAAAAACCAGGCGTGATGGGATCTGTCTTTGGACAATTAGACAAAAAGCGGATGCAAGATTTTGCCCGTGATAAGCTGTCTGAACTTGGCTTGATGACAATTCAAAACATCAACCAAGCTGTTGAAACGCTATCAGGCGGTCAACGCCAAGGCGTTGCAGTCGCGCGTGCCGCCGCCTTTGGATCAAAGGTCATCATCTTGGATGAACCGACAGCGGCGCTTGGTGTGAAAGAATCTCGCAAGGTGTTGGAACTGATCCTTGATGTGCGTTCGCGTGGCATTCCGATCATCTTGATCAGCCACAATATGCCGCATGTGTTTGAGGTCGCAGACCGTATTCATGTGCACCGCTTGGGCAAACGCCTATGTGTAATCGATCCAAAAGACTACACCATGTCAGACGCGGTGGCGTTTATGACTGGCGCGAAAGAAGCCCCAGTGGACGCTTGATAACGACTTCCTTCCCAAGGGAAATTGGCCAGCTTGTTTTACACAAGCTGGCCTTTCTTTTGCGTATAAAGTTCGCAAATCCAAACAGAATGCTTAGGCGATATTTTTCAAAACACCCGCGAGTTTGCCAAAGAGGGTTTGAATTTCTTCTTCAGAAATAATCAGCGGCGGCGAGAGTGCGATGATGTCCCCCGTGACACGGATCATCACGCCTTCGGCCCAAGCCGCCTTCATCGCTTCCATACCGCGCGCGCCGACAGCGCCCGCACGGCTTTCCAACTCAATCGCACCAACAAGACCCAAATTGCGAATATCTTTTACATGCGGAAGTCCCTTAAGGCTGTGCACACCGTCTTCCCATTTGGGGGCCATCGCCGTGGCGCGGGCAAACATGTCATTGTCTTCGTAAGACTTCAGTGTCGCAAGCGCTGCTGCTGTGGCCAACGGGTGACCTGAATAGGTATAGCCATGGAACAGTTCAATCGGCGTGCCAGTGTTGTCCATCGCTGAGTTGTAGATTTTCTCATCGATGATCACAGCGCCCATCGGCACCACCCCGTTGGTCAGGCCCTTGGCAGTGGTAATCAAGTCTGGTGTCACGCCAAAATATTCAGCCGCAGAGGCCTTTCCAAGTCGGCCGTAAGCGGTGATCACTTCGTCAAAGATCAACAAGATACCGTATTGATCACAAATTTCACGCAGGCGTTTGAGATAGCCAACAGGTGGCATCAAGACGCCCGTCGATCCCGCCATTGGTTCAACAATCACCGCAGCAATGGTGCTTGGGTCATGCAATTCGGCAATGCGCACAAGGTCTTCGGCAAGCTCGGCACCATGTTCGGGGCAGCCTTTGGTAAAGGCGTTCTTTTCAAGGTTATGTGTATGTGGCAGGTGATCGACACCCGTTAGCAACCCACCAAAGTGCTTACGATTGTTCACAATGCCACCCACAGAAATGCCGCCAAAACCGACACCGTGATAGCCCCGCTCACGTCCGATCAAGCGCGTGCGCGCCCCATCGCCACGCATACGATGATAATGCAGTGCGATTTTCAACGCCGTATCCACGGATTCAGACCCTGAGCCCGTAAAGAACACATGGTTCAGCGGATCGGGAAACATGCTGGCAAGTTTTGAGGCCAGTTCAAATGACTGCGGTGTGCCGAAATTAAAATGCGGCGCGTAATCCAAAGTCGCGACCTGTTTTTGCACGGCTTCGACGATCAATGGATCGTTGTGACCTGCGTTTACACACCACAGACCCGCTGTTGCATCCATAATTTGGCGGCCGTCTGCGCTGGTGTAATACATCCCGTCCGCCCCAACGATCATACGTGGATCGTCGTGAAAATCACGATTTGGCGTAAAGGGCATCCAAAAGCTAGACATCTTGTTTTGCGCTGCGGTCATAGCGAATCCTAAATCTGTTGGAGGGTGGCGTGATATGTGCCAATTGATATTGCTTTTCAATCATATTGAAGCGGTCACAAAACTAATCAAGCCTGATTTCACACCCACGAATTTATGTTGTTTTTGCGGGAACATGATGCAAAGTGATTTGTATAGAAAGCGGAAAATCACCAGAGCCATGACAGATTCAGCCTCAAACCACGATCAAATGGTCGCACGCCGCCTGCGCGTTGTGCGTCAAGCTCAAGGTCTATCCCAACGTGAACTCGCGCGGCGTACGGGGGTGGGCAGTGGTACGATCAGCCAAATTGAATCCAACACAACGCAGCCTTCTGTCGCGGTGCTCAAAAAGATCCTTGATGGCATTCCCATGGAACTCGCGACGTTTTTCAGCTTTGAATTACTCGGGGGCGATACGCCCGTATACCGTAAATCAGATCACGTGGATATCGGTGCGCGGGGGATCGAATATCGGTTGATTGCGGCCCAACGGCCCAACCGAAAAATCCAAATGCTGCATGAATTTTATCAGCCAGGAACAGCATCAGGGGGCCATCCGTTGGTGCATGAGGGAGAAGAATGCGCCGTAATCTTATCTGGCGTATTAGAGATCACAGTTGATGATGAAGTTTTCGTTCTGCGCGCAGGGGACGCCTATTATTTCAACAGCACACGCCCGCACAAGTTCAAAAACATTGGCGACACAGTCTGCGAAGTTGTCAGCGCCTGTACGCCAAGTTTTTGATCGAAATAGACGATCCCCCAACCAGTGTCAGGGGATCGCGTTTTTCAGTTTTAACGCTTATCCAACAATGGATTTCAAATAGGCAATGGATGTTGGGAAATCGTCCATTTCGTGCGGCTGGCAAGCTGCTTCCAAAACCAATGTTCCTTTGTAATCGTCGGCGATCAATGCTTCGACTTGACCTTTAACATCTGTCACGCCTTCGCCGTAACGCATCCAAACCATTTTGCCGTCAACCACAGCACCGTCTTTCAAGTGCACGTTGCGGATATAAGGTTTCAGCTTTTCATAGCCTGCGCGGAAATGTGTTTCTTCGGCTTCGTACAGATTGCCTGTGTCCCAAACATAACCGAAATCTGGGTGGTTCACCGCTTCAAGCAGGTTAAAACAAGCGTCAGATGTATCGGCCCAGCTGCCTGGCAGATTTTCAAGCTGCACAGTAAAGCCACGCGCCACAGCCACTTCAACCGCGTTTTTAATAAGCTCAACAACCTGTTCGAACTCATTTTCGATAGGTGTTTCTGAACGCGTTGGGCCGAAGACGATCAAGGTTTTAATCCCCATTTCATCAGCCAAATCCAAGCTCATTGGAAGCAAGTGATTGGTGTGAAGCGCCGTCAGTTCACTTTTCAACGGCACCTTAAACAAGCCGGGTGAAACAGCAGTATAGTTGATGTTAAAAGCTTTGGATTGCTCTTTCAAACGCGCGAAGGCATCGCCTTCGAACATAGGAAAACGCTTACCTTCGACAATGCGCAGTTCAAAAGAAGAAATGCCTTGTTCGGCTGCACGGCCAAAGATTTTTGGCAGACCCTCACTTGAGGCATCGGGGTAAACTTCATTGGTTACGCAAGTAATAATCATTTTTGGTCTTTCTTAGTCTGGATAGATGGGAGAGCATTCGCGCGGTTGCGCAAACTATTGATTGTAAAGATGGCAACTCACGGAACAGCCTGTACCGTGAGACCTAAGTGCAGGTGCTTGCGTGCTGCAAATATCACCTATGAAACGATGGCAACGCGGATGAAAAGCACAGCCGCTGGGCGGATTCAGTGGCGAAGGCACCTCACCTGTCATCGGAATTTCATCACGCTTTTCCGTCGGATCGGCAGATAAAGCGGCTGATAGCAGTGCTTCGGTATAGGGATGCGATGGGGCGTCAAAAACATCATCAGTCGGACCTTGTTCGACGATTTTCCCCAAATACATCACCGCGACACGGTCAGCCAGATAGCGCGTTGTCGCCAAATCGTGGGCCACAAGAATATAGCTAAGCCCGTATTCCGCCTGCAAATCTTTGAACAGATTGATGATCTGAGACCGAATAGAGACATCAAGCCCCGAAACGGGTTCGTCCAAAATAATCAAACGAGGGCGTGAAATAATCGCGCTGGCAATTGCGATACGTTGACGTTGCCCCCCTGAAAATTCATGGGGGAACTTACGCGCGTCTTGTGGGCGTAATCCAACAGCATCCAACGCTTCATTTACGCGGCGATCCACTTCGTTTGAGCCAACCTTTTCGTTTACAATCAGAGGCTCTGACACAAAATCGCCGATCCGAACGCGCGGATTAATTGACGACCAAGGATCTTGGAACACGGCTTGTACACGCGATCGGTAGGCCTTAAGCGCATCACCTTTGAGGGTATTGATGTCTTCGCCATCATATAAAATACGACCGCTGGTCGGATTTTGTAGCTTCAGCAAAAGCTGGGTGGTCGTGGTTTTCCCACAACCAGATTCCCCAACCAAAGCCAAAGTTTCACGCTCACAGATGTTGAAATTCAGATCTGTGGCCGCTTTGACCGTTTTGGTTTCACGTTTGAAAATACCGGTTTGAACATCAAAATGTTTGGACAGGTTTTCGACTTGTAGAATTGGTGTATTTGTCATTGGTCAATCACCCGCCAGCAGCTTGCTAAATGTTCTCCGTCGCCATCTGCGTCAAAAGTTGGCGGCAGCTCATTAAAGCAACGACTATCCGCCTTGTCACAGCGCGGTGCGAATGGGCAGCCCGTTAGGGTTTCCATCGGCGCAGGTGGCTGGCCCTTAATGGTACGCAGGCGCCCTTCGTGACCCCGCAATTTTGGAACCGCTCCGATGAGGGCTTCGGTATAGGGATGTGCTGGTTTGGCAAAAATGCGTTCGACAGTGCCAGATTCAACGATCCTGCCGTAATACATCACCACGATTTTATGGCACAGATTGGCGACGATCCCGAAGTCATGGGTGATAAAGATAATCCCCATACCTGTATCATCTTGCAGCTCTTTCAACAGGCGCAAATATTGCGCTTGCACAGTCACATCCAAAGAGGTGGTCGGTTCATCTGCAATGATGATTTTTGGTTCGCAAGAAATCGCAATCGCGCCGACAACACGTTGACGCATGCCGCCACTCAATTCGCCAGGATAGCAATCCACGCGGTGCTCTGGCGCGGCCACTTTCACTTTTCGCAGCGCATTGATCGCCCGTTCACGCATGGTCTTTTTAGGACCAGGCGCGTGCAGACTTAAGGCTTCGGAAATCTGATTTCCCACCGTAAAGGACGGATTGAGCGAGGTTTGCGGATCCTGTAAAATCATAGCGATTTCACTGCCGCGCACCTTGCGCATTTCGGCCTCCGACAGTTTTAAAAGATCGCGACCTTCCAGTTCGATACTGCCAGATTCCACCTCGGCTGCGTGCTTTGGTAAAAGCCGCACAAGTGACGTGGCAGTCATAGATTTGCCCGAACCAGATTCCCCAACAATGCCCAAGGTCTCGCCCTTGTTCAGCGTGAAATTATGACCGTTGACGGGGTAGAATGTGCCAGCTTTGGTTGAAATTTTCACTCGAAGATCTTTGACTTCAAGCAGCGGTGCCTCTTGTACATCGGTCATATTATACCTGCCTTTGTCGTGGATCGAGTTGTTCGCGCAGCCAGTCACCCAGCATGTTGGCCGACATTACGGTCAATAAGATTGCAAGACCTGGAAAGAAGGAAATCCACCAATCAGTCGCAATGAAATCACGGCCATCAGAAACAAGCAGTCCCCATGTGGGTGTTGGGCGAGGAATGCCGATACCCAAAAAGCTAAGGCTTGCATCCAGCATGATGGCGATACCGACTTGAAGGGTTGCCAAAACGACGATGGTGTTGAGAACATTCGGCAAAATATGACGAAACAGGATGCGAATATGCGAAGATCCTGCGACCTGTGACCGTGCTACAAAATCGCTCTTGCGCAGCAGTAACACTTCGGCACGTACTTGACGGGCGAAATAGGCCCAAAGCGCGAAGCCCACAACAATCACAACAGACAGAAAGCTTGCCCCAATCGCAGCAGCCAAAGCCAAGGCCAGCAGCATAGCAGGCAAAGCCAAGGAAATATCCACAAGGCGCATGACCAAACCATCGAACCAGCCGCGCGCATAGCCTGCGATTAAGCCCAAGGTCGTCCCCACGACCACACCAACAGTGATACCAATCAAGGAAACACTCAGCACGTACCAAGATCCGTGCAGGATGCGGCTTAGAATATCGCGGCCCAATCTATCAGTGCCCAGCATATATTCCCATGTGCCGCCGAACCCAACAGGGGGCTGCAAACGCGCACGTAGATTTGGCACATAGGGATCATGTGGCGCAATGTATTCTGCGAAGAATGCTGGGATAATGAAGACTGTGAGCAGGATCACAATCGGAATCAAGGGCAAGGACCGAAGTCGAAGCCAAAGGCGAAGAGCAGAGGCTCTTTTGACAGAAAGATCAGTCATTGCGAATCCTAGGATCGATAGCGACGTAGAGGAGGTCTACGACGAGGTTAGAAATCATGTAGATAACGGCGTAGGCCACGATCACAGCTTGAACGACGGGGAAGTCACGACCACGGATCGCTTCGATTGCAACCCAGCCCATTCCCGGCCATGAGAAAACCGTTTCGATCACAACAGAACCTGTCAGGATTGATGCAGCGAGAATGCCGAAATAGGTCAAAGGCACCACAGCCGCATTGCGCAAAGCATGTTTCCAGACCACGCTAAATTCGCCGACACCTTTGACACGCGCCAGTTTGATGTATTCCGCATCCAGCACTTCCAGCATGGCCGAACGCGTCAAGCGCGCAAGGGCAGACACTTGGAACCAAGCGATGGCAATCGCGGGCAAAATGGCATGTGCGAAAGTACCGGTGCCTGATGTTGGCAGCCAGCCCAACCAAACCGAAAACACCCAGATCAAAACGATCCCAAGCCAAAAGTTCGGAATAGATTGCCCCAAAAGCGCAAACATCTGTGCCCCATTGTCAACGGGGGAGCCTTTGTAAACAGCAGCAGCAACACCCAAAGGCAATGCCACAACAAGGCTGATCAAAATGGCGATACCACCAAGTTGTAATGTGGCTGGCATACGGGCCAGAACAAAGCCCATGGCGTCTTCGCCAGGCCATTTTAGTGAGGTTCCGAAATCTCCTTGGACAGCATTGCCCAAAAAGGTAAGATATTGTTGCCAAAGGGGTTTATCTAATCCCCAATCGCGAATGAAGGCATCTATTTGTTGTTTGGTCGCATCGTCTGGCAGCAAAGCATCAACAGGATTCCCTGAAAGATGCGTGAGTAAAAACACGATGATTGTGATGACCCAAAGCGCAAACAAGCTCGATCCGACTCGGCGTGCGAGGTATTTTAACACTGCGTATTCCTTGGAGTTTTGCGCAAATATTTGATGCGAAGCCCCCGAAAGGGCTTCGCGGATTGCACATTTGATCTTATTTCAAATCGATCAGTTCGAAGTGGCTAAGGCCTGAGGATGTAGATCCTGGGAAAGTCCAGCCTTCGACCAAATCGCTGCTGACAACAACAGTGGCAGGCACTGCCGCCATCGGGATATGCGCGTAGCTTTCATAGATGGATGTGAACATCTCATTCAAAATAGCATCGCGTTTTTCAGGGTCTGTTTCAGTCAACAATTCACCACCCAAAGCGTTGATTTCTGGGTCACCCAAATCGAGGTGTGGACTGGCGTGTTCAGTGAAAAAGATCTGAACCCCAAGGGCCGCAGGGCGCACTGGCGCATTGCGCATCGGGGTCACGAAATCAGCGGTAAAGCCGCGGATCGCCGTATTCCCTGTTGCCCAATCTTGTTCACGCATTTCGGTTTCGATACCGACCACATCAAGATAGGCCTGTACCAATTCCGCCATTTGAGCGAATTCTGGGTTCCCTGCGAGGCTGGTTACAACCAACGGAATCGCAGCGTTGTCAAAGGCTTCTGGGTATCCAGCCTCTTTCAACAAAGCCATCGCTTTTTCAGGGTCATAGCCGTAGTCTTCGTCGAAACGATCCGCAAGTTCTTGCGAGTAGCCAGGAAAACGTGGGTCCATCGTGTAGACAGGCAAAGCTTCGACGCCTTCACCGTAGAGCACTTCCAAAATACCATCACGGTCCAAAGCGCGGTTCACAGCTTCGCGCACGCGCGCATCGGCCCATGCGTAAGATGTAGCGTCACGTGTTTCTTCAGCTTCGGGCTTCATGAATTTACCCGTGAACAGCATAGTAGATTGCATCGCCCCCGCACTGGACGACAAAACAGTTTCACCCGCTTCAGCAGCGTCATCGCGTAGATCGCGTGGTAAAGTCACCGCATGGGCTTCGCCCGCGGCAAGCATAGCCAAACGTGTTGATGGCTCAGACACCCAACGGAATTCGATTTCGTCAAATTCAGGAGATGCGCCAGACCAGTGATCTTTGATCGAGCTAAATGTCATGGATTGGCCGACATCACGCCCTTCATATTTGAACGGGCCAGATCCAGCTGGCGCGGCCTCGTAGCCTTCCATGCCCTCTGCATCGAATTGCGCTTTGCTGTAGATCACCAAAGAACCGCGACCCGCATGTGAGAACAAGAAATCAGGATCAGGAGTTGGCAGATCGAAACGCACTGTATGATCATCGATAGCTGTCAAAGTGGTTTCTTTAAGTGCGCTGATACCGCTGAGTTTCGCGTCATCGCCTGTGTGAATTTCAAAGCTGTGTACAACATCAGCAGAGGTCACAGGCCCCCAGTCGTCGCTGAACACCGCATTTGGATGCAGTTTGAACGTCCAAGAGGTAAAGTCCTCGTTGTGTTCCCAGCTTTCAGCCAATTGACTGTTGTCATACTTGCCAGTCTCAGCGCTATTGCCTACCAGCGTTTGCATTGATGGGAAAATGAAGGCCCCTGTTGTGGTCCAATACAAATTGGAATCAGCACCCAAAGGGCTGACGGCGACAACAACTTTGTCCTGCGCCGTTGCAGCAGTAGACATGCCACCCGTCAAGATGGTGCCAGCCAAAAGCAGTGACGCTAATGCAGTTTTAGATTTCGAAGTAAACGTGGTCTTTTTATGTATCATGTCTCGTTCCCTGTTTTAAGAATTGACGTGTTGGCCCGATTTATTCGTGGCTCTGTTGATTCATTTCATCAGTATGAGGGGCTAAGATGGCGCGGTATAATACCCATCTCAGGTGATGACATTGCGTTTGGCTATGACTCAAACATTCATGTCTTCGATTGATCGCAAATAGGCGCCAAGATCGCCACATCAGCAGACACCATCAAGCGGAGTAAAGCCTGATGGGGCATACAGGTGATGCGGTCTGCGGTCCCTAATGCGAATAATATCCAGCCAAGATCAGGGGATACGATCTTGGCTGGAATACGGTTAGCTGAGCGCTGCGCAAGCCTCGGCAATTTTGGCGCAAGCGGCTTCGATCTCTTCCATAGAGGTCGCAGTCGAGATGCGGAAATACGGTTCAAGCCCATAAGCGCCCCCATGCACTGAAGCAACGCCAGCAGTGTCGAGCAAGTAGAGGCCGAAATCCAAATCGTTTTCGATTTTTTTGCCCTCTGGTGTGGTCTTGCCAATGGCACCTGCACAGCATGGGTACAGATAGAATGCACCATCAGGCAGCGTGCATGTGAGTTCTGGAATTGCGTTGATCAATTCATGGGCACGGTCACGGCGCGCACGGTAAACTTCAACAGCCTCATCAACGCCAGATTGATCCGCGGTCAAAGCGTAAGCTGCAGCAGCTTGGCTGACCGATGATGGGCAAGATGACATTTGCGATTGCAATTTGTTGATCGCATTAACCAATTCTAACGGCCCAACTGCGTAGCCAATCCGCCAGCCTGTCATAGCATAGGATTTAGACACACCGTTTGACACAAGCGCTTGGTTTTTCAACTCAGGGCAAACGCCCAAGATGCTGCACACATCAAAGTCTGCGTACCAAATGCGGTCATAAATTTCGTCACACATCACCAAAACATGGGGGTGCTTGACCAAAACATCACCCAATGCGCGCAACTCGGCGGCCGTATATGCCGCACCTGTTGGATTGGATGGAGAATTCAAAATAACCCATTTTGTTGCTGGCGTGATTGACGCTTCAAGCACTTCAGGCGTCAATTTAAACCCAACATCTTCACCACATTTCACGATCACGGGCGTGCCGCCATTGGCGATAACCATATCAGGGTAAGACACCCAGTAAGGTGCAGGAATGATAACTTCGTCACCCTCTTGAACAGTGGCCATCAAGGCCACAAAAAGCACTTGTTTCGCGCCACCGCCCACACAAATTTCGTTGAGTTCACAATCAATGTTCAACCGCGTTTTATAGTCATGTTGAACAGCTTTACGCAGCGCTTCGGTTCCGTTTACGGATGTGTATTTCGTATCGCCAGCGTTGATCGCTTCGATCGCCGCATCTTTGATGGACTGTGGCGTGTCAAAATCTGGCTCGCCCACTGTAAGGTTCAAGATTTCGCGCCCCTGCGCTTTCAGATCACGCACTTTTTGTGCGGCTGCAGTCGAGGGAGAAACGCGAATACTGGTAACGCGGTCTGCGAGTTTAATAGAGGTCAAGGCCTTGCTCCTGATGTTATTGTGGACCCTTTGGCCCAATGTCTGCGCTAAGGCTTTCACCGCAGATCGGCGAAAGCCCTGTCGCATTCTTTATTTTTTACCCGTCAAGATAACTTCATCACCGACGCGTTTCCCTGTGCGCAAGCCGCCTGGAACTTGCAGCGTTGGCAAAAGTTCGATCATACCGATATTGACGCAATTCGGTGTACCGACTGCATATTCAACAGCATCTGCCACGTCCGATACCTGCGGCATTTCCATACCTTCAAAGTATTTCTCTTTAGCTTCTTCAGCGCTAATCTTTTCAACACGCGCGAAGATATCTGTTTCAACACGACCAGGTGAGATTTCGGTCACACGCACGCGACGACCAAAGGCATCAACGCGCAGTTGGCGTGACACAGTATGCATCGCAGCTTTGGTCGCGTGATAGGCGATGTGGCCGCCGAATTCATAAAGACCCGCCATGGACGTAATGTTGACGATATGACCTGAATCGCGCTCCATCATGCCAGGCAACAGCAAGCGGCATAGGTGCAAACCAGCACGCAGGTTCACGTCGATCTGTTCATCGATATCGAATTCATCTGATTGCAAAATACTGCCTGGGCGTGACACGCCAGCACAGTTCACCAAAACATCGATATCAAGGTCTTTGACCAGCTCTGTAATCGCGGCTGTATCTGTAACATCGATAGCATGTGGGATAACGCCGCAAAGTTCTTTTAGCTCATCCAGTTTTTCAGCATTGCGCCCGACAGCATGAACGACCAGCCCTTTAGCGCGAAGACGTTCTGCAATGCCCCACCCCATACCTGCGGATGCACCTGTAACCAGTGCCGTTTTGTATTCTGAAAATGCCATGTGAGTTTTCCTTTGTTGTCGCGTTCGTAAGCGTGGGTTTGTTATTGTTGTGACAAAGGCGTGATTGCCCCGCCCTGTTTGGTGATTTCGGCGCGCAGACGTGTCGCAAGGTCCACAGCGCCAGCTGTGTCGGAATGAATAAGAATAGAGTCGACAGGCATGGGAATGACCTGCCCTGTGGTTGTCGTAAGCTCCCCAGTTTTCAAAACCTCGACAACACGTTCGACCACTTGCGCGGGGTCATGAATGACAGCGCCTTCTTGCGATCTGGGGGCCAATTGACCGTTTGGCAGATAGCCCCGATCAGCCAAAAACAAGCGCACAACACGCGCGCCACGGTCCAAAGCTGCCGCCTCCATCGCGCTGCCAGGCAAAGCCAAAAAAGCGATTTCAGGATCGAAATCCATCGTGGCACCCACGACTGATTTGGCGACATCAGGATCGCAACTGGCCAGATTACCCAAAGCGCCATGTGGATTCATATGCGTGATTTGGTGATCAGCCCTGCGGGCCAATCCTTCAAGTGCACCCAGTTGGTAGAGGATATGCGATTCAAGTTCTGGCAGCGGCATGTCGATCTTGCGGCGTCCGAACCCCAAGAGGTCTGGAAAGCTGACATGCGCCCCCAAATCCACACCATGTTCTCGCGCCAACCGAATGGTGCGGTCCATGATCATGGGGTCGCCCGCATGATAACCGCAAGCCACATTGGCGGAACTGATGTGCTGCATCAAAGCTGCATCATCGGCCACAGTGTAGGCACCATAGCCCTCACCAAGATCGGAGTTTAGGTCGATTTTCATTTGGATACCTCAAGATTAAACACAACATCACCAAAGCCAAAAACAGTGCCGCTTTCAGGGGCTGCCTGCATCACACGACCCGCAACGGGGGCCCCGACAACAGCCCGCGCGACACCATATTCGATGTACCCGAGCGTATCGCCCGCTTGGACCTCTGTGTCGGTGCCAATCTCGGCCAAACCATCATCAACGCCCCGTGGCAAAAACCGACCAATGCAAGGGCTTTTCGCAGATTTGGTTTGAACTTGAACGGGCGCGGGTGCTTGGGACAAAGCGCTGGGATGCGCTTGATGTTCAAGGTCAAGTTGCAGTGATTGATCAGCGGATTTCACTTCAAGCGAGGACACACCATTGGCACGCATCGCATCGATAAGGCGATCAAGGTCAGCCTGTACAAACATATCAATTCCACCCCATCATCTGTTGGGTCATCGCGGCCAGATCTTTGCGATACTGGTCCATCAGTAGGTCTTCGTCTTTTGCGGCTTGAGCCGCCTCCGCGAGAGTCACTTTTTCAAATCGCAACCTGTCACTGGGACGCGCTTGCCCAATACGCCATAGATCTTGTTCGATCACGGCAGCGATCTTTGGGTAGCCGCCCATGGTCGCAGAATCTGCCAGCTGAACAATCGGCTGCCCTCCGCCAGGCACTTGCACGATCCCAGGAACGATACCGTGTGAGCGCAATTCACCCGTTGTTTGGCGATCAAGTTCAGTGCCTTCTAAACGATAGCCTTGACGGTTGCTTTGTGCCGTGACTGTGTAGGCTTCTGACCAAAATGCAGCCTGCGCGGTGGCGCTAAAACTGTCGTGTTCGGAAGATGGCACAGCGCGCAAAACAATATCTGTATCGCCCAAACGCTTCGGAGAGGGTAAAGCCAGACTTAGGCCCAGCTTGGGCAAAACAGGCATATCTGATGCGCAGGGTTCAAGCTGATCATTTGCCGCAAGGACACGCCCTTCAAAGCCGCCAAAATTTTCGCGTAGCTGAGTGCTGAAGGACCCAAGGATTTGCGGCACATTGATACCGCCTGCCAGTGCCAGATACACCTGAGCGCCGTTCGTGATTGGGCCAAGGTTAAGGGTTTGACCTGCCTCAGCAACACCTGCAAAAGCACGTGGCAAAATACGGTCATCTAGGTGCGCATCGCAGGCCCCACCAACCAAGGCAAAAGCACAGCGCTTAGTGAATTTAAACGACGCTGGGCTCAGAGGAATTTCCAGCGTCGCAGCTGTGGCATCATTGCCCAGCATCAGGTTTGCAAGACTATGCGCCATGCGGTTCATCGCGCCCGCGCGCCCCAAGCCTTGTTTCCAATACCCATCCCGTCCTAGGTCTTGGATCGTCGCCAAAGGTGGGAGTGAAACAACTTCAATCATGCGATCACCTCCTTAGGCAAAAAGCGAATTCTATCGCCTGGTTGCAACAACGCAGGCTGTGGTTTGTTGGGGTCGAAAAACGATACTTCAGCGCTGCCGATTGTGTTCCAACCGCTGGGCCCAGCCGATGCCGATACACCCGTTTGCAAGCCAGCAACGGACAAAGACCCACCGGGCAAGCGCGGCAAAGGCACTTTACGTCGTGGCGTTTCCAAGCGCGGATCAAGTCCGCCAAGGTAGCAATATCCTGCATGACTGCCGACGGCATAAACCGTGTAATCTGATGCGCTGTGCAATTTGATCACCTGATCGATTGTCATATCGGTCATCTGCGCAACTTCAGCCAGATGTGGCCCGCCTGAGCCGCCATATGTCAGATCGATCTCAAGCAATTTTCCATCGACCTCGTGCCGTTTCCCTGTATTCCAAAGATCACAAAGGTCGCGTTCGATACGGTCTAAATCTTGGGGTACGTGATCCAATAAAAGGGTCAAATTTGTCATGCCCGGAACAGATTCCAGCACACCGTCCCATGTTGATGCAGCATGTGTGAGCGCCCAAATGCGCTCTTGATGCGTCAAATCAAAGGGGCAATCGACTTCGAACAAAACAGCACGGCTGCCAATCATAGATAGTCTGGTGGCGCTCATGACTGGGCCTCCGTTTTGTTGTCTCGATTATCAAGCCAATGTTCGAGGTGGTGAATGCTCACGCCCCCTTTGGCAAAGCCTGCGTCTGCTAAAAGCGCGCGGTGCAAAAGGATATTGGTGCTGACGCCCTCAATTTTCATTTCAGCCAAAGCGCTGCGGGCACGTGCCAAAGCTTCGTCGCGGGTCGCGCCATGCGTGATGACTTTTGCCACCATAGAATCGTAACTCGCAGAAATTTTGGCCCCTGTCGCAATATGCGTATCGACGCGCACACCCGGCCCACCCGGAACATGCATTAAATCGACTGTGCCTGGGCTGGGCGCGAATGTATCGGGGTCTTCGGCATTGATACGGCATTCAAAAGAATGCCCTTCTGTGCGCACATCGGACTGCGCGAGCGTCAAGGCCGCGCCGCGTGCCACATCGATTTGCATAGCAACGATATCAAGACCCGTAACCATTTCTGTGACGGGATGTTCGACTTGAATCCGTGTGTTCATTTCGATGAAAAAGAACTCACCGTTTTCATACAAGAATTCGAACGTGCCAGCGCCAACATAGCCGATCTCACGACAAGACGCGGCACAACGTTCACCGATTTTGGCGATCAAGGCGCGGTCGATATCTGGAGCGGGAGCTTCCTCGATCATTTTCTGGTGGCGCCGCTGCATTGAACAATCACGATCGCCAAGCCACAAAGCTGTCCCGTGGGAATCTGAGATGACCTGAATTTCCACATGGCGCGGCTTCTCAAGAAACTTTTCCATGTAGATATCGGGGTTGTTGAAATAGCGCTGCGCCTCTTGCTTGGTCAGCATAAATGCATCCGCCAAAGCGCCCGCGGATTTCACAATCCGCATGCCACGCCCACCGCCACCACCTGCGGCTTTTAAGATAACGGGATAGCCGATCTCATTTGCGATGCGTGTTATCTCATCAATGTCGTTGGGCAACACACTATCAGGGCCCGGCACGCAAGGCACGCCGCTGGCGATCATCGCTGTTTTGGCTGCAACTTTGTCTCCCATACGGCGCATTACATCAGCACTCGGACCGATCAATGTCAGACCCGCATCAGCAACGGCTTGAGAAAAGTCAGCATTTTCAGATAGAAACCCGTATCCAGGATGGATCATATCCGCGCCAGTGATTTTAGCTGCCGCCAAGATGGCTGAGATATTTAGATAGCTTTTTGAGGCCGTGGCAGGCCCGACACAAATCGCATCATCGGCAAGATCCAGATAGGCGGCACCGCGATCTGCTTCGGAAAATGCGCAAACAGCGCGCAAGCCAAGACGGCGACAGGCACGAATGATGCGCAATGCAATTTCGCCACGGTTGGCGATGAGAACGGTGTTTTGTGATTGTGTCATGGCTGCACCTCGAACAGGGCTGTACCCGCGTCGACCTGATCTCCGTCTTCAACAAGAATGGCTTTTACTGTGCCCGCCTGTGTGGCGGTGATAGAGGTCATCACCTTCATCGCTTCGATCATGCACAGCGTTTGGCCCAGCTCGATTGTATCACCTTCGCGTACAAAGACTGTGCCGTCAGATTCGCTGCTCAAATGACAGCACCCTGCCATCGGCGCGTCGATTGTTGGCGTCTTTGTAGCGGTCGCTGTCTGCGCTGTATCGACGGTCGGTTGCGGACTGTAAGGCACTGCGCCCTGCCCTGAAGCCTGCGACGTCACGCTGCGACGAATGCTTAGATCTGTGTCTGCTGTGCTTGTGGAAAACTCGGACAACCCGCGCGCTGCGGCCCATTCCATTTGTGCAATTATGGCTTCGATTTCGATCGGCATAAAAAGCTGATCCCTGTTTTTTGTTTCGTATTGTCATTCTTGCTTAGCACCGTCGCTTCGCAATGATGTCAGATCGGTTTTAGATGACCGCGTTTTTTTTTCGATATGACATGCATTGGAAATGCCGATCACGTCAGAGGCAGGTGATCTTATGCGCCAGCAAAGGAATTGGCTAAATTGGGCAGGACGATTGCTGCAAACAGGCAGCGCAAAATACACGGAAAGTACACCTAAATGCCACATATCATTACGAAATTCGAACGCGCAGATCCCGCTGACGTGAAAGCACTGTCCAAATTTGGCAGCGCCACAATCCACGAAGCACAAGGGCGTTCGGGCGCACTGAGTTCACGCATCAAGCCAATTCACCGCGATATGCGCGTATGCGGTCCAGCTTTCACCGTTGTGTCTGCACCACGCGACAACTTGATGTTGCAACTTGCCATTCACTACGCAAAAGCGGGCGATGTAATCGTTGTATCTGGCGGTGCTTACGAAGAAGCGGGTAGCTTTGGCGATGTGTTGGGCAACGCATGTGTGGCCAAAGGGATTGCGGGCGTGGTGACGGACACTGGCGTGCGTGACACTCAAGAATTGATCGCATTGGGTCTGCCTGTGTTTTCACTATCCGTTTGCATCAAAGGCACGGTGAAAGAAACTTTGGGTCAAATTAACGGTGACATCATTGTTGAAGGCGAAACCATTCGTCCTGGTGATGTGATTTGCGGCGATGCAGATGGTCTGGTCATGGTGCGCAAAGAAGAAGCAGCACGCGCCGCGAAACTGTCACAAGAACGCGAAGACACAGAAGCCGATTTCATCGAAGCCTATAAATCAGGTCGCACAATCATCGACGTCTGTAACCTAGAAGCTGTATTGAAAGCCAAAGGCCTGACAACAGATTTGTAAAAAGAACCTCCCAGTTCCTCGTCACCTTTAAGCAGTTTTGGGTGACACCTTTACCGCTCGGGCTTGCCTCGAGCGGTTTTTTTATGGCCACACTGTAAGGGTAGAAAATGAAGTGGCGTTCTGCGGGACAGCCGCTGACACCAAGGTGTCACCAAAAGGTTCGACATAATTTCAGTCGCGAATTCTGTCATTTTCGACAATTTCGCGACTGAATTTTTTGACATAAAACCCACGTCTTTTCAAATGAACATGTGGTCTAAATGCGTAACATGATCGAAGTGAAAACAGGGTGCCGCAGGGCTTTAGGACCCAAAGCCATCGACGATATTTTGCACGATGTCGTCGACAGATTGATCAATATTCACCACCAGACCGCGTTCGTCAGGCTGCATAGGCTCCAGCGTATCAAGCTGAGTGGTAAGCAGTGAGGGTGGCATGTAGTGATCTTTGCGATCATTGAGCCGCGAAAGCAAAAGATCACGGTCACCTGACAGGTGAACGAAAGCCAATTCGGGCAAGTTTGACTTTGACCGCAAGTGATCGCGATAGACACGGCGCAACGCGGAGCAGCCCAAAATCAAGCCATCCGCGGCCTTGGAAAGCTCGCTTGCGCAGACATCAAGCCAAGGCCAACGATCTTCGTCAGTCAATGGCTGGCCTGAACTCATTTTATCAACATTCTCCTTTGGATGCAGATCATCTGCATCCAGATAACGAAACCCTGTGAGGTCAGACAAAGCCTGCCCCACAGTCGATTTTCCGCAGCCTGAAACCCCTGCGATCACAAGATGGCGTGTTTTAAAGTGAGACACTGATCGCCCCGTCTACATACAAACAATGCCCGTTCACAAAACTGGATGCCGGCGAGGATAGGAAAACACAAGCACCTACAAGTTCTTCAACCTTGCCCCAACGCGCCGCAGGGGTGCGTTTTTCAAGCCATGCAGAAAACTCAGGATCGGCAACAAGTGCTGCGTTCAACGGTGTATCGAAATAGCCAGGCGCGATGGCGTTACATTGCAACCCAAAACCCGCCCAATCTGTCGCCATGCCTTTGGTCAAATTCGCCACAGCGCCTTTTGTAGCTGTGTAAGGCGCGATACCAGGGCGCGCCAAGGCGGTCTGAACAGAACAAATGTTGATGATTTTTCCTGATTTGCGTTCAATCATATGGCGCGCAACAGCCTGCCCGACGTGAAAGACGGATGCGACATTTGTTTGCAGCAACATATCGAACTTATCGGCAGGAAAATCAGCCAAGGGCGTGCGGTGCTGCATGCCTGCGTTATTAACCAAAATATCAATCGCGCCGTGATTTGCCTCGAAATCATCAACAGCGACACGCACCGCATCGTGATCGGTTGCATCGAACGGCAGTGTCAAAACATCTGCATCGGGCACTTCTTTGATCAAATCAGCATGGGCTTGCTTTAATTTATCTGTGTTGCGCCCGTTTAGGACAATTGCTGCCCCTGCTTTGGCCAAACCCAACGCCAAGGCAAAACCAATTCCCTGTGACGATCCTGTCACCAAAGCACGGCGCCCCGTTAATCCAAAGGCGGTCTCAAGAAAATTATTTGGTGCAGACATTGCGGTTCTCCAGTTTGGTGTCGACAAGTTGTTTTCATGTACATATGTTATCGTTAACAATTCAAGTCAAGAAGAACCTCACATTGGTGACTCGCACGATATCCCAATGGGTCAGTTCTCACGTTCAGGAGACGACAGCATGACAAAACCGATCATTCTACAAATGGGCGCTTACCCAGAATGGGACGAGATCCCATTAAACGCGCAATATGATGTACGCCGCTACTTTGATGCAGCAGACAAAGACGCTTTCCTTGCTGAGCACGGCAAAGACATTCGTGCGATCGCAACACGCGGCGAACTGGGCGCAACACGCGCACACATCGAAGCTTGTCCGAATCTAGAGCTGATTTCAGTTTACGGCGTCGGCTATGATGCTGTTGATCTGCAAGCCTGCCGTGACCACGGTATTAAAGTGACAAATACACCCGATGTTTTATCCGCCGATGTCGCTGATTTGGCTGTTGCGATGATGCTTGCCAGTTCCAGAAAACTGGTCGAAGCGGATGCATGGGCACGCAGTGGCGACTGGGAGAAAAAGGGCGGATTCCCACTCAACCGCCGCGTTTGGGGGCGTCGCGCTGGCGTTCTGGGCCTTGGACGAATCGGTCACGAGATCGCCAAACGTCTTGCTGGATTTGATATGGATATCTCTTACTCTGGCTCTGCCCCAAAAGACTACGGCAGCGCTTGGACCTTTTATAAGTCCCCTATCGAACTCGCGCAAAACTGTGATTTCTTGTTTATCGCATGTTCTGCCTCAGCCGCCACGCGCCATATTGTAAACCAAGATGTGCTGAATGCTTTGGGCGAAGAAGGCACAGTAATCAACGTGTCGCGCGCGTCTAATATTGATGAAGACGCTTTGATCAAGTCATTGGAAACAGGCACCATTGCAGGGGCCGCCTTGGATGTTTTCGAAGGCGAACCTGCGCTCGATCCAAGGTTCAAAACCTTGTCCAACATCGTTCTTCAACCACACTGTGGTTCTGGCACATTTGAAACCCGCAAAGCGATGGGTGCCTTGGTGCGTGAAAACCTAGACTGCCATTTCGCAGGCCGCCCCCTCCCAACACAAGTGGAGCTATAATCATGAAAGCTGTTGTTATTCATGACAAAAAAGACCTTCGTATCGAAGAAAGCCCTACCATGCCGCTTGGCGCGGGCGAAGTGCGTTTGAAAACAGCTGTGGGCGGCGTGTGTGGGTCAGACCTGCATTATTACAATCACGGCGGATTCGGCACTGTGCGCCTCAAAGAACCGATGATCTTGGGTCATGAGGTCTCTGGCCATGTGGTTGAATGCGCGCCTGATGTGACTGGATTGAAAGTGGGCGATCTTGTTGCCCTTTCCCCCTCACGCCCTTGCGGTAATTGCAAATATTGCCACGAAGGCTTGGCAAACCAGTGTGAAAATATGCGTTTTTACGGATCGGCGATGCCTTTCCCGCACATTCAGGGTGCCTTTCGCCAAGACATTGTAGCGCTTGCGTCTCAATGTGTTGTCGCCAACGGGCTAAGCGCTGGCGAAGCGGCAATGGCCGAACCTTTGGCTGTAACATTGCACGGGGTTAAACGTGCGGGCGACATTTTGGGCAAGCGCGTTTTGGTCACGGGCTGTGGTCCGATCGGGCTTTTGTCCATCCTGTCTGCTCGCTACGCAGGCGCATCTGAAATCGTTGCCACAGACCTGAGTGATTTCACCTTGGATATGGCACGCAAAATCGGCGCTGACGTGACAATCAACACAGGCACAACCCCTGACGGATTGGAGACATATGCGCAGGGCAAAGGCACATTTGATGTCTTGATGGAATGTACTGGCGTTGCCGCGGCAATCGCACCTGCAATCGCCGCAATGCGCCCACGTGGCGTGGTCGTTCAGTTGGGTCTTGGTGGCGACATGGCCCTGCCTATGATGCAAGTCACCGCAAAAGAGCTGGATCTACGCGGCTCATTTCGGTTCCATGAAGAGTTTGCGACAGGTGTTTCAGCCATGCGTCAAGGGCGCATTAATGTGAAGCCGCTGATCACCCATGAGGTGACATTGGAAAACGCCGAGGATGCATTCAAGATCGCATCAGATCGACGCTCAGCGATCAAAACCCAAATCAAATTCACATAGAATGGTATCGCCAAAGGGAGAGCCAAAGAATGACACATAAACCTGAATATGGCCTAATCGGTTTGGGTACGATGGGCGCAGCCTTGGCGCTAAATATAGCAGAAAAAGGCAATAAAATCGCGGTCTATAACCGGACCACCAAAGTGACCGACGAATTCATTGCCGCAAGCGGTGCCTTGCGTGATCAATTGGTTGCAACTGCGTCTTTAAAAGATTTCGTCGCAGCCATCCAAGCCCCGCGCAAGATCATCTTGATGGTGCCTGCTGGCCCAATCGTAGACGCGCAAATAGAGGCCTTGGTTCCTTTGCTGGATGCGGACGATCTCATTATTGATGCGGGCAACGCACATTATGCAGATACCAACCGCCGCTTTAAAGAAGCAGAAACAGCCGCCTATAATTTCCTTGGAATAGGTGTATCTGGTGGCGAAGAAGGTGCGCGCCACGGTCCATCCATCATGGTAGGTGGCGCGCAATCTGATTGGGAGGCTGTCGCACCAGTTTTGCGCGCCATTTCCGCGAAATACGAAGACACGCCCTGTGCTGAACACATGGGGGCTGGCGGCGCTGGTCACTATGTAAAGATGGTGCACAACGGCATCGAATACGCAGACATGCAAATGATTGCAGAAGCCTACGCCGTTTTTCGCGATGGATTAGGCTGGACCAGCACACAAGTTGCTGAAGCTTTTGAACAGTGGAACACAGGCCCGCTGGCATCTTACTTGGTCGAGATTTCGGGGAAAGTATCGCGTGCTACAGATCCTGTGACAGGCAAGGCAATGCTTGATGTTATTCTCGATCAAGCGGGTCAAAAGGGCACAGGCCGTTGGACCGCGATCGAAGCACAGATGCTAGGTGTGCCTGTTCCAGTGATCGAAGCTGCTGTGGCTGCACGCAACCTTTCAGCCAAGCGCGACACGCGGATACAAGGTGCTGAACGTTTCGGCAGCCCACTGCAGCCTTTGACATCAGATGACATCACACCCGAAATGCTGGAAAAAGCGCTGACCGCGGGCAAGATCTTATGCTACGCGCAGGGGTTCGAAATGTTGGATGCTGCGTCTCGCCATTTTGAGTGGTCTTTACCCATGTCAAACATCGCACGCGTCTGGCGTGAGGGCTGTATCATCCGGTCTGATATGTTAGGGGATATGGCCGAAGCGCTGGACAAATCAAGCTCACAAAACTTGATTTTCTCTGCGCCCTTCTGTGACATGTTGATGGATTGCGAAAGCGCATTGCGTGCCACAGTCTTGGCTGCGACCAAAGCGGGTATTCCGGTTCCCGCACTGGCAGCTGGCCTATCATGGTTCGACACCATGCGCACCGCCCGCACGCCTGCAAATATGATCCAAGCGCAACGTGATTTCTTTGGCGCTCACGGATTTAAGCGACTTGATGATGTGGACGCACCGCATGGCCCTTGGGCCGCACAATAAAAAGCCTAGCTTATAAAAAGCAAAAGCCCTGATCGTGACACGCATCAGGGCTTTTGTGTTTTCAATATGCGGCAAAATTCGACTAGGCGGACAGTTCTTTGGCCAGTTCAACCAAGCGATCTTGCACCACAGAGGCAGCTTCAGATTGCGGCAATTGGGCAGAAACGCACACCGACATATTGACGGTCATATTGGGTTTATGAATCCGCAGACTTTGCGCTTCGGGAATGCGCCTTTGGACGGCTCTCGCAGCAGATTGTGGCAAGATCGTCGCGCATAACCCCTCACCGATGGCATTCGATAGCACCGAAATAGATTCCGTTTCCGCGATAGGCCGTTTGTTCAGTCCTGCGCGGGCCAAAGTTGTGTCGATCACTTGGCGAATGGTATGGATCTTACTTGGCAACATCAAAGGCGTGGCCAGTGCATCAGAAAGTTTGATTTCGGACGCCCCTTCAATCAATGCCTTATCAGCAGTTACAAAGTGCAATTCTTCTGTGCAAATGCGCTTAAATTTTAAGCTAGGCATATTGCCAGGATCAAAGAGCAAAGCGACATCCATTTTGCCCGTCATCACCAATTCACTCATGGCACCGCCGCCGACATTTTCGTTAATATACAAAACGATACCAGGATACTCTTGGTGAATGGTGTGAATCAGCTGCGCCGCCAATAACGACCCTAGCCCCAAGGGCGCAAGTCCAACACATACAACGCCCGAAATTTCTTCCGACGCGCTGGCGATTTCAAGTTCGGTTTGATCAAGTTGGCGCAAAATCAACTGACAATGGCGGTATAACACCTTGCCTGCTTCAGTCGGAACAACACCACGTTTGGAACGCAATAACAAAGGCTTACCAAAATGGGTTTCCAATGCCGCGATCTGTTGACTCAAGGCAGGCTGCGCGATGTGCAAAATAGCGGAAGCCCGTGTGATGCTGCCGATATCGACAATCTTCACGAATGCGTTGAACCGTCTGATATCCATCATAATCCCCTATTGTAAGTCGCCTGCGGCTCGCTACGATTGCAGGCGTTGCATGTCAAGAATATGTCGCCTTCATACTCAAACGCAATCATGTCAGACCAAAGCGGTCTTATTCAAGCCTGTTCCGAGTTGATAGCGTTTCCTAGCGCTAGGTTCCATTTTGAATCACCTCAGCGAATGTTGGACATCAGTACCAGCACAGCAAATAACCAACCTACAGGGAGATGTGTCATGACCATCTTTAAATCGATCGCCTTGAGTGCCGCCGCCGCAATTTCCTTTGCCAGCATCGCCTCAGCCGAAACCAAATTGAGCCTTTCAGACGTTTTGCCTGAAGGTAACTTCCAAGTCGAAAATGCCAAAGTCTTTGCAGATGCAGTCGCAAAAGCAACTGACGGAGAGGTCACGATTACCGTAAACGCAGCTGGATCCCTTGGCTTCAAAGGCCCTGATCAATTGGGCGCGGTGCGTGACGGTCTAGTCGATATGGCTGACATCAACATCAGTCAGCAAGTTGGCTTGAATCCATTGTTTGGCGCTGAAGGTGTACCCTTCTTGGTGAGCTCAATGGATGAGTTGAAAGAATACCATTCTTTCTTGCGTCCAGAGTTTGAAAAGCTCGCGGAACAATACAACCAAAAGATCCTCTACATGGTGCCCTCGCCTGCGCAATATGTTTACCTGAAAGTCGAAGTCGATGACATCGACGGCTTTAAAGGTATCCCAGTGCGCGGTGCCGATAAGAACACTGTAGAAATCGTGACAGCAGTTGGTATGGCTGGCGTTGTGATGCCTTGGGGCGAATTGATCCCAGCTTTGGCATCTGGTCGCGTTGATGGTGTTGCGACATCGGCAACCTCTGGTGTGGATGGCAAATTCTGGGAATTTCTCGACTACATCTACCCAACAAACCACACTTGGGGCTCAAACGCTGTGACCATCAACTTGGACACATGGAACGAAATTTCCGAAGAAGACCGCGCAGCCATCGAAGCTGTCGCAGCCGAACTTGAACCAACGTTCTGGGATGTGTCTCGCCAAGGCGATTTGGATTCCATCGCAACGATGACCGAAAACGGTATGACTTTGGTGCCACTGTCAGACGATCTTTTGGCGGAAATCACTGAAAAAGCGACAACTGTGCAAGAAGAATTCTTTGAGCGCGTTCCTGCCGCAAAACCCATTGTAGATGCCTACCTTGCGTCTAAATAAGATTGAATACTTATGACTGAAAACTTCAACGGATCACATACCACACAATCCGTCGGACTGCCTGCGGCCCTGCAAAGGGCCGCAGATGCAGTTTCACTGGCTGGCGGTTGGATTGCAGGACTTTGCATCATCGGCCTTACGCTATTGGTTCTAATCGATACGGGCCTAGCTGGGCTCAGCCGCATCTTGCCCTTCTTGCCCAACGGCACGGGCATCGGCTGGGAATATAGCGCTTATTTGATGGGGTCAGCATTTCTATTGGGGTCAGGCATGACCCTACGCGCAGGCTTGCAGTTGCGTGTGGAACTCACCCTATCGCCAAACAGAAAGCGCCTGACCCATGTGCTGGAAACTTTCTCAGCACTCTTGGGAACGGTGATCACTGGATCACTCACCATTTGGTTGTTCAACTTTACCAGCCGCACCTATGGATACGGCGAAGTCTCAGACAGTTTTACGCCTTTGTGGATCCCACAAGCCGTCCTGACACTCGGCGCGGGAGTTTTGGCATTTCAAATGTTCGCACGCCTTGTGACATGTCTGTCAGGCGGGTCGATCAACAACCCAGATTTGGGCGCAGGCACCGCGATCAAATAAACTTACACGTATGACTGGCGCAAAATCACGTGCCAAAAACCAATACTAGACTCTAAGGAAATACCATGGGCGCTATCGTCTCCAGCCTTTTCGGGCTTCTGTTTGGCACGCTCGCATCGGGCGCTTGGATCGGCATCTCCTTGCTGACTACAGCCATCGGACTTGCACTGATTTTCACAGGCATCCCTGTCGACAAGTTGTTCCCACAATATGTGTTCAACATTCTAACCACGCCCGATCTTGTTGCTTTGCCTTTGTTTATTTTGATGGGCGAGTTTCTATTTCGCACTCGCCTCTCTCAGTCTCTGTTTTCGGGTCTGGCGCCATGGGCGGGCCTATTGCCCGGACGTTTGCTGCACGTCAATATCGTAGGCTGTTCCATTTTCGCAGCGATTTCAGGATCATCTGCTGCGACCACTCAGGTCGTTGGGCGCATGACCTTGAAAGAGCTTTTAAAGCGCGGCTACGACCCTGAGCTCGCAATCGGCGGCTTGGCTGGCGCGGGGACTTTGGGCTTCTTGATCCCGCCTTCGACAGTGATGATCATGTACGGCGTCTTGGCCAACGAATCTGTTTTGCGCTTGTTCACCGCCGGCTTTATTCCCGGTCTCTTGCTGTCTTTGGCCTTTGCCAGCTACATCATGATCCGCACCACTCTTAAACCAAGCTTGATCCCCGAAAGCGAACGCGCCTTGCGCCACATGCCCTTGAGCAAACGCTTTGCTGCGCTCAAAGAACTGGCGCCTGTGCTGTTCCTAATCCTATGTGTTTTGGGCTCTATGTACGGCGGCATCGCCACCCCATCCGAGGCTGCTGCTTTGGGTGTGTTAGGCGCATTCCTAGTGTCTTGGTCCCAAGGGTCGATTTCACTGCGCGTGTTGCGTGATGTTGTTTTGGGCGCAGTTCAAACATGTTCGGTTATGGGTATCATCATTCTCGGCGCGTCTGTTTTAGGCAATATCACATCGACACTCGGCATCCCTGCAGCAGTTGCAAATGTTGTGACAGCATTGGACCTTGCGCCGATCCTATTGATCATCGCTTTGATCGCTTTATACCTTGTGCTCGGGACAGTTCTGGAAGGCTTTTCGATGATCGCGACCACCCTTCCCGTGGTTCTGCCCTTGGTTGAAGCGGCTGGTTTTGACAAAGTCTGGTTCGGTATATTTATGGTGCTCGTGGTCGAGATGGCGCAGATTACACCCCCTGTGGCCTTTAACTTTGCCATCATCCAAAACATCACAGGACGCAGCACAAGCTATATTGCGCGTGTGACATTTCCATTCTTGGTGATCATGATCATGTTCGTGATCTTGCTGGCACTTTTCCCACAGATCGTAACGTTTTTCCCTGATTTGATCTTGGGCTAAACACTATCCATACATCACAAAACAAATGGCGCGCCCTAAGGCGCGCCATTTTACGCTTAACGATGATCGCTTTTTATGCGCCCCGTAGATCCAACTGAACCTTGATTGCAGCTTCTCTGTTCGAGGCCATTTTAAAGGCCTCTAACGCGTCCTCCATCGGATAGACTTGCGTCACCATCGGTGAAACATCTATCTTTCCGCTATTGATAAGCGCGACGGCCTCTGCAAACTCTGGATGGAAACGATGGGTGCCAACAAAGCGAATTTCCTTACCAACAATCGCGTTCACAGGCAGGCTTAGATTGCCCGCCACGCCCACTTGCACAATCCAACCACGCGGACGCACGACATCAATCGCACTGCGAATTGCAGGCTCAGCCGCCGAGCATTCAAACACCACGTCGAAACCTCCATTTTCGCCTGCGTAGTCTGCAAGCGCATCGGGAGAGGACGCGATATTGATACTTTGGGTTGCGCCCATTTCAAGCGCTTTGCTTAACGTGAAATCAAACAGATCGGTCACAATAATAGCAGCAGCGCCTTGGAGCGCGGTCACAGCGCAGCACAGCGCGCCGATCGGCCCTGCTCCCGTGACCAAAACCTTTTTACCTTTCAGGCTGCCCACTTGACTGGCGGCATGCAAACACACAGCCAAAGGTTCCGCACAGGCGGCACTCGATAGCGAGGTATCTGGGTCAACTTTAAAACACTGATCAACTGTGGCAAGCATCTGATTGCGCATCCCGCCTTGGACATGTGGCACGGTGCGCGCTGACCCAAGAAAACGCATATTTTTGCAATGCTGAAACTGTTCGAGATTGCAAAACTCGCAACTGTGACACGGCTGACTGGGGCAAACCGCAACGCGGTCGCCTGCGACCAGCGTCGAGACATTGCGCCCCACCGCCAACACGGTTCCTGACACCTCATGCCCAACAATGATAGGTTCGGTCACCCGAATTGTGCCAACGCCCCCGTCATGAAAGTAATGCAGATCAGAGCCACAAATTCCGCCATGAGACATGCCAAGCACGACTGTGTCGTCCGACACCTGCGGGGGCTCAATGGCATCGATCCTTAGATCATGTTTGGCGTGTAGAACACAAGCTTTTACGGACAAATCGTATCTCCTAGGGTAGTAGAACTGATGGCAACCAAGTTGCGATTGCGGGAACGTAAGACACCAACAGCAACACGCCGATATTGGTCAAAATGAACGGCGTAATAGCTTTCACAACGGGCGTCAGCGGCAATCTTGCGATGCCCGCGCAAACGAACAAACAGACACCCAACGGGGGGGTCGTCAAGCCGATCATCAAATTCAAAACAGCAAATGTAGCAAAGTGCAGTGGATCGATTCCGACAGATACAGCCAAGGTAAGAAGCGGCACAAACAAGATGATCAAAGCGGCAATCGTTTCCATAAACATACCGATGATCAGCAACAAAATGTTGACCATCAAAATGATCAAGAACTTGTTGTCGGTTACAGACAAGACGCCAGCGGCTATCGCTTGTGGAATGCGTTCAGACACCAAGATCCAGCCAAAAACATTGGCGAACCCGACCAAGATCAAAATTCCAGAAGCAGACACAGCACTGTCGACCATGATTTTGGGAATTTTGCGAATGGGCAATTCACGATAGATGAGTAACCCGACAAACATCGCGTACACACTGGCAACCACAGCTGTTTCTGTCGGTGTCGCGATACCGCTCAGCAACCCGTACAAAATAATGCCAGTCATCGCTATCGCCCAAAAAGCACCTGCGAAAGACCGAGCAATTTCACGGAACCCCTGCCACTCTTGTTTGGGAAAGTTCTTTTTTCGTGCGATAACATAGGTCGTTACCATCATTGCCACGCCCATCAAAACACCAGGAATAGCGCCCGCAAGAAACATCTTGCCCACGGAAATACCCGACAAAGCGCCCACGATAATCATCGGCACGCTGGGCGGAATGATGGGACCAACAGTTGAGGATGCCGCGGTCACCGCCGCAGAAAAATCGGCTGGGTAGCCTGCTTTTTTCATGCCTGGAATCATCACGCTACCGATAGATGCAGCGTCGGCCACGGCTGTGCCTGTGATGCCGCCAAACAACATTGACGCACCCACATTGGTCAACCCCAATCCGCCCCGTATCCAGCCCACCAACGCATTGGCAAAACGGATAATGCGCTCGGTGATTCCGCCGCTGTTCATCAGGTTTCCTGCTAAGATAAAGCCCGGAATACTCAGCAAAACAAACACGTCCATTCCCGCATACATTTTTTGTGGCATGACGACAACGGGGATGCCCATGGTGATCAAATAGCTTAACGAGGCGAGGCCAAGTGTGATTGCCACAGGGATGCCAACGACAAGGCCAAAAATAAAGACAGAGATCAGTATTAGCAGGCCCATTAGCTCAACTCCTCACGGGCATCAGCGCGCCCGTCATGCTTTAGAAAAATCATTTTGTAGGCGCGCAATGCAGCAAAAACAAAAAGCACGCAAAGTAGCAAAAATATGGAAAAGTGAACGAGATCCATACGCAGGCCCATTGCAGGCGATGTCTGAAAAGCACCGATTGAAACGTATTTCCAAGCGGGGGCTATTAAGATTGCGCACAAGAGCGCCGTCGCCAGCGCAGACAGCAAACGTAAGCGCCTAGGCCAACGGCGTGGAAGGGCTTCACAAACAATGTCGACATTCACAAGATCACCCGAGCGCAAGGACAGCCCAGCGCCAAACGCAACGAGGTACAACATTGCGTATCGCGTGAGTTCTTCGGTCCAAATAGGCGAGGCATCAAGTGTGCGAAAGATAACTTGCGTCAGGACTGCTGCGATCAAAACAAGAAACGACAGACCAACACCTAATCTGCACAACGTGAATATAAAACTCTCTACTTTTTTCATAACGCCGCCTATCGAGTGTATTTTAAATAAGCTGCCGGATTAGATCCGGCAGCTTTCTGGGAAGAACAGGAATGATCGCTTAGTTCGCGAATAGGTCTTCGACGATTGGCTTAATCTCATCCGAGACATTGGCCAAAACCGCATCCTTGGCTGCGGCTTGGAAGGCTGCGCCATCGACATCAACAAAGGTCATACCTTTTTCTTCAAGGTAAGCTTGGTCATTGGCGAGGCTTTCCAGCAAAAGATCACGCTCATAGGCTTGTGCTGTTGCTGCAGCTTCCATGACAGCGCTTTGATCTTCGGCTGACAATTTTGCCCATGTGGATTCAGCAATCGTCAGATAAATCCATGACCGCACATGTTCCGTTTGGTTCACATAGCCTTGCACTTCGTTAAAGTTCGCAGAGCGGATCAAAGCGAGCGGGTTTTCTTGCCCGTCGATTACACCGCTTTGCAGTGACGTAAAGACCTCGGAAAATGCCATCGGTGTGGGTGATGCGCCTAGTGCTTGCCAAACATCAACGAAAAGTGGCACATTTGGCACCCGCATTTTCATACCATCCAAATCAGCGGGCGTGGTAATTGCACGTTGCGATGTCAGATTACGCGGACCGCGTGCAAAAAATGCAATCGGGCGCACGCGCGATTTTTCGATGATCTGCGCTTCGATGTCATCACCGATGGGACCGCTGGCGACTTCATCCATATGCTCCAACGAACGATAGGCATACGGGACAGCCAAAAGTGCGGCCATAGGCGCCCAGTTTTGCAAGCTTTCACCCGTGATGGTCATATCCACAGTGCCAAGTTGCATCCCGTTGATCAGATCAATCTCTTTGCCCAATGATTCATTTGGAAAGACTTCAACCGCAATACGGCCCTCAGTCAGTGTGTTAAGTTCCTCCCCGAACTTAACAGCAGCAAGGTGCCATGAATTGTCTTCATTGGCCAAATGACCAAGTTTCAGCGTGACCTCTTGGCTGAACGCTGCAGTGCCTGCCATGATCGTCATACAGCCAACCGCTGCGAGTGTTGTAAGTTTGGTAAAAAGCCTCATTGTCTTCTCCTCCTAGAGTTTTGGGGCTACGTATCGCGCGGACTCCCGGGCGAGTTTTCGAAGTATTCAGGATAAATTTCGTGAACCTTCGGAAGTGATTTCAGAATTTCACGCAGGTGGGATCGCATCGCCTCTTCGGCTGCTTTCACATCTTGTTGCTCGATAAGATCGACAACCTGCTCATGTTGTTTCACCAAGGTAATGCTGGGAAATTCTTCAAACGTCATAAAGCGCACGCGATCCATCTGCGATTTGATCGCCTCTAAATAATCCCACGCCCGCGCCACACCTGCGGCCTGCGCGAGACTGCGATGAAAGCGCTCATCCAATTCGATGAATTGCAATGGGGATCCAGATGCAGCCTTATATTGATCTGCAATTTCTTGACGCAAATTCGCCACCAGTTCAGCATTGGGGCGAGACGCCAACTGCCGAATAATGTCGGCTTCTACGGCCTCACGCACAAATCGCGCGTTAAGTACGGCTTCGTAGTCGATTTTCTTCACAAAGGTGCCGCGCTGCGGGCGAATTTCCAAAAGCCCCTCATCCACCAAGGTGATAAATGCTTCTCGCACGGGCTGACGACTAACACCATATTCCTTTGCCAACTCAGGCTCAGACAAACGGCTCATAGGCTTAAGATTATTGCGAATAATGCGACTGCGCAGAACGACACGCAACTGCGGGCTGACGGCCTTTTGTTGGTCCAGCTTCCATGCATCTATATCGATCAATTCCAACAAAGCTTCGTCTCCTCGTGTTGATAAAATTTATAACCACCCACTTCCATACAAGTCAACACAATGTTATACTAAAGGTAGAGAATATAATTTTACCATTCAATATCAGAGACTAAGAAGATCGGGAGGCGAATATGAAACGCACTTGGAGATGGTTCGGCCCACATGACACGGTTTCAATCGATGACATGTTGCAAGCTGGAGTCGAAGCAGTTGTGACCGCTTTGCATCACCTACCCAACGGCGCAGTCTGGACAAAAGACGAGATCAAGTTACGCCAAGAAATGTTGAACCAAGGGTCAGGAAATCAACGACCAAACCTATCTTGGGATGTTGTCGAAAGCCTGCCAGTGTCCGAAGATATCAAACGCCAAACAGGTGATTGGCGCAGCCACATCGAAAATTACAAGCAAAGCATCCGCAACCTCGCAGACTGCGGAATTTTCACGATTTGCTACAACTTCATGCCTGTACTTGATTGGACCCGAACCAATCTTAGCCACGAATTGCCAAACGGCGCAAAATGTATGCGCTTTGATCTGATCGATTTCGTTGTTTTCGACATTCATATTTTACAGCGTGAGGATGCGGACAAAGACTATCCAACGGATGTTATCCAAGCAGCGGAGACACGCGCCAAGACTATGACTGCGGCAGATTGCACAGAGCTGCAAAACAATATTATTTGCGGCCTGCCCGGTGCAGAGGAAGGGTATTCCTTGGCAGACCTGCGTCAAAACCTCGACGCATATTCAAAGATCGACGACGAAACTTTGCGCAAACATCAGTATGAGTTTCTTCGCGAAATTGTGCCTCTCTCTGAAGAACTGGGGGTGAAACTCTGTTGTCACCCTGACGACCCTCCCTTCCCGCTTTTGGGCTTGCCGCGCGTTATGTCGACAGAAGCTGACTTTGAACGTTTGATCCGTACAGTGGATTCACCAGCCAACGGCATCACTTTGTGCAGCGGTTCGCTGGGCGTGCGCGGCGACAATGATTTGAGTGGTATGATGGATCGGCTCGGGCATCGCGTTCACTTTATCCATCTGCGCAACGTCGCACGCGAGTCTGAAAATATCGTCGGGTCCTTTCACGAAGCGGCACACCTAGAAGGCGCGACAGATATGGTGGCGTTGATCGCATCAATTTTGGCTGAAGAAAAACGGCGCAAAGCGGAGGGTCGCACCGATTGCAACATCCCGTTTAGACCTGACCACGGCCAAGACATTTTGAGTGACCTACGCGTCAACGGGCAACCTGGTTACCCCGCTGTCGGCCGCCTAAAAGGCTTAGCGGAACTTCGCGGTATCATCGCAGCACTTTCACATCCAAAGGTGAGCCAATGAACCTGCTTTCAAATGCCACATTAGCGTCGATCAAGGACACAGACCTAACCCCAAAATATGATCGCAGCGCGCATAAAGTCGGGATCGTTCATCTTGGCTTGGGTGCATTTCACAAGGCGCACCAAGCGGTTTATACCGACAGCGTTTTGGCACAGACGGGTGGCGATTGGATGATTGCAGGCATCTCGATGCGCAACAATCAAACGGCTGCTGACATTACAGCCCAAGATGGGCTGTATACAGTTATCGAAAAAGCCAGCGACACAGACCATGCGCGCGTTGTCGGCAGCATCGCACAAGCGCTCTGCGCCAATGACACGCCTGATCAGGTGTTGGCTATCCTGTGCGATCCCGCCACCAAGATCGTCACAACAACAGTCACGGAAAAAGGGTATGGCATCGACCGTGAAACAGGGGAAATCGACGTAAAAAATCCTGTGGTAGCACAAGACAAAACGCGACAAGAGCCGCCTAGGGGCGTACTTGGATTGATTGTCGCAGCGCTTCAAAATCGGCGCGCACTCAGCCTTGCGCCCTTTACTGTCTTGTGTTGCGATAACCTACCGCACAATGGCGCATTCTTGAAATCAGGTGTCGTGAGCTTTGCCCGACACGTCGATCCTGAGCTTGCGGAATGGATATCTGACAACGTTGCCTTTCCCTCGACAATGGTCGACCGAATAACACCTGCGCAATCCTCTGACACACTTGCAAGCGCACAAGCCTGCTTGCGTTTAATCGACACTCAAGCGATCGAAACTGAACCTTTTCATCAATGGATCATTGAAGATAATTTTCCAGCGGGCCGGCCCAATTGGGATCTTGCTGGGGCGATCTTTACCGATGACGTAGAGCCGTTTGAAATGATGAAGCTCAGATTGCTCAACGGCAGCCACTCATTGATCGCCTATGCTGGCGCTCTAAAAGGTCACAAATTTGTTCGAGACGTGATGAACGATGACACACTTTTGCGCCTTGTCCAAAAACACATGACATCAGCAGCAGCCACTTTGGCGCCGATTGAGGGCATAAACTTCACGCAATACGCTCTCGATCTTATTGCTCGATTTAAGAACCCGAACATCGCGCATGAAACACTGCAAATCGCGACGGACGGATCGCAAAAAATGCCGCAACGCATATTTGCGCCCGCTGTCGAAGCGTTGAACGCCGATAAATCCATCGCTCCCTTCGCCTTTGCAACAGCCTGCTGGCTCTGGTTTTGTCGTGGTGGTGACACTGCGACTTTGGGCCATCCCCTTCTCGACCCGAAGTCAGATGAATTGTCCCGCATTTGCAGCGCCGAAACACCTGACGAAATCATCAACGGACTGTTCGATTTAGACGGGCTATTGCCACAAGACCTGCGTAGATCTGATATCTGGCGCAATGAGTTGCGCGACTGTCTAAATCAGCTGTTCGCGGAGGGATTCGACAACCTTTGTGAAGCTGTCGCCAATCAATAATATGTGACGTCGGCGGCCCTCACCCGGGCCGCCGCATAGGCGGATCCGATCAAGAATATCAGTTGCGAACATCACAGGCAGTGCAGCCAGTTGATGCGCACTGCATGTCCCCCAAAATGCAAACCATGCAGAACAAATCAACGCCGACTATAGCGCGTTCGCGACTTTGTTCCTGATCTAAATTTAAAGGGGAATCGCCCTTGAACTTTACAGTCGAACGCTATCTACCTGTCGCCGAAAACACGTTCAAATTTGTCGGATAGAAAAACAATGTCAGACGCAAAATCGCAAGGTGCCTCAATCGTTTTTCAATCGGTTGAAAAGGCCTTTCACAAACCAGATGGCGGTTATGTTTCCGCTGTCTCAGATGCGTCTTTGACGGTCGATTCTGGTGCAATCACCGGCATCATTGGCCGCTCTGGTGCAGGGAAATCCACGATGCTGCGCATGGTCAACGGCCTTGAGCGCCCGACCTCTGGTCAGGTTTTGGTGGGCGGACAAGACGTAGGTGCAGCGCAGGGTGCCAAGCTGCGCGATATACGCCGCGACGTTGGGATGATCTTTCAGCATTTCAATCTGCTGGCTTCGCGCACCGTTGCGGGCAACATTGCCTTGCCGCTAGAAATCGCGGGCGTCCCTGCCGCAAAAATCAAAACGCGCGTGGCTGATTTGATCGACCGAGTTGGTCTTAACACTCAAAGCAATAATTACCCCGCTGAACTGTCTGGTGGGCAAAAACAACGTGTCGGCATTGCGCGCGCCTTGGCCACAGAACCCAAAGTATTGCTGTCTGATGAAGCGACCTCAGCACTTGACCCTGAGACCACGCAGACTGTTTTGACCTTATTGAAAGACATCAACCGCGATCTTGGTTTAACCATTTTGTTGATCACCCATGAAATGGCCGTTGTGCGCGATATCGCCAGTCATGTCGCGGTAATCGAAGGTGGTAAAATCGTCGAATCCGGAAAGACCTATGATGTATTTACTGCCCCCCAACACAAGACAACGCGATCTTTTTTATCGGGCGTCACGGGCGTAACACTGCCTGCGTTCATCAAAGGCCGCATGCTGAAGTCCCGCCCTTCGGGGGCCGCCAAAGAAGTTATGCGCGTGACTTTCGCTGGCACCCATGCCACCGATCCGATGCTTGCGCTTTTAACCCGTGACCTTGGGATCGAGGTAAACATTTTAGCGGGCGCTGTTGAAGAAATCGGCATCAAGCCCTTCGGAAATCTGCTTGTATCCTTGGATGCCGACAAGGCCAGTGACGCGCGCACCTACCTAGAAAAACACGGACTTTTAACGGAGGTGCTTGGCTATGTCAGCTAACTTGATCAGCCTGCTTATGGAAGCCACTTGGCAGACCTTATACATGGTCGCAATTTCCGCGGTGCTTGGCACCATTTTCGGTTTGCCTCTCGGCGTGTTTTTGGCGACATCCCAACGCGGCGAACTTTTATCACGACCCGTGATCAATAAAGTCTTGGGGTTGGTGGTCAACGCTGCGCGTTCGGTGCCTTTTATCATTTTGGTCGTCGCGATCATTCCCTTCACGCGCATGATTGCAGGCACATCTATCGGCACGACTGCGGCCATCGTGCCGCTCACCATCGCGGCCGTGCCCTTTATCGCGCGCCTCATCGAAAATGCTATTCGCGAAGTCGATAGCGGCTTGATAGAAGCCGCAAGAGCCATGGGTGCAACTCCGCTGCAGATCATTCGCAAAGTGCTGATCCCCGAAGCTTTGCCTTCCATCACCTTGGGCCTGACGCTCGCTGTCGTGAGTCTGATCGGTTATTCAGCGATGGTCGGCGCTGTCGGCGGAGAGGGGCTTGGCGATCTTGGCATTCGCTACGGCTACCAACGGTTCATGCCAGATGTGATGGCCATCGTTGTTGTCATTCTCGTTGTCCTTGTACAGCTTGTCCAATCCGTTGGGGAATGGATCGCAGCCAAGGTCGACAAACGAGCCCCTAAGGGTCGTGGGCAGTAGGCCCTCTTACTTTCTATTCTCACCAAGCAGGATTATAAAATGTTACGCCTTACAACACTCTCATCCGTTCTCGCACTTGCTGCGACTGCGCTTTTTGCTGACGAAATCAAAGTCGGCGTCTCTCCAGGTGAGCACGCGCAAATCATGGAAGTGGTTGCCAAAGTCGCCGCGCCCATGGGGCTGGATATCGACATCGTTGAGTTCTCTGATTACGTCATTCCAAACACAGCCTTGGCTGATGGTGATATCGAAGCGAACTCATTTCAACACGTGCCATATTTGAACAACCAAATGAAAGACCGTGGGTTTGAACTGGTTGTCATCGGCACAACCATCACAACCCCGATGGGCGTTTACTCTGAAAAAGTGAGTGACATTGCCGAGCTTGAAAAAGGCGCGCGCGTTGCTATCCCGAACGATCCGACCAATGGCGGCCGCGCATTGTTGTTGTTGCAAGATTTGGGTCTGATCACATTGGCTGATGGCACAGGTTTGGTGCCAAGCCCGCTCGACATTAATGACAACCCCAAAGGTTTGAAGTTCCTTGAGCTTGATGCGGCTCAACTGCCGCGCACCTTGGCCGATGCTGAAATTGCTGTCATCAACACCAATTATGCGAGCGCAGCAGGCCTAAACGCGAAAGACGATTCCATCGCGATGGAAAAAGCTGATGGCCCCTATGTAAACGTCATTGCAGTTCGCGAAGGTGACCAAGATCAAGATTGGGCGAATACCCTTGTAGATGCCTACCAATCCGACGAAGTCAAAGCATTCATCGAAGAAAATTTTGCAGGCTCTGTCATCACGTCTTGGTAAACTACGCCCCACAAATGCGGTGTTGAATCTCGATACCTAAGGCCCGTCTAACCTGCGTTAGGCGGGCCTTTTGGTTTCAAAAATCGCCCGGTGCACATTGCAAGCACACCAGCCCTTCGCCACGCCATGCGTCAACGACCGAACTTCGGTCATCAATGACGAGCCAAGGGTGGAAACCATCTGCTTGCATCTCTTTCAACGCACGACGCTTTACGACTGGATCTGAGGCTGCGTCCTGATCTTCATCACGCAGGTAGATGCCATCAAACGGCAGGTCGTGTTTATGCAGCCAAGCCACCGTGTGTTTTGCCCAACCTTTTGGTCGCCCAGAACAAATCAAAATTGTTTCACCGCTTTCTTTCAAGCGGCGCATCAGCTTTGCAATTGGGGCAATCGGAGCGGCTTGTGCCATCGCTAAATGAAACTCTTCCCAGTGTTTTTCAACGCCATGAACCAAATAGCCCAGTCGCTCTGCATCGAATTCTGCAAGTGTGCCGTCGACATCAAAAACCACACAGGGCGTTGCTGCTGTTTCGGTCATAGAGTTTTCTCCAGTATTGTATTGCCGTTTCTTTCGAACAAAAGCGGTATTGCATTGGGGGGACGCGGGCCAACATCGCCAGTTGTCCACAGCACACGCGCCGCACGGATTATGCCCGAGTGACACACCAAAACAGGCAATGTCCCGTCGGAGGTTGCGCAGATCAACGTAATCGTGTTTTGCACACGCAAAAGCATATCAGGCCAGCTTTCCCCTTGGTCCGGTGTCGCTGCTCTGGCGGGCTGGGCGCTTAACGGCTGCCCTTCGAACACACCCCAATCCCGTTCGCGCAAGCCATCGTGTATGTCGAACTCTCGATTTGGAAAAGCGAGTTGCGCGCTGTCTCGCGCCCGAACCAATGGACTGACATGAATCGAAGTCGGCTTTGGCCATGTTTTAACCGCGAGAGCCCGCGCCTGATCGCGGCCCAAGTGTGTAAGCGAAACATCTGTGACGCCTGCGATGATATCGTCTGCGTTGGCTGTGGTTTCACCATGGCGAACCAAACAGAAGCTACAGGATGGTAAAGGCGCTAAGGTCATAGGCGCACCCGATCGTGAAAGAATACCTCAGCAGCAAGCCCTTCGACCAAGTAGTCTTCAGGCTGAGTGCAAAATGCGGGGGCGAAACGTTTTGCGCCTAAGCGATTGAGCATTTTCACCTGATCTCGGAGTGGTGGATGCACATTCCACCGTTGAAAATACCCGCCAGGAACGCTGCAAATGCCACGCGCATGGGCCGTCATATGGCCAGTAAAAACCACATGCGCATCGCGTCCCAAACGTCCGCTTTCATGCCACGCGCGTACATAGCCCCAAGCGGCCCCGCCATCAGCATTGGGTGTATCACAGATCAAGAAACGCGCTTGCTCCATAGGGCCGCGATCAAAAAGCGGAGCAATTGTTTGGGCATCAGCGCTGACGGCACCACTGGTCAATGCTGCGCGCAGCGTGTCTTGGCATTCAGGGTCAAGCATAACGCTGTCGTATCCGTAACGACGGACCAGATGCAGCGCCATTTCGCCCGCACGGCCAGAAGGAGGAACAGGCAAAAGCACCTGCCCATCCACCCCATCCAACAAGGCGTTGAGTGCACAAAGCCGATCCGATTGCGGAACGTCATCCAGATGATAAGAGCAATCCAAAATCGCTGTGGCCGCTGGAGGCGGCACATCGAAGGTAAACCAATCGGATTCCTCGGACCAATCGCCCGAATAAAATAGCCCTTCACCCAGATCAAAGTGAAACCAGACACCGCCCATCGCATGGCCGTTGCGCCCTGTGGTTAGGGTGACGCCATGGATCATAGTTTCGCCCTGTTCAGGCAAAAGATGCACATTGGCTGCAGGGGGCAAAGCTTTGGCCGTTTGAGCGGTCGCATAGATGGGTAACCCCGCCTCAACAGCATAGGATGCACCGCCGATATGATCGATGTGATCATGGGTGATAAATACCGCATCAGCTCCCTCAAGCCACGCGGGATTGAAATGCGCGTTGGCTTCAGGACCAAAGCCGCAATCCAACAGCCAAATCTGGTCATCCACCGTCAACTGCATGCAGGCAGGGCCTTTGTCCCCGATGCCTGAAAGTACTCTGATGCTTTGCATTTAATCCTCTAAAAAAGCCCACGGTGTTGTGATTGTCAGGCCCAATTGGGCACCAACGTCGAAGCGCGCGCGCGTTTCTGCAAACAGGCGCGCACCGCAATCCGTCACCGTTTCCAGCAGGTATTTCCCGCCCATATAGGTGACCCGCGCGACCTTGCTACGCAGATCGCCATTCTCGGAGATCGTCAGATTTTCAGGCCGCAGACAGACATGACTGACCTGCACCTCTTGCTGTGCCGATTGTACCGCAACTTCGGTCCCAAATATGCGCGCGAGATGTGCATCTCCCGCATGCTTGAACTCTTGCACGGGAACGACAGTCCCACGCCCGACAAATTCGGCAACGAAGCGGTTCTTGGGGCGTTCGTATAGAATTTGCGGCGTGTCGAATTGTTGAATGCGGCCCTGATCCATCACCGCGATCCTATCGGCCATGGCCATAGCTTCGGCCTGATCATGGGTGACATAGATCATCGTGGCACCCGTGCGTTTGTGGAAGTCTGTAAAAACGCCCTGCATCGACGCGCGCAGAGCGACATCAAGATTAGCCAAGGGCTCATCCAGCAATACGGCACAGGGATCCGAGACAAGACAACGCGCCAAAGCCACCCTTTGACGTTGCCCGCCTGAAAGGTCCGAAGGCATACGGTCAGCGTAGTCCTCAAGCCCTGTAGACGCGAGTGCCGCATCTGTCTGCGTGGCAATAGCGGACTTGGAAAGCCTTCGAATTTCAAGCGGATAAGATACGTTGCGCCGCACCGACATATGCGGCCAAAGCGCGTATGATTGGAATACGAACCCGATGTTGCGGTTTTCAGGTGCAATATGTGCCCCTGTTTCGGCATTGGCCATTTCACGGGTGCCGATGCGGATACGTCCACTGCTTGGCTCTTCAAAACCTGCCAAAATGCGCAAAAGGGTTGTCTTGCCGCATCCAGACGGCCCCAAAAGTGCAACAAATTCGCCATCATCAAAGCGGGTTGTGATGTCCTGTAACGCAGGCGTGCCTGTAAATGTCTTGCCGACTGAAAATAGGTCTATGTCTGCCATGGGACAACTCCTTTGGGTAAACGCCCAGACAACAGTTGGATCAGTGCCATAAGCACCACGACCACAAAGACGATGGTCATAGCCAAGGCGCTGGCCATGCCAGTTTCGCCGCTGTCATCTAGATTGAAAATCACAACGCCCAATGTCTCGGTGCCTGAGGACCACAAAAGCGCAGAAACCGTGAGCTCATTAAATGCGGTGAGAAAAACAAGGATCGCGCCAGCCGCTGCCGCTGGTGCTGATAGTGGAAATATCACATCGCGCAGCCGCCGATAGAGAGACGCGCCAACCGATTGTGCGGCTTCGTCCATGCTGGGATCAAACTGCTTCAGGCTCGCCTGAACTGGGCGAAACATCACCGCAAAGAAACGCGCGAGATAGGCCAGAAATATAATCCAGATAGTTCCGTAGAGCGTGGCCTCGGTGAAGGGCAAATTGATCAGCAGCAAGATCATCGCAATAGACAAAACAACACCAGGCAAGGCGTAGGGGAGATCAAGCAGGCTATCGAACAAGCGTGCCAGCCGTGTTTTACGTCGCTCCATCAACCACGCCAAAGGCAGGCAGATCATCACCAAAGTGACAGAAGCACCTGCGGCCAAACCAAAGGAATTGGCAAAAGCCCGTGATGTGACCGGTTGGCGGAATAGAACTTCGTACCAAGAGGCCAACGTCACCGTGTCAAAGCGCAGCGTCACGCCGTAAGCAGGCACCAAAGATGTCGCCATCAGGCCAAACATGGGCAAGACCAGAATGGCAACGACAACCGACCAAAGTGCTATCTCGACAGGCAAACGAGCAGCGCCGAGCGGCAAGGCCAATGGGCGAGACGTACTGCCCACAAGGTGTAATTTCTGACGTGACTGACACAGGCGTTGCAACAATATGCCTGCCACGGCAACCGCCCCGATCAGCATCGCAAGCACAGAAACTTCAGCCAATACGGTCGTGCCCATGCCGGCCAGCTTTTGATATACGAGCGTCGGAAGTGTCGCATAACCTGCGGGAATACCCAACATTGCTGGGATGCCAAAATTGCCCAGCGCGGTCACAAACGTAATCGCTGTCCCTGCCGCCAGACTGGGCAAGGTCAACGGCATCACAACTTGCCACCATGTGCGCAATCCCTTTGCTCCACTGATGCGCGCGGCCTCAACCACGTCTTGCGGGATGGAACGCAGCCCAGCGCGCAGAGTCAAAAAAACAATCGACATGTGCTGGATACCCAGCAAAAAAATAATACCTTGCGGCGAATATAACGGTTGTGGCGCGCCAAGCGGAGGGGCGATGCCAAGTGTTTTCAACAACACAGATGATGGCCCCATGATTTGGGTCCAAGATAGGGCTGTGATTTGCGGAGGGATCATCATTGGGATCATGAGGCAAAAAACCAAGGCCGCTTTGGCGCGTAGATCCGTTAGCGCCACAAGGAATGCAAAAGCTGCGCCCAACACTAGCGATACCAAAGTACCGAAACCCGCAGTGATCATCGAGTGTTTTAAAGCGCTCAAGGTAGAGGGCTGCGCCAGTACATCGCGCACGAGGACAAAGCTCGGACTGCCCTGATAAGTGACGCCCTCAACAAACAGGCGCAAGACAGGGGCCAGCGTCAAACAGATCGCGACCAGCAAAATAGTATTGAACAGCCGAGCCTCGGACCGGCTGCTTCCATTTTGTTGAATGACATGCATCAGTCAGCGCCGAAAAGCTCTGCGAACTTGGCCTTATTGGCTTCGGCGTTTTCAAGGGCTTCGGCGGGGTCAAAGGCCATCAGTTTGATGTTTTCGCGCGCAGGGAATCCTTCAGGAACGCCCATATCGTCACGGGCAGGAATGTAGCCCATATCCAAAACCAGCTCTTGACCCTCAGTGCTCAACAAGAAGTCGACAAATTTCTGCGCGCCTTCGACATTCTTCGCAGAGGACATGATTGCCACGGGTTCAGTCACATAAGACACCCCTTCCTCAGGGAAGATAAAATCAACGGGCGAACCTTCAGCCTTGTTGCGGATCGCAAGGTAGTCGACGACCATGCCATAAGGCTTTTCGCCTGACGCCACAGCTTTGAACGTGCCGCCATTGCCGCCCTGCGCGCGGGCATCATTTTCAGCAAGCGTTTCGTAATAATCCCAGCCCAGCGTTTCATCGCCTGTCAGCGTGGCAAGGTGGATCAGTGCGGCCCCTGAATAAAGCGGTGAAGGCATCGCGATTTGCCCTTTGATGGCGCCTTGAGCAAGGTCATGCCAAGAGGTTGGCGCAGTTTCAACACCCGTGTTGTAAACGATCCCAGTGGTGATCAACTTGGTCGAATGGTAATAGCCGTCTGCTGAATGTAGCGCCGCGTCATATTCGCTAGACTCTGGTGATTTGTAAGCAGCCAAAAGACCCTCTTGCGCCATCCCTTCCAACGTTACGGTATCGGCGATCAACAACAGGTCAGGCTGGGGATTGCCAGCCTCAAGTTCGGCGCGCAGCCGCGCCATGAGTTTGGTTGTGCCATCGCGCACCCAGTCAACTTCTGTATCGGGGTTCGCAGCCATAAAAGCATCTACTGTGCGCTGCGCATCAGCATTGGGCTGCGACGTATAAAGCGTAATTGTGTCGGCCATGGCCGTGTTGGCCAAGAGCGCGAAAGCGGTGGTGGTGACGAAGGACTTCATGGGGCTCTCCTGAGATTCTAACTTTCGAACGAAAGCAATTCACGAGTCGCCTTATCCCTGAGAAAATTGACAGTTTTGTAACGGTTGAGTGAAACTTTTATTTATATTGCGGCACTTAGATCATTTCCCTACCCTTTCGAACAGTTTGATAATTTTTCAAAGGAATTTACCGTGAGACGGGATGTCACCCAGCGCAGAGATGAAATCATCGCGCTATTGTCTGAAAACGATGCGCTTTCAGCAAGCGGACTTTCGACTGAACTTGCTGTCTCGGTCCAAACGATACGCGCCGATCTGCGCGAACTGGATGAAGCTGGGCTTGTTCAACGTCGCAACGGCAATGTGCGGTTGCGCCAACAAAGCGAAAACATCGGATACCTCCCCCGCGAAGGCATCGCCCGACAGGAAAAACAGCGCATTGCCTTGGCCGTCAAAAACCTGATTCCGACGAGCGCAAGGCTGGCCTTGGGCACAGGCACAACTGTCGAAAACTGCGCGCGTTTTTTGGCGTCTCACAAGGACTTGTTTGTCGCTTCCAACAGTATCCACGCGGTGTGCGCCTTACAGCAAGCCCCGAATATCACAATCGAACTGGCGGGTGGGACAGTCAGGACGCGTGATCTCGATATGATCGGTGCGCCTGCGCTTGAATTCTTTGCACAGCACAGTGTCGATTATGCTGTTTTTAGCTGTGGTGGCTTATCTCACACAGGATGCTTGATGGATTATAACAGCGACGAAGTCGCCGCACGCAAGGCGATCACAAGCTGCGCAACAACCCGCATTCTGGTCATCGACAGCACGAAAAACGGATTGGACTTACCCTGTCAGACTGGGCATGTTTGGGATCTTGATGTCATCGTGACTGGGGCCCAGCTTTCTACCACTCTTGTCGAAAACTGTGAGCAACATAACTGCCAAGTGATCCAAGTCTGATCTGCGACAGTGCAGGCAAAGCGCGAACCCTAGCCAATATTATCAGGCACAAACCCTGTTTCGTTTTTAAAGCATTTCAATGAAAATGAAGATTTCGAATTTTGGATACCCTTTATTTTATACAGTTTGGAACTGAGAAAATCTTGGAACCCACGCGTTCCATTCACGGCAACTTTAATGAAACAGTCAAATTCGCCCGATGTCAGATGGACCTCCAGAACTTCAGGGATTTTGCTTAATTCTTCGCATAGCGTTGCGATTTGTGTACCCTCATCACGAGAGGCCGCAATTTCCACCAAAACGATATCAGAATAGCCCAGCATGGCGTGATCAATCACTGCCTTGTATCCTGAGATATACCCCTCGCGCTGCAACCGTTGTACCCGCTGCCAACATTGGCTGGTCGATAGGGCGACAATATCTGACAGCTGCGTATTGGAGATATTCCCGTTTTTCTGCAGTGTTTTAAGAATCCTAATATCTATGGAATCAAGCGTTTTCAAAAACTATCCTTTGCAAAAATGAGAATATATAAAATATTATCCTGCATTTTGACTGTGCAAACCCAATTTCGAACATTCATTCTGACCCAACCAGTTTAGGATCAAAGAGAGGCGTTCTAAAGTTTGTGATCAAGACGGTGCGGCGGCGGAGCAAATTCACATCCCGCGACCGACGATAAGGAAGTTCCCTATGATAAATGTTAAGCCCGCAGATATGATCCTGCGCGACCTTGCACCTCGCCAAGGATATCAACGACTGGTTGAGGCGAAAGACCACGCAACGGGCTTGCACGCGCTGGTGTCCATTCACTCGCTCCACCGCGGCCCTGCTGCAGGCGGGTGTCGAATGTTCGACTACGCCACATTTGACGACGCGGTACAGGATGTGCAGCGACTTTCCTTGGGAATGACCTATAAGAATGCAGCCGCAGATCTGCCGCTGGGCGGCGGGAAATCGGTCATCATTGGTGATCCTAAGCGCCATAAAACACCTGAGTTGATGCGTGCGTTCGGACGCTTGATCGACCATCTGGGCGGCAGCTATTACACAGCCGAAGATGTCGGCATTTCCCCGCAGGACATGGCCTATGTCGCACAAACAACCCCCTATGTCGCAGGGCTCGAAGGCGGAGAATTTGCCAGCGGCGACCCATCCCCCGTCACAGCACGAGGGGTGTTCTTGTGCTTGAAACAAACGCTATTGCATGCGCTTGGATCAGATGACCTAAACAACAAAACGGTTGCGATTCAGGGCCTTGGGCATGTTGGTATGCATTTGGCCACCTTACTGCACGGCGCAGGTGCGGATTTGATCGTGAGCGACATCAATAGCGAAGCAACACAGCATGCCGCACAAAAGCTTGGCGCTTTGGTTGTGCTTCCACAGGAAATTTTTCATCAGGATGCGGACGTTTTCGCCCCCTGTGCGATGGGCGGAATTTTATCGACAGATGTGATTGCAGGGTTGAAAGCGCGTTTTGTCGTTGGTGCGGCGAATAACCAGTTGGCCCACGAAACATGCGGCCAAGGCTTGCATGACGCAGGTGTTCTATATGCGCCGGACTACATCGTTAACGGTGGCGGTATTATCAATGTCGCGATGGAAATCCTGAAAATCAGCGATCCAGCGTATCGCGAAAATCGCGTGAACGGGCTGGCCAAAACTCTTGATCAGGTCTTTACAGCCGCAACCAAGGCGGGTGAGCCGCCGCATATCGTCGCTGACCGATTGATTAAACAGCGCCTAGCGTAGAAAAATCGTCATCGCCCTGTGCTCAAATTGCCCCATGCGCAACCGAACTGTGGCACTCAATAGGCGCCACAGTCATGCTTATAATTGACTGCAAAAAACCTGTGCATCACCAATTTTGCGCGAAGCAGGCCGCTCAATACGGCAGATATTTTGCGCCTTCGGGCAGCGCGTTTCAAACAAGCACCCAATAGGCAGATCAAGCGGGCTGGGCAAATCACCGTCAAGAATCTGGGGCACCACTTCAACGCGTGGATCAGCGACAGGCACAGCAGAAAGCAAAGCTTGGCTATAGGGGTGGGATGGCGACTTTACCACGCTCTCAGCGGGCCCATATTCCATCATTCCACCCAGATACATCACCAAAACATCATCCGAAATATGACGGACAATACCAAGGTCATGCGCCACAAAGATCAGCGTTAGATCCATCTCACGTTGCAATTCGCGCAGCAAATTTACGATCTGCGCCTGAATCGACACATCCAATGCAGACACAGGTTCATCGCAGAGCAAAACCCGTGGTTCGGCGGCCAGCGCACGCGCAATTCCGACCCGCTGACATTGACCGCCTGAAAATTCATGCGGATACCTATTGGCGTTTCTCCTTGGAATGCCAACCCGATCCAGCAGGCTCATGACCCTTTCGCGATGCTCTTGGGCGCTGCGTTTTGGGAAAAAGGCGCGCGATGGTTCTTCGACGATTTGAAATACAGTCATGCGCGGATTAAGCGATGCCACGGGATCTTGAAAAATCATCTGAACGGAGCGACGCAAGTTTAAGACATCAGATTTTTTTGCCGTATTGACGGTCTTGCCATCAAACTCAATTTGCCCTGCGGCCATCGGCACAAGACCTGCAACGGCACGGATCAGAGTTGATTTTCCGCACCCGCTTTCACCAACAACGCCCAAGCATTTGCCCGCGTGAATATCAAAGGACACGCCATTGACGGCATGTACCACATCCGGCTTTTGCCATGGCCACCCTTTAGAATTGGACATTTTAAATTCTACGCTTAAATCGCGAACGCGCAGCAATGGAGTGGATGGGTTAGGCATCATACCAACTCCTCTACGGGGCGCCAGCAGGCGCGTTGATGACGGATGTCACCGACAAGGGGCGGCAATTCCCTATCGCATTGCTCAGTTCTGTTTTCACAACGCGGCGCAAACGGGCAGCCAGGCGGTGGAACCATTTGATTTGGCGGCTGCCCTGCAATACTGCGCAAATCCCCCACCGCATCCTGAATGTTTGGGACGGCCCTAAGCAGCCCACGAGTGTATGGGTGTGAAGGTGTTTCAAACAAATCTAGGGTCCCTGCTTGTTCCATCACACGCCCTGCATAAAGCACCAAGGTCTTTTCACAGGCCCCAGCAACCACGCCCAAATCGTGCGTAATGAGCAAAACAGACATGTCGCTTTCGCGCTGGATTTCTTTGAGCAATGCCATGATTTGCGCTTGCACGGTCACATCAAGTGCTGTCGTTGGCTCATCCGCGAGTATCAATTTCGGACTGCACATCAGCGCCATCGCAATAACGATCCTCTGGCGCATTCCACCCGAAAATTCGTGTGGATAGGCCTTTAAGCGGTTCTTTGCATCAGGAATACGCACGGCATCCATCGCTTCCAAAACGCGTTTGCGGGCTGCTGCCCCTTTTAGACCCTCATGCTGTTCCAAGCTTTCATTGAGCTGACGTTCGATGGTCATATAGGGGTTGAGTGACGTCATCGGGTCTTGAAAGATCATCGCGATTTCTTTGGCGCGAATAGAATTCAATTCGTTTTGCTGCATCTCAAGTAGGTTCTTACCTTGGTAGGTAACAGTGCCAGAGGTACGCGCATTGCCCGCCAAAAGCCCTAAAACCGAGAGGGCGATCTGCGATTTTCCCGAACCGGATTCCCCCACCAAAGCAACAGTTTCTCCCGCCCCAATGGAAAAGGATACATCATTGACCGCCTTGACCACCCCATCAGGGGTTTGAAATTCAATCGACAGGTTTTCAGCTTGAAGCAAAGTCATGAGCGCTCCTTTGGATCAAGCGCATCTCGCAGCCCATCCCCGATGTAGTAAAGTGAGATTTGGTTCACCGCAAAGAAGACCGCGGGAAAGGCGAGTTGCCACAAAGTGCCATATGTCATGGTCGACGCCCCTTCGGAAATCAGGCCGCCCCAACTGGTTTGTGGTTCTTGGATGCCCACACCAAGGAAGGACACCAAGCTTTCGGTCATGATCATATCTGGGATGGTGATAGAGGCGTAGATCACAATGATCCAAAGCATGTTGGGCAACAAATGTTTGAAAATGATCTTGGTATCAGACAAGCCTAGCATACGCGCTGCTTCGATGAATTCACGGTTTTTCAGCGTCATCACCTGACCACGCGTGATCAAAAGACCCGCAGTCCAGTTCATGATCACCATCACGATGATCATCTGCTCAACAGAACGACCAAAAAATGCCTGCCAGACCACAAAGAAAATGATGTAAGGAATTGATAGCGTAATATTGTATGCAGCCATTATCAGCTGATCAATTCGCCCGCCATAATAGCCCGCGATGGCCCCAAAGGTCGCCCCGATGAGCACCGCAGCGATCCCCGCGATAAAGCCCACCATTAAAGATACACGTGACCCTTGCACAACGCGCGCATAAAGGTCGCGCCCCAGTTCATCGACACCAAACCAATGGCCGTTTTCCAAGCTAGGACCGCCTTGTTCTTTAACTTGGCCCAGCAAAGACCAGTCAATTTCTTCAATCGAAAACTGTGCCGCAAGGTTGCCAAAGATAGCAAAAAGAAAAACAAATGCCAAAAACAAAAGCGCAACAACTGCCATACGGTTTTGGAAAAAACGACGCCGCGCATCGGCCCAAAAGGAACGGCTGGACAGCATTTCTTCTGCTGCGGCCTGCGCGTAGTCTTCGCTGTTCATAGTTCTGCGCGCACTCATTTAAGGCCACTCCGCACTTTGGGATCAATCGCCGCATAGGCAAGATCCACAAGAAGATTAAGAACAAAGGTCAGCACGCTGTATAAGATTGCCAGACCCAAAATGACGGAATAGTCACGCGTATATGCCGCATCGATAAACTTTTGACCGATCCCACCTGTTGAAAAGAATACATCCACGAAGACCGATCCTGTGATCATGTAAACAAAGACGGGGCTCATGTATGAGATCACGGGCAGCAGCGTTGGTTTCAGCGCATGACGGATCAAGATGGTGCGTTCAGGCAGGCCTTTGGCCCGCGCGGTTCGGATATAGGGGGCCCCCAAAATTTCAAGCAAGGATGAGCGCGTGATCCGCGCGACATTGGCAAGATAAGACGTGCCCAATGCAACGGCAGGCATGATGATATAGCTCCAGTGGCCACCATTCCAGCCGCCGCCAGGCAACCAGCCCAACGCAAGCGTAAAGAGCAACACCAATAAAGGTGCCAGCACGAAATTCGGAAAGATCTGCGAGAAAATCGCAAACCCCGTCATAATGTAATCCCAAAAGCTATTTTGGCGCAGCGCCGCGACAACACCAAGCGGGATGCCAAGAGCCAAGACAAATACAGCGGACCAAAATCCATAAGTCAGCGTCACAGGAAAGCCCGCCGCGATCAAATCGTTCACCGTGTAGTCGCGCTGCGAAAAACTGGGGCCAAAGTCGAAATGAAAGACAATGTTTTTGATATATGTCCACAGCTGGATGTGGAGCGGCTGATCTAGACCATAGCGTTCAAGCACATTGGCCATAATAGCGGGAGGCAAGGGGCGCTCGGATGTAAACGGCCCACCAGGTGCTAGCCGCATTAGAAAAAAACATATGATTATGAGCGACAGCAAGGTCGGCACAACAGCAAGGCTGCGTCGCAAAGAGTATTTTAACATGGGGCACCTAACGCATGTCTTGCCGCCGGATGAACCGGCGGCAAGAGTGGCAGAAGTGAAAGAAGGGGAAAATTATTCAGCGACTTTGTACAAGTCTTTTGAATAGTACTTCTGCATTACGTTTTCGATTGGCCAACCTTTGACATCGCTCTTCAAGAGCATATTCGCAGAGTAGTGGTAGATCGGCACAACTGGCATTTCTTGCGAGACGATTTGTTCGATCTCGGTGTACAGAGGGCCTGTATCTTTAGATGTTTTGGCTGTCTCAAGCAGTTCATCAACACGCGCATTGTTGAATTTCGCATCATTGTAACCAGAATTGGATTGCAACAAATCTAGGAAAGTAGACGCTTCGTTGTAATCCCCACACCAAGCGCCGCGCGCCATGTCGTAGTTTTGATTACCACGGTTTTCCAAAAAGACTTTCCATTCTTGGTTCTCAAGCGTGACATCGATGCCCAGTTTTTGTTTCCACATTTGCGTGGCTACAATCGCGACCTGCTTGTGGCTTTCAGAGGAATTGTACAGGTAATTAAACGCAAGCTTTTCACCATCTTTCCCGTAACCTGCCTCAGCCATCAACTCCATGGCTTTCGCGTCACGCTCTGCTTGGGTCATCTTTGCATAGTCGATTTCAGGCGCATCGAATCCAGCCGTTGCGGCAGGTGTAAAGTGATACGCTGGGAACTGCCCCCCTTTGAGAACCTGATCCACAATCACGTTGCGATCAATCGCCAAAGACAAAGCTTGACGCACACGCACATCTTGGAAAGCCTCAGGCCCGCTAGCAAGGTTGTATGAGAAGTAATAGTTACACAAACGCGGCACAGCGATCGCTTCGCCAGGCAACTCTTCGTTCAACGCGGGGTACTGACCCGCTGGGATATCGGTTTTATCCAATTCATCCGCTTTATAACGTGTCAAAGCTTGGTTCTCGTCCCCGATAACCAAGGCGACCACTTTATCGAGAACTGTGTTGTCATTGTCCCAATACATGGTGTTGCGCTCACGTACGGACCGTTCTTTTACGACATGTTCGGTTAAGACATAGGCACCGTTGCCCACGAAGTTTTCAGGGCGTGTCCATTCATCACCATGGGCATCGATCACCCATTTTGGCGATGGGAATGTTGTTGAATGTGACACCATTTCTGCGAAATACGGCAATGGCTTGGACAGGGTGACTTCCAATGTAAAGTCGTCAATGGCTTTGACGCCAAGCGTGTCAGCATCCGCTTCGCCCGCAATGATTTCCGCTGCGTTTTCCAGCGACATCAGTTCCATATACCATGCGTATGGCGATGCGGTTTCTGGGCTCACCGCGCGTTTCCATGCGTAAACGAAATCGCCTGCGGTAACCGCTTTGCCATCAGACCATTTGGCCGTATCGCGCAGGTGGAAAGTGTAAACCAAATTGTCATCAGATACATCGTGATGTGTCGCCACACCCGGCACATTCGCGCCATCTGGACCTTGGTTGTACAGACCTTCAAACAGATCGCGTACGATGCCAGATCCGTCGCTATCTTCTACGATCTGTGGATCGAAACTCGTGGTCTCGTCCAGCAAACTATATGTATAGGTTTGCGTATCCGCCAGTTTGGTGCCCTCTGCAACCGTCGCAGCATAAGACGCGGTTGCCAGAAAAGTCGTGCCTGCGAGAACACCTGCAAGTGCGGCTTGTGAAATATTTTTATTTAGATTGACCATTGTCGTCTCCCAGTTGATTGAAGACAGGCTAGCGATTGAGGCTCAGACAAGGCCAATGCCAAGTTTGCATAACCTTATGTGCATAGCGCTAAAGCGTGAAAATGGCCTGAAATCAGGTTTTTTCGCCATATTTTGCCACAACTTCACTCCATAGCGCCTTTAATTTAGGCTTTTGGTTTTGCCGTGAGCGATAAAGACGGATTTCCAAAGGCGCTATAAAACTTTCATCACCAGCATGCACCAATGTGTTTTGCTCAATCGCGTCCGCACAGACTTTAGTTGGCAACCACCCAAGACCGAAGCCTTCTTGGATCAAGGCCATCACGGAATTGGACAAGGCGTTTTGACTCACAAGCAAAGTGGATGCTGTTCCGCTATGAGACGCCAGAATTTCATCGACAACAGGTCGCAACACCGAGGCTGATCCATAGGAAATCAAAGGTACCCGTGACTTTCCTCCATTGGGCAGGCGAAATAGAGGCGCGCCGTTTTCATCAGGTTTAGAGACAGGCAGCAAAGACTCTTTCGCGATCGTCACATAGTCGAACTGCCCCTTTGCGATGGAAGACAAAAATCCCATAGAAGGGTGCCAATAGCACAACATCAGATCACAATTGCCTTGCTGCATTTTACCAACGAACTTGCCTGCAGGCCAAGACACAGAGTCAAGCTCAACAGTCAAAAGTCCACGTTCGACAAAAGGCTCGATCAGACTACCGTTGTAACTGGTATACAGTGATTGGCTGGCCGCAATACGCAGCACGTTTTCATCTTCGACTTCGATCAAACGGCACTGTTCAAGCGCATCCTCCAATGACCGCAGCAAGGTTTCTGAGCGTTCTAAAAACAGTTCCCCCGCTGGCGTCAAACTCAGCGGAAGTGTATCGCGATTGATAAGGCGCGCCCCCACAAAAGCTTCAAGCGCCCTAATGCGGCGTGAAAATGCAGGTTGGCTCACATAGCGCAGCTCTGCGGCACGCGAAAAATTCTGCGTCGCAGCCAAGGCTATAAAGTCTTTCAGCCAATTGATCTCCAAAGCGTTTGCCCTATACCCAGTTCAACGCATCAACGCGTTCTTCTTCGACAGCATGACAGGCCACAACGGATCCGTCATCTTTTTGCAAAGGCATCGGTTTTTCACTGGCGCAGCGCGCGTCCGACAAAGGACAACGTGAACGGAACGGACACCCTGATGGTAAGTTGATCGGCGTCGGGATTTCCCCCTTGAGCCGAATATGGTTCGACCGATCGTCTTTCAGCTGCGGCACCGCCGACAGCAAGGCTTTGGTATAAGGGTGTTTTGGATTCGAAAACAAGGTTTGCGTGTCGGCAACTTCACAGATTGATCCCAGATACAGCACGATCACTTTGGTCCCAAAGTGTTCAACCACACTTAGGTCATGGGTGATAAACAGATAGGTCAGACCATGTGCTTCTTGCATTTCCAGCATCAGATTTAAAACCTGTGCTTGAATGGAAACATCCAAAGCTGAAATGGGTTCATCTGCGACGATAAATTCAGGGTCCACCGTCAAAGCGCGTGCGATGGCGATCCTTTGGCGTTGCCCGCCTGACAATTCATGGGCAAAGCGCGCCCCCCAAGCGGGGTCAATCCCAACGGATTTCATCACAGCCGCGGCTTTGTCTTGCAGCGCACCTTTGCTCATGCTTGGATTATGATAGCGGAGTGGTTCGGCCAAGGTTTGCCCGATGGTCATCCGTGGGTTCAGCGACGCATATGGGTTTTGAAAAATCATCTGGATTTTCTTGCGCAGGGGCAGCAAATCTTTGCCACGCAGCCCATCAATACGCTCACCGTCATAGTGAATTTCGCCACCACTAGGTGCGATCAATCCCGCAACCATACGTGCAACCGTGGATTTGCCACAGCCACTTTCGCCAACAACACAAATTGCGTCGCCCCGATCTACGTCAAACGAGATATTGTTTACGGCGTGGACAGCACGCGTTTCGCGCGTCAATTTTCCACTCGAGAACTTCAAGCTTTCGAGAAAACCTTGATCCAAATTAAAACGCTTCTCAAGCCCCTTAACGCGCAGCAAAGGGCCGTTTTCTTTGTCTAAGCTCATTGCGCTGCCTCCGAAGCCAGTTCTTTTTGCAGCCGATGTACCTCATGGCACGCGACAAAGCTTTCTCCCGATTGGCTGATATCAGGGACCTGAGATTTACAGGTTTCAGTGGCATGGTCGCAGCGCGGATGAAACGGGCAGCCTGACGGCATATCCGACAGGGTCGGCATCACGCCTGGGATTTGTTTTAACCGTTGGCCAGGTTGCGTTTGTTGCGGCAAGGCGCTGATCAAGCCTTGAGTATATGGATGCTGCGGGTCGTTAATAATCGAACGGGTTGGACCGTTTTCGATGATCCGCCCTGCATACATCACCATCGTGCGCTCAGTCACCTGAGAGACGACCCCGAGGTCGTGAGTAATCAAGATCAACCCAACTTGGTTGGACTGACACATTTCCAGCAGCAGTTCCATGATATCGGCCTGAATAGTCACATCAAGCGCTGTCGTCGGTTCATCTGCAATGATCAGTTTGGGATCAAGCAAAAGCGCCATAGCGATAATGATGCGCTGACGCATGCCACCTGAAAGCTCATGCGGGTATTGCTCAAACCGTTCTACTGGTGAAGGAATGTAGACTTCTTTCAGCTTCACCAATGCGATTTGACGCGCTTCTTCAAATGACAGCTTTCGATGCGCACGCAGCGTTTCAACCATTTGCTGACCGATCGTCAAAACGGGATTGAGGGTCACCATCGGATCTTGAAAGATCATCGCCATACGGTTGCCGCGCATATCCCGCACTTGCTTTTTCGACATCTGGGTGACGTCTTCACCCTCAAACAGGATTTGTCCACCGTCGATAAAACCCGGTTGGGACAAGAGATTCATCAACGCAAATCCAGTGATAGATTTACCCGCGCCGGATTCTCCGACGATTCCAAGCCGCTCGCCACGGGCAAGATCAAATGAAATTCCGTTGAGCGCTGTCAGAGCCCCAGTGCGGTTCGAAAATTTGACCGTAAGATCACGTACAGATAACAAAGACATGGGTTAACCTTTGTATAGTTTCGGGTTCAGAACGTCACGCATCCAGTCCCCCAGCAAATTGATAACCAGCACCAGCACCACCAGAACCACACCCGGAATGGCGGTAATCCACCAACTGCCCGAAAAGATATAGTCAAACCCCGAAGAAATCAGTGAACCAAGCGAGGGTTGGTTGGGCGGCATGCCCAAACCCAAAAAGCTAAGAGACGCTTCGGAAATGATTGCATTGGCCACTTGCACTGTCGAAATCACAAAAATCGGTGACAAGGAATTCGGTAAAATGTGGCGCACCATGATCCGTATAGGGCCGAAGCCCATGACCCTAGCTGCATCGACATATTCTTTCTTTTTTTCGGCCAAAACCGTGGCGCGCACGGTGCGGGCATATTGCGGCCATTCGGCCACGCCGATCACCCCAACCAAGAACAACACAGCATAGCGGCTAAAGACTTCAGAGCCAAAGACAGCCTGCGTGATCGCCAGAAATATGATCGCAACCATCAAGGTTGAGAATGACAATTGAATATCAGCAAGGCGCATCAAAAGACTGTCAGTTGAATATCAGCAAGGCGCATCAAAAGACTGTCAGTACGCCCACCGACATAGCCTGAAATCAGCCCAATCGAAATCCCAAGGAATGCCTGCAAAGCCACGGCACAAATCCCGATGATAATTGAAAGACGCGTGCCGTAGAGGATAGTCGAAAGCAAATCGCGCCCTTGATCATCCGTGCCCAACATAAACTCAGGCAAGGCGCCATCAATCCAAATGGGTGGATATTCACTGTTCATAATGTCGATCTGAGCAGGATCATAGGGGTCATAAGGCGCAATCCACGGAGCAAAAAATGCCGCGATGGTGATCGCTAAGAAAACCACCATCGACACAATTGCCACGGGGTTCCTGCGAAAAGAATAACCGATGTTGCTGTCACGCAGACGTGCCCAGCGCGACGGCGTTGATTTGAGCACAAAGCTCGGAACAGTAGCTGGATCACTCATGCGCCCATCCTCGCGAGGTTAATCGTTGGGTTAACAAGACCGTAAATCAAATCGACGATGGTGTTTGTCACCACGAAGATAAAACCAACAACGATCAGATAGGCCACGATCAGCGGTGTATCCACGCGGTTGACCGCTTCTAGAAACATCGCCCCCATGCCAGGCCAACTGAAGACGGTTTCGGTCAAAATTGTATAGGCAACCATCGTCCCGATCTGTACCCCGCCCACAGTGATGACGGGCAGCAGGGTATTTTTCAAACCATGCACAAAGTATATCCGCCACGGCGCGATCCCTTTGGCCTGAGCATAGCGTACATATTCACTTTGCAGAACATCCATCATTTCAGCGCGGATTAATCTAATAAACATCGGAAGCATAATGGATGACAGCGCGATAGACGGCATAATTATGTGCAGCCAACCGTCTTTGGTAGCAAAATTGGTTTCCCACGAGCCAAGCACATGCACAATTTCACCCCGCCCAAAGGATGGCATCCACCCCAGCTCAACAGAGAAAAAGAAAATCATCAAAATGGCAGTCAAGAAAACGGGAATAGACAGACCGACGATGGACAAAGATAGAATGATGCGCGTGATCGCCCCGTTGGGTCGGATCGCGGTATAAACGCCCAGCGGGATGGACAGCCCGATAATGAGTATCGTTGCACCGAAAACAAGTTCAAGCGTGGCTGGCAATTTCTTCAAGATCACATCAAGCGCGGGTTCTTTGAAGAAATAGGACGTTCCCAGGTCTCCCTGCAAAGCATTGCCCAAAAAGCGCATATATTGCACGAAAAACGGATCATTGAGACCCAGTTCATCCCGCAGTTGCTGACGGACCTCTTCTGAGACGGATTGCCCCACAAGTTCTCGTAGCGGATCACCCAAGTTACCTTGGATCGCAAAAGCGATCAACGAGATGACCAGCATAACTGCAATGGCCTGAAAAATACGTTTTACAAGATATGCAAACATCGTCGCCCCCCTGAACGAGCCCTGCCCCACGCAAACGCGTTGACGTAACTATAGAGAAAATTAGCGGGTGCGCATGATGGCGCACCCGCCTTGGGAATATCTAAGAAACTATAACTCTTAGCTACGTTATTCGGAAACCTTTAGGTCGCCAAAGTATGGGAAATTAAGCGCATTCACGATTTCTCCAGCGTTCATGCCATCTTTTGCACCCCATGCAAGGTTCTGCCAATGCAGCGGCACAAAGGCTGCTTCATCAAACAAGATTTGCTCAAGCTGCTGTAGATACTCAGTACGCTTGGCGATATCAGTTTCAGCGTTCGCCATATCCATCAACTTGTCTGCTTCTGGATTACAGTAACCGCCAGAGTTGTACTGACCGTTGCCTGTTTCTTCGTCACGACACGCCGTCAAGAATTGATGGAAGTTCGCAGAGTCTTCGGTATCGGCATGCCAACCGATCATCATCATATCTGCCGCACGTTCATCAAACGCAGGCCAGTATTGCGCTTTGGGTAAGGTCTGAAGATCGACTGTAATCCCGATTTGCGACAACATTGATGCCACAGCTTGCGCGATTTTATCATCGTTCACGTAGCGGTTATTTGGCGCCATCATAGAGATCGAGAAACCGTCTGCGTATCCCGCTTCTGCCATCAATTCTTTGGCTTTTTCAATGTCAAAACGTGGTTCAAGGCTTTCGATGTGACCTAGGTAACCCATTGGGGATGCCTGTGCGCCAACAGTACCGAAACCGCGCATAATACGATCAACGATGCCAGTGTTGTTCACTGCATAATCAACGGCCATGCGCACTTTTGGATCTTTAAACGCCTCGACGCGATCTTGGTTCATTTGGAACGTAATGATACGCGTGCCCGGCATAGTAATTAAATTTACGCCATCGGCTTTTTCAACACGGGCCAGATCGGTTGGTGGTACAGGCGCGATGAAATCAACATCACCAGATAGCAATGCTGCAACGCGTGTTGGGTCTTCTTTGATCGGTGTCAGGGTGATCTCATCCACATTGCCTTGTGAAGCCGTATCCCAGTAGTCATCGAAACGGTCAAAGACAACTTTCACGCCTTGCTCACGCTCGGAGACAACGAAGGGACCTGTGCCTGAAATGTTGCGTGATGCAAAGCTGTCGCCGTGCTTTACGATTTCGGATTTATTTTTGCCATCATCGGTTTCGCCGCTGTAAAACGCGCTGTCCATTGCGAATAAGTATGTCGCAGTGTGCAAAACCAATGGGAATGGTTCAGATGTTTTCAGATCGATTGTGTAGTCATCAACGACTTCGATGTCTGTGAATGGCGCAAAAATACCCTTGAAGTCTGGGCTTTCTTTTGCGCGATCAAATGTCCAATCCATGTCCTTGGCCGTGAAGGCATTACCAGAGTGGAATGTGACATCCTTGCGCAGGTTAAAGCGCATGGTTGTTGCATCAATTTGTTCCCAGCTTTCTGCCAAACGGCTTTCAAACTGCAAATCTTGTGTCCAGCGTACAAGCGGATCAAACACCATGTGGTTCAGTTGTAGCGTGCCACCAGACAATTGCTCATACGGATCAAGTGAAACGGGGTCGGCGTCATATGCAACTTTCACGGAGATGTCAGCAAATGCTGTCCCCGCAAGGGCTGCACTCAACGCGAGGCCCGCGACGCAATCTTTTAATTTCAACATAGGAATCTCCCTGATTTTATTTTTTATTGCGACAACACTCGCTCAAGCAGGCGAATTGGGCCAATACCTATTTTGCATAGCCCTATGCGTGCATTTTCACGATATAAATCAATGAGATGTATTTATGCGATACGTTTTGGACAACTTTTAAGCGCCGTGCCAATTTGAAAATCGCGCCACTTATTCGCAGATGTAAGCGCCTAGGCAGGCGACAGACCGAAGGATAAGACGGCAAAATACCCCGCTCCATAATTCATGGGCGGGGTATTTGCATTGTAGGCGGGTATGACGGTGAAAATCTGCAAGCTATCTTAGACTAGGTAACAGAAGACCCAACACATTGGAGCATCGGCGACTAAACTATAAAAGCACCTAGCGGTCTAAGTAGTCTTGCAAGGTCGCTGCAACACCACGATCCCAAATGGTTTTGAGCGATGCCGTAAACAGCGCTGAAAACTGGTCATTCTCGGCAAGATCACCATAAATCTGGCGCATATCGATCCAAACTTTAGGATCGCTTTTCGCGGCCAAGGCTGTGGTTTGCAGTTTAGCCCAAAACGGATCATTGGCTTCGATCTGGCTGCCGTCTTCTCTTGTGCCAGCACACATCCGCGCCCACATCGCTTGCACCAAAACGAGCCCATCAATTGGCGTGCCTGCACGCAACCCGTCCCGAATTGAGGGCACAATAAATCCTGGCTGGCGTGATGAGCCATCAAAGGCAACGCGCCGCGTTGTGTCGATAATTTTGGGGTTAGAAAAACGCGACTGGATCAGTTCAACATAGGTCTCGGGAGCCATGTTTGGCACCGCTTCGACATGCGGCGCGATTTCTGTGCTGGCAACCTTTGTGAAAAACGGACCGATCAGGTCGTGTTCCATACAGCCTGCAATCGTCTCGACTGAAAGAATTTCACCAGGAACAGCAATGACTTGGTGACCACCATTCAGGATGCGAATTTTCATAGCCTCATAGCTGTGAACATCATCCGTAAAGGTCGCACCAGAGCAATCCCAATCGGGACGTCCTGCGCAAAACGCATCCTCAATGACCCATTGGCGAAAGTTTTCGTGCGTGACAGGCGCTTGATCATCGATCCCGAAACCCTGCACCAAAGCCAATTCGTTTGGCCCCGTCGCAGGGACAATGCAATCCACCATAGAGTTGGGGAAAGTGCATTCCGTATTGATCCAATCAGCGAGCGCAGGATCTGTTAATCGCGCAAGCGATACGACCGTTTGCCGCATGATATCGCCATTTCCCAAAAGATTATCGCAACACATGCAGGTGAAAGGCCCCCTCCCCTCATCGCGGCGAACACGCAGCGCGGCAACAATAGCACCAAACGCAGTCTTGGGCGTCGCAGGGTTTTCGACGTCGTGTAGAATATCAGGGTGCGCCCCATCAAACCCCTTAGTTGCAGGATCAATGAAATAACCGCCCTCGGTGACCGTCGTTGCGACAATGCGGATTTCGGGCTTCGTCATTTGCGCGATGAGGGCTGCATTGCCTTCTTCAATCGGCAGATAATCGATCATGGACCCCACGACCTCAGCCGAACTGCCCGAGGGATCCAACTCAATCAATGTCGTCAGACAATCTTGTGCCAACAATTTGTCGCGCATCGCCGCATCATACTGGCGCACCCCAGCCCCTATGATGGCCCAATCAAGGGCTAAGCCGTCTTGCATCAAGCGGTGCAAATACCATGCTTGATGCCCACGATGGAAATTGCCTAGGCCGATATGCACAATGCCAGGCGTCAAAGCGTTGCGATCATACTGCGGGCGCGACACCTCAGCGGGCAGTTGGGTCAAATGCGCGTTGCTGAGTGTGAGGGGGGGGTGTTTTGTTACATACGCGTTCATAAGCTTATCCATTGTTCGCCGTCCACATGTTAGAAGTCCACCGCACTTTGCGCGGGTGATGCGGGTCTCAAGAGGCGGCGGACCAAACCTGTGCACGCCACCCCAAAATTTGTGCAGATTAGATCACTCGATCCGCATACCCTGAGCGTCAAAGCGATGCATACGCCCCTCATGTGGAGTCAGATAAATCGTGTCCCCGTGTGTCACAGCGATGTCGCCACTAATCCGAACAGTAAACATGTCACCCAAACCCGTGTCGTGAACATGGATAAAGGTGTCAGAGCCCAAGTGCTCGGCCACACCAACAGTGCCCTTCCAGATGCCACCTTCTGTACTGACATCAAGGTGCTCAGGGCGAATGCCGACTGAATGCGCATCGAATTTCGCAGCTTCTTCGCCAGAGAAAATGTTCATTTTTGGCGAACCAATAAACCCAGCCACAAAGATGTTACGCGGCTTGTGGTACAGATCCAGCGGCGAACCAACCTGTTCGATAACGCCGGCCTGCAAAACAACAATCTTATCCGCCATGGTCATCGCTTCGACCTGATCATGTGTCACATAGATCATTGTGGTTTTCATGCGTTGGTGCATTTCGCTGATTTCCAACCGCATTCCCACACGCAATGCCGCATCAAGGTTCGACAAGGGTTCATCAAACAAAAAGGCTGATGGATCGCGAACGATAGCGCGCCCAATAGCAACACGTTGACGTTGCCCACCCGATAACTGACCTGGTTTGCGATCAAGATAATCCACAAGGTTCAACGACTTCGCTGCGGCATCTACCTTTGCGTCGATTTCAGACTGGCTCATCTTTTCCATACGCAGCGGGAAACCGATATTTTTGCGGACAGTCATATGCGGATAGAGCGCGTAGGATTGAAACACCATGGCCAAGCCACGCTGGGCAGGCGGCACTTCGGTCACGTCTTTATCGTCAATCACAATCTTACCTGATGTGAGATCCTCAAGACCCGCAATCATACGCAACAAGGTCGATTTACCACACCCTGATGGACCAACAAAAACCGCGAATTCCCCGTCTTCGATCGTCAAATTGAGCGGCGGAATAACCTGTACGTCACCAAAGCTCTTAGTTGTATTTTCTAGTACAATGCGTCCCATGATATTTCCTATTTCACAGCGCCAAAGGTCAAACCTTGGACCAATTGTTTTTGACAGAACCAGCCCAGCACAACGATGGGCGCGATGGCGGCAGTCGATACAGCTGACAAGCGACCAAAGAACAGGCCTTCAGGTGCGCGGTTGCCTTCGATAAGTTTAGACAGTGTTGCGGCATCAATCGTGGTCAAGCGCACCGTCCAGTAGGCTTCGTTCCAGCAAAAAATGAAGCACAGCAATGCAGTCGATGCGATCCCACCCCATGCAAGCGGGATAAGAATTTCGCGGATTTCACCCCAAGTATTCACGCCATCCATTTTACCGGCTTCAATGATGTCCTTTGGGATTTCCTTGAAGTAGGTGAACAACATCCAAACGACGATTGGCAGGTTGATCAGACTAAGCACGAGAACGATCAGAAAGTGCGTATCAAATAACCCTAGGCTTTTGGCCAAAAACGTCATTGGGTAAAGCACCGCCGCCGCAGGCAGCATTTTGGTGGAGAGCATCCACATCAAGATGTCCTTTGTCGCCCGTGTTGGGTTAAAGGCCATCGCATATGCGGATGGAATGCCCACTGCCAGCGTAAACACCGTCGCCAAAACAGATGTAATCACCGAGTTTTGGGCAAAGCGCCAGTAGTCGTAATTATCCGTCATGTTCAGGTAGTTTTCCAAGGTTGGTGTGAACCAAATCAGAAATTCTGGCTTGACCGCATCCGCATCGGTTTTGAAGCTTGTGAGAACCAGCCAAAAAATCGGGAAGAAGAATAAAAGTCCAACGATCCATGCCAAAACAGGCCGGCCAAATCGTGAGGATTTTGAAGTATGTGCAACGATAGCCATGGGTCTGTTCTCACTCCATCAATGTCTTGCCGACCATACGCAGCAAGAAAATTGCTACGATATTGGCCAGAATGACTGCAAAGATTCCGGTAGCGCTGGCTGCGCCAATGTTATTGTTCGCAAATTCGCCAATCAGGTAAGGCAGGTTTTTGTTACCATTTCCGCGGCTGACAATTTCGATTTCGGCGTAGAGCGACAGGTGAAAAATCGCTTGGATCATCACAACAATCGCAATCGGGCGACCGAGGTGTGGCAAAGTTAGAAACCTAAACTGCGACCATGTGCTTGCACCATCCAAGATAGCTGCTTCTTTTTGTTGCTGATCTTCGGATTGCAAAGAGGTCATGAAAATCAACACCGCAAACGGCGTCCACTGCCACGTCACCATGATGATCACAGCCCAAGCCGAGGTCTGGGTGGCGCGAAACGAGATAGGCTGCAACTCAGGCCACATGCCAAAGAAGTTCCCGATCACAGGCGTCATGCGCAAAGCGTCCAGCAAACCGTTGATACCTTCGACTGCAACGCCTTGAAGGCCAAGTACTGGATCAAGGATCATGTTGATCCAAAGCACGGCATTCACCGCAGGCATCACGAAAAAGGGCGAAATCAGCAAGACACGCACAATGCCTTGGCCTGGAAAGGCTTTGTTGATCAACACGGCAATCAGCACGCCAAGGATCACGGTCAAAAACAAGATAGAGCAAACAATGAGCAAACTGTTTTGAATCGCCAAAAGAAAATCTTTGCTGTTCAAAACAAACTCGTAGTTGCCGAACCCACGCCAATTTTCAATGCTGGGCTTTGTCCATTCGGGACGGCGCAGGCTGTTTAAAACGTAGCGAATGAATGAAAAATATAGGGTCATGCTGAGGGGCACGAGCATCCAAATCAAAAGCAGAACAACTGCGGGTGTTTGGAGAAGCCGAGGGATGCGTCTGTCAGACATACCTTATCCTTCTGTCCAGCCATTGGGCGGACCTGTTAAGAATCTGAATTTCAAGAATTGTGGCACAAAGTATCGACGGACACACGATCACTGAGCCGTTTTGGATATAGAAGGGCCACGCTGTGGCCCTTCTAAAAACACTGTAACTTAGTAGTAGCCAGCTTCACGCATGATCGCATCAGCTGCAGATTGCGCATCTTCAAGAGCTTCTTCTACTGTTTTCGCGCCAGAAAGAGCCGCGGCCATTTCTTGTGCAACAGCAGACCCCACTTCTGGGAACTCAGGGATCGAAGCAAACTGAACACCTACGTATGGCTTGATGTCTGTTGCTTGTGGAGCAGCAGATTCAATTGCCTTCATTTCAGCGTCTGCAAAGGCTGCAACGGCTTGGAATTCAGGGATCGCGTAGGTGGATGCCCGTGTACCTGTTGGTACAGAACCCCAACCAAAGTCTGGGTGGTTGCCGACAGCTTGAATGTACTCTTTCGATGTTGCCCATTCAATGAAGTCCATTGACGCTTCTGCGTGCGGAGCACCCGCAGGCACAGCCATCGCCCATGCCCACAACCAGTTTGCACCGACTGGGTTCCCAGCATTTGGCGACTGAGCGTATGCAACACCGTCTACTTCCAAGAAGGACGCTGCGATTGTGGCATCAATCCACATGCCGCATTTGCCTTCGTTGTAAAGCGCTAGGATTTCGTTGAATGAGTTGCCTTCAGAACCTGGAGGTCCGTATGAACCGAGCAAGTCGACATACATGTTGATCGCTGCATTCCATTCATCTGAATCCAGCACAGGCTTCATTTCCGCGTCGAACCATGCGCCGCCGTATGAATTCACAACAGTTGTGATAAATGCCATGTTGTCGCCCCAACCTGGCTTGCCGCGCAAACATGCGCCGTAAACGCCAGCATCTGGGTTGTGCATCGCAGCCGCAGCTGCCGTGATGTTTTCCCAGCTGTCATTGTCTGTAATCGCAACACCAGCAGCATCCGCGAGGTCTTTGCGGTACATAACCATTGAAGATTCACCGTAGAAAGGTGCGGCATATAGGGTGCCGTCAGCGGACAGGCCGCCACGCATCGCGGGCAAAATGTCTTCTACATCATAGTCATCGCTAAAGTTGAGGGGCTCGATCCAGCCAGCCTGACCCCAAATTGGAGCTTCTTGCATACCGATGTTGATGATGTCGTATTGGCCGCCACCAGTGGCTGTGTCGGATGTGACCTGCTCGCGCAGAACGCCTTCTTCCAAAGATACCCAGTTAAGCTTTACGCCAGTTTCTTCTGTGTAAGCTTCAGCAACGGTTTGCATGTTGATCATGTGGCCGTTGTTAACGATTGCGATGGTCAGTTCACTTACGTGCCCATCAGCAAATGCGCCGCCAGCTGCAACGAACGTAAGCGCTGTAGCGCCAAGCATTGTGTGTTTCAAAGACATCCTGTCCTCCCTAGATCAGATGATGCTCCAACCTAAGGCGGGTATTCATTTGGGGTCAATCAAAAACTTTACGCGCGCAAAATTATTTTACTTTTTTCTATATATTCAGAAACTTAAGCGGACCCTCTTTTCACAAGATGTCCTTTGAATAAGGCAATCTCACGATCCCCCTTGCGCTCTTCCGTCTCGATTAAGCCAAGAATCGCATCCACGCTGCGCGCGGAAATCGCGCTGTAATCCTGCGAGACTGTTGTCAGGCTTGGGGATGTGTAACGCGAGAACGGATGGTCATCGTGACCTGCAATACGCAAAGCGCTATCCCCCCCCCGCCCGACTTGAATGCCCCCCTCATAGGCCGCAGATAACAAACCAATCGCAAGACGATCATTGGAACAGAGCACCGTATTTGTAGGTAGGTCCCGCTGCGCAATCATCTTGGACCCTTCGCGAAATCCTATTTCTTCAAAGTCCCAACCTTCCCCAGCCACTTGGATAAGGTTTGGCTCTTCCCCCCGCCGCGCCATCGCTGAAAGATATGCACTGCGACGTTTATAGGCATTGGGGTTCACGGGGGTTTTCATTTCAAAAAAGACAGGGGGCTCACCTGTCTCGCAAAGATAATCAACGATAACTCCGATGCTTTGCTCACTGTCTGACCCAAAGAATGCTTCGCCCACATCATCAAGGTTGTTATCAAACAATACCGTTGGGATTTCTTTCGAAAAGGCAGATAGCATATCCGCATTGGACGCGCGCCCCAAGGGGGCCAACAATACGCCCGCAGGTTTAATCGCCCGCAAGCTGTTAAGATTGGCGATTTCTTGATCAGGCCCGCCATGGGAACTGAGCAATAGTGGGTTATATCCCGCGTCGATGATGAGGCTTTCGATCGTGCGCGCAATCGCTGCAAAAAACGGGTCTATCAGGTTGGGAACCACCAAGCCTATATTTTTGGTCTGACGACGGTTTTGGTTCACGGCGTAAATGTTGGGCTGATATTCATATCGATCCAAAGCCGCTTCAATCTGCGCGCGCGTCGATTTGCGCACACTCGCAGGATCGTTAAAATATTTGGACACCGTGGGGCGCGAGATTCCGCAAACCCGTGCGAAGTCTTCCATGTTTTTAATTTTCTCAGCGGCCATACGCAGCATTTTCCACTCAATTTTCGCGCTTGCCCTTTCAGGCAATAGATTGTTCGCAATACGTTAACTCAGCCTCTAGCCACTTAAAAGCGTATTCAATTTAAACTTAATTTCAATGGGTTAAAATATGAACGCAATTTTTCGGAAACATTCGGACAAAACAGGACCACCAGAAAGGCGCGTCAGGCAAGGAATTGCGATCAATATTTTAGGGGCAATACTGGTGTCACGACAGGTTCAGTTTTCAGCGACACGATAGGATAACACGCCGCCAGATTATTGACGTAATGCCCTAGACGCATGATAATTCGCCAACATTGTTAAATATTTTGGTTGAATATCTTAGTTCAAACCGATCTATTGAGCAGCACATTCCGAAAGAACTAAAAAATCGTCAGAATGCCCCCAAAATGGCGTAGATTTCAGTGAGACAAAATTAAAATGACAGACTTTGATGTTGGCGCTCGCCTAAAAGCCATTCGCAAGGCGCGCAAAATCTCGCAACGCGAGCTTGCCACGCAATCGGGTGTCACCAACGGGCTGATTTCTTTGATTGAAGGCAACAAGTCGAGCCCTTCGATTTCATCCCTAAAAAAGATCCTCAGCGTTTTCAGCATGTCTTTGTCAGACTTCTTTGACGCAAGTCCCACAGACAACAGAAAATTTGCTTTCCGATTTGACGAAATGGTCGAAATCAACCCCGAACGGGTTTTCGAAGGCGGCACAGAAGAAGGCTTAAAGGCCGTATCCTTGCGTCGCGTTGGGTCAAGTTTTGAGCGCACTTTGCTCATGCTTTACGAAATCTATGAACCTGGTGCAGATACGGGGCCAGAATTATACGCACATGAAGGCGAAGAAGGCGGATTTGTCATCGAGGGTGAAATCTTACTGCAGGTGGGCGAGTCCACAGAGACACTAAAGGCAGGCGATGCCTATCAATTTGAAAGCACCCTGCCGCACAGGTTTCGCAATATCGGTGACAAAAGGTGCGTCTTAGTCAGCGCCTGCACACCTCCAACATTCTAAAGCGATCAAGACCCCGCGATTAGGCCCTATTTCTCCCCCGCAACACTTACGCGCATTGCAGGGGAAAACAGGGTCGCCTTCTGTATGAGAGATAGACCTCACGACGCAGGGCATCGAAGCCCCGCGACGATCAAAATGGTCATATGTTTATCATATTTTCAGTGGCATCTATTGAATGCCCATGAGCAACTTTGGCAACCAAAGCGACAGTTCAGGAATGAAGGTCACGATCAAAACCATAGGCAAGTGACCAAATGCCAAGAATTTTAGCGTGGGCCAGATATACTGATCCATGGTCAACTTCGCGACACCGCCCGCCATATACAGCATGGGTGCGCAGGGTGGGGACACGTTGCCAAGACCAAGGTTGGTGCCAACAATGGCTGCGAAATGGATCGGATGGATGCCCAATTCATTTGTGACCGGTAAAAAGATGATCGCCGCCAAAACACTGCCTGAAATATCGTCAACGATCATGCCGATAAACAACAGCACAAGGTTGATGAGCAACATGATCACGATCTTATTGTCAGACAAAGACACCAGCAATTGCGCAACTTCTTTTGGAACTTGCTGCAAAATCATTGCGCGGCTCATCATGAACAAGAAGAACAAAACAGTCATGATTGACCCTGTTGTGATCGCAGCCCGCACAATCGAGGTGGTAAAAGTTTTCAGCGTTAAGCCTTTGTAGATGAAGAACCCTACAGGGATCGCATAGACTAAAGCGATAGAGGCGGCTTCAGTTGGTGTTGCAACGCCCGAATAGATCACACCCAAGATAATCACAGGCATCAACAAGGCCCAGAATGCGCGGATGCCACTTTTATATACGTGCTTAGCAACTTCTGCGGGTGGCAGTTTATCTTCGACTTGGATGCTGTCGACGTTGCGCAAGAAAACAAAGTTCAACACGATATACACGACACCCAACATGATGCCCGGAATGATGGTCGACAAGAACGCCGCCCCAACAGACAGGCCACCCGTGATTGCGAAAACAATCATCGGAATAGACGGCGGGATCATCAAAGCCAAAACAGACGAACAAGCAACCAAAGCCGTGGCGTGGCCAGCTGGGTAACCTTCTTTCACCATACGCGGAATCATGATTTGGCCAATGGCAGCAATCGCCGCCGAGGACGATCCAGAAATCGCGCCGAACAATGCGCAGGTGATAACGGTCACAGCGCCAAGGCCGCCCTTGATCCTGCCGACAAAGGAATTGACGAAGTCCAAAAGGCGCTCAGAAATGCCCCCTTCGGCCATCAGGGTTCCCGCCAGAACAAAGAGCGGCAAAGCCAAGAGCGCAAAGCCCGATGTTGTTTGGTAAGCGTATGGAATTAAAAACGAAATGTCAGATCCCGTTGAAAGTCCGAACACCAATGCGCCTGTACCAAAGGCAAGTGCGATCGGCATTTCGGCCAAAAGCAGAACCACAACCAAAGCCATAGAAATAAAGAATAAGGTCATGATTTTTCCTCACCTTGAGGTGCCGTTGATTTCAAATCAAGAAACTGATTTGTGATTTGCAGAATGAAGTAAAAGACCATGCCGCCAAACCCGATGATGAGCGATGAAGACCACCACCATTTCGGCCAACGCATGTAAGAGCTCACGCGACCTTTTTCGATTTCGAAAATGGCATAACGAATGGCATAAAAGGCAAAAATAGACGCGGCGATGATACTTAGAAGAGTCAAAACAAAGCGTACCTTGCGTACAGTATGCGGGTTTTTGACAACAAGCGTTAGAATGCCACCGTGAATATGTTCGCCGTTGCGGGTGACATAGGCCATGCCCAGAAAGTAAAACCAAACGCCGAACAGCAGGCCGATTTCTTCGATGCCAACGAAAGGCGATAAAAAGACGTAGCGCAACAGGACCTGCGTAAACATCAATGCAGCGAGAGCGAGTCCGAAAAATACGAGGGCCCAGTAGATGATTTTTGCAAAGACCTGTTCAAAGGCCAGTACTTTTCCGTGAAACCCGTCGACGTCATGTTCGGGCACGGCCGTGATGTATTCTGGTGGCTCAGGATTTTCATTTTCGGCCGTATAGATATACGAATCCGACTGTACCGGTGATCGCGGATGTTGTTTGGATTCTCGAACCATGATTTTCCCCTATCAGTTCAAAGTAAGTTTCAAAACGTGACGCCGACCCAAAGGGCCGACGCCACAGTCGAGTAGGGGAATTACTCGATACCAGCAGCCACTCGCAATTTGCCCATGATTTCAGGGCCTACGAGTTTTTCCATTTCAGGCCATTCAGTTTCATAAATAATCGCTTTTGCAGCTTCCATTTCAGCGTCAGACAAATTCACGATGTTCACACCAGCTTCTTCTGCTTTTGCCAAAAATTCGTTGCTTTTTGCTTCAGCTTCTTCCCATGAAGCTTCGATCACTTCGTCAGCAACAGATTGGATTTTCGCTGCATCTTCTTCAGCGAGATCATCCCACCAGTCTTTGCTTACAAGCCAGAACGCTGTCTCGAAATAGTCGTTGGTTAGGATGTTTGTTTCCAACACGTCGCGCATATTGTATGTTTCAACAGCTGTTGAAAATGAACGTGCGTCAACAGTACCGAGCTGCAAAGCCGTGTAGACTTCAGACAATGGGATTGGCACAGCGGAGAAACCGAGGTTTGTAAAACGGTCGACCGCAATTGCAACACCAGGAACGCGGATTTTGATGCCGCTGCCGTCAGCTGGCAATGTTGTTGGAACTTTTCCAACGCCTTTGCGGATCACAACAGACCCAAAATCAGTTGGGATAAGGCCAATCGCGTGTAGGTCTAGATCATGAAGAATGTCATTGTAGATGCCGAGCATGTCAGAACCAGGGCCGTAGACTTTTTTCGCATCTTCCCAGTTGGAAACCACGTAACCGAGCCAAGACAAGTCAAGACGCTGATCGAAATCAGACGCGCCCCATGTCAATGACATTGGCACAACACCTTGCATGGATTGCTCGAACAATGATGTCCAGTCACCCAAATCACCAGCAGGGTGGTAGTCAACTTCAAGACCAGAATCATCACCAAGCTTTTCCATGAATGACTCAGAAATTGAGTGGAACACGTGATCTGTGTTCATTCCATGTGCCAAAATGAATGACTCATCAGCGGTTGCTGAAGTCGCGCCAGCTATAAGCGCCGCACCAGAGACAGCCGAAAGGACTAAGTTTTTAAAAGCGTTCATTTGAAACTCCCAGATTTTCATTTTTTTGTTGTTCGCACAGCCAAATTGAACAGGTAATTAAAAATAATCAACATCTTTTTGCTTTCACACATCTCAGCTACGCAAAATCTGGTATTTTTCGTTAAATTCTTCACTCTTGGCTTCTTTTAGCATCACACGCTGAAAACCAGAGTCTAAAAAATTGTCAGCTGACAAATCGCCACAATCGGTAAAAGGCGCGCAAACCGACCTGATTCCATCACTTAAACGCACAATATCCGCTTAAAATTACCGCAGATGCCCCAAAAAAGGCCACAACCACTGCGCCCGAGTCGCGACAATCGTCACCTCAAGTTATGATCAAAATAATAAACAATATTGTTGTTATAATAGACAAGCCACGCTAGCCTGAGTGCAAATCGAACAGCAAAGGCTTCACCATGAACAATGCACAAATCTCTGCCCGCAAAGACAACGCCATCGCCAAAGGCATTGGAATGCAAACACAAATCTACGCTGACAAAGCGTTGAACTCCGAAGTTTGGGATGTCGAAGGCAACCGCTACATCGACTTTGCCGCGGGAATCGCCGTGGTCAACACGGGGCATTGCCATCCAGCCATTATCAAAGCCGTACAAGATCAAGCAGCGCGGTTCACCCACACCTGCCATCAAGTTTTGCCCTATGAAAACTATGTGCATCTTGCTGAACGCCTAAATGAACTCACACCTGGCGACTTTGAGAAAAAGACAGCCTTTGTCACAACGGGCGCCGAAGCAGTAGAAAACGCCGTTAAAATCGCGCGCGCGCACACAGGCCGCTCCGCCGTGATCGCATTTGGCGGTGGCTTTCACGGCCGCACGTTTATGGGCATGGCGCTTACAGGTAAAGTCGTTCCCTATAAGCAAGGCTTTGGCGCAATGATGCCAGACGTGTACCATGTGCCATTTCCAATCGAGTTGCACGGCACATCAACACAAGATTCACTGGATGCGCTGAACAAGTTGTTCAAAGCTGACCTTGATCCTAGTCGTGTCGCTGCAATGATCTTTGAACCCGTGCAGGGCGAAGGCGGCTTCTACCCCGCCCCTGCTGACTTCGTTCGTGAAGTCCGCGCATTGTGCGATGAACATGGGATCGTGATGATTGCTGACGAAATTCAAACTGGATTTGCCCGCACAGGAACTGTCTTTGCAATGAATGGCTATGACGTTGCCCCAGACCTGACCACGATGGCCAAAGGTTTGGCAGGCGGACTGCCTTTGGCTGCCGTTTGCGGCAAAGCGTCGATCATGGATGCAGCCCAACCGGGCGGTCTTGGCGGCACCTACGGTGGAAACCCATTGGGCATCGCAGCCTCTCATGCAGTTTTAGATGTCATCAAAGACGAAGACCTGTGCGCGCGCGCAACTGAGCTGGGGTCACGTTTAAAACAGCGCCTCGAATCCATTCGCGCCCGCACACCAGAGATCGCTGATGTACGTGGGCCTGGCTTTATGGTCGCAGCAGAGTTCAATACAGCCGACGGATCAGCACCAAACCCCGAAATGACAGCGGCAGTCCGCGCAGAAGCCCTGTCACGGGGACTTATCTTATTGACCTGTGGCGTCTACGGTAACGTCGTTCGCTTCCTTGCGCCTTTGACCATTCCCGACGACATCATGGCAGAGGCACTTGATATTCTTGAAGCTTCAATTGACGCAGTGAAAGGAAAGCAAAATGCCAGCTAAAGCGAAGATCCTATCCCTGAATGATCCCAGCCTTTTAGAAACACGCGCCTATGTCGATGGCGCTTGGGTTACCGCCTCAAAGACCTTTGACGTGCGCAACCCTTCCACGGGCGATGTGATTGCACAGGTGAGTGATTTAACAGCCGCCGACACAGCCAAGGCGATTGATGCGGCTTATGCAGCAAAAGCGGATTGGGCAGCGCAGACAGGCAAAGAACGCTCAGCTATCTTGCGCAAGTGGTTTGATTTGATTGTCGAAAATGCTGACGATTTGGCCACGATTTTGACCAGTGAAATGGGCAAACCATGGGCCGAGGCGCGCGGTGAAATCATGTATGGCGCAGGCTACATCGAATGGTTCGCAGAAGAAGCAAAACGCATTTACGGCGATACCATTCCAGGCCACCAGCGCGACAAACGCATTGTTGTGCTCAAGCAACCTGTTGGTGTTGTAGGCTCGATCACGCCTTGGAATTTTCCAAACGCGATGATTGCACGCAAGGTCGCCCCAGCTTTGGCTGTGGGCTGTACTTTCGTGGCACGTCCAGCAGAACTGACGCCGCTTTCAGCGCTGGCCATGGCGGTATTGGCGGAACGTGCGGGCATTCCCGCTGGCGTGTTCAATGTTATCCCATCAACAGATAGTGCAGGCGTGGGGCAAGAACTTTGCGCCAATGAAAAAGTCGCCAAGATCACCTTCACAGGTTCGACACGTGTTGGCAAAATCTTGATGAAACAGTGTTCCGACACGATCAAAAAGATGTCTTTGGAGCTAGGCGGCAATGCTCCGTTTATTGTATTCGATGATGCAGATATAGATGCGGCTGTCGAAGGCGCTATGATCGCTAAATTCCGCAACAATGGCCAAACCTGCGTCTGCGCCAACCGTATTTACGTGCAGTCTGGCGTATACGATACCTTTGCTGAAAAACTGAAAGCCAAAACCGCAAGTCTGGCGATTGGCGATGGGTTTGCAGATGGCATCACCACAGGCCCGCTGATCAACACAGCGGCCAAAGAAAAAGTCGAAGATCACATTCAAGATGCGGTGTCCAAGGGCGCGAATGTCATCTTGGGTGGCAAGCCATCCAACCTTGGCGGAACGTTCTTTGAACCCACCGTCTTGACGGGCGTGACCCCCGACATGAAAGTGTCTGTCGAAGAAACTTTTGGCCCTGTCGCACCCTTGTTTAAATTCGAAGATGAAGCCGATGTGATCAACATGGCCAATGACAGCGAATTTGGCTTAGCCGCCTATTTCTACAGCCGCGACTTGGCCCGTGTTTGGCGTGTATCTGAAGCATTGGAAACAGGTATGGTCGGCGTGAATACAGGGTTGATTTCCACAGAAGTCGCCCCATTCGGTGGCATCAAGCAATCAGGCTTGGGCCGCGAAGGATCAAAATACGGGACCGAAGATTTCTTAGAAATTAAATACGTGTGCATGGGTGAAATCGCCTAGCAAGCGGCGCGGCCTACCACCATGGCCGCGCCCTCTCACTCTGCCGATCCGAATGACTGGCGGTGCATAGCTGTAAGATACCAACGCCCCAAACAAAAAGCATACGCATAAGGTCACGCTCATGGTTCTATGTCGAACCAATGCCGTGCAACGGGCCTCATTGAAAAAGCGCACTCTATAATTGTGTGAACATACCAGTGCTTTTTGATAGTCTTGGAAAAGGCGTCAACTGCGCATTCAGGATGCACCTTAAACTCGCAGCACTTGCCTGTGCACCTGCCCCCAATCAGCATCCACCCGAAGATGGCGGAGACACCCGCGATAAGGTCGGTGATCTGATTTCGCAACTTCAACAGACCGATCACATGCTGGAGGCAAAGGACGCCCTGCGTGGGCTGGTGGATATCACTGTAGGGATTGAACCTACGACCCCGAGTACATGTTTAAATGCATGGGGCATTGCCTTGGCACTGTTCAGTTATCAAGGGGATCCTTTTCACAAACCATAGAGCCGCGCGCAACACCAATGACGCGCCACGCTCAATAACCAAAACGGCATTGCATTCCTATGCAAGCTCGGGATGCAAATACCGCTCCAAACCTGCGCGACAGTCATCTGGCCATGGATGCGACTTATGATCTTTGGTTGATGTCATCACAATGAGCTGCTCGATTGTCCAAATGATCTCCCCATCCACCGTCACAACGGTATAAAGGTCCAAAGATGACTTCCCAATGCGACGGACATGAACGGCGAAATCTAAAGTATCGCCATAAACGGCCGGCTTTTTGAATTCGATGTTCATTTTCACGCTGGGCAGGCCGAGGTGACGTTCAAACATAAGCTCTTTCCAAGTCACGCCAAAGGACGCGAACATGGCCTCGTTCACATCAACAAGGTAGGATAAATACGCGGGATGGTAGGCGATTCCTGTGAGGTCACAATCGCCAAAACGCATAGGCTTGGAAATGTTGAACGGCATCTGATGTCCTTTAAACTTGAGGGGCGCGGGCCAGATCGACCCTTCTTTATAATTTATGTTTAAAATTTATTTAGTTGTCAAATAGCTTATAATCTCTTGGTTCAAGCATATAGAAAACTGTGCGTAAAATGCTTACTTTTGACCCAAAAAATTCGGATAATACGCAGGGATACACGGAAAGCCGCGCAGCCTTGGGAAATCTCATTGACATGCAAGGCGGTAGAATTTAACTTTAAGATTAAAGTAAATTGACTTTGAGACAGCCTGCCCAAGCCAGACAGGCGCGACATCTATAAAGGACTTAGCCATGAAGACAGCGATTCTCGGCGGCGGGCCAGCGGGCCTATACTTTGCGATTTCTATGATGTTGCGTGACACCACCCACGACATCACGGTCTTCGAGCGCAACAAACCAGATGACACATTCGGTTGGGGCGTGGTGCTGTCTGATGAAACGATGTCAAATTTCGAAGACAACGATCCAGTTTCTGAAAAAATGATCCGCGACAGTTTTGCCTATTGGGACGATGTCAAAACCGTGCGGGGCGACGAGGAAATGGTATCCAGCGGTCACGGGTTTTGCGGCATTGGACGCAAAAAACTGCTGCTGTTGCTGCAAGAACGCGCGCGCGAGCTCGGCGTTAAGCTGGAATTTGAAACCAACATTTCAGCCGAAAACATTCATCAGCTAAAGGATCAATACGATGTTGTCGTCGCAGCAGACGGGCTAAATTCCGCTACGCGCACAACATTCGAAGACAAGTTTCAGCCGCAGATCGATATGCGTCGCAATCACTTTGTGTGGCTCGGCACCCACCAAAAATTCGACGACGCCTTTACGTTTATTTTTGAAGACACAGAGCACGGTTGGATTTGGGCGCACGCCTATCAATTCGACGACGACACAGCGACCTTTATCGTTGAATGTGGGCCTGAGACCTACAAGGCCTTTGGCTTTGACACCCTGTCGCAGCAAGGCAGCATTGCCTTATGCGAAAAGATTTTTGCCAAACATCTGGGCGGCCACTCATTGATGACCAACGCCAATCACATCCGCGGCTCAGCTTGGATCAAATTCCCGCGTGTGACCTGCGAAAACTGGTACTTCGACAATGTCGTGCTGCTTGGCGACGCGTCAGCGACAGCGCATTTTTCCATCGGATCGGGGTCCAAGCTTGGCATGGAAAGCGCCATCATGCTGGCCGAAGAGTTGAACGCGAACAAGACGCTGCCAGATGCGCTGAAAACCTATCAAGACGAGCGCAAACTCCAAGTGTTGCGCGTGACATCCGCAGCACGCAATTCGACAGAGTGGTTCGAAGATGTCGAACGTTACCTTACCCTCGACATGATGCAGCTCACCTACGGGATGCTGACGCGATCCCAGCGGATCAGCCACGAAAACTTGCGGATGCGCGACCCTAAATGGCTGGCGTCCGCAGAAGAATGGTTCCAAAAACAAGCAGGCAGCACTTCCAAACGCAGTCCGATGTTTGCCCCGTTTAAACTGGGCGATATGGAGCTTGAAAACCGTGTCGTCGTCTCTCCAATGGCGCAATATAAGGCGACAGACGGCATGCCGAACGACTGGCATTTTGTGCACTACGCAGAACGCGCCAAAGGTGGTGCCGCGCTGGTGTTTACTGAGATGCTTTGTGTCAGCATGCAAGGGCGCATCACACCAGGCTGCCCATGCCTGACCCCTGAACAGGTGCCCGCTTGGAGGCGCCTGACAGATTTCGCGCATAACGAAACCAAAGCGAAAATCTGTGCGCAGATCGGTCATGCTGGCCGCAAAGGATCGACCCGCTTGGCGTGGGATGGCATCGACAAGCCCCTGCCCGAGGGCGAAAACTGGGATCTTTTGTCTGCCTCGGCACTGCCATTGATGGAGGGCAATGTTGTGCCCAAAGAAATGGATCGCGCCGATATGGATTTGGTCACAGAGCAGTTTGTTGCATCAGTCAAAGCCGCTGATGCTGCGGGCTTTGATATGATCGAAATGCACGCGGCCCACGGGTATCTGTTGGCCTCCTTTATCTCGCCCGTGACGAACAAACGCAGCGATGAGTATGGCGGCAGCTTAGAAAACCGCATGCGCTATCCGCTTGAAGTCTTTCATGCGATGCGCGCCGCTTGGCCTGCTGAAAAACCGATGACGGTGCGTATTTCTGCCCATGACTGGATTGAAGAAGGCGGCATCACGCCACAAGACGCCGTTGCCATCGCGCAGATGTTTAAGGACGCAGGCGTCACCGCAATGAACGTGTCATCTGGCCAAACAGACAAGGCCGAAAAGCCAATTTACGGTCGGATGTTCCAAGTGCCATTCTCAGATCGCGTGCGCAATGAAGTGGGCATTCCAACCTTGGTTGCGGGCAATATCTATGAACCGGATCACGTCAATTCCACACTGATGGCTGGTCGTGCAGATCTGGTGCTTTTGGCACGCCCGCATTTGGCCGACCCCTATTGGACGCTGCATGCGGCTGTTGAATTGGGCGACACAGAGCAAGAGTGGCCCGCACCATATGAGGGCGGCAAACGCCAAGCCAACACTTTGGCCGAACGCGCGAAAGCGATGGCAACATGAGTCTGCACGGCAAAACCGCTTTTGTGACCGGGGGCGGCTCAGGCGTGGGCGCGGTGATCGCGGTCATGCTGGCCGAGGCTGGCGCCTCCGTCACGATCTGTGGGCGCAGAATTGCACCTTTGCAAAGCATCGCGGTAAAACATGACAACATCACAGCCGTCGTCTGCGACATCACAGATGAAGCCGCCATATCTCAAGCCATTGCCACGGCGGAACCCGATATCGTCGTCGCCAATGCAGGTGCCTCTGAAAGCGCGCCGTTTGTACGCACGGAACTGGCAGCGTTTGAGCGCATGATGTCTGTGAATGTCACAGGTACGTTTTTGACGCTGCGCGAAGGTGCGAAGGCCATGAATGGCAAACCATGGGGGCGGCTGATCGCGATCGCCTCCACTGCTGGCCTCAAAGGTTATCCTTATGTGGCCCCCTACGCGGCTGCCAAACATGCTGTGGTTGGTATGGTGAAATCTGTCGCTTTGGAGCTGGCGCGCAAAGACATCACAGTCAACGCAATCTGCCCAGGCTTTTTGGATACCGAAATGACCGAGCGTTCCATCGCCAATATCGTCGAGAAAACGGGTCGCAGCTATGAAGACGCGCGCGGCAGCTTAGAGGCGACAAACCCCATGCACAAATTGGTGCCGCCAGAAGACGTGGCCCATGCGGTTTTATGGCTGTGCGCGCAAGGGTCGGATATGATCACAGGTCAGTGCATATCAGTCTCAGGGGGCGAAACGTGACGCAGGCCTTTACACTCTCACGGCAAGTGGAATTCAATCATTGCGATCCCGCTGGGATTGTCTTTTACCCAAGATACTTCGAAATGATTTCGTCCACCGTGGAACGCTTTTTTGCCGACGCCATAGGCCACAGCTGGCAGGATATGCTGGTGAACGACATGGGAACACCGACTGGCAGCATTGATGTGCGCTTTCGGGCGCCATCGCGTTTGGGGGATTGGATCGACATCACCCTCACCGTCTCACGCATCGGCACGTCTTCGGCTGTTTTGCAGTTTGAATGCACCAGCGCGGGCGAGACCCGCTTTACAGGCTCGATCACCATCGTCCACGCCAACACCACCACCGCGAAATCCGCGCCTTGGCCAGATGCTATCCGTCAAAAAATGGCGGCCTATCTAAGCCCACCTAACACTTAATCAGGAAAACGCTTTATGACCTCTCTTTCACCGCACATGTTCTTACAACCTGATGGATGGGCGCCTGCCAAAGGCTATGCCAACGGCATGATGGCCGAAGGCAAAATGGTGTTCACTGGTGGACTTGTGGGCTGGAACGCTCAGCAAGAATGGGAACACACCGATATGGTTTCGCAGTTCCGCCAGACGCTGGAAAACATCGTCGCAGTCCTTGCCCAAGCCGGCGCCAAGCCTGAACACCTTGTGCGGCTGACGTGGTACATTACTGACAAAAAAGAATATAACGACAACTTGCGCGGCTTTGGCGCTGCTTACCGTGACGTGATTGGGCGCCACTTCCCAACGATGGCAGTGGTACAGGTTGCAGGCCTTATGGAAGACGAAGCGCGTGTTGAGATCGAAGCCACTGCTGTGATCCCGCATGACGACTGACGCGCTTACACCCGCAACATTAATCACGGTCGCCCCTTATAGCGAGGCAACGCCAAGCGGCGCGATCTTTGGCGGCTGGATCATGTCGCAATTGGATCACGCGGCAGGGCTCGCAGGGCGCACCATATCTGGCGGCCCCGTTGTGATCGCCAGCATCCGAGAACTGAACTTTCTCGCAGCGCTCTTTGCGGGTGAGGCCCTCAGCGTCCACGTCAAACTCACGTGCAAAGGTAGCAGTTCGTTTAATGTTGCGGTGAATGCTTTTGCCAAAACAGGCCCCGAAGATCGGGGCATTTTTAGGGCAGATGTGTTGCTTGTGGCAGTTGATGGCGATGGAAAGTCGCGCAAATTTGAGCTTAGCGACGCCTCCGCTTGAAAAAGCGTGGCTTTCAACGTGATCAAAGCTGCTTTCACTTTGCCCTAAATCCCTCAGGCTGATATGTAGACGTGTCTGTCTGACACGTATTAATTTGGACGCTATATGAACACGCAATCTGATCACAAAATCAAAGACGCAGGCCTTGCGCGCCAACGCTTGCGGCTATGGCTGCAAATGCTGAAAGCCGTGCGTCACGTGGAAAGCGATTTGCGTGAAAAACTGCGCTCGGGCTATGACACCACTTTGCCACGCTTTGACGTATTGGCCGCTCTCTATGCGGAACCAAACGGCATGCGCATGAGCGAGTTGTCACAGCATTTGGTTGTGTCCAATGGGAATGTCACAGGCGTTGTTGAGCGCTTGGTGTCTGATGGCCTTGCAGAGCGCAAAAATATGGCCACAGATCGACGCGCCTTTTTGGTTAAAATTACCGATGAAGGGCGCGCGCTAATGGATGACATGACGGCTCAACACCTGAACTGGATCGATGACATGTTTGAGCAAGTGACCGAAGCGGATGCGGCGCGCGGCATTTCGATCATGTTGGACGTGCGCAACAAAGACTAAACGCCCCCGCCCGCAATTGGACGAGGGCAAATTTTAAAAGATGCCAGTCTCTTGGGCGACGCGTCGATAGCCTGCGCCAGCCGTGAACCCGCCATCAATCACAAAGTCTTCGCCCGTGATATAGGCCGATCCTTTTGACGCCAAAAACAGCACCAATTGCGCCACCTCATCGGCCTCGCCCGAGCGCTGCATCGGGGTCATATTGATCATCGGTTCCAAATGGGGGGATCCGCGATTGAGATCGGTCACAATCAACCCCGGACAAATCGCATTCACACGCACACCGTCGCGAGCATATTCCATCGCCGCGGACCGCGTAAGACCGCGCAACGCCCATTTGGACGAGGTGTAAGCAGGATCGTAATGCCCAGAAAAGCCGCTATTTGACGAAATATTGATGATACTGCCACCACCGCTCTCGATCATCATGGGCGCACAGAGTTTGATGCCCATAAAGGCCCCCGTTGCGTTGACATCCATGACTTTGCGCCATTCATCAACCGACATATCGCGGATGATTTTGCGATTGATGATCCCTGCATTGTTGACCAGAATATCCAGTCGCCCAGTCCATGATGTCACGGCATCAAGTGCCGCGACCCAAGCTGTTTCAGACGTCACATCAAGGGGTTGAAACCGAACATCGTAACCCGCATCCGTCAGGCGGCTTGCCAGTGCAACACCTTCGTCATTCAAAACATCGCAGATCAAAACGCTTGCGCCAGCACAGGCCAGAAGTTCGACCTCGACCGCGCCTTGGCCACGCGCTCCGCCCGTGACGATCGCCGTTTGGCCAGACAAATCTGACAATGCATTTTTGGCCTTTTCGAAGTCTACACTCATGCTTGCACCATCAACTGGCATTGTTCACCAAGACCTGAAGCGCCCAAAGTCACAACTTGCCCAGCGCGCAAAAACGTCGGTGGCTTCATGCCCAGACCGACACCAGGCGGCGTGCCCGTTGCGATGATATCGCCCGCTTCCAAAGTCATGAACTGAGAGATGTAATGCACAATGAACGCCACATCGAAAATCATTGTTTTGGTATTACCTGTCTGACGGCGTTCGCCATCCACATCCAACCACAAATCGATATTTTGGATATCGTCAAATTCGTCTTTCGTGACCATCCACGGACCAACGGGGCCAAAGGTATCGTGGCTCTTACCCTTGATCCATTGCCCGCCGCGCTCGGATTGAAAGCGCCGCTCTGACACATCATTGACCAAAGCATAGCCCGCGACATGATCCAAAGCACTTGCTTCATCAACGTATTTTGCACGGCTTCCGATCACGATCCCCAATTCGACTTCCCAGTCTGTCCGGTCCGAACCGCGCGGGATTTCCACATCATCGTTCGGGCCACAAAGAGAGGTCGGCGCTTTTGAAAACAACACTGGCTCTTCTGGAATATCTTTGCCAGTTTCGCGCGCGTGATCCGCGTAGTTCAAGCCAACACACAAGAATTTTCCGGGCCGCGCAATCGCGGACCCAATGCGTGGCTTGCCGTCGACAAGCGGCAGCGACGACAGATCAGCGGCGGCAATTTTTGCCAAACCCTCAGGTGAAAAGGCGCTGCCATCGATGTCAGTCACCACATCGCTCAAATCGCGCAGCTTACCATCGGCATCAAGAATTGCGGGGCGTTCGGCACCTATCGGCCCGTAGCGGAGAAGCTTCATAAAAAGTCCTTTCAAAGCGCGGCACTTGTCAGGAACAGTCCGTTCCAACGTGGCACGCTGATAATGTGATCAAGAACGGCGATAGCCTTCGAGGGCATCATCCGGCACCTCTGGCAGGTTGGTCACCAAGTTGTCAGGCGTGCGACAGGTCAACCAAACAAGTTCTTCTGTCGTGCTCATATTCACTTCGACGTGCGGCATGTAGGGCGGCACAAATACGAAGTCGCCTTCATGTAAGTCGGTGTATTCTTTGTAGTCATCACCAAAGTAAATCCGACCATGCCCCTTTAGAACGTAACCGCCCGTTTCACATTCTTCGTGATGATGTGGCGGGGAACGGTGACCCGGCTCATTGGTGACGCGTCCAAACCAGATTTTGGTTGCTGGTGTGTGCTGCGGGCTCACGCCAGATTTGCGAACACAATCGCCGGACTGCGAGGTGCCACCATCTAGCTCTGTCGCGCGCGTGACGACGGGAACAACTTTTTCGGTCATTGGAAATGCCTCCTGAATTTATTCACAGCAGCTCAGCTGCACTTGGCAAAATGTGGCACCATTTATTTTAAACTTCAAGCATTTTATGAAAGACAACGCATTCACACGCAAACAGCCCCATCGGTGAGTCGCCTGACTTCACCATGAGATTCTGCACTATTTTTCAGCTATATTGCGACTTTAAGCTCCGCGTGGTGACATTTTGTTGAGCGTAGAGCTCTCAATTCATGGGAAATTCCAAGAAAATTGCTCAAAAATAAATTTTGTTCTTGAAGAAAAATATTACATGCATTTGCATATACCTAAAGAAAATTAGAAAAGTCCCAACGGAGAATCATACCCATGACATCGCAAAATACGCTCGCAGAGGTCGCCACTGGTCTGCTCGATGGCTCGATCAAAGTGGTGGACTGCACCGCCCCCCTCGGCCCTGATACGCCCCTTTTGAAACTGCCTGAAGATTTCGCCGACAATACCCCTAAGATCGAGATCCATAAGATTTCTGAGTACGGGGATCGCGGCCCATGGTGGGCGTGGAACTGGCTGAAAATTGGCGAACACTCCGGCACACACTATGATGCGCCGCACCATTGGATCACTGGCAAAGACTTTCCTGACGGCTCTGTCGACACCATCGCGCCTCAAAACTTTGTTGCTCCAGCGAATGTCATCGATTGCTCAAAAGAAGCAGCAGAAGACAATGATTTCTTGCTGACTGTTGAGCACATCAAAGCTTGGGAAGCCGAACACGGCGACATCAAAGAAGGCGAATGGGTGCTGATGCGCACAGATTGGGATCAGTACAACACGGACGAAGACAAATACCTCAACGCAGATGAGAATGGCCCCCACACACCTGGCCCGACGGCTGAGGCGATCATCTACCTGATGGAAGATCGCAAAGCACTTGGATGGGGCACGCAGTGCATCGGCACCGACGCAGGGGCAGCGGGTGGATTTGAAATCCCGTTTCCGGCTCACAACCTTTTGCACAAGCATAACAAATACGGCCTCGCTTCTTTGGCCAACCTCAGCGAACTGCCCGCCAAAGGCGCAATTTTGATCGCAGCCCCGTTGAAAATCGTCAAGGGCACAGGGTCTCCGATCCGCGCGCTTGCCCTTGTGCCAACAACATAAGTGAGCCACGACATCGCCACATCAACCGACATCGCCATCATGGGTTCGGGCATCAAAGGCCCGTATCCCATCGGTGCATCCACCCACCCTAGATCTGGCCTTTCAGGCGGATCAGGGGTCTTAACCGCGAAAGAGCTGGGCGCATGACGGATTACACAGATCACCTAGAACAGTTCACCCCCTATTTGATGAACCGCATTACTGCGCGCTACAACAAAGGGGTCGAAGCGGCTCTCAAAGAGGCTGGAATATCTGTCGCGCAAATGCGGGCTTTGGCCTCTTTGGTCGAAGCGGGCCCCTGCACGATCACTGAGCTGTCCGTACTCACCGTCATCAAGCAATCAACCCTATCGCGCACTTTGGACACGATGGAGGCGGCAGGGCTGATTTTACGTATAGCGCAAGACAGCGACAGTCGCTTTCGCCAGATCAGCCTCACAGACGCAGGCCGCACAGCGTACGAGGCCGCTTGGCCGTCCATGCTGTCAATGAGCGACGTCATGCTGAATTCACTGAACGCCGACGAACGCGAGACATTCAACACTTTGCTTTTGCGGATCCTCTACGACATCCGCCACCACGACTTTTAAAGGAGCCAGACATGGCAGAACGTTCTTTCGCCAAGGAAGTCCAGAAACTGAAGATGGGCGCAGGCGAGACCTTCACTGGTGAAGGCATCTTGGCCATCACCAAGGCCCTGTTAGAAAACGGCGTGGGCTATGTGGGCGGCTACCAAGGTTCGCCGATTTCGCATTTGATGGATGTCTTGGCAGATTCCCAAGAGATTTTAAGCGAATTGGGTGTGCACTTTGAAGCCTCGGCCTCAGAGGCCACGGCCACGGCCATGTTGGCGGCCAGTGTGCACTATCCCATTCGCGGCGCTGTGACCTATAAGTCCGTCGTCGGCACGAATGTTGCCTCTGATGCCTTGTCGAACCTCGCCTCTGGCGGTGTGACGGGCGGCGCATTGATCATCATCGGCGAAGACTACGGCGAAGGGTCGTCGATCATGCAAGAGCGCACCTATGCTTTTGCGATGAAGTCTCAGGTCTGGATGCTAGACCCACGCCCCAATTTGCCCTCTATCGTGCAAGCGGTCAGCGACGGGTTTGAGATGTCGGAGATTTCGAACACGCCTGTGATGTTGCAAATGGGCATTCGGTCTTGCCACGTTCACGGGCACTTCGAAGCCCAAGACAACCAACGCCCAGACATGACGGTAAGTGACGCGCTGGAAAATCCCAAACGCGATTTGGAACGCATCGTCTTGCCGCCCGCGACCTACATTCATGAAGCGGAAAAGCTGAGCAAACGCCTGCCTGCTGCGCAAAAGTTTATCATCGACAAAGAGATCAACGAACGCTTTGGCTCCCCCAAAGGCAAAGTCGGGATCATCGTTCAAGGCGGCACCTACAATACGGTGATCCGCGCATTGAACCGCCTTGGTTTGGCCAATCTATATGGCGACACCGACGTCGACATGCTGGTGCTCAACTGTGTTTATCCTTTGGTACCGGATCAAATATTGGAGTTCTGCGAAGGCAAAGATGCCATTCTGGTCGTTGAGGAAGGTCACCCTAATTACATCGAACAACAAATCGGCCATATGCTTTTCCAGTCTGGAAAATCCGTCAAACTGGAGGGTAAAGGCACGTTGCCGATGGGCGGCGAATACACGGGCCAAGTGATGGTCGATGGCTTAGGCGAATTCTTTTCCACATATGCGCCAAAGATGCTGCCCGTGGCGAAGGTCACCACCAACGAAGAACCCATTCAGATCCCCGATTTGACCAACTCTTTGCCTGCGCGCCCACCAGGGTTTTGCACGGGCTGCCCTGAACGGCCTATTTTTGCTGCCACGAAACTGGTCGAAGAAGAGCTTGGCGAACACCACATCGCGTCTGATATCGGCTGCCACCTGTTTTCGATCATGCCGCCTTTTGACATCGGCGCGACCACAATGGGCTACGGTCTTGGACCTGCCTCTGCCTCGGCCTTTCACAACGCTGACAAAGAAGGGCGTCGGTCGATCTCATTCGTCGGTGATGGCGGATTTTGGCACAATGGCCTTACATCGTCAGTTGGCAACGCAGTGTTCAACAAAAATGACAATGTCATCGTGATCGTCGACAACTATTACTCTGCCGCGACAGGCGGCCAAGACATCCTGTCTTCGCGTGCGACCAACAAAACCAAGCAGACCCAAAATTCTATTGTCACCGCATGTAAAGGCATGGGCGTCAAATGGATTCGCCAGATCGATCACACCTATGACGTGACCAAAATGCGCGACACATTGAAAGAGGCTCTGACAACCCAAGTCGAAGGCCCGAAAGTCATCGTGGCGTCCTCAGAATGCATGCTCAACAAACAACGGCGCGTGAAACCGCAACTGGCCAAAGCCGCTAAAGACGGCAAACGCGTGGTCCGCCCACGCTTTGGTGTCGACGAAGATATATGCACCGGTGATCACGCCTGTATGCGCCTGTCTGGGTGCCCATCTTTGTCGGTGAAAGACACAGGCGATCCCTTGCGTGACGATCCGGTGGCCGCCATCGACCAGACCTGCGTCGGCTGTGGCAACTGTGGCGAAGTGGCTGATGCGGCTGTGCTTTGCCCATCATTCTATCAAGCTGAAATCGTGTCGAACCCCAGCGATTTTGAAAAAAGACGCGCCTCTCGCACAGGCAAAATCATCGGATGGTTGCAAAATCGTCGTGACGCCAAACGTGTGGCTTTTGCCTAAGGATCCTGCCCATGAATATCGCAACAAAACCCATCATCGCGCGCAGATCCCCCGGCCCTGACGGCGAGAAAATCATCACTTTGGCGGCCCTTGCTGTGGGCGGCCAAGGCGGCGGCGTTTTGACAAATTGGATCGTCGCCGTGGCCGAGGCCAATGGGTATCGCGCGCAATCCACCTCAGTCGCGGGCGTCGCACAGCGCACAGGGGCGACGATTTATTACATCGAAATGTGCCGCGACACAGGCCGCATGCCTGTATTTTCCTTGTCGCCCTCGATTGGCGACGTAGATATTTTGGTGGCCTCAGAACTCATGGAAGGTGGCCGCGCGATCATGCGCGGGTTTGTGACACCGGGGCGCACGACCTTGATCACATCGACACACCGCATCGCCGCCGTTTCTGAGAAAACCGCCCCAGGTGACGGGCGCATGGACGAAACGGATGTCTATGAGGCCATGGGTGTTGCCGCCGATCAACTGGTGGCCTTCGATATGGAAACCGTTGCCAAGCAAGCTGGATCGGTCATCTCGTCCTCACTTTTGGGCGCCCTCGCAGGATCAGGCGCCCTGCCATTTGATCGCGCAAGTTTCGAAGACATTATTCGCGCCTCAGGGCGTGGCGTCGACGCCTCATTGCGCGCCTTTGGCGAGGCCTATGACATCGCACGCGGCGACAAACCCGCGCCTGAAGCACCAACCGCCGAAGAACGCCCGCTGCCCGTTTTGAACGTGCCAGAGGGCCTCAAGGCATCATGGAGCGCACTTGAAAAACGCTTGACCGCTATGCCGCAAGACATCCACGAGATGACCGGACTTGGTGTGAAAAAAGTTGTCGACTATCAGGATGTCGATTACGGGCATCAGTATCTGGACATGGTTGAAAAAGCCGTCGCATTGGATGCCGCCCCCTATGAAATGAGCATCGCCGCTGCAAAATATTGTGCGCGGGCCTTGTGCTATGACGATCTCATTCGTGTGGCTGACATCAAAACCCGCGCGTCACGGTTTGAGCGCGTCAAAGACGAAGTTGTGGTCAAAGATGATCAGCTTTTGCGTCTAACCGAGTATTTTCATCCGCGCTACGAAGAATTCACCACAACGCTGCCACGGGCTTTGGGCCGCTTCATGCAAAATCGCAAAAGCATCGAAGCGTTTTACACAAAGTATCTCGACAAAGGCAGACGGATCCGCACCGACAGTCTGTCAGGGTATCTTGCGCTTTGGACCGTGTCGTCTTTGCGCCCTCTTCGACGCAAATTGCTGCGACATGACAGCGAAATGACCCACGCAAACACGTGGTTTTCCAAAACTCTAGAGATCGCGCAAACGGACAAAGCCTTGGCGACCGAAATGCTGACGAACTATCGCCTGATCAAGGGATATTCCGACACCCATACGCGCGGCATGTCCAAATTCGCGCGGGTCATGGGCGCGGTGGACTTGCTCAAAGGGCGCGCAGATGCCGCCGACTGGATGCGCCGATTGCGTACTGCCGCCCTTGATGACGTCGAAGGCGACAAACTGGATGGCGCTTTGCAAACCGTCAAAAGCTTTGCCGAGTAAGAGACATGACAAAGCCCATCGTGATCATCGGCGCAGGTATCAATGGGCTTGTGGCCGCAGCCGTTCTGGCAGCGCGTGGCAAGTCAGTTTAAGTCTTTGAACGGGACTCCAAGGCGGGCGGCTCGGTGCACACTGAAGCCTAAGCCTTGGGTCGGTTTTACCATGACGTGGCAGCGATGAACCTGTCGATTTTTCTGGCTCAGCTTTCGTGGCCAAGTACGGCGCGAAACTGGCCCAGCATGGTTTGGAATTTGCACCGATTTCAGGTCCCTTGGCGCAAGCTTTGGAAGCGGGGATTAGGTCGGCGTTTCAACGATTTTGGACGAGACGCTCCCTGCCTTTGTCAGAGTTAAAGGCATTGCACCCACTTTGGGACGCATCTGGCCTGTAAAAGGTCAAGCAAAAGTGGCTCCAGTCAAATAGGCATTTACTTTAGAAGTAAAGATGTTGAGGGCAATCAAAAGAGACCATCTTTGATGGTATTCGCCAAAAATCAAGCGCAAATGCCCTATTTAAGCGTATTTTGCAGACATGTTTGGAAGATCCACGCTTCATACGTGTTACTTTGGTCTAGTTTTATTTTAAGCTTGAATTAAAAATTCGCACAGCTATCGTAATTCCAAAAGGACGGACATCAGATGTTTATAAGGAATTCGATGAATTGGACTATGCGCTGTTTTGGAGCAGCTGCCGCAGTCGGCTTTGCCGCAATAGCGATCGTTGTGAGTGCGGATGTCGTGATCCGCAACCTCGCGATAGCACGGATCCCATGGATAAGTGAGTTCACTGAGTATCTACTGATGGTCTCGACGTTTCTAGGGGCCCCATGGCTGTTGCATGCGCATGGCCACGTGCAGGTCGATATTTTGCCGCGCGCACTCTCTCAGAGCAATGCGCGCCGTTTGGCGGTGGTTGCCAACGTCGCAGGACTTGCGATCACGGGGCTTTTGTTTTGGCGGGCCTGCTTGGTCACATTCGACACATGGCAACTTGGCTCTTTGGTGTTCAAAAACCTTGTTTTCCCTGAATGGTATTTACTAGCGCCAATTCTGATCTGTCTTGGGATGTGCTTTCTAGAATTTGCTTTGCGCCTGACTTTGAAGGATTACAATCAATGATTTGGTGGATTACATTGTCGATCCTTGGGGCAGTATTAGCCGGTCTTTTTGCGACAGGCCTGCCCGTAGCACTGGCATTTTTGGGAACAAATATAGTTGGAGCATGGATATTTCTAGGAGGGACATCGGGACTGGATCAGCTTGTGCGCAACGCTTCTGGTGCAGTCAGTTCATTTTCCTTAGTGCCCATTCCCTTGTTCATTTTGATGGGCGAACTGTTGTTCCACTGCGGACTGGCGTTCAAAGCCATTGAAGCTGTCGAACGGATGTTGAACCGTTTGCCAGCACGTTTGGCCTGTGTCACGGTGGTTGGCGGCACAGCATTTTCAGCTCTGTCAGGCTCATCTATTGCAAACACGGCGCTTCTCGGCAGCACTCTGTCGCAAGACATGATGAAACGCGGCTACTCAACCACGCTGTCGCTGGGCCCCGCGATGGCAACGGGCGGAATCGCGGTTCTGGTCCCCCCCTCTACCTTAGCAGTGATGCTAGGGTCACTCTCGGGCATTTCCATCACGCAACTGCTGATCGGCGGGATCGTTCCAGGTTTCCTGATGGCGGCTGGTTTCCTGTTATATGTCATCTTAGTAGGCGTCTTTGACCCAAACTCTGCGCCGCGCCAAGATACTGTACGGGTCTATACATTTCGCGAACGTTACGTGCCATTTTTGCGCGATGTTGTGCCGTTGTTTGGCATATTTGTCGCTGTAATTGGTGGGATGCTGTCAGGGATAGCAACGCCGACCGAGGCCGCCGCCCTAGGCGCTATGGCCGCATTTGTGGCGACTATCTGCTACGGAAAACTTTCATGGGATGCGTTGCGGGCCTCTTTGGCTGAGACTGCAAAAGTGTCGATTTCGATCTTGTTCATCATCGTCGCTTCCACCACGTTTTCTCAGATACTTTCATTCTCAGGGGCGACAACGGGGATGCTGTCACTCGTAACGGCCGTCGACCCAACGCCCATGACATTGATCTTGTCGATGCTGCTGATTTTGCTCTTGATGGGCTGCTTTATTGATCAAGTTTCGATGATGATGATCACAGTGCCGTTGTTTATTCCGCTCGCGCAGAGCGCGGGGATCGACCTCGTTTGGCTTGGCTTGATGATGCTCGTCGTTATCGAACTGGGCTTACTCACGCCCCCTTTCGGCATCTTGCTTATGGTGATGCAAGGCGCTGTCAAATCGGTTCCGCTGGTTCAAATCTACAAAGCGGCGCTGCCCTTCATACTGATCGAGATTCTGGTCCTAGGCTTGATGATTTTCTGGCCGGAACTCACAACGTTCCTTCCGTCACTCACCCGCTAGCCCAACCTTCACTCGCACTACAAGAACGCGAGGATGCTAACCAACAGGAGACTTCCATTGACCAAATCATTTCGCTCTCTAACCCTTGTGTCAGCGCTGACTTTGAGCGCATTCACCACTGCGACCCAGGCCGACGAAATTACATTGCGAGCCATTTCGGCCTTTCAGCCCAACACAGTATTCTCCGAACCGTTCGAAGTATTTGCCGATCGCGTGAATGAAAATGGTGCCGGAATCGTACAGATCGATGTGATCGGCGGACCCGACGCGATGCCTCCGTTTGAGATCGGCAATGCGCTACGCAACGGGGTGGTAGACATGGCCAACACGACGGCAGTGTATCACGCCAATCTGGTGCCTGAAGGCTTGGCCATGACGTTGACCAGTTTGTCGATGTCAGAACTACGTGCGAATGGCGGTTATGACCTGTTAGACGGAATCCACCGCGAGAAAGCCGGTATCCATTGGCTGGGTCGCCTTACCGAAAACGTCCCCTATCACATCTATCTGTCCGATGCGCCTGAGAACCTCGAATTCGAAGGTCTAAAGATTCGTTCGGTACCAATCTATCAAGCCTTTTTCAAAGGCCTTGGGATCAATACGATGCAAACCTCACCTGGAGAAGTTTACACAGCTCTAGAACGCGGCACGATTGACGGATACGCTTGGCCCGCAACTGGTGTGTTCGATCTCGGATGGCAAGAGAAAACAAAAGCCCGCGTTGATCCAGGCTTCTACCAAGTTGAAACAGGCGTCTATTTCAGTGAGAAAACTTGGGAAAAGCTAAACGATGAGCAACGCGTTTTCCTAGAATCACAGATGCTTCAGATCGAGTCAGAATCTGATCGCCTTATACCTTTGGCGGCCGCCGATATCGCGCGCCAAACCGAAGAAGGTATCGCGCCCTTGTCACTCCCTGAGGCGGAAGCCGCAGCATTTATCGAAATGTCAGTGGAAGAGGGCTGGAAGCCTGTCCTCGCAGCAAATCCCGAAGCAGGCCCTAAGCTGCGTGAGATGTTCTCTAAGTAAGCGGTGTTGCACCTTTACGATAAAAAACGAGGACGGCTGAACCATTCGGCCGTCTTTTTCTATGGACTTGTCGCGGATTATTCCCGTCTTTTTCGAGCAACGTTTGGACCTGTGCCCAGCGTAGATATACCGTTACTCGCGAGACATTTCCTTTAACCGCTCAGGCTTGGGAAGACGGAGATTTTCCTGAGCAAGGATCCCCGCGAGTTTCAACGCAAGCTGCGAATTCTGCGCCGCAGAAGATATTGGTCACCTTGCAAAGGCTTGCCGCTCTTTTGGGGTTGGCCGCGCCAGCTTTGACCTGTGTCGCAAGGCCTAAGCGGAGCGCGGCGAAGCAGGCCTGATTTACGCGCCGCCCATCTCAAAAGCACCCTCGGATTGGAACAATTGCGATCACTTGGATAGAGCGACGCAAAGAGATAGGAAGGACTGGCTTTAACGCGAACGTGTCGATGTTTACTTTGGTAAATGTCATGCTTTTTACAGGCTTGATCTAGTGACGCGACCGCCCGCTCTTGGCTTTGCGCTGATCGTTTCCTGTCAGAAAATTAGCACAATGTATTTTGAACCCTACCCTATTCACCCTGCGATCTTGTAACTTGCGCCCTTTCAACGGAAAATGAACTGCGAAGCACAGGATATAAATAGCGTGAGCACAACACATTCGTTAAACTTCACACCCGTTCGGCACGAAACGATCCAAGGCAGTGTGTATGAAGAACTGCGCACTATGCTGATGACAGGAAAGTTTTTGCCGGGCCAAGCGCTTAAGATCGCAGACCTCGCACACACCTTTGGCACGTCCGCCCAACCCGTGCGTGAATCTATTCGGCAACTGGTCGCAGAACATGCGCTGGATGCCTCGGCCAACAGATCCGCGCGGGTGCCAAAACTGAGCAACGTGCAACTTGAAGACCTGCGCCGCACGCGTCTTGCGCTTGAAAGCTTGGCCGCCGAACTTGCGGCCACGCAGGTCACACCAGACCAGATCGCACATCTTGAAAAGATTTTGGATGATGAATTATCGTCAGACGAAAACCGCGACATCATTTCTTCAATTTCGCGCAACCTTGATTTTCACTTTTCGTTGTACCGTTATTCCAAATCAGAGGTTTTGCCACCGCTGATCGAAAGCCTATGGATGCGCATTGGCCCCAACATTCGTACCGCTGCCGAATACTTTGACGCCCGCGAGGGGCGTGGCGCGGAAATGCACATTCAACTGATTGCAGCCCTGAAAGCCAAGGACGGCGCAGGGGCTAGACTGGCGATTGAAAATGACATCAACCGCTTTTTCGATTTGATCGCTGAAATCAGTCAACAAGACTGACCGCACAAGACAAAAGGCCAACCGACGACATTGGGCTGGCCTTTTGTTCGATACGACACTTGGTGTTGCGTGAATTAGTGTTCGCTGAGATTATATTTCATGATCCGACCATGGCGCCCATTGCGGTCACGTTCGACATCATAGCAATCACCATCCACAATCGAATTCCCATCAATGGCCGCCTGAATTTGTGCCATGTCATCGCTGTCGAGTTGCAGGTCGAACAAGGCAGCATGTTTGCCCAGATGCCCTCCATGGCGCACACCGACAATGATGCCAGCCACTTGCGGTTCGGCCAACATCGCACGCATCGCAACCGAGGCAATATCAACACCATGTTTGTCAGCGATCCGACGCAACAATCGCAACAAAGACTGAAACGCATCCCAGCCGCCAATGTCATCAATGATCAGTTTGTACTTGGTCAAAGACCGATTTTCCATCTCGCCAACGGGCTCGGCCACGCCCAACCATTTGTCGCTTAAAAAACCACCTGCAACGGTGCCATAGCACAGAATTTTGATGTTATTTGCCGCACAGAAATCGACCATCTTTTTGGTCGGGCGACGATCGATCAGTGAAAACTGGGTTTGGATGGTCGAGACATGAAAGCCAGAGGCCACAAAATCCTGCATCTGATCCGTGTTAAAGTTGGTTGTGCCAAGCTTGTCGATTTTGCCCTCTTTTTGGAAATCGCTAAGCCAGCTTGCCACCTCAAGATGACGCGGCACATCCATGTCCCACCAGTTGAACTGCACGAGGTCCAAACGATCCGCGTTCAAACGGCGCAGCGATCTGTCTATGGTCGCTTGCAAGTCACTTTTCTGGATCGTCGCGAGTTTATCAAGATCAGGCACGCATTTGGTATGAACCTTCAATAGGTCCAATAAATCATTGCGCCCCTTGGCTTTGCAATCGGCACGAAATGCCCCGATCAATTCCTCAACACCTGTATAAATATCAGCGCAATCAAAGGCAGTGATGCCCGCATCCATATAGGCATACATCTCTGCAATCGCTGTATCGCGGTCTACAGCGCCATGTCCGCCCGCAAGATGCCAGCTGCCTTTGAGAATACGGCTGATCTCATATCCGGGAGCCAAATTGGCGCGTTCTACTTTACTCATGGTGTCTCCTGCGGTCATTTATCCTTGCCCCTCCAAGGGCACGGCGGTTGTATCTGCATGGTCGAAACGGCGCGTGCCAATCCGTGTAATTCGCAACTGTGTGGGACAATTGGGATCGGGGCATGCACAATTCGCATCTGTGCTCATCCAGTCATTTGGGTGACAGGGGCGTTGTTTGGCGGCCAAAAGCGGCAAGACTGCGGACAAAGAATAGATCGAGAATCCCTGCCCCTGTGGCAAATGCAGCATTTCCCCACGCAACTCGAAATAATCGCCCTCCGCGCCGCAGTAAATTTTACCCGGGCCGCTGCGAACGACTTCAACCCTGAGGTCGTAAAGCTCGAAACTTCCGTCAGTATCGCTCTTAATCATGATGTACGTCCTTTGGCTTTAGGTTGGAAAATGACACGCGGCCGACTGCGGTCCGGCTTTCGTCAACCGCGGATCATCGATAGCGCACTTGGCCTGCGCACGCGGACAGCGCCCCGCGAAACTACACCCCTGCGGGGGCTTGAGCGGGTTTGGAAAGTCCACAGCTTTGCGTGGTTCCTCACCTTGACCAAGCTTGCCCAAAAGCAATTCGGTGTAAGGATGCTTTGGTGCGTGAAACAGGTCTTTACCCCGCCCAGCTTCGACAATGCGGCCAAAGTACATCACCGCCACACGATCCGACATCGCACGAATGACGTTAAGGTCATGAGAAATCATCACAAAAGTCAGTTGAAATTCTGCCCGCAAATCTTTGAGCAAATTCAAAATCTGCGCTTGAACGGAGACATCCAAGGCCGATGTTGGTTCATCACAAATCAAAATTTCAGGACGCAAAATCAACGCGGAAGCAATCGCAACACGTTGACGTTGCCCGCCTGACATTTGCGCAGGGAAATTCGCGGCCGTGCGCGCAGGCAGGCCACAAAGATCCATCATGCGTTTGACGTCGACCCTGCGCTCATCGGGCGTACCGATCTCATGAATATCAAGTGACAAGCGAATGGTTTCTTCGACCGTGCGACGCGGATTGAGCGATGAGTACGGGTCTTGAAAGACAGGTTGGACCAAACGGGCACGGCGTTTGCGATCAACCTTGGAAATCGGCGTGCCGTTGATCAACACCTCACCAGAGGCGGGTGCCTCAACGCCCAGCAAGGCCCTCGCCAGAGTGGACTTGCCAGACCCGCTTTCACCAACAAGACCAAGCACCTCGCCCTTGCGCACACCCAAATCAATACCGCGCAGCGCATGAACTTGCCCCTTGGTTCCAAACAACCCCTTGCGGACCTCATAGGTTTGCACAACACCTTTCACCTCAAGGGCAGGCATGGCCTGTGTGTCGTCAGAGACCTCTGCTTTGACAGCGGCAGGCGGCACAGGGTCGCGGTAGCGATTGTTGATATCTTCCATACTCAACGTACAGCGGATTGTCTGGCGGTCTGCCTCAGTTGACACAGGGACTGGCTGTGCGCAGCCATCATGCGCCAGCGAACAGCGCGCACGAAACTGACACCCATCATCTGAGTTGATCAAGGATGGAACAACGCCGGGCAAAAACCCTAAACGCGTGTTTGCATCCGCATCAGAATTCGGCACACAGCTGAGCAAAGCACGTGTATAGGGGTGCGCAGGTTGGCCCAAAACTTGGGCGCGTGTCCCAGATTCAACCACCTGCCCTGCGTAGACCACACAGATGCGATCGGCCACATCGCGCACCACGTCAAAATCATGGGTCACCAAGATGATCGCCAAGTTCAACCGTTTTTGCAGGTCTTTGAGCAGGGCAAGAATTTGTGCTGAAATCGTGCGGTCCAACGCCGTTGTCGGTTCATCCGCAATGAGCAAATCTGGCTCTGTCATAAGCGCCATCGCAATCATGACGCGCTGACGCAATCCGCCAGACAATTGATGCGGATATTGTGACAGGCGTGGTTCTGGATCGGCAATACCACAGGCATCCAACAACTCGATTGCACGCGCCGTGGCTTGTGCACGTGACAAAGATGGCTTGTGATGCATCAGCCCCTCGACCATTTGTTCGCCGATGGACCACGCAGGGTTAAGCGCCGTCATGGGTTCTTGAAAAATCATCGCGATACGATCACCGCGCAGCTTTTCAATCGCATGCCTCCCGCCCGCTGTCAGGTCGTGATCGCCAAACCGCAAATGCGTGGCTTTGGGTGTGGCTGCGGGGGGCAAAAGCCCCATCAAAGCCAGAGAAGTCATGGATTTTCCAGATCCCGATTCCCCAACGATACAGAGTGTTTCGCCCGCATTCACGTTCAAGCTGACATCGCGCACGGCAGCCAGTGGACCAAGCGGAGTGTGAATTGTCACGTTGAGATCGCGCACATCAAGTGTTGAAGATGAGATATTCATGAACGCCCCTTTGGAACAATAAGGTCACGCAGCCCGTCCCCCACGAGGTTGACAGCCAGAACCAGCAACATAATGGCAAGGCCAGCAATGGTGATGAGCCAAGGGTTGATCACCAAAAAGGCGCGCCCTTCGGACATCATTAGCCCCCAAGACGGCTCAGGTGCTTGAATACCCAAACCAAGGAAAGACAAAGCAGCTGCGGCTAAAATGCACTGCGCCATTTCGAATGTGAAAATAATGACGATATGGTTCAGAACATTGGGAAAAATTTCGCTGCGTAAGATACGCATTTCGCTGGCGCCCATGGCACGCGCGCGGATCACGTAATCTTGCGATGCGACCTGACGACTAGCTGTGCGCAAGACCACGGCAAAACGATCCCAATGCGTCACTGCAAGAACCACCACGACCACAAACACGCCTGAGCCCGCTATCTGCAAAATGGCCAAAGCCAACAAAAGGGATGGCAGCGCAAGGCGGATCGCGATGATGAAAGACACCGCACGATTTGCATAGCCTCCCATGACTCCGGCGACGACGCCAAGTGTTGTGCCAATCACTGTGGCCAGTGCAGCAGCCCCTAGCCCGACGATCAAAGAAATGCGCGTGCCGTAGATCAGACGCGACAGATAATCACGCCCGTACCCATCGGTACCAAAGGGATATTCCCATGTACCGCCCGCCCAGACGGGGGGCTTTAGTCGCGCCATAAGGCTTTGGGTATAGGGGTCATGCGGCGCGATAAATGGCGCGAACACAGCGATAAAGATAAAGCCTGTAAGCAGCACAAGCCCGATGCAAAACCCAGTACGCCCAGCCAGACGCGCAGGCAAAAGACGCGGAATTTTGCCGCGTGAAGAAGATGTGGAACTCAAGGTCATTGTTCGCTCGTCAATCTTGGGTCAAGGGCAGCATTCAATAGGTCAGAGACCACATTGAGCAGCACGAAAATAATGGCAACAATCAAGACAACAGCCTGCACAACGGGGTAATCCGAGCGCTGGATAGCGCTCCATGCCAGCAGGCCGATACCATTGAGCGAAAAGACACTTTCGACGACAATCGACCCGCCCAGCAAGAACCCGAACTGAACAGTCGCCACAGACACCACGGGCAAAATCGCGTTGCGCAGGGCATGTTTGAACAAGACTGTGCGCTCTGATAATCCTTTGGCGCGTGCCGTACGGATGTAATCTGACGATAAGACATCGATCATACCCGCACGCGAAAGCCGCAAAAAGACAGGAAAAACAAACCACGCCAGCGTCAAGGATGGCATCACATAACTTGCCGCCGATTGTGTGCCTGAGATTGGCAAAATACGGAAGGTGACGCCGAACAGTAAGATCAACAACAATCCCACCCAGTAAGATGGCATCGCTTGGCCCAAAACGGACAGGCCAAGACAAGATCGATCGAACCAACCATCCGGTTTCATCGCGCAATAAACGCCCGCAGGAATAGAAATCAGCAGGCCAAGCAACAGCGAGGCAACTGACAAGGTGGCGGTGACTGGCAGGCGTTCGAGAATAAGTGTCAGAACGTCCTCTTGCGAGAAATAGGATTGACCTAAGTCGCCGTGCAAAACACGCCCTGCCCAACTGAGATATTGCTGAACAAAGCTTTGATCGAGACCATAGACTTCGCGCAATCGTGCTGTGTCTTCGGCTGAGGCGTCGAGACCGCCCATAGCAACCGCAAGATCCCCTGTCGATTGCACCAATAAAAAGGCGATGATTGAAACCGCAACGCAGACCGCTGCGGCTTCAATAAGTTTTCTGACAAAATACGCGCCCACTGGTTCCGTCCTTATTTCCAGCCAGCCATGTAGATCAACGGATAACCGTCAGCAGCGGGTGTGAAATCAAGCCCTGAACGGTAGGCGTAGTTCGTCACTTTCGTCACCATCGGGATGTTCAAAACTTCATCGGCCATTTTGCCGAACCCAAGCGCGTAAAGACGCAGGCGTTCTTCTTCGTCGATGATTGATCCCGCTTCGGCGAACCACGCGTTGATTTCAGCGTCACCGATATAGTCGCCTTGCCCCTCTTCAAAGAAAAACGGCGTGATGGAGGACACATCGTAGACGCCATTTGACGGCCAAGGCACAATACCAACAGGGATTTCACCCGCAAAGTAGTCTTTGACCCAAGCTGTGGTTTCACGTTGATCCACCGTTGCCTCGATACCGATTTTGCGCAGATATCCAGTCACAGCTTCGGCAATACGTGCGTTTTCGGTAAAGGCTGCGATTTTCATCTCGAACCCGTCTGGGTATGCCGAGGCCGCCATGTATTCTTTGGCTTTTTCAACATTATACTCGTAGCCTGCAACATCTTGGATACAGCCGAATTGTTTCGGGTGGCACGAGGATTCAAGCGCGATACTGGCCGCACCTTGCATTACTTGCCCCACAACCGCGCGATCAATCGCGTGGATCATCGCCAGACGCACATTTTTGTCTTGTGTTGGATTGTCACCAGTGCGCGCATTTGGATCGAGCGACAAGAACGTGACAGTCGTGGAATCGCCAGACACTGTTTCGATGTCTGGGGACATGGTCAGCTGCATCATGTCATCGGGGGACAAACCCCAGACGAAATCAACCCGACCTGACGTCAATTCTGCCAAGCGCGTCTGCGGATCGGGCAAAGTCAAAACGGTGAGTTTGTCGAATTGAGGCTGGCCCCACTCCGCGTCGTAATAGGCTTCGTTGCGTTCGAATTCGACCATCTGGCCTGCTTCAAACCCAGTGACTTTGTAAGGACCTGTGCCGACTGGAGCGCGCCCGAATTCAGCGGCATCCATGGCTTCGTAGGTTTCGTTTGGCAAGATAAACAGGGTTTGGCTAAGGCGATCAATTGCAGATGGCGTTGGTTTGGACAGTTTCATACGGATAGAATACTGACCCGTCTTTTCAACGCTCTCGATAAATTTGTAATCCCCTTGAGCCGAGATCTTTGCATCTGGATTCTTGATCTGCGCCACGGTGTACACAACGTCATCTGCGTCAAAGGCTTCACCGTTGTGGAAGGTCACGCCTTCGCGCAGGGTGAAATCAATCGTTGTGGCATCGACCCAAGTCCATGATGTTGCAAGTGCAGGTTTGGCTTGGCCATCTGCAGTACGATACAACAGATGTTCAAGCACATTGCGCATGACCAGCTGCGCTTTGCCTTTGTTGGTTGCGTAAGGGTTCATCGACTCAAGTTGCGTATCATAGCCCCAAACAAGCGAGTTGTCGGCTTGGCCCGCGCAAAGACTGGCAGGGGCCAGTGTCATCATTGAGAGTGCAAATATTTTTAAATTTTTCATGTTGGTTCCTGATGGACATTAAAGGGAGTGCCGTAGGCCAGCATCTGATTGTTTGATCTTTGATCACAAATCAATCCTGTCCCCAAAATACCACCTGCGTCAATACAGTTTAATTTTAGACTTAAAATAGTTGGCTCGACTTTTGAAAAAGCTGATAAATGTTCGCTATTCAGGTCACAAAATAGCACTTTTGCCCAAAAACACGGCACTCACAGAACCATGTTCCGCAACTGCACCATCCGATACGCCAAGCCGCCATTACAAGCCAAATGGCGCAAGCCCTGCCTTGCGCCATCGAGGTCAATCGCTAGATTTTCCGCCGTTAAGTGGCAGATCCATCGGACAAAAAGCGTTGCACCAAATTGCGGGTTGCGACCACATCCTCATACATCGCAGCACGAAAGCGGGCCTTATCACGCCCCTCTAGGGCTGCAATCATGTCGTCATGGTGAATAGTGTAGTTCGACCTATAGTCAGAGCGCAGCAACTCAGTTGTTCTGTCGGACAAATACCGCACATATGCGCCACTGCGCAGCCACAGGTTTTCGATCTGGTTTGACAAAACATCATTGTTTGAGGCGTCATAAATTCGAAAGTGAAACGCTCGATTGGCGGCCAGCATCGCGATTATATCACCAGCCTCCACCGCTTCTTTATGAGTTTTAAGCAGCGCCTTTAACTCTGCGATTTCAATTTCGTCCATTTTGTCAAAGGCAATCTCAGCCGCACATGGTTCTAAAATCAAACGCACTTCGCAAATTTTACGCCATTCGTCACTGTCAAGATGAGGCACGACAGCTGTGCCAGTCGAAGAAATGCGCAATGCATTTTCGGCCGCCAAACGTCGCAACGCTTCGCGCACAGGCATATGAGAGGTCATGAATTTTTCGGCCAGCGCAGGAATGGTAAATCCCTGTCCCGCCTCGAAAGCTCCGGATACTAAGGCCTCGCGCAACTGATCATACACTTGATCTTGCACTGTGCGGCGGGTTTTGACCGGCTGAAATTTACTGCTCAGTTTCATCGTGCTACTTCTCTATCTTAATTTCGGATCAAGTCGATCACGAAGCCAATCGCCAAACACATTTACGCTGACCAGCAATATGATCAATATGGCCGATGGGAAAACGACTACCCACCATTCTCCAGAAAACAAATATCCATAGCCGACTTTGATCAAAGTTCCAAGAGATGGCTGACTGGCAGGCATCCCAAACCCCAAGAACGACAAGGTGGCTTCAGTCATAATTGCGAATGCGATATCCATCGTGGCCAAGACGAAGACAGGGTTTAACGAGTTCGGCATCACATGACGAAATAAAATACCAAAATGCCCACGCCCCGCCAACCGCGAGGCCATGACATAGTTTTTACCCGCCTCTGAAATCACCGCAGCACGAACCAGACGTGCAAAATGCGGCCAGTGCGATATGCCCAGCGCCAGAACGACAATGAAAAAAGCGGAGCTCTCTTGTTTGTTCACAGGAAACATGGACCGCGCTAATCCACCGATCAAAAGCGCCAAAAGCATCGCAGGAAATGTAAACTGGATGTCTGCCGCACGCATAATCACCGTTTCGATCCAACCGCGAAAGTAGCCAGACAACAGACCCAGTGTCAGCCCGATCAAAACGGACAACCCAACGGCCAAAAGACCAACAGTCAATGATGTGCGCAAACCAAGCATCAACAAAGACATGATGTCGGCGCCCTGGCTATCAGTCCCCAAAAAGTATCGCGCATCCCCTCCTGACATCCAACTTGGCGGCAGGTGGCTGTCGAATAAATCCAACGTGGCCAGATCATATGGATCCGTGGGCGCAAGCCATGGCGCAAACAAAGCGATCATGACCATCAAGAAAAGAATGATCGAGGCAAAAAGCACAAAGGGCTTGAAAGAAAGCGCGCGAACATGGCCGCGAAGAGCTATCATGGGAGTCATCAGATTACCCTTTCGACAGACGCACACGTGGGTCCGCCATGGCATAGAGAAGGTCAACGATCAGATTGATCGTGGCAAAAACACAAGCGATCAGCACAAGAAAGGCCGTGATCACAGGGATATCGGATTCGGTGAGCGCAGACAGGAACATCGTCCCCAAGCCAGGCCATTGAAACACTTGTTCAACCACCACAGCAAAGGCGATGAGATAGCCGATCTGAATGCCGCTAACGGTAATGATCGGCAGCAAGGTATTGCGCAGCGCATGACGGAAATGCACGACACGATCTTTGATGCCACGTGCGCGAGCAAAGCGGATGTAATCCATGCGCAGCACTTCTAACATCTCAGCGCGCACCAATCGCGCGACCAAAGCAACCTGAGAAATCGCCAGTGAAATGGCCGGCATGATCAAAGCGGCCAAACCAGAGGGCGTGAGCAACCCTGTGCTCCATCCGCCAATCATCACCGTGTCACCGCGCCCAAAAGAGGGCAGCCAGCCCAAGTTCACAGAAAATGCAAAGATCAACAGAATGCCGATCACAAATGTCGGCAGCGACACACCAATGATCGAGACCGTCATCAAAGCGCTGGCCCACCATGTTTCACGCCAAATCGCAGCAACAACACCGAGAGGAATTCCGACCGATAAAGAAATGATCAACGCCACCATTGCCAGTTCGAATGTGGCGGGAACGCGCTCCACAATAACGTCTGCAACAGGGCGTTGCGCCTTGTAAGACATACCAAAATCGCCAGTGAACGCATCCGCGATATAGGCGGCGTAGCGCACCACATAGGGGGCATCCAAGCCAAGCTCTTCGCGCAGTTCAACCCGCGCACTTTCCGGCGCCTCTAACCCCAAAATTGCGGTCACGGGGTCGCCTATGACTTCGCCCAGTTGAAAAGCGATCAAGCTCACAACAAAGATCACCAAAAACGCGTGACCGAGGCGGCGCACAAGATAAGATGCAGTCATTTCATGTCTTTCTTCTTAGGTCTGCCGTCATGTATGGACACAGCCCCGCACACAGCTTACGCGGGGCTGGTTTTCATTTACTCAGCGACAGTAACGTCACTCAGGACCACAGCACTATCGGCACGTACTGTGGCGTTGACCACGTCGTCCATTGCCCAAGTGATGAATGGCTGGTGCAAGTAAACTGCGTGCTGCTCGTCTTGTGCAATTTTTAGACCTTGGCGGTAAAGTTCTGTCCGCTTTTCAGGGTCAAACGACGACACAAGCTCGGCAAATGTGTCATCCAAGGCAGGGCTCGACCACATGGCCCAGTTTTGCTGACCCAGACCACTTTCAGTATCGCGGGTGTGCAACACGGCTGCAAAGGTATCTTGCACATCGCCAGAATTGCCCGCCGCACCAATCAAGTGGAACGAACTGTCAGGACCGTTCACCAGCATTTTGGCAAATTCAGGCCAAACCATTGCATTCACAGACACATCAATGCCGATCCGCGCCAAAAGCGAGGCAGAGGCACGACAGATTTCTTCGGCGTTGACATACCGCTCCAACGGACAATTCAATGTGGTGGCAAAGCCATCAGGATACCCAGCCTCGGCCAAAAGCGCCTTAGCTTGTTCGTAGTCAACAGGCTGACGGACATCCATGTCTTCGGGGTAGCCATAAAAGCCAGGCGCGGATGGCATAGAGAGTGCCTTGGCATGACCGCGCATCACCCGTTCAACAATGGCTTCGCTGTCAACGGCCAAGGCAATCGCCTTGCGCACACGCACATCTTTAAAGGGGTTCGCCTCAAGCGGGTTGCCCTCTTTATCATAGGTCGCCAGCGCAATGTCGCGGGTGCCGTCCATTTCCAATTCCATAAACAAACGTTGCGGTCCTTCGACCACAGCGAAACCATCTGTGCTTTCGATCCGCTCAATATCTTGCAGCGGCACATCCGTGATCAAATCCACCTCGCCTGACAGCAAAGCTGCCAGCCGTGTCGGCGCTGATCCGATTGCGGTGTACTCAGCACGATCCACATTGCCGCTAAACGTGCCCCACCATCCGTCATTTTTGACGAATGTGGTTTTTTCTCCGGGGATTTGCTCCTCTAGAATCATTGGGCCTGTGCCATTAGCGTGGCGTAATGAGTAGGCTTCGGTAGAATCCGACCCCAGGTCAGGCACGTCCAATACGCCATTGGTATCGGCCCACGCTTTGGACATGACGAACAGACGCGACAACTTCACTGGCATCACGGCATCTGGTGCAGACGTCACAATATCGACGGTCATATCATCAACCACATTGGCAGCAGTGATCTGTCCAAACAGAGATTTATAACGACGCGATGTAGATTGGCGCAGGATCGAAAAGGCGACATCTTCTGCGGTCATCAATGTTCCATCATGGAATTCGACCCCTTCACGGAGCGTCAAACGCCATGTTGCATCGCCTTTGTAGTCCCAAGCGGTCGCGAGACCAGGGATAAGCTCCATGTTCGGACCAAGTTCGACAAGGCTTTCGTAAGTTTGACGTGCGATTGCTGTTGTCAAAAAGTCATTCGTTGCATGTGGATCAAAAGTCAGCGGGGCCGTTGATCCAGCGTATTTCAAGGTCTCAGCTGCTGCGGAAAACGGAAGTGTCGCCGCAATAGCAACGCTGAGTAATGTTCTTAAGGATAGTTTTTTCATGATTTACTCCTGTTGGTGGTATGATCATGGCATAAAAGATCATTTGATCAAACCCTATTTACAAAGGACTTAAAAAAAGTCAGGTTAGATCATCAAATCGCAACCCTACACATCTGGATTGGCGCAATGTCTGCAACGAGACCTATTGAAAACACTGACAAACTGCTCGCGGACCCTGTCCTTACCGTCAAAGGGCTCAGCGTTGAGTTGCGGCGCAGAAACGACCGAATCCCCATCGTTCAGGATGTCAGCTATGAATTGCGGGCGGGCGAAATTCTCGGGATCGTCGGCGAATCGGGCGCTGGAAAATCCATGTCGGGCAACGCCGTCGCTGGCTTATTGCGCCCCCCCTTATATGTGTCACAAGGCGAGGTTCACCTAAACGCACAGCGTATAGACACCCTGCCCGCCAATAAATTAGTCAACATTCGCGGCAAACGGATTGCGATGGTTTTTCAAGACCCACTCACATCACTGAACCCCGTGTTCACCGTTGGCGAACAATTGGTGGAAACGATTGAGCGCCACACCCCAAGACGCGGCCAAGAGGCCAAAGATCGCGCGCAACTGCTGCTAGAGCAGGTCGGCATCCCTGCCGCAGCCGATCGACTGACACAGTACCCCCATGAATTTTCAGGCGGAATGCGCCAGCGCGTTGTCATCGCCCTTGCTCTTGCTGGTGAACCAGATGTGCTGTTCGCCGATGAACCAACCACCGCATTAGATGTGTCTATTCAAGCGCAGATCATTGCTCTGTTCAAACGTCTGTGCCGTGAAAAAGGGCTGGCAGCAGCGTTGGTGACGCATGATATGGGCGTGATAGCACAGGCTACAGATCGCGTGGCGGTTATGTACGCAGGTCGGATTGTCGAAACTGGCCCCACAGCCGAGGTCCTCAAAAATCCGCGTCACCCCTATACATCTGGATTGATGCAATCGATCCCAGAAATTGGTCGCCGCCTGCATCGTTTACCACAACTCCAAGGTGCCATGCCACGCCCAGGCCAATTGCCACAGGGCTGTGCCTTTTCAGATCGATGTGCATATGTCACCGATGCTTGCCGCAAAGCCGTGCCCAAAATGAGCGGTTCGAAATTTCATTCGGTGGCTTGCGTCCACCCTCTTACTCAGGAGGTTTGAATATGACCAACACGCCAACACAGATATACTCAGACGGAAAACCGTCCCTTTTGGACGTGATTAACCTTGGTCGCACCTACGGCGCACCGCAAAACCTTGTGCAAAAAGTCCTGCGCCAACCCGCACGGCAAGTCAAAGCGGTGCGCGGCATTGAATTCAACCTTCAGCCCAATGAAACACTTGCGCTTGTCGGAGAATCTGGGTGTGGGAAATCAACAGTTGCGCGCTGCGTTGCGGGCTTAGAGACCCCGACCGATGGCACTGTGCACTATCAAGGGACCTCGATGGAAGACATCGCACGCAGCGCTCTGCCCGCCCGTCGCGATGTGCAGATGGTGTTCCAAGACCCTTATTCGTCACTTAATCCACGCTGGCGAGTTGGGAAATCCATAGCCGAGCCGATACAGGTGTTGGGCATCGAAACGGACCCTAAAAAAGTCACAGTTTTGGTGGACAACCTTTTGACGCAGGTGGGGCTATCTCCACAGGACGCTGAAAAATATCCGCATGAATTTTCTGGTGGTCAACGCCAGCGCGTGGCAATCGCCCGTGCTTTGTCAACACGTCCAAAAATCATCATCTGCGACGAGCCCACGTCAGCTTTGGATGTGTCTGTTCAAGCGCAAATTTTGAATATGATGAAAGACCTGCAAGACGAATTTGGCATGTCTTACCTCTTTATCACCCATGATCTTGGCGTTGTCGATCATATCGCAGATCGGGTCGCGGTGATGTATCTGGGACGTATTGTCGAGATCGGCCCGCGCGAGGAAATTTTCAATCATCCCCGCCACCCTTACACGCGTATGTTGATTGAGGCTGTGCCGACATTAGACATCTCAGATGACGTCGCACCACCTGCTCTTGGGGAATTACCTGACCCTGCCAATCCGCCTTCTGGATGCTCGTTTCGCACGCGCTGTCCTTTTGCAGATGCGCGCTGTGCTGCCGAATTACCCGAATTGGAGCTGTTTGATAACCGTCAGATCGCGTGCTTTAAAAAGGAAGAGATCGCATGACTGCGACCTCTTCACCTTTGTTACTTTTGCAAACGCGCAGTGACTTCGATCTCGACTTTGATTTCGTCATTCACAAAGCCGCATGTCACAGTCGTGTTGGTCGGGCGCGGATCATCAAACACCGTGCCCAGATGTGTGGCAATCGGAATGATATCTTCACGCCGCGCCACATAAACACGCAAAGACACGATGTCTTTCAATGTTCCGCCAGCTTCGGCCATCGTTTCAGAAATGATCGCGAGCGACTTAACGGTCTGCGCAACAGCGTCATCTGCGTCAACTTCGCCCGCGACGTAACCCGCTGTTCCCGAAATGAAAACCCAATCGCCATCTACGATAGCGCGGGAGTAGCCGCCGATTTTTTCAAAAGGCGAACCGGATGAGATTGCATAGCGCACAAATAGCTCCTTTGTTGTTGTTTGATCAAACGATCATTGATACACTAAACTCAACATGTCAAGACAACGCGGGACCGCTTTTCCAATGACCCAACTGCAAGATACATTATGGCGCCGAACTGCGCGGGGCAGCTTTACCCCCGACACGCAGCTTCCAACGCATATCGATGTAGCGATCATCGGCGGCGGCTTTACGGGCCTCACCGCAGCTTACCACTTGGCGAAAGCAGGTAAATCCGTTGCTGTCTTTGAAATGTCAGCCCTCGGCGAAGGTGCAAGTGGCCAAAACGCGGGTTTTGTCGTGCCAAATTTCGCACTCATGGACCCTAAAGCGGTCTGTGCAAAGCTTGGCAAAGCGCGTGGCGATGCCTTGCTTGACCATGTGGGCGCAGGGGCTGATGCGGTGTTTGACCTCATCCGCGCAGAGGGCATTCAATGTGACGCAGCCCAAACAGGTTGGCTCAACCCTGCGGCAACTCAGGCTGATGCGCAAATGCTTCAGGCGCGTGCGGCGCTTTGGCGAACTCGAGGCCGCCCCGTCCGCTATTTGGGCAAAGACCAGATTCTCAAACAAACCAGCATGAAGATTTACCAAGGTGCGTTGCTAGATGACAGTGGCGGCACCATTCATCCATTGGACTATCTTTTGGGCTTGGCCAACGCGGTGCAACGTCACGGTGGACAGGTGTTTGATCACTGCGGCGTATCGCGGATGAAACGTGTTGGAAACGGTTGGCGCGTGCAGTTGCAAGACGGGCGCAGCCTGCCTGCGCAGTCGGTATTACTGTGCACCAATGCGTTTACAAGTGGCGCAGCACGCACATTGGGCAGTACCTCTGTTCCTTTGCGGGTCTATCAAGTCGCGACCAAGCCGCTTGATGCGCAAACAGCCGCGCGGATTGCCCCAGATCGCCGCCCTGTCGGCGACACCCGCAAGAACTTGTTCACATACCGTCTTGATCGCGACAATCGGTTGATCTCTGGCGGTATGGCAGCCATCCCCGTGGGGGCGAAAGCGCGTTTGGGCAAGACAATCGTTGCACGACTGGCCTCGGAACTGGCCTTGCCAGACACCCCTGAAACTGAAGTCGTTTGGACAGGCGTTGCCGCTGTCACCCCCGATTTTTTACCGCGCATCCACGCGATTGGTCCAAACGCTTTTGCTGGTATTGGCTGCAACGGGCGCGGCATCGCGATGACGGCGCAGTTGGGGCACACATTGGCACAAGCCGTTCTAGGCACCCCCACAAAAGATCTGCCTATACCGATGCGAAAACTTCGTAAAATTCCGTTTCACGCCCTATCCCCCATCGCGGCATCCGCGGGACTAATTAAAGCCCGCCTGACAGACGCGCTTACATCTTCCAAGGACTGATATGACACAAACAGAAATCATCACACTCGACATTGCATCCGACACAGCTTTTGCAAACGGCGAAAGCTATGGCGAGGTTGGCGCCTATAAAATGATTTCAGGGAAAGCGCAGCTTGCGATCAAACCCGAAGAAATCGGCGCAGACGGTTTTTTCGAACGTGATAAGGTCGCCACAGATGAGCAAGGCCGCATCCGTGCGCAGTCCGATGTCTTTATCCTAACGCCTGCGGATGCAGCCAAGGGCAATGGAACGATCATCTTTGAATTTATCAACCGCGGCAACAAACGCGCTTTGCAGTTTTTCAACGAAGGCACCCCCGGCAATGCCCCCAAAACCAAAGCTGATGGCGGCAATGGGTGGTTGATGCGCGAAGGCTATACCTTGGTCGTTGTCGCATGGCAGGGCGATGTGTTTCGCGGTGATGGCCGCATGTGTGTCGCGCTGCCGGGCTATGTCGATGATGCACCCACACGTGTGGCTGCAGAGTTTATCGTTGAGGATTTGAAAACCACGTTCTTGCCGCTCTCCACAAAAACAGGGACGCGCAGCTATCCGACCGCCTCACTCGACACCACAAAGGCACGGCTGACAAAGCGCCGCTATTCTGACAGCACCAAAATCGCTATCGCCCCCACTGCATGGGCCTTTGAGCGGATTGATGGTGATGCGGCTGGACTGGGCGCGGGCGATGTAATGGCCGCAGAGCAAGCGATTGTCCCTTGCCCCAGTCATATCCATTTGTTCGACGGGTTCCAGCCAGGTTGGCTATATGAACTGGAATATGATGCCACGTCCGCACTTGCACTGGATGTGGGTTTTGTCATCGTAAGTGAAACGCTGTCCTTTTTGCGTCACAGCACATCTGATGCAAACCCGCTAAAAGGTGCGATAACCACGGCGATCGGATGGGGGCGTTCGCAATCAGGGCGCGCGATCCGTGACTATCTGTGGCGCGGTTTTAACGCCGACCATGCGGGGCGCAAAGTGTTCGAAGGCATGTTGCCGCATATCTCGGGTGGCGGCAAAACCAACATGAACCGCTACACCAATCTGGTTGTCGCAGCATCACGCCAGCATGAAGACAAACTCAATCCGTCAGATCAATTCCCGTTTTCTTACGCCTCGAGCACCGACCATATCACGGGGCAAACAGATGCGATTTTACGCCATCCTGACAGCGACCCATTGGTGATCCACACGCACACAGGGTCTGAGTATTGGTATCGCCGCGGATCTTTGGTGCATACAGACAGCCAAGGCAATGACCTGCCACAGCCAGACGGTGTACGCATTTACACATGGGGCAGCTCACAGCACTGGTCCGACACGCGGGCTGCAAAACCGGTGAAAGGGCCGTGCAACGAGTTCTTTAACAACGTTTTCACCGCACCGTTTTTCCCTGCAACACTCGCGATGATGCGCGACTGGATCGTGGATGGAAAAGCACCACCGCCTTCACGTATTCCGATGGTTAGCGATGGCACTTTGGTCACGGCTGAGGCCTATCGCAAGGCCTTTCCAAATATCGGCGGCGTACTGGTGTCGAAGGGTGCAAATGATTTGCCATTCATCGATTATGGAGCAGGTTTTGCAACGGGTGCTGCCATCGCGCACCCACCTGTCGTGACCGATAAACACTACCCCGTTTTGGTGCCTGCGCCTGATGCGCTTGGCAATGATGTTGCAGGGCTTTTGGCGCCGATGGTGAAAGCCCCCTTAGGCACATACACGGGTTGGAACATACGCGGGCGCGGCCACGGGCATGGAAAGATCTTTTCCTTCATGGGCGCTTATATTCCACTGCCCGACACAGCAGAAGAAGCAGCTCTGACAGATGATCCACGCCCCGCAATCGCAGAGCTTTATCCAACAGCAGATGACTATACCGCCGCGATTTTAGCTGCGACAGACCAATTGATTGCCGATGGCTTCCTTTTACCTGACGCCCGCGACCGCTTCACAGAACTTGCTGCCAATTATGGCGCGATCAACCATTTTCACCGTTACTAAGAAAGTCAGGCACATATGAAACAGCTTGCAAAACGCATCACTCAGACCTCTCCGAAATCCTTTGGCATGTTCCAAAAAGCCTTTGAAACGGGTCGTGATGATTTGATCCATATGGAACTGGGAATGCCGTCCGCGGACACGCCAGAACATATCAAAGAGGCGACGATCTCTGCCTTGCGCGCTGGTAAAGTGCACTACTCAGACCTTGCGGGTCTGGGACATGTGCGCCAAGCGCTAGCTGAGAAGCTTGTGACCAAGAACAAGATGGACGTGGACGCGGACAACATCATCGTCACCAACGGCCTGACACATGGATCCTATGCCACGATCATGGCCTTTTTGGATGAGGGGGATGAGGCTATTTTACTTGAGCCATACTACCCCCAACATATCGGTAAGATCGAGTTGGCAGGTGCGGTGCCTGTAATTGCGAAACTGGATGCAGCCAATGATTTCCGCATTGACCCTGCTGCAATTGAGGCCAAACTCACACCTCGCACCAAGATGATTGTACTGATCAACCCTTGCAACCCAACTGGGCGGGTCTATTCACGCGAAGAGCTGCAATCGCTCGCTGACATCGCGATCAAGCATGATCTGATTGTGATGTCTGACGAAGTGTATGAAGATATTCTGTTTGACGGCGCCAAACATATTTCAATCGCCACTTTGGACGGCATGGCCGAACGCACGATCACACTGTTCGCCTTTACCAAAAGCTATGCGATGGATGGCTGGCGTCTAGGGTACCTTGTGGCCCCAAAAGTCGCGATCGGCGCATTGATGAAAATCACGACCAATGACGTCACGCACGTCAACACCTTCATTCAAGAGGGCGCGTTGGCGGCGGTCACGGGCGATCCTGCAATTTTGGCAGAGCTGATTGCCGAAGATTTCGAAAAGCGCCAAATGGTTGTGAGCCGCCTAAACCAAATACCTGGCATTACCTGCGCTTGGCCTGAGGGCACGATTTATGCCTTTCCCGATATATCTGGCACGGGCCTCAAAGCGCAAGAATTTGCCGAACGCCTGCTTGAGGACACAGGAGTCGTTGTTGAAGCTGGTAGTTTTTACGGCGAATGCGGCGAAGGCCATGTGCGGGTTTGTTTCGGCTCTGTATCGCTGGAGCAAATCGATACAGCCATGAAGCGCATTCAATCCATGGTCTCAAACCTTGTAAAGGCTGACGCGTGACGACGACATTTGAAACCTTTGCAGCGATTGTCGAGGCCTTTGGCTGTCGCTGCACCACCGTCTTATTGCATCACGAGGATGACGCAGAGCGTCTCTTTTCCTCTGATCATACCTTTGTATCCCCAACTGGGCGTAAACGGTTCGCTGATGCCCCCGCGATGGCACAGATGAAAGCGCAGCAAGCGCCCCAAAAATTCGAAGGGCTTGCCCAAATAAAACCAATGTTCAAAGAATGGGAAAAATTGGCTGAAACCGGCTACCTATGCTTGGTGAACCTACCTATTTTCGACGAACATGGAACCTTACAAGGGCAGGCCAATCTTGCTTTGCATGAAGGCGCGTTAGATGGATCGGATTTAGATGAGCTCAACAAAGAGGCGCAAAAACTCGCCCCCTTACTGAGTGCGGCCCGTGCCGCGCTTTGACGCCTTGCCCCATGGGGCGCTAACGGGGTCAAGACCGTTTTGACACACCTGTCTTGACCGCCTTGGGGCCCACCTCCCTCTAGACTGTTCGCGGTTTAGCTCCGGTCTTCTGCGAACAATATTATGACCGCCCACGCATGAATGTGAGTTCAACAGCTTGGCGGGCAAATGTGGGTGGGAACAGCCATGCGCCGCGAGAGGCCTGAAGATCTGTTTAAAAAGGAGCCACATATCATCAGCCCATTCTGTAGGTGACGTGGCGCCCATATTAATTTCGGCAACAGCAATACCAATTCTACGCCGTCACCGCCCAAGCAAATCTACACATCCGCACTGCAGCGCCCTCTTTTTTAGGGCTCCATCAAAACCGATGCTGACGGATAATCCGACGCCCAAGTGGCAGGTAGCGGCGCTACAAATACATTTTCGGTGCGGTTATGCGTAAAGCGCCAAGTCCCATCTTCGCATTTTTTGAATTTATTGAACAAACGCGATGACCGCATTAACGCCTTGCCATCAGAGAACAGCCACGGCTGCATGTGCACCCAATTCCCTTCTGCGGTCATCGCATCATCGGCAACACGGATTTGCTCCGATGTCAGATAATGGCAATTCAAAATCAGGGCTGGGTTCTGCTTGCCCCCCCAAAAGTTTTGGAAGTGTTTCTTCACCGCGTCCCAACCTTCAAGACGTCCAAACTGACCGTCGTAATATTCGCCAACACCCTCCCATACAGCTTCTGGTGCATAAAGTTCCATGATGCGATCAACACGCTCAGCATCATCCTTCACCCCGAACTCTGGGTTGGGCGTATCGCACAAAAACATATAGCGCGCCTGTAAACGGCGCACTGCAGCTTCGGCTTCGAGAATCGCCAATCGCGCTTCTAGAGCTTGAATTTTCTCGTTCATCATGTGGTTTGTCCTAACTGTGCGCGTTTTTTGCGCATTCGAAGTGCTTTCCGAGCGATATCAGAAATTAAATTAATATTCACGTAAAAATTGTTGACGCCCCTCAGGCTTGCAGTAATTTTACTGTAACTCTGCATCTTAAAACCATAGGGTCAACATGACTGTAGCCAGCGACAAATACTGCGCTTTAGCGCATACTCTAGACATGGGCGAAGGCGCCTTGAGAGTTGCGGTAAAAGACTGCATAGACATCCAAGGCACCGTCAGCGCCTGTGGCAGTGCGGCGCTGCGCAGCAGCCCCCCTGCACAGAAAAACGCCGCAGTGGTCGACGCGCTGTTGGCGCGTGATTGCACGATCATCGGCAAAGCCAATATGCACGAACTTGCCTATGGCATGACCGGTGTGAACGCAGCCTTTGGCACCCCCATCAATCCAAAGTGGCCAGACCGCATCCCAGGAGGGTCCTCTTCAGGATCTGCCGTCGCTGTTGCCGCTGATCTTTGTGATTTTTCCGTGGGCAGCGACACTGGCGGGTCCGTGCGCCAACCTGCCATCTGCTGCGGCGTCTATGGCATCAAACCCAGTTTTGGGCGCGTCAGCCGCGACGGTTGCCACCCTGCCCATAGCTCGCTCGATTGCATCGGTGTCTTCGCGCGCTCTATAGCGATGATAGAGACTGGCATGGAAACCATTGATCCCAGTTTCACCCGCGTATCACTGAAAAAACCACTGCGCGTGGCCCGCATTGACTGTAGCGCAGCCCCTGAAATTCAAACGGTTATTGACCGCCACTTTGGGGCTGAGCCAGTCATCCCCCTCCCCCAAATGAGTGCGGCCTTCGAGGCTGGCATGACCCTTATCGGCATCGAAGCGATCAGCGCTTATGGGACGTTTTTGGAACAGGGCGATGATTTGGGAACAGACGTGCGTGCGCGCTTGGAACACGCCGCAAAGATCCCCCCTAAAGCCTTTCTTGACGCCCAAAAAACACGCCTGCAGTTCACCAAAGAGGTGGACATGGCATTGACGCAGTTCGACGTGCTGCTCTGCCCAGCCCTGCCAATCATTCCGCCCACGCTTTTAGAGGCCAAAGACCCCGCGACGGTTCTACCGCTGACGAAGTTTTTGCGCCCCTTCAATCTCAGCGGGCACCCCGCAATCGTTTTGCCATTCACGGCTGGCCCTCAGGCTTTGCCCGCAGGCCTTCAACTCATTGGGCGCAAAGGAGAAGACGCCTTTCTCTGCGCAGCCGCCCACAAAATTGCATCGATCCTTACCGAAGCTCAACGGGAGACCACTCCATGACCATCGTATCCAGCGCGGCGCTGCAGCCGCAAACCAAACACGAGGTGCTTGAGAGCATCCGCAGCCGAGCATCTGAATTTCAAGAGCTGCGCCACATCCCGCAAGATGTCGTGGATCAATTCAAAGGGCTTGGCGTGTATCGCGCCTTTGTGCCCAAACGTTTTGGCGGCGATGAAAAAAGCCCCGCAGACTTTTGCCGTTTGATTGAAGACATCGCAGCGGCAGATGCCTCTGCAGGATGGGTCGCGAGTTTTGGTGTCTCCGCCACCTATCTGAGCACCCTACCCCCTGAGACCTACACTGAAATCTTCGGCAAGAACCCAGATACGGTGTTTGCCGGTGCCATGTTCCCCCCGCAGGCCGCAAAAACCGTGACGGGCGGCTACGAGGTCACGGGACAGTGGCCATGGGGCTCTGGCATCATGGGCGCAGATCTGGCGGGCGCAGGGATAAAGGTTGAGGATCAGCAGGGCAAACTGCCACTCATCGCGATCATGCCCAAAAGCGAGATTGAAGTGGTGGACACGTGGAAGACCATGGGTCTGCGCGCCACGGGCTCACATGACATCAAAGCCGAGGGTGTGTTTGTGCCGCGCGAATGGACATTTGTGCGCGGCGCCAAGCCAACCATGGATGACCGTATCTTCCGCTACCCGTCCATGGCACTCGCCTCTCAAGTTCTTGCGGTTGTGGCCCTTGGGGCTGCGCGCTCCGCGCTTGATTTCATCTATGAGGGCAGCGCACGCCAATCCGTGACAGGCGCGCCGAAACCCGGTGCGCGCCCCTATCTGCAAGCAGAATACGCCAAGGCGCGCGGCATGTACCTCGGCGCTCAGGCGCTGTTCTACGACACGCTCGAAGAGGGCTATGAAGAGCTTGCCCATCAAGAGACCGTGAGCCGTGAGATGCATATCCGTTTGCGTCTTGTCGCCTCAAAAGCGGCCAAAGACGGCGCCGAGGCGGCCCGCATGGCCTTTGCCCTTGGCGGCTCGGCAGCCATCAACGAAGGCCACCCGCTTGGCCGCTACATGCTCGACGCGGCCGGTGTCGCCCAACACGCTTTCCTGAGCGAAGGCACATGGACCGGCGCCGGCGCCGCCATGTTCGATGAACCCACCATGCCTGGTTACCCATAAGGATTTCTCCCATGACTGATAAAGCCCCCCTCCGTACGCTTCTTTGCTTCAACAACCACCCCACATTCTTTTCCCTGCCCTTCGATCAAATCGGCCCCGTCTGGACGGCAACGCAGGCGCTTATGATGGGCATAGATCAATTGGAAGGCGTTGAAATTGTTGGAACATTTGACGACGATCAAACCATGGTCGGGGCCACACAAGGCTTCCCTTACACATGGTACATCCTCGCAGATTTCCCAGACCGCGATGCAGTGCAAGCCGCTTGTAACCTGCTGCGCACCATCGTTGTCGGCGAAGGCAATGACCGCCTTTGGAAATACATGACCGTCGAAGCGCGCATGGGCCGTGCGCTTGAAATTCCTAAAGCGCACCGGAGCTAAACGATGTCCCTAGACACACCTAAATTCAGCGATCTCGACGCGATGTACGACGTTGAAAACGCCAAAGTCGCGACAGAAATGTACGAAGATCCGGCACTCTTCAAAGAAGAGATGGATAAGATCTTCAAGAAGACTTGGGTCTTTGTGGCGCATGAAAGTGAATTCCCCGACAAGGGGTCATTCAAACTGTCCCATGTCGGTTTGGACCCTGTGATCGTCGTGCGCGACCGCAAAGGCAAGATCCACTGTATGGTCAACCGTTGCCGCCACCGCGCGGCGACTGTCTGCGAAGTGAAAAAGGGCAAAACCTCTTCTTTCCAATGCCCATACCACGGCTGGGGATACGGCCTTGACGGGTCACTCCGCGCGGTGCCTTACCCAGAGCAATACGGCGATGATTTCGACAAATCTCAGCACGGCATGTTGAAGCTGCGCACGGAATCCTTCGAGGGCATGGTGTTTGCCACGTTCAACTATGATGCAGAGCCTCTCGTAGACTTCCTTGGCCCAGAAGTGTGCCGCTACATGACCTTGTTCATGAAGCAAGGTGGTGGCTTCCCTATCAAAGTGCTCGGTGAGCACCAGTTTTCTGTGCCAATGAACTGGAAAGTGCAGCTCGAAAACACCACCGACGCCTACCACTTCCCGATTGTGCACAAGTCCTTCATGCAAACGCTGGACGAGAAAACCGAAGACCTCTTTGCCTTTATGGACAAGAACGAGGGCTGGGTTGAAGATCTGGGCAATGGCCACTCGATCATGATGATGATGCCCTCGCGCGAAGACCTTGACGAGCGCATGGATGATCCGATTGAGCCGCGTTTTGAATGGTTGGCCGAAGAAATCCGCAAGGAAGGTTACAGCGAAGAGCAAGTCAAACGCATCGTGCTCGCGGTCGGCGGCCCTGGCTTCAACATGAACCTCTTCCCCAATGTCTCCTTCTCGCTGTCCTTCTTCCGCGTTCTGACACCCGTGTCTGTCGATCAAACCGATATTCGCCACATGGCGCTCGGCATGGACGGCGGCCCCCAGATTGCCAACCAAACCCGTTTGCGCCTTCACGAGCATTTCCAAGGCCCGATGGGCTTTGGCTCGCCTGATGATGCTGAAGTTTGGGAACGTGTGCAGCGCGGCACCCAAGGCGGTGAAGAGCTTAAAATCCTCGTCAATCGCGGCATGGTTGACGAAGAGCAAGGCGTGATGGGCCCTCGCGGTCATGTGAGCGCGGAAACCGGCATGCGCGCCGCCTATGGCATGTGGAAACGCATGATGGACGAAGGAGCTAACGATGTTTGACACCAGCACTTCCAGCACCAATTTACTTACAGAGGTGACAGAATTTCTGTGGAAAGAAGCCGATATATTGGACCGAAAGGCCTATGACACTTGGCTAGACCTGTGGCTCACCGAGGGGCTCTACATCCTGCCCATGGGCGACGGTGAAGATTACGAAAACCAGCTAAATCTCTGCTATGACGACGATAAAATGCGCCGCATGCGCATCGATCGTTTCAAACGCGGCTTCTCGATTTCCTCAGCGCCCGCCGCCGATACCGTGCGCACAGTCAGCCGCATCGTCATCGACAGCGTTGACGGAGACACCATTAAAGTGCGCGCCGCGCAGCAGGTGATCGAAGACAAATTCGGCCGTCAACGCATCTGGGCCGCCGATGTCTTTTTCACTTTGAAAAAAACCGAAGACGGATTTCTGATCGAACGCAAAATCGCAAAACTTCTCAACTCAGGGGGGATGCTGAACTCGTTCAGCTACTTGTTCTAATGGCGACACCTCTTCCAGATACCATCCAAACAGCCGTTGTGACCGGCGGTGCGCGGGGCTTTGGCGCAGAAGTGTGCCGCGCCCTTCACAAAGACGGATTTCGCGTCATCATCACTGATGTTGATCCGGGCCCCGATGCGGCAGCGCTTGCCTCCGAACTTGATCTCGCGGGCGAGACCGGGATGACCGCAACGCTTGATGTCTCCAAACCCGAAGACTGGCAGCGTGTATTGGACGAATGTGTCGAGCGCTACGGCTCTGTCGAGGTGTTGGTCAACAACGCAGCACGCACCGCCGTGCAGCCGCTCTTGGACATCGATCCGGCGGATTTTAACGCGATTATGGCCACCAATGCAGGCGGCACGTTCACGGGCAGCCAAGTCTTTGGCCGCCACTTCAAAGAACGCGAATATGGCCGCATCATCAACCTCGCCTCTCTGGCGGGACAAAACGGCGGCACGGCAACGGGGGCACATTATGCCGCGTCCAAGGGTGCAATTCTCACGCTGACGAAAATCTTCGCACGTGACTTGGCCCCCTTCAACGTCACCTGCAACGCCATCGCGCCCGGTCCGATGGACACGCCAATGGTGCGCGACGTGCTGGGCGAGAATATCGACAAAGCCATCGCCAATATCCCCGTGGGCCAGCTTGGCGATCCGATTGTTGTGGCCGACTTGGTGGCAATGCTCGCGGCACCACGCTCTGCTTTCGTCAATGGCGCCTGCTGGGACGTCAATGGCGGCCTTTACATGCGATAGGAGCAGATTGATGACGGAAAATACAACCACACTCACCGTTTCAAAGCGCATTGAGGATCGCGGCGACATCGCGCGTATCCAGTTGACTTCGAAAGATGGCAGCGATGTCAAAGCTTTCACCGCCGGCGCACATCTGGATATCTACCTGCCCAAGGAAGATATCTGGCGTCAGTACTCCTTATGCTCAGATCCAGCAGAAACCGGTTTCTATGAGATCGGCGTGCTTAAAGATCCTAACTCGCGCGGCGGCTCTGCGGCAGTACATCGCGACGCGATCGAAGGTGCCGAGTTCACCATCGAAGGCCCGCGTAACCACTTCCCGCTGGCAGAAAATGCAACCTTCACCGTTCTTTTGGGCGGCGGCATTGGCGTCACGCCGATGATTGCCATGGCGAAACGTTTGCATGCCTTGGGCAAGGATTTCGTTCTGCACTACTGCACGCGCTCCGAAAACCTGACCGCGTTCAGGGACGAGCTCGATGGATCGGGGTTTGCCGATAAAATCGCCTATCACTTCGATGACAAAGATGAAGCGCAACGCCTTGATTTAAAGCGCGATATTCCAGAGCCATCTGCGGGCACGCATCTCTATGTCTGCGGCCCGCAAGGGTTCATGGATTGGGTCATTTCCACCACCGAAGCGGCGGGCCATGCCCCTGAGAACGTTCACCGCGAATACTTCTCGGCTGATGTGGACCTCTCGGGTGACAGCTTCGAGGTCGAATGTTCCCAAAGCGGCATCACCGTCACGGTCGGGCCAGACGATACCATCGCCCGCGCGCTTGCCAAAGAAGGCATCAAGATCGAAGTGAAATGCGAAGAAGGCGTCTGCGGCACCTGTATCACCGACGTCTTGGAGGGCGACATTGAGCACCGTGATCAATTTCTCACCGAGGAAGAACGCGAAGATATGGATCAGATTTGCGCCTGCTGCTCGCGCGGCAAAGGCAAGTTGGTCTTGGAGATTTAGGAGACATGCAGATGGACTTAACTCAAAGCCAACTCGACTTTCGCGAAGGCATGAGCCGTATGGGCGCTGGCGTGAACCTGATCACGACGGATGGGCCCGCTGGCAAACATGGCCTCGTGGCCTCTGCCGTTTGCTCCGTGACCGACGCCCCGCCCACCCTCTTGGTCTGTGTGAATCGCAGCGCATTCGTGCATGACAAGTTGCTCGACAACCGCGCGCTCTGTGTCAACGTTTTGGCGGCGCATCACCAAGACCTGTCAGATGTTTTCGCGCGGTTTGTGCCCGGCGTTGATCGGTTTTCGCATGGCACATGGACCACAGCAAAGACCAACGCGCCCGTGTTGCAAGATGCCAATGTGGCCTTCGATTGCCGCATCGGATCCGTCGTTGAGCAAGGCTCGCATTCGGTGATGTTTTGCAACATTCAAGCGGTGCATCTACCGGAAAAATCTGATCGCGGCCTCGTCTACTTTAGCCGCGACTACCATCACTTAGAAGCGCACCAAGACGCTTAAACCATGGGCTGTCCCCACGGGGGCACTCCGGCGCTCCTTCTTCGATGCTTCATATAAAGCAGTCAGCCCCTTGCACTGCGTAACTTTTGATCGTCGCAAGGAATAGGGCGCAAATTCGCAGGTAAACGGCTGAAAATCTAGGAACGAACCGCCGGCCAATTTACAGTAGTTTTACTGCAAGTCAGCACAGGAATGAACCGTAACACCGAACCAACAGATCAGGCATGAAACGCATCAAAAGAAACTGCGCGCGTGCCGAACAGGGAAAAAAAATGAAACATCTATTTTCGACCATTGCTACAACGCTCATTTTCGCTAGTCCCACGTTTGCGGACACAACCCTCACCGTGGCCAATTGGTTGCCGCCATCTCACCCGCTGGTCTCAGAAGTGATCGTGCCCATGACAGAGCAGATCAATGAGGCGACAGGCGGCAGCGTGACCGCCAATATTTTACCTGCGCCCCTTGGACCGCCCCCCGCGCATTTTGACTTTGCCATCAATGGTGTGGCCGATATCACCTTTGGGGTGCAGGGCTATAACCCGGGCCGCTTCAAAACCACCAACATCGCAGAGGTGCCCTTCTTGGGCGACAGCGCCGAAGCCGTTTCTGTGGCCTACTGGCGCACCTTTGATGCGATGCTGAAAGATGCGGGAGAATATGACGGCGTGAAAGTGCTCGGCGTCTTCACCCACGGGCCGGGACAGGTCTTTGTCAAAGAAGCGGATACCAGCGCCACTGATCTTTTGGACGGGCAAAAATTGCGCGTCGGCGGCGGCATTGCCCATGAAGTTGCCACCGCTCTTGGGGCTGTGCCTGTGGAAGGTCCCTCGTCTAAAGCCTATGAGCTTTTGAGCCAAGGCGTCGCCGATGGTATTCTTTTCCCATATGAATCTGTGAATTTTTTCAAACTGATACCCCAGCTTGGCGAGGCGGTTTCCGTGCCAGGTGGCCTGTACAACACCTCCTTTTATGTGGTGATGAACAAAGGCAAATGGGAGAGCCTCACAGCTGAGGAACAAAGCGCCATTGACAGTGTGACCGGCGAAGCGCTTGCCCGTATGGCAGGCCAGATGTGGGACCGCGCGGATGCGTCAGGCCTCGACGCCATGGCAGGTCAAACCACCGTCACCCCAGCCTCTGAGGATCAGCTCGCAGCTTGGACAACCGCGCTACAGCCAGTGGTGGATGCGAAACTTGCAGAGGTGAGTGCCACAGGCCTGGATGGCGCGGCCGCTCTGGCCATGCTGAAGGCTGAAATCGCAGCCGTTGAAGCGGACTGATGCGCAGCGCGATCCCCACAGAGGTTCAGGAGGGGCGTGATAACGCCTCTTCTGAGCCTCACCTCTCACGGACGGGCATCGTTCTTGGGGGCTTAGGCGGTATTCTTTTGCTGAGCATGATGGGTCTTACCGTTTGCGACGTAATTGGGCGCTATCTGTTCAATGCGCCGATCGTTGGCGCCACGGAGCTCACCGAAATATTGCTCTGCGCAGTGATATTTCTGGGTTTGGGCGCTGTTTCACTGGCGCAAGATCATGTCACGGTGGATTTGCTCACGGAGAAAATGCCCAAGCGCACAGAACCGCTGCGTGAAGCCCTCACAGGTCTGTTCAGCGCGGTGATCTTGATGGTCGTCTCTTGGCGCATCTGGATCTATTCCGATCAAATTGGCGGCTATGGCGGGCAAACCACCAACCTTCATATACCGCTCGCACCGCTGGGCTATTTTTGCGCTATCTGCGCCCTGTGTGGCGCGCTCATCACCGCCCTTATCCCCCTCAGACGCCTTTTGAGCGCCTCCACACACTAGCCGCGACACAATAAAGGATTTCCCATGGAACACTGGCCTGTCGGAATGGCACTTCTTGCCACTCTTCTCTTTTTAGGTGTGCCGATCGCATTCGCGTTAACAGGCGTTGGCCTCATTGGCGTGGTGTCGATCATTGGCTGGGCCCCCTCTTTGGCCCTGCTAGGATCGGTGTTTTTCGACAATGGGCGCGACTACTCGCTGTCGGTGCTGCCGCTGTTTCTCATGATGGGCAACTTTGTGGTGCAATCAGGGATCGCGGCCGAACTCTACACCTCTGCCTATGCTTGGCTCAGACACCGTAAGGGGGGCTTGGCGACAGCCACTGTTGTGGCCTGCGGCGCGTTTTCGTCCGTATGTGGATCGTCTTTGGCCACGGCGGCGACCATGACCAAGATCGCCCTGCCCTCGATGCGTAAATTTGGCTATCCCGATCAGCTGTCCACCGCTTCCATTGCTGCGGGCGGCACATTGGGCATTTTGATCCCGCCATCGGTGATCCTTGTTTTCTACGGTATTTTGACCCAGCAAGACATTGGCCGCCTGTTTTTGGCCGGGCTTATTCCGGGCATCATTGGTGTTATCGGCTATTCCCTTGCCGTGCGCCTTTCGCTGCGTATGCAAAAAATTGACCTGCCCACCGAGGCCAAACTGCCCCTGAGCGAGCGCCTTATTGCGCTCAAAGGAACGGCTGGGGCTTTAGTGCTTTTTGCCTTTGTCATGGGCGGCATTTATCTGGGGGTTTTCACCCCGACAGAAAGCGCGGGCATGGGGGCTGGCGGCGCTTTGCTCTTGGTGATTTTAAAGGGTAAGTTCACGGTCCACTCCACGCTCAACGTATTGTTCGATACGATGAAAACCACCGCAATGATGTTTTTCATTCTGTTTGGCGCGCTCACTTTCACGAATTACGTGAACATGTCTGGCATGACGACAGACATTCAAAGCTTTATCACGCAAGTGACCACTGGTCCCTTAGGTTTCATCCTCGTCGTTCTATGCATCTACCTCGTGCTGGGCTGCTTTTTGGAAAGCCTGTCGATGATCATGCTGACAGTGCCGGTTTTCTACCCCATTGCGGCCAATCTGGGCATTGACCTGATCTGGTTCGGCATCTTCGTCGTAATGGTCACAGAAGTCTCCTATATCACCCCGCCCGTGGGCATGAACGCCTTCGTCTTGCGCTCCGTTGTGCCTGACGTGCGCCTCGGCACCATTTTCAAAGGTTTGGTGCCTTTCGTCTTCGTCGATGTACTGCGCATCTGCCTGCTCACGGCCTTTCCTGCCATCGTTCTTTTCCTCACCTAAATTTGAGACTTTTCATGACCACTCCCTACAAAATTGGCGTCATCGGCGCTGGAAACATCGGCACGGCAATGGCGGCCTTGCTGTCGCAATCTTCAGCCGAGGTCTGGCTGACTGCGCGCGGCGCACGGCTCAGCCAAATCAGCGCGCAGGGCGTCGTGCTTGATGAGCGCGGCAGTGAAATCCACGCCACGCCAAAGACCGCGCCACAGCTGCGAGAGCCGATGGACGCCCTATTTGTCTGCGTGAAATCGCAAAGCCTTGCGCAGGCCATCGCCCTCAACAAAGCCGCCATCACCCCTGAAACCTTGGTGGTCCCCATGGTCAATGGCCTGCCGTTTTGGTTCCATGCTCAGGCGGACCAGATGAACGCCATGCCGCTGCTCGATCCTGACGGGGCGCTATCAGGCCTGCTGCGCCCTGCTCAAGTGCTCGGCGCGGTGCTTTTGATGACCGTGCAAATGGATGCGCAAGGGCGCGCCACCTCCAGCAACACACCGACCCTCAGTTTGGGCTGCGTCAGTTCTGGCGCTGATGATGCGAAGATCGAAAAACTGGTGTCTTATTTGGACGCAAGCGGTGTGCGCACGGACGTCACCCCCGCTATTCGCGAAAAAGTCTTGGTGAAGTTGCTGGCCAATTTCACCACCAACCCCTTGTCGGCCCTCACAGGCGCGATGTTGGACGAGATTGGCACGGATCCCGCGTTGCGCGATATCGCTCTGGCGCTTGCCGATGAATTTAGAACCTGGGCTCTTGGCGAAGGTTTTGAGTTGCCGACAAACGCGTGGCTTGTCGATCTGCTGCAAGATGCCGGCGCCTTCCCCACATCGATGCTGCAAGACGCCCTTGCCGGCAAACCTCTCGAACTGGACGCCATTTGCCGCGCCCCCCACGCCCTCGCCGCCGCCAAGTCGCAGGCCATGCCGATGATGGCGCGCCTGCTTGAGGCGCTCAAAACCGACCAAACCCTCCCCCTTCCAAAACCGCAGGTAGAGGCGTTGATCCAATCCCTGCACAGACCGATTCCTGCCTGAAAGGACCCAATATGACACAGACACCATTAGACAGCGCCGCCCTGAGCGAAGCCGAGCTGCGGGTACAACTCGCCGATTTCTATCATCTCGTCAGCTACTTGGGATGGACTGAGCTGATCTTCAATCACATCTCCATGCGCCTTCCCGGTGAAGAGCATGCCTATCTCGTAAATCCTATGGGCCTGCACTATGACGAGGTCACGCCTGAGAACCTGCTGGTCGTGGGTGTCGACGGAAAGCTTCTGCGCGAGAGTCCCTACAAGCCAAACCCTGCGGGCTTTGCTTTGCACGGTGTAATCCACGAACATCGTCCCGATGTCGGATGTATTGCCCACACCCATACAACCCCGATCTCTGCGATGACCATGAAAGGGTTTGGTATCAATCACGACAGTTTCTACGGCGCACAGCTCTACGGACGTGTTGGCTATCACACCTTCGAGGGCATCACGATCTATGACGACGAGCGCGAGCGTATGCTGGAGTCGCTCAAGGACAAACATGTGTTGGTGCTGCGCAATCACGGTATTGCGGTCTGTGAAGCGGATATTCCGTTGACGTTTTTCCTCTTGTGGACGGTGCAGCGCGCGGCGGAAATTCAATGTGCAGCGGGCGGCATTCCTGGCCCAGACAACGCCTTGCCCGATGAGGTCAAACAAAAATGTGCCGATGATGCGCAGCGTTTGAAGGACAATGCGAGCTTTGCCACGTTGATGTTTGACGCGATGGTCCGCAAAATGAAACGTGATCGTCCTGAGTTTGCGTAACGCTGCCCCTGACCAAGTGAAAACGACACCAAAAATAACCAAAGGGCGAAAGCGTCGGCGTGCCCTTTGGTCTCGTATCGCCAATATTCAGCTAAAGCCAACAACCGTTCGCCCCTTGGCCAACTGCGTCACATTTCACGTTCTCATGGGGGTGAAATCTCTATATAGACGCTCTAGACTTCCACTTGGAGATATCTGTTGTGAGCTCAAACCACGATAGCCCGAACAAATTTAAGCAAAATTGGCCGTTTTTCTGGTTCAGCCAAATCAATGCGGCATACACGAATGTGTTAGAGCGTCGCATAAAGGCTTACGGCATTGATATCCCTCGCTGGCGTGCCATGATGAGCCTGTATGAAGACCAATACTTATCGGTGTCTGAAATTGCTGAATTTTCCGCTCAAAAGCTCAATACGACGACAAAGGTCGTTCAACGCATGATGAAAGACGGCTTGGTTTCGACGCGTGTCCGCCCTCAAGACGGACGCGTCACCGAAGTTTGCCTCACAGACAAAGGCGAGAAACTACGCAAGCAGGCGTTCACAGAAGCGCAGGCGGTTTTCGACGCAACTTTCAGTGAACTATCTGAGGGTGAGATACAGGACTTAAATACGACCCTATCTCGTTTGCACACACGACTTAAAGACCAGTAACTGACGCATCGCCCGCAAAGCATCGCTTGCGCTCCAATGGCTTTATCGAAGATGAAAATCAGGGATTTTCCACGCGCAGTACAGCAACCGATGAAAAACCGAACATGTCTAGCGCCCGATTTCGAAACCCGTAATTTTGAAATTCCCCAATAGAGTGACTGGTCCTGTTGGCCACACACCGAGCCGCAGCTAAACATGTGTGATGTCGTTTTGCGCTTAAAGGTTGGCTGTGAGCTTGGCATCGCAGGTCATAAGGCTTGGCTATGTTATCTGGTGAATTGGCAGAG
>NZ_RKQK01000004.1 GCF_003814915.1 Pacificibacter maritimus
TGTATATTGCGCGCGATCTGTGCCTGCGCCACCGACCAAAGCATCCGCACCCGCGCCGCCGATCAGCGTGTCGTTGCCATTCCCGCCATTGAGGGCGTCCAATCCTGCGCCGCCAATAAGCGTGTCATCGCCACTACGACCGTAGAGACTGTCATTGCCATTTGACCCCCATATCGTGTTGCTTTCATCGTTGCCAATTAAAACATCGTCGTAAGCAGATCCGAACAGATTTTCGATAGAGCGATACGTATCACCAGCCGCATCCCCGGTATTGGCGCCCGAGATCATGATGTCAGCCCGCAAGCCAGCTGTGGCGCCGAAATAATATGCCGTATCGGTGCCATCGCCCCCGTCTAATACATCAGAACCTGCCCCCCCAATCAGCCTATCATCGCCATCTCCACCATTCAGAACGTCATTACCAGCACCGCCGTTTAGGATGTCATCACCGCCCTCGCCGTCAAGGCGATCATTCCCATTACCCGCGTCTAATTCATCTGCTCCGATGCCACCCACAATCGTATCATTGCCATGGCCGCCATAGATGAAATCATCGTCAGCATATCCGTAGATCGTGTCAGCACTGTCACCGCCGATAAGATTATCGATGAGTTCGGTGCCGTGCAGTTCCGTTTCAACCATGAGAAATGGACGATCAGGACCTAAGAAACTTTCAGCGAAAAGATCGGACGAATTCAAGGAATAGCCATCTGTTGAATGAATATAAAAGACTTCATCGCGAAACGAGACCCGTGCGCCCGCGCTGGTCGGCACCACAGTGATTTGCTGCACCGAATACAGCATACCAAAATTATTGAAATCCAAGCGATCAAGGCCGCGCTCGAAATCCATAATTGTGTCTATACTTCCATCGTCAGGGCGCATGACAAAGGTGTCCATACCAGAGCCACCCCAAAAAACATCTGCGCCCCAATCATCAACAAGAATATCATTCCCAGCATTGCCGAACAGCGTGTCATTGCCCTCGTCGCCACTTAGGACATCTGCTTGTGCGGTGCCTTGAAGTGTATTGTCGGCATGTGTTCCTGTGAGGCTTTGACCTATTTGAGAGACATCAAAATCAAATTGAAACAGCCCGTCGCCTGTACCAGATGCAATGAACACCTGAAGGGAGCTGCCCAGATCAACGACTTCAATCGAAGAAATGCTGTTGAGGCCGTTCGAGCCATCCCACGCGACGGATTCAATATGCTGAAGGCGCCCATTAGGAAGCAAGGTGAGCAAACTGATGCCATCATCCGTGCCTGACGCAAGGATATAAATTTGGCCATCTGCGTCAAAAACTGCCATCTCGCCGATATTATCGAAACGCGTGTGAAGATTGTCTAAGACATGGTCCGTCGGCACCAATTGTCCACCGGCGTCAACGCGCACAACGGAAAGACTATCGGATACGGAAGAGGCAACAATCGCATAGGTCTGCGCGCCGACATTGACGATTTCCATCGCCGTGGGAGCGTTAATCCCAAGACCGCTATCCGCTCCGATTGCATCTGTTTCAGACAAGGTTCCAGAGGAAGAAACACGGAACGTTTGAATTTCGTTTTGGGATGTCGAGGCGGTAACGAGATAAGTTTGTCCATCAATGACAACACTTTCCATCGCAGCAACCGTCGACAGAATGGTTTGGCCGTGATTGGCGATCTCATAGGTAAGTTCTGTACCGCTTTCTGTCAGCTCGAAAATGGAAATTCCAGAGCCATGTTCACTTGCGGTTGCTACAAAAGTGTGGCCAGAAATCGTCATAAATTCGATATGCGCGGCACCATCATCTACGGGGCCCCAATCGACATTGTGGCGCCGACCGATGCTGCCATCATCAGCCAAACGATACCCTGTCATTTCATGTGCGCTATCTGACCCCACAATTAGAAACTGTGACCCATTGATGGTCACGATCTCAACTTCATGCATCACGGGTAACCTAGAGGCCCCTGAAAATTCTTCTAGGTCGATAAGTTCGGGAAGGCCGTCTTCATTCACCCTGTATGATGTGACGCCGCCCGATAGGGATGTTGTTGTATATAGGAAGGTTTCCCCATCAACTTCGCGTGTCACCATGTCACGAACATCGGTCCCCAAGAGGCCGAGTTCGAATGCATGTTCTGCAAAGTAGTTTAGGTATCCCATGGCCAAATCTCCGAGCCCTCAATCGCAAGGAGACTTTGGTGCTAAAATCTTATCTTTGGTTTGCTGGAATCGGGCAAAACCAAGGCATGTATTTCCAATCCGAAACTTTAAAATTTATCGAAAAAACGTCGTCTCAATATGAGCTTGTCATTATGCTGCCACGCCGTGCTGCGAAATCCCCCTAGGCTGTTCGCAGACCACGCCTGTGCGGCCTATTTTGCACCGCGATCAAAGCACTGCTGCAAGCGCTTAAAACTGTCATTGGTTGAATTCAATTCTGGCTCCGCCAAAAAGGCATCTAGTTTGGGCCAACACGCAATCGCTTCGTCGATCGTCGCATCTGATCCTGCGGAATATAACCCCGCCTGAATCATCATTTCAGATCGGTCATAGGCCCCCAACAACCGACGCGCTTTGCTAAGAGCCGCGTTTTCGTCAGGCGTTGCAGCATCGGGCAAAGCGCGAGACACCGATCTGAGCAAGTCAATCGCAGGGAAACGCCCGCGTTCGGCGATTTTGCGATCTAGCACCACGTGGCCATCCAGCACCCCGCGCAGAATATCTGCCACGGGTTCTTCCATATCAGAGCCAGCAACAAGCACTGAAAAGACGGCCGTTATGTCGCCTGCATCTCCCACGCCTGGCCCAGCGCGTTCGCATAGACTTGTGATCAAATGCGAGGTGGACGGCGGATAGCCCCGCAGATTGCCAGCTTCACCCATTGCGATCGCGACTTCGCGGTGGGCTTCTGCAAATCGGGTCACGGAATCGGCCAAGAATAAAACTTGGCGACCACTATCGCGAAAATGTTCGGCAACGGACATAGCGGTCCATGCGCATCTGCGACGCACAAGGGGCGATTGATCTGATGTGGCGGCGACGACGACTGCGCGCTTCATGCCTTCTGGGCCAAGAACACGTTCGACAAATTCACGTACCTCGCGCCCGCGTTCGCCGATCATGGCAATCACGACAACATCTGTGTGAAGCCCTGTTGCGAGCTTTGCAAGCAATGTGGATTTTCCCACACCTGAGCCCGCAAACAAACCAATGCGTTGGCCGCGCACGATGGGCAAAAGCGTATTGAAAACGGCGAGCCCTGTTTCCAACCGTTCGCCCAACCTGCGTCGGTCAGTCGGGCTAATAGGAGTTCCACGTAGGGGGCGAGATGTTTTACCGCGAAAAATGGGGGCACCATCAAGCGCATTGCCAAAAGGGTCGATGACGCGACCGATCCAATTATCATGTGGCGCGACTTCATTGTTTCCAATGTGAGTGACTTGGTCGCCAATCGACATGCCATCAGCGCCACCATCGGGCAGCACGGTGATGGTTTGTCGATCGAGCTTTAGAACCTCGCCAAGCCGCACACTATTGTTGTGGCGAATCTCGACCATATCGCCAGAGGCCGCAACTTGACTGAGACCGCTTACGGTTAACACGCCACCTGCGACTTGAATAACCCGACCCATGTTTTGGACCGCTTTTAACGCTGAGATTTCAGCTTTTAAGATATCAAACCCGATGCTTTGCATAAATCCCTCTGCCTTCGACAACTCTTTATAAAGGAATCAGGGTTAATCCTTGATTGACACAAATCGAGGGAGAAGCCCCGATGTTCCAGAATTTGGACATTTTTCAAATGGCCAGCGGCTTGGCAAAACACGCCAGCTCACGCCAAGAAGTTATCGCGAAGAATATCGCGAATGCCGATACTCCAGAGTATCGAGCGCAAGACATTGCCTCTTTTCAAGAGACCTATCAGGGTGCGCAATCGCAGTCGTCGATGAAAGCATCGCGGGCGGGTCACTTGAGCGGGGCCACCCCAGAAAACACATTCATTACACAGATAGACGCCGCAGACCCAAGTTCGCCCAACGGCAATACGGTCGCGTTAGAAACCGAGATGATGAAGGCCACGGAAGTGCGTCATCAACATGATCTCGCGATGTCAGTTTACAAAAGTTCAATGAACATTCTCAGAACATCTTTGGGCCGTTGATAGGAGCGATAGCATGAGTGATCTTTTCAATATTTTATCTCTGTCAGCCTCAGGTATGGCAGCGCAAGCCAGCCGTTTGCGCCATGTGTCTGAAAATATCGCCAATGCCGATACGCCGGGCTACCAACGAAAAACGGCAGCCTTTGAACAGATCATGGAACAGGGGAAAAAGACAGGCGCGGTACAAAGCGGCCCTGTGGAATTGGACCAAACGCCCGTCAAAAAGGTGTTTGATCCAGGCCACCCGCTGGCCGCTGAGGACGGCTATTACAGCGGATCAAATGTCGAAATCATGGTCGAAATAGCTGACGCGCGCGAAGCGCAGCGCAGCTATGAGGCAAATCTTAAAATGTTCGATCAAGCGCGACAAATGTCGACGTCATTGCTCGACCTTCTACGTAGATAATAGGAGACCAGAATGGATATCCGATCAGCAACCGCCGCAATGGGCTATGCCACAACGCGTCCTGCAACAGCCCCCAAGCCCGATACAGAAGGCCAAGGTCAGAGCAAAATAGCCCAAGCGGCGCAAAGCTTTACTGACACCTTTCAGCAAAGCGAATCCATCGCACAGGCAGCTATGACTGGTAACGCTGATAGCCAAGCTTTGGTTCAGGCCCTTGCCCAAACCGAATTGGCAGTCGAGGCCGCTGTATCGGTCCGTGATAAGGTTGTTGAAGCCTATCAAGAAATTCTTCGGATGCCTGTATAACAATGGACGATCTAATTTTTTATGACACCCTGCGACAAGCGCTTTGGATTTCTGTGGTGATCTCCACACCGATTCTGGTGGTCGCTTTGCTGGCGGGGGTCAGCATCGGTTTGGTGCAAGCGCTCACCAGTATCCAAGAAATGACGCTCACCTTTGTGCCGAAACTTGCGGCAATCTTGATCGTGTTCTGGATGACCATGGGGTTCATGACTGAAACACTTTCAGCTTTTTTTGTTGATCAACTCATTCCCCTAATCGGAGGCATGTAATGGACAGTATTGGATACACAGCCTTAACGCGTATGTCTGGTCTGAACCGAGAAATGACCACGATCGCCAATAATATTGCCAACAGTTCCACCACTGGGTTTCGCAAAGAAGGCCTGATCTTTTCCGAACATATTTCTGCTTTGGAAGTCGGGGAAGAATCACTGTCGATGGCAGAAGGCAACGTACGCCACACAAACAACAGCCAAGGTCCGTTGACCTCAACAGGTGGCGCATTTGACTTTGCCATCGAAGGTGATGGATTCTTTTTAATCGAAACCCCAGAAGGCGAAGCGCTGACACGCGCAGGGGCCTTTACGCCCAATGAGGCCAGCGAGCTGGTAACACACGATGGATACCGGCTGTTAGACAATGGCGGTGCCGCTATTTTTATTCCACCCGATGCGCGAAATGTGTCGGTGTCCTCCGATGGCACGCTTTCAGCCGATGGGCGCCCCCTTACACAGATCGGGCTTTATCTGCCCAGTGATCCTACCAGCATGGATCGCACCAACGGGGTACGATTTATGACGGATGGTGGCGTGGAGCCCGTCGAAGATGCTGTGATTTTGCAAGGCTATGTCGAGAATTCGAATGTCAATGCCGTGACGGAAATCACGCGAATGATCGAAGTGCAGCACGCCTATGAGCTCAGTCAAAAATTTGTCGAAAAAGAAGACGAGCGCATCCGCTCGGTTCTTTCAACCCTTGGTCGATAAGGAGATTATGCTATGCGAGCCTTAAAAATCGCCGCGACAGGAATGAGCGCCCAACAGATGCGTGTGGAAACGATTTCGCAAAACCTCGCGAATATGAACACCACAGGTTATAACGCAAGGCGCGCCGAATTTGCCGATCTTCACTATCAACAAATGACCCGTCCAGGCACAATCAATTCATCTGATGGCACGGTTTTGCCAACAGGTGTTCAGCTTGGTCTAGGTGTACGCCCATCTTCCGTCACCATCCAACTGGCCCAAGGGTCACTTTCGGCCACGGGCGGCGATCTTGACCTTGCGATCGAAGGCAAGGGCTACTTGGAAGTGACGTTGCCATCGGGTCAATCGGCCTACACACGTGACGGGGCTTTGAAACGGTCAGCAGATGGTTTGATCGTGACCTCTGATGGATATGGGGTCGTGCCAGGTGTGGTCATCCCAGATGACGCGCGATCCATTTCCATCAACGCGCAAGGCGAAGTCTACGCCTACTTCAACGATCAGGTAGAACCGCAATTGCTGGGGCAATTTTCACTTGCGAACTTCACGAATGCCAAAGGGTTAGAAGCCATAGGATCAAACCTATTTTTGGAATCCCCTGCCTCTGGCCCTGCATTTGTCAATGAGCCGGGACTGGACGGTACTGGCACCCTACGTCAAGGATATCTTGAAGACAGCAGCGTAGATGCCGTGCGCGAAGTGACCGAACTGATCGAAGCGCAGCGCGGATATGAATTGAACGCCAAAGTCATCACTGCGGCTGACCAAATGCTATCAGCAACGACACAAATCCGATGAAATATTTAGCCATTATATCTTTGCTCATCTGCCTATGCCCAAACATCGTTTTCGCAGATGTGTTGATTGCAAATCGCACCATTCGCGCCCAGACCGTTTTGTCAGCCGCAGATGTTTCTGTCGCCCAAGGCGATGTCGCTGGATCGTTGGTGTCAATTGATGAAGCCATCGGGCTAGAGGCTCGCGTCGCAATCTACGCAGGGCGCCCTGTGATGGCTGGCGATGTTGGGGCTGCGGCCATCATTGAGCGCAATCAAATCGTGAAGTTGGTTTACCTGACAGGATCTCTTTCAATCTATGCAGACGCACGCGCATTGGGGCGCGCAGGTCCAGGTGATTTGGTCAGAGTCATGAACCTTACATCCAAATCCACCGTATCAGGAATCGTCGCAGCAGATGGGTCGGTTTACGTCGGCAATCTTCCACAATCTTAATCAAGGGCATAATCATGCGCAGTTTTTACTTTATTCCGTTCGTTATTTTGGCCTCTGGATGTTCTGACCTAAGTGAGGTTGGCCGGCTGCCAGAGTTTACGCCTGTTACAACCTCCGCGGAAACCGCCGCGATGTTGACCCCGCCCCTGCCTGAGCGCATCGAAGAAACCACTCCACTTGACGGTGCATCACTTTGGAATGCCTCACGTCAATCTTTGTTGGGGGATCGCCGTGCAATCGAGCGTGGCGATATTTTGACGGTCGTGATTGAAATTGATGACAGTGCTGAGTTTTCAAATACATCTTCGCGCGGGCGTTCTGGCACCGAAACGGCGGGCATACCTTCGCTTTTGGGCATTCCACAACGAATTAATGCGACCTTGCCTGAAGGCGCATCAATGTCTGAAATGATCAGCGCAAGTGGTAGCTCGACTTCGTCTGGAAATGGTTCAGTCAGTCGCAATGAGAAACTAGAATTAATGGTCGCGGCAACGATTCTGGATGTCTTGCCCAATGGGGTTTTGCACATTCAAGGGTCTCAAGAGGTCCGTGTAAATTTTGAAATTCGTGAACTTTTGGTCGAGGGCTATGTCCGCCCAGAAGATATTTCGCGCCAAAATGAAATCACCTACGAAAAAATCGCCAGTGCGCGAATTTCTTATGGTGGGCGTGGCCAGATCACACAGATGCAACAACCAAGATATGGTCAGCAAATTGCCGACATCGTATTGCCGTTCTAACACAAGGCCATTCAGATGAAGAAACTCTTTCCTATTTTACTGGCCCTCATTGGTCTTGGCGCTGGAGTTGGCGGTGGCATGGCGCTGCGCCCAGATCCCGAGGTGGTGTCAATTGATCCTTGCGGTGACGTTGACCCCAATGTGGCTCATGTCGAAGAAGACCCACCTGAGGCCATTGATGAAAACGGTGTTCCCGCCTTTGAGTACGTCAAGCTCAACAATCAATTCATCGTCCCTGATTTGGATGAGGGGCGCGTGACCGCAATGGTGGTTTTGTCACTGAACATCGAAGCAAAAACCGGCACGCGTGAATTGATTTATGCGCGCGAACCCAAACTTCGGGATGCCTTTTTGCAAGTGCTTTTTGATCACGCGAACACGGGTGGCTTTAAAGGGTCTTTCACGGACAGTCGCACGATGAAATCGCTTCGAAATGCCCTAACGGAAGTCGCACAAAAAACGATTGGCACTGACGTATATGACGTTTTGATTATTGATATCGTTCGACAAGATGTTGACTAGCGTCCAACGCGTCATCGTTTGAGGCAGCAGAAGTCTAGCACCATGCTAACCCCACCATGTCAAGGCAGTGCGCTTGCCGCGGTGGGGTTATTCTTTGTTTGCCAAAGCTTTTAGCGCATCTACTCGGCCGAAGGCCTGTCTTGCAATCTGCAGTTGGCTTTCACGCTTTTGCGCAATGCGCGCCATGTTTTCCATCGCGGTTTTTTGTTGCACCTGCGCCCACTTTGCCCAGTTTTGATCAACGCCAGACAAGGTAGCATGCGTGAAATCATTATCATCTAAGGCTGCGGTCTGAATGGCTTTCTTTTCCGCATTGATCGCCTCGATCACCTGAAGCGGCGCATCGCGTTGCGCCGTGATAGCCTGAAGGTGAGACAATTCCATATTCAACTTCAGTTCAGCCAAGTGCTGGAGCTGCATCACTTTTTTAGCGAGGTCACTCATTTTACGCTCCAAATCGGTTTTTCATTTTGGCGCGCATCGTTTCGGCAAAACGCACAGAGGCCGCCACAGCTTTGTAGTGTTCAGGCCAAATTTCTGCACCAATTTCAATCGTCGCATAAAGCGCGCGCGCGGTTGGCGGGTCACGGTGAATAGGTACAGAATTTTCATTCGCGATCTCGCGAATTTTGGCTGCGACATCATCAACACCCTTGGCAACACAAATCGGTGCACCGCCACGCATACGATCCCATTTCAGCGCAACAGCGTAATGGGTCGGGTTGACCACGATCACATCCGCCTTGGGAACATCACCCAACATCTGACTGAGGGCAATTTCCTGAGCGCGTTGACGCCTTTTCTGTTTGAAGTGCGGATCACCTTCTTGATCTTTCGACTCATCCGTCAGCTCTTTGCGCGACATACGGTGTTTGCGGATATGTTCGCTGTATTGAAACATATAGTCTACCCCTCCGATCGTCATCGAAATCACCAAAACGATCAGCATGAACCCCAAACATAGCTCAAGTAGCATCACTGTCACCATTCCCGGACTAAGTGACATTGTTGCCAAAATATCAGGGACTTTTTGCACCAAATAGACCCCAAGCACGATTGAATATACCGACAGCTTGAAAAAGCTTTTGGCAAACTCAAACAATCCTTTGCGGCCATATTTGTTTTTGGCGTTAGAGATGATCGAAATTTTATTTAGCTTTGGCTCAATTTTACTCGGCGCGAAAACCAATGACTTGGTGGCAATAATAACTAAGATCGCTGCGAGCGCTGGCAGAGTAAACCAGGGCAGCAAAGCCGCAAAAACCGCTTGCATCGCTCCGCCCCCCAAAACGGTACCTGATCCTGAAAACCATTCAGTGGAGAGCGTATCTGATTTTTCTAAAAATGATTGCAAGGCTGTGCCCAGTTGGATCAATGATCCACCGCCAAAAACTGCTGCAACGCCAATGAACCCCATATAGGCGGCGGATGTCACCAAATCGACTGATTGGGGTATTTCGCCCTTTTTACGCGCATCATCGAGTTTCTTTTGCGACGGCTCGTATTGCTTATCGTCGTCCTCTTCACCCTGTGACATCACCTCGCTCCAAAGGGATTCATAAGCAAAACGTCAAACCCATGTTGCCAAATTTGAAGCAACAGGGGCAAAGTAATCATCATGAGTGCCATACCGCCCAATGTAATAGCAGGCGCTCCAACCATCGCGACCATGAGTTGCGGCATGGCGCGGTTAATGACGCCGAGCGCGACGTTGTAAACCAAAGAAGCAATGACAAAGGGTGCGGACAGAGAAAAGGCCATCGCAAAGCCCGAACGGATATGTTGCAAGCCCCAATCCGACAGGGTGGCACCGCCAATGAATGTACCAACAGGTATGAAATCATACGACATTATGATGATTTCGACGACACGAACATGAAGATCCAACATAGCCGCCAAAGCCAAGCCACCCACCAACAAAAGGTGGCCCACCACAGGCTGCGCCTCAACGGCGCCACCGCCAAACATCTGAGAAAGTGACGTAGATTGCGCAATGATCGTGCCGGCGATTTCAAGGATCATCACAAACAATCGTAGAACAATTCCAATCGCAAGCCCCGCTAAAACTTCTGTCGCAATCGCACGCCCCATCGCCCCGCTTTGCACAGAAAACGGAGCAATAAAATCAGCAACCGCTGGTGTTACGACGATCGTGAAACACAGTGTTAACGCCAAGCGAACTCGCTGCGGAATACTGCGTTCGCCAAAGGCAGGAAGAACGGCCATCATGGCGCCCACGCGTAAGAACACGACGAAACCTAGCAGCAAGGCCTGCTGGGATAATCCAAGCGCTGCTGGCAAAAGATCGATCATGCTGGGACCAATCCAACCAATGACGGCCGTGCTTCTGTGCCTATTTCTTCGAATGAAAAGACGGGATTTTGAATGCCTTGCGCGGCCAAAACGGTTTTCAAAAACCGTCTGCGCCGAGTCGAAGTGACAATGGCTGGATAAATCCCAGTTTCGCCAGCTTTGGCGATTTTATCGGCCATAGATTTTGCCAGTTTGTTAAAATCAGAAGGTGGCAGTGCCACATCTGATTGCCCTCGATCCCCATCAATTTGGTAGGTGGCAAATTTCTCTTCCCACTCGGGAGCAAGCTGCAAAAGGGGCAATGTGCCATCAGCGCGCTTGATCTCAGAAATAAGCTGAAACCCAAGCCGATGGCGAACGTGTTCACATACAGATTCAGGTGTCGCATGTGCGCCACGTGCTTCGGCGGTGGCCTCTAAGATAAGCGACATGTTGCGGATTGAAACGCGCTCTTCCAACAAGAGCCGTAAGATAGACAGCAATAAATCCAGTGGAACTTTATCGGGGATGAGTTCGTCGAGCAGTTTGCGATTGGTTTCCGCACGGGCTTGATCGGTCAGATTGGTCATTTCATCCAATAGACGCCGCAATGTGCGCATTGTCAGAAGTCTTTGGAAGTTACGCTTGATCACCTCAAGCAAATGCGTTGCCAGCACCTCAGTGGGGGACACAACTGTACAGCCCATCAATGCCATTTCTTCTTTTTGATCGTCGGAAATCCAGCGTGCAGGCGCGCCATAAACGGGCTCTTTCACATCCTCACCGCTTGGCAAACCGATTGTGTCACCTGATAGTAACGCCAAAGCTAGATCTGGTTTCAGTTGATCACGCGCCTGTTCAACGCCTTGAATGCGCACAAGATAAGTACCGCTTGGCAAACTTGGATCATCGGTTAGGCGGATTTCGGGTAAAATGAGGCCAAAAACGGTGGCGACGTGATTTCGCATGTTCGAAATACGCGCATCAAGCCCCGTCTGCGGATCAAGAACCATCGCCACCAGATCAGGCGCAAACTCAACATGAATGTCATCTAAATCGAGTATATCACCCAAGGATTCTTTGATTTCTTCTGGTGTATCAGCGACAGCGGCTTCTGCATCTTTGCTTTCCTCATGCGCATTTTTAGCCACGTACCAACCGGCGCCGCCCAATGCGATTGCCCCTACGATAAAGGGCATAAAAGGCAGGCCTGGCACAAAGGCAAAGAGGGCCATCAAGATCCCGACAGTAAACAGCGCGGGGGGATAGCGGCCAAGCTGTTTGAACAGCGCCAAATCGGCGGACCCGCTTGCCCCCCCTTTTGCCAAAAGAAGAGCCGCAGCTATTGAAATAATGACGGAAGGAATCTGACTGACAAGCCCATCACCAACGGTCAAAATAGCATAGGTTTCAAAAGCTTGCCCAGCAGGCATCCCATGAACGGCGATACCGATCACAAGACCCATCACAATGTTCATCAAGGTGATCAAAAGGCCTGCAACAGCATCGCCTTTCACAAACTTTGAGGCGCCATCAAGAGAGCCAAAAAAGGTCGTTTCAGCGAGTTCACGTTCTCGGCGTTCTTTTGCTTCCTCATGAGAAATCGCGCCCGCTGACATATCAGCATCGATCGCGAGTTGTTTACCAGGCATTCCATCAAGCGCAAATCGCGCACCAACTTCGGCCATGCGACCAGCGCCTTTGGTGATAACCATGAAGTTCACAATCAGCAGGACGATAAAGACAACCAGCCCCAAAAGGACCGACCCCCCCATCACAAAACTGGCGAAGCCTTCGATAACATTTCCAGCAGCGCTTGTGCCAGTGTGCCCTTGCCCGATGATAAGCTTGGTCGAGGATACGTTGAGTGAGAGACGCAGCATCAAGCTGGCCAGAAGTACGGTGGGGAAAACTGAAAAATCCAAAGGGCGGTCGATGAAAAGCGTCACTGTGAAAATTAGAATGGCCAGCGCAAAACTGGCAGCTAAACCGATATCCAGTACCCAAGCAGGAACGGGCAAAACCATCATGACAATGACAGCCATTAAAGCGAGTGCGAGCAGGATTGTTGGGCGGAAAATCGACTGCAAAGATAGGTTCATATGCAGCCCAATTCAGACCAACAGATTGTGATAAAATCGTGCGACATGTGACACCGTATTTCTCTTGTTTTCTAGAACAGACTAGCGGAAATATGGTTTACAAAGTGTGACTAGGTTTATGAAAATTGTCTGATTTTAGACCCATGGCCAGTTTAAAAATAACTGCGAACCAAAGCGCTTGAGATCAATGCCCAACCATCAGACACAACGAAGAACGCAAGTTTGAATGGCATAGAGACCACGGCGGGCGGAACCATCATCATGCCCATCGACATCAAAATCGCGGCAACGACAAGATCTATGACAAGGAAGGGAAGAAAGACCAGAAAGCCAATCTGGAACGCTCGTTCGATTTCTGACAAGAGAAAAGATGGAATCAGAATAGACAGAGGCGCATCTTCCGTCACAGTGTTTAGAGCATCGAAATCGGGGCGTAGATCCGCAAGGTGACTGAATGTTGTGGGATCGATTCTATTCGCCATAAACCCTCTGAAAGGTTCCATCGCCAAAGGAAAGGCAGCTTCGACATCGATATCCCCATTGATCAATGGCTCAACACCGCTGACCCAACTTTGATCGAACACTGGCTCCATAACAAAATAGGTCAAAAAAAGCGCTAAACTGACGATCAACATGTTTGGCGGTGCTTGCTGAAGCCCCAAAGCCTGCCGCAATATCGACAAGACAGTGACGATGAAGGGAAAGCACGTGACCATTACTGCAAGCCCAGGCACCAGACTTAATACAGTGATGAGCAACATAAATTGGATGGACCGGTTGGCCAAAGAACCGCCATCCCCAAATGTGATCGACATATCCTGCGCTAAGACCGGAGATGTGAAAAACATGGTTAATGAAATAAAGACAAAAAGGGCCAAATGAGGTTTCAATTTTACAACCCGTTCTTGAGGTCCGCGACCTCGGTAAGCTTTACGGCAAGTTGACCGTCACTTGAGCCGTCCAGCTCTTGCAACTCGCCACGCGCAATAAGCTTATCGCCGATGTAGAGTTCCACGGGGTCATCAATACGTTTATCGAGCGCGAGTACGCTATCGCTTTGCAGCTTTAGCAAATCCTTAATCAAAGGGCGCGCGCGCCCGACAGAGATTGTGATCTCAATCGGAACTTGTGTGAAAGGGTTCTTTTGGCTGTCTTCAAGCCCCTGAGTATCATCCATGCTTCATGGCCTCTTGATTGAGTAAATATACAGATTCTATGGCCTTTTCGATCCGTTCGATTGCGCCATCCATATCTATTTTCTTTTCCTGCTCTCCCATACGGAGATAAACTTGCCCGTCTGTTAAGGTTTGTTCTTCTAGGATTTCCACAGGAATGGTTAAGGAAGTGTCAATGAGATCATCAAGAGCCGCACGCCCAGATGGAGCAATCACGATTTGAATGGGTGCATCTGCAGCGTGTTCGGCAAAGACCATCAGCTCTTCAAGGATCGTTTGGCCTAAGGTTTTGGCAACAAGTTGTGGCAAAACCTTTGATGTTATTTCCGTCAACAATGGTTCGAGGGTGGTCATAACTTGCGACTTAGCTTCATGAAATGTAAAACTAAGTTCCTGCAAATTGCGCGCAAACATTGCGCCAATGTTTTTTTGGTCAGCCGCCTGCGATTGCGCGGCATCATCCCAACCTGCTTTATACCCCTGTTCATAGGAAGCCATTCTATCGGCTTCGATTTCAGCAGGCGTTGGTCCTTTTGGTTCGACCAGAGCGGGTGTGGGCTTCGACACTTGAGTGCGTTTTTTAGGGGCACCGAAGTCTTCAAGCGGGAAAAGCGATTTCATTACGCATTCTCCTCTCTGTCTTCCATCCAGCCACGGAGAATTTCGACGGTTTCATCCTGACGGTCTTCAATGAGCTGTTTGAGGCGCTTAACTGGGTCTGCGGAAACCCCAAAGTCATCCTCTCCGAAATCAAAATCAGACACCACACCAAGGGTCGGAAGTGCGAAATCTCCAGTTTCGATTTCGCCGTTTAAAGCAGGAGCTCCCCCGCCCATATCAGGTAGTTCCGCAACGGGAATTGCTTGTGACGTATTCGGCGTTTGATTGGCTTGGGGGGCTGGCAATTCTGCGGACGGCGCAGGCAAGGCAACACTGGAAGTTGCCAAAATAGGACGTACCACAAATAGGCCCAGGACCACTGTCACCGCAGCAAGAATTGCGAGCTGTAGCAGCGTCATAAGATCTAGGTCACTCACCGAAAGTAAGCTGCTTTGAACCACAGTGCCTTCGACCACAATGGGCTGAAACTCCATTGTTTTAATTGTGATCATATCTCCGCGTTCTTCGTTAAAGCCAACCGTTGAGGCCACGAGTTCACGCAGAGCCTCTAATTCAGACTCATCCCGCGCAGCCCATGTTACCTCTTGGGTGTCTGGATTTTCGCTGCGCAACCCATCAACCAGCACTGCGACAGTGAGGCGTTTAATCGCGCCCGGTCCCCGTTGAAATTCGCGACGAACTTCGGACACCTCATAGTTCACGCGCTCTCTGACTTCGCTATTGTTGGAACTCGAATCGCCATTTGACGCACCATCCCCATCCGGCAAGTTCGATGCCACGGTAACAGAGCTTCCACGAGAATCGGTGGAGGATGTTGTGCTTTCTTCGGTTTCAGAGCTGATCGCAACACGGCTATCGGGGTCGAACTTTGTTTCAACGATCGATTCGTGATCTGTTTCGTGTTCAACAGAAACCTCAACGATTGCACGACCAACGCCCACGCGCGCCTCAAGAAGACGCTCAATACTTTGGCGCAACTCTTTTTCACGATCTGTACCCTGTGCGCCCCCCGTATCTATTTCATCACCCGACACAACGACGCCGTTTTTTCCATCAATGACCGACACATCTTCGGGCGCAAGACCCGCGACTGCGGATGCCACCAGATACCGCAACGCCTTTGCGCGTGCTGATGAAACATTTCCTGAGTTTGCAACAACCGTCACAGATGCAGTTGCGGCTATCTGACGCTTAAACGGTTGCGCAGATGGGTTTGCGATATGGACACGGGCCGATTGAATTTGTGCTGACGACACTATGGTACGCGCCAATTCCCCTTCTTTAGCCCGCCAATACGCTGCATCGAACATCTGCGATGTTGTACCAAAACCCGTGAGCGAATCTAGCAACTCATACCCGCTGGTGGAATTTGCTGGTAATCCGTCAGACGCGAGGGTCATCCGCAACTCATCGCGCTGTGTATTTGCGACAAAAATTGATCCGCCGCGAATCTCGTAGACAACTCCACGTGCTTCCAAGGCCTGAACCACCTCTCCCGCAGCACTCGAATCAAGCCCAGAATAGAGAAGCGTCATCGACGGTGCTGTTGCGATTCGAGAGACGCCTATAACGGACGCAAACATGAAAAGTGTCGCCGCAATCACAATAATTCTGCGTTTGGGATCTAGATTTAACCAGACAGATAGGACCTGCTGCAAGACGTCTCTCCTTAGATGTATGGGCTTCTGCCCGCGTCGTTACTTAAGGAATGATCGAACAGCCTTAATAATCGGTTAGCTTCCTTCAGGTTAAAACGGAATCGTCAAAGAAATTGATGGATGAACCGATGGCCGACGAAGAACCAATTGAAAACGAACCAAAGAAAAAGTCTAAACTCCCGCTGATCATCGGTCTTGTATTGATGCTCTTATTAGGCGGAGGGGGATTTTTTGCTGTCTACTCCGGACTTATACTATCGCCACCTGCAGAACCGACAGAAGCTGAGCTCGCTGAACTGACGACGGATCCGGTCGACCCCCTGCCTGACGTCGCATTTGTCGCAATCGACCCACTCATCATAAATTTGGCAAGCCCTTCTGCAGGCAACCGTCACCTGAGGTTTCATGCGCAGATCGAAGTCCCGTCGCTTTATGAGGAAGAAGTTTTATCCTTGTTGCCGCGCATCGTGGACGTCCTCAACGGATATTTAAGGGCGCTAGATGTCACCGATTTTGAGGCTCCCGCGGCGCTCGTAAAACTGCGCAGTCAAATGCTACGTCGATTGCAAATTGTTGCGGGTGAAGAGCGTATTCGAGACGTGTTGATCATGGAATTTGTTATAAACTAGGAGGCGAAAATGGAATTAATTGCAGATATATTGATGCTCGCTGGTACATTTTCAGTTGCCATCTATTGTATTGTTCTTGCGAAACGGCTGAGCAGGTTCACAGATCTTGAAAAGGGTGTAGGCGGTGCAATTGCAGTGCTGTCGGCTCAGGTAGATGACCTGTCCAAAATGCTTCTAAAAGCACAGTCGACAGCTATCGCATCTGGCGAAAATTTAAAAAGCCTGACCGAACGCTCGGAAGACGCAGCAAAAAGATTGGAGCTGCTCATGGCATCAATGCATGACCTGCCGCAGCCCCCCCAAACGCAACCATTGGATTCGCAAACCTCCCCGAAGACCACTCCAAATGACGCAGCCCATGTTGTTGCCCCTTTCCTTAGCCGCCGTTCACGTGTCGAGGCAGCAGAATGACGAATTCCATGAAAATCCCTAAAACGAAGAAACCCAAGCGCTCTGGGCGTGGCGCTTTGTTAATCATTTCAGCCATTTTCGTGTTGTCAGCAGGTGTACGATTGATGTCAGGCACTGGTGCAGCAATTGCGAAAGAAGTTGCAAACTTCGCCAAAGAAACTGAAAGCCAATCATTGAACACGACAGCGGAATGCATGCCCGAAGGGCAAATGACGACCCTATTTCAAAGTTTGAAAAAGCGCGAGGCGGCAGTTCTTGAAACAGAAACTATGCTAACACAAAAGATGAAAGCCTTAGAGTTGGCTCGCATCGAGTTTGACAAAAACTTGGTCGCCTTACAACAAGCAGAGGAAAAACTTGCTGCTACGATGGCGAGCGCCAGCACAGCCTCAAAAGATGACTTGGACAAGCTGACGGCGGTTTACGAAAACATGAAACCCAAAGATGCCGCTGCTCTTTTTGAGCAAATGTCACCCGATTTTGCGGCTGGTTTTTTAGGTCGAATGCGCCCCGATGCTGCTGCCTCTTTGTTGGCGGGCCTGAAACCAGAAACAGCCTATACAATATCAGTTTTGCTTGCAGGGCGTAACGCAAACGCACCAAGCGACTAGCGTGAGTTAATTGTTAAGCCTGATGTGCGAGGATGCTTTCAGTGAAATTTGTAGTTTGGGATAAAGCGCAATGATCGGAATCGTGGGCATTTTAATCATTTTTGTAATGGTTTTTGGCGGCTATATTGCTGCAGGGGGGAAAATGGGGCTTATTTTGAAAGCCCTTCCCTTTGAATTTATGATGATTGGCGGCGCTGCGGCTGGTGCGTTTACAATTTCAAACGACATGGCTGGCATTAAACACACCTTGAAAGACATGGGTAAAGTCTTCAAGGGTCCTAAGTGGCAGCCCACTGACTACAAAGATCTTTTGTGCCTGCTATTCGAACTGATTCGCCTAGCACGTCAAAATCCCGTTGGCTTGGAAGAACACATTGAAGCTCCTGAAAACTCATCAATTTTTACGAAGTATCCCAAAATTCTAGCCGACAAAGAAGCGATCGCGCTGACATGTGATACCTTACGCTCGGCGTCGATGAATTACGATGATCCTCATCAAGTTGAGGAAGTTCTTGAAAAACGGATGGAAGCGAATCTACATCACGCCCTTCACTCTTCCCATGCCATGGCCGCAATTGGCGACGGGTTGCCGGCATTGGGCATCGTGGCTGCGGTTCTGGGGGTCATCAAGACGATGGCCTCTATCGATCAACCACCTGAAATCCTCGGCAAAATGATCGGTGGTGCGCTTGTTGGGACATTTCTTGGCGTATTTCTTGCCTATGGTTTTGCAGGGCCTTTCGCCGCAAAAATGAAAACCGTCATCGAAGAAGATGCGCATTTTTATCAACTTATCCGCGAGGTTCTCGTGGCCAACCTTCACAATCATGCAACAAATATTTGTATTGAAGTTGGGCGGCAAAATACGCCAGGCCATTACAGGCCGAGTTTTTCGGATTTGGAAGAGGCCCTCAAAGACGTGAAGTCAGACGCAGCATGATTCGCAACTTATTCATCATATTCTGCACCCTACTTGCGATCCCTTCATGGGCTGAGCCTGTGCAAGTTGTATCGGGCGATCATGAAGATTTCTCACGTCTCGTTTTGCAACTACCGCGTCCGACCAACTGGAGCGCAGGTACAGTCGAAGGCGGGTATATCTTCAAGCCGAACGAGGGTGAAATTCAGTATAAATTAGATCAAGTATTTGATTTTATAACGAAAGACAGAATTTTTGATGTTCAGGACTTGGGGGATGGTGCGCTATTCATTTCAACAGACAACCGTTTTTTCCTTGATGCCTTCGATCTACGCGACAATCACGTTGTTCTCGATATCAAAGATGGAACTGCCCAGAAAAACTCAAGATTTGAACAACCTTTTGATCAGTCTCGCTTCACTGTGGAAAAGACAACTGCCCAGCTCGTTGATACTGAGGTTAATTTGACGCCTCCTGTGCCGACGCAAGCTATGATCAGCCCCACAACCCCCATCGACATTCCGATAGTAGCGCAACAACATGTCTGGCGCCTCGACGCGCTGTCAGACACGCCAAACCCGCGTGTCTCAGAAATGGAAAAGCGCCTATTCGACCAAATAAGCCGTGCTGTTTCCCAAGATCTGTTAGACGCAGACTTACCAGATACCGAGAGTGTCGTCGCCGAGGTTGAGAAACTCACACAAACTCCTGCATCAGATGAGAGTGCCGACACAGCTTTAACATCTGGCGCAGCACGTCGAACAGATGATACTCACATTCGCATTCAAACTGCTGTTGACCGCGACAGGAAACCCGTCGCCTCACAGACTATCAACCTTTCTGAAGAAAATTGTTTCGCTTCTCACGCCTTAGATATTCAAGACTGGGGCCAACCGCTGAACGAGGGCTTGCAGATCGCAGCATATCGAAGCCAAACATTGGGTGAATTTGATCAACCTTCACCGCAAGGTGTTGAGGCCCTAGTGAAGTATTACTTATTCCTCACTTTTGGTGCAGAAGCGAAAGCTGCACTCGATGCATATGGTTTGCCACTCAAAGACGAGGCAGCTTTAAGAAAAATTGCAGAGGTAATGGATGGTGTGTCCAGCGTTGAGACTTCTGCGTTCAAGACGCAAGTCGACTGTGACGGCCCCTCTGCATTTTGGTCCGTAATTTCCCGTGAAAAACTGCCACCTGTCACCGATCAGCAACTCGATTCAATTATAGCATATTTCTCAGGCTTGCCGCTGCACTTACGTAAGCACCTAGGACCTAGAATTTCTGAGAAATTCCTCGCTTCTGGTTATGTGACAGCTGCTGAGCTCGTTCAAAACGCAATCTTAAGAGTTGCAGATCAATCAAATGATGCCCTCGACTTTTTGAATGCCGAAATGATGATCGCAGACGGAAACTCTACCAACGCCGTGGAGATACTCGACACGATCGTATCGCACGATGGTCCTGAAGCCGCACTAGCGCTCATTCGCTCGATTGATGTGCAAAAAGAATCACTGCATACAATCGACCCAAAAGTGGCTGAAAATGCTGAAATACTGGCTATCGAGCACAGAAACACTCCGTTAGAAGCACAACTGATACGGGCATCGATTGATGCAAGAATTCACTCAAACCGTCCTGATTTAGCGCTACAAGCTTTACTAAAGGGCACGAACAGAACAATAGTTGAATCGAACGAGTTTCAGCGCCTCCTCAACAGTGCATCTGCTGGTGTTGCCTCATCAAGCGATGACCTTGAATTTGTGAAGCAAGCTATATCAGTTTTATCAGCCGATGCTGCCGCCCTTTTGTCTGACGAGACAAAGTTAACCTTAGCTGATCGCTTGATGGGGTTGGGGTTTGTAGATCTAGCAGCGGAATTTGGAAAATTTGAAAGTCCGCCGAGCAATCGAGCAAAGATTTTACTGGCGGATATCCATAGAAACAAGGGTGATTTGGACAGTGCGCTGGCTTATCTGATGCATATAGATGAACCGCGCGCCAATCGATTACGAGGTGAAATTTACCTGCACATGAAACAACCTAGGTTAGCCGCAAAAGAGTTTGCGCGTGGCGATCAGGCAGACTTAACGAATGCAGCACTTTTTTTAGCGGAGGACTGGGAGCCACTGTCGCAGCAGGAGGACACCCAGTGGTCGGAAGTTGCAAGTTTTCTCAGTGCTGGTCAGCTCGAACCAAATGAAATCGCATTTCAGCCAACACTCGCAGGTGCTGATACACTGCTAGATCGCAGTCGAATTGCGCGCGAACGTTTTGGTTCGCTGTTGAACCAATAATACTGAGAGCCACTTTTCCAGATGAAATCTATTGATGTCTTGATAGTTGCACAAACTATCGTTGCAACATCCATCAATAATAAAGATCGGGTTGAACATGGTAGACTTGGCAATAATCCAGGCGAGTTATTATGGACCCGTCGCGGTTTGATGCCGCTCCGTTGATAGCATTTACTGCAACAAAGTAGACGAACCATGCACTGCACGGCAGGGTATTTCCGTAGCAAAGGTCCCGAGAGTGGCAGGCCACGGATGGCGGAAGATCTGAAGGAAATCGGCTTGGACGCCGAACATCGCTGGGTTGGCCGCGTTTGACAGGAAAACGATCCCCCAGATCGTTTTCAGAACCTGTCTCACTGCGCCAGAACGGTATGTCCCTCGTCAGAATCTGTAAACACAAAGTCACCACCATCGCCCGCAGGCGATTGCAAAGCAATCTGCCGAGAGGCGGACCACGATCACAAATTCAACATTGCGCCGAACCAGAAATGCCTCTTGGTGATGCAAGCTTCTGCTGCCAGGCAGAGATCAAGACAGAGCTGATCTGGCGCAATTCATGGGACACCCGCAGGAAGGCTGAGACGGCAATCGTCCACTCTCATAATTTTCAACCAAACGAGCGCCGTGCAGCGAAATACATAAACGGCTTCTACAATCTGCGCTGCCGACACTCAGCATTGGGTTGGAAAAGACCGGTCGCTTTCGAACGCAAGGTGGCTTAAACGAGCACTTGGGCGGCACCAAAGCGCGACAGGTCTATTATTTTGCATCTGCTCCATCCTGTCTAGGCTTACACGCTCAGTTTATAAACCTCTGAAAGATAATAGTTTTACCTGCACGATTTGACTTCAATTAATCGAAAGCCTTATGCGAAGCCAGATAGAAGAGATAAAGCATTTTCCAATGGCGACGCTCCAACACTACCTGCTGCCACTTCGCTACGTACCAAAAACAACCTTACAAGCTCTTCTCGCTTTGACTTATCTGCGAACTGTGACACTTCGCTGTCATCAAAGTAGCGACTTGTTTTATCTCGAAACTCAGAGAGCTGCTGATCTAAGTCCAAGCTACCTACGGAACTAGGAAGGCCAAGAGCCGTTTCAAAGACGCTTCTCACGGCACTATTTCCCATCACACCATACCACAGGCCGTTGTCCGAAGTTTGGGTGTTTGCGATTTCGATTAGCTCACGATCCAAGTTTAGCGCCAATCGCATCGTTTCATCTTGCTCACCAACGGCGATTTCAAACTGGGTATCTTGATATTTTGTAATTATTTCATCGGGAAAAGTGCTTAATTCCGTATTCGGGGTGTCGAAATCACCAAAACCGAAGGCTTTTGAGAATTCGAAATACCTTTTATCGGAGAGCTTATTCGCAAGCGCATCGTCATCAACTATTCCGTCTTCCAATACCTTCTGGACGAAAAATGTGTTATTGATATCTTCCTCAAGACCAAACGCCCCAAGGGCGACTGACAGCAATCGCCTATCGGACATCAAGTCATCCGCAGACGCAACTGCTCCAATATTCTCTCTAAAGTAATCGGTAGCACGTTGCACTGAGGCTGCCTCATTAAAGGCAGCCTTTTGTACATCCATCGTTCTATTGAGAAAGCTCCAACCTGCATACCCACTCAACGGAACGATAGGTTGAAAAGTCATTGTGGCCTCGCAGCCGACAGCAACCTGTCTTCTCGTGGCAATAAGCTTCGCAGTGACTTGAGTGCTTGATAGAATTGCTTGTCTTGGATAGCATCAGTCGCGTCGCACAACAGCGCCCTGCTGTCATGATCAGTAAGAACTTGACTTAGCTGTTCGATGCCACGCAAAATTTGAAAATAGGCATCTTCGGGGTTGGCGTCGCCAGACAAAACCAGTTGAGCGATATAACACACTCGCCGCACTGGAGTATTCACGTCTTCAGGATGGATTGCATCGCGCAATCTTAAAATATTGGCGTTCGGGGTAACTACTGAAAGCCTAGAACGACGCTCGCCATTCTCAATTACCGCACCATTGATCAATACGCGTTCCTTCGGGCCCAACTTTAAAACAAGTCCACTCATACCGAGTCTCCCTCCTGGCGCAATCCACGCATTATTGACGTGTTTATATCGATAAGAGGCACTTCGTCAGCTTTGCCGTTCAGAATGTCCGATGTATGTTTTTGGGTAAATTCAGCCAAATAAAATATTTGAGCACGCAACTCTTTGGGTAATTGATTGTCTGCCGAAGCGACGTCGCCTGCAAGTAGTGTCCAGAGCATCCTGTTGTTGTGAAGAGCTTGAACAAAGGCAGCGTAAGTTGTTTTCTTCGTTTTTGCAGAGGCACTCAATTGGTGTGTAATTCTTGCGAAAGCTGCATACTCCGTACCGCGAGCGGTACGAATTGGCGCAGATGTAGAGCTGTAGGCCGTTCGGGCCATATTGAAAGCGTTCACGTCGGATCCTTCCGGTGACAATGAAATCTAAAACGCAGTTTTTACTGCGTGAGTGTCTGGGCGCGCATTTTATCGCGCCCAGAATATTGCTCTTAACGGAAGAGCGATAAGATTGTTTGAGGGGCTTGGTTCGCGATCGATAGCGACTGGACCCCGAGTTGTTGTTGAACTTGAAGCGCCTGAAGTCGTGCGGAAGTTTCTTCCATGTCAGCATCAACCATTGAGCCGATGCCTGCCTTCAGGGAGTCCGTCAAGTTATCGACGAATGTCGACTGGGTCTCGATACGACCCTGTGCGGAACCAAATGCGGCAGCTGCATCGATGGATTGTGTGATAAGGTCGTCAATCGCAGCCAATGCGCCTGTTGCACCCGAATCGGTTGTTACATCAATAGTTTGAAGAGCGCCGAGGCCACCTGACGAGGCGGAAGTACCTGCAGTACCACCGGTTTGCACACGTTGACTGACAAACATCGGATCGCCGGAGTCATTTGCGATTGTGATTTCGCCACTATCGAGCGAAACGGAATAGCTACCAGAATCCGTTGCCGCTTCAAAAAAGCTACTGATTTGATTAGACAAATTCCGAGCAACATCTTCAACACTGTCGTCCGCGCCCGCAACATATTGGAATGTACGATCACCAGTTGCAGTGCCGCCGCCAACAACATTAATTGCAATGTCGTTGAGTTGAATTTCGTAACTTACACCTTCTGCGACAGCTTCGATTGTCACAGCTTCATCCGCGCCATCGGCAACCGACGTCATATTTGTGCTTGTGTCATAGGCTGCGTCATCGTGAAGCGTTGCCTGAGTACCAGACATGAAAGATTGTGCTTCGGCCGTATCGGCAGCATCCGTAGTACCAAAGGTTTGAGCATCGGCAGATGTGGTGACTGACAAGCTTTGGCGTCCGACTGAAATATGTGACGGTGTAACCGTACCATCAGCACTGCGGTCTAATGATGACAGGACCTTCATATCGTCTTCAGATGTACCATCGATCAGATTCAATCCGTTGAACTGAGCGGCGCCAACAACAGATTTAATTTGATCTGTGAGTGCGGTAATATCTGTTTGAATTTTCTCGCGATCTACGTTTTCTTCCTGAGCGGCAACAATTTTACCTTTAATGTCAGTTAGAAGGTCGGTGATTGTTTCTGACGCACTCGCTGCTACTGCAAGTGTAGATTCACCAAGTGAAAGGCTATCCGAGATGCCCTTGAATCCTTTGACATCAGATTCCATCACTTTTGAAATGGCCCAAACAGATGCGTTGTCTTTTGCTGATGCAACAGACTTACCTGTCGAAATAGCACTTTGCGTGTCACCAAGTTCGCTGTTGATTGACTTAAGTGTTTGAAGCGCAACCATTGCGCCATTGTTGGTCAGAATGCTGGACATAGAATATGTTCCTTTGGTCTAAGGGCGCTTTTTACGCCACATGATTTACGTGATCCGTCTCATCGGACGGTTTCAGGTTTGTCATTCTGACTAAATACGAGAAAACCGTTTCCGGTTGCCCGCGCCACCCCCTCGGGATGCACTCTGAACATAGCCGCCTATTGGTTTAAAGTTCCCTAAGGCGATAACGGTTTTTCTAAGAAAAACGTGGCATGATTAGGGCAAAGATCAAATTTTCTTTTTTATAGTTAATGACTTATTGACCATGTCCGCCCGTGATCCTGATGGACCATATGTTTGAAAGCTCGGCAAAGGTGCCTTGAGATCAGCTAAGCGTTTGCGCGCTGATTTCAATCCATGAGCAGATGCAACCAACAGCTTGCGATTGCGCTCACTCAGCTTTTTCAAGACGTTTAAATCTGCTTCATTCGGAGAAACGCGAGAGAGTGCTTGCATGAGAGATTCTTTGGGTTCGCTCACGTCGACCAAGACGGAAAACTGTCCTTTGATGATCGCGTCATGTTCTTTTTCAAGCAGTTCGATCAATGCACTCACGGGGCGCATAGCGTTAAACAAACCCATTATCTTGCTCCTTAAGTGCTTCAAAGAGTTGTTCTGCCAAACCGATTCCACCAGCTTCAACCATCTTGTCAGCCTGCGCTTGAACTAGAAACGATGCGAACTGATCTTCGCCCTCACCACCGCCAAATGCATCAGGGGTCTTTCCAAAGCTCGCCGCCTTTAGCATTTCAGCAAGAAACGCCGATTCGAGCTTTTCTGAAGCCTCACGCAGTTTCTCATCCCTTGAGGGAGCGTTGGGCATATCTGTGTGGATAGCCCCTGACTGTGCCGTAATATCCATGTGGTTCACTCCGATATCTTTTTTTTAGAAATATCGGGAACTGGTAAAGAAGCGGTAACTCTCTCAGGTGATAATTGGATATCGGCGAAAGAATTTCCGGATAATAAAATGCAGTTTATGATTCTAAATCAACCACAGGTGAATCTAGGCCAAACGCAGGCTTTAGAGTTACCAATTGCGACTGACACGATAGCTTTGGCTGATGGCGTGAGTTTTGAAAGTGTGGTCGCTTTGGAAGCCAGTGATGGCGTGACAGCCGAGGGGGATTACACAACAATCTCGATGAAAGATCTGTCGATATCGGGAGTGAATCAAGCGAACCCATTGCCACAATTAGGCACCCCTGAAAGCACCGAAAAAGCAGAGTTTTCGCATATCCCTATGGCTCACCCCAAGGGAATCCCTGACCATAATAAGAATAATGTTGTGGATGACCTAGAGGAGCAAGACGCGGTAGTCTTCGCAGAAACGACAACTATCGAAGTAGATCCAGCGCAGACGATACCTGTTCAGCAGAACGCAGAGCCCGCTTATTTTTATGGCTCGCATCATGTGGAAACTCATTCTGACGAAAAAGCGGTCACTGATGATTTGGCACCTGAGGCCGAATCTTTTGCACAGGAAAGTACAGTCGAAATACTTGATGTCACGCCCAAGGAAAACCCGTTGGGGGCTGACCTTAGAGCCACCCAACTGGAGCAAAAAACAAACCAGACCGAGATTAGCGCAACCTCAGTCACTCCTGTTTCTGGCAGGAATCTTGATGCCAGTTTTGCGATTGAAAAAACTGACATCGCAATGCCTGCTTCTACAAAAATCAATTTGCACACTGATATCACGGCCGCAGTGCCGAACGGAGATCAAACCATATTAGATCAAGCTTCGGGTGGCCCGCATATTGCCATGCCGCATGCAAACGTTGGTGAAGCGGCAGCGGCAAGCTCAGAATTTGAACCCCAAAAAAAGGCTGAGCAACCACTCGCGCCTATTGTGCCTAAAAGTCCAGATTCCGAAGTGCCTCAACCTCCAAGGCATGTCCCAATCAAAACAATTCAAACGGATGCTGGCAAGAACATTCCTGCCATATTGAATACCGCGGAACGACCACAATCTGTTTCGAATACACCAGAGCAACCTCAGGCTAACGTGGCCTCGCCCCCGTCTTCTCAATCTCCCCAAACGCCCGAAAAACACGGCTTAATTCTTACCAGTGATCAAGAGGCCAAAGTGCGTGACGGGGTCCATCATGAATTGCAAGAGACACCAATAGAGTCTCCGGAGATTGAGCTACAGCCAGAGCCGACGCAAACTTCCGAGCCCACACAACATGTGACAAAAGATACACCGCAAATGACAGTCACACAGGCGCCGCTTCAGGATTCATTTGTAGAGATAACTCAAAGCAACACCGAGCTAGAGGTCACGCCAAGCTTTGCGGCATATGATTTAATGGCCGAACGCGCGGATCTACCACAGACTGCTTTGCCGCTAGCACTGGCAACTCAACCAGAACTGCCTGCACGCCTTGCCGCTCAGATCGCAGATGTGGCCAAACAATTGCCCGACGGGCCAATTGAAATCAGCCTATCGCCTGAAGAACTTGGCAAAGTTAAGCTGACATTCCAGCTTTCTGAATCAGGAGCAATGACTGTTGTTATCGCAGCAGAACGACCTGATACGCTCGAGTTTATGCGCCGAAATGCGGACAGTCTTTTGGCTGAATTTTCTGAGCTTGGGTACGAAAACAGTAGCCTTCAATTTCAGCAAGACAATCAAAATAATGCGCAAGACGGCTCTGACAAACACGCCCATAAAAGTGCCGATGGCGGCGACCTAAATATTGCCTCCCAGACGCATCCGCTTGATCAGACCAAAAAGCAAACTCCAACTCTTAATTTAACTGCAAGTTCAGGCATGGATCTGCGATTGTAAGGAATAACAACTATGACAAGTTCAGTTACAGCAGCGCAACCGACGACCTATGCGCAAACATCCACTGCGGAGACACAAACAGAAGAATCGACCTCTGCGATCACTTCAGATTTTGAAACGTTTTTAAAAATGCTGACGGTGCAAATGCAAAATCAGGATCCCCTAAACCCTGTTGATTCTGCAGACTATGCCATACAGCTCGCGACTTTTTCAGGGGTTGAGCAGCAGGTTCAGACAAACGATTTGTTGAAATCTTTAGGCACGCAAATGGGTGTTATGGGAATGGCACAGATTGCAGGTTGGGTAGGTATGGAAGCGAGAACACAAGCGCCAGTCCATTACGACGGCGCTCCGATCACGCTTGCACCGAACCCGAGTTCATCCGCAGATCGCACATTTTTGGTGGTTCAAGATGCAACAGGCACGGTCGTTCAAACACAAGAAATACCGAACACACGGGATTACTACGAATGGGACGGTCTGGACGAAAATGGTGCGCCACTACCGGATGGAAATTATAGTTTCACACTCGAAAATTTTGCCTATGACGAATATTTGTCGACAACCACGGTAGAAGCATTTGGCTACGTCACTGAAGCGCGCGCTGAAGGGACTGACACAGTTCTTGTAATGGAAGGCGGCGCAGAGGTTAGCGCAGATGCGATATCAGCCCTCAGGGAACCAAATTAAACTCACAAGTCATTGCACCCTAAATAACAGATTCTATACAGTCGGGATATGACCTATGATCCGCAGACCACGAGACTTCGAAACACTTCAAACGATCTACCAACTGGCTTTGCACAAGCCGTTGCTTTGGCTGGATTTGGTACAGCAAAAACATGGCGGCGTTTGCAGGGTGGGCGGTCAAACCTTGTTTTCGTAGGCCAGTTTTACGACCGACAAATAGTGTTTAAAATCTTTCGGTCTGAACGATCCAATCCTCTATTTCCCAATGATGTAACGAGCGAAATGTCAGCCCTGACTGCGCTCGAATCCTCCGGTTTTGCCCCTCGACCACTCCAGTTATTTCACGTCCATGGTCGTGGTTGTCTGGCTTATGAATTTATCGATGGCGAACCAGCGCGATCTACGTCCCAAGCCGCCCTTAAGACGCTTGCATCCGTGCATCAACTAACGCCGCCAAGCGCAGCTCGTCGTGTTTTATGCGACCGGACTTCGGTCAAACAGCAAGGTTTCTTTTTTTTAAAAGGCGATGAGACATCGCGCGCAAACTACCTACGCGATACCTGTCCGACTGTGGCTGATGTGGGTGAGGTTCCTCCAAGTTTTTTGCATGGCGATCCAACACCTGCAAATACAATCCACATGGAAAACAGAGTGATCTTTGTTGATTGGCAATGCCCTGGAGCTGGCGATCCAATTCATGATCTATCGTTGGCGCTTTCCCCTGCCATGCAGCTTGTATACGGCAATTCAAATGCTGAGAAAGTGACAGCATCACAATTACTGGCAGCTTACGATTGCCCAACAACCACGGACAGATATACCGAATTTGAACCACTCTTGCGCTGGCGTATCGCCGCCTATTGCCATTGGAAAGCCATGCGCGGCGAAACAGTCTATGCGGCCGCTGGTCTTGCTGAATTTAGCTAACGACAATCGCGACAATCGCACCAATGGCAGCACATACACCGCCCCCAAAGACCAAAAACATAGCCTGCCGCGCTGATGACATTTGCTGAGCCGGCTCGGCCCCTTGCGACTGCGCCATTAAAATAGACTCAGCGAGCGCAGGCAATTTCGGCCCAAAACGCGATAGCACAATCGCTGTACGGCCAAGATCACGGGCCAATGCTTTGGGGCCAATGCTTTCCTTGATGTAACTTTCGACCACAGGTTGCGAGACCTCCCAGATATTGATTTTGGGATCAAGCGAACGCGCGACGCCTTCGACGACCACCATAGTTCGTTGCAACAAAATCAATTCTGTGCGTGTCGCCATACCAAAGCGTTCGGTCACTTCGAGCAGATATGACATTACGCGCCCCATGGAGATTTGCGTGGCATCCATACCAAAGATCGGTTCGCCAACTGCGCGTAACGCACGCGCAAACTGGTCAACATCTTGATTTGCGGGTACATATCCCGCCTCAAAATGAACCTCTGCGATACGTTGATAATCTTTGCGGATGAACCCAAAAATGATTTCAGCATAGACACGGCGCGTATAGACATCCAACACGCCCATGATGCCAAAATCCAATGCGGCGACATCGCCATTGGGCATAATTTTGAGGTTACCTTGGTGCATATCCGCATGAAAAAAACCATCGCGCAAAGCATGACTTAGGAACATCTGCAACACGACACTGCCGAGCTTTTTACGATCATGACCAGCCGCGCTGATTTCTGACAGGTTGGAAGCCGTGATGCCTTCGAGCCACTCCAAGGTCATCACACGGCGCGAAGACAGCGCCCAATCGACTTTTGGGACATAAAAGCCAGCATCGTTTATTGTGTTCGCATGGAACTCTGCCGCCGATGAACTTTCAAGACGCAGATCCAATTCGCCCAAAACCACCCCTTCGAAATGGGCAACCACATCTTGTGGACGCAAACGGCGAGAGGATGGCAAGAACCGTTGAATGAACCAAGCAGCAAGATAAAACGCATCCACGTCTTTGCGAAACGCGCGCTCAATCCCAGGACGCAATACTTTGACGGCGACAGCTTCGCCAGTTTCGCGTTTTACAGCTTTGTGCACCTGCGCAATGGAAGCGGCGGCCACAGGTTCAGAAAATTCAGAGAACACATCGTCAATGTTGCGGCCCAAATCGGCCTCGATCATTTCGATGGCCTGTTCCCGCGAAAACGGGGGTAATTTGTCTTGCAAGACTTGCAACTGATCGGACAATTCTTGGCCCACAACATCAGGGCGTGTCGATAGAATTTGACCGAATTTGATGTAAGCTGGTCCAAGTGCTGTAATCGCACGGGTAACGGGTGGGCGCGATTGATCGCCTTTGATACCGAGCCACTGAAAAGGCCACACCAAACTGCGCAACGCAATTTTCATTGAACGCGGCGCATCCGTTGCATCCAAGATCACTTTCAGCGCGCCTGTTCGCTCAAATGTGGCACCCGTACGGATTAGTCGCCAAATATTGTGTGGCCCACGCATCTAAATTTTCCAACCTGTGTGCAGCGCCGCGATGCCCAAACTTAGGTTGCGGTAGCTTGCATTGGCAAATCCTGCTGTCTTGATCATTTGCAAAAATGTGTCTTGGTCAGGGAATTTTCTAATACTTTCAACTAAATACTGATAGCTCTCTGAGTCATTTGCAATCAACTGTCCCATTTTTGGAATGACATTGAAAGAATACAGGTCGTAAGCCTTTTGCATGGCAGCATTCGGTAATTGGGAAAACTCCAACACCATCACGCGCCCACCTGGTTTGAGCACGCGGTAGGCTTCTGACAGAGCTTCATTAACGCGGGTGACATTCCGTATCCCGAAAGAAATGGTGTAGACATCGAATTGATTGTCATCAAAAGGCAGAGCCATCGCATCGCCTGTGACCCAAGTAAGATCATCGGCCATCTTTTCGGCTTCAGCGCGCTTGCGCCCTTCAACAAGCATAGATTCAGTCATATCCAGCACAACGGCTTGCGCACCCGACGCACGGTTTAAAAAACGAAAAGACACATCGCCAGTACCGCCAGCAACATCCAAAAGCCGTTGGTGAGGACGCGGCGCAAGCCAATCCATCATCGCATCTTTCCAGATCCGGTGGATTCCCATCGACATGACATCATTCATAACATCATACTTTGAGGCAACGTTGGTAAAGACTTCGTGGACCATTCCAGCCTTTTGGTCTTCGGCAACATCTTGAAACCCAAAGTGGGTCGTCTTGTCACTGGATGTGTTATTTGTCTGTGTCATCTCTTGCACCTTTTGCAAAACTTATACTTCTTATAGGCTTCACATCGCGCGTGACAATCGTCAGAGCCAGCAAAGAGAGTGCAAAATGCCCGAATTACCCGAGGTTGAGACAGTTAGACGCGGGCTAGAACCCAGTATGACAGGTTCAGTGATCACGCGCGCTGATGTAAATCGGCCTGACCTGCGCTGGCCTTTTCCCGACAAAATGGCAGAACGATTGACAGGCGCTGGCGTGATGCAGCTTCGCCGACGTTCGAAATATATTCTGGCAGATTTGGATACTGGCGAAACATTGTTGGTGCATTTGGGCATGTCGGGTCGCATGACTGTGTCTGGCGATCCGCTTGGGCAATTTGTACATGAGCATCCCGCTTTGATCAAACATGACCATGTCGTGCTCCACATGGAAAACGGTGCTCGTGTAACCTTTAACGATCCGCGCAGGTTTGGAGCCATGGATCTGCTTGAAACGGCGACAGCTGACACGCATCCGCTTTTAGCTAAAATTGGTCCCGAGCCTTTTGGCAATGATTTCAACGAGTCCCATCTGATTGACGCTTTCGCCAACAAGAATTCACCTGTGAAATCTGCTCTGTTGGATCAAAGTGTCGTGGCGGGTTTAGGCAATATATATGTGTGCGAAGCGCTTTTTCGTGCAGGAATAAACCCTACAACCAAAGCCAAAGACCTAGCGCCAGAACGAATTGCGTCTTTGGTGCCAATCGTACGCGAAATTTTATTGGATGCGATTGAAGCTGGAGGATCATCTCTTAAAGATTTTCGTCAAGCTGGTGGAGAACTGGGATATTTCCAACACAAGTTTAAAGTCTATGGGCGCGAAGGCGAGCTGTGTGTCGCGCCAAATTGCAACGCGCTGATCACGCGCATTTCTCAATCGGGCCGCTCAACGTTTTCATGCCCGAACTGCCAAAGATAAATTGACTCAAACCAGTTGGCTGATACACCTTTGCTAAATCTGAATCGAGGGGCGCATATGGCTTACAAAACTTTAGTCGTTGAGACAAAAAACAATGTTCAGGTCATCCGCCTCAACCGCCCCGAAGCTTTAAACGCCCTAAATTCGACGCTGCTTGTTGAGCTATCACAGGCATTGGAAAAAGCTGACACTGATGCCAAAGTGCGCGCCATCGTGATTACCGGCTCAGAAAAAGCCTTTGCTGCAGGGGCAGATATCGCCGAAATGGCAACTAAATCCTATGCGGATATGGCTTTGACCGATTTCTTTGGCGCCGAAAGCACAGCCATCGCGGCCACACGTAAACCCATTATTGCAGCCGTAGCAGGCTATGCTTTGGGCGGGGGCTGCGAACTGGCCATGATGTGCGATTTCATCATTGCTGCAGATACAGCTAAGTTTGGCCAACCTGAAATTAACCTCGGCGTTATCGCAGGTCTCGGGGGCACCCAACGTTTAACGCGATTTGTTGGGAAATCCAAAGCCATGGAAATGCACCTTACGGGGCGCTTTATGGACGCAGAAGAAGCTGAAAGATCAGGGCTGGTGTCACGCATTGTGCCCGCAAAGAAGTTGATGGAAGACGCCATCGCCACCGCTGAAAAAATTGCGGAGAAAAGTGCGCTTTCAACATATGCAGCGAAAGAAGCTGTGAATCGCGCTTATGAAACCACGATGTCAGAAGGCTTGCGGTTTGAACGTCGATCTTTCCACAGCTTGTTCGCAACAGACGATCAAGCTGAAGGCATGGCCGCCTTTTTAGAAAAGCGCACTCCGCAGTTTCGCGACAAATAAGTGATTTAAGCTTTCCTTTTGTGCGATTCTCGCTTAATGGACCTCCTACATGCGCGTGGAGCCCGCTCAGGCTATGACTTTCCTGTCCAGTTTTGGACTTGGGCCTATTGCGCAAACGTAATTTTATTGAGCCCTAGAAAGGGAAAGACACCATGGCAAATTCGCCCCAAGCTAAAAAACGCGCACGTCAAACTGAGCGCCGCACTCAAGTCAACAAAGCGCGCCGTTCACGCATCCGTACATTTTTGCGCACTGTAGAAGAAGCAATTGAATCTGGCGATTCTGCTGCTGCGAAGGCTGCCCTTCAAGCAGCACAGCCAGAGTTGATGCGTGGCGTCACCAAAGGCATCGTGCACAAAAACACAGCATCACGCAAAGTATCGCGCCTTGCGTCCCGTGTAAAAGCACTCGGCTAAGCTTTAGCCCTCGACGAGATTTTGAAAGCGCACCTTCGGGTGCGCTTTTTTTTGGCTTTATGGCCAATATTGGCGTTTTTATTTCCGCCATTTAGCGAATCTATAAGGCCGTGAGCGCCTAACTAAACTGTGGATAGATTCGCAATACCTGAAATAAATGAAATTCTGTTCAGGCGATTTTGCGGCAATAGAGACACGAGAAATGCGGACTCTATAGGCTTTTAAGATTCGAGTTTGGGAAAGACAGAGTCAAGCGCGAAGATCGGTTGCGCGGTCTGCGCATCACTTGCTAGTTTGTACCTGCGATTCACGTCGTCTTGGGGGACATTCACTTTCCTCACAGATAAAAAGCAACCCAGCAGCAACGTCTGTTTGGTTTGTAATTTGAGCTTTGCTCAATCTGTTGAGTGGTGTGGTTTGGTCATTTAGATAGGGGTATCTCTGATCAATCTGTCCAGAAAAGAATAAGCGCTTTGGCGTGACTTTTTTCTGATGTGTCCACTTGCGTTGAACAGCTTTGGAACGCTTATAACTGGTCATTTTTTGACTAGATTATATGGTCGTGCCATTTTGGGACATGCAATTTATATCGGTGCTCTTTTGAGTGTGCCAATCAATGTTGTGAGGGACATTGATGTGGTTGGTTATTTTTTGACCACCGTATGAGTTAGACGACCTGAGGCGCTATGTCTTGGACTGTGATCGCGCAGTGTCCAAGGGATTGGCTGAATGCCAGCGCGAACTGAAAAAGAAATATAATTGGGTCGAATACGAATATGAAAAACGATACGTGGGGACGTGTTAAACAACAGCTTCTCGAAGCAGTCGGTCGCAACGATTATGCAAATTGGATTGAGCCACTACAGCTGAAAAAAGTAGATAATGGCGTTGCCCATTTTTCAGTCCCAACCAGCTTTATGGCCAATTGGGTTTCGCGCAATTTCGCCGACCAAATCTTGATGCACCTCAAGGCATCCAAAGTGCCAGCTTCACGGGTTGACTTTAAGGTCGAGGTCGCGCGCCCAGCGCAGGACGCACCAACCGAAGCAACGGCCGCGCCTGTTGAGCAAACTAGCGCGTTAGCCACATCAACACCAGAAGTGGAAGTGGCTGACCTGCCAAGTGCCCCTCTGGATGCGCGTTTTACCTTTGATAATTTTGTTGTTGGCAAGCCGAATGAATTGGCCCATGCGGCAGCGCGCCGCGTTGGGGAAGGCGGTCCAGTTACCTTTAACCCATTGTTTCTGTATGGTGGCGTTGGGCTTGGGAAAACACACTTGATGCATGCCATTGCGCATGAAATCAAACAGCGCGACCCCGAGGCGCGCGTTCTATATCTATCCGCAGAACAATTCATGTACCGCTTTGTGCAAGCTTTGCGTGACCGCCAAATGATGGACTTTAAGCAATTGTTCCGTTCGGTAGATGTTTTGATGGTCGATGACGTGCAATTCATCGCAGGCAAAGACAGCACGCAAGAAGAGTTCTTTCACACGTTCAACGCGCTTGTGGATCAAGGTAAGCAGATCATCATTTCGGCCGACCGTGCACCTGGTGAGATCAAGGATCTAGAAGACCGAATCAAGTCACGCTTACAGTGTGGTTTGGTCGTTGATCTTCACCCGACAGATTACGAATTGCGGTTGGGCATTTTGCAAACCAAGGCGGAAAACTATCGTACGCAATACCCTGGGTTGGTGTTCGCTGAAGGCGTTTTGGAATTCTTGGCCCACCGCATCACGACCAACGTGCGTGTGCTCGAAGGGGCCTTGATGCGCCTGTTTGCATTTGCTTCTCTTGTAGGGCGTGAAATCACGATGGATCTCGCTCAGGAATGTTTGGCGGACATTTTGAAAGCGTCAGATCGCAAGGTCACAGTCGAAGAAATCCAGCGCCGCGTATCCGAGCATTATTCAATCCGTTTGTCAGACATGATTGGTCCAAAACGTGTACGCGTTATTGCGCGACCACGTCAGGTTGCGATGTATCTATCGAAACAACTCACGTCACGCTCTTTGCCTGAAATCGGCCGTCGATTTGGTGGACGCGACCACACAACCGTGATGCATGGCGTACGTCGTATCGAAGAGTTACAAACCACAGATAGCCAGATGTTTGAAGATGTCGAAATGCTTCGCCGCGCTCTCGAAGGTTAAACAAAGGGCAAAAACCTGACACTCTCTGGCAGCAGCGCCGCGTTTTAACGCATGGTGGTGCTTGCCAACCCTTGACGCTTGCGCAAAGAGTGAACAAAGTCCAAACAACAATATCTTGCACGTGATGGTGAATGTTATATTCTCAGCATCCGGCCAATGAACGAGACGAGGGTGGCATGAAAATTAGCATTGAACGCGGTGAACTGTTAAAAGCCGTAGGGCAGGCGCAGTCTGTAGTCGAGCGTCGCAACACCATTCCGATCCTTGCAAACGTACTGATCGAAGCAGAAGGGAACACCGTTTCCTTCCGCGCGACGGATCTTGATATCGAAGTCGTCGACAAATGTGCTGGTATGGTTGAGCGCGCTGGTGCAACGACTGTTTCGGCTGTAACGTTGCACGAAATTGTGCGCAAACTGCCCGATGGTGCAATGGTTATACTAACCGATGACGGGGCGTCAGGTCGCTTAACAGTTGAAGCGGGTCGATCAAACTTTTCCTTGGCTACTTTGCCAAAAGAAGATTTCCCCGTGATGACCACCTCTGAATACGACAGCAATTTTGCAGTGCCTGCACCTGTCTTGCGGCGCTTGTTCGACAAGTCAAAATTCGCGATTTCAACCGAGGAAACCCGTTACTATTTGAACGGCGTTTACATGCATATTGCTGATGGCGAAGATGGCAAAGCACTACGTTGCGTTGCCACTGATGGTCACCGCTTGGCGCGCATAGACGCCCCTTTACCTGACTACGCCTTAGAAATGCCTGGCGTGATTGTACCACGCAAAACTGTTGGCGAATTGCGTAAGCTTTTAGAAGATGACGACATGATGATCGCTGTATCTGTCTCAGAAGCAAAAGTGCGTTTTGCCACCCCTGACATCACTCTTACATCTAAAGTGATCGACGGCACATTCCCTGATTACACCCGCGTTATTCCAGTGGGCAACACCCGCAAGCTAGAAGTGGACGCAGCGGAATTTGCCAAGGCTGTTGATCGTGTTGCCACTGTTTCTTCTGAACGGTCCCGCGCGGTTAAGCTCACCTTGGAAGAAGACAAACTTATTTTATCCGTCAATGCGCCAGACAGTGGTGCCGCCGAAGATGAGTTGGCAGTGGCCTATAACGACGAGCGCCTTGAGATCGGCTTTAACGCCAAGTACCTTTTGGAAATCGCAAGCCAAGTCGACCGTGAGAATGCTGTGTTCATGTTCAATTCGTCTGGTGATCCAACCTTAATGCGCGAAGGCAATGACACGTCAGCAGTATATGTCGTTATGCCGATGCGCGTGTAAAATCTAAGGCATTCAAGTTGAATAGATTTGGAATAGGTCAGTCGAGCTAAATGTCTTTGTTCATCGAAGACTTAACCCTGTCGCATTTCCGCTCACATCGGGCCGCACATCTTGAATTAGATGGGCGGCCTGTCGCCATTTGGGGTGCAAATGGAGCGGGGAAAACCAACATTCTTGAAGCAGTGTCCATGCTGTCACCGGGCCGTGGTTTGCGCCGTGCGGCGATGGAAGACATCGCACGCAAACCTGAAAGTTTGGGCTGGAAAGTCCGCGCCGAATTGCAATCACTTCATCAAAGCCATGATATCGAAACATGGTCAGAAAACGGAGCATCGCGGACTGTCAAAATTGACGGAAAATCAGCTGCACAAATTGCTTTGGGCCGGATCGCACGTGTGGTTTGGCTTATTCCAGCAATGGATCGCCTGTGGATTGAAGCGCCAGAAGGTCGCAGACGTTTTTTAGACCGCATAGTTATGTCGTTTGAACCGCGCCACGGCGAAGTTGTTTTGAGCTATGAGAAAGCCATGCGCGAACGCAACCGTTTGCTAAAAGACATGGTGCGCGACGCCCATTGGTACGCAGCCCTTGAAACACAAATGGCTAATGCGGGCGCCGCGATGATGCAAAACCGCTTGACGGTCATAGAGCGCCTGACTGATGCGCAAGCGGGTGCAGAAACAGCGTTTCCCATAGCCTGCTTGACGTTGAAATCATCAGATCAATTCCCGATGCTCAGCGCGGCCGAGAGTTTGTTGAGCGCTTTCAAGGACAACCGATCCCGCGATCTTGCTGCGGGCAGAACGTTGATTGGCCCTCACCGCGTCGATCTGGATGCGGTTTACACAGCAAAGGGCGTAGCTGCGGATCAATGCTCGACCGGTGAACAAAAGGCCCTGCTCATTTCATTGATCTTGGCAAATGGTCGTGCATTGGCGCAAGACTTTGGGGCCGCGCCAATATTCTTGCTGGATGAAGTCGCAGCGCACCTCGACAGCGCACGCCGCGCAGCTCTATATGATGAAATTTGTGCGCTGGGTGCACAGGCCTTTATGACGGGCACGGGCCCAGAGCTTTTTGCCGAACTCAGCACGCGCGCCGCAACTTTTGAAGTAGGTGAAGACGCGGGCATATCAACTTTAAAGGAAGTTCTGTGAATATTACGCCGTTCGAATTGATGCTCTATGCAGGGGCCTTGTTTGTGCTCTTCTTAACACCTGGTCCTGTATGGGTGGCGATGCTGGCGCGCACCTTGTCTGGCGGCTTTTCAGCCGCATGGCCATTGGCGCTTGGCGTTGTCATCGGAGATATGCTTTGGCCGCTGCTTGCAGTGCTTGGCGTGACTTGGATCATTTCGGAATTTAGCTATTTCTTAGTGGCGCTGAAATGGGTCGCTGTCGCTATGTTCCTTATCATGGGCGCCTTGCTCATACGCAATTCAGACAAGGCCATCACCACAAACTCTAAACTCACAGCACCAGGCAAATGGGCGGGCTTTATTGCTGGGCTTGTGGTGATTATGGGCAATCCAAAAGCAATCTTGTTTTATATGGGCCTCTTGCCTGGATTCTTTGATTTATCGCGCCTGACGCTATGGGATACCACGGCAATCTGTGTGATTTCTGCACTGGTGCCTTTGACAGGCAATTTCATACTGGCCGCATCAGTGAGCAAAATTCGCGTTCTTCTATCGTCGCCAAACGCCCTGAAGCGAATGAATATTACAGCTGGACTTTTGTTGATTTTAGTCGCCTTTGTGATCCCGTTCACTTAAGCGACACCTCGCCTGAATCTCCCGTGATATTTGTGCCAATAGCGTGACAACCCTTATGGATTGCCGTATAAAAAGGGCAAGAAATAACAAGGAAACAATCATGTCCGATACCCCCGAGCAGTCCGAAGAATATGGCGCCAGTTCTATTAAAGTTCTCAAAGGGTTAGAGGCTGTTCGCAAACGTCCTGGTATGTATATCGGTGACACTGATGACGGTTCTGGTTTGCACCATATGGTCTATGAGGTCGTGGACAACGGCATTGACGAAGCTCTGGCGGGGCATGCGGACTATGTGAACGTCAAAATTCACAAGGATTCATCTATTTCTGTGCGTGATAACGGACGCGGTATTCCGACTGATTTGCATGAAGAAGAAGGTGTTTCTGCTGCCGAAGTTATCATGACCCAGTTGCACGCAGGCGGTAAGTTTGACAGCAACTCATATAAGGTTTCTGGCGGTTTGCACGGTGTGGGTGTGTCGGTTGTGAACGCCTTGTCTGATTGGCTCGAACTGAAAGTCTGGCGCAGTGGCAGTGTTCATAAAGCGCGCTTTGAACGCGGCGAAACATCTGAGCACCTCGAAGTCATCGGTGATGCTGGTGATGAAACAGGTACGGAAGTGCGCTTCTTGGCGTCGACAGACACGTTTTCAAACCTTGATTACCAATTCGCAATTTTGGAAAAGCGCCTGCGTGAGCTGGCCTTCTTGAACTCAGGTGTGCGCATCATCTTAGAAGATGAACGCCCCGCGGAGCCGCTGAAAACCGAACTTTACTACGATGGCGGCGTTAAAGAATTTGTCAAATACCTTGATCGCTCGAAAACCTCTTTGATGCCCGAACCGATCTTTGTGACAGGTGAAAAAGATGGCATTAGCGTTGAAGTGGCAATGTGGTGGAATGACAGTTATCACGAGAATGTTCTCCCCTTCACCAACAACATCCCTCAACGCGACGGCGGCACACATATCGCGGGTTTCCGTGGGGCTTTGACTCGCACCATGACGCGCTATGCGGCTGAGAGCGGTATCGCGAAAAAAGAAAAGATCACATTTACGGGCGACGATGCCCGCGAAGGTCTGACCTGCGTGCTGTCTGTCAAGGTGCCCGACCCTAAGTTCTCATCGCAAACCAAAGACAAACTGGTATCCTCAGAAGTCCGTCCTGCAGTTGAGAATTTGGTTGGCGAAAAATTAACCGAATGGTTCGATGAAAACCCTCAGATCGCCAAAATGATCGTCGGCAAGATTTGCGAAGCGGCCATGGCACGCGAGGCTGCGCGTAAAGCCCGCGAATTAACCCGCCGCAAGTCGGCTTTAGATGTGAATTTTCTAGCAGGTAAGTTGAAAGACTGTTCTGAAAAAGATCCATCCCAAACCGAAGTCTTCTTGGTGGAGGGCGATTCCGCTGGTGGTTCTGCCCAAATGGGTCGTGACCGTCGCACACAAGCGATCCTGCCTTTGCGCGGTAAAATTTTAAACGTAGAGCGCGCGCGCTTTGACCGCATGCTCGGCAGTCAGGAAATTGGGAACCTCGTGATGGCGCTCGGCACTGGTATTGGCCGTGACGAATTTAATCTTGATAAACTGCGCTACCACAAGATCGTTATTATGACCGATGCGGATGTTGATGGGGCGCATATTCGAACACTGTTGTTGACCTTCTTCTTCCGTCAGATGCCATCTTTGATCGAAGCGGGTCACCTTTATGTGGCGCAACCGCCTTTGTACAAAGTCGCACGCGGCAAATCAGAGGTTTATCTCAAAGATCAAGCCGCAATGGATGAATACCTGATTCAGCAAGGCACAGACGGGGCAGTATTGCGATTGCAAACTGGCGAAGAAATTGCAGGCGCTGATCTTGCGCGTGTCGTTGAAGGAGCGCGTAAGTTTAAACGTATTCTAGACGCCTTTCCCACGCATTACCCGCGCCATATTGTCGAACAAGCCGCATTGGCAGGCGCGTTTGAAGCGGGCCGTGTGGACAGCGACCTGCAAGGCACAGCCGATATGATTGCAAAGCGCCTTGATATGATTGCGCCAGAATTTGAGCGCGGTTGGCAAGGGCGCCCCACGCAAGACGTTGGCATTCGTTTGACCCGCGTTTTGCGCGGAGTGGAAGAAGTGCGCACGCTTGATGGTGCTATTTTACGCGGCGGCGAAGCGCGCCGTATCAATCAAGAAGTCGACGCCACAAATGGCGTGTTCAACGACCCTTCGCGGTTGATCCGCAAAGACCGCTCGAGCCTGATCCACGGTCCGATCGATTTGCTAAATGCGATCTTGGAAGAAGGCGAAAAGGGTCTTTCCTTGCAGCGCTACAAAGGATTGGGCGAAATGAACGCGGATCAACTTTGGGAAACCACACTTGACCCTGATGCCCGCACTTTGCTTCAGGTTAAAATCGAAGATTTCGCAGAAGCCGATGACATCTTTACCAAACTGATGGGCGACGTTGTCGAACCGCGTCGCGAATTCATTCAGGACAATGCGCTGAATGTTGAAAACCTAGACGCCTAATGGATATACCCGCCGATCATGAAAAAGGTCCGCGGGTATATCAATTCGAAACGCTTACGAGCGACTTAAACTGACGAGCACTGACTTGTCTGGGCACATTCACCGCGCCACACGGGTGCTGAACCACGAAGGCTCTAGGCTTTGACGCAAGACACCGCAAAAATACTCATCTTGTTGGCGACGTATAATGGCGATGCCTTTCTGCAAGAACAGCTTGATAGTTTGATAGCTCAGACCGACAAGAATTGGGATTTGTTGGTCTCCGATGATGGATCCAGCGATACGACAGTTGAGATTTTGCAACGTTTCAAACAGGCCCACTCAACAGACCATGATATTACGATCCTGACAGGACCTCAAAGCGGGTGCGCCCAAAACTTTTTGTTTTTAATCAGGTCGATTCCCGAAAATACGCGTTTAATTTCCTTTTCTGATCAAGACGACGTTTGGTTTCCAGATAAATTGGCACGCGCACGCAAAGCTTTAAATGAAGCCAAACAACCCAGCACACCGTTACTTTATGCGGCAGATGTTCTCATCTGTGACCATAAGCTTGCCCCCCTTCACACATTTCAAAAACGCACTTGGACGCCCAGTGTGGGCAATTCTTTTGTACAGTCAATCGGTGCCGGAAACACTATGATGCTGAACGCGCCCGCAATACGCTTGTTGCAAACCGCCGCCAATGAAGTTGATGACGTGGTTGTTCATGACTGGTGGGCATATCAGGTCATTTCGTGCTGCGGCGGCACCGTGTTACGAGATCCTAATGCAGTCCTGCGCTACAGACAGCACGACAATAACGTGATCGGATCAAACATTTCACGATGGGGGCAATTGCAACGTGTGCGCTTTGTTTCAGATCGTCGATTTGCCAAGTGGAATGACATTAATATCAAGGCCCTAAATGCATCTCGCAAGCATTTTACAGCTGAGGCAAAGCGCGCCTTGTCGTATTATTCGGCTGCACGATTTGGCCCACTTCCAAAGCGTTTAGTTGCACTGTTTAGATCCGGTGCTGCACGCCAAAGACGGCGCGGTAACTTTGCCTTATACTTAGCCTGTATTACGAAACGCCTTTAACGCAGCATCTGCTTGGCCTAGGCCATGCAATTCAGAAACATGGCCTTCGCTAAAGGATAACACAGGACGTTCGTCGAAAACTGGCACGCGAAACTTGCCCAAAGAGCAGCAAAGGCATATGTGGAAACTCAAACGAGTGATCAGTACAAGGGTATGGCATGACAATTTTCTTTCATAAAAACGATCTGCCTGACGATCTTGAACTAGGGCCATCAGTGGCCATTGACTGTGAAACCATGGGTTTAAACCCACACCGAGACCGGCTGTGCCTTGTGCAAGTTTCTAGCGGAAACGGCGATGCGCATTTAATTCAAGTCAGCAGCGGTCAAACTCAGGCCCCCAATTTATGTGCGATATTGTCAGATCCCGATGTCGTGAAACTTTTTCACTATGGCAGATTTGATATTGCTGCACTGTACCATACATTTGGCGCGCTCGCTCAACCCGTTTACTGCACCAAGATCGCGTCAAAGCTGGTCAGAACCTATACGGATCGCCACGGGCTGAGAAACTTGCTGGACCAGTTGCTAAAGGTCGATATCTCAAAGCATCAGCAAATGAGTGACTGGGGCGCATCCACATTAAGCAAAGCACAACTGGAATATGCCGCCTCCGATGTTCTGTATTTGCATAAACTGCGCGACAAATTGGACCATATGCTTGAACGTGAGGGCCGCGTTCATTTAGCACAGTCCTGCTTTGAATTTCTTCCCACGCGTGCTCTTCTCGACCTAAAAGGTTGGCCCGACGCCGATATTTTTGCACATTCGTGAAACTCAATTGATAACGAAGGTACCCATGCCAGATATTCACCCATTTTTAACCGTCGGACAACGCGTTGTACGCCGTGAAGCTGATGCACTGGTTAAATTGTCCGATACCCTAGGTGACGACTTTATCAAAGCAACATCATTAATCTTAGATGCCAAGGGTCGGACCATTGTCACTGGCATGGGAAAATCAGGTCACATAGCACGTAAGATTGCTGCAACACTGGCATCAACAGGTACACCATCGCACTTTGTACACCCCGCTGAGGCAAGCCACGGCGACCTTGGGATGATTGGCAAAGACGATATAGTATTGGTACTTTCCAACTCTGGCGAGACCCCTGAATTGGCCGACCTGATCGCCTTTACGCGCAGATTTCAAATCCCAATGATCGGTGTTGCCTCAAACCCGAACAGCTCATTGATGCGCGCCTGCGATGTCCCTTTACTATTGCCAAAGGCTGAAGAGGCCTGTGATCAAGGGATTGTTCCAACAACCTCTACCACCATGACGCTTGCGCTTGGCGATGCCATCGCGATTGCTTTGATGGACCACCGAAAATTTACCGCCGACAATTTCAGAATGCTGCACCCAGGTGGCAAGCTTGGATCACGTCTGACGAAGACCAGCGACTTGATGAATACAGACATGCCGATCACGCGGCCTGACACGCCGATGCGCGAAGTTCTATCGATTATTTCAAGCAAAGGCTTTGGTGTGGCTGGGGTCGTAGACGATGCAGGTCGCCTAATTGGCATAATCACCGATGGCGATCTACGCCGAAATATTGATGGCCTTTTGGAAAAAACGGCCGCCGACATTATGACGCCAAACCCGCTGTCGATCGCAGCAGATGCACTTGCTGAAAAGGCTCTCGCACGTATGGATGAGCGTTCGATAACCTGCTTATTTGTGCGAAATTCCGCTGAAGACGGCCGACCTTGTGGTATTCTCAAAATACAAGACTGCCTTCGTGCTGGTATCGTGTAATACATCCCCATGACGCGTTTTGATAACCCTCATTCTCGAATAGTCGCAAAGGCTAAGATCCTGCTGCCCTTGGCTAGCGTGGCTCTATTGGCAACGCTTTTTCTATTCGCGCGCAGTTCAGAAACGCTAGATGACTTTCCTTTTGCACAGTCTGATATTGAAGCGCTTGCACGCGAACAACGCTTGGATGGCCCTGCGTTTTCGACGGTTACAAGTGACGGGGCGCAACTCGAGATCGCAGCAAAAACGATCCGACCTGATCCATCTGATGGACGCATTTTGAATTCAACCCAAGTCAATGCGGAGTTAAAATTACTCAACAGCGCGACCGTTTCAATGCTTGCCAACGATATTGCAATTGATGGACCCAACGAAGTTGCGGAACTTGCGGGTGGCGTGAATGTGAATACCACAACGGGCTATTCCCTTAACACGGACCGCATTGCAGCTCAGTTGAACTTTTCGCAGATCGAAAGCCCTGGTCCTGTTGAAGGAACAGCGCCAGCGGGCGACATTAGTGCGGGCTCGATGAAGATTTCACAAGACGCAGACAGTGGAAGCTACCTTCTGGTTTTCAAAGAACGTGTAAAACTGGTATACCAGCCATAAGGAATTTGGGGGATCACCATGCAGCAACTCAAGCGTTTAAAAAACATAGCGATATTTACGTTGGCTGCCGCTGCGTTTTCAACCTCACTCGCCGCACAAGACACGCAGGTTGCCTTTGGCGGATTGCAACATGACAGCGGTTTGCCTGTTGAAATTTCATCTGATGAACTTTCCGTCGATCAATCAACAGGCAAGGCTATTTTTTCAGGCTCTGTTTTAATTGGCCAAGGCGCGTTGCGCTTATCGGCGGACACAGTCGAAGTTGTATATAACGCTGATGATAGCGGTAAAATCGACGAACTTATCGCCACGGGAAGTGTTACTTTTGCCAATGGAAACGAAGCCATTGAGGCCGATAGAGCCACCTATAGCATTGATACGTCGACGATTGCCTTGGCGGGCAATGTCATTTTAACCCAAGGCCGCAATGTTCTGTCGGGTCAACAAATGACTGTTGATTTGACCACAGGTACAGGGCGCATCAATGGACGCGTGAAAACTATTCTTCAGACGGGTGCCGAGTAATGTCATCACCCAAAGACCTAGGTTTGCGAGTCAAAAACCTAAGAAAAGGCTACCGCAAACGTACAGTCATTCGTGATGTGTCATTGACGCTGGACAGAGGCGAAGTGGTTGCTTTGCTGGGCCCAAATGGTTCTGGCAAGACAACCTGCTTTTATTCCATTGCTGGACTGGTGACACCCGAAGCAGGCGAAGTCATCGTCGATGGCCGCGACATTGCGCGTCTTCCGATGTACCGCCGCGCCAAGCTCGGGATCGGTTATTTACCACAAGAGGCCTCTATTTTTCGTGGCCTATGCGTTGAAGACAATATTCTTGCGATTCTTGAAATCACGCAAAGTGACCCTTTGGTCAGACGCGAACGCTTGGAAGAGTTGCTCAGCGAATTTTCTATTGCCCACCTACGCCGTGCGCCTTCGGTTGCCCTGTCAGGCGGGGAAAGACGCCGCGTTGAAATCGCGCGCTGCCTTGCAGCGGATCCCAACTATGTTTTGCTCGACGAACCCTTTGCGGGCGTTGATCCAATTGCGGTTGGCGAAATTCGCGCCCTTGTGTCAGATCTGAAAAATCGTGGTATCGGTGTGCTCATCACCGATCACAACGTACAGGAAACATTGGGAATCATCGACCGCGCGTATATTTTACATGATGGTCAGGTGCTTATGTCAGGCACAACACGTGAAATCGTTGAAAATGAAACCGTTCGTCGCGTGTATTTGGGCGAAAACTTTCGCTTTTGATAACCGTCTTTCAGCTTCTAGTTGACATCCCCCCTCATTTTGCAGCCAAATAGAGGGGATGCATATACATCGATTATCAGCGCGTGGTTCGGCACTCTTTGCTTACAGCCACATAGATGCGCCCCAGCCAAAAGACTGGGACACAGCGGTTTACTGTGCATCCAAATCCCGCAATTCACAAAAATCCCAAAAGGGTAGCGTAGCGTCACAAATGTGCCGTTGCGGCGCCCTAAGTAAACAAAAGGAGATATCATGCGGTACCAAATTAGTGGAAAACAAATTGATATTGGCGACGCCTTGCAAAACCATGTCAAAACCGAATTGGGAGTGGTCGTCGATAAATACGCCGAACGCCCAACGGGTGCGACGGTGGTTTTTTCTAAAAGTGGCGCTGAATATAACTGTGAGGCAGTAATTCATTTGTCCACTGGCTTAACAGCGCAGGCAAATGCGCATACACACGATATCTATTCGGCTTTTGATCAATGCGCCGAGAAAATGGAGAAACAACTGCGCCGATACAAGCGCCGATTGAAGGACCACCATTCTCATCGCTCTGAACCGGTTGAACTTAGCGGCGCTTCCACGTATATCCTCGCCGCAACAGACCATGATGAGGACAAGGAACCCGAATCCCTTCAACCAATGATTATTGCTGAAACCGAAACCAAGGTACCAACTTTGACTGTCGGTGAAGCCGTTATGCAGTTGGAACTTGCTGGCGCACCAGTCGTGGTGTTTCACAAAGAGGGTACAACCGGAGTGAACGTCGTTTACCGCCGCCCTGATGGGAATTTTGGCTGGATCGACCCTGATAACATTAAATAAACCTCTGCCCGCCTCGTGCGATGGCCGAGGCGGGTATAGCTTTACATGAAACTTTCTGAGCTCTTGCAACCTTCTGCCGTTAAGGTCGTTGGAAAACTAACCAGCAAAAAACGCCTTTTTCAGGATTTAGGTGAAGTCGCTGCTGCCAGCTATGGTCTAGATTTAAATGGCGCAATTAATTCACTTCAAGAACGCGAAAGCTTAGGTCCGACAGGCGTTGGGCACGGAATTGCCTTACCTCATGCCCGCATCGAAGGGTTGGAGCGTGTCGTAGGAGCGTTTTTCAAGCTTGATACTCCATTGGACTTTGATGCTGTTGATCGGCAACCAGTTGATCTTATTTTTGCTCTATTCGCCCCAGCAGAATCAGGCGTTGATCATCTGAAGGCCCTTGCATTGGTGTCGCGTACAATGAGGGATGAGAAAACCTGCACAAAATTGCGTGCAAACGCCGACGCAGCCACATTGCACGCGATCTTGACATCTATCCCATCATCTAAAGTCGCCTAGCCCTTAAGCTAGCCCCATGCTTTAAATCCAAACAGCATATAGTCTTTTTGATAAGCCGCGCGTACAGCGGTTTCGACATCCGCGTCATAGATATCTGTGAGCGCATATGGGGTGTCCTCAGCTTGGCTAGGAACATCTTTGGTCAAATTGGGTATGAGGCTTGGCAGAACCGCGCTCACTTCGTCTTCACGTATAATTTGGTCTGGTAGAGCGAAATCAGCGAAGCCGGTGATGACCTCTGACTGTGAGGCCCAACTGCCATCCACACGAATAGATGTCTGCCCGCTCAGATTGCCTTTTACGAATTCGGCAAACTTAATGAACGCAACACGATGCTGCGCCAAGCCGTAATCACTGTCCCCCAACGGCAGCGGTAACTTATATGTACTGCGCAGTTGTTCGCGAATTTCGCCGTAGGTTTCTTCATTCTGGCTGACAATGTGGCGGCAAAACGAACGGTGCAAGCGCACGACAGGATGTGAGATGATCGTGAAACTGCGATGGCCCTTATTCCCACGCTTCCATTGGCGTAAGGTTTTCTGACTAAATTCACCAATCAGCCCCATGTCTGACTTACCTTGGCGCGACATCCATTCGGTCACGGCGGCTTCAGGACCGCCGCGTATCGGCAGATACAACAAAGGCGCAGCTTTTGCCGCGATAAACGTTGGCACCGCTGGACCACGTCGCGGTTCAAAGTTTGGCGTATTTGAAAGATTGAAATGATCGATCGAGGACAAGTCGCTCACCATTTCAGAATAATTCACCACCTTATCTTCCAACCCTGCAGGGTTTTGAACTTTGGTTTTCTGAACAGTTTTGGGCAACTGTTGATCAACACCAAGATATGTGGCCAAGCCATTGATTACATCGATATCTTGAACATCTTCGTAAGAGATATAGAAAGCAGTCTGCCCCGAGGTTTGCAATCCGCGCATCAAACGCATTTGAAATCCTTTGACAGCATCAAGCATTGTTTCAAACTCTATGCGGTCAAATTCAATTTTTGCACTGCGCGCATCTTTAAGATCTCCGAGGCGCCACTGCCCCGTCGCACCCGCAATTTTACGAGATACGTAACTTTCTAACGGATTGCGGGTCAGGATAATTTTTGCGCAACGAGGATCGTTGAGCATATGCATCAGCATACGCGGGTCATGATCGTGAAAATAGCGAAACCCGTTTAATCCTTTGGAAGCAGTTTTCACACACTCCAATAATTTAGTTGGATCCGCCTCACGCTGAGCCAAGGTTACGCCTTCGAAATCTGTATTTTTGGGCTTACCAATAAAGTGTGGATTATAAAGTTCGCCCCAGCAGCGTAGCCCATCAAATGCATTGACGTTTTCTTCTAAGAAATTCGAACCCGTCCGCATTTCTGCAAAAATGACGAAATAATCAAAACGATGGGGCATAGTTTCACTTTACCAAATAGGGTTTTTTGCGATTACGTTGCGTATTTTCAATATCAGGTTCCATCGGAAAATCACCCATTAGATGGGGATGCATACCCTGATTTTTTAGATTTTGCAGAAACTGGCCAAACCCAGTCAAATCACGCATACGCGGTGCTTCAGTTAAGCGCCGTACATTTCTTGGGCCAATCTCATCAATAATGGATTGCAATGGCTCAAGTCGGCTTTCGATAAAATCAGCCATTGTCCAGATTCGCACCCGTGCTTTGACGTGTTGTGACCGCAAAACTTCCAAGTGTTCCGCCTCGATCTTTTGCAAACGTGCAGCTTCGCGCCGAATACTAGAAAAGTTCATATTTGAGCGAAACAACGCGACAGCCCAAGCGCCAGATATCACAGAAATTTGCGCATTTGGGTCCATTGCGACCAGCCAATTGATTTCTTGGTTATCACGCGGTCCGAACATAAAACACTGCCGCTCACCGCGTGTGTTCCAAATCAAGCTGGTCAGAAAGCCACACGGATTATAGTCACGTAGTTCTGCATGGTTTGACATAGCGCCAGCAAATATTTTTTGATTCCCCGAGAATTCTACACCCTCTGGTCCAAACAAATGGCCATGCACGCGCGCCCCAACAGCCTGCGCAAGCCATTGATCGAAATCTTCGAAAAGATCTGAAAACCCTTCAAATATCGAATAGGGAGCAGATGTTTTTCCATGCCCTTTGCCATGTGCAGGTTGTCGGCTTTGCATATACAAACCCTCTCGCCCCATAATCCGTCGCTCAACTGCTTTGGAAAAAATGCGGTCTATTTTGCCTGGATTTGGCTCTGCGCCCTGCATTGGGTTTATATTAGAATTTAGGAATGTGCTGTAAAGACGGTCAGCCTTGTGCCAGATTTTTCGCGCCACAAAGCAATCAGAGCGCCGCAACAATTGCAGGTGATCGTCATAAAAAATATGCGGTTTGCCTTGGTAATCAAACTTTGAAAGGGTCAAAGATCGGCTTTCGATATTGTTTGAATACAACCGCACGAGCGTTTGATAGTAGCTTTCGTCAGGAATCCAAACTTTGCGAAAATAAGCATCGTACACTTTACGATCAGGGTCTTCCAGAATAGCCGAAAGCGTCTGGCGCGTCAGGCACCACCACTGCGACCCAAGATGAGGCACCAGCCCATCGGGAATTTGTCGTTTAAAGCCAAAACGCCGTTGAAGCGCCACGTAGCGGTCAAACAATTTGCGGTGACGTTTCCAAGAAAACGGAAAACGCAGTGTGAAGCGTTCAGCATCAAGTCCACCCACGGTCCAAGGCACATCTTCTGTGGTAACACTTTCAATGAAATTGGTCATTGGGCGCGCCGCCAAATATTGGATCAATTCTCTAACGGGGCGTAACGGCAAACATGAACCAGAAGACAGGTAGACATGGCGCACGTCAGAGAAACTTTTGAGCATCATCTCAGATGCATCTTGCGATGCTGCCACCAAACTCCAGGTGCCCCATTCACAAGAATGGCGTTTTGAAAACTTAACTGTCGTCAAATCCGATAGACTGTCAACAAACGACAAATACTCATCTTTATGAACGCGTTTATCAACATGGATCACAACGGGGCAGCCATGCTGAGCATAATGGCGCGCCACCTCTTCAGCCCGATGGAGCGCCTCATGGACCAGCATGACGAATCCAACGCTCATGCCCAATTCCCTTTGGACATAAGCCCCAAAATTTCCAATTGACGCCAATTAATGTATTTTTCAGACCAGTTACACCACAGCTCTGGGTCGTCTTTTATGCGGTTATGATATGCTAAATATTCTCGACTGCCTGCATAGTGTTGGCGGCGCTGCAATTCTTCTTCGGTTTTTTGCACGAAAGTGTTGAGGAATTTTGCGTGCATCAACACACCAGATGCTTTTTCCCCACCTTCGGTTTCGTAAACGTGATTCAACCCCCGCGGCAAAAGCATATGGGTTGAGTGCATATAGGCGTAATCTTTATGCCATCTAACCAAAGGAATTTTGTTCAAGGACGGCGCATTGTAGGGGTCGTCACTAAAGAACAGCCGCGCGCGAGGACCACCCTGAATCCACAGATTTTGATATTCGTAATTGGTGGACAGCATGTAGTTACCACTGTCAAACCACTGAGCGATCTCCATCGGGTCTTGGCCCTCTTTATAGGGCTGTGCATCAATCGGGCCTTTAGGATACATATCGATCAGCATAGCTGAAAATGATCGAATTCCCGAATTATCGAGCCAGTCTGTTAAAGCGGGAATCGGGCGCGTATCACAAAAAGGGAAGACAAAAAATTCATCGACATCGACAGTCAAAGTCCAATGATCGTGACAGTATTTGCGCGCAATCCAATTCATCCAATAGACACCAAACAGCGAGTTTCGGTAACTCGCTGTCGTATGCCAGATAGAAACATCAGCGGCGCCAGTCAGGTATTCACGTGACCCATCATCGCTGTCATTGTCTACGAAAAGGAAGTGCTTCACGCCCAATTCACGGTAATACTTCATGAAATACGGCAAACGGATACGCTCGTTGCGTAGCGTGCAGACCAGTAAAACATCGCCTTTTTTGATTTGCGATGTGTTGTCTTGGTGGATTGACAGCTGTCTACGCGCGCGGAATGCACGCCAAAGCGCGAGCTTTCTGCGCAATCGCAACCTGTATATCTTCCACCACTTCACTCTATTCGTCCAATTCTCACAGCTCGATGCTCATCAGTATGCAACGTCGATACGTGTCCACGTTTCATTTATAATTTATCTTTTAGAATACGCATTTATGATAGATACGTAAACAATTCTAACCATAGAACAAAACTGTTTACAGATCGTTTTGAAAATAAACTACGCCCAGTCGCCCTGTGACATCATTTTCAGCGCCAAGAGTTGGTCTGCGCCTGTGTATTCGACCGAGTCTTTGCACCAAAGATCAGGTGCCGCAATCACTGCGTCATAATAATCTTGGAACGCATCAGGATTACCAAAATGCTGTTTGCGATGCCTATCTTCGAGTGATTTTTCGACCGCAATTTGCAGAAATTTAGTATGGAGCAACACCCCTGAAACCTCAGATCCGCCTGGCCCACTGTAGGCGTGGTTCATCTTGGCTGGCAACATGCTATGCGTAGAGTTGGTATAGGCAAATCGCGCATCCCACTTCACGAGCGGAAGCTTATTCAACGTGGGGCCTTTGCTTGGGTCACTGGCAAAAAATACACGTTCTCGCACGCCCCCTTGAACCCATAGGTTTTCTTTAGGCAGTTGCCGACTTGACCGATATGGCCCTGCATCGAACCAACGCAATGTCTTTATCGGGTCATCACCCACTTGATAGTCAACGCTATCTATTGGACCTTTGGGATACATGTCCAACATGATGGCGCCAAACGCACGCTGATTGATAGTGTCTAAATGGTGTGTCAAATCCTTTAGTGACCGCTTGCCGTTATGCGGTATGACGAGAAGCTCATCAGCATCCAATGTCAGGCACCACTTTGAGCGCGCATATTTAATTTGCAGCCAAGTCGTCCAATCAAGCCCAAAGCGCGCGGCCTTATAGCTTGCACTTGTCGCCCACACAGACGTATCCGCTTTTGACATGAGATATTCGGTGGTGCCATCAGTGCTATCGTTGTCAACGATCAGAAAATGATCAACACCCATCTTGCGGTAGTAGTCTAAAAAATATGGCAGGCGCACAGATTCATTTCGAACGCACATCACGCAAAGCAAAGCACCTTGCCGTATTTCGTCACTCTGAACACGTAGCGCAGTAAGTTGGCGACGCGCACGAAAAGAACGCCACAAAGCATTCTTGCGCAGCACCCGCAATTTATACTTACGCCAGAGTTCTTGCATACACAGACCTTTCACCCAATGGGTGACAACACTGTAAGGCGAACTGGATCACTTGTCATAGTGGCCAGTTTGGTGCCAATGCCATGCGTCTTTGATCATTTCCTTCATCGTGGACCTTTGCGGCGACCAGCCGAGTTCGGTCATCGCGCGCTCTGATCCTGATACGAGCTTAGTACAATCACCTGGACGGCGCGGCCCTTCGACATGCGGCACTTCTTTGTTGGTTACTGCGCGGGATTCATCTAGAACTTCGCGCACAGAAAATCCTGTGCCTGTCCCTAAGTTGAAATAACGGCTGCCTTTGTTATTTGAGAGCCACTCCAGCCCCAAAACATGGGCATCGACAAGATCACAGACATGTACATAGTCGCGAATACACGTACCATCTGGCGTATCGTAATCAGTGCCATAAATCGTGAGTGCATCACGCTTACCCGCGATAGCATCAAGCATTAGAGGAATGAGATGGGTTTCAGGTTGATGAAATTCGCCAACCTCACCATCGGGATCACAGCCTGCGACATTAAAATAGCGAAAGACGACGCTTTTCAGGTTATGGGATTGTTCAAAATTCGCAAGAATGTCTTCGATGGCACGCTTTGATGCGCCATAAGAATTGATTGGAAATTGTGGAGACTCTTCGTTCAAAACCACATTGTCCTGATCACCGAATGTCGCGCAAGTAGATGAAAAAACAAAGTTCAAACATCCCGCATCAACTGCAGCTTCAATCAACTGCAAAGATCCGAAAACATTGTTCCGCCAGTACTTTCCTGGGTCAGTCATACTTTCACCGACCTGACTGAAGGCTGCAAAATGCATGACTGCGATTGGCTTGTACTTGGCAAACACGTCATCCAGGCGCGCGCGATCCAAAAGATCGCCCTGTTCAAAGGGGCCGAATTTAACGGCCTCTTGCCAACCAGTAGACAGGTTATCAAACGTGATAGGCACATAACCTGCGTCACGCAACGCCTTACAGGCGTGCGAACCGATATAGCCCGCACCGCCTGTCACAATCACATTTTTCATTCCGTTCACACCTTACTGAGCGGCGGCTTGACTGACGCTCAGTTCATTTAGGAATTCTTGAAGCTCGCCACGCAATTCGGGGCGCGACAAACCAAAGGAGATCGTCGCCTGAAGGAAACCCGCCTTTGAGCCACAGTCAAAACGTTGCCCTTCGAACCGGTACCCAAAGACATCGCGACCAGCTGAAATTTCGTCAGCGATCGCATCCGTCAATTGAATTTCACCACCAGCACCTTGTTTCATTTGATGCAGGTTTTTCATGACCTCAGGCGCCAAAATATAACGCCCAATGACAGCTAGATTTGAAGGCTCAGTTCCCGCAGCGGGCTTTTCGACCATGCCGTTGACAGAAACAGCGTTGCCCATGTCTTTTTTCACATCCAAAACACCGTAAGAGCTGGCTTTTTCAGTCGGAACTTCCATTGCAGCAACCATTGAACCGCCCAGTTCTTCATGGGCTTCGATCATTTGTTGCAAACAAGGTTTCTCAGCGGCGATAACATCATCAGGCAAGATAACCGCAAAAGGCTCTCTTGGGCTCAAAAGGCGGCGCGCACACCAAACAGCGTGCCCCAACCCTAGAGCTTTGTGCTGACGGATATACGCGATAGCGCCACTATCCATATTGGTGTTTTTAAGCGTGTCGAGCAGTTCAGTTTTACCCTTTTTACGCAACTCTTGTTCTAAAATGGGCGAGTGATCAAAGTAATCTTCCAAGGCACCCTTGCCACGTGAAGTCACAAAAATAAATTCTTTAATACCCGCAGCACGCGCCTCATCGATGGCATATTGGATGAGGGGGCGGTCGACCAATGTCATAATTTCTTTTGGAATCGATTTTGTAGCTGGCAGGAATCGTGTTCCTAAGCCCGCGACTGGGAAAATTGCTTTCGTTACCTTACGCGCCATTTTTACTCCTAATAACCCGTTTTTTCGGGTTTCATCTGTTCGCCATCAATGATGACGTGAATTTATTTAAACTTCCAACATTTCACCATAAACTGGCAGTTCGATGTGACAATATTGTAACCCGCCGCAAATCAGTACAAAATTAACAAGCCTTGCACAGAGATTAAACGGTGAATTAATTCAGCTTCATGTCAGCCATCATGGCTTCAAGCCGCGGCACGTCTTCAGGATTGTTCAATTCCCAAAACTGTCGTCCACGCGCTTGAACTTCAACGCACAATAAAGCGCGGCCCTGCTCAAGAAAACGCAATTGTTCCAACCCCTCAAGCATTTCGAGCGGCCCTGCTGACCACTGAGTATACGCGCTTAGCGCAGAGGGGCGATAGGCGTAGACACCCACATGGTGAAACACAGGTGTCTCGGCATCGTCAGCAAAGGTATCGGCCGTAAAGGGGATCACTTCTTTTGAGAAGTACAAAGCCTGATTGTCCGCACCAAATACAGCCGTCGTGCCACCAACGCGCCCATTGCGGCGATCCTCAAGAAAGCCATTCAACGCCCTGCCATCACATCGCAACACGGGTGTGGCGACTTCGGCTTTTGGCGTATTGCGCAGGCCTTGAACCAAGTCTTCGACAAACCACGCTGGCGTTAGCGGTGCGTCCCCTTGAAGGTTGACCACAATTTCGTAGTCTCCCTCAAGATTTGCCAAGGCTTCTGAGCAACGCTCAGTCCCATTTTCGCAAGTCTCGGATGTCATCACGACCTGTGCGCCAAAGGCTTCGCAGGCTGTTTTTATGCGACCATCGTCTGTCGCAACAACGACTTTATCGACACCAGAAACAGACATGGCTGCATCCCAACTGCGCCTGATGAGTGACTTCTTTTCGCCCGACGCACCAGTCAATTCAACCAGTGGCTTACCTGGGTAACGCGTTGAGGCATATCGAGCAGGAATAACTATGAGAACGGACATTAGGCAGTCTTCAATTCAACGCCAGGAGCATAGGCAATAAAAAATGGATTGGCATAGTCTTCTTTACCGTATGTAAGCTGCTCGTGATTGTCAAAGCGCACGACATGACCACCAGCCCCTGACAAAACGGCATGGCCAGCAGCCGTGTCCCATTCCATTGTACGTCCAACACGGGGGTATAGATCTGCTTCACCCGTTGCGACCAAACAGAATTTTAGAGATGAACCCGCTGATTTACTGTCTTTGACATTATACTTGTTGATATAATCTTCGGTTGCTTGATCACGATGCGATTTGGATGCCACGATCAACAGACCCGCGTTATCAGGTTTAGACACCGCGATTTTATGCAACGTACCGACTGTGTCTTTAGAGAATGGACCGACTTCCTCAAAGGACTGGCCAGTTTCGTCGGTGATGAACAACCGATCCTTTGCAGGAGCATAGACGACACCGCGAATTGGCACGCCTTTTTCGACATAAGCAATGTTCACAGTAAAATCGCCACGACGATTAATGAACTCTTTAGTGCCATCCAGCGGATCAACGATCAAAAACGAATCCGCTTTCAATGCGTGCGACCCAGACTGCTCTTCTGTGATCAAAGTCACGTCAGGGAATGCAGCACGTAGACCTGCAGAAATCAAAACATCTGCTGCTTCATCGGCAGCGGTCACGGGACTGTCATCAGATTTTGATTTTACTTCAAAATCGTCAGAGTTATAGATTTCCATTATCTTATCACCAGCTTCGAGTGCGAGTTTACGGATAATCGGGGTGAGTTTTGCGAAATCCATAAAATGGCTCCTAAAAGATAGAGTGACGCAGCTGAGTATGGCGTCATTATTGATATTTCAAACTACACACCTTATGATACGTTGATAAAGAAACAGCAAGAAATCACTGATATTTCTGTTGTGAAAGCTGTCACAGGATTTTCGAGCATGTTTCAATATTCAGAACAACAAAGCGGCCTATCGACGGCGGGATCAATCCTTCGGCTGATCTTTCACAACACTGTTCGCCACGTAAGAAAGTCGCATGGAAACCCGCTTTTAGGACTTGTAATCAATATGTTACAGACATTGATTCTTGTTTTAGTCTTTGTCTTTATGTTCTCAATATTGGGGCTGCGCGGAAATGCACTGCGCGGGGATTTTATCCTTTATATCATGTCAGGTATTTTTTTATTTTTGACGCATAATAAGGCACTGAGTGCGGTGGCAGGGTCGGAAACAGCAACTTCACCCATGATGCAGCACGCGCCAATGAATACCGCGATTGCAATTACATCTGCCGCTTTGAGTTCACTTTATATTCAAGTGCTGTCCGTGGTCGTAATCTTGTTCGCATACTCGCTTGGTTGGGGCACGGTCACATTCCAATATTTGCCGGGCGCATTTATGATGCTGATGATCTCATGGTTTTCAGGTGTCGCGATCGGAATGGTATTATTAGCGTTGCGCCCATGGTTTCCGCAATTCACGAAGATTGTACAGGTCATCTATTCCCGCGCCAATATGATTACCTCTGGCAAAATGTTCGTCGCCAATCAGATGCCTGGATATATTTTAGCGATGTTTTCGTGGAACCCGCTATTCCACTGTATCGACCAAGCGCGTGGGTACACCTTTGTAAACTATTCGCCACACTTTAGTTCAGTCATGTACCCAATCGTCTTTTCTTTGGTCTTTATTACCGTCGGACTTTTGGCTGAATTTTTCACCCGCACCCGCGCATCTGCAAGTTGGGGCGCTGGGCGCTAAGCCTCTCTTGGCTGGTTTAAAGCATACATTATCATCACAAGCTAAACTCATGTGCATTTTGTAACAATAATTTGCTGTTTTTTGCACCCTAGACGCCTCGGACAACTTGCAGGGGCAAGAACGCCTCCCTATATACGCCGAGAAGCATTGATCAGGGAAACCTGATTTAACCCATGGGATTGACTAAGGGTGCCTTAAGGGGCCCAAGGTCACCACATCGCCTAGAAGAGGATTTTGAGCATGGCCAAAGTCATTGGTATTGATCTCGGGACTACAAACTCCTGTGTCGCAATCATGGATGGCTCGCAACCGCGGGTTATCGAAAACGCCGAAGGTGCACGGACCACACCGTCCATCGTAGGTTTCACTGAATCTGAGCGTCTTGTTGGTCAAGCCGCGAAACGCCAAGCTGTCACAAACCCAGAAAACACAGTTTTCGCTGTTAAGCGTCTGATCGGACGCCGCGACGACGACAAGCATCTGGCAAAAGATAAAAAGAACCTGCCCTACGCGGTTATCGATGGCGGTAACGGCGATGCATGGGTTGAGGTTCGTGGCGACAAGTACTCTCCTTCACAAATCTCGGCCTTTATCTTGGGCAAAATGAAAGAGACAGCTGAATCATACCTCGGCGAAGAAGTAACACAGGCAGTTATCACTGTTCCTGCGTACTTTAACGACGCGCAGCGCCAAGCGACAAAAGATGCTGGTAAAATTGCTGGCCTCGAAGTTTTGCGAATTCTGAACGAACCAACAGCGGCTGCCTTGGCTTACGGCCTCGACAAAGAAGATACAAAAACCATCGCGGTTTATGACCTTGGTGGCGGTACATTCGATGTGACCATCTTGGAACTCGGCGATGGCGTGTTTGAAGTTCAGTCCACCAATGGCGATACATTCCTCGGCGGTGAAGACTTTGATATGCGCATCGTTTCCTACCTTGCCGATGAGTTCAAAAAAGAAAACGGTGTTGATCTCACCAAAGACAAGATGGCCCTTCAGCGTCTAAAAGAGGCTGCTGAGAAAGCAAAAATCGAACTTTCTTCTAGCCAGCAAACCGAGATCAACCAGCCATTCATCTCAATGGACTCCAGCACAGGTCAACCTTTGCACCTTGTGATGAAGCTCACGCGCGCCAAATTGGAAACACTTGTATCTGACTTGATCAAAAATTCGATCAAGCCATGTCAGGCTGCTCTCAAGGACGCTGGCCTTTCCACATCAGACATCGACGAAATCGTCCTTGTTGGTGGTATGACACGCATGCCTAAAGTGATCGAAGAAGTTACAAAATTCTTTGGCAAAGAGCCAAATAAAGGCGTGAACCCTGATGAGGTTGTTGCGATGGGCGCGGCTATTCAGGCTGGCGTTTTGCAAGGCGATGTTAAAGACGTGTTGTTGCTCGACGTGACACCACTGTCTATCGGTATCGAAACCTTGGGTGGCGTGTTCACACGTTTGATCGACCGCAACACGACGATCCCAACCAAGAAATCACAGGTCTTTTCAACGGCTGAAGACAACCAAAACGCAGTGACCCTTCGCGTATTCCAAGGTGAACGTGAAATGGCCGCAGACAACAAAATTCTTGGTCAATTCAACCTCGAAGGCATCCCGCCAGCACCACGCGGCATGCCACAAATCGAAGTCACTTTTGACATCAATGCGGACGGTATCGTCGAAGTTGGCGCCAAAGATAAAGGCACTGGTAAAGAGCAGCGGATCACCATCCAAGCTTCCGGTGGCCTGTCCGACGAAGACATCGAACAAATGGTCCAAGACGCGGAAGAAAATGCAGAAGCCGATAAGGCGCGCAAAGATCTTGTTGAAGCGAAAAACCAAGCTGAAAGCCTTATTCATTCGACTGAAAAGTCTCTTGAAGAGCACGGTAGCAAAGTTGATCCAACAACAGTTGAAGCCATCGAGTTGGCGATTTCAGCGTTGAACGACCAACTCGAAACCGAAAACCCTGAGAAAATTCGTTCCGGCATCCAAAACGTAACAGATGCCGCGATGAAACTGGGTGAGGCGATTTACAAAGCGTCCCAAGCAGAAGCGGAAGCAGCTGCGCCAGAAGGCATGGACGAAGACGACGGCGGCCCTTCAAGTGTTGACGATGATATCGTTGATGCAGATTTTGAAGATCTCGATAAGCGTTCGTAAACCGCAGCGAATTTCGGTTGGCCGACACATTTTAAATTTGTGTCGGCCGCCGCTTTTCTGGAGGACCTAATCCATGGCAAAACGTGATTTCTACGAAGTGCTTGGTGCCACCAAGGGCGACGATGCTGCTGGCTTGAAAAAAGCCTATCGCAAGAAAGCGATGGAATTTCACCCAGATCGCAACGCCGATAACCCAGATGCGGAAGCCAAGTTCAAAGAAGTAAATGAAGCTTACGACACTTTAAAAGATCCAGATAAAAAAGCCGCGTATGATCGCTATGGCCATGCTGCCTTCGAACAAGGTGGCATGGGTGGCGGTGGCCGGCCTGGTGGCGGTTACGGTGGCCAAGGCGACTTTGGATCAGCCTTTTCCGATGTCTTTGATGACCTCTTTGGCGACTTCATGGGGGGGCAACAACGTGGTGGCGGCCGTTCCCGCGCACAACGCGGTTCCGATCTGCGCTACAACATGCGTGTCACTCTTGAAGACGCATACACTGGTAGCCAGAAGACCATCAGCGTGCCAACGTCGGTGGGCTGTGGCGGCTGTAACGGAACAGGGTCAGCAAACGGCGCAGAACCTCAAACTTGCCCGTCATGTTCTGGCATGGGCAAAGTACGCGCGCAGCAAGGTTTCTTTACAGTTGAACGCGCCTGCCCTGCCTGTGGCGGTATGGGGCAAATGATAAAAGATCCCTGTGGTCAATGTGGCGGCGCTGGACGCGTTGAAAAAGAACGCTCCCTGTCCGTAAACATTCCTGCAGGCGTCGAGACAGGTACACGCATTCGCCTTGCTGGTGAAGGTGAAGCAGGCCTGCGCGGCGGACCGACAGGTGATTTGTATATCTTCATCGAAGTTCAGCAACACGATTTGTTTGAACGTGATGGCGTTCACCTACACTGCTCAGTCCCTGTCTCTATGGCCTCTGCGGCACTTGGTGGCGATATTGAAGTCCCAACAATCGATGGCGGTCGTTCACGGGTAAAAATTCCTGCGGGCAGTCAATCAGGTCGCCAGATGCGTCTTCGCGGCAAAGGTATGCCAGCGCTGCGTGGTGCTGGCCAAGGCGATATGTTCATTGAACTTGCGGTTGAAACACCTGTCAACTTGACCGCGAAGCAAAAAGAACTTTTACAAGAGTTCGAAAACCTCGGTGAGGATAAAAACAACCCTGAAAGCTCATCCTTTTTCAAAAAGGTCAAAAGCTTTTGGGACGGCATGAAAAGCTAAAAACCACCCTTAGCCCGTGACACAATCTACGGGTTAAGGGAAATTAACCAAATTTTTAGCGAATCGGCGGAAAAATTGTCTCATGACAACAGATCCGCGCCCCACAGAATTTCGTGAAATGCCACATTGGCTGTTTGATCTCGACGAGGCTCGCCCTATTGCGCTGCCCTCCAAACCGCCAAGCTACCTGCGAAACCATAAGAAAAATCTTCAAGATCGTTTTGTTGACGGCGGCGCGCAAGCTATGCCGGATTACGAACTTTTAGAGCTTGTGCTATACCGGTCTCTACCGCGCACCGATGTGAAGCCCATAGCACAGGATTTGATAGATAAGTTCGGCGACTATAATAGAGTTCTCTCCGCCCCCATTCAGCGGCTTGTGGAGGTCGCTGGTGTTGATGACGGTGTCGCACGTGACCTTAAGGTGATAGAGGCCTCAGCGCATCGGCTTGCGCGGGCAAAAGTCATGCAGCGGCCTGTCATTTCGAGCTGGGACGCTGTGCTCGATTATTGCCATACAACGATGGCACACCGTGAAACCGAGCACTTTAGGGTTCTCTACCTAGATCGCAAAAACGTTTTGATTGCTGATGAAGAACAATCCAAAGGCACCGTAGATCATGTCCCAGTATATCCACGCGAAGTGGTGAAGCGCGCGCTGGAATTAAATGCCTCAGCGCTGATTTTGGTTCACAACCATCCCTCGGGTGATCCGACCCCATCCGATGCAGATATAACTATGACAAGTCAAATTCGGGATGCCGCAGACGCATTGGACATTCACCTACATGACCACCTGATCATCGGAAAATCAACAGAGTTGAGTTTTCGGTCAACTGGCTATTTATAAGTTTTATCACGCACCCAAATTTCCACACGGCGGTTTAATTCTCGCCCCCATGCGACATCATCACAGGCTAAAGGCATCGCCTCTCCGAAGCCCTGCACAGTCATGTTTAAATTTCCCTCCTCCCCATTTTGCAGCGCTGCGATAATCGATGCACGCACAGCCTGAGCACGCTTAACAGACAAGGCTTTGTTAGCTAAAGCTGCCCCCTGACCATCTGAAAAGCCGGCGAAAATCATATCCTTGCGGTCATAAACTCCTGCCTCGATCAGGCGAACCAAGAGTTGCACATTCGATCGGCTTTGTGCATCAAGTTTCGCTGTCCCCCCCTCAAAGCGGAAACCCAGTGACAGTCGATGCGCACCATGCAAAGTCTCAATGAGAGATTTTAAATCGTCTAGACTAATCTCTGTACCGCTGTTGCGAATAGCGTTGGCAAACCTTTGACCGTGATCCCGAAACGAAAGCTCTTCAATGGCTTGATCAACAAAGGGAGAACGCGCAACGACAATTTGGGCGGATGGTGAGAGCACGTAGTCTAAAAAATCACGCGCGATTTTCGGCAGTCTGCGTGCTGGGGTGTATAAAAACATCGGCTGGGTTAAAGGGTAGTCTTCGGTTTTAACGTCGGCAGAATTTACATCTGTGTAAAACCCGCAAGCGCCCGTCAACCCCATAACCTTAGCCCGCCCAACGGTAGAAAGTCTACCGAATGCGATTCCATATGGATGGCGCTCTAACGCGTCGACCGCATCTTGCGAACTACGCAACACCAAGGATTGGTTGGTTGTGACATCAGGTTTTATACTCGGTAAAAGCGCGCGCAAGGGCGATCCTTCGCTTAGAATTTCATCATCCAACAGCAAAGAAACAGGGGCATCTTGACCGCCGATTTCTTTCCAGTTTTTCACCTTTCCCGACAGCAGTTTTTCCAAATCCGTGAGCGAAATTGTGGTCAACGGATTGGACAGAGACACAGTTGGAACAATCGCATCCAAACCCAAAACACGCGCGCGCACAGCGTCTGATAGATCCCCAATACCTTCAGATCTAGCCAACTTTTTTTCTTGCGCAGTTGCTTCACGCAAAGACACTACAATATCAGTGTTTTCAGTAAGGAGGTCGGCAAAGCCTTCTTCGCTGGATGTCTGTGCTAGATCGAACTGAGCGGCTGGTTGACCTTGAGCTGCGTCGGTAAGAAGGACGCTGTAAGAATATTCACCCACTGTCACCTCGGTATTATACCCATAGCGCGCAGCAAAAGCAGACACCAAAGCAGGCATAAGAGATGCAGAAACTGCACCATCACCCGAAAAGCGCACGATTGGATAGAAGCTGTTCAGATCAGGGCAGCCGGGACCTTCGCATAACACACCAGAGCCATCGATAGTCAGGGGGCCGAAATCAGTTGCGACACGATAAAAGTCACCATCGAAACCCAGAAATATACCCGATACAGAAATAGATCCATCACGTGAGGTTAGGGTAACATCTTGGGCAAACACCTGTATCGGAATGCCGAATGATAGAAACGCAAGCGTACCCAGTATTGCACAAAACTCTCTCATACCAGCGCCCTGACTTATTCCTGATTGGCTAAGGAAATACATTTTTAATCAAGCGAAGGCAAAAGTGCGTTCCGCCAACAGTTTACAAAAAATGCCGCTTCAACAAGCGGCATCTTTCAGATTACCTAAAGTGCTTCAGTTCACACTGCGCCGTGACAGTGTTTGAATTTTTTGCCTGACCCGCATGGACAGTCATCATTGCGAGCGGGGTTACCCCATGTTTCTGGGTTTTCCTCATCAAAGCCAGGAACAGCAGTAGACTTCAGCTGCGCAGCGCTTGCGGCCTGTTGCGCAACCATTTGCTGCAACATCGACTGACGCTCTTCTTCCGTCATAGGACGCACTCTGGACAGTTTCGATGTGACTTCGACACGCAAAGAATCCAGCATTGTTTCGAACAATTGGAAACTTTCGTTTTTGTATTCGTTTAACGGATCACGCTGCGCATACCCACGGAAACCAACAACGGATCGCAAGTGTTCCAAAGTCAAAAGGTGCTCGCGCCACTTTCCGTCGATGGTTTGCAATAAGAACTGTTTCTCGATTTGACGCATTTGATCATCACCAAACGCGGCGGTTTTTTCGGCCATCGCATCGTCAGAGGCTTTTATTAAACGTTCGATAATCGCTTCGTCATCGACGCCTTCTTCTTCTGCCCAAGTCTTAACTGGAAGATCAAGACCAAGATTTTCGAGGACAGACACGTATAGTTTATCGACATCCCATTGTTCTGGGTACGACTTTGGTGGAATAGCAGCATCCACCAAGTCTTCGATGACCTCGTGCCGCATGTCTGTAACAACATCATTAATATTGGTAGATTCCATGATTTCGCGACGCTGGGAGAAGACGACTTTGCGCTGGTCATTCATCACGTCATCGAACTTCAAAAGCTGCTTACGAATGTCAAAGTTGCGGCCTTCGACTTTTGCTTGGGCTTTTGCCAACGATTTATTCACCCAAGGGTGCACAATCGCTTCGCCTTCTTTCATACCAAGCGATGATAGCATCTTATCCAAACGATCCGACCCGAAGATACGCATCAAGTCGTCATCCAAAGAAAGGAAAAATACCGAACGGCCAGGATCACCTTGGCGGCCAGAACGGCCCCGCAGCTGGTTATCAATACGGCGCGATTCATGGCGCTCAGTCGCAAGCACATATAATCCGCCCGCCTCCAGTACTTGGCGTTTTTCTTCTGCGTGCTCTGCTTCGATTTGTGCGCGCAACGCTTCTGGATCAGCATCCGGATTTGCATCCAAAGCGTCCATCAATTTCAAGTCAACGTTGCCGCCAAGTTGCACATCGGTACCACGCCCAGCCATATTTGTTGCAATGGTTACAGCGCCAAGTTTACCAGCATCGGCGACGATTTGGGCTTCTTGCTCGTGATGGCGCGCATTCAAGACGTTATGGGCAATTCCCTCAGCTGTGAGCAATTGGGCCAATTGTTCAGATTTTTCAATCGACGTCGTACCAACGAGTACAGGCTGTTTTTTATCGTTCGCAAAGCGAACAGATTTGATCACAGCTTCAAGTTTCTCACGCTCAGTACGGTAGACGCGGTCATGTTCATCAACGCGTTGAATTGGACGATTTGTGGGAACCTCTACAACCCCAAGGTTGTAGATTTCCATGAACTCTTCGGCTTCCGTCGTCGCGGTCCCTGTCATACCCGACAAGGTACCGTAAAGGCGGAAATAGTTTTGGAACGTGACTGAGGCCAGCGTAATGTTTTCGGGCTTGATCTCAAGACCCTCTTTCGCTTCGATAGCTTGGTGCAAGCCCTCAGACAAACGACGCCCAGACATCATGCGACCAGTGTGCTCATCAATCAACATAGCTTCGCCATCGCGCACAATATATTGTGTACCGTTCTGGTAAAGTTTATGTGCGCGCAACCCTTGGTTCACGTGGTGTACAAGAGTGGTGCTTTCGGGATCGTAAAGCGATTGGCCCTCGGCCAACATACCAGTTTCAAGTAAGCGCTGTTCTAGAAATTCGTTACCTGCTTCTGTGAAAGAAATGCCGCGCGTCTTTTCATCCAGATCAAAGTGCTCGTCCGTCAATTCTGGGATCAGTTTGTCGATGGTAACGTAAAGTTCCGAACGATCATCGGACGGGCCAGAGATAATCAACGGCGTGCGCGCTTCGTCGATCAAAATTGAATCGACCTCATCAACGATCGCAAAGTTATGCCCGCGCTGCAACAGTTCACCGATTTCAGTTTTCATGTTGTCACGCAGGTAATCAAAACCCAGCTCGTTGTTTGTGGCGTAAGTCACGTCACAATTATAAGCGGCCTTTTTGTCTTCAGGCGACAATTCTGAGTGAACAGCACTACACGTCATGCCCAAAGCTGCAAAAACTTTCGCCATCCATTCGCTGTCACGCTTGGCTAGATACTCATTTACCGTAACGACATGAACACCCTTTCCAGAAAGCGCATTCAAATAGGACGGGAACGTCGCAACTAGGGTTTTACCCTCGCCTGTTTTCATTTCAGCGATATTGCCTTGGTGCAAAAATATGCCGCCCATTAGCTGAGTATCAAATGCCCGCAACCCCAGTGCGCGTCGCGCTGCTTCGCGACAATTGGCGAAAGCTTCGGGCAAAAGCGCATCCAAGGTCTCACCTTGAGCAACTCGTTGCTTAAATTCTTCTGTCTTGGCAATCAGGCCTTCGTCGCTAAGTTTTTCAAACTCAGCTTCCAATGCGTTAATTTTCGCCACAATAGGGCGCGTTGCCTTCACTTTGCGGTCATTGGGGGTCCCAAAAACCTTTTTAGCAATTGTTCCAATGCCCAACATATTCTCTCCGCTCGGTGCGTCTTGACAGGATCGTGTGAGAGGAGGGATTGCCCCGCTGCTTGCGAGGCCATAAAACGTATCCGAAGGCTCCTCTACCCAGACCTAAAGCGATGTAAGGGGCCGTGTCTATAGTGTCAATGTTACGCCGCAAATAGGCGGCGAGAGGAAGGATATTCCGCATGAAATACCACACAAATGTGATCGCAGCAGCCCTTTTGGGTGCCTTTTCGATCGCAAGCAGCGCGTCAGCACAAGATCTGACTGCAGACTCAGTTGTCGCCAAAGTGAATGAGACATCAATCACACTTGGTCATGTCATCGCAGCACGCGGTAGCTTGCCTGCGCAATACCAAGAACTTGAAGATGTTCAATTGTTCAATGGCATTCTGGACCAATTGATTCAGCAAGAACTTTTGAAACAATCCGCCGGTGAATTGAGCAAAGCCGTAACCCTACAAATCGAGAATGAAGAACGCATCGTGATCGCTGGCGCTGCACTTCAAGCTGCGGCCGCGAATGCTGTGTCGGAAGAAGATATACAAGCTGCATATGATGAACGGTTTGCAGAATTTGAGCCTGGCCGTGAATACAACGCCGCCCATATTCTTGTTGAAACTGAAGAAGAAGCCGCAGCATTGGTCGCGGAACTTGAAGATGGCGCTGACTTTGCTAAACTCGCTCAAGAAAAGTCTACAGGCCCATCGGGTCCAAATGGTGGTGATTTAGGCTGGTTTGGTGCCGGCATGATGGTTGCACCATTTGAAGACGCCGTGGTTGCGCTTGAGCCAGGTACAATTTCTGCACCTGTCGAAACACAGTTTGGTTGGCATGTCATCAAGCTTCTGGATAGCAGATTGCAAGATGTTCCGCCTCTCGAGGATTTGCGTGACGAATTAGCGTCTAACCTTGAAGAAGCTGCTATTCGCGAGAACATTGCACAACTTCAAGACGCGGCAACAATCGAGCGTACTGAGGGCATTGACCCAACAGCAATCCGCAACGACGCTTTGATCACCAACTGATCGCGACAACACGCCATCAATACTAAGGATGCCTTTCATGGCCAAGATTGACCACATTTCTCCCCTTGCTCCAACGGACGGATTCCCGAATCTTCCAGTTATTGATGGCGTGACCTTCGCGGCGACGGCTGCAGGTGTTAAATATCAGGGCCGTACTGATGTCATGCTTGCGCAACTTTGCGCAGGCAGCGTCATCGCGGGCACCTTCACAAAATCCTCCACCCGCTCCGCTGCGGTGCTGGATTGCCAAGCAAAAATCGGTAGCGACCCCACAGGGCCAGCAGCTATTTTGGTGAACTCTGGTAACTCAAACGCCTTCACTGGCAAAAATGGTCTAGATGCTGTTCATAAGATTACACAAGCAGTATCAGAACACTTAGATATCGCTGAAAACCGCGTCTATACATCATCCACTGGAGTGATTGGCGAACCGCTTAAGTGGGATCGCATTATTGCAAAGATCGATGACCTCAAAGCTGGCCAATCCGCTGGTGGCATTGCTGATGCGGCCAAAGCGATCATGACCACAGATACCTTTGCCAAAGGGTCCGCACGTTCGATTGTAATCGATGGCGAACAGATCAAGATCGCAGGTATCGCCAAGGGTTCGGGTATGATCGCACCTGATATGGCGACCATGCTCGTCTATATCTTTACCGATGCAAAAATCGACCAAGATCATTTCCAAACCTTAGTTTCAGACTGCACGGATTCCACGTTCAACTGCATCACGGTCGATAGTGACACATCCACTTCAGATACATTGATTGCCGCGGCCACAGGGCGCAGCAATGCAACCAAGCTAGAGATCGACAGCGAACACTCCAAAACCTTTCGCACCGCCCTGCACGAAGTCATGTTGGAGCTTTCTCACCTTGTGGTGAAGGACGGCGAAGGCGCCACCAAGTTTGTCGAAGTACAGGTTACAAATGCACAAACGAATGAAGATGCGCGCGCTATTGCTTCATCCATAGCGAATTCGCCTTTGGTGAAAACAGCTGTCGCTGGCGAAGACCCAAATTGGGGGCGAGTCGTTATGGCTGTCGGCAAATCTGGTGCGCAAGCTGATCGTGATTTACTTTCCATTTGGTTCGGGGATGTATTGGTCGCTGAAAACGGCTGGGCGGCCCCTTCCTACACTGAAGAGGCCGGTGCCGCACATATGAAAAACGATCACATCGTTATTCGCGTCGATATCGGGCTTGGCACGCGCAATTGCACGATGTGGACCTGCGATTTGACGCATGGCTACATCACCATCAATGCTGACTACAGATCATAGGTGGTCGTGTGAAAGTCATACTTGTTTCAGCCGTCGCGCTTATTGATACAGATGGGCGTGTGCTTTTAGCGCAACGCCCCAAAGGAAAGTCCATGGCAGGGCTGTGGGAGTTTCCTGGAGGTAAAATCGAAAGTGGCGAAACGCCCGAACAAGCCTTGGTGCGTGAACTGTATGAAGAGCTAGGGATTGAGACATGGGATTCCTGCCTCGCGCCCCTTACATTTGCATCCCATTCTTATGACGATTTTCACCTTCTTATGCCGCTTTTTGTCTGTCGAAAGTGGGCTGGTATCCCTGAAGCCAAAGAAGGGCAGGTTCTAAAATGGGTCTCGCCAAACGCGCTGTGCGACTATCCGATGCCTGCTGCAGATGTTCCCTTGATCCCGATTCTACGCGATTGGCTGTGAACTATAGGTCATTCGACAACTTTTTTTCTTTTTCGGCTGATATTTCAGCAGAAATATGACGGTTATGTGAAATTTGTATGCGCAAAATTAACACTTTTGCTCTACACTGTTTCTTAATTCGAAACTAATTCTGGGGAATTGAATATGCTGCGCTCTATCTCAATGGGAAAATACATCTCTGTTCAAGGACTGTTTGTTCGGGAATCGTCACAAGGGAAGATTGTTGTCAGCGTAGGCGGCAAAACTTTTGAAGGCACGCCAATTTCATAGCTGGCGTTGCGCCGGACCAAAATGTGGATCCGAAGGTATTCAAATAAAAAAGGCGGGCTTCGTGGCCCGCCTTTTTTGTATTCTGACTTTTAAGCTCTTAGTCAAGCTTGCGAACAACTTCTTCGCGCTCGAACAACTCGATCACGTCACCTGCGCGAATGTCTTCGTAGTTCTCAAACGCCATACCACATTCTTGGCCTGACTGAACTTCTTTGACTTCGTCTTTGAAGCGCTTAAGCGTCTTAAGTGTGCCTTCATGAATAACGACATTATCACGCAGCAAACGTACACCAGCAGAGCGGCGCGCGACACCTTCAGTGATAAGACACCCTGCAACCTTGCCAACGCCACCAGATACCTTAAAGACTTCGCGGATTTCAGAGTATCCGATGAAGTTTTCGCGGATTTCAGCAGACAATAGACCAGATGCAGCCGCTTTTACGTCATCTACAAGATCGTAGATCACTGAATAGTAGCGGATCTCAACGCCTTTTTGGTTAGCGCTGCTACGTGCGGGTGAGTTCGCCCGTACGTTAAACCCGATCACTGGCGCGCCAGATGCTTCTGCAAGACCGATGTCACTTTCTGTGATCGCACCAACACCGTAATGCAGAACGCGAACGCGGACTTCATCGTTACCGATTTTTTCCATCGCTTGGATGATTGCCTCGGCAGAACCTTGAACATCAGCTTTGACCAAGATTGGTAGCTCTGCCACGTTTTCATCCGCTTTTGCTTTCGCAAGAAGTTGATCCAATGTGGTTGCAGCACCAGCGGTCGCGCGTTTTTCTTTTGCGGCATGTGCACGGTATTCAGCGATTTCACGCGCTTGAGCATCCGTATCCACAACGTTCAAAACATCACCAGCTTCAGGCGTTCCATTAAGGCCAAGGACCTCAACAGGTACTGATGGGCCAGCTTCGTCAACCCTTTCACCTTTGTCATTCACAAGCGCACGGACTTTACCCCACTGCTCACCCACAACAAAGATATCACCACGTTTCAGCGTACCTTTTTGGATCAAAACCGTCGCAACAGGACCGCGGCCCACATCAAGTTGGGCTTCGATCACGGCACCTTCGGCGGCGCGATCTGGGTTCGCTTTCAATTCTAGAATTTCCGCTTGAAGCGCAATTGCTTCGAGTAGGTCATCAAGACCTTGGCCCGTGATGGCAGAGACTTCGATGTCTTGGACATCGCCTGAGAATTCTTCCACGATCACTTCATGCTGCAAAAGCTCAGTGCGAACTTTTTGTGGGTCCGCATCTGGTTTGTCACATTTGTTGATCGCAACAATCATCGGAACTTCTGCAGCTTTGGCATGCGCGATCGCTTCGATCGTTTGTGGCATGACCGAGTCATCAGCAGACACAACAAGAATAACGATATCTGTCACTTGCGCACCGCGAGAGCGCATAGATGTGAACGCCGCGTGGCCAGGTGTATCGAGGAAGGACAAAACCGCGCCACTTTCCGTGGCCACCTGATACGCACCGATGTGCTGCGTGATACCGCCAGCTTCGCCAGTTGTAACGCTGGTTTTGCGGATTGCGTCAAGAAGTGATGTTTTACCATGGTCAACGTGGCCCATGATCGTAACAACAGGAGGTCGTGATTTAAGGTCTTCTTCTTTATCTACGATCTGCTGAATAACATCCTCTACGTCCGCATCAGAGACACGTTGGATACGGTGACCAAATTCTTCAATGATCAGTTCTGCTGTATCGGCATCGATAGGTTGGTTTTGAGTGACCATCATACCCATTTTCATGAGAGATTTCACAACATCAGCTACGCGTTCCGCCATACGGTTGGCCAATTCAGACACAACAATTGTTTCAGGAACCTGAACATCACGAACAACCTTTTCGCGTGGCTCATTGTTGCCCATAGCCTTTTGACGCAAACGATCCTGCTTACGCTTCATGGATGCCATTGAGCGACGCTTACCATCACCACCGTTCAGCGCCTGATTTACAGTTAGCTTGCCAGAGCGGCGGCTATCTTCAGATTGCTTGTTGCGGTTATTGCGGTTCGCGTCGTCGTTGTCAGCGCGGCGCGCAGGTGTTGGGCGGCTGCGCTGATCCGTTGCTTTTTGAGCCGCAGCTTGCGCTGCAGCTGGATCGTCATCCACTTTAGCCTGAGTTGTTTTTGGCGCGGGTTTCGGAGCTTCTGCACGTTTCTTGGCTTCTTCAGCTTCGGCCTTTGCACGCTCTTCTTCGATTTCCTTTAGCTTACGCGCTTCTTGAAGTTCTTTTTCTTCACGCTCTTTTGCTTCGATATCTGCACGACGACGCTTACGTTCTTCTTCGCGAGATTTATCTTCTGCAGCGCGTTTTTCAGCTTCTGCAGCTTCGTTTTGCTTTGCGAAAGCAAGCGCTTTCATCCGGCGTTCCATTTCCGTATCAGAAATACCCGCTGGACGTTTGGAAGGATCGCCAAGTCGTGGAGAACCGCCACCAGTTTTTGCAGCGCCAGCTTTTGGCACCACAACGCGTTTGCGTTTTGTTTCTACGACAACACTCTTGGTGCGCCCGTGTGAGAAGCTTTGCTTAACTTGTCCGGGGCCGCCACGAATGCCTAGGGGTTTTTTTCCATCTGTATCGCTCATATCGTCGTCTTACCCTTTCCGGCGGAGCGCTCTCCACCGCTTATCTCGCGCACACCCATCAATCGTGCGGCGTCGTCTACAACTTTTGTAGAAAGACCGCCACGCGCGAGCGCGCCATGTATCACAGTTTCACGGCCAAAGGCCAAACCCAATTCGGCACTTGTAAGATGGCCGAACCAGCGGCCTCCCTCAGGTGTCCGTAGTTTGCCTTTTCCGCGTTCAGATCCGTCGGAGGCTTGCATCAAAACAATCGCGCGTTCCTCAGCAATCCATCCTTTTACTTTTTCAAAACCACAAACCGCTTCACCCGCTTTTCGAGCCAAAGCAATGAGGTGAACGACGCGTTGGGTTAGACCGTTTTCGATCAAATCCACAAAGCCATCGGCCACCGAAACATCTGCTCTGGCCACTTTGGCAAACAGCTTTTTCTTAATTGCCTCATCCAAGGCCCCGCGATCAGCGCTAACCCAGATACCGCGACCTGGCAGTTTTTCTGCCAAGTCAGGAACGACCTGACCATCGGGACCGATCACAAAACGGATGAGACCAGTACGCGGCTCGGAGTCGCGCGTTACAATGCAACGGCGCTCTCCATCATCCTTTGTATTTTTGTGGCCACCACGGGGCATCAGATCACCTAAGCTGAGGCCTTTAAGCCTCGGCCTCCTCAGTTTCGCCATCTACGTCTTCTTCGCTTGCGTCTAATTCGGCTGGATCAACCCAACCAAGTTGAATGCGCGCTGTCATGACAAGCGTTTGCGCCTCTTCCAAGGACATGTCAAATTTCTCTAGTAATCCTTCGTCTTTGTGGCGCTCGCCATTGATGGTTGTCCATCCGCCAGCAAGTTCCCAATCGGCGCAGGTTGCGAAATCTTCGAGTGATTTCACATCGTCTTGAGCAAGCGCTTCAATCATTTGGGGTGTCAGGCCGTCAAATTCAACCAAGCTGTCGAGAACGCCCAAAGCACGCGCATTTTCGAGCGCTTTCAAATTGGCAGCTTCAAGAACGTCACGCGCACGCGCCTGAAGTTCACCTGCAGTCGCTTCATCAACGCCGTCGATAACAAGCAATTCGTCAACTTCAACGTAGGCAACTTCTTCCAAGTTCGTGAAGCCTTCAGACACAAGAAGCTGTGCAAAGAATTCGTCCAAATCCAAGTTATCCATGAAGAGTTTGGTGCGGATTGCAAACTCTTTTTGACGGCGCTCTGATTCTTCGGCCTCTGTAAGAATGTCGATATCAAGGCCCGTCAACTGGGATGCAAGGCGCACGTTTTGACCACGGCGACCGATTGCCAGTGACAATTGCTCATCAGGCACAACAACTTCGATTTTGCCGGCGTCATCATCAAGAACAACCTTGGAAACTTCAGCTGGCTGCAACGCATTCACAAGGAATGTTGGCGCATCTTCGTTCCATGGGATGATGTCAATTTTTTCACCCTGAAGTTCGTTGACGACGGCTTGAACGCGTGAACCACGCATACCAACACAGGCACCGACAGGGTCGATAGAACCATCGTTGGAAATCACAGCTATTTTTGCACGCGAACCAGGATCACGGGCAACAGCTTTGATTTCAATGATGCCATCGTAAATTTCTGGCACTTCCATTTTGAACAGTTCAGACATGAACTCAGGCGCTGTGCGTGACAAGAACACCTGTGGGCCACGCGCTTCGCGGCGTACATCTTTGATAAAGCAACGCACACGATCATTCGGACGGTATGTTTCACGACCGATCTTTTCGTTGCGGCGCAAAATGCCTTCGCCGCGACCGATATCAACGATCACATTGCCGTATTCTTCACGCTTCACAACGCCGTTGATGATTGTGCCTGCGCGGTCTTTGAATTCGTCGTACTGGCGATCACGCTCGGCTTCGCGAACCTTTTGCAAGATAACCTGTTTCGCAGATTGTGCTGCGATACGGCCAAGCTCGACTGGCGGCACTTCATCAGTAATTTCGCTGCCAATTTCTGGATCAGGCATGTATTGCTTGGCTTGGTCGACAGTCAATTCGGCTTGATAGTTTTCCAGCTCCTCGTCGGCCACAACGGTGCGCACACGTGTGAATGTCGCTTTGCCTGTTTTACGGTCGATGTGAACGCGAATGTCCATCTCGGAGCCGTATCGGGACTTTGCTGCACGCGCCAAGCTTTCTTCCATCGCCTCAACAACAAGGTTGGGGTCGATCATTTTTTCGCGGGCCACAGCCTCGGCGGTTTGAAGTAGCTCAAGCTGGTTGGCGGAGGTGATTGCCATGTCTCAGTCCTCTCTAAGGTCGTCGTTGGAACCATCGTCAGTTTCAACGTCATCAAATTGGGTTTCGTCAATTGCGCCAGACGCTTTGCGTTGGCGGAGCATTTCAGCGATCAAATCATCGGTCAGAATCAATTTGGCATCTGACAACCAGTCAAATTTCAAACCAATCGTAACAGTTTCGCCGTTTTCAATGATGTTAATCAAAACATCACCGTCCTCGACACCAGCCAATTCGCCCTTAAAGCGGCGACGGCCATCAAACATTTCTTCGGTCTCGATGCGCGCCTCGTAGCCCTCGAAAGTCTCAAAATCTTTCAAACGGGTCAAAGGGCGGTCGATACCTGGGCTAGAAACTTCCAGCGTAAACTCATCTTCAATTGGGTCTTCAACATCCAAAACTGCTGATACAGCTGTGGAAATTTGAGCACATTCATCAACTTCGATACCGCCAGTAGGGCGCTCGGCCATGATCTGTAGCGTTTTCGACTTTGTCGATGACATCAGACGAATACGCACCAATTCAAAGCCCATTCCCTCAATAACGGGACCAACGATCTCAGCCATGCGGCGGTCGATCGATGTTTTGGCAATCAGTTCGGACATATTCCAATAAGCCTTTCGGGCAAACAGGACCCTAAATTAAGAGGGCACAAAAAAACGGGCGCGCGGCCCGTTGATATTTCTCGGTGGTACCTTGGGGTTTCCCAACGCGCCGCTGTTGAACACGCTATACGCTGTGATCCTTGAAACTGCAACCCCTATCGCAAGGGCAGCCTTATTTGCTTTGCTAGCTGATCCATAGTGTGAACCAATTGCGCAGCTATTCCCGCTTCTGACAATGCATGCCCCGCCTGCCCTATCATGTGTAACTGCGAAGCGGGCCAAGCCTTATGCAAACGATATGCCCCTTTGGGCGGGCAAACCATGTCGAAGCGTCCTTGTACGATTGTTCCGGGCACATCGGCCATCGATTCAACATTCTTCAACAATTGACCATCTGTTTCAAAGAATGCCTTATTTTGGAAATAATGATTTTCCAAACGGGCAAAGGCACGCGCGAATTGCGCGGGAGGGTCCCCTACGCGCCCATCAGACCCGAGTGACGCCAGCGCATTTTCCCACTTTGACCAAATTCTTGCAAAATGCGTTTCAATTTCAACGTCACCACTAAACAAGCGATTGTGATAGGCTTGAATCAGATCGCTACGCTCGTCGTCTGGAATATCAGCGATGAAGCCCTGCCAAAGATCGGGCCAAAATCGCCCAGCGCCACCCTGATAGAACCAGTCTAGCTCTTCTTGCATACCAAGAAAAACGCCCCGCAACACAAGGTGTATAACGCGTTCGGGGTGATTTTGGGTATAGGCTAAGCCGAGTGTTGCGCCCCAACTGCCACCAAAAACGATCCACTTATCGATGTTTAAAACAGCACGAATTTGTTCGATATCTGCTACTAGGTGCCAAGTTGTGTTGTCCGTGACGTCGGCAAAGGGTTTTGATCGCCCACAGCCGCGCTGGTCAAATAGAATGATTCTATAGATCTCGGGGTCAAAAAAGCGGCGCATAAAAGGACTACTGCCCCCGCCTGGGCCGCCATGAAGAACAACCACAGGGATACCATCTGGATTTCCGCTTTGTTCGACATAAATAGTATGAAGCCCATCAACCGCGAGCATACGTTGATCGTACTGCACCAGCGGCGGGTAAAGATAGCTATATGCGCTCTTTGGGCCTGAAACCTTGTTCATAGAATTCCTATAGAGAGCGTGATAGCTCAGCTGGTGATAGATCAAAAATAGCTTACGCTGAATTGAACACGAAGGAACGGATCATGCAAACCCATCACACGACAATAGACCCGTCTGAAGTCGCAAAGTTTGAGGCAATGGCCGCCGAATGGTGGGATCCCAACGGGAAATTTAAGCCCCTCCACATGCTCAATCCCTGTCGTCTGGATTACATCACAGCTCAAATCGCTGCGGAATTTGGTCGTGACTTGAGTGATGACAAACCTTTTGACGGGCTGCGGCTTTTGGATATCGGCTGCGGAGGGGGACTTTTATCAGAACCCATGGCGCGCCTTGGGGCAACTGTGGTCGGTGCCGATGCCGCCGCAGGGAACCTTCCAGTCGCACGTCTTCATGCGGAACAATCAGGTTTGACGATAGACTATCGCCACACAACAGCTGAAGACTTAGCTGCTTCAGGCGAGCAATTTGATGTCGTACTCAATATGGAAGTCGTCGAACATGTTTCTGACCCCGAAGCATATTTAAATGCCTGTCATGATTTGCTAAAGTCGGGCGGATTGATGATTTGCTCAACTATCAATCGCAATCCAAAGTCATACTTTGTTGCCATTCTCGGAGCAGAGGTCGTCATGCGGTGGTTGCCACGCGGCACGCATGAATGGAATAAATTCATAACGCCTGATGAGTTGTACGACTTGATCACGACTGCCAATTTACAGCCAGTTGATCGAAAAGGATTCGTTTTTAATCCTGTACTTTGGTCTTGGTCATTATCAGACAAAGATTTGTCGGTGAATTATGTAACTGCATCGATTAAGCCAGTTTAGGGTCTAATCTAAGTATCATCTTCAAGGCGAATACGCATTTCACGCAAGACTGGGAGTGCGTTTTTCACCCTATCTTGACCAATGGCTTCAACAACCTGCGTTAAGATAGGGGTAATGGCTGCCAATGCGGCATCACGTGCGGCAGTGCCTGATGGAGAAATCGAAACAAACTTACGCCGTGCGTCATCCCAATCAGGCCGAATGTGGATATGTCCAGCCCATTCCAGCTTATTCAAGGTATTTGTCATCGCGCCACGCGTCACATGAAAAGCCCGCGCAAGCTGAGCAGGCGACCGCTCATCCCCTGACCGCGCAAGGTGATTTAAAACAGAAAAGTGGCTAATCTCCATACCTTTAGGCAAAGCTTTTGTGAGTCGGTTGCGCGCCAACTGATCGGCCATAAAAATTTCAGAAAACAAAGCAACTGCCAGAGAGTCTGACCCAGATGTGGACCTCATTTTCGCACCTCGAATGCTCTATCATGTTGCAAAGATGGAATAGCTTTGCGCGCCTTTTCAACATCTTCCAAATCAATCTCAACGACCCCAACACCACAGCTCTGCTCGCCATCATAAAGGATTTCGCCCCATGGCGAAATCACCATACTATGACCATATGTGCTACGACCTTTGCTACCTTTTGAGGTATGTAACCCTGTCTGAGCTGGCGCAATCACAATACTACCCGTTTCTATAGCACGCGCCCGCAGCAATACTTCCCAATGTGCTGCGCCTGTTGTCTGTGAAAACGCTGCGGGAATCGTAAAAATTTGCGCCCCAGCCTGTGCAAGCTTACGATACAGCGTTGGAAACCTTAAATCATAGCAAACAGTCATACCAAATGCGCCCAGCGCAGTATCGGCAATAACAGCATCATCACCCGGTCTGTAACCATCGGATTCTTTGTAAACTTCATCAGCACCAAGTGTGACATCAAACATGTGAATTTTATCGTAGCATGCGTGGATACTTCCGTCAGGCGCTATCAAAAAGGATCGATTTACAAATCGGCCATCAGCACTATTTGATTTCAATGCTAATGACCCGATAAGAAGCCAAATACCGAGTGTTAGAGCCTCTTCTTGTAAAGACTTGAGCGTGGTATCCTTGTCTTGCGTTTGCAGAACTTTCTGCTGATGCTTGCGAGATGTCGAAACACAATTGCTCACTTCGGGCGTGCAAACGATTTGCGCCCCTTGCTGTGCAGCCTTTCGGACGTATCCGAGGATTACCCGCAGATTTTCATCTGGGTCATCACCAGAATTTAAAGTTATCAAACCTGCGGTGAACATGACTTATCCAGCAAGCAAAGTGTCAAGCTTGCCTGCGCGCTCCAATTCATGCAACTCATCGCAGCCACCAACATGAGTTGAGCCGACAAAAATTTGTGGAACTGTGTGACGACCAGACGCTCGCTGCATCATCTCTTGACGACGATCAGGGGCGTTCATCACGTCAATATCAGTATACTGTACATTTTTGCTATCGAGCAGCCTTTTAGCTGCAATGCAAAAAGGGCAAATTGGTGTCGTGTAAAGCGTTACAGCTTGCATATTGTAAGTCCTTTTACTGTTGTGCAGGACTATACGGATTTAGTTTTTCTTCGCAACGCGTGCAAGCACCGCGACCGAAACCTTTCTGGCTCCCGCCGCTAAGCAAGCATTGGTGCATTCAGTTAATGTCGCGCCCGTGGTCAAGACATCATCGACCAACAACACATGACGCCCCTTCACTCTTTTTGCCTTTTGGCCCCGAAAAGAAATGGCCCCTGCGACAGTTTCTCGTCGCTCGCTGGCAGACATCCCATCTAACTTACGTGTCGCGCGTTTTCGCACCAACAAGTTGGGGCAGTGGTCAATTTCTAATACCTTAGAAAGCCGTTTTGACAGCAATATTGATTGGTTGTAGCGCCGCCAATACCCCCGCAACCAATGAATGGGCACAGGCACAGCCACGGTATCATGCTCGACTATTGGCTTTGCTGAATTGGCCAACCACTCTCCGACGGGATAGGCAAGATCGGTGCGATCCGAATGCTTTAATCGCATGACGATGGATTTCGCGTTACCACGGTACACCATTAAAGCGGCTGCGCGCGCCCAAGGCCGTGGTTTAGTTAAACAATCGTCACACAGATCCCCCGCCTGCGATTCACCGATCAATGAGGTCGCGCACATATCGCAACACCCGCCATCAATAAAATGGCTTTCCCCCCAACATGTCGGGCAAAGACCATAGACGAACTCGACCAACTGGTCGCAGGTCAGGCATTTGATTGGATAAAAGAGCTTGTTCAGGCTTTGCATTTGTTGCGCAATTTCTTAAGTTGGATCGACTTCAGTGGAAGATAAAACATGCCCCCCAATGACCATCTTGTTGATCGCGCCCAGCTCGTGCGCAATCGCGATAGAGCCACCAAAATTGCTAGTGATTTCTTTTTACACACCGAGGCGCGGCTTGAGATAGAGCATCGTCTGGATATGGTTAACAAATCGTTTAGATCACCTGCGATTGTCACAAGCTTTCCCGAAATTTGGAAAAAATGGTTTCCAGATGCGAAAGTCGTTGAGGACACAGATATCATTGACCTCAAAGAAGGTGCGCATGATCTGGTCATCCATGCAATGGCGCTGCACTGGGCGAACGATCCTGTTGGGCAACTTATTCAATGCAATCGATCTTTGTCACCTGACGGCCTCATGATTGCGACTTTTTTTGGTGATCAAACCCTAAATGAACTTCGCTCATCCCTGTCACAAGCAGAAGCGCGCTTGTCAGGCGGATTGTCTGCGCGCGTTTTGCCGATGGGCGAACTACGCGATCTCGGAGGTCTATTGCAGCGCGCGGCATTTGCCCTTCCTGTGGCAGATAAAACCACAACGCGGGTTACGTTTTCATCACTCACACATCTGGTAAAAGAACTGCGCGCTATGGGGGAAACATCAGCTTTAGAGGCACGTCCACGTAAATTTATGTCACGCGCACTGTTTGAGCTGGCGCAAGAATTATATCAAACTCACTTTTCGACAGACCGACGATTGCAGGCCACTTTCGATATGATTTTTTTGACAGGCTGGGCACCAGACGCAAGTCAGCCAAAACCCTTGATGCCTGGCTCTGCCAAAACTCGTTTGGCGGATGCCCTCGGCGCAAAAGAGTTCAACATTCCAAAAGACACTGACCCGACTTGACCTCAGGCCCCAGCGCCCCAGTTTAGATCAAACGACACATAGGACCGAACCATGGGAACAATGAAGCCAACACGGCTGAACACAAATGCGACCGACGCCAAGTGCCCAGCGCATGCCTTGCATGATCATCCAAAGATTCCGCAAGAAAAAATTGGCGTTCTATTGGCGAACTTGGGCACACCAGACGCAACCGATTATTGGTCGATGCGCAAATATTTAAGCGAGTTCCTGTCGGACAAGCGTGTCATCGATTACCCCGCTTGGAAATGGCAACCCATTTTGCAGGGCATTATTCTATCTATTCGCCCTCAGAAATCAGGAGCGGCATACCGCACAATTTGGAATAACGATGCGAATGAAAGCCCTCTGTTGACGATCACGAAACAACAACATCAGGCAATTTCAGCCAAGTTAGGGTCTAAATTTGGTGAAAACATCGTAGTCGATTACTGCATGCGGTATGGAAATCCTTCCACCAAATCCAAGGTGGCTGCCATGATCGCTGAAGGATGCACCAAAATTTTGTTTTTCCCACTCTACCCGCAATATGCTGGGGCTACCGTGGCAACGGCAAACGACGAATTTTTCCGCGCCCTCATGAAAGAAAACTGGCAACCAGCGTCGCGGACTGTTGCTCCTTATTTTGACAACCCTCAATACATAGACGCCCTCGCTCAATCTGTTGAACGCGCCTACGCAAGTGCAGCAAAAAAGCCAAATATATTGATCTGCTCCTATCACGGTCTTCCAGCGCGCTATTTGACCAAAGGGGGCGACCCGTATCACTGCCAATGCCAAAAAACCACACGCCTACTCAAGGAACGTCTAGGTTGGGCAGATACAGAAATTATGACAACATTTCAGTCGAAGTTTGGCCCTGAAGAATGGCTTCAACCTTACACGGTTGAAGAGGTTGCAAGACAAGCAGAGGCTGGTAACAAAAGTATTGCTGTCTGTGCCCCAGCATTTTCAGCGGATTGCATTGAGACACTCGAAGAAATCAACGAAGAAATCAAAGAGAGCTTTGAAGAAGCTGGAGGGGAAGATTTTTTATACATCCCCTGCCTCAACGATGATGAGGCCCACATTGATGTCTTAACCCAAGTCATCGAAGAAAACCTAAAAGGTTGGACTTAAGGCTTTATAATTAAAAGTGGCGACCGCCAAGGTCGCCACTTTTACAACAGTCATGTGGTTACTTTTAGATCAACAAGACCTGTGTACCATTCTTTGTCAGGGCGTAGAGCTCTGCAATATGTTCGTTGTACAACCCAATGCACCCGTTTGAAGACTGGCGCCCGATTTTGCGCGTGTCGTGCGTGCCGTGAATTCGGTAATACTGCCATGTCAAATAAAGCGCATGCGTGCCTAAGGGGTTATCTGGGCCAGGCCCTACAAAAGGCGGCCATTCAGGGTTGCGTTCGCGCATTGCAGGCGTTGGCGACCACGATGGGCCTTCGACCTTGCGAATAATCGACGTACGACCACGGCGCGTCAAATCTTCAGTCAACGGCACCGAGGTCGGGTAGAGCTTATAGGTCGTCTGGTCTTCGCTCCAATAATGCAGTGCGCGCGAGGTGATATCCACCAAGACAGCGCCATTTGCTGTGTTGTCAAAATAAGGGCGCCAATCCAGCGAGCGAAAGCTAGAAATGTTACGACGCACAGTGGGCGACAAGTCGCGCTCAATCTCAGTCGTGTTGTCATTCTGAGCCAAAGCAGGCACAGCCAAAGTCGCAGCGGCGGCAGACACGAACATTCGGCGCGAAAGTTTATTATCGAAAGTACTGGTCATACTGAGACCCTAACTAATATTGCGTTGGTCGAACTATATGGCCGGATTGCCGCAGTCGCAAATCAAACAATCGTCAACGGCGATATTACGCGGACTTGATTTGCTCCGGCTTTGTTTTCAGGGTACTGCATCTTAGATTGTTTTCGAGGACCAGACGATGCGTATATTTATTCTGTTGCTTTGTGCGGTTATTGGGCTGAGCGCTTGTGAAAGCGCTGCGCCTGTAATGGCGCCTGATGGCAAACCTTTGCCACGTGTATACCGCATCAGTGCGAGAGATGAGGCTAAAATTCAGTATCGCATGCTCGATTCTGTCAATGCTCTAAGAGGTGCATCTGGCGCGCCTGAAGTTCAATTGAATGCAAATTTAACTGCGGCTGCTGCAACCCATTCAATTGATATGAGAAACCAAAATCGCCCGTGGCACTTTGGGTCAGATGGATCTTCACCCATCGACCGCGTCGCACGTTCAGGTTTTTCTGGACTTATGATCGGTGAAAATATCTCTGAAACCTACGAGTCAGAGTTAGAAACTTTGAGCGCGTGGATGGAACAACCCGACACCCGCCAAATTATTTTAGATCCTCGGGCAACTGATCTTGGGTTTGCATGGCATCAGGAAACTAATGGCAAATTATGGTGGACGCTTTTGCTCGGTCAAGCACAACCACAAAACTTTGCAGGCCTTCAGTAAAGCAGCATCTTACGGGAATATATCGATCTGAGTTCCCGTAAGAACCATCATGTAAATTTCTTCGATGTGACGATCAGCGACCGCGATACACCCAGCGGTCCAATCTTTGCCACGCCCAACATGTTCGCCAGCGCGGCCGTGAATAAAAATATCACCTCCAGGGCTACGACCACGCGCGCGAGCAAACTCTATATCCTGCGCGTTCGGGTAAGAAATTCCAACAGATAAATGGAACTGTGAATTCGGGTTTCTGCGGTCAATGATGTAACTGCCCTCAGGGGTCTTTCCATCGCCTTCGAACTGCTTATGTCCGACAGGAACACCGCCCAAACCAACTTTGTATTTTTTGATCACCTTTGTGCCGTGCAATAAATACAAACGACGACGTTTTTTGTGCAACACAACACGGGTAATCTGTGGACCGAAATATGGCTCCAACGTGCGCCCAAAAGACGGCATCGGAAAAATGGCGGCTGAGGCAAGTCCTGCAATTACGGTTCTGCGTTTCATTTAGATGTCCGTGTTCTTTTTTGTCGCGTATACGACAGCCTTTGCACTGCTCCAAGTAAACTTTGCGTCAAACCTTATAAAACCGTGCCGCAATTTCAACATGCGGCGACCAACGAAATTGATCTACTACCTTGAGCCAATCAATTTTGTATCCACCCTCAACAAGGATTTTTGCATCCCGCGCGAATGTAACAGGGTTGCAGGATACAAACCCAATTGATTTTATAGAGCTTTTTGCCAACTCACCCGTTTGCGCCACTCCGCCAGCACGAGGTGGGTCGATGATCGCTGCATCAAACCGCTTAAGTTCATCTGGCAACAAAGGTTGGCGAAACAGATCACGTGTCTCAGTCGTAACAGTTTTCAGCCCTGACGTGGCTTTCCAAGCATCAGACAGGCTTTCCAGCATCATCGGTTCGCTTTCAACGGCATGAACTGATGCTGAAAGCGCCAAAGGCAGACTGAATGTTCCGCACCCCGCAAACAGGTCAACAATGCAACCCGCACCGCCAACAGCTTGCTTCATCAAGGCCACAAGGGTGGCTTGCCCATGCTGTGTCGCCTGCAAAAATGCACCAGGTGGCGGCGTCATACGTGCCGTACCCAATGTCAGATATGGCCTTGTTTCCTGTACAACCTCATCGCCATTCCAAGTCAGGCGAATGAAACCAAACTCTCGCACTACACTCGCAAGATCAGTGCGCAACGCCATATCAAGCGGCTTTCCGTCGATTACAGATACATCAACGCCAGAATCCGTATCCGTGACAGTTATCGCCATTTCTCCCCGACGCGACCCGCCAGTGGAAACCAGAGCTTCAAGTCCAGGAAGGGATTCTATGATGGGTTTGGTCATCAAAATACAGTCAGGAATGGCAACCAAAGTTCCCGAAGCCCGTCCGTGCAGGCCAACCAATACACCTTTTTTAGTGCGTCGACCTGCGAAAACAGCTCGCCTACGCGACTGGCTGGGCGATGTCAGAACATCTTCAACCTCGATATTCAAACCATGACTTTCTAGCGCCATCTTGACGACTTGCGCCTTCCAAGAAGCCACGAATGGATCGGAAGCATGCTGTAATGCGCAACCGCCACAAGATTTAAAATGGTGGCAAGGCGGCTTTACCCGGTCAACTGACGGAGAAATAACTTTAGGGGCCAACATTCGGTCACCTTCGACAAGGCCTTCAACGATCTCTCCGGGTAGCGTTTTTGGTACAAAAATTGGTCCTTTAGCAATCCCGTCACCATGATGGCCAAGGCGCTCTATCTCACATTTTATCGTGTTCACTTGGCTTCCAGTTTTTTCAGCAATTCAGTTTTGGTTAGCTTAAAGCCCGACTGCAACCAAGTATGATGCAGTGTTTTCAACGCTAAGCCTAAGTCTTTTCCAGACAATCGTGGCATAAGATCCTGCGCTGAGACAGGAAAGACTTGTTTTTCTGCCTCTAAGATCTGCGCCTCAATATTCGGATCCATCGGTGTTTCAAACGTGGCCGCGCGCAAGGCAGCCACAGCTAAAGCCACCTGAGCTCCGTCTATATTCGAAATCTCACTCAAACTGCGCCCGTCACCCATTGAGGACCTCAGCAAGTTCAACTTGGCGCCCTGCTTTTTTGATAACTTCAACCGCTCGATGGGCGTATCGCCCCCCAGTGCAGCAAGTCGCGCAATTGGGTCAGTCGCGAACTCCATCGAAACGAATGGATACAGTGTACGCCCCGATGCGGCTGGCAAGATAGCTTGCAAAACGCCGGACGCCTCCATTGCCCCTATTGCGAGGCACGGATCCGGCGCTGCGAGAAGCTTTAACATTTCTGCTCCGATACGCTCCCGCGACAAGGTTGCAAGCCCATCTAAATTTTGCGCACAAGCCGCAACCCCATTCGAATCTAACCCATTTGAAGGATTGCCATAGGCCGTGTAAAACCGAAAGAATCTGAGAATTCGCAAATAGTCTTCTTTGATACGTTTATTGGGGTCACCTATAAATCGCACAATACGCTGCTGCAGGTCGGGTAATCCCGCCAATGGATCTATGATCTCGCCTGACAGATCAGCATAAAGCGCGTTGATTGAAAAATCTCGCCTGCTTGCATCTTGTTCTAAGGTTTTGGCAAAAGCCACTGTTGCGCGACGACCATCTGTTGTGACGTCTCGGCGAAAAGTGGTAATCTCAAAAGGCACGCCCAGCGCCACGACGGTGACAGTCCCGTGCTCAAGTCCTGTGGGAATGACTTTCAATCCAGAAATCTTCGCAAGCTCCATCACCTCATCAGGGCGCAATGGTGTCGCCATATCGATGTCGGTTGCATCCAATTCCATCAAACTGTTCCGCACACAGCCACCCACAAAATAGGCACTCGACCCTGCATCGCGAAACATTCGGATAACCTGTTGGGTCGCCTCGGCCGTAAACCAGCTTTTGTTTTTCACTGAATTCATTTGTTGGCCTTTTCTGCAAAAGATCGCAGAACACGGGCAGTCGCCCCCCAAATATAATAAGGACCGAATGGAACGGTATAAAATGAGCGCTTTTGATCGCGCCAGAAACGAGATTGTACTTTGTACTTCGATAAATCCAACACATGCCTCAAAGGAACTTCGAAAATTTCCGAAACCTCCGCTTCTTCAGCTTGTGGGGTGAAATCTTGTCTTACCCAGCCGACAACAGGGTGCATCTCATAGTTCGAGATTGTGACATGAGACGGCAATTCGCCCAAGACATCGACGGTGTGCGGCGGTAAGCCGATTTCTTCGTCAGCCTCTCGTATTGCGGCGGCAACATGGTCGCGGTCCCCGGGGTCAACGCGACCGCCAGGAAAGGCAATCTGGCCAGGATGGTTGCGAATGGTCGCAGACCGCTTGGTCAATATTAAATTAGTCCCCGACGCGCGTTCTATCAAAGGCAGTAAAACCCCTGCCGCTTTGAGGGGGGCTTTCGGCAACTCTATATTTGTATTTAGATCAAAATCAGAAGACGGGTGCCCAGCTTTCGCCAGCACCCGTTCTATATGTAGTCGACTAAGCTGAACGCCCATCAGGCCCAGCCTTTGCTTCGAAGCCCAACGTTTCTGGGTCCATCTCATAGTGCATTCCGCAGAATTGGCAGTCTGCTGAAACAACTCCCGCATCTGTTGTCATTGTTTTGATATCTTTTGCGGAATAAATCGACAGGCTGTTGCGCACACTTGCTTCGGAACAGCTACATCCAAATGCAACAGATTGCGCATCAAATACGCGGGGCTGATCTTCATGGAACAAGCGTGTCAAAAGTTGGGTAGGCTGAACGCTTGGACCAATCAATTCAAGTGAATCGACCGAATCCAATAAAATATTGGCGCGATTCCAGTTTTCAAAATCATCTTCACTCAGAATATCTTCAGCCTTCAGAACACCATCAGCGGCCTCGTTTTCAACGGGTGCAACACTCGGTGAGGCCTTTGGCATTTTTTGCAGCATCACCCCCCCTGCGCGCCATTTTTCGTCTTCACCTGACAAGGTTGAGCGACCGAAAGACAATTCAAACCGTGTTGGTAGTTGTTCAGATTGTGCAAAATAGTTTTCCGCACAGTTGGAAAGCGATGAGCCCGTGAGGGGCGTAATACCTTGGTAGGGTTTCATACCCTCACCTTGATCAATCAAGATGGCGAAATATCCATTCCCGACGTTGTCATATGCGTCACCATCTTCCTGCAGGCGCTCTTTATCATAGGACGCATAGGCACGAATGCGCGCGGGTTTCCCGTCTGCGGTCGGAGCGTAGTAATCTGTGGCAATCAAGCGCGCAGGGCCATCGTTGCGAATCTGGATAGAAAGCTTCCACCGTAGCTTAATTGTCTGACCGATCATTGCGGTCAAAAGCGCGACCTCAGCGACAAGCGCTTCAATCGCAGGTGGATAATCGTGCTGCATAAGCACATTTTCCAAAACCCCGTCTAACCGAGCTACGCGTCCGCGAACGTCTGATTTGTCGAGTTGAAATGGGAGAACTGTATCATCCCAGGCGATTTTTGATCCAAGCATTTTAGGTTCCCTTGCGCGTCAGACGTTGCCATACCTTGTTCATATAAGGGCAACAACCTCTGCGAAAAGGGTGAATTATGATTAGACGTTACGGTGACCCCAAAAAAAATGGCGTTTTTTACAAGTTGCGGCCAGGCGCCTACGCAATCCTACCTAAAAACGGCAACCTGCTTTTAACATTTCAGGAAAGCAACATGGGCGAATTCCAACTGCCTGGAGGAGGTATCGATCAAAACGAATCGCCCATAGCGGCTCTACACAGAGAAGTAATGGAAGAAACGGGGTATCGTATTGGCAGAGTTCGCTTTTCGCACGCATTTCGCAGATTTTCGTTCATGCCAGAATATGGAATTTGGGCTGAAAAACTGTGCCGCATTTACATAGCACGCCCCGTTCGAAAAATATGCGCGCCATTGGAGATAGGGCACACGGCCGTCTGGATGCCGCGCGAAATTGCAATTAAGAAACTGGGCAATCCAGGGGATAGGGCAGCGGTTAAGAATTTATTTTAGATACTCAATAAGAACGGCAGAAATATCATCTGGAAAGTCTCGATCGTTGTTATATTTGTTTAAATCCCAAAGTAGCGTATCAAAAAAGGCACCGCCTGACAGATCCGCGTACCCGTTCAACATAGTCGCAAAGCCTTCTTCACCAAGCATGCCTTCACCACCATCTGGGCACTCAGTGACTCCATCAGACAGCAAGATAATGCGTTCACCCTTTGAAATTTTGACCTCATAATCTTCATAGGGTGCATTTGGGATCAAACCCACTGGCAATCCACCTTCCCCAAAATAGGACACGGACTCATCCTGATGCTGAATTGCGGGATAAGGATGACCACACTGGGTCATGACAAAAGAGCCAGTTCTTTTATCGAAATGACCTAAAATCATCGTAAAATATAGATCTGTATCCATTTCCTCTAGCATCAGACGATTCAAGGAACTTGCAACTTCTGCAGGCGACCTTGGCGCATAAGAACCGTCAATTGCAGTTGAGATAGCCAAATTCTGATCCGGCGTTGAGCCAGTTAGGTAAGCGGCAAGTCGGGCGGTCATCAGTGCAGAAGCAACACCATGTCCAGAAACATCTATCGAGAATACTCCTATTTTTGTGTCGTTAATTGGGAAGAAGCCAACCAAATCACCACCCACATGACCGCTAGGGCGTAGTAACAGTGAAACCTGCGCATCCCCGAATGAACGAAATCTCTCTTTTACCAATGACTGCTGTAACTTACGCGCCTCGACCAAGTCCTTATCAAGCGAGTCGTACAATGCAGAAATTTCGCTCAAGGTAGAGCTGACAAGATCGTTTTGCTCTTTAAGTTCGCGCTGCATGCGAAGAATCCGTTCGCCAGCTCTAATGCGGGCCAACAGCTCGTCGCCTGAAACAGGTTTTGTTAAAAAATCATCAGCGCCGACATCTAAACCCTCAGCAACAGCTGCTTTTTCAGATTTTGAGGTAAGTAGAATGAAATAAGCATAGTCATCCCTGCCTAAAGATCGAAAAATTCTACAAAAATCTAACCCGCTGATACCCGGCATCATCCAATCAGAAATAATGAGGTCAATTTTTTCTGAAGCACAGATATCTAGCGCCATCTCTCCAGAGTCAGCCTCAAAGACTTCGTAGCCCCAACGCCCAAGGTATGAGGATAAAATCCTACGTTGGGCGCGAGAATCATCCACGACCAAGACTGTGTTAACCACCCCCCTTTCAGGGACTGCCTGTAAATAACTAATTTTTTCTTGTGCAACTGCCAACTGATAACCCAGCCTCAAATGATAGAATTAGTCACACCATGCCGTCTTCGACTTAACGCCGCCTTAAGTGTAAAATTAAATGTAACTTCTCAATCAAAATTACCCAAAATTAACATCCTGAGGCAAAGGTAAGAAAAACAGGAAAGTAAGTATGATTGACTGGGATCGCGTCATCGAATTGCGAAACGAAGTTGGCTCTGATGATTTTGATGAAGTTGTTGATTTGTTTCTCAATGAAGTTGACGAAGTTATTGAGCGTTTAAGAGCTGGCAGCGATAGATCTCAGCTTGAAAGTGATTTGCATTTTCTCAAGGGAAGCTGCCTGAACCTTGGCTTTGCTACCTTTTCAACACTGTGCCAGCGCGGCGAAAGCATGGCGGCATCAGGAATGGCGTCAGACGTAAATGTCGAAGATATGTTGGACGTTTACGAAAAATCTCGATCGACCTTCATCGAAAAATCCTCACATTATTTGAGCAGTTAGAGCAGATACTCCGAAAGGGTTTGGTCGTTGGTTATGTCTTTATAAACAAGACCGGCTTGGTCCATTCGCGCAAACAAAACGTCAAAGTTTTCTCGATCCGTCGTTTCGATTCCAATAAGCACTGACCCAAAATTTCGTGCGGATTTTTTCAAGTATTCAAAGCGCGCAACATCATCATTCTTACCCAAAAGGTCGAGAAAGTCACGCAATGCACCCGGTCTTTGCGGCATTCGTAGTATAAAATATTTCTTCAATTCTAAAAATTTCTGTGCGCGCTCTTTGACTTCAGGCAGTCTTTCAAAATCAAAGTTACCCCCAGAAACAACGCAAAGTACCGAACGCCCTCGAATCGTCGGAGCGAGATCTGTAAGAGCATCAATCGTCAAAGCGCCTGCGGGCTCGAGCACAATCCCCTCCACATTCAGCATCTCAACCATCGACGTACAAATACGATCCTCTGGGGAGGTTAAAATATGATCGGCAGGTGTATCTTTAAGGATAGAGAACGGGATACTGCCGATTTGCGCAACGGCGGCACCATCCACAAAGCTATCGACCGCCTCAAGTGCCACCAAACGCTGCGCTTTGACCGAAGCAGTCAAAGATGCGCCACCCATGGGTTCGACAAAGTAGATTTCTGTGCTTGGTGAGTTGTGTTTCAGAAATGAAACAACACCACTCGCCAACCCGCCACCGCCCACCGGAAGAATAACGATATCAGGCAAAGACGGCAGTTGCGCAAAAAATTCAACAGCAACGGAGGCCTGTCCCGCAATCACATCTTCATCATCAAAGGGGGCAAGGAAGTGTCCCTTTGCTTCCGCGCAAAATTCTTTTGCTGACACCAACGTGTCATCGAAATAATCACCCATCATTCGTATTTCGATAAAATCGCCGCCAAATATTCTAGTTTTCTCAACTTTTTGCTTTGGCGTTGTAACGGGCATAAAAATCACACCGCGCACACCGAAATGCCGACAGGCAAAGGCAACCCCTTGGGCGTGGTTGCCCGCTGAAGCGCAGACAAATAAACTAAGATTGGGGCGATCATTGCGGGCGCGATGCATCGCATTTACTGCGCCTCTGATTTTATAACTGCGCACAGGGCTTAGATCTTCGCGCTTAAGCCAGATGTCCGCATCAAATTTCTTTGAAAGGTGATCATTGCGGGCGCAGAGAGTGGGCTCAAAAATCTCATGGATCAATCCAGCGGCATCCTTGGCGCGTTGAGTAAAAGTATCAGTCATGGTTGACCCTGCTGGCCTTCGCTCATTTCATATATCGCGGACAAAAGGCTAACGCCCACCATCAATCCGATCCAGCCAACAATCAGCGAGTATAACAAAGCGATCAGTTCACCGGGCAATACAAGCATTGGAAGTTGCGCACAAAGGGTTGCGAGGACCAATAGGAATACGGCTTGATAAATTTCTTTTTGGATTGATTGTGTTCTTTGCCATGCTTGTTTCAGAGTCATGGACTGGCCAATCGCTGCAGCAGGTAAAATCGGTGACAAGCGATAAAAAATTAGGAACGCCCCCACAAGAGTAATTGCCGGCACGACGGCGAGCAAGGGCTGCAAAACGCCACTGAATGTGCCGATAATTGTCGCGACGAATACAATCGCGAAAGCAATCACTACCATGAGCACAATTAATTTAAGACTATGCCCAAGGTAACTCAAAGTTTGCGCCATATGAAGTTGAGGAAAAATAGTTGTAGGCCGCACCCCTAAGAGCGCAAATCTATGCCATTCGACTGCAACCCAAATTCCAACTATCAATGCAGCAAGGTTGGGGACAATAAGCCAAAGTAGAGATCCCGTACTGACTGGTGCATCCTGTGCAAGAGTAATTTCAGGAGCGAAGCTTGATATGAAAACGATTACCGCAGTCAATGCGACCCAAAGCAAACCCGAAATTGCAAGAGCATCATCAAAATTTCGAAACACAGCCGTTACAGAGCGCTTTAAAAGCAAAAATCCAGTCATCTTCATCCATTCCCAAACATATTAGGCAATACTTAGGCCTTTTGAACAGAAACCAAAAGCTTTCACAGCACGAAACCTTGCTCTTATCCCAAAAACGCGATAATCGCCCAAGCGACATCCGCAAAAGGGAAAACACAATGACAGCGCCAAAAAAAGTCGTCCTCGCCTACTCAGGTGGTCTTGATACATCGATCATTCTGAAATGGCTCCAGACAGAATACGGTTGTGAAGTTGTGACTTTTACCGCCGACCTTGGTCAAGGTGAAGAACTTGAACCAGCACGCGCGAAAGCGGAATTGCTTGGTATCAAGCCTGAAAATATCTTCATTGAAGATGTGCGCGAAGAATTTGTACGCGACTTTGTGTTCCCTATGTTCCGCGCCAATGCAATTTACGAAGGTCAATATCTTTTGGGCACTTCAATCGCACGCCCTTTGATTTCAAAACGTCTTGTTGAAATTGCTGAGATGACTGGCGCAGATGCTGTCGCGCACGGTGCAACAGGCAAAGGCAACGACCAAGTTCGTTTCGAATTGGCCGCATATGCATTGAATCCTGAAATCAAAGTGATCGCGCCTTGGCGTGAATGGGATCTATCGTCACGCACGCGCCTGCTAGAGTTTGCAGAGCAACACCAGATTCCGGTTGCCAAAGACAAACGCGGCGAGGCGCCATTCTCAGTTGACGCCAATATGTTGCACACCTCATCCGAGGGCAAAGTTTTGGAAGATCCAGCAGAGATCGCGCCAGAATACGTGCACCAGCGTACTGTGAACCCAGAAGATGCGCCAGACACACCTGAGTTCATCGAAGTTGGGTTTGAAAAAGGCGATGCTGTATCCATCAATGGCGAAGCGATGAGCCCTGCCACTGTTTTGGAAACGCTGAACGAATATGGCCGCAAACACGGCATCGGGCGTTTGGATTTCGTAGAAAACCGCTTTGTCGGCATGAAATCCCGCGGCGTGTACGAGACACCAGGTGGAACAATCTTGTTGGAAGCACACCGCGGTATCGAACAAATCACACTCGATTCCGGCTCAGGTCACCTCAAAGACAGCTTGATGCCACGCTACGCTGAGCTGATCTACAACGGTTTCTGGTACTCACCAGAGCGCGAAATGCTGCAAGCGGCGATCGACAAATCCCAAGAGCACGTGACTGGCACCGTGACTTTGAAGCTGTACAAAGGCTCTGTATTTACGGTGGCACGCGCATCAGATCACTCGCTCTACTCAGAAGCGCACGTGACATTCGAAGACGATGCAGGCGCTTACGATCAAAAAGACGCAGCGGGCTTTATCCAGCTTAATGCATTGCGCTTGAAGCTCTTGGCCGCACGCAATCGCCGCTTCAAATAAAGATTGTTAGAGAACATTGGGAAGGGGCGCTTTTATAGCGTCCCTTTTTTATTGCGTTGAACCATTTTGAAAATGAGTTACGGCATCAGCTGTGGGAATAGCTTCCGCTGTGCCACGTTTTGTCACTTTAAGAGCTGCCGCAGAGGCCGCCCAAACTAAAGATTGCTGCTTAGGTAGACCCAGATCACACCCCGCTGCAAAATAGCCAGCAAAGGTATCACCTGCTGCGGTGGTATCGACAGCGACAACCTTGGGTGACGATACTTCTATAACCTCCCCCGTTTGGTTCGACCGTAAAAGCGCCCCTTTACTGCCCATGGTTACCAGAATTTCGGGAACCGGAATTTCTTCTATTTTTGAGCCTAAAGCAGCGCAAAGTTGATCTGCTTCGACTTCATTGACAAGCAAGACTGACACAAAAGGCAAAATTTCTTTTACGTTTTTTACATCAAAGGGAGCCGCAGAATAAAAGACTCGCAGCCCTAAATTGTGGGCATATTGCGCAGCCTCAACGACCATATTTGTCTCGTTTTGAACCAAAAGAATGTCACCCATCTTTGCGGTGCTTAAGGCGGCCTTCATCTGTGAGTGATCTATTTTGGTATTGGCGCCTTCATATAAAACAATCGAATTTTCACCAACAGAATCGACCAAAATGATCGCATGACCAGTCTGAACATCTAGTGACGCGACATATTGACAGTTCACACCGTGATATTCGATCTTTTCGCGCACCCAAGTGTCTGATGCTCCTATCGCACCGATGTGATGCACCTGACAGCCAGCGCGCGCCACAGCAACGGATTGATTTAAACCTTTACCGCCCAAACCGATACTATACTGAGTCGCACCCAGTGTTTCACCTGGCCTCGGCAAGTGAGGAAGCGCATAGAAGTGATCGACATTGATCGACCCAAAGTTAAAAATCGTCATACGCTTCCTGTCCGCTTACTTAGATTGACCGACTTTGCACGCAGCCAATATGGCCATGTTCAAAATATCGTTGACGGTTGAAACGGTCGAACACACCTGAATTGGCTTATCAACCCCCGTCAAAATTGGCCCTATCACCGTTGCCCCTGCCATTTCTTGCATCAATTTTACAGAAATAGATGCCGAATGCCGCGCAGGAACAACCAATATGTTAGCAGGACCAGTCAGACGACAGAACGGGTAATTGGCCATTGCTTCAGAATTCAGCGCCACATCGACTGCCATTTCGCCTTCGTATTCGAAATCCACACCGCGTTCATCTAGAACTTTCGGTGCCATATGCATTTTGGTCGCACGCTCTGACACTGGGTAGCCAAATGTCGAAAACGATGCGAACGCAACACGTGGCTCAATACCTAAGGCCCGCGCAACCTGCGCAGCTGCGATAGCAATGTCGGCGAGATCATTTTCGTCAGGCCATTCATGCACAAGCGTATCGGCGATGAAAACAATGCGACCTTTGTGCAAAAGGGCCGTGACCCCGACCGCTCCGTCAGATGCTTTCGCATCGAACACAGTGTTGATACGGTCGAGAACATGCGCAGATTTACGTGTCGCTCCAGTTACCAGACCATCGGCATGATCATGCGCAAGCATCAACGCTGAAAATGCGTGGCGATCACGTGCAGCAAGACGGTGAATATCTTTGTGGTCATGACCAGATCGTTGCAAGCGCTTGTACAAGAAATCTTTATATTGATCTAAATGCGCGGTGTTGGCGGCATTTACGATTTCAAGCCCATTCATCGCATCACTCAGGCCTTCAACTTCTAATTTTTCGCGCACATCGTCTTCACGACCAACGACCAAAGCACGGCCAAAACCACCACGTTGATAGGCAACAGCGGCACGCAAAACACGCGGATCATCGCCTTCCGCAAAGACCATTGTCGCCTGCGCTTGGCGCGCTCGGGCGTAAAGGCCTTGTAAGATTTGTGCTGTTGGATCCATACGCGCTTGTAGATCTTGTTCGTAGCCCGCCATGTCGACAATCGGTCTGCGCGCAACGCCAGTGTCCATGCCAGCTTTCGCAACAGCTGGTGGGATGGTGTAGATCAAACGTGGATCAAACGGCGTAGGAATTATATAGTCGCGGCCAAAAGATAGTTTTTGCCCATAAGCAAGCGCAACTTCATCAGGCACATCTTGGCGTGCAAGTTCCGCCAAAGCCCGCGCACAGGCGATTTTCATTTCATCGTTGATTGCGCGTGCATGGATATCAAGCGCCCCGCGGAACAAATATGGAAACCCAAGCACATTATTCACTTGATTTGGATAGTCAGAACGCCCAGTTGCAACAATCGCGTCCTCGCGCACTGCATGCGCTTCTTCTGGTGTGATTTCTGGATCCGGGTTCGCCATAGCAAAAATTACCGGATTTGGCGCCATTGATGCCACCATGTCACTTGTTACAGCACCTTTTGCGGACACCCCCAAAAACACATCAGCGTCTTTCATGGCATCTTCTAATGTCCTTGTATCAGTTTTTGCTGCATGCGCAGATTTCCACTGATTCATGCCCTCAGTGCGCCCTTGGTAAATCACGCCCTTGGTGTCACACATGATACAATTGTCATGTTTCGCACCCATGGATTTGATCAACTCAAGACATGCAATTCCAGCCGCACCTGCGCCATTCAAAACGATACGACAATCTTCGATTTTCTTACCTGAAATGTGTAACGCGTTGATCAGTCCAGCCGCACAGATAACCGCTGTGCCGTGCTGATCATCATGAAACACAGGAATGTCCATTTCTTCTTTAAGGCGCTGTTCGATGATAAAGCACTCGGGCGCCTTGATGTCTTCTAAGTTGATGCCGCCAAATGTTGGCCCCATCAACTTTACAGCTTGAATGATTTGTTCAGGATCTTCTGTATCCAGTTCAATATCGATCGAGTTTACGTCAGCAAATCGTTTGAATAAAACGGATTTACCTTCCATCACGGGTTTAGACGCTAATGCGCCTAAATTTCCCAATCCAAGCACAGCTGTACCGTTAGAAATCACCGCAACTAGATTGCCCTTATTGGTGTAATCGTACGCTGTTTCAGGCCTGGCTGCTATTTCTTCACAAGGCACCGCAACGCCCGGAGAATAGGCCAACGAAAGATCGCGCTGCGTTGTCATCGGCACGCTTGGCGCGATGTCGAATTTACCTGGACGTGGGTCCATGTGAAACGCTAACGCTTCTTCACGGGTTTGCTTAGGTTTGGGCATTTGGGGGGCCTCCATTTTTGCCTGTCCAACCTTCTTAACCATCCACAGGTGTCCGCTCAACAAAAGAACGCATCGACCCTTTACGCTGCTCAGTCTGTTGTTAAATTAGGGCCAAAATAAACAAGGATCCCACACGTGGCTGCTGAAAAACCAAATGTAACGCCCATGATGGCGCAGTTCCTTGAAATTAAATCTCGCCACCGCGATGCTTTGTTGTTTTACCGCATGGGTGATTTTTATGAGATGTTTTTCGACGATGCTATCGCAGCTGCCGAAGCGCTAGATATCGCTTTGACCAAACGTGGAAAACACGCCGGTGATGACATACCTATGTGCGGCGTACCTGTTCATGCGGCCGAGGGGTATTTTCATACACTTATACGCAAAGGGTTCCGCGTTGCTGTTTGTGAGCAACTAGAAAGCCCCGCCGAGGCAAAAAAGCGTGGCGCGAAGTCTGTGGTCAAACGTGATGTTGTTCGCCTTGTGACGCCGGGGACGCTGACTGAAGACAGTTTGTTAGAAGCGCGCCGTCACAACTTTCTGGCAGCCTATGCAGAAGTTCGCGAGGAAGGCGCTTTAGCTTGGGTCGATATTTCAACAGGAGCGTTTCACGTGATGCCCTGCCCTTTAGTGCGCCTCGCGCCAGAGCTTGCGCGCCTCGCCCCCTCTGAACTCATCGTCTCAGAGGGAAGTGCTGCGAATTGGGCTGAATTAGTCCCTGATTTCGAAGCATCAACAACTCCGCTGTCCCGCAGTTCATTTGACAGCACATCAGCAAAGAAACGGCTACAGGACCTGTTTCAAGTTTCAAGCTTGGATGCATATGCCACATTCGGATTGGCAGAAATATCCGCCATGGGCGCGATCATTGATTATCTTGAAATCACTCAAAAGGGTAAATTGCCTTTAGTTCGCCCGCCACACCGCGAAAACATTGGCGGGGCTATGCAGATTGATGCCGCGACCCGCCGAAATCTAGAAATCACGCATGCCCTGTCTGGTGGACGCGAGGACTCACTGATTGCAGCAATGGATCGTACTTTGACGGCCGCAGGCGGGCGCTTGCTTGAGCGCAGGCTCTCTAGCCCATCTCGCGATGTTAACCTGATTCATCAACGCCTTGATGCCGTCGAATTTGCAGTGTCCAATCGACAAGTCAGCGAGGCTTTGCGCGAGGTTCTGCGCAAAGTTCCCGATATGGAACGCAGCCTATCGCGCCTCGGGTTGGAGCGCGCTGGTCCACGTGATCTTACGGCAATTCGAAATGGTCTGTCACAAGCCTTGGAGGTTTCAAAAAGCTTGAGTAGCATCGACATCCCAGAGCTATTTGAACAGAATATTTCACTACTGCAGGGGCATGGGGCAACGATTGACCTGCTAGATCGCGCTTTGGTCGCAGAGCCGCCTTTATTAGCGCGCGATGGAGGATTCGTCGCGGAAGGCTATAGTGCTGAGCTAGATGAATGCCGCACATTGCGTGATCAAGGGCGCGGGGTGATCGCATCGCTGCAAACACAATACGCCGAACAGACGGGCATCCAATCGTTGAAAATAAAGCATAACAACGTGTTAGGATATTTCATCGAAACAACCGCAGCACATGCGGATAAGATGCTGTCTGCCCCGCTAAATGAATCATTTATTCATCGTCAAACCACCGCAAATCAAGTGCGCTTTACCACATTGGAACTAAGCGAACTGGAGACAAAGATCCACAATGCAGGCGGCCGCGCGCTTGAAATCGAAAAACATATTTTCACCGAACTCTCGCAAGCCGTTTTGACGCAAGCGCCACATATTGCCGAAGCCTCTAAATCGCTTGCGGAAATTGACCTAACGACGTCATTGGCAGATCTTGCTTTGCACGAAAACTGGGCACGCCCCAATGTAGATTCAGGTCGAGCATTCGACATTCAAGGTGGCCGCCACCCAGTTGTAGAGCGCGCATTGCGCAAACAAGGGAATTCGCAATTTGTGGCGAATGATTGTGATCTAACCGACGGGAAAGATGGCGCTGCTATTTGGCTACTGACAGGCCCCAACATGGCGGGTAAATCGACCTTTTTACGGCAAAACGCTCTAATCGCACTGATTGCTCAGATGGGATCTTTTGTGCCCGCTACATCTGCTCACATTGGTATTGTTTCACAGCTGTTTTCGCGCGTTGGCGCCTCTGATGATTTGGCCCGTGGCCGATCAACATTCATGGTAGAAATGGTCGAAACAGCTGCGATTCTAAATCAGGCTGACGATCGTGCATTGGTAATTTTAGATGAAATCGGCCGCGGTACAGCGACCTATGATGGCCTTTCCATCGCATGGGCAACGCTAGAGCATTTGCATGATGTAAATAAGTCTCGAGCATTGTTTGCAACCCATTATCACGAAATGACAGCCCTGTCCGACAAGCTGGAAGGCGCGGATAACGCAACCGTTTCGGTCAAAGAATGGGATGGCGATGTCATCTTTTTACATGAGGTTATCAAGGGTAAAGCGGACAGATCATACGGTGTTCAAGTCGCCAAGCTCGCTGGCCTTCCATCCCTGGTCGTAGACCGCGCTAGAATTGTCTTAGAAGCTTTGGAAAAAGGACAATCGGAAACCAAAACATCCCCCAAAGCGGTGATTGATGATTTGCCGCTATTTTCAGCGACACCTGCGCCACTCCCAACAAAAGTGGAAACGCGCCCAAGCATCGTCAATGAAAAGCTCGCCGAGATCCTTCCCGACGAGCTAACGCCCCGTGAGGCGCTTCAACTACTGTATGAACTCAAATCGCTTGCAGAAACTTAAGCGGGTGTTGAGCTAACCCCAACCTGTGCGGGTCGCAACAGGCGATCATGGATCATAAAGCCGACGTTCATAATTTGGATGATGTCGCCAGCTTTGGTTCCAGGCACAGGGGCTTCGAACATTGCTTCGTGAATGTTAGGATCAAACTTGTCACCCACTTCAGGTGCGACTGCATCGATACCGTGCTTCTTAAACACATTCAAAAGCTCGCGCATGGTCAATTCGATACCGTCGATCAGAGCTTTTTGCGCCTCGCGCTGGTCATCTGTGATTGTGTCTATTGCACGCTTAAGGTTGTCATAGACAGGCAACATATCGCGACCAAGTTTTGAACCACCATAGTTTTCGGCCTCGCGGCGGTCACGCTCTGACCGTTTGCGAGAATTCTCTGCGTCAGCCATTGCGCGCATAAAACGGTCGCGCATCTCATCACGCTCAGCACGCAATTTTTCCAGCTCTTCTTCATTCGCTTCTTCGCCAAGAAATTCGATGGGATCATCGACTTCCATGTCAAATTCTGCATCAAGGTCTTTGTTCGAATCCGTCATATGTCACCTTTTAAGACTTGCTCGACAATATTTTGCCAACAAGCTGCGCCGTGTAATCGACAATTGGCACGATCCGCCCGTAGTTCAACCGAGTCGGGCCTATAACGCCAACAGCACCGATAATTTTTCGTTCTGCGTTCATATAGGGAGAAACCACCAAAGAGGAACCCGAAAGAGAAAAAAGTTTGTTCTCAGAGCCAATAAAAATGCGTACTCCGTCGCCGTCTTCAGCAAGTTCAAGAAATTCGGCTATATCTCGCTTTTGCTCAAGGTCATCAAACAGACTTCGGATTCGCTGCATTTCGTCTTCTTCAGCACCGCTGCCAAGCAAATTCGAACGCCCGCGTACGATTAAACGCGCATTTTGATCGCCTTCGCTTTCCCAAATCGCGTCACCGTTCTCAATCAATTCAGCCGCCAACTTATCCAATTCTTGACGTCGCGTTTTGATTTCAACCTCTACGGTTTTGCGCAATTCAGATAGTGTTTTGCCTTGCGCAAGCGCATTTAGAAAATTCGCGGCCTCTCGCATAGATGAAGCGGTTTGCCCGAGCGGCGGCGAAAATATACGATTTTCCACATGGCCATCAGCGAAAACCAAAACAACTAAAGCGCGCGAAGGATCTAGGCTTACAAATTCGATATGCTTGATTGGTGCTTCATGTTTCGGCGTTAAAACCAAACTGGCACCATGAGTTATACCCGACAAGACCGACCCCACACGATCTAAAGTAGATCCCAGATCATGCTGATCCGCACTGACTGTTTCTTCTATTCTAGCACGGTCAATCTGATCAACTTTTCCGACCTCAAGCAATCCATCAACAAACATTCTAAGGCCCATTTGTGTTGGAATACGGCCTGCCGAAACATGCGGACTATTGAGCAGACCAAGATGCTCCAAATCCGACATCACATTGCGAATGGTCGCCGCTGATACTTTTTCATTCATCGTGCGCGTTAGGCTGCGAGATCCAACAGGGTCACCATTTTCCAGATACCCCTCAACAACACGTCGAAATACTTCACGCGATCTGTCGTTCATTTCGGAAATCAAACTGCTTCGATCTGACATAGGTCCGCCAAAAATTAGATGTAAAAGCACTAAAAAGACATGTGCCCATGGGGTCAATGCCACTTGCGTCGATTGCCCACACTTGTCTATGTCAGGTCAGATGTAAGGCAAAGGATAAAACATGCGACCTTCTGGTAGAGCTTTAGACGAAATGCGCGCGATTTCAATTGAAACAAATGTGACCAAACATGCTGAAGGTTCCTGCATGATCCGTTGCGGCGACACACATGTCTTGTGTACTGCGACACTTGAGCCTCGCGTTCCTCCATTTATGCGCAATTCTGGCCAAGGCTGGGTCACTGCGGAATACGGTATGCTGCCGCGCTCTACCTCATCGCGGATGCGTCGCGAAGCGACCAGCGGCAAACAGGGTGGGCGAACCGTTGAAATCCAACGCCTGATCGGGCGCTCTTTACGGGCTGGCGTTGATCGTGTTGCCTTGGGCGAACGTCAAATCACTGTTGATTGCGATGTGATCCAAGCCGACGGAGGTACGCGCTGCGCATCAATCACAGGCGGTTGGGTCGCACTTCGCCTTGCAGTGAACAAACTGCTAAAGGCCGGAGACATCACTTCTGACCCACTTATTTCAAATGTTGCTGCTGTTTCGTGCGGCATTTATGCTGGCCAACCCGTGCTTGATCTCGATTATCCGGAAGATGCAGAAGCTGGCGTGGATGGCAACTTTATCATGCTTGCAAACGGCCAGCTGATTGAAACGCAAATGAGCGCAGAAGGCGCCACATATTCTCGCGCACAGATGAATGAGTTATTAGATTTGTCAGAAAAAGGCATAGCAGAACTTGTCGCAGCGCAGAATGCAGCGGTGGCCTAATGCGTCAGTTTGATGGAAAAAAGATCGTTCTTGCCTCTCACAACAAAGGCAAGTTGCGCGAAATATCAGCCCTGCTCGCTCCCTTTGGCGTCGAAGTCATCTCAGCAGGCGATCTAGGGTTTGATGAACCCGACGAGACCGAAAACACTTTTGCTGGCAATGCGCGCATTAAGGCGCATTATGCGGCGAAAAAGAGTGGCCTACCTGCGCTTTCTGATGACAGCGGAATCATGGTTGATGCATTGGATGGCGCACCTGGTGTCTACACCGCTGATTGGGCGGAAACCCCGAATGGCCGCGACTTTCCAATGGCAATGAAAAAAGTTTGGGACAAATTGGAGGCCTTAGAAGCTCCTGCACCCCGAACTGCGCGATTTTGTTGTACTCTCTGCCTAGCATGGCCCGATGGTCACGACGAGGTTTTTGAGGGCAAAGTCGAAGGCAGCCTTACTTGGCCCATGCGAGGCGAAAAAGGCTTTGGATTTGATCCTATGTTTGTGCCCCTCGGCTATGATATAACTTTCGCAGAAATGGACCCAGCCAAAAAACAAGCAATGAGTCACCGCGCCGATGCCTTCGCTCAGTTCGTTGCTGGACCCTTCAAGGATTTGAGTAAATGACCAAACGCATTCTCATTTCATCTGGATCAGATTTCGAAAAAACTATGGGTTACTCCCGCGCTGTTGTTCAGGGCGATTGGTGTTTTGTGTCGGGCACCACAGGGTATGACTATTCTGCCATGACAATGCCAAAGCAGGCAGTCGACCAAGCCCGCAATTGCTTTTCCACTATTTCTAAGGCGCTTTCCGATGGTGGATTTGCAATGTCTGATATCGTTCGCGTGCAATACACTATCGTAGACGCAGCTCTGGTAGATCAAGTTTTACCAGCACTCGGCGAAGCATTCGGCGAAATCCGCCCCGCAGCAACAATGATCGTTGCAGATTTGATCAAACCAGAAATGTTAATCGAAATCGAAGTCACAGCGTTCAAGGGGTAATCATGGAAGATTGGCAAAACGGCGGGTTCGGTCTGTACATTCACTGGCCCTTTTGCCAAGCAAAGTGCCCCTATTGTGATTTCAATTCGCATGTTTCCGCTTCAATCAACGAAGAAAGTTGGAAGGCGGCATTTTTGTCAGAAATTGACCGCGTCGCAAATCTCACTCAGGGCCGGTTGCTAAATTCCGTATTCTTTGGCGGCGGTACGCCATCATTGATGTCGCCTGATCTCGTCAATGCACTACTCGACCGCGTGCGATCATCTTGGACGCTTGCAAATGACTGCGAAATAACGCTGGAAGCCAATCCAACGTCGGTCGAAGCGGGTCGTTTTATCGGCTACCATGAGGCGGGCGTAAATCGACTTTCTATGGGAATCCAATCCCTCAGAGATGCGGATTTGAAAGCTTTGGGTCGTATGCACACCGTCGCTGAAGCACGTAGTGCATTCGATATTGCGCGGAACACCTTTGATCGAATTAGCTTTGATCTCATTTACGCGAGACAACAGCAAAGCTTGAATGACTGGAAAAACGAGCTCACCGAAGCGCTAGATATGGCGGCTGACCATTTGTCGCTTTATCAACTGACAATCGAAGAAGGTACTGCCTTTGGAGAGCGGTATTCACGCGGAAAACTGCGAAACCTACCCACAGAAGACACTGCAACAGATATGTATTTTGCCACGCAAGAAATTTGCGATGCCGCTGGGATGTCCGCATATGAAGTGTCTAATCATGCCCAAAATGGATCAGAAAGCCGTCACAACGAGATCTATTGGCGCTATGGCGACTATATTGGCATAGGTCCAGGAGCGCATGGTAGATTAACATTGGATGGTGAAAAGTATGCAACCGATACTCTGTTGTCCCCTGGTCTTTGGCTCGAAAAAGTCCGCAAAACCGGTTCAGGCGAACACAGTAGATCTTTACTGCCCCCTGATGAACAGCTGACCGAATTTCTATTAATGGGTTTGCGCCTCGCTGATGGCATCGACCTCGCGCGCGCCGCAGAAATTTCTGGCAACCCTCTAGAGGTTACAAATCAATTCCTATTCGAAGATGGGCTCGTGAAAATAGAAAAAGGGCGCCTCATGGTCACCCCAAAGGGACGCCCTCTTTTGAATGCAGTTCTACGCGAAATTATTCCCTAGATCCTATCTTCCACGAGATAAGATTTGACACAAAGCATCCAAATCATCTAAATCTTTATAACTTATAGATAAAACACCATTTTCAGCACCGGAAACATGCGTGATATTCACGCTCATTCCAATCGCCGCAGACAAGTCCCCTTCAAGCGCGCGTGTGTCAGAATCCTTCTCTGTGGATACATCCTTGGACCGCGTGCGTGTCTTTGTTGCTGGTTTTTCTTTCTTTGCTAGCTTTTCGGTATCGCGTACAGATAAGCCCTTTTTTACAACTGCGCGCGCCAATTCAGATGGATTGGTTGCAGTAATTAATGCGCGCGCATGCCCTGCCGACAAATCACCGGAGACAACAAAGTTTTGCACATCGCTCGGGAGTTGCAATAAGCGCATAAGATTGGCGATATGGCTGCGGCTTTTCCCTAGCGCTTCAGCGAGTTTTTCTTGGGTATGGCCAAACTTTTCCATCAACTGCTTATATCCAGCTGCTTCCTCGATTGAATTGAGGTCTGCGCGCTGAATATTCTCGATAATAGCGACCTCAAGAACCTCGATATCATCGTATTCGCGAATGATAATCGGAATATCGTGACGTTTCGCCAATTGGGACGCACGCCAGCGGCGTTCACCTGCCACGATTTCAAAGTTTTCTTTAACACGCGGACTAGGGCGCACGATCAGCGGTTGAATAACGCCCTTTTCACGAATTGAGTTGGCCAAATCATCCAAATCCGCTTGAACAAACTGCCGTCTGGGCTGATCAGGGTTGGGCTCAACGCGTTCAATCGGAACAACCATATCAGCACGGCGCGTAGTTGTTTCCTGATCGAGCATCACTGGATCATTCGGAATATCCGCCATCAATGCGGAAAGGCCACGACCAAGGCCACGCGCTTTATTCTGCTTGTTTGGGGTCGATGCCATGGTCTATCTCCGTTTACCTAAAAGTTCTGTGGCCAAGGCACGATATGCTTGGCTACCCTTTGAATGGGTATCATAATCGAGCACTGGAAGCGCAAAAGAAGGTGATTCACTGATACGTACGTTGCGCGGAATAACTGTTTTAAACACCAAATCTTGCAAATTATCACGCGCATCCTGTTCGACTTGTCGTGATAAATTATTGCGCTGGTCGTACATTGTTAACACAATCCCTTCGATACGCAGGTTTGGATTAGCCGTTTGGCGCACCTCACGAACGGTCAACATAAGCTGTGAAAGCCCTTCCAGTGCGAAAAATTCACTCTGAAGCGGCACCAAAACCGTGTCCGATGCGACCATAGCATTTACGGTGAGCAAGCTCAGCGACGGAGGACAGTCGATCAATATATAATCAAGAGCAAAAGAATCCATTGCATGCTGTCGCAGCGCATCATGCAGCAGAAAGCTACGTTTTTCGTTGGCGACCATTTCCATATCGGCCGAGGACAAATCAATCGTTGCTGGAGATATATATAATCCCTCAATATCAGTGGATTGAATGATTTCATCCAGATCGACATCCCCCATGATCAAATCATAGGTGGTTCTCTCTCGCGCACTCGCTTCAACTCCTAGGCCTGTTGAAGCATTCCCTTGAGGATCTAGATCGACCACCAAAACACGCATCCCAGTTTCGACAAGGGCAGCGGCGAGATTGATAGTAGTCGTCGTTTTTCCTACCCCACCCTTTTGATTAGCAATTGCAATAATTTTTGCAAACTCTGGGCGAATAATGTCAGACACGTGCAATATTCCCTACTTTTAAAACGACAGAGTTTTCATCTGTTTGGCTTTGATACTCGATTACGTCAAATTTCCACTCCAACCGAGCAGTTTCGATTTCTTCTTTGAAGCTTACACCTTTCGGGAACAGCGCAACCCCGCCAGATGACAGATGTAATACCGCAAACTCAAGCAATTTTTCGAGTGATGCCAAGGCCCGCGCAGACAGAATATCAGCATTAAAACAATTCAGCTTTTCAATTCGTTCTGAATGGACCGAAATTTTTATACCCACCTCTCGCGCGACATTACGCAGAAATGTCGCTTTTCTGATATCAGACTCAACAAGGTGAAATTCTATTTGAGGCGCAGCGTCTGCGGCCATTATTGCGCAAACCAAACCAGGAAAACCCCCACCTGAACCAATATCAACCCAAGTTTTAGAACTGTCTGATTTGAGATCAAACACTTGCATTGAATCGATGAAGTGACGATTCCGAAGATCATTAAGAGATAATTTGGAAACCAAATTTATTGCTGGATTCCATTTTTTTAAAAGATCTTCATATACTTCTAATCTGTCCGATGTTTCACGTGAAACATTTGGAAACACGTTATTACTTAAGGTCATTTAGCAGCTACTTTTTTCGAAGAAGATTGACGCAATTTGGCCAAAATAAGCGTTGATGCGGCTGGCGTCATCCCTTCAACGCGCGAAGCCTGCCCGATTGTTTGAGGTCTTACAAGGATGAGTTTGCTACGCAGTTCATTTGATAAGCCACGCAGCTCTGTATAATCAAAATCGTCTGGAATACTATGCGCTTCATCGCGTTTCATTTTCTCTACGTCACGATTTTGACGCTCGATATAGTTTGCATATAACGCATCGCAGGATAGTTGAGACTGAATTTCAGGATCAACATCGCCAAATTTCGCATCAAGAGCGATCAAATTAGTGAAATCAACATCTGGAAACGCCAGAATTTCATAGGCGTTGCGCTTATTTCCATCCGCACTGACGCGAATACCACCCCTCAACAATTCCTTTGGCGAAAATGTTTTTGATTGCAAATACTCTCGCGCTCTCGACAGTCGCTCCATTTTTTCATCAAACGCAGCTTTACGGTCCTCTCCAACAACGCCTAGACTATAACCTAAACCAGTTAAGCGCTGATCCGCGTTGTCAGCGCGCAGGGTTAATCGAAATTCTGCTCGAGACGTAAACATACGGTAAGGTTCAGATACGCCGCGTGTGATCAAGTCATCGATCATAACACCGATGTAGGAATCAGATCTGCTGAATGTAACTTGATCCTCGCCTAATGATAACTTGGACGCGTTCAATCCTGCGACTAAGCCCTGTGCTGCTGCTTCTTCATATCCGGTTGTGCCATTGATCTGACCTGCCAAAAACAAGCCTGGTACATCTTTTACTTCCAGCGTTGGCCTAAGGGCGCGCGGGTCAACATAATCATATTCAATCGCATAACCAGGCTGTAAAATTTCAACATTCTCTAGACCAACAATAGAACGTACATATGCCTCTTGAACGTCAACTGGCAAGGATGTGGAAATTCCATTTGGATATACCGTGTCGTCATCTAGCCCTTCTGGTTCCAGAAAAATCTGATGTGATGTTTTATCCGCAAAGCGTACAACTTTATCTTCAATTGATGGGCAATAGCGCGGCCCTACCCCATCAATATGACCACCATACATGGCAGAACGTTCAAGATTGTCTCGAATAATCTGGTGCGTTTTCTCATTGGTATGAGTAATTCCGCATGATACTTGGCGTGCAGGAGGTGTTTTGTTCATAAACGAAAACATCACTGGTAAGTCATCACCAGGCTGTTCTTCTAACACTTCCCAATTAATGGTCTTCCCATTTAAACGCGGTGGCGTTCCGGTTTTTAACCGTCCCATAGGGAGCCCAAACCCATATAAACGATCAGCCAGCGCAATAGATGGCTGATCACCCATGCGACCACCAGAGTGATTTTGGTCACCTATATGAATAATACCGTTTAGAAACGTGCCCGTTGTTAAAACCACTGCGCCAGCATTTAAATTGCCTTTATCGCCAAGAGATACTCCCGTGACCTTTCCACCAGACATTACCAAATCCGTGACTTCACCTTCGATGATTGTGAGGTTCGGTGTTTTTGATAGCTCTGAAAGCATTTCTTCACGATAGATTTTACGGTCAGCCTGAGCGCGTGGCCCCTGAACGGCAGGCCCTTTTCGACGATTCAGTAAGCGATATTGAATACCTGCTTTGTCGGCGATACGCCCCATCACCCCATCAAGCGCATCAACTTCACGTACTAAGTGGCCTTTGCCCAATCCGCCAATAGCAGGATTACAAGACATTACACCGATATTCTCAATTTTTAGCGTCACAAGGGCGGTTTTAGCGCCTGTACGCGCAGAAGCTGCAGCTGCATCTGCACCAGCATGACCACCACCAACGACAACGACATCATAATCTTGTTGTTTCACGTGAAACATTCCTTAGATCTATGGTTATTTACCAATGCAAAAACTTGAGAAAATCTCATCTAAAAGATTCTCAACATCCACGCGACCAACCAGTGCATCTAGCGCACGGATCGCCGTACGCATGTCTTCAGCTGCCAATTCAGCGCGTTCTGAGCCCATCAATACCTGATCTCGTCCCGATTCTAAAGTAGTCAAAGCAGTTGTCATAGCTATACGATGGCGTTCATGTGTCGCAGTTGATGCACCTGCGGCCAGTAAGGATAGACGTTCACAGATTAAACCAACAAGTTTTTCAATGCCTTGGCCTGTATGACCCGATACTGACAACGACGATTCTGATCCGTCATCATCTTTACCAATAAGCACAATATCGCCATCTCTGGGCGGTATTTCAGGCATGTCATCCTTTGATAGCAATAGAATAACACGTAAGTCTGCCATATTAGCGCGCTCTTTCGCACGCGCTATACCAAATGTTTCAACTACGTCAGTTGTCTCGCGCAGCCCAGCGGTATCCAAAAGCGTTACCGGTAATCCAGAAAGCTCCATGCGCACTTCAATTACATCACGGGTTGTACCCGCAACTTCAGAAGTGATCGCGGCTTCGCGCCCCGCTAAGGTATTTAAAAGGGTAGATTTTCCCACGTTTGGCGGGCCTACAATAGCGACTTCAAACCCCTCTCGAATACGTTCAGAAATTCGAACCCCAGACACTTCTGCTTCGAGTTCCAACATTACATTCGCAAGCAATTCGAGCACTTCTGGCGAGACATCGACAGGGACTTCCTCATCTGCGAAATCAATCGTTGCCTCAATGAGTGCAGCCGCTCTGATCAAAGATGTGCGCCAGCCTGCAGCTTTATCCCCTAGCGCACCTGATAAAATACGCATCGCTTGTTTACGCTGCGCTTCGGTTTCTGATTCAATTAAATCAGCGAGGCCTTCGACCTGTGCAAGATCTAGACGCTCGTTTTCCAACGCTCTACGGGTAAATTCCCCTGCCTCGGCCAAACGCAAACCTTCAAAATTTGATAATTCTTCAAGGACCGATTTTACGATAGCAACAGAACCGTGCAATTGAAGTTCAGCACTTTGTTCGCCCGTAAAAGACGCGCCTTGTTCAAAACAAATCACCAAAGCTTCGTCTATAATCTCGCCATGTGCGTTTTTTAGACTGCGTAAAGACGCATAGCGCTGCTTTGGAACAGAGCCGGATAGCTTTTCAACAGTCCAAAATGCAAGAGGTCCGGAAATCCGGACCACAGCAACGCCTGCTTTTCCTCTTGCGGACGCAAGAGCATAAATCGTATCCATAGGCTAACCCATTGATAATTATATTTTATGCATTCATAGAATCGAAAAATTCCGCATTCGATTTTGTTTGCTTGAGTTTTGATATCAAGAATTCGATCGCATCTGTCGTGCCCATTGGATTTAGAATGCGGCGCAACAAATATGTTTTCTGAAGATCTTTCGAATCTACTAAAAGCTCTTCTTTGCGCGTACCAGATTTCAAAATATCCATCGCAGGGAACACGCGCTTATCAGCAACTTTACGATCCAACACAATTTCAGAGTTACCAGTCCCTTTAAATTCCTCAAAGATGACTTCATCCATGCGTGATCCTGTATCAATCAAAGCTGTGGCGATGATTGTCAAAGATCCACCCTCTTCGATGTTACGCGCAGCACCAAAAAAGCGCTTAGGACGCTGCAGAGCATTTGCATCAACACCACCTGTCAAAACCTTACCCGAAGACGGCACAACAGTGTTAAAAGCGCGACCAAGACGGGTGATAGAATCCAGTAAGATCACTACATCACGTTTATGTTCGACAAGACGTTTAGCTTTCTCGATCACCATTTCAGACACGGCAACGTGACGTGATGCAGGCTCATCGAAGGTTGATGAAATCACTTCACCATTCACAGACCGTTGCATGTCTGTCACCTCTTCTGGGCGCTCATCAATCAAAAGCACGATCAAATAGCATTCAGGATGGTTAATACCGATTGAGGTCGCGATATTTTGCAACAAAACAGTTTTACCGGTCCGCGGCGGCGCAACAATCAAGGACCGCTGACCTTTACCAATCGGCGCTACAAGATCGATGATCCGTGCAGAACGATCTTTTAGTGTTGGATCTTCGATTTCCATATTCAACCGTTCGTTCGGATAGAGCGGCGTTAGGTTGTCGAAATTGATTTTATGACGAGATTTTTCAGGCTCTTCAAAGTTAATCTGCGTAACCTTGGTGATGGTAAAGTAGCGCTCATTGTCGTTTGGCGCTTGCATCAACCCTTCGACAGTATCGCCTGTTCTCATCCCGAACTGACGTAAAATTTCTGGCGACACGTAAATATCATCTGGGCCTGGCAAGTAATTTGCTTCAGGCGACCGTAAAAAGCCGAACCCATCTTGCAAAACCTCCAAAACGCCGTCGCCTGTAATTTCCCAATCTTCTTCAGCACGCTCTTTCAGGATTGAGAACATCATCTCACCCTTACGCATTGTAGAAGCGTTTTCAATTTCAAGTTCTTCCGCCATTGAAAGTAAATCTTTAGGCGTTTTTGCTTTAAGATCAGAAAGATTTAGGGAGTTAACAGTCATCAAGACATCCAAACTTAGAACGCAAAGCGATCAGTTTCATATTGGTGTGAAATATCCCAGTAAGCCGGACGGCAGGGATTTAAGGATCAATAGCCAGACTATCCTTGCGAGTCAATCTATCTCAGATAGGGCGTGCGATAATCATAACGACGATCACAATCATTAAAACGGTAGGGAGTTCATTCATCAAACGATAATGTTTACCACTACGGCTATTTTCACCCTGCACAAAGTCTTTTCGTCTAACAGCACACCAATGATGGAACCACGTCATAGCGATGACGCAAAAGGCTTTTATCCAAGGCCATGCATCCGTCCAGTCAATCACGCCTGGTGTCAACACCAGTAAAAGCCCAAAGATCCATGTGGAAATTGCTGCAGGGTTCATGATTAGTTTTAAAAGCTTTTTTTCCATGTCTTGGAATAAGAGATCTGTTTCACTACCGACTGTCACGTTTTCGGTATGACGGACAAACAATCTAGGTAGATAAAAAATACCAGCCATCCATGCGATCACGGAAATCACATGCAATGATTTAGTCCATGGATATAGGTCCAACAGTAAATAGCTCATTTCAAGCACTCCAAGTTTCAGTGCCCTATTAAAATAATATAAGAAAGAAAGAAAAGATGATGTTGTTTGTAGGGCCTGTGGATCATGTGGATTAACGGCTTATCCAAAAACTTATATCCACTGATAGAAATCTAATAATGTGAAATGAAAATCTGGGGATATTTCTTAAAAACCCAATATTAATAAAGCATTAAATAGAAAATCTCTTTGGAATAACTTTTAGGATAAAGTTTAATTAAGTCTAAATATGAATTTTATTAACAGGCAAAAAAATAATTAGTCCACTCAGGAAAACATGATCAAGTTTTTTGGAAAACAGTCGACTTTTCCCCAAGGTCTATCCGTGCCATGGTTATCCCGATAAGCGCCAACACAGTTTGGACAGTTTTTTCCACAGGATCATCAACATGCCCCAAAATTTAATTCTGGCCTCGGGGTCGTCGATTCGTCAGACTTTGCTCTCAAATGCGAATGTATCATTTGATATAAATGTGCCGCGTATTGATGAAGATAGTATTAAGGATGCGTTGATTGCCGATAAAACGCCCCCCCGCGATATTGCCGACGCATTGGCCGAGGGCAAAGCCCGTAAAATTTCATTGAAACACCCCGAAGCTATTGTTCTGGGATGCGATCAGGTTTTGTCATTCCAAGGCCAGTTGTTTTCGAAACCAAAAGATCGCAGCGAGGCAAAAGATCAGCTTCTACGTCTAAATGGCGAGCGGCATAAATTGTTTTCCGCCGCAGTTATTTACGAACTAGGCGCTCCAAAGTGGCGATTTATCGGTGAAGTTAAATTGCAAATGAAACAAAATTCCGAAAGCTACCTAGACGATTATCTAACGCGCAATTGGGATTCCGTGCAAAATTCAGTGGGAGGCTATAAATTGGAAGAAGAAGGGTCCCGCTTGTTTTCACGCATTGACGGCGATTATTTCACCGTTTTAGGTTTGCCGCTCCTAGAAATACTTGGATACCTAGGTCAAACAGGAGCAATTTCATCATGAGTGTTAAAATTCCAATGGCAGGTGTAATTGGATCACCAATTGGTCACAGCCGTTCGCCAGATTTGCATGGTTTTTGGTTAAAACGCTACGGTATCCAAGGTCATTATGTGCATTTAGATGTGGCACAAAGCGATCTAGAACAAGTCTTGCGTGCGATGCCGAAAATGGGGTTTGTGGGCGCAAATGTCACAATTCCACACAAAGAAACCGTTCTCGGAATCGCAGATATCGTAACCGATCGCGCAGCGCTTATCGGGGCGGCAAACACACTGATTTTCCGACCAGATGGCAAGTTGCATGCTGATAATACTGACGGTTACGGATTTGTTGAAAATCTAAGATCAAATGCAAAATGGGACCCTAAAGCAGGCCCTTCTGCCATTTTTGGTGCTGGCGGCGCAGCGCGCGCCGTGATTGCATCGCTACTGGATGTCGGTGTGGATGAAATTCGCATCACCAATCGCACAAGATCGCGTTCTGATGCCTTGAAAGCTGAATTTGGTAGTAAAATCACTGTTTACGACTGGGTGCATGCTGCCGATATGCTCGAAGGTGCGATGACAGTTGTGAATTCGACCTCGATGGGCATGGTTGGTAAAAGCGAATTCAATATCTCTTTAAATGCCCTTTCACCGAAAGCAGTTGTCACTGATCTCGTTTATACGCCTCTGCGTACAGAGTTTCTTGAAAAAGCGGCTCAGAATGGTTGCCAAACCGTTGATGGTCTCGGAATGTTGCTGCATCAGGCTGCACCCGGTTTTGAACGCTGGTTTGGTGTGGCCCCCGTTGTAGATGATGAAACGCGGCAAGTTTTGCTTTCAACATGACACAGTCACGCCAATTCGTAATCGGCCTTACAGGGTCGATTGGTATGGGAAAGTCGACAACCGCGCAGATGTTTCGATCGCTCGGCATACCAGTTTGGGATGCTGACCAAACCGTACATGATCTTTATTCACAAAACGCCAATGCGATTTCTAAAATTGCAAAACTATGTCCCGAAGCCGCGACTTCCGAGGGTGTTGATCGTAGTGTTTTGAAAAATTGGATCAAGACCACCACCGATGGTTTAAAGAAAATCGAAGCAATCATTCATCCCTTAGTTGCTACGGAAAGACAGGCATTTTTAGACACTAACCTTTCTAAAATTGTAGTTTTAGACGTGCCGCTTTTGTTTGAAACAGGGCTAGTCGATCATGTGGATTACGTCGTAGTCGTATCCGCGCCGGCTGATGTTCAAAGGGAAAGAGTACTCGCAAGGCCCGACATGACACTCCAGCAGTTCGACTACATTCTGTCCAAGCAAATGCCAGACGCCGAAAAACGTAGTTTAGCTGATGCTGTCGTTGAAACGCTTACCCTTGAAACAGCGCAAAGAGCAGTGCAAAACATCGTGGCTGAGATCCAAGAAAACCTGATCAAAGAGAATTCTAATGCGTGAAATCGTTCTTGATACTGAAACCACAGGATTCGATCCCTTAACAGGGGACAGATTGGTTGAAATTGGTGCGATTGAACTGGACAATCACTTAGCAACAGGGCGGACATACCACCAATATATCAATCCTAAGCGCACTATGCCTGCAGGTGCCTTCGGGGTGCACGGTATTGGCCCCGATATCCTTGAACCACCCCGCCCCGCACGCGCGGATGAAGTCACGCTTCTTGATAAGCCAGTGTTTAAAGATATCGCGCAGGACTTTTTGGATTTTATCGGCGACAGCACCCTTGTGATACACAATGCGTCTTTTGATATTAAATTTCTGAATGCTGAGCTTAAGACAGCGGGTTTGCGTCAAATACCTTGGGAACAGGCCCTCGATACATTGGCAATAGCGCGTAAAAAATTCCCTGGCTCACCGGCAACGCTCGATGCGTTGTGTCGTCGGTTTCACATCGACAATTCAAACCGCACATTGCACGGCGCTTTGCTGGATTCTGAAATTTTAGCGGAAGTTTATTTGGAATTAATTGGTGGTCGTCAGCCAGATCTGGTTTTAGCCCCAACCCCTAAAGATGATGACAAATCCGACGCAGCAGCGCAGGCTGGTACATGGCGTCCATCGCGGCGCCCAAAACCACTGCCAAGCCGCCTTACAGACAAAGAAGCCGCCGACCATGCTGCCTTTGTTGAGGCGATGGGCGACGGCGCTTTGTGGACTAAAACCAATAGTTAGGCCTAGTTGGTTGGGGCATCGCCTTTTTGCGCTTCAGCACGGCGTTGCAGATCTTGGCGGTATAATTGTACGAAATCGATGTTGTCCAAGTTGAGTGGCGGGAAGCCACCATCACGGGTTACATCGTGTACGATACGGCGTGTGAATGGGAATAACATACGAGGGCATTCGATCATCAAGAAAGGATGCATCTGCGCGTCTGGCACATTTTCGATGTGGAAAATGCCTGCGTAATCCAACTCAAGAATGAACAAAGTGTTCTCACCATTCTCGGTTTCAGATTTTACATTCAACTTGATCGCGATTTCGAACTGGTGCTCTGCGCCTTCGCGCTTTTTCGCATCAAGAGCAACCTGCACAGAAATATTCGGACGACCGTCAGCCTTTAAGCCTTTTTGCGCAAGAATATTTTCAAAAGACATATCACGCACAAATTGGCCCAAAATTTGCATTTTGACTTGTTCCGCCGCTGGTGCTGTTGCTTCTTCTGTATCAGCCATGTGTATTTCCTCAAAAAGACTAAAGTTGACGCTTTGTATCAGGTTGAAAAAGCCGGCTCAATGGCGCGTCCAACCTGAGGGGCTATTATTGTCGTTATCTTCGCTTGAAACATTTTCCCACTCGCCATCAATCACGTTTGGATCTTGCGGTTTTGGTCTTGCGCCAGCCTCAAAATGTGATCCACCGCCGACGGTAAAGCTTTGCAATTTGATACGCTTACGCATTTCAATAAACATTTTGGTTCGAAATGCAGGGATCAGAAGTAAAAAACCCACAAAATCGGTGAAAAAGCCTGGCGTTAAAAGCAAGGCGCCAGAAAACAAAATCATAGCCCCATGGGCAAGTGGTTCACTGGGGTCGCGCAATTCTCCGAACGAGTTTCTGACCTGAGACAAGGCCAGCGCTCCTTGTTGACGTACCAAATACGTACCAAGTACAGCCGTCAAAATCACGATCGCCAATGTGGACAGCAATCCAATGGCGCCACCGACTTGAATAAACAAAGCGATTTCAATCACGGGGACTGCGACAAAAAGAGCAAATAACCACATAGAATGACCTTTCAAATTTCTTGCGACTGGTGGACTTGGTACCACCGACAACCTACATAGGAACAAAGAGCGCATTTTACTACGCTCCATTGGAAAAGAGGTATCGATGGACAGTTCACTGGTCTCCCTTCTGGTTCTGGCCGGAATAGCAGTTTTTTTGGTTTTGCGATTGCGAAACATTCTTGGTACGCGTGATGGCTTTGAACAGCCACGCACAGATCCGCTGAAGCAAAACGAAGATCCCAAACGCCAGTTTGAGGTGATTGAGGGTGGCGTTGATCACGATATCGTGGATAACGTACCTGAGGGATCGCGCGCTGCGGAAAACCTAGCTGAATTAAAGCGCAACGAACCTGACTTTTCTGTGTCTGACTTTTTGACAGGCGCAAGTTCAGCTTACGAAATGATCTTGATGGCCTTCGAAAACGGCGATCTTTCTTCTGTTTCTGACTTTATTTCGGACGATGTCGAAGAAGCCTTCCAGTCTGTAATCGACAGCCGCAAAGATGCAGGCCTGACCGTTGAAGCACAGTTCATTGGCCTGCATGAAACACAGATCATCGATGTTGAAATCGACAAAGACGCCAACGAAGAAGAAATCAAAGTGCGCTTCGTCTCAGAAATCACCACTGTGGCGCGCAATGATGAGGGTGTGATTGTCGAAGGCGATCCAAACAAGATCAAACGCCAAAAAGATATATGGGTTTTCGCGCGCGAGATCGGCAGCGCCAATCCAAATTGGCAACTGGTGGCAACTGGCGCATGACTTTAACGGGGCTTGCAGGTGCTGCTTTGGCAGCCGTGCTGGCCCTGTCAGCGCCCGCCTATAGTGAGGGCGAAACCGTGGCAAAACTCCTTTCCTTTTCCGACTTAGACGGTTGGGATGAAGATGCGCACGATGAAGCTCTCAGAGTTTTTCTAAATTCTTGCGACCGCATCAAAGGGTTTGAGTGGCCGCAAGTCTGCCGCGTCGCAAGTCAGCAAACCAATGCCAAAACTTTCTTCGAATTATTCTTTCGCCCTGTCCTGATCGAAGATGCAAACGACGCTTTGTTTACTGGGTATTTCGAACCAGAGCTGTCTGGATCTTTGACCAGAACCGCCAAATACCGCTACCCAGTGTATAGTTTGCCAAAAGACAGAACCGCACGCTCACCCTATTATACGCGGCGTGATATTGGCGAGGGTGCGCTTGCAGGCCAAGGCTTAGAAATTGCTTGGGTCGACGATCCCGTGGAATTGTTTTTTTTGCAGGTCCAAGGATCGGGACGTATTCAACTTACAAACGGCAGTACAATTCGTATCGGATATGCGGGTCACAACGGGTATAACTACAATTCGATTGGCAAAGAACTCATCAATCGCGGTGTCTATTCTGAACACCAAGTGTCTGCGCAGGTGATCAAGAATTGGGTCCGCAGAAATCCCGTTGAGGGCCAGGAATTATTATACACAAATCCGTCATATGTTTTTTTCACTCGGCGCGATGAGTTGGATGCTGCCTCAGGTCCTATCGGTGCAATGAGCAGATCTATAACTCCCATGCGCAGTATTGCGGTGGATCCCGCTTATATCACTCTTGGCGCGCCCGTCTGGGTGGAAAAAGACGGTAATGAACCCCTAAGGCGTCTGATGATTGCGCAAGATACGGGGTCCGCAATCAAAGGGGCACAGCGCGCCGATGTATTTTATGGTACGGGTGACACAGCAGGTGAATTGGCAGGTCGTATTCGTGACACGGGACGCATGGTTGTTTTGATGCCAATTCAACTTGCTTACGGATTAGAGGAACAGAATGAAACATGAAACGGCGCGGCAAAAAAACACTGAGTGACGAAGATCGCTCGTTGTGGGAAGAGGTCAAAAAGACCACGATTCCTTTGCATGCACAGCCTATGCCCCTGCAGGATATGGGTGAGCTTGTGCCAAAACCCATTGAACGCGTTGAGACTGCTAAACCTCTGCGTCAACAGATCAAAGAATTCAGTTTGGGCAGCAAGGCAAAAACACCACCGCCCAACCACAGCCTGATGCCATCTATTTCTGAAGCTCTTAAACAAGCGCCCGTGCAAATGGATTATAAAAAATTTGCAAAAATGCGGCGTGGTAAACTTGCACCTGAAGCGCGTATTGATCTTCACGGTATGACAGTTGCACAGGCGCATCCCGTTTTGACCGATTTTATCTTGTCATCTCACGCGCGCGGTTTGCGACTTGTTTTGGTGATTACAGGAAAAGGCAAAGATCGCGATCAAGGCGGCCCAATTCCTACACCTATAGGTATTTTAAAAAATCAATTACCTCACTGGTTGCGCTCTGCGCCTTTGCGTTTGGTGGTTATGCAAGTGACCGAAGCGCATTTATCACATGGCGGTTCAGGGGCGTATTACGTGTATCTACGCCGTAGCTAGCAGTCTGCGCGCATAGCGCATGCCAATATAGGCAAGCGCGGCAGTTAAGGTCATATAGGTGGCATAACCGATCAACTGCACCTTCATCGTAATATCTGCATCAATTAATATACCCGATACGCCTGGCCCAATTGCAGACCCAAATACCATTACAGCAGCCCCAGCAGCTTTGATCGCGCCAAGATGTTGGGTGCCATAGCTTTCAGCCCAAAAGGCGCCAATCATCGGCCCCTGCCCGCCCGTACCAATGCCCACAATTGTCATCGCAAAAGATGCCCAGACCAAATTCGGTGACAAAGAAAGTGCAATGAAACCGACAGCAAACGGTATTGCTAAAAGTGGCAAAATACGCACAGCCCCCCATCTATCGACAGCAATACCCGATAGAAAATTCATAGCAACGGATCCAAGGGTCATCAGCGGAAACAACGCAACAAAATGAATCAACTCCCAACCCTTTTCTTCAACCAATGTCACTTGTTGGAAAAACAGTGCTGTGATCCAAATGGGCGGCCCCAACAAAAAGGGTAAACACACCCAAAACAGCCAGTGGCGCAACATCGCGCTACGGCTCCAATGCTTGCCGTTCATCCCAAGGGTGTAGTTGGTTTTTGCAATTGACTGTGGTGTGCGCTCTTCGCGCAAAAGCGACAAAATGAGTGGTACCAAAACCACCGACAAAATCGCAGCAAAAACCCAGAGTTCGCGCCAGCTAAAATACGCCATGAGCGATACAAAAATGAATGGCAAGATCGCGTTGCCAGCCGCATTTCCCAGCGATGCAATTGATAAAGCGCGGCCTCGGGTTCCGTGAAACCAACGTGCCATTGCGACCATAGCAATATGCACCGACATACCCTGTCCGCCAAAGCGTAAGGCAAAGATGATGAAAATTAAAGACAATGCTGTCGGCGCGGCCGCCATCGCCAAGCACGCCAAACCAAGCCCCACCAAGGCGATCGGCGCAAGTCGCCGCACGCGAAATTTGTCGGTCAAAGTGCCCGCCCAAATCATAACCAAAGCCGAGGCCATGGTTCCAGCGGAATAAATCCAGCCCCAAGCACTGTTGCTTAAGCCAAATTCATTTCGAATTTCACCAGCAAATACCGATATAAAATAGGTTTGTCCGTAAGATGATGTTAGGCACAGCAAAAACCCTACCAGTAACCAGCGGGCGTTCTGAACGATAAATTGGGTATAGGTCATATGCGTGGTTTACGCCGTCTACCGAGAAAGAAAAGCGGATTTTGACGGCGTAAGCTAAATCTAGGCGTTGGTTACAGCATAAACCTGCTGACATCCGCAGTTTCAGCCATTTCACCAACACTGCTGCGCACATAAGTTTCGTCGACCAACACAGTTTCTCCGCCGCGATCAGGGGCTGTAAAGGATAGGTCTTCGAACACACGTTCCAGAATCGTGTACAAGCGGCGTGCACCGATATTTTCAAGACTAGCGTTCACTTCGGTCGCCACAGCGGCAATCGCTTTGATGCCACTTTCAGTGAAAGTCACAGTCACTTTTTCTGTGTCCATCAAGGCGGTGTATTGTAACGTCAACGCATTGTCGGTTTCTGTCAAAATCCGTACAAAATCATCCTCGCCCAACGCTTGTAATTCAACGCGAATTGGCAAGCGACCTTGTAATTCGGGCAATAGATCAGACGGCTTTGCGACATGAAAAGCACCTGAGGCGATAAACAAAATATGGTCCGTTTTTACGGGCCCATGTTTGGTTGAAACTGTTGTGCCTTCGATCAAGGGTAACAGATCGCGTTGCACGCCTTCACGTGAAACATCGCCACCGCGGGCATCCGTGCGGGCGCAGACTTTGTCAATTTCATCCAAGAATACGATGCCGTTTTGTTCAACAGATTCGAGGGCGGCGCGCGTGACGGTTTCATCATCCAGAAGCTTGTCAGCCTCTTCCGAAATTAAAACATCGTAGCTTTCAGACACCTTGACTTTCTTGCGCACGGTGCGCCCTGCAAAGGCTTTTCCGAATAAGTCACCAAGGTTCATCATGCCACCTATTTGTGGTTGACCTGGAACCTCGAACCCACCCATGGGCGATGACGTATCTTGCATTTCAAGTTCTATTTCAGTGTTATCCAATGCGCCAGATTTTAGCTTTTTACGGAACATTTCGCGGGTTTGCTCGCGTGCATCAGTGCCTGCAATGGCATCTATTACACGGTCTTCAGCCGCCTGATGCGCTTTGGCTTTTACATCTTCGCGCATGTGTTCACGTGTCTGCGAAATCGCGGAATCTACCAAATCACGCACGATTTGTTCTACGTCACGACCAACATAGCCCACTTCGGTGAACTTTGTGGCCTCAACCTTGATAAAGGGCGCGCGTGCAAGTTTGGCTAAGCGACGAGAAATCTCGGTTTTGCCAACGCCAGTTGGTCCGATCATCAAAATGTTCTTAGGATATACTTCGTCGCGTAGATCATCCTCTAGATGCTTGCGGCGCCAACGATTGCGCATGGCTACAGCGACTGCGCGCTTGGCATCATTTTGACCGATAATAAAACGATCAAGTTCAGATACAATTTCGCGCGGGGTTAGATCGGTCATTTTGTAATTTTCTCCACGGTCAGTTTGCCATTGGTATAGACACAAATGTCGGCGGCAATTGCCATCGCTTCGCGTGCGATCTGTTCAGCGTTCTTGTCGGTTTCCATCAACCCACGAGCAGCTGCTAAGGCGAAATTTCCACCTGACCCGATCGCGGCTATGTCATGTTCAGGTTCCAACACATCGCCAGCGCCAGTGATCACTAAAAGCTCAGAGCCATCGGTGACGATAAGCATAGCTTCCAATTTTTGCAGATACTTATCGGTTCGCCAGTCCTTGGCCAACTCCACGCTCGCGCGCGCCAGATGGCCAGGTGTGGCTTCAAGTTTGGCCTCCAAGCGCTCAAGCAGTGTAAACGCATCCGCTGTTGAGCCAGCAAAACCAGCCACAACTTCGTGTCCACCTGGTTTCAGGCGGCGTACTTTGCGTGCAGTGCCTTTGATCACGGTCTGACCCAAACTGACTTGGCCGTCGCCTGCGATTACAACTTCACCGTCGCGCTTTACGCCGATAATGGTGGTTCCGTGCCAGCCGGGAAATGTAGTATCGGTCATGATGTGTCCTCTCGATAAGGTTCATATGTGCATGAGCGTTCGTGAGTACAACCATGCGCAAAGAGTGCCAGAAAAAAGGGGCACCACTGGCACCCCTTTTTTAAATAACTTTCTGGACCAGTTTAAATGCTTTCGGTGATCCAACCAGAAATCGCTGTTTTTGGGGCTGCGCCTACTTTGTTGGAAATAACTTCGCCACCTTTAACCATGAACAAAGCTGGGATTGAGCGCACACCAAATTGAGCTGGTGAGTTGGGGTTTTCGTCAATGTTAACTTTAACGATTTTGACCTTGCCTTCGAACTCAGTAGACAATTCTTCTAGCGCTGGGCCGATTTGTTTACATGGACCACACCATTCTGCCCAGAAATCGACGATCACTGGGATATCAGATTGTAGTACTTCGGTTTCGAAACTTGCATCAGTTACAGCGACAGTCGCCATTGGAATTCTCCTAATAATGTGTTGAACCGAACCTAGGTGCCCCACCTTAAAGCGTCAAGATGTAGAGGTGCGTCGCAAAGCGGACATCACTATATCGTGCTCAAGCTCCATGAGTGTGGCAGTCTTTGTCCAAAGGATCGCTGTTTCAATTTTTTTGTTTGGATACATGGTTTTACATATCTCCATATAGGCGCCCATCTGTCTGAGTAGACCTTCTGGCACTTTGGTTGGTGTCGTTGGAACAATTTCATTTGACTTGAAATCTACAATTTGAACTGTGTTTTCCGTAACAATAAGACGATCAATGATCCCATGCACAGCTTGATTGTTTACAGAGGGCAGCCTGCCTGAAAAAGCGACTTCGGCCTGACTGTTTTCACCAAATATGTCCCAGTCGTAATCTTGATCAATGACGCGGGACACTTCGAGTAAAAGTGAGTCTAGCTCGGCGGGGGTTGCAAACAGATCATCCGCATTCAGCAGCAGTTTTGCAGTCTCAAATCTGGCGTCTTTTGGGTAGTTTGGCAGGTGTTCAAGCAATAAATGCACTTGGTTGCCATAGCGCAGGGCAGCATCCTCATCGTGGCTAGAGATCGACCCCGCCAGAGCCTTGGCTCCGCCTAAGTCCGATGGGGACAGGAATGTTTGGGGCGCCGATGTGATTTTAGCTGTAGTAACAGCCCATTCTGGCAGAGTCTTATCGTGAAATTCAGCACTGTGTTTGCTTTCAACCCGTGCTGGCCATTCACCATGAGAAAACCGCGATCCAACGCCACTTGGATGAATTTCTTCGGTGGCGTTTGCGGCGCGCATTCCGTCTTCAACCAGCTGGTACCAGCTCACACTATTCTTGCTAAGTGCGCCTGCACCTGCCACGATCAACCAATTTTCGGCACGGGTCATGGCGACGTAAAGCAAGCGACTTTCTTCTTCTGCGGTTTTTTCTTTTATGCGCTCGAGCGCGGTTACAATGACAGACGGATTGCTGTCTTTATTCGCTTTCCACACAATATTTCCAGCGCCCAAGTCAATCAAATCATCTCGGGTGTCTTTGGGTTCACGAATGGTATCGGGCAAGATCACGATCGGTGCCTCTAAGCCTTTTGATCCATGCACAGTCATAACGCGGATTAAATTTGAAGCGTCATCAAGCACACGCTTGAGCTTGATTTCTTCTGCACCCAACCAGTTGATAAATCCTGTCAGACTGGGGGTTTGTGCTGTTTCATACTGCAGTGCTTGCTGCAAAAGCGCATCCAGCCCGTCCTCGGCTTCGTTACCAAGCCGTGCTAAGAATTTTTTGCGACCTTTATGACGTATCAATATGCGTTGAATTAAATCGTAGGGACGCAAAAAATCAGCCGTTCTACGCAGGTCATCTAACACCTCAAATGTTTTGGGCCATTCTTGATGACGTTCCCGTAATTCTCGCCATAAAGTTGCGGCTGTACGCCCATGTGCAAGCGAATAAAGGTCTTGTTCGGACCATCCAAACAGCGGTGATTTTAGAGCTTCTGCAAGCGCTAGGTCATCATCTTGTAGCGACAAAAATGCCAACAGCGATGTTACATCTTTCACTGCCAATTCGTTATTCAGAATAAGTTGATCCGCACCGGCAACAGGCAGTGATAGCTTTTTAAGCGCACGGATCATCGGGTAAAATAAGCCAGATCGATTGCGCACCAGAATAAGAATATCACCAGGCTGAATGGCGGTCCCTTTGTCATCGCGCCGCGGGATAGACCCTGAAGTGATCATTTTCTTCACATTCATAGCAACCATTTCAGCCAACCGAATATTGTGGTGCTCAGGGGCAACGAGATCGACAGGAGATTCCCAATCGTCTGATGTTTTTTCGGCTTTTTCAGGTGCAACCAAGGGCCAGAGATCAACACGCCCCGGCGTATCATCAAAGAATGCAATGTGGCTTGGTTCACCGCCAAGCCCATACCCACCAGTCAGTTCGAATGTTTTATCGGTCAGATGCAAAATCGCAGGTGAAGATCGAAACGAATGCTCCAATGCGACATCTTGCAAATCTTTGCCTGCATGACTGAGATTTGCTTCGAAATGATGTTTCATTTCATCAAAGGAATCGGGGGCCGCACCCTGAAACGAATAGATTGACTGTTTTTTATCGCCGACGACAAAAATGGTACGCGTCACATCAGGGCGCGCGCCCTCGCCTACAGTGAATTCCTCTGCCAATAAGCGCACAACCGTCCATTGATCAGGGCTGGTGTCTTGCGCCTCATCAACAAGAATATGGTCGATGCCACCATCAAGTCTAAACAAAACCCATTGGGCGACGCTTGAAATCGACAACAGGTCTCTTGTCTTTTGAACCAAGTCATCGAAATCCAGCAAGCCAAGCCTTGCCTTTGTGTCTTTATATGGCTGCACCACTGCCTGACCAAAGAGATGCAGTGCAAAGGATTTTTGTGCTGATTCCAAAGACAGCAATTTTTCTCCAGCCACCGACACGCGTTGCATAAAGTCCTGAAGTTGCCGCAAGGCCTCTGGTTCTGCAGTTGCACATTTCTTTGTGGGCAGGCCTCTTGCAAGGCCAAACCGTGATAGACCTTGGTTCTCGCCTGATCCGACCAAGAATGCATTTCTCAATTCATGCAAAAACGCGGTAGATGGCTTGCGCCCAATCAAGTGTTTCCATTTCAGCGCAGCGGTTACATCAGTCTTGTTTGGCGATACCATCATAACGGCAACAGCACGTTCAAGCGCTACATCTTCATCACCCATGAAAACGGTGTCCAAAAGCGCTTGTTCGTCAAAACCCTTTGGCAGGTTGTACCAATTCCAAACATCAGACCGCGTGACCTTTTGGTCAAAATGGTCCCGCTTCCTTACAACCTCTTGAGCAAGCTTCATTGGGTCTAGATCGTCTTGACCCGACAGATATGCCGCAATTCCATCAATCGCGTTGCGCTGGGGTCCATCGGCCAAAGTATCAAGAATTTCAGCCAAAATGGTGTTTGTTTCACGGACGTCTAATTCTTTGAACTGCGGTGAAACGCCAGCCTCCAAAGGAAAGCGCCTTAAAATTGCGCCACAAAAAGAATGGATTGTTTGAATTTTCAAACCACCTGGTGTTTCCACAGCACGCGCAAAAAGAGTGCGCGCGTGACGCATTTCATCCACCGTCAAAGCCATGTCAGGGGATAAGGATTTTAATTCCTCAGCAAGCTCTGCATCAGGCATCATTGCCCAAGCACCCAGACGCTTGAATAGCCTGTTTTGCATCTCTGAAGCAGCAGCTTTGGTGTAGGTTAAACACAGAATATGTTGTGGCGGCGTGCCCGCCAAAAGCAACCGTGCCACACGATCAGTTAAAACTTTGGTTTTACCTGATCCCGCATTAGCGGATACCCAAGTCGATGTATCAGGGCGTGCGGCTGCAATCTGTCTGCGCGTTGCATCATTTAGGGTGTTCATCGCACATCCTCCCCAAAGGCGTCATCACTATCAGACCATTCCCCCACTCGTGCAAGATGGTCAAAGTCCCCTGCATAGCTCGTGGTTTGCACAATACGCCGCGATGTATATCCCTGTGTGGGATCGTCATAATTACTGATCAACGCGCGGAATTTTTCTTCGGTTTTATCCGTGTCGCCTGGGTGCAAATCAATTTCAGTCTTCGCGACTTTGCGGTCTAATCCAAGATACGCAATCTGCGCAACGCGACCCGTATGAATGCCCGCAAAACCACCGTTTTCAAGCATCATCGCCTCTAGGTGCAATTGCATGCGTAGCGTTTCGGCGACTTTCTGCGTGGGAGGCGCACCTGTTTTGTAGTCATATATAATGTAGTCGCCATTCGGGGTTTCATCGATGCGGTCAGCTTCGCAAGTCAAAGAAAAATCAATGTCTTTAAGATGATAGCCGCCTTTGATTTCTTGTGCGACAGGCCGCCCTTTTTCGCGTTGCTCAGCTTCTCGAATAACCAACGGCAAAGCAATTTTTTTGATGCGCCCCAACCAGACTCGGCGCGCCGCTGGCCACAAAACAGTTTCTTCTAAAACGCGCTCGGCAGTTGCAATGAGCCGTGCGGCGGCTTCTGCGTGGCTTTCTTCGCGGGCATGTTTTATGAATTCTTCCATGATCTTGTGAAAGGCTACCCCGCGATCCCTTGGATCTGCTGATTGGGTGAGCGGGTCGAGTTTACTCAAGCGCAACACTCGACTGGCATAAATTTCGTAAGGATCACGCACCAAAGTCTCGATGCGTGTCACTGAAAGCTGTCGTGGACGGGCCTCTTTTGGGGGGCGTGGACTTGGTCGTTTCGCAGCAGGTACGCGCGTTTTAGGCTGCTCCAATTGACGCGCCATATCAACAAAGACACGCCCCTTTTGCCGCATCACCTCCAGCGCCTCTTTACCCTCTTCTGACATGCCTGACAAAAGGTTCGTAAGACGAATAAGCCACCTAGACGCTACAGTTTCGGCCTCAGCATTGCGCTGGGCACGTGTTAAAATGACCGATTTCGCACCAATGGCTTGTTGAAAATCATGCGCAGATAGGCCGATTTGTTGCTCTGGTGGTTTTAGACCAATTTGTTTGCGCATATCGCGACTAAACCAAGGGTCAGGTGCGGCAAGCGCAGGCCAAATGGAATCGTTTAATCCCCCAAGAATAACCAAATCTACACCCTGCGCCCGCGCCTCTAATGTGCCCCAAATCATGATACCGGGGTGCTTTGGAGACATGTCACGCGCTAGACCGCGCCCAATGACAGCTTGGAACAAGGCTGCAAATTCAAGTGGTGTCATATCACCGCCATGGCTCGCCTCTGCTTCAAGCTCGGTGACAGTCCGCAGCGCTGCGCGACCGGCAGATTGCGCCCATAATTCACTGTAATCGGTGGAAACCGGCCCCTGCACCAATGCTTTGGTGATCTCCAGAGTGCGGTCAAGGTGCTCTGACAGATGCGCGGTGGCGCTGCCTGAAAACGAGTCGATAATATCTGCAATCCAATGTGCCCATTGCAGTTGAATTGGATCAACAACTTGACCGTCTTTCTTTTTGTGTACCCACTCGACTAGATCTTCACGCATCGGAAATGCGGGTCCGTTGCGCCGTAGATTTTTTTCTAACCTGCGCGTCCACAACAAGTTGTCCCCACGCATTTTTCCCGCATCAGTTTTTCCGCTGGCCACTAAAGGGTGTTTGAGCATCACAAGAAGCTGTTCAGACGAAACAGGCCGCCCAAGTTGCGATGAAACATGGCGCAACAATCGGCCGGGCGGTGTTTGACTAAGAGGGATGCCTGCGCTGTCATCAGGCGCAATATCCCATCGATCCAAAACAGCGGTAACATGGCGCGCAAGGTTACGATCAGGCGTGATGAGGGCCGCTTTTTGACCTTCTTCAGTGGCTTTCCTTAGGGCTAGCGCAATGGATACAGCTTCTGATCGGGCGTCTGGTGCTTCGATTAGAGTTAAATCGCGACAAGCCGCTGTTATGGATTGGAAAACGGGACCTTCGCTCATCCATTGATCCGTGACGGGAGCGGGCTGTAACGCCAAGGACACCAATCGATTTCGGTCGTCATTCGCGGTATTGGAAGTTGCCCAGTTTTCAATTTTGCTGGGGTGCAGCCCCAAACGGTCTGCGATATCTACAAAGCGAAACTGTGGATGTTCGTAAGCTGACGTGTCTCGAATTTTATCCCAAGTATCTGATGTCAAACTAAAATCAACGCCTGGCAATACAACTGCCCCCTGCGGAAGTTGGGCTACCAGCTGCATGAATTGAGCCGTTGTGCCGCGAGATCCAGTTGAGCCTGCGATGATGATTGGATGCGTCGGCGGGGCGTTTGACCACTCGTCACACAGCCTTTCGACGACCATTTTCAGTCGCGCTTCTGGCATTGGGGGTTGATCTTGAGTAGGGTCAAAGAACGTCGAAATAATTGATAAAAAGCGCCGTGCGCGGGCCCAGTGGCCAGAGGTATCTTGGACGTTGATCTCATTCAAAGCATCGGGGTGTATATCTTCATCATGCATCTCGGCCAAAAGCGCAGCAAGATTATCAGACAGATCAAAAATGGAAGACCGTGCTGCGAAATCGGGTTCTTGATCCAAAAAACGCGCCACAAGTTGGGACAGTTCAAGTCGGCGCTGTAATCCTGAGACGCCTGATGTCACACCCTGAGCGGCCAGTCCTGCACTGAGATCAGTAACCAAACGAATTTTGGGCAAGAACTGTGTTTTCCCATCATCAAATGCACGCTTGAGCTCGGTTTGCATCCTGCCTGAATTGACGAATATTTCCACACGCGCAAGTGCCTCGGGCGATTGCAATTCAAGGCGCTCTAGCAATCCGTCTTTCAAAGCAAACGCAAACCGAGTTCCGCAAGGTAGGCCAAACAAGCGGGCTGACTGCTGTTCAGAAAACATTTTAATCATCCTTCAGCAAAGTTTCAGCAAGCTCGATTGCCTCAGGGTACCCAACATCACACCAAGTCCCCGGATAGATCGCACCAAAAAGCGTCTTTCGCTGTAAAAGGTCGTCCCAAACCACATTCATCGAAAAATGCGTTTCAGCCACCCGTTCTACAAATTTGCTTTTGATAATTTGAAGCCCGGTAAACACTTCACCAGCCCCACGATGCAGTAGACCGGTCTTGTCACGCAGAAAATCGCCCTGTCCCTTATGGCCGATTGCGCGATCTATTGGGATCAACAACATCAAACCATCCATTCTGGTCGGGTCCCATTGCTTTACCAATAATTCCGCAGGCTTAGGGCCTTTCCATACGGCATCTGTGTTCATCGTAAAAAGAACATCGCGGGAAATCGTGGGCAAAGCATGTTTTAGTCCACCGCCGGTTTCTAATAATTCGGGCTCATGGATTGGCTCAACATTCGCGGCCCTTAGGTGGCTTTCAAGAATATCTGGCAAATAATGTGTATTGGCAAATCGGCGATTAACCCCCGACATCGCTTCTAATGCGTAATCTACCAAGGGTACGCTGTTTACGCGGACCATGGGTTTTGGAACTTGTTGTGTCAGGGCCTTCATCCGCGTCCCCTTCCCTGCACAAAAAAACATTACCGTGTCGGGATTGTTCCACATAGAGATTTCAACCTTCTGATAGCCTCGGGTGTCGGTTCTGGCAGAGTGGATTTAAGACACTTAGATAGCTCTGATAAATCTGGATGGGCTAAGTCTGTCATGAGATACCCCCACACGCGCGGAATCAAGTCCACGTAATGCGGTTTCGAAAAGTGTAGCGACATGCGTGCGAATATCATCAAAATCCGCAAATTGCGTTGGACCGAACAAATGGCCGTTTCCCGAGAAAAGTCATTTGTGTCGAGGTCAAGTTTTTGCGCAAAGCGTTCAATGCAAAGTTTTTGAATTTGTGGCGACACGTCCCGCCGTGCATCCGTCGTTAGCGAAATAAGATCATAGGCAGGATGGCCAAGCATGGCATCTTGGAAATCCAAAAGCCCCACATTTTTCGGGGCAGAGCGATTTGGAAGCCACAACAGGTTTTGCGCATGAAAATCGCGTAAAATCGTAATTCGTCCTGCACCCAGTGATGCGATCAAGGGCGATAATATTTGATCAATTTTTTGCTGTTCTTCGAGTAGGTCTCGCTGCAAAATTGGCTCAGCATACCATTTGATACAGGATGTCGCGAGATCGGTCATCAAAGGCTGGTAATCAGTCGCCCCCTCAAGTGGTGCGGCCTGTGCCAGCACAATCAATGCATCCACCGCAGCAGAATATAGATCTGGCTCAGACGCGGGCGCGCTGTTGCAAACCACATCATACATATCGAGCCCCAGATCTTCGAGAATAAGAAAGCCCTGATCTAAATCGGCATCAAAAACCTCAGGCGCACTTAGGCCTAAATTGGTCAAATAAGACGCAACATTTACAAAGGGACGCACGTCTTCACCTTTTTCGGGTGGTGCATCCATTAAGATGGCCGTTTGTCCTGTTGCAGGGGAAAACAGCCGTTCGTAACGCCGCATTGACGCATCCCCAGCAAGAGAGGTGCGTTGGGCATTTTTCCAGCTGGTCGATGCAAGAAAATCACTTGCCAATATATCGCGCTTTATCATGCGCCAACATTAGTCGCCCTACGCCCAGAGGCAAGGGCAATCACATTTGCGCAAGGCTTGGATCTGGCTGGAGTGTAAAGCGTCTTGGTGGGCGTTCTATGATTGCTTCGGGTGTGAAGCCTGACAGTGTTTGTCCATTGGCTAAGGGGACAAACCTGCAATGTACGCGCCGCCCATCCCAAAGCCGCGTGGTGCTTTCCCATTCATTGCGCTCACCTATGCGCCCTACAAAATCGCGGACATCGCCCCAGATTGGGCTAGGGGCGCATTTCGCATGCCAAACGCGTGTCGCATCTAAAACACTTACTTCTTTGTTGTTATCTGTATCGTCCGTACCCCAAAGAGTTTTATAAGCTGAATTAGCCATCAACAACGTGCCGTCATTTTCAAAAACAGCAATGGCTTCGTTCAAGGAATCAAAAACAGCCTGACTTGTTTCAATTTCGGAGCGGAAGCGACGCGTCAATGACATTTCCGCACTGATGTTTTCAAAGAGAAAGGCAATAGCACCATCTGGATGAGGGCGGCCTGTCACACGGTATGTAACGCCACCGTGCAACGACCAAATTTCTTCATATGTGCCGATGCTAGCGGCACTTTCTAACGCAGAAATTTCATGTCTCCACGATTTGTAATCTTTCGGCTCTGGCATCATTTTTGTGTCGCGCAACCTGTCCAAGAATGCTGTCAAAGCGGGGCGCATTGACAGAAATTCAATAGGCAGCGCTGTCAGGTCGTGCAGTGCAGGGTTGAACAGGACAAGGTTACGGTCTTTGTCGAAAATGGCCAACCCGATGGTGAGGTGGGCAAAGGTTTTGGTGAGGGTTTGGCGAAATTCGCGCAAGGTTCTTTCAGCAGCCAAAGTGCGCTCTGCGGGCATGGCTGTGAAAAGTGTTCCGTCGTCCAGTGACATAGGGAATACTTCATAAGGTTTTTCGCCCGATGGATCTAAGATAGAATTAAGGCGCATGAAATCGCCTGAGTTGGTGGTCCTCAACTGTTGCGTGTCAAAGATGGCTTTAGGCGGCCAGATGGGAATTTCACCAGCTTCCAATGTAGAATCTGCCATCGCGGTATAGGCCGCATTGGCCCAGCTGATAGTACCATCGTCGAGTTCACGCCAAACCAGAAAGGGCACTAGGTCGGTCGTGGCGCGCAAAGTATCCAATTCTTGTTCAAGGGCGATAAGCGCATGTTGATCCATGTTCACTTGGGAATTGTGCATACTGTCCGTATCAAGCAATGTTAAGCGCGCGTAGCCATTGCGCCATTCTGCCCGTAGCAGCGTCGAGCCATCTTTTGATTCGATCTCAAGGGAGCCCAGATCTGAAAGGTGCGAAATTTCAGACTGAATGGTTGGAAACCTTGTTAGTATAACGCTGAGCAAACGCGACCAATCGGACCCGACATCAGCGGCCCTAGCCAATACTGAATGGGCGGCATGCGTGGCGTTTACGAGGGTTTCGTCTTCAAACAGAAAGATGACATCGTTTTCACTGGCTTGTAAATTTATTGACTGCGCCAATGCTTTGCGATCGCCCAAAGTCGCAAGAGCGTATAGCGCTATAAAGGCTATGCAAAGGGCGCCAAGCCCCAATCCAGCAAGAGTTATCAGTGCATCGGTTGTCATGAGAATCCCCATTCTCGATTAAAGTCTTGGAGATCATCATTCAAAGTTTAGGTTAACGATGGGTTAAAGTCTGTGCCGCTCAATGGTCAAACAACACATTTTCCCCCAACGCTTTGGCTTGATCTTGTTTGGAAATTGCAATTTTACCACTGGGCCAAGATAGACTTACAATTGCCCCTGATCTATGACCCGTTTTGTCTTGTGCGGTTGCACCATTCGCAAACGATATTTCAGCGCCAGTGCGCTCCAATAGAGTTTTGGCGATGAACAGCCCTAAACCCATACCTTCATAGGCTGGGCGCTGGGCCTGATCACTTTCCGCGCGGCGACGTCGCACAAAAGGATCACCAATTTTACCAATCACAGAGGGCGGAAATCCGATCCCGTCATCTATAATGTGAATGCTGATTTTGTCTTCGGTCCATGTCAGATCGACCCAAACTGTTGTCCGCGAAAAGTCGACCGCGTTTTGAATGAGATTGCGCAATCCATGAATGATTTCAGGCTTGCGTTCAACATAGGGATGGGGCGCCTTATTGGTCTCTAAAGTGCTAATAATAACTGTTTTTCCGCGCTCAGTATGTGGGTTGGCAGCCTCTTCCACGACGGCTTGCAAGGGCGCTACTCGCAAATGTAAATCATTCTTTCCAGCACTGCCCATAGATCGCAAAATGCCATGACAGCGGTTTGCCTGCTCGTGGATAAGCTGAGCATCGGATCGCAGCTCTTCGTTGTCTTTCAGATCATCAACCAGTTCCGCGCTGACCAGTTTGATCGTCGCCAAAGGTGTCCCAAGTTCATGGGCCGCAGCCGCGACCACACCACCCAGATCGGTTAGCTTTTGTTCGCGCCCTAATGCCATTTGTGTTGCGAGCAGCGCTTCTGACATTGAATGGATTTCGGATGTAACTTTCCATGCGAAAACGCCCAAAAAGATAATGCCAATGATAATGCCAGCCCAACTGCCAATTTCAAAAATCAGTGGCAAAGTCACAGGGTCGCCTGCGGCATTCAGGAGAGGTACGTTAAACAGGGCAACCAAAGTCACCAAAACAATCGCAACTCCGCCGATCACAAGGCCAAAAGTCGGTCGCAAAACCGTGGCAGAGATGGTGACAGGCGCCAAAATTAAAACGGCAAATGGATTGTTCAGCCCGCCTGACAAAAATAGCATTGCCGAAAGCTGCGTCAGATCAAACAGCAACATCAATGTCGTGCCGCGCTCTGTCAATCTGCGCACGTCAGGATATGCAATCATCATGACAATATTGACGATAATCGATGCGCCAATAATGATAGCGAAACCGCCAAGAGACAGTTGAAACCCCAAAACAAGCCCCGCGACCCCAATCGTGATAACTTGACCCGCGATCGCGATCCACCTGAGCCAGATCAAAGTGTGCAGCTTGACCCAGTTTGATCGCTGCTTTTCGTCGACGATATTCTTGGAAATCTGTGCCATTGACTAAATATTGATCCTACTGCGTCATTTAATCCCTTGTTAGTCTGCCTAGTTCAGCCGATCAATGCACTGACTAATTAGGAGAGACCAATGACACGTTTCGTCGCATCTACTTCCGCTGTCGCTGTTGCGGCTCTTTTGGCTGGCGCAGCCTATTATGCATATGGCCCAAATGCAGCGCCTAATCTTGCTAATTGTTCACAAGCGGCAGTTGCAGGCGGCGCAATCGGGGGGGCGTTTGAATTGGTCTCTGAAGATGGCGTAACGGTCACCGATCAAGACGTTATAACCAAGCCGACAATCTTGTATTTCGGCTATACCTTCTGCCCTGATGTGTGCCCGCTCGACAATATGCGCAACGCTGATGCGCAGCGTATCTTGGATGAACAAGGCTATGATGTGCAAACGGCCTTTATCTCAATCGATCCCGAACGCGATACGCCCGAGGTGATGAAAGAATTCACCAGCTTGTTTCATGACAATATGATCGGCCTGACTGGATCCCCTGAACAGGTCAAAGCTGCCTCAAAAGCCTACAAAACTTATTACCAAAAAGAGGCAGATGGAGACCCTGAATACTATCTGATGGATCACTCCACACAGACCTATTTCGTTATGCCTGAGGTCGGCTTTGTAGACTTTTTCAAACGTGATGATTCCCCTGAAAAACTGGCTGAAACTGTTGCGTGTTTTGTCGATGAAATCAGCTAAGTTTGACAAAATTTAGCCTTGGTCTACTTCTCACTTACGTACTCGCTGGGCGTTACCGGCCATAGGGATCAATATTATGACACTGGAAAAATTAGATATCGGTGCGGATAAATCGCTGCTTTTGGTGGATGATGACGAGCCATTCTTGCGCCGCCTTGCCCGCGCGATGGAAAAGCGGGGCTTTGATGTAGAGGTTGCGGGATCTGTCGTAGCAGGTAAGGCCATTTCAACCGCTCGCCCAGCAGCTTACGCGGTGATAGATTTACGCCTTGGCGATGGAAATGGTTTGGATGTGGTCGAAGTGCTGCGCGCTAAACGACCCGACAGTCGGATTGTGGTTTTGACTGGATATGGTGCAATTGCCACGGCTGTGGCCGCCGTAAAAATGGGGGCGACTGACTATTTGTCAAAGCCAGCCGATGCCAATGATATTACAAATGCGCTGTTGGCCAGTGGTGATGATTTGCCCCCTCCGCCTGACAATCCCATGTCAGCAGATCGTGTGCGTTGGGAACACATTCAGCGCGTCTATGAACTCTGTGATCGCAATGTGTCCGAAACAGCGCGGCGTCTAAATATGCACCGTCGCACTTTGCAGCGCATTTTGGCTAAGCGTTCACCGAAATAGCGACGTGAAATAGGTTGATAACCTGTAAAAAATTTAAAGTGGGCCAGTGCGAAAGCGTTAAAATTTCACAACCTTGTGCCATATTGTCTTTAAAACATTATAAAATCAGCGCTTTAAGGCGTAGCGTTTCCAGATCTTGTCTGCATAGGTTCCACCCTCTAACGGCACATTTTCAAGCCGTTTGATCTGCTCAAATCCACGACTTTGATAATAGGTTATACCCCGTTCATTATCGGCGCGAATGATCGCATCAAGCGCCTGATACCCTAAATTACGGGCGGTGTCGCAGGTGGCTTTGAACAGCTGTGATCCGATGGAAAGCCCTTTTTCATCCTGCGCTATGAAACTGGAAATATCAGCAACATCTCCAAGAAATTCGGGGTTATTTTCGATCCATTGCACCCCTAAAATGCGCCCGCCTGCATCCTCAGCTAACAACCATGCAGAGCCATCAAGGCGCATTCTTTCGATGATCTCATCTGGTGATATGTTGCTCAAGCCTATGGTGTCATTCAGAAATGTCGAAAGGGATCGTGCATCCAGTCTTCCAGCTTTTCGAATGTGTAGGTTCATAACTGGCTTATCAATTCGGCATGGCGTTTGGTAAATGCGGTGCGCGCATGTACAGGTGGACGTAGGTGAATTCGTAGATCTTTGATCACTTCCGCATCCTGTTTGCCAAAAAGTTTTGTGCTTTCAGATTCGGAAAATCCAGCAATCTGAGTGGCTTCCAACCAAGCGGACACAAGATCGGCCTTTTTAATCTTGCGCTTAATCGCCACAGGTAGCTTTGCAGGCAGGCCAAATCGAATATGGATTGCGGCGGTCAATCTTTCGTCAAGTTCGTTGTAATCAGGGCCAATTGCAGCCTTAACTGGCGAAATCATATCGCCGATCACATACTCAGGCGCATCATGTAAAAGTGCTGCTAATTGCCATTTTACCGGTTCTGTCGGATAAAGCTGTCTGAAGATTTGTTCAACTAAAACAGAGTGTTCTGCGACTGAATATGCCCAGTCGCCACGGGTTTGACCATTCCATCGAGCGACAAAGGCAAGCCCATGCGCGATATCTTCAATTTCTATATCCATTGGGGTGGGGTCAAGTAAATCAAGCCTGCGACCTGATAGCATACGTTGCCATGCTCTTGCCTGTGCCATTTTTCTGTCCTGTTTTTCTTGCTCTTGTGGCGATAAATTGCGTTGGTTTTAACCGCAAATCAATCTGCTTACGTTGTAAGCGCGTATACGAGGTGGTATCCAGCCACAAAGACATTCTCAAGGAGCTGCCCTCAAAATGGCCGACTATATCGTCAAAGACATCGCGCTCGCCGAATTCGGCCGCAAGGAATTAGACATCGCTGAAACTGAAATGCCAGGTTTGATGGCGCTGCGTGATGAATATGGTGACACGAAACCTCTTAAGGGGTCGCGCATCGTTGGTTCACTGCACATGACCATCCAAACCGCTGTTTTAATTGAAACTTTGGTAGCCTTGGGGGCAGATGTGCGCTGGGCATCTTGCAATATTTTCTCAACCCAAGATCATGCGGCCGCAGCGATAGCTGCAAGTGGCGTGCCTGTATTTGCAATCAAAGGTCAGTCTTTGGAAGAGCACTGGGATTACTTGGATAAGTCTTTCCAATTTGCCGATGGTCCGAACTTGATTTTGGATGATGGTGGCGATGCGACACTGTATATTTTGTTGGGCGCGCGCGCTGAAAATGGCGAGCCTGAGCTGCTTGAGGTTCCAACATCCGAGGAAGAGATAGCAGTCTTTGCACAGATAAAAAAACGGATGGCCGAAACGCCTGGTTGGTTTACAAAAATGCGCGATCAGATTGTTGGCGTGTCTGAAGAAACAACAACAGGGGTGCACCGCCTTTATGATCTCGTAAAGCAAGGACAACTGCCGTTCCCAGCTATCAACGTGAACGACTCTGTAACCAAATCAAAATTTGACAATAAGTATGGTTGTAAAGAAAGCCTTGTTGATGGCATTCGTCGTGCAACCGATACGATGTTGGCAGGTAAGGTTGCTGTTGTTTGTGGATATGGGGACGTTGGTAAAGGGTCTGCTGCATCTCTCAGCGGCGCAGGTGCGCGTGTGAAAGTGACTGAAATCGATCCAATTTGTGCATTGCAAGCTGCGATGGACGGATACGAAGTTGTACGTCTTGAGGATGTTGTTGCTTCAGCAGATGTATTTATCACAACTACGGGTAACAAAGATATTATTCGCATCGAACATATGCGTGAAATGAAAGACATGGCGATTGTTGGCAACATCGGTCACTTCGATAACGAAATCCAAGTTGCCGCTTTGAAAAATCACAAATGGACCAACATCAAAGACCAAGTCGACATGATCGAAATGCCGTCTGGCTCTCGGATTATTTTGTTGTCGGAGGGGCGTTTGTTGAATCTTGGCAACGCGACAGGTCACCCATCCTTTGTGATGTCAGCGTCTTTCACCAACCAAGTTTTGGCGCAAATGGAATTGTGGACAAACGGCGAAGCCTACAAAAACGATGTCTACATTTTGCCCAAGCATTTGGATGAAAAAGTCGCCCGCTTGCACCTTGCACGTATCGGCGTGCAACTGTCAGAACTAACGAAAGAGCAAGCTGACTATATCGGTGTGACGGTTGAGGGGCCATTTAAACCCGAACACTACCGCTACTAATTTTGTATAAATTCAGATGATAGGGGCCACCCATGCGGTGGCCCTTTGCTTACGGGGAACGTTGTAAAAAATTCCCTTTGTGTTGGTAGCTTTAGCTACTAGTCTTTCATCAAGCCCTTTTTGAGGCTGTTTATATTGGCCGCTTGGCTACTATTTGGTGGGAGAATTCCAATGGGAAAACGTGACGATCTTATTGCGCAATATGCGGATGATTTGAAAAACAAATGCGGCATGACGCCAGATATGGATTTGTTGACAAAAGTTACAATCGGTTGTGGTCCGTCTATATATAACGCGGATGCTTCGACGGTTGCTGGTAGCCAAAAAAGCGAACTGGAAACGGTTAAAAATAATTTTTTGGTTAAAAAACTTGGCTTGACCGATAGCCCTGAGTTGATGGATGCAATTAATGCAGCGATCGAAACGTATGGTAAGTCAGAGCGCAACAAATATCGCGCTGTATTCTATTACTTGCTGGTCAAACATTTCGGCAAAGAAGCCATCTACAAATAGATGATGGGCCGTCTTAGCTTAGGTTTAGGCGGCCTTATCCACTTTAGGCGTGCTGAAAATTATTAATTTCAGACCATTTGGGCAACGTAGATGTTTTCCTGTCACATCCAGCCCAGCACTAACCCTATCACACCACAGCCAATCACAGCGTAGCCGCCGTCGATAACAGCCAAAGCGCGGGGACGCATGGCATAGGCGACGTTCATAGCAATCCAAGGCGCGATGAAAAATAGGCCGACACCTAATCCCGAGACCAACCCTTTTCCAATGCCGTCAATTCCAGCCATCGCAAACATGTGGCGCATCATTCCTGCCACCAAAAGCATGCAAATTCCTGACACTACAAACGGCGCGGCTGAAAAGCCGCCAATAGGCTTTCCAGTGTCATCACATGCGATCCCTGCTGCGGTAACCCATTGTTTTGACAAGGCCATGTACCATACAGCACCGATAGCAAACCCAGCAGCAGCTGCGACGAGAACCTCAACCATATCCCGTTCCTTTCGATGAAAGCTCACCAATCACTATGGTGCGTGATATTGGATCTGGCTAGGATTAATCGACTTGTGGTTCTGTAGATCCCAATGCGCATACGATGTTCCATTCTTCAGCGGTGACGGGTTGAACCGAAAGGCGTGAATTGTTGACCAAGACCATTTCAGTCAATCTTGGGTCTGACTTTACCTTTGAGAGTGAGACTGGTTGGGTGAGTGGGCGTATGGCTTTGATGTCTACGCAATCCCAACGAGGGTCGTCGCTGGTGCTGTCGGGGTGGGATAGGGCGCAGACTTCAACAATGCCCACGATTTCTTTATCGGCGCGCGAATGATAGAAAAAGCCGCGATCTCCAATTTGCATTTGGCGCATGAAGTTACGCGCTTGATAATTGCGCACCCCATTCCATTCTTCGCCTTGATCACCTTTGGCAACTTGCTGGTCCCAAGACCAAACATCAGCTTCGGATTTGAACAACCAAAAGTTCATTTTTCAATCACACGCTTCCAAGCTTGCACGGTCACGCTCTCAAACAATCCCGCTTTGGCGTAAGGATCATTTTCCGCCCATTTTTGTGCATCGGCTAATGTTTCAACTTCGATAATAATCAAAGACCCACACATATCACCGGCTTCGTTCAAAAACGGACCAGCCTGTTCAACAACACCTGTCGCGTCAATATACGCTAAGTGTTCTGCACGGGTATCAAGGCGTGTCTGCAGTGCATTTGGTTTGTCAGTGCATATGATAGCATATTTCATTGGTTATTCCCTTTTGAGTGGCCGAGAGAGTAGGCCCTCTACAGCTTCTTTGATCGTGATTTTTCCGTCTAGAATGTTGGTGACGACACCAGTGATTGGCATATCAATCTTGGTTTTGTGGGCAAGATTGGCAACTGCACGGGCTGTCGCAACGCCTTCCACCGTAATCGTCGGATCAATGGCTTCGTTACGACCCAATTTGACACCGTGTGAAAAATTGCGAGATTTTTCCGATGTACAGGTCAAAACCAAATCCCCAAACCCAGACAATCCTAACAGAGTTTTCGGCAAAGCCCCCTGTGCGACCGCAAGGCGCTGCATTTCAATATTGCCGCGCGTAATCAAAGCGGCACGTGCACTTTCGCCAAGCCCTGCGCCAATCGTGATACCGCAGGCGATCGCCATGACATTCTTTAGTGCTCCGCCAAATTCTACACCAATAGGGTCTAAGCTGGAATAAAGGCGAATATTTTCGGTGGTCAACTCCGACTGGATCTCGGCGACAAGTGCTTCGTCGACGCTGGCAATCGTCAAAGCTGTTGGCAAGCCTCGCGCGATATCAATTGCAAATGACGGGCCTGATAGTATCGCGACCCGCGCATTTGGCACACTGTCTTGCAATAGCGAAACGGGGCCTTGATTGGTGACGAGATCAACCCCTTTGCAACATGACACCAGCTTTTTCCCAGCCAGTAAGTTTACGTTCGTCTTGGCAAAATCTGATAAACTCTGCATAGGAGTCGCAATAAGAATAATATCTGCCTGACAGGCGACATTCAAATCATGGGTCAGTTTTAAGCTGTTTGGCAGTGCGATATCAGGCAATCGGCCTGCATTGCAGCGGGCATCTGATAGTTTTTGCATTTGATGCGGTGAACGCCCCCATAGAGTCACGTCCTCACGTATAGTGCTCAACGAAATGGCCAATGCCGTCCCAAACGCGCCAGCTCCAAGAACAGAAATGCCAGCCATAGCAATGCCTTTCAGATATCGGTGGGATTAGGGTGTCCCATAAATACCCACCGTTGTTTCATTCCTAAAGTGGAGGTAACACTAGGACACACTTCACACAATGCTGAGAGATGTTTTGCCAAACACTGTTTTAATAACACGACCCCAAGACGACGGGGTGCTTCTGGCGGAAAAGATTCAACAGCGGTGTAGGGACGCGCAGGTAATTGTCGCACCTGTGTTGAAAATTGAACCTGTTCACTTTGAACTTCCCTCTATGAAAATTGATGCAATCGTTTTGACATCAAAGCATGGAGTCGAAGCCGCTGCGGCGCGTTGTCTTGATGTGCCGATTTTTTGTGTTGGCGATGGAACTCAGCGTGCGGCTGTGCAGGCTGGGTTAAATGCCGTATCTGCAGAGGGAACTTGGGTGGAATTGGTTGCACTTATTCGCAAATCTCCATGCAAAAAACTTTTATACATTCGCGGAGAGCATGTGCGGGTAGATCTATGCGCTCAACTTGCGGCGGCTGGGCTTGAAACATATTCAGTCGTTGCCTACCGCCAAATAGCCTGCAGGTTTTCTGCAGATGTCAGGCAAGAAATTGCGCTGCAACAGTCGATAGTGCTGCCATTGTTTTCACCGAGGTCGGCCAAAATTGTGTCCCAAAATCTTGATCCGTATACTGGCGAAATTACACTAATTTCGCTTTCTCAAGCGGTCGCTGACGCTTGGTCGGGGCCAATGGCGAGTAAAGTGATCTGCGCCAAAGTGCCTAATTCAGGTGCGATGTTTGATCTTATAGTGTCGCAATTGGATTGAATGGCTTGAGGGTCGTTTTCAGACCGATTAGGCTTCTACCGTAAAGAATAGAGTTTGTTTGGAATCGAAAGGTTAGTTTGTGTCACGGTCAAAGAAAACTACTAAAAAAGTCGAAGAGACAGAGACCATCGAAAGCACTACATCCACGGATGCAGAGGGCACAACAGTCACGGAAGTTGAGGCGATTGAAGCAACTTTAACTGAGGATGATGCAGTTCAATCAGATGAGGTTGTACAGGATGACCCATCGGATCATGACGTAAACTCACCCGATCCACAAACAGAAGAACCCAATGATACCACCGAGGTCACAGAGCCCGAAGTTGTCCCCGCCACAGAACCACCAGTTGTTGTGAAAAAAACTGGACTGATACCTATTGTTTTGGGGGGTGCGCTTTGTGTTGCTGCTGGATACGCTGGCGCAAATTTTCTCAAGCCGGATGGTTGGCCCTTCCCAGGCGGTTCTACAGTTGAAACCGAACAGAGACTCGCAGACTTAGAAGCCGCCATTTCAAAAAACCAAGCAGCAGTTTCTCAGAACGTGGAAAGAATCGAGAGCGTGCAAGATGCGGCGCAGTCAGCTGCTGCAGCACTTTCATCACAGATCGATGCGTTGGATGTAAAGGCTGCGCTTGATCCATTGTCTCAAGACCTCAAAGCACTTGAAGAAAGATTGACCTCTTTGGAAGCAGCACCAGTGGCTCAAGCTGTCGTTTCACCTGAAGCGACAGCGGCTTATGAGCGTCAACTGGATGAAATGCAGACTTTGTTGAATGCGGAAATATCGCGCCTGCAAGAGGCGAAAATCACAGCCGAAGCGACAAAAGAAGCAGCGGAAAAAGTCACTGACATGTCGCGCTTGCAAGAAGCCATCAACTCAGGGGTGCCTTTTGCATCAATGATCGGCAGTTTGTCGATTGATGTGCCAGAGGCAATCCAATCTGCTGCAAATCAGGGCGTTCCCACTTTGCCAGAGCTTGCTGATGCATTCGAGGGCGCAGCCGATATTGCAATTGTGGAAACTGCTAAAGTTGATACCGAAGGTCAAAGTTGGTCTTCACGCTTCTTACGGTCACAGTTGGGGCTGAGATCTTTGACGCCGAAAGAAGGTAATTCACCAGATGCAGTCCTGTCACGGGCGCAACAAGCGGTACGTGAAAATGATCTGGCAAAGGCTTTATCCGAAATTTCTGCACTTCCCGATGTGGGGCAAGCTGTAATGGCAGATTGGGTCGCGCGTGCGCAGACTCGTCTTGATGTTACAAATGCACTCTCCGCAATGCTTGCTCAATAGAAAGGCGCAAATATGCTCTGGTCACTGATTAAAATAGTTTTCTTTGTCGCGCTTGTTGCCCTTGTCGCTTTCGGCGGAATGATCCTGATGGATAGCGAAGGCAGCATGGATATTGCCTTTATGGGTTTCAAAGTCAGCCTATCCCCAATTAAAGTTGTGATTGCACTTGTCGTTTTGCTTGTTGCCGCTTGGTTGATTTTGAAAATAGCAGGCCTTTGTGTCGCTCTTGTAAAATTCCTGCTTGGTGATGAAACAGCTATTTCACGCTACTTCGACCGAAATCGTGAACGCAAAGGTTTCGAAGCGATGGCCGAAGGACTGATGGCGCTCGCATCTGGTGAGGGTCGGGTTGCGATGTCAAAAGCATCCAAGGCGGAAAAATACCTGCGCAAACCTGAATTGACCAACTTACTGATCGCGCAGGCCGCAGAAATGACGGGCGATAGGCGCAAAGCACAAGATGTTTATCGTCGCTTGGTGAAAGATGATCGCACGCGTTTCGTTGGTGTGCGTGGGATTATGAAGCACAAGCTGGAAGAGGGTGATACGGAAACTGCCCTGAAGCTTGCTGAAAAAGCATTCGCGCTCAAGCCAAAGCATGTCGAAACTCAAGATACACTCTTGGGCTTGCAAGCAGGTAAAAGTGATTGGGCAGCCGCGCGTACAACTCTGTCAGCTAAGCTTAAACATGGCGCTATCCCTCGTGACGTTCACAAACGTCGTGATGCGGTTTTGGCACTATCCGAAGCGAAAGGCGTGTTCGAAGCCGGCGCAACGGTTGAGGCACGCGAGGCCGCGATTGAAGCCAATAAAAAATCACCTGATCTTATTCCTGCGGCAGTATTGGCCAGCGATGAATATGTTCGCCAGGGTAAACCTCGCCCCGCTGCGCGTATTTTGAAAAAAGCTTGGGATTCGCAGCCGCATCCAGATTTGGCAGCCGCCTTCGCGCGTATTGTTCCTGATGAAACGCCTAAGGCGCGGTTGAAGCGTTTCGCGGGCTTAGTGCGTGCGAAACCCGGTCACCCTGAAACAAAAATGTTACTGGCAGAACTGAATATCGCAGCAGAAGATTTCCCCGAGGCGCGACGCATGTTGGGTGACTTGGTGAAAAGCGATCCAACAGCACGGTCCATGACTTTGATGGCAGCGATTGAACGCGGCGAAGGCGCTGACGATGTCGTTGTGCGTGGGTGGTTAACACAAGCACTTACCGCAAGCCATGGTCCGCAATGGGTTTGTGATAAGTGTCAAACCGTCCATCCTGCATGGGCTCCGATCTGTGATAATTGCGCAGCTTTCGACACTTTAAGCTGGCGTACGCCTGCACATTCAGAAGTCTCCATGCCTGCGGGCACAGAAATGCTACCGATGATTGTTGGTGCAGATGCAGTCCTTACAAATGATGCCGAGGTTGCGCATGATATCGATCAAGAGGCCGCTAACGTGGACATCGTTGAAGTGGTCGCTGAAGATGTTGATCCAATAGAGAAGCCAGAAAAGCCATAAATCGGTATGACCAAATCATAGTTACCTCTGGTTTGGTCGCCGTAATGCATTGGTGATGTGTAAAGATTTCTAAAATAACAACTATTTTAACAGTTAAGCCCACATAAACACCTGTTTGCTATCACTCAACTTGGGTGAATGAACGAGGTGGTGGCATGAGCGCTAAAGGTAACGCGCCAATTATCATAAAGAAAAAGAAAGTCGTCGGTGGTGATGGTCACCACGGTGGTGCATGGAAGGTGGCATATGCCGACTTTGTGACTGCGATGATGGCTTTCTTTTTATTGATGTGGCTTTTGAATGCGACAACGGAAAAGCAGCGCAAAGGGATTGCCGATTATTTCAATCCCACAATTCCGATCAATCGAGTCTCAGGGGGCGGTGATGGGACATTTGGCGGCGACTCTGTATTTACAGAGGAAACGCTTGCACAAAATGGTACTGGCGCCTCTACTTCGACTTCCACGATCACAGATAGTTCTCCCAGTGATATTTCGTCAGAATCAGATGCGAAATCTGCGCTTGAAAGTCAGGGATTCGCAAAGATAGAAGAGCTATTGTCAGCATATAGCGGTGAAAGCATGGCCGCAGATGACGCGCTCAGGCATATCGTTACGCGCGTCACGGATGAGGGCCTTATCATCGAATTGTTTGATCTACCCGATGAACCCCTATTTTCCCGCGGAGAAATCACCCCTGAACCCATCACTGAACTGCTTGTTTCCATGATGGCAAGGGTTTTTTCAGTTGTTAAAAATGACATTGCTATTACAGGCTTTGTACGCTCAGAACCCCTTGTTGTTGTTGATAATCCTGTTTGGGATCTTTCTACCCAGCGGGCTGATAAAATTCGAATACTGTTGGAAGAATCAGGAATTACGCCCAAACGCATTCAGCGCGTCACGGGCTATGCTGATCGCAAGGCTGCGGTGAGGAACCCAATGGCAGTTAGAAATAACCGTGTTGAAATTATTCTACTTAGAAATAATTTTCGTAAGAATTAGATCAGATTTGAGATGTTAGTCGCCTGTTAAGGGGTGCCGTGCATGTTGGGACTTATATTTCGGGTCCCAGCAGCAGAAAGGCGCTACCCTATGACAATTTCATCCTCTCTAAATGCGGGTGTGGCCGGCCTAAACGCCAATGCCACACGACTTGCAACAATTTCAGACAATATCGCGAACTCAAATACATACGGGTATAAGCGCGCATCGACTGATTTTGAATCTTTTGTAATCGCCAACAATGCAGGTGCAGGTGTTTATTCTGCGGGTGGCGTTCGAGCGTCGACCACGCGCTTGATCGAAGAGCGCGGCGCATTGATATCCACGTCAAATGCGACCGATATCGCAGTTGCTGGGCGCGGTATGTTACCGGTTACGACCGCTGTTTCGTTGGATGCGGCCACCGGCGACCAGCCAATGATGATGTCTACAACAGGGTCTTTTCACACAGATTCTGACGGGGTCCTTAAAACGGATTCTGGGCTCGTGCTATTGGCTTGGCCCGCAGATGCCGATGGATCGATCCCCACATTCCCACGTGATACAATGGCGGGATTAGAACCTGTAGTGATCAATGCAAATCAAACAGCAGGTGATCCAACAACAGTGATGAACTTGGGGGTTAACTTACCCGCAGAAGACGCGACTGATCCTTTGCCACTTTCAGTTGAATACTTTGGAAACTTGGGAACATCTGAAACGCTGGATATGACATTTACGCCTGAAGCTGCTGACAATACTTGGACTTTTACAATTCGGGATTCAGCGCAATCAGGCACTATCATTGGCGAATATACGCTTGAATTTGACGCTTCGCGTGCAAATGGTGGTACGCTTGTTTCGGTAAATCCAACCGCTAATAATCCCGCAGGCGCAACCTATACTGATGGTGTTCTAGCTCTTGAAGTTGGTGGTGGAGCAGCTGTTTCTGGTGGGCCGATTGAGATGACGATTGGTAAAATAGGTGACACAAATGGCTTAACGCAGCTCTCGGATAGTTTTGCACCCACCCAAATTACGAAAGATGGATCTCCTGTAGGTAACCTTACGTCAGTCGAAGTTGATGATAACGGTTACATTACAGCGACCTATGACACTGGTTTTACAAGAAAACTTTACCAAATTCCTTTGGTGGATGTCCCTAATCCGAACGGGCTGATTTCGCTAAACAATCAAACCTATCAGGTTTCACCAGACTCAGGTTCGTTCTTTCTGTGGGACGCAGGCGATGGACCAACAGGTTCAGTCGTTGGGTATGCGCGCGAAGGTTCAACGACAGATGTGGCGGGAGAGTTGACAGACCTTATCCAAACACAGCGTGCATATTCGTCGAACGCCAAAGTCATCCAAACGGTTGATGAAATGCTGCAAGAGACAACGAACATTAAACGCTAAACTGATCGAGGCCCGTGAATAAGGAGATTGAAACATGAGTATCGGAAACGCACTTTCAAATGCTCTCTCGGGCCTCAACGCGGTCTCCCGCGCAGCGGATGTCGTGTCGTCAAACGTGTCAAATGCGATGACCGAAGGGTATGGTCGGCGAGAAATCGAACTGACGTCTCAAACATTAGGCCGCTTTGGTGCCGGCGTGGAAGTGACAAGCATTACGCGTCAAAGTGATCCCGTCATAACAGGTGAACGTCGTATTGCTGATGGCGAAGTCGCTTTGGCTGAAACGCGCACTGACTTTCTAAATGATTTTACCCGCGCTATGGGTCAACCTGATGAGGCTGGTTCAATCTCGGGGCAAATTGTTTCGTTGGAAGCGAGTCTGATTGAGGCATCCAGTCGCCCAGAATCTGAGGCGCGTTTGCAAAATGTTTTGTATGCAGCTCAAAGCTTGACCGAAAAAATAAATTCCACAGCCGACTCTCTGGTCGAAAGTAGAATCGCAGCAGATCAAGATATCGGTAAAGCGGTTGACGTCTTGCAGTCTTCATTACAGCAAGTGGCGGATCTTAATGTGGCGATCCAACAAGGCCAATCTTCTGGCTATGATATCAATAGTTTGCTCGATAAAAGGCAAAGTGTTGTAGATCAAATTTCGCAAATAGTTCCAGTGAAAGAGGTATTGCGCGAAAACAATATGGTAGCGTTATACACGCCTGGTGGATCCATACTTGTAGATTCAAAAGCGGCTGAATTGGGCTTCTCAACCGTCGCGACGATTGCGCCAGAAATGAGCGTAGCATCGGGTGCTTTGTCGGGCCTTACAATCAATGGGCAACCGGTTTCCACGGATGCCAACAAGGGGCCAATCGCGGGCGGTAGGCTTGCTGGACTATTTGAGGTGCGCGATGAACTTATTCCCGATGCCCAGATTAAATTGGATGCTGTCGCGAGGGACTTGATTGAACGATTTCAAACTTCGGATGTAGATCCCACGCTCGCGATAGGCGACGCGGGTTTTTTCACGGATGGAGGAGAAGCTTTCGACCCGCTGAACGAAGTGGCACTTTCAGGCCGCCTCTCAGTGAACAGTGGCGTTGATCCGGTCCAATCGGGTGATCTTTGGAAAATCCGTGATGGTTTGGGCGCAAGTGCTGAGGGCGAACAGGGAAATGCCTCCCTACTTTTGGCTATGACGGATGCACTGCAATCGTCTCGTGTTGTTTCATCTGGGGGATTTTCCTCCGCAGAGCGCACCGCATCTGGTCTATCTGCCGACTTCTACTCAATCATTGAATCGGACGCGTTGAATTTCGAAACGGGAATGAGTTTTTCGGCAGCGCGCCAAGAAAACTTGAAATCGATTGAACTTGAGGCTGGTGTGGATACCGATTTTGAAATGCAACAGCTCCTTATCATTGAACGTAACTACGCGGCGAACGCGAAGGTAATTCAAACTGTTGATACCTTACTCAACCAATTGATTGGAATGGTATGATGAATAGTGTTTCTCACGGGGATCTTGCCTCTTCGCTCAAAAATATGCGGCTAGTCAGCCAGACCAAGCAAGATCTTGAACGGTATAACTACGAAGTTGCGAGTGGTAAAAAAAGTGATCTACGTCAGGCGACTTCTGCGGATTTTGCCCCCTTGGCATCAATCGAACGCTCCTTGCGCTCTTTGTCGGCCTACGAAAACGCGTTGACGGAAGCTGAGCTGTTTACATCGTCTCTGCAAACGGTTTTGGGAACGGTTTCCGATCAGGTATCTAGTATTTCGACCGATATTCTCACAGCCTCAAGTACAAGCCCCGACCATTCAAATATCGTTGTTGCTAAGGATGCGCGCAGTAAACTCGATACGGTTGTAGCAACTTTGAATACACGTGTTGGTGGTCGCTCTTTGCTAGCAGGTACAGCAACGGGTGGTGCTGCGCTCGTGGATGCCCAAACTATGCTAGACGAGGTTACCACATTGGCCTCTGCAGAATTAGATGCCGCAGGTGTTTTATCGGTAGTGGATGATTGGTTCGATGCGCCTGGTGGCGGTTTTGAAACCAGTGGGTACTTGGGGTCTGACACCAACCTGTCACCCTTCGCACTAAACGAACATCAAAAAGCGGATCTATCGATCAAGGCTGATGATGAATCTATCCGCGACACACTAAAGGGTTTGGTGCTTGCTGCCTTGATCGATCAAGGAATCATGGGTGGTGATATAGACCAGCAAAACACTATCCTACAAAAGTCAGGGGAGACTCTGCTTGCCGCTGATGCCAAGTTGACGAACGCACGCGCAGAGGTCGGTACTGTTGAGCAGCAAATTTCTCAGGCCAAACTATCCAATTCTGCAGAAAGCTACGGTTTGGAAATGGCGAAATCAAAAATTGTGTCTGTCGACATCTACGATTCAGCTGCCAAATTAACTCAGGCACAAGCACAGCTTGAAATGATTTACACGATCACAGCACGTCTCTCGAATATGAAATTGTCGGATTATATCTAATGCTCAGAATTTTACTCTCAGGTGTGTTATCGCTTCTTGTTGTTTTGTCGGCTCATGCATCGCCCATAAGAATAAAAGACCTTGTTGAATTCGATGGTGTGCGTGGAAACGACCTTGTGGGATATGGCTTGGTGGTTGGCCTAAATGGAACAGGCGATGGGCTTCGGAATGCGCCTTTCACCGAAGAAATCATGTCAAATGTTTTGGAGCGCCTCGGCGTCAATGTGTCGGGTGAACAGTTTCGGCCAAAGAATGTTGCAGCCGTCTTCGTAACTGCAACACTCCCTCCATTTGCACGGACAGGTTCTCAGATCGATGTCACCATATCGGCGATTGGCGATGCAAATAGTTTATTGGGTGGAACATTAATCATGACGCCAATGAACGCGCCTGACGGTCAAATATATGCTGTTGCCCAAGGCACGGTCATTGCTGGCGGCGCTGCAGCCAAAGGCGACGGAGCTGCTGTTGTTCAAGGTGTCCCCACCGCCGGCGTCATACCATCGGGAGCTCGGATTGAGCGCGAAATCGAATTCGATTTCACCAAACTAAAGTCAATCCGCTTAGCGCTTCGAAATCCTGATTTCACGACAGCAGAGCGTATAGAGGTTGCTATCAACAAGAACTTTGGACGGGTCGTTTCTCGAATGCTCGACTCTGGAACCGTAATTTTGGACATATCGGCTACAAAATCACTTTCTCCGGCCCATGCGCTCGGGAGAGTTGAAAATATTTCGGTTGAGCCTGAAATAAAGGCTCGTGTGATTGTCGATCAGCGTTCGGGTACCATCGTAATGGGAGAAGATGTCAGAATATCTCGAGTTGCCGTCAGTCAGGGGAATTTAACACTACGAATTGAGGAAGAACCGCTCGTGGTTCAGCCCAACCCGTTTTCTGAAGGGGGCACTGTAGTGGTGCCGCGAACGCGTGCCGCAATTGAGGAAGAGCCTGGAATTGGTTTGGCTGAAATTCGCGATGGTACATCACTTTCAGAGGTTATTTCAGGTTTGAATGCCTTGGGCGTTTCCCCACGGGATATGATTGATATTTTGAAAAGTATAAAGGCAGCAGGTGCTTTGCATGCGGAATTCGTGGTTCGCTAGGTGTTTTGAATGTGTTGGCGGTATCGATGTTCATGGCTGCCAGTAAGGTAAAACTTGATCCAAGACTGAAAAGAACATCGATCTGGTGCCCAGGAGAGGACTCGAACCTCCACATCGTTGCCAATACTAGCACCTGAAGCTAGCGCGTCTACCAATTCCGCCACCTGGGCAGGTGTCGAGAGGTCGGCGTTTAAAGTGCAGATTGTGGCCTGTCAACGAAAAATAGATTGTTTTCGATAGCGTTTATAGCGTCTTGTTCATTTGGTTCTGAAAAGCTAATAAAAACATGGAAAATGGCATTGGAGATGCAGATGACGAAATTGGTCACCATCTATGGCGGCGCTGGCTTTGTTGGGCGTTACATCGCACGTCGTATGGCGAAAGAAGGTTGGCGGGTGCGCGTTGCGGTGCGCCGTCCAAACGAGTCTCTTTACGTTAAACCGTTTGGAGTGGTGGGGCAGGTCGAACCCGTAATGTGTAATGTACGCGATGACGATTCTGTGCGCGCAGCCATGCAAGGGGCTGATGCTGTTGTGAACTGTGTTGGGGTTCTAACTGAATTAGGCAAAAATTCATTTGAAGCCGTGCAAGCCGAGGGCGCTGGACGTATTGCGCGTATCGCTGCCGAGCAATCAGTCGGTACGCTAGTCCATTTGTCTGCGATTGGTGCAGACGAGGATTCTGAAAGCGACTACGCGAAAACGAAAGCTCACGGCGAGGCGGCTGTTCTAGATGCGTTTCCTGATGCAGTGATTTTACGCCCGTCAGTGATCTTTGGAACAGAAGATGAGTTTTTCAATCGTTTTGCGAAAATGACAAACTTTGGACCAGTCCTGCCATTGGTGGGCGGTGAGACTAAGTTCCAACCTGTTTATGTTGATGATGTAGCTCAGGCTGCCGTCATGGGTGTATTGGGAAAAGCCGAGGCTGGTGTTTATGAGCTGGGTGGACCTGAAGTGGATAGCCTGAAAGGCTTGATGCAAACGATGTTGGAAACAATTCAGCGTCGTCGCTTTATCGTGAATCTTCCCTTTTTTGCTGGTGACTTCATGGCAATGGGCTTTGGTTTGCTGCAATCGCTTACGTTTGGCTTGTTCCACAATCACGTTTTGACTCGTGATCAGGTGAAAAACCTAGCCTGTGATTGTATTGTTGATGCCGATGCTGAGGGTTTCTCAGACTTGGGTATTTCGCCAACTGCTATGGATGTAATATTGCCCGAGTATCTTTGGGTCTACCGTGATTCAGGTCAGTACGCGGCTATTCGAGACAGTGCGGCGAATTTGCGTAATAACTGAGGCTCGATATCTTGTTTTTTCAAAAGGCGCGCTTTGCATTGAGGCGCGCCTTTTTATGTGCTGTAGGATATAACTAGCAAGGTTATACCCAAAATGACGCGATAAATGACATAAGGTGTAAAGCTGACCGAACGTAGGAGGCGCATCATCAATGTGAGGGCGCCTAGTGCGGATGCAAATGCAAAGACAGCGCCGATGCTTGCGTGTTTAAGTAATTCCCAATTCGCGTCGCCTGCAACTTCTAAACCAAGCAAAATACCTGATGCCATTATGGTCGGAATTGACATTAGCATCGCGATTTTTGCACCGTCTTCACGCGCATAACCAAGGGCGCGTGCGCCAGTAATTGTTATGCCTGAACGTGAGGTTCCTGGAATCAGTGCTATCGTTTGCCATATCCCCAAAATCATTGCGTCTTTGAGGGACCAGTTATTTTGATTTTTCTCTACAGGGCTTCGTCGATCAAACCAATAAAGGACTAAGCCAAATATCAACATGGTCCAGCCAATCACGCGGATGGATCTCAGGCTGTCAGACAGCCCAGTTGTTTTCACGATCAATCCAAAAATGATGACGGGTATAGTGGAGATCAGCAGTAGGAGAGCTAGTTTTGAGCCCTCCGTGTCGATTTTGCCCATCGCCATACGGGGTGTGCCTATCAAAGCTACGCGGACGTCGCGCCAAAAATAAAGTATCACAGCGCCGAGCGTGCCGACGTGAACAGCAACATCTATTGCCTGACCTTGATCGGTGGCGCCGGTAAAGTAGGGCAAAAGAATCAGGTGGCCAGACGAAGATACGGGCAAAAATTCTGTAACACCTTGAATTAACGCAACGAGGAGTAAGTAAAACAGGCTCATTCGAAATCTTTCCCTAGCTTCGACCTAACTAATAAACCCATTTAATCTCAATAAGAAGAATGATTTTAGGTCAGCTATTATGATATAAAAAACTAGTTTCACCTGAGTTGCGAGGCTGGGTTCTGCTAAAAAAATCTATTTAGGGCAGCACTAATGACTTTTCTTTTTACTGGGTTCTCTGTAAACAACGTCAAAACTCAAATTCAACTCACGGAGATATTGTGTCATGGCGAAAGAGCCGATGCTCAAGTTTGTGAACGTAAGTCGGGCGATGCCTGAAAAGCGTGACGCAGAAAACCGTAAGGGCGACTTCTTGGAAATCTACGGAGATTTCATCTCTGATAAAGCTGAAGAGCAAGCGTCTCGCTGTTCGCAATGTGGCGTGCCATATTGTCAGTCTCATTGTCCCCTGCACAACAATATTCCAGATTGGCTACGCTTGACTGCCAGCGGTCGCCTGAAAGAGGCATATGAGGTGTCGCAAGAAACCAATGCCTTTCCTGAAATTTGTGGCCGTATTTGTCCGCAAGACCGTTTGTGTGAAGGCAATTGCGTCATCGAGCAATCTGGCCATGGCACGGTTACAATCGGCACTGTTGAAAAATATATTACTGATACGGCGTGGGAAAATGGCTGGGTTGAGCTGATCAAGCCGTCTACTGAGCGTACCGAAACCGTGGGTATCATTGGTTCTGGCCCAGGTGGTATTGCAGCGGCTGATCGTCTGCGTCGCGCAGGTCTGCAGGTCACTGTATATGAGCGCTCTGACCGTGCAGGTGGCTTGCTGACTTATGGTATTCCTGGGTTTAAGCTGGAAAAAGATGTGGTTATGCGCCGCATTGAGCAATTGGAAAAATCTGGCGTCGAATTTGTTTTGAACTGCAATATTGGTGAGGACATCACTTTTGACGCATTGCGTGAAAAGCACGATGCGGTATTGATCGCGACTGGCGTATATAAATCACGTGATCTGCAAGGCCCTGGTGCAGGTTCTGAGGGAATCGTCCGCGCTTTGGATTACTTGACTGCCAGTAACAAAGTCTCATTTGGCGATAAAGTTACCGAATTCGAAAATGGTGAATTGAACGCTGCGGGCAAAAAGGTCGTTGTGATCGGTGGTGGTGATACTGCGATGGATTGTGTGCGCACAGCTATTCGTCAGGGCGCAACATCCGTCAAATGTCTGTACCGCCGCGATCGGGCGAATATGCCAGGCTCTCAACGCGAAACACAAAACGCTGAAGAAGAAGGCGTGGAATTCGTATGGCTTTCTGCCCCTAAAGGCTTTGCTGGTAACCCAGTTTCTGGCGTGATGGTGCAAAAAATGCGTCTTGGTGTGCCTGATGCATCAGGTCGTCAATCCCCCGAAGTTATCGAGGGCGCTGATTATGTTGAAGACGCGGACTTAGTCATCAAAGCTCTAGGTTTCGAACCTGAAGAGCTCCCAAAACTATGGAACGCAGAAGGCTTGGAGGTCACGCGTTGGGGGACTGTTTTGGCAGACTTCAAAACGCATGAAACCAAACTCCCTGGTGTTTACGCTTGCGGTGATATCCAGCGTGGCGCGTCTTTGGTTGTTTGGGCAATTCGCGACGGTCGTGAAGCGGCTGACGCGATCGTTGAACAAGTCAACGCTGCCGCCAGCGTCGCCGCTGAATAAATCTAAACGGGTCGAGGGCGTGGTGTCCAATCTTGCGCGTATGCGTTTGAGACATGAACGTGGTGCCACGCCATAGTTCCTCGACTCTCCTGAAGTCTTAAAGAGCATTCGCTCTGACCCAACGGCCCAATGGCCATGCATTAGAAAGGGTTCCGACATGAAAAAATTTGATCAAAGCTGGGCCGCACGCGAAGAAGCAAAACGCGAGTGGATGGCACAGAATTCTTTGTTCCGTGAAGAAGACGAGCATTCCTCTTGTGGGGTTGGTCTTGTCGTTTCTGTAGATGGATCAAAGTCACGTAAAGTTGTCGAAAACGGTATCGCTGCCCTTAAGGCTATTTGGCACCGCGGCGCTGTAGACGCTGACGGTAAAACTGGTGACGGTGCTGGTATCCACGTTCAAATTCCTGTGCCGTTTTTCCACGATCAAGTAAAGCGTACAGGGCACAAGCCGCGCGCTGATGAATTGATTGCAGTTGGCCAAGTCTTTTTGCCGCGCACAGATTTTGGCGCTCAAGAAACATGCCGCACAATTGTCGAATCTGAAGTGCTGCGCATGGGCTACTATATTTACGGCTGGCGCCATGTTCCTGTCAGCGTTGACTGCTTAGGCGAAAAAGCCAACGCCACCCGACCTGAGATTGAACAAATTTTGATTTCAAACTCTAAAGGCGTGGACGAAGAAACATTCGAACGCGAACTCTATGTGATTCGTCGCCGAATTGAAAAAGCGGCGCAAGGCTCGGGTGTTCAATCTTTGTATGTCTGTTCCTTGTCGTGCCGTTCGATCATATACAAAGGCATGATGCTGGCAGAACAGGTCGCGGAATTCTACCCAGACTTGATGGACGAGCGTTTTGAATCTGCTTTCGCGATTTACCACCAACGCTATTCAACCAACACATTCCCGCAATGGTGGTTGGCGCAGCCGTTCCGCATGTTGGCGCATAATGGTGAGATCAACACCTTCAAAGGCAATAGAAACTGGATGCGCTCGCATGAAATCCGCATGGCGTCCAGCACCTTTGGGGACACAGCAGAGGATATCAAGCCGATCATTCCACAGGGTGCATCAGACTCTGCTGCGCTTGATGCGGTGTTTGAAGTCTTAGTGCGCGCAGGTCGCTCTGCGCCAATGGCGAAAACGATGTTGGTGCCCGAAGCATGGTCACAGCAGGCCGTTGAGCTGCCCCAAGCATGGCGTGACATGTATTCTTATGTGAATTCCGTAATGGAGCCTTGGGATGGCCCTGCGGCCTTGGCGATGACAGATGGTCGCTGGGTCTGTGCTGGCCTTGATCGCAACGGTTTGCGCCCAATGCGGTATGTTGTGACTGGCGACGGTCTTGTAATCGCGGGTTCAGAAGTTGGCATGGTGCCGACTGATGAAGCAAATGTAGTCGAAAAAGGTGCGCTTGGGCCTGGACAAATGTTGGCGGTCGATATGGCTGACGGCAAATTATACTCTGACCAAGAAATGAAAGATAAGCTTGCGGCCTCACAACCCTTTGGGGAATGGGCAGGCAAGATAAAGGATCTGGAAAAGGATCTTTCAGGTCTTGAAGAAAAAGCAATCTTTAGTGGTGCTGAGTTGAAGCAGCGCCAAGTTGCTGCTGGATACTCTATTGAAGAGCTAGAACAAATCTTGGCCCCTATGGCTGAAGATGGCAAAGAAACATTGGCCTCTATGGGGGATGATACACCTTCTGCCGTTCTGTCCGAAAAATATCGCCCGCTCAGCCATTTCTTCCGCCAAAACTTTTCTCAGGTAACCAACCCTCCGATCGATTCCTTGCGCGAATACCGCGTGATGTCTTTGAAAACGCGTTTCGGGAACTTGAAAAACGTGCTGGACGAAAGTTCTGCGCAGACTGAAATTTTGGTTCTCGACAGTCCTTTCGTTGGCAACACCCAGTTTGAGGCGCTCAAAGCAAGCTTCAATGCAGGCATGACTGAAATCGACTGTACTTTCCCTGTGGACGGTGGACCGAACGCCCTGCGCGAAGGTCTGGATCGCATTCGTGCGGAAGCAGAAGAGGCCGTGCGCTCGGGCGGTGGCCATATCGTATTGAGCGACCAAGGTCAAAATTCTGAACGCGTTGCGATGCCAATGATTTTGGCGACATCTGGCGTTCACAGCTGGTTGACCCAAAAAGGTCTGCGCACATTCTGTTCTTTGGGTGTACGTTCCGCTGAATGTATTGATCCGCATTACTTCGCGGTTTTGATTGGCTGTGGCGCGACCATCGTGAACGCTTACTTGGCCGAAGATTCTTTGGCGGATCGTATCGAGCGCGGCCTTTTGGATTGCACATTGACCGAAGCAGTCGCGCGCTACCGTGCGGCGATTGATGCAGGTCTTTTGAAAATCATGGCAAAGATGGGGATCTCTGTGATTTCATCTTACCGCGGCGGTTTGAACTTTGAAGCTGTTGGGCTTTCACGCGCCATGTGTGCCGAATTCTTCCCTGGAATGCAGTCACGCATCTCTGGAATCGGTACAGGCGGCATTCAAAAGAAACTCCTCGAAGTACATGCGCGAGGCTTCTTGGGAACAGGCGCTATGCCAATTGGCGGTTTTTACAAGTCACGCAAATCTGGCGAAACCCATGCATGGGAAGCGCAGTCAATGCACATGCTGCAATCAGCTTGTGATCGTGCCTCATATGAGATGTGGAAACAGTATTCCGCCAAAATGAAATCCAACCCGCCAATTCATTTGCGCGATTTATTGGATATTAAAGCGCTGAATAAACCAGTGCCGATCGAAGAAGTTGAATCTATCACAGCGATCCGCAAACGTTTTGTCACACCAGGTATGTCACTAGGGGCACTGTCTCCAGAATCGCACCGTACCTTGTCCATCGCGATGAACCGCATCGGTGCAAAATCCGATTCTGGTGAAGGTGGGGAAAGCCCAGAAGATTTCACACCAGAACCAAATGGCGATAATGCATCTGCAAAAATCAAGCAGGTCGCATCGGGGCGTTTTGGTGTAACTGCCGAATATCTGCTTGCCTGTGAAGAATTGGAAATCAAAGTAGCCCAAGGCGCGAAGCCAGGTGAGGGCGGTCAGCTGCCCGGCATGAAGGTGACAGACCTAATTGCCAAACTTCGTCACTCGACTAAGGGTGTGACTTTGATCTCGCCGCCACCGCACCACGATATCTATTCTATCGAAGACTTGGCTCAGCTGATTTATGACCTCAAGCAGATCAACCCGAACTGTAAAGTTACAGTCAAACTCGTCGCTTCATCTGGCGTAGGTACAATCGCTGCGGGCGTAGCTAAAGCTAAGGCTGACATCATTTTGATCTCTGGTCACAATGGTGGCACTGGCGCTTCGCCTGCGACTTCGATCAAGTTTGCAGGGCTTCCGTGGGAAATGGGTTTGACCGAAGCGCACCAAGTTCTGTCTATGAATAACCTGCGTGAACGTGTGACTCTGCGCACCGATGGTGGTCTGCGCACTGGTCGCGATATCGTTATGGCTGCGATGCTTGGCGCCGAAGAATACGGTATTGGCACGGCTGCATTGATTGCTATGGGTTGCATCATGGTACGCCAATGTCAGTCGAATACATGTCCAGTAGGTGTTTGTACTCAAGACGATGATTTGCGCGCAAAGTTCACCGGAAATGCCGATAAAGTGGTCAACTTGATCACCTTCTATGCACAAGAAGTCCGTGAAATCTTGGCCTCTATCGGTGCGCGGTCTTTGGATGAAGTTATCGGTCGTGCAGACCTGTTGACGCAAGTTTCACGCGGTTCTGCGCATTTGGACGATCTTGATCTTAACCCGCTTTTGATCACCGTCGATGGTGCTGATAAAATCGTTTACGATCGCTCCAAGCCGCGCAACGCTGTGCCTGATACTCTTGATGCACAGATCGTTTCCGATGCTGCGCGCTTCTTGAATGAAGGTGAAAAGATGCAATTGTCCTATGCTGTGCAAAATACGCACCGCACAATTGGTACGCGCACCTCCAGTCACATCGTTCAGAACTTTGGCATGAGAAACGACCTACAAGAAGATCACCTGACAGTGAAACTCACGGGATCTGCGGGGCAGTCATTGGGTGCCTTTGCAGCTCCTGGTCTTAAGATCGAAGTGTCTGGTGATGCAAACGACTATGTGGGCAAAGGTTTGTCTGGCGGTATCATTGTGGTTCGACCGCCCATGAACTCGCCACTTGTAGCCTCTGAAAACACGATTATCGGCAACACCGTGTTGTACGGTGCAACCGATGGTAAACTTTTCGCTGCTGGTCGTGCAGGCGAACGTTTTGCTGTGCGCAATTCAGGAGCGACAGTTGTTGTTGAGGGATGTGGATCAAGCGGTTGCGAATATATGACGGGCGGCGTTGCTGTCATCCTTGGCTCCATTGGCGCGAACTTCGGTGCAGGCATGACAGGTGGTATGGCTTATCTCTACGACCCAGAGGGCACGGCTCTGCAGTTAATGAACCTCGAAACTCTGGTCACATGCCCTGTCACTGTCGACCATTGGGAAAATGAACTAAGGTCCCACGTTGAGCGTCATGCAAATGAAACAGGCTCAATGAAGGCGCGTGAGATTTTGGCCAACTGGTCAGTTGAAAAAGACAACTTCTTGCAAGTTTGCCCGAAAGAAATGTTGGTGCACCTAAAGGCGCCCCTAACTTTGGAAAAAGGTGCAATTCCAGCGGAATAAGCGCTGCACTAGAATAGTGATTTAAAGTCCCCAAGTGATTGGGGGCTTTTTTTCTGTGTATAATTCACAGCTTTTCACTTCGGGATCTTGACCTTTTGCTTGTGAACATGACTCACTGCGCCATGGCCAAGAAAGCAACGACCTCTAAATCGCATAGGCGACCAACGCGCAAGAACACCAAATCCAAACGTCCCGTTGCGAAAGTGTCGGCAGCAGGGCGCGGGCTTGTTGCGCGCATGCGACGGCGCTTCGCTCTCATGATAGGCGGGGTTTTAGTGCTCGCGCTGTTGTGGATTTTATCCTATAAAATTATCCCCGTCCCCACGACACCCTATATGAGAAGCGAGGCACGCGTGCTTGGCGATGTTGACTATCAATGGGTGCCAATTGAAAATATAGCGCCCGTTTTAGCGCGTTCCGTCGTTGCATCCGAAGACGCGAATTTCTGTGAGCATTGGGGCTTTGATCTTGGTGCTATTCGCGCCGCGATAGACGAGGGGGCGGGACGTGGTGCTTCGACCATTTCGCAGCAAGTTGTGAAGAACGCCTTTTTGTGGCACGCACGATCTTGGCCGCGCAAAGCCCTTGAGGCTTTGATAACGCCGATCGTTGAACTTACATGGAGCAAACGCAGAATTCTTGAGGTCTATCTCAATATTGCTGAATTCGATGAAGGCGTGTTCGGGGCAGAAGCGGCGGCGCGGTCGTATTTCGGGGTTGGGCCTGAAGCGCTCACAGCTCAGCAAGCGGCGCAATTGGCGGCAGTCCTGCCCTCACCAAAGTTGCGCAGTGCTGGTCGACCAGGCCCATTTGTTCGCAGGCGTGCAGCACAGGTTTTGGATGGTGCTGCCACGATTAAAGCGGATGGGCGCTCAAGTTGTTTCGAGGATTGATCTAAGCGCGTTTTCACGGCAATTAAGAAGAAAAAATGAGTGGTACCAATGATCCGACTTTTCCATGTTCCCCTATCGCCGTTTTGTCGCAAAGTGCGCCTAAGCCTCGCTGAGAAAAAACTAGAAGTTGAACTCGTCGAAGAGCGCTATTGGGAACGCGACCCTGATTTTTTACGTCGCAATCCAGCGGGTAAAATACCGATATTGCGCATCGATGATATGACGCTTTCGGAAAGCTCTGCGATTTGCGAATACATTGAGGAAAAACACCCAACGCCGTCGTTGATGCCAAAGGACCCTGAAGGGCGATTTGAAGTGCGGCGGTTGGTATCTTGGTTCGATGATAAGTTTCATCACGAAGTGACATCTAACCTGCTGTATGAGCGGGTGAACCGCAAGCTTACAAAGTCAGGCTATCCAGATTCTAAGAATGTAAAAGCGGGCGCTAGGGCGATTAAATATCACTTAGATTATATGGCATGGTTGCTGGATCGACGGCGCTGGTTGGCAGGGGACAGTATGACCTTGGCAGATTTTGCTGCGGCAGCGCATCTATCGTCGCTGGATTACATTTCAGATGTCGATTGGAATCGGTCTGCAGTGGTCAAAGATTGGTATGCAAAAATTAAGTCGCGCCCGGCATTTCGGTCTTTGTTGGTTGATCAGGTATCAGGATTTCCGCCACCCGCACATTACGCCGATTTAGATTTTTAAGATCACTATGCGCAAGGGGCCTAACCGTGGATGGATTGACGAAAGAAGCTGTGCGCGCCCAAGCTATCGCCGAAGGGTTTACGATGGTGGGCTTTACGCGGCCTGACATTCCAGAAGCGATGGAACGCTTGCAAAAATTTGTTGATCTTGAGCGTCATGGCCAAATGGCTTGGATGCAGGACCGTATGGCGTGGCGTGGCGATCCGTCAGCGCTCTGGTCTGAGGCGAATTCAGTGATTATGCTCGCTGAAAGCTATACGCCTGATGATGATCCTATGGCGGCAATTGAGCGCACTGAGGCAGGGGCAATTTCTGTCTATGCGCGCAATCGCGACTATCATGACATTGTAAAAAAACGTCTAAAACGTGTTGGGCGTTGGTTGATTGATGTAGCTGGCCCAGACACTCAGATTAAGGTCTTTGTGGATACGGCGCCTGTTATGGAAAAGCCACTCGGGGCGAAAGCAGGGCTTGGCTGGCAAGGCAAGCACACAAATCTTGTTGGGCGGGAATTGGGCAGTTGGTTCTTTCTAGGGGCTATATTTACCACGCATACTTTTGAGCCTGATCAAGAGGAAACGGATCATTGTGGGTCGTGCACTGCCTGTCTGACAGCTTGCCCTACGGATGCATTTCCTGCGCCTTATCAAATCGATGCGCGTAAGTGTATTTCATATCTCACAATTGAACATCACGGGCCCGTGGATCCAGTCATGCGCCCAAAGCTTGGCAATCGAATTTATGGCTGCGATGACTGTTTGGCTGTTTGTCCGTGGAACAAGTTTGCAGTTGAGGCTGCCGATATTCGTTATCGCGCACGGGCCGATTTAGTCGCACCGCCACTAGCTGACCTTGTTGTGTTAGATGATAGGGGGTTTCGTGAAAAATTTTCAGGCTCACCCATCAAGCGTATTGGTCGCGATAGGTTTGTGCGCAATGTTCTATATGCCATTGGTAATTCGAATGCACCGCACTTTATTGATGTCATCCGACCACTGCTATCAGACGTAGATGAGACCGTGCGAGATGCTGCCAACTGGGCGATGACACAGCTTTCGAAATAACCAAAACTTTGGCTTAGTTGTCAAAAACACGAAACCATGAACCCGAATTACTTTGGGTTTGTTTACGCGCCAACTCTTTTTCAAGTGCTTCAGCATGCGCTTTAACCATGCGTTCAGCACGAACAGATGCCTTAATACCTTTAGCAGCTTGACTGAAGGGATAGGGCCCAATCTGGCTACGGCCAACGATATAAGTGACACTCACAGTATTATCTGATGGGGTATCGCGAAATTTGACTCGAACCTTTGCGTTATAGCGGTCAAAAGCCACGTTCAGGGCATTTCTTATATCATTCTTTTGCGTGTTTGATTTTACTTGCGAGCCGATTGAGATCAGTGCCACTATTTCGCCTGATGTGGCAATCAAACCTGCTTCAGCCAGCTTTTCATAGGTAATTCCCAAGGGCCGAAAATGTGGGTTCTTAGTTATGAAATATGCAGATAGGGCAATCACGGCTGGAAGTATGATCAACATACTAACCGTTCCAATGATGAGTGTATCTCTTCTGATCAAAAGCCTGCTCCGCAACATGTCACTTTGACATCTTTAGCAGTGCAAGCTTTCGTTTTTCTTAAGCTAGGCGCGAACCAGCTTTTCGTATGAGTCTGCGATGTCACGCGTAAGAGCGCCGACTTCGAATGTGTAGTCGCCGATTTGACCAACTGGCGTTACTTCGGCAGCTGTGCCAGTGAGCCAGCATTGTTCGAAGCCTTCAAGCTCTTCGGGCATTATAACGCGCTCATGCACCGGAATGCCTTTTTCTTTCAGCATTTCGATAATTGTCTGGCGCGTAATGCCATTTAGAATTGCATCAGGAATGGGGGTGTGAACTTCGCCATTTTTTACGAAAAAGATGTTTGCTCCTGTCGCCTCAGCGACATAGCCGCGATAATCCATGAACAGCGCATCTGAGCAACCTTTTGCTTCGGCGGCATGTTTGGACATTGTGCAGATCATATACAGGCCAGCGGCTTTTGCGGCTGTAGGAATGGTCTCTGGCGATGGGCGTTTCCACTTGGCAATATCAAGTTTGGCCCCTACGTTTTTGGCATCTCCATAATAGGCGCCCCATTCCCACGCAGCCACCGCCATGCGCACAGGATTTTTGTTCGAAGCCACGCCCATATCTTCACCAGCGCCGCGCCAAGCTATTACGCGCACATAGGCATCGGTCCAGCCGTTTGCTTCGAGAACGGCATATTTAGCAGCCTCGATTTCGTCGACAGAATAGGGGATTGGCATATCCAGCAACTCGCCTGATTTCAGCAAGCGTTCAGAATGTTCGCGGGATTTGAAAATTTTACCGTTGTAGCAACGTTCGCCTTCAAATACGGAGGAAGCGTAATGCATGGCATGAGTTAAAATGTGGACCTGCGCGTCGCGCCAGTCAACAAGGTTGCCGTCCATCCAAATTTTGCCATCACGATCTTCGTATGAACCCGCCATAAATTAATCCCTCATGTTCGTGTATTTGCATAAGTTGCGCTTTGCTGTGAAATATCCGACATTATCTTGCGCAAAGTTTGAATTTCGGTATCAATTGCGGTTGGGAATGTCAATGTGGCTGACATATGACGCTCTTGAATGGCAAGTGAGGGGACAAGTACAATATGGCGGAAAGCAAAGGTACGCAAAGCGGCGAAAGCCTGTTGTTCTTGACTGATGAACAGTTGCGCAAAGGCATTGAGGCCATGTTTTTTGCCTATCGCGGATTTACCTCGGATCCTGATAAGATTTTGGAAGCACATGGATATGGCAGAGCTCACCATCGCGCTGTCCACTTTATTGCCCGTGCTCCTGGAACCACTGTTAATGCTTTGCTTGAGGTTCTCGGCGTCACCAAACAGTCTCTAAACCGCGTTCTGCGCGCGTTGATTGCACATGAATTGGTCGAAAGTCGGGTTGGAAAGCAAGACAAGCGTGAGCGCCACCTGCATTTGACCCAAAAGGGGTTGGCGCTTGAGGCTGAGCTATCACAAGCTCAACGCACCAGAATGCGCAGAGCCTTTAGTCAGGCAGGGCCAGATGCTGTTGTTGGCTTTAAGCAAGTTCTAGAGGCAATGATGGACGAAGATCAAAAAGCCTATTTTAATGCCTTAAAGGAATCTGATCAGTGAGCGATGTGCATCTGTTAATTGTTGACGACGATGAGCGGATCCGCCAGCTTTTGCAAAAGTTTTTAATCCGCCATGGGTTTTGTGTGACATCAGCAAGAGATGCCGCCCATGCGCGCAGACTTTTAGCCGGCCTTGAATTCGATATGATCGTCATGGATGTGATGATGCCTGGAGAAGATGGGGTCGCTTTGACGCGCAGTTTGCGTCAAATAATGACCACCCCAATCCTATTGCTGACAGCCAATGGGGAAACCGAACACCGTATTGCAGGGCTTGAAGCGGGGGCTGACGATTATCTGGCCAAACCCTTCGAGCCACGAGAACTGCTTTTGCGTATCAATGCGGTTTTGCGCCGTGTGCCACAAGTGGAAGAAGTGGCAGTGCTACCTAAATATCTGCATTTGGGCAGCTTTCGTTATGATGTTGAGCGCGGAGAGCTTTGGGAGGGGGATCACATTGTTCGGCTCACCCAAACTGAAGCCCAACTAATGCGCATATTTTCAGCAACCCCCAGTGTTTCTGTGACAAGGGCCGAGCTGGTAGAAAAGCTGGGGCGTGATGGCGGCCAAGCCCAAGAGCGGGCTGTAGATGTTCAAATTACGCGACTTCGGCGCAAGTTCGAAAAAGACCCGCGTCAACCTAGGTTTTTGCAAACCGTTCGCGGCACAGGTTATATGCTAAGCCCAGAATAAGATGCCCAATCAAAAATGCGAAAACTGCAACTGGTCAAACAGGTGCAATTCCCTGTATGCAGGCCTATATACTCGTGGGTGGACCTGTCTGGAGATTGAATTATGACCGAAACAAGCGTGTCTGAAATGAGCTTTGAAGTTGCGATGAATGAATTGGATCAGGTTGTTGCTAAGCTTGAACGCGGTGAAGTCGCGCTTGAGGACAGTATTAATCTGTATAAACGTGGTGCTGAGCTGAAAGCGCATTGCGAAGCCAAGCTAAAAGACGCCGAAGAAAAAGTTGAAAAAATTTCAGTTGGCGCTGACGGCAAACCCGTTACCGCTCAAGCTGTTGAAGGTCTCTAAATGCAGGCGCGTCTCGACCAATGCCAAGCTTTGGTGCAAACCTGTTTTGACGCTGTGCTGTCCCCGTTAGGTGACACCAACGTTGAAGCTGGCATGCGTTACGCCCTTCAAGGTGGCAAGAGATTGCGTGCTTTGTTGGTGGTCGAAAGCGCAGCCTTGCACGAGATCCCTTCAATACAATCAGTGTGGTCTGCCGCAGCAATTGAGGCGATGCATGCCTATAGCCTTGTCCACGATGATTTACCCTGCATGGACGACGATGATTTGCGTCGTGGTCAGCCTACGGTGCATAAACGTTGGGATGAAGCCACTGCTGTCTTGGTTGGGGATGCTCTCCAATCGCTGTCATTTGAGCTTTTGTCGCGTCCGGAGGTCGCCGAATCCAGCCAGATTAGGGTCGATTTGCTGGCTTCACTCGCGCGCGCTTCTGGGGCGCAGGGCATGGTACTTGGTCAAGCTCAAGATATTGCAGCTGAAACATCTGAAGCGCCACTTGATCTCATGGCGATTACAGAATTGCAGGCGAATAAAACAGGCGCTTTAATCGAATGGTCTGCCTGTGCTGGTGCAATCTTAGGTCAAGCAAGCCCTGCGCCGTTGCGTGCATATGCGAAGGCCATTGGACTCGCGTTCCAAATTCAAGACGATGTTTTGGATGTGATTGGTGATACTGATAAAACAGGTAAAGCCGTCGGAAAAGATCAAGATGCTGGTAAAGCAACTTTTGTCTCGCTTTTGGGCCTTTCCGGTGCTCAAGGCCGCGCTGCCAAACTTGTTGATGAAGCTTGTGCTGCACTTGATCCCTATGGAAACCGCGCTGAGCCCTTGCGTGACATCGCGCGCTTCGTTATCTCGCGCGAAACCTAAGAAAGGCGACCTGAATGCCTGACCACCACAATACCCCCACCCTAGATCGGGTTCATACGCCATCTGACTTGAGATCTCTCAGTGATGCTGATCTTAAAAACGTGGCATCCGAACTGCGCGCAGAAACAATTGCAGCAGTATCCGAAACAGGCGGACACCTTGGTGCTGGGCTTGGTGTTGTCGAATTGACGGTGGCATTGCATTCTGTCTTTGATACACCGAAGGATCGTTTGATTTGGGATGTGTCTCACCAATGCTACCCTCACAAAATCCTAACTGGTCGCAGGGATCGAATTCGTACCTTGCGCACTAAAAACGGCCTCTCAGGGTTCACTAAGCGATCTGAGAGCCCCTATGACCCCTTTGGAGCGGCGCACAGTTCAACCTCGATTTCCGCGGCTTTGGGGTTTTCCGTTGCGCGTGATTTGGGTGGCGCACCCGACCCAGCCTTGGGAGACGCAATCGCTGTGATCGGTGATGGGTCTATGTCCGCAGGTATGGCGTTTGAAGCAATGAACAATGCGGGCCATCTGGGTAAACGTTTGTTTGTTATTCTCAACGACAATGAAATGTCGATTGCCGAACCGGTTGGCGCACTCTCAAGCTACCTTTCACGCCTTTATGCGGGGGAGCCCTTTCAAGAACTAAAAGCAGCTGCCAAAGGTGCAGTATCCCTTTTACCGCCACCGTTCCAAGAAGGGGCGCGCCGCGCAAAAGAGATGCTAAAAGGCATGACTGTCGGTGGAACAATGTTTGAAGAACTGGGGTTCTCATATGTTGGTCCGATCGATGGCCATGATATGGACCAGCTATTGTCTGTACTGCGCACTGTGAAAACCCGTGCGACAGGCCCAGTATTGATCCATGCGATTACCAAAAAGGGCAAAGGTTATGCGCCTGCCGAGAGCGCACAAGACAAAGGGCATGCGACCGGAAAATTTGATGTTTTGACTGGAAAGCAGCAAAAAGCGACGCCAAATGCGCCCAGCTATACATCCGTTTTTGCCAAATCTCTTGTGACTGAAGCGGAGCATGATGACAAAATTTGTGCCGTGACTGCCGCGATGCCCGATGGAACAGGCTTGAATTTATTTGCTGAACGTTATGGATCACGCTGCTTTGACGTTGGTATCGCTGAACAACATGGGGTGACCTTTGCCGCGGGGCTTGCTGCTGGGGGAATGAAGCCGTTTTGCGCAATGTATTCTACGTTTTTGCAACGCGGGTACGATCAAGTTGTGCACGATGTTGCTATTCAACGTTTGCCAGTCCGTTTTGCAATTGATCGCGCGGGATTAGTAGGCGCTGATGGGGCAACTCATGCAGGGTCGTTCGATGTGGCATTTTTGGCCAACCTTCCTGGATTCGTGGTTATGGCTGCCGCCGATGAAGCTGAGCTCGTACATATGGTCGCCACCGCTGCAGCGCATGATGATGGACCTATCGCATTTCGCTATCCTCGTGGGGAAGGGGTGGGCGTTGAATTGCCAGAACGCGGCACGCCTTTGGAAATTGGAAAAGGGCGTATCATTCAAAAAGGCGCACGCGTCGCGATTTTGTCCTTTGGCACGCGCCTAGATGAAGTGCGACGCGCTTGCGAAAGTTTGGCCGCGAAAGGCATCACGCCGACGATTGCAGATGCGCGCTTTGCAAAGCCTTTAGATCACACGCTTATTCGTGACCTTGCTGAAAATCACGATGCGCTCATCACAATTGAGGAGGGAGCAATCGGGGGGTTTGGCTCACATGTTGCTGATTTTTTAGCAAATGATGGTGTGTTCGATCGAGGGTTAAAATATCGTTCGATGGTTCTGCCTGACACCTTCATCGATCAGTCCAGCCCCGAAGATATGTATGCAATGGCAGGTCTCAATGCTTCCGATATTGAAGCCAAGGTTCTGTCTGTTCTTGGCCTCGCGGATCTCCAGTCCAAGCGCGCTTGACTCAATCTTCTAACGCAAGCATCGCTTTGAGGCCGACTTTATAGTCGGGATAACGAAGGGCTACGTCGAGTTCGCTTTTGATGCGGTCATTTTTGACCTTTTTACTCTCGGCATAAAAACTGCGTGCCATGGGTGTCATCTCTGCTGTTTCAAAAGGAACGGCAGGCGGAATGGGGGCGTTTAGCAACTCGGCTGCATAGCCTATCACATCCTCAGGCGGTGCTGCGAAATCATCACAAACATTAAATATTTGGCTGGATTGGGGTCTATTTATGGATGCAAGTAATACTTGAGCGATGTCTTCGACGTGAATACGAGAAAAGACCTGATTGTCTTTGATAATGCGCTTTGCGGTGCCTGCACGCACTTTAACAAACGGGCCTCGACCAGGCCCATAAATACCTGCAAGACGAAATATTTTAAGATTTAATCCGCAGTCTTGTGCAAAATCGCGCCACTGGGCTTCAGCTTCGACACGTGCTTGGCCTCGCTTGGTTGATGGCGCTAGTGAGGTTGTTTCATCAACCCATCCCCCTGCGTGATCACCGTACACACCAGTTGTTGAAAGATACCCGACCCACTCCAAATTTCCGGCAACTGCTTTTAGCTGATCTTTGTAGGTATTCAAAAATGGGTCGCCGTTTTCGGCTGGGCCCGCTGAAGTTAAAAAATGGGTCGCCGTTTCCAACGATCCTGTGATGTCTTGATTAGGAACAACAAGGCAGTCAATTCCCGAATTTCGCAACTTTAGAGCCTTATCTGAACTGCGCGTCGTGCCTGTGATCCGCCACCCTAGGGGCTGAATTATGTCGGTCAATGCCTGCGCAGAGTACCCGTGACCGAATGAAAAAAGGTGACGTGACATCAGTGTATTCTCCGATTTATAGAAATTGATGCGACTGGGCTTGCGTTGTTCATTGAGTTGATGACAATTGCCGACCATAGGTCGAAGTTCAAGGCTATTTAGAAAAACAACATGGCAGGAAAACCTGTTTCAATCTTATGGAGACAATGACGCGATGGCCGATCAAGGATTAGAAATCGAAACAGCCCCAGTGAGAGCGTCAGAAAAGTTTTCAGATGCAAAGGCTGCGGTCGTTCGATTGCAAGAACTGTACACCGAAGCGACAACTTTTTTGATTGACCGTTTTTCAGTGGCAGTAACCAGCAAAATGCCCACTGCGCGCTATCGTGCGTTTTACCCCGAAGTCCGCGTTACCGTGCGATCTCATGCGTTGACAGACAGCCGTCTGTCCTTTGGCCATGTCTCAAAGCCTGGAGTTTATTCGACAACTGTAACGCGCCCCGATTTGTTCGCAAATTACCTTGAAATGCAGTTCGAGTTAGTGATGCGCAATCATGGAATAGAAGTTGAGATAGGTCAGTCTAAAACGCCGCTGCCTGTGCATTTTGCCGTGGCGCATGACGATAATATTACTGTCCCACAAGAAGGCGTCATGGAATACCCTCTGCGGGATGTTTTCGACGTTCCTGACCTGCACTCGACCAACGATGATATTGTAAATGGATCTGGATTTCGCTTTGAAGATGGATCGGAACCGCTCGCACCATTTACGGCGCAGCGTATAGATTACTCCTTGGCTCGATTGGCACACTATACGGCGACCGATGCAGACCATTTTCAGAACCACATTTTGTTCACGAACTACCAATTTTATGTTTCTGAATTTGAAGCCTTTGCCCGCGAACAACTTGCCAATCCAGACAGCGGGTATTCCAGCTTTGTCAGCACGGGAAATGTAGAGATCACCGAAGCTGATACACCTATCGATCCAGTGCTAAAAATGCCTCAAATGCCGACCTATCACCTAAAGCGTCCCGACGGCTCTGGCGTCACTTTGGTCAATATCGGAGTGGGGCCATCAAATGCAAAAACGGCTACCGATCATATCGCAGTGCTGCGGCCCCATGCTTGGATCATGGTGGGTCATTGCGCTGGGCTGCGCAATTCGCAGCGACTTGGTGATTTTGTGTTGGCGCATGCATACCTGCGCGAAGATCATGTATTGGATGATGATCTTCCTGTCTGGGTGCCAATCCCCGCTTTGGCTGAAATCCAAACATCGCTTGAGACGGCAGTTGAGGACATCACTCAGTTAGATGGGTACGATCTAAAACGCATTATGCGGACAGGCACAGTTGCGACAATCGACAATAGAAATTGGGAATTGCGTGATCCATCGGGGCCAATTCAGCGGCTATCGCAGTCACGTGCTATTGGTTTGGATATGGAAAGTGCCACTATAGCTGCAAATGGTTTTAGATTTCGTGTTCCCTACGGAACACTGCTGTGTGTGTCCGATAAGCCTCTTCATGGGGAATTAAAGTTACCAGGCATGGCGTCCGACTTTTACAAAAACCAAGTTTCGCGCCACCTGCTGATCGGAATTCGTGCGATGGAAATTTTGCGCGATATGCCGATTGAACGCATTCACAGTCGGAAATTGCGGTCATTTGAGGAAACTGCCTTTCTTTAAAGCGGAAAATCGCCACTAAATCGTTCGAAATTCTATTATTTATGACACTAGGCGTTGTGTGGCCCCACTATATTCGCTTAGAAATACGCCATAACCCCCTAATCCATGGGGGATACGAGGAGATACAGACATGTCGAAACCAATGACAAAAACCCAACTTATCGCCGCTTTGGCGGAAGAATTGGGCGCAGACAAAAAAACAGCAGGCACAGCACTTGAAGCTGTTACTGCGATCATCACACGCGAAGTTTCTGCTGGCGGTGCTGTGACATTGCCTGGCGTTGGCAAAATCTACTGCCGTGAACGTCCAGAGCGCATGGTGCGTAACCCACAGACGGGTGAGCAAATGAAAAAAGACGCAGACAAAGTTGTTAAAATGACAATTGCTAAAGCGCTTAAAGACAGCGTAAACGGCTAATCGTTTCGAAAGTTTTGTTTAAAGGAGTCGTACCGTGGTGCGGCTCTTTTTCTTTGGAATAAGGTGTAAGCGCGATGGATCTAAAAGCGATCATAATGGGCGTGGCTTTCGTAGTAATGTGGTCATCAGCGTTTACATCTGCGCGGATTATCGTTGCCGATGCGCCTGCTTTGGCATCATTGTCGGTTCGGTTTTTGATGTCAGGTATTGCAGGTGTGCTTCTGGCGCGCTTGCTTGGCCAGTCTTGGCAATTCAATCGCAATCAGTGGCGCGCGATCATTGTCTTTGGCGTTTGCCAGAATGCGGCTTACTTAGGCTTATACTTTTTGGCGATGCGCACAGTTGAAGCCTCGCTTGCTTCTGTGCTGGCCTCGTCGATGCCATTGGTGGTTGCTTTGTTCTCTACATTCTTTCTGAAAGATATTCCCAAACCTATGGCAATCTTAGGCCTGCTTATTGGCTTCATAGGTGTGTTGGTGATCATGGGTACTCGGTTGTCAGCAGGAAATGACCTGATTGGTATTTTAATGTGTGTCGCCGGAACCATCGCTTTGGCTATCGCTACTATCACTGTGCGCTCTGTAGGTGCGGGGGCAAACGTGCTGATGGTGGTCGGGTTGCAAAGTTTGATTGGTAGCGTGATTTTGGCCATCTTATCGCCGATGGTCGATGTTTATCGGGTTCAAATGTCGGCAAGTCTCGTCATCGCGATGATCTACACAACCTTTATACCCGGCCTGTTTGCGACATGGCTATGGTTTAAGTTGGTCGAACGGATCGGCACAGTGAAGGGTGCTGCATTTCACTTTATGAACCCGTTCTTCGGTGTCGCTATTGCGGCTGTTTTTCTTGGCGAAAGCGTAGGCACATGGGATATCATCGGTGTAGTAACGATTATGATTGGTATCTTGGCCGTTCAGTTGTCCAAAGATTGATCTATCCGCCGAACGTGCCTCGCGGCTTTTCACCGTTTTGACCGCGGTGCAACAGTAGGTGGTCCAAAATGACGCAAGCCATCATGGCTTCGCCTACGGGGACAGCGCGGATACCCACACATGGGTCATGGCGACCTTTCGTGATCAAGTTAGTGTCTTCACCTTCTTTGGTCACGGTTTTACGAGATGTCAGAATTGAACTGGTGGGTTTGACCGCAAAACGCACCACCAAATCTTGACCGGTAGAAATGCCGCCTAGAATGCCGCCCGCGTGGTTAGACATGTATTCAGGCCCATCTGGCCCCATTCGAATTTCATCGGCATTTTCTTCGCCTGTGAGCATAGCCGCATTCATGCCCTCGCCAATTTCGACACCTTTCACAGCATTGATAGACATCATGGCAGAGGCTAAATCAGTGTCGATCTTGGCATAAATCGGTGCTCCTAGTCCAGCAGGAGCCCCCTTTGCGACAACCTCCACAACTGCCCCTACAGAGGAACCCGACTTACGGATGTCGTCTAGGTAGGCAGCCCAATTGCTGGCTGTAACCGCGCTGGGCACCCAAAATGGGTTGTTGTCGATCTCCGACATATCGCGCTCGCCGATAATACGGTTCGGCCCGATTTGGGTCATGTAGCCTTTGATTTCCAAGCTTGGAATGAGCTCTGCCAACACGGCACGTGCAACTCCGCCAGCGGCAACTCGAGCGGCAGTTTCGCGTGCAGAGGAGCGTCCACCGCCACGGTAATCCCGCAGGCCATATTTTTGGAAATATGTAATGTCAGCATGACCGGGGCGGAATTTTTCTGCAATATCGCCGTAGTCTTTGGACCGTTGGTCAGTGTTTCGTATCAACAGTTGGATGGGCGTCCCTGTGGTTTTACCTTCGAACACGCCAGATAATATTTCAACCTGATCTGGCTCACGTCGCTGGGTTGTGTACTTGGACGTACCTGGTTTGCGCTTATCAAGCCACACTTGGATCATTTCCTCAGTCAACGAAATGCCCGGAGGACACCCGTCTACTGTTGCGCCCAAGGCGGGCCCGTGGCTTTCCCCCCAAGTGGTGAAACGAAATAGGTGACCGAATGTGTTCATGCTCATGGTGTGCTCCTTGATCTCTCACCGTTTAACCTGTGTTGGTCGAATGGAAAAGGGGGCACTGCGCCTAGGGCTTGCACTTGGTAATATTAACGCTAAGTTGCGACTTACCTCGGGGTGCCACCAGATGTGGCTGAGATGCGCGATGCGGACCCGTAGAACCTGAACCGGCTAAAACCGGCGGAGGGAAGGTATGAGACTCGCATGAGCCCACCTTTTTCTTCGCCCATTTTTTAATGGAGCGAGCTATGAAATATAGCCTATCACTTGCGGCATGCCTGACGGCCTCGTCAGTTTTTGCTGATCCTCTAACTGTTTATGCGCCAGACTACTTTGGATCAGAATGGGGCCCAGGTCCCGCAATCGAAGCGGCTTTCGAAGAGACTTGCGGCTGTGATATCGAATATGTCACGGGCGACCTGTTGCCGCGATTGTTGCTTGAAGGGGAGCGTACAAATGCGGATGTGGCCATCGGATTTAACTCGGATGTAACCAAGAAGGCGCGTGAATCGGGTCTGTTTGTTCCACATGGTGTGGATACCTCTGCACTCACTCTGCCGCTCGATTGGTCCGATGATACCTTTTTACCGTTCAACTGGAGTTATACGGCATTTGTGTATGACAATACCAAAATCGATACGCCACCAACCAGCTTTTCTGAACTTGTGAACAGTGATCAAGATTGGAAAATCGCAATACAAGATCCGCGTACATCTATTTCTGGCCTTGCGTTGATCCTATGGGGCAAACAAGTATTTGGTGACAATGCTGAAACTGAATGGGCAAAACTTGCCCCCAAGGTCACAACTGTCACAAAAGGGTGGTCTGAAGCCTACGGCTTGTTCACGGATGGGGAAGTCGACATGGTTTTATCTTATACGACATCCCCAGCCTACCATATCATCGCGGAAGAAGATGAAACAAAGTCAGCAGCCCTTTTCGATGAAGGACACTACTTTATGGTCGAACTGGCAGCTAAACTGAAGACAACCGACCAACCAGAACTGGCCGATCAATTCATGGCCTTTATCATGGATGAAAAATTCCAAAGCCTGATTGCCACATCGAACTGGTCTTATCCTGCTGCTTTGCCCAAGGATCAGTGGCCGACTGAATTCTCTGACTTGAACTATCCAGATAAGGCCATCTTTTTGAATGAAGATGAAGCGGCCGAACTTCGGGATGAGGCGATCGCTGAATGGCGCACCGCATTCTCGCAATAACGACTTGGCCAGGACTGATTGTCGCTGGATTAGTGACTTTCTTTAGCCTTGGAACCTTGCTTTCTGTCGGCCTTCGGGCTGACGGTTTTAGCGCACTTGATCCTTTTGATTGGGCCGCCGTGCGTTTCACAGTTGTTCAGGCTTTTTGGTCTGCCGCATTGTCTATCGCTTTCGCTATCCCCGTTGCACGTGCGCTGGCGCGACGCAAGTTTTGGGGACGCAAAGCGTTAATCACTCTCCTCGGTGCGCCGTTTATTTTACCTGTTATTGTCGCAATTCTAGGGCTTACAGCCGTTTTTGGTCGTGGAGGTATCTTTTCGCAAGTGTTGATCTGGGCTGGATTAGAGCCTATTTCAATCTATGGTTTCCATGGTGTTTTACTGGCGCATGTGTTTTTCAATTTACCTCTTGCAACGCGCCTTTTGTTGCAAGGTTGGGCTGCAATACCCGCAGAGCAATTTCGCTTAGGAGAAACGCTGAATTTCTCATCGCATGATAGTTTTTACCACATCGAATGGCCGATGCTGCGGGGGCTGATTTCAGGAATTTTTGCGATCATATTTTTGATTTGCACCACAAGTTTTGCTGTGGCTTTGACATTTGGCGGAGGGCCGAAAGCAACCACGGTAGAATTGGCAATCTACCAAGCGTTCAAGTTCGATTTTGACATCGGAAAAGCTGCCTTACTGGCGAGTATACAGTTTGTAATTTGTGGCGTCGCCGCCGTATTGTCGCTGTGGCTGCATCTACCGCAGGCAATCATGGCTGGGCATGATAGGGTTGTGCAACGGTTTAATATCAGTCGCGTCGATATTAGAATGCTCGATTTTTTATGGATAACTCTTGCAACTCTATTTTTACTTTTGCCGTTAAGTGCGATTGTTATTCAAGGAAGCCAGAGCTTTTTCTTGCTGCCTGAAACCGTGTGGTTGGCGGCTGGGCGCTCGCTTGTCACGGCGCTTGGATCCGCTGTGCTCGCGATCGTGTTTTCGCTGGCTTTGGCGCTTGCAGCGTTAAAATTTCGATGGCTGGAAGGGGTTGGTATGCTAAGCGTTGCTGCGTCGCCTTTGGTGATGGGTACAGGGCTGTTTATCTGCGTCTTTCCGTTTATCGATCCCGCGAATGTAGCGTTGCTCATCACCGCGCTGGTGAATGCGGTGATGTCTTTGCCCTTTGTTCTAAGAGCAATCGGGCCAGCAGTTCGAGCAACTGAGGCGCGTTTTGGGCCTTTATCGGATAGTCTTGGTCTTGTGGGGTGGGCGAGGTTACGGTTAGTTGTTTTGCCGCGCATTAGAGCCCCGTTGGGGTTTTCTGCAGGCTTGGCAGCTGCTTTATCTATGGGTGATTTGGGAGTTGTGACGCTGTTTGCCCGGCCTGACGGCGCAACACTGCCCTTGCAAATTTATCGCTTGATGGGCGCTTACCGCATGGATCAAGCTGCGGCGGCAGCTTTGTTGCTGCTGTTGCTTAGCCTTGGATTATTTTATATTTTTGACCGAGGCGGGCGTGCCAATGCTTAACCTAACCGATGTATACTTACGTCAAGACGACTTTGAGTTGCGTGCAAATCTTACGATTGGGGATGGGCGCTGCGTTGCCGTTATGGGGCCTTCAGGAGCCGGAAAAAGTACCCTTCTATCTATATTGGGTGGTTTTCAAACCCTCACAAGTGGTCGCCTTACTTGGCATGACGCCGACATTAGCGATGTCCCGCCCAGTCAGCGCAATGTCGCTATGGTTTTTCAAGACAACAATCTATTTCCACATATGACGGCCTTTCAGAATGTCGGGCTGGGTATTGCGGCGCGTTTGAAGCTACGAAAGGCAGAGGTCGATCGTGTAAATACTGCGCTGGATGCTGTCGGTTTGGCAGGGCTTGGTGCGCGCCGCCCCTCTGAATTGTCTGGTGGTCAGCAAAGTCGTGTGGCTTTGGCGCGCTTATTGGTTCAAAGGAAGCCTCTGATATTGATGGATGAACCCTTTTCTGCACTTGGCCCAGCTATGCGTTTGGAGATGGCTGACTTGGCGCGTGATATCGCTGAGCGTACGTCAGCGACGCTTTTGATGGTGAGTCACGACTTTAAAGATGTTGAACGTATCGCTGACGATGTGATCTGGGTAGAGGCTGGTGTTTGTTTGCCGCCGCAGCCGTTGTCAGAATTTTTAGCATCTCCACCTAGTGGTTTTACCGATTACCTTGGATAATAAGTACAAAAAAGGCGCCCCTAAAGAGCGCCTTTTTCAATGGGTTAAATTCTGACGCTTATAGGTCGAATTTTTTACCTTTGTGTGGTGCCCACAATTTCTTGTTTGTGAGGTACAATAGAACAGTCAGCAGGATCAGCATCGTGACAGCAACAAATCCAGCTTGCTTGCGTGCCATCATTTTTGGCTCTGCTGTCCACATCAAGAATGCAGTCACGTCTTCTGCTTCATGGTGCAACTCGTTTGAATGACCATCTGCGAATTCAACATCTTCACCGTACAGCGGGGGCGCCATAGCGATCCAGCCGCCTGGGAAAGCGGTGTTTTCGTAGAATGTTGTGCCAGCTTGAACTTTTTCTTCACCAGTGTAGCCAGTGAGCAAAGAGACGATATATTCGGGTCCACCGATGCCATTAACGAACTGGCTGATCCCTGTACCCATCGGGCCATGGAAACCAGCACGCGCTTTTGCCATCAAAGACAGATCTGGCGCGTTTGACAAAGATGAGCTTGGAAAGAAATCCGACGATTTGCGTGGGCGATCATCTTCTAGCTCTTCATCATAGATGTCGAATTGTGCCGCATAAGCACGCACCTGATCTTCTGGCATGTGTGGTCCGCCCTCGTCTGCGAGGGTGCGGATCGGCACATGCTGAAGGCCGTGACAGGCTGAACACACTTCAGTGTAGATCTGAAGGCCGCGCTGAAGTTGATTTTCGTCGAATTTACCGAATGGGCCTTCGAATACAAAATCAACGTCATGAACGTGACCATCGCTGCCTGCCGCCATTGCTCCACCAGCGCTAAGCGCCAGTGCAGCAAGTGCTGAGAGAGTAAGTTTCTTAAACATAATTCCTAAGTCCTTTCTCACTCTGCCGAGTCTTTGGCAGCGCCAGGATAGTGAGCCACGAAGTCATCTTCGATGGTTGCTGGAGTTGGCAGTGGTTTTTCGAATACGCCGAGCAGTGGCAAGATCACTAAGAAGTAAACGAACCAATATGTCGCGCCGATCAATGAAATCCAATCATGTGGGAATTCTGTATCGCGTGCACCAACCCACATCAAAACCATGAAGTCGATTGCAAGCAATGCAAACCACCATTTGAACATCGGGCGGTATTTACCTGAACGAACAGATGATGTGTCTAGCCAAGGCGCAAGTGCCATAACAAAGATTGCACCAAACATCGCTAGAACACCAAAGAACTTCGCGTCAACAATGCCGCCTGTGATGAAGGAAACGAATTGAACCGCCCAAACGTCAGCAGTGAAGGCACGCAAGATCGCGTAGAATGGCAAGTAGTACCATTCAGGCACAATGTGTGCAGGTGTCGCCAAGGGATTGGCTGGGATGTAGTTGTCTGGGTGACCCAAGTAGTTTGGCATGAAGCCAACTACGGCAAAGAAAACCACCAAAACAACGCCTAGCGCGAAGAGATCTTTGATCACAAAGTATGGCCAGAATGGCAGCGTATCTTTTTTCGCTTCTTTGACAGATCCGCGACGTACTTCAACACCTGTAGGGTTGTTGTTGCCTGTGTGGTGGAAAGCCCAAATGTGAAGAATTACAAGGCCAGCGATCACGAAAGGCAGCAAGTAGTGCAGCGAGAAGAAGCGGTTCAAAGTTGCGTTATCAACGGCAGGCCCGCCCAAAAGGAATGTTTGCAAGGCTTCGCCCACAAATGGGATCGCACCAAACAGACCTGTAATCACAGTGGCGCCCCAGAATGACATTTGACCCCAAGGCAAAACGTAGCCCAAGAAACCCGTTGCCATCATCAAGAGGTAGATGAGCATGCCGATGATCCATGTCACTTCGCGAGGCGCTTTGTATGAGCCGTAGTAAAGGCCACGGAAAATGTGCAGATACACAGCAATAAAGAACAAAGACGCGCCGTTTGCGTGCAAGTAGCGGATCATGTGACCGCCATTTACGTCACGCATGATGTGTTCAACTGAAGCAAATGCTAAGTCGACGTGTGGCGTGTAATGCATCACCAGAACAATGCCAGTGACAATTTGCAGAGCCAGACAGAATGCAAGCACAATGCCCCAAATCCACATCCAGTTCAGGTTTTTAGGCGTCGGCGCTGTGAGCGTTGTGTGAACAAGGCCCAAAATAGGAAGACGGCCATTGATCCATTTTTCGATACCAGTTTTTGGTTCGTAATGGTCGTGCGGAATACCAGACATCAGTTCCTCCCTCAGCCCAAAACGATTTCAGTGGCGCCATCAAAGGCGGCGACTGGAACAGGCAAGTTGCGTGGTGCTGGACCCTTACGGATGCGGCCAGCTGTATCGTAGTGAGAGCCATGACAAGGGCAGAACCAACCACCAAAGTCGCCAGCGCCATCACCGAGAGGCACACAACCAAGGTGAGTGCAAACACCCATCATAACCAACCATTCGCCGTTTTCGTCGAGCGTACGGTTTTCGTCAGAGGCATCTGAGCCAGCTGCGACGTTATCGTTTTCCGCGTTTCCGTCGATCAAAGTAGACAAATCAACAGCGCGCGCTTCGTCGATCTCTTCTTGGGTGCGGCGACGAATGAACACGGGTTTACCGCGCCATTTAACTGTTAGCTGTGTGCCAACTTCAACATCGCTCACATCAACGCGAATAGAGGCCAAAGCCTTCACGTCAGCGGAGGGGTTCATTTGATTGACCAGTGGCCATACTGCGGCACCTGTCGCGACTGCACCTGCGCCTGCTGTGGCGTAGTACAGAAAATCGCGGCGGTTGCCTTCGTGTTCGTCTGCGTGGGACACGAGCAATTCTCCATTGTCTCAAAGCCGGTCATCCGGCCAATGCATAAGAAGGCGACGGTTTCCCGCAGCCTTGCTGAGGCGCTTTTAGCGTTGGACGGCCCCCACGTCCAGCGTGCATTACGTCGCAAGTGGGGCGCGTTGTCGCGGGGGCACAGTTTCGAGTGCGTAAAAACACATATCCTTATGCATAGGGGAACTAAAACACCCCTAAAAAACGAAGGTCCGCACCCTAACTAAAGTGTTGAAGTATTAATCTGATCACTCAAAATGTTTGGACCGCCCCCATGCTAAAGCCCTTTTATCTCGCCCTAATGACGCCAATCGTGCTGTCTCAGCCAAGTTTTGCTAATCCCGAAACACAAATTTCTGTCTACGGAGGATATCAAACAGCGCCGCATTCAGGTGTGTCTGGCGATGACCCAGAGGCAAATTGGTCAGATGAATTCACGGCTGGCTGGGACGGAAAAAGCTTCGATGCCCCTGCATATTACGGGGCGCGTGCTATTCGCTGGCGGTCCGACAACTGGGGTTGGGGCGGTGAATTCACCCATGCAAAAGTGCTAGCGGATGATTCGACGCGTGCGGAGAACGGATATGAAAAATTTGAATTTACCGATGGCTTGAACATCATCACTATTAATGCAATGCGCCGCTGGCCAAGCGCTTGGGGCGAAAAAATCACACCCTATGTTGGGGCAGGTCTCGGTTTTGCGATGCCACATGTGGATATCAAGACCACAGGCGGAACGCACACATTCGGATATCAAGTGACTGGCCCAGCGGTACGCGCGATTGCAGGTGCCAGCTACGGCATCAATGACACCTGGGCCATGTTTGCCGAATACCAAGGTACCTATTCTATGAATAAGGTTGATCTTGATAATGGTGGTACGATCGAAACGAATGTCATTACGAATGCCGTGAATGTCGGCTTTAGTTATTCTTTCTAGAGCATCCCAATCCCTATGCTTTTTAAGGAAAGTGGAGAATTGGATTGCTTGGTTGCCAAAGTGGGTATTTCAACATGATTGCGGCAAAGCGATCTGAGGCTAAAAACTGATCCAGCCAAGCTCGGAGGTTCGCCCATGGTTGCGCGTCAAACCAATCGCGGTCGACATTTGCATACTGGCGAACGAATGTGATGGTCGCCATATCAGCCAAGCAAGGGAGGTCGCCAAATAGCCATTTGGAGTGGCACAATAGAGTTTCAGCGTGCATCAAGATGTCTCGGGCGCGATCTCGTTCTTTGGTCGCGTCAACATTTTCATACCGCGTTGCATACTTATATTTATCCAGAGCCGACTTGAATGGACCTTCAATCTGCTTGATCCAATCTTCGCCTTGATGTGGCATGTTACACCAGTCGTCTGGATCATTTTGCGCCAGCGCCCACTCCATTATATCACGGCTTTCGTCGATCACCCGATCTCCAAGCCATAAAACTGGCACGGTACCTTTGGGAGAAATCTCAAGCATGTGGTCGGGCTTTGAGCGCAGCATAATCTCACGGACTTCGACCTTGATGCCAGCAACATGCAGTGCCAAGCGCGCACGCATCGCGTAGGGGCAGCGCCGAAAGTTATAAAGAATTGGCGTCTCTAAAGGTTGGTTCATGCGATTAATCGGCCATCTTCGTGCCCCAGAATGCTGGCCGTTACCAATGTGCCTTCTGTTTGCGCGGAAGCAAAAGAGACTTCAGTGAATTGCTCTGTGCGGCCCATGTTAGGATTTTCCATCAAGATGGCGTGGGTGCGGCCAACTTGAGATTGTAAATGCTTTTGAACCTGAGCGTTGCCGGCCGCCCGCAGTCTTGCCGCCCGCGCTTTGATCACGGTTCCGTTCACCTGCGTTGGAATTTTTGCAGCTGGCGTTCCTTCGCGTTTGGAGTAGGGAAAGACATGCAACCAAGTCAGATCGCAGTCTTTGACCAACTTCAACGAATTCTCGAAATGGGCGTCTGTTTCTGTTGGAAAGCCGGCAATGATATCGGCGCCGAAGGTCATCTCGGGGCGTAGTTTTTTAGCCTCTTCACAAAACCTGATCGCGTCATCACGCAGGTGACGCCGTGCCATACGTTTAAGAATCAGATCGTCACCATGCTGCAAAGATAAATGCAGATGCGGCATCAGGCGTTTTTCCGTCGCAATTGCCTGCATCAACGCGTCATCAGCCTCAATCGAATCGATACTTGATATGCGTAAACGCGGCAAATCAGGCACCAATTTCAATATGCGCATCACCAAATCACCCAAGTGCGGCGTGGCAGGTAAATCAGCGCCCCATGAGGTAAGATCGACTCCCGTGAGAACGACTTCGTTGTATCCCTGATCCACGAGCCGCTTAATCTGATCGACCACAACACCTGCGGGAACAGAGCGCGAATTGCCGCGACCATAAGGAATAATGCAAAACGTGCAGCGGTGATCACAGCCGTTTTGCACCTGAACATAGGCGCGGCTGCGTGTGCCGAAGCCGTCGATCAGATGGCCCGCTGTTTCAGTCACTGACATAATGTCATCAACCTGAACGCGCTCGGTATCTCCGATGAAATTTGGCCCCATGGCATTCCATGTATCGGCCTGCATTTTTTCTGTGTTGCCAATGACCACATCGACTTCGTCCATCTTGGAAAAGGTCGCAGGTTCCGTTTGAGCCGCACAGCCTGTCACAATAACTTTTGCCTGTGGGTTTTCGCGCTTCAGTTTTCTGATCTCTTGACGGGCTTTGCGCACAGCCTCAGCCGTGACTGCGCATGTGTTGATCACCACGGCGTCTTGCACGCCAGCCGAGGCCGCCAATTCTTTCATGGCTTCCGTTTCATATGCGTTTAGCCGGCAGCCCAAGGTGGCAAAGATAGGTGCTTTGGTGCTCATGATATTGGCTCCAAAAAGGATGTATCAAAACTTGCGGTAAAGACCCGTTGCGTCGGACCTGTCATCCACACGCCGTCGTTTCGCCAATCAAGCGTTAGCGTGCCACCATCGACTTCCATTTTGACTTTCTTATCCGTCAGTCCACGTAAAGATGCTGCCACGAGTGTGGCGCAGGCGCCAGAGCCGCAGGCTAGAGTAATGCCTGACCCTCGCTCCCAAACGCGCATTCGAATATCGCTACGGCTGCGGATCTCAGCAAATTCAACATTTGTGCGCTCAGGGAATATTGGATCGTGTTCAACCGCGCTGCCCTGTACGGCCAAATCGATGGCGGTGATGTCGTCAACAAAGAACACGGCATGAGGGTTTCCCATTCCGACAGCAACGGGGTCGCCTGTGAGCGGTAAGTGTTCGACATCGACTTCATGGGACAAAGGAATCTGTGCCCAGTCTAAAATGGGATGTCCCATATTGACCGAAACTTCATTGTTCTCAGTGCGCTTGGCCAGCAAAAGGCCGCGTTCTGTGCGAATGGTGATGCTGTCTGCTAAGGTCTCGTCCATAAGTAGGCGGGCGACGCAGCGCGTTGCATTGCCACAAGCGCCAGCACGAGAGCCGTCATTGTTCCAAAAATCTAGATCTACATCAGCCGAATCTGAAGAACGAATCTCTGCCAGTTGATCAAAGCCAACCCCGCGATTGCGATCTCCAATAGATTTCGCCAGCGCAGGCGTGATTTGCGCATCGCGCCCACGCGAGTCGATAATTACGAAATCATTGCCCAAACCGTGCATTTTAACGAAAGAAAGCGGTGAACATGGGGGGCGGGGGGTGTTTTGATTGGTGCTCATAGGTTGGCATATAGACCTTTGTGACATCTTTTAAAAGATTATCTAAGTTTTCTGCTTGACGCTACCAGTGTGCGACTGTAAATCCGCCCCACCACCAAGAAGTGGGCCGTTAGCTCAGCCGGTAGAGCAACTGACTTTTAATCAGTAGGTCGATGGTTCGAACCCATCACGGCTCACCACTTCTTCTCTTGTGTGTGGCAAAAAAGAGCGCCCATTGGGCGCTCTTTTCAATTTCAGCAGTATAAAATATGAGGCGGCGCAACGTCACGTGGATGAAGTTGCTAAACGTCTAGAGAAATTTCGCCTTTCGGGTATGAGCAACACGCCAAGATATAGCCTTCTTCAATCTCATCATCAGTGATTCCGCCGTTGTGGACCATCTGTACGTCACCGCTTGTTTTGCGAATCTTACAAGTGCCGCATACGCCAAATGTGCACCCTGAGGGAATCGCCACACCAGCTCCACGCGCCACACTTAATATTGTTTCTGTCTCCGCGCAGTCTTGGGCAACCTCTGAGATATCGAAAAGGATGCGTGCTTTGACGTCATCTTGCGGAAGGCTCTCCAGCATTTCTGTCGCACCATCTTCTTTGGGTTCAGGCGATCCAAAGCTTTCTTGGTGATAGTGGTCCATGTCATAGCCAAGACCTGCGAGTGCTTCCCCAACAGCCTGCATAAAGGGTTCTGGGCCGCAGCAAAACACTTCGCGCTCCAAGTAATCAGGCGCTACCAGTCCGAGAATAAGTTGATTGAAGCGCCCTTTGTAGCCTGTCCAAGGGACAAAACGGTCACTTTCTTCCACAACCCATTTCAGATCGATGCCTTCCACACGTGATGCCATGTGTTCCAGCCGTTCACGAAAAATGATGTCCGATGGGCGCTGGGCACAGTTCACAAAGACAATGTCGAGTGATCTTCCAATATCATACATTTCTGTGGTCATCGACATCATGGGGGTAATCCCAGATCCAGCAGAAATGAAAAGGTGTTTCTTAGCGGGGTGGTTGGCGGATGTGAAAATTCCAGCAGGTCCGATGGCTTTTATCGTCATGCCGGGCTTCAAGGTATCTATAAGCCAGCGCGTACCTATCGAATCGGACTGTGCTTTAATTGTAATCGTAATGGAGAGAGGGCGCGATGGTGATGAGGAAATCGTGTAAGTGCGGTGGAGCGGGCCGCCAGGCACAGGGACTTCCAGTGTGATGAATTGTCCCGCCTTGTAGTTAAAGGGGCGGCCTGACAGGGCTTGAAAACAGATGGTAGCCACATTCTCAGTTTCAGGCAGAATAGATACACATTCTAGCAGCTCGTCGTCTGTCCATGGTGCTAGGGATGTTTGCGCTGTGTTTGTCATTTACTTACTCCGCCGCCACCGAGTTGTCAGATGTCGCCGCGCGCACTTTGGTGAGGTACCAGTCAACAAACTGAAGCACGCCATCTTCATGAAGTGGCGAATATGGGCCAGGCGCGTATGCAGGTGAATTGATGCCACTTTGGTTGTTTTCGACCACGCGTTTGTCTTCTGCGTTTGTGTTCGTCCAGACGCGGGATAAGTTTTCCAATGTGTAATCTTGCCCTTCGACTGCGTCTTTGTGAACCAGCCATGATGTCGTCACTGCTGACTGAGTGGGGCTTATTGGTGTCACGCGGAATGTGATGGAGTGGTCCGACAAAAAGTGGTTCCACGTTGACGGGTAGTTAAATAACAAAAGAGTCCCCGCATCTAAATAAGGGATGCGGCCCAATCTTTTGCGCACAGCGATTTTGCCGTCGACGGTGTAGCTTTGCGCCCCATCCAACAAAGGCATGCGCGCGATGCGAAATTGACCGCAATCAGACATATGAAAGCGCGAGGGAATCTGCGCATCTTCCATGCGGTTAAAATGCGTCTCCACCATCGCGGGAAACACGCCGTCCGCGCTAACGCCCGTGATGGAAGGGTCTTCAGGATAGGTGCGGCAGAGGTCAGGGTGATTGCCCGCACAATGGTAGCATTCTCTGTTGTTTTCCCAGACAAGCTTCCAGTTACCCTCTTCAATAATCGTGGTTTGGTGCGCAACCTTCGCGTTTGAGAGGTCATGAACCTCAAGATAGGGGCTTACACTGCGCGAGAATTCATCGAAATCGGGCGGGGTATCTGCTAAGCAAATATAGACCAACCCAGCGGCTTCGCGGCAATGCACTGTTTTCAACGCATGTTGTTCGGGATCGAAATCGTCTCCCATGTCGCGCGCCCACAATAAAGCCCCATCAAGCCCATAGGTCCATTGATGATAAGGACAGGTTAAATTGGCAACGCGACCTTTTTCAGCCGAACATAACGTCGACCCGCGGTGGCGGCAGGTGTTGTGAAATGCTTTGATTCCGCCATCGGTTCCGCGGATCACGATGACATCATAAGCGCCTATTTTGATCCGCTCATAAGCACCTGCTTTGTTCAGTTGGCATGCAGGTAAGGCAAAGAGCCAGTCTTGATAAAATATAGCGTCAAGGTCGGCCGTAAAAATTTCAGGGCATGTGTAAAAAGGCTGTGCCAATGAGTAGCCAGATTTATGCTCGGATAAAAGCACTTCAAGCTTTTGTGACTGTCCATTCATTCGTTGGGCCCTGTGAACAAAGTAATGAGAATAATTAGGCTACAGTTCATGTTAAGTGGCAATGTCAAAAAAACTCAACTAAGATTATTATAACTAATGTATAAATGCCCAAATTCGCTGCAAATGAACGTGGGTACTTATGAAACGATCTTATGATTTGCCGTCACTGGGTGACCTTGCTTGCTTCGAGGCGACAGCGCGACACATGAGTTTCAAACGGGCGTCTTCCGAATTGAACGTTACGCCTGCAGCTGTCAGCCATCGCATCAAAGCTCTCGAGCTAGATCTCGGGCAGTTGCTTTTTGAACGCAAGTATCGTGGCGTTGAACTGACAGAAGCAGGTGCGTTATTGTTCGTCGCAACGCAACGCGGATTTAGTACCATCTCTGACTGTGTTTCTCGCTTGCGCCACAGACAAGACCGCACTGGTGTTTCCATTGCGGCAAGCACAGCTGTCAATGGGTTGTGGCTGACCCCAAGGTTGGCTGCTTTTTGGGGGGAACATCCAGACATTTCTATTTCCCAAGTCGTGCAAGAAACAGGCGGGTCAATGGGAACCGACCTTAGCATATGTTATGGTGACCCCGGCCTTGAAGATGACGAGACGCGGGTCCTATTTAAAGGAAAAATACTTGCTTTGGGTACAGAAAAATTCTCAGAAAAGCATGATATTACAGATATTTCCGACCTTAGAAATGCGCCCTTGATACATGCGCAAGCGGGTGATCAAAGGTGGATTGGCTGGACAGAATGGTTTGATCAACTGGGCAGTGGCCCACCTATTGGCCCTGAGTACTGGCTGAACAATTATATGATTTCTGTACGTGCCGCCGAAGACCATATCGGCGCGGTTTTAGGATGGCAAAATCTGCTGGAAGGCTATCTTGAAACGGGGCGGCTTATGCGTCTCGTACCCGACGAAATCGACGACCTTTGGCCATTTTACTTACGCATTCATTCTGGTGCTTCTGCCAATGCGCTTCTCTTTGCGGATTGGTTGGTGGATGAGTGCGCATTACGCGCCCCCTAAGCGGCGATCAGATTGTTGGTTATCCGTTCAAATTGCGCCTGACTTTTCAGCAAGTGTTGCGATAGAGGGTGTAAAAATAATCACTTTGTTTTCCATGTTGTGGGCAAGAGCGGTGGGGCCAGAGCCGCAAGCGCCATACGTCTAGGCGATGCAGAATTTCAAGCATGTTACATGAGTTCAATTCATGCCAATTGGCATAGCTTTAAGGATAAGGACTTGAGTTGCGAAAAGCAAAACGCGTCTCTTGCTTGCTGCCTGCTAAAGGCCTCGCAAGTTAACTGCGGGGCTTTGTATTTTCTGGATCATACAGCGGCGCATAGCCTATTCCTGCGACTTCGACTGGGTAGGTTTCGTTAAAATATAATACATTAAGCCTTCGTCCGACTTGGCAATACTCCCAAGGCAGGTAGGCAAGTGCAATATTTTTACCAACGGTCGGTCCATAGGCGACAGACGTCGTGTAGGAGTTGCGCCCAAGCGAATCTACCAGCGTTTTTCCCGTCTCGGGATTAAGCACGGGCATTGTGCCCACAGGGAAACGCTCGACGCCAGAACTGTCCGTTGAATCCGTCATGACCAAGGTGCACAGCATCGCCGGTTGATGTTCGCGTGCCCTGTATTCGAGGTGTTTCTCTTTTCCGCGAAAATCAATGTCTTTAACCTTAGGTCGGGCTAAATCTGCTTCGAATAGATTATATTGGGTTAAAAGATCTGCGTTTTGCAAACGTAACGATTTTTCCAATCGCCGTGTGTTGGCATAGGTTTCAACGCCGACTGCAATCACTCCAGTTGACCTAAGCGCATCCCACACAGCCAGCCCATCTTCGTAAGGCATATGTAATTCCCAGCCCTGTTCGCCGACGTAGGAAATTCGCAAAGCATCAACGAGTATTCCACTGACTTTTAGCGGTTTGAAAGATCCAAATGGAAAGTTATCCGACAATAGTTCATCTGGCGTTTCAACCAATTTGGACAGATTAAAACGCGCGTTCGGCCCCCATATTCCAATTGTGACATATTGGGTTGTGACGTCTGTGATTGTGACATCAAGCCCACGATCCTGTGCTGCACGCTTCATATATTGCAAGTCGCGCGGTCCTGCATCGGCACCATTTATTAAGCGGCAATGGTCTTCATAGCGCAAGACAGTAAAGTCTGCGCGTACATTACCTTCATCATCCAAAAAATGCGTATAGACGGCGCGACCAATGTTGCGATCTCCACCGATTTTTGCAGCCGACAGCCATTCAAGCAAAGCGACATGATCGGGCCCCGAGAGTTCGGTTAGATGAAAATGCGATAGGTTGATGATGCCGCAATCGGCAGTCATTTCGAGGTGCTCGGCATTGGAGACAGGCCAAAAGTGGCGGCTATCCCATTCATTTTTACGTTTAGGTACTTGGTCCGCGTATTTTTCTAATAAATGGTTGTTGGCCGCATAGCCGTGCGCGCGCTCCCAGCCGCCTAGTTCCATGAAGTGCCCGCCCAGCTCAACTTCGCGGTCATAAAACGGCGAACGACGTAGGCCGCGTTTGCTTGCAAAGGGTTCACGTGAGTGAATTGGTGGGTTGTAGATCTTCTTCGCGGTTTCTTCACATCGGCTGTATATGAAATCTTCGTCGAGTTGAAAGTCAGCAAAACGCGCAAAATCCACACTGTTGTGGTCGATTTCTGTGCGTCCATCGGTCATCCAATCAGCGATCAGTTTGCCCATGCCGGGACCGTCTTTGACCCAAATACCAACAGCATACCAAAGCCCGCGTAGCTTTTGACTTTCTCCCATGGCTGGACCGCCATCGATAGAAGTTTGTAACAACCCATTGAACGAGTGGCTTTCGTTATAGCCAAGCTCTGCCAAAATCGGAGTCAATTCCATGGCGCGTTCAAGCGGTTCGATCACATCTTCAAGTTCAAGATCTCGTTGCGAGGGGGAGAGGCGGGCTTCTTCTTTTTCTAAAATATCACGGGGATGACAGAGGCGTGGATTGTCTTCGTAATAATAGCCCCACTCGATTTGGCCACCTTCGGTACTTTTGGGATCACCAGTGTCGCGCATGTAGGCTGAGTTGCCTTGGTCGCGCAAAAGAGGTCGGCCAATTTCGACGCCAGTTCCTTCGTATTCATTGTATGGGCCAAAGAATGTTAGTGGGTGATCTACGGGCATTACGGGTAAATCTTCGCCCGCCATTTCGGCAATTAAACGACCCCAAAGGCCTGCACAAACCACAACATGATCCGCATAGATTGTGCCGCGCGTGGTAACAACGCCGATAATTCGGTTGCCTTCGGTGACAAGTTCTAACGCGGATGTATTCGCAAAGGCTTTTAATTTGCCTGCTTGCTCACCTTGATCGACCAGTTTCCCCGCGACAGTCTGTGAACGCGGCACAACAAGACCCGCATCTGGATCCCATAAAGCGCCTTGGATGAGATCTTCTTCCAGCAAGGGAAATTTTTCTTTGGCTTCAGCGGCAGTAATGATTGAAGCATTGGTGCCAAAAGATTTGGAGGAATCGATGCGACGCTTGAGTTCTTGCATGCGCTCGTCATCGCCTACACGGGCAACTTCTAATCCACCGATCCGTTGGTAGTGTCCCAGTTTTTCGTAGAAATCCATGGAATACATAGTCGTCCAGCAGCTCAAAAAATCATGGCTGGTCGCATAACAAAAATCAGAGGCATGGGCTGTCGATCCGATATCGGTGGGAATACCTGATTTGTCGATACCCACAATGTCGTCCCATCCGCGTTCGATCAAATGGTGCGCAACTGATGCGCCCACGATGCCACCAAGGCCCACAATCACAACTTTTGCTTTTTCGGGGAACTTTGACATTCGCGGCAATCCTTTGGGATTCAACTGTTCTACTGAGGCTGTATAAGCGCGTCGCATACTTGCGCGCACTCCTAAGTATTGCTGCGGGTTTTTAGCGCTGTATAGTATATTTGCGTCAAACTAAGGCTATCAGTACGACAGCCTACAATTCGCAAAGGCATTGAATTTCAAATGAGTGACGGTGATAGAATTCTGGGCGTTAAGCCGCGACGAATACGTCAGCGACCAAACGGGCAGCGGCTATCTGTTGGGTTTATTTTGACCAAGCGATTTACTCTGTGTGCATTTGCGAACTTCGTTGATGTTTTGCGGTTGGCCGCAGATGAAGGGGATCGTAGCAGGCCAATTTTGTGCAATTGGACGGTTCTATCCGATACGATGGACGCAGTGCCATCAAGCAGCGGCGTGTCGGTGCACCCTAACGAACGCTTGGGGGATCCAAGCAAGTTTGATTACATCGTAGTGGTTGGCGGCTTGGTGAATGAAACACCTGATTTGGGAAAGGCATACTCTCGGTATTTACAGCGTGCCTCCGATTTGGGGGTGCCTTTGATCGGGGTGTGTACGGGCACATTTTTCTTGCACCAAGCGGGGTTGCTAAAAGACTATCGCTGCTGCGTCAGTTGGTTTCATCATGCTGACTTTTTGGATCAGTTCGAGGATTTGAACCCTGTTTCGGATCAAATTTTTGTTGTCGATAGAGATCGCATTACCTGTTCAGGTGGTGCAAGCTCGGCGCATCTGGCGGCCTATCTTGTGGATAAGCATGTGGGGCGTGCGCAGGCCAGCAAAAGTCTTCACATCATGATGATTGATGATGCCTTGCAAGGTGAAATGCCTCAACCGGGAATATCGTTGACCTTAAGGACGAAAGATCCGTTAGTGCGGCGCGCGCTTTTAATCATGCAGCAAAACATAGATACGCCGATCACCGTGCAAGAAATAGCGCGACGCTTGGGGCATAGTAAGCGCCAGATTGAACGGCACTTTCGCTTGGCACTGGACACCTCGCCGCAATCAGCCTTTTTGACGATCAGACTGTCTTTTGCGCACCATTTGGTGCAATCGACAGATAAAACAATTGCGCAAGTCGCGCTGGATTGTGGTTTTTGCGACAGTTCGCATCTAAGTCGAAGCTTTAAAAAGCAGTTTGGACAAACGCCGCACGTCCTAAGGCAAGCGGCGTTGCAATTAGGTTAGCGCTGGGCGGTTTTCCAGTCTGGGTGAATCCAAGGTTTAACATTTGCTGCAGGCAGAGGATCTTTGCCAAGGATATGATCCGATGCTTTTTCCCCAACCATGATTGAAGGTGCGTTTAAATTCCCATTGGTAATTTGTGGGAAAATCGAACTATCAGCCAAGCGCAAACCGTCAACGCCGATCACGCGGTTCAATGGGTCGACAACGGCCATAGGATCATCGGCGCGCCCCATGCGACATGTGCCACAGGGATGATATGCGCTTTCTGCATGTTCGCGGATGAATGCGTCGATCTCTTCATCTGTTTGCAAATCTGCGCCGGGTTGAATTTCGTGTTTGGCGTAGGGGGCAAAGGCGTCTTGCGCAAAAATTTCACGGGTCAAGCGTACGCAGGTACGGAATTCTTCCCAATCTTGTTCGTTCGACATGTAGTTGAAGAAAATTCGAGGCGCCTCGTGGGGATCTTTAGATCTTAAGGTCACTTCACCGCGTGATTTTGATCGCATGGGGCCGATATGGGTTTGAAACCCGTGACCTTCAGCTGCCGCTTGTCCATCATAACGCACGGCGATGGGTAGGAAGTGGTACTGAATATCTGGATACTCAACCCCCGCCTTGGACCGCACAAAAGCAGCACTTTCGAACTGGTTGGACGCGCCCAAGCCAGTCTTTGTAAACAGCCACTGGGCGCCGATCCAAGCTTTGGAAAAAATATTCCAATGTTTATACAGCGTGATGGGCAATTTTGACGCAATCTGCATGTAGATTTCTAGATGGTCTTGCAGGTTTTTCCCAACACCGGCCCTGTCGACTTTCACCTCAATACCAAGTGCTGTCAGTTCATCTGCGGGACCGATACCTGATTGCAGCAAAATTTTGGGCGAGTTGATAGAGCCAGCAGATAATACAACTTCGCGTTTGGCGTGAATGACCTTGCCATCTGTCAAACGTACACCTGTCGCACGGCCACCTTCTATTTCGATCTTGCCGACCAACCCACGGATTAATGTACAGTTCTCACGTTTTAACGCAGGCCTGAGATAGGCGTTCGCAGTGGACCAACGGCGGCCTTTGTAGACCGTTTGCTCCATCGGGCCAAAGCCTTCTTGCTTTTCACCATTGTAGTCGCCGGTCGTCTCGTAGCCTGCTTGTTTGCCCGCATCAACAAAGGCTTGGAACAGGGGATTTTTACGCGGTCCACGGGTGACATGTAGAGGACCATCGGTGCCACGCCACGCGGGGTCGCCGCCATGCCCACCGTCATGCCATGTTTCCATGCGCTTGTAATACGGTAGCACGGCGGCATAAGACCATCCATCAGCACCCATTTCTGCCCAAGTGTCAAAGTCACGCGCATGGCCGCGCACATATACCATCCCGTTGATCGACGATGACCCACCGATCACTTTGCCGCGGGGTGTTGCCAAACGGCGATTGCCCAAATTCGGCTCCGGTTCGGATTGATAGCCCCAATCGTAGTGGCTCATATTCATCGGGTACGACAATGCGGCAGGCATTTGAATGAAAGGGCCAATGTCTGTGCCGCCATGTTCGATGACAATCACAGATGCGCCCGATTCAGACAGGCGATACGCCATTGCTGAACCAGCACTTCCTGCGCCTATGATGACAAAATCAGCTTCCATGGTGGCCCTTCCTAGAATGCGGCTTCAACAGGGCTCATGCCCACGTAGACGGATTTCAATTGTGAATAATGCTCAATTGCGGCTTTCGCGTTTTCCCTGCCAACGCCAGATGCTTTGACGCCCCCGAAAGGCATCTCAATCGGGGTCAAATTGTAGGTGTTGATCCAGCATGTGCCAGCTTCAAACCCAGCCACAACGCGGTGGGCGCGTGTCAGATCACTGGTGAAGACTCCAGCAGCCAGACCAAATTCAGTGTCATTGGCGCGTGCCAAAACTTCATCTTCGGTGTCGAATGTCAGGACAGACATAACAGGACCAAAGATTTCTTCCCGTGCGATTGACATGTCATCACTTACATCCGCGAAGATCGTAGGCTCGATGTACAATCCGCCGTTTGCATGGGCTTTGCCGCCCATAACAAGCGTTGCGCCTTCGTCGATGCCTTTTTTGATGTAGCTAAGCGTGATGTCGAGTTGGTTTTGATTCACCATGGGGCCAAAATTCGTGGCCTCGTCCATCGGGTCGCCGATCACCGCTTTTTCTGTGCGTTCTTTTAGGCGAGCGAGAAAGGCTGGTAAAATGCCGCGCTGCACAAATACGCGCGTGCCGTTGGAGCAAATTTGACCGGAAGAATAGAAATTGGCGTTGATCGCAGCACTAACCGCATCTTCCAAGTTTGAGTCATCAAAAATGATCAATGGGGACTTGCCGCCCAGTTCCATTGTAACATGCTTCATGCCTTCAGCCGCGGCTGCGTAAACCTTGCGGCCTGTTGGAACCGATCCCGTCAAAGAAACTTTATCAACGCGTGTGTCTGTGACCAGTGCCGCGCCAACATCGCCGTAGCCTTGGACGACATTAAAAACACCTGCAGGCGCGCCCGCTTCGATCAAAATTTCGGCAAGTTTTAGGGCGCTAAGGGGCGTAACTTCGGATGGTTTAAAGACCATCGTATTGCCGCAAGCCAATGCTGGTGCGGCCTTCCAGCAGGCGATTTGAATTGGGTAATTCCAAGCGCCAATGCCAACACACAAACCCAACGGTTCACGTACGGTATAGGCAAAATCCGCCCCCAGTTGGATATGATCTCCTGTCAGACCTGCCGCGATCGCACCGAAATATTCTAAACAATCCGCGCCTGAAGCCGCATCAGCCACAAGCGTTTCTTGCAGCGGTTTGCCGGTGTCCAGTGTTTCCAAAACAGACAGGTCACGGTTCCGATCGCGGATGATATCCGCTGCTCGACGCAAAATACGGCCCCGTTCAGATCCCGTCATCGCAGCCCAATCAGCGCGCGCATCCTCTGCGGCTTTCAGCGCTTGTTCGATAATCGAAGGTGTCGCCGAATGCAGTTTGGCAATGGTCTCGCCTGTCGCGGGGTAGGTCGAAAGCAGTTCGTCCCCTGCTGTGTCGTCAACGTATTGTCCGCCGATAAAGTGGCTGGCTTTGGGTTGTGCGTGCATTGTATGTGCGTCCTTTTGCTCAGTGGTCTACTTTATTCGCCACGCGGAAAGCGTGCGACTTCTTCGACTGTGTTCAGGTCCATGTGGTTGCGCATGTAGCGCTCCGATGCTTTTTGCAAAGGTTGGAAATCCCATGGGTAGTAGTTGCCGTTGCGCAGGGATTCGTAGACGACCCAGCGGCGAGCTTGGCTTTTGCGCACGGCGGCGTCGAACTGATCGAGGTCCCACAAAGCATCCGCTTTCGCTCGAAGGTCCGCCAGAGTATCAGCTTGTGCAGGATCGTCTATTAAGTTGGTCAGCTCGTTAGGGTCATCTTCCACGTTAAACAGTTGTTCTGTGTCCAGCGCGCAATTGGTGTATTTGTAGTTGCCGACACGCAGCCCAATCAATGGCGCATAGGACGCTTCAGCGGCATATTCCATCATCACGGGGCTGGTGCGTTTTGCGCCTTGGCCAAGCGGCACAATACTTTCACCATCCGTCCACGGCATGACTTCTTCCATGGAAATGCCAGCGAGATCACAAAGTGTCGGCGTCACATCGATTGTCGACACTGGGTCAGTGACCAAGCCAGGCGTCATGGTTGGAGAGCTGACCATGAGTGGCACCCGCGCGGAGCCTTCAAAGAATGTCATTTTAAACCACAATCCGCGTTCGCCCAACATGTCGCCATGATCGGAAACAAACAATATTGTTGCATCTTGGCGCGTGGCTTCCAGCGTGTGCATGATTTCACCGACCTTATCGTCGAGGTATGAAATATTTGCAAAATAGGCACGACGAGATTTTTTGATGTCGTCTTCCGAGATATCGAAATTGCGCCAATCGTTGGCGTCAAAAATACGTTTTGAATGGGTGTCGTGATCTTCGTAAGCCATCGCTGGAACATCGGGTAAAAGGTGTTCACAATCCTCGTATAAATCCCAGTATTTCTGCCGGGTCACATAAGGATCATGCGGGTGCGTAAAGCTTACAGTTAGGCACCACGGGCGTGCATCTTTGCCACGTGATAAATCTTGGATTTTGCGAACCGCGTGATAGGCGACTTCGTCGTCATATTCCATTTGGTTCGAAATCTCTGCAACACCTGCGCCCGTGACGGACCCCATGTTATGGTACCACCAGTCGATCCGTTCTCCCGGCTTGCGATAGTCAGGTGTCCAGCCAAAGTCAGCGGGGTAGATATCTGTCGTTAGACGCTCTTCAAACCCATGCATTTGATCTGGACCGACAAAATGCATCTTGCCAGATAGGCATGTTTGATACCCAGCGCGACGCAAGTGATGTGCATAAGTTGGAATGTCAGAGGCAAATTCTGCGGCATTGTCGTAAACGCCCGTGTGGGATGGCAATTGACCAGACATAAAACTGGCACGTCCTGGTGCGCATAGTGGTGACCCAGTGTATGCATTTTTGAATCGCGTTGAACGCGCAGCCAGTGCTTTTATGTGTGGTGCATGCAGCCAGTCTGCTGGACCATCGGGAAACAAAGTGCCGTTAAGCTGATCGACCATAATTATGAGAATATTCGGCTTTGTCATCTGAGTATCCTGCTGTCGGCTAAGGTTAAGCGAAGGTAGTCAATCGCTAGATTTTCAGGATGTTGAGGCACATCATCGCAACCGCGCAACACCCAACGGATATAACCGCCGTCTATGATTGCGGCGATGCCTTCAGCCACAGATTCTGCTTTTTCGGGTGCGATCTGACGCAATTCGAACCGTAAATTTGATTCGAGGCGCTTGTGGTAGATTTTTAAAAGGCGCGCAACTTCGTCTGATTTTTGAGCAAATACATAAAAATTCAACCAGGCTGCAACAGTTTCTCGTTTCATATTTAAGTCAGAAAAGCTGGTTTGAATGATCACTTCGATCCGTTCGAACGGGTCTTTTACGCCATTTAAATTATTGCGCATTTCTGTGCTATACTGAGTTAAGATATGTCGCATCGCTGCGACGAACATCTTGTTTTTGCTACCAAAGTAATGATGTGCCAGCGCTGTTGACATGCCTGCACGCTTCGCGATTTGGCTGACAGTGACATCCATTGTGCCTGACTCGCCAATTTCTGCAATGACTGCATTGATCAAGGCAGAACTTCTAATCGGTTGCATTCCAAGTTTAGGCATATCATCTCTCAGCTGTTGTAAAACATGGTCAATCATACTTTAATTGACTCATCAATCAAAAACACAGGGAACTATATAATGCTCCGCACGACTGCAATCGCTCTCGCACTGGCCGCCACAACTGGAACAGCTTTCGCTGATACCGCATGTGAAAGCGTTTCCTTTTCTGATGTTGGCTGGACCGACATCACCACAACAACTTCCATCGCCAAACACCTTTTGACAGGTCTCGGCTATGATGTTGATGTTTCCGTACTGTCCGTGCCTGTAACATTCGCGTCTTTGTCAGGTAGTGATGTCGATGTTTTCTTGGGCAACTGGATGCCTGCGCAAAACGGCGCTGTCGAAAAGTACCTCGAAGATGGCAGCATTGAATCGATCAATGTAAACTTGACAGGCACGAACTATACACTGGCTGTCCCAGCTTATACTTACGAAAAAGGTCTAAAAGATTTCGCAGACATCGCGAAATTTGCAGATGAACTTGACGAAACAATTTACGGTATCGAACCAGGCAACGAAGGTAACGATTACCTTGTCAGCTTGGCTGAAGCAAACACACATGGTTTGGGCGAATTCGAAGTTAAAGAAAGCTCAGAGCAAGGGATGCTAAGCCAAGTGCGTCGAGCTTATGACCGCGGCGAAGATGTTGTATTTTTGGGTTGGGCACCACACCCAATGAATGTCAACTTTGACCTTAAATATCTGACAGGTGGCGAAGAATTCTTTGGTGGTGAAGGTGTGGTGAACACGTTGACACGCAAAGGCTTCGTTCAAGAATGCCCGAATGTTGGCAAGCTTTTGACCCAACTTGATTTCACAATGTCCATGGAAAGCGAAATCATGGGCGCGATCTTGAACGATGGTGAAGACGCAGATGATGCAACCAAAGCTTGGATCACAGCCAACCCAACCGTGCTTGATGCGTGGCTTGACGGTGTGACAACAACTGCAGGCGACGAAGGCTTGTCAGCTGTTAAAACGTCTTTGGGCCTCTAAGACTGTCCAAACACAAATCACACCTGTTGCCCTGTGGCGGCAGGTGTGATGATCTTTACTTATGGGCGCGCCTAACTGGGCGTGACCAATTTTGTGCTTGGTGAGGTTCAAAACCCCAAGCTTTAGACCGTCTAGAGAGGCTATTCATGGACTGGCTTACAGAGAACAAAATTCCTATCGGCAAAACCGCAGCCCATATTTTTGATTGGCTTCAAAAAGTGGGGCAGGGGTTTTTTGATACAATTGCGGATGGTGGTGAAGCTATCATTGACGCGCTTCTTTGGGTTATGCTTACCCCTCCACCGCTTGTAACAATTCTTGGCTTTGTGGTTATCGCTTGGTTGTTGCAGCGCAGTTGGAAAATTTGTCTTTTCGTGGCCCTCGGGTTTTTGTTTATCCTCAACCAAGACTATTGGGAAGAAACAGCAGAAAGTCTGACACTTGTTTTGTCAGCCTGTTTGGTCTGTATGGCCATAGGCGTTCCAATCGGTATTTTCACAGCGCATCGCCCAAGAGTTTACAAAATCGTTCAGCCAATTTTAGATTTGATGCAGACCCTACCGACATTTGTATATTTGATTCCTGCCATCGTTTTCTTTGGTATCGGTATGGTGCCGGGCTTGCTGGCTACGGTGATCTTCGTTCTACCTGCGCCAATTCGCATGACCCATCTTGGGATCAGCTCGACGCCAGAACCTTTGTTGGAAGCGGTTCAAGCCTTTGGTGGCACAAAGCGCCAAACGCTTTGGAAAGTTGAACTGCCCTACGCCTTGCCGCAAATCATGGCAGGCTTGAACCAAACTATCATGTTGTCTTTGTCTATGGTTGTTGTTGCCGCTCTTGTGGGCGCGGATGGCCTTGGCGTGCCGGTTGTACGCGCGTTGAACCAAGTGAACACATCTTTAGGGTTTGAAAGTGGCTTTGTTATCGTTGTTTTGGCGATCATGTTGGACCGAGTTATGAGGATCGAACGCAAATGAAAACTGCAGTAACTTTCGACAATGTATCCATTGTATTCGGTGACATTCCTAAGTCTGCCTTGCCCGAAATGGATGCGGGAAAAACGCGTAAACAAGTCCAAGATGCAACAGACCAAGTTCTGGGGGTACATAACTGTTCGTTGGATGTGAAAGAGGGCGAGATTTTGGTGCTCATGGGTCTGTCAGGCTCAGGGAAATCCACTTTGTTACGTGCGGTAAACGGCCTGAACCCTGTGGTGCGTGGCGAAGTGCGCATCAACAACGGTAACGATATGGTAAGCGTTACAAACGCAAACGCCACCGACTTGCGCAGCCTGCGTCAATCGCGGGTTGCCATGGTATTTCAGCAGTTTGGTCTTTTGCCTTGGCGTACAGTACGTGAAAATGTGGGCCTTGGGTTAGAGCTCGCAGGCGTTCCAAAAGCAGACTATGATCGCCAAGTTGACGCACAACTTGAGCTGGTGAACCTGTCTGATTGGGCTGGCAGCAAAGTATCTGAACTGTCAGGCGGCATGCAGCAACGTGTCGGTCTAGCGCGGGCATTCGCCACAGACGCACCGATCCTTTTGATGGATGAACCGTTTTCGGCGCTTGATCCCTTGATCCGTAATCACTTGCAAGATGAATTGATTGAGCTGCAGCAAAAGCTAAAGCGCACGATCATTTTCGTTAGTCACGATCTGGACGAGGCATTCAAACTGGGTGACCGAATTGCCATCATGGAAGGCGGACGCATTGTGCAATGTGGCTCTCCGAAAGAAATCTTCACCAACCCTGCGGATGATTACGTGCAAGAATTCGTAAATCACATGAACCCGTTGGGTGTTTTGACAGCTCTAGACGCGGTCGAAGTTAAAAAGGGTAAATATACCAAAACAGTGTCATCCAATATGCCAATCAAAGATTTGATTGCTTTGTTGGTTGAATACGAAGGCTCTGTCGGTGTGACCAAAAATGGTAAAGTTATCGGCGAGGTCAGCCAAGAAAGTGTACTTAAAGAGTTGGCTTTGAAAAACTAAGCCGGCCCGCACTTTGACTGCAAAAATGTATAACGCCTCGAATTTACCTATATGGGTGTTCGAGGCGTTTTCATGACTGTGGCAATTTTCAACATTCAGGCAGATTCACCGCAATGCCCCCAGTGGATGTTTCTTTGTATTTCAAATTCATATCTCGCCCTGTTTCCAGCATGACTTGGATACAATTATCGAGTGGCATAAAGTGGTCCCCATCGCCGCGCAGCGCCAAAGAGGCAGCGGAAACAGCTTTGATGGCACCAAGAGCATTGCGCTCAATACAGGGCACTTGCACCAGTCCCGCGGCGGGATCACAGGTCATGCCGAGGTGGTGCTCAAGCGCGATCTCAGCCGCGTTTTCAACTTGCGTATTGGTCCCGCCCAGAGCCGCGCAAAGCCCCGCCGCAGCCATTGCCGCAGCGGAGCCAACCTCACCCTGACAACCTACTTCGGCGCCAGAAATTGATGCATTGTGCTTGATGATCCCACCAATGGCCGCTGCTACAAAAAGCAAATCGCGACACCCGTCTTGGGTCGCTCCAATGCAATGATCGCGGTAGTAGCGCAAAACAGCTGGCACAACGCCCGCAGCACCATTCGTAGGGGATGTGACTACACGCCCGCCTGCTGCATTTTCTTCGTTCACGGCCATCGCATAGACACTCAGCCAATCATTCACTTGATGCGGTTGCGCTTGGTTATGCCCCTTTTCAGACTGTAGCTTGTCATAAATTGACTTGGCGCGCCGCTTGACCTGCAAGCCACCAGGTAAGATGCCGTCTTTGGATAGGCCGCGTTCAATACATTCATCAAATGTCGCCAAGATTTTATCAATTTTATCGTTTAGAGCCGCGCCATGCAGAACGGTTTCATTGTCCCGTTTCATTTGCGCGATCGATAAATTTGCGGCGGCTCCCATCGAAAGCATGTCTTTCGCGCTGCTAAATGAATAGGGAAACACTTTGTCTGTGTCTCGCTTATCTGGCGCTGTTGGCAAAGCGCGCTGCCCTGCCATCTCCGCAGCAGTCACGACGAAACCGCCCCCGATAGAATAGTAGGTTTGCACATAATAGATATTGCCAGCCTGATCATGGGCGCGCAGCACCATGCCGTTGGCGTGACCTTCCAAAGGTGGCCCAAAGTCAAAAATCAAATCTGCGTCGGGCGCAAATTTAAGTGGGGGCAATCCATCGGGAGTGACCTGAGACGTCTCGCGTACATTTCGTTCCAATTCTTCAGCCTGATCTGGATCCAGCGTATCTGGGCGCTGGCCGCAAAACCCCAATATGACGGCACGATCTGTGGCATGGCCTTTGCCTGTATAGGCGAGTGAACCATGCAAAGTTGCGCTAAGCCCATACAACTCCCCAGCGCCTGGAATGCGATCAACGCCACTGCGGAGATCATTTAGAAACCGCTCAGCCGCGATCATCGGCCCCATCGTATGTGACGATGACGGGCCAATGCCAACTTTGAAGATATCGAAGACCGAAAGAAACATGTGCATTCCTTTTGTAGGTGCTAGCGCCTTGGGCGCTCACGCAAGTGCTACATGAGTAAAGACTCTGCGCCTTGGGTCAATATGCTTGTGCTGCGAGCTCTCGACATCCGTGCTGCAAAAATTGAAACAGGTGGTCTGCAAAGCTATTCCAAACATCCATTCGGTAGGCATTTTCGGCATCGCGCCAAAGCACCACTGTCGCGCTATCAAAGACCGTTCGCCGCCCCTCGCCAACCCTAAGGCTCGCTGGGTCACGTGGCCAACCCAGTGTCAAAAGCTCGGTCGCTTGCGGGCCGGATATATTGAATGTCACCTCGCGGTGAGAAATGTCTACAAGGCTGTGCGGGACTGACGCGTATAATTTTTCGCAAGCCTCGGCAATGTGATCAGAAACATCGCTCAACACCAACCATTCGTCAGGGCCAAGGCATAAGATTTCTGTGCCGCCTTTAGTATCGCATGCGCCAATTTTCGTGGGTACTGGGATGCCAATTGCTTTGCTAAGTGCCATAAGGTTGGCATTGCGTGAGCGTAAGGATAGGCGCGCCTTGGGAGGCATGCGGCTGATTTGCACCCCCTGTGTGCCGAACAATAAACCAGCGGGAGAGGTGGCGATAGTATGCGTCATAGCATCTCTCCTGAGGGGATTTTCACACGGCTATTGCTGGGGTCGAAAAACACCGTCGATGTGATTTTTGCGGCAATAGTGCGGTCGGGCATGGGAATATAGACGGTTTCGCCCATCCTGTTTTGACCGCATTCCACCAAGGCTAGTGCGATAGGGCGACCCATCGCGTCTGAGTGGTACGAGGATGTGACATGACCCACCATCGTCATCGGGATGGCTTGGTGTGGATCAAATACAATTTGCGCGCCTTCCTCTAACTTGGTGCCGTCTTCGGTCAGTAGTCCAACAAGATGACGCCTGTTTGAGGCGACCAAATCAGGACGCATAAGTCCGCGCATTCCCACAAAGTCTTTCTTGGTCTTTGCAACGGCCCACCCCATTCCTGCGTCATAGGGTGTGACAGTTCCATCCGTGTCTTGGCCGACAATGATATAGCCCTTTTCAGCTCGTAAAACGTGCATGGTTTCGGTGCCATATGCAGTGATGCCGTGCTCTTGCCCCGCTTGCCATAGGGTTTCCCAAAGCTTGCGGCCCATTGGGGCGGGGACATTGATCTCAAATCCGATTTCACCTGTGAAGCTGACGCGGAACAGGCGCGCTGGCATACCTGCAACAGTACATTCCGCGCAAGACATGTGGGGAAAGGCATCTTCGGTAAGTTCAACACCGTCAACAAGTGGCGCCAGAAGCTTAGCCGCTTTTGGACCGTTTAAAGCGATCGTAGACCAATTTTCGGTGGTCGAGGTTAGCCAGACATCAAGATCAGGCCACTCAGTTTGCAGGTAGTCTTCCATCATATTCATCACACGTGCAGCACCGCCCGTGGTCGTGGTGACGTGAAAGCAGTCTTGGGACATGCGTCCTATAACCCCATCATCACGGATGAAACCGTCATCCCCTAAAAGCAAACCATAGCGGCATCGGCCTGCTGCAAGTTTTGTCCACGGATTGGTGTACATGCGGTTCATAAATTCGACTGCGTCAGGGCCGACCACTTCGATTTTTCCTAAAGTTGAAGCGTCAAAGATCCCCACATGCGCGCGCGTTGTGCGACACTCGCGACCTACTGCCGTGTCCATGTCTTCGCCACGTTTGGGGAAATAGCGCGCGCGGCGCCACTGGCCGACAGGTTCAAAAACCGCACCATTTTCTTGGGCCCAACTGTCGATCTGCGTCTTGCGCGTGATCTCGAAATGATCCCCGCGATGATAGCCAGCGAAGGCGCCGAATGTTGTGGGCGTATAAGGGGGGCGGAATGTGGTCAATCCCACTTGCGGCTGGGGTTTGTTTAAGGCATCTGCCGCGATATTCAGTCCGTTGATGTTGGACATCTTGCCTTGGTCCGTGGCCATCCCATTGGTGGTATAGCGTTTAACATGTTCGATGGATCTCATGCCTTCGCGCACTGCAAGACGAAGGTCTTTGGCAGTGACATCATTTTGAAAATCAACAAAGGCTTTGGCTTTGCCGCTGCTTTTATCTGTTGGCAATTCGATCTGCGAAACCCCAGACCCAATGCGATCATGCGTAACTTTATGCTGGCGTGTTTGGCTTTCTTTTCCTAGCGCCATCGCCACTTTGACGCCTGCTGACGCGCCGTCGATCAGCACGTTTTCTATCCCCCAAAGGCCGCGACTGGCGCCTGCGATTGTACAATCCTCAGGTGTATCCTTTGGCAAAAACGTGGTTTGATCCTCATTCCATGTCAAACTGCCTTTGGTATGCGAAAACAGATGCAAAGAGGGCGTCCAGCCGCCGGACATCAAAAGTGCATCGCATGGGATGATTAAACCATCTCCTGCCTTGCCATCATCAATAGGATTTACGCGAATACTTGAAACACGCAAACGGCCCGAAGTGGCTGTGACTGTGTGGGAGAGTTTCATCCCGATACCGCGCATTCGGGCTTGGGATTGCAACTCTTCATCGACAGTTTCACGCGTGTCTACAATTGCGCGAACATCTGCGCCAGCATCAGCCAGATCAAAAGCTGCGTCCCACGCGCTGTCATGGCTGGTAATGATAACTGGGCGTTTTCCAACAAGCACGCCGTAACGATTTAAATAGGTTTGCGCAGAGCCAGCAAGCATGACGCCCGGCCTGTCGTTGCCATGGAACACCAAAGGTTTTTCCAATGCGCCTTGAGCCAAAATCACTTGCTTGGCACGCACGTGCCACATGCGTTCACGTGGCGTGTCTTTAGGAAGGTCACTGAGATGATCTGTTAGCTTTTCAACCATTCCGATCATATTTTGATGATAATACCCGATTGCAGTCGTGCGGGTCATGATTTTAACCCCAAGGGATCGCAGGCTCACGAGTTCTGCGGCAAGCCAATCCCAAGAGGGCATCCCATTTATTTCGGCATTGGGCTTTGATAAAAGTGTTCCACCACATTCCACATTTTCGTCAATCAAAACGACGTTTACGCCGCCAACCGCTGCTGCACGCGCTGCTGCCAAACCTGTTGGGCCTGCGCCAACAATCAAAACATCGCAGTGCAAATTGCGTGACGCATAGGTGTCAGGATCTTCTTCTGTTGGTGACACGCCTAGACCCGCAGCTTTGCGAATAAAAGGTTCATAGACTTTGTGCCAAAAGTTTTTAGGCCACATGAATGTCTTGTAATAAAACCCTGCTGAAAACAGCATATAGGCGAAATCATTTATCGCCCCGATGTCGAATTTAAGGTTGGGGAATTTGTTTTGCGAAGTCGTCTCCAACCCATCCCAGATCTCTTGAACTGTTGCGCGGGTATTGGGTTCAAATTGACCCGCTCCACGACGCGTGCCTATCAGAGCGTTCGGTTCCTCTGATCCCGCAGTTACAGGTCCACGCGGGCGGTGATATTTAAACGAGCGTCCCATCAGGTGCACGCCATTTGCCAACAAAGCAGAGGCAACCGTGTCTCCTGCGCAGCCCTCAAATCGTTTTCCATCAAAGGTAAATGTGACGGGTTGCCCTGTATCAACGCGGCCTTTGCCTGCGACGCGGTAAGTGGTCATGTTGCATCTCCCGCGAGTTCAGTCAAATTGGGGCGTGGTTCACCAGCTTTATAGGTGATCAAAAATTTATCGCTGACCGTGTCACGTGCTGCATTAAAAAAACGCGCGCAGCCATGAAAATGACGCCAGCGCTCGAAATGCACGCCTTTGACATTTTGACGGATGAACAAAAACTCTGCCCAGTCTTGATCACTGAGTTCCGAAGGCGTTTCGGCGCGCAGGACATGCGCCTCGCCTGCGTAGACAAATTCAGCTTCGGGCAAGGTTTCTTCGCAATAGGGGCAATTGATCAAAAGCATCGATATATCCTTAGTGAGCCACAGCAGCGGCAGCTGCTTCATCAATCAAGCGGCCCGTTTGGAAGCGCTCTAGCGTGAAGGGTGCGTTGATTGGGTGCGGCGTATCTTTGGCGATGGTCCAGGCGAATGTATGGGCAGCGCCGGGTGTAGCTTTGAACCCGCCAGTGCCCCATCCGCAGTTGACGTATAGGTTTGGCACGGGCGTTTTAGAAATAATGGCAGACCGGTCGGGCGTCACATCAACAATTCCCCCCCATTTGCGCAGCATGCGCATGCGGTTGAACATTGGAAATATTTCGGTGATCGCAGCGACGGTGTGTTCGATCAAGGGCAGGCCGCCACGTTGCGAATAGGACGTGTATTGATCTGTGCCAGAGCCAATGACCAATTCGCCTTTGTCGGACTGCGAGATATAGGCGTGCACAGCGTTCGACATGACCACACAGGGGAATATCGGCTTTACGGGTTCCGACACGAGCGCTTGCAAAGGATAGCTTTCCAGCGGCAATCGAACATCGGCAGTTTGCATAACCACCGACGTATGTCCCGCGGCTGAGACGGCGACCTTCTTGGCTTTGATAAACCCTTTTGCGGTTTCAACACCTGCAACGGATCCATCAGGATGGCGACGAATGGCCGTTACGGCACAGTTCTGGATGATATCAACACCCCGTGCTGCTGCGCCTCTTGCGTAACCCCATGCCACGGCATCATGGCGCGCTGTACCTGCGCGTTCTTGCAAAGCGCCGCCCATAACGGGGTAGCGGGCATGTTGCGAAATACTCAAGGGTGGACAGTAGTCTTTACATTCCTGAGGTGTGAGCCAGCGATTATCAACGCCGTTCAATCGGTTCGCATGAATGTGACGACTAAAGCTTTGAACATCGTGGACATTATGCGCCAACATCAAAACACCGCGGCGCGAATACATGACGTTGTAATTCAACTCTTGACTGAGGTTTTCCCATAGATCGACAGAGTGATCGTATAGTTTAGCGCTTTCATCATACAGGTAATTTGACCGAATAATGGTCGTGTTGCGTCCAGTGTTGCCACCGCCAAGCCAACCTTTGTCGATGACAGCGACATTGGTGATGCCGTGCTCTTTGGCTAAATAGTAGGCCGCGCCCAGTCCATGCCCGCCAGCCCCAACAATAACGACATCGTATTCGTCTTTGGGCTGACTGTCTGGCCACTGCTCTGTCCAGTTTTTATTGCTCGAGACAGCATTTTTAAGAAGGTTAAAAGCGTTGAAGCGCGTCATGGCGGTCCCTAACAGACAAGATCTCTAGGAAACTCTACCCCCCAATCTGTCATGCTCATTGAACTTTTGCGACACTACCGAAGAAGATCAACGTCATTTCAATGTTGGCACAGCCAAAATCTGACATCGGGGCGCCACCTTAACTATGGATATTTGGGGTGTCGTGTGATGCCACAAAAAACGCCGCCCCGTATAGGAGCGGCGTTCTAACGCTTCAATAAACAGTACTATTTTTTATCGTTTGGCAGTATGCGCACCGCGCCCGTAGCAGCCGAGGATGCAAACGCTGCATAAGCTTTGAGGGCTGTCGACACAAAGCGTGGGCGATCTTTTGCGGGGCCCCACGGAAGGGGGCCTGCAGCTTCGCGGCGCTTTGCGATCTCTGCATCAGAAATAGCAAGTTTGATAGAGCGGTTCGGAATATCGATTTCAATCGGATCCCCGTTTTGTACCAAGCCAATCAAGCCACCTTCAGCCGCTTCAGGTGAGACGTGGCCAATAGACAGGCCGGACGTGCCGCCTGAAAAACGACCATCCGTAAGCAAGGCGCATTTCTTGCCTAAGCCTTTGGATTTCAAATAAGATGTAGGGTACAGCATTTCCTGCATACCAGGTCCGCCCTGCGGGCCTTCAAAGCGAATGACCACCACATCACCAGCTTCAACTTTGCGGGTCAAAATGCCATCAACCGCATCGTCTTGGCTATCAAACACATGCGCCTTACCGTTAAAGGTCAAATTGCTTTCATCAACGCCAGCGGTTTTCACAATGCAGCCGTTTTCAGCGATATTGCCGAATAAAACAGCTAAGCCGCCATCTTTAGAAAAGGCATGTTCAACCGAGCGCACAACGCCGTTTTCACGATCTGAATCCAGCTCTTTGTACCGGTTGTTCGTAGAAAATGCTTGTGTCGTGCGCACGCCACCAGGGGCGGCGCGGTAAAATGAATCAGTTTCAGGCGTATTTGCGACCTTAATGTCCCATTGGGAAATAGCCTGTGCCATTGTGTCGGAATGCACAGTCGGTACATCGCCGTGCAGCAACCCGCCACGGTGCAATTCACCTAAGATGCCAAAAATACCACCCGCGCGGTGAATGTCTTCCATGTGGACGTTGATCGTGTTCGGGGCAACCTTACACAGACACGGCACCTTGCGCGACAATCGGTCCATGTCGGCCATAGTGAAATCGACACCACCTTCGTGAGCAATCGCCAAAAGGTGCAGCACTGTATTCGTTGACCCGCCCATCGCGATATCCAGCGACATGGCATTCTCAAAGGCTTCAAAACTCGCAATGTCACGCGGCAAGAGGCCCGGTTTTTCGTCTTCGTAATGCGCTTTTGTGATCTCAACGATCTTACGACCTGCTTCCAAGAACAGGCGTTTGCGGTCGATGTGCGTGGCCAAAGTTGAACCATTTCCGGGCAAAGCAAGGCCAAGCGCTTCGGCCAAACAGTTCATTGAATTCGCGGTGAACATACCTGAACAAGATCCACAGGTCGGACAGGCGTTTTCTTCGATATGCTGAACTTGCTCATCGGTGAAGCTATCGTCAGCGGCGGCAACCATGGCGTCAACCAAATCGACCTTGTTCATCTCAAGGTCGTCGATGGTGACTTTGCCCGCTTCCATCGGTCCACCAGATACAAAGATCACAGGAATGTTCAGGCGCATGGCCGCCATCATCATGCCTGGAGTAATTTTGTCGCAGTTGGAAATACAAACCATCGCATCCGCACAATGCGCGTTGACCATATATTCCACAGAATCCGCAATCAATTCGCGTGAGGGCAGCGAATAAAGCATCCCGTCGTGACCCATCGCGATCCCGTCATCCACGGCAATCGTGTTGAACTCTTTAGCAACACCACCTGCATCTTCGATTTCGCGCGCAACCATTTGCCCCAAATCTTTCAAGTGAACATGTCCAGGTACAAACTGCGTGAAAGAATTCACAACAGCGATAATAGGCTTGCCAAAATCGCCATCTTTCATGCCTGTTGCGCGCCATAGTCCGCGCGCACCAGCCATATTGCGACCATGGGTTGAGCGGCGTGATTTATAATGAGGCATGGTGTGCTAACTTTCGTATTCACAAAGGGTGAAGCGCGCCGAACCTATTTAGGCTGCGCGCTGTTTGGCAGCTATATAACCGCTTCGTTCCGCAATTTCCAGACGAGCAAGTGGTCCAAATTTGCTAGAGTTTTTTGAGACGTTTTAACGTATCACCGAAATCAAGCGAGGGTTCTAGCGATATCAACTCTTTGCCGCCCGTTTCGGGGGATTCCGCGCGGCTGGCGATAATGCGCGCAGCTTCGCGGCCAATTTCAACACGACACGCATCCATCGTGGCTAATTGGCGGGGAAGGCCATCTAAAAATTCGATTCCGTTGAAACCTGCCAATCCCACTTCACCAGGTACGTCGATACCTTTGTCCAAACAATGCAACAAGCCGCCAGCGCCAATCATGTCGTTGGAGTAGTATAGGAAATCCAAGTCGGGTGTGCGTGCCAAAATAGTTTCGGTCATTTCGCGCCCTTTGGCCAATGCAGATCCTCCAGAATAAAATTCTTGATCTGCCACTTCTAAACCGGCTTTGGCCAATGTTTCTGTGAATCCTTCGAACCGTTTGCGGGCTCGGTGATCAAGGGGCATTTTAGTTCCAAGGAAGCCAATTTTCTTATAGCCAGCGTCAAGAATGGCTTTCGCCATTTTGCGCCCAGCGCGGCGGTGGGAAATGCCGACAGCGGCATCAATAGCCGACCCATCTGTATCCATGATTTCGACAATAGGAATACCCGCTGCCCCAAGCATCGCCTTGGCGGCGTCCGTATGCTCAAGTCCCGCGATGATAACGCCAGAGGGACGCCAAGACAGCATTTCATACAAAACGGCTTCTTCGCGTTCGGGCTTGTAATGGGTGACGCCCACAACTGGTTGCAGTTCTGTGTCGTCAAGGATTTCTGAGATACCAGTCATAACCTCGGGAAAGACCATGTTTGACAGCGACGGGATGATCACCGCCACTAGATTGACGCGCGACGATGCAAGTGAGCCAGCTATCTTATTAGGCACATATCCTAACTCACGTGCGGCGGTGAGAACCTTTTCGCGCGTGGCATCTGACACATCTCCGCGATTTCGCAAAACGCGGCTCACAGTCATTTCCGAAACACCTGAAGCTTCGGACACATCTCGTAGGGTCAAGGGCCTTTTGGGCAAGGGTTGGATAGGCACTTGAGTCATGGTTTGGTCTCCAGAATATTGTTACGCTTACAGTACATGGAAAATCGGCCTTGTCCATGCGGAGAGATCGCGCTATGTTAACGCTAACAGGTCAGAATATATGTTTTGCCCGTGCAAATATCCGAATCGTCCTGCAAGCTCTCTAAAGTCTCAGTGCGATCTCGGATTTAAAGGGGGAGTGGTGGGCCAAATTCGCTCCCCCTTACTTCACCCATACAAAAATTAGTTTTCGCCGCCTTGAACTCTTATCATTGCTAGGTAAAACAGACCCGTGGTCCCGTGGCTCAACTGGATAGAGCAGCCCCCTCCTAAGGGGCAGGTTGCAGGTTCGAATCCTGCCGGGGTCACCAAAATTACCTGAATGCCCGAAAAAGCAGAAGCGTGCACAAAGTTCGTGGAACAATCCAGAAATCGGGCATGTTTATTGATTTAATACAATGCACAATTCTGGAATAATCCTAAAGCTTGTCAGCATTTAGTAACGCATTTTCGACGCTGATTTGACAGTCAGTCTCCTATTCCCTTTCTAAGAAACAACTAGGTTCCGGAGCCTTCATTCAAAGTCTCTGGAGGCAAACGCCTGGACCAATTGACGTCGCCGTTTGGCAGCACTTTTGATGGATGTCGCCAAGACCCTCACGAAAACACCGATCCCATTCTGCTCTTTAAAATTTGTCGACGAACTCCCGCGAGTTAGAGAAGTGGGTGATCACCTCAAAGAAACCCTGCGCGCTAAGGAAACGGAAGCGGATGACCGCGGGACGTGTTGATCATGGCAATGATCCAATCCTTTCTCGGATGAACCATTTGCCAGACGCGGCCAAGATTCAATTGAATGCCTTGTGGGATGGCGTGTCAGTGCCGCAGTTTCAAACCGAAGACTAACTAAACCAGATCGCTGTCGCATTGCATGACGAGGTGCCTTGTATGATGCCTGCAACGTAGGAGGTCAGGCACATCACTTTGCGTTACCTACAACCAAAATCGCGGCGACCAGAGAACTCGGATCGTTTTCACGGGTTGGAACTCTCGCTTTGGTCGGAATTCACGGGCCGTGCTGTTGGCTTCGCCCACCAGATTGAAGCAGGCTACAGCATATATCAATGCGAACGGGCCTTCCGTATAGGATGGCAATGGTCCGTTCGGGGGGGGCAATAAATCCGGAATTGGTGGTAATTTTGGGTGCGAGGGCATTACCTATTTTGGGTATGAGGTGATGTTCCATAAAGATCGCCCAGACTGGGAAGCCCATAAAGACGAGATCTAGAAATACTTTGAGACTTGCGTTTTCACCTCAGCCGCTTGATTAGCAATACCTCTAAAGTTTTTAAGCAGCACTGTTGGTCTCGGTGACATTTTCATGACTAATCCGTCAAAATCGCTCGTGTCATATGGGCCTTAGGGTTCGTGATTGACCAACCGATACATCGATGCGCACCGTAGCAATGCAAACTAATTTCGACACCTAATTGAAGGAAGTGCTCAGATGGATGCTGTCACACAAACCAAAATACTGACCCACCGCGGTGCGCTTCGGATGCTTGAAGCAGCGATCTCTCAGGCAGAAAAAATGGGTCAACCACAATGCATCGTTATCGTTGACGCTAGCGGGTGTGTGGTTGCGCAAATGCGTATGACAGGATCCAAATTTCTGAGCCTGAAGTCCGCCAAGTCCAAGGCGCTGACTGCGGCATCTATTGGGCAAGCCAGCGATGTGCTTCCCGACCTTGTACGGGCCCCCATTGCCGCTGCAACTCAAGGCGCAATGACTGGTTTACAAGGTGGTTTGCCGATCATCGTAGAAGGCGTTTTACTGGGGGGAATCGGTGTTGGTTCTGGAAGTGGCGCGCAGGACATTGAGGTGGCTCAAGCCGCCCTTGGTGCGATTGGTGCGCAAACGGTTTGAGTGCTGGTTGTTGTGACAAGAGTATAATCGCGCCTCATATTATGCGCTTGGTAGTGTCTCTGGTTGCCAAAAATATACATAGTAATTTCAAAGGCAAAGCGCGGTTTTGATCGGCATTTTATTTTGCTAAGAATTCGTTGCTTGACAGAAAACAACGAGGCGGATAGCAAGATGTTAACGATAACATATCCAGAAGAGGTGGCTGGATATCAAACGTATGGGAGGATGCGGTGTGAAACTGTGGAACACGCTTTGGCGTTTCGTTGATGTTATTATGGCGCTGCTATTAACCGCGATGATTATTCTGGTCTTTGCCAACGTAGTGCTGCGCTATGGCTTTTCGTCGAGCTTGCGTCCATCGGTGGAGCTGTCCCGTTTGGGGTTGGTTTGGTTGGTGATGCTGGGTGCCGCGGTCGTACTGCGCCGCGGTGAGCATTTAGCAGTTGCTGAATTCTCTGAAGTATTGCTCCCGCGACTGGTGCCTTTTTTGCGTCGCTGCGTGTACGTTGTTGTGCTTGTGTCGGTACTGATGCTGTTTTGGGGTGCTTTTCGGCAGATGAACGCGAACTGGAACAATATCTCGCAACTCACAGGATTGCCTTCGGCGCTCTTATATTTGGCAGGTGTGATTTCCTCGATTTTGATGACAATGATCGCAGCTATTCGGGTGTTTAATCCGGATGCTTTGCTGCCAGACGAAAAGAAGAACGGGGCGGCCAAATAATGACACTCGCAATTTTCCTTGGAGTCTTAATCGGCTCTATCCTGCTTGGTTTGCCTGTTGCATTCGCTTTGCTCCTTTCCGCAATGGCACTGATGCTGCATATGGATTTGTTCAGTGCAGATATTCTGGCGCAGTCTCTGATCAACGGCGTCGATAGTTTTCCTTTGCTTGCGATTCCATTCTTTTTGGTTGCGGGTGAGGTGATGTCTGTAGGGGGTCTTTCCAAGCGGATTGTCCGCATGGCCACCTCGTTAGTGGGTCACAAAAAGGGTGGCTTGGGCTATGTTGCGATTTTGACAGCAGTGCTTTTGGCGGGTTTGTCTGGCTCGGCAGTGGCCGATGCTGCTGCATTGGTGTCGATCCTATATCCGATGATGCGTAAGGCAGGGTACCCCGAAGGGCGTTCTGTTGGCCTATTGGCATCTGGCGGAATTATTGCGCCTGTCATTCCGCCGTCATTACCGCTGATTTTGATCGGTGTTGCAGGTAATATTTCGATCAAAAACCTGTTTCTTGGCGGTATTGTTCCTGGCTTGATTATGGGCGGAACCTTGATGTTGGTTTGGTCTGTATTGATGCGCAAGGAAGATCTGGAAACCATGCCGCGTGCAGACAAGGCTGAGCGTCGTCAAGCATTGCGCGATGGCTTTTGGGCGCTGCTGCTTCCTGTCATTATTATTGGTGGCATTCGCTTTGGTATCTTCACGCCGACCGAGGCTGCCGTTGTCGCCGCTGTTTATGCGATCTTTATCTCAACAGTGATCTATCGCGAAATGTCGCTGCGCTTGATGTTCAAGGTTTTGATCCGCGCTGGGCGTTCTACCGCGATGGTAATGTTCCTTGTGGGCTGCGCCATGGTTGCAGCTTGGCTTATTACCGTGGCGCAATTGCCCCAACAATTGGCAGGGATGCTTGGGCCGCTGATCGATAATCCGCGTGTGTTGATGGCCGTCATCATGATCTTGGTCTTGTTGGTCGGCATGGTTATGGATCTGTCCCCTACCATTCTGATCCTTGTCCCCCTTTTGATGCCTGTCGTCAAAATGGCTGGCATCGACCCAGTTTATTTCGGTCTGATGTTTGTGATCAATTGTTCGATCGGCCTAATAACGCCCCCTGTTGGCACGGTGTTGAACGTGGTCTGTGGTGTTGGCGGTGTGAAAATGTCTGAAGCGGTGCGCGGCGTTGCCCCGTTCATTCTATCGTATCTGGTGATTTTGGCGCTGTTTGTGGCGGTGCCAAGTATCATCACGACCCCGATGAAATGGTTCATCGGATAATAGTCTTGGAGGAGATTAAAATGAAGAATACTATGACGCGGCTTATGCTTGCTACGGCATTTTTGGTTGGCACGACGGGAGCGAGCTTGGCAGAGGTGAAACTAAAATTGGCGCATGCTGCTCCTGAAACTGATTTGCAGCAAGATTTCTCAGTGTTCTTTCAAGAACAAGTTGCAGAACGCACCAATGGCGAAGTTACTGTTCAGATTTTCCCTCAGGGCCAATTAGGCAATGACGCCGCAATGATCGACGGTACGCGTGCGGGAATCATCGATATCGCGATGGTTGGGTTGAACAACTACTCTGGTTTGATGCCTGAATCCGCTGCTTTCACTTTGCCATTTATGTTCCCTACTCGTGAAACTGCCTATTCAGTTCTTGACGGCGATGTAGGCCAAAGCGTTCTGGACAAGTTTGAAGATCATGGTTTGAAAGGCCTTGGTTTCCCTGAAAACGGCTACCGCAACATGACCAACGACCGTGGCCCGATCCGTACACCTGCAGATGTTGAAGGTCTGCAAATGCGCGTGAACAACTCGATCGCCTTGAACGATATGTTCGACGCACTTGGGGCCAACCCACAGCAAATCCCTGTGGCCGAGCTATACACAGCTTTGGAAACCGGCGTTGTGGACAGCCAAGATCACCCGATTGGCGTGACATTGTCGTTCAAGTTCTACGAAGTGCAAGAGTACCTCAGCTTGACGCGTCACGCCTACGCACCTCTTGCTGTTGCGATGAACTTGAAAAAATTTGATGGCCTGACAGCAGAGCAACAGCAAGTGATCCTTGATGTCGCAGGCGAAGCTGTCGATATGCAGCGCGAACTGAGCATTGCGAAAGAAGATGAAATGATCGCGCAACTTGAAGCCGAAGGCATGAAAGTGAACCGTGATGTTGATGGTGCAGCATTCCAAGAAATGGTGGCACCCGTGTGGAACAATTTCATCGAAGAAAACGGCGATACATTGGTCAACGCAATCCGCGAAGCCTCCATGTAAACACTGACGTCTTTTCATAAATCGGATTGGCCCAGTCTTGTCGTCGGCTGGGCCATTCTAATTCCTCGGTAGCGAGGTTCGAGACAGCAGGTTTATGCGTCGACCGACACGCCTGATCTGAATGTCCACGTCTGCTGATGTGGCCACATAGCTGCAAAAACTCTCAGGCAAGCACATCGCTATCAACCAGACTTTTGTGCGCTAAGCACTCTGACTGGTCGCCTATTTTGAAAAGGAGAAACTATGACTCTTAAAATTGCTTTGATCGGGGCAGGAGCAATGGGCGGTGCGATTGGCACACGTCTAGCGCAAACTGGACAGACCTTGCATGTGTTTGATCCCGATAGCGAAAAAGTCGCGGAACTCGTGGCGCACGGGGCGATTGCCGCGGCGTCTGCAGCGGATGCAGCGGCGGCCAGCGATTATGTGATCACTAGCCTGAATGCGCCTCGTATCGTGGATATGGCAATTTTTGGTGAGGCAGGTGTTGCAGCTGGCGCCAAGGCTGGCACTTTGATTATCGATATGTCGTCGATTGATCCTGAGGCTACCAAAGAACTGGCCGACAAAGCCGCCGAAAAAGGATTGCGCTGGGTGGACAGCCCGCTTTCGGGTGGCGCGCCAAAAGCATTGATTGGCGAGTTGACTTTGATGGCGGGTGGTGCCGCCGAAGACGTAGCAGACGCTCACAACGTGTTGCAGCATGTCGCCACCAATTATACGCATATGGGGCCCGTTGGTGCAGGTCAGACCACAAAGTTGATCAATCAGGTCTTGTGTGGCTTGAACTTCCTTGCCGTGGCAGAAGCCACGCAACTGGCGCTGGATGCTGGTGTAGATGCTGCCAAGATCCCGACAGCCCTGAAAGGTGGGCGGGCCGACAGCGCGATCTTGCAAGAATACATGCCGCGCTATGTTGAAAAAGATTACCGGCGTACGGGCCGGATCGACAACATGGTTAAGGATTTAAATGGTGCGCAAGATCTGGCACGGCGCACCAATACCGCTATGCCAATGACTGCAATCTGTGCCGAAGTGCACCGACTGCTGACCGCCAAAGGATTGGGGGGAGAAGATCAGGCTGCCCTTATGGAATATTTCACCGGGAAACAGGAGCTTCCAGAATGATCACCCGTTTTGCCATCTTTGAAGGCACAATCAACGCAGGCCAAGACGAAGAATTTCGTGCGGCTGTAAAGGCAGAAATCTTGCCTCATTGGCTATCATTCCCTGGTGCGCGCGATGTGCGTTTGTCGTTCACCGAAGAGGCAGATGAGGGCGCGCCGTCGATCCCAATGATCTTGCAGATCGATTATGATGATATGGCCGCAGTTGATGCCGCCTTGGCCTCGCCCGAACGCGGTGCGGCGAAAGCGGCAACTGAAAACCTGCTTCCACGTTTCTTTACGGGGCGGATTCATCACCACATCACAACGAAAGTGGTTTGATATAGGGGCCTGCGTGCGGAGCGGTGCGCAGGCTCGATTTAGGGGTTTTGATGTCTTTAGCTTCCTTTGTCGTCCCGCGGTTACATCCACTGACGGCATAGGATATTGTTGCATGGAAGTGATTGAACCCTAAGAATAGCACTGACCGAATAAGGGCTCCTTGATGAAACGCAACCCGACGATGAAAGATGTCGCGCTTGAAGCTGGCGTGTCTGTGATGACTGTCAGTCGTGCGTTCAAACAGGATACATCTGTAGGACGCGAAACGCGTGAAAAAATCCGCGAGACTGCAGATCGTCTGGGCTATGTTTTTGATGTGACAGCCGCAAATCTACGCACCCAGCGCAGTGACTTTATTGCCGTTACAATTCCTTCACTGAACAATGCCAACTTTGCGGCGACTGTGGTGTCATTGACCTCGCGCCTGAGTGAGGCAGGGTATCAGGTGTTACTGGGGCATACGAATTACGACATGGATCGTGAAGAGCAGTTGATCGGGCAGTTCTTGCGTCGTCGTCCCGAAGCGATCGTCGTGACTGGCAGTCACCATACAGATCGCGCGCGTCACCTGCTTTCGAATGCGGGCGTACCTGTGATTGAAACTTGGGACACCCCAAAAAACCCAATCGGTCATGTGGTGGGATTTTCAAATGCCTCTACCATGCGCTTTCTTGTTGACCACCTGATTGGTCAGGGTCGCAGGCGTATCGCCTTTATGGGCGGCGACTCAGAAAGCGACACACGTGGTCAAGATCGTCGCGCGGGTTTTTGTGATGCGATGGCCCATCACGGGCTGCCATCAGATCGTTTGATCGGGTCGGGTGCGCCACAAAAGCCGATGCTGAAAGGGGCCTTGGCTATGGCCGACCTTCTGTCGCAATTTCCTGATACTGATGCGATTATTTGCGTGTCTGATCTCGTGGGATTTGGGGCGCTTTCCGAATGTCAACGTCGTGGTATTTCGGTCCCTGATCAGATCGCAATCGCGGGGTTTGGTGCCTATGATATTGCCGAGATTTGTGTGCCTACTCTGACAACAATCGACCCTAAACCTATTGAAATTGGCCTGCACACCGCGGACTTGGTGCTGCAACTTCTCAAAGATCCAACCGATGTGGAAAACAAACTGATCACTCCGATGCTTCGGCTCGGGCAGTCCACCAGTGTCTAAGGGAATGGCGAAAATTTTGTCTCTAGATATTACGTGCAGAGCGCTATGTGTAGATTACCTTCGTTCCAAAGGCGTCACACTGCGCCCTACATTCCGAAGACAATTCTTTGTCGGTAATAAACGCAGAAATACTGCGCATTGAAGCGACGAAAGCTGGCGCTTTTCTGTCGAATTTCGTGCTATCAGAGACAAGTGTTACATGGTCACTTTGCTCAATAATCGTCTTACTCACGCTGACTTCCTGCATGTCAAAATCCATCAGATCCCCGTTTTGCCGCAAGGCAGAACAACCAATAACCGCATGATCAAATCTAAATTGTTGAATGGAATTCTTAGCGATGGCCCCAGTCAGTCCACCGTCAGATCGCCGCAGCTGTCCGCCTGTTACGACGACATCAATTTGTTTATTGGCGGATAAAATTCCAGCGATATTGATATTGTTCGTAACCACCAAAAGGCCTTCATGGCTTAATAATTCGGCCGCAACGGCTTCTGTTGTTGTGCCGATATTCAAGAAAACGGCGCAATCATTTGGGATCGTTTTGGCGCAGATACGCGCGATGTCGACTTTCGAGGCTTGATTCAACCCGCGCCGTTCATTGTAGGCGATGTTCATTGTCGTCGATGGCAGTATTGCGCCGCCATGCACGCGCTCAAGTTCACCTGAATCCGCGAGCTCTGTTAGGTCGCGGCGTATGGTTTGTGGCGTTACGCCAAAGTGTTCCACTAAGCCTTCGACGGTTACTTTACCTTCGCGTCGCGCGATCCCGATGATTTCCGGCTTTCTAATGGTCTGCGCCATATACCTCTCCTTTTCGCTTTTGATTGTTTTACTACAAAAATCGTAGAAGTCACAATAAAGCCCAATTGATTCCGTGATAAATTACGCCACACAGACGCAAACAAGGCCGAACCATAGTGGAAATTTATTAATATAAATTCATAAAAACAGTATATTACAATGTTTCGATCAAAAACGAACATTTATGTCTTCCTTTTGTCACCAAAATTTGCAATCTTTTCGACGGCGCAGGCTGGGAGATCTGCGCGGGGAGGTAGACATGAAACCTGACTTTGATCTTTTGGTCATCGGCGGCGGCATCAATGGATGTGGCATTGCGCGAGATGCCGCGGGGCGTGGCCTAAGCGTCTGCTTGGCCGAGATGAATGATCTCGGGTCAGCGACATCGGGAGCTTCAACAAAGCTCTTTCATGGCGGTCTAAGATATCTAGAGTACTTTGAATTCAGGCTGGTGCGCGAAGCGCTTCGTGAGCGGGAAAACCTATTAAGGGCTATGCCGCATATTTCATGGCCAATGCGTTTCGTTTTGCCCTACCACAAAAGCATGAAATTCGACATGTCCACGCCCACATCGAAGCTTTTGGGTGCGGTGATGCCATGGATGAAGGGTCGTCGACCCGCATGGCTTATTCGCCTTGGATTGTTTATCTATGATAACCTTGGTGGACGAAAAATATTGCCGCCAACATCTTCACTGAATTTGCGAAATACACTCGAGGGAAAAGAGCTAAACCCGAAATTTGAAAAAGCTTACGAATACTCTGATTGCTGGGTCGAAGATTCCAGATTGGTTGTTTTGAATGCACGTGATGCACAGCGACGTGGAGCTGATATTCGCACCCGTTCCAAAGTTGTTGGCGCTGAAGTCACCGATGGTATTTGGCGTGTAAAAATTGAAGATACCGAAACAGGACAAACAGACATCGTAACGGCGTCTATGGTTGTGAATGCTGGCGGCCCTTGGGTTGGGGATGTATTGCGCACGACTTTGCGTAGCAATTCACAAGCGGGTGTTCGTTTGGTGCGGGGCAGTCATATTGTCACCAAAAAACTGTTTGACCACGACAAGTGCTACTTCTTTCAGGGCACTGATGGGCGCATTATTTTCGCCATTCCTTACGAGACTGATTACACACTTATTGGCACCACGGATCATGATCATGCGGATGCATCCGTCAAACCAGAATGCACACCGCAAGAGCAGGAGTACCTGATCACTTTCATCAACGGTTACCTTGCTAAACCCATTTCAAACGATGATGTGGTTTGGACATATTCAGGTGTGAGACCGCTTTATGATGACGGCGCTAGCACGGCTTCGGCTGCAACGCGTGACTATGTTTTGAAACTCGATGAAACGCGCGGCGCCCCTTCTTTGAATGTTTTTGGTGGGAAAATCACGACGTACCGCTGCTTGGCTGAAAGCGCGCTGGAAGAAATCGAAAAAGTTTTGCCCGTGACCGCAAAGCCGTGGACTGCAGGTGTTGCCTTGCCTGGCGGTGATTTCCCTGTCGATGGTGTCGGTGCGTTGATCAAGGAAGCAAAAGCATCATACCCGTTCTTGTCGGACCGCTTAGCGCTACGGCTTGTGCGTGCTTACGGTACAGAGCTCGCGCAAATTTTGGGTGAGGCAAAGGCTGAACAGGCGCTTGGTATAAATTTCGGCGCTGACTTGTTCCAAAACGAAGTTCAGTGGCTGATCGACAATGAATATGTGCGCTGCGCTGATGATATCGTGTGGCGCAGAAGCAAACTTGGACTGCGCATGAGCCATGAACAGATCGCCAAACTGGATGACTGGATCGTGAAGCGGCTGTCGGAGCAACCCGCTGCGGCAATCGAAGAAGAGGACTAAGAAATGGCGTTAGAATTAAAAGGTGTTTCGAAATCTGTTGATGGGATGGTGCATATTCATCCGACCGATTTAACACTGGAAAAGGGCACGATGAACGTGCTGCTTGGCCCTACTTTGTCTGGTAAAACATCTTTGATGCGGCTGATGGCTGGGCTTGATGTGCCGACAGAGGGCACTGTCCACTGGGAAGGTCAGGATGTAACAGGCATGCGCGTGCAAGACCGTAAAATTGCCATGGTTTATCAGCAGTTCATCAACTATCCGTCGATGACTGTTTTCGAAAACATCGCCTCGCCACTCAAACTTATGGGGAAATCATCGTCTGAAATTAAGGCGGCTGTGCTAAAGGCAGCAGACCTGATGCAACTGACGCCGATGTTACAACGCAAGCCCCTAGAGTTGTCGGGTGGTCAGCAACAGCGCTGCGCTTTGGCGCGCGCCTTGGTCAAAGATGCAGGGTTGGTTTTGTTGGACGAACCGCTTGCGAACCTTGATTACAAACTGCGTGAAGAATTGCGTGTCGAAATTCCCAAGATTTTTGAAGAAGCGGGATCGATTTTTGTTTACGCAACAACTGAACCTGAAGAGGCACTACTGCTGGGTGGAAATACTGCAGCCTTGTGGGAAGGGCGCGTGCGTCAGTTCGATCTCACGCCAAGGGTATACCGCCAACCGACTGATGCCACGACGGCACGCGTGTTCAGCGATCCGCCTATGAACTTTTTAAAGGTCTCGAAAGCAGGATCGAAGATTACATTTGGCGATGATCGCAGTACCGATGCAACTGGCCCTATGTCGGCCCTAGCAGATGGTCGCTATGTTGCTGGATTCCGCCCCAACCATGTTGAAATCAAGGCGCATACAGAAACCGCTCTTGCCTTTGATACCAAACTGATCGTGACCGAGCTGACAGGATCCGAAACCTTCGTCCACCTCGACCACGACGGACAGAAGTGGGTTGGATTAATCCACGGGGTTCATGACCTGAAATTGGGGGCTGCACTACAAGTGTTTATCGACCCAAGTCACGTTTATATATTCAATGAAAATGGCGACCTAGTTGCGCCAGCGTCCTACGCGTTAGCGGCATAAGGAGAAGGACAATGGCAAAAATCACCCTCGATAACCTTGCGCATTCGTATTATCCGAACCCAAAAGGCGAAGATGATTTCGCGCTTAAGGAGCTGAACCACAATTGGGCTGACGGCGAAGCCTATGCATTGTTGGGTTCCTCTGGTTGCGGTAAGTCGACCTTGCTGAATATTATTTCTGGCTTGTTGCACCCGTCACAAGGGCGCATTTTGTTCGACGACAAAGATGTGACCCATGCTTCGACTGCGGATCGAAACATTGCGCAGGTATTCCAGTTTCCCGTGGTCTATGACACGATGACGGTGCGCAATAATCTGGCGTTCCCTTTGAAAAACCGTGGCGCTGATCCAAAATATATCGCGCAACGTGTCCAGCAGATTGGACAGATGATCGGCATGGAAGCTGAGCTGGACAATCGCGCACGTGGATTGACAGCTGACGCCAAGCAAAAGATTAGCTTGGGGCGCGGAATGGTGCGTGAAGATGTAAACGCGCTGCTATTTGATGAACCGTTGACTGTGATCGACCCTCATATGAAATGGGAGCTGCGCACACAGTTGAAATCGCTTCATCACGAATTCGGTCACACAATGATTTACGTGACCCATGATCAGACCGAAGCGCTGACTTTTGCTGACAAAGTTGTGGTGATGTACGATGGTCGTGTGGTTCAAATCGGCACACCGCAAGAATTATTCGAGCGGCCCGAGCACACATTCGTTGGCTATTTCATCGGCTCTCCGGGTATGAATGTTATCCCTGCACAAGTGTCGGGTAAGCGCGCGAACGTCCATGGCTCATCGTTGAATTTGGGTCGTGGCTATGGAGATCTGACTGGCAAAGTTGAAATCGGCATTCGCCCTGAATTCGTGTCTTTGACGCAGGGCAAAGGTCTTCCGGTCACCGTGCGTCGCGTTGAAGATGTTGGCCGTCATAAAATTGTACGTGCGGATCTGTTCGGACATGAAATCAATATCGTTGCCAGTGAAGACATGCCCATTTCGGCAGATATGAACCGCGTCACATTCGATCCGAACCATATGAACGTTTATGTGAATGATTGGCTAAAAGTCGGGGAGGCCGCGTAATGGAAAAAACAGTCAACCAAAAGGCATGGTTCTTGATCCTGCCTGTTCTTTTACTTGTGGCATTTTCGGCCGTCATCCCCTTGATGACGGTGGTCAACTATTCTGTTCAAGATACCTTTGGGAACAACCAGTTCTTTTGGGCGGGTCTTGAGTGGTTCGAAGAAATGCTTCAGTCCGAACGGATGTGGGACGCACTCGGCCGTCAATTGATGTTCTCTGCGGTCATCTTGACGATCCAAGTTCCCCTCGGTGTGTTCGTTGCACTTAATATGCCAAAAAGTGGTTTTTGGTCGAGCTTTTGTTTGGTCGTCATGTCTTTGCCGCTGCTTATTCCATGGAATGTTGTAGGCACGATTTGGCAAATCTTTGGCCGCGTGGATATCGGCTTGCTGGGCTACACGCTGGACGCGCTGGGCATTTCGTATAACTACACTCAAGACACCTTTGCCGCTTGGGCGACGATTATCGTGATGGATGTCTGGCACTGGACATCACTTGTTGCACTTCTTGCTTTTGCGGGCCTCAAATCCATCCCTGATGCATATTATCAGGCGGCCAAAATTGACCAAGCCAGCCGCTGGGCCATCTTTCGCTACATCGAGCTTCCTAAGATGATGGGCGTCCTAATGATCGCGATCCTATTGCGCTTTATGGACAGCTTTATGATTTACACAGAGCCATTCGTTGTCACAGGCGGTGGGCCCGGCAATGCGACGACACTTTTGTCGATCGACCTTGTAAAAATGGCATTGGGACAATTTGATCTTGGACCCGCAGCTGCATTTTCGATCATGTACTATCTCGTAATCCTGCTCATTTCTTACGTGTTTTACACTGTGATGACCAATCTCGACAAGAAGGGTGGGTGAGCCATGTTTGACGCAACCGTAACACCGAAAAAGCGCTTTAAGGTAAAAGGGTCTGTTGTCGTAATGACAATTTACCTGCTGTTCTTGATGCTGCCAATATATTGGCTCGTCAATATGAGCTTAAAAACCAACACAGAGGTGCTCAACGAATTTACCTTGTGGCCGCGCAATCTGACTTTTGATAACTACATTAAGATCCTGACAGATCCCTCTTGGTACTCAGGTTACATCAACTCGATCATCTATGTTTTGCTAAACACTGTGATCAGTTTGTCAGTTGCCTTACCAGCAGCATATGCGTTCAGTCGCTATCATTTCATGGGTGACAAGCACCTGTTCTTTTGGTTGTTGACCAATCGTATGGCGCCGCCTGCCGTGTTCGCTTTGCCGTTTTTTCAGCTTTATTCTTCTGTTGGTCTGTTTGACACGCATATCGCTGTCGCTTTGGCGCACTGCCTGTTCAACGTGCCCTTGGCAGTTTGGATTTTGGAAGGCTTCATGCGGGGCGTGCCGAAGGAAATTGATGAGACAGCTTATATCGACGGCTACAGCTTTGGTAAGTTTTTCGTCAAAATTTTCACGCCACTTATTGCTTCAGGAATCGGTGTCGCCGCGTTCTTCTGTTTCATGTTTTCATGGGTCGAATTGTTGCTTTCACGCACGCTTACTTCGGTCGATGCAAAACCAATTTCGGCAATCATGACCCGTACACAGGGTGCAGCAGGGATCGATTGGGGGGTGCTGGCCGCAGCTGGTGTTCTGACAATTATTCCGGGTGCTTTAGTGATCTATTTCGTTCGCAATTACATCGCCAAGGGTTTTGCCCTAGGCCGCGTTTAAGGAAGGGTACATCAAATGGACTGGATGGCATGGACGACGCCCACAGCGGTTTTCTTCATTATTATTGCCTGCACCTTGGTTGTGTTCACCGTGCTTGCAATCAAATTTCCTGAGGTCCCGCGCGTTGGGATCTTAAGGACAGAGACGACCCGTGGGGATCGTCTCTTCATCACACTTCTCGGGTCTGCCTTTATCAATTTGGCATGGTTGGGAGTGGTTGGCGCAAATCAACCATATGCGCTGATTGTGTGCCTGATTTATGCCGCTGCGGTTTTCCGCTGGGCATAAAGGGGAGCGTGGTGCGTGCCAGATAAAACAATTTTGTCGCGCACCTGAAACAAATAGTTTTTCTTTAAGGGAGGAAATTATGACTATTTCATTGAAATCAAGCTCGGCGATTGTGCTGGCGCTTGGTGTGCTTGGGTCTCCAGCCTTTGCTGATATGGATGCGGCTAAGGCATTCTTGGACGCTGAGATTGGCGATGTAACGACTCTGTCTCGCGCTGATCAAGAAGCTGAAATGCAGTTTTTTGTTGATGCTGCCGTACCCTACCAAGGTATGGAAATCAAAGTTGTATCTGAAACCATTGCAACGCATGAATACGAAGCAAATGTTCTCGCGCCTGCGTTTGAAGCCATCACAGGCATCAAGGTCACGCATGACTTGATTGGCGAAGGCGATGTTGTCGAAAAACTGCAAACGCAAATGCAGTCTGGCGAAAACATTTACGATGCATATGTGAATGACTCCGATCTAATTGGTACACACTGGCGCTATAAGCAGGTGCGTAACTTGACCGATTGGATGGCTGGTGAAGGTGCGGATGTGACACTTCCAACGCTGGATGTTGATGACTTTATCGGCAGCTCTTTCACGACCGGCCCTGATGGCAAATTGTACCAATTGCCAACACAGCAGTTCGCGAACCTTTATTGGTTCCGGTATGATTGGTTCAATGACGAACAAAACAAAGCAGACTTCAAAGCGAAGTACGGCTATGATTTGGGAGTTCCTGTAAACTGGACCGCCTATGAAGACATCGCAGAATTCTTCACTGGTCGCGATCTGTCGCGTTTGGGTGTTGAAGGCGAAGTCTTTGGCAACATGGACTACGGCAAAAAAGATCCATCCTTGGGTTGGCGTTACACTGACGCGTGGATGTCTATGGCAGGCATGGGCGACGTCGGTGAGCCAAACGGCCTACCTGTTGATGAATGGGGTATTCGCGTAAACGAAAACTCTCAACCGACTGGGTCTTGTGTGGCACGCGGTGGTGCGACTAACGCACCTGCTGCAGTATATGCTGTGACCAAAGCAATCGAATGGCTCAACAAATACTCTCCACCCGCTGCGGCTGGCATGACATTTGGTGAAGCTGGACCAATTCCGGCGCAGGGCAATGTTGCTCAGCAAATGTTCTGGTACACCGCGTTTACAGCGGCAACGGTTGAGCCTGATCTGCCTGTTATGAACGAAGACGGCACGCCAAAATGGCGTATGGCGCCTTCTCCACATGGTGCATATTGGAAAGAGGGCCAGAAGATCGGTTACCAAGATGCGGGTGCTTGGACATTGATGGAATCTACACCAGTGGATCGTGCACAAGCGGCTTGGCTTTACGCTCAGTTTGTTGTGTCTAAAACCGTTGATGTTAAAAAATCTGATGTGGGTCTGACCTTTATTCGTGACACCACTATCAATTCTGATCACTTCACTGAACGCGCCCCTCGTTTGGGTGGCTTGGTTGAATTCTACCGTTCGCCTGCACGCGTTCAGTGGTCTCCAACAGGTACAAATGTTCCTGACTATCCAAAGTTGGCGCAATTGTGGTGGCAGAATATCGGTGATGCAATGTCGGGTGCGAAAACCCCACAAGAAGCTCTAGATCAGCTTTGTGCAGATCAAGAACGCGTTCTTGAGCGTCTCGAGCGTGCTGGTGTTCAAGGTGACCTTGGCCCAGTTCTGAACGAAGAAATGAGTGCTGAGCATTGGTTCTCACAGCCAGGTGCACCTTACCCTGCTTTGGAGAACGAAGACGAAGAACCAAAAACAATCGCTTACGATGAATTGGTTAAATCTTGGGAATAGGGTCAAGCCCTATCCTTTAACAAATGTGGGGCGCGCAGGCGCCCTACATCCAGGTCAAACCCGTAATTTGGTTGCCATTCACTGGCAAAGCCTAAGCCTAAGCCTAAGGGGCGGGTTGTCCGCCTTTCCCATAATGCTGCCGAATGAGACTTTGTATGAAATATGTACTTGCGATTGATCAAGGAACGACATCAACCAGAGCTATCCTATTTGACGAAGCACTACGCGTCATTGCGCAGGCCCAAGAAGAGTTCGCGCAGATTTATCCCAATTCGGGATGGGTGGAGCACGATCCACGTGACCTTTGGAGCACCACCGCTGGAACCTGCCGTGGAGTGATCGAGCGGGCAAATATTGCCGCCGCTGATGTGGTCTCGATCGGGATTACCAACCAACGCGAAACCACAATCGTCTGGGACCGCACGACAGGTGAACCGATCCACAACGCTATCGTTTGGCAAGACCGCAGGACCTCTGATTTCTGCCAAGAGCTGCGCGATGCTGGCCACTCTGATATGTTCGCCGATAGAACGGGCTTACTCATTGATCCATATTTTTCCGCGACTAAATTGAAATGGATCCTCGACAACGTTGAAGGGGCACGCGAAAAGGCCCAAAGCGGTCAATTGCTGTTTGGGACAGTGGACACGTTTCTCATTTGGAAAATCACAGGTGGAAAGTCGCATGTAACCGATGCGACAAACGCTGCTCGTACAATGCTATATGATATTCGCAAAGGCCGTTGGAGTCAGACCATTTGCGAACTTTTTGAAATTCCAATGCAAATGCTGCCGCAGGTGAAAGACAGTGCGGATGACTTTGGCCATAGCCGCCCTGACCTGTTCGGAAAACCAATCCCGATAAGTGGCGTTGCCGGTGATCAACAAGCTGCCACCATTGGTCAGGCGTGTTTTGAGCCAGGCATGTTGAAAGCGACCTATGGAACTGGCTGTTTTGCGCTTTTGAACACGGGCGATACCCCCGTGAAATCCAAAAACCGTCTGTTGACAACCATAGCCTATCAACTGGATGGCAAACCGACATATGCTCTCGAAGGCTCTATCTTTATCGCAGGGGCTGTTGTTCAGTGGTTGCGAGATGGTCTGAAAATCATCCGAGATGCTTCCGAAACTCAGCCGCTTGCGCTTGGGGCAGATGACAAACAATCCGTGGTTATGGTCCCCGCATTTACAGGGCTTGGAGCGCCCTATTGGAATCCCGAATGCCGTGGGGCTGTCTTTGGTTTAACGCGGAACTCTGGTCCAAATGAATTGGCAAGGGCCGCTTTGGAAAGCGTGGGATATCAAACCCGAGATCTTTTAGATGCGATGCGGGCTGATTGGCGAGAGGACACGCCCAATAGCGTGTTGCGCGTGGATGGCGGCATGAGTGCCTCTGATTGGGCGATGCAGTTTTTGGCCGATATCATTGACGCACCAGTGCATCGACCCAGAGTGCTAGAAACGACTGCGCTAGGGGTTGCATGGCTTGCGGGAATGAAGGTGGGAGTGATGCCTGGCCAAGAAGAGTTTGCAAATCAATGGGAGCTGGATCATCAGTTTCACTCCCAAATGGCCGAAGATGAGCGTGCGCGCAAATACGCGAACTGGCGGCGCGCGGTGAAAGCAACTTTGGAGTATTGATCCTATGTTACAGGTCACGCCCTTTTCTTTTTCGTGCAAAACGCAGGTGCATTTCGGTGAAAATGCTTCGCAACGCTTGCTTGATAATCTGCCCGTAACAACGCAGAACATCGTCTTGATCAAGGGCGTTTCCGATCGTGCGTCTGCCCCTGTGCGCGCGGTGCTGTCTCATGCCGGTCTGGCCTATGAAACACAGATTTGTGGCAGTGAACCCAGTATAGACTCGATTAACGCTCTATGGCTTGCGCTAAAAGATCGCCAAGTCGATTGTATTATCGCCTGTGGTGGTGGTTCGGTTCTTGATACGGGTAAGGCGCTGCGCTTGGCCTTGCTTAAGGGGGCGCCATTAGATGATCGTGACTTCACGATCGATCATAATGATGCTGAACAGATGCCTTTGATCGTCTTGCCAACCACAGCTGGCACTGGATCTGAAGTGACTGCAAACGCGGTGCTGTCGTCTGAGACGAAGCATTCTAAAATCAGTTTGCGCGGCCAAGGACTGGTTCCGTCTGTTGCAATCGTTGATCCCGCTTTGATGCGCGCCGCGCCCAAATCCGTTACTTTATATGCAGGGCTAGATGCCGTCGTGCAAAATATCGAAGCCTATACATCTGCGTTTGCCACGCCTTTTTCGCGTGCTCTTGCGCAGCCCGCTATTCATAGCACTTTATCTGCTCTACGCGCGGTTATAGACGACGACAGGCAGGATGCATGGGCACAACTCGCATGGGGCAGCCTGTCGAGTGGCGTTGCCTTAGCAAACGGTGGGTTGGGGGCTGTCCACGGTTTGGCTGCAGTTCTTGGTGGTGTGTACGACGCGCCGCATGGGGCCCTGTGTGGCAGGCTTTTGATACCTGTCATGACCGCAAACTTGGCTTCCTCTGCCTCTACGCCTGCTATCCAGCGTGATATCGAACTGTGCCTAAACATTATCAGCGATATATTCACGCCGATTGATCCAGCACAAAAGCTTTCTGGGCTTGAGGCTTGGCTGGATGCGCAAAGTCTACCAAGACTGGCGCATTGGGGCATTACGGCTGACAGGATAGATATCTTAGCAACGGCTGCTGCAACTGCGTCTTCCAGTTTGAAAAACCCAGTTAAACTCACGCCGGCAGAATTGGCGAAAGTGTTGAACGACGGGCTTTAAGTGAGGGGGCTAAGATCTCAAACCATCTTAATCACATCACGTGGGACCGATAGCATATAGCCTTTGCGTGCGATATTTTTAACCAAAAGCTCGCTCATCATTTGGTTACCCAAAGTATCGCGTAGGCGTTTTATCCGCGTGGCGCCAGCAGCTTCATCGCAGTCTACCGCGTTGCGCCCAGAGACCACGCCTTCGATTTCCGCACCACTAAGGACGTCATCATCTAGCCGCGCTTCGGCTAAAACGCATAGCGTTTCGATAGCCGCGCCAGTGAGTTTGAATTCCATATTGTTTAAGTAAACTGTGTTTTCAGCTCGCGAAATCAGCAGGCTGGAGATTTGTATCCCCTGCTTGTCGATTTCTGACATGCGTTTGTTCAACCCTAAGATAGTCAGTAAAAACACCAGTGATGCCACCAACAAAGCTGTGGCAAAAAGCATCAGCACGAAAATCACCACACGGTAACTGGTTAAGGTATCTGAAAAAGCTGTCCCAGATTGCGCTAAGATTTCAAGCAACTTGATTTCGGCATTGGATGTCAGGTTGTCGTTCTCAACAAAGATCGCTTCAACGCGTGCATTAAATGCATTTGCATCGGGTAGGTTCGCAAATAACACCCCCGCTGCCACCAGCAAGATTAATACAATCGCAACAATACCAAACGTCAAAACGCGCCCAGATTTTTGCCCGTCAGTAGCGGAGGAAATAGGCTCCAGCACTTTCTTTTTTCCCTTCCAATTCAGAACCCTGCACAAAGCCTAGTACGGATAAAAGCACCCAGCCATCAGCCTTGAGGCGCGGTGTCAGAGCTTTGGCAGCGGCGGCAGATGTGCAGCTGGCATCATCCAATTCTGCGATACCGTAATGCAGTTTTAAAGGGTTGTCTCGCTTGGCTTTATATTCGGCAAAGCAGGCGGCTTGACTGGCAAAGGGCATAAGCGCGAAGGCCAGCCCAATCGCAAGAATACGGGGGGGTGAGATGCTGTATGTCATGCGCTGACTTTCGCCAATTCTGCATTGTTATTCAATATCACGCCAGTCGGCGTGCCGTGATAGCCAATAACCATCCGTTGATATTGAGCGGCAGGCCTGTCGTGCTTCATTCCTGATCCATCACCTGTCGCAGTGCTTTGACGCATTGCGGATTACGTATTTGGAAAGGACTTCACATGTTCAACGTCACAAACAAACCGACCAAACGTCGCACAACCAAATTCACAGCTGCACTTGTGGCACTGTCACTCGGTGTCTCTGGCCTTTCAGCGGCACCTGCGCGCGCTGATGATGCTGATGTCGCCCGAGCGATTGGTGGCCTACTCACACTTTTCGTCATCGGTAAGGCAATCGAACAGGGATCGTCCAAGTCCAAAGCCACATCTAGACCCGCTGAAAATCCATCACGACCTGCGCGTCCGCATCGTGAGCGTAGAAGTAGTTTCGAAATTCCAAATACATGCGTGGTGAGTTTCCGCGATTCACGCTCGCGTTCTCAAAATGTTGCGTTGAAAGATTGCATGCAACGTGAACGTCATGCAGCCAACGCCTTGCCTCGTGCCTGCGAGACATCGGTCAAACTGAAACGAAACAACAAGCGCAGCGAAGCCTATGATGTCGGTTGCCTAAACAACTTTGGCTATCGCGTGTCTTATGACGACTCGCGCCGTTCAGGCCGCGCTCTGCGGTAAAGCTTTACGACATACGCGCGTTTCATGTCCCCATGTGCCGCGTTCCTTGGCGGGTGGTTCATGCGTTCCACCCGTCCTTTTGTTTTATCTTGCGTTAATTGGTGACATACGGTTTTACGAGGTATGATAAAATATACACCTGATTTTTCCTTTGAGACTGCTGCAGCAGCACGCGGCCACAAACGAATTTGTGGCGTCGATGAAGTGGGGCGTGGGCCTTTAGCGGGCCCCGTGGTCGCTGCCGCGGTTTGGCTTGATCCCAATTCGATCCCTGCAGGTCTAAACGATTCCAAAAAACTGACCTCGAAAAAACGTGAAGCTTTATACGATCAGATCTTAGAGGTTGCCGATGTATCCATCGCTTCGTGTTCGGTCGAAGAAATTGATGAAATTAACATCTTACAGGCTTCTTTGCGTGCTATGGAGCGTGCTGTCGCAGGACTTAAGACGACGTCTGATTATGTCCTAGTGGATGGCAATAAAATTCCAACGGCTTTCGGGCTTTCCGCCGAAGCAATTGTAAAAGGCGATGCGCGATCGCTTTCAATTTCGGCTGCTTCGATTGTTGCTAAAACGTGGCGTGATCGCCTTATGGTGGATTTAGCGCAACAGTACCCCGGCTATGGATGGGAAAAAAATGCAGGTTATGGCACCAAACTGCATATGGAAGGCTTGAGCAAATTTGGTGTGACCCCTCACCATAGACGTTCGTTCAAACCTATACACAATATGTTGTAGCAAGCTTTTTTATAACCCTCTGATTCAATAAAGAAATTGACCTCGAATCCCCTTTGACTCATTTTAGAAGGTACATAACGACACCAAAAATGGTGCGATTGTATCGCTCGTAAGGGCGTTTCTGTGAGGCAGAGCATGACTAAAAATACACGCAAGGAGGCGCCCGCGCTTCCGATCAATACAATTATGTCCGGTGATTGCATCGAGGCAATGAACAGTCTTCCTGAAGAATCAGTTGATCTGATTTTTGCGGACCCCCCCTATAATTTACAACTGCGCGGCGATTTACATCGCCCAGATAATTCCAAAGTTGATGCGGTTGATGATTCTTGGGATCAATTCGATAGCTTTAAAATCTACGATGATTTTACCCGTGAGTGGCTGAAAGCAGCGCGTCGCATTTTGAAACCAAATGGCGCTATCTGGGTTATCGGATCATACCATAACGTCTTCCGCCTTGGTGCTGAATTACAAAACCAAGGGTATTGGTTGCTCAACGATGTTGTCTGGCGCAAGTCCAACCCAATGCCGAATTTTCGCGGCAAACGGTTCACGAATGCACATGAGACATTGATCTGGGCATCGAAAAACGAAGGCGCAAAATACACCTTTAACTACGAAGCTTTGAAAGCCCTCAATGAAGGCATTCAAATGCGCTCAGATTGGGTTTTGCCAATTTGTAATGGCGGCGAGCGTTTGAAAAACGAAGATGGTGATAAAGCCCATCCAACGCAAAAACCACAAAGCCTGTTGCACCGCCTTTTGATTGCCACGACCAATCCCGGCGATGTTGTACTTGATCCATTCTTTGGCACGGGAACCACTGGCGCTGTAGCGAAAATGTTGGGGCGTGATTACATCGGTATCGAACGCGAAGAAAAATACCGTAAGGTTGCTGAAAAGCGTCTCAAATCCATCCGCAAATTCGATACAGAGGCTTTGAAAGTCTCGACTTCGAAACGTGCAGAACCACGTGTTCCATTCGGCCAATTGGTCGAACGCGGCATGTTGCGTCCGGGTGAAGAATTGTCATCGCTCAATGGTCGCCACAAAGCCAAGGTGCGTGCTGATGGCACGCTCGTGGGGAATGATGTCAAAGGCTCTATCCACCAAGTTGGCGCACATCTTGAAGGCGCGCCAAGCTGCAATGGATGGACCTATTGGACTTACAAACGCGATGGGCAAAACGTGCCAATCGATTTGTTACGCCAACAAATCCGCGCGGAAATGAACTAAGACATATCCCGAAAATCAGGGGCTGACCCTGCGCGGTCACCCCGAAACTGCTTGCATATAGAATAGCGCAAGACAGACTCCAACCTGCAAGGACAGCGCGTATAATTCGCGCGATCCGCGGCCCTATTGGGCTGGATTAGGGTCTGTTTTTCGCCAAATAGTTACCGCCTGATGCCTGTGGTCTGACTTCCACGGCATCCCCTTGCCCCGCCTTATGGCGGGGCTTTTTTCATTATAGGCGGGGCAAAGGATTGGTGCCCTTTTTGTAGGGCTCCCACTCTTTAAAAGTCGCAATGTCTGGGTAATATTGCTTGCGCCACGCTTTGACGCGCGGGTTCATGATCCGCCGCCACAAAGGCGGCACCATGGCTGCAAAAGTCATCACAGGATACCCATAGGGCAGTTGTGGCGCTTCCTCTTCAGAATAGTTTTGCAACAATGGGAAACGCCGATCAGGCTTGTAATGATGATCAGAGTGACGCTGTAGATTGATCAATAACCAATTGGTCGCCATTTGAGCCGCATTCCAACTGTGGTGGGGTTTGACGTGTTCATATTTTCCGTCGCCCAAATGCCTGCGGGTTAGGCCATAATGTTCAACGTAGTTTGTCAATTCAAGCTGCCAAATTGCGATAAACGCCTGCCACAAAAAAAGAGCAAACCCCATAGCGCCCCCCAGCAGTGTCGCAAAAATCAACATGGAAAGCTGCAAAATCCAGTATCGGAAATGCGGATTGCGCGGATGTAATTCAGGCAGGCCCCGACGTGCCAAAAGTGCTTTCTCTGCTTCCCATGCCGACACGGGCCCTTCGCGCAAAACACGCCAGAAAAAATGGTGAAAGCCCTCGTTATATAATGCAGTCACAGCGTCTCGGCGGGTACCGACATGTTTGTGATGCACCAGTAAGTGTTCGGTGCGAAAGTGTGAATAAAGAACTGAACTCAACAGTAAATCGCCCAACCATCGCTCTAGTCGGTTGCGTTGGTGCAGCAACTCATGAGCATAAACTATCCCGATGGTGCCAGATGAGACCCCAACACTGAAAAATAGCACAAGAATTTCAAAGCCATTCAGGTGCGTGCTATGGGTGACGTAGTAAATTAGCCCAAAGATCATCACGAACTGTACAGGGAACCAAATCAACGTGATCAGCCGATACCACAACAAGTCGCCGTCAGGCGTTTCAGTGTCGGGATTGGCTGTATTCATGCCAAGCAAGCGGTCTAAAATCGAGAACATATACCACGCATAGAGAGGCACTAAAGCGACCCAAAACCCGCCCAGTTTGGCTCCAAGGATCAACAGAGGAACAACACCCAACGAAAGCCAGAAAGGGATCGCGTTCTTAGGGCTGATGGTCGATATATTCATGTGCTGTCCTTCGCTTTTGGTCAAGCTACACGGGTATCGGTAAAATGTATCTGAGCTGAATCAAAGACTTTTCTCATCACAGTGGGCAGGTCTGATGCTTGAAATTCGTTCGCACTCAAGGTCAGGTACGGGCTTGGCGGCGCAATAGCGGTCTTGGTTGTAACGACGGTTAGGATGAGGTGAAAATGCGTAAATGTGTGCTTGATGTTGCCTTGTTGCGCCCACTCGCCTTCGAATGGCGGGGTGTTTTCTGGGGCCACGCTCCACTCCGAGCCTGGCCAACCAAGCATTCCACCGAGCAAACCTTTGTCTGGGCGGCGCTCTAATATCCAAGCGCCAGACGTAGACTGCGCGACATAGGCAAAACCATAACGTGTTGGTTTGACCGCTTTGGGCACCTTTTTAGGGAGCTGAGTAACCGTCGCATTCTTATAGGCCAAACAAGGGTCTAACCATGGGCAAATTGTACATTTTGGCGATTTAGGGGTGCAAATAGTAGCCCCTAAATCCATGATCGCTTGCGCATAGTCGCCTGGACGATTTTTGGGTGTCGTCTGACGTGCGAGGTCCGTCAAAAGCGGTTTTGACAGGGGCATTGGTTCATGCACATCATGCAAACGTGACATCACGCGCTCTACGTTTCCATCGACGACAGTTTCGGGCAAATCGAACGCGATTGCGGCCACGGATGCAGCTGTGTATGGCCCAATGCCCGGCAAGGATAAAAGCGTTTTACGATCCCGTGGAAACTCCCCGCCGAAATCTTGTGCAACAATGCGCGCACATTTCAGTAGGTTCCGGGCACGTGCGTAATATCCAAGCCCCGCCCATTCGCCCATAACTTGCTCATCAGGGGCAGCGGCTAAATCTGAAATTGTGGGCCAAAGATGTGTAAAGCGTTCAAAATACGTTTTCACTGCTGCTACGGTCGTTTGTTGTAGCATGACCTCCGACAGCCAGATTCGATATGGTTCAGGGCGCGCGCCAGCTGCGCGGGCTTGCGGGCCAATCCGCCAAGGCATCTCACGCGCGTTTTCATCGTACCAGTTCAACAGGGACAGCGCTAAGTTTTGATGATTCATAGCGTGTTTCACTCCGTCACGTAATCTTTAGCGCATGTCATCGGGTTTTGTCTGGTATCGTGGTGCGCGACAGATAGAATAGAGCGTAAGATTGGATAGACCAGATGTCGAACGCAAAAGATCAAAAGAAAAAACCACAAGGGTTTCGTCCCAAGCGGCGCAAAAAAGGCTTTGAAATGACTTCAGGGCTTTTGCAGGCGCGTATTCGCGAGGCAACAGAAACGCGTGGATTTTCAGAAATGCGCCTGTTGACGCATTGGTCTGAAATCGTTGGCACGCAAACAGCTGCGATGGCGCGACCAGTAAAGGTCACTTATGCCAAGGGTGGTTTTGGTGCAACTTTGGTGCTTTTGACCACTGGTGCTTTTGCTCCGATGTTACAAGCTGAGCTGCCAAAAATCCAAAATCGTGTGAATGCGGTATATGGATATAATGCTATCAGCCGCATTCATATCACGCAGACAGCGCCGACTGGGTTTGCCGAAGGGCGCGTTCAATTTGAACATAACGAAAAAGAAAAACGCCCCGTGCCTACGCCTCAGGTGCGCCAAGAGGCAAATGCCTTGGCACAAGGGGCGCAGGATGAAAATCTGCGCAAGGCGCTTGAAAAATTGGCCAGTAGCTTTTTAAGCCGCTCTGGCGAGACAGTGAAAAAGGTAAACTTATGAACAGACGTATTTTCTTGGCAACGACCGCATGTGCCGCTTTGGGTGGCGTGGGCGCGTATCTTTACACCTCACAGCCCAACATGACCGATATCGTGGTGACGCCCGCCAATGCGCAAGATGGCGTTGAGATCGATACATCGATGGTACCTGATTTGATCATGGGTGATGCTGATGCGCCGATTGAATTGATCGAGTATGCGTCCTACACATGCCCGCACTGTGCGAATTTTCATTCTAATGTTTTCAAGCAGTTAAAAGAAAACTATATCGATACAGGCAAAGTGAAATTTGTTTACCGCGAAGTGTATTTTGACAAGTACGGTTTGTGGGCGGCGATGGTGGCGCGCTGTGGTGGCGATCTGCGCTATTTTGGTATCCAAGGTATGTTGTACGAACAGCAATCCGATTGGATCGGTGGTGGTAAAGATGCGATGGAAATCGTTTCTAACCTGCGTACTATCGGCAAAAAAGCAGGGCTTTCTGATGCTGATTTGGATGCTTGCATGAACGACGGTGATATGGCGCAGGCAATGGTCGCAAAGTTCGAAAATGAAATGCAAGAATATGATGTTTCGGGCACACCAACCTTGGTCATCAACGGCGAAGTGAACAAGAACATGTCATATGCTGACTTGTCTGCAAAGCTTGATGCGATTCTTGACGCCTAAAACTAGGTTAGTCCAAGGCGCTTGAACGTCTCAAAGATCGGGCCGTCATCGTCAATTTCAAGGCGCACAGGCAAGGTCAGTACCTTCATTTGAAAGGCGCGGGGCAAACGCACCGCGTCTTTTTCTGTTGTGACGAGCTGCGCATCAAAAGTGGTGGCCTCAATTTCTAAACGCTTCATTAAGGCGAGAGACAAGGGTTGATGATCCCGCAGCGCTTCAGTGCGAATCAAGATTGCGCCCATTCCTTTAAGGGTTGCGAAAAACTTTTCAGGGTGCCCGATTCCAGCAAAGGCGAGCGTGCGAAGACCATTCCAGTCCATCCCTGTTTCCAAAGGAGAAAGAGCCGCAGTCACCTGCGGCAGTGATACAAATCCGCCCCAAGTGCTTTTAAACTTCTCTTGTGCTTTCTTATCGCCGATTGAAATAACGACATCCCCCCGTGCCAATCCTGTCGTAACAGGTTCACGCAAGGGTCCAGCAGGCAACACATGTCCGTTGCCAAATCCGCGGTGGGCGTCAACGACTACAAACGTTGCATCTTTTACAACAGATGGATTTTGCATGCCGTCATCAAGTAAAATGACGTCAGCCCCCGCAGCTTCAGCAGCTTGCACTCCAAGCGCGCGATCTTTTGCGATCCAAGCGGGTGCAAAGGCGCAAATCAAAAGTGGCTCATCGCCTACGTCATCTGCACAGTGATCATGAGGGTCGACCTGCACAGGGCCAGCTAATTTGCCCCCATAGCCACGTGACACGACATGCACAATTTTGCCCATCGCCTGCAATTTTTGCACAAGCGCGATGACCGTAGGGGTTTTGCCAGTGCCACCCGCATTTATGTTGCCAACACAGATCACAGGCACCGAGGCTTTGTAGCCAGTTTGACGCAGCCTACGCGCCGTGCCGCGCGCATAAATCGCAGCTAAAGGTTGTAGCAGCAGCGCTTGCCAGCCAGCGGCAGATGGGGGGCGGGACCAAAATGCAGGAGGTGTCATTGTGCTGTGTCCTCGGCGCGTGTTTCTTCGCGCTTATCTAGAATATCGTGGACCAATGCGGCGACGCGGTCTGTCATTTCTGCGCCTTGTGAACAGACTTGCCACGCTGCATTGGCCATTTCTGCAGCTTTGTCAGGGGCGAGCAATGCTGTCACCGCTGACCCTAGACTTTGGCAGTCTTTGACTGGATAGGTGGCCTTGGCAGTTTGAAACCTTTTATAGGTTTCTGCGTAATCTGAAACATTTGGTCCGTGCACAATTGCTGATCCAAAATGTGCGGCTGCGAAGGGATCACTGCCTTTGCCAGGGGTCAATGATTGCCCAAGGAACGTAACTGGTGCCAGCCTGTACCACAATCCGTCTTCTTCTGATCCGACCACAATGAGAACCTGCACGCCTTCAGAAATTGGTGTTGCATCATCGCGGAACACAGGACGTAAGCCTTGACCAATACAAAACTTTTCAATCAGCTCGGCGGTTGTTTGGTCACGCACGGAGACCACCAAAAGCAATCTATGCGCACGGCGTAATGTGCTTTTATGGGCGCGGATCACATCCGGAATTTCGCCAGTTGCCACTTGCGATGCGAACCAGATTGGGCGCGTGCTTGTTTCACGTTTGAGCGCTTCAAGTTCATCTTCGTTCACATGCGGCAGCTTTGCGCCGTCTTCCAGAAAACCAAGAACTTCTATACTGTCGGTCCCCAAACCCGCGCGTCGCCACGCCATCGCTTTGGTGGCGTTTTCTGCAAACACATGATCAAACAAAGCCATCGTTGCTGAGCGCAGGCCCAATATCTTTTGTGGAATCGACAAGGCACTGGTGTTGTCTTGTGCGTCGATTGAGATCAATGGAATATCGCGAGCTTTGGCCTGTTCGAGCAAGGCAGGACGAAACCCTCCACCGATCCAAATCAAACATTCTGGCGTCCAATGGGCCAAAAAACGTGAAATTATTCCAAGGCGTTCATCAGGTGCATGCTGCATAATCAAGCCGTCTGGCACAGCATGGTCAACGGTTGGCTTGACAGTAAATGTCAAGATTGCCTTGAGATCTGGTCGGTCGGCTTGAAGTTGACGAAATAAATTTATGGCAGGCGAAATGGCCTGCTGTGACCCTGCATTGAGCCATAAGACAGGCGCGTTTGATAGGACTGGCGCATCCAGTGCAAGCCTTTGGCTGTACTCATCATGACTGATGACATGCGCAGTCTGTTGTGCAGCTAAATTCTGGTGAACCGCAGACTCTGGACGAGAGGTAAAAGCTCTATACGCAAGTAAAGAAAGCGGCTTGGCCATTCGGCCCATGGCTTATTTTCCGAATTGTTCAGCAGATTGAACGGCTGTTTCAACGTCGCGCAGGCTGTGAAGGTCTGCAATGAAATACCGCATATGTGCATTGTCTACAGTGCGCTGGGCTTCTGCTTTCCATGCGGATCTCGCTGTCTCATAATCTGGGAAAATACCGACAACATGAATATCATCGACATCGCGAAATGTTGTCGTTGAGGGGTCAACAAGTTCTCCGCCAAATACCAAATGCAAACGTTGTGTCATTATTTTCTCCGTCAATGGTGTATTCGCACCCTAGCCGAATGCCCTGTGTGGTCAAGCCGCCCGATCTATTTGCAGACAACGGATTGGCAAAAATCGCTATGATGTGATTGCAAGGCGTTGCACAATTGATGTGGCCAGTTCCCGATTGGCGGCGATGAAACCGGCGAAAGCGGGTGTTGGTTTGTTGAAACTTAGCGGCGCGCCTAAATGATCAATGACCTTTGCACCCGCTTCTTGGGCAATCAAACTGCCTGCGGCAACGTCCCATTCCCAAGTATTGCGTAACGAAATCATTGCATCGAACCGCCCCTGCCCAACCAAAGCCGTTCGATAGGCCAGTGAGGATCGAAATTTAGGCACAAAGTCAGGACATCCGCCGTTCCATAGCTTTGGATCCATATTATGCTTGTGAGTCAAAACCCGCGCCCCATCGATTTCTTTGCGGTGATCACATTTGAGAGGCATTGAATTGAGAGACGCGCCTTGGCCTTTGGCTGCTGCAAATAGGCGATCTCTAATTGGTAAATAAACAACACCTGCAATGATTTCACCGTGTTCGGCAATAGCGAGCGAATGCGCCCAATTGTGATCGCCTTCGATAAAGCTGCGCGTGCCATCAATCGGATCAATGATGAACACGCGGTCTTTTGTGAGGCGTGCATCCGTGTCGAGGGTCTCTTCGGACAACCAGCCATAGTCAGGACGTGCGGCCATCAGATCTGCGAATAGCATATTATTGACGGCCATATCTGCTTCTGTCACAGGGCCTGCGTCATCGGCCTTGTGCCATGCTTTTGGATCGTGTCGCCAAAATTTGCGGGCGATGTCACCTGCACGCCGCGCCGCGTCGATCAAAAGGGGTAGATCATCAAGCGCCTGCAAGTGTCATGCTCTCCACCAAAATAGAGGGCACCACACGACTCAGGTGCATGCGTGCGTCATTTGCTGTCACGATGGTTTTCAACATATCGCGAAGGTTGCCAGCAATCGTACATTCGTTCACAGGATAGGCCAAAACGCCATTTTCGACCCAAAACCCTGAAGCGCCGCGCGAATAGTCCCCAGTATTGGGGTTGACTGATGATCCGATGAGCGAGGTGACCAAAAGCCCTGTGCCCATGTCTTTCAACAAGTCTGCTTGTGATTGCGGGCCCTGTGTCATTGCCAAATTTGTCGGCGCGGGCGAGGGCGGGGAACCGACGCCACGCCCTGCATTTGCTGTGCTGGTCAGACCCAATTGTCGGGCAGTTGCAAGATCAAGCGTCCACCCCATCAAGGTACCATTTTCAACAATGTGGCGTTCTTTTGTGGGCAATCCTTCGCTATCGAAAAGTCGTGACCCTGATGTGCGTTTGCGGTGCGGTTGTTCGATAATACTTATATGCGATGGTAAAATGGACTGCCCCAAATCGTCACGCAGCCAACTAGACCCCCGCGCAATCATACTGCCATTTACCGCAGCCATGAGGTGACCGAGCAAAGTGGATGAGATCCGCTCATCAAAGATAACTGGGAATGTACCTGTTTTAGGTTTGCGTGCGCCCAAGCGGGCCAGAGTATTTTCTGCCGCGCGCTGGCCGACCTCTTCGGGGGTCATCAAATCCGCTTGAAAGATGCGACTGTCACCAAAGTAATCACGCTCCATCTGCGTCCCAGAGCCAGCAATCGCCACACAGCTTATGGCGCGGTCAGAGCGTTCATATCCCCCTGAAAATCCGTTGCTGGCGGCAAGGTGAACTTGGCGGCGCCCATAGCCTGCGGATGCGCTTTGAACTTTGGAAATCCCGCTGTGCTCAAGCGCGGTTGCTTCCGCACGCCGTGCGTCATCCTCCAAATCAGCCGCTGCAGGTTCAGCTGTGGCGTCGAATAATTCCAACTTCCCACAATCGCGATCCTCGGCAAGTTGATCAGCGTCTGCCAATCCGATGTAAGGGTCATCTGGCGATAGCTTTGCCATTGCCACGGCGCGTTCCGCAATAGTTTCTAAGGTTTCATCACGCACATCAGACGCCGAAACGCAGGCTTGTTTTTGTCCTACAAAAACGCGCAAGCCGATGTCGACACCTTCAGAACGTTCGGCATGCTCCAGCGCACCAGCGCGCACATCAATCGATATAGAGGTCCCTGTGACTGCAATCGCATCCGCGTTATCAGCCCCGTGTTTTTGTGCTGCATGCAGCAAGGCTTGCGTAAGTTGCGACAGATCTTTTTGCATATGGGCCTCGTTATGACTTTGTTTCTTTTGTTTTATGTCATGCAGCGCACAAGTCCATCAAAATGGCAGTTTTTGTCCGTTCACTGTGACTGACTTGCCTTTTTGTAGCTCAATATCTGTGATGTAGGAATCTTCCCCTTCGCCAGAGCGAGCAAACACGCCCAACAACATTTTCGCGGTCGCGCCCATTTGTGGGGCGACCAAGCCCGATGCTGTAATGGCATTGATCAAGGCAGTGCCGCCTGTCAAAGCCAATGTGGCTTCGCCAGATTTGAAAGGCAGGCGTTTGTTAGATGTTGCTAAGTTATCTACGAAAGTAGCAGTGCCCTCACCGGCCAGAGTGGCCCCTCCGACAGACACAAAAAGATCGTTCAACGACAGGTCCAGCGGTTGAAATGGCAAGTTATCCGATTTGGCCTCTAGCATTGATTGTGGATTAATCAGGTCAATTTCTGAAATCACATTGCCTACTAGGTCAAGGCGCAGTGTGGCAGGTTCATGCGGTAATTCTCCAAGAGCATCCAACATTGACCAAGCGACATCTGGCAGGCGCACCTGTTCGAAAGCGACCTGAATACCAACGGGCCGTGGATCTGGGCTGGCAAGGTATGGTGCCGTTATGCCGAATGTTGCGGATTGGATGCCAAAATCGACTGAGGGAAACGGCACCGCCGACCCACCAACAGTGACCTCGGTCTGCGTCGCACGTCCCCCATACTCCAGTGATCCATCTATAATTGATGTATTTATAAAGGCGTTTTGAACATCGCCCAAGATATGAAGTTGCCGCTCCGCGCTGCCTGTTTTGGTTTCAAAATGGGTTTCGCCCAAGCTATATCGCACATCCCCTTGCATGCTTTCTAAAAAACGCTTGCGATCTTTGGCGACATTTGCGGCGGTGCTAAACGCGGCGGTAATGGCGATAGGCGCCGAATGGAAGGTGCTTTCCATAGCGACATCATCGGTTGACCCATTGCTTGTGACGTTTATCGACTGAGCGCTAACATCAAGGTCCGACAAGAGTGCGCCATCTTTCTGAACTGTTGTGAGTTCACCTTTAAAGTCTGACAGCGTCATGACTTTTTCTGGCACGAGTGTCATTCCAGATTTGCTTTGCTCATGGGTGACATAGCTAACGGTGCCAGGCGCTACGGTAAAAGTGATATCGTCGGGCGATCCTGTGGCAATGATCGTGTTGCCGATCGTCACTGTATTTTCAATGTCCAAAGGTGAGATGTCTAATGAGGGGTTTCCCGCGATAGAGGAAGTATACCTGCCCGCAGCAGGAAAGGTTATTTCAACAGCGCCACGTTTGAGGGCCTTGAAGCGGATTTCAGGAAAGTAACCGTTCAGCGTGACCAATTCACTGGACTGTCCCGTAAATTCAATAGCCACGTCACGCGCAACCAAGGTGTCGCCGTTCTGCTCGAGTTCCGCAGTATAGGACTGCCCGATGCTTTGTCCGAAAAGTTGCAAGTTTTCCCAAACATGCTGCGGGGAAACATCTGCAAATCCAATGTGGGCAGGTAGCATTAAACAAGACGCAACAACAAACGATGTCCGTAGAGACATACCGATATCCAATCCTAAAAATTTGCTAAAGAGTTTCACGGGATTCAGAGGATGGTCAAGGCTGGAAGCCAACACAAATGCGTAATAAGGTTGATAAAAAGGTGAGATGGATATGACAGACCTGACAGGAAAAACCGCGTTGATCACGGGCGCAAGTCGCGGCATCGGCGCACAGACTGCCAAGACCTTTGTTGCGGCAGGTGCCAAGGTCGCTTTGCTCGCACGCAATGCGAATGATCTGACCAGTTTGATGCAAGATTTGGGTGCAAATGCTTTTGCGGCTCCCTGTGATATCTCCGATCCAACTGCTTTGAAATCTGCGATATCCGATAGCGTAGATGCGCTTGGTCCGATCGATATTTTGATCAATAATGCAGGGTCTATCGAACCTATTTCCAAGCTGGTTGAGGCTGACTATGACGCTTGGAGCCGCGCTATCGATATTAATTTGAAAGCCGTCTTTCATGCGATGTCGATCATTGTTCCTGATATGGTCAAGCGTGGTGGTGGAACTGTGTTGACTGTATCTTCGGGCGCTGCGCATGGCCCTGTAGAAGGGTGGAGTGCCTACTGTGCCTCGAAAGCAGGCGCGGCGATGCTGACACGTATGCTGGATCTCGAAGAGCGCAGCTCAGGCATCCGTGCAATTGGGCTTTCTCCTGGAACCGTCGCGACCGATATGCAAAGGCAAATTAAGCGGTCAGGCATAAACCCAGTAAGCCGCCTAGACTGGGATGATCATATTCCTGCCGAGTGGCCCGCAAAAGCTTTGCTTTGGATGTGCGGAACAAAAGCAGATAGTCATCTAGGTCAAGAACTACAGCTGCGTGATGAAACCCTGCGTCGCAAAATTGGTGTTATTACATGATCGCAATCAGCCCTCACTTTGTGCCGATCTCATGAACGATATAACGCAAACCGAACGCACGGATGCCTTGATTATTGGTGCTGGCCCCGCTGGTCTGATGGCCGCTGATTTGCTGTCTCAAGCAGGCTATAGCGTTATCCTTGCAGATGCGATGCCATCGCCTGCGCGGAAATTCCTGATGGCTGGAAAGTCGGGTCTAAACCTGACGAAAAATGAAGATTTCGCGGCATTCCGAACCAATTTCACTCCCTTGCCCAAAGCCTTAAGGCAGGCGTTGGATGAATTTGGGCCAACAGAGGTTATGACTTGGGCGCAGACACTGGGTCAGACTGTGTTCACGGGGTCGACAGGGCGGGTCTTTCCTGTCGCTATGAAGGCCTCGCCACTTTTACGTGCATGGCTTTCGCGGCTGGATCAAGCGGGTGTTGATCTGCGACGAAAGTGGCGCTGGTCGCATTTTAATGATGGGGCCGTTTTTGAGACGCCTGACGGGTTGCGCCGCGTGGATGCTAAGGTCACAGTTTTGGCGCTTGGAGGAGCTAGCTGGGCCAGATTAGGCTCGAATGGCGCATGGATGACTTCCTTAGATCAGGTCAAAATCGCGCCCTTTAAGCCAGCGAATGCCGCACTGACTGTCGATTGGACGCAGCATATGAAGCGCCACTTTGGCAAACCGATCAAGGGTGTTTCGCTGAGCTGCGGACCATATACTTCACAAGGAGAGTTTGTGATCTCAAAAGGCGGGCTAGAGGGCGGCGGTATTTACGCTGTATCGCGTGGTTTGCGCGAAGGGCATAACTTATACGTCGACTTGCTGCCAAATATGCCGCTTGAGCACATAAATAAGAGTCTAAACCAGCGAAAAGCGAAAGATAGCTTTACAAATGTCTTGCGCAAAACACTGCGGTTGGGGCCAGAAAAAATCGCGTTGCTGATGGAGTTCGTGCACCCTTTACCCAAAGATATCGCCCCCATATTAAAGCGGCTTCCAATTAAAGACGTGCAGATCAGTCCTATGGATGAAGCGATCTCAACTGCGGGCGGGATTCGCTTTGATGAGATGACGGATTGGTTGGAGCTCAAGCAATATCCAAGCGTTTTTGCCTGCGGCGAAATGCTTGACTGGGAAGCGCCAACAGGTGGCTATCTGTTGACGGCTTGCTTTGCCACAGGTCGTCGTGCAGCGCTTGGCGCACTCAACGTTTTGCGAGCATCGAAAGACGTATAAGCGCGCGCTCCATAACGGCCATTGTTGGCGCTTTGGAGGCGGAGCGTAAGGTCAAATCCGTATCGGTTAAAACACCTAAAGCCACTTCCAGTTTGTGTAACCCCCAGCCTTGCGCTTGGCGGGTCATCTTATCACGGCGTGGGCCAAAGATAGGGGGGCGTGCGCGTGCGATACCAGATGCGGCGCCACCTGGGTCAGCTGCCGCGGCGTGCAAAGCGCGGAAATGGCGCATGGTGAAAATCGATAGGGTGACAGGATCAATCCCTTGGCCTTCGATCTTTTGCATGATTGGTCCCAGTTCTACGGTTCGACCTTCGGCGACGATGTTTAGAACATCATCCACTTCGGCTTCGGTCGTCGCTGGAGCGCAGTTGAAGATATCTTCGCTGCTAACAGGCGTTGTGTCGCCAATTTTATAAAGCGCCAACTTGTCCATGGTTTGGCGAAAATCACCCGGGTCAAGGTTGCGGGATAGCGCTTCGATATCGGTCATAGCATCTGGCGTAATGTCGCCCAATCCTGACTTTTTCAAAGTGGCTTCGATTTCAGCCCGCGAAGGTGGATCGGTGTAAATCGCTGCTGCATATCCGTTGGGATGTGTTTCGAAAAACTTGCGTAGCTTGGAGGTAGCTTTCAAATTACCAGCGGTGACAACAACCTGTGCATCACCGACCTGCCAATTCGCCATGGAGTCGATGATCACCGTGGCCAGTTGTTCTGTGACGTCGTCAACAAAAGCAACACGCGGGCCAGGAAAGAAGCCTTGCGCCTTAATCGCGTCTGCCAGTAATGCTTTGTCTTTGCGCAACTCAGATGCGGACATCCGCGTGAGGCGCATTTCTTCTTCGCCCTGAGGGCCAATAAGAGATTCGATCAGCTCTTGCCTGCGCAGTGAGATTCGCATTGCATCAGGGCCAAACAGCAAGACACCCGCTTTGCTTGGGTCGGGTTTTGCGAAATATCCAGCGGCTTCACGGGCAGATAGTTTCATTCGCTCGCCGCAAATTTGCTTGATGCATCCGTTGCGATTTGATCGGCAAGAATGTTCATCAGGCGTGTCGTCGCATCGCGCGTGGCGGTAACCGATGACACCGTCGACCCCGTGGCGGAATAGGCTGTGAAACTTTGTGCCGTCCCCGAAGCGAGGATTCGCCCTGTTGTGACATCTGCCAAGGTGTAGGTTGCAGTCCCCGTTATATGGTATCGGGTGATTTCTTGGTCTGGCGTGATGCCAACGGATTCGTCATCTGTCTGTACAGAAAACTTTAAACTGTACTGCGGGTCTTGCGGTCGGGCGAAAATGTCTTCTAATCGGCGCGCAACAGTGTAGGCGTTTCGGTCTTGTGGCGCGTCAATCTGCACGGCCCCGCGCAATTGCGAGGCGGCTGATGTGGGGCCGTAGGCAGGCTGAAAACCGCAGCCCGCAAGGGCTACGGCGGTGATCATGAAAATTCGGCGACTAAATAACGACATTTACGATACGGCCCGGAACGACGATGAGTTTCTTTGGCTGCCCACCATCGAGCGCCTTAACAACAACGTCGGCTTTTAGAGCAAGCTTTTCAATATCTTCTTTTGGCATATCTTTGGGCACGGTGATTTCAGCGCGCCGTTTGCCATTGATCTGAATCGGCATTGTGACCGCCGCTTCGACGAGCATGGCTTCGTCTGCCTCGGGCCAAGGGGCGTGTACGATCAAGCCCTCGCCGCCGAGCAGTGACCACATTTCTTCGGCCAAATGCGGTGTCATCGGAGACATCAATTGGGCCAAAGTTTTCAACGCAAAGCGTTTGGCATCACGACCAGCTTTGGATTTGGCGATCGCATTTGTGAAGCCGTAGAGCTTGGCGATAGAGGCATTGAAGCCAAAGCTATCAATACCAAGAGTGACATCAACGATGGCTTTATGGGCTGCGCGTATCAGGTCTTCATCACCTTGGCCCTGCTCGGGTTGGGCATCAAGCTCTGCCGCCAAACGGTGCACGCGGGTCAAATGCTTGGCCGACGCTTCCGCGCCTGAGGCTGTCCATTCCACATCGCGTTCGGGGGGGCTGTCGGACAGTACAAACCAACGCGCGGTGTCCGCGCCGTATTGTTTGATGATCTCAACAGGATCGACCACGTTGTTTTTGGATTTCGACATCTTGGCAGAGGGAATCACTTTGATCTTTTCGCCAGTTGCTTTGACGACGGTTTCGCCGTCGCGCTCTTCCACTTCTTCGGGATAGTGGTAAATCGCCCGCCCGTGGTCATCTGTGCGCTCGGCGTTTTGATAGATCGCGTGGGTGACCATGCCTTGGGTGAACAACGCATTGAACGGCTCGCGCGCGCTGTCTGGCAGGTGGCCCGTTTCGTTCATCGCACGGGCAAAGAAGCGCGAGTAAAGCAGGTGCAAAATCGCGTGCTCGATGCCGCCGATGTATTGATCGACATTCATCCAGTAATCCGCGTCTTCGGCAATCGTGGGCGTGGTTGCACGCGGTGCAGTGAAGCGGGCGAAGTACCAGCTGGAGTCCACGAAGGTATCCATGGTGTCGGTCTCGCGCAGCGCATCCGCGCCACATGTTGGACAGGCACAGTTGCGCCAGGTTGGGTGGCGGTCCAACGGGTTGCCTGGAATGTCAAAAGACACATCATCGGGCAGCTCGATAGGTAGGTTTTCTTTTTTCTCAGGGACAACGCCACATGTTTCGCAATGCACAACAGGAATTGGGCAGCCCCAGTAGCGTTGACGCGACAGGCCCCAGTCACGCAGGCGATATTTCGTCACACCCGTTCCAACGCCATTGGCTTCGCAAAAATCAATTGCGGCGTTTACAGCGTCGTCACCAGTTTGAATATCTTCGCCGCTAAAGCCGCGCGTGTAGCGGACTTTGTCGGTTTTCATCGGCACATATGCTTCGCCTGATTGGGCTTCACCCTCAATGGGTTCAAAGACCGCATTGATCGGCAAGTCGTATTTGGTGGCAAATTCAAAGTCGCGTTGGTCATGAGCAGGACAACCGAACACAGCGCCTGTGCCGTAATCCATCAAGATGAAGTTGGCGATGTAGACTGGCAATTCCCATGCAGTGTCAAACGGATGGCGCACTTTTAGGCCGGTATCAAACCCGAGCTTTGGCGCTTTTTCGATCTCTTCCGCTGTGGTGCCACCCTTGCGGCACTCTTCGCAAAAGGCTGCGATCTCTGGGTTTTCCTCGGCCAAGGATTTGGCCAAGGGGTGATCTGCTGAAATACCTACAAAAGATGCGCCATTCAATGTATCGGGGCGGGTTGTATAGACTTCGACACGATCTTGGTTGGCAGGGCCATCGATCAAAGAAAACGAGAACTGCAAACCGCGGGACTTGCCAATCCAGTTTTTTTGCATGGTTTTGACCTTATCGGGCCAATTGTCCAAGTGGTCGATGGAACTCAAAAGATCATCCGAATAATCGGAAATTTTAAAGAACCACTGGGTCAACTCGCGGCGCTCAACCAAAGCGCCAGAGCGCCAGCCGCGCCCGTCTTCAACCTGTTCATTGGCCAAAACCGTCATATCAATGGGATCCCAATTGACCACGGCGTTCTTGCGATAAACCAACCCTTTGCCGAGCATATCGATAAACATCGCTTGCTGCTGACCGTAATATTCTGGATCACAGGTCGCAAACATCCGCGTCCAATCGATCGACAGACCCAGCGGTTTCATTTGGTCGACCATGGTGTCGATATTGGCGTAGGTCCATGTTTTCGGGTGCCCGCCTGACGCCATCGCCGCGTTTTCCGCAGGCATGCCAAAAGCGTCAAACCCCATCGGGTGCAAGACATTGTGGCCCGTTGACGACTTATACCGCGCGACAACATCGCCCATGGTGTAGTTGCGCACATGCCCAATGTGGATGCGACCAGAAGGATAGGGGAACATCTCAAGCACGTAATACTTGGGTTTGCTTTCATCGCGCTTGGCCAAAAAAACGTCGCCCTCGTTCCAAGCTTGCTGCCATTTAGGTTCGAGATCGGCAGGAGAATAGCTGCTCATGTGTGTATCCTTCGGGGTGGTCATCAAAACGCCGAGCGCATCGGCCCGGCGTGGTCATAAAACGTCTGGGACTGTCGGTCCAGTGGGGCGGTCAGTTTGTATCTTTTATTTGCCGCTGCGCAGTTGACGCGCGCGTGATAGAATAGCGTCTTCTACAGCTTGCACCGTTTGCTCACTTGCGGCGCCACCGCGGGTATAAAGCGACAGGTTTAGCGTGCGCGCATCAAGGGCTGGATCAGTCACATGGATGGTCGCGCGGTAGGCGCGGCTGCCACCAGGTGGTGTGCCATATCCTGTAACGATCACGCCTGTGAAAGGATCAGCGGTTTGCACTGGTAAAAATGACAGAACATCCAATGCAGCATTCCAAATGTATTTGTTCACCTGCGCGCTGTCTTCAATAGACCCGCGCCCTCCGCCCAAAACGGTGCGGCGCTTGGCTTGTTCCAAAACGATCACTTCGCCGTTCGACAATTCTACAGCCTGTGCTGTTTTGCGATTATCAACAACAGGCGCGGCGGTGTCTGACGTTTGCGTCCGACTACCAGATAGAGAACCTACGCCGAGTGACCCAAAGCTGCCCGTGGATGACCCAAGGCTGCCATTGCCACAAGCTGTCAGTGTTAAAGCGGCGCAAAGGCCAAGCAAAGCGGTGTGGTTTAGGCGCGGCATGAGATGGTTCCCTAACAATCAATCGCGCCAACCGTATCGCCCAAATGCATGATGAACAAGAGCCTTGGCGCGACTTTGCCAGTTCCAAGAAGATCAGCACAAACGAAAAGGGCCGCCCCCAAAAGGAGCGGCCCCAAAATCTAAAGTCTTAACGACTTAGAATTTCAAGTTAAGGATCAAAGAAGTACCTTCGTCGTACTCTTTCTCACCTTCTTCGTCTTGATCAGCGTAAGATGCGATGATGGATGCGCCGCCACCGAGGTCGTACTCAGCACCAACATAACCTTCAGTTGAGTCGATGTAGCCAGCGTATACAACTAGGCCGTTGCCCAAGTCGTAAGAACCTTCAACGCCGCCATCTTCAACGCCTTGAACGTCTTCGTAGAATGCAGATACAGCGAATGCACCAGCAGCGTAGTCAGCAGACACACCGTATGAGTCGTCGCCGAGTGATTCAGCTACGTAGAATGCACCGATTGTTACGTCGCCAACTGGGTATGCAACTTCAAGACCGAAAGAATCTTCGCCAGTTGTTTCGTTTGATGCGTATGCAGCAGTAACTTCAGCACCGGCGAAAGATGTAGACGCGAAGAGACCGTAAAGCTCGTCAGAGTTGTAGTCTTCTTGGTCGCCAGCTGCGTATGACAATACGTCGCCTTCTTCTTGGTATGCAACGCCAACTGTGTAGTTGCCGAATGTACCTTTAGCTGCAACAGATGTTTGCGCATCTTCGTTTGTTGCAGGCTCGATGATTGTAGAAACCGCAGCTTCAACACCAGCAACGTTTGCAGTTGCTTTCAAAACTTCTTCAGCGTCTTGCTCAGAGAAGCCGTCGTTGGCCATATCGCCAGCGCCAGTCCAAAGAGAGTTGGCAGCTGTGTCTGTGTTACCGTAGTAGATGCCGTATGAATCGCTTGTCAAAGAGAACAACACGTTGTTGTCAGCGTTGAAGTCTTGGTTCACACCTTTGTTCAGGTCTTCAAGCTCAACACCGTATGTCAAAGATGCTGTCCAGCCGTTGTCCAGCTCTTGTGACATTTTGATGTCAAGGTCAGCGTCAGCGTATAGGCCTTCAACTTCAGTGTCGTTGTAGCCCAATTGAGCTGAACCGGAGAATGTTACTTCAGCAGCTGCTGCGCCAGCGAAGGCGGCGATGGCTGCGGAGGAGAGAAGAATCTTTTTCATTGTTACCCTCGTGGATTTGAAAAAACTTTTCATGCTAGGTCGTCCAGCACATGCACAGACTTTTGGGTCGAAACGTGAGATGGGTCAAGAGATCTGGCTTTACTCGTAACGGTCTGGGAATAAATGATGCAAGTTGGTCACACACCTGTTGCATCCCCTGTTAGCTCTGGCCTAAATATACGATTATAGTCAAGTTTTATTGGGGTTTGAGGCCGATATGGGATTGCAAGATATCAAGAAAAGAATCGAAAAAGCAGCCATTTTAGTGGGCCGAGACCCCCAAAATGCACAGCTTATCGCGGTTTCGAAGGTGCAGCCAAACGCGCGTGTAGAAGACGTTTTACAACAGGGGCAGCGTATTTTTGGCGAAAATCGGTTGCAAGAGGCTGCTGGAAAATGGCCCGATTTCAAAAATAAGTATGAAAATATCGAGTTGCATCTCATTGGGCCCCTGCAAACCAACAAGGTACGCCAAGCGATGGAGCTGTTTGATGTGATTCAAACCCTTGATCGCCCCAAGCTGGCCAAAACAATTGCACGCATTGCAGAGGAAACAAGCGCGTGTCCGCGACTCTATATACAGGTGAACACTGGCGCGGAGCCGCAAAAGGCAGGTGTGTTGCCAGAGGATGCGGACGGCTTTGTGGCGCAATGTCGTGAATTGGGTCTCGAAGTCGAAGGTTTGATGTGTATTCCGCCAGCCGACGAAGATCCTGCGCCGCATTTTGCAATGCTTGCAAAAATAGCTAAGCGCAATGGTGTTGTGGGGTTGTCGATGGGGATGTCTGGTGATTTTGAAACAGCCATCGCACAAGGCGCAACATATGTGCGTGTTGGGTCTGCGTTGTTTGGTGCACGCGCCTATAAAATCAACTAGCGCACGATTAAGCGCGTTCTGGGGGTGATCCGCTTGGCAATCCAACGCAGATGATCGGGGCGGAACGCCACGCAGCCCTCGGTCGGGTGGCGTGGTTTACGCCAGCGATGTATAAAAATGGCAGACCCTTTGCCTGTTTCGGCCTGCGGCCAGTTCCAGTCGGTTATAATGATAAGGTCATATAGGCGATCCCCGCGCCGCAGTTTTTCATGACTGGCAGCATAGGGGGCTTTTACCGCTTGGTTGTAATTTGGATCATTAGAAGCATCGCACCAAAGATCGCGTGGCAATATAGCTGTGCCATTTATATCAGGTATGCGATCGGCCCTATATAAAATCTGGGGCATATAATGTGTACCGCGCGGCGTGGCGCCATCACCTTCGATCTTGCTGTTGGTGATGCCTCCTTTGCCGACAGAGCAGGGAAAGCGCCGTCCCATAAAGCGCGCGCCCCAATCACCTACAACGATATCACTGGCGCAAGCGGGGCGCATTATAGCAAATGCCCTGACTTTTTTGCTTTGGTCGCCAAATAGGCTGTATTGTGGCGGTTTTCACCAACCTGCAAAGCGACCCGTTGGGTGACCTCTATGCCTTGATCTTGCATCCGCGCGATCTTTGCGGGGTTATTGGTCATTAACTTGACGGACTTAAAGCCGAGTTCTTTCAAAATAGCCGCTCCGATTCGAAAGTCGCGCTCGTCATCTTCAAAGCCCAAACGGTGGTTGGCTTCGACAGTGTCATAGCCTTGGTCTTGTAGTGAATAGGCGCGCATCTTGTTGGCGTGGCCAATGCCGCGCCCTTCTTGATTTAAATACAACAAAATTCCGCTGCCGTTTTCACCCATTGCCGCAAGCGCAGCGTGCAGTTGTGGGCCGCAATCACATTTCAAGGATCCAAACAAATCGCCCGTAAAACAGGCGGAATGCAAGCGCGCCAAAACAGGCGCATCGCGATCAGGCTTACCGATCTCAATCGCAAAATGTTCTTCGCCACCATCTTCTGGGCGAAAAACATGAACGCGGCCTGCATCACTGGCCGCAAGTGGTACGCGTGCGTGAATGACATCATTTAGAGGCGCCAACAGGGCCATGTAAGGATCAGCCGCTTCTACAGAAACCACAGTGAGCCCATAGGTCGTTGCCAAGTTTAGGGCCTCGGGCGTGTCGGTAACAACAACGGCTGGCAAAAGCCGCGCAGACTTTGCCAGTTTAATTGCTGCGCGGTGACGTACAGGGCAACCTTCCGTTGCGGTCGGGAAGGGGCCTTTTAACGGGGCTGCAAAGTCGCCCTCAGGGTTGGCGACAGCTTTGATCCAGTCCGTTGTTGCGCGCGCGGGCAAACTAAGACGCGCGACATCGCCATCATGGGCATAGGCCTTTAGCGTTTGTGCTCTGCGCGCTGTGATGGCCAAGACAACAGGACCAGCCGCTTTCAACGCCTCAAAACGATCGGGAGTCAGGCCTTCCGCTGCTGCGACCAAAGACATCCCAGTTTGCGATTTTAACACGATGGGCACGCCCATACGCAGATCTGCACGTGCGCGTGCGATCACTTCGGCCAAGCTAGGTGCTAGGTTTGCGGCAAGGGAGTCTAACGAAATCATGTATATTTCCATCGGTAGGTTCGCCCCTATGTAAGGGGCTTTGAAAGAATATGAAACATTCGACGGAAATTTCACACGGTTGCGTGACATCACTGTTGCAAAACTTGTCGTGAGAAAAAATGACATCACATGATTGTCAGAGTTAAACAAAAGGAGGGCATTTAAAATGACCACTCTCAAAAAGATCTTGCTGGTTGATGACGATGACGACCTGCGCGAAGCGTTAAGTGAACAGCTTGTCATGACCGAAGACTTCGATGTGTTCGAAGCGGACAGCGGCGCTGGCGGTATGGAAAAAATCAAAGATCAGCATTATGATTTGGTTATGTTAGATGTCGGTTTACCTGACACTGATGGCCGCGAGTTGTGCAAATTGATGCGCAAAAGTGGTGTGAAGTGCCCCATCTTGATGCTCACAGGCCATGATACCGATGCTGATACGATTTTAGGCCTCGATGCGGGCGCCAATGATTACATCACTAAGCCATTCAAATTCCCTGTGCTTTTGGCGCGCGTTCGTGCGCAGCTTCGCACCCATGAACAGTCCGAATCTGCTGTTTTTCAGCTCGGGCCATACACGTTCCAGCCAGCGCAAAAAATGTTGGTCACCGAAGACGAAAAGAAAATTCGCCTGACGGAAAAAGAAACTAATATTCTAAAGTACCTGTACCGTTCGACCGAAACAGTGGTGCCACGCGATGTGCTGTTGCACGAAGTTTGGGGCTATAACGCGGGGGTTACGACCCACACTTTGGAAACGCATATCTATCGCTTGCGTCAAAAGATAGAACCTGATCCCTCAAACGCGCGCATTCTTGTTACAGAGTCTGGTGGATATCGTCTTTCAGCCTAACGACAGTATAATGTTGACGACCAAAGCCCCGCATAACCTGTGGGGCTTTTTTATGTGAGGGGGCAGCACAAGCTAATCCTGAAAGCCCATGCTTCTTGCTGGTCATAGTGGGGCGCAAAGCCTAGTCTATGCGTAAATTAGCGAAGCCCAAAGCTTGCGCTTCGCATAGGTATCTTTTTGAAAGGGCAGCACATGTCATTCACACTCGCCACCTGGAATATCAACTCAGTGCGTCTGCGCGAACCACTTGTTTTAAAGCTTCTCGCAGAAGAATCCCCTGATGTTTTGTGTTTGCAAGAATGTAAGTCCCCTGTGGAAAAGATTCCCCTCGAGGGCTTTCACGCGCTGGGCTACACCCACATGGTCGCGCGGGGGCAAAAGGGCTATAATGGCGTGGCGATTTTGTCGAAATTGCCGATCAAAGATGCAGGCGGTGCAGATTACGCGAGCCTAGGCCATGCGCGTCACGTTGCTGGTCAGTTGGAAAATGGCGTAACCATCCACAACTTTTATGTACCTGCGGGCGGGGACAAACCAGATCGCGAGATAAATGAAAAATTTGGCCAGAAACTAGATTACCTAACTGAAATGCGCGATGCATTTCGGGCTGAGAAATTGCAAAAGTCTATTTTGGTTGGTGACCTCAATATTGCCCCACGCGAGGATGATGTTTGGGATCACAAAAAGATGCGCAAAATCGTGTCACATACAGAAATCGAAATCGAACATCTGGCCGAAACCCAAGAGGCAGGCGGATTCATTGACATCACGCGTCAGGATATTCCCGAAGGTCTCCTTTACAGCTGGTGGTCATATCGTGCCAAAGATTGGGATGCCGCTGACAAAGGTCGCCGTCTGGATCATATCTGGGGCACATCAGATATTTCCAATGCCGCCCATTCCAGCCGTGTTTTACGTGATGCCCGTGGTTGGACGCAGCCGTCAGATCACGCGCCAGTCTTTGCGACGTTTGACCTTTAAATCAGACGCGAACACCTGCATATAAAGACAAACTCATACCTATAGGAGAGACCCAGATGATTGAACTCGGGCAATCCCAATCCGCCAACGGTGGCGCGCATATTGTCGATGTGACTGAAGATAACTTCATGGCTGAAGTTGTTGAGATGTCAAATACCGTGCCCGTAATCGTCGATTTTTGGGCGCCTTGGTGTGGTCCATGCAAAACACTAGGCCCCGCTTTAGAATCGGCTGTTGCCAAAGCGGGTGGCAAAGTGCGCATGGCCAAAATCGACGTTGATAAAAACCAGATGCTAGCGGGGCAAATGCGCGTGCAATCCGTGCCGACTGTTTTTGCCTTCTGGCAAGGTCAGCCAATTGATGGCTTTCAGGGCGCATTGCCGCAATCTGAAATCGACACTTTCATGAACAAGCTTCTGGAGCTTGGTGACGATGGCGGCCTTGATGCCGCGGTTGAAGCTGCAGAAGAAATGTATGAAGCTGGCGATATTGACGATGCCGCGCAAACCTTTGCAGCGATTGTCGAAGAAGACCCCAAAAATGCAGCAGCTTTTGCAGGCCTTGCGAAATGTCACGTGGCCCAAGGGGCAATTGACGAAGCCGAAGCTGTGCTAAACGGTGTACCTGCTGATATCTCAAGCAATTCTGCAATCGAAGCTGTCTTTGCTCAAATTGCCTTGGCGCGACAGGCCGAAAACGCTGGCCCTGTGGCCGATTTGACTGCCGCCGTTGAGGCGGACCCATCCAATATGCAAGCGCGGCTCGATCTGGCCACAGCCCTGCATGCTGACGGTCAGGTCGGGGCCGCTGTTGACGCACTTTTGGCGGCGTTCCAACAAGATCGAGAATGGAATAATGGGGCTGCAAAAGAGCAGCTTTTTCAAGTTTTCGATAGCTTAAAGCCCAATGACCCAATTGTTTTAGACGGTCGGCGGAAGTTGTCGTCAATGATATTTGTCTGATAGAGGGATCGGGCTAGGTAAGCGTCATGAATATAAAAAATGATCTGCCCACTGTGTTGCCTGTCTTTCCCTTAACGGGCGCACTTTTGCTGCCGCGCACCCCTTTGCCGCTGCATATTTTTGAGCCGCGTTATTTGCAGATGATCGAAGACTGCATGAAAACGCCAGAGCGCTTGATCGTCATGGCGCAACCACGTGGGGGGCAGGCGGGTGACCGCCTAAACACCATCGGTTGCGCTGGGCGATTGACGGCATTTTCAGAAACCCATGACGGGCGCTATATGATTACCCTGACAGGTGTGTCGCGCTGCCGTATCGGTGAGCAAGTAGAAGGGTTCACCCCCTACACGCGCGTCAATGTAGATTGGTCTGGTTTTGAACGCGACCTCGGCCCCGCCGAGCGCGATGAGGCACTGGATCGCGATGTGCTGATCCAAGTCTTGCGACGTTATTTTGCCGAAGAAGAGCTCAGCACAGATTGGGATGGGATCGAGGCGGCAGATGATGAAACACTGATCAATTCCGTATCAATGCTCTGCCCGTTTGAACCCGAAGACAAGCAGGCACTGCTTGAAGCGCCGTCTTTGTCAACGCGACGCGAAACACTTGTAACACTAATGGAGTTCACGCTACGCGGTGGATCCAACGAGGAAATGATGTAATGAGCAGTGAAACAATCCCATTTGATCGTAGGATGATCGAAGCCCTAGTGTGCCCGCGCACGCGAGGCGTTCTAAGCTATGATGCTCAGGCGCAGGAGCTTGTATCGAAATCCGCTGGGCTAGCTTACCCTATCCGCAACGGAATTCCGATCATGCTGCCTGATGAAGCGCGCGTTTTAGAAGACTGACTATAGCGACTTGCCTTGAAGTAATTGGGGCAGGTCGCCACTGACCCCAGCCGCTTCGCGCATCGCAGCGCGTCGCAGCGCAGGCATAGAATTTACCACACCCATCCCGATGTCGCGCCCAAAGCGCAAGAGCGGATTATCATTTGAAAACAGCTTGTTGAAGCCATCGGTCATGACTGCAAGTGCTGCAACATCAAAGCGGCGCCACTGCTGATAACGGTCTAAAACATCGCTGCGCCCAATGTCTTCACCTCGGCGATGCGCCAAGATCAAAACCTCAGCCAAAGCGGCAACATCTTTAAAGCCTGCGTTTAGACCTTGGCCTGCAATCGGGTGAAGCCCATGCGCGGCATCCCCGACCAAAGCGAGGCGATCTGCTGCAAGGGCATTGGCCAATGACAGCCCTAGCGGATAGGTGAACCGTTTACCAACTAGGGTGATGTCGCCTAGAAAATCGCCAAACCGTGGGCGCAAAACATCTAGATACTCTGAATCAGATAGGGCTTGGATATCTCGCGCTAGGCCATCCTTTTCTGTCCAGACGATAGAACTCTTGTTGCCGGCGAGTGGCAAGATAGCCAAAGGCCCAGAGGGCATGAAATATTGATGTGCGCAGCCGTTGTGGGGACGCTCGTGAGAAATGGCGCACACCAACGAGGTCTGCTTATACCCCCAGCCAGTGCGCCCGATTCCAGCGCGTGTCGCTGTGCCAGAGTTGCGTCCATCGCACCCGACCAAAACCTTGCCTGAGACAACTTCACCCGTGTCGAGTGTGACGTCAGCTGCGCAAGGCGTGATGGACTGTGCGGTCACGTTGCCGTGGTGTTGAGTGATATTTGGCTCTGCTGTGACTGCGGCCAACAATGCGCGGCGCAAAAAACGATCTTCCAGCATGAACCCGACTGGACCATCATCAGTCTCCGCGTGATCGAAGGCCAACATAAACGGCGCAGGGCCCTCGCCAGCCTTGCCATCGGTTACTTTGACCTCAAGGATAGGCTGGGCTTGGCTGGCCACAGCTGGCCAGATTTTCGTGGCTTTCAGCAATCTTTGGGATGACAATGACAGTGCATAACCACGCCCATCAAATGCCTCATCAGTTAATTCACTGGCCTCAAGTCGGTCGATAAGGCGCACCGTTAGCCCTGATTGCGCACAAGCCAAAGCCAAAGCTGGGCCATTTAACCCACCACCAACGATCACAATATCACAAGAATTTTTCATAGCGCTAATATGGGGCTGATTGTGGGATTGTCCATGCGATCTTGTGACGCTAGCGTGCGGATTAGAACAATCCTTCATAAAATTTGAGGCCCATGATGACTGACTTGCTGAAAAAAACCATGTGTGAACTGGGCCGTGCGATTGAGACAGAGGGGCTTGACCCTGTCGATATCACCTCCGCCTATTTGGACGCAGCGGAAAGCCACCCAAATGGCACACGCATTTATGCCCGCCTAACCAAAGATCGCGCGCTGGCTGAGGCACAAGCTGCATCATCACGTGCAAAACTAGGGGTGCGGCGTGGCCTGCTGGATGGGGTGCCCGTATCGTGGAAAGACCTGTTTGATACGGCGGGTACAGCGACGGAAGCAGGCAGTGCTTTGCTAAAAGGGCGGGTTCCAGCGCATGACGCTGAAATGGTGTGCCGTGCGAGCTCTGCGGGCTTGGTGGGCTTGGGAAAAACGCATATGAGTGAATTGGCTTTTTCAGGCTTGGGGCTTAATCCAATCACCGCAACGCCGCCTTGTATTAATGATGCTGGTGCTGTGTCGGGTGGATCATCCAGCGGGGCTGCTGCTTCAGTTGCGTTCAATGTTGCACCTGGTGCTATCGGATCTGACACAGGCGGATCTGTGCGTATTCCTGCCGCGTGGAATGATTTGGTCGGTCTAAAAACCACAGCTGCGCGACTGTCGTTGAAGGGCACAGTGCCTCTTGCTGCATCGTTTGATACTGTTGGACCTTTGGTCAAATCTGTTGAAGATGCTGCGCATGTTTTTGCGATCCTAGATGGGGCGCCCGTGGTGGATCTACGTGGAGCGGAGGTCAAGGGTAAGAGGTTTTTAATCCTTGAATCTGTAGCCTTTGATGACATTCGTGCAGAGCCCCTTGCTGGCTTTCAAAGCGTTGTGGCGCGTTTGCAAGATGCAGGGGCAATCATCGAACGCGGGACTGTGAAAAGTGTTGAGCAGGCGATGGAACTATCTGCCACATTATTCCCAGCAGAAGCTTACGCGGAGTGGCGTGACGAAATCGAGGCCAATCCAAATGCGATGTTTAAGCCGATTTTGGAACGGTTTCGTGCGGGTGGGGCTGTGTCTGCGGTTGATTTTATCTCGGGCTGGCAGAAGCTTCGGCAGTACCGTGCAGAATATCTGGCGCAGACCGCGGGCTATGATGCGGTTATTTTACCCACCGCTCCGATTTTGCCACCAAATGTTGAGCGTTTGTTGTCCGACAACGAGTACTACGTGACCGAAAATCTATTGGCCTTGCGCAATACGCGGATCGGAAACCTGATGGGGTTGACGGGATTGACCCTTCCGACGGGTGTTCCATCATGCGGTTTTCTTATACAAACCGCGCCAAATACCGAAGAAAAACTCCTAAGGCTTGGCAGCGCTTGCGAATCCGTCTTGGCCTAAAAGTCACAGGTCGACACATGGTCCGGAAAAAAGAGATGTCTTTTTCTGGACCGGCGGTGCACAAACGGGTAACATGATCGTAATTAAGCGGGCAAAATGATCCGCAATAACGAGGCAGTAGCAGTAATCATGACGTTTCCTGAGCGGTTTTCGAACCTGCCTGAATATGCGTTTCCGCGTTTGCGGACCCTTTTGGATATGCATAAACCAGGTGGTGACATAGTCCACATGACGATCGGTGAGCCGCGTCATGCGATGCCTGATTTCGTGGGTGACGTTTTTACACAAAATGTTGATTTATTTGCAAAATACCCCGACAACTACGGCACCTCAGACCTAACCTCATCCATCGCGGATTGGTTGAAAATGCGCTTTGAAGTGACGGTTGATGCATCGAGCCAGATCATGGCATTGAATGGTACGCGCGAAGGTTTGATGAATGCCTGCATTGCCTTATGTCCTGAGACAAAGCGCAGCCAAGTGCCTGTCGTTCTAACCCCGAACCCGTTTTACCAAGTATATGCAGTGGCCGCTGTCACCGTTGGTGCTGAACCAATTTTCGTGCCAGCAACGCGAGAAACTGGGTATTTGCCTGATTACGCAAATTTGCCCGATGAGATTTTAAATCGCACGGCGATTGCCTATATTTGTAGCCCCTCCAACCCGCAAGGTGCCGTTGCACCGCGAGACTATCTACGCGATCTGATTGCACTTGCAGAGAAACATGATTTCAAAATTTTTGCGGATGAGTGTTATTCGGAAATCTATCGTGGGTCGGCGCCAGTGGGAGCTATGCAAGTTGCACAAGAAATGGGGGCAGACCCTGAACGTGTGGTGATTTTCCATTCGCTTTCAAAGCGGTCAAATCTGCCAGGCCTGCGCTCTGGTTTCGTGGCCTCTGGCGTGCAAAATATTGAGCATATCAAACGTCTACGTTCTTATTCTGGTGCGCCTTTATCGCTACCAACACAGGCCGTTTCTGCGCGGGTTTGGGCCGATGAGGATCACGTGGTGTCTTCAAGATCGCTTTACGCCGAAAAGTTTGACATGGCTGATAAAGTCTTTTCAGGCATTGATGGCGCCAAGGCGCCGCAAGCTGGATTTTTCCTATGGCTTCCCGTGAAAAATGGTGAGGCAGCAGCACTGAAGCTCTGGACGCAAACAGGTATTCGGGTGTTGCCAGGGGCCTATTTGTCGCGCGATGTTGCAGGCGAAAACCCAGGAAAAGATTACATTCGGGTTGCTTTGGTGGCCCCAAAAGAAGAGACACAGCGCGCACTTACAACTTTGCGCGACTGTTTGTACGGATAGAAAGAGGCAAAAAATGGCATCCTATCAGGCACGTGGTCGCGACCCACTTTTTGACAAAAACACCCAAGCTATCTTGGAGCGCAGGGGGCGTGAGTTGGTCGGCATTGGCCTGTTGCTTGTTGCTGTGATCATGACGCTCATTCTGGGGTCATATCTGCCTGAAGATCCCAGTTGGTTGTCTGCCACAGATGCGCCTGTGAACAACACTTTGGGTCGCTTGGGCGCGTCTATTGCCTCGCCTTTGATGATCATTGTCGGAGTAGCGTCTTGGGCGATCGTCGGTATTTTTGCCGCATGGGGCCTGCGTTGTGTCCTGCACTATGGCGCAAACCGTGCTGTGTCGCGTGTGGTTTTTGCGCCGATTGCTGTGGCTGTTATGGCCGTCTACGCATCGACATATGCCAGCGCAAACGTGCAAAGCTACGGCGGGTTATTCGGCGATACTGTTCTCGCGGCGCTGATCCATCTTATGCCGATGAGCCAAGCATTTGCCCTAAAGTTCCTGTCTTTTATTAGCTTCTTTGCGACGGGGGCGTTGTTGTTATGTGTTTGTGGCTTCACGCGCGAAGAAGTCAAAATTGGGCTTCGTTTCATGCTGATTGGTGTGATCGGCCTGTATTCTTTGGTGCTACATCTGATGGGCAAAGCCGCCAAAGGATCTATTGTTACGGGCCAGCGCTTTGCGCAAAATCAAGCGGAACGCCGTGCACAGAAGCAGCGGCAGCAAGAAGAGTACCAGAGTTATCATGAGGCGGAACAGGTTGTTGCCCCCCGTGTTGTGCGTGCGGATCACGCTTATGATGACCAACCGCATGTGGCCGCCACTCAGACTGCGCATGCGGAAAAATCTGGCCTGTTCGCCAAAATGCCAACGCTGTTGAAACGTGCGCAAGATCCGGATGTGCAATCCGAACTGGTCGAACCTGATCTTGCTCCCGACGTTGAGTTTGATAGCGGGTTTGATGATCGAATCCGTAGCAAAATCTCGAATGTTGTGAATGCTCGGGCGCGGGCTGGTTCGCGCGCGATTATACCAGGTTCAGGTCGTGTTGAGCCGCCTTTATCTGCTGCTCAGGCTGCCGTTGCGAAGTATAAGAAAGGCCCCAAACCGATGGTCTTCTCAGAACCTGCACCGGTTGAAGCAGCGCAAGAAGTTGCCTATGCGGCGGGCTATGCTGAAGACCAGTTTGCGCAAATGGCTGATGACAATACCCATGGCTACGGGACCGACGATGCTGATACTTTGGTTTACGACGATCCGTTAGAGCTTGATACGCCAGAATACACCGCACCCGATGCGGCACGTTACCAGCCTGTGCAAACTGCTGCACCTGAACCTAAAAGAGTCGTTCAGCATCCAGTGCGCAAACCTGCTGCGACATCCAAGCAAGCCCAGCAAGAAGCTCAGCCTGCGTTAAAATTCGACGCTAAAGAGGCAGAATATCAGACGCCGCCCTTGTCTTTGCTGGAAAGCGCAGACTCCGTTGTGCGCTATACATTGTCTGATGATGCGCTGGAAGAAAATGCACGCATGCTGGAAAACGTCTTGGATGACTACGGCGTAAAAGGTGAGATCGTTTCTGTGCGCCCCGGTCCAGTTGTGACAATGTACGAACTTGAACCCGCGCCTGGTTTGAAAGCTTCGCGTGTAATTGGCTTGGCCGATGACATCGCGCGCTCAATGTCAGCGCTCTCTGCACGTGTATCAACTGTGCCTGGTCGTACTGTAATCGGTATCGAACTGCCAAATGAAAACCGTGAAAAAGTTGTGTTGCGTGAAATTCTGTCTGCGCGTGATTTTGGCGATAGCAACATGAAATTGCCGCTGGCCTTGGGCAAAGATATTGGCGGTGATCCCATCGTTGCAAACCTTGCCAAGATGCCGCATTTGCTGATTGCGGGGACAACCGGTTCGGGTAAATCTGTTGCGATCAACACTATGATTTTGTCATTGCTGTACAAGCTCACGCCTGATGAGTGCCGCATGATTATGATTGATCCGAAGATGCTGGAATTATCTGTTTACGATGGCATTCCGCATCTTTTGTCACCTGTTGTGACCGATCCCAAAAAGGCTGTGGTCGCGTTAAAATGGACCGTGGCCGAGATGGAAGATCGCTACCGCAAGATGTCCAAGATGGGCGTGCGGAACATTGACGGCTACAACGGTCGCGTCAAAGAAGCGCTTGCCAAGGGCGAGATGTTCTCGCGCACTGTGCAAACGGGTTTCGACGAAGAAACTGGCGATCCCATTTTCGAGACCGAAGAATTCCAGCCCGAAACAATTCCATACATCGTTGTCGTCGTCGATGAGATGGCCGACTTGATGATGGTTGCAGGCAAAGAAATCGAAGCCTGTATTCAGCGCCTTGCGCAGATGGCGCGGGCTTCTGGGATTCATATCATTATGGCCACGCAGCGCCCGTCTGTGGATGTTATTACAGGTACGATCAAGGCCAACTTCCCGACACGTATTTCTTTCCAAGTGAGCTCGAAAATCGACAGTCGTACGATCTTGGGCGAACAAGGTGCGGAACAGCTTTTGGGCATGGGTGACATGTTGTACATGGCGGGCGGATCGAAAATCACCCGCGTGCACGGCCCCTTCTGTTCCGATGAAGAAGTCGAAAAAATCGTGTCTTATCTCAAGTCTTACGGGCCTCCTTCCTATGTGGGGGGTGTTGTGGAAGGACCGCCCTCTGACAAGGAAAGCAGCATCGATGCGGTGCTTGGCCTGTCAACTGGCGGCAATACCGATACCGAAAACGCTCTTTACGACACGGCTGTGGCGATTGTGATTAAAGATCGTAAATGTTCCACGTCTTACATTCAGCGTAAATTGGCGATCGGCTACAACAAAGCCGCACGACTTGTTGAGCAGATGGAAGACGAAGGCGTTGTTTCAGCGGCGAACCATGTGGGCAAGCGTGATATTCTGGTGCCTGAGCAATAAACAACCGATCACATAGAAATCCGTTTTATGTGATCGTTTGCCCGCTGGTATTAGGCGCGAAAGCGCATATGTTTGTTGCATGAAAACACTTCGCCTCGCACTTGCGCCCGTTATCGCCTCTGTCTGTTTTGCCATGCCTGCAATGGCTGAAAAGCTGTCATTGCAAGATTTGTCTGCCTATCTCAATTCGCTTGGCACAGTGCAGGCTGATTTTGTTCAAACCAATGACGATGGATCAAAGTCCAACGGGATCTTAACGCTCAAACGCCCCGGTCGGATGCGTTTGGAATATGGTGGGGGCAACGATGCGTTGGTGCTTGGATCTGGTGGGCAAGTTGCCATCTTTGACCCTGCCTCCAATGAGCCGCCTCAGCGCTTTCCGATGTCCAAGACACCTTTGTCGTTGATTTTGGCTAAAAACGTCGACTTGACCACGGCCAAAATGGTTGTCTCACATACCGAAGAAAACGGCGATACAATCGTTCGGGCACAAGACCCTGCGCATCCCGAATACGGATCCATCGATTTGGTGTTTGGGGATCGGCCGATTTTGAAAGCTTGGGTCATCAATGATGATACTGGTGGGTCAACCACTGTTCAATTGACGAAAATGCAGCTCGGTGGATCTGTTCGCGACCGCGAATTCAATATCCGTGCAGAGGCGAGCGAACGGGGCACGCCTCTGAACTAGAATTTAGGGCTCTGCCTTAAATTTTGCGACAGGCTATGAGTTGTGCGCGGTATGCAGCAGATCTTTGGTTCACTTGTGATGCAACACGGATCAACCAAGGTTTGGCATTGTAGCTGCCACGACTGTAGCCTGTACGGCCCTCGTGATAGGCAAGATACTGCGATAGGGCGTCAGTTTTTGAAATGCCAAGGGCGCGCGTGGATTCATTCATGTACCATCCCATGAAATCGGTCGCATCGGTGATCCGGTCGCGCTTTGCGCCAAATTTGCGCTGCTCGTCACGGTATTCATCCCATGTCGCATCTAGCGCCTGTGCATACCCAAAGGCAGAACTCTGGCGGCCCATAGGAATGACGCCCAAAGCAAATTTATACGGCGTGCGTGCATTGCCGATGAATTTGCTTTCTTGATACAGCACTGCCATCTGCACATTCACGGGAATACCCCATTTACGCTCAGACGCCTTCATCGCGCGCAAATAGGCCGGCCGTTGACTGACGATTGAACACGCATCATCTAAATTGCGGGGGGCAGAAAAGTTGCCGCTGCCACAGGCCGCAACCAACACCAATAACGCGATCGCGCGAAACCCTTTTTTCATTACTGCTCTCACTTTGTTATTTTTTCCAATAATAACGCGTTTTTTAGCTGTCGTAAAATGGCTTTCCCGTGATCAGGCGAATTCCCGATCACACAACAAAAGCCAGCAGCAGTGGAAGATAGAAGACAGACAGCACGGTTGAGGCGACCACTAATCCAGCCACCTCATTGGCGTCAGCGCCGTATTTTTCCGCCAAAAGATAGGATGTGACGGCAACGGGTGTGGTAATTTGCAAAATCAAAACGGCATAGGGCGTGGATGTAAGTCCAAATCCCCGTCCAAGCAGAACGGCAATTGCTGTGCAAATCAACGCCTTGAAAATCGAAAGTGCCATGGCGCGCCCCAACCTACTCGGGGCCAAGCGCGCGACCGCGACACCGAGCGTGATCAGCATGATAGGGATGGCGACTTGCCCCAAAAGTTCCAAGGTGTTCATCGCAAACTTGGGCAGTGTCCACCCTTGCCATAAGAAGGCTGTGCCTAAAACCGTAGCGCCGACCAAAGGCTCTTTAACCGCGGTCCAGACTGATCCACCGCCTGCGGTGATATACACGCCAAAGGTAAACGACCAGATTGCCATGACTGCAAATACAATTACGGCATAGCTAAGCCCTTCATTTCCAAAGGCAAAATAAGCGAGTGGAAGCCCTAAGTTTCCAACATTTCCAAAAATCAGAGGATTGAGAAATGTGCGCATTTCAAGTTTGAGCAGTTTCACCGCGACATACATCACAACTGTGGCAATGCCGTAGCACGCAATTGTGGCGATAGACAATTTGGTCAAAGCGGCGGGATCGATCTGGGCATTTGTCAAAGCTGTGAAGATCAATGCAGGCACGGATAGCGTCATTGTGAGCTTGGTGACAAACTCAATCCGATATTCATTGCCGGTCTTAACCCAGATAAAACCTATGGCTGCGAGCAGAAAGACTGGAGACACAATTTCTAAGACTGTCAGGATTAGGTTCACAGACTGTTTCCACAAAAAATGGCTCTCCCCCGTGGACAGCGCTGGCTTGAAAAGCTTAATAACGACTCAAGGGGGTTGCAATGTCATGTTGAAGACGCGCGCCAAGTATCATTTGGGACAGGTCGTTCGCCACAGAAAGCACCCTTTTCGTGGCGTAGTGTTTGACGTGGATGCTATGTTTGCGAATTCTGATGAATGGTATGAGTCCATTCCCGCAGAAAGTCGACCTGAGAAAGATCAACCTTTCTATCATTTGTTGGCCGAGAACGACCAGAGTTTCTATGTCGCCTATGTGTCAGAGCAAAATCTGATTGCAGACTATTCTGGAGTTCCTGTCGAACACCCTGATGTGCCTGATCTGTTTGGCCCTTTTGAAGACGGTACATACCCCTTGCATTTTCAGTTGAACTAGGACGAAAGCGATTAATTCTAATCGCTATTGGCGCCTTTGAATGTTCAACCTGAAGGTCACCATGTTACGTCCTTGGTCACGACCGTAGTGCAGATCCTCAGTGAGTTTGTGTATCAAGTACCAACCAAAGCCACCTTCAGGCAGATCTTCTAGATTACAGTTAAGATCCTTTTGTGCGCCTTCGGGCAGCTTCCCGTTGGGCATAGGCCGCCCAGAATCAATAGTCGTACACCACAAGTATTTGCCATCGAAGTCGAGTTGGGTTTCGATAAGGCCAACCTCACCATCACTATAGGCGTGTTCAACGATGTTGTTGAGAACCTCAGCCAAAACGATCTCGATTGTGCTCCAGTCGTCATCCACCAGATTGATACTGGAAAGCCCCGCTTTGATTCCAGATAGGCCGCGCCGCACAGCGCGTTCGTTCGCAGGAATGATGAGGCGTAGGCTGTGATCGGTGGCGCGTTGCCTTACGATGCTTTCGAAGGTCGCGTCAGCAAGTTTCTCATGACGCATCGGCGGCACCTTCAATCGCAGAGCTTGCGTTATCATGAATTGAAAACACTGTGTCCATACGAGTGAGGCGAAAAACCTTTTCAACAGCGGGTTGCAGTGAAGCCAGCTCTAGCGATTGATCAGATTTTTTCGATTTAAGCGCAGCAACGACAGCGCCCAAGCCCGAGCTATCCAAGAATTCGACCTGAGATAGGTCGATGACGACACGATTGGGGCCATCGTCGATCATTTTGCGCATCTCGTCTTTAAATTGGATCGCGCTTAATGCATCAATACGATTCTCACAGACGGTTACCAAACGACTGCCGTCGAAATCTTTATGGTTCAATTTCATGTTTGCACCTTTTGTTCTCTCATGAGGCCACCGTATTCGACAAACGTTACCAGTGCGTTTGTGAATGAGCTGTACCTGAGATAAACTTGTGCGAAGTCTTTAGAATTTTATCGAACGCCCCGCCGCGTCAGCCTATTTTCATCGAACAAGATGCAATGACCTATTGGTTCGAGATTGCAGAACATGTTATCGCCAGCGCATGAGTGATACATACAATCCCCCCCAAGACCCGCTTGTGGTGATCCATGCCGACCACCAGATATTGATTGTCGATAAGCCCGCAGGGTTGCTTTCGGTGCCTGGAAAAGGCGAGCATCTTTCAGATTGTTTGATGGCGCGCATACAAAAGGTGTTTCCCGAAGCATTACTGATCCATCGCCTTGATCGCGACACAAGCGGTGTCATGGTCTTTGCTTTGACGCCACATGCGCAAAAACACATCGGGCAGCAGTTTGAAAAACGGCGGACCAAGAAAACCTACGTGGCGCGTATCGCGGGTCGATTAGAGCAAAAAACGGGAACCGTTGATCAACCCATTATCGTTGATTGGGAAAACCGCCCCTTGCAAAAAATCTGTCATGAAACGGGGCGTGCGGCGCAAACCGATTGGCGGGTGCTGCGTTATGACGATACGGGCACGCGGGTGCGTTTGTATCCGCATACAGGTCGATCGCATCAGTTGCGCGTGCACATGCTGTTTCTCGGACACCCAATTGTGGGCGACCCGCTATATGCCTCAGGCGATGCCCGCAATGCGCCGCGTTTGATGTTGCATTCCGAAAACCTAAAGTTCCGCCATCCTGATGGTGGGGCAGGGATGAGCTATACGGCGAAATGTCCGTTTTAAGCTGCATGGAGCTTAGGCGTACAACAGGGGTGTAAATCCCCGACAGAGTGTCTATCTCTACATGATAGATAGTCAAAAAGGAGTCGGCTCATGGGTCTTCGTATCAATTCTGTAGTTCCAAACTTTACCGCTGAAACAGATCATGGGACGATTAAGTTTCATGACTGGATAGGTGACTCTTGGGCGATTTTGTTTTCGCACCCCAAAGACTTCACCCCCGTTTGCACCACCGAATTTGGCGCTGTCGCTCAGCTGAGCGCCGAATGGGAAAAACGCGGCACCAAAGTCATTGGCGTGTCAGTGGATGGCGTTGAAGAGCACAACGGCTGGAAGAAAGACATCGAATCTTTTGCAGGTTGCGCTGCGGGTTTCCCGATCATCGCGGACAGTGATTTGGCTGTGTCAAAAGCCTTTGATATGCTGCCAGAAGACGCCTATATGCCCGATGGTCGCACGCCTGCTGACAGCGCCACTGTACGCTCTGTCTTCATCATTTCTCCGGATAAAAAAGTACAGCTGATCATGACATACCCTATGTCTGTGGGGCGTAATTTTGCTGAAATCTTGCGGGCTTTGGATGCGCTACAAAAAACATTCGGCGCGCCACTTGCGACCCCTGCGAATTGGGAAACAGGCCAAGATGTCGTCGTGGCTTTGTCTTTGGACAATGAAGCGGCAGAAGCCAAATACGGCAAGCTAGACATCAAGCTGCCTTACCTGCGTATGGCTAAAGATCCAGCGTAAAGATAAAGATGTGTTCCCCCGCCCTGTGCGGGGGAGCGTCCCGCCTGTTTTGAGGCAAGTTGAGGTGTACAATATTCTTGCCAAAGTGGTATGCCTCAAGGAAACTTAACTTCATTTGTCTCGATTTTGGATGGGTTATGACGTCTCAGTGTTCAGCAGTTTTACCGCATATCGATAATCCAGAAAAACCTAAGGTCTTTGTGCATCGATCCCGTAAAGACCGTATCAATGCGATCTTCGACGGATTTCTCCCAAAGGCAACTGAACAATTCGCGACACAAGATATCGGCCTGCGTTTATTTGGCCCGCCATGCGATCCAGTCGCCCTTCGCTTGGCTGCTGCCTCTGGCAATAAAGTCAAAAAATCAGGCTTGGCACTCAGTTTAAAAACGCGCTTTCTGAAAGGCCAGTTCAATTGGGCAGACCACCTTATTGCACAGCACGATCCTGACTTTGTTGTGGTTTGGAACGGTATCAAAGGCCATCGACGTGTTCTTGCTCAGGCTGCAATGCAACGCAACGTACCCATCGTCTATTTCGAAGAGGCGCCTCTTCCCGGACGTGTCACAGTTGATTTCGTGGGTGTAAACTATGGCAATAGTCTTCCGCGACGCGCAGATTTTTACACCGCTTGGGCGCTGGAGAAACAGATCGACCTGTCGCATTGGCGTCGCTTGGGTGCGGCGATGCAGCCACGTGGCGCCGCGCGTGCGGATGTGGCGCAGCAGGCGGCGGATGCAAGCCTATCGTCAGAAAATTTCATCTTTTGCCCACTTCAAGTGCCCGGCGATAGCCAAATTAGCATCTATGGCAAATGGATTTCGTCGGTCGAGCACATGATCGACGTGCTGTCTGAAGCGTCCAAATCGCTTCCAGACGGTTGGCATTTGCGGATCAAAGAACATCCCTCTGCGCGGGTGTCGTTTGGCGACAAACTGACAACGCTGACGACCGATAAGTTCCGCGTCGACAATGTTACAAACACGTTTGAGCAGGTCGCTGCCTCTAAGGCTGTGATAAATGTGAACTCCTCTGTGGGGTTGCAAAGCTTCTTTTTCGACAAGCCTGTGTTGGTGTTGGGGCACGCGTTTTATGCCTTTGACGGGACTGCGACAGAGGTTTCATCCGTCGCGGAACTCGGTCAATTGCTATGTGCGCCTGAGGATCTTGGATATAACGCGCAAACCCGAGATGGGTTGATGAGTTATCTCGACCATAGCTATTTGCCAGATGAGCAGGCCGTCAAAAACGGCGAATATACTTTGCAAGATATGATCGCGCGGGATCGGGACCGCGACCGAATTTTGGCGTCTTTAGGCTGAGTATTGTTTCTGAAGATCAGCTGCAGACAAACAAAAAGCCCCGCAGTCGTCTGCGGGGCTTTCTTAGTCTTAAAGAGCGATCTGATTACTCAGCTTTTTCTTCAACGATTTCTTCGCCAGTTGTTTGATCAACCATTTTCATGGCCAAACGCACTTTGCCGCGGTCGTCAAAGCCCAAGAGTTTAACGAAGACTTCTTGGCCTTCCTTCAAAACGTCAGATGGGTGGTTCAAGCGACGGTTCTCGATTTGAGAGACGTGCACAAGGCCATCGCGTTTGCCGAAGAAGTTCACAAAGGCACCAAAGTCTACAACTTTGACAACTTTACCTTTGTAGATCTTGTTTTCTTCAGGCTCTGCAACAATGGAGTGGATCATGTCGTAGGCAGCTTTGATCGCAGCCGCATCAGAAGATGCGATTTTGATGATGCCTTCGTCGTTGATATCGACTTTCGCGCCAGATGTTTCAACGATTTCACGGATCACTTTACCACCGGAACCAATCACTTCACGGATTTTGTCCGTTGGGATCTGCATGGTTTCGATTTTTGGTGCGTGCTCAGAGAAGCCAGACGCTCCAGACAAAGCTTTGTTCATTTCGCCCAAGATGTGCATGCGGCCTTCTTTGGCTTGTGCCAAGGCTTTTGCCATGATCTCAGGTGTGATGCCCGCGATTTTGATGTCCATTTGCAAAGATGTGATACCGTTTTCAGTACCAGCAACTTTAAAGTCCATATCGCCCAAGTGATCTTCGTCACCCAAGATGTCAGACAAGATAGCGTATTCGCCGTCGTCTTCCATGATAAGACCCATAGCAACACCAGCCACAGCAGATTTAAGCGGAACGCCCGCATCCATCATGGACAAGGAGCCACCACAAACAGACGCCATTGAAGACGAACCGTTTGATTCAGTGATCTCGGACACAACGCGAACAGTGTATGGGAAATCAGTTGCAGCAGGCAAAACAGCCTGAAGCGCGCGCCATGCCAGTTTACCGTGACCGATTTCACGACGACCTGGGCCAGACACACGACCAACTTCACCCACAGAGTAGGGAGGGAAGTTGTAGTGCAACATGAAGTTAGATTTGAAGTTGCCGTGCAACGCGTCGATGAATTGCTCGTCGTCGCCTGTGCCCAATGTGGTCACAACCAAACCTTGTGTTTCGCCGCGTGTAAACAAAGCAGAGCCGTGTGTGCGTGGCAAAATACCAGTTTCAGAAACGATAGGACGAATTTCGTCCAACGCACGACCGTCGATACGTTTGCCTTCGCGCACAACAACACCGCGCAAAACGGAAGACTCAAGGCCTTTCAAAGCGGAACCAAGGTTCGCATCTTCAAGCTGATCTTCGGTCAAAGTCGCCAAGATCGCTTCTTTTGCAGCAGAAACAGCCGCAACACGTTCTTGTTTGTCTGTGATCGCGTAAGCCGCTTTCATCGCGTCTGTGCCAGCCGCTGCGACAGCAGCAGACAACTCAGAGTACTCAGGCGCTTCGAATTCGAATGGTTCTTTGGCGGCATCTTCAGCCAAGTCGATGATCAAGTCGATCACAGGCTGGATTTGCTCGTGGGCAAAGTTCACAGCGCCGAGCATTTCTTCTTCGTTCAGCTCGTAAGCTTCGGATTCAACCATCATCACGGCATCTTTGGTACCAGCCACAACCAGATCAAGACGTTGATCAGGGTTGTTGCGTAGGTCCTGCATGTCGTCGACTGTCGGGTTCAAGATGTATTCGCCATCTTCAAAACCAACACGCGCACAAGCAATCGGGCCACGGAACGGCGCGCCAGAAATTGTCAAAGCAGCAGAGGCCGCGATCATCGCAACAACGTCAGGGTCGTTGACAAGATCGTGTGACAAAACTGTACACATCACCAAAACTTCGTTTTTGAAGCCTGGAACGAACAAAGGACGGATCGGACGGTCGATCAGACGCGCTGTCAAAGTCTCTTTTTCAGTTGGGCGTGCTTCGCGTTTGAAGAAGCCACCTGGAACTTTACCAGCCGCGTAGTATTTCTCTTGGTAGTGCACAGTCAGAGGAAAGAAATCCTGACCAGGCTTTTGTTTGCGAGCAAAGGTCACGTTGGCCATGACAGATGTTTCGCCCAAAGTGGCGATCACTGTGCCGTCAGCCTGACGCGCAACTTTACCTGTTTCCAGTGTCAGCGTTTCTTCGCCCCACTGGATTGATTTTTTCACTTCATTGAACATGAATTCAGCATCCTAATTGGGAGTGCCCTGACCCCTGTCAGGTCTCCCGTTATATATGGCGGCCCCATTGCCGCCGATCCCTCTATCTTTACTTCACAGCGCGGGGACCGTCGCGCTACGTCTCAGATACTGTCGCCCTTATACTAATTCATGCGGTTTGGGAAGTAATCTATGCCAATAGGGGCTAAGGAGCATGGCCCTGTTCCGATAAACAATCTGTTTTTGATCTATACTCTAGCTTGATAGAAGACCTTTAGCTTAGAATACGACTTGAGCTGTTCGTCTTCATTGAAAGGAATCTGTGTTTATGCGATCGATGGTGTTGTGCCTATGCGTGCTATTCACGGGCGTTTTCATGCCCCTTTTCGCGCAGGCTCAGGCAGTTCAAGCTGAAAGCAGAATCCTAGCGATTGGCGACTCATTGATGGCTTGGCACATGGCCTCTGGTGCATCTATTGCCGATGCCGCAGCCGAGGTTTTGGGCGAACCCGTGATCAACAAATCTGTCGGCGGCGCCAAAATCATTCATGCGCTGCCCATCACAGGTGCGCTTGGCATGAAAATTGCCAGCCAATTTTCAAATGCTTCTAAAAGATTTGGCCCACAAGATTGGGTGATCATGAATGGCGGCGGCAATGACCTGTTTCTAGGCTGTGGGTGCAATGCCTGTGATCGCCGTATGGCGCGGATGATCAATCCCGAGGGTGCGGCTGGTGAAATTCCGCGCTTAGTGTCGCAGATCCGACAAACAGGGGCGCGCGTCGTCTATATCGGCTATTTGCGCAGTCCTGGTGTGGATTCCCTGATCGACGCTTGCCTGCCTATGGGCAATGAACTTGAAGCGCGTCTAGCCTTGATGGCCAAACGCGACTCTGGGGTTCATTTCCTATCGTTAGATGGCTTTACGGCGTCAGGCGATCGTTCAATGCATGGCGCAGATATGATCCACCCATCTCGTAAAGCGTCTAAAATCATCGGGGAAAACATCGCGCGGCTTATCCAAAAAGCAGACAAAACGCGGTAAGCCAACACCCTGAACCTAAAGCTATTTTGATTGGGATTTCTGCGCCAGTTTTAACACAAGGCGTCGTGGGAGCAGTGGAACGATCCAGTTGACCAAAAAGCTGAATTTTGGATCGTTGACCGTAACCAGCTTGCCATTCATCATCGCGTCATAGCCATGCTTTGCAACGCTTGCAGCGGAGGCACCGCCCCCCTTGACCATCTGTGTTCCTTCTAAATTCGCGGCCGTTGCAAATCCTGTTTCCACATAGCCTGGCGCGAGTACAGTACAGGTGACCCCCTTTGGGCGCAGTTCTTGATCAATAGCTTGACTAAAGGAATTTACGAAAGCCTTGGTCGCAAAGTAGGTCGCTTGATTGGGGCCAGGTAGAAACCCTGCGGTTGAGCCGACATTCAAGATCTTTCCACTGCCTTGCTGGCACATCTTTCTGCCAAATGTATGGGTTAAGGTGACCAGCGCGCGGATGTTCAAATCGATCATTGCCTGTTCGGCATCGAGATCGCGCTCAACGTGCAGTCCATGCCCGCCAAATCCCGCATTGTTGATCAGGATATCGACTTGTAGCCCCGCGTCACCAACAGCTTTGATCAAAGCCTCTGCGCCGCCTTTGGCGCCAAGATCGATGGCGAACACATCCGCGGTGATGCTGTGCTTTGCTTCCAGTTCAGATTTCAGCGCCTCAAGTTCGCCCTTGCGGCGCGCCGTCAAAATCAGATCGCCCCCCAAAGAGGCATGATAGCGCGCGAGTTCTTTACCGATGCCAGAGGAGGCGCCTGTTATGAGAGCAGTATGGGGCATGATGCGAACTTTCTTAATTGGGACATCCTATATCTGGGTGCAAATCAGATTATTTCAACGGCTCAACACATGCGATACGCCTTACCACAAATCTGGAGCATTGAGCGCTGGCACAGATGTGCTTGCGCCTTGGAATGGCGCGGCACCTTCCGCCGTCAAAGCTTGTCCAAACCAGCCCTCGGGGTAGCTCAAAGGGCAGGGCGCTTGCGCTAAAATGCCTTTAAAACATGTAAAGTGGGGCAGGCCGAAAGGTTTAAACTTTTGCAAACACGCGCCACAAAGCTGTGTAAAAGTTGCAAAGACGGGGTATCACAACGCACGGCTGGGTAGGAAAAATTGTGAAATACAAATGCAAAAAACGCGCCCCAAGGGACGCGTTTTCGTAGTCGTATTGCTGTAAAGCAGACCGATTAGCGGCGTAGGCCGAGGCGCTCGATGAGCGACTGGTAACGTGCAACGTCTTTTGCTTTTACGTAGTCGAGAAGCTTACGGCGCAACGCAACCATTTTCAAAAGGCCACGGCGACCGTGGTTGTCTTTTTTGTGTGTTTTGAAGTGCTCAGTAAGTGTCGCGATGCGTGAGGAAAGGATCGCAACTTGAACTTCGGGTGAACCAGTGTCACCTTCTTTCGTTCCGAATTCTTTGATAACGCGTGCTTTTTCTTCTGCAGTGATCGACATCGGGATCTCCTTTTAGGTTAGGGTACGAAGACGGCACGTGCCGGGATGTCGTCCAGCAAGGCCCATGAATTATCCGTGCATTTCTACGCGGATGGGGGCGTATAGGCGGATTCTCTATAAAAGGGAAGTCATTTGATCGTACCTGCGCGATGTCACCGGTCAGGCACTTCTATCATAATTTCTGCTGCGATCTGTTTGGCCCATTCCCCAATAATGGGAACGACTTCAATTTGGTTTAAGAAAAACCCAACAATAGACACCACAATAGTGGCCCCTGCGACCGAACCAAAGCCAAAGGCCAAACCGCGTAACATATTGAACCACATAAGTTTCCATGTCGAGTCGTGCAGTTGAACGAACCGATGTTGGTTCAATCGAGAAAGCTCGGCATTCAAGCTCGTCACTTGGTTTGCGAGAGTTTCAAAAGTGTCTTGTGGTGTGGTCATATGCGCTTTCTGTGTAATCGGTTTTGGAATTAACCTTTATTTGTAAATGCTTAGATAAAACTGTCCAAACAATTTATTTTGAGTAGTGGATGATTCGTGCTAAACGTCAAACGTGTATTTTAAAGAGGTGAGAAATGCTAATTGCATTAGCGCTCCTAGGTATGTTGCCGGCAGCTTTCGTTTTCAGCGAGGGCATGTTCACGGAGTCTGAAAAGAGTGAAGACGCGGAAGACCGCACTGAAGCTGATTCAGAGATATCTCAAGCGGAAGCCTTGGATGCCTCCGATGAAGGGCAATCCACCACCTCTAATGACGACACGCAAGAGGATGAACCTTTTGATTTTGTTACCGATGGGCAAGAGACTGACATTGAAGGCTTCGTTGCGGGCGAAGACACCCTAACATTGCATCTCACGGACGGCGGTAGTGGTGAATTTATTGTGGAGCCGATGCAAGATGAATCGGGTGACGCAATAGGTGTGAGTTTGAGCTACCTTGATGGCGATACCGAAACCACACTGAACTTCTTTGGGATGAACGAAGTCCCTGCCGACGATATTTCAGTCGGTATTACATCGCAAGATACAGGCTTTGAAACGCTCTACTCGCTCACTGAACTAGGAGATTTTGGGGCTATTGAACCCAATGACCCTGAAGAGCCAGATACAGCGACTCCATCGCAGGATTTATATGAGGAAGTTTTGGCGCCTTCCGACCCTGAAGAACCTGCGACAGCTGTTGCAGGCAATGAGGACGATGTTGTACTTGCGCCCAATGAGCCTGACGATTCACCGCAACCTCGTTTTGTCGATCATGTGATGACTGCCGATAATACGACGCTTGTTTTGCCTGACAGCCCGTTTGAGGGGGGCGCTGATGCGTCAATCGTCAATGTTGACGGGATCGTCACCATCGAAGCTACGTCGTCAGTGCACCGGATCACTGGGACGGATGGTGCTGATGCTGTCGGGCTTGGTGATGCAGCGGCCATTGTCGATGCTGGGGCTGGCGATGATCAAGTATTTTCTGGCGATGGCACTGCCATTCTATCTGGCGGAGCAGGAAATGATTTGCTTGTTGGGGGTAATGACACAGGCTCTGACTATCTTCTCAATGGTGGTGAGGGAAATGATACTCTGGCTGCAGGTGAAGCTGCAGCTTTCATGGTCGGCGGTGAGGGGACCGATACATTGGTCGGCGGCGCTGGTGATGATACGCTCGTTCTTGACTCGTTTGATGTCGCTGAAGGTGGTGCTGGCGTAGACACGTTTTGGGTTTACGACACATCGGATTCGGGCACAGACTTTGCGCAGATCACTGACTTTCAGCAAGGGCAAGACATGTTACACGTCAGTATGCCAGCAAGTTCTGAATTGAGTTCAGGTGTTGATGTTCAGGTGACGCTGGCAGAAGATGGTGTATCATCGCAAGTCACGGTTAACGGCGAAACGATTGCCTTGCTGCATGGTGTTTCCAATATTGTTGCCAGCGACATCATCGTTGATTTTAACGCTTAAATAACGACCATCAGGTTTCCCAATGCTGTGGGTGCTCGCTGTAAGCGATGTAAAGAGGGTGCTTGGGGTGCCCCGCTTTGGATAACCCCAAGTGATACAAGGGGCGGTTTGTTCCTCGCAAAAGCGCCTCAACATCTGCTCCACGTCCGCGATGTGCGCCGTGAGTTCCCCACGCACAAATGATCACATCAGCCCAGTCTGTGTATTTCAGAATAGTTGTGTCATTTTCTGGCCCGATTGGATCTGCGGCTAACCGCATTTTACGTGGATCAGTGTCCCGCCACGCAAATATGTTAGTAACGCAAAACGCGCCAAATCCTAAACTGCGTGCGCGTCGTTCACAGCGTTCAACTGTTGGATCGTTCTGAATTTCAGTGGCGGTCGAGGGGTTCAACATCACAAACAGAACTTTGCGACCCGCGGGATCCCATTCACGCGTTAAGGCATAGCGATACGATTCGCAGTCTGAATAGTAGGCGGTTGAAGGTGCGTCACCTTTGGTGTGAGAACGTACAATCATGCTGCGAACTATGCTTTCCAAACGCTGCCTTGCCCAAACAATCAACCCGTTACAGGTTGAAAACCCGCGAAGGGTGCACCTCGCCTGACCTGTAAATACCCACCGCTACTGGCTGACCTTCGAAGGAAACCCAGACTTCATCGCCGAATTCCGCGTTGCCGTTGTAAACCATGCCTGGATTCCCGTTGCGCAGTTTAGCAGCGCCTTCGGGCGTTGCGCGCAACTCTTCTAAGCTGCCCAACCCCTCGCTGACGGGCAAGAGATATTCATCTAGCTTTTCGGTTTTTGCTAAGTCGTTGATGACGTCGATTGTCACACCATCATCAGTTTCCCAAGGGCCAGACCATTCGCGACGCAGCCATTCAACGTGAGCGAAACAGCCCAAAGCTTCACCTAAATCCCGTGCGATAGAGCGAACATAGCCACCCTTGCCGCAAGTCATTTCTAAAAGCACATGATCCGTATCTGTACGCTCTATGACGAGCATCTCATCGACATATAAAGGTCGCGCCGCGATTTCAAAATCTTCGTCGTCACGTGCCAACTTGTATGCACGTTCGCCATCAATTTTCACGGCAGAAAATTTTGGGGGAACCTGCATGATGTCACCAACGAACTGCGGCAAAGCGGCTTCGATGTCAGCGGTGCTCGGGCGCAGGTCGCTTTCGTTAACCACTTCGCCTTCTGCGTCATCTGTGTTCGTCGCTTGACCCAAGCGTACAGAAAAGCGGTAGCATTTTAACGCGTCGGTAATGTAAGGCACGGTCTTTGTCGCTTCGCCCAAGGCGACGGCCAAAAGGCCAGTTGCTTCGGGATCAAGTGTACCAGCGTGACCTGCTTTTTGCGCATCCATTGCCCACTTAACTTTGTTCACGACTGCGGTGGATGTCATGCCTGCAGGTTTATCAACGATCAACCAACCATGTAGGGCGCGGCCTTTTTTAGTCCGAGCCATTATTCCGTGCCGCTTTCTTCATCTGTGTCAGGTTTGTTCAGATCGCGTTGAATGCGTTCGTCTTGGAACAGTTTTCGCGTCGCATCCATGCGGTCGAATGTGTCATCCAATTCAAACCGTAATTCTGGAATATGACGGATGGTCAATGCTTTTCCGATGTGGTGCCGAATAAGCCCCTGACGTTTGCGCATAGCAGCCAAGGCTTCATCAGCGCCTTCACCACCTAGCGGTAGAATATATGCGGTGGCGATACGCATGTCGTTTGTTACGCGCACCTCACCTACAGTGATCGACAGTGATGAGATCGCTGGATCATGAATTTCACCGCGTGCAAGCATCTCAGACAAACGTCTGCGGATAGCTTCGCCAACGCGAAGGGTGCGGTGCGAACCATTTTGTCCGCCTGAATTTGTACGTTTAGCCATGATAGCGAAATAGTATTGATTGCACTGCGTTGCAAGCGAGGCTTTGCCAAAGCTGCAAAGGCAGGGTAAACCTCGGCGCAAATTTATGCATAGGAGCACCCAAATGACCAATCTTCCCGGTATCGTAATCACTGGCGCATCTGGACGTATGGGGCAGATGCTCATCAATACAGTGTTGGCATCCGACAAATGTAAGCTTGTGGGTGCTGTTGAGCGTGTTGGGCATGACTGGATTGGTCAAGATGTCGGGCTCGCCATGGGGGGCGCGAGCAATGGGATAACCGTGACGGATGATGCACTTGAGGCGTTTTCAAAAGCACAGGCGGTTATCGACTTTACAGCGCCCGCAGCAACAGTGGCCTTTTCAGCATTGGCAGCGCAGGCAGGCTGTGTCCATGTAATTGGCACTACAGGTATGAGCGATGAAGATATCACCAAATTGGGTGATGCGGCAAATCATTGTACGATCGTCCGTGCTGGCAATATGTCGTTGGGCGTGAACCTTTTAACGAAATTGACCAAGATGGTTGCTCAAGCCTTGGATGCAGATTTTGATGTTGAAGTCGTCGAGTCCCATCACAACCGCAAGGTGGATGCGCCCTCAGGGACAGCTTTGATGTTGGGCGAAGCCGCAGCCGAAGGACGCGGTGTTAAACTGTCAGAGGTTACGGATTCTGGCCGTGATGGCATCACAGGCGCACGCAAACGTGGGGATATCGGGTTTTCTGCAATCCGTGGCGGCGATGTTGTGGGCGAACACGATGTCATGTTTCTAGGTGATGGTGAGCGAATCGTTTTGCGTCACGTGGCCTCAGACCGATCTTTGTTCGCCAAAGGCGCTGTAAAAGCGGCGCTTTGGGGGCAAACGCAAAAACCCGGTGAATATGACATGATGGATGTTCTGGGCCTCTAAAGTCTACTTTCTGAATCTAAATTTAAACTGTTTTTACGTCTTAAGCGTATTCTCCTTTGAATGATTAAAAGGAGAGATAGATGCTTCGCGTATTCGTTGTTTTGTCGCTACTTTTGAGCTCAGCCCCAGCTGTATCTCAATCCTTGGAACGTGTTTCATCTGTTGAAGGCTTCGTCGAAACCGTCGAAGGGCGAGAATTGACGCGGTTAGGGATCAAGCTCACAGTCTCCCCATCAGGCGACATTCGTGGCCACGCTTTTGGTAAACCTGTTGTCGGAACATGGCGTTGGCAAGACGGCTACTTTTGTCGTGATCTTTATTTTGGTGACGAAAATTTAGGTCCAAATTGTCAACTGGTATCAGCGCATAAAGACACTATCAGATTTACATCTGACCGTGGTGCTGGCCAATCGGCAGGCTTCAAACTGCGATAAGAAAACACCTAGAAATCAACAGCGATTCCTTTTTTCTCATAGTCGCCATAGCGTACGGGCTCTGGTCCGTCCCGCCCGCCAAGTTCAAGTGGCATGGCTTTAAGTTCGGCGTCGCGTTTCATGCGGCGCTCTTCGGCTTCCGCCAGTGCGCGCTGCGCTGCGGGGGGAAGTTCGCTTATATCACGGGTTACATTCGGTGAAGTGTCATCTGACATCGGTAAATCCTTGTTCGGTTCACAAGAGTGATATACGACGCAAAGCCATGAAAACAAGTTCTTCAAAAGACGCGGGCCTTGATGCGCGCCGCACCGCCCTTGCCCTGCTGGATGCAGTGACCATCGAAAATCGTTTGCTGTCCGAAGTGCTGCCTGCAAAAACGGCGCGCCTCGAGCCAAGTGATCGCGCACGTGCGCAACGGCTGGTGACTGAAGCTTTACGTGTTTTGGACCGGTGTGACCGTATGCTCGGGCCGCATTTATCGAAACGCCCTGCGCCGCATGTTATGAATGCGCTGCGCTTAGGGGTGTATGAAATTTGCGGAGCTGGCGAAGCGTCACATGGTGTGGTCAATTCCTACGTGTCCTTGATGCAAGAGCGCCAAAAATCGAGCCACTTTAAGGGGCTGGTCAACGCTGTTTTGCGCAAAGTCGTAGATGAAGGTGCGAAGTGGGATCGTCTGCCTGCACCTATGTTACCGAAGTGGTTGCGAAAACCACTGTTGGCTGACTACGGAAAAGAGGTAGTTGTCGCAATCGAGGCGGCTCACGCTCAAGGTGCGCCTTTGGACGTGACGCTGAAGAACACCAATGTGGATACACTGATGGCGCTTTCTGCAGACCTATTGCCAACAGGCAGTCTGCGGGTGCCAAATGTATCGCAGGTCACCAAGTTGGCTGGTTTTGAAGATGGCGATTGGTGGGTGCAAGATGCTGCTGCCGCTTTGCCAGCGCGTATTTTGGCACCGCAAAAAGGTGAACGCATCTTGGATATGTGTGCCGCGCCAGGTGGCAAAACCATGCAAATTTCAGCCGCTGGCGCTGAAGTGACGGCTTTGGATATCTCGGAAAGTCGCATGAAGCGCGTGGTGGAAAACCTGCAGCGCATGTACCTGCCTGCGATCCCTGTTGTCATGGATGCGCTCGAGTATGAAACTAAGGATCTGTTCGATGCAATTTTGCTGGATGCGCCTTGTACCGCAACAGGGACCATTCGCCGCCACCCTGATTTGCCCTATGCAAAGGACGGTTCTGACTTTCCGGGCTTGTTTGAGTTGCAAGAACTTATGATTGATCGGGCTTTGTCTCTTTTGAAGCCCGAAGGGCGCTTGGTCTATTGTACGTGTTCGTTGCTGATCGACGAAGGTGAAGAGCAAGTGCGCGATGCACTGGCGCGTCATCCTGATCTTCGCGTTGACCTTGAGGCTCTAAAGATTCCGGGCGTTGATCCGAACTGGATTGGCCCTGAAGGGTTGCGCACACGGCCTGATTTCTGGCCTGAAGCGGGCGGTATGGATGGATTTTTTGTAACGCTTTTCCGCCGCTCATAATTTTTGCCGAAAATCTTCGATGACAGTCTTGGCCTGAGGTTGTATCACTTGAACGAATAAGAACACGTTGAGCGAAACAGGGCGAGGCAGGCCTAGAATGTCCCAATCCGAAGACTGGCGCGCACAGATGACACGCCGCATGAACAAGTTTCATGCGTGGCGTGCCACGCGTGGACCAGCTGCAACGGGGTTTCGATGGCAGCCAGAACCAAAGTCGATGGGTTCTTTCGCCAAGGGGCGCCAATTAATTGCAGGGAATTATTTATTCGCAGGTCAGCTGATTGAGGCACCCCAACATTCAATCTGGACGTTAGAAGGCAGCTCGACGGCCTTCGTTGAAGAAATTCAAGGGTGTACATGGCTTGATGATTTGGCCGCGGTAGGCGATGCCAAAGCGCGTAAAACTGCACAAGATTGGATGACAGACTGGGTTCGCCTATATGCCAAAGGCGGTGGGGCAGGATGGACGCCAGACCTGACGGGGCGGCGACTTATTCGCTGGATCAACCATGCCTTGTTTTACCTATCGGGACTTGATGTCGACACATCAAAGGCGTTTTACAAAACACTTGGTCATCAAACGGTTTTTCTATCAAAACGTTGGCACACCGCATCGCAAGGCCTTGCGCGTTTTGAAGCTTTGGCAGGACTTATTTACGCAGGTTTGTCACTTGATGGAATGGCAAACCATGTCGGGCCAGCCGTCGAAGCTTTGGCCGCAGAGTGTGTTGACAGCATTGATGCAGACGGGGGCTTGCCCACGCGCAATCCCGAGGAGCTGCTAGAAGTTTTCACTCTTTTGACATGGGCCGCCGCCGCCTTATCAGAAGGGGGCAGAATCGTCGATGAAGCGCATTCCAATGCCATCGCGCGAATCGCGCCTACCTTACGCGCTTTGCGTCACTCTGATGGTGGGCTGGCGCGGTTTCATGGTGGAGGGCGCGGGCTAGAGGGGCGTTTGGATCAAGCCTTGGCCAGTTCGGGCAATACGTCACGCCCCGATGATACTTTGCACATGGGGTATTTGCGTCAAAGCGCTGGACGCACGTCGATTGTTACAGATGTCTCAGCCCCGCCTGCCCGCGAGAATTCTTTTAACGCCCATGCCTCCACTTTGGCCTTTGAACTCACATCAGGACGTCGGCCTTTGATCGTGAATTGTGGGGCAGGGTCTAGTTTTGGTGAGGATTGGCGCCGCGCTGGGCGTGCTACGCCGTCACATTCTACACTTGGCGTTGAAGGTTTCTCGTCCTCTCGTCTTGGGCCAAAGCGTTTGATCCGCGGCCACCTGCGCGAACTGTTGATCGACACGCCGCGCGACGTGCGTTTGGAAATGAGATCAAGCGATTTGGATGTCGGATTCGTTGCGGCCCACGATGGATATCTATCGACGCACGGTCTGACGCATATTCGACAAATAGATCTTTCAGCCGATGGACGCGGCATCGCTGGCGAAGATACCCTTGCCACCATTACGCGCGCCAATGAGCAGCAGTTCGATAAGATGATGGATAAACGCAAGCTGCAAGGTATCCCATTTCACGTACGGTTCCACCTGCATCCTGATGTCGATGTCGAGCTGGACATGGGGGGCGCTGCGGTGTCGATGGCGCTTAAATCTGGTGAAATTTGGGTGTTTCGCCACGACGGTCAGGCAAAACTAAGCCTAGATCGGTCGGTTTATCTGGAAAAAGGGCGATTAAAGCCCCGCGCAAGCAAACAAGTGGTTCTATCTGCCGTCGCAATGGATTATGCGACGCGCGTCCGTTGGACTCTGGCAAAGGCACAAGAAACGCCGACAACACTGCGAGATCTCGAACGAGACGACGACATTATGACCTGATCTAAATTGTGGTCTGGCTTGCTGGATCACCCAAATGACTGCCAATCTGGGGACTTCTAAATGACCGATCTCTATCCTGTGCGCCGCGCACTTCTTTCTGTTTCTGACAAAACGGGTCTTGTTGACCTTGGTAAGGCGCTTGCCGCACGCGGTGTGGAGCTGCTGTCCACTGGCGGGTCAGCTAAAGCTCTGCGCGACGCTGGTTTGGATGTGAAAGACGTGGCCGAGGTCACAGGCTTTCCAGAAATGATGGACGGTCGTGTGAAAACACTTCACCCCAAGGTTCACGGCGGCCTCTTGGCCCTACGCGATAACGATGACCACGTTAAAGCAATGGCCGATCATAGCATACTCGGCATCGACCTATTGGTTGTGAATTTGTACCCATTTGAGGCAGCTTTGGCGCGTGGCGCTGAATACGATGAGATGATCGAAAACATCGATATCGGTGGCCCAGCGATGATCCGCGCTTCTGCGAAAAACCACGGTTTTGTAACGACTGTGGTCGACGTTGAAGACTACGATGCCTTGCTGGAAGAACTTGAAACGAATGATGGTCAGACTTCATATGCCTTCCGTCAAAAACTCGCACAAATCGCCTATGCGCGCACAGGCGCTTACGATGCGGCGGTTTCCAACTGGATGGCTGATGCTTTGGGCGAAACCGCTCCGCGTCGTCGTGCTTTTGCAGGCACCATCAAGCAAACTCTGCGCTATGGTGAAAACCCACACCAGTCTGCTGCTTTCTACACAGATGGCTCAAACCGTCCAGGTGTAGCAACAGCAACCCAGCATCAAGGCAAAGAACTGTCTTACAACAACATCAACGACACAGACGCGGCGTTTGAGCTGGTCGCGGAATTTGATCCAGCTGAAACAGCTGCCGTTGCCATCATCAAGCACGCCAACCCGTGTGGTGTGGCGAAAGGTGCGACGCTGCTTGAGGCATATAAAAACGCGTTCGATTGTGACCGCACATCCGCGTTTGGTGGCATCGTTGCCCTAAACAAAGAACTGGATGCTGAAACAGCCGAAGCGATTGTTGAGATCTTTACCGAAGTTGTGATTGCGCCCGGTGCGACTGATGAAGCAAAAGCAATTTTTGCAAAGAAAAAGAACCTGCGCTTGTTGACCACTGACGGCTTGCCGAATGTTTTGGAAGCTTCACACACCGTGCGCCAAGTGGCTGGCGGTCTATTGGTGCAGAACAAAGATGCAGGCTTTGTTGATATGGATGACTTGAAAGTCATGACCAAAAAAGCGCCAACACCTGAGCAAATGAAAGATCTATTGTTTGCATGGAAAGTCGCTAAACACGTCAAATCTAACGCAATTGTTTACGTGAAAGATCAAGCAACAGTTGGTGTTGGTGCTGGCCAAATGTCGCGCCTTGATTCTGCGTTGATTGCAGCGGCAAAATCAAAACGTATGGCCGATGCAATGGGCTTGGATGAGCCTTTGACAATCGGTTCTGCTGTCGCGTCTGATGCGTTCTTCCCATTTGCGGATGGCTTGTTAGAAGCTGCTGCTGCTGGCGCGACCTGTGTGATCCAGCCTGGTGGCTCAATGCGCGACCAAGAAGTCATCGATGCGGCTGACGAAGCGGGTATTGCGATGGTCTTTACCGGCATGCGCCACTTCCGCCACTAATCTAAGTTAGGACCAAACATGCGCACCACTGCTCTGACTGCTTTCATCATTTTTGTGATCGATCAGCTTTCGAAATGGGTGGTGGTGCATGCATTCAACCTGCGTTCAGTGGGGGAAATCGAAGTGTTCCCCCCGTATCTTGTGTTTCGTATGGCGTGGAATACAGGCATCAATTTTGGTCTGTTTTCACAATATGCGACTATGCTGCGCTGGGGCTGGGTGGCTTTGGCGATCGTTATGTCAATCTGGGTGTTGTCGTGGGTGCGTCGAGACCAGTTCGGCAAAACGGGTATGATTAGCGCAGGTCTGTTGGTCGGCGGGGCCTTGGGGAATGCAATTGACCGTATCCTGTACGGGGCTGTTGCTGATTTTCTCAACATGTCGTGTTGCGGGTTTGCCAATCCGTATTCGTTCAATGTCGCCGACATATCTATTTTTGCAGGCGCTTTTGGCCTTATTCTTTTCACAGGCGAAGCGAAAAAGCCTACGTGACCTTATCGCGGTCTTGCGTTAGAAACAGTTTACGAATGGGCCAGAGGTGAGCAATGTTGCATCGAACTGAAATGAAAATGGTGATCTGTGCGGCGCTTGTGATGACAGTTAGCGCCTGTTCGCCTAAGGCAAACTTGACGCCGAACTCAGATGGTGTTGGTCCCGATGAATTCGCCATTTCGGTGGCTAAACCTTTGGAGGCGCCAAATAGCTTTGCCAGCCTTCCGACCCCAACACCTGGTGGCAGCAATCGCACCGATGCGACACCAAAAGCGGATGCTGTGGTTGCTTTGGGTGGACGTGTACCTACGCAATCAGGCGCCGATGCGGGGATTGTGACCTATGCATCGCGTTACGGTGTCGATCCTGCGATCCGTTCTGATCTCGCTCAGGCTGATCAGCGCTTTTTGAAACGCAAGTCTGCGGCCCCAAGGTTTCCATGGACTAAAAACCTATACGAGCGCGCGTACCGTCGCCTTGCTTTAGACCCGTGGAAAGAGCTTGAGCGCTTGCAAGCCAAGGGCGTTTCCGTGCCCTCTGCCCCCTCGCAGCGCTGACCTGTGATCACGTCCCCGTCATGACCTATTGCCCTTAGTCCTTTCAAGCGCAACTATGTGCACAACAAAGGTGTAAGGGAACGGCATGAAATCTCTTTTGAGTATTATTGTTCTGGGGCTAAGCGCGCCAGCGCTGGCGGCGGATGTAACAAACTTCGAGCTCGAAAATGGCATGGATGTGGTGGTGATCGAAGATCACCGCGCCCCCGTGGTTGTTCACACGGTCTGGTATAAAGTTGGTGCAGCAGATGAGGTTGCAGGCAAAAGTGGTATTGCGCATTTTCTAGAACATCTGATGTTCAAAGGAACTGATACCCTTGATGCTGGTGAATTATCTGCCACGGTGACGCGCAATGGCGGATCCGACAATGCCTTCACAAGTTGGGACTATACGGCCTATTATCAGCGTGTAGCCGCAGATCGTTTGCCTCTCATGATGGAAATGGAAGCCGATCGTATGCGCGGTTTGCAAATGACCGAAGATGATGTTGCCACAGAACGCAATATTGTCCTCGAAGAGCGCAATCAACGCACCGATAGTGACCCAAGTGCGCTGTTTCGAGAGCAAATGCGCGCAGCACAGTTCCTAAATCACCCTTATGGAACGCCGATCATCGGATGGCGCCATGAGATCGAGCAACTTAACCGTGATGACGCTTTTGCTTTCTATCGCCAATATTACGCGCCGAATAATGCGATTTTGGTTGTTGCTGGGGATGTTGACCCGCAAGAGGTCAAGGCGCTGGCCGAGACCCACTATGGACCAATAGAGCCAACCGTCGATTTGCCCGAACGCATGCGCCCGACGGAGCCACCTCAACTTGTTGAACGCCGTATGACGATGATCGACCCGCAAGTGTCTCAGCCCTACATGACGCGCAGCTATCTAGCGACAGAACGCAATCCTGGTGATCAATCAGAAGCTGCCGCGTTAGAGGTGTTAGCAAGCCTTTTGGGCGGTGATGGTGCAACATCTTATTTGGGGCGAAAGCTGATGTTTGACGATCCAAAAGCGATTTTTGTGTCTGCTTTCTACAATGGCGCATCGCTAGATATCGGATCATTTGGTCTGGTCATCGCGCCCGTTCCTGGCGTGTCGTTAGAAGATGCTGAAATCGCTGTCGATGATGCTATTGAAACATTTCTGTCTGAAGGTGTGGATCTAGAACAATTCGAACGCCTCAAAACGCAATTGCGCGCATCACGGATCTATCAACTTGATAACGTGGAAAGCTTGGCGCGCCGCTACGGCGCAGAATTGACCATCGGTTTGTCGATTGATGATGTGCAGTCTTGGCCTGATGCTTTGGAGGCCGTGACGCCCGATGATGTGATGAAAGCTGCGCAGCGGGTATTCGACAAATCGAATTCTGTTACAGGTTTCTTATTGCCAGATGAAACATCTCAGGAGGCAGGCGAATGAGACAGATATTCAAACCTATTCTAGGCGCAGCCTTGCTTTGTGCCAGTCTTGTCAATCCTGCGGTCGCAATGAATGAGGTGCAAGAAGTTACATCTGATTCGGGCATCACAGCTTGGTTGGTCGAAGATCATACAATTCCGTTCACGGCTTTGGAATTGCGTTTTAGGGGCGGCACATCCTTAGACCGTGAAGGCAAGCGTGGCGAAATCAACCTCATGATGGCGACCTTGGAAGAAGGCGCGGGCGATTTAGATGCACAGGGTTTCGCCAAGGCGCGCGACAGTCTCGCGGCAGGATTTACATTCGATTCTTATGCCGACAGTGTTTCAGTCTCAGCCAAATTCCTCACTGAAAACCGCGACGAAGCCATGGCTTTGTTACGCACAGCTTTGTTAGAGCCCCGCTTTGACGAAACTGCGGTGGATCGCGTGCGCGGGCAGGTTGAATCAATCATTCAATCCAATATGACATCGCCCAATGATATCGCTTCAAAGGCCTTGAATGCGCAGGCCTTTGGGGATCACCCTTACGGGACCTCAAGCAATGGCACCTTTGAAACGGTCGCCAGCTTAACGCCAGACGATATGCGCACGGCGCATAAACGCGCCTTAGTTAAAGATCGTCTCTATGTGGCCGCTGTTGGCGATATTACTGGGTCGGAGCTTGCGATCTTGCTCGATAAATTGTTGGGAGACCTGCCTGAGGGCGGCCCCGATCTACCAGAACAGATCACACCAAATTTGCAGGGTGGGATCAACGTTATCCCATTCGACACGCCGCAATCTGTTGTCATGTTCGGGCATTCGGGTATCCCCCGCGATGATCCCAACTTCATCCCAGCCTATATTGCAAACGAAATACTAGGCGGTACGCGCGAGTCGCGTTTGATGCAAGAGGTGCGTGAAAAGCGGGGTTTGACCTACGGTATCGGGGCTTATCTTGTCCCCTATGATCATTCCGAAGTGGTCTTGGGGCAGTTTTCGTCCAGCAATTCCGTCGTGCGTGAATCTATTGATGTGGTCCAACAAGAATGGGCGCGCCTCGCACGTGAAGGTGTGTCTGCAGCGGAACTTGAAGCGGCTCAGACTTACCTGACAGGCGCCTACGCGCTGCGGTTTGACGGTAATGCGCCGATTGCCAGCATTCTAGTCGGTATGCAAATGACTGGGCTAGAGCGCGACTATATCTTGCATCGCAACGATCTCATCAACGCGGTGACTGTGGATGAGATCAATGCTGTCATTCAAGATCTCTACAAGCCCGACGAATTAACTTTCTTTGTTGTTGGGCAACCCGAAGGCCTAAAATCTGAATGATTTGCGCATGGTCGAATCGGAGGAGTTCATGCTATTTCTAGTAGTATGAACTCTACAGACCTCAATATAAGCCAACCCGCCACGCCGCAACGCCCTGTCATTCGCCAATTGGATGAGGGGGCAATCAACCGTATCGCAGCGGGCGAAGTGGTTGAACGCCCCGCCTCTGCGGTTAAGGAACTGGTTGAAAACGCCATCGATGCTGGCGCGCGCCGCATCACGGTTGACTATGCGGACGGGGGGAAAACCTTAATCCGTATCACGGATGATGGCTGTGGGATGACGGGCGATGATTTGCCCTTGGCTTTGTCGCGTCACGCGACATCGAAGATCGATGGGTCTGACCTGCTAGACATTCACACGTTTGGATTTCGGGGCGAAGCCTTGCCTTCGCTTGGCGCTGTTGGGCGTCTTAAAATCACCTCACGGGCCGAAGGTCATGACGGGGTGACTTTATCTGTTTCTGGTGGTCATATCGAACCGCTCAAACCCGCCGCATTGACCAAAGGCACAGTGGTTGAGCTGCGCGATCTGTTTTTCGCCACGCCTGCGCGCTTGAAATTTCTGCGCACAGACCGCGCTGAAGCGCAGGCCATTTCTGATGTGGTCAAACGCTTGGCCATGGCAGAGCCATTTGTCGGGTTCACGCTGCGCGATGTGTCTGGTGGTGGCGAAGGGCGTGTAACGTTTCGTGCGGACCCGCAATCTGGTGACATGTTCGATGCGTTGCATGGCCGTTTGGCGACTGTCTTGGGAAAAGAATTCGCGGAAAACGCATTAGCGATTGATAGCGAGCGTGAAGGTTTACACCTGACAGGCTATGCTGCCTTGCCGACATACTCACGTGGTTCATCTGTACAGCAATTCTTATTCGTGAATGGTCGGCCTGTGCGCGACAAGCTTTTGCTTGGGGCGTTACGTGCAGCTTATTTCGATTTTCTCAGCCGTGATCGTCACCCTGCAGCATGCCTGTTTATTGATGTTGAACCGCACCGTGTGGACGTAAACGTGCATCCCGCCAAATCAGAAGTGCGTTTTCGCGAACCTACACAGGCGCGCAGTCTAATTGTATCAGGTCTGCGCCGCGCTCTAACCGAAGCGGGTCATCGTGCTTCTACCACCGTGGCGCAAGAGACATTGGGTGCTATGCGGCCTCAAGGGGCTGGCGCGATATCAAACTCCGCCGATCAGCCCACGGATGAAACACCGCGCATCTATCAAATGGACCGCCGTGGTCCCTCTGGTTATTCCATGCCGCCGCGCCCTTCGAACGATTCAGTGCAGTCCAGCTATCAATGGCAAGCGCCCAATCATACGGAGGTTCGGGGCTTTGCGGAAATGTCGTCTCCGTCTGCGCGCGTTGAGGAGGGTGCCGAAAACCCTGTCGCAGAAGCGCTGCCCCTTGGTGCCGCGCGCGCTCAGGTGCATGAAAACTATATTATAGCGCAAACTCAATCAGGTATCGTGATCGTAGATCAGCACGCCGCCCACGAACGACTTGTCTACGAAAAGTTGAAAAAACTGATGGCAGAAAATGGGGTTGCGTCGCAGGCTTTGCTGATCCCTGAAGTGATTGAACTGGGTGCCAATGATGCGCAGGTTTTGCTAGACTTGGCGGATGATTTGGCAGGGCTTGGGTTGGTGATCGAAGCCTTTGGTGGCGGTGCGATTGCCGTACGTGAAACACCTGCTATTTTGGGGCGTGTTGACGCCAAAGCGATGATTATGGATGTTCTGGATGAACTGGCCGATTTGGGTGACAGTCAGACAGTACAGGCCCGTATCGAAGCTGTGTTGTCGCGGGTTGCTTGTCATGGGTCAATTCGCTCAGGGCGCTGGATGCGGGGTGAAGAAATGAATGCACTGCTGCGCGAAATGGAAAGCACGCCGCATTCAGGCCAGTGCAACCATGGGCGTCCTACCTATGTGGAATTGAAGTTGTCGGATATTGAACGATTGTTTGGACGGACATGATGGATTTTTCTGACCCTCAAATGCAACAATACCTTTTGATCGGCGGCGCGATTTTTGCTGCGCTTATCTTGTTGATGCTATGGTCTGTTGTGCGTGGCACGGCGCGCGCCTCTGAGCGCATGATGGCCTTGGGGCAACGCGTGGAACAGCTTTCGTCTGGCCAAGACCATCTGGGTGGCAGCCTCAACAATGTCGCGCAAAACCAAGCCATCGGCCAAACCCAACTGACCAATATGATGGAACAGCGTCTTGGCGAAGTGCAGCTTAATTTGCATGAAACGCTCGCCAAGTCGCAGCAACGCACAGGTGAAAACTTGGCGCAGATGCAGCAACAAATGTCTGACAATCTGGCGGCTCAACAACTGAAACTGCAAGAAAACTTGTCGCAAATGCAGGTGCGCACCAATCGATCGATTTCAGAGTTGCAAGAAAAGATGGGCCAAAGCTTGATGGGGAACGCCAAGCAAACGGCCACCTCATTGACCTCGCTGCAAGAACGGTTGATGACCATCGACAAAGCGCAGGCCAATATCGAAAAGCTGTCGGGCAATGTTCTGTCGTTGCAAGATATCTTGTCCAACAAGCAAACACGTGGTGCTTTTGGGGAAATTCAGCTCAACGACATCGTCGGGAAAGCCTTGCCCAAGGACAGTTACACGCTGCAAGCAACCCTATCGAATGGCAAGCGTGCCGACTGTTTGATTCATTTGCCAAACCCGCCGGGATCTATCGTGGTTGATAGCAAATTCCCGCTGGAAGCTTATGAGGCCTTGCGCCGCGCTGAGACGCAATGGGATGTCACGGAAGCGGCCAAAATGATGCGTACGGCTGTTAAAAAACACCTCAATGACATCTCGACCAAATACATCATCGAGGGCGAAACCGCCGATGGCGCTTTGATGTTTTTGCCGTCAGAAGCGGTCTATGCCGAGCTGCATGCCAATTTTCCCGAATTGGTCCGCGAAGGCTTTGATAAACGGGTTTGGATCGTATCGCCCACAACATGCATGGCCACGCTCAACACCATGCGCGCCATCTTGAAGGACGCCCGTATGCGTGAACAAGCGGGCTCTATTCGCAAAGAATTGGGACTATTGGCTGGCGATGTTGATCGCTTGGGCACGCGTGTGGGCAATCTGGATCGTCACTTTGGGCAGGCAGCGAAAGACATCGAAGATATCAAAATTTCCGCTGAAAAAGCAGGGAAGCGTGCACATCGTTTGGATCATTTTGATTTCGAAGAATTGGCCGCTGACACCGAAACCCCTGCTGCGGCAGGTGTCGTGCCTCTCGTACCAAAACCTTAGCGCGGCTTGATTGAGCGAATTTATGGGATGGCATGCGCTTCAATGATCGTTGTCTTTGGGTCAACTTATGCTCAAGACTGAGGCATGATAGATTCCAAACACACCCCGACAGCGCTTATTCTTGTTCTTTGGCTTGCAGGCGTCTCTGCCGCAGGACAGTTTGCGAAAATCACAGTCATTCTGCCCGACCTAGGGCAGGCATTTGGGGTGCAAGGGGCGGCCCTTGGTCTGCTGCTGTCACTGATTTCGGCGATCGGATTGGTCTGTGGGCTATTCGCTGGCGCTTTGGTTGGGCGTATGGGGCCGAAAGGATTGCTGATTGGTGGCTTATGTTTCGGCGCAGCGATATCGTTGCTGCAAAGTGCTCTGCCAGACTACCCCCTGTTTTTGGCCAGCCGATTGCTTGAGGGCATTTCGCATTTGTTGATCGTCGTTGCCGCGCCCACTGTGATCGGGCAGATTACCCCCCTACGGCACCGTGCATCCGCTATGACCTTGTGGAGCAGCTTTTTTGCAGTCTCCTATGCGGTTTTCGTTTGGGGTGGTGTGCCCTTGGTGGCTGCCTTTGGAATTCCCGTTTTCTTTTGGCTACACGCGTTGACCATGATCGTGCTGGCTGGGTGTTTGTGGCGGATGTTGCCGCATGACGTCATCTCGCGTGGCTCTGAACGTCTTACACTGAGCAACGTTTGGGCGCGCCATATCTCGGCTTATAGTTCGCCGCGGATCATAGCCCCTGCGGCAGGATGGTTGTTTTACGCTGCGGGGTTTGTGGCTCTCGTGACTGTGATGCCCGCCTATTTCATCGATGCATTGCGTCAAAGCCTAGCGGGGTTCTTGCCCTTGGTGACAATGATCGTGTCAATGACGATCGGGCTTGTTTTGGTGCGGCGCTATTCGCCCGTGCCCGTTGTTATTTCTGGCTTTCTTTTAGCTGTCTGTTTTTCAATGTCATTGTCCATCGGGGCGCCTATTGAAATCGCAGGTATCTGTATTTTAGGTGCTGCTGGGCTGGTTCAATCGGGCAGTTTTTCTTCGATCCCTGTTTTAAACGCCGATCCGCAAGAACAGGCCTTAGCCAATGGGGCCATGGCGCAGATGGGCAATGTAGGCAATATGATCGGCACACCAATTTTGTTGGCCTTGACGCAAATGTTCGGTCTTGCTGGCCTGATAGGGTTTGCCGCGACAGCTTTTGCGGGCGGGGCGTCCATGCATCTTTGGCTCGCGTATTTGCGGCGCAAAGCGCTGTGATTTCAGGTCTGGGTGGATCAAAATAAAAGAGCCGCTCAGTTTCCTGAACGGCTCTTTTATTAAAAGCTGCTGAAGCTTAGCCCTGACGGGCTTTAAAGCGGCGCTGCGTTTTGTTGATCACATACACGCGGCCTTTACGGCGTACGATGCGACAATCGCGGTGCCGGTTTTTCAGCGAGCGGAGTGAGTTGCGAACTTTCATGTCCAGTCTCCTTATCGCGGCGCCTGCGTGCGCCTGTGTTAAAACCATTCTAACGGAACGATGGTGGGTATAACAAGGTTCGAACTTGTGACCCCTTCGATGTCAACGAAGTGCTCTACCACTGAGCTATACACCCATTTTCGTCCACGGGAGTGTCACGCCCTGTTCGTTTAGGCCGATTGGCTTGAACGAACAAGACGTGGGCAGTTCCCACGTCAGTCCGAGCGCGTATAAAAGGAGTCGGAGCATTGATCAAGGGCTTTTGGAAAGGAAAATCGATTGCTATAGTTTTCTTTGAAAGGACCGCATCATGAGCACAGTGCCATATCGGCTTTACAGACCGCAGAAACGGCGGTCGTTCGTCGTGTTTTCTTCGCCTCATAGCGGGTGCTATTACCCTGCAGAGATGTTGGAAAGGTCTGTATTAGACCCAATAACGTTGCGATCTTCCGAAGATGCCTATGTTGATGTGCTTTTTGAAAATACTCCCAAATATGGGGCAACATTTTTAAGCGCAGTCTATCCACGCGCTTGGCTTGATTTGAACCGTCACAGTGATGAACTTGATCCTGCGGTGATCGAAGGTGTGTCGATTCGCCAAACGAATGCGCGTATCCTGTCTGGATTGGGTGTGATTCCACGCGTCGTGGCCAATGGACGATCAATTTACAGTGGCAAAATCACCCGCGCGCAAGCTGATATGCGAATCGCTCAGATTTGGCGACCCTATCATTTGATGCTGGAAACGTTGTTACATGAAACCAAAACCTTGTTTGGGCAGTCTCTATTGATCGACTGCCATTCCATGCCACGAGAGGCGCTGCGAAATATCAAAACGGCAACAGGTCGGACACCTCAGATCGTGATCGGGGACCGTGAGGGGACATCGGCAAGTGCGGATTTAGTGCGAGATGTCGAAGCGGCCTTTAGAGCAGAGGGTTTTGAGGTTCTGCGCAATATTCCTTTTGCTGGGGCCTATGTGTGCAAGCAATATGGCCATCCCGCAAGAAATCAGCACTGCATTCAGGTTGAGATTGATCGGTCGCTCTATATGAACGAAAAAACACTGGAGCGAAGTGCCGATTTTGAGGACGTTAAGTCCGCGTTGGGGCGTGCGGCACAAACTATTGCAGCATTCGATGTGGGGCGCGTACCGCTTGCGGCCGAGTAGAGTAAGGCGGTGATAGCGCTATAGCGCACGCCCTTTGATAATTGCGTCTTTACCAAATTTTCGCCTGATCTCGTCCCGCGCTTTTTCGGCATCGGCGCGCTTAGATGCATTCGGGTCAAGCAAGTCAGCGTGCGCTTCGGTTTTATCTGCATCTTCGAGCGTACTTATGCCAACGCCAATCAGTCGAAACGGTCCTTCCACGATGGCTTTGTCCAGCAGGCCACGCGCGGTGCGGTAAATCTGATCGGCCATGTTTGTTGCTTGCGGCAATGTTAGGCGACGGGTGATTGAGCTGTGATTCGAGCGCTTGAGCTTGAGAGTCACCACGCGCCCTGCCTGCGCTTCGCTCTTCGCCCGATCGGAAACCTGTTCTGATAGGCGCCAAATGTGCTTGTCTAGGGTGCTCATCTCTTGGGTGTCGACGTTAAAGGTCGTTTCTTTTGAAATCGACTTCACACTGTCACGGTCTGAAACGCGGCGCGCATCTTGTCCGCGTGCAAGATACCACAAACGGTCACCCAGTGCGCCAAACCTCTGGATTAGGTCGTCTTTGTCCCAGCGGCGTAGGTCTGCAAAAGTTTCGATACCTGATTTCGCCAAGGCCGCTTGAGACACTTTGCCGACACCCCAAATCAGCTTAACGGGCTTGTTGGCTAGAAAAGTTTCTGTTTCAGACTGCCCGATCACAGAAAATCCACGCGGTTTATCGAGATCAGATGCAATTTTCGCCAAAAATTTATTGTGGCTCAATCCAATTGAACCTGTCAGACCCAGCTCTGTTTGCATGGATTTGACTAGGCGGGCCAGCATCACCGCAGGCGGGGCACCATGCAAGGTAGTTGTGCCGCTGAGATCTAAAAACGCTTCGTCCAATGACAAGGGTTCCACCTTTGGTGTCAACTCGTCCATCATTTGGCGAATGGCTTTTGAGGCTTCGGAATAGGCCGCCATACGCGGCTTTACGACCACGGCTTCGGGGCAGAGCTGTAGCGCTTTGAACATCGGCATGGCCGAGCGCACCCCTTTGATCCGCGCAATATAGCAAGCCGTTGATACCACCCCGCGGTGACCGCCGCCAATAATCACAGGCTTATCGCGCAATTCAGGATTGTCACGTTTTTCAACAGAGGCAAAAAACGCATCGCAATCCATGTGAGCAATGGAGAGATCAAAGAGTTCAGGATGTGAAAGCGTGCGCGGACGACCACAAGACGGACACCTGATGCCCGTTTCGAACGTGTAAAAACAATCGCGACACAGTCTGGGCATGGCGTCTCATTTATGCGGTACGGGCTATACCTATGACATGTATTTCGGTATCTTAACGTCAATTACTTACAAACAAACGAGTGGTGTTAAAATGACTGAATTTGGACTTCCGGCATTTTTGTCAGGTGGCAATCTGTTTTTATTGGCGATTGCGGTACTGATTATTATTCTTGTCAGCAAGGGGGTGCGTATCGTCCCGCAGTCTGAAAAATTCGTTGTCGAACGCTTTGGGCGATTGCGCACGGTGCTTGGACCAGGCATCAATTTTGTCATTCCGCTGATAGATAGTGTCGCCCATAAAATTTCTATTCTTGAACGGCAATTGCCCAACGCAATGCAGGATGCGATTACATCCGACAACGCATTGGTGAAAGTCGAAACATCTGTATTTTACCGCATCACTGAACCCGAGCGTACAGTGTACCGTATTCGTGATGTCGATGGCGCGATTGCCACAACGGTTGCGGGGATCGTGCGGTCTGAGATTGGTAAAATGGAACTGGATCAGGTGCAGTCCAACCGCTCCAGCCTTATTGAAACGATCAAGGCGCAGGTGGAAGAAGCCGTTGATGACTGGGGCATCGAAGTGACGCGGGCCGAAATCTTGGATGTGAACCTCGATGAAGCCACGCGCGCAGCCATGTTGCAGCAATTGAATGCTGAGCGCGCGCGCCGTGCAGCCGTGACCGAAGCCGAAGGGTCAAAGCGGTCTGTCGAACTGAACGCGGATGCCGAACTCTATGCTGCTGAACAAATCGCCAAAGCCCGCCGTATTCAGGCGGATGCCGAAGCCTATGCAACAGCCGTGGTCGCCGAAGCGATTACAGAAAACGGTATCGAAGCGGCCCAATACCAAGTCGCCTTGAAGCAAGTCGAAGCGCTCACTGCTGTGGGTACAGGGCAGGGCAGCCAAACCGTAATTATGCCAGCCGCAGCCATCGAAGCCTTTGGGGACGCATTCAAATTGTTCGGGAGCAAAAAGTAATGGAGGCAGCTGCCATCGATATTTGGGCCTTATGGTGGGTTTGGGGGCTGGGCGCGGTAGCGCTATTGATACTCGAAATTTTCGCGCCGGGCTTTTTGTTTTTGGGTTTCGGTGTCGGCGCCGCAGTGGTCGCAGCGTTAATGGGGGTCGGATTCGGCCCAGAAAATGCCGCCGTTGTCGCCGTTATCTTTGCTGTGGTGTCCTTGTTCGCTTGGCTCGCAATGCGTCAGATTTTTGGTGTGCGAAAAGGTCAGGTCAAAGTCTGGGATAAAGATATCAACGATGATGTCTAAGGTTTTGGAGCCTTTTCATGGGTCCAAAATTGCGATCTTGCGTCACGCAGAAGTTTTGACACTGCTGCGTGACGATACTCCTACCATCCCCTTTCCCAACATGTGGGATCTACCTGGTGGGGGGCGTGAAGGTTGCGAAAGCCCCTTCGCAACGGTGGCCCGTGAATTACATGAAGAGCTGGCCATCAAGATTGACCCAAGCAAAATCATTCATCACCGCGTCTATCTCAACGCCTCCGCCTTGCGTGTACACTTTTACGTTGCGCGCTGGGATAACTTGTCTGACGCCGCTATTCACTTGGGCGACGAAGGGCAAGCGTGGACATGGATGCCGATTGCTACCTTTGTGACCCATGAAAAAGCCGTCCCCACATTTCGGGAACGGCTGCATCACGCGGTCAATGACTTGGGCATCACGCCCTAAGCGTCTGCAATTTCTTTTTGAATGGCCAAAGCAGCTTGGCGTGGGTTCGCAGCTTGCCAGATCGGGCGACCGACGACCATGTGGTCTACACCGTCTTTGATCGCCTGCGCTGGTGTGGCAACACGCTTTTGATCGCCAAGCGCTGCACCTGTTGGGCGCACGCCAGGTGTTACAATTAGTTTGCCGTTTGCCTCAGGCAAAGCACGTACAAGAGCGGCCTCTTGTGGCGAGCAAATCACCCCATCTGCACCCGCGCGCAGAGCATTCCCAGCGCGTTCTTGTACGAGGTCTTTGATATCACCCGCTTTGATCAATGCGCCATCCAGATCAGCACGATCCAAGGATGTCAGAATCGTCACAGCCAAGATTTTCATGTTCGAGCCAGACGCGCCTTGTTTGGCGGCTTCTACAACATAAGGGTCACCGTGAACCGTAAGAAAATCTATGTCGAATTGCGCTGTCCCGCGTACTGCATTTTCTACAGTTGCGCCGATGTCAAAAAATTTCATGTCGAGAAAGATCTTTTTATCCATCTCTTGCTTCAGCTCATTGGCTAAAGCCAAACCGCCACCTGTCAACATTCCTAGGCCGATTTTGTAAAAGGATACGGCGTCACCGATCTTTTGCGCAACTTCGAGGCCCTGTAAAACATTCGGGACATCAAGAGCGACGATCAGGCGGTCATCTGCGGGTGCGGTCATGGGCAAACTCCTTTGTTTCGCCCTCCTCATATGACTCCATTGGCTATGAGGCAAGGCCCGCATCTCGATTGCGTAGGCCAAGATTTTGCACCTGCGATCTTGAATATAGGCCTTTGGTGGACCACATAAACCATGAGGTTCCACCGATTTGATGTGCCGCTATTAGGGCATCGAACATTCGGAACGCTTGTTTGAAAGGATACGACATGGACATGGAAAAGTTCACAGAACGCTCACGTGGTTTTTTACAAGCAGCACAAACCATTGCGATGCGAGAAAGTCATCAAAAACTCAGTCCCGAACATCTGTTGAAAGCTCTATTGGATGACACCGAAGGTTTGGCTTCGGGTTTGATCGCGAGCTCTGGCGGGGATGAAAAACTCGTGCTCGATGCGGTTGAGGCCGCTCTTGCCAAGGTGCCACGCGTCTCTGGCGATGCGGGCCAAACCTATATGGATCAATCCACCGTTAAGGTGCTGGATGAGGCCGAAAAGATCGCGACAAAAGCAGGCGATAGTTTCGTGCCTGTCGAACGAATTTTGACTGCACTTGCTGTGGTCAAATCAAAAGCCAAAGATGCGCTGGTTGCAGGCGGTGTTACCGCGATGAAATTGAACTCTGCAATCAATGAAATTCGCAAAGGTCGAACAGCTGATTCAGCGTCAGCCGAGGATGGCTATGAGGCCTTGAAAAAATACGCCCGTGATCTGACCGAGGCGGCCGAGGCGGGTAAAATTGACCCGATCATTGGACGTGATGAAGAAATTCGCCGCGCGATGCAGGTTTTATCTCGTCGTACCAAAAACAACCCTGTTTTGATTGGTGAGCCTGGTGTTGGTAAAACAGCAATCGCCGAAGGCCTTGCCTTGCGCATCATTGACGGTGATGTGCCTGAATCCTTGCGCAACAAAAAGCTACTGGCGTTGGATATGGGTGCTCTGATCGCGGGCGCGAAATACCGCGGCGAATTTGAAGAGCGCCTAAAATCTATTTTGAAAGAAATCGAAGCCGCCGCAGGTGAAGTTATTTTGTTCATTGATGAAATGCACACGCTCGTGGGCGCAGGTAAATCCGAAGGCGCGATGGATGCGGCCAATTTGATCAAGCCCGCGCTGGCGCGTGGTGAGCTGCATTGTATCGGCGCAACGACCCTAGAAGAATACCGCAAATATGTTGAAAAAGATGCGGCCTTAGCGCGACGGTTTCAGCCGATTGTGGTGGAAGAGCCAACTGTCGAAGACACGGTTTCCATCTTGCGCGGGATCAAAGAAAAATACGAAGTGCACCATGGTGTGCGCATTTCTGATAGCGCGTTGGTGGCGGCAGCGACCCTATCGCACCGCTATATCACGGATCGTTTTTTGCCAGACAAAGCCATTGATTTGATCGACGAGGCTGGCAGTCGTTTACGGATGGAAGTCGACAGCAAGCCTGAAGAGCTGGATCAACTTGATCGCCAAATCCTTCAACTGCAAATCGAAGCGATGGCGCTGTCGAAAGAAGATGACGCAGCTTCCAAAGATCGCTTGCTAAAGTTGGAAAAAGAGCTGGCAGATCTGCAAGAAAAATCTGCGGGCATGACAGCTAAATGGCAATCTGAACGCGACAAATTGGAAGGGGCGCGTGAGCTCAAGGAAAAGTTGGATCGTGCTCGCGCCGATCTTGATATCGCGAAACGCGAAGGCAATTTGGCCAAGGCGGGGGAATTATCTTACGGGGTGATCCCTCAGCTTGAAAAGCAGATCGATGCGGCAGAGCACCACGAGGCGCAAGACCTTTTGGTCGAAGAAGCTGTGCGCCCCGAACAGATCGCCGAAGTTGTCGAGCGCTGGACAGGAATCCCCACGTCGAAAATGCTCGAAGGCGAACGGGATAAATTGCTGCGTATGGAAGATTCGCTGCACAACCGTGTCATCGGGCAGCACAGTGCTGTTCATGCCGTATCGAATGCTGTCCGCCGTGCGCGTGCTGGTTTGAACGATGAAAATCGCCCGCTTGGTTCATTCTTGTTCCTTGGACCTACAGGTGTGGGTAAAACCGAGCTAACAAAATCAGTCGCCGAATTCTTGTTTGACGATGACAGCGCGATGGTGCGTATCGACATGTCCGAGTTCATGGAAAAGCACGCAGTTTCGCGGTTGATCGGTGCTCCTCCCGGCTATGTCGGTTATGATGAAGGTGGCGTTCTGACCGAAGCCGTGCGGCGTAGACCTTATCAAGTTGTTCTGTTCGATGAGGTGGAAAAAGCGCACCCTGATGTGTTCAATATCTTGTTGCAAGTTCTTGACGACGGGGTTCTGACCGACGGGCAGGGGCGCACTGTGGATTTCAAGCAAACGCTGATCATCCTAACGTCAAACCTTGGGGCGCAAGCATTGAGTCAACTGCCAGAAGGCGGTGATCCTGCGCAGGCAAAACGCGACGTGATGGACGCGGTGCGGGCGCATTTCCGCCCTGAATTTTTGAACCGCTTGGACGAGACAATCATCTTTGATCGTCTTGCGCGCAGCGATATGGGCGGCATCGTTGATATCCAGCTGGGGCTTTTGGCCAAACGTCTTGCGCCGCGCAACATTACGCTTGATCTGTCAGCAGATGCGCGCGCATGGCTTGCTGATGAAGGCTATGACGCAGTTTTTGGTGCGCGGCCGCTAAAGCGGGTTATCCAACGCGCTTTGCAAGATCCGCTCGCTGAACGTCTTTTGTCAGGCGATGTCATGGATGGTTCTGTGCTTGAGGTTACGGCTGGATCGGATGGATTGATCATCGGTGGCCGCAAAGGAGCCAGCAACCGCCCCAAGCCAGATGATGCCGTCGTTCACTAAGTTTTGACGGCCTATTATTACCCTCTCGAAGTGGCGATCATCACGATCGCCACTTTTTCATACGCATTGGGAAATTGTATACTTTTGCATGCCTAAAAATTAGGCATTTGGTGCTATTTGGTAGCGCTATCACCCTTGCCTCTTGTAGGAATTGTGCCAAAGGTCGCCAAACGAAAATCAGGTTAGGATTGAGATATGTTGATTTGGGCAACGGGTGCGCTGCAAGTGATGGCGTTGTTATTTGTCTTTGTGTTGGGCGTCGTGGTTCTCGGGGCGTCGGTCCTTTACTTTTTCGACCGAAAACAAACACGCGATGCCGTGCTGCGAAACTACCCCGTAATCGGCCACTTTCGTCATTGGTTCTCAACATTGGGCGAATTTTTCCGCCAGTATTTTTTCGCAATGGACCGCGAAGAGCTGCCATTTAACCGTGCGCAACGCGATTGGATTTACCGCGCGGCCGATAACAAAGGGAACACAATCGCCTTTGGGTCAACGCGCAATCTTTCCGTACCCGGAACAACGATCTTTGCCAACGCGACCTTTCCGCCGCTTGATGATCAATTCACCACAACCGATCCAATGATTATCGGTCCGTATTGTCGCAAGCCCTTTACGGCCAATTCGATTTTCAACATCTCGGGCATGTCCTTTGGTGCAATTTCAAAGCCTGCGGTTCTTGCCTTGTCAAAAGGTGCGAAGGAAGCGGGCATTTGGCTAAACACTGGCGAAGGTGGCTTGTCGCCCTTTCATCTCGAAGGTGGTGCTGACCTTGTCTATCAAATCGGCACAGCCAAATACGGTATCCGTGATGAGAATGGCAATCTTGATGATGACAAGCTGCGCGCCATGGCGGCCCATGAAACCGTGCGGATGTTTGAAGTCAAGCTGAGCCAAGGCGCAAAGCCAGGCAAAGGGGGCATTTTGCCTGCCGCTAAAATCACCCCTGAGATTGCACAGATTCGCGGGTTGAAGCCCGGCGAAGATGGCATTTCGCCAAACCGTCATCGCGAAGTCGATGATTTTGGTGACCTCTTAGATTTCATCGGTCACATTCGTGAAGTGACAGGTAAACCCGTCGGCTTTAAGTTTGTGGTCGGTTCGTCACGCCCTTGGGCTGAGTTTTTTGCGCTGATCAACGAGCGCGGTCCAGAATCTGCGCCAGACTTTATCACCATTGATGGGGGCGAAGGGGGTACAGGTGCCGCGCCTATGCCTTTGATGGATTTGGTTGGGATGCCGATCAAAGAATCCCTCATTCGGATTTGCGATCTACGCGACAAATATGGATTGCATGATCGCATTCGGGTCATCGCAGGCGGTAAGTTGGTTAATCCAGCGGATATCGCATGGGCGATTTGTGCGGGGGCTGATTTTGTCTGCTCTGCGCGCGGGTTCATGTTTAGCCTCGGCTGCATTCAGGCTTTGAAATGCAACAAGAACACCTGCCCTACAGGTATCACAACCCATGATCCACAGTTACTCAAAGGGCTTGTGGTCAATGATAAATATAAAAAGGTGGCGGCCTACGCCATTGCGTCGATCAAAGAAGTCGAAACCATCGCGCACTCTGTTGGAGTGCTGGAACCGCGTCAAATGCGCCGTCATCATGTGCGCATTGTTCAGGCTGATGGGACGTCGCGCGAACTTGAACGAATTGTCCCAAGTTACAATGACTCAACGAAGTCGTGACATAAGTTTTCTTTGAGAATTAGGCATGGCGGGCTAACTGTAGTGAAACCACTTGGAGGACCCGCCATGAAATACAAAAGCGATCTAAAATATTCAGCTGTTACGTCTGAAGCGAATTATCTGAATCGACGCGCATTGATGGGTGGTCTCGTCGGGGGTGCTGTTGGGTCAGGTTTGCTTGGCGCGCGTTCTGTATCTGCACAAGATATGCCTGATTTTGAAATCCAAGGTTTTGATACAACTGAAACGCCAAACACATTCGAAGAGATCACGACCTACAACAACTTCTACGAGTTCGGAACAGGTAAAGAAGATCCCGCAAAAAATGCGCATACGCTCACCACTGATCCTTGGGCGGTTCAAATCGATGGTTTGGTTGATAACCCAGGATCGTATGATCTGGCTGATATTCTATCTAAAGTCGACATAGATGAACGCATTTATCGGTTTCGCTGTGTAGAAGCTTGGTCAATGGTCATCCCGTGGAACGGCTTTGAGCTCAATCAATTGCTGGCCCTCGCAGGCGTTCAATCCTCAGCCAAGTACGTTCGGTTTGAAACTCTTTTCCGCCCAGAAGAAATGCCAGGCCAAAAACGTGCCCTACTTGATTGGCCCTATGTGGAAGGCTTGCGTCTGGATGAGGCCATGCACCCGCTGACGATCATGGCGACGGGCCTTTACGGCAAAGAACTGCCAAACCAAAACGGCGCACCACTGCGCTTAGTTGTGCCGTGGAAATATGGCTTTAAATCGATCAAATCGATCGTGAAGATCACATTGACTGATACCCAACCTCTCAACACGTGGAAATCAATCAATGCGCGCGAATACGGTTTTTATTCGAATGTGAATCCCGAAGTTTCGCATCCACGTTGGACACAGTCTTCTGAGCGCCGCATTGGCGGAGGACTATTCGCCAAACGTCTACAAACGATCAAGTTCAACGGATACGAAGAACAGGTTGCTGACTTATATAAAGGTCTTGATTTGACCAAAAACTACTAGCGCAGTTTTGAAAAGGGGCATGTCGATTGCCCCTTTTTAGCAGCACGATAATTTAGGAAATTTAATGACAGCCCAAAATACCTTTTCACACCTCAAGCAAACGATTGCTCAAAAGGTAAATAGCGTGTTGCGCCCCCTCCCAGCATGGCCAATTTATATTATTGCCTTGTTACCACCCGTGTGGATGTTTTGGTCCGCAGTAAATGGCACACTTGGTGTTGATCCTGTAAAATCGCTCGAACATGAAATGGGTGAACTCGGCTTGCAGGTCTTGGTCGCGGTGTTGGCGATTTCACCTCTGCGTCGGTTCACAGGTATTAGTCTTATCAAATTTCGCCGCGCCCTCGGGATCGTTGGCTTCGTTTATATCTTCTTGCATCTCCTCATCTGGCTTATCTTGGATGTTCAAATCGTAAGCCAAATCCTGACGGACATAATAAAACGCCCTTACATCACTATTGGTATGGCAGCCTTCGTTTTGATGATCCCACTCTTTGTGACATCAAACAATTTATCTGTACGCAAGTTGGGCCCGAAGTGGCGCTCATTGCACAAGCTCACATACCCCGCTGTTATACTGGGCGCAGTCCATTACGTGTGGCTGGTTAAAGGGTGGCAAACCGAACCTCTCGTGTATCTCGCTATTGTGCTTGGTTTGCTGGCTCTGCGTTTCAAACCCAAAAAACGTTCCGCACCCCAGTGAATGAATCAGGCAACGGCCCTCTGCATCGCAGCTGACTGAGGCGAACACTACATGTGGTAGGTTGTGTGTTCGGTAAGACTAGGCGGCGATCGCCATATTATCTAATGAAGTGACGATTTGGGTGATATCCAATAAAAACTCACCTAAAAAGATATATATATCAGTATGTTGTTTGAATTTTGTAAGAAAAGTGAGAAACTGTTAAAAAAGGGGTTGCGGGTATTGGGTGTTGGGCTTAGAACCCCCTCTACCGGCAGCGAGAGATTGATTGTTGGTTTGAGCGGACTGG
>NZ_RKQK01000005.1 GCF_003814915.1 Pacificibacter maritimus
TGTATATTGCGCGCGATCTGTGCCTGCGCCACCGACCAAAGCATCCGCACCCGCGCCGCCGATCAGCGTGTCGTTGCCATTCCCGCCATTGAGGGTGTCCAACCCTGCGCCGCCAATAAGCGTGTCATCGCCGCCGGCGCCGTTGAGTGTGTCGTCACCGCCGCGTCCCCTGATGATATTGGCCAGCGAATTGCCTGTAACTGTGTCGTTGCCCTGACCCATGGAGGCGTTTTCGATTTCGGTGCCCACAGCAATGCCTATATTGCCGATTAGACCCATGACGTCTGAAAACTCACCAGCGCGCATATCCAGATTGTCATCGGTGGTTGAAAAGTCGAGATCAATCAAATCGGTGCCGCTGGCATCGTAGATGGTGAGAGCAATCGGATCGCCAGAATATGACGAAGCGTATCCGTTATCGACGTCATCCATCAAATCGCCGAGGTAATTTGCGATATTGGTGCCTGATCCCCAGATGGTATCGCCAGCAGTTACTGACCCGGCACCAGCTGCGCCATAAAGGTCATGTATGGCATAAATATCCGACATCATGGTCGAAACGACACTGGCCAGAGAGGCGTCGACAAGAGTATTAGTTTCTTGGTCAAAATAGGACATGACGGAGACTTGCCAGCTGTCATTGGCAAAATCTGCATCGCTTGGGAAGTTGGCGGAGCCGTTATAGTTCGATTGATGGCCAAGCCCCAAAGCATGACCTAATTCGTGTATGTAGGTTTGAAACCCATAGGTGCCAATGCTATCGCCATAGGCTTCGATCCATCCGGTCGTGATAACAACATCAGAGGATATAATCGTACCCCCCGATGTTTCAGAGGTTGAATAGGCATCGACGTCAAATGCGAATGGCGCGTCATTCAAAAATGTGATGTCGCTGTTGCTGGTCTGGACCAGCGTGAATTCGATATCGGCAACCATTTCCCAAGCGCTCATCGCATCAAGTGCTAGGGTTTGTTCGGTACTGTTTAGATCTGTTATGTTGACGGTAATGATATTTGAGCTTGAGGTGTCAAAGGCGCTTCTTTGATCCCCGTTGGCTTCCCAAAACCCGTCTGTGAGAAAATGCGCTAACTCTTCAATTGTGCCCTCTTCGAGGGGGCCGGTGTCACCTGCATGGAGGGTGTAGCCACCAAAGTTGTCCGAAGTGCTGCTGTATTGGTATGCTCCAACGTCCAAATAAAACGTGCCGGTTGATCCGGCTGTGTAAGTCAGAGAAGAAAACAATTCACGACCTGTGTCGTCATTATAGGCAAGCTCATTCCCGAACCTATCGCGAAGGGTCAGGGTTGTGTCAAAAAGGCCCGCACTGCCATCTAAGTCAAATGTGTAGGTCTCACCAGCAGTTAACGTGATCTCGATCCAATCAGAATCTGTTTGACTGCTAAGGAATCCATAAAAGGTATCGCCTTCGTTGATCGAAGCAGACGTGCCTGTGTTTCCTGCGGCATCACCTGTTTCGTAAACATTCGCTTGCGTGTGGGTATGGCGAATTTGGAAGGAATCTGAGTCAGAAAAGAATAGGCTTTTGGGTACTGTGCTCATGATACTCACATCTGCGTAGGGATAATAAATCTTAACTTCAAAAGACATTAGCCCAGATGAGGCATTTTTTATAGAAAAATATTAATAGCTTTGAATAAGCCAAACAGCTTATTCTTCGGTGGCCGCAGCGATTGTACGATCCAAAAATCGTTTGTAATGCGCCAAACCGTGGGCGCGTCGGGCATCCATTACCGTCAAGTTACGCTTAGTCTCAATGGTCCCACCATTCGCAGTTGTCACAAAAACAGACAGGGCCATGCCAAGGGGTTTCTTTGTTACAAAGACCGCAACCGCCACATCTGTATCGCGCAAAGTTTTCGGCGCGGGTGCATCGACAAGGCGCGCATCAGGGGCAATCTGTTGCAAACCAGCGCGCAACCGCCCTGAGGTCGTGAGTTGGCGATACATCTGCTGTGAAACATAGTCACAGACATCAGCCATACTATCGCCTGTTGAGGCGCATTGGATGTAAATATTCGACATAGGCGGATTGGATTTCGCGTGCAAATTCGTACCAAATATTGCAATTAGCAGCGCTGTTAAAATGCCCCCCAACGCCACGGCAGGCTTGGCATTTATGCGACTGTGCCCAGTCACGATAACCGCGTGCGCCCCAAATGGCGTTCGCCGCGCGCGCGCGATAAGGCCATCTGCTTTTGCCGTTCGCGAAACCGTTCTTTGCGATCCGCGTCAAATTCGTCAACGCATTGATGACAGGACACACCCAGTTCAAATTCGGGGCGCTCTTTGTCTGCGGGCAAAATCGGACGACGGCAGGCGTGGCACAATTCATGCGGGCCTTCTGTTAATCCGTGGCCGATTGAAACGCGTTGGTCAAAGACGAAACATTCGCCTTCCCACATGCTTTTCTCTTCGGGCATTTCTTCCAGATATTTTAAAATGCCGCCCTTGAGGTGAAACACATCCTCGACGCCTTGCTGCATCAAATAGTTGGTCGATTTCTCGCAACGAATACCGCCTGTGCAAAACATCGCGATGCGTTTGTTGTGAAAGCGGTCTTTGTTCTCTTCCCACCATTTCGGGAAATCGCGAAAGGTCGGCGTTTTCGGATCAATCGCGCCTTTGAACGTGCCGATGCCCACCTCGTAATCGTTGCGCGTATCAATCACAGCCACATCAGGGGCCGAAATCAATTCGTTCCATTCCTCAGGCGTGCAGTAATTGCCAACCGCACTGCGCGGATCCACGTTGGGCTGGCCCATTGTGACGATCTCTTTTTTCAGCCGCACTTTGATTTTGCCAAAGGGCTGGTCTTGCGCCGTCGATAACTTGTATTCGAAATCCGCACAGCCGGGCAGGGCGCGAATATGCGCGATCACTTTTTCAATCGCTTCAGCCGTCGGCCCTGCAACAGTGCCGTTGATACCTTCGTTGGCAAGCAACAAAGACCCAGTGATCCCTTCGGCCTGACATAGCTCCAAAAGGGGCCCCTGAATATCTGCAGGGGTTTCAAAACGGGTGAAGTGATAAAGCGCGCATACTGTAAACATGTGTTTCCATTACTCCTCAAGAATGGTCAAATCAAGTGCGTCAGGGTCGTAATATGCGGCAAAATGCACCCCAACCGCTTGACGTTTGGCTGCGGACCGATTCCAAATAAGCCAACTTAGAAAGGTCTTTGATATGCAGCCCAAATCACATGCTTTGATTGTAATCGATGTTCAGCGCGATTTTTGTGTAGGTGGCGCCCTAGCGGTGCCGCAGGGCGATGACATCGTCGAGGGTATCAATGCTGCCATGGCTGAGTTCAGCACAGTGATCTTAACCCAAGATTGGCACCCATCGGGGCACAGTTCTTTCGCCAGTAGTCATCAGGCCGATCCGTTTAGCGTTATTGATATGCCCTACGGACCCCAAGTGCTTTGGCCTGATCATTGTATTCAGGGCACCGATGGGGCGGATTTTCATCCTGCGCTTCGCACCGAAGGCGATTTGATCATCCGCAAAGGGTTCAACTCTGATATCGATAGCTATTCTGCCTTTTTCGAGAATGACAAAACCACGCCCACAGGGCTTGAAGGTTACCTTCGGTCGCGGGGCGTCACGGATGTGACCTGTGTTGGTTTGGCTTTGGATTACTGTGTGAATTACTCCGCGCAAGATGCAGCCAAGTTGGGCTTTGTAACACATGTGCGTACGGGGCTTTGTCGTGCGATTGCGCCCGAAACAGAAGAGACCGCGCGCGCTGAAATGGCCGCCCTTGGAGTGAATTTACAGCCATAACGGCCAATTCTTGCGTGATAACGTCTGACTGTGCGGCTGTTTGGGGGGTGTTAAGGTTTCGTTAACCTGCGCGGTGATAAAATCTCGTTTAAAATTGGAGATATTGTTGCATGTCAGGTCAAGTGCTTCATGACAAAGCCGCCAGTGATCAGATGTTATTCCAGCGGATGGGGTTGGTGGATGCGAAAGCACCAGAGGCCTTTAACGCTATAACACGCCTTGCTTTGCAGATATTTAAAACACCTGTATCGCTCATATCTGTTGTGCAAGAAGAACAAGATCGCCAATTTTTTACCAGTCAAATTGGCTTGCCAGATGATGTGGCAGCACGGCGCCAAACCCCTTTGTCACATTCGTTTTGCCAGCATGTAAAACGCGCAGGGCAACCCTTGGTGGTGAATGACGCGCGCAAGCACCCTTTGGTAAAAAACAATCTCGCTGTCCATGATATGGAAGTGATCGCCTACCTCGGCGTGCCGATTCTTGGACCTGGTGATGCGCCTCTCGGTGCGCTTTGCGTGATCGAAAATGAACCGCGCGTTTGGACAGACGATGACGTTTCGATCCTACAGGATTTGGCAATCTGCGTTTGCGACGAAATTCGTCTCCGTCATCAAATGCTGGAATATTCGGATTTGCTTGCGGCCGTACGTCAGCGTCAAAATTTGACAGTCGCTATTACCACTGCTTTTTCCGCGCCCAACCTGTCGATGGAGCAACGATTCGACGCAATGTTGAAAGCCAGTTGCGAACTGTTTGAGACATCCTCGGCTATCTTAGCGCGTGCCAACTATGATGAATTTCAGACGGTCTTCGCCTATCAAAAAGGTGATATGAATCAAGGTGATGTGTGTACCCTTGAGCAGAGCGGCGTCACATTAAGCCGAGTTGGCAGGCAGGTTGCTGCGCAACAAGAAAGCATCAGTATACATGATGCGACTTTCTATAGGGGTGCATCCGAAGATGGCATTGGGTGCTATTTGGGCTGTCCGATGTTTATAAACGGTACGTTTTTCGGTGTGCTTGAATTCCATCGCAAAGCGCCGCGCGCCACCCCGTGGAGCGATACAGATATCGTGGTGCTCAACATGATTGGTCAATTCGCTGCCGCCGAGATGAGTGCCTTTGACCGCATGGAAGCATTGAAACGCAGCGAAGACGAATTGCTTCAGAAACTCTATCACAACCGCAAAAACTTGGCAGCTTCCTAGCAGGATCTCACCTTGCCAACCCCTGTGCCCACCTGCTTTAAACAAACCATGTTTAAGGGAGCGGCCGAATGGTTGATATTGCGACGCGTGTTTACAATCACAAATGGAAAATCGACCCTATCGTCCGGTCGTTGATTGATACCGATTTTTACAAACTTCTGATGTGCCAATCCGTGTTTCGCAACAAGCGTGACACGCAAGTCACCTTTTCCTTGATCAACCGTTCCAAATCCATCCGATTGGCTGATCTCATCGACGAAGGCGAGCTGCGCGAACAGCTTGATCATGTGCGCTCTTTGTCCCTGACGCGCGGCGAAAGCACATGGTTGCGCGGCAATACATTCTACGGCAAACGCCAGATGTTTCGCCCTGACTTTATGGAATGGTTCGAAAACCTGCGCCTTCCGCCCTATCACCTCGAGAAAATCGACGGCCAATATGAACTGACATTCGAGGGCACTTGGCCCGAGGTTATGCTCTGGGAAATCCCCGCTTTGTCCATTCTGATGGAGTTGCGATCCCGCGCTGTGACGGGCGATATGGGGCGCTTTGAATTGCAAGTGCTCTACGCCCGCGCCATGACCCGCGTCTGGGAAAAAGTCGAAAAACTGCAACCTCTGCAAGGCGTCAAAATCGCCGACTTCGGCACGCGTCGTCGCCATTCCTACCTGTGGCAAGACTGGTGCGTCCAAGCCATGACCGAAGGGCTGGGTGACAGCTTTGCTGGCACCTCCAACTGCCTGATTGCGATGAAGCGCGATATGGAAGCCGTGGGCACCAACGCCCATGAATTGCCCATGGTCTATGCGGCCTTGGCCGAAAATGACACCGCCCTGCGCCAATCCCCCTATGACGTGCTGGCCGATTGGCACGAAGAACACGAAGGCAACCTGCGCATCATCTTGCCCGACACCTACGGTACCAAAGGCTTTCTGTCCGGTGCCCCCGATTGGCTCGCGGGCTGGACAGGCATCCGCATCGATTCCGGTGACCCCGCCACAGGCGCTGAAACCGCGATCAAATGGTGGACCGAACGGGGTGAAGACCCGACCCAAAAGCTGGTGATTTTCTCAGATGGCTTGGACACCGATAAAATCATCGAGTTGCACAGCCAGTTTGCGGGCCGCGTCCGCACGTCTTTCGGCTGGGGCACATTGCTGACGAATGATTTCCGAGGGTTAACCGAAAACAACGCCCTCGCGCCGTTTTCTATTGTCTGTAAAGCCGTTGAAGCCAACGGCCGCCCCACCGTGAAACTCTCCGACAACCCGAACAAAGCCATGGGCCCCGCCGATGAAGTCGCTCGGTACAAACGGGTGTTTGGGGTTGGTGAGCAGGTCGCGATGGATGTGGTGGTTTAAACGAACAAGGGCTTTGGAAGCTTGCGTTTACATTTTTCTACTTTATGCAGAAAAGAAAAGCATGTCATTTCGATAGATGCGATCCGATTTAAATCGGGAGTGCGATTGAGTTGTCCATATTTACCGCCAGTCACGGCTTCATGGAATCTATTCAAGTCAGTCTCTACGGCTTTCAAAGAAGCGGACTGTGAGTCAAAAAGATGTCGAATAATTGTACCAACATATGAAAGCCTACCATTGATAGAAGCCTCCAATTTTTTGGCGCTTTCATCGCTGCCATCAATTGCCCAGTATGTGTTGGCCAAAGTTCTTATTTCAAAGATGCTTTCGCGAATTTCTTTGATGTCGTAGTCAACTTGCGAGACGCTAGAGCGCCCACGGAAAGCGAAAGCGTCAAGAATTCGAGCAATTAGAAACCCTATAGCTGCCGCGATTACCGTCTCAAAAAAGCTCATTGTTTTGCTTTTGCGCCATCTATGTACTGTTGGATTAGTACCAAAAACCTTTCCAGTGTCGGGTCATTCGTTTTGATATCGAAGGTTTCTTTTATTTGCTTTGCTGTATAGCCAGCTCTAACAAGGCCACCAAAGGCTTCTTCAAGAAATGAAGATGGGTAGCCAAGGGCGCCATCCAACAAAACTTGGGCTTTTTGATGTGCTTTTAGCACGGGCACCAAGTGCCTATTTCTAAAGTCTGTACCGTTAGCTGGGCCGTCTTCGGGATACCTTCCGCCTGGGTAGGGTGAAAACTCTTTTGCGATTTCTATAGTGTTCATCACGTGGCTCCAACTGGTATGGTCCATTCAACGAGCGTGCCCCCAATATGGTTGGACCGATCACGCTTAGATATTTGTTCTCCTTGCCTATATAGTACTTCTCCGCAACCACTCAAGATTCGTAGTTTAGCACCGGCCATGGACTCTACTGGAGCAACTATATCACGTAATCCTTGTCCGTGACCATCCGAGCGCGAAGTTCTTGATACTTTAAGCGCAGCTTCGATCATGGTTGAATCTGATTTAAAAAGTGTTGAGCCGACGGGCGTGACAGAACTTAAAGACGCAACGACCTTCTCGTACAATTTCGAACGCGGTAGAGTTTCTGAAATGCCAACACCCTGATCATAAACAATAAACTTAACTGTTTGTTCTTTTGGCGACCAACTTGCTGTTGCCCACCAAGTCTTGTGCAAAGGAGGGTATTGGAATGAGAATTTTTCTGGATAGCCGTGCAAAACGCCATTATATGCGGCTTCCAAAACGGCACAATACATCACGGGATCTTGCTCAAAGGCGCTTGCAATTCCACTTAAGCGGCTTGAAATTTCTGCGATTCGCTCGCCGTTAGCGGAGTCACAACTAATTAACTCCAGCACGGAAATGGCTTCCCCGCTAAAGCCATGGCACAAACTGTGACTATTTGGCGTTCCAAGCAACGCAAAGAAACCGATGTCATGAAGTAGGCTTTTTACATCATCGCTCCAGCTTGAGTAATTCTTGAGAACAAGTTTAACATTTTTAATTTTTTGCCAGCGGTCGATTTCAGCAGCTAAAACGAGAGCCGCGCCGACAGATATCGCTTCTATAGTTTCGAAATCCAAAAAGACCTTTCGATGTCCAGTTTTTGGGCGCTTAAACGCTGCCTGCTTGATTGACTGCAAAAAGGTGACGGTAGCGTCATAGTTTTGTGAGAAACTAAATATTGAAGGCGCGATGACTCGTATGTATCCCGAGTATTTTTTTGATTTTGGGTCTCGGCGTAAGCTTTTTTGTAAGCGCTTTCTTCTATAGAAATCTCTTCTCAAACAACTTGTTCTATCAATATGTTTCAATATCTATTCCACAATTAGTTTTCTCAAAAAAGCTATTTCACTCAACCCGCCCACGCAACGCCTTAATCTCTCCGCGTTTCTTTTTCCCGTCCAAACGTCTGCGCACCGATCCTTTGGTCGGCTTCGTCTTGACCCGAAACTTGGGCCGCTCGGTCGCTTGTTTTATCAGCGCCACCAGACGCTCGCGGATGAGTTCTCGGTTTCGGACTTGGGACCGCGTTTCATCGCATTGCAGGATGATCGCGCCGTCTTTGGTCCAGCGGCGGCCTGCCAATTTGCGCAGGCGGATTTTCACGGCGGGCGGCAGGTTGGGGGAGCGGTCTGCCTCAAACCGCAGTTCCACCGCTGACGACACTTTGTTGACGTTCTGCCCCCCCGGACCAGAGGCGCGCATGAAGCTTTCAGACAGCTCCCAATCGGCCAGTTCGATGGTCTCATTGATGCGCAGGGACATGGTGGTTTCCGTGGTTTTGTGGTGATTTGGCAGCGGCTGCGTGCGTGGCACCTTTAAAACATGTAAAGTGAGGGGGGCGTCAAGCGTGCAAAAGTTGCAAAGACGCGCCACAAAGTCGTGCAAGATTTTGAAAGAGGCTGAAAATCTAAAAGGGCTGCCTAGATAAGACAACCCTTCGAGAATTTAAGGAAATGGGCCAGTTAGGTTGCCCAATCGAGAGTGTTTCGCTTACAGGGTTGCCTCTAAGCGGCGGCCCTCCCGACTGTCTTGACCTCATTCACCATAATAACTCTAGACACTGGTCCACCTCCTTTCGATTGTTTGCCGATAAGGTGATGGTGCCATAGATTTGGTATATAGCAAGTAAAATTATACGACATCTGTGTGAAGACGGCGTAAAATGATGCGAAATGGCACAAGAGCGATCAGAACAAGCGCAAGTTTTACGCACCAGTCAGTCAAAGCCAAAGTGACCCAAAGCGGGGCGTCTGGTCCTGTCAAAAGCAGGGGAGTTGCTTCCCACGCCCAGTTGATTTCCATATCCGCATTTTCGCCAAATACCTGAATTGACTGGGAAAAAGAGATGGAGAAAAAGATCGCAGTGTCCAAAGCAGACCCGATGATGGACGACACGAGGGGCGCTTTCCACCATGTGCCAGACCGCAATTTGTCAAAGACAAACACGTCAACAAGCTGCGCGATCAAGAAAGCAGTGGCAGATCCAACAGCAACACGTAAAGCCACGGCAGGGTAGGTAAACCCTTCACCTTGCAGCATAATTTGCGTGCCGATGAGTGAACAGATGATGCCCGCGACGAAGCCCGCATAGATCACCTTGCGCGCGTCTTTGGGGCCATAGAGGCGGTTCATAAGATCTGTAACAAGAAAAGCGAATGGGTAAGCAAAGGCGCCCCATGTCAACAGCCCATCGAGGATAAGAAACTGCACAAGGATGTTGGACGCGACAACGATAGCGGCCATGGCAAAAATGCCAGGTATGATGTGTTTCATGATAAAATCCGTTTTTTATCGAAGGTGACGGCAACTCGGCCTCAAGCGAGGCGATGCGCGCGTTTAGCCAATAAACAAAGGGAAATCAAGCTTATTCAGTCACGCGGTATTCGACAAATTCGGTGACCTGAAAAGCCTTGAAGTTGTCATCAGATATCATCGTTAGCCGAATGTCTTTGCCGTCATGCCAAACGGCGAGGCCTTCCAGATTGTCATGAGCGCCCAGTGAAGACTCTAGCAAAGTGGTTTCATTGGTAAGGCGAGAGGTGCCAAAATCAAAGCGACGCACCCGCGATGAAAAGCCAATTCCACGAAACCATCGTTCGAGTAGATAAAGCTTGCCATCGGGGCCAATATCCATCCCAACGGGAAGATAGTTGGCGGAGCGCGGAATGCTATAAGGTTGGTCCCAATGCGTGCCATCAAAGCGATAAACGGGAAAGGGCCTTGTTTCGCCGCCAGAACGTTCGGGCACTGTCAAAATATGCCCAGTGTCAGTGATGGCCAAAGCTTCAAGCGATGAATTGCTTTGCAACGCTTCGAAGGCTGGGTGTTGATCCATCTTCATGGCGCGACTTGTGTCAGACGGATAACGATAGATTTTGTGTATACCCTCGAAGCTGATAAAAAGCTGCCCGTTGGGCGCAATGGCAAGCCCTTCAGCATCGCGTTCATATTTTTTAATCGTGTCTGAATCTGCCCCTTTTAACGCATGGCGTTGCACACTGGTGACGGATTTGATCACACCCGTTTCGGCGCGCTCGAAGCGCCCTTTTGCGATGCTCCCATGATCTGAAATTGCGACAAACCCACGACCATCGGCGGTGACTTCAAGTCCTGAATACCCTCCGTGCAGGGGGTCATCAGATGTCCACAGGGTAGAGCCAACATATTTGGTGTCAGCCGCTACAATTTGTGTGAAAAGCGCAATGAACCCTAGCGCGAGGACAAGACGGATGTGCATTGTGCTGGTAAGGTCGCAAGTGAAATGGGCGCACTAGGCTTAGGCTTGGGCGCGTTCGGATCACGTGGTTTGGGGGGCGGTGGATTCAAAATATTGTTCACCCAAGATTGCGCATCTGCACAGCCATCCCCGCTTGGCGGTGGCACTTGGTCAACACAGGACTTGTCGCCAGTGGGACATTTTAAGCGCACATGAAAATGGTAGTGATGGCCATACCAAGGGCGAATTTTATTCAACCAAGCACGGTCACCTGTTTCGTCATTGCACATCTGAACCTTTGCGCCAGGAAACACGAAAATGCGTGCGACGCGTGGGTCACTGGCCGCGGCTTTTAGGATGTTGTGATGCTGTTTCGTCCAGCGATCATTCACAAACGCGCCTGCAGATTTTCGCATGGAAATCGATGACAGGTTTTCACGCTCAGATGCAGTAAGATCTAGGCGATCTGGTGGTAGCATCCAAATGTCTGCATCAAGCCCGATCTGATGGCTGGCGTGGCCAGACAGCATGGGGCCGCCACGCGGCTGGCTCATGTCGCCAATATACAGCCCGTTCCAACCAGGTTGCTGTGCTGCTTTGCGCGATAAATCTTGCAGGTAGTCGATCAAAATGGGCTGTCCCCAATTCCGATTGCGTGACAATCGCATAGCTTGCCATGTGGGGCCTGTTTCGGGCAATTGTTTCGCACCCGCAAGGCACCCTTTCGCATAGCTTCCAAATGATTCATCCGCCTGCTTAGAGCCGCTTTTCATAGCGCCAAATAAAGTTTTCGCAGGGCGGTAATCATTGGATGACACCGCGGTGGCTTGAGCTTGGTTTTTTGCGGGTTTGTCGTCATCCCCGCAGCCAGCTAGGGCGGCAAGAACAATAAAACCGAATACTTTGAACTGCATTACACTACCTCTTCGCCGTCGGGTTTAACCCAGACTAACAGCAATAAGCCAATAAGGAAAAGTCCGATCAGCGGGGTAATGCCTAATCTTTGTGAATTGGTCAGCGCTGTCGTTACGCCGATCAAGGCGGGCGCTAAAAAAGATGTTGCCTTGCCTGATAGAGCAAATAAGCCAAAGGCTTCGGTCATGCGATCTGGATGTGATTGACGGACCATCATGGTGCGGCTGGCGGATTGGATAATGCCGCCCACTGCGCCCAGTGCTATACCGCAAATATAGAATGCTACATCAGGAAGGGGGCTGTTGGCATCGACCGACATCAAGAGCACGCTTGTGGGGGTAATTGTCATGATCACGATGCATAGGGCAATCAAAACGAGAATGCAGAACATGATCACAGGTTTGGGTCCAAACTTGGCATCCATGCGTCCGCCCATAAACGTAAAAATAGCGCCTGATATAATTGTCAGGATACCAAAGATACCAATGTCCGTTGTGCTCCAGTTCAAGACGCCTAGCGCGTAAATTCCCCCGAAAGCGAAAACGCCATTCAGCGCGTCTCGGTAAAACATTGATGACGCGAGATATGCGAACATGGATTTACGTGCGGGAAGGGTTTTGAGTGTGGTGGTCAAACTTGTCAGCCCTTCACGGACTGCGAATGACAGTCTAATGCTGGGCGCATGCGCGTCGCGCACCCATAGGAAAAATGGGATCATGGACAGCACAAACCAAAGGGCCGTAAACGGGCCAACGAAACGGCTGCCTTGGCGCGTTTCTGGATCTAGGCCAAAGAGAGGCGGTGTGTTGGCCAAAGTTACGCCGCTTGAATTTTCGGCAAAGCACAATAGCATGATCACCAGCGCTACAAACCCGCCGACATAACCCCACGCCCAGCCAGTTCCCGATATCTTGCCAATCTCTTCTTTTGTGCCGAGGCTCGGTAAAATCGCATTGGTAAAGATTGTGGTGCATTCCAATCCTATGATGCCTAAGATAAAAAAGCCCAAGACTGTGTAGGTGGGCAAGGCATTGGGCATGGCAAGCCAAAGCCCAGCAGATCCGATGACATAAAGCGCGCTAAAGGCCCAAATCCATGGCATTTTGCGCCCCGATCGATCGGCGATAGCCCCTAAGATGGGCGCAAAAATTGCGATAGAAACCCCAGAAACAGTGAGTGCTGACCCCCAGATAGATTGCGCTTGGGCTTTGGCAGAAACTTCTTCCATGCCTGACAACAAGAGTTGCGCGATGACTTGTTCTGCAAAGAATGGGGCAAAGACAAATGTAATGACCAATGTGTGAAAAGGCTGTGTTGCCCAGTCGTACATCATCCAGCCTGTGATGCGTTTTTTCGCGCTGACTTGTGTCATGAATGATCCTCGCTCAAAGTTATGGCGATAGAACAACCAAACGATCTTGGGCGCAATGTTTAAAGGTTATTGGCGTTCTGGTGGCCAAGGACGTGTTTTGTCCGCATCCGCCCAAGCTTGAACCCAGTCAGGTAATTGCGCGGGCTCTGCTGTTGGATCGATAGCGCGCATCAAGTCGATGGGCGGCACCATTTTTCCGTTTTTAACAACAGCTCCGCGGACCAAAATGTGATTGGCGCAATCGCCATTGGCGTGCCACATTGATTGTTCGATGTAGACAAACTTGTCGTCAAACCCGACAGTGCGCGTCTGCATTTCCAACTTTTGAAACATGGTGATCCGCTTGCGGTAGCGTACGGATGCGCCCGCAACCACAATGCCAAGGCCTGCATCCTTGCGCAACTTTGCTGTGCCATTGCGCATGGCCATTGTGATCCGACCAAAATCATACAGAGTTAAAGTGCGGCCATTGTTGAGTTCCCACCACAAATCGATGTCCCAAGGCATGCAGTAGTGGTGATCGATATGCGTGTCCCAAAGCCCCAGCTTGGGAGCGTCGCGGAAACGGAAATTGGCAAAGGCAATGCGAAAAATCGGGTACATGTGCAAACTCATGACCAAGCTGAAACCAAAGGTCAATATGAACCTTGCTCAATCATATGTAACCTTGCGTCTTGCGTAGGGCAAACCAAGACCTTAGGTGTTAGAGAGCAAGAAAATAGGACCTGAAAACATGCTTTCCATACTGCAAATTCTGCTCATGATCCTCGGCGTCGTAAAGTTTATCATGATCGTACATATCGCCATGAGCTGGTTGATTAACTTTCAGGTGCTCAATCTACGCCAACCCCTAGTATATCAAATCTGGGAAGGCCTGAATCGCCTGCTTGAGCCATTATATTCGCGCATTCGTCGCCTCTTGCCTGATATGAATGGCCTTGATCTTGCTCCATTGGTGGCTTTTCTTGGTATTTATGCGCTTGAAATCATCATCCGCAATAATGGTCATTTGCTGCTGTAACGCGATCTGCTCTTGAGGCCATGCTGCTGACGTGCGATTCTGCTGTCACTTATAAGGCAGCAAAAAACATGTCACACACACAGGCTCTTTTATCTTCAGTCTTTGGCTTTAGCGGGTTTCGGCCTGGCCAAGAAGAGATCGTGAATTCGGTTTCAAAAGGTGAAAATGTGTTGGCTATTATGCCAACGGGGGGCGGTAAGTCCCTGTGTTTTCAATTGCCAGCTTTGGTCCGCGACGGATTAACCGTTGTGATATCGCCCTTGATCGCGCTGATGCGGGATCAGGTTGAAGCATTGAAAGCTGTTGGTGTTGAAGCGGGCGCATTGACCTCGGGCAACACGGACGAAGAAACTGATGCGGTATTTGAGGCCTTGTCGTCTGGGCGTCTCAAGCTTTTGTATATGGCACCTGAGCGCCTTTCATCTGGGGGTACTCTTACGCTTTTACGCCGGTCCAATGTCACAATGATCGCAGTGGATGAAGCGCATTGTGTCAGCCAATGGGGACACGACTTCCGCCCAGATTATCTGCGTATAGGGGAGTTGCGAAGGGCGCTAGATGTACCGCTTTGTGCTTTTACAGCTACGGCGGATGAAGAAACACGGGACGAAATCGTTGCACGTTTGTTTGACGGTGAGGCGCCTCAGACCTTTTTACGTGGGTTTGATCGCCCCAATATCCATCTAGCCTTCGCGGTCAAAGATAGCCCGCGCGCCCAGATTTTGAGTTTTGCCAAAGCGCGCAAAGGGCAGTCCGGCATCGTGTATTGCGGTACGCGCGCGAAAACCGAAAGCCTTGCCAAGGCACTGAATGATAGCGGCCAGACCGCGCTTGCTTATCACGGCGGTATGGAGCGAGATCAGCGTCGAGATGCGGAACGTAGGTTCCAACAAGAAGATGAATTGATCGTGGTGGCGACTGTCGCCTTTGGCATGGGGATCGACAAGCCCGATATACGCTGGGTTGCCCATGCGGATTTGCCTAAATCTGTTGAATCTTACTACCAAGAAATTGGGCGGGCAGGGCGCGATGGCGCACCTGCCGAGACGCTGACGCTATTTGGCCCCGATGACATGCGCTTCCGCCGCACGCAAATTGATGAAAGCCCATCACCAGTCGAGCGCCGCGCAGCAGATCATGCGCGTTTGAATGCACTCCTTGGGATTGCAGAGGCGCAGGTCTGTCGTCGTCAAAACTTGCTATCATATTTTGGCGAGGCGTCTGAAAAATGTGGCACCTGCGATCTGTGCGACACGCCGCCAGAATTGTTCGATGGGACAGAGGCTGTGCGCAAAGCCTTGTCTGCCATCTTGCGATGCGACGAAGGTTTTGGCGCTGGTCATCTTATCGACGTGTTGATGGGCAAGCAGACTGACAAAGTGAAGCAATGGAGCCACGACACGCTCTCAGTTTTCGGTATCGGAAAAGAATACGACAAGCGGCATTGGAACGCGATTTTTAGGCAAATGATGGGTATGGATTTGGTGCGCCCCAATCCAGATCGTTTTGGCGCGTTGTTCATGACTGAACCTGCGGTTCCAATTCTAAAAGGTCAGGCTAATGTCACTCTGAGGCGCGATACATTGGCAAAGGCAAATCGCGGTGGTCCTGTTGCTAAGGCCTTGGTTTCAGACGAAGATGCACCACTTCTTTCAGCGCTTAAAGCCAAGCGACGCAGTCTGTCGGAAGAAGCCCGTGTGCCCGCATATGTGGTCTTTGCTGATCGCACACTGATCGAAATGGCCGAAACGCGCCCACAAACTCTTGATGACATGGCGCGCATCGGTGGCGTTGGGGCGAAAAAGCTTGAGAAATACGGTGACGCTTTTTTGTCTGTGATTCTTGGCTCGGCACCGGAAAAAATGCACCCGTCGCGGCGCAAATTAGCAACCCGTGGGTCAGGAGATGTGTTCGAGCGGTTGTTGGAAGCTCAAGCGAACCAGGTTCGGGGAGCATGTGGCACATTGAAACCTATGACTTTGACCTCAGCGCAATTGTCGCGCATCGCTGCAACACGCCCCCGAGACCTCAAAACCTTTACAGGGTTGGTCGGGCCGCGGCATGCGGAACGATTTGGAGAAATCATGCTGCGCGTAATCCATGAGACATAGCCTACTGAGAGGCGACGGCCTCAACCTGTACCGTTGAGTTTAATTCGATTTCTTCTGGTAGAATGGGTCGGCATTGAGCAGGGTGTTCTGCCTGAATACGGTCGATGATTGCGGCTTTTCTGAGCGGTTTTGTCATATAGTGATCTAAACCGGCCGCTAAAATTTCGCGATCATCCCCTGCCATTGCATGCGCGGTCAGCGCGACGATGGGCGTTTTTAGGTTGAGATCGATTTCCAATGCACGAATGGCGCGTGTTGCTTCTTTGCCGTCCACTTCAGGCATAGAAATATCCATGAAAATCATGTCCGGTTTAAAAGATTGAAAATATTCGATCGCCTCGCGTCCATTGTTGGCGAATTTGAGGTCGATATCGAGTGCTTTGAGCATTTTACTGAATACAAGCTGATTGGTCTTGTTGTCTTCGGCTGCAAGAATACGCATCTGTCTGTTGTTCGGATTTTCCGATTGCGACTTGAGCGGTTCAAGCGACGACAAAGCATGGCAAAGATCGGCGCGCAAAAGCGGCTTTTGCAAAGAAGTCGTACCATCAATTTCCAAAGTCACAGCAGATACCGGGCCAGATGTCATTAGCAATATTGGCGCCACAACGTCCTGCTGGCGCAGTTGTTGAATCACATCGTTGATATCCGTGTTCGGCAGACGGTTATCAATCAGGAATATGTCGGCGTCTAGGGTTGATCCAAGCATGTCTTCTGCAGTTTCGAAAGGAAACACATCAAAACCAAGCGCCGTAAGCTGTTTTTCTAAAATAGCGCTGTTGGCAGAAATGTGATCAAGAAGCACTGCCTTGTTCAGCCATGTAGGAATTTGCGGTATGTCTTCGGAGGCTTCGACGACCTCCATATTGCAATAAAAACCAAAACATGACCCAATGCCTTCTTCGCTATCGACCCAGATTTCACCACCCATTAGGGCGACCAGTTGTTTGGTTATAGCAAGGCCAAGACCTGTCCCTTCAAACTTTCTGTTTCTTTCATCTTCAACTTGATTGAATTCGCCAAAAATATGAGAGCGCATTTCATCAGGGATACCAATCCCTGTATCTTCAATCGAAATATGGACCCGCTGAGCCGTGCCGCCATCTTGTGGCAAGCCAACGATGCGAACAATGACATGCCCTTCGGATGTAAATTTTACCGCATTGCCAATAAGGTTGGTCAATATTTGGCGCATACGCCCTTGGTCCCCGAGAAAGCGGGTTGGCATAAACATATCGTAGTCGATGATCAGGTCGATATTTTTTTGCTTCGCAACAGGCTGCAATAGAACCACGACTTCTTGGATGCAGCGCTCAAGATCAAATGGTACGGGGCATAGCGTTACCTTTGACGCTTCGATCTTAGAGAAGTCCAAAACATCGTTGATGAGATTCAACAAAGCTTCACCCGAACTTCTGATGGTGTCGACATAGAGCCTTTGTTCCTCTGTAAGCTCTGTGTCGCTCATGAGGTCGGCCATCCCCACCATGCCATTCATTGGGGTGCGTATTTCGTGACTCATGTTGGCGAGAAAGGCAGACTTTGCACGATTCGCTGCTTCGGCTTTTTGGGTAGCTTCGGTCAGGCGCGTGGCTGTCCGAATAGAGTCGGTGATGTTGAGGCCAAGTGACACCATGTCGCCATCAGCAGAGCGCCGATCTACGAGTTTTACAAACTGATTGTTCCAAAGGCGAATTGTATGGGGTTCACGCACTGGCGCGTGCCAGCGTTCAAGAGCGGCATCTACAAATTGCGCACGGGTCATATCGCCGATGTCGACTATGCCCTCTTCTACCGCGAGGCCTAAAATTTCCGTATATGAAATACCGGGCCGTACAGCTTCTAGGCCGTCGAAGATACTGAGATAGGCTGGGTTGGCCGCGATCAAAATATCTGTCGGGTCGAATACAGCAAACCCGTCCTGAATGGTTGCGATCGAATCCCAAAGTCTTCGTTCAGCAATACTAACCGCCGTATTTGCCTTGTCTAAATCCTCAAGAACTTGAACCTTTTCATCTTTCAAAACATCAGTTTCTTTGCGTTTGACGATGATTTGATCAGAAAGAGTTAGGGCGTGGTGTGACAGTTGTTTATTGGCTTTGAACAGTTCTGCTTGCTTCAGTTCAAGCAGGCGTTCAGCCGCCAAGCGTGCACGGCGTTCTTGCGCCAAGGTATCGACAGACATTTGAAACCCTTTTTGATCCCTGCCACTGTATCGCTGTGGCCTTTTGTTCAAAGTGGCGGATCAGGGTGAAAAGAGTCTTAATGAATTAAGGAAAACGCGAACGATTTTAAAACCGCTCGCGTTTTATGAACCTACTGCGTTGGTTTGGTACGCTTAACAAATGGCGCTGGGTTCTTGGGGTCGGCTTTGGTCAAGGGGGCACGCCCTGTATCCGTGACAACTTCTTGCGTATCGCCCTCAATAACGATTGCAGTCACCGGCCAGCCGTAACCCGCGCCCGTGTCGATATCGATGCGGTTGCCAAAATGCGAGGGCAGGTTCACCGCTGTATGCCCGTGGACAACGATCCAAGGCAGGTCACCTTCGTAATCTAACCAGCCTTTGCGAATCCAAATGAGATCTTCCTCTGATTGCTCTTCCAGCGGAACACCGGGTTTAACACCAGCATGAACGAACAAGTATTTATCCCATTCATAATACAAAGGCAGGCCTTCGATGAATTCTAGGTGTTCTTTGGGAACAGCCTTTTGAGCCGCTTCAAAAGCTGCTTCAAATTCATAATCTACAGTCGTGACGCCATATGAGGCCAAAGTGGTATTGCCGCCGATCCGTGGATTCAAGAAAGACAGTTCAGGTGGCATATTATCGTCAAAGGCCGTCATATCACGCACAAAGCGCGTGAAAAGGCGGTCATGATTGCCACGCAGGCAAATCCAAGGTTCGCCATGCGCCATACCGTGCATCAAATATTCAATTACTTCGCGGCTGGCAGGGCCGCGATCCGTGTAATCCCCCACGTGGACGATTTTAGCGGATGTGTCACCGACGCGTTCCATATCCGCTTTGATCCGAGCGTGTGTGGCTTTGAGTTCTAAAATGTGGCCGTGAATATCACCGATGGCGTAAATGCGCATGTTTGTCTCCTCTTTGGGCCTACAAAAGCGAAGGGCCGCTGGAATGTCCAGCGGCCCTATGCAATCAAGTCATGATCTTTTTGTAACGCGGGTGATTAGGCTTTGAAATGTAGGGGGCGAACGTGTTGGAACAATCCGCTGTCTTTCAAAGCTGCCACCGTTGTGGGTTTGATCGGCGTATCAAGGAAGGTCACAGCAATCGCATCGCCACCCGCTTTGGCACGACCCAATGTGAAGTTCGCGATGTTTTCATCGTGCTCAGCCAAAAGCGTACCAAGTTTACCAAGGATACCAGGGACGTCTTGGTTGGTGGTGTAAAGCATGTGCTCGCCAACTTCAGCGTCGATGGTGATGCCCTTGATCTGGATGAAACGTGGTTTGCCGTCTGAGAACACAGTGCCCGCAATGGTGCGGTGCTTTTCGACAGTTTGAATGTCGAGCTTGATGTAGCCGTCAAATGTGCCTGTCGCGTCTTGTGTTGTTTTAGAAATCTGGATTCCGCGCTCTTTGGCGATCACGGGCGCAGAAACCATGTTCACGTCAGGGTTTGACGCTTGCATGATACCAGCCACAACGGCCGCTTCCAATGCTTTCAGGTTCATTTCAGAGGCAACGCCGTCGAATGTGACGTTGATTTCTTTGATGGCTTCGTCAGTGACCTGACCGATGAACGCGCCAAGGTTTTCAGCCAATGTAACCCAAGGGCCCATGATTTTGGCTTCTTCTGCAGACATGGAGGGCATGTTCAACGCGTTCTCAACAGCGCCGTCGAGCAAGTAGTTGGACATTTGCTCAGCCACTTGCAGGGCCACGTTTTCTTGCGCCTCAGATGTAGAGGCACCCAAGTGCGGCGTGCAGACAACATTTGGCAGGCCGAACAAAACGTTGTCGATGGCAGGCTCAACGGCGAACACGTCCAAAGCGGCACCAGCAACGTGGCCGGATTTCAGCAACTCAGCCAATGCTTCTTCGTCGATCAGGCCGCCGCGCGCACAGTTGATGATGCGAACGCCTTTCTTTGTTTTCGCCAAGTTTTCAGCAGACAAGATGTTGCGTGTGCCATCTGTCAACGGAACGTGCAAAGTGATGAAGTCAGCGCGTGCCAGCAGGTCTTCGAGCTCAACTTTTTCAACACCCATTTCAACAGCGCGTTCAGCAGACAAGAAGGGATCGTATGCGATCACTTTCATTTTCAGGCCACGTGCGCGGTCGCAAACGATGCCGCCGATGTTGCCTGCGCCGATGACGCCGAGCGTTTTGTTGGTCAGCTCAACGCCCATGAATTTGGACTTTTCCCATTTGCCTTCGTGTGTAGAGGCAGAGGCTTCCGGAATTTGACGCGCAACAGCGAACATCATCGCGATGGCGTGCTCAGCTGTTGTGATCATGTTGCCGAATGGCGTGTTCATAACGATCACGCCTTTTTTAGAAGAGGCTTCTTTATCGACGTTATCTGTGCCGATGCCTGCACGACCAACTACTTTCAGGTTTGTGGCGTGCTCCAAAAGGCTTGGTGTCACTTTGGTGGCAGAGCGGATCGCAAGACCGTCGTATTTGCCGATCACGGCTGCAAGGGCTTCTTTGTCTTTGCCGAGCGCTGGTTCGAAATCTACTTCGATGCCGCGGTCACGGAAAATCTGAACAGCTGTTTCAGAAAGGCTATCGGATACGAGTACTTTGGGTGCCATGGTGTAAGGCTCCTACATTATATGAATTCTGTTTGGGTAAAAGGCGACCAGGGCCATTGGCCGCCTTTGAATTGTCCTGCAAGCTACGCGGTCAAGCGCGGGTGCTTACTGTGCAGAGATCTCAGCTTCGAATGCCCATTCAAGCCAAGGCAAAAGCGCCTCAATGTCAGACGTTTCAACCGTACCGCCACACCAAATGCGCAAGCCTGCTGGTGCGTCACGGTAAGCGCCGATGTCGAGTGCAACACCTTCAGCTTCCAGACGTTTTGCAACGGCTTTGGCAAAGGCTGCACCGTCTTGGATGCGCTCATCTGTGAACTTCAAGCAAACAGATGTTGTGGATGCGATGGCTGGATCAGACGCAAGGTTTGCGATCCAAGGCTTGGCGTCGCAGAAGTTCCAAATCGCTGTCGCGTTGGCTGTGGCGCGGTCGATCATGCCCTGCAAGCCGCCAACAGATTTCGCCCAGTCAAGCGCCACAAGGTAGTCTTCCACAGCCAGCATAGATGGCGTGTTGATAGTCGCACCAGTAAAGATACCGTCGATCAACTTGCCGCCTTTGGTCATGCGGAAAATTTTCGGCAATGGCCATGCTGGTGTGTAGGATTCAAGACGCGCAACAGCACGTGGAGACAAAACGATCACGCCGTGTGCCGCTTCGCCGCCCAAGGCTTTTTGCCAAGAGAATGTGGTGACGTCGAGTTTGTCCCAATCGAGATCCATCGCGAAGACAGCGGATGTCGCGTCACAGATGGTCAGACCTTCGCGGTCCGCAGGGATCGCGTCAGCATTCGGAAGGCGCACGCCAGATGTGGTGCCGTTCCAAGTGAAGACAACGTCAGTGTTAAAGTCGATTTCAGCGAAATCAACGATGTCGCCGTAGTCGGCAGTTTTCACGTCTGCGTCGATTTTGAGTTGTTTGACAACATCAGACACCCAACCCGCGCCAAAGCTTTCCCATGCAACCATGGTGGCTTTGCGTTCGCCAAGCAAAGACCAAAGCGCCATTTCAACTGCGCCTGTGTCAGAACCAGGAACGATGCCAATTTTGTAATCCGCTGGGATGCCCAAAACGTCGCGAGTATTTTCAATCGCGTCTTTGAGCTTGGTTTTGCCAACAGCTGCACGGTGCGAGCGGCCAAGAGGCGCATCGCTTAGCAGGTCGAGCGAAAATGTAGGGATTTTGGCACAGGGGCCAGATGAAAAACGCGGGTTAGCCGGCCGCGTGGCCGGAGCTTGAATAGCCATTGCTGGTATCCTTCCAGATATAAGCCTCTCGTTGGGGAGAGGTGTCCCGCCGCTGCGTTTAAGCCTCGGTTGCGATTCATGCAATGAAAATGTTTTAGAGGGGCGTTTTTTCGCAAATCTGTGATGCAATGCGGCGCGGGCCACTTCGCTGACGCTAGATCGCAGACTTGGCACAGCGGGTTTGTCATGCGATAGGGTTGGCAACAACAAACACTCGGATTTAGACCTATGTATATCGTCACGTTGATCACATCCCCTGCGGCCCCTTCTTTGTCACGCGAAGTCGTTGAAGCTTTACGCAATGCATGGGGGGGCGGCGATGCGCAGTGGTTGGCGGTTGGTGAAGCGGCTGAGTTTGTGATTGAAAAAGCGCCCGAAAACGCCCCGCAAGTCTGGGACGATTTGCAAACCCAAGGCATCGACATGGTGATCCAGCCATCCAAAGGGCGCCGCAAAAAGATGCTTTTGGCGGATATGGACAGCACCATGATTCAACAAGAATGCATTGATGAATTGGCAGCCGAGGCAGGCGTTGGCGAACGTGTGGCAGAGATCACTGCGAAAGCCATGAATGGCGAATTGGATTTTGAAGGCGCAATTGATGAACGTGTTGGTCTATTGAAGGATTTACCCGAAGAGATTATCGACCATGTTCTTAAAACGCGCATTGACTACATGCCAGGCGGTAAAACTTTGGTTCAAACGATGAAAGCCAATGGAGGATATGCGGCGCTGGTCTCTGGGGGGTTCACCGCGTTTACCGCGAAAGTCGCCTCAGAGCTGGGCTTTGATGAGAACCGCGCTAACACGTTGGACGTCGCAGACGGAAAACTCACTGGCCGTGTTGTGCGGCCAATTCTGGGCCGCGAAGCAAAGCTTGAAGCCTTGGACGAGATCACGGCCACCTTGAAAATCAGCCGCGACGACGTTCTTGCTGTGGGCGATGGCATGAATGATTTGTTGATGCTGGCCAATGCGGGCACAGGGGTCGCATTGCACGGCAAACCCGCGCTTCAGGCTGAATGCGATGTGCGCGTGAATCACGGCGACTTGACGGCTTTGCTTTACATTCAAGGCTATTCCAAGTCTGAGTTCGCCTAAGTGTTCGAACTTTCCGCCGATCTTGTTGTCATATTGATGGGGGCTGCTTTCATAGCGGGCTTTGTTGATTCGATCGCAGGAGGCGGCGGGCTGATCACTGTGCCGGCTTTGATGCTGGCTGGCGTTCCGCCGATCATCGCATTAGCCACGAACAAAGTCCAAGGGCTCTTCGGCGCAGGTATGGCTGCGATCACCTATGCGCGTGCAGGGCATGTGGACCTGCGAAATCAAATTATGCCTGCACTGTTGTCGTTTGTCGCAGCGTTCTTTGGTGCTGCTCTGGCGTCGCGCCTTCCGACTGATGTAATTAAGGTGGGGCTGCCTTTTCTGCTGATCGGAATCGCATTATTTTTTGCCTTTAAACCAGGCTTGAATGACACCGATAAAGCGCAGCGGATCACTCCGTTTTTGTTTATGGCAACATTGGTTCCTATTGTTGGGTTTTATGATGGTCTTTTAGGGCCAGGCACGGGCGCATTTTTCATGCTCGGCTTTGTAACGCTCGCGGGCTATGGGATTCTAAAGGCCACGGCCCATACCAAATTGTTGAATTTTGCGTCCAATGTCGGTGGTCTTTTGGGGTTTGTCTTTGCTGCGAAACCATTGTGGGCTTTGGGGCTGTCTATGGGCATCGCGCAAATGGCAGGCGCCTATTTAGGCTCTCACCTTGCCACGCGGGTTGGGGCGCGATTGATTAAACCTGTTTTGGTTTTTGCAGCAACGGCCTTGGCATTGCGCCTGTTATGGGATTGGACCTGACGCTAAACTGCGTTGTTCAATCACATTTCAGCGAATTTCTGCCAAGGGCCTTTCACAAATAGGCGGTAATACGTTACTGTGCTGTTAGAAATTGAAAACTGGCCTGCGCGCATCAAAACTGCATGATAAGATAGTTGCAGCGCATATTTATGGCCACCAGAGGCAGAGGCACCGAGTACCCATGAAATTTTCTATCCATCGCCTGTTGGTCGGCACAGTTTTTGCCGTAGCAGCACTTGGCGCTCAAGCACAAGAAAGCACCAATAAAGTTGCAAACAATACAGATTGGTACGTGTTTGAGGAAACCTCGCCCACGAAGCAATGTTGGGCAGTTTCAAAGCCGAAAGAAACTGTAAACACAGACAGCGCTGGGCGGATCAAATCTGTAACCCGTTCAGAAATATTGTTGTTTGTGTCCTACGCTTTGTCCAATGGAGTCAAAGGTCAGGTCTCTTTCTTGGGCGGCTACCCATTTGCGTCTGGCTCTGAAGTTAAACTTGAAATCGGCAGTTCAGAATTTGCGTTGTTCGTTGACAATGAAACAGCATGGGCTTTGACGCCAGAAGATGACGCACGTATCGTGGCTGCGATGAAACGCGGCGCGACGGCGGTTTTGACTGGCCGATCAGCGCGCGGCACCATCACCAAAGATACGTTCTCATTGCTTGGGTTTACGGCCTCTGTTGATGAAGCTGGCAAACGTTGTAGCGCATAAAAAATCTGAATAAATGACAAAAGGGGCTCCCTATTGGGAGCCTTTTTTCATTGGTCTTTCAAGATTGGTAAGAATCTTGTACGACAACAGCTTCATAAGTTGAAAGCGACTCATCATGCAGCCTATTGCCCCTATCACCCAAGACGTCATGACTATCCCGCGCAAAGACGCAGCAGGCGATAAGATCAATCTTGTTGGCCTCACACGCCCTGCGATGCGTGAGGTTTTGATCGCCCATGGCACGCCTGAAAAACAGGCCAAAATGCGTGTGGGTCAGCTTTGGCAGTGGATCTACGGCTGGGGTGTGCGCGATTTCGATGCGATGACAAATCTATCAAAGTCCTTGCGCGAAGACCTGAAGGCTTCGTTCGAAGTTTCGGTTCCCGAAGTGGTGTCCAAGCAAGTGTCAGAAGATGGCACACGTAAATATCTAGTGCGCATCGCGGGCGGGCATGAGGTGGAAGTCGTCTACATTCCGGAAGAGGGGCGTGGAACACTCTGTGTGTCTTCTCAAGTTGGCTGTACTTTGACTTGCTCATTTTGTCATACAGGTACTCAGAAACTGGTCCGCAACCTGACGGCTGGCGAAATCATTGGTCAAGTAATGATGGCGCGCGACGACCTAAACGAATGGCCTGAGCAAGGTGCGAAAAACACCGAGTCCCGTTTGTTGTCCAACATAGTGTTGATGGGCATGGGCGAACCTTTATACAATTTTGAAAATGTGCGCGATGCGATGAACATCGCGATGGACCCTGAAGGCATCCAACTGTCACGTCGGCGGATTACTCTGTCCACATCTGGCGTTGTGCCTGAAATTGCACGCACGGCTGATGAGATCGGCTGTCAGTTAGCCGTCTCATTTCACGCCACAACAGACGAGGTCCGCAATCAGTTGGTTCCAATCAACAAGCGCTGGAATATCGAAGCTCTGCTTGAGGCGCTTAAAGCCTATCCGCGTGTTTCAAACTCCGAGCGGATTACATTTGAATACGTGATGCTGCAGGGCGTGAATGACAGTGATGAAGATGCGCATCGTTTGATCGAGTTGATCAAAGGTATTCCAGCAAAGATTAACCTTATTCCGTTCAATGAATGGCCTGGCGCTCCTTATAAACGGTCGTCAAATAATCGCATCCGTGCTTTTGCTGACATCATTTACAACGCAGGCTATGCCTCGCCTGTGCGTAAACCGCGCGGAGAAGACATCATGGCAGCCTGTGGCCAGTTGAAATCTGAAACAGAGCGTGCGCGCAAATCACGTAAGCAGATTGAGGCAGACGCGGGCCTTTAGGCTGCTAACGAAAATTTAACCATGCTGTGGCCAATATTCAGGCATGGATTGGATACAGATCAGATTCGATGATGACCTAGCGCGTTCTATTGAGCGCGCAGCATCACGCGCAAACATGCCTGTAGGCAGTTACATTCGTGATATCTTGGCAAAAGCTAGCCAGCCCTGTCACCCTGTATTGGCCTATGCAGGTCCCCGCAAACCTTTGGGCCTAAAGGCTTACTTGTCATGTGATTTTGCCTATGCCCAAGATTGGGATGACCTGCAAGAGGGCTTGCGTGCAAAGGGCTATGAGTTGGCCGAACGAGGGGATGGGCTGGTTTTGCGCACTCTGGAAGGCGAACGTTTGTGTAGGGCTTCTGACATCGGTCAGCCCTACTCACAATTGATGAAACGATTTGGTGCGCCTTTCCCAAAACATGCCCACAAGCACTTGGAACATAAACATCTCGGCCAAATGACTTTTAGTCTTTAACCATATTTCAATTTTGTTGACCTAGGGTAACTGTATGGAAAAAATGACCCTTTTGCTCCCCGCCAATACCGCTGAAATGTTACATCTTTTGTCTCGTGAAACGGGGCAAAGAATTGGCGACCTTGTCCATGAAATGGCGCTTGATCGGTATATGCGTCATGCCTTGGACGCGTCCGAAACGAACGATGCCGAACGCGCCTTTGTTTCTCAGTCGGACCTCTCTAAAGTGTCGGGATAGCTCTATTCACGACCTGGTAAATGATCCCGCTTTTGTGTCTGGCCTTGCCAGTTATCGATCACGTCTACCGCTTCTTCAGCCGTTTCAACGAAACGGAACAGGTCTAGGTCGTCAGCAGAAATCGTGCCAGCTTCAGATAGCGCATCCCAATTGATAATCTTTTCCCAGAAAGCGCGCCCGAACAACAAGAACGGCACGCGTTCCATTCGGCCTGTCTGAATAAGCGTTAGGGCTTCAAACATCTCATCCAATGTTCCGAATCCGCCTGGAAACACCGTGATGGCCTTGGCGCGCATCAAGAAATGCATCTTTCGAATCGCAAAATAGTGAAAGTTGAAACATAAATCGGGCGTGACATATTCATTCGGGGCCTGTTCGTGGGGTAGGACAATATTCAAACCTATTGAAGCGCCACCTGCATCTTTTGCGCCGCGGTTACCCGCTTCCATGACGCCGGGCCCACCGCCCGTCACGATTACATTTTCGCGGTGCCCATTCTCCTTTGCGCGTTCCGTCATGATCCGTGCAAAGTTTCGCGCTTCATCGTAGTATTTCGACAGGTCTGCCAAGGTTTTTGTGCGGGCTGTATCTTTCTTTGCAGGCTCGGGAATCCGTGCTCCCCCAAAAAGCACGATCGTGCTTTCTACGCCGTATTCCGCCATCATCATTTCTGGTTTCAGCAACTCCAGCTGCAATCTGACAGGCCGCAATTCATCACGGCACATGAAATCTTGGTCTGAAAACGCCAACGCATATGCAGGGGATCGGGTTTGCGCTGTGTCGGGAATTTCGCGTGCTGATGCGATATCTTCATGACTGCCTCGCAAAGGGTGACGGCGGTGGCTTTTGGTTTCAACTTGGTCGGTCATGCGCAATCCTCAATCGGTTCGTTTGTTATTCTGGCAGGTTTGCCATGCGCACGCGTTGCACGAGCGCTCGCAACAGACTATAGCCTTCTGCAACGAATATTCCATGACCCTTGGGAGACAGATTATGTCCAACGCACAGCTCGAAACCGCCATTGAAGCCGCATGGGACGCCCGTGACACGATCACGTCCGCGACCACAGGTGAAACGCGTGATGCCATTGAAGCCACATTGAACGCGCTCGATAGCGGTTCATTGCGCGTGGCTGAAAAATTGGAAAATGGTGATTGGCATGTCAACCAGTGGGCCAAAAAAGCGGTCCTTTTGGGGTTCCGTATTAAGGACATGGAAGAGCACACAGGCGGCCCGCAAGGGTCCGGTTGGTGGGATAAAGTTGACAGCAAATTTAAAGGCTGGGGTGCTGCAGAGTGGAAAGAAGCAGGGTTTCGCGCTGTTCCAAACTGTGTCGTTCGCAAATCAGCTTACATCGCGCCAGGCGCAGTTTTGATGCCATCTTTCGTGAACTTGGGTGCTTACGTGGATGAGGGCACGATGGTTGATGCTTGGGCCACTGTAGGTTCATGTGCGCAAATCGGTAAGAACGTACACCTCTCTGGTGGCGTGGGTATCGGCGGTGTTCTTGAGCCGATGCAAGCTGGTCCGACCATCATCGAAGACAATTGCTTTATCGGGGCGCGCTCCGAAGTTGTCGAAGGCTGTATCGTCCGTGAAGGATCTGTTTTGGGAATGGGCGTTTTCATTGGTCAGTCCACCAAGATCGTTGATCGCGAAACAGGTGAAGTAACCTACGGCGAAGTTCCTCCATATTCTGTTGTTGTCGCAGGTTCTATGCCGTCGAAAAATGGTGTGAACTTGTACTGTGCTGTGATCGTGAAGCGCGTTGATGCGAAAACACGTTCTAAAACGGGTATCAACGATTTGTTGCGCGACTAATATCGCATACCTTTTAAAACGTCCGCCACTTGTGCGGGCGTTTTCTTTTTTGGCGAGAGGCCGATCATGACCGATAAAGTGAAAAAACCGTCCCGCCAAAAGGCCTACACGTTGCTTGTGGAAGTGGGCAGAAAAGAAGATGATGGTTTACCCAAAGGGGCGACAGGCGCCGCTTTGATGATTTATGCGTCAGGCGTGGATGAAGCCGAAGCTGTACGTGAAACTGTCGCTTTGCTCAAGCAAGCCGATTTAGCGCCTTTGGATGTGACGGGCTACGGCACGCTGGAAGAGCGCCTTGCCGAAGGTCACGATATTTCAGACGATGAAATCGCGTTGATGCAACGTGCCCTTGACGAGAATTCTGTGGTCGTCGCGCAGATGACCCCTTTTTTCGGTGATGAAAAAAACGAAAGCTAACCTAACGGTTTCCGAACCACTTTTTGTAGAGGCGATCATAGGTGCCGTTTTCACGCAGCTCTAGCAGGCTTTGATTGATATCCTCTGACAGCGGTGAATTGGATGGCAACGCAATCCCATAGTTTTCTGCCAAGAAAACTGGACCCACAAGTTTAAGGTCTGATTTCGGGTGTGTCTTGACATAGTATGCGAGAATGGGTGCATCAAAGACAACGGCGTCGATTTCGCTGTTTTCAAGCGCGGTTAAAAGCTGTTCATCATCATCAAACCCGATAAATGCAAGGTCGCGCTTTGACAAAAATGCCGCTGCTGTGGACCCTTCGATTGTGCCAACACTTTTATCATAGAGGTCATTGATATCGGCTACATTCGCCTGAATCGCACCGACCGTCATAGCGGCTGTAATGCGGGCAACAAAAATCGAGACGAAGAACAAGGATGAGATCACGAGAAACACGCCGAACACGCGGCCAAGCGGGCTGCGCGGTTGACGTTCTTCAAAGCCGCCATTCACGATTAAATTGAGTGCCCACCAAAACGCAGGAAACAAGGCCTCTTTGGCATTCAGGTCAAAATACTCTTGATGCTTGCGTTCCAAACGCCACATCAACATGCCGCCCCCCAAAAGTAACGCGAAGGCACCGAGAATGGCCAGCATGAAATCCTTGGCAAATAGGATTTTCCAGATCGATATGTTGCTGGCTTCAGTGGGTGCTAAGATTTGCAGGCCTGCTTCGAAGATAGGTTGTGAGAAATCTAAAATCGCTTCGCGATTGGCCGTGATCGAAATATTTGCAATCGCTGCGTCCGCTTCGCCTTCGACGACAGCATCAAGCATTCCAGAAAAGCTGTCCATGCGATTGATCGTATAAGATAAGTCTAGATTTTTCGCGACCTCGCCGAAAAGCTCTATGGAAAACCCAGTGTCTAGCCCATTCTCCACCATCGAAAATGGCGGGCGAGTCACGGTTGTAATTGTCAAATCCTGAGCATAGGCGCGACTTGTTATTAAAGCCCACAACATGAGCCCAAAATAGATGGCCAGTTTTAGTTTCATAGTATCCCCCAACGCTTGGCGTATGCCACACACAGAGCGCCATAGGCAATCACGCATTAATATACCTGCCCGAAAGCAGCGCCGTTGCCTCATGACTAAGCAGTTTTCGCGTCGGCTTGGTGTCTATTTGATCAATCGCTACAGGCGATACATGAGAAAGCTGCGTGCGGCGATGTAGAGGTTTATCGCGTAAGTCATGCACGACAGACAAAGCATGCACTGAAATTCCTGCAACTCGATAGGCGAGATCGGAGCTAAAAAGCAATTGGTATCGCAAGGCGACAGGGGCGCCTTTTGACGACGCACGCGGTAAAAACGGGGCAATATGATTTGCGCGCAAGCTTACAAATTCATGACCGAATTCGTATTCAACATCCACGCCATCGGTCATGATATATGTATCTTGCGATACAGATAAAGTTTGCGACAGGTTTTGGAATGGTCTGCGTAGATCGACCCCTTGAAATCGGCCAAAGTTTGGAACTTCGGTTTTTATTAAGGCCACAACGGGGACTAAATCACCCGCATGGGTGACGACGAGATCCCCTGCTTTTACTTGCTCGATAGGGGTCGGTCCCCATTCTGTTTCCACCAACGCACCTGCGCCCAATCCAGATCGATATCCGATGTTTTCGACTTTGGTTGATACGAAGATAGCGCTGACCGCAGGGGTGACGACGGTGTCGTCCGTAGAGAATAAAATGCGTGCAAAGTCATCTATTGCAGACGGGACGGCGCAATCTAGGGTTTTAGAATACAGTTGGCCTGACTTTAAATCTTCGGCAGACAGCCAGCTTTTCTGTTGGGCAATATCCCAAGAAAAACTGATGCGGATTGGCGAGTCTTTGACGCAATCTGAAAGATCGAGCGATGACATCATCAAATTAACGCCCTGTTCACAGGCGACCCACAGGCGACCGTTCGGGCCCAAAACCATGTGAAGAGAGCGCCGAAATCCTTGCCAATGTTCGTAATCGATAAGATCCAAGGGTTGGCTAAATTGATCAGGGAAAGTGGTCTCAATCACAATCGTGCCCCGCGGCATATTATTGCGCGGAATGACACCGCTGAACGGTGCGTCCTTTAGACCATTTGGGTCAAACACGGTTGATTGCGTTTTCGAACGCGCAGCAACCCAAGTCACAGTGAAGTCTCAGTTAAAGTTACTACGCCTGTCATGCGCATCATGTTGATGCGCGTTTTTTGTGTATTCCACATCTTCTCAACAGCCCCACACTGTTGGCAGATCTTTTACTCAAAAACGTCAATCCGTTTTATGAATTTTATACTAATTAAAATGCTACAATCGTTCTGAGTTTTCTCAGTTCCGACTTAACCTGCCTACCTCTTTTGCAAACAAAAACACGTTTCGCTATTTTTGTTAACCTTTTCGCGCTTTCCTTGAGGGTAAGTTAACTATTGTTACCCTTGGGCCACAGGCTTGTGATTGCTCAGGTGCCTTTCACGGGGTAGTCCTATCTCAATAGGAGCTTAATATGACCATAGACCCCGTAGACCTTACCGCACAGCTTGTTCGCTGCCCATCTGTCACCCCCGATGAAGCAGGTGCTCTCTCTCTTTTAGAAAGCGTGCTCTCTAATGCTGGGTTTGAATGTACGCGGATTGATCGCAATGGCACGCCCAATCTTTTTGCCCGCTGGGGTGAAAAGGCAGCGCAGAAATCATTGGGGTTTAATGGGCATACTGATGTTGTTCCCATTGGGGACGCAAAAGCGTGGACCAAAGATCCCTTTGGTGCTGTGATCGAGGATGGTATTCTTTGGGGGCGCGGGGCAACCGACATGAAATCTGGCGTTGCGGCTTATGTCGCCGCTGCCGTTGATTTTGTGACCCAAACCCCGCCGGATGGCGCACTCGTCATTGCCATCACAGGTGATGAAGAAGGCGATGCCCACGATGGCACAATCGCTTTACTTGATTGGATGGATCAACACGGCGAGCACATGACAGACTGCCTTGTTGGGGAACCGACTTGTCCAAGTACAATGGGCGAAATGATAAAAATCGGTCGCCGAGGATCGATAACTGGTTTCATAACTGCGCGTGGTATTCAGGGGCATGCAGCCTACCCACATCGTGCAAACAACCCCGTTCCAGCGCTTGCGCGCTTGATCGATGAATTGGCGTCTCATCGTTTAGATGAAGGCACTGAACATTTCGATGCATCCACCTTAGCTGTTACGACATTCGACACAGGGAATCCTGCGACGAATGTGATTCCTGCCGAATGCCGCGCAACAATCAACATACGTTTCAATGATGCACATACAGCACAAAGTCTCGCAGCTTGGTTGCAGGCAAAAGTGGCCAAGACGAGCGAAGCGACAGGTGTTGATATTACCATTGAAACGAAAACATCAGGTGATAGCTTTTTGACACCGCCAGGTGATTTCGTAGCGCTGGTGGCCAAAGCTGTCGCGGAAGAAACTGGCGTTACGCCGGTGTTGTCCACATCAGGAGGGACATCGGATGCGCGTTTTGTCAAAAATCATTGCCCTGTTGTTGAGTTTGGGTTGGTTGGTACATCGATGCATCAGGTGGATGAACATGTATCCATTGATCAGATTACCACACTCAAAAATGTCTATTCACGCATGATTAGAGACTATTTTGCATGATTATTCATATTCAAGAGACGGATAACATTCGTGATTGTCTCGCCTTGCGCATGACCGTGTTTGTTGAAGAACAAAAAGTGCCACAAGACGAAGAACTTGATGACTTGGATGACGTGAGTACGCATTTCATTGCAACGACTCAAGATGGAGTGCCTGTAGGAACCGCGCGGATATATCAGATCGGGGATGTCGGAAAAATTGGGCGCGTATGTGTGTTGAGTTCACATCGCGGGACGGGCCTAGGAGCGCAGCTTGTTAAAACCTGTATTGCTGCCTTGCGGGAAAAAGACGGTATTAAAACTGCAAAGCTGGGTGCGCAAAACCATGCGATCCCATTCTACGAACGGCTTGGATTTACCGTAAAAGGTGGTGAATACATGGATGGTGGAATCCCACATCACGACATGGTTTTATCTTTATGAAGCCATTGCTGGTGATCATGCTCAAAGAACCGATTCCTGGGCGTGTGAAAACACGATTGGGTGCTGAAATGGGCATGGTGCAAGCTGCGCAGTGGTTTCGGGCACAGGCGTTATCAACTTTGCGTCGGTTGGATGACCCTCGATGGGATATCGCTTTGGCTGTTTCTCCTGATGTCTCAGGTTTGAAAAGTCGCTTTTGGCCGCAAAAATTTGTTCGCGTCCCGCAAGGGTCTGGCAACCTTGGTCATCGTATGAAGCATGTTTTCAAGACATCAAATAGGGTAAAGACCTGCATAATCGGTGCCGACATTCCTGATATCAAGCCCCATCATATAGCAGAGTCTTTCGCTGCATTGGGCTCGAATTCTGCCGTGATTGGACCCTCGACGGATGGCGGGTATTGGTTGATCGGATTGCGTCATGGTCAGCATCTGCCATATACCCTTTTTGACAATGTACGCTGGTCTTCACCGCATGCAAAATCAGATACTATTAAAAGTGCTGAATCTCTAAAATGGACTGAGGTCGCCACATTGGATGACATAGACACATTGAATGATCTTGCGCGGTGGCGGGCCAGTCGTTGAGCGACGGTTTGAGTGTGGTGAAGCGCTACAGAGCATGGTAGTTTAGATTATGAGCAAAATCCCCACAAAGCAGGCGATCCTAGATTGGATTTCTGAGCACCCGACCAAAGCTGCCAAGCGAGACATAGCCAAAGCCTTTGGAATCAAGGGCGCGGCTAGAATCGACCTAAAGCGAATGCTGAAAGAGCTCGAGGCAGAGGGGCACCTCACCAAGCGGGTTAAAACTTATCGCGATCCCGACAAGTTACCGCCTGTCTCGGTTTTGGAAATTCTTGCGCCAGACACCGATGGTGATATTTTTGCGCTACCGCTTGAATGGACTGGCACTGGGTCAGAACCACGCATTTTGATGGTGCTAAAAGAAAGCGATCCAGCCTTGGGTGCAGGCGAGCGCATCCTTGCAAAGCTTCAAGCCGTAAAGGCTGAAGATCACGCTTATCAAGCGCGTTTGATCCGTAAAATAGGCTCTAATCCAGAGAAAATACTGGGTATCTATCGTGCGAACGCCGAAGGTGGGCGTGTCGTTCCGATTGATAAAGGTGCAGGCAAAGAATGGCTCGTGCGCAATGGGCAGGACTATGGCGCAGAAGATGGTGAGCTGGTCGAAGCTGAGCAAACAGGCCCTAAAGATAGGATGGGCCTGCCGCGTGCCAAAATCATCGCACGCCTCGGAGACCCAACAGCCCCGCGTGCCGTTTCGTTGATTGCGATACATCAGCACAATATCCCAGACGCTTTTCCAGACAATGTGATCTCTATGGCTGATGCGGCGAAGCCTGCAGGACTAGCTAGTCGTGAAGATATGCGCGATGTTCCTTTGGTGACGATCGATCCAGAAGACGCACGAGACCATGATGATGCGATTTGGGCTGAATTAGATACTGATTCAAATAATCTAGGCGGCTTTATTCTTTGGGTCGCGATTGCCGATGTTGCCCATTACGTGACCTCAGGATCGGCACTTGATAAAGAGGCTCGAACAAGGGGTAATTCTACATATTTTCCGGATCGTGTTGTGCCGATGCTGCCTGATCGTTTGTCAGGTGATTTGTGTTCTCTTCACGAAGGTGTCCCGCGCCCCTGTTTGGCTGTACGCATGAAAATAGATGCGCGTGGCGAAAAGATTTCGCATGAGTTCACACGTGGATTGATGCGGTCTGCAGCGTCGTTGAATTATCAAGAAGTGCAAGCCGCTCAAGACGGCGCGCCAAATGATACCTGTGCACCATTGATGGACACGGTCATCACACCTTTGTACCAAGCATATAAGGCTTTGAAAGTCGCACGGGAAAATCGCCAACCGTTGGAATTAGATTTGCCTGAACGCAAAATCGTGCTGGGCGAGGACGGTAAAGTGTCGTCGGTGGCGATTGCTGAACGCCTTGATGCGCACCGTATGATTGAAGAGTTTATGGTTCTGGCTAATGTTGCAGCAGCTGAGGAGCTGTTTCAGAAAAACCGTCCTCTTTTGTATCGGGTCCACGAAGAACCTTCGGACGAGAAAATGGAGTCTTTGCGCGAAGTTGCGCTAGGTTCGGGTCTAAATTTGGCCAAAGGTCAGGTTCTCCATACCTCACATCTAAATCGCCTATTGAAGCAAGCGGCGGGTACCGATCATAGTGAGTTGATTAATATTTCAACGCTTCGCTCTATGACACAGGCCTATTATCACCCTCAAAACTACGGTCACTTTGGCTTGGCTTTGCGGTCCTATGCGCATTTCACGTCACCAATTCGGCGCTACGCTGATTTGATTGTGCACCGTGCTTTGATTTCTGCGCATGGCTGGGGGGATGACGGCCTATCCGCTCACGATATTGAAACGCTTGAAGACACTGCAAAACAGATATCCGACACCGAGCGTCGCTCAATGGTTGCAGAGCGCGATACCAATGATCGGTATCTAGCGGCTTATTTGAGTGAGCGGCTCGGCACTGAGATGACTGGGCATATTTCTGGGATTCAAAAGTTTGGCGCTTTTATCAAGCTGGACGAAACGGGCGCTGACGGCTTGGCTCCTGTGCGTTCGATGGGGTCGGAGTTTTTCCATTTTGACCCTGATGCACAAACGTTGATGGGGTCGAGTACTGGCATTACTTTGTCTATCGGTCAGCGGGTTGTGGTGCGGGTTGCAGAGGCCACGCCTGTGACGGGCGGGCTTGAGCTGGAAGTGCTTGAAGTCAACGGAATGAAAATGCCGCGAAGCAGTCGACGTGCACGTGGCAAACCAGCGTCGCGAAAGCATGCACGATCAAAAGCAAAACGGGATAAGATTAAGAAAAAGGTGTCGCGCAAGCGCAGTTAGCGGTAAATCGCCACTTAAGTGTGACAGTGTTTTCCAAGCTCCACACCTTGCTCTACGATTTAGAGAAATGTGTGGAGTTGTGTGCATGAAACGTCGTTTAATTATATCAGGCTTTTGCGCCCTTGTGATGGGCAGTCCTTCAAGTTTTGCGCAGTCGCAGGTGAATCAAAACATGCTTTTGCAATCAAAGACGGAAGGTCAAAATGTGACTGAGATCGCAACCAAGCAAGATCAAGCCCTGGCTGGCTGGATAGAGGGTTTCAAACAGCGCGCACGTCGATCAGGAATTTCAGAAACGACCCTAACAAGGGCATTTCGTCATGTTCGTTATGATTCCAGCGTCATTGCAAATGACCGCAACCAGTCCGAGTTTACAAAACAAATTTGGGATTATCTGGATAGCGCAGCATCGCCCTTGCGCGTCAAAAATGGCGCTGCAGCAATGCTTCGGCATAGTCGCGCTTTGGATAATGTTGAAACTGCATACGGCGTGGATAAACACATTGTAGCAGCGATCTGGGGTCTGGAGAGTGCCTATGGTGCGACCCGTGGAGATGTGCCTGTGATCCAAGCGCTGGCGACATTGGCCTATGATGGACGTCGCGGCAGTTTCTTTGAAGAACAACTTATAGCTGCATTAAAAATTCTGCAGTCGGGCGATACATCACCAAGTAACATGAAGGGCAGTTGGGCGGGGGCCATGGGCCACACTCAGTTTATCCCCACATCGTTCTTGGCTTTTGCTGTTGATGGTACTGGCGATGGTAAACGTGATATTTGGTCTGATGATCCAACTGATGCTTTGGCGTCAACCGCTGCATATTTAGCACGCCACGGCTGGCGAAAGGGTCAACCTTGGGGGGTGGAAGTCCAGTTGCCCTCTGGGTTTGACTATGAATTAGCACGTCGTGATATGACACTTTCCCCAGCTGTTTGGGCGCAAAAGGGTGTGCGGGGTGTGGATGGGAAGGCGGTTCCAAATTACGGTCAAGGCGCAATCTTGTTGCCCGCTGGCGCCAGTGGTGCGGCCTTTATGATATTCGAAAATTTTGCTGTGATCGAACGGTACAACAAAGCCGATGCATATGTGATCGGTGTTGGTCACCTGTCTGATCGATTGCGTGGTAAAGGCCCGATTCAAGCATCTTGGCCAAGAGACTACCAACCGCTCTCTTTTGAAGAAAAGAAAATGATGCAGCGCAGTTTGAAGCAAAGGGGCTTTCTAGACGATAAAGTCGATGGCTTGATCGGTCCAAACACCATCAATGCGATCCGTGGTTTCCAGAAATCGATTGGCGTGACGGCTGATGGGTATCCGTCGAAAACCTTATTGGCCCATCTGCGTTAGGCGCAGATGGTTATAAATGCGCTTCGAACTCGGCGATGACGGCATCATAGATTTCTTGTTTAAACGGAACAATTTCGCGCACGACATCCGTGGCAGGCGACCATTTCCATTTCGAAAATTCGGGATGCTCAGTATCTATCGCAATATCGTTGTCGACGCCGTTGAAACGCATAAGGAACCAAAGTTGCTTTTGCCCGCGGTATTTGCCTTTCCAAACTTTACCCAACAGGTGGTCTGGCAAGTCATAGGTTAGCCATTCAGAAGTCTTTGCGACAATCGTAACGATTTTTGGATCTACTCCAGTTTCTTCCCAAAGTTCACGCAAAGCAGCTTTTTGCGGATCTTCGCCTTCGTCGATCCCGCCCTGAGGCATCTGCCAAGCGTTTGGTGTATCAATGCGTTCGCCAACAAAGATGTGTCCACTGGCGTTCACAAGCATAACCCCGACACAGGGTCGGTATGGCAAAGTGTTTGGATCAAGTGTCATGTGCATTTCCATATGGAATGAGGGGCAATTTTCCCCTCAAGTCGTGACTTTATTTTGAATCAATAGCTGACAGGCCGCGCAAAAGGTCGATCGCATAGGCAAGCTGATAATCTTCGTCACGCAATTTCGCTGCCTGTTCAGCCTTTTCTCGGTCCGCTTCGATTTGCAGGATTTCATCTTCTGTAAGGCTGTCATTGTTCAGCGATCCACGAAGGTCAGCCTCAGTGCGCTGTTGGCGTGCGTCATCGGTTGCCTCGTCGGTTTCTGGTTGACGTGGCGGTTGTTCGACAATGATATCAGGGGAGACGCCGAGCGCTTGAATGGATCTGCCTGAGGGTGTGTAGTAACGCGCGGTTGTCAGACGCATCGCGCCATCTGAACGCAGCGGCATCACAGTTTGCACTGACCCTTTGCCGAATGATTTCGTGCCAACAACGATTGCGCGGCGGTGATCTTGCAAAGCGCCCGCGACGATTTCAGATGCAGAGGCAGAGCCGCCGTTGATCAAGACAACAATAGGTTTTCCCTCTGCCAAATCGCCAGCTTTCGCGTTTACGCGTTCACTTTGTTCCAGCTCGCGGCCACGGGTCGAAACAATTTCGCCCGTCTCCAAGAAGGCGTCCGAGACCATAATGGCTTGGTCCAACAAACCACCTGGATTGTTGCGCAGGTCCACGACGATCCCGTTGACTTTATCCATGCCGCCAAGTTCTTCAACGCTCTTGGCCAAGCCGTCTTTTAGGTTGGGATAGGTCTGGTCATTAAATGTCGTGACGCGCAAGACAACGGTGTCACCTTCGACGCGTGACCTGACTGCGGTCAATTTGATTACGTCACGAATAATGGAAATATCAAAGGGTTCATCAACGCCTTCGCGAACAACAGTGATGATGATTTCAGCACCTACAGGCCCGCGCATCAAGGCGACGGTATCATCCAGTGTCATGCCCAAAACACTTTCACCATCAACTTGCGTAATGAAATCTCCCGCTTGCACACCAGCAATATCAGCAGGGGTGCCATCGATAGGCGCGACAACTTTTACAAAGCCTTCTTCTTGCGTGACCTCGATGCCAAGTCCGCCAAAAGAGCCAGAGGTTTGCACACGCATATCGGCAGCATCATCAGGAGACAGGTAGGACGAGTGAGGATCAAGCGATGACAGCATGCCGTCAATCGCAGATTCGATCAGTTTCTCGGAATCGACTTCTTCAACATATTGCGCACGGATGCGTTCGAACACGTCGCCAAACAAATCCAATTGTTCGTAGACATTCACTGATTTTTCGGTCTCTTGCGCAATCAACGGACCTGCGATTTGCGTTGACACTAGTGTACCTGTCAAAACACCAACCACGCCTGCCATCAAATACTTCTTCATGCGTCTTTCCTTTTCCAGTGCGTCAAATTGCACGTAATATACTGCGCACCAGATGATACGACTTATTGTTCATTTGCAAACCATTGCGCAGGGTCTACAGGCTTACCGCCTTCTCTTACCTCTATATAAAGCGTCTCTGACAGTCCTGCACCAGTGCCTTGTGTCGCATTGGTTACAAATGCATCAAGATCGGGAGAGGTGCCCGACATCAACCCCACAGCAGAGCCCGCTGGGATGACCGACCCAACATCACCATACACTTCATCCAAACCAGCTAGAACGATCAATACATCATTTCCAGGCTCAAGTATGATCACGTTTCCGTAGTCTAAAAACGCGCCTTGATATCGGATCGTGGCTGGCCAAGGGGATGTAACCAATGACAACGGCCGCGTGGCCAAAAGCCACCCAGGGCGTTGAACGCCTGCTGCGTCGGTTTCATCGAAGCGACGCAAAATACGACCGCGTGAGGGCAGGGGCCATCTGCCTTTGGCGGTGTCCAAGTCTGGCAGCGTTGACGTTCCATCAACAACGTCCATAACCGCAAGGCTTGACGCAAAGGCTTCTAAGGTATCTGATCCATTGATCAGCTCTTGCACACGCTCTGCATCGGCCACAAATCTACGCGGAAGATCTGTTCGGTTTGACATGGCTTGACTGAGGTCTGTGCGAGCGGATTGCACATCTTTGAGGCCCGCTTCCAAAACATCCAAAGCTTCATTTTGCAACTCACGCAGGATCGAAACTTCTTGTAATTGTGCGCGCAAGATCTCGGCCTGTTCTTGCATTGCGGGCGTAATCGATGACACCAACATGCCTGCGCGCGCATGGCCGAGAGGGCCTGTAGGGTGCACCAAGGCTGCGGGTGAAGCGTCTGGTTTTAGATTGATCAAAACGGCCAAAAGCGTTGCGACTTGTCCGCTTTCATCTTGAAATTTGCGATTGATTTCTGCTTCGCGCAAGGCAGCTTCGCGCAAACCAGATCGCATGGCTTCAAGGCCATCTTCATAGGCTTGGATGACGCCAGTCAATGCTTTGACTCGGTCGGTGGCGATCTCTGCTTTTTCTAGTTTTTCGTGAGCGGTCTTAAATTGCGCAAGTGCATTTTCTGCGAGGGCGGCAGGGCTGGCATCTTGCGCCTGTGCCGCTCCTGCGACACAGATGCCAAGTATAAGTCCTGCAACACACATTATTTTCATTTTTGGATCAGACTTTTGCCTGTCATTTCGTCGGGTTGCTCAAGCTGCATAAGGTCCAAAAGTGTAGGCGCCAAATCGGCCAACCGCCCACCTTGGCGTAGAGATACGCCATCAGGGCCATTGAATAAGGCGACGGGAACCAAGTTGGTGGTATGTGCTGTATGAGCACCGCCTGTCTCAGGGTCGATCATAGTCTCGCAATTGCCGTGATCCGCGGTGACAATCATCGTACCACCCACACGTTTTAGCGCATCCATAACGCGGCCTAATCCCGCGTCTACAGCTTCACAGGCTTTCATTGCAGCATTGAGATCGCCTGTATGACCAACCATATCTGGGTTGGCGTAATTGGTGACAATCAGATCATATCCAGCATCGATCACTTCAAGAAACTTTTCGGTAACCTCGGGCGCAGACATTTCTGGTTGAAGATCATAAGTCGCCACTTTGGGCGATTGCGGCATAAAGCGATCTTCACCCTTTTCAGGTGTTTCTTTGCCGCCGTTCAAAAAGAACGTAACATGTGGGTATTTTTCCGTTTCAGCCAAGCGGAATTGCGTTTTACCTTGTTTCGCGACCCATTCGCCAAGCGTGTTGACGATCGCCTTCTTTGGATAAGCGGTTTTCATATAGGCATTATGCGCTTTGGAATATTCAACCATGCCCAAAAGCGCAGCAAACTCAGGTCGATCATCTGTGTCAAAGCCATCAAAATCGGGTTGCGCGAGGGATGCTAGGATTTCACGAGCACGATCCGCGCGGAAGTTCAGGCAGAAAAAGCCATCGCCATCTTCAACGCCAGCGTAGTCGCCTATCACAGTTGCCTTGATGAATTCGTCATTCTCATCACGCGTATAAGCAGCAGTAACTGCATCAACAGCGGTGTCGGCAGCTTCGATTCCAGTTGCATTGACGATTGCCTCATAGGCCTGAGATACGCGTTCCCAGCGGTTGTCACGATCCAACGCAAAGTATCGTCCGATCACGGTGCCAACCTTGGCCCCCTTGGGCAGGTTTTCGATCAGCGTGGGCATGAAGCTATCGGCGGATTTGGGCGCAACATCGCGCCCATCTGTAATGGCGTGGATGATAACGGGCACACCGTGGTCGGTGATCGCCTTGGCTGCCGCTAATGTGTGAACGATATGTCCATGCACGCCTCCGTCAGAAATAACCCCCATCAAGTGCGCGGTGCCGCCAGACTTTTTTAGGGTCTGCGCAAAGGCGACAACTTCTTTGTTTGCGAAAAACGATCCATCTTCGATCGCAAGGTCAATCTGGCCAAGGTCCATGGCAACGACACGACCTGCGCCGATGTTGGTATGCCCAACTTCTGAATTGCCCATTTGACCTGATGGCAAACCAACATCGGGGCCAAAAGTGATCAAAGACGCCTTTGGGCTAGTGGCCATCAAGCTGTCATAGGCGGGTGTATTGGCTTTTAAGGGGGCGTTGCCTTCGATTTCATCACGTTGGCCCCAGCCATCAAGAATGCAAAGAACGACGGGTTTGGGTGCTGACATGTTGGGCTCCTAAGATTTAACTTAGCACCTTCTAACCTGTGATACGCTTTAGGTGAACCAGAACCATCATCTAGGTGACGAAAAACCGCTGATTAAACGCGGTGATAAGGTGAGCCTGCCAAAATTGAGGCCGCACGATAAAGCTGTTCGGTTAACATTGTGCGTGCAAGCATGTGTGGCCAGACCATTTTGCCAAAGGAAATCGAAAAATCGGCTTTGGCGCGCAGGGTTGGGTCGATTCCATCCGCACCGCCAATCACAAAGGCCACATCTTGTCGGCCGTCATCGCGCCAGTCGCCAAGTTTTTGCGCGAAACTTGGCGAGGATAGAACCTTTCCGCGTTCGTCCATCGTGCATATTAGCGCGCCGTTGGGGATGGCACGCCGCAAAATATCGGCTTCGGACTTCATGCCGCCGCCTTTTTTATCTTCGAGTTGATGGATGGTCAGGGGGCCCAGCCCGAGGGCGCGGCCAGTTCTATCAAAGCGTGTGGTGTAGTCATCGATGAGAGTTGCTTCGGGGCCAGAACGCAATCGCCCCATGGCACAGATATGTACTCTCATCGTGCAGTCCCCGCTTTTAAGATTCGGGGCGTGCGGACATCAATGCGATCGCTTCATCTGAGGTCAGCCACATTTTTTCAAGTTGATAGAATTCGCGCACTTCTGGGCGGAAGATATGAACAATGACATCACCCGCATCCAGCAAAACCCAGTCACCAGCTGATTTACCTTCGATACGTGAAAATATTGAGTGTTCAATTTTTAGGCTTGCGGATAGTTTTTCAGCTACGGCGCTCACTTGGCGCGAAGACCGACCCGAGCAAACAACCATGTAATCGGCCATGGCAGACTTGCCCTGCAATTCGATGGTAACGATGTCTTCGGCTTTCTCAGCTTCGAGGTGCCCGGTGATGAAATCCAGCATGGCTTTGCCGCCAAATTTAGGATCAGATGTGTTCGTCGCGTCAGTCATGGATCAGCCTTTATAAGTCGTCGATGAATGCCCGACGCTGGCGTATATTTAGGTTAGCAGTCAAAGCGCTTTATCTCAACGCTCTTAAAGCCAGACAGGTAAGTCCGCCCGTTTGGGGGTATAGCGCGCGTATCTATATAGTCTGAGCGGGTTTGGAAAGGGCAAGCTGACGTGAGTTTTGCCATATATTCAAGGTTTCTTAGGGCATTTCACTTTCCGCCAGCATTCTGACTTCGCGTTGCGGGAAGGGAATCGAAATGTCATGGGCTTTAAAAGCATCCCAAAGGGCCAAATAGACGGCGCCTCTGACATTGGTTAGGCCATCTGTTGGATCAATAATCCAAAACCTTAGAACGTAGTCGACTGAGTTATCGCCGAAGCCGACGATATGACAAACGGTTGGCTTGCCTTTATGTATGCGATCCACGGAATCAGCCGCCTCGATAGCGATTTGACGGACTTGATGCGGGTCGTCGCTGTAAGCGGTGCCAAAGTGGATATCCAAGCGCACGAAGGAATTGGTATGAGACCAATTCACCACCTGATTGGTGATCAAGTCTTCATTGGGGATCAGGTATTCTTTGCCATCGCGTGTCACCACAGATGCGTAGCGGGCCCCCAAAGTATTAATCCAGCCAAAGGTGTCCCCGAGGGAAATGACATCTCCAGGCTTGATGGATTTATCGAGCAAAATGATTATGCCTGACACTAAGTTTGACACGACTTTTTGCAAACCAAAGCCAAGCCCAACCCCGATGGCCCCTGACAAAACGGCCAAGCCAGATAGGTCAAATCCAACGGCTTTCAGGCCAATGAATATCGCACCTGTGTAGAGTGTCATTTGCAACAATTTGACCATCAACACGCGCATAGATGGCGAAATATCTTCGTTTCGACGAATGCTATTGGTGGCTTGAACTGAAGTCGTACGCGCCATCGCAAACAGCAATCCAGTCACGATCAAGGCCTTGGTGATATCAAGCAATGAAAGGCTAAAGTCGCCGAACGTGATCGATAGCGAATCTAAAAATAGTGCTGCGCGTATGTGCAGGTTCAGGTAATATAACGTGATATAGACCCACAAACCCCACGTCACGATCCGTCGTACAAAACGGTTGTGGACAATACGTGCGGCGAAGCCGACCGCCAGCCATGCTGTTCCAAGGCGGGCAATTATGCCGATCAAATAAGATCGAGACGGCCAAGTGATTTGCTGCAATACAAGGTAAAGCCCCCACAAACATGCCACCCATAGCAGCAGCCAAAGGCGCTTTTCGATTTGTAACAGCCAGCGCAGTTGCCATTTGGGGCGCCCTGTCAGGCTGCGTAACCAGTCGCGCATTTTCGCACGCGCCAATTTAGAGATGCCCCAAGTGATGAGTATCAAAAAACCCATCACGGCTAATTGATTGAGCTGCGATTGGCGACTGAGTCCTTTGAAAAAGGTGATAGCTTCAGCACTGGCCGCTGCAATAATATCGCTAAACTGAATGGGCTCCAATTGGGAATCCTTTTGGGCAAGCATTGCATGGCGCACCCCGTTCAAGCAAGCCAGCGTGGCATATTGTTGTGGTCAAGCTGTGCAAACCCTTGCGAGACTCATTGATTGCCTCTATGTCAACGCACATGAAACGTGTTTTTGATATGGATGATCGTGCGCGGCTGCCTTGGCGGTTCTTTGGTGCGACCTGTTCTGTCCTCGCCCGACTTCGGGGCTGAGGTCCTTTTCGCGTGTTCGCATAGCATGCATTAAACTCGTAAATTTTTCCAAATGACAACTGAACGGAGAGCGCCATGACCGCCCCGAAGACACTTTATGATAAAATCTGGGATGCGCACGTAGCCCATGAAGCCGAAGATGGCACAACGCTTTTGTACATCGACCGTCACCTCGTACACGAAGTGACATCAGCGCAAGCCTTTGAAGGTTTGCGTATCGCAGGTCGCAAAGTTCACGCACCAGAAAAAACCATTGCGGTGCCCGATCACAACGTTCCTACAACTTTGGACCGCGCTGATCCCGCCACAATGACCGAAGAAAGCCGTATCCAAGTGAATGCGCTTGATACGAATGCAAAAGAATTCGGTATTCACTACTACCCAGTGTCTGACGTCCGCCAAGGTATTGTGCACATCGTTGGACCTGAGCAGGGTTGGACTTTGCCGGGCATGACTGTTGTTTGTGGTGACAGCCACACTGCGACACACGGCGCTTTCGGCGCACTTGCGCACGGCATCGGTACATCCGAAGTTGAGCACGTTCTGGCAACCCAAACGCTGATCCAGCGGAAGGGCAAGAACATGAAAGTGGAAATCACTGGCAAGTTGAAACCCGGTGTGACCGCGAAAGACATCACATTGGCTGTGATCGGCGAAACAGGTACCGGTGGTGGTACAGGTTATGTGATCGAATACTGTGGTGAAGCCATCCGCGATCTGTCCATGGAAGGCCGCATGACGGTCTGTAACATGGCGATTGAAGGCGGCGCACGCGCTGGTCTTATCGCACCTGATGAGACCACCTACGAGTATGTCAAAGGTCGCCCACATGCGCCAACGGGCGAACAGTGGGAAGCAGCTTTGGCATGGTGGAAAACGCTCTACTCTGACGATGGCGCACACTTCGACAAAGTCGTGACACTCAAGGGCGAAGATATTCAGCCTGTTGTGACTTGGGGCACATCCCCAGAAGACGTTCTGCCGATCACCGGTGTTGTTCCTGCGCCCGAAAGCTTTGAGGGTGGTAAAGTCGAGGCTGCACGTCGTTCGATGGAATACATGGGCTTGAAGCCTGGTCAGAAATTGACAGACATCGAAATCGACACTGTCTTTATCGGCTCTTGCACCAATGGTCGTATCGAAGATTTGCGTGCCGCGGCTGAAATCCTCAAAGGCAAAAAGATCAAAGACGGCATGCGCGCTATGATCGTGCCGGGTTCTGGTCTTGTGCGTGCACAGGCTGAAAAAGAAGGTCTAGCGCAGATTTTCAAAGACGCTGGTTTCGAATGGCGCATGGCGGGCTGTTCTATGTGTCTTGCGATGAACCCAGACCAACTGGCTGAAAACGAGCGTTGTGCATCTACATCCAACCGCAACTTTGAGGGCCGCCAAGGCTACAAAGGTCGTACCCACTTGGTTAGCCCAGCAATGGCAGCCGCAGCCGCACTTACCGGTCGTCTGACCGATGTGCGCGATTTGATGTAAGGAGAGGCAGTATGGAAAAGTTTCAAAAAATCACTGGCGTTGCGGCGCCGATGCCACTCGTCAACATCGACACTGACATGATCATCCCAAAGGTGTTCTTGAAATCCATCGCCCGCACGGGCTTTGGCAAAAACCTTTTTGATGAGATGCGGTTCAACCGTGATGGCACTGAGATCGAAGACTTCGTTCTCAACAAGCCTCAGTACCGCAACGCCGAGATCTTGATCGCTGGCGACAACTTCGGCTGTGGCTCTTCGCGCGAGCATGCGCCTTGGGCGATTGCTGATTTTGGCATCAAATGCATCATCTCCACATCGTTCGCTGACATCTTTTACAACAACAGCTTCAAAAACGGCATCTTGCCGATCGTGATGCCGCAAGAGGTTATGGATATCTTGATGGCAGACGCTGAAAAAGGGTCAAATGCGCGTATGACAATCGACCTTGAAGCGCAGGTTGTTACCACATCTGATGGTCAAGAGTTCCCCTTTGATGTCGATGCTCACAAAAAGCACTGCTTGCTTGAAGGACTTGATGATATCGGACTGACCATGGCCAAGAAGGCGTCTATCGACACGTTCGAGGCGTCTATGCAGCAAGATCGACCCTGGGTTTAAGATCCAGAAGTTCTTGGAGTTCGATAGCGGCGGCCCTAGGGCCGCCGTTTCGCGTTTTACATATCGGATTGTTCAGTTGGTGCCTCAGTCGCTGCCATCGCGATCTCAAGCTCTTCAGCAGAAATTTCACCGCTCGCGTCTAAGTCCATTGTTACGAACATTGCGTCGGTGATGTTCGGGTAGGCCGTTGCAACCTCTGCGAAAGAATAGCCGCCGCTTCCATCAGTGTCTTCAATCACAGCTTGTGCAAAAGTTGGGGCTGCCATGAGAGAAGCCATACCAAGGGTCAATGCGATCTTTTTCATGTCGTTTTTCCTTTATCAGATTTACACCGATCAGGTGCAGTTCAGGTGAATTTACGACGACATCGCGCCGTCGCTGATAGAGGTGGACTATGGAAAATTGTTTATCAACTATCTGACAGCGCTTAATAAAAGCCGAATTTTGCCGCTGCGTATTTTCGCTTATTGTCGGCAAGTTGTCGCGAATGATTGAGGCTAAATATTGCTTGGGCTTCACTTGAACTGATCGTTGTGGCGGGCTTATGCGCAGTGAAGTGGCATATTTCTGCCCGTGCAAATTGCGCGAACAGAATTCGGCGAGTTTGGGCGCAAACCCGCCGCTCTAAATTTATGGTTATAGAGATTCTGCTCATCTTTTCGAATGCTAGGCGAAGACGAAGCACAAAACACTTATGTCCATATATTGTGGTTGAGGGGACTTGGGGCCCTAATTGCTATTGGCAATGATGCAAAATCGCACCGCTTTTTCCATGAAACTGCCGCATTTGCGCCGTTAACCTTAACGATCACTTGATGAATATGGTGAAAGAAGGCAAAAATTGGGCAATAATGAGGCAGTCCGCCATTTTTGGTGGGCATCAAAATGGAAAAAAGTGTGTGGCATCGTATCACGCACGGCCAGTTTGAAGGGAAATGGGTAGTGTTTAACCGCTTGGTTGGTGCATTTGTGCGCTCTATACTTGTTGTGGCGTTGATCGTCATGCCATCACTTTTGCTGCCAAATGTTTCTGCGGATGCAGCACAGGTTGTCGCGTTGGTGGCAATGTTTGGCGCCGCGCTGACGTTTTTCGAATATATGTCCGCTTTTCCAGGCCTGATCGAGTTTCGCGATGCGCCGCCGTTTAACCGTGTGCGCTTCTTGTCGCTCTTCGTTACTATTTTTCTACTGACGCTGATTTGCCGAGGTATCTCCGACCCCTCCGTTCTAAGTGATTTTGTGACCGCTGTTGGCGCATTGATCGGTTATGTGTTGGACCTCCCGTATTCGCCAGTGCGCTTGATGGTACAGGCGTTGCCAGACGAATCTGCGATGCAGCAAGTTAACTTGATGCGTGTTCTTGCTGGTCTTTCATATCTGTCGTCTTTGATTTCATTTGCCGTCTTTTTGGGTATGCTTCATCGTCGCAGTTGGCCCTCCAAATCAGGTTCGTTCAACGTTTGGATCAACTTGCCCACCTTTGATCCGACCGTAGGTGGTGATGTGGTGTCACGGTTAAAGCGTGACGCGCGGGTGAACATTATTTTGGGCTTTGCTCTGCCTTTTATTATTCCTGCCGTGCTGCAATCAGCATCCAGTCTTTTTGGTGCAATTTCCGTCGGCAACTATCAGTCCATGATTTGGACGGTTGCGGCATGGGCATTTTTGCCATCTTCACTCTTCATGCGTGGAGTAGCGATGCATAGGGTGGCGATCATGATCGATGACCAGCGCCGCCAAACCTATGCGGCTGCGGACCTAGAGCCATTGTTGGCGTGAGCTGGGGTGGCGTAATTTGGCGCGGCTTCCTCGTCGGCCTGTGTTCGATGACTGCGCCTTTATTTGCTCAAGATGTGCTTCGGGTTGCAACGTGGAATGCAGAGCTTTCGCGCAAAGGGCCTGGAATTTTATTGCGCGACATCAAAGCAGGAAAAGATCCGCAAGTTCGTGAAGCCTTGGGGCATATTGCGAAGATCAAACCAGATGTATTGTTGCTCACAGGAGTGGATACAGATTTTGACGGGTGGTCCGCCAAAGCTTTGTCGGGTGCTTTGGGGGCGTTTGGCCATGAAATGCCGCATGTGTTTTCCAAGCTAAGTAACGCGGGGGCGGAAACCCAGCGAGATCTGGACAAAGACGGACGAACAGGGCAGCGGCAGGATGCGCAGTCATTTGGTGATTTTCACGGCCAAGGCGGGCTTGTGGTTTTATCGCGCTTAGCAATCGACAAGGCAGAAATTCGCGATTTTTCAAGTTTGCTTTGGAAAGACCTACCGCATGCGCGCTTTCCCGTGAATTTTTATGATCAGGGCGACTTAGAGGTCTTGCGCCTTTCTTCGGCAAGTCATTGGGATGTTCCGCTGATCTGGAACGGCACGCCTTTGCATCTGTTTGCCTTCTACGCAACTACACCCGTTTTTGACGGGGATGAGGATCGCAACGGATTGCGCAACGCGGATGAAATAGCCTTTTGGCGGCTGTATCTGGACAGCGCACTGGGCTCACAGCCTCCAGATGCGCCGTTTATATTGCTTGGGGATGCGAACCTTGATCCTGTTGATGGGGGGGGCTTGCATGATGAAATGGCTAAGTTGTTATCCGATCCGCGTTTGCAAGATCCGATGCCGCGCTCAAGCTATGGTGCAAAAGTGGCAAACAGGACCCATCAGGGGGATGCGAGTTTAGATACTGCTGACTGGGATGACCCTGATCCTGGCAATCTACGGGTCGACTATGTTTTGCCCTCACGTGACCTGAACATAGTTGGGTCTGGGGTTGCTTGGGTCGAGGCTACAAAGGCCGATGGGCCGATGTTTCGGCACGGGTTGGTTTGGGTCGATTTGCGCCATCCTTAGTGGTATCCGGTGGCGCCATTCCTTGACGTTAGTGTCGTTGTGCGGTAGGCGAAACTGACTTTGAAACAAGGAAATTGCGACATGAGCACGCCATCTATTCTTATTCTACCTGGTGACGGTATTGGCCCTGAAGTGATGGCGGAAGTCGTCAAAGTAATCGACTGGTTTGGTGAAAAGCGTGACCTAAAATTTGATGTGTCGCATGATCTTGTTGGCGGTGCAGCCTATGACAAACACGGCACGCCTTTGGCCGATGAAACCATGGAAAAAGCTCAGAAAGCTGACGCAGTATTGCTTGGCGCCGTTGGGGGGCCAAAATACGATGTTTTGGATTTTTCTGTAAAGCCTGAGCGCGGCCTTTTGCGTTTGCGTAAAGAAATGGATTTGTTTTCGAACCTGCGCCCAGCACAGTGTTTCGATGCTTTGGCCGACTTTTCGTCTTTGAAAAAAGATGTGGTTGCTGGCCTTGATATCATGATCGTTCGCGAACTGACCTCTGGTATCTACTTTGGTGAACCACGTGGAATCATAAAAGAAGGCAACGAGCGCGTTGGCATCAATACGCAGCGCTACACTGAAAGCGAAATCGCACGCGTTGCGCGCTCTGCTTTTGAATTGGCGCGTAAGCGTGGAAACAAAGTCTGTTCCATGGAAAAAGCAAATGTTATGGAAAGCGGCATTTTGTGGCGCGATGTCGTGACAGAAATTCACCAAGCAGAATATGCAGATGTTGAGTTGTCTCACATGTATGCAGATGCCGGTGCGATGCAGCTCTGCCGCTGGCCCAAACAGTTTGACGTGATTGTTACAGACAACCTGTTTGGTGATTTGCTCTCCGATGCGGCTGCTATGTTGACCGGCTCACTTGGCATGTTGCCATCAGCTTCATTGGGTGCGCCTATGGATAACGGTCGCCCGAAAGCACTGTACGAACCAGTACACGGTTCTGCGCCTGATATCGCAGGTCAAGGCAAGGCCAACCCAATTGCGTGCATCCTCTCATTTGCGATGGCGCTACGGTATTCATTCGATCTCGGTGATGATGCAACGCGTCTTGAAAAGGCTGTTGAAAAAGTTCTCGCTGATGGTGTTCGCACGGCGGATTTGTTGGGCGAAGATGGCGCAACGCCGGTTTCTACATCTGAAATGGGTGACAAGATCATCGAAGCGTTGACTGCAAGCCTATAAGGCCTGTCGTTACATTGATTAAACCGAGGCGGATTTGTTCTGCCTCGGTTTTTATTTGCTTGCACTGTGGGGCGTGTGTCGCGCAGCATCGCCAAATGGCGTCTGTTTGTCGCGGATCGCCAATCTAATCCGCACTAAACTGCGACCTCGACAGGTACTAAAACAACTTGTACCAAAATACTTCAAACGCGTTGGTACAAACGAATGAAAAGGGAAGACAGACAATGAATATCACAGGAGCATTCTACGCCCTTTTTGCATTTGCTGTTTTCGCGACCCATGACGCGTTGATCAAATATTTGGGCGTGTCCTATTCTCCGTTCCAGATGATCTTTTTCTCCACGTTGTTTTCGTTTCCTCTTGTGACGTTCATGTTGATGCGTGACAAAAATGAGGGGAACTTGCGCCCTGTACATCCATGGTGGACACTTCTGCGTACGGTTTGTGCGAGTGCCAATGCGATGTGTGCTTTCTACGCCTTTACCGTTTTGCCATTGGCGCAGGTATACGCGATTCTTTTCGCCACTCCCTTGTTGATTACTATTATGTCCATCCCCGTATTGGGCGAACGTGTTGGGCCGCATCGCTGGGCTGCAGTTTTTGTTGGTTTGGTTGGTGTCTTTGTCGTCTTGCGCCCTGGTGCTACGGAATTGTCTTTAGGTCATTTGGCGGCGCTTACGTGCGCATTCGTCGGTGGCATGGCGTCCATCATTGTGCGCAAAGTGGGTAGCGAAGAACGCACCGTCGTGCTGATGCTTTACCCAATGGTTGCAAATTTTGTGATCATGGGAGCTTTGATGGCAATTGATTACAAACCTATGCCTTTAGGTGACCTTGGTGGCATCGGTGCTTTGGCCATGTTGGGGTTCACTGGCGGCGTATTCTTGATTATTGCTTATAAAGCATCCGAGGCTGCCATTGTCGCGCCAATGCAATATTCACAAATCATTTGGGCCACTTTTTTCGGCGCTCTATTCTTTGGTGAGAGTATCGACCTACCAACGATTTTGGGGGCAAGCATTATTATCGCGTCTGGCTTATACATCGTCTTTCGGGAATCAAAGAGCGGCACGTCAGAGAATACGCCTGTATTGCGCACGCGCTCTCGTGCCTCGTCAGCGACATCATTTCGTGTTTCTCCGTTCTTACGGCGTACCAAACTAAAATAGACGGATGACGGGCCAAAATGCGGCAGCGTATCAGCTTAAGAGTACAGTTGATATATTGGTGCTGATGGTAAGGCTGACCTTGGTCCTGCGGTGATCAAAGTCAGTCAGAGGCTTAACAAAAGTAGACATAACCGAATGGGAATGAGCGCGCTCAACACGAATATAGACACACCACCAAAGTATATTTTCTTGGGGGCTTCGGGACGCATTGGCAGGCTTTTGACAGCCTTGTACGCGGAGGCAGCGGCGCCGCCTGTGGAATTGTTCTGGCAAGTTCGTCGACGCAAGAGCGATCTGAAAAATCAATTTCTATGGTCTGATTTCAAAGAGGCTGCCCCGTTGATTGATTGCGCCAAATCCGTCGGCGGAATTGATGGACTGTTTGTGTTCTCTAGCCCTGCAGCAGACATAAGTAGGGCGCCTTCACACACCCTATCCCTTACTGTGTCATTGGTCGAACAAGCTATAATTGCAGCGAAATCAGCGAGGATCCCGCGTGTTGTGGTTGCGTCTTCCTCCGCTGTCTATGGTGCGGGGTGTGGGGTGCCTTTTATGGAAAGTGACCCTCTCGAGCCTGTAAACCCATATGGTCAGGCGAAGCGGGATATGGAGTTGCGTGCAAGGGAACTGGCTCAAAAGCTCGGTATCGAGCTGTGCTTGCTTCGCATCGGCAATGTTGCAGGCGCTGATGCTTTGTTAGGTGCGGCAGGCCAACGCACTGCAGATGATGAGCCTGTCTCTTTGGATATCTACCCTGATGGTGCTGGGCCTCGACGGTCCTACATCGGGCCAGAGCGGCTGCTTGAGGCTCTATGTGACTTGGCAATGCACCGCGCGATGTTGCCGACCGTTCTGAACATTGCGGCGCAACGACCTGTTTCGATGAATGCGCTTTTGGATGCTGCGCAGATTCCGTGGGTCGCGCGTCATGTTCCTGCATCGCCAAAACAGGACATCGTTTTGAATTGCGAGGCATTAGCGCAGTTGTCAGGTGGCGCGCCCTCTGATAGCGCAGCAGATGAAATTATATCACAATGGCACAAGGCCTTGAGCGCAACATGACACTAGGAAAACGCTTTTTTGATATCGGGTTGGCGCTTGTGTTGTCGATCATCCTTGCGCCAGTTGTTTTAATCTTGGCGGTTGTCTTGCTTGTCAAAGAAGGTGGCCCTGTCTTCTATCTGTCTGAGCGGATGAAGACGGTAGACAAAGGGTTCTTGTTGATCAAGTTTCGGACCATGCGCATGGTCTCGGATGACCGCGGTGTTTCGGGTGGTGATAAACTGGATCGTATCACGCCATTGGGCCGCATCATGCGCAAAACTCGCTTGGATGAATTGCCTCAACTTTGGAATGTCTTGCGCGGCGATATTTCATTTGTCGGTCCGCGCCCGCCCTTGCGTATTTATGTTGAGCAATTTCCTGAACTTTACGGCCAAGTTTTGAAGTCGCGACCTGGTATCACGGGGCTGGCATCAGTAAGGTTTTATGCGCATGAAGAGCTGCTGCTGTCACGGTGCCACACTGCACAAGAAACGGATCGGGTTTATGTTCGTGACTGTATTCCGCGTAAGGCGAAATTAGACATCATTTATCAAAAGCATCGGTCGCTGTGCTTCGATATTAGACTCATGATCGAAACCATTCTTCCTCGCATTCAAAAATTCTGAAGCATTACCTCGCCTAAAACGAATTGCCGCAAGTGAAAACTTGCATTTGCTACAACTTACGCGGGATAAGAAATGCATGCCCACGGTGGCCTAAGTCAATCTGTCTGTTGTAAAAAACGAGTTAAATTATGTTAGTTCAGGGCCTTACGAACTTACCAGCGCGATTCGTACGGATCATTTTGGTGTGTACTGACATGACCTTGGTCATCTGTGCCCTAGGCTTATCCTTCACTTTGTTAGGTGAATTTTCGCTATTGTTGCAGCCCGTTTCAATTAATGTGCTCATTCCTGCGATGGCAATGATTGGTTTTGCAGGGATCATCGGTTTTGGACTGCACCGCATCAAACTTGTCATGTTTGGTGCGCGTGATGTGTTTAAAATATCTTTGGCCGCGCTTGCTCTAAGTTTTCTTTACGCAGCGCTGTTGCTGGCTACAAAGCTTTCGGGCGTTCCGTCTAAAACGATCATTTTCGGCGGAGCATTTTTTTGTTTAAGCATCGGTGTGCGCGTGCTGGCTATTGCGACTTTGTCATTTTTGCGGGCTCAAATCAGTGACCGTCGTGCAGTTGCCATTTTTGGTGCAGGCGGTGTGGGTATCCAATTGGCATCTGCCTTACGCCAATCGAGTGAAATGCGGCCGGTTTTCTTTTTTGATGACAATCCAAACCTGCAAGGGATGGCAATTGGCGGAATTCCCGTTTTGGGGATTAAGCAAATGAAGAAAGACTTGACCGATTACAAAATTGATACCGTTCTGGTCGCGCTGCCCGAAGAGGCGAAAGAACGTCGTGCGGCAGTTATCGAACAGTTGGAAGCCCTTGGTATGAATGTGCGTGTTCTTCCCTCTGTTGTCGATTTATTGGTAGGGCGTGGGAACGAAGCGCTGTTTCGCACGGTAAGCCCCGATGAGATACTTGGCCGTGATGCTGTGGATCTTGAGGTTCCAGACATTGCGAAAAGTTTTGCGGGTCGTGTGGTGATGGTGACTGGGGCAGGTGGATCCATTGGGTCAGAACTGTCACGACAAATTTTCAACTGTAGACCCGCTAAAATTGTTCTATTCGATCAAAGTGAATTCAATCTCTATCAAGTTGATTTTGAGCTAAAAGAGTTAGGTCGGGCGGGGGGCATTGAAGTTGTCACATGTTTGGGGTCGGTGACCGATCCTGTACGGGTTCGTGATGTGATGACGACAGAGAAGGTCGAAATTGTCTTTCATGCGGCCGCCTATAAACACGTACCAATGATTGAGGAAAATGAACTAGAAGGCGCGTCGAACAACGTCATCGGTACCAAAGTCGTTGCCGATGCCGCTGCTCAAAATAATGTTGAACGGTTCATTTTGGTGTCGACCGATAAGGCTGTGCGCCCGACAAATATTATGGGCGCGACCAAGCGCATGGCTGAGCTGGTGATTCAAGATATTCAAACCCGCTCGCCCGATACTTTGTTTTCCATGGTGCGCTTCGGAAATGTACTCGGGTCGTCAGGGTCTGTTTTGCCCTTGTTTCAAACACAAATTGAAGCAGGTGGACCTGTCACTGTGACCCATGCGGAAGTTACCCGTTTTTTCATGACAATATCAGAAGCCGCACGGCTGGTCCTTTTGGCAGGCGCCTATGCGCAGGGCGGAGATGTCTTTGTTCTGGATATGGGAAAGCCTCAGAAAATCATGGAAATCGCGCGAAGGTTGATCAAGCTGTCAGGGCGAACAGTCAAGGAATCGGATTCCGATGTTGGTGATATTGAAATCAAAGTAACAGGGTTAAGGCCCGGCGAAAAACTTTACGAAGAATTGCTGCTGGATCACGACAATCTATGCGCGACGCCGCACCCTAAGATTTTGCGAGCTGAGGAAACGAAATTGTCTCAATCAGACGTCGCAGCGATGTTGCTTGAATTAAATGTTGCAATAAAAACCGCAAATGCGTCTCACATGCGTAAAATTGTGCGTGAGAGGGTCGATGGCTACGCCGAACATTCCTTGGCGCATGGAACAAAGATGCCCAACCCTTCATAGAATAGGATGGCTTATTTACAGGGCGGTGAACTGGAGTTCTGCTGCCTTTGCTGCTTAAAAGACACGCCAGAAAATTCATTGGGCGCGAAAACGCCCGCCAACAGTCATTGATGCAATTTCACGTGGGCCGAGCCAGTTTATTTGCTATGCTGACCTAAATACGAAAATGCGGGTGAAAAAGTGTCTTTTAAACGTCAAACAATGGCTGCATGCCTTAGCATCACAACGGTACTCAGCGCGGCAAGCAGCTTCGCGCAGGATCTTACATCGACGCGTGTGAATACATTGGGCCGGCCTGGCATCGTTGAAATGCCTTCTGCGGAAATGGCACCTGATGGTCAGCTGTCTTTGAGTTACGGGCGTTTCGGCAATTTCAACCGCACAACACTGTCGTTTCAGATTACGCCACGCTTGTCAGGCAGTTTTCGGTATTCGGGCATCAAAGATTTTAATGACGATTTTGACACATATTGGGATCGTTCTTTTGACATCAGTTACCTGATTGCAAAGGAAGGCACTTACAGACCTGCAATCGCCATCGGCCTACAGGATTTCCTTGGCACAGGCTTGTTAAGCGGTGAATATATCGTTGCCACAAAGTCTGTGGGCCAAAAACTGCGTGTCACTGGCGGACTGGGATGGGGTCGTTTGGCCAGCCACAGTCCCTTGGGGCTGTCATTTGGCGAGCGTAGCGAGATCGATGTTGCGACAGGTGGAACTCCTAATTTTGATCAATGGTTTCGCGGTGACATCGCTGCCTTTGGCGGCTTGTCTTATCAGTTGAACGACAAGCTGACATTGATGGCTGAATATTCATCAGATGCATATTCCGCCGAGACCGAGCGCGGCGTGTTCGATCATAAGTCTCCCGTGAATGTCGCTGTGGATTATAAGCTTGGAAAGACCACCTCTGTTACGGCGTTTTATTTGCATGGAGATGAAGTTGGGTTGCAATTTTCAGCCAGCTTGAATCCCAAAAACCCGCGCGTATCAGGGGGATTGGAAAAAGCACCTTTACCCGTTCGTCCGCGACCGAGCCGCGCAGCAGACCCCGAAGGGTGGTCTGACGGTTGGGTCGAAGAGGTTGGTGATGCCAGCGGTATTCGCAAAGCCCTATCAGCAGCTATGACTGAAGAGGGGCTTACGCTTGAGGCGATGTCATTATCGGTCACGCGTGCCGAAGTCCGCTTTCGCAATGATAGATACAATGCTCGGTCGCAGGCATTGGGGCGTTTGTCACGTATTATGACACGTGCCTTCCCGCCCTCTGTTGAAACTTTTGTTCTCACAGAAACGATGGAAGGGGTGCCTGTCCATTCAACCGTCGTGCAGCGTTCTGCACTTGAAGCATATGAATTTGAACCTGCCCGCTCCATGTTAGAGTCTGTCACCTTTGCAGATCCCCTTAGCTTTGAGCACGATAATTTGGTTTCTGTACGCGAGGCTTATCCGCAAACACTTTGGTCGATTGCACCCTATGTTGCTGTTTCGGTTTTTGATCCCGACAGTCCTGTTCGTCTGGACTATGGCATCCGAGGGCAAATCAATTACGAATTGGCGCCAGGCTTGACGCTTGATGCGGCTGCATTTGCACGCATATCTGGAAATATCTCAGATGAAGAAGACGATGTTGATGATTCAACTTTGCCACCTGTGCGCACGAGTTCGCGTGAATATGACAACCGCTTGCGCGTCGAAAAGCTGACTGCAAATTGGTACAGTCGCCCCGCTGAAAACCTATTTGGCCGTATGACTGTGGGTTACCTTGAATCTATGTATGGTGGTGTGTCTGGCGAACTGTTGTGGAAAAAACCAAACAGTTCCTTCGCTCTTGGCGCAGAGGTGAACTATGCCGTACAACGCGACTTTGAAGACACTTTCGGCTTTGGTGATTACGATATCATGACGGGCCACTTGTCTGCTTATTACGCCTTTGACGGGGGGTACCACGGCCAAATGGATGTTGGGCGCTACCTTGCAGGTGACTGGGGAACTACTCTGTCGCTGGATCGCGAATTCAACAATGGATGGCGTGTTGGCGCTTATGCCACTTTTACGGATGTTCCTTTCGAAGATTTCGGTGAAGGATCCTTCGACAAAGGGATTCGTATCACTGTGCCCTCAGATTGGTTCGCGGGCACTCCTACAACCGAAACAAACGACTTTGTTATTCAATCTTTGACGCGCGATGGCGGAGCCAAATTGAATGTCAGCGGACGACTGTATGATCGTGTGCGTGGTATGCAAGGTGATCAACTTGAAGAGCGTTGGGGGCGGTTCTGGCGATGAAACCTAAAATGCGCAATCTCACCAAAGCTGTTACTGTGATCTCTTTATGTGCTCTCTTGGCAGCCTGTGGGAACGACAAACAAGCGCGCCGTGGTGCGGACACAGTGAAAGAACTCGCGCTTTTGGCAAAATCCCGTTTGTCGGGAAAAAAGGCTGAGCCTACTGCGCAACCTGATCCTGTAGCGATGATCAATGCGGTCTTGAATGAAATCCCCAACGCGCCTTTACAATTTGTTTTGGTCGAAAAGACAGGCGGCTTTGCCGTTACATCAATTTATGGGACGAATGGAAACAAGGTGACTTGGATTTCTCCAGACCGAAAATCAATGACCTTGGAATCGGGCGTCCTAACCGCGACCCGTGGGTTCGGTGGTGATCTGATGTCTGTCGAGGATGGCGGGGCTGCCGCCCTCATCGCGTCACGCAGCTCAGGCCAAGCCCAAAAGGTCTATCGGTTTTTGAATGGCGAAGATGAAACAGCACGATTCATCGTGAATTGTACCATAGCGCAAGGGGAGCGCGATGTCGTGACCTCTGGTGAAATCACAGCTGCGACAAATGTGATGACTGAACGCTGCCAATCCAATGAGGGCTTTGATTTTACCAATACCTATTGGATCGACGACAATCGTCGCATGGTGCAATCTGTTCAATGGGCTGGTGCAGGTGTTGGTCAATTGGTGTTTCGTCGGTTGAGATATTAGTCAAACCCAAAGGTGCGCGGTGCGGGCAACCTCACCGCATGCAGCGTAAACGACACAGAAAAACGGCGCCCCCGAAAGGACGCCGTTTTTTAACTTATAAGGCGAGTGCCTGAACTTACTTAGAGTTCAAAGCAACTGCTACTGCTGCTGCACCGAGCAAAAGCAATGCAGCGTTGCCGCCGAGAGAACCAGCAGAAGAAGAAGAAGATTCTTCAACGATAACTGGACCAGCAATTACTGGCTCTTCGTAACCGCCAGCAAAAGAAGCAGAAGCGGAAGCTGCAACAACAGTTGCTGCAAGGATAACTTTTTTCATAACCAAATCTCCATCAAGAGGTATTCACTCGGCTACTCGGCCAAGCTCCCGAAAGATGTCGCATATTCTTGAGGACTTATAAACCCTAAATTGTTGTAGCCCCTGTCGAGAGGGGGGCTAGTAGTGGCACAGATAGCACAATTTCGGCAAATAAGCGCCAGATCACAGCCAAGGTGATATTAGTTTTCGAAAATTCCCCCCAAACTTGAAAATGCAGCCAAGAAGACTAAGAACGAATCTTGCGCGCTTGGGTCTGAAAGCAGGCTTACGGATTCGACCGACGGGAGAATTATGTGATCAAAGGTCTGTTTTGGCTCATCGCTGCCTATAGTCTTAGTCAGTTTTATCGCGCGTGTTTGGCGGTGTTCGCACCTGTTTTACAGCTCGAAATTGATTTGAGCCCTGATCAAATTTCAACGGCTCTAGGGATTTGGTTTGTGATGTTTTCTGCAATGCAAATCCCTGTCGGCTGGCTATTGGACAACAAATCCCCACGTAAAACTGCGGCAACATTTTTGGCGCTGGGCGGTGGTCTTGGCGCATTGGTTTTTTCCAGCGCGCAGGGGGCGTGGGCAATCTACGTGGCAATGGCTTTGATTGGCATCGGCTGCGCGCCAGTTCTCATGACATCGTTTTATATATTTGCACGACTTGCGCCCAGCAACAGGTTTGGGACTTTGGCTGGTATCGTTGTTGGTATCGGGTCCATCGGCAATGTCGCAGCATCTGCGCCTTTGTCTTTTGCGATGACGCTGATTGGCTGGCGCGCCGTCTGCATCGCCCTCGCAGTGGGAACTTTATTGATCGCATATGCTCTGTTAAAATTCGTTGCTGATCCACCAAAGGTCGACAGGCCAAAATCCTCTACAGGCAACGGCTTCTCTGCGCTTGTTAGAATTTGGCCCCTCTATCCAATCTGCGTTATGGCTGCGGTTGCCTATGCGCCCTCCGCAGGCTTGCGCGGCAGTTGGGCAGGGGCGTATTTGTCAGATATTTATGGCTTAGGAAGTGATGCAATCGGGCAGGTGACATTCTTTATGGCGCTGTCGATGATTTTGGGCGCTTTGGTGTTTGGGCCGCTTGATCGGTTGATAGAAAGCAGAAAAACGATTGTTCTTGGCGCAACAGGAATTTCTTTGGGCTTTATCGCTGTTCTTTGGGCAGGGGTAGGATCGCAGAGCATCGTCATGATCACCGTTCTATTGATTGGCATTGGTTTCTTTGGATCGGCATATTCGCAAATCATGAACCATGGCAGGTCTGTTTTACCTGCGCATTTGACTGGGCGCGGAGTGACATTGATTAACTTGTTTTCGATTGGTGGCGCGGGGGTCGGTCAATTTGCAACCGCTCAGGTGTTCGCAGTCGCCCCACAATCGCCAGCAGCCACGCCCTATGGGGCAGTGTTTGCGACATATTCAATACTGTTGCTGCTAGGCGGGTTGGTATATGCATTCAGTCGAAATAAAGTTGCGTAATAAGTTGTATCTGTGACAGTGCTGCGCTGTATCGAGATGTCATTTGCAATAGGATTTTGGCGTGAACTATTTGCGGTTTTTAAGGTTTCGCCTTGCGGCGTGGCGAAATGATGATGCGTATTTGGCGCGGGGCACCAGTGCACCAGAAGCGCTATTTGCCGAGGTCGCGGGAAAGCGGGTGGCGATTGTTGGCAATGCACGCGCTTTGTCACATACCGAGCAAGGGCCAGACATCGACGCTTGTGACATCGTTATCCGCATCAATCGTGCGCCAATGCCTGATGTGAAAAGTCATGGTAGCCAGACGGATTGGTTGGCGCTTGCCACTAGCTTAAACCAAGAAAGCTTTGATAAACTTGGGGCAAGCCGTTTGATCTGGATGTCACATAAACGCAAGCGTTTGCGGATGTGGATGGCGCAAACCTCTGGCTTTGTTCTCTTTCCCAATGCGCGCTATTCTGCGCTAAAATCTGCACTGGGCGCGCAACCCACAACGGGCGCTATGCTGATCGATTTCATATCCAAAAGTGATGCGGCAGAGGTGCATTTGTTTGGTTTCGATTTTTTTGCCAGCATGTCTTTATCCGGCAAGCGCGATAGCGCCAGCGTACCGCACAACTTTACTTCCGAAAGTGGTTTTGTTCAGGACTTGGTTGAAACTGACCCAAGATTCACTCTGCACCCTATGAAATAAGGGGGCATGGCCAGTTCTGGCTTTACAAATCCGCACAAATTGCTATCCCCCATGGCTGTCATTGGACATAAGGAGTGCCCCTCATGGGTTATAAAATCGTCGTCGTAGGCGCCACAGGTAATGTGGGCCGCGAAATGTTGAACATTCTGGCTGAACGTCAGTTTCCTGTAGATGAGATTGCTGTGCTTGCGTCACGTAAATCTCTTGGCACGGAAGTTTCCTTTGGCGATAAAACCCTGAAGACCCAAGATCTTGCGACGTTTGATTTCGCTGGTTGGGATATTGCACTCTTTGCTGTGGGCTCTGAAGCCACAAAAGAATTTGCGCCAAAAGCGGCGGCGGCAAACTGTGTCGTGATCGATAACTCATCATTGTACCGCTACGACCCGGAAATTCCGTTGATCGTGCCAGAGGTGAACCCAGACGCGATCACGATGTATTCCAACAAAAACATCATTGCCAACCCCAACTGTTCGACTGCGCAGATGGTTGTCGCGTTGAAGCCGATCCATGATCGCGCCAAAATTAAGCGTGTTGTTGTATCGACTTACCAATCTGTTTCTGGCTCTGGCAAAGATGCGATTGATGAGTTGTGGGATCAAACTAAGGGCATGTACGTGCCCGGCCAAGAAAAAGCGCCGAGAGTTTACCCAAAGCAGATCGCGTTCAACGTGATCCCTCACATCGATGTCTTCTTGGATTCTGGCGATACCAAAGAAGAATGGAAAATGATCGTTGAGACGAAAAAGATCATTGATCCGTCGATTAAAGTAACTGCCACCTGTGTGCGCGTTCCTGTTTTCGTGGGTCACTCTGAATCTCTCAACATTGAGACAGAAGAATTTTTGGACGAAGATGAAGCACGCGATATTTTGCGCGAATCTCCTGGTATTCTTGTGGTCGATAAACGCGAAGACGGTGGGTATGTGACGCCTGTTGAATGTGTCGGCGATTTTGCGACATTCATTTCGCGCATCCGCCAAGACGTTACTGTTGAGAACGGCTTGAACATGTGGTGTGTGTCAGACAATTTGCGCAAAGGCGCCGCATTGAACGCAGTTCAGATTGCAGAACTTCTAGGCCGTCGCGTCTTGAAGAAGGGCTAAATGATTTAGCGAAATAGCTTTCCACAGCTAAAAGGGGGCGCTTTTGGGCGCCCTTTTTCTTTGCCTGTGTCGGCGCTACTTTTGTTTTTGTTGACTTAACGTCATGAGAGCGTGGCGGGCAAAATTGAAAGCAAAGAAAATCATAAGCTTCTGATTTATAACGGTACTACCTATGAATTTTAGTGTATTTCGCGTTAACCGAGATGTCTGTAAAGGCGTGCGGCAAAAATAAGGCGGTGGTATGTTCTACAGGTGAATGAATCGATGAGAACTGGGGAGCATATGTTTAGAGTAAAGCTGAACCTTTGGACCGATACGCATGATCGAAACGAGTCCAGTGACGTCGACAAGGCGCTGTTAGGCGACTGGCATGAAGAACAGCAGCGCGTTGATGCATGTGTGACACGCGAGGAAGTATACGCGATATTCCGAGATAAATTTAAAGCCAGTCAGCAGGAAAAACCAAAGACTGTTGCATAAGGCAACTGTACGATCTTGTAGGCGGCGAACCGCCCTTTTCGATGTGGGGTAATCGTCGTCTCTTGTAGTTTTTGAACCATCATGAACACTTTCTCCAAAGAGTCGGAGGAAGACATGACCCGCATACCCCTTTCAACAGTTTTTACATTTCTCGCCGCGACTGCCCTTGTGCCAACTGCATCATGGTCAGCTCAGTTTGAAGCAACAAGCGTTGTTTCTGCTGTCACGCTCTATCCAAACGGGGCGCAAATTACGCGCGATGCTCGCATCACGTTGCCCGCAGGCCAGCATCAAGTTACATTTTTTGATATTCCTGTTGAGCATGAAAATGCAAGGTTGCAAGGGCTGCAAACACAAGTTGCCAAGGCACAACTAGGCCCTGTTCAGGTCGTAAATGTTGCAACATCACAAGATGAAATGGTGGTGTCTGAGGCCGCTCAATCCGCATATGACAGGGTCGAATCCCTTAAGGCAGAACTCCAGCGGGAGCGCCGCAATATTGCTGCTGTAAAGCTTGAGGTTGATGCGGCGGAAGACTCGCTGAACTACATTTCATCATTGAAGAGCCCTGAAGGTGCGACACCTGATGAGATCGCATCGTTGGCGCAGACAATTCGTGCAGAATCCTTGCAAGCGCGTTTGACCATGGAAGATGCCAAAGCGCGCACGCAGACGGCTGAAGAGGATCTTGAAGCTCTAGAGTTGGACTTGGCTGATGCCCAAGCGGAACTGTCAAAACATACTTCTGTATCACCATATCGCGCGCAGGTGACGTTGAATGTGAGCCTTCAGGAAGAGGCTGAAGTGGATGTTACGTTTGTCTACAATAGCGCTGCTGCATTTTGGCAACCGAGTTATAAGGCATCGGTTGATACCGTTGACCAAAGTCTGACCCTGCAACGATCGATTGAAGCGGGGCAATCAACAGGTGAGCCATGGACGGATGTGGCACTACGTTTCGCCACCGAAAAGCCATCACAGCGCACAGCGCCCAGTATTGTGCCAGAATACTTGCGCCGTGTTGGTGAAATCCCAGTACAAGGAAATATGCGCGCGGTTGCGCTGGACGGTGTGTCAAAGATGGCGATGACGGAAGCGCCGATGGCATCTGTGGCGACAGAGGTTGCGCAGGCGCAGTCCTACGGGGTGAGCTTGAGCTTTGATTACGCCCAGCCCGCCACGCTTTACTCCACTCGGATGGGAACGACTGAGTTTGCGCTTGATCCTGTATCCCTCACACCTGACCTGATCGTGAGGGCTGTTCCTTTGTATGAGGATACGGGGTACTTGATCGCCAAAACGCAGAACGATACCGATGGGCTGTTTTTGCCTGGTGATATGCAATTGTTTCGTGATGGCGCTTTGATTGGTCAGGGGTACCTTGATGTACAACCGGTTGGTTCCGAGTTCGAGATCGCTTTTGGAGCTATAGATGGCATCCAAGTGAAGCGTACTGTTTTGGATCGTAACGAAGGGGATCGTGGCTTTATCGCGAAGTCGAACCAAAGCAGTTCTGAGGTGCGATTGGATATCGAAAATATGACATCTCGTGCGTGGCCCATTGAAGTGATCGATCGTATTTCAGTTTCTGAGCAAGACGATTTGACGGTCGATTGGAAAGCCGATCCGATGCCGAGCACGCAGAATTATGAAGATCGTCGTGGCGTGTTAAGTTGGCAATTTGATCTTGAAGGCGGTGAGGCAGAAAGCATTTCTATCACTGAAAACCTAAAATGGCCTGAGGGTCAGATCCTACGCTAAGCATATTTGGCCCAACTATAGGCAAAACGAATTGGCGGTGTTCTTTGCTAGATCATCGCTGATTCGCTGCATTTTGACTGCGTGTGTCGCGGGGCATTCTTATGCCATATTTTTGCCGCCAATAGGTCAAGGCCGTTAAGCAATTTTAACGATGAATTGGGGCATGTGCCAAATTTTAACTTTCTAGTTCTTTTCTTTTAAATTCTTGATTTTGAACAATATATTCAGTGGTATCTCATCCGATTTCATGATGTAAATCAAATTCGATTGATCAGGCTATACGCGTTTTCTGACGGTTATGGTCCCATGTGTTCACGGGCTCTGGGGGCTTGGAACAAAGAGGATGGAAACATGATCAACGTCATTTCTTACAATGCGACAGCCATCACGCCTCATGCCACCAAACATGCTGCGTGCATCCACGAGTGGGCAGAAAGTGCGCATAAAATCTCGACTGGCCCTGCAAACCACAACCTTACCCGTCAAGCGCGCGAGGGCAATGTGATCCCGCTAGGCGGTCACTATGTACCAGATGATTATCGTCCAGACTTGGGTGCGCGATTGGCTTTGGTTTCTTAAGCCGCACGATCTGCCTGAGCATAATAAAGAATAAGATGAGGATGCGAAAATGAATGACTTTATCGCCAAAGCGCGCCAAAACCGCCTTCGGGCTTTAAGTTCGCACACCAATGGATCTGATATGTTTTTTCCAGACAGTGCGACAAACAGCGCCTCACGATCTTCGCAGCGCATTGATGCTCGCATGACCAAGCCTATGTTTGTTCGGTCTCAAACTTCACACACCGGCGCGGGTGCTGATGTGCCCCGAGCCGATGCAGGGGCACATCATGGTGATCATTTGGCGTGTAATGATACGTTCATTTTGACCGAAGAACATGCGATTTCAAACGTCTTGCGCATGGTGGCCTAGCGTCTAAATGTCGACCTAGATCGCGACAAAGCTACGGGATTCTGCTTCATACTGTTGCAAAGAACCGTCACCGATATCGTTCCACAATCCGTGCAAAGACAAGCGGCCGCTTTCTACAGCTTCTTGCACGAAGGGGAAGGTCATCAGGTTTTCCAGTGAAACAAGCACGGCTTCTTTTTCCAAAGCGCGCGTGCGGTCTTCTTCTGGTAGCGACGACACGCGATCATAGCCTGGACGCATGATGTCCATCCAGCGCCCAACAAAGGATGACTTGTCTTCCAGTTCAGGTGCAAGGCCTGCGCACATATCGTGACAGCCTTTGATACCGCCACAATTCGAATGGCCCAAGACGACAACATGTGCGACTTTTAGGGCTGTGACTGCATATTCAATTGCAGCAGAGGTCCCGTGGTGATCGCCGTCTTGCGTAAAGGGTGGCACAAGGTTTGCTATGTTGCGGTGAATAAAAAACTCACCTTCGTCAGCGCCAAAAATAGATGTCACATGAACGCGGGAATCACAGCAAGAAATAATCATTGCACGAGGGCGCTGGCCTTCATCAGCAAGCCTGCGATACCAAGCCTTGTTTTCTGTGTACGTGGTTGCTTTCCATCCATGGTAGCGCTGAACCATATAGGTCGGAAGATTTTTTACATATTGCATCTGTGCGTCTGCTCCTGAATTCGGCGATTGGTCGCGACAATCTAAGGCGATTTTGAACGAAATTCGAGGGAAAAACCTCTAGGATTAAACCTTTTCTTGAACCTCTGTTGTCATTGTAAATGCAGTAGCGCGTGGGGGCGTGCATTAATTTTGGGGTGCGACGATGATGGTAAAAAAACTTCGGCCTGAGGGGGCCGTCCGAGTTGACAAAGAGCGCTTGGAACAACTGTATGCACAGCTCGGGACATCGGGTGCAGACGGTGTTGTGTCGCGCGCAATGGAAGAACTGGCGGTGCGCTTGGCGAAAGTTGAGAGCAGTTACCGAAAAGGGCAATTTCAAGAATTGCAACGTTCGGCGCGATCAATGATCGCGATTTCAGAACAGATCGGCATGGAAACCTTTGCCAGCGTTGCGTCTGATGTACATGAACTTGCGTGCCTAGATGACAGCACGGCTTTAGCGGCCACTGTAGAGCGCCTTCTACGCATAGGTGAAAATTCACTTTTGGCTGTTTGGGACATGCAAGGGTCATCCATATAGCGGCGTTGACTGTGCAGGATTTGGCTTGTTGGGTGGTGAACCAGCTTGCAGGTGACGTTGGATAAGTTAGGCTATATGAAATCTTTCATAAGGGCTTATCCAATGCCACATTTCTTTGCCGACCACTCAGCGCCTTCCATACCTTTGCATCTTTTGATGCAGGGTGAACTCGATGCGTTCTTGAAAACCCAAGACACCAAAACTGTCGAATGGATTGCGGCGCAGGGTTTTACGGGCGGTGCGGGGCAAATCTGTACTGTACCTCTAGCTGGTGGAGGCTTTTTCGTGATCGCGGGCCTGGGGGGGGAGGTCGATTTAAAGCGGACACGATTCGGTCTGGCGCAAATCCGCAGTAAGTTGCCTGAAGCCATTTTCCACCTCGAAACCTCTCTCATAGGGGCCGCGCTGGAACAGCAAGTACTCGGTTGGCTTTTCGCGGGTTATGCTTTCGATCGCTATGCGGATCAACCTACTGCAAAGGCACAGTTGATTGCGCCCGAAGGCATTGATCAAGCCCGTTTAGAGGTCTTAGCTGTCGGTGAGTTTTTGACACGCGATTTGATCAATACCCCTGCTTCAGACATGGGGCCAGATGAATTGGCGCAGGCCGCTCAAGAGCTTGCAAGTAAACATGGTGCCAGTTGTGACATCATTCTTGACCAAGATTTGTTGGATCAAAATTTCCCAATGATTCACACTGTCGGGCGCGCCTCAATTCATGCACCTCGACTGATTGATATGCGCTGGGGCGCATCAGGTCCAAAGTTGACATTGGTTGGCAAAGGCGTGTGTTTCGACACAGGGGGCCTAAACCTAAAGCCTGGTGCCTCAATGGGCTTGATGAAAAAAGATATGGGCGGGGCTGCGACTGTTCTTGGATTGGCGCATATGATTATGGCACTTGGTCTCAACGTGCAATTGCGCGTCCTCATTCCTGCTGTTGAAAACTCTGTATCCGCAAATGCATTCCGTCCGCAGGATATTCTAACCTCACGCAAAGGGCTTACCGTAGAGATCAACAATACCGATGCTGAAGGGCGATTGGTATTGGCTGATGCTTTGGCTTTGGCAGATGAAGAAAAACCAGATTTGATCATTTCAATGGCGACCTTAACAGGCGCTGCGCGTGTAGCGCTTGGTCCTGATTTGTCGCCATTTTATGCAACGGATCAATGTGATGCGCTTGCCTTGAATGGTGTCGCACAGGATGCAAGCGATCCCGTTTGGCAGATGCCGTTTTGGGATCCGTATGAGAAGATGATTGAACCTGGTATCGCCCATCTGGATAATGCTCCGTCTGGCGGTATGGCGGGCTCTATAACAGCGGCTTTGTTTTTGCGTCGATTCGTCACAAACACGCCGCGCTATATGCATTTCGATATTTATGGCTGGTGCCCCTCTGCTTTGCCTGGTCGCACAAAGGGCGGCGTGGGCATGGGGGCGCGCGCTGTTTTGGCAGCTCTACCTGAATTATTAAAGAATGACTGATCGCCGACATTTACCAGTTAATGAACGGGTCGCCTTGCGAGGATATGCAAGTGCTGGACAAGCTGAAGTCACACCAGCACCAATGTCCGTGTCCAAGTCAGTTACCGATTTGCGTGCGGAGCCTGCTGGCTCGCGCGACCGTCAGTTATTAATGGGCGCGCAGTTCGATGTACTTGAGTATCATCAAGGGTGGGCCTTTGGTGTTGCTGTGCGTGACGGTTATGTCGGGTATGTAGCACAGGGTGACTTAGGGTTTCCGTTTGAGGCCACGCACCTCATATCAGCGCGTGCAACTCATGCGTATCCGCGTGCCGATTTTAAGTCAGAAGCGGCTCATACTTTGTCTTTTGGGGCGCGCATTTGTGTCACTGATGAACGTCATAAATTTGTCGAAACTGATACGGGTCACTTTATCCCTAAAGCACATATCCGATTGATCGATAGACCATTCACCGACCCTGTGACGGTGGCGCAATTACACTTTGGCACGCCATATCTTTGGGGAGGTAATTCAAGTTTCGGGATTGATTGTTCGGGCTTGGTGCAAGCGGGCTTGCTCGCGTGTGGGGTCGCGTGCCCTGGAGATAGCGATCAACAAGTATCGCTGGGGCAGAGGGCCGTAGGAGGATATCAGCGTGGCGATCTGATGTTTTGGGAAGGTCATGTGGCGATTTGTGTTGATGGCGAAACATTGCTTCACGCCAATGCGCATCACATGGCAGTTGCATATGAACCCATCGCCAAAGCCATTGCACGCATCGAAGCTCAGGGAGATGGTGTTGTTACTGCGCACCGTCGGCTTTGACACTTTGAGTAGAGCTCAGTCTTTAATCGACAGCGCGGATCAAAAGTCGATCAAATACATGCAGAACTTTCGTTAAGTCATGCCCGCGTTTTAGAATCTGACCATCCATCCCAATGACACAGTACATGCCTTGGCGCCCTCTCAGTTTGGGGCGCTTTTCTATGCGATACATCGGGGTCTCGGCTGTTTTGCGAAAAATAGCGAAGACGGCCACGTCCTTTAAAAAAGACATGCCATAGTCACGCCATTCTCCCGCTGCGACCATTTTGCCGTATAGGCCCAGAATCACGCCAAGCTCGTGGCGGTCAAAGGCCACTTTGTCGTACGCATTTGGTCGACTTGGAAAGGGTGTCGGTGATGTCATTGTTCAAGAATGCGCATAAAAGTCATATAAATCAAGAAATTGACTGCTCTTTGTGGGTAAGTTTGCCCAGAACTGCCCAAAGATTGCCACAAAAAGATCCGCGGCTTTCCTTGTTCCTCCCCTCTTTTCGCCTGTTTTTCGGAGCAAAAGTAAACACAGAGCGAGGACGCTTACCCCGAGGTCGCGGTTTAACAGCCCCCACCCAGTTCGCGACTTCGGGGATCTCGCTCTAAGTTATTGTGAAGCCGAGGCAGGCAACCCTGCTTCGGCTTTTCAATTTTAGGCGTTTCCTCAACTTCACGTCCATCGATGACCATTTTCTGCGCCTGGTTGATTAAGGCCAGTCAGGTTTGAAATCGCCCAGATCCTGCAAATGAAAATAATGTGAGTTTTGTTTCGAAGATTTGTGGTTAGATTAAATGGAAGGCTGGCAAATTTCAGCATCGCATTTAATTTGCCCGCGCACCGTGGGCGCAGGAGAGTAGTTATGAAAAGTCTAATTTTAACTTCCGCCATGGTTGTCACTCTTGCGACTGCGGCTTTTGCGCATGACGGCGTTGAAAGCGAAACGGTTGCCAAGCGCATGGAAGGCATGTCAGAAATCAGCGGCGCACTGAAAACGCTGGGCAGTATGGCAAAGGGCGCTGTTGAATTTGATGCCGTGGCTGCACAAGCGGCCGTGAACGAAGTTGCAGAACAAGCTCAAGCCATTCCCGTTCTTTTTGAAGCTCAAGTAACGGATCCCAAAAGTGAAGCGAAGCCAGAAATTTGGACCAACTGGGACGAATTCGTTGCGACTGCAGCAGTTTTGCAAAGCGCAGCCGAATCCGCAGAGATAAGCGATGTCGCCTCAATAGGCGCGGCTATGGGCGCAATGAGCGGATCCTGTAAAGCCTGCCACTCCAAATTCCGTATGTAAGCGTCCAACCGCAACCAACTCGGACAATGTGGATTGGCCTGATCCAATTTAGATTGGTTCGGGTCGGGCGTTGCTCCATCGTGATGCATTGATTTGGGCCAATGATCCGAAGGTCATTGTGCAAACTGCTTGACTGATCTTGAGGATATGCGCTGAGCTTTCTATGGCAAGGGTTGCGACCGTTGACTTTGTTGCTTAGCAACATAAGTTAGAATGGTTCTAACAAAGTGGGTGTCACGATGGTTCCTGGATTTTTATACCGAAAACGGTTTTCTGAATTGTCGGAACAAGACATTCTGGCCTTAGCAATTTCATCAGAAGAAGATGATGCCCGCATTTACCGCAGCTATGCTCATAGCTTGCGGGATAATTACCCCAAAAGCGCAGCGATCTTTGATGACATGGCCGCTGAAGAAGATGCTCATCGAGCAGCTCTAATCGAACTTCACCGAAAACGATTTGGTGATGTGATTCCAATGATTCGCCGTGAGCACGTGTCGGGGTATTACGCCCGCAAACCAGTGTGGTTGATTGAAAACCTATCATTGGATCGGATCCGATCTGAAGCCCGCGGAATGGAGCAGGCCGCTGAAGCATTTTACCTGAAAGCGGCATCACGAACCGAAGACGCCAGTACGCGGGATCTGTTAGGAAAACTTGCAGCAGCAGAAGCAGGGCACGATCAAAAAGCGAGTGAGCTTGAACAAGAATATCTTGGCGAAGACGCGCGCAGCGCTGAAGATCAAGATGCACATCGAAAATTCGTTTTGACTTGGGTTCAGCCTGGGCTTGCGGGCTTGATGGATGGTTCCGTGTCAACGCTGGCGCCAATATTTGCCACGGCCTTTGCGACCCAAGACACCCACACAACTTTTCTGGTTGGCTTGGCAGCATCCGTCGGTGCAGGGATCTCAATGGGTTTTACTGAAGCGGCGTCAGACGATGGGCAATTGTCAGGGCGCGGATCGCCAATCAAACGAGGCTTTGCATCTGGTATCATGACCATGGTTGGCGGCTTGGGGCATGCGCTTCCCTATTTGATCACAGATTTTTGGACTGCGACCATTATTGCCTTTATTGTGGTTTTTGTCGAACTTTGGGCGATTGCTTGGATACAGAACAAATACATGGAAACACCGTTCCTGAGAGCTGCTTTCCAAGTGGTTTTTGGTGGCGCCTTGGTGTTTGCCGCTGGTGCTTTGATTGGGGGCGGGTAAACTCGTCACAAAGGAGAATTCTGTGCCCGAGGCCCCAGATATGAAACAGCCGAAAATCTATGTAGATGCCGATGCTTGTCCTGTGAAAGACGAGGCCGCAAAAGTTGCGACCCGTCATAAACTACAGTGCCTGTTTGTGTGCAACGGTGGATTGCGCCCATCGCAAAACCCGTTTGTCGAAATGATTTTTGTTCCAGATGGGCCAGATGTTGCAGATATGTGGATTGCGGATCGCGCAGGCATTGGGGATGTGGTGGTCACAGGCGATATTCCCTTGGCCGCGAAAGCTGTCGAAGCTGGCGCCCGCGTGATCAAGCATAACGGCGAACCTTTGACCAAGGCCAATATCGGAAACGTCCTTGCGACACGTGACTTGATGGCAGATCTACGTGCCGCCGATCCCTTTCGTCAGGGCGGCGGAAAACCTTTTTCAAAGGCAGACAGATCGCGTTTCTTAGACGGACTAGATCGCGCTATCCAGTTAGCAAAAAGGGATGCAGGATGACCATAAGCACTGTCATTTTTGATATCGGGAACGTCTTAATCGAGTGGCAGCCAGAGCGTCATTACGATGCCGTCATAGGCGAAGATAGGCGCAAGGAAATGTTTGCTGCAGTTGATCTGCATGGCATCAATGACGCTGTTGATCGCGGTGCGCCGTTTCGCGCCACGATCGAAAAGGCGTCGCGTGATAATCCTGCCTTTGGTCCTGAGATAAAGATGTGGTATTTTGATTGGATCAATATGGCTTCACCTAAGATTGATCACTCTGTCGCCCTATTACGGGCGCTACGTGCCAAGGGAATCCGTGTTGTGGCGTTGACGAACTTTGGCATCGAAAGTTTTGAGTTCGCGGAAACGCAGTACCCGTTTCTGACCGAATTTGACAAAACCTACGTGTCGGGTCGCATGGGCTGTGTAAAGCCGCATAGCTTGATTTATGAAATGCTGGAAGCTGGTGAACAGGGTGATCCAAAGCAATTTCTGTTTACAGATGATCGGGTTGAAAATATCGATACGGCGGCGCGTCGCGGTTGGCAAACGCATCTATTTTCAAGCCCTCAGGGCTGGGCAGAGCGCTTGGTCGCCGAACAGCTTTTGACGTTGCAAGAGGCAGGTCTGACTGCGCAGCCGAAGGCAAACTAGGTTAATTTACCAACAACTGGGGAAACAGCGTGCGCATCATCTTTTCTTATGGGGTGCGGAGCGGTATGGGTGCTGTATGCAAACACTTACTCAAATATACTCTGACCGCGTTGCTGATGGCACATTGCGCCCAGATCCCGCTCAAGAAGCTGTGCTACCGTTGTTCGATAGGCTGCAAAGCGATCTTTCACAGGCGTCCGAAACGAAGCGCGGGGTCTTGGGGTTTTTGGGCGGCCGTAAAAAACCACAAGCGGCGAAGGGGCTGTATATTTGGGGCGGTGTCGGTCGTGGCAAATCCATGCTGATGGATTTATTTCACGAAAATTCCCCAGTGCCTTCACGCCGCGTACATTTTCATGCTTTTATGCAAGAAGTTCAGGCACAGATTTTTGCAGCGCGTGAAAAAGGTCTGTCCGATACTTTGCTTCCTGTCATTGAGACCGTGGCACAAGACCTGCGGCTTTTGTGTTTTGATGAAATGCAAATCACCGACATCGCAGACGCGATGATCGTTGGTCGTTTATTCGAAGGGCTGTTTGAACGGGGGGTCACAGTCGTGACCACATCAAACCGCGTACCTGATGACTTGTATAAGAACGGTCTAAACCGTCAGTTGTTTTTGCCTTTCATAGAAATCATTAAAGACAAACTGGAAGTCCACCATCTGCATTCCCCCGTAGATTATCGTCAAGGGCGTTTAACGGGAACGCCTGTGTATTTCTCGCCAATCAACGATGACACCCGTGCCACGATTGATGGGATCTGGGCGGATCTTACTGGCAATGCGACTGACACGCTCACTTTGAAAGTTAAGGGGCGCGATGTGACCCTCCCCAAATTTCACAACGGTATTGCACGCGCTACGTTTTGGGATCTGTGCGGCCAGATGTTTGGCCCTGCGGATTATTTGGCGATTGCAGATGCTGTAAAGCTGCTGATTATCGAAGATATCCCGCGCTTGGGACGTGGTAACTTTAATGAAGTCAAACGTTTCGTGACTTTGATAGACGCCCTTTACGAAGCCAAGGTTCGCGTGGTCGCGAGTGCTGTTGATGAACCTGAAAGCCTATATGTCGAGGGCGCCGGTGTATTTGAATTCGAACGTACAGCATCGCGCTTGCGCGAGATGCAAGACAAAGACTGGGCGCAGGACTAAAGCCGACTAACAGTTTTCGCGAAGTATTGCGCCAGCCAAATAGAGCGACCCACAGATCAAAATACGCGCCTGTGGATCTTGCGCGATGATGATAGATACGGCCGTTTTAACACTGTCACTTTGAACTGCGTTCATCCCGACAGAACTGGCGACTTGCGCTGTTTCTTCGGCAGAAAGGGTCGCTGTTTCACCCGGAATAGACACCGCATATAACGTGTCCGCATGTCGTGCGAGTGGGCGTAGATACCCAGCTATGTCTTTCGTATTGAGCATGCCGCAAATCAAATATGTCGAACGTTTCGGCAGGCGCTCCAACGCTTCACAAAGAGCGAGCCCTGCCGCTGGATTATGGCCACCGTCAAGCCAGAGTTCGCCCAAAGGGGCCGCATCAACGAGAGGGCCGTTTTTAAGACGTTGCAATCGTGCTGGCCAATCCGCTTTCGTAACTGCCGCTTCCAATGCGATATCGCCCAAGTCGAGATGGCGCAGAACGGCAAGCGCCATACCTGCGTTTTCAACTTGGTGCTTGCCAATCAAGTTCGGCAAAGGCAAATCACGCAGGCCCGTTTCATCTTGATAGATCAAACGGCCGTGCTCTTCGGTGACGTGCCAATGTTGCCCATAGACCAACAAGGGTGCGCCAAGGCGTGCCGCATGCGCCTCAATCACATCAAGAGCGGCCTCTGGCTGTGGCCCGACGATGCACGGCACTCCGCGCTTAATGATGCCTGCTTTTTCCGCTGCGATCTGTTCGATTGTATCCCCAAGGAACTGGGTGTGATCAATTGAGATTGGGGTGATGACAGTGACGCAAGGATGGTCGACAACATTCGTCGCGTCCAAACGCCCGCCGAGGCCGACCTCGAGCAGCGTGAAATCAGCCTTTGTACGTGAAAATGCGAGAAGCCCTGCAACCGTCGTGATTTCGAAATATGTGATGGGCGCGCCACCATTGGCAGTTTCGCATTCTTGCAAAATGTTTTCCAGCATATCCTCTGAAATTAAATCACCAGCGAGACGGATGCGTTCGTGAAACCGCGCCAAATGCGGCGATGTGTATGCGTGTACTGACTTTCCCGCTCCTTCAAGTCCCGCGCGGATCATCGCTTGTGTTGAGCCTTTTCCGTTTGTGCCTGCAATATGAATGACAGGAGGTAGCGAATTTTGCGGATTATCCAGCGCCTCCAGCAGACGCCAAACGCGATCTAGCACAAGATCGATGACTTTAGGGTGCAGAGACATCAGGCGATCAAGAATTATATCGGAACTCATTGTTTGGCTCGTTTTGACAAAGTGCTTGATGGATATCGAACGCCTCAGAGGGGCGATGGGCATTCAGCTTGCTGAAGTTTTTGGGTGCGCGCAAAGCGCTGTCTCATAGTCGCAACGAATACTGCACCGGTGCAGCAATATCGTAATTCGCTGCACCGATGGTCACTCTATATCACGAGGCTTTAAAGCGCTCTATGCCTTTTCCGAATCTGTTACGACTGGTGATTGATCTGCATCATCAGTCGGTGCGACCAGTTCAGGGGTCTTCGAAGGTGCAGGCAAGTCTGCAACCACAGCTGGAGGAAGCCCGCCAAGCATACGCAAAATTGTCACCAATTCGTCTTTCAACTTGGTGCGATGGGTCACGCGGTCAAGCATGCCGTGGTCAAGCAAGTACTCAGCACGTTGGAACCCTTCGGGTAGTTTTTCACGGATTGTTTGTTCGATGACACGTGGGCCAGCGAAACAAATCAATGCATTGGGCTCCGCAATTTGCACATCGCCAAGCATCGCATATGACGCTGTAACGCCGCCCGTGGTTGGGTGTGTTAGGACCACAATATAGGGTAAATTTGCTTCTTTCAGCATTTCGATGGCGACAGTGGTGCGGGGCATTTGCATCAAGGATAAAATGCCTTCTTGCATGCGTGCGCCACCAGCAGCTGAGAACATCACAAAGGGGCGTTTCAATTCGATCGCACGCTCAACGCCGGCGATGAATGCGTTGCCCACATACATCCCCATAGAACCGCCCATAAAGGAAAAGTCCTGTGCTGCGGCCACGATGGGTGTGCGACCCATTTCGCCTTCGGCCACCAGCATGGCGTCTTTTTCGCCAGTCGCTTTTTGTGCGGCTTTCATGCGGTCAGGGTATTTCTTTTGATCGCGGAACTTCAGCGGATCTTCGACCACTGCGGGCACGGCAACTTCAGTGAATATACCGCCGTCAAACAGGGCCGCAAAACGGGCACGTGGCGTGATGTGCATGTGATGATCACAATTGGTGCACACATTCTGGTTGTCAGCCAATTCGCGGTGAAACAGCATAGTCCCGCATTCTTTGCACTTGGTCCAAAGATTGTCAGGTGTGTCTTGGCGCGAAAAAAGAGAGTTAATCTTCGGGCGGACGTAGTTGGAAATCCAGTTCATGCGAAAGCCTTTAGTCGGTCTGCGTTATCCCTCAGATAAAGGGCATAGAGGGGAAATGCAATCAACGCATCAGTGCGATACGGACCGTTAGCCACGTAATAAGCAAAATAAGGCCTTCAAAGACCATGGTTATGGGGTCAGCATAGGCGGAGTTGAGATCAATTTGACGTGTCCAAAGGCCAAAACCGGACAATTGACCTTGGGGTGGAGCAATAAACAATGCCGCCATGTTGTTCGTGAAATGCAGTGCCAGAGCTGGCCCTAGCGTTCCGCTCCGCGCGGTTAAATCACCTGCGGCAAGCCCAAACAGAACGGCCCAAAGCACAGGCACAAGCGCCGCATATCCAGTGAGGTCCATTGACACATGTCCAACGCCAAACAAAAGGGCGGCTAAAACCATGCCTTTGCTATATGATTTGGTTGCCGCAACAAGCTGTGTTTGCAGATACCCGCGAAAAAATACTTCCTCAGCTATCACCTGCACGGCCAACCCCAGCAGACCCAGCGGTAGCCATGCGAGCCAGATAGAGATCGGCATCTGCGCAATCAATTCCACAGGTGTATCGCCAGAGTTATGTGGTGTCGGAACAAGCAAAAGCACAACTGTAATTCCAACCAGCCATTTCATGCTAAGAATGAAATCCAACCTCATTTGGGGGATTGGGCCGGTCAATGAGCGTAAGTCGCGATCCGCGAACCGCTTTGCGGATAAAATGGTTGTAAGAAGTAGGAGTGCGAAGCTGGCAAGCACAATGAAAAGCCCACCTGGCGTGACGCCAATTTCGAAAGAGCCTTGAGTTACTTGAACAGGAGTTAACTCGGGTGCGATTTTCCCGACAAGGCCCAAAAAGATTGGCGTAGCAATCGTTGTGACTAAGAAACACAGAGCAACAACAGCAGCGATGCGCCCATATGAAGGCTTTCTGTACGCCGAGCTTAACATATCTTTATAGGCGCTATACTGCATTGACCGTCCTTGTGGCTGATTCGCGTTGACTTTAGGTGTGACATAGCAGCCATATAATCACCTAGGTGCGCAATATAGATCATCCAGAGACTTGTTACTGATGATCGGCATCGATGACCGTGTGAAAGTGTGTAATGACTTTTGTAAAAACCCTATTTTGGACTTTCGCTGCATTCGGACTTTCGGGATGCCAAATGTCGGATCTTTCACTTGGAAGGCCGTCAGCCGCAGTGCCTTCGACAATTCGGTTAAGCACGAGTGGTTTGACATTTTCCGCGCCTGATGGATTTTGCATCGACTTAGATTCGGTAAAAGAAACTGCTGACTCGGGCTTTGTGATGATGGCAGGGTGCAATGCTTTGAGGGGGCGATCTACGTCTCAGCCAAAGTCGTCTATGGTCACGGCCGTATTTTCTAGCCCAATGCCTGATGGGCAGGGCCTTACAGCGCAAGCGCTTGCTGCGTATTTCAACACAGAACAAGGGCGTGCGGCACTCTCACGCGGCGGGGTCTCTGAGACTGTTGAAATTTCTATGGCAACATCCGAAGATGATATTTTGGTCATCCACACCAAAGACAGTTCCCCTGTGACAGTGAGGGGGCTCGCTGCAGAGGATTGGCGAGCTTTCGCCATGGTTCAAAACCGGTTGGTGACCTTAACTGCGGTGCCGTTTTCAGGCATCTCCGCAGCAGGGCTTTCGCCGAATGACCTAGTATTGCAGGCAATGCGTAAATTGTTGCAGGAAAATGCAAATTTAGACGTATGAGTGTTGTGATTTTTGATCCTCTGCCTAGAAATAAAACTCGTTTGTTGAGATGAAACCTGTATCTGACATAATGATGACGACTCTCTGTCTTCGACCTCTCGTGGTGCGGCAGTATGATGAATGATAACGAAGGCAAATAAACTATGGTTTCGCGTATTGGGAAATTTCTAGAACGTCGATTGAATGCCGCTGCGCTGCGACGGTGGTCAAAGCGGGCGCAAAATGCGCAGGCGTTGACCCTTGTTGAATTGCGTAGTCTGCGCAGCCAAGCGCGTGAGTTGCGGTTGCAGTTGGATCGCTTGCTGTTTGAAGCAGATGGCAAGCTTGCTTTGCCAAATATTGGTTCGAATGCGATGCAATTGCCGCTCTATACTGATTGGTCACATCGCCCTGAAATATGGCGTGGCCCTATCTTTCCACAAGGGGCCTCATCCGTTCAGACACGCGCAACCATCGGGCGTGAAGGTACTTTGTTCCATGATTGCCGTATTTCCGAACTGACATATCGACAAGTGCGCAACACATCGGATCAAGATTTAGCACCCTTTGGATTGCGTTTGGATGTGTTCCGTTTTGATGGCAGCTTTTTATCCCTCGCGGTTGATTTTCCCAATGAGGTTTGTGCTGGATTAAGCAAGCGTCATATTCTGCGTTTGGATTGTTCGATTGACCTAGAGACTCCGATCGAAATTTTTGCACGTCTCAATATTAAGCACGGGCCAAATCTAGAACAGGTCGTCCGCGAAATTCCGGTTTCAAGTGACGATGTTTTCGCGGAATTTGATCTGGCTTATACCAAGTTAAATGAGAAACGGGTGGAAAAGGTTTGGCTGGATCTGATTTTTGAAGATCCAGAAATGAATCAGATTGTTTTGAGAGACATCACAATGTCGCGCCGCCCGCGCGCTGAATTGTAAGGATAGCACTATGACAGCGATTAAACTCGTCAAAACACGTTTGCATGCAGGGATCTGGGAAGGTGAACTGCACCTGCCTGACGATCTAGAAACAATGCCAGATCTTGAGGTCGCGCACCTAGATCAGCCTGTTTTAGGTCATACGTTAGACGAAGATCCCTCCCGTGCAGGGATTTGGTTTTTCCGCATTGCAGTGCCCGCTGAATTAATCAGTGATGGCGTGCAGGTGTTCGTGATATCCAACCGCGAAACGGGCGAACGTCTGTCCAGTTTTACGATCATTGCGGGCGAAGCCTTGGCCGATGATATTCGTGCTGAAATGGAACTTTTGCGTGCGGAGCTCGATATGCTTAAACGCGCATTTCGCCGTCATTGTTTGGAAACAGGCGAGAACTGATACGCTATCTCGCTTAAGGTTGCGGGTGAATTTATGACGCAGGGTTTCTAGGTGACAGGTCCTTCGCGCACAGTATTCTCGTGCCAAGGGAGACCATAACATGACAGCCTATCCAAATCTTCTGCGCCCGCTTGATCTTGGCTTTACAGTTTTGCGCAATCGCATGCTGATGGGCTCGATGCACACAGGGCTCGAAGAGCGTGGTGATTGGGGCGCCGTTGCGGAGTTTTACGCGGCGCGCGCCAAAGGTGGCGTTGGGTTGATTGTCACTGGGGGGATGGCCCCGAATGCCGAAGGGGGTGTTTTCCCTGGTGCCGCGGGCCTCTTTAACGACAGTGATGTCGCCAACCATCGCAAAGTCACTGCCCGCGTTCATGCTGAGGGCGGTAAAATTGCGATGCAAATTTTACATGCTGGCCGCTACGCTTACGGCGCTGATTGCGTCGCGCCATCTGCCCTCAAATCACCGATTTCCCCGTTTCGCCCAACTGAGCTTGATGAAACCGGAATTGCCAAGCAAATTGATGATTTCGTAACGGCCGCACTGCGTGCGAAAAAGGCAGGATACGACGGCGTTGAGATCATGGGGTCTGAAGGATATTTGATCAATCAGTTCTTGGTCTCTCATACGAATAAACGCACTGATCGTTGGGGCGGTTCATTTGAAAACCGCATGCGCTTTCCTGTCGAAGTGGTTCAGCGGGTGCGCGATGCCGTGGGGCCGAACTTTATTGTGATCTATCGCATTTCGATGATCGACCTAATCCCAAACGGGTCCACTTGGGACGAAGTGGTCACATTGGCCCAGCGTATAGAGGCTGCGGGGGCGTCAATTTTGAACACTGGAATTGGCTGGCACGAAGCGCGGATTCCGACAATCGCTACCAGTGTACCAAGGCGAGCTTTTTCATGGGTCACACAAAAATTGATGGGCAAAGTGTCTATTCCGATCATCACCTCAAATCGGATTAATATGCCAGATGTGGCGGAATCAGTATTGGCGGAAGGCTGCGCTGACATGGTGTCAATGGCGCGACCTTTCTTGGCCGATCCTGATTTTATCCGCAAAGTTGAGCAAGGTAGACCTGATGAAATCGCGCCCTGTATTGCATGTAACCAAGCCTGTTTGGATCATACCTTTGGTGGCAAATTGTCATCATGTTTGGTGAACCCACGCGCGTGTTATGAGACCGAACTAAGCTACGCTCCCGCGGCCAGATCAAAATCTATTGCCGTAGTGGGCGCTGGGCCAGCGGGGTTAATGGCTGCGCTAGTAGCGCAAGAGCGCGGGCATTCTGTGACCCTTTTTGAAGCCGCGGATAAACTTGGGGGACAACTCAATCTCGCGAGACAAATACCTGGAAAAGAAGAATTCCATGGGCTTGTGCGTTGGTATGAAGTTATGACTGCCAAAAGCGGTATGACGATAAACCTAGAAAAAAGGGTCACTGTCGAGGATCTGACTGGGTTTGATGACGTTATTATTGCTACAGGCATTGTGCCACGAGATCCCAAAATCAACGGCCAGTCGGGCCATCCCAATGTTTTATCCTATCGTGATGTTCTGTTGGGGCAGGGGCACGTGGGGCAAAATGTCGTTGTCATTGGTGCGGGCGGCATCGGATTTGATCTGTGCGAATTCTTAACCAGTGACACCCATGCCACGATGGATATCGAAATCTGGCGGAAAAATTGGGGTATTTCAGATCCTGCGATTGATCGCGGGGGGATATCTCCAAATGGCCCACAGGTGGCTGAATCCCAGCGTTGTGTAACGATGTTGCAGCGAAAACCTGAGAAACCGGGTAAGGGACTTGGAAAAACCACGGGATGGATACATCGGTCAAGCTTGGCCATGAAAAAAGTCAAAATGATGGGTGGCGTTGCATATGATGAAATCACCGAAACGGGGGTTTGGATCATCAAGTCGGGCAAGCGTTACTTTATAGAGGCTGATACGATTGTGCTCTGCGCAGGGCAAACGCCCAACCGTGATCTTGCGGATCAGCTCATCCTGCTGGGACGGCGTGTTCATGTGATTGGTGGTGCTGATGTCGCCGCTGAACTTGATGCAAAGCGGGCTATTGATCAGGGAGCACGTTTGGCCGCGGCTCTCTGACTTGCGTGTTTCCAAAGTACAAACGATCAACGCAGTAACACGCTATTGTCTTGGCGTCTCCGCATTGTTGCCCAATTTGCACTGCAGACAGAGGGGTAACGAGAATTAGTATGTAGGTACACCCAAAATGGATCGATTAACTGAAATGGAAGCTTTTGCAACCGTGGTGGATCAAGGCGGTTTTACGGATGCTGCAAAGAAAATGGGCATCTCAAAATCTGCTGTTTCCAAACACGTTTCATCGCTTGAGGCGCGCCTCGGGGCGCGTTTGCTGAATCGGACTACGCGGCGGGTGAGCCCGACTGAAATTGGTCTCGCTTACTATGATCGTGCACGTCGTGTCTTGAATGATGCAGGCGAAGCCGATGCTCTGGTGACGTCTATGCAATCAGCGCCTTCGGGTCTTTTGCGAATTTCAGTCGCAACGGATTTTGGGGTAAATCATCTCTCGCCCGTGCTCGGAGATTTCCTGTCTGAATTCCCCGATATCACTGTCAACATGGTGTTGAACAATCGCTATGTTGAATTGATTTCCGAAGGGTTCGATATGGCCGTCCGTATCGGTGAACTGGAAGATAGTACTTTAAGAGCGCGTAAGTTGACCGAAACCACCAAGCGTATGGTTGGTAGTCCTGCCTATTTCGAAAAATACGGCCGTCCTGAAAAGATCGATGATCTGAATGATCACAAGCTTTTGCACTACTCAAACCAATCCAATGCCGCCGTTTGGAAATTGACAGCGCCGTCTGGTGAAAAGCGCCAAGTACGTACGGCTGGATGGTTGACTGTTAACGATGGGCAGTCCTTGCTCAATGCCTGTATCTCTGGGCTTGGGATCGCTTACTTGCCCTCATTCCTTTACGCTGACGCGTTGGAAAAGGGGTTGATTGAAGAGGCCATTCCAGAGCTTCCCGCTGAAACCCAAGGCGTTTACGCTGTCTACCCGCCAGGGCGTTTTACTCAGCCGAAAGTGCGCGCTTTCATAGATTTCTTGGCACATGCCTTCGCTGATAAGGGTCCAGAAAACTGGTGATGTAGGCTGCTTTGATGAAACACTAGCGGGGCGAGGCGAGCACAGCTTCGACCCTTCTGTTTTTCTCTCGGCCCACTTCGGTCACATTGGTTGCGCGAGGGGCAAGAAAGCCGATCCCTTGCGCTGATATTTGTGCGGACGGCACGTCATAGCGCGACACCAGCCTTTCGCGCACCGATGCAGCGCGCTGGCGTGATAGGTTGATGTTCCCCTCTAGACTGCCTTCGTTATCAGTATGGCCAACCAAAATTAGCTTAGCTTCGGATGTGCGTATTAGGTAGTCGGCGATGTCTTCGAGAGACGCAAAAGGGCCCGACCCCAAAGTCGATGATCCTGTTTCAAAAGCCAAATCATCCAGCGGCACGACACCCTGCGTGATCAACTTGTTCACGAGGCCACCTAATGGGCGAGATGGTACTTGTGTACTTAATATCGTATCTTTGTTGTCGGGAAGGCCTGCGCTGGGCGGTATTTCCACTGGTTGCTCTGTCGACTGGGCGTCGACTTGTGTGATGTGTAAAAAGCCTGCCGTTCGCGCGCGACTGGCGACAATCGCCACAATATCTCCACTGAAATTTTCGGCTAAAAAATATTGGAAATTTCCAAGATCCACGCGCATATGTGGCACTGGCAAAATATCTAACAGATAGCGAAAATCATAGCCGCCGCACACACTGTCTGCACAAGCAAAGACAGATGTGTAACCTTGATCAATAAGTTGCTTTTTTAATGGCTCGAGCATTTGAAATGGCGTCAGACTTGTCGATGCTATTCTATAGGCAGAGTGGCGTACCTGACCTTCAGCGTTTAGAAATATCGTATCCTTGTTATCAAATACGCCCGCTGGAAGAGGTTGTACCGTCGCGACCTCCTCGCGTTCTGCTGTCAGAATTGCATTCGATGGCATGACCAAATCAACGGTGGCCGCATGAATGGGAGAGGCCACGAATGAAATGCCAATGAGTAGCACTTTCAAGCTTGATTCTTGTGCGATGAAGGGGAGTTTTTTTAGCATATTCTACGAGAGCACCTTTCGCCTGTAGTGGTACTGTGCGACTTGCTGCATTCCAAGCGCAGAATAGAGCTCGCGGGCCGGATGATTGGCTTGCGTTACTAAAACGCATAACGTGTTTGCGCCGATGTCTTGTGCCCAATGTGCGGCGTGAACCATCAATGCTTGAGCGATGCCACGCCGTCGATGTATGGCCGAAACCTCTAAGGCATTCAGGACCGATATAGACCCTAATACAGCCACAAAGGCAGTTCCTGCGGGGGCTTCGCCATCGCGGGCAAGCAGAGACGTTTTTGCGGTCTCGACACGTGTCATCACATCAAAACGACTGCTTCCAATTCCCCCCATGCGCCAAATATCATATTGGGCTGCAATAGGTGGCCAGCTTGTGTAGGTTTTTTCAGGGTCAAGCGCGCCAAAAGAACCAACAGGGGCGACCAAGCAGAGTGTATGGTCTTGTGCCACATAGCCCCGCTGCGCCAGAAGCATATCAAGCGCTTCATCGCCTGCACGAATTTGGAATAGCGCGTCTCGCTGTGCGTCTTTGAATTTACGTTCGATTGTCTCTAAATCAGCGCTTTTTGCCTCGTAATTTGCGGTAGCCGCTGAAACACGACTGCCGCCGTTTGCGCCGTCACGCCATGTGAAGGGTCCAACTTTTTCGTAAGAGGCTGCAGGCCAAGCCGCCTCAATGGCCTGCCATAGATCAAACTGGATCATTCCACACCGTTGTTTGGAAACTGCGCCGTTAGGTCTTGGATTGCAGCGCTTACGCGCGCTTCATCAGTGCCACGAATGACAATGTTCGTTCCGAAAGCTCCGTTCTTTTGAAAAGGGTAAGAGCCGAGGGACAAGTCAGAGTATTTTTCAGCCAAATCTCTCAAAGGCTCAGCAACAATGCCCTCGCCGCGTTCAATCCTGTAGGTCTGCGAAATGAGTGGCTCTCCACCTGACACGGTGGGGAGGACGGATGCAACCATGGCCTCAAATATCTTAGGGACGCCGGCCATTACGTGCACATTTTCTATCGTAAAGCCTGGTGCAATCGAGACTGGGTTTTCGATCAAGGTGGCGGTGTCGGGAATACGCGCCATACGCATACGGGTTTCAGTGAATTCTGACCCTTGCGCCTTGTAGTGTGCGTCCATCAGATCATAAGCATCCTTGCGCACATCAATCGCAACATCAAAAGCCTGTGCTACGCAATCTGCGGTGATGTCATCATGCGTGGGCCCAATGCCGCCTGAGGTGAAAACTGTATCAAATCGCTGCTTTAGGCTCCTAATTGCCGCAATAATTGCATCTTTGTCGTCGGACACAACCCGCACCTCTTTTAGGTCGATGCCGACTTTCGTCAACTCATTGGCAAGATGATACATGTTTGCGTCGCGGGTGCGCCCAGATAGAATTTCATCGCCGATGACAAGCATCGCTGCAGTTGGGTTGGTCATGGTCTATTCCTTGAGTGAGGTCTCGCTTAGGTATAGGGCTGTCTTATGCAGTTTCAAACCCCTCTGATCCCCGCCACTTTATTGAAGCGATATAAGCGCTTTCTTGCAGACGTGCGCTTTGATGATGGTCGGGAGGTGACGGCCCATTGCCCCAACCCTGGTTCGATGCTCGGCATGTGCGATGCAGGGCTTAGGGTTTGGGTTGAACCCAACGATGACCCAAAGAAAAAGCTCGACTACGGGTTGCGACTTATTGAAAAGAACGAAGCCATGATTGTGGCAGATACAGGAATAGCAAACAAAGTTGTGAAAGAAGCACTTTGTGCAGGAGTGGTCTCTAACTTAAGCGGAAAAGTGCAATCAGAAGTGCGCTATGGTGAAAACTCCCGTGCCGATTTTTTGCTTGTTTCCAAGGTTGGTAAAACTTGGGTGGAAGTCAAATCTGTCACCCTATCTCGCAGGGCGGGTGTTGCGGAGTTCCCCGATAGTAAGACAGCGCGTGGTGCAAAGCACTTGGGCGAATTGGCCAAACGTGTTGCACTTGGTGATCGTGCGGTGATGCTTTATTTGATCGGGCGTGGTGACTGCGATCAATTTGACATCGCATCAGACATCGACCCCGTTTATGCGCAAGCGGCATTGGATGCCAAACAGGCGGGTGTTGAGGTTATGGTCTGTCGCGTGAAAGCATCCCCCTTTGAGGTGATTCTTGATCACGATTTTGTCTACGAGGGGCTCACTGCAAAAGTCACCTAAGCCACTGGCATTTTTTAACCTCAAAGCTTATATGAGGTGCATCGAAAACAGGAGAGCGATGTGAAAGATACGCATCATGGCCGCATCACCCAAGATGGCATTCGCATATATGAACCAACCGATTTCGCGGGCATGCATGCCTCTGGTCAGGTTGCAGCGCAGATCTTGGATGAGGTCGGCCCTCTCGTGCACGCTGGTGCGACCACAGGTGAAATCGATGCCTATATCACGCGCCGTGTCACCGAATTGGGCACGACGTCGGCCACGATTGGTTACAAGGGTTATCAGCACGCCAGCTGTATTTCAGTCAATCATGTGGTGTGTCACGGCATACCAGGTTCCAAAATTCCGGGGCGTAAAGATGATATTCTGCTCGAAGGCGATATCGTGAACGTCGACATAACGGTCATCAAAGATGGTTGGTATGGTGACACAAGCCGGATGTACGTAGCAGGTAAAGCTAAAAAATTTGCGGAACGTTTGATCACGGTTACGCATGACGCATTGATGTATGGCATCGAGGCGGTGAAGCCCGGAAATACATTCGATGACATCGCCAGCGCGATTCAAACGCATGCCCATAAAAACCGTATGTCCGTCGTGCGCGATTTTTGCGGTCATGGCATTGGGCGCGTGTTTCATTCTCCTCCAAATGTTTTGCACTACGTCCCTGCACGCCGCGCTGGTGACTCTGCTGCTGTACTAGAAGAGGGAATGATTTTTACAATTGAGCCGATGATCAACATGGGTCGTCCTGAAACGAAAGTTTTGAAAGACGACTGGACTGCGATCACCGTCGATAAAAAACTGACTGCGCAGTTCGAACATTCGATTGCTGTCACTGCGACGGGATTTGAAATTTTTACGCTTTCGCCAAACGATGTTTACTTCCCGACATTTGATTAAATCAGTTGCGTTTGAGCTGCCCTATTTAGATTGAGAATGTCTTTTGTCGGGCTGAAAGCGCATCGTTTTTGAAAGGGGGACAACCCGAAAGGGCGGTCCTTTTGCTGGGCAGTTCAGGTGCAAATGGCATCGACTGCGCTTGCCATTTGATAGCTTGCAAGGCAAGTTTAAGATCAGCTTATTCAGGAGAGCCCCATGAGCGAAGATCACGCCCGTCACGCCGTTAAAATGGCGAAAAAGAAAGCCGCCCGCGAAAAAATTATGGCAACTAAAACGGGCGAAAAAGGCCTTGTTATGGTTCATACGGGCAAGGGAAAAGGCAAATCTTCTGCTGCTTTTGGGATGATTTTTCGCTGTATAGCACATGATATGCACTGCGCTGTTGTGCAGTTTATCAAAGGCGGCATGGAATGCGGCGAGCGCAATCTGATCACCGAACGCTTTGGCGACATCTGTGAATTCCACACCATGGGCGAGGGCTTTACATGGGAAACGCAAGACAAAGCCCGCGATATAGAAATGGCGCAGGCAGCATGGGCCAAAGCCAAAGAGTTGATCCGTGATGAAAGCAATCGCATGGTTCTGCTCGACGAAATCAACATTGCAATGCGCTATGACTACGTGGATGTGAATGAAGTGGTCGCCTTTCTTCAGGCAGAAAAACCACCACTAACACATGTGGTGTTGACGGGTCGGAATGCGAAAGATGAACTGATCGAGGCTGCGGATTTGGTTACGGAAATGGAACTGGTCAAGCACCCGTTCCGCTCTGGTGTTAAGGCGCAGATCGGCGTGGAATATTAAATTAGGGTCTAATCTGTCATTGACGCTTCGACTTTGAAGTCGTCGTGGATTGTGTCTCGCCCTTCAAGCACCAGATCTATCAGCTTCTGTGCAGCCAATGGCGCCATTCCAAATCCGATTTTGAAACCACCGTTAAACACAAACTCACCATGCCGCGTGGGATCCGCTCCGACCATCGGCGCGCGTGTGTATGACCTAGGTCGTAAGCCGGCCCACCGTTTTAGCACGGGGGCCTCGGCCAGTTGCGGCATGATCTTGATCGCGCGTTTCAACAGATTCTCTACCAGTGCATCGGTTTCAAATGGCGCATCGTAGTATCGTTCAGAAGTAGAGCCAATAGCGAGGGTGCCGTCACTGTGCGGAATGAAATGCACGCCGCCTGCGAAAATTTGTGGGGCCCCTACGCGATCATATTTGAGCAAAATCGCTTGCCCTTTTTCACCGTTGCCGACCTCTCGACCCAAGCGTTCACTCATTTCATACAACCCCCAAGCGCCAGTGGCATGGATGACCTTACCTTCTGCGGGGCCTTCGGCTATAATTGTGCCGCCCATTTTGGTTACCGCCGCGGCCAATGCGGCACAGGCTTGTGCAGGATTGATATGGGCCGACAATGTATCATGGACCAACCATCCAGTCGGGGACTGTGGCGCCCAATCCCCTGCTTGTGCTGCGGGTATCACGCGCCATTCAGCCAGCCCTTTCCAAAGGGTCTGTGCAGACTCTGTGCGGAACCGTGCGAGGCCAAGTTGATGATCGTTGGGTATCGCCTGCAGCCGCCCCTTGTTTTGGTAGCCTGTCGGCTTGCCGCTAATGCTTTCAACGCTGGGCCAATGGTCGCGCGACATTAAAAGGCTTTCGAGTTGGAATTCCTTCTTATGTTCCCAGCGTTCAGGGGTGTGAGGCGCAAGGGCGCCAACGATACCCCCCGATGCGCCAAAGCCCACACCGTTCGGATCGATCACACGTACCTTGGCACCACGTTTTAACGCTTCAAATGCTGCGGATAGGCCGAAGGCCCCCGCGCCATAGATTGTTATGTCTGCACTGCCCATAGTCGATTATTGCTCATTGAACTTTCATATTTAGGCGCGCATGGTCGCGACACATCTTTCTTATTTAAGACATGCCATGAGCAATCACCAGACAGCAACGATCGAATGGCGCGATGGGATTATTCCCGTGTCAAAGCAATTTGATGATCCGTACTTTTCCATCGCCTCAGGACTTGAGGAAACCCGCCATGTTTTTTTGGCTGGGAATGACCTGCCTGATCGATTGTGTGATGGATTTCATGTGGCCGAGCTTGGTTTCGGAACGGGTCTAAATATGCTGGCTTTGGCGCTTTTGTGGCAAGGCGGTGAGGTCATTAGGTTCACGTCTTTTGAAGCTTTTCCGATGGCAGCGGAAGATATCCGCATATCTCTAAAAGCATTTCCTGAAGTCGCAGAAGTCGCGGAACCTTTTTTACAGGCTTGGGAACAGGGTTTGCGCCAATTCAGGGTCGCAAATGTTGAAGTTGACGTGATCATTGGGGATGCACGTGAAACCCTTTGTGCATGGGGCGACACAGCCGATGCATGGTTTCTCGACGGCTTTTCGCCTGCAAAAAATCCTGAGCTCTGGACGTCTGATTTGATGGCTGAGGTTGGAAAACACACGAATATAAGCGGAACGTTTGCGACTTACACTGCTGCGGGACATGTGCGTAAATCCTTAGCTGACGCGGGCTTTGATGTTGAGCGCGTCACAGGCTTTGGTCGTAAACGCCACATGAGTCGTGGAACTTTTCAAGGATGTTCTCCGTGCCTCTAACACAGACAAGCGCCGCGCAAACGACCAAAGGCATTTGGCTCATGGTCATCACGATGTTTATATTTGCCATGCAAGATGGGTTGTCGCGTCATCTTGCTGATGAATATAACGTCTATATGGTGCTGATGATCCGCTATTGGTTCTTCGCGGGTTTCGTGATCATTTGGTCGATGCGCGCCAGCGGCGGTCTGCGCAAAGTGATAAAATCCGCTCAACCTAAATTGCAGTTTTTTCGCGGGGCACTGTTAGCGCTTGAAGTCATGGTCATGGTCATTGGCTTCGTGAAGCTTGGTCTTGTTGAAAGCCATGCGATGTTTGCCGTTTATCCGCTTTTGATCACGGCCCTATCAGGCCCCATTCTGGGTGAAACAATTGGTTGGAAACGGTGGATGTCTGTTGGTGTCGGTTTCATCGGCGTCTTGATCATTTTGAAGCCTGATGGTGGGGTTTTCGCGGCTGCGGCTGTTTATCCCTTGCTGGCAGCTGCGATGTTTGCGCTCTACGGTTTGTTAAATCGATATGTCGCACGCAAAGATCCTGCTTCAGTCACATTCTTTTATACAGGCATTTCAGGCGCTATCATCATGACAGTTCTTGGTATCTGGACCTTGGAACCAATGAGTCTTGAAGATAGCGCGCTGATGTTGGTCTTGTGTTTTACAGCGATGATTGGTCATTACCTCTTGATCCGCGCATACGAAATTGCCGAGGCATCGGCTATTCAACCGTTTTCGTATTTTCAGCTTGCCTTCGCATCTATCTTGGGTGTGGTGGCCTTCGGCGATGTCGTGCGCACAAACGTCGCTGTGGGCACGGTTGTTGTTGTTGGTGCTGGAGTCTTTGCCTTGGTGCGCGCGCAGATCGTTGCCTCTCGCAAGCGGCGTTAGCGGGCCTTGAGGTCGCGTGACAGCGTGATTGGTTGAATAGACCCACTAAGGCGCGCGCGATACACAGGAACACTTTCTGCCACGCGCATCACATAGTTCCGCGTTTCTCGGAACGGTATGTGTTCGATCCAATCAATAACATTCGTCTGACTTGAGCGCGGATCCCCATATGTTTCAATCCAGCGGTTTGCGCGTGTGGGGCCAGCGTTATAGCCCACTGAGATCAATGGAATGTTATATCCGTAATCCTCAATCAATTTAGCCAAATATTCTGAGCCTAATCTAACGTTGATCTCGGGGTCATAAAGATCATTCGGCTCAAAGGACTCAAGCCCAACTCTATCAGCCATGTCTTGTCCTGTTTTTGGCATGAGTTGCATAAGGCCTGCTGCACCGACATGGGATCGGGCTTGTGGATAAAACTCGCTTTCACGACGTGCAATCGACAGGGCCAATTCGGCAGGCACAGGCAGCGCGTTGGTCTCTAATCCTTGCAGTGGATAGTAGGCACGGTTCAAAACAACACCTCGGTCGGCGGCAAATTTGGCAACGAGCACGGCAAGATAAGGATCGGTATCAAGCGCAATGTCACCGAGTTGGCCTAATTCTACCGGTGTTAAAGATTCACCCAAATGCCGCATGAAACGCGCCGCAAGTGGTAGATCGCCTGCCTCGAACAAAAGCATAGCCGCTTGCAAGACACTTGAGCTCATAAAACTCGCTTGGGCATAGGGCGGGAAACTTTCAGCGCCGATCAGTTGTTCGTCCATGGCGATCCCTGCGCGCTCGGCTGCTAAAAGACCGTAGAACGATGTTTGAAACTGTGCTCCAAAGGCATATGCGGCCTGCGCATCATCTTTTGCGCCGAGCGCTTCAAGTGCACGACCTTCCCAATAGCCAGCACGGCCTAAAGAAATAGGTGTGCTGACGGACATGCGAAAGCGGTTGAAATGATCGAGCGCACGTGCTGGATCATCAAGATAACGCAAGGCAATATAGCCAGAAAGCCACTCTAAATCTGCATAGTGGTCTTCGTCAGGTAAAAGGTAGTGACGCGAGGCTGCGGAATAGGCAATGCGTGCTTTTCCGTCGCGCATCATTTGGCGCGCCAGTGAACGCCTGCGATCACCCCATCGTTCTGGTTCGCCCAATGCATCTCGACTGGTTGACTGCTGCAGCATCCACGTGACCGCATCGTCGCTGCTATTGTTTTTTGCACGCCAAATAAAGCGTTCGTAACTCAATACTGGCGTTCCACCCAGTTCATTTGGAATCGCATTGATCAGTGTATTCATGCCGTTTTCATCGGTGGCGACGGCCTTGACTGCCTGCACAACTTCGCTCCAACCCTTTGGCATTAACGTCGCGACATTTGCAGCTTCGGCGTAATTTCCATCCCACAAGGCCCGATTAATGCGCGCTGTACTGTGTTCGGTAACGGTTGCGCCGTAGCGAGCAATCAGCTCGTTTGATTGCTCTGAAGAAAGCGGCAGTTCGCGCCAAGTGATTACTGCTTGCGCTGCGGCATCGCCCGTCGCGCCGATGGCTTCATAGGCATCGATTAACTTCAGCGCCCCCGTTGCGGTGCTGGGCGGAAAAGCTGTCAAATAGTCGATGACCTGACGCGGGGGCGTAGAACTGGAAATTGACGCTTCGCCTTTTTGCGCCAGCAAAGGAAGGCCTGGCCAATCAGGATTTTCACTCAGAAATTTGCGGTACTCGTCAAAACTACCGACGCCTGCGCGCAGACGATGCCATTCGATGATGTCTACTCCGAGGCCAGCAGCCTGTGCTTTTGCACTGTCCCAATTTCCAGACGCGCGCGCGGCATAGGCCGTCTTTAAGGCAGCTGCATCAGGGGATTGTGCAAGGGCTGGTGTTGAGAATGCTACGAAGGCAGCTATAGAAATGGCGCGAATCATATGGGGTTTAGGCCTCTTGTGCTCGAACTTTTTTGATCGTTTTGCAACAAAGGTAGCGGTTGTGACTTTACTCGCAAGACACATTGTTGGCATTTCTCACGAAGGCGGCTAGTTTCCGCGAGAATTTATGACGCGACTCAGCCCTGCGCGGGCTTATCGCACATCAAGTAAGAAGAGGAGCGCACAATGTTTAAAGGGTCATATCCAGCCCTGGTGACGCCGTTTAAGGACGGCTCGGTGGACTTTGATGCACTCAAACGCTTGGTTGAGTGGCACATTGCGCAAGGATCAAACGGATTGGTGCCTGTGGGCACAACGGGCGAAAGCCCCACTTTGACGCACGATGAACACGAAAAAGTGGTAGAAGTTGTGGTCGAAACTGCCGCGGGCCGTATTCCAGTGATCGCAGGCGCTGGGTCAAACAACACCGCTGAAAGCATCCATTTGGCGCAACATGCTGCCAAGGTTGGGGCTGACGCCGTATTGGTTGTGACCCCGTACTACAACAAACCAACGCAGTCCGGTCTGATCGCACATTTTACCGCTGTGCATGACGCAGCAGAAATTCCGATTGTGATCTACAATATTCCTGCGCGGTCTATCGTTGATATGACGCCTAAGACCATGGGTGAACTCAGCAAATTGCCCCGCATTGTAGGCGTGAAAGACGCGACAGGGGATCTAGCGCGTGTTCCCGCTACTCGTATCACATGCGGTACAGATTTCATTCAGTTATCAGGCGAAGACGCTACTGCATTGGGCTTTAACGCCCATGGTGGTGTCGGCTGTATTTCCGTCACTGCGAATGTAGCGCCAAAGCTTTGCAGTGAAATGCAAGCCGCGACATTGGCTGGCGATTTCAAGACGGCGTTGGACATCACTGACAAGCTGATGCCTTTGCACCAAGCAATTTTCGCCGAACCTGGGTTGTGTGGTGTAAAATATGCGATGTCCCTCTTGGATCTTTGTGACGCCGAGGTCCGCTTGCCGCTCTTGCCTGTGACCGATGCAACCAAGGCGCAGATCAAATCCGCGATGGAGCATGCGGAGCTGCTTTAAGCATTCGTTCTGCATTTGAATTTTAAAAGGGAGGGCTTGGCTCTCCCTTTTTCTATGGGCGCACCTATATAAATGAGGCGTATACAAGGGCAGCGCGCCAGTGGACACTGCGCGGTCTATGGCTTATCTGGAATGAATTATGGCTAAGAAAAAAACTGCAGAAGAGAAAAACTATAAAGTCATCGCTGAAAACCGGCGGGCGCGCTATGACTATGCGATCGAAAGCGATATCGAATGCGGCATCGTATTGATGGGATCCGAAGTCAAATCTTTGCGCACTGGCGGGTCCAATATTGCGGAAAGCTATGCATCCGTTGATGATTCTGAACTGTGGCTCACCAACTCATATATAGCACCATACCAACAAGCTATGTTCCCGCATGAGGAACGCCGTAAGCGGAAGCTCTTAGTCTCAAAACGCGAGTTGTCAAAACTGTGGCAGGCCACGGGGCGCGAAGGCATGACTCTTGTGCCGCTTGTCATGTATTTCAACCACAAGGGTCAGGTTAAAGTGAAGCTTGGCATCGCCAAAGGTAAGAAAAACCACGACAAGCGTGCGACTGACGCCAAGCGCGATTGGCAACGCCAAAAGTCACGGCTGATGCGCCAAAATTAAGCTTCCTAACGCAGTTTTCTAACTGCTTTATGACCCACCTCATATGGTTTAGGCTTCCATTTTGTATGTTTTAGCGATGATGTCTGCGGGCATGGCTTGCATGAAATCATTCGGAACGCTATTCGACATATACTTGAAGCCTCGGGGTCAATAATGCTGAACAGCGATCCAAATACAATCGTTTCAACCACGTGGCTTGCCGCGCATTTTGATGACCCGAATCTGCGGATCATTGATGCATCTTGGTATATGCCAAACAGCAACCGCGATGCGAAAGCGGAATTTCTTTCATCTCATATCCCGACAGCGCAGTTCGTTGATATCGACGTTTTGTCTGATGTGAATTCAGACTTGCCGCATATGCTCCCCAAAGCCGATCAATTTGCTGAACACATGCAGAAAATCGGCGTAGGCGATGGGCATCAAGTTGTGATCTACGACGGTGCGGGAGTGTTCTCAGCGCCTAGGTTGTGGTGGATGTTTCGATATTTCGGCCAAAATAATGTCGCCGTTCTAGATGGTGGGTTGCCGAAGTGGCTGTCTGAAAAACGCCCTGTGACCTCGAAATGCGGGCTTAAACGATCAAGCTCAATGACTGTCACGATCAAGCCAGATTTGTTGCGAAATGTAACCGAAGTTGCTTCAAGCTCCAAGTTGGGCGATCACCAGATTTTAGATGCGCGATCTGCACCGCGGTTTAAAGGCGAAGCGCCTGAGCCGCGCCAAGGTTTGAGATCGGGTCACATCCCCAATTCGTACAACTTGCCGTTTGGCGACATTTTAGCCCCTGACGGCACGTTTAAAAATCCTGGCGAGTTACGGCAAATATTTCAAGCCGTAGGCGTCAACCTATCCAAACCAGTGATCACGACCTGCGGGTCGGGCGTGACTGCTGCAATTTTAAGCCTCGCGCTTGAGCGGATCGGAGCAAAGCATGCGCTTTACGACGGAAGCTGGGCGGAATGGGGAATGTATGGCGACTTGGATGTCGCAACAGGAGATGCGTAATGCTGAACAATCTAAAACCACAAGCCCCAGATGCAATCTTGCAATTGATCACGCTGTGCCGTGAGGACACACGCGCGACTAAAATCGACCTTGGTGTGGGCGTGTACAAAGATGGCACTGGGAATACGCCTGTGATGAAGGCAATTCGCACAGCTGGCAAACAGGTGTGGGATGCTGAGACAACTAAGGTTTATACAAACCTGCCGGGCGATCCTGCGTTTGGGAATGTCATGCGCGACTTGGTCTTGGCTGATAGCGTGTCAGCTGATCGCGTGTCTGCGATTGCGACACCAGGTGGAACAGGTGCGATCCGTCAAGCGTTTGAACTTGGGCGTCAGGCGAACCCCGATATGACCGTATGGACGTCAAACCCCACTTGGCCGAACCACGTGGCGATTTTGAAATTCATGGGTCTTCCAAACTCAGAATATGCCTATTTTGATGCCGAGTCCTGCACCGTTGATTTTGATGCAATGATGGATAGCCTGAAGGGCGTTAAAGCGGGTGATATGGTGCTGCTTCATGGTTGCTGCCACAACCCGACAGGCGCAAACTTAACGCTGGAACAATTCGGTATTGTTGCTGATTTGATCGCTGAAAAGGGCGCCTTGGCACTTGTAGACATCGCTTATCAAGGATTTGGTGACGGATTGGAAGAAGATGCAGCGCCTACACGTTTGTTGGCGTCGAAGTTGCCCGAGATGCTTATCGCGGCGTCCTGTTCAAAAAACTTTGGAGTTTACCGCGAACGTGTTGGTTGTTTGATGGCAGTATCCGAAACAGCGGCGAGTGCGCCAACCACGCAAGCGAATATGAATTACCTTAACCGGATCGCATTTTCATTCCCACCAGATCACGGCGCACGATTGGTGACGACTGTCTTGTCAGATCCTGCGTTGACCGCTGACTGGAAAACCGAATTGGAAGATGTGCGCCTGAGTATGCTTGGTTTGCGTACTCAATTGGCTGATGAATTGCGTCAGCGTACGAATTCAGATCGTTTTGATTTCATCGCGGAGCACCGTGGAATGTTCTCGCGCATTGGTGCAACACCTGAAGAGGTTTTGAAAATGCGTGAGGATTTCGGGATCTACATGGTGTCAGATAGCCGCATGAATATCGCAGGGCTGAACCCCACAACAGTTCCACATTTGGCTGAAGCAATCGCGAAATCTTGTAAATAAGATTTGCGAATAGCGAATGAAAAAAGGGCGCCTCTGTGGGCGCCCTTTAGCCATATAGATAACGTAATATCAATGAACCAAGGGGTTACCCCCATCCGATTTTCTGCATGTGCAGGTCAAAGTCTTTCCATGTGATAGAAGCTTTGTTGCCCGCAAAGCCATGATAATGTGATTTGCCTGTAGAGTTGGGCAACCCAGCCCATATTTTTGCGAGATTGTTCATGAAGGTTTGGCGCTTCATTTGTCCTGCTTGAAATGCGCTTAGGCCAGCATCCTCAAGCAATACGTCAGCCAGTGCGTCTTGTAGGCTTGGGGTGAACAGTGCTGTGGTCGGCGCACCGATCTGATCAACCACACGACGAAGTGTTTTGGGAATGAATTGATAGCGCCCTATGGCATGGGGTTGTTTGGGGGTCGCATCAATCCATGCATAAATTTCACCAAGCGTCATCTGTGTGGGCGGTTTTGGTGTTTTGATTTTGGCGCCATGCTGCACGGCATCATAGCCATGGCGACGGGATTCCGCTTGCCCGATAATATAGCGAATTTGTTCAACTCCGTTCCCTGTTTTGGGCGCATGATATGGCGTTCGCATCGCTGCGGTCACGACACTCACAGGCTTGGGCAAAACACTAGGTTGTCGGGCTGACACAGTGGTCGCCACAGGTTGCGGACGTGGGGGAAGGGGGGCAAAAAAACCAAGGTTTGCTTGCGTCGGCATTAAGCTTGGGTTTTGCGTATTGGTGTCAAACAAGGGGCGGGTACGTGTCGTCGCTGTTAAGATACCGCGATTCTGAAAAAAATTGGTGCCCGTGTTTAAAATGGAATTTGGTTCAGCGATTGCAGAACCCAAGGCGATAAATAACAAAAAATGGGCACCAAGTACGCGGTAAACTAGAGTCATTCTGACCTCCTTGCAGGGCGGCACTTTCGAGCCGCGATATCGAACAAGGACAAGATGAGACAGATTTATTGAAAATTGGTTGAGGTGCGCGCTTTTTAATGCCTGCATAAAAATGGCCCGCACATTTCTGTACGGGCCACTTGATCTTATGTGAAAGGCTTAGCCCTTGTAGAACTCTGGGTAAGCTTCCATGCCAAGCTCAGATTTGTCGAGACCCATGATCTCGTCTTCTTCTGAAACGCGGATGCCTGTGACAGCTTTAAGGATCAGCCAAACAACCAAGGACACGATGAACACAAAGGCGCCGATTGCGATGATGCCGAAAGCTTGTGTTACAAAAGATGTACCGTCGTTTGTGATTGGAACAGCCATTGTGCCCCAGATACCAGCGATCAAGTGAACAGGGATGGCGCCAACAACGTCATCGATTTTCATCTTGTCGAGCAATGGAACTGTGTAAACCACGATCACACCACCGATGCCGCCGATTACCAAAGACATGAACAAGGAAGGTGCGAGCGGTTCAGCTGTGATGGACACAAGACCAGCAAGCGCGCCGTTCAAAACCATGGTCAGGTCAGTTTTGCCGTATGTCACCTGTGTTAGGATCAAGGCAACAACCGCACCAGCCGCAGCGGCCATGTTTGTGTTTGCAAAGATGCGAGATACGTCAGTTACATCGCCAACTGTACCAGCAGCCAATTGTGAGCCACCGTTGAAGCCGAACCAACCGAGCCACAAGATGAATGTACCCAATGTTGCGAGCGCCAAGTTGGAACCAGGCATTGGAATGGTTTTGCCATCTTTGTATTTGCCGATACGTGGGCCAAGTACGATCGCACCTGCAAGCGCTGCGAAACCACCAGCTGCGTGAACCAATGTGGAACCAGCAAAGTCAGAGAAACCCATTTCAGACAAGAAGCCGCCGCCCCACTGCCAAGATGCTTCGATCGGGTAGATAACGCCGGTCAAGATCGCAGTGAAGAAAAGGAATGGCCACAATTTGATGCGCTCAGCAAGCGTACCAGAAACGATAGAGGCTGTTGTCGCACAGAACATCAATTGGAAGAAGAAGTCAGATGCGCCAGATGCGTAATCTAGGGCTGCGTCTGCTGCATCTAGGCCAACTGGCTCAAGTGATGTAATTGCAAACCATGGTCCCATGATGCCTTCGATGACCCATTCGCCTGGGTACATGATGCCGTAGCCGATAAGCCAGTACATGATGGATGCAATGGCAAAGAGCGAGATGTTCTTAGTCAACTGTGTCGCAACGTTTTTTGAACGCACAAGGCCAGCTTCTAGCATAGCAAAACCAGCTGCCATCCAGAAAACCAAGAAGCCACCGATCAAGAAGAGCAACGTTGTGAAAATATATGGGTTAATGTCAGGCGCTGCTTCAGCGGCGTCCTGAGCGAAGGCAACAGCAGGAAGCGCAGAGGCGACCAGTGATGCTGGGATGAGTTTAGTGAGTTTCATGTAAGAAGTCCCTTTTCGTCTCAATCTTGCGCGCTTAAATAGCGTCGTCGTTTGTTTCGCCTGTACGGACGCGTACTGCGCCTTCCACGTCGAGAACAAAGATTTTACCGTCACCGATTTTGTCGGTTTTGGCGGTTGTTGCGATCGTATCGACAACTTGCTCCGTCATCGCGTCTGCAACCACGATCTCAAGTTTCACTTTCGGTACAAAATTCACGGCGTATTCCGCGCCGCGGTAAATTTCTGTGTGACCAGACTGAGAGCCAAAGCCCTTAACTTCTGTCACCATCATCCCGCGCACACCAATTGCGGTTAGCGCTTCGCGGACTTCTTCAAGCTTGAATGGCTTGATTGCTGCGATAATTAGTTTCACGTTTTTCCCCTTCCGATTGTTCGGGTGGCCGTCAGCACAGACAGGCACAGCCACAGAAAAACGATGTTCACAGACCTCACACAAGGAAGTGAGGGCCTATTTGTGAGTCGAAAACAGGCAGTTGTGATTAAAAAATGCACAAAATGGCTACTAAGTATAAAAAATAGGCAACAAATAAAGCCTGCGGGGGCGTAGGTTTCCCCTCAACATTCACGCGCTGCCTCTGTACTGTGCAGCCAACAACGAAAAACGATTGAGCGAGAAACATGGCAGGACAAGGTGGAACAGGCCGCAACGGTGGCAAAAAGCGGCTGGTTGCTGAGCGTAGATATCCCGCAGGCTCTAGCGCAAAACCAAAGGCGCGTCGAAAGACCGTAGCCAAAAAGCCTAAGGCATCGACGCGCCGCAAATCGTCTCCGAAGCGGTCGTCAAATATCTTTGTGCGCGTTATCGGCGGGACGATTCGTTGGATCGTGCGTTTGTTTTGGCTAATTTTCTCACGTGTTGCTTTGGCGGGCGCTGTCGTTTTAGGTCTCGCTGTCTTCTACATCTACACCACCTTGCCGCCATTCTCGGACCAACTCGATGGGCGTGCGCGCGGCTCTGTCACGCTGACGGATCGATCAGGCACGGTTTTTGCATGGCGCGGCGAACAGTTTGGCGGTCAAATCACGGCTGACACTGTGTCTGAGTCTTTAAAAGACGCGATTGTCGCCACCGAAGATAAACGTTTCTATAAACACTTGGGCGTTTCGCCGCGTGGTATAGCCTCTGCCGTCAAGATCAACCTGTCAGAGGGGCGGGGGCCGTTGTCAGGTCACGGTGGTTCTACATTGACTCAACAGGTCGCCAAGCTTTTGTGTTTGGGCGTGCCGTTTGATCCGACAAAATGGAAGAACCAAACAGAGTATGAGGCTGATTGTCGTCAAGGCAGCATGGTACGTAAAATCAAAGAGGCGGTTTATGCGATGGCTTTGGAGGTGCGCTATTCCAAAGACGAAATCCTTGCCATCTATATGAACCGTGCCTATCTGGGCGCGGGTGCCAATGGGTTTGAAGCGGCATCGCAGCGCTACTTTGGAAAATCCGCGGCCAACGTGAATATCGCGGAATCAGCGATGTTGGCGGGGCTTTTAACTGCGCCGTCGCGCTTTGCGCCGACAAACAACCTAAAGCGATCCCAAGAACGTGCTGGCATTGTTTTGTTGCTCATGAATCAGCAAGGCATGATCACCGATGCAGAGCGCGCGCATGCGAAGGCTAATCCAGCAGTGCTGTCAGATGCAGCAGAGCAGCGCGCAGGTGGCTATTTCGCTGACTGGGTTATGGGAGCAGGGCCTGATTTCCTAACCCGTGACACGACCGAAGACGTGGTAATTGAAACCACCTTTGATCAACGTATTCAAAACGCAGCCGAAGAGGCGCTGACATGGGTCTTCGACAATAAAGTGCGCGAAGGGTCCGAAGCGCAGGCCGCCATTGTGGTTATGAGTGCCGATGGCGCGGTGCGCGGCATGGTAGGTGGGCGAAAATTACGCGGAGTTTCCGGCGCGTTTAACCGTGCGACACAAGCCAAGCGGCAGCCTGGATCTGCTTTCAAACCTTTCGTTTACGCGGCAGCCTTGGATTTGGGTTGGTCTTACGACAGCCCGATTCTGGATGAGCCAATTACTGTGAATATCCCAGGTTCTGGGGATTGGTCCCCACAAAACTATGATCGCAGTTTCCACGGTTTGGTCACTGTAACGGATGCTATGCGGCACAGTTACAATATCCCTGCCGTTAAACTGGCGATGGATGTGGGATTGGAAAATGTGCGTACCGTGGCACAGATGTTTGGGATCGAAAGCGATCTTGCCCAAGGGCCTGCTTTGGCTTTAGGCGCATCTGAATCGACCTTACTGGAAATGACTGGCGCCTATGCAGGGATTTTGAACGGCGGGTCATCTGTGGAACCCTATGGTCTGCGGTCCTTGCGTCTTAAAGGTGATTCAGAGCCTTTAATGGGGCAAGAAGGTGGGCTTGGCGAACGCGTCATTACACCTGCCGCCGCTGAACAATTGATCTATATGATGTATAACGTCGTGCAAAATGGCACGGGCGCAAGGGCGCGTTTGGACGGGGTCGAAGTTGCAGGCAAGACAGGCACAACTCAAGCGGCTCGCGATGCATGGTTTATGGGATTTACGGCTGATTATGTTGTTGGCGTTTGGATGGGGTACGATGACAACTCTCCCTTGACTGGTGTGACGGGTGGCGGGCTTCCTGCGGATATCTGGCGTGAGACGATGCAGCGTATCCAAGCAGGGCAACCTTCTCATCCTCTGCCAATGTTGCGCCCTGCATCGCCGCCTCGCGTTCCTGGATCAGTTGCTCAAAGTTCGTCTAACAGCGGATCGCGCCAAGGCGGTGACAAAGCACAAAATGTCTTGGGTGATATTTTATCGACAATTTTCGGTCTGAATTAAGACAAGTACGCCTATAAAAAACGGCGCGCCAGTGTGAGGCGCGCCGTTTTCAATTCGACTGATACGTTAGATCTATTTACTTCAAACCTGCGGTCAGCGTGTCGACATTGCCGCCCGCCTTATCCAACAGCGCGCCAATTTCTGCACGTTCGGATTTGAGCAAAGAAATGCCTTCGATGTTGAGGTCGATAAATTTGCCTGTTTTGTCAGCAACAATAAACGAAATGGCAAAGGGGGCTTCGCCGCGCAAAATTGCTGTGCAGGACACGTCGTAAATCGAATTGATCTTTTGCGTTTTCTTTACCTCAATTCTGCCGCCAATAAATTCGCGAAAACGCGAACCGTATTTACGAGAAATGTATCCCTGAAACGCACTTGTGAACGCATTGAGCTGTGCCGCGGAAGTCGAGCGCGCGATCGGCCCAAGGACTGAGCGGGCAATATTTGGCATGTCAGCATATGTCACCAAGACCTTTTCAAAATCGCGGTACATCGCGCTTTCTGATTTGCCAGAATTGATGATGCTATTGATGTCAGACACTGTTTTGGTGATCAGTGTTTCAGCCTGTGCACTTGAAAAAGCAAATGCCGCATGAGGAAGCCCAGCGATTAAGGCTAGGCTTGCCGTTGCGCCTGTCAAAAAGCCGCGACGTGTAGAAACCAGATTATTCATAAAAGTCCTCATAGATACTGTATGCTTGATTTTCTTGATCAGGCGTTGCGTCTTGTGTTGCCTTCACACCGAGTTCAAAGCGACGTCTATCGAGATATGTTAAACGCAGTTGCACATAGCTGTCGGCACTGTCGTAGATCACAGATTCGTATAGGTCGGAATAGCGGTAACGCGTGTCAGCGATATCAGCAAACTTAAGTGCTAGGGGCAGATCTTCAAGGGAGGGATCCAACACAGATCCAATTGGATCAAGCGCTATATCGACCAACAGTCCCACAGTATCGCGTTCGGTCGAAGGACCGTAGACGGGCAAAACCAAATAATTGCCTTCGCCTGTCCCCCATGCATGTAATGTGTCGGCAAACCCTGTGTTGCGTTCCTCTAGACCAAATATTGTTGCGGGATCAAACAGCCCCCCAATACCAAAGGTCGCATTCAACGCAAAACGAGCTGTATTGTGCAGCGCATCCCCCAATTGGAATTGCAGCACATCATTTATAACGACACTGGGCAGGCCAAGGGTTTCGGACACATTGCTGACCCCGATACGCACAGGGTTGGGCACCACTGTGCCGTATGCGGTTGAAACGGGCTTGATTACAGCGCGATCCAGTTTGAGGTTCGCCTCATGTGTTTGACGGTTGCTGGTCTCGTATGGGTCTGATGTTCCAACGGTTGGTGTTTGCGTGCCGCAGGCAGCAAGCAAGCAAGATAAACTCATGACAAGGACGAAATGTTTCACAATGGTATTCCGATATGCTCGGTGGGAGGGCCCAAGGCCCCTTTGATATAAGGCCACATAAACTTTTATTGGCGAAAGCCCAATATTAACATGATGCGCTGTATTGTGATGTGACACAGAATCAACAATCGTTGAACAGATCTTACGGAAGAAGTCGCAGTTTTGCGCAAAATCCAAAATGTGAGCTAAAAGCTGCTGATGACACAAGACACACTTCGCCAAGGTAAAGAAGAGCTTGCGCACACACGCAAGCAATCCCGCGGCCTGTACCTGGCAACGGGGCTCTTTTCGATTTGCATCAACGTCTTGATGCTCACAGGGCCGCTTTTCATGTTGCAGGTCTATGACCGCGTTCTCGGGTCTGGGTCAGAGGCCACCTTGGTCGCTCTGTTTGCGATTGTTGGCTTTTTATACCTGATGATGGGCTTGCTTGATGGCGTTCGGTCACGCGTTTTAACTCGAATCGGGGCGCGCTTTCAGGTGGCGCTTGAGGAACGGGTGTTCAAAGCCTCAATGCAGCGTGATGCAGTAGGAGCCCAACCGCAAGGTAAAGCCAGCGAGATGGATGATTTGTCGGCAATTAAACGTTTTTTGTCTTCGCCTGTTATGGCTGCGATTTATGATTTGCCATTCGTGCCACTGTTCTTATTTGGCATCGCGCTCTTTCATCCGCTACTTGGTTATCTCGCTGTGGGGGGCGGTGTGGTTTTAGTCGCTGTGACTCTTGCCAATCGCGCGATGTCGCAAACCCCACAAAATATCGCAGCACGCGCTGAAACTTTTTCCAGTCAAATGGCTGCGCGCCTTGGCAGTGAAGCGGAGGCGATCCGTGCGCTTGGCATGCAGGGCGCTGCTTACAAGCGTTGGTTTCGGGCGCGTAAAATTGCAGCGCACAACCGCGTGCAGGCCGCAGATGTGACCATGAGTTTTGCAGCCATGTCCAAAGCGCTGCGGTTATTTCTTCAATCCGCTATGTTGGCGTTAGGCGCTTGGCTTGTCCTTCAGCGCGAAATTTCGCCAGGCGCGATGATCGCTAGCTCCATTTTGTTGGGGCGGGCGTTGCAACCTGTGGACATAATGATTGGACAATGGAGTTCCGTCCAGCGCGCTATATTGGGTTGGACTAGCCTTGCTGAGTTGCTGGGACGGTATCATAAAGATCCCAAGCGTCATTCACTGCCGCGCCCAACGGCCTCACTTGATGTACAAAATCTCACCGTGATTCCACCGGGACAGGCGCAAGCCTCTTTGCGCATGGTGTCATTCAAAGTAGAGCCGACCGAAGCAATCGGTGTTATCGGGCAGTCAGGCGCAGGAAAGTCAACCTTGGCGCGCGCTTTGACAAGTGTTTGGGCCCCTTCTGGCGGTAGTATCCGCTTGTCCCATGCCAAACTTGATCAGTACGATCCTGATGTGCTTGGGACCTATATCGGCTATTTGCCCCAACGTGTTCAATTGTTTGATGGCACGATCGCAGAAAATATCGCCAAATTGTCAGACACTCCTGATGATGCCGCAGTGGTCGCAGCAGCCCGAAAAGCCGATGCGCACGCTATGATTTTATCCCTGCCAAATGGCTACGACACACTTGTGTCGTCTAGCGGTGGTTTGTTGTCTGGCGGTCAATTGCAACGGATCGGTTTGGCGCGAGCTTTCTACGGTGATCCGGTTTTGGTGATTTTGGATGAACCAAATTCTAACTTGGATAATGATGGGTCGACTGCACTGAACGCAGCGATCCGTCGGCATAAACAAGAAGGCGGATCTGTACTCATTATGGCGCACCGCCCCTCTGCTATTCAGGAATGCGAGAAACTATTGGTGCTGGATAAAGGTGGGTTGCGCGCCTTTGGCCCTCGCGATGCCGTGTTGAAGCAAATGGTGCAAAACAGTCAAGACATCATCCGAAAATCCGGGCCCGGAGGTGTACAGTGACGCAAAAAGACCCATCCGCTAATTCTGCGCCGGTTGCTGCGGCTCAGACCAATCTTCATCAAAGCCAAACAGGGCAGTTGCCTGATGAAAGCTGGTCTGCGCGGGGGCCCTTGGCTGTTGGCATTGTTTGTATCGTGTTACTTTTGGGAGGTTTCGGATTGTGGTCTGTCGTGGCGCGGATAGACGGTGCGATCGTCGCCTCGGGTCAGGTGCAGGTCGAACAAAACCGACAAGTCGTAGCGCATCCAGATGGGGGTGAAATTTCATCGGTGCAAGTGCGCGAAGGGTCTTCGGTTCGCGCCGGTGATGTGTTGCTACAGCTAGATGGGCGCGAAATCTCAAGCAGCCTTGCGATCACAGAAGGGCAGTTATTTGAGATGATGGCGCGTGCTGGGCGGTTGCAAGCCGAGCGCGATGGGGCAGAAACGATTTGGTTTGATGAAGAACTACTAAGCCGCGGTGCGATTGATGCAGATGTCGCCAGGCTGATCGAAGGTCAGCGCGCGTTGTTTCACGCCCGTCGCTTGACCGCTCAGCAAGAAATCGAACAACTGGGCAAACGTTCGGTGCAAATTTCGGCGCAGATCGATGGTATGTCAGCACAAAGGTCGGCATTAGACCAACAACAAGCACTCACCGAACAGGATCTTGCATCACAAGACTCCTTGTTGACCCGCGGCCTCACCCAGCAAAGCCGTGTCAACGCTTTGCGTAAAGAATTGGCCGATGTTCTAGGGCGTGCAGGCAGTATCTCTGCCTCAATTGCTCAAGCGCAGTCGCAGATTACCGAGATCGAATTGCAAATTCTGAAACTGAGTTCGGGTCGACGCGAGGATGCTATTACGACTTTGCGTGATATTCAGGCACGTAGTTTGGAACTGCGCCAGCAACGCGCGGTCTTGAAAGAGCGGTTGAAGCGACTAGAGATCCGCGCTCCTGTGTCGGGTATCGTCTATGATTTGGCGGTCTTCGGAGCTGGTGCTGTGATAACACCCGCTGCACCTTTGCTTTATATCGTGCCTCAAGATACGCCATTGGTTGTATCCGCACGCGTTAATCCCATTCATGTGGATCAAGTCTACCCTGGTCAACCAGTGCGCCTGCGCTTTTCTTCCTTTGACAGCCGCACCACGCCAGAGATCGAGGGAACAGTCACAAAAGTGTCCGCTGATGCATTTGTTGATGAGGCGACCCGTTCGAGCTATTATTTGACACAGATTAGAATTGATGAGAAACAGCGCAGCTTGCTACCGGCTGACGTGGTTCTTATTCCAGGAATGCCAGTAGAAACATTTATGTCAACGGGGGAGCGTTCGCCCTTGGCATATCTGACAAAACCGCTAACTGACTACTTCGTGCGCGCATTTCGCGAAGATTAATTGACGACTGAGATTGGGACGATGACGATGACACATGAAATTGAAACCAAGCTGGCGGAGCTCGGCCTTACCCTGCCCGACGCGCCCGCACCGGCTGCAAATTATGTGCCCTATGTTCAAACTGGAAATCTCATCCATATCTCAGGCCAGATTTCAAATGATGAAGCGGGCTTGATTGTCGGGAAGCTTGGCTTAGATCTTACGACAGAGCAAGGCGCACAAGCTGCGCGTAGTTGCGCTTTGTCACTATTGGCCCAAGCCAAAGCTGCAAGCGACGGCGATCTGACGAAAGTCAAACGCCTTGTTAAAATGGTTGGTTTCGTGAACTCAACACCCGATTTTACCGAGCAGCCAACAGTGATCAACGGCGCGTCAGATTTGATGGTTGCTGTTATGGGGGATGCTGGGCGTCATGCGCGTTCCGCCGTTTCTGCTGCATCTTTGCCACTGGGTGTCGCAGTCGAAATTGAAGCGATTTTTGAGGTTGTATAAATCATGATGTCTCTTCCTGATGTATTTTTGAAAGCTCCGATTGCACATCGTGCTTTGCACAACGAAGCACTGGGCCGCGCAGAGAATAACTTTGCCGCGATGGATGCTGCGATTGAAAAGGGCTTCGGTATAGAAATCGATATTCAACAAAGTAAAGATGGCCAAGCGATGGTGTTTCACGACTACCATCTCAACAGGTTGACCGAGGGGTCTGGTCCCTTCGCTCAACAAACTGCTGCCGAGCTTGGACGGTTGCGGTTCAAATCGGGCGAAGTCGGCGTGCCAACTTTGGCGCAGGTACTGGATCACATCAAAGGTCGTGTGCCTTTACTGATCGAAATCAAAGACCAAGACGGTATCATGGGGCCAAATGTCGGCGATTTAGAGCGCGAAGTCGCCCGCGTTTTGACCGGATATGCTGGCCCTGTTGCTCTGATGTCATTTAATCCACATGCTATGGCCGTTATGGCAGAAGCCGCGCCGCAAATCCCGCGCGGCCTCACGACCTGTGGATACAAGCCACAAGACTGGCCGTTGCTGAAAGAAACCACGCGGGCATATTTGCGCAAAATCCCAGACTATGAACGGATTGGCGCTTGTTTCGTGTCGCACCAGTGGACTGATCTTGCTTCTGAGCGCATCGAAGAACTCAAAGAAGCGGGCGCACGCATTCTAAGCTGGACGATCCGTACAGCGGCAGAAGCCGCCGAAGCCGCACGTTTTTCTGAGAATATTACCTTTGAGGGCTATGTTCCTGCTTGACGCTCAGTAATATCGGTACAGATTGAGGGCGCAGGAGTGCCCGATGAGTAATCAGATAGAAATTTTTGTCAGCGGTTCGATCGCTGACTTCGTGCCCGAGGATTGGGATGCCTGCGCTGGAGGGGGTTCGGCTTCCTCAGGCCGCGCTGCCGACCCCTTTACGACACATCGTTTTTTGCAAGCTTTAGAAACCTCTGGGTCGGTCGGGACGGGGACGGGCTGGGCGCCCCGCTATTTAGGGGCGCGTCAAAACGGTACCTTGATTGCTGTGGCGCCTCTTTATGCAAAAGGGCACTCGCAAGGCGAGTATGTTTTCGACTTTGCTTGGGCGCAGGCCTATGAAAACGCAGGTGGCAGTTATTATCCAAAATTGCAAGTTGCCGTACCATTCAGCCCCGTCACAGGACGCCGTTTTCTGTGTCGCGCGGGCTTTGAGAGCATCGGACAGTCTGCATTGGTGCAAGGCCTTGTACATGTGGCAACCGAGCAAGAGATGTCCTCTTTCCACGTCACGTTTTGCACCGAGACAGAGGCGCAAGCAGGGCGGGATATGGGGCTCATCCATCGTATCGGTCAGCAGTTCCACTGGGAAAATAAAGCCTATACCGATTTCAACGACTTTCTCAGCCAGCTGTCATCCCGCAAACGCAAAGCAATCCGCAAAGAGCGCTTGCAAGCGCAGAGCTTTGGCGGCGAAATCATCCAATTAACAGGGGATGCGATCCAGCCTGAACACTGGGATGCATTTTGGCAGTTTTATCAGAACACAGGTTCGCGAAAATGGGGCACCCCCTATTTGTCCCGTCGTTTTTTTGACTGCATTCAAGACAGTATGCGCGATGATGTCCTTTTGATCTTAGCGCTACGTGATGGCGTTCCAATCGCTGGGGCGCTTAATTTTATAGGTAGCGATACTTTGTTTGGGCGCTATTGGGGGTGCACGGAACACCACGCCTGCCTGCATTTCGAACTGTGCTACTACCAAGCGATAGATTACGCCATTGCTCAGGGGCTGGCGACTGTAGAAGCGGGCGCGCAGGGAGAACATAAGTTAGCTCGAGGATATCTGCCACGCACAACGCATTCATTGCATTGGATTGCCGATGCAGGGTTTGCAAGTGCTGTTCAAGAGTTTGTAGAAGCAGAAAAATCCGCTGTCGCTCATGAAGCCGACATTTTAACAAGCTACGGACCGTTTAAGAAAAACGTCAAGGAAAGTGACCATGACTGATTTAATACCTCATGACAAACTATCCGATATGCTGCCAACGGGGTGGGTGCTGTGTGACGAAGGCACGGCGATGGAAAAGACATTCAACTTTGCTGATTTCGCAGAGGCGTTCAGCTGGATGACTCACATGGCTTTGGTGTCGGAAAAGGTAAATCACCATCCGCAAATGCTCTATGTTTACAAAACCGTACAAGCATATTTGACAACCCATGATGCAAATGGGATCACCGAAAAAGATATCACTTTTGCGCAAAAAATGAACGAGGTAGCCGGCGATGTTTGAGACCATATTAAACTATGAAATTTACCAAGGGCAAACACTTGGTGACATCCTGACGCTTGATACATTGCTTGGATTCGGCGGTTCTGTCTTGGGCGCGATTGGCATGTTGCTGGTTGGCTTGGTGGTGTCCAGATGGGCGTCAGGGCGTATTCGCCGTGTAGGTGGCGCGTTTCAAAAGCTCGACGATACCTTGTTTAATTTTCTGGCAAACATCGCTCGCTACGCGATTTTGGCATTCACAGTTTTGTTCATTCTCAACACCTTTGGGATTCAAACAACATCCATTGTCGCATTAATCGGTGCGGCAGGTCTTGCGATTGGTTTGGCGCTGCAGGGCACCCTATCGAATGTCGCAGCTGGCGTGATGATTGTGCTTTTCCGCCCGTTTAAATTGGGCGACTTCGTTGAGCTTGCAGGCGTTTCAGGGACTGTAAAAGATATCACGTTAAACTTTACCGAACTTGCCAATGTGGCAAACGTACAGGTCATCGTGCCCAATGCGGAGGTCTGGGGTAATATCATCACCAATTATTCAACCAATCAAACGCGTCGTGCAGAGTGGACATTCGGGGTTGCTTACGGTGCTGATCTGAAGCTTACAGAAGAAACCATTCGCAGCACCATTATGGCGGACCCACGATCTCTAACCGAACCTGCCCCCTTTTTCCAAGTTAATAACTTGGGGGATTCTTCGGTTGATTTCTTGGCACGTGTTTGGGTCTCAAATTCTGATTACTTCCAATATCAGGCGGACATGAAGCGTAAAGTCAAAGAGGCTTTGGATGACGCGGGCATTGATATTCCGTTCCCCACAAGAACCTTGGTCAACGTTTAAGACATAAAAAACGCCCGCATATTTTTTGCGGGCGTTTTCATATTTGAATGAATGCTCTTAGAGGGCGTCGACGACAGCCTCGCCTGCTGAGATGTTGCATTCCCCAGCGCTGCCTTCGAGATTCAAAACGGTTACAACACCGTCTTCGGCCACCAAAGCGTAGCGTTGTGAGCGATCAATCAGACCCGCAGGTGGTGCCGAAAATTCAAGCCCAATTGACTTGGTGAATTCTGCTTGTGTGTCGCCGAGCATCGCGATGCCTGCAGCAGATGCGCCCGTTGCCTCACCCCATGCGCCCATGACGAATGGGTCATTCACCGAGATGCAAATCACTTCGTCAACACCCTTTGCAGTTAAGGCGTCTTTGGTACGGATAAAGCTTGGCACATGTGCTGTAGAGCAGACGCCAGTGTAAGCACCAGGCAGGCCAAAAATCACGACTTTGCGTCCAGCCGTTTTTGAGGAAAGCGCCACGGCTTCAGGGCCTTCTGCGCCCATTTGCAACAAGGTTGCGTCTGGAAGTTTGTCACCAATCGAAAGTGTCATAATGTGTCCTCATGCGTTTTCATTTCTATTCTAACGTTATAAGCTTCTTTCAACATTAAACTAGGTGAGAACTGACATGGCCCATTTTATCGTTGTTGGCGCAGGGCAGGCGGGACAATCAATCGTAACCAATTTGCGAGGTCAAGGGTTTGACGGACAGATTACTCTGATTGGCGATGAGGCTGCTGTCCCTTACCAGCGCCCACCATTGTCAAAAGCATATTTGCTTGGTGAAATGGAGTTGGATCGTTTGTATCTGCGCCCAGCCAGTTATTACGCGGATGATAATATTGATCTACGCACCTCTGTAACAGTCACTGCAATTGATCCAGAGACAAAAACAGTGACACTTTCCAAGGCAGACGGTGATCTTGAAACATTAAGTTACGATGCTTTGGCGCTTGCCACGGGGTCTGCGCCGCGGCGTTTGCCTGCTGCGATTGGAGGAGACCTAAAAGGCGTCTACACTATGCGCAGCTTGGCTGATGCTGATGCTGTGGCTCCAGAATTTGTTGCGGGAAAATCGGTGTTGATCGTCGGGGGCGGTTACATCGGACTTGAAGCCGCAGCCGTCGCCGCCAAGAAAGGGCTGAACGTCACTTTGGTAGAAATGTCCGAGCGCATTTTGCAACGTGTTGCTTCAAAAGAAACGTCAGATTATTTCCGCAATTTGCACGAAAGTCATGGGGTTAAGATCTGTGAAGGTACGGGATTGAACCGCCTCATAGGCGAAGATGCCGTAACGGGTGCAGAACTGTCTGATGGAAGCACTCTAGACGTTGACTTTGTCATCGTGGGTGTCGGCATTATTCCAGGTACGGAACTGGCAGAAAACGCAGGGCTTGAAATCGACAACGGTATCAAAACCGATCTGTTTGCCCGTACATCTGATCCATCTATCTATGCCGCAGGGGATTGCGCATCCTACCCAAGCGGCGGTCAACAAGTGCGTCTTGAAAGTGTTGGCAATGCCATCGATCAAGGCGTCATCGTGGCGAAAAATATGTTGGGTCAAAATGTTGAATACACGCCAAAGCCGTGGTTCTGGTCTGATCAGTTTGACGTGAAACTACAAATTGCGGGTCTGTCCACAGGTCATGACCAAGTGGTGATCCGTGAGGGCGAGGGAACTCGGTCGCATTGGTACTTCAAAGATGGCCAACTGATTGCGATTGACGCTATGGGAGACACACGTGGCTATATGGTGGCCAAACGCCTGATAGAAAGCGGAAAAACTGCCGACCCTCAATCTGTTGCTGATCCATCGTTCGAGCTGAAAGCATTGTTGAAAGCTTAATGCGGATTATTGCAGGGCAATTCCGCGGTCTTGCACTGACCGCTGTTGGCAAAGGGGATACGGGCGCTCATTTGCGCCCGACCACAGATCGTGTGCGCGAAAGCCTGTTCAACGTGCTTGCCGGTGGAAAATTCGGGGATGCGCTCACAGATGCGCGCACCTTAGATTTGTTCGCAGGCACAGGCGCTCTTGGCTTAGAAGCACTGTCACGTGACGGCGAATGTGTGACCTTTGTGGATGATGGGCGCAAAGCGCAAAGCTTGATCGAACAAAATATCGCGATCTGCGACGCAACAGCGCGGTGCAAGTTGATTCGAGCCGATGCGACGCGCTTGCCCGCCAATTCAGACGCGCCTTATGATTTGATTTTCCTTGACCCTCCCTATGCCAAAGGCTTGGGGGAAAAAGCAATAGATGCCGCTTTGCGGGGCAATTGGCTGACGTCACGCGCATTGATTGTTTGGGAAGAGTCAGCTCCTATCATCGTGCCTGATGCTCTTACACTTTTGGATACGCGCAAATACGGTGATACCAAAATCAACTTTTTGGAACCTAAGCTTGCGTGACGCTTATAGTCTTGGGTGCTACGGGCGTGCCACTGATCCGCGGATCACGCCACGCGCACAGGTTGATGCGCAACCTGTGTCCACAACCTGTCCTTTGGGACAACTGCCTTTGTTGCTACGAATCACTTATAAAGTGCCAATTGCAGTTGAATAGTATCTTGAGTGACATATGAGAATTACACGGCTCACGAAATACCCTGTCAAAAGCGTTGCGGGTTACGATTTGGCTATGGCAACTTTCGGCCCTTTAGGCATTGATCAAGATCGCAAATGGGCCGTGGTATACGGGTCTGGTATCGCTGCAACACGCCGAGAGTTATCGCGGCTTGCGAACCTACACGCCGTGTGTACCGACTTTGGCATTAGCCTGTCTTTTGATGGTGAGCGCATAGATGTGCCTTGGCCCAGCGGTGCACCGACAACGGCCTATGTGTTTTCAACAAAGATCGAAGGTGTGCAAGACGCAGGGAATTATGCCTCGCATTTCCTATCCTCTTCTTTGGAACGCGAGGTGCGTCTGGTTTACATGCCTGACGAAGTCACGCGCTCTGTTTCTTCTGCTTACACCGATCGCCCGCATGCCACAGGGTTTGCGGATGGTTTCCCTGTCCTCATCACATCAATGCCCTCTCTGTTGGCCTTGAATGCGGAATTGCAACAGCCGATTGAAATGCGCCGGTTTCGACCAAATATCGTCATTGATGGGGCGTTTGAGCCATGGGCAGAAGATGAATGGCGATTGATCCGTGTTGGCACGACCATCTTGCGTGTCGCAAAGCCATGCGAGCGCTGCGTGATGGTGACCCAAGATCCGGTGACGGGCGAACAAACAGATCAACGAGAACCCTTGATGACCTTGCGTCGGTTGCATAGGGCCTCGAACGGAAAAATTATTTTTGGCCAAAATGCGGTCGTCGAAGTCGAAGGCACCGCAAAGTTGGGCGATGAAGTTGAAGTCCTAGAACGCGGCGCTTCAAATTTGATCTAAGGATGGTTTTGTTAACCATTGATTAAGCATACTGACCCAAGATGGTTTCATGGGACAGATCCATCGCATATTTTGTGTACTTTTCGTTCTCACGGTAATTAGTGCCTGTGCGATGGATAGTCCTGCACTTGGCTATACGCGCGGGGATGCCAAAACCATCGAATTGAGTGGGAACACCTATAAAGTCTATAGCGAGATCAACGGAAATCGGGTCGAAGCCCACCGAGTAAACGCTGTTTTTCCACCCCCATCGCGTTTGCTTATTTTACAGCAGGCCCATGAAGCAATCGTGCGGACCACGGGCTGCGACGTGAAAAAAGGTTCGCTTGTTGGAGATCAAGCCATAGTCAAAGCCATCGTGCAATGCACCACGGCTTAAAGCAACGCCTCCAGTGCTGCGCGCGCGGAATTTGACCTTGGTCGCCACAGGTCGCGATCCATGGCTTCAACCAAGCGCTGGGCAATTTCTTTTAAAGCTGGTGCGTTATGGTCATTGATGAAATTTCGCGTGTCGTCATCTTCGATAAATGCGGCATGAACCATATCAAAATGGTGATCTTTCACGGCATGCGTGGTGGCTGAAAAAGCGAATAAATAATCCACGGTCGCCGCAATTTCAAAAGCCCCTTTATATCCATGACGTTTCACTCCAGCGATCCATTTTGGATTCACAACACGTGAGCGAACAACGCGACCAATTTCTTCTTCTAATGTACGAATGACTGGACGTTCGGGACGGGAATGATCGTTGTGGTATATCGGGCGATCTTGACCCTGAAGTGAGGCGATAGCAGAGGCAGCGCCCCCTTCGAATTGATAATAATCATCACTGTCCAGTAAGTCATGTTCGCGGTTATCTTGATTGTGCACGACCGCTTCGACCTGCGATAAACGTGCTTCGAACCCTGTGCGATCTTTTATGCCTTCACGCCCAGCGCCATAGGCATAGCCACCCCATTCCAAATAGGCGTCAGCCAAGTCTTTGCGGGCTGTCCAAATGCCTTCGTCAATCATCGCCTGAAGACCCGCGCCGTAAGCTCCAGGCTTAGAGCCGAAAACACGTGCCGTACTTTCGCCTGCGCGCGCGCGTGCCGCTGCAGGGTTTTGATCCGCTGGTTCATCTAATTCTTGGATCGCGCGGGCGGCGCTATCGACCAATGCGATCAACTGCGGAAATGCGTCACGGAAAAAACCAGAGACGCGCAGGGTTACATCTACACGTGGGCGGGCTAAAACGCCAGCTGGCAGGATTTCAAAACCCGTGACACGGCGCGACATCTGATCCCATTTGGGCTTGACCCCCATTAAAGCTAGGGCTTGTGCAATGTCATCACCGCCTGTGCGCATGTTGGCTGTGCCCCAAGCGCTGACCAGCATTGCGCGTGGCCAATCTCCGTTGTCTTGCAAGTAACGTTCGATCAGCATGTTGGCGGATTTCCACCCCAATTTCCACGCCGTTTGTGTCGGCACAGCACGGGCATCAACCGAAAAGAAATTCCGCCCCGTCGGTAAAACATCCAAACGTCCACGTGTCGGCGCGCCACTTGGACCTGCGGGCACAAATCGACCCGAAAGCCCGTTTAAAAGCCCCTCTAATTCGGCAGGGCCACAGGCGGTCACCGTAGGCAACACCGTTTGACGTAAGTGATCTATAACTGCTTGCGAAGCGGGGCCTGCTGCTTCCAAGTTTTGATCTAATACTTGGGCTGCGAAAAGTTCAAGCCGCTCGACAGTATCTCCCGCTGTGCGCCACACATCAGTATCTAAAGCAGTCAAACTGGCAGGTTTAGAGCCTGTCCAAGGGGCTGACATGTCGCAAGAAAGCGGGTCGAAGTCGAAGCCAAAATCATCAGATAAAGCGCGAATGATTGATGCGTCATGGCCTAAGCCATCACCGCGAGGCACGCGCACCAATGCCAGTGCAAGATCACGCGCCAAACGACCCTCAGGCGCTTGACCAAAGATATGCAAACCATCGCGAATCTGGGCCTCTTTCAATTCACATAGATAGGCATCGAGCTTTGCTAGATCGTCGTCTTCGTCCCCTGTCATACCGACGTCGCGGTCCAAACCTGTGACTGACGACATGGATAATATTTCTTTGCGTAGGGCCGCGATACGGCGTGGATCAACGCCAGCGGCTTCAAAATACTCGTCTACCAAGGCTTCTAAATCACGCAGCGGCCCGTATGTTTCTGCGCGCGTCAAAGGTGGGGTTAAGTGGTCGATGATCACAGCCTGAGTGCGGCGTTTTGCTTGAGTGCCTTCACCGGGATCATTCACAATGAACGGATAGAGATGTGGCATAGCGCCCATCACGGCTTCGGGCATACAGTCTTGTGACAAGGATATCGCTTTGCCGGGTAGCCATTCAAGATTTCCGTGCTTTCCCATATGCACCAAAGCATCAGCACAAAAGGAATCGCGAAGGAAAAAGTAAAACGCAAGATAGTTGTGTGGCGGCACCAAATCGGGTGCATGATAGGTTTCTGTCGGGTCGATATTATACCCGCGCGCGGGCTGAATACCCACGACGATATTTCCGTAGGTCAAAACGGATAGAGCAAAGGTATCTTCAGCAACAAAAGGGTCGACTTCTGGGGCGCCCCAACGGTCTTCTATCTGGTTGCGCACTGCTTGGGGCAGTTTGTTGTAGCTTTGCTTATACGCGGCCAAACTCAAACGCACCCCGCCCGTGCGTTGAGCCCGATCGGTCAGCCAGTTTGTAGGGCCCGCAAGAATATCTTTCATCAATGCGTCGCTATCATGTGGCACATTGTCCACCGCATAGCCCTCAGCTTTGAGCGCATTCAAAGTACCTATTGTGGCTGCAGGGGTATCCAAGCCCACGCCATTGGCAAGCCGCCCATCTTTATTGGGATAGTTGGCAAGTATCAGCGCGACTTTGCGATCTTTGGTTGCGGCATTTCGCAAGGCACACCAATTGGCTGTCAGATCTGAAACAAAATCAATGCGGTTCTCATGCGCGATATAGGTCGCGATCGGGCATTCAGTTGCTTTATCAAAATAGGCCTCGCCTTTGAATGAGACTGCGCGGGTCAACACGCGGCCGTCGACCTCGGGCAGGGCGACATTCATCGCAATATCGCGTGCCGAAAGGCCTGTCGTGCCTTCTGACCAGCTTTCGTGAGATGACGATGACAACACCACCTGAAATACAGGTGCAGCATTGGCAAAGTCGGCTGCTAATGGGTTTGTCGTTCCTCCGCCGTCTGGTGTTCCAACCGCAAATGACGTGCAGTTTAAGATTGCGCTGGGCGGCGCTGCGCGCAGCAGGTTTTCCAATGTTGCAACAGAAATAGGGTCTTTTAACGAGGCCACAAAGATAGGAAGCGGGTTTAACCCACGCTCAAGCAAGCTTTTGACCAGCCCATCAATCGGGGCAAGCCCTGCGCCCTGAACCAATGCACGGTAGAAAATGATAGGCACGACGGCGGCATCTTTCGACCACTGTGATCGAAGATCTTCTAAGTCCACAATGTCGCCTTTGGGCCAATAAATTCCGGACCGCAGTAAAGGTTTCGCGGGCTCTGGACGCGGCTGTCCCTCAAGCAAGGCTGCGGCATAGCGCAAAAAATTGCGTGCATTTTGCGCACCGCCTTCTGTCAGATAAGACCAAAGCGCATGATAATCTTCGGGGGATACTGTGGACAGTTCAGCAAGCTCAGCATCGGGTTTGTCGTCCCCTGGCAATAGAACCAAAGGTACACCTGCGTCATGCAGGCGTGCGGCATATTGTTCAACGCCGTATTTCCAATAGCCTGAGCCGCCCAAGACCCGCGCAATTACCAAGCCCGACTTCGTTGCACAGTCGTCCAAATGCAAATCAACAGACATGGGATGGCGCAAATGCATCATGGAAGCCAAGCGCAAACTATGAGTGTTGTCCGTGGCACGATGTGCTTCTGACAAAAGCGCCAATTCTGTATCGGCTGCCGAAATCACAACAATATCCGCAGGGGTTTGGTTAAGATCGACGGCTTCGGTGCCATCATCGACAGCGCCAGCCGTAGCCGCAAGAAGGTGCATCGCGTTTGTCCTTTGTCGTATTCTCTTGTTTCACGATGCGCTTTGCGGCATCAGCAGGCAAACCAAAGAGGTATTTTCATGGATTACGGTAAATCTGGCGCGCCAAAACGGGGTGGCAATGCCCCCAAGCACAATGAACATAACGCCAAAGGTACGGCTAAAAACCCCTTTAGCGTCAAAGAGACCAAGGCCGAACTGCTTGCGCGAATGAAGGCAGCTGCCGAAGCAAAGAAAGCCAAGTGATTATGCGAGCGTTTTGCCCATAAAGACGCTGATCCCATTGTCTTCATAATCGGCAAATGGGCCGCAGCGTTCAAAGCCAAAGCGTTCGTATAATCGTACTGCCGCAGCAAGCTCGTCGCCTGTTTCCAGTTTCAAAGCTGTTAGACCTTCGGCTTTTGCGATGTCTTCAATAGCTCGCATGATTGCGGCTGCGATGCCTTTCCCGCGACCCTCGGGTGCAGTGTACATTGATTTTAGTTCGCCAAAGCTCCCGGCCACGTGGATTTTAACTGCTCCAACGCCAAAGACAGTATCGCCTTCACGGGCAGTAAAAACTCTGACATTGGGTGCCGCAAGTTCGTCGATAGACAATGCGTGGCAATGCTCTGGGGCGTAGCGCTCTGCCTGATAGGCTTGCGCGTCAGCCAACAGCGCTGAGCTGTGTGGTTCTTTTGGGTCGCTTTGTTCAACGATGATCATGGTCACTCCTTTACGTTGACAACGCTGTTTCGATTGCCTTGCGATCCAGACCAGCATGACCAATCACGACAAGGCGTGAGGCACGGGGGGCGTCGCCGAAAGGCTGGTCAAAATAGTGATCAACACGCGGACCAACGGCCTGAACGGTCAAGCGCATTGGCTTGCCAGTGACTGCAACAAAGCCCTTGAGGCGTAGAATACCGTGGGCTTTGATCACATCAGATATCTGCGCGGCATAAGTTTTGGCGTCGGCGATCTCATCGCGTTCAACGATAAAGCTTTCAAAGGCGTCATGGTCGTGATCATGGTGATGATCGTCTTCGCCGTGGTGATCGTCGTGGTCACTATCATGATGGTGGTGGTGATGAACTTCGTGGCGGTTGGCCAAATCATCTTCCGCGCCAACGCCTTGACCCAGCAAAACATCAACAGGCAAAGCGCCATGAGAGGCGCGGACAACCTGAACGCCGCTGCGCGCCTTTGATGCGAGCTTAGTGACCAAAGCATCCGTTTCAGCATCGCCCAAAAGGTCAGCCTTGTTTACTACGATCATATCGGCGCAGGCGATCTGATCTTCGAACAATTCAGACAATGGCGTTTCGTGGTCTAGGTTGTCGTCCAACTTGCGCTGTGCATCAACCGCCGCGACATTATGGGCGAATACGCCGTCATTTACAGCCTTGCCATCGACGACAGTTACAACACCATCGACCGTGACACGGGTGGAAATTTCAGGCCAGTTAAACGCACGGATCAATGGTTGTGGTAAAGCCAAGCCAGAGGTCTCGATCACGATGTGATCGGGGGCATTTTCACGGTCCAATAGTTTTTCCATTGTAGGAATGAAATCATCTGCAACGGTACAGCAAATACAACCGTTAGACAGCTCCATGATATCGTCTTCGGTGCAGGTTTCATCACCGCAGCCTTTTAAGATATCGCCGTCCACACCCAGATCTCCGAATTCATTGATGATCAACGCGATGCGTTTGCCATTCGCGTTGGCGAGCATGTGACGGATTAGCGTGGTCTTCCCAGCGCCAAGAAAGCCAGTGACAACAGTGGCTGGAATTTTTACGGGCATAAGCGCCTCCTTCATAGACAAACGCCGAGACTGTTTCAGCCCCGACGTCATCATGATAGTTTTTGAAAATTAAGCTGCGTCGAACAAACGTGGCGTCGCGATACCTGTATCTTGTAAAGGCTTTTTCAGCGCTTTCGCGCCTGCGAGCACGGCCAGATCCAGAAGAGGTTCCGCTGCGATAACGATCAAATAAGCGGCACCGAATGTTCCTACAGAGGCCAATACTTCCCCGCCAAATCCCTGACCATAAGTGACCCAGAATCCAACCCAAGCGACAACGCCTGCTTGGTAAGTCGTGGATAGGGCCAGCGCTTGTTTGTAGCTCACATCAGCATAGGCTGTGTTTGGGGCGATGATACGATCTGCAACCATTTTCATAGCGAAAAGTGGCACCAGCAATGTGGTGACATTCATGCCGTATTGCGGCAAATCGATCTGCGCGAACATGAGACCTTGCACCAAAAGACCCAAAGCCAGACCAATGGCAGCGGGGGCCGCGCCAAGGATCAACAGCAGTGTCGAGCCGAAAATGAAATGTACCTCAGAAACGCCGACCGCATGATGGGGCAAAACTTGGAAAAAGATAAAAACGGCGATGGTCGCCAAAGCTGTGCGAACAGCAAAAGCTGGAACACCCGATGTGCGAATGGTTTCCCATGCGTGCTTGGCGGTGAAAGCTGCGGCACCCCCTGCTGTGATAACCGAAAGCACGATCTTCGCACCTGTGACGAGGCCTGGCTCGATATGCATATTTTAGTCCTTAGCCTATGCCGTCATCCCCGACGGCTGGTTGATATTCAGCTACGGCTGGTCTCCTGGCTTGCGGGTCATTGTGCTTTCACCGCCTTCCCAAACCGATTGGTTCAGTGGCTTTTGGTGTGCACTCGTCGCATACAGTCGCGGGGGCGGCTGTGGATTTGAGCCCCGACTTGGGTCACTCTAACCACATTCCCATTTCTCCCCACTACGCTTGGCGTAACATATGGGGAACCATAGCCCGACCATTTGGCGTGAAACCCCTCTATCGGTCAAGCTGAAACCCCCTTTGCCACGTTATTGCCGCTGTACAGAGCATGAACTCGCAATATTTTGTGGATAACTCCACCCATGGCCCCATATTTCGATGCTAACCTGTTGACTCGCTCCTCATTCAGATTGAACAGTTTTAAGTCAGTCAAGAATCATTCATGGGTTTGCTTTGCGTTTCAATCGTCTGCGTCTCAATGGCTTCAAAAGTTTTGTCGACCCTACCGATCTCGTGATCGCTGAGGGGCTGACAGGCGTGGTTGGACCGAACGGATGTGGAAAATCCAACTTGCTTGAAGCGTTACGTTGGGTGATGGGGGAAAACCGCCCCAAAGCGATGCGTGGCGGCGGCATGGAAGATGTGATTTTCGCTGGTGCCTCTTCTCGTCCAGCGCGCAATTTTGCCGAAGTCGCTTTGACAATCGATAATTCAGAACGCCTTGCGCCTGCAGGGTTCAATGAAGCTGATACAGTCGAAATCACCCGCAGGATCACACGTGACGCAGGCTCTGCCTATAAGGTGAACTCTAAAGATGTGCGCGCACGCGATGTGTCCATGCTGTTTGCTGATGCTTCAACAGGGGCGCATTCGCCAGCGCTTGTGCGCCAAGGGCAGATTTCAGAACTGATCAACGCCAAACCAAAAGCGCGCCGTCGTATTTTGGAAGAGGCGGCTGGTATTTCAGGCCTGTACCAGCGTCGCCATGAAGCTGAATTGAAACTGAAAGGCGCAGAAACAAATCTAGCCCGTGTCGACGATGTTTTGGAGCAGCTTGCCGCCCAAATTGCATCGCTTGCGCGTCAAGCGCGACAGGCGGCACGCTACCGTGAAATTGGCATAGAGTTGCGCCAAGCCGAAGGGACTTTGTTTTATCGCAGGTGGCGGGATGCTGATACAGCGCGCGCCCAAGCAGAAGAGGTTTTGCGCAGCCGTTTGAAACAAGCATCCGAGGCCGAAAAACTCACCCGTGCTGCCGCCGTACAGCGTGCAGAAAAAGAAGAAATACTACCATCATTGCGCGAAGAAGAAGCCATCGCAGCAGCGGTGCTTCAGCGTTTGACCGTAGCGCGTGATCAGTTGTCCGAAGATGAAAAGCGTGCACGCGAGTCTATTGATACACTCACTCGCCGCATCGATCAGCTTGTCGCAGACATGGCCCGAGAAGAGCAGTTGAACCGTGATGCAGGTGAAACAATCGAGCGTCTTGACTGGGAAAAACGCGAACTCGCTAAAGCCGCAGAAGGCCACGAGCCGAAGTTGGACGAAGCCGCACTCAGTGCGGCCGAAGCGAATGAAGTTTTGCAGGACCGCGAAGCGCAACTCTCTGAGATGACAGAAGATGTGGCGCGGTTGGCGGCGAGGCATCAATCCGCAGCGCGCCTTGTGGATGACAATCGGAAAACTCTTGATCGCGCCCGATCTGAAGCCGACCGAGCGCGCGCCTCGGTACAAGATGCACAGGCGGTTCTAGACGGATCGGCTGAGGCGCTCAGCGCCGCAAGCATAGCCCAAGAGGAAGCGATATATTTGGCCGAAGAGGCCGACGCCAAATTGATCGAAACAGATCAAGCGCGCGCTGACGCACAAACCCGCGAAGCCGCTGCGCGTGCGGGGCGTTCAGAAGCCGAAGGCGAGCTTGGCGCATTGAAAGCGGAATTGGCAGCCTTGTCAAAGATGCTTGATCGCGATCAGGTCGGTGGTGCTCAGGTGCTTGATTTGATCCGCGTTAAATCAGGATTTGAAAAAGCACTAGGCGCAGCCTTGGCGGATGATTTGCGCCAGCCTGCGATTGAGGCTTACCAAGCTTCTGGCTGGGTCACTTTGCCCGATTACCCCGATGAACAAGACTTGCCGATGGGCGCTGAACCCTTGGCAGACTATGTGACAGTGCCTGCTGTGCTTGCGCGCCGTATTGGGCAAATCGGCTTGGTGAAAGCTGAAGATGGAGCGCGCCTGCAAGCCGATTTGGAGCCAGGCCAAAGGTTGGTGTCGGTTGAGGGCGACCTGTGGCGGTGGGATGGTTTTCGCGCGGGGGCAGAAGATGCGCCTTCGACTGCGGCTTTGCGCTTGCAACAACTTAACCGACTTGAAGAATTGAAACAAGAAACCGCAGCAGGCGAAGCAAAAGCGGATGGGGCCTCACAAGCGCATGAACATCTAAAAGCTGAATTACAACGCTTGTCCGAAGCTGATCGGATCGCGCGCGAAGCGCGGCGCAATGCTGACCGCGCCTTGTCAGATGCCGCACGGGCTTTGTCGCGCGCCGAAAATGATCAGACTTTGGCTGAAGGTAAGGTGGAAAACTTAGGCTTAGCTGTCGCGCGCCATAATGAAGAAGCGATTGCAGCTGAGGCACGTCTGCGGGATGCCGAAAATGCAATTCGGGACTTGCCTGACTTGCAAGCAGCGCGGGACGCGATTGAAAGTGTTAAAATGGCAGTCGAAGCCGCGCGCATCACCATGATGACCAAACGATCATCGCATGATGAAATCCGCCGCGAAGGCGAGGCACGCACACGCCGCGCGCAAGAAGTGACTAAAGAACTATCAGGCTGGCGACATCGTTTGGAAACAGCAGAGAAACGCGTGTCCGAATTGGAGGCACGCAAAAAAGCATCGGAAATCGACCTGCAAGACGCGATTGGCAAACCCGATGAAATCGCGGATCAACGTGCGCAATTAATGGATGAAATGGACGAAGCCGAAGCTCGCCGTGCTAAGTCTGCAGATGAACTGGCTTTGGCGGAAGAAGCCTTGCGCATGGCTGTGACAGCCGAACGCGATAGTGAACGCTTGGCTTCTGAGGCGCGTGAAGCGCGTGCAGCAAGCGAAGCCCGTCGTGATGCTGCGCGTGAAACAACATTGGCCGCTGTTGAACGTATCCGCGAAGAATTGGACACCACGCCAGAAAAGCTGCTTGAGGAACTGGATATTGATCCCGATAGCATTCCAACGGGCGAGACAATTGAGGTGGACGTAAATCGCCTGAAACGCCTGCGGGACAGTCTTGGTGCTGTAAACCTGAGGGCCGAAGAAGACAGCAAAGAGGTGCGCGAAGAACACGATAGTCTTCAAGCGGAAAAGCAAGATTTAGAAGAGGCCATCAAAACCCTTCGCAGCGGCATTGCGTCGCTTAACAAAGAAGGTCGCGAACGTTTGCTTGCAGCGTTTGAAGAGGTAAACACCAGCTTTGCAAGTCTGTTCCGGCATCTTTTTGGTGGCGGCGAAGCTAAGTTGATGTTGGTCGAAAGTGATGACCCTTTAGACGCTGGTCTTGAAATTATGTGTCAGCCTCCGGGTAAAAAACTGTCCACACTCTCGCTGCTGTCAGGTGGTGAACAAACCTTAACCGCGATGGCTTTGATCTTTGCCGTTTTCTTGGCCAACCCTGCGCCGATTTGTGTGTTAGATGAGGTTGACGCCCCGTTGGATGACGCCAATGTGACGCGTTTTTGTGACATGTTGGATGAGATGACACGTCAGACTGACACGCGGTTTTTGATTATCACACACCACGCTGTCACGATGGCGCGTATGGATCGTTTGTTCGGCGTGACAATGCAAGAACAAGGCGTCTCGCAGCTGGTGTCTGTCGATCTGAAAAAAGCCGAACAGCTTGTCGCATAACTCACTTGTCGCGGCATGAAAAAAGCGCCACTGGGTATCAGTGACGCCTTTTTGTAATTCAATGCAACGCTTTATAGTTTGTTCAGCAAAGTTGGTGTTGGCCAAGCATCCGCTGGCAACCCTAAGCGCTGCTGTTCAGCTTGTACCGCCGCGCGAGTTTTTGCCCCCAAAATGCCGTCCACTTTTCCAACATCATGACCGCGTTTCCCAAGCTTGGTTTGCAAGCTTTTCATCTGCGCATCATTCAAGCCAGCCTCTGGGTTGCCAGCATTGTAAGGTGAAGCCCCTTCAAGACGTGTCGCGAAATACGCTGCCGTTGTCACGTAGACGAAACTTTTGTTCCATTCGAAGTACACGTCAAAATTTGGATAGGCGATAAAGGCAGGGCCTTTGCGCCCCATTGGCAATAAAATCGACGCTGGCAAAGCCCCATTTCCAAGACTGCCTGATCGCGGTTTTACGCCCATCTTTGCCCAGTCCGAAACAGAGATCTTAGTGTCCAGACCCGTCTTGGACCAGTCCAGATTGTCAGGGACTTGAACCTCTTGCAGCCAAGGTTCACCCTTGCGCCAACCAAGGTGATTCAGCATTTTTCCACCAGACATCAGGGCGTCTGGCGCTGAAGTTTTCAGGTTCACGTGACCATCGCCATCGCCGTCTACACCGTTGGTCAAAATGTCTTCAGGTAACATTTGTACCATGCCGATTTCGCCTGCCCATGCCCCGACAGTGCGCTGAGGATCAAAATCTCCGCGTTCATACAGATCGAGAGCTGCGAAAATTTGTGGTTGAAACAGCTCGGGGCGGCGGCAGTCATGCCCCAAGGTAAGCAGCGCGTTCAATGTGTTGAAGTTGCCTTGCACCTGACCATAATCTGTTTCAAGCGCCCAAAACGCCAGCAAAACGCCACGCGAGACGCCGTAGTCGCGTTCGATTTTATCAAATATAGATTTATATTTTCCGCCATAAATACGCCCGTTATCGATGCGGTTTTGGCTGATGACAGCACGAGAAAAATCGATGAAATCTTTTTTAAAAACACCTTGCGATCTGTCGGCTTTAATCACCGCAGGGCTTTGTTGCGCTGTGGCAAAAAACGCATTCACTGTGGATTGATCATGCCCCAAACGTAGGGCTTCTGTTTTTGCGTTTTTGATGAAGCTTGAAAAAGTTCCACCACAAGGCACGTCGGCCAAAGCCGGAGTTGCATATGTCAGTGCCATAACGAAAGGAAGAAAACGCATAAGATCACCTGTTAAATATTGCGGTTGTGAACGCTCTTTGTGCGCACCCTAACGGCGGAACGTGACAGGTGCAAACATGCAAGATTAAGCTGCTAAAAACAGACCCCAAAGTCCAAATATCAAACAGGTCCAAAGACTGACAGCCCATGCCAACCACAGCCGCTGGCACGCCGCATGAATGTCATAGGGTTGTGCCGTTTTGCGCCCCCCGTCATTCACCCAAGGAAAGTCTTGCATCTGACCATGATACGCGCGAGGGCCTGACAGGGCGATGCCCAAAGACCTTGACAGTGCGGCTTCGGGCCAGCCCGCATTGGGTGACCTATGTTTCTGCGCGTCTTTAGAAATTTCAGCAAAAGTCCGAAACGGGTGCCAATCGTTAAATGGTCTGAGCAAGAGCATCGTGATGCGGGCGGGTAAGAGATTGAGAAAATCATCAAAGCGCGCTGAAGCCCAACCAAAGTCGGCATGTTTTGGCGTAAGATACCCAATCATGCTGTCTGCTGTATTGACCATTTTGTAGACCATCAATCCAGGCAGGCCCCCAATTAGAAACCAAAAAGCGGGCGCGATGACACCGTCAGAAAAATTTTCGGCGGCGGATTCAATAGCCGCACGCGCCACCGCGTGTTTGTCCATTTCATTTGTGTCGCGCCCCACGATCATGGCGACAGCTTTGCGTCCATCCTCTAGAGATTTTTCCAAACCAAATGCGACCGCTTTTACATGTTGAATAAGCGATTTATGTGCAAGCAAGATCGCCGCGGCGAGGATTTCAAGATAGGGGACAAGTGCGATGACGTAGCCCAGGGTTGCGGCAAGCATGACCAAGGCGATTAAGATAGCCGTGCCTTTTATCTTGCGTAGGCGACCTCTATTAAAACAGTGATCTGTCCAACTGATAAGGCGCCCCATCAAGACTGCAGGGTGGGGAAGGCGGGACCACAGCCATTTTGGCTCGCCAAATATGGCGTCCAAAATAAGAGCAAAAAACAATGCCATTGCTGCGGTCATAAAGCGGCCTCAAGCTGGTCCCATTGGTCTGGTGCGGGCAAGCCAAGGCGTAGCCAAGACTTGGAATATGGGAAGATGCGCGACCAAACTTTTCCTTTCGCCAGACGTGTTTGCCATGCACTTGCATTGTCGACCTCATACAAGCGGAACAACGTGGTGCCTCCGATGCTGGTGGCGCCCTTTGCGGTCATAATGCGATCAAGCCGCGCGGCATCTTTGGACAGTCTTATGCGCGTCATCTGTGCCCAATCTGTATCCTCCAGTGCGCGTGCACCGATTTCCAAAGCAGGTCCAGAAACAGCCCATGGGCCGAGCATATCGGTTAGGCTAACATCGGGCACCCGTTCTTTTTGCAGTCCTTTGCGCAGAGTAATTTCTGGGTGCAAAGTGCTATGCCGCGCAATGGCAAACCCTAGGCGCAAACCAGCGAGGCCCCAAAATTTACCAAATGATTTGAGCACCACTGTACCGTGATCAGCGCTGAGTTCGATGTGGCTGGCCTCAGGGGCGACATCACAAAAACTTTCATCGATCACCGTCAATGCGCGCCCGCCCATCTGGGTGGCTGGCCAAAGGCGCCCGTCAGGATTGTTGGGATGCACATAGACATGGATCTGTGCGTCTCGGTCATCGCCACCCAGTAATTTGGAATGGGCTCGAAAAGCGGCTGCGTGTTCATTATAGGTTGGCTTAGGAATGTAAGCACCGATGTGGTCGGTTAATTGGGGCATGCAGGCAATAAGACTAGAGGCACCAGGTGCCGCGATGATCGCAGCATCCTCTGGTACATTCCAAAAGTTGCGCGCAGCATCGGCCAACCGCTGCTGTGCCGCTTGGTCAGGCAGCGCCGCCCATGCCTGTGTTGAAATGTCGCCAATCGGATAAGGAACAGGGTTTATACCCGTGGACAGATCCACCCAAGTATCTTTGGTGCCGCCGAACTGATCAACCGCTGCATCTAACCCGCCACCGTGATCGCGTGTGTTTTTCATGTCTCGATTGTTGGTAAGGGAAGGTGGCGCGAGACAAAGTGACCCTTGACGCCAATCGGCCATGTGCGAAAGGGCACCTGCCCTGTGGGCGATGCAGCATGAAGCGCAGCGAATTCTGTGATGGCTTGTGCGTCTTCGGGTGTGCCTGTGAAGCTGCCTAAAGAGTAGCTGATTTTCGTTTCGCCCAAGTCAGTCTGCCCTTGGATAATCACATTGCAGGCGCGTTCGCATCCCATAGTGCAAGACACGCGGCGGGTTTTAATCCCTGCCTGAGCAGCCTGAGTTTCAATTGCGGAGGCTAAAGTCGCACCGTCTGTAACTGTTGCACTCCGTTCTGCCCAGTCGTTGCGCTTGCAGCCTTCGCAAGTGGTGATCCAAGTTGTCATGTCATTCCTTTGATCTGTGCTTGTTCGGCGACAAGTTAAAATCCAATCTTTTACTATCCTTTGGGATAGGTAGCGATTCTCAGATTCTTCCGTTAGGAAGTCGTTATTCTTAACCATAGCATTCATTAATTTGAAAGATGGCTTTTCGAAGGTTTTCGCAATGAATATCCACATAGCATTGATGCCACAGGAGACACGGTGCAAGTACTGATCGTTGAAAGTAATGCAGATCTTGCTGCGCTGTGGAAGGGGCACCTTCAACGGCAAGGCCTTGCCGTGGAATTGGCTTTAGATCAAATCAACGCTATCGATTTACTGCAAGAAAGGCAGTTTGATTTAGTTGTGTTGGATCTGGTATTGACTGAAGGATCCGCCTTTGCTGTTGCGGACTATGCCAATTATAAATACCCAGATATGCCTGTGATCTTTGTGACAAATTCTACATTTTTCTCAGACGGATCGATTTTTCAACATATGTCAAATGCCCGCGCTTTTGTGACCTCGCAAGTCGAGCCGAGTGACTTGACTGCGATGGTGCAACACTATGGAAGCACTTCTGAAAGCGCGGACAACTAGTTAGTCGCGGCCGTGTGGTTCCGACCAGTCCAACTCGGGTGTAATGGGCAGGATGCGGTGCGGATTAATCATATCGTGGCTGTAATAGTAGTGGCGCACACAGTGATCAAATCGAGTTGTTTTTGCCACCCCTTGAGTTTGATACAGGTCGCGCGTGTATGCCCAAAGGTTTGGGTAATCTTTCAACATGCGCTTGTTGCATTTGAAATGACCGTGATAGACCAAGTCAAAACGCGCCAGAGTTGTGAACAGGCGCCAATCTGCCTCGGTTTGGTTGTCTCCCATCAAATATCTTGTTTTTGACAGGCGCTCTTCGAGCCAATCCAAAGTGTCAAACAGCGGTGTGATCGCCGCGTCGTATGCATCTTGCGATGTGGCGAAACCTGCTTTGTAGACGCCATTATTCACGGTGTCGTAAATACGCTCGTTTACCTTTTCGATCTCATGACGTTCGGCTTCTGGCCAAAAGTCCAAAGTATTGCCTGTGATGTGATCAAAGGCTGAGTTGAACATGCGGATAATTTCCGAAGATTCATTCGACACAATTGTGCCGCGCTCTTTGTCCCATAGAATAGGAACCGTTACACGGCCAGAAACATCAGGCATGGCGCGCGTGTAGATGTCGCGAAGGTAAGGCAGGCCAAACAGATCATCCCCTGTGGCGCCGTTGAAATCGGTCGAAAATGTCCAACCATCGCTAAGCATATCGGGGTGCACAGCAGAGACTGTGATCAAAGCAGTGAGACCTTTTAATGTGCGAAAGATCAATGTGCGATGCGCCCAAGGGCAAGCATAGGACACGTATAGATGATACCGACCAGCCTCGGCTTTGAAGCCTGATTCCCCAGTCGGGCCAGCAGCGCCATCTGGTGTGATCCAATTGCGAAACCCTGCTGTCGAGCGCACAAATTTGCCGCCCGTGCTTTTGGTGTCATACCAAGAATCGTTCCATTTTCCGTCTTGTAAAAAGCCCATGTAAATCTCCGCTATGGTCGAACGGTAACTTAGAGCCCTGTCCGAACAAAGCAATCTGCGCGGGTCTACAAGGTAAGGTGCGCATCTGCACAATCGTCGTCGTGCTAACCAACGCGGTAAAGGAATTGCGATTTTCCAGCGCCGCTTCTATAAGACGGGCAGGACGACGCCTGCACAAAAGCAGGCCAGAGAGGTTGGCTAGGCTGAATTGACCCAAACAGGGAATTCAAAATGGCATCGTCAGGGTTCATCCCAACCTCCTTGAATTGAAACCGCCCAAGGGCGATAACGCAGTCGAGTTACCTCGGCTGAGGATTGAGACAAGGATATACTATGCGGCACCTAATCACTGTAGCTTTCACCTTAATTGCAGCCCCTGCTTTGGCCCATGTCGGCCATGTTGGCGAACTTGCAGGCCATGATCACTGGATCGCTGGCGCCGCTTTGGGTGCAGCCGCAGGCATTGCGATCTGGGGCGCTCTGAAAGGTAAGAAAAAAGCCGCACAGCAAGACAAGATTGACGCCGAAGTCAGCGACGACGCTGACAGCGATCTTCAGGAAGCGTGAGTGCCATGAAAACTGGAGTTATGATCTGCGGCCACGGGTCTCGCAGCCAAGCCGCCGTGGATGAATTCGCGGTGCTGGCAGAAAAGTTGCCTGCGTTTTTGCCCAGCGATTGGATGATCGATTACGGGTATCTTGAATTTGCTAACCCCGTGATCCGCGATGGTCTAGACCGTTTGCGCGAAGCGGGCTGTGATCGTATTTTGGCTGTGCCTGGCATGTTGTTTGCCGCAATGCATTCCAAAAACGATATCCCCACGGTGCTCAACACCTATGCCGCAAAGCATGGGATCGATGTGAAATACGGGCGTGAACTTGGCGTTGATCCCAAGATGATCGCCGCTGCTGGTGCGCGTATCAAAGACGCTGTTGCAGCCGCAAACGCAGAACACGGCGAATTGCCGTTGCACGAGACAGCTTTGGTCGTGATTGGCCGTGGCGCATCTGATCCCGATGCCAATGGTAATGTGTCCAAAATTGCGCGCATGCTTTGGGAAGGAATGGGCTTCGGCTGGGGCGAAGTAGGCTATTCGGGCGTGACATTCCCACTGGTTGAACCCTGTTTAGATCATGTCGCTAAACTCGGTTACAAACGCGTGATCGTGTTTCCTTATTTCTTGTTTACCGGCATTCTGATTGATCGAATCTACGGCTTTACAGACCAAGTGGCCGCAAAACATCCTGATATTCAGTTTGTCAAAGCCGGCTATTTGAATGACCACCCTAAAGTTCTAGAAACTTTTGCAGAGCGTATTTTGGAACAACAAGGCGATGTGCCTGTGCCCAATTGCGGCATTTGCGCCTATCGTACGCAAGTTCTTGAAATCGAAGGTCAAGAAACTCAAACGATTACAGCCGAAGCCCGCGCTGCTGCACGCGCTCAGGGGCAAAATCACCCTGCTTTCGGTGATGTGACGCCGCCTACCTGTGTGATGTGCAAATACCGCACACAGATCTTAGGGTTTGAAACCGAAGTGGGATCGATTCAAGAAAGTCATCATCATCACGTCGAAGGTCAAGGCGCTTCAGCGCCTGGATCTAACGTGGCCGATTGTGCGCTTTGCGATCACTTTTGTACGGGCATGTGTCGTTTGGAAAATGCTGGTCACCACCACCATCACCACCATGACCACAGCCACAGCCACAGCCACAGCCATGATCATGCACATGATCACGACCACCATCATCACGCAGAATATCCCCATGCCAAACATCCGCATGGACCAGAATCTGCGCGTAAGTCGTGAAGCGCGATCTATTTGACGTGCATGTGATGGTGGACTGGTCCTCTGCCAGCACTGCACGTACGGGCAAAGACAGTATTTGGATCGCACAGGCGCGCGACAGCTTACAGGTGTCAAACCCTGCGACGCGCAGCCATGCCATGAAAATCATCTCGGGCATCCTCGATTCAGCGACAGCGCAAAATCAACGCGTGTTCTTAGGGTTCGACTTTGCATTTGGTTATCCACAGGGGCTATCACAGGCTCTTGGGCCTCAGGCAGACTGGCGTGATGTTTGGGCGATGATTGCGCATGAAATCGAAGATGCTGACGACAATTCAAACAACCGCTTTGATGCGGCTGCCGCAATAAACCAGTTGTTCGCCGCGGATGGTCCGTTTTGGGGCAATGGCCTGAAGCGCGACATCGATGGGTTGCCGCGTAAAAAGCCTACGGGCTGGGGTGAAAGCTTACCCCAGAATTTACGCCAAGCTGACGAAGATGCGAAAGCCGCGCAAGAGGTGTGGAAGCTCAGCGGTGCAGGTTCGGTGGGTGGACAGACTTTAACTGGGATCGCAAGGTTGGAAAAACTGCGCCACGCACGGGGCGATCTGGCGATTTGGCCATTTCAAACCTTGGGAGAAGGACGTTCACATGTGGCTGCAGAAGTCTTCCCATCACTGATTGACATTGCGCAAAACGAAGCTGAGCCTCGTGACAAAACCCAAGTCGAAACTTTGGCGCGCGCCTTACAACAACTTGATCGTAACGGGCAGCTTGATGCCATGATGCGCGCCCCTTCGCGCAATACAATTGCGCTTAAACATGAGGCCAGCATCATGGGCGTGGCCCATCAAGCGAATGTGCAGCGCGCCGTACAATCCTCAACTCAGAAAGCGCCCAATCTTATGCGTCCCTATGAAAAAGATCCGCAAGCTATCTATGCTGCCAGCTTTGCCACAGTGCGTGCGGAGGCCAAGTTGGATAGGTTTGATGCGGGGATGGAACGCCTCGCCATTCGACTGATCCATGCCTGCGGAATGATCGAAGTTGCGGATCGTTTGGCCTATTCCGCAAATGCTTATGCCGCGGGCCACGAGGCCTTGAAAAACGGCGCACCAATCCTGTGCGATTGTGAAATGGTTGGTGCTGGTATCATTCGTCGGTACTTGCCAAAGGATAACAGCGTCATCGTCACGCTGAATGACCCGCGCACACCAGAGCATGCCAAGTCCATCGGCAATACACGCTCTGCGGCGGCTGTTGATTTCTGGGCAGATCATCTGGAAGGGGCGGTGGTGGCAATCGGAAATGCGCCAACAGCCCTGTTTCACCTGCTTGAACTGATCGATCAGGGTGCGCCCAAACCTGCTGTCATCCTAGGATTTCCTGTAGGATTTGTCGGCGCGGCTGAATCCAAGGCAGAACTGGCGGCCCATCCGCGGGGCTGCGATTTTGTTGCCCTGCGCGGACGGCGTGGCGGATCGGCAATTGCTTCTGCTGCCGTCAATGCCTTGGCGGTTGGTTTGCCAGAGATTGGCGAATGAGCGCTTGGATCCATATCATCGGCATGGGGGACAATGGGCTCGAAAGCTTAACTCCTGCGACTCGCTGTATTTTGGAAAACGCTGATGTTATTGTTGGCGCGCAGCGTCATCACGATTTGACCAGTGAAATCGCAGCGGACCGACTGTCATGGCCATCGCCCTTTCACGCATTAACCGAGACCCTAGAAAATCTGCGCGGTAATCAGGTGGTAGTTTTGGCCACGGGCGATCCGCTTTGGTATTCTGTGGGCGTTAGTATTGCGACCAAATTTCCCGCGCGTGATGTTTTATTTCATCCGCAAGTATCCGCTTTTCAATTGGCGGCCGCACGCATGCATTGGAGTTTGGGAGACGTCGAAACGCTCACCGTTCACGGGCGACCTGTTGAGACGATTCTACCCTTTCTTGCTCCGCAACAAAAACTCATCGTATTGACCGCAGGAGCGCAGACTCCGCATGAAATTGCACAGATTCTAACGGCACGTGGGTATGGTAAATCCAAGATGACGGTCTTGGCGCATATGGGCGGTGCGGCCGAGCAGCGCTTTGATGGCTTGGCAAACACTTGGGCACACCGCGTCCCTGACTTTCACAGCCTCGCGATCGATTGCGTTCTTGAGTCGCATATATCACCGCAGCCTAGGATCGGACTACCTGATGATGCATTCATTTCTGACGGCACCATGACCAAGCGCGACATCCGTGCACTCACTTTGTCCAAGCTGATGCCGATGCGTGGCGCTACGCTTTGGGATATTGGATGTGGATCAGGATCGGTGGCCATTGAATGGCTGAGAGCTGCGCCGAATGCGCGAGCAATTGGCATAGAGCGCCGCGCAGATCGACGTAGCATGGCGTTGGAAAATGCCGTTACTTTAGGGGGGGCGAATTTGACTGTAGTCGACGGTATAGTGCCTGATGCTTTGGCTGATCTTGCCGCGCCTGACGCGGTGTTTATCGGCGGTGGGTTGTCTCATGCGACATTCGCTACCGCTTGGGCAGCTTTAAAAACACATGGGCGTTTGGTGGCCAATGCGGTGACGCTCGAAGGTGAAGCAGTTTTACTAGATTTATTTGCGCAGCACGGTGGTGATCTGAGCCGTATAGCTGTCAGTCACGCAGAACCTGTGGGACGATTAACGGGCTGGCGGGCAGCCATGCCTTTGACACAGTGGAGCATCGTAAAACTATGACCCATGCCCCTTTATCCCAAGTTAAGCGCGGAAAGGTCTATGGCATTGGACTTGGGCCCGGCGATCCTGAATTGATGACGCTCAAGGCCGCGCGCTTAATTCGCGAAGCATCCGTTATTGCATACCCAACACTTGCAGGCGGAGCATCTTTCGCCCGCTCCATCGCTGCTGAATTTATCGCGCAGGGCACGCGTGAGATCGTGATGGATGTGCCGATGACTGTCGCACGTGGCCCTGCACAACACGCCTATGATCAAGGCGCAGCCCGAATAGCCGAGGCATTGGAAGCTGGGCAAGACGTCGTTGTCTTATGTGAGGGCGATCCGTTTTTCTACGGGTCTTTTATGTATCTCTTTGCGCGTTTGAGATCAGATTTTCAGGTCGAAATTGTGCCCGGTGTCACCTCTGTAACGGCCTGTGCCGCTGTCGCACAGCTGCCGCTTGTGGCACGTAACGAGGTGATGACTGTTTTGCCTGCTCCGCTTGAAGATGCCTCATTGCGCGACAAAATCGCAGGTAGCGATACAGTGATTGTGATGAAGCTCGGGCGCCATTTCAAACGTGTACGTGCGCTGATCGATACGGCAGGCCTCACCGAAAAATCCGTTTATATCGAGCGCGCTACTGGCGCCAATGAAGTTGTGAAACCGTTGAAAGACGCGCCCGAGACAGCGCCGTATTTTTCAATGATCTTGATTGTGAAAGGGGCCGATCCGTGGCTGTAAAACCCGTCGTCTTATGCTTGAACCGTTCAGGCGAAGAGGTGGCCCGCAAAGTCGCCGAACTCTTATCTGCAGACCTCCACGGCCGCGAGGGTCGCACATCTTGTGAAGTGACTTTTGCCAATGCTTTGGATCACGCACGTGATCTTTTTGCTGCGGGTGTGCCGATCATCGGTGTCTGCGCTTCGGGTATTTTGATCCGTGCCGTTGCGCCGTTGCTGAGCGACAAGCGCAGTGAACCGCCCGTCTTATCGGTCTCTGATGATGGGGCGGTTGTTATCCCCCTGTTGGGTGGGCACCGTGGTGCAAACCGTATAGCGCGTGACATTGCAAAAGGCATCGGCGCACAGGCTGCCGTGACAACTGCAGGTGATATCGGCTTGGGTATCGCGCTGGACGAGCCGCCCTTGGGATACCGATTGGCAAACCCCGAAGACGCCAAAGATGCGATGGCGTCTTTGCTGGCGGGCGAGGGCGTCAGCCTCACCGGTGAGAATATTTTTGACCTTGAAGATGTTGATGGCGCGATTGAGTTATGCGTCACGGACGCCCCTGTTCAGGGCAGTGCTACCAAGCTTGTCTATCATCCTCAGCGCTATGCGTTGGGCGTGGGCTGTGCGCGTAATGCGGATCCAGATGAGCTTTGGGAATTGGTTCAAAAAGCGTTATACGACAACGGGATAGCTGAGGGTGCAATCGCGTCAGTAAACACGATTGATCTCAAGGCCGATGAACCTGCGATGAACGAATTGGCTAAGCGGTTGAATGTGCCATTACGCCTTTTCACCGCAGGCGAGCTGGAAGAGTACGCAGCAGATTTGGCCAATCCGTCCGATGTGGTTTTTGCGGAAGTCGGCTGTCATGGCGTGTCCGAAGGGGCTGCTTTGGCCGCAGGTGGCACTCTGTCGGTTGAAAAAGTAAAGACCGCAAATACAACCTGCGCGCTGACACGGTCAGACGCGCCAATCACCGAGTATACAGGTCGTGCGCGTGGGCGTTTGGCTGTTGTCGGGATCGGGCCGGGCCAAGCCGCTTGGCGCACACCTGAGGTGTCAAAATTGGTGTCTCAGGCAGAAGAATTGGTAGGCTACGGCCTATATATAGATTTGCTCGGACCTTTAGCTGCTGGCAAAGCACGTAGTGATTTTCCGTTGGGTGGTGAAGAAGATCGGTGCCGTTATGCGCTGGAACAGGCTGCGCTTGGTAAAAACGTAGCACTAGTTTGCTCTGGCGATGCAGGCATTTACGCCATGGCAGCGCTTGTGTTTGAATTGCTGGATCGCGCCCCCGACGACCATGGCGTCTCTGATGCAGCGCACCGCGTTGAGGTGGTTTGCTCTCCGGGTGTGTCAGCTTTGCAAGGAGCAGCAGCCCGTGCGGGCGCACCTTTGGGGCATGACTTTTGCGCGATTTCGCTGTCAGATTTACTGACCCCGCGTGCTGATATTGTGCGCCGCTTGCAAGCCGCAGCTGAAGGTGATTTCGTGATCGCTTTCTACAATCCAGTGTCGATGAGGCGCCGTACGCTGTTGGCAGAAGCGCGTGATATTTTGCTAAAACACCGTCCCGCAGATACGCCCGTCATGTTGGCGTCAAACCTTGGTCGGCCAACTGAAAACGTGCGGTATCGCCGCTTGGATGAATTGGAAGTCGATGAGGTTGATATGCTGACTGTCGTGCTGATCGGCTCAAGTAATACGCGTTTGGCGCAATTGGGCGAAGGCCCGCGTATGTATACGCCGCGTGGTTATGCACGTAAAATTGACGGAGATTTGTCATGACAGTTTTCTTTATCGGCGCAGGTCCAGGTGACCCAGAACTATTGACCAAAAAAGCCGAACGTCTGATCGGTGAATGCCCTGTATGTCTTTACGCGGGATCGCTGGTTCCAGAACAAGTTGTGGCGGGGGCGCCCGCTGATGCCCTCGTGATGGACACCGCGCCGATGACTTTGGATGACACCCATGAGCAGATCAAGCGAGCCCACGCAAAAGGTCAGGATGTGGCCCGCGTTCATTCTGGTGATCCGTCACTCTATGGCGCAATTGCAGAACAAATCCGCCGCCTGCGTGCTGATGGAATAGATTATGAAATCATTCCGGGAGTACCAGCTTATGCTGCAGCAGCGGCGGCATTGGGGCAAGAGTTGACAATACCTGAAGTGGCACAATCCATTGTGCTGACGCGTGTGTCGATGAAATCGACATCTATGCCAGCCGGCGAAACACTTGAAAATTTTGCCAAAACAGGCGCAACTTTGGCTATTCACTTGGGTGTGCGGAACCTGCGTGAAATTGAACGTCAGCTCGCGCCATATTATGGTGAAAACTGCCCTGTGGCTGTCGTTTATCGTGTGGGGTGGCCCGATCAAATGTTGATTCGCGGTACGCTAAGCGACATCCGTGAAAAGGTTCGTGTCGAAAAGATCACGCGCACGGCGCTTATTTTGGTGGGGCCCGCCATGGGCGAGGTGTCGGATTTTAAGGATTCTGCGCTATATGACCCTGAAATGCCGCATGTATTACGCCCGAAAGTGAAACCGTAACAGTTGGACGAGACGGGTTTTAGGGCGGCAAACAAGTACTTTGTCTTTTTGTCATGAAAGGTTAACTTGAACGACAGTACGATTGTGTCAAGTTAGCATCACCTGATCACTTAGACCTGCGGAGTTCCTATGTCTGATTATGCACATGATTTTTTGCCCAAAGAGGTTCGTGAGGGTTTGGAGCTTGCGCGCAAACGGGATTTAAAACGTCGTTCACGATTGCGGGTGCGCACGGACGAGAATGTTTATCCAATTTTGCGCTTGTGGGATAATGGTTTTGCGGTGGATCGCGAAAACGCAGAGCGTCTGCGCGGATACGTGGATATTTATGATGGCGCGCGCCACATGTACCAAGCTTTGATCGTCGCCTCGCAAGATGACGGTTTTGAAATGCTCTTTGATTTCAAGCGGTCGACAGCAACAACAGATCGCCCCGCTTTGGATTACGACCAGCCCGAAGACGCGCCAGTCGCTTTGCTTTCAAGCCGTTAGATGCCTTCGCGGCTATTGCAGATCCTCAAAGGCCTTTGCCAGACGCCGCGTGGCTTCCAGAACAAGGCTGCGTGGCGTTGCAAGGTTGAACCGTAAATAGGTTTCTCCACCCGCCCCAAAAGTCGGCCCATGGTTTGGGGCAATGTTCGCGTCTCTTTCAACACGCTTGGTAAATTCTTCGCGCGCCATGCCCGTGCCGCTAAAATCGACCCAAGCCAAATACGTGGCCTCAAGTGGCATAGATTTCAGGCCAGGAATGGCATTGATCGCCTCATCAAAAATGCGGTGGTTTTCTGCCAAATAAGCCGTCAAATCATCGACCCACGCGGCACCTTCGGCGGAATAGGCGGCGGTTGCTGTCGCCAAGCCGAATGAGTTTGGCGATATTCCAAGACCCATCATGGATTTTGCAAAACGTGCGCGCAGCGCTTTGTCTTCGATAATTACATTGCCTGCATGTGTGCCTGCGATGTTAAATGTTTTTGTCGTCGCAGTCATCATCACCAAGCGATTTGTAATGTCTTTGAACTGCGCCATCACAGTGTGCTGAGCTTCGCCCAAAATCAAATCGTGATGAATCTCATCTGACACAAGAATCAAGTCATGGCGTTTGCAAAAATCCGCGACGCCTTGCAATTCTTGCTGCGTCCATACACGACCGCCTGGATTATGCGGAGAGCACAAGATTAACATGGTTTCAGCGCCAGTCATCTGCGCGTCCCATGTCGCAAAATCCATTGCGTATTTGCCATTTTCTTGTGCCAATTTGCATTCGACAACCTGGCGGTCCGCGGCTTTAATCGTGCGAGCAAAGGCGTGATAGACGGGTGTCATCAAGACAACGCCATCGCCTTTTTGCGTGAATGCATCCAGACACATTGCTGTGCCGTTGACCAAGCCATGAGTGGTGAAAATCCAATCGGCCTCGACGTTCCAATTGTGACGGGTTTTCATCCACCAGCGAATGGCATCAGTATAGGCTGTTTCATCCCCCGAATAGCCGTAAATCCCATGTGTGACCATATCTTCTAGGGCTTTTTGAACGCGCGCAGGGGGACGAAAGTCCATATCGGCCACCCACATCGCGATCCCGTCTTTTGCGGGCACGTTGTAGATTTTTTCCATCAAGTCCCATTTCGCGCAATGGGTTCCGAAACGATTGATAACTTCGTCAAACGGCGATTGTTCGGTCATTAGAAAATCCTTTGCCAATTTGGTTTGACCCTACTTTGCAAGTTCGCGAATGGAAAATGACTTTTTTGATGTCAGGCGCATGCAGGCTGATGTTGCGAAATCCAAGTGGATTGACTAAATGCTGACGTATGACATTGAAACCGATCCTTCTCCATCCCGACCCGCGCCTTAAAAAGGTATGTGACCCCGTGAGCGTTTTTGACAAAGACCTCGCGCAACTGGCTGATGACATGCTTGAAACCATGTATGATGCGCCAGGCGTTGGTTTAGCGGGGCCGCAGATTGGCGTGATGTCGCGCCTTTTGGTTATGGATTGCGTCAAAGAAGAGGGCGGTACCCCCGACCCCATAGCGATGGTTAATCCGAAAGTTGTTTGGGAAAGTGAAGATCGCAACATCTATGAAGAAGGTTGTTTGTCGATCCCAAATCAATACGCGGATGTCGAGCGCCCAAAAATGGTGCGTGTGACTTGGCAGGATGTGACGGGTGCCGCGCAAGAACAAGAATTTGATGACTTATGGGCGACATGTGTTCAGCATGAAATCGACCATCTCGATGGTACGTTGTTCATTGATTATCTGAAGCCGCTCAAACGCCAGATGATCACCCGCAAAATGCAAAAATACAAACGTGAGCTGGCGCGCGGATAGAGGGTTGGGTCGCAGTCTTGCGGCACCTCTGGCATGTCCGCAATCCAGTGAAAGATCGGTAACTCATGACCCAACGCCCTTTTGTGCCCTATCCCGATAAACGCCTCAAAACCATTTGTGCCCCTGTTGATACCATCACAGATGATATTCGCACCTTATGGTCTGACATGGTTGAAACAATGGATGCGATGCCTGGCTATGGCTTGGCAGGTCCGCAGATCGGTGTTTTACAGCGCTTGGCTGTGGTCGATTGTTCCCAAGAACGCGGCAAAGCTGTTTTGATGGCCAATCCTGAAATTTTGCATGCCTCCGCACAAATGCGCGACCATGAAGAAGCTTCACCAAACTTACCAGGTATGTCTGCTGTGATCGCACGCCCACGGGCTGTGACGGTGCGGTTCTTGAACGCATCTGGCGAGATGGAAGAGCGCGATTTCGTGCATCTGTGGGCCACATCGGTTCAGCACCAGATTGATCACCTGAACGGCAAGATGTATTTCGATAATTTGAAACCAGTCAAACGTCAGATGTTCTTGAAAAAGGCTAAAAAAATGGGAGCCATGAAATGAGAATTGTATTCATGGGATCTCCAGACTTTTCTGTCCCTGTTTTGAATGAATTGGTGGCAGCGGGGCATGAGATCGCTTGTGTCTATTGTCAGCCTCCGCGCCCTGCTGGTCGGGGAAAAAAAGATCGTATAACACCCGTTCATGCGCGCGCAGAAGAATTGGGTCTAATGGTGCGCCACCCTTTAAATTTCAAAGACCCTGCGGATATTGATGCCTTTGCAGCGCTGGATGCCGATGTCGCGGTTGTCGTCGCCTACGGTTTGATTTTGCCGCAAGCTTTACTTGATGCACCAAAGCGCGGCTGTTTGAATATCCACGCATCTTTGCTGCCGCGTTGGCGGGGGGCGGCGCCTATCCATCGCGCTATTCTAGAAGGCGATAACGAAACAGGCATTTGCATTATGCAGATGGAAGCGGGTCTAGACACTGGGCCAGTTTTGTTGCGGGTGGAAACCGATATTGAACCCGAAGACACCACGGCCACGCTGCATGATCGCTTATCTGAAATCGGCGCTGCTGCTATTGTTGATGGGCTCTATGCGCTAGATCACCTCACACCAGAACCGCAATCGAGCCAAGGTGTCACCTATGCCAAAAAGATCGACAAAGCCGAGGCTAAGATCGATTGGACACAGCCTGCTGATCAAATTGATCGCCAAATTCGCGGGTTGTCCCCCTTTCCTGGTGCTTGGGCAAGCTATGCAGGTGAGCGGATTAAGTTTCATATGTCAAAACATGTGCAAGGCACTGGACAAGCGGGTGAGGTGTTAGATGGATTCACCATCGCTTGTGGGGTGGATGCCGTTGAAATTCTCACGGCGCAGCGTACAGGAAAACGTGCTATGCCTGCGGCAGAGGTCCTGAAGGGGCTTGAATTGCCAAAGGGCAGCACATTTGAATGAGGGCCTAAGATGTTTCCAGTTCTAATCGGTACGGTCGTGATCGCAGGTATTGTCGGCTATACGACCGAAAAGACAGGTTTTACCCACAATGGATATTTGCAATCGATTATCATCTGTATCGGCGGCGCGTTTTTGGCGTATTTTCTAAAGCTGATGTTCGGCATCGGCCTGCGCCCTGCGGGTGTGAACGCGATTGTGTCGTCCCTTGGTGCACTGGTCATCGTGCCTACGCATTGGCGTCGCAATCGTTGACGGCGTGAAGCGCCGCGCAGATTACCCCGCGCGGCGTTTTGTTATTTTAGGCTCAACGCCGTTGCGACATCAGCCCACGACATAATCTTAAAATTGGTCGAAAAGCCTGCGTTTTGGTCGTCCATCATCACCAAAGCACCTTTCGGGAACTTAGGCCCGAGCGGAGCTGCGACCACATCAAGCCCATCGGTTTCAGTCACGCCATCGAACTCGCCCGCCGCGATTTCAACAAGTCCAACACATGTTGGAATTATATCGCCATCAAGTGGGAAAAGCGCTGCACGATGAATACCTTGCGACGATGCCACAAGATATTTCGCATCAGTGCCATCATAGATGGTTAGGCCTTCTATGTCGTCTTTGGGAAAGCAATCAGATGGGATCTGGGTGATCAAAGTCGCAGTGTCCCCCTTGTCTGGCAAAGACGGAAAACGCCAAATCGCAACATCTTCTTCACCGACATATAAATGCCCTGCCTTGTCATCCGTGACCATGCCTTCTGGTTGGCTGTCAACTTCTAGGCGGCGCAAATAGGTTAGGTCCAACTGGCCGTTTGTTTCGGTCACTTCGTATTGCAAAATATCGCCAGACTTAAAATTCACCCATGCGAACAAGCGCCCTGTTTCGGGGTCGCTTTGAAGGGCTGATCCGTAAATATCTTTCACGGTGTCTGCCATCTGTGCGGGGACACCTGGAAATGCAAAAGGCGCTCCATGTGCAATCTGGCCATCTGCGTTGATCACATAAAAGACAAGGGTTTCATGTTCGCGCTCAGCCGCTGAAGCGATCCAAACGGCCTCGCCATTCAAAGAGAATGGTCGGATATCCACATTGTTGAGCTTTCCGTCTTCAAACAGCGCAACTTCGCGACCCTCCAGATCGAAAACATATAAGCCACGCGTTTTGTCGGTGCCTAAAATCAAGCTTTTAGCGCCGTCTGTGGGGTGGACCCAAATTGCAGGATCATCAGCATCGCCTTTTATCGCAGCCGTTTCAGCTACAGCTTGAATTTGCACCTGTGGTATATCGGCATGCAGCAGCGTGGGCGTCATGAGTAAGGCGATAAACGCAGCTTTATTCATCAATTTCATATTCGTTCACCGGTACTGTAAAGGATGCCACTAGGTGATCATCGCCTCGTTTCGCATCTACATATCCGCCGATCATTCCATCGCCTTGCGGATCAGACGTGCCAACGCCACTGTCCAATTCTAGCGTTAGCGTTCCTGTCCAATTCGCGATTTCTTCATTCACAGATGTCCCATTGCCTTCCCATTCAAATTCAAATTCTAGGTTTGATAAGGCCCCCATTGGGAATTCTTCGCTTTGCAAGTCAAAGGTCGCAGGCAGTGCAGCAGTTGAGAAATCGTGGTTTTCAAATTCTAGTTCAAAGGTTTTTTCCACCCCCGCGACAATCGCTTGGAGGCCGAATTCGAAATCGGCGTAGCGCAGCATTTCACCCTCAGGCAGGTATTCCCGCTTTGAGTCAACTCCTGCGATGAAATCGGCATTGAGATCCATGAATTGCGCGTCGAAATCATAGCCATTGATCGTGCCGATAAAGACGATGTGCGGGGTCGCACCAAGCCAACTTTCTGGCGCGTTTGTATGGGCATTGCCCTCAGTGATTGTTGAAACCAAGGGATCTGCAAAAGCAGGAGCCGTGATCAATAGCGCTAATGGAAGCAATCTACGCATTCTGTGTCCTTTAACAAAGTGAATGCCGAAAGCTAGCGCCAGAACGTAACGGATGAATGAGGTTTCCATGACGGATATGTTACATTCGTCGCGGGCGCATTTCTGTGGCGCGATGCTATGAAACCTGTACAGTTATGACATGCCCATCGTTTTACTCATCATACTTGGCGCAGCAGCCGGATTTATCGCCACGCGGATTATGCGCGTGGACACAAGTATTGTTCTAACTGTTGCTATTGGCATCGCTGGCGCATTGGTCGGTGGCTTGGTTTTGCGTACGATCAGTGTTTTGACTGGGGCCTTGGGGGGCTTTATCGGAGCCTTGTTGGGCGCGATGATCCTAATTTGGTTTTGGCAAAAACTGAAAGGCAAAGATTAGATGATTGGACTACTCGCCATTCCAGGCATGGCTATCCGCATCTTTTTAGGGCTCTGCCTTTGGTTGATGTTTCGACCTGGGGGATGGTTTGTTGTCTGCTGTCTTGGCATCGCCGCAACGTGGTATTTATAAGCGTACCAACTGCCCTATGATCGTGGTGGGCGTGATTTATAGCTTGGTAAAGTCCAGCCAAACACGATGCTTCCAGCCCGTAAAGCCAGCGTCAAAATGCAGCAAGCGGCATAGCCGTAAATCGGGGCGACACCCAATGTGTCTCCCATTACCAAAGCCAAAGATCCAGCAAAAGCGGCGGAGGCATATAGTTCGCCTTGTTTCAAAATAAGTGGAACTTCATTGCAAACCACATCGCGCATCAGGCCGCCAAAGCTGCCTGTCGCAACGCCCATAAGCACGACAATTATAGGCGAGTGCCCTAGTTTCAAAGCCACACCAGAGCCAGCGGCGACCGCGACCCCAAGCGCTATAGCATCGGCCCAGATAATGGCTTTCATGCGGCTTTCTAGACGGTGTGCCGTGAAAAAGACGATCACAGAGGTGGCAACAGCCAGCAAAATATACGCGGGTTCATCAATCCAAAACACCACATCACGGTTCAATAACACATCCCGAATAGTCCCGCCGCCGACTGCTGTCAGGCAGGCGACAAAGGCAAATCCAATCAGATCAAGTTGCTGGCGTGATGCGACCAAAGCACCCGACAGGGCGAAAACCAAAACTGACGTATAATCTAGGATCGGGATGAAGTTCATGCGCGGGACTTCTTGAAGGGCGCCATGCCTGCGCGTGCCAGTTCATCGGCGTGCTCGTTTTCGGCGTGGCCTGCGTGACCTTTTATCCATTTCCACGTCACTTGGTGAGTCGCTTGCGCTGCATCAATACGTTGCCAAAGATCTACGTTTTTCACAGGCTTTTTATTGGCGGTTTTCCAGCCATTGCGTTTCCATCCGTGGATCCATCCTGTAACGCCATTTTTGACATAGGCGCTGTCGGTGGTGATGGTGATATTTGTCGGACGCGTCAGTGTTTCTAGCGCATTGATCGCGGCCAAAAGTTCCATGCGGTTGTTCGTCGTGTCTGCTTCACCGCCCTTAAGTTCACGTTCCTTTAGAACTGTGGTTCCATCCATCGCGCGCATCAAAACACCCCACCCCCCAGGGCCAGGATTGCCAGAGCAAGCGCCATCGGTCCAAGCGTGAATTTCGGGCATGTCGATCCTTTCAAAGAAACGCTAAGTCGTCAGGCTAAACGAACCAAGGCTTAAGCACAGCACAACAACGCAAGTTACGGGGACACGTAGCGTCATCCACCATGCAGGGGCAAGGTTGATTTTCTGGTACCAAAAATCCAAAACCAAAAGGGCTGTAAAGCCGACTGTCAAATGCAGCAAAACGTCACCGTGCTGTGCTTGGGCCAGCAGCGAGCGCCCGATATAGAAAAACGCATAAAGCGCGGGAAGCACGGCGATAATATAGGGCAGAGGCTTGTTAGGGTTCGGCGCTTTGCTGGCAAACCCCCAAAAGCAACCACACATATAGCTAAATATAACGAGGCCGTAGGTGCATAAAATGCCTATTCCGTCTTGGCCCACCATCAAAGGATACGATCCATCAGCAGGTATCGTTTCGCCTTTTCCTGCAAAGGATAGTACCGCACCCGCGATAAATGGCAGCAGACCTGCAGCGGTCAAGAGGATTGCAAAAAGGGGAGGGCGCTTGATCATGCGGGTACGCGCAGAACACGCGGTACTTTGAATTCGATATTTTCTTGTGCCGTTTCGACCAGTTCCACAGTTACTTCAAAGCGCTCTCTAAAAGCGTCGATCACTTCGTTGACTAGGATTTCTGGAGCAGAGGCACCTGCGGTGATGCCGATGGAGCTGATACCATCTAGGGCGCGCCAATCTATCTCAGTGGCGCGTTGTACAAGCTGCGCATAAGCGCATCCGTTGGCTGATCCAACTTCAACCAGACGCTTTGAATTTGATGAATTGGGAGCACCAATCACCAAGAGCCCATCGATCTTATTTGCGATGGCTTTCACCGCAGCTTGCCGGTTGGTGGTGGCGTAACATATGTCTTCTTTGTGTGGGCCAACAATCGTTGGAAAACGCGCGCGTAGGGCTGCGATGATATCAATAGTGTCATCAACAGACAGGGTGGTCTGGGTGATGAAGGCAAGCTTGTTTGGGTCGCGGACAGTCAACCCTGCCACGTCTTCTGGGGTCTCTACTAATAAAACTTCACCAGCAGGCAATTGCCCCATTGTCCCAATCGTTTCAGGGTGACCCGCATGTCCAATCATCACCATTTGCAGGCCGTCTTGAGAATGGCGTTCTGCTTCGATGTGCACCTTTGAGACGAGCGGACAGGTGGCGTCGACATAGATCATTTCACGCTTTGCAGCCTCGGCAGGTATCGCTTTGGGCACGCCATGAGCGGAAAAAATCACAGGTCTATCGTCGGGGCATTCATCAAGTTCTTCGACAAACACAGCCCCGAGATCTTTGAGGTTATCGACCACATATTTGTTGTGAACGATTTCATGGCGCACATAGACAGGCGCCCCCCATTTTTCCAAAGCGAGTTCTACGATCTTTATCGCACGGTCCACGCCTGCGCAAAATCCACGCGGAGCTGCAAGGTAAAGCGTTAGGGCGGGTTTGGTAAAAGTCTGCGTCATCGTGCCATCCATTGTTTGACTCATACCTAAGACGCAAGGCCGCTTAGGTCCATGGGGGCGGGACAAGAATTGTCTCGCAGAAAAAACAAGCCCCCGCATTGTAAAATGCAGGGGCTCCTGAGTAAACACCGCCACTTTAGCACGTTAGTCTTGTGGTGTTGCAGTTTCCGGCAGGTCTTGTGGTTCGCGCGTTGGGCGCCCCACAACGTCTTTCAGATCTTCCAATTCGATGAAGTTGTCAGCCTGTCTGCGCAATTCATCTGCAATCATAGGTGGCTGAGACCGCATCGTTGATACGACAGAAACGCGCACACCTTGGCGCTGCAGGCTTTCAATCAAGGGGCGGAAATCGCCGTCGCCTGAAAATATCACGATGTGATCGACATGTGGGGCAAGCTCCATGGCATCGACAGCAAGTTCGATATCCATATTGCCTTTGATTTTACGGCGACCCATTGAGTCGGTAAATTCTTTTGCGGGCTTAGTAACCATGTTGAAGCCGTTATAATTCAACCAATCGACCAAAGGGCGAATCGGTGAATATTCATCGTTTTCAAGCAATGCAGTGTAGTAAAACGCGCGCAGAAGTTTTCCGCGGCGCATGAATTCTTGACGAAGCAATTTGTAATCGATGTCAAACCCCAGCGACTTTGCAGCCGCGTAGAGGTTCGATCCATCGATGAAAAGAGCGAGACGTTCGTCTCTGTAGAACATTCGGTTAGTCCTTTTGGTTGTTTTGACTGTGGCGGTGTGTCAAATTTTAGATGTGCGTGGCATTAAGTTAGAACAGCTAGTCGGAAAATCCACCCGTTGGAACATGTCTAAATATATAGGGTAAGTGCCTTGCAACGAGATAATTATTCGCAATTCGCGAAAAATCGCGCAGTTTTCGCATTTGGGGGGAATCTCGACAGTTCTGAAGGGGGGGTAGCAGATACAATAGCATCTGCTATCGATACTTTAGGGTATAATTCGATTGACGTAACGGCATGCAGTAAATTTTATCAAACCCCATGTTTTCCTGAGGGAATGGGGCCGGATTACGTGAATTTGGTCGCTATTGTCGAAACCACGTTGCCTCCGCACCAACTGCTGGATGTGTTGCATAGAATCGAAGCGCAATTTCAGCGGGCGCGTGGTGTGCGCTGGGCGGGGCGAACCCTTGATATCGACATTCTGGCCTATGAAAATTGCATTTTGCCAAACTTGGAAGTCTACACCGAATGGAGAGATCTCCCTGCCGAAACCCAACGTAATGCCACCCCCGAGCAGCTGATATTGCCGCATCCTCGTATTGAAGATCGGGGGTTCGTGTTGATTCCTTTGTGCGAAGTTTGGCCTGACTGGCGACATCCTGTTTCGGGTAAAACCGCTCAAATGCTGTGTGATGCACTGCCTGCAAGTGAAATCAACGGGATAAAACCCTTATAATTCTTGGAAAAAGGCGCAGAACTAATGTCGATGATGCCTTGTCAATTGTAACATGAAGGCCTAAATAGGGCGCTTGTATCCCTCGCCCAGTTGGAATTGGAGATCTCATGGCTCGCGTAACAGTAGAAGATTGCGTCGATAAAGTTCCTAATCGCTTCGAACTCGTGATGCTCGCATCACATCGTGCGCGTGAAATTTCGGCTGGGTCAACTTTGACCGTCGATCGTGACAACGACAAGAACCCTGTCGTTGCCCTGCGCGAAATCGCAGATGAAACACAATCAGCCGCAGCGCTTCGTGAGCGTCAGATCGAGTCGAACCAGACTCAGATCGAAGTTGACGAACCAGAAGAAGACCAGATGGCGCTTCTTATGGGGCAAGAAACTGACCAGCCTGTTGAAGACGATATGTCTGAAGAAAAGCTTCTACGTGCTTTGATGGAAGCGCAAGGACAACAGTAATACTGTCATGAGCTTAGCTCTGGCAATAAGCAGAAGAGTGCGGACCTAAATGATCGACGTCGAAGACCTGATCGCACTGGTCCGCAACTACAACCCAAAGACCAATGCTGATCTAATTCGCGAGGCATATGCCTACGGAAAAGAAATGCACGAGGGTCAGTTCCGTCATTCTGGCGAGCCATATTTTACGCATCCCGTCGCAGTCGCTGCGATTTTGACCGAACAGGCTCTTGATGATGCGACCATCATCACAGCGCTTTTGCACGATACCATCGAAGACACCAGTTCGACGTACAGCGAAGTCGAGCGCAAGTTCGGCACAGATGTGGCCGAGCTGGTTGATGGTGTGACAAAGCTGACTAACCTTCAGCTTTCAAGTTCTGAAACCAAGCAAGCCGAGAATTTCCGCAAGCTGTTTATGGCGATGTCGAAAGACCTGCGCGTGATCTTGGTGAAGCTGGGCGACCGGCTGCACAATATGCGCACGATTAAATCAATGCGCCCTGAAAAGCAGCTGCAAAAAGCCCGCGAAACCATGGATATCTTTGCACCGCTTGCTGGGCGGATGGGGATGCAATGGATGCGCGAAGAGCTTGAGGATCTCAGCTTTCGTGTGATCAATCCCGAGGCGCGCAATTCGATCATTCGTCGGTTTATTACCTTGCAGCGCGAAACGGGTGATGTGGTTCACAAAATCACAAATGACATTCGCACTGAACTTGAACGTGAAGGCATCGAGGCTGATGTGTTCGGGCGCGCAAAAAAGCCCTATTCGATTTGGCGTAAAATGGAAGAAAAGCAACAAAGCTTTTCACGTCTGTCCGATATTTACGGGTTTCGTATTGTGACGAAATCCGAAAGTGATTGTTATCGTACCTTGGGTGTTATTCACCAAAGGTGGCGTGCAGTCCCGACGCGTTTCAAAGATTATATTTCGCAACCCAAAACCAACGGCTACCGTTCTATTCATACCACAGTTTCAGGTCGCGATGGCAAACGGGTTGAGGTGCAAATCCGCACCCGTCAGATGCACGAAGTTGCCGAAAGTGGTGTTGCAGCGCATTGGTCATACCGTGATGGTGTGCGAGCACAAAACCCCTTTGCGGTCGATCCCGCAAAATGGCTGGCTCAGCTGACGGAACGATTTGAAAACTCCGATGATCACGGTGAATTTCTTGAGCATGTTAAGCTCGAAATGTACTCTGATCAGGTGTTTTGCTTTACGCCCAAAGGCGAAGTGATCAAACTGCCCAAAGGTGCGACGCCACTTGATTACGCCTATGCTATTCACACCCGTATCGGTGATAGTTGTGTCGGTGCTAAGGTCGATGGTATTCGTGTGCCGCTTTGGACGCGGATGAAAAACGGGCAATCTGTTGAAATCATGACAGCCGAGGGGCAACGACCTCAATCGACTTGGATTGACATCGTTGTGACAGGGCGCGCCAAGGCTGCGATCCGCAAATCGCTGCGGGAAGAAGATCGTGAGCGTTTCGTTCGTTTGGGGCGTGAACTCGCACGTGTGGCCTTTGAACATGTGGGCAAAAAAGCCTCTGAAAAAGCTTTGGCAACTGCCGCCAAACAGCTTTCCTTGCCATCGGTACAAGAGTTGCTCGCACGTATCGGTTCTGCTGAATTGTCTGCCTCTGATGCGGTGAAATCTGTATACCCCGAGCTGGTTCATGCGTCTGGCGACGTAGATGCCAAACGTGCTGTTCTGGGGTTGAGCGAAGATCAAACCTATAATCGTGCACGGTGTTGCCAGCCTGTGCCGGGCGAACGGATCGTCGGTATTACCTATCGCGGTAAGGGGGTCATGCTGCATGCCATTGAATGCCCTGCGTTGGAAGAGCTTGAAAGCGATTTAGACAGGTGGGTCGATCTGCAATGGCATTCTGGTCCGCATGGGCCGATTCATGCGGTTTCTTTGGATGTCACAATTTCGAATGATGCTGGTGTTCTTGGTCGGCTATGTACCTTGATTGGTGACCAGAAAGCCAATATTTCGGACATGTCATTTATGGACCGCAAACCAGATTTCTATCGGGTAATTGTCGATGCCGATGTCAGAGACGTAGAACATCTTCACGCATTGATGCTAGCGATTGAAGCTGAAAGTGATGTCGCTCGCGTGCGAAGATTCCGAGATTTGAGTAAAAAACCCTAGGGGTCTTTTAGGGGAAAACGTGGTTTTCAAGCGCCGAGATAAATTGCCACTGATCAAGTGGGTGCAGCAATCGGTCTGGCCAAGGGGCGGCTGGTCGCGCGCTGTCCGCTATATGAAGCTGCGCCTTAACCGACTGCCCGGAACACCTGATAGCATTGCACGCGGTGTCTTCGCTGGGGTTTTTACCGCGTTTTCACCATTTTTCGGATTACATTTCGTTGTCGCAGCTCTTGTTGCCAAAGTGGTGCGCGGCAATGTATTGGCCGCTCTTTTGGCGACATTCGCGGGCAACCCTTTGACCTATGTGCCAATCGCAATCATTTCGCTGCAAACAGGGCACGCGATTTTGGGATCAGAGTTTGATTCGCACAACCAACGCTCTGTCGTGGGTAAATTTTACGATGCGGGTCACGATCTCATCTATAATATCACAGCGCTTTTTTCCTCGGGCACACCGAATTGGGAGAGCGTGTTGCGGTTCGGCCAAGAGGTTTTCTATCCCTACCTCGTGGGGGGCTTAATTCCAGGCGTGCTTGCAGGGCTCGTTGCGTATTTTGTCAGCCTGCCGATGATCACTGCCTATCAAAAACGCAGGCGCGGGCGGTTAAAATCAAAATTTGAAGAGCTGCGTCGCAAAGCAGGCGCTTTGGCGTCAAAAAACAAGTCACGTTAAACCCTGTGATGGGGTGTATCACGATTTATCGGTTTCCTTTCTCATCCCTCAGTCTATTTTGCGAGATAAGAGAGCTTAGGCGCGTCTTGAGATCAGTCTCGGCCTATGCGGACAGAAAGGCATGACTATGGAAAATACGGCGGCAAATTTGGCACCTCTGCGTTTGGGGATGAATATCGATCATGTGGCAACCGTGCGCAATGCGCGTGGCTCTGCTTATCCAGATCCTGTGCGGGCCGCGAAGCTGGCCGAGGAGGCAGGCGCGGACGGAATCACAGCGCATCTACGCGAAGATCGCCGCCATATCACAGACGCTGATATCGATGCATTGGTTGAGAATCTTTCAGTGCCTTTGAATTTTGAAATGGCCGCCACACCCGAAATGCAAGCCATCGCCTTGCGCCACAAGCCTCACGCGGTTTGTATTGTTCCTGAAAAGCGTGAAGAACGCACGACCGAAGGTGGATTAGAGGTGGCACGCGAGGAAAACAGCCTTGCACATTTTATCGCGCCACTACGCGAAGCAGGAAGCCGCGTATCGATCTTTATCGCGGCAGATCGCGCTCAAATTGAGGCAGCGCATCGTATCGGCGCAGCTGTGGTTGAATTGCATACCGGCGCCTATTGTGACCTGCACGCAGAGGGTAATTTTTCCGCCCGTGATGATGAGTTAAAGCGGCTGACGGACATGGCCGATTTTGCCAACCATCTGGGTCTAGAGGTACATGCTGGGCATGGCTTGACCTATGACACCGTTCAGCCGATTGCAGCCTTGCCGCAGATCGTCGAGCTTAACATCGGTCACTTCCTTATCGGTGAGTCGATTTTCCGTGGCCTCAAACCCGCCATCCATGAAATGCGTCGTTTGATGAATGAGGCGCGCGGGTGATCCCCTTTGCTGATCTTTGGCCGATCCTCTTGGGTTGGGCGATTGCAGTCTCATCTCCTGGCCCTGCGGTTTTAGCTATCGTTGGTGCTGCAATGGGCGGTGGGCGTGCTAAAGGTGTGGCTGTTGCTGTCGGCGTTTGGAACGGATCAATGGTTTGGGCCACTGTCGCCGCCTTTGGGCTTGGCGCCGCAATGATGGCGCATGTTTGGATATTTGAACTCATTCGATATGCTGGTGCGGGTTACCTTTTGTGGCTCGCTTTCAAATCTGCGCGCAGTGCTGTGCAAGGCCAAAAACCAAGTGTGATTGCGCGATCTGAAAGCTTAGCGCAGGCTTGGGCGCGCGGCTTTACCATTCACCTGATGAACCCCAAAGCGCCCCTGTTGTGGGGATCATTATATGCCGTTGTCGTCCCCGCGCAGGCTGGCATTTTTGCGATTGTGCAGGTCGGTCTGTCTTGCGTGATGATTTCTTTAGTGATGATGTCGATCATGGCTCTCGTGTTTTCAATACGCTTCGTTTCTGCAGGCTATTTACGACTACACAGAATTTTTGACGCGACTTTCGCGACCTTGTTTGGCTCTGCAGCCCTGAAGGTGATGACATCGAAATTGGCATAAGGCGCATGACATGATTTTAGGTATCGGAAGCGATCTAGCCAATATTGACCGCATTGCAGGCACGTTGGAGCGGTTTGGTGATCGTTTCAAAAATCGTGTTTTTACCGATGTTGAGCAGCGCAAAGCTGACAATCGAAAAGATGTGGCAGGCACCTATGCCAAACGCTGGGCCGCTAAAGAAGCGTGTTCAAAAGCCTTGGGGACAGGGCTTGCTATGGGGATTTCGTGGAAAGACATGGGGGTTTCCAATCTGCGTACAGGGCAACCCACAATGAAACTCACGGGCTGGGCCAAAGAGCGTCTTGAGGCTATGACACCTGAGGGATATGAGGCTATCATCCATGTTACATTGACCGATGATCACCCATGGGCGCAGGCCTTTGTCGTAATCGAAGCGCGTTCGGCGCGAGAAAAGATCAAAGAAACCTTATAAAGCTTGCTCAAATAGGGTTGTTTCGCGCGATATACTTGACAGCACGCGCCCCTCTGAGCATGAAACCCAAAGCACGACAGACTTAGCGGCCATTGGCCAATCAAAGGTGAGATCGAATATATGAGCAAAGCAAAAGATTCTGTGACCGAGACAATTAAAACGGTTGTCTATGCCTTGCTCATCGCGGGGCTGTTTCGTTCTTTACTGTTCCAGCCATTCTTTATCCCCTCCAGCTCTATGAAAAGTACCCTATTGGTTGGCGACTTTTTGTTCGTGAATAAAATGAGCTACGGGTATTCGAAATATTCGTGCCCTTTCGAATTTATGTGTCCCTTCTCAGGGCGTATTTTAGACTCTGCGCCAGAACGCGGCGATGTGGTTGTGTTTCAACATCCGACCCAACATCGTGCTTTCGTAAAGCGACTGATCGGCCTGCCTGGCGATAAAATCCAAATGAAATCTGGCGTCTTGTACATCAATGGCGAAGAAGCCAAGCAAACCGACGCGGGCACGTTTTCAGAAGTGTTCGAAGCACAAGGACGCAGTGGAAACACGCCACGATGCTCCAATGCCGCTGTTGGGTTTGGCGGCGAATGCGTGAAAGAAAGCGTAACTGAAACCTTCCCAGACGGGCACGCGCACACCATCTTGAACATTGGCCCAACGCGTATGGATGACACTCAAGTCTTCACCGTTCCTGCGAAGCAATATTTCTTTATGGGTGATAACCGCGATAACTCTGCTGATAGCCGTATTGCGCAGCCCATGGGCGTTGGTTTTGTCCCCGAAGAATATTTGCTGGGTCGTGTTGATCGTGTCATTTTCTCTGCCAAAGGGAAGTCGCTGTTGTTTTTCTGGACATGGCGTTGGGACCGCATTTTTGAGGAAATCGTGTGAAAATTTCAACCGAACTTCAGGCCTTCGAGGCACGCCTTGGGCACAAGTTTGAAAACGCCGAATATTTAACACGCGCTGTGACGCATAGCTCGTTTTCATCTACCACGCGGCCAGACAATCAACGTTTGGAATTTCTAGGTGATCGTGTCTTGGGCCTCAGCATGGCTGGTGCCCTGTTTGAGGCAGATACCAAAGCCGCAGAAGGTCAGCTTGCCCCTCGGTTTAACGCGCTTGTACGCAAAGAAACCTGCGCTGAAATCGCCCGCGACATAGATCTGGGCGCTGTGCTTAAGCTTGGCCGATCTGAAATGCTCTCAGGTGGTCGGCGTAAAGAAGCCCTGTTGGCCGACGCGATGGAAGCCGTGATCGCCGCCATCTATAAGGATGCAGGGTTCGAGGCCGCTCAAGCCGTGGTTCTGAAATTATGGGCGAACCGGATCAAAACCGTTGATGCCGACAGCCGTGATCCCAAAACGTCGCTGCAAGAATGGGCGCAGGCTCGTAAACAGTTGCCGCCAAAATATGTCGAAGTTGAACGCTCTGGTCCCGATCACGCGCCAGTGTTTACAATCGAAGTACAGTTGCAGAGCGGGCAAACGATGCGCGCCGAAGCGACTTCAAAACGCAATGCTGAACAGGCCGCCGCCAAGGCGCTATTGGATCAATTGGAGAGCGGACAATGACCGACGACACCACGACACGCGCAGGCTTTGTCGCCCTGATTGGTGAGCCTAATGCAGGTAAATCCACCCTTTTGAACCGCATGGTCGGGGCTAAGGTTTCTATTGTTACGCATAAAGTGCAGACCACGCGTGCGCGCATACGGGGTGTTGCGATTGAAGGCGATAGCCAAATGGTTTTCGTAGACACGCCAGGCATTTTTAAACCCACGCGCCGCCTTGACCGTGCGATGGTGGCCGCCGCTTGGGGCGGCGCTGCCGATGCGGATGTGGTTGTGCTTTTGATCGAAGCGCACCGTGGCATGACCAAGGGCGTTGAAGCCATTCTTGAAGCTCTGTCAGAGCGTACGGACGCGCGTAACATTTCACTTGCGATCAACAAGATTGACCGCGTGCCTGTGGATGAACTGTTGGCTCTGACCAGCAAAATGAATGACCGTTTCGATTTCAAAAAGACGTTTCTAATCTCTGCAGAAAAAGGTCACGGCGTCGATGATTTGCGCGACTGGCTTGCCTCTGAAGTGCCTGTTGGCCCGTGGCTATACCCAGAAGATCAGATTGCCGATTTGCCGATGCGGATGATCGCTGCGGAAATGACGCGGGAAAAGCTGACACTTCAGCTGCACCAAGAGCTACCTTACCAATTAACGGTTGAAACCGAAAGTTGGGAAGAACGCAAAGATGGATCTGCGCGTATTGATCAGGTGATTTACGTGGCGCGCGATGGCCACAAAGGCATTTTGCTGGGCCATAAAGGTGAAACAATCAAACGTATTTCCCGTGCATCTCGCGAAGAACTGAATGAATTTTTAGGCCGCAAAGTGCACCTGTTTTTACAAGTTAAAGTACGACCGAACTGGCTGGAAGAATCCGAGCGTTACGGTGAAATGGGCCTTGATTTTAAAGACGGAAACTAGTTGGAGGTGGCGCGTCTCACGGCTGATATTTGGGTGTCGGCTTACCTGACGCGCCTGCGGCTTAACGATATCCCCGTTTTTGTTGTGAAAAAAGGGGATGCAACAGCAGGCGCTGTTTTGGTCAAGGTGAACACACTTGATGGCAAGGCCTGCGTCTATGCGCGCCAATTTGATATGATGGCCGACAAGCGCGAATGGGTCGAATTGGCCAGCGGCCCAGAGCGCGACGTGGATGATGCACTGGCCAAGCAACGTGGCTATGACCCTGATCTGTGGATCATCGAAGTTGAAGATCGTGCAGGGCGAAGTCTTTTAAATGAGATCGGCCTGTCAGACTGACGCGCAATTGACCAAAAGCTTTTGCGGATGCACGATACGGCAAGTCTAGATGTAAGAAACGTAAGGATCTGCGGGTGATCGAATGGCATGATCAAGGTGCGGTTTTAGCTGTGCGAAAGCACGGCGAAACCTCGGTGATTGTAGATGTCTTTACCGAAAATCACGGGCGTCACGCGGGTGTGGTGCGTGGCGGAATATCCCGCAAAATGACCCCACATTTGCAACCTGGTGGGCAAGTGGCGCTAACTTGGAAAGCGCGGATTGAAGACCAACTGGGCAGTTTCACATTCGAACCAATCAAAAGCCGTGCTGCGGCTGTGATGAATGATCCGATGGCTCTGAGTGCGCTTAACTCCATAACCGCGATGCTGGCCTTTGCCCTGCCTGAACGCGAGGCGCATAGCTATCTCTATGCCGACAGTATGACTCTGTTGGACAAGTTGGGCACGGATGCAAACTGGCCGCTGGATTATTTGCAATGGGAGTTGTCGATGTTGGAAGAGCTTGGTTTCGGCCTTGATCTCTCATCATGTGCTGCGACAGGGGGGCGCGACGATCTGATCTATGTGTCGCCCAAGTCTGGGCGTGCGGTCAGCCGTAAAGGGGCTGGTGAATGGGCGGATCGCATGTTGCCCCTGCCGCAATGCCTGTTAGGGCAAGCACCGCTTGAATACCGTGAAATCCAACGTGGAATGATGACCACGGGCCATTTTCTAAACCGCTTTGCCGCCGAAATGGGGGGGCGGCCTATTCCTGTGGCGCGTGATCGTTTCATGGACAGGCTTGGAAAACGCGCAGCGCAAGAGCCTGCGCCCTTTGCTGGATAAGCGTTTGAAATTTCTTATCGACATTTTCGTCGTGTGGTTTTGAACTAAACGCAGTAGCGTGCCTCCAAATCAATCTAGCGGAGTTTGATATGGACTATATTTTCAACGATCTGTCACTATGGGCCATCGTATTTGCCATAGCTGTGACACTTGTCGCGGGCTTTGTTAAGGGGGCGACGGGCTTTGCTTTGCCGATGATTATGGTTTCTGGGCTTGCCACGGTTCTTCCCCCTGAAGTCGCAATTGCTGCTTTGATTGTCCCCACGGTTTTATCCAACCTTTGGCAAGCTTTACGCGGGGGCGGCTTGACGGCAGCGGTGAAAAGTGCGGCCAAGTATAAGCTGTATATTTTTACGCTTTTGGCGGTCATCGTAATCGCATCGCAATTGGTGTCGGCAATGTCTCAGCAAGCCGTATTTTTGATGCTTGGTGGTCCGATAGTGATCTTGGCGCTTGTCCTATTGTCAGGAAAATCAATTTCCATTAGCCCCAGCGGACGTGGATATGCTGATGTTATTGTCGGCGCGATTGCTGGATTTCTCGGCGGGCTTGCAGGGATTTGGGGGCCTTTAACGGTGATGTATTTGACCGCTTTAGAGACACCGAAAAAAGAACAAATCCGCTTAACTGGCGTAATCTTTGGCGCTGGCGCTGTGGTTTTGGGTCTTTCGCATTTGCGCTCTGGTGTCTTGAATGCTCAGACTTTGCCCTTGTCGTTTTTTATGATTCTCCCTGTGTTGATCGGGCAGAAGGTGGGGAATTTGGTGCAAGACAGACTTGATCAACAAAAATTCAAACGGGCGACCTTGTTTGTTTTGATTGTCGCGGGGCTAAATCTTATTCGTCGCGGTTTGATGTAAGTCTGGCGGCGCTATGCGCACTGGCCAATTGGATTTGGGCAATAAAAAAGGCGCGCTGGAAGAGCGCGCCTTTTAATATCAGAGGTGACGCTACTTACCCGATTGCAGCGGCTTTTACGTCATCATCGATGTAGTCAATGTACTGCGCGAAGTTATCAGAGAACATTGAAACCAGCTTTTGAGCTTGCGTGTCATAAGCGCCTTTGTCGTTCCATGTGCGACGTGGATCGAGCAAAATATCAGCCACACCAGACACTGCAACTGGCACCTCAAAGCCAAAGTTATCATCCTTGCGGTATTCCGCTTCAGCCAAAGAACCATCAAGCGCCGCCGTTAACAAGTTGCGCGTTGCCTTGATCGGCATCCGAGACCCTGTGCCATAAGCGCCACCTGTCCAGCCTGTGTTTACCAACCAACATGTAGCACCGTGCTTTGCGATCTTATCGCGCAGCAGGTTGCCGTAAGCTTCTGGACGGCGTGGCATGAAAGGCGCACCAAAACAGGTTGAGAAGGTTGGAATGGGTTCAACCACACCAACCTCAGTGCCCGGTGTCTTGGATGTAAAGCCAGACAAGAAATGGTACATGGCTTGTGCGGGTGTCAAACGTGCAATCGGTGGCAGCACGCCAAACGCATCACATGTTAGCAATATGATGTTTTTCGGATGACCACCCAAAGCCGTATTTGACGCGTTGGAAATATAATCCAGAGGGTAAGCGCATCGCATGTTGTCGGTTAAAGAGTTGTCTTCGAAATCCAGCTCTTTGGTATGGGCGTCAAACACCATGTTTTCGATGACTGTGCCGAATTTAGATGTTGTGGCGTAGATTTCTGGTTCAGCTTCCGCAGATAGGTTGATCGTTTTCGCGTAGCAACCACCTTCAAAATTGAATGTTCCGCGCTCAGACCAGCCATGTTCATCATCCCCTATCAGCACGCGAGACGGGTCAGCAGAAAGCGTGGTCTTCCCTGTGCCAGACAGGCCAAAGAAAATCGCTGTATCCACAGGGTTGTTCGGCGCGTGGTTTGCAGAGCAGTGCATCGCCATAACGCCTTTGCCGGGCAAAATGTAGTTGAGCAATGTGAAAACAGATTTCTTGTTTTCGCCCGCGTATTCTGTGCCGCCGATCAAGATCACTTTTTTCTCAAAGTTCATCGCGATAACTGTTTCAGAGCGGCACCCGTGTTTTTCTGGGCTCGCTTTGAATGATGGGCAGTTGATAATCGTGAAATCTGCAACGAAATCGTCCAACTCAGCAAGAGCGGGGCGGCGCAACATTGTGCGGATAAACTGTGAGTGCCACGCAAGTTCTGTAACAACGCGCACATCCAAGCGGTGCGCTGGATCAGCGCCCCCGAACAAGTCCTGAACAAAATAGTCCTTGCCCTTCATGTGTGCGATCATATCAGCGTAAAGCACATCAAAAGCATCAGGCGCCATTGGCGTGTTGTTTTCCCACCAGATTGTATCTTCTACATCTTTGGTGCGAACCACAAATTTGTCTTTCGGTGAACGGCCCGTATGTGTGCCGGTTGTCACCAAAAGTGACCCACCTTTGCCAAGTTGAGCTTCACCACGTTTTAGCGACTCTTCTACAAGGGCTGGCTCAAGCAAGTTGTAATAGACATTCCCAAGTCCCTCGATGCCTTGTGTGTCCAGTGTGAAATCTGGGTTCACGCGTCCGTTTTTCATCTTGCAAGCTCCCCCGCCGCTCGTTTTGCAGCGTCTCTTTGAGGTCAGTTTTCGCGAATATGCCTTCGCGCGCGGCCGCCGATCGGGGCCGGTAATAGAGCCTATAACATGCAAACCAAACGGGTAAATAGGACGGAGGTGCACAGTTAGCGCAACCATCATCAGGTTAGCGCAAACACTTCCATCGGTCGTGCCGCTAATCCGCAAAATTCCGCTAAAATATTGGAGAAGTGAGACAAATTAGCCATTTCTTGAGTTTTTCCAGATCTAATTTTCAGACGAAATGCAGGTGATTCGCGGTTTCTCTTGCCTTGGCTCTTTGAAAGGCCGATGATAGCAAAAAAATGAGCCAATTGAGCAGTTAAAGGAAATCAAGTTATGTCTCGGATCGCATTGGTTGACGATGATAGAAATATTCTGACATCCGTCTCGATGACCCTCGAAGCCGAAGGGTTCGAAGTAGAAACATACAGCGACGGACAGGCAGCGTTGGATGCTTTCAATAAACGTCTGCCTGACATGGCTGTATTTGACATCAAAATGCCGCGCATGGATGGGATGGATCTGTTGCAGCGCGTGCGTCAAAAGACCAACATGCCTGTGATCTTCCTCACATCAAAAGATGATGAAATCGACGAAGTCCTTGGCCTGAGGATGGGCGCCGATGATTACGTTAAAAAACCATTCTCTCAACGCCTTTTGGTGGAACGCATTCGTACTTTGTTGCGTCGTCAAGAAGCGCTCGAAGGTGTGGAAATCGCAGAGACTGAAGACACCAAAACCTTAACGCGTGGCGAGCTGTCAATGGACCCCCTGCGGCACGCAGTCACGTGGAAAGGCAAAGATGTTTCCTTGACCGTGACCGAATTCTTGCTGTTGCAGGCGCTGGCACAACGTCCTGGCTTTGTTAAGTCACGCGATCAATTGATGGATGTTGCCTATGACGATCAAGTCTATGTCGATGACCGCACCATCGACAGCCACATTAAGCGTTTGCGCAAGAAAATGCGGACTGCAGATGACGATTTTTCTGCGATCGAGACACTCTACGGCATCGGCTATCGGTACAACGAAGAATAATGGCTCTGATCTCTCGCATGGATAAAACCGCGAAAACGCATTCCGAGGATGCAGATGTTGTACTCGGAGACGATTGGATTGCGCCGCGAACCTCGGATGCTGAACTGCGTGCCAAGCGCGAGCGTCGCCGCTTTATCGCGATCAATCGTTCCCCCTTGGCGCAAAAAATCATCACGTTCAACTTAGTTGCGATCATCTTGATGGTCGCAGGGATTCTCTATTTGAACCCCTTCCGCGACAGTTTGGTCAAACAACGTGAGGTGGCGATGGTGTCGCAAGCTGCCCTTATTGCCAACATGGTGTCGCTGACAGCAGGCAGTGATGGTGTGTTGGATAGCAGTGATGGGTCGCAAGACCTTGCCGCATTGAACGATGTTCTGCTGATGCCCTTGCGCGAAAGCGTCTATGTTTTCGACCAAAGCGGCACAATGATTGGCACTTCAGATGGCTTGGAAAGGCAGCTGCCTACGGAGGTTGCAAACCTCAACACCCAAGTTGAAACGACGGTTATTTCCGACTTTCTAAACAAAGCTTGGAATGTCTTTGCAGTTCTGGGGCGTAAAGGTACGCAAGAAGAAAATACAGATAGCGAACAGAAAAATCTCACTGCGCTTGTCGCAACGGCCCTTCAAAACGAGATCAGCGTCAGCTCGTTGCAAGACAGCAATGGATCGCCTGCCTTTGCAGTCGCTGCGCCAATTCTTGTGACTGAAAACGGCGTAAGCCGTACAATTGGCGCTGTTGGACTTCACTCAGCCAAAGGTGACATTGACCAACTGGTGCGGGTTGAACGCGAACAGATCCTGAGAGTTTTTGTAATCGCTATATTAGTTTCAATCGGTTTAAGCTTGGTTTTAGCATCAACGATCGCCAATCCTTTGGCCGATCTTGCTGCGGCCGCTGAAGTTGGGCGAGACAGAAACAGTCGGAAGGTCGCGCCCGGTCGTGTGCGTATACCTGACCTCAGCGGCCGTCCCGATGAAATCGGTCGGCTGTCTTCTGCCCTGCGCGGGATGGTTTCTGCGCTTTATGATCGCATAGACGCAAACGAACAATTTGCCGCTGATGTCGCGCATGAAATTAAAAACCCATTAGCAAGTTTGCGTTCTGCCGTTGGATCACTGCGCATGGTCAAAAAAGAAGAACATCGCACCAAGCTTTTGGATGTTATCGAACATGACGTGCGTCGTCTTGATCGCCTCGTGTCGGATATTTCCAACGCGTCGCGTTTGGACAGTGAATTGGTGAAAGAGGAAGAAGAAGAGTTCAACCTGATCAAAATGTTGGCAAACTTGACAGAGTATCTTTCGCAAGAAGCGCAAGAGAAAGGTGTTGAGTTCATCGCTGACCTTCCTGAACGTCCGATTGTCGTATCTGGTCTAGAGGCCCGTTTGGCACAAGTCTTTGTCAATCTGATCACCAACGCCATTTCCTTTTGCGAAGAAGGCGATGCTATTCGGGTCTGGGTGCGCAAACGCGATAGTCGTGTATTGGTGGTGGTCGAAGACACAGGGCCAGGCATCCCAGAGCAAGCCCTGTCGAAGATCTTTAAACGGTTCTATTCCCATCGTCCTGACAACCAATTCGGAAATAATTCTGGCCTTGGTTTGGCAATTTCCAAGCAAATTGTCGAAGCGCATGGTGGTGTCATTTGGTCAGAAAACATCCGACCCACGGATGCTGATATTACATCTGCGCCCCTTGGTGCGCGTTTTGTCGTAGGATTGCCTGTCTAAAGGATACGAGGCCTGCATGCATGCGTGCAGGCTTTGTTTTAAACCTGTCACGTCAAAGGAAGCCATGCCCAGCGGTGCCCCCAAATCTGAGACTGTTCACGGGACATGTGTTGCCACATCTCCCGACAGTGGCGTTTTGATCGTAGGCGCATCGAAGAGTGGCAAGTCGTCACTTGCGTTGCTGATGATGGGCTTTGGTGCGCAACTTGTGTCAGATGATCAGACAAGGCTGCAATATGATGAGCAAAGTAGCGCAATCCATGCGTCGGCTCCAAACGCCATAAAGGGGATGATCGAAGCACGTGGCGTGGGCTTACTCAAAGCTCAAGCGCTTGATAGGTGTAAACTCCGTGCGGTTGTTGACTTAGATCTGCCTGAAAGTGAGCGCTTGCCACCGAGGCGAATAAGGCGCCTACTTGGATGTGATCTACCATTGATTCATCAAGGCAGCGGCCCAGTCTTTGCAGCTGCCTTGATGCAGTTGTTGAAAGAAGGGCGGATTGCCTAGATGCTATGATAACAGGTGAACAAGATATCAATCCACATCAACGCCGGCTGGTTTTGGTCACGGGACCATCAGGGGCGGGGCGCTCTACAGCCATAAATGTGCTGGAGGATTTGGGATATGAAGTCATCGACAACATTCCCTTGTCTATCTTGCCACAACTTCTAGATGTTTCGACGCAAGGGCGCCCGCTTGCTTTGGGGTTGGATGTGCGCAACCGTGACTTTTCAACGAATGCGCTGATTGAACTTATCGACCAGTTGGGACAAAGCCCTGATTACGATGCGACCGTGCTCTATCTCGACTGCTCCGCTGAGGTGCTGTCTCGACGGTATTCGGAAACGCGCAGACGTCACCCACTTGCCCCTGCAGAAACCGCACAACAAGGCATTGCGCGAGAAAGTGATCTGTTAGTGCCCATTCGCGCACGGGCTGATATCATTGTTGAAACTTCCGACATGAGCCCACATGAATTGCGTGACGAAATGGAGCGCTGGTTTTCGACAGAGGATCACGTAGCGATGGCGGTTTCTTTGCAGTCGTTTTCGTATAAGCGCGGTATGCCGCGCGGCTTGGATATGGTTTTTGATGTCCGTTTTCTTACTAATCCATATTGGGATGTGTCCCTGCGTGCCCTCAACGGTCAAGACATCGACGTGCAAACCTATATCCGAAAAGATGCACGCTATGAGGCATTTTTTCAACAGGTGCTCGATTTAACCCTGCTCTTGCTGCCAGCTTATACGGATGAGGGTAAAAGGCACTTGGCGATTGGGTTTGGCTGCACTGGCGGACAACACAGATCCGTGGCATTGGTTGAAATTATGTCTAGAGCCCTTGCGCAACATGATTGGCAAGTGTCAATTAGGCATAGAGAAATGGAGCGGCGCCAATCGGGTCAGCCGCGGATGGCGTCGAGGACTGAGGCTTGATCGGAATTGTTATTGTGGCTCATGGCGGCTTGGGGAAAGAATATCTCGCAGCGATTGAGCATGTCGTTGGGCGACAAAGCGGCATCGAAGCAATTTCCATTGCCCCCGACCATGACCGCGATGCCAAACAGACAGAGATATGTGAAGCAGCAGATCGCGTTGATGTGGGGCACGGCGTTGTCGTTGTAACCGATATGTTTGGCGGCAGTCCGTCCAATCTGTCTTTACTTGCGTGTAATCCAGACAATCGTAAAATTATCTACGGCGCAAATTTGCCTATGCTAATCAAACTTGCCAAGTCGCGGCACAAGCAAGTACCCGAGGCTGTTGATGCGGCTTTGATCGCAGGGCGCAAATATATTGATAGCTTTGGGTCCTAAGATCAAAAATATAGGAATTTACTATGTCATCTGTTGTACGCAGACATGAAATTTTGAACGTAAAAGGGCTGCACGCACGCGCGTCCGCCAAGTTTGTTGAAGTCGTTGAAAATCATGACGCCAGCGCAATTGTTGAGAAAGATGGCTTGGAAGCAGGTGGTGACAGCATCATGGGGCTTTTGATGTTGGCAGCCTCGAAAGGAACATCTATTGATGTGACGACAAAAGGCACTGATGCCGCAGCTCTGGCAGACGCGCTTGAGGCTTTGATACAGGATCGGTTTGGCGAGGGGATGTAATCCCCGCGGACCAGATCAAACGAGGGTACTATGGAACAAGACAATCAGGTGACGAATGCGCCCGTAGCTGGCGATCCTGATTTCGAGCGGTATGACGCACGTCGCCTGTCTTATGCGGGGACGTTTTCCGACCCTTCCAAGGTTTTGATCATCCGCTCTATCGAATGGATCACAGGTAAACTTCCGCTTTTGCGCCGCATTCGTCGATTTGAAAAAATGGGTGCCCCCAATGGTCAACCTTTTTTCACCCAAGCGCTTGATGTGATGGGAATCGACGTTCTAACCCCCGAAGAACAGATTGCTAAAATCCCCGCAACGGGTCCTGTCGTGGTCGTGGCGAACCACCCGCATGGGCTAGTTGATGGGCTGGTTATGGCGGAATTGATCGGCAAAGTGCGTACCGATTATAAAATCTTGACGCGCTCTTTGCTAACTGGAATTCAGGAAATCGATCCTTTTATGTTGCCTGTTCCGTTTCCTCATGAAGAAGACAGTCACAGGAAATCAATCTTGATGCGCAATGAGGCAATGGATTTGCTGAAACAGGGTGGCGTCATCATCCTCTTTCCTGCTGGAGCTGTTGCGACGTCAGAAACATGGTTCGGCCCAGTAAAAGAGAAACCTTGGAACCCTTTTACTGCAAAGATGATCTTGAAATCAGGTGCAAAGGTCGTACCGATCTATTTTCCAGGACGGAATACACGTTTGTATCAAATTGCGGACAAAATTTCTGCCACCATTCGCCAAGCTTTGCTGCTGCATGAAATCGTTCATGCCTTGAATAAGTCGCAAGCACCAATCATCGGGGATCCGCTGACCCCAGAAGAATTCGTTGATTGGAAATCCAAGCCGGGCGGATTTATGGACTGGCTGCGCAGCCACACCTTAGCGCTGGGTGGCCGCACAGATTAATTGCATAGCGGCTGCCTACCTTGTTGGGATAGGTGTGTCGCCTGAGTAGTCGTAGAACCCCCGTTTTGATTTGCGCCCTAACCAGCCAGCTTCGACATATTTCTTAAGCAACGGGCAGGGGCGGTATTTTGTATCACCAAAACCTTCGTATAAAACTGTCATAACAGCCAAACATGTGTCCAAGCCAATGAAGTCAGCAAGCTCAAGCGGCCCCATTGGCTGGTTGGTCCCTAATTTCATGGATTGGTCGATGGCTGTGACCGACCCGACGCCTTCAAATAATGTGTAGATGGCTTCGTTTATCATGGGCATCAGAATACGGTTGACCATGAAACCAGGAAAATCTTCTGATGAAGCGGGTGTTTTGCCAATTTTCTCAACAACTTCAATTAAAGCTGTATTGGTGCTTTCATCTGTCGCGATGCCCTTAATCAACTCTACGAGGGGCATCAGTGGCACGGGGTTGAAGAAGTGGAATCCCATGAATTTTTCAGGCCGATCTGTATAGGCTGCAAGGCGCGTGATCGACAAAGACGAGGTGTTTGACGTCAAAATCGTATTGGATGACAGATGGGGAACGAGCTGTTCAAAAATCACCTTTTTGACATCCTCGCGTTCTGTTGCGGCTTCGATCACAAGATCGCAGGCCCCCAGATCAGACGCCGTCAGGGTTGTTTGAATGCGGCCCAAGGCTGCATCCATATCAGCCTGCGAAATTGCTTCTTTGCTGACTTGGCGCGACATGTTTTTGGTGATGGTTGAAAGCGCCTTATCAAGGCTTTCTTGCGCGATGTCATTCAGATGCACGTGGTATCCAGCGAGCGCAAATACATGTGCTATCCCATTTCCCATTTGACCTGCGCCGATGATGCCGACCTTAGAAATTGTCATTCTGAATTCCCTCTTATTTACCATGACGACCATAGGTTGCGTACCAGTTCGATCAAGTCTTGATATGAGAACTTGGTCTGTAAAATTTTGACTGAATTGTTCGTTTAGCGATTTTGAAACCTGTATCTGCGAATCTCAGTTCGGGTGAAGTATTTAACGGGTGAATATAAATGGCGTACCAAAATTCAAACAACGGATCTTTGAACTATTTTCCATGCAGATATGGGCAATCTAAACTGTTGTTTCGTGGGCCAGAACAAGACTTGAATGGCGATTATATTGCCTTTGTGGGCGGGACTGAGACATATGGAAAGTTCATAGAAACGCCTTTTTCTGATCTTGTTGGCCAAGGGTTGCAAACCACAAGCGTGAACTTGGGCTGCGTCAATGCGGGGGCCGATGTGTTTCTAAGTGATGATACAGTTATGGGTATTTGCGCGAATGCGAAAGCAACGGTGATACAGTTGTCGGGCACACAGAATATGTCCAACCGCTTCTATTCAGTTCACCCGCGTCGCAACGATCGCTTTTTGCGGGCCTCGACGTTGTTGAAAGCGATCTACCGTGATGTCGATTTCACAGACTTCAATTTTACACGGCACTTGGTCTCTACGCTTGAAGGACACTGTCCACAAAAATTCGCCATGGTGCGTCAAGAGTTAAAAGATGCTTGGGTCGCCAGAATGCAGATGATGGTCAAGAATGTGCCCGAAAAGGTTGTGCTGCTATGGATGTCAGATCACTCGCCAGATGATGCGGCTGCCTGTGCTAAAATAGTCGGCGATCCTCTTTTTGTTGATCGTGAGATGATCGAAAAAATTCGACCTTTTGTTCAGGATATCGTGGAAGTCGTTGGTACAAAATCCGAAATCGATCAAGGCTACGAGATGATGAATTTCTCTGATTTAGATGCTCTATCGGCGCGTGAAATGCTTGGGCCTGTCGTGCAAGCCAAAGTGGCCAAGGCCTTACAGGCATCGCTTTCCAAGATTGTGTAGCGGTTGCAAAATGAATGAGGCCCGCTGAGATAGCGGGCCTCATAGGTTTACTGATGGTCGCGTTACAGCTTTTCTAGCAACTCAGGAACGGCTTGGAACAGATCTGCGGCAAGACCGAAGTCAGAAACTTGGAAAATTGGGGCTTCTTCATCTTTATTGATGGCCACGATAACCTTAGAATCTTTCATTCCCGCAAGGTGCTGGATCGCACCGGAAATACCAATCGCAACGTAAAGATCTGGTGCGACGACTTTCCCAGTTTGACCGACCTGTAGGTCGTTTGCCGCATAGCCGCTATCAACCGCCGCACGGGACGCGCCAACAGCGCCACCCAGTTTATCGGCAAGTTTTTCGATGAGCGCAAAGTCTTCTTCAGACCCTACACCGCGACCACCAGACACAACCACACCAGCTGATGTCAATTCGGGGCGATCGCTTTCAGACACATCATCACTGACATGGGAGGATAAAGCCGCATCACCAGTGCCTGTAACAGCCTCAATTGCCGCCGCGCCTGTGTCAGCTGCAAGATCAAAGGTAGAGGTGCGGAATGTCACAACTTTGATTGCATCCGAGGTCTTAACAGTCTGCACCGCATTGCCCGCATAGACGGGGCGTTTGAATGTATCTGCGTCAACGACCTCAATCACGTCCGACAGGATCATCACATCCAGAAGTGCAGCAACGCGCGGCAATACGTTTTTGGCAATTGATGTGGATGCTGCTGTGATATGCGTCACGCCGTCTTTTAAGCTGACGATCAAGGCGGCAATGTTCTCAGCCAGCCCATTCGCATAAGCAGGATCATCTGCCAACAATACGGTGCTTACGCCAGCGATTTTTGCTGCGTCTTCAGCTGCCGCTTTCGGGCCACATACCAGCAAGGTCACATCCCCTAATTTCGCAGATGCCGTCACGGCTTTTGAAGTTGCATCTAGCGCCAATGCGCCACCTGAGACTTCAGCAAGACAAAGAACAGTCATTAGACAAACCCTCCTTCTTTGAGTTTCGCAACCAGTTCATCCACAGAGCCAACCATAATGCCAGCTTCACGGGTCGCAGGTTCTTCGGTTGCGATAATTGTTTGGCGCGGCGTGATGTCGATGTCGAAATCATCGGCCGACTTTTCTTCCAAGGGCTTCTTCTTGGCCTTCATGATGTTTGGCAAAGACGCATAGCGTGGTTCATTCAGGCGCAGATCTGCGGTGATGATCGCTGGCAATTTTACGGAAATTGTCTGCATGCCGCCATCAACCTCTCGGGTCACGATTGCGGCCCCATCTTCGATTTTAACTTCTGATGCGAACGTCGCCTGACCCCAGCCCAAAAGGGCGGCAAGCATTTGGCCTGTTGCATTCATGTCGTTGTCGATGGCCTGTTTGCCAGCGATTACAAGATCTGGGGCTTCTTCGTCGATGACAGCTTTCAACAGCTTTGCAACGGCCAAAGGTTCGATATCTACGCCTTGATCTGTTGTGATGAGCACGGCGCGGTCTGCGCCCATTGCCATTGCCGAACGCAGGGTGTCGGTAGCTTTCTTTTCGCCGATAGAGACTACAACCACTTCGGTTGCTGTGCCTGCTTCTTTCAAACGAATGGCTTCTTCGACTGCGATTTCGTCGAACGGGTTCATCGACATTTTAACGTTTGCGAGGTCAACACCACTGCCATCTGCCTTGACTTTGACCTTAACATTGTAATCGATCACGCGCTTTACTGGCACGAGTACTTTCATCTGTATACTCCCTTAGAAACAGTGCAGTGCTAAATGCGCAGCACCAGATGTGATTAAATTTGACTATTTATGTCGAATATATTTGTAAATAAACACCCCAAAATGCGACGTTTTTGCGTAAGATCAGAACACAGGTTGAAACCTACCTGTTTGCACCTGGAACCCAAAGAACGTCATCTTCGCCGCTGTTATTTGCCATACGGGAGGCGACAAAAAACCAATCTGACAAGCGATTTAGGTATTTTATTGCAGCTGGGTTCACATCGTCTGTGGTTGAAAGATCGACAGTCAGGCGTTCTGCGCGGCGTGCGACAGTACGACACAGGTGTAGATGCGCCGCCAATGCGCTGCCTCCGGGCAAAATAAAGGATCGCAACGGTTCCAGAGCATCATTCATAAGGTCAATTTCTGCTTCCAAACGGCCAACTTGATTTTCAGCCATGCGCAGTGGCGCATATTCCGCGTTGATATCTTTGTCCAAATGGGGGCGGCACAGATCGGCACCCAAATCAAACAAGTCATTCTGAATGCGCGCCAAAGCGATATCTTGATCACCTGTGGCGTGCAGTCGTGCTAGGCCAACGGTGGCATTCAGTTCGTCAACTGTGCCGTATGCATCAACACGCGGCGCATGTTTCGCCACGCGTGTTCCATCGCCAAGGGCTGTTTCACCGCTATCGCCAGTGCGTGTATAAATCTTATTTAGAACAACCACGCGTCATCCTCCGTTTGAACGAAAGGCGACGAACATAACGACCAATGCGACAACAATAACCTGCGCTCCAATGCGATATTGCATCATGCGGTTAGACTTTTTTGCGCCTTCCATACCGCCACGCCCCATAAGGCTGATGCCGCGTGCAAGGATGAGGGCGACAATAATGCAACCGACAATGACGATCGCAAAAAGCGGATCACTAAACATGATACTGTCCTTTCAAGTAAGCTGGTGATGTAGACATAGCTTGATTTGCGGGAATGCCAAACACACGAAGTGCCGCAGGCTGACCGTTAATTAAGCCTTCGACATGATGTAATCGATGATCCGTTGGGGCAGCAGGCGGCGCGCAATGGCGGCAATCCACGTGGGCATTGTGACATAATAATGGGCGCGCGGCTTTGACGAATTGAGAGCTTTTATCAATATGTCTGAGACGGCTTTGGATGGCAGCTCAAATTTGTCAGGATCTTTGGATGCGTTCGTCAATCTGGGCACGAGGCTGTTACGATACTGATCTGCGCGTGCGGAGGCTTTCCAGTCAATCCACTTATCGAATTGTAGTCGCGCGTTGCGGCGAAAATCACTGGTGATCGGGCCAGGTTCGATGGTCACAATATGAATTCCTGTGCCGCGCATTTCTAAGCGTAGGGTGTCGGTCAGGCCCTCTAGAGCGAACTTGGTCGAATTATATGACCCGCGCCACGGCATTGCGACCAATCCCAAAACTGAGGAACATTGGATAATGTGCCCGTGGCCTTGCCTGCGCATCACGGGAATCACGCGGCGGGTTAGATCGTGCCAACCAAAAAAGTTTGCTTCGAAATTCTGACGTAAAGCCTCAACGGGCAGGTCTTCTACTGCGGCGGGAATTGCATAGGCCCCATTGTTATATAGCGCATCCAACGTACCATCGGTCAGGGTCATTGCGTGGTCAAAAGCATCTTTGATGGATTGGGGGTCTTCGTAGTCTAGAACGAAACTTTCTAGGCCTTCGCCTTTCAGGCGATCGCAATCTTTTTGCTGACGACACGTGGCAAGCACGCGCCACCCCTGTGACTTAAGGGCGTGAGCTGCATCATAGCCAATGCCAGATGAACAGCCTGTCATAAGAATACTGCGCATGTGATACCTTTCGATGATGGCGCGTGTTTGACAGATTGGTGCCGCCTGCGCCAGTGAAAGGTTCTATTGTGATAGGGCCGCTAGAAACTTTGAAGATATAAAACCTTCAATTCCGTCACCTTCGATTGAGATTTGCACCCAAGGATCATTGGGATTTGACAGGACGCGTACGATTTCGGCTTTGACCACTTGGCCCAAAACGGGGTTTGACGTTGATGGGCCTGAGCGCACATTCACGCGACGCGCAGTGACTTCGCGCAAGATCATTTCGGGTTTGGTCAAGGCGGCAAGTTTACTTGGGTCTGTGACCGATGTTGTTGCTGCGAACCCTGCTGTAGCAGGTGTAGAATAGCTGGCGAGTTGAATTTCAGCGCCCTCAATAAAAGAGGTATCTGTGGCAGATGTGTTGATCATCGCGAGCGTTGGCGTGAAATTTTCATCGCGTCGAGGCGAAGGAGCAAATGCATTTGTTAAAGTTGTGACCACAGAGGTGCGGCTGGCGCGCAATGCGTCTAGCTCTGCCTTCTCACTTGGGGAAAGTTCCCCGCCGAGGGCTAGAAAAGAAACAAAAAGACCCACAACAGTAACCGCAGACAAACGCCACATATCAATTCCCCTAAACACACTCGTTAACAGCTTTTCTATAGAAAAAAACTTTCTAGGTTGCGGGGAAAAACCATCAGGTTTTCCCGCGTTTTGGGGATGTGCCACATTCTTGTAACAATTGGAGGCCTATGGCGTCTTGCTCGTGGGCGACAGCGCTTGTATCACTAGCGCATGAGCAGTGATTTCAAAGATAACCAAGACGGCCAAGGCAATGCAATTGGCCAGTCAACCGAAGCGTTGCGGACAGCTATTGGTGACCGCTACTTAACTTATGCGCTGTCAACGATCATGCATCGCGCCTTGCCAGATGCCCGTGATGGTTTAAAGCCTGTGCACCGCCGCATCTTATATGCGATGCGTGAATTACGCCTGTCATCTAACGGTGGGTTCCGCAAGTCGGCCAAGATCACCGGCGATGTGATGGGTAACTATCACCCTCACGGTGATTCTGCGATTTACGATGCTATGGCTCGATTGGCGCAAGATTTTAATGTGCGCTACCCTTTGGTTCACGGCCAAGGGAACTTTGGCAATATCGATGGCGATAACCCAGCAGCAGCGCGTTATACGGAAGCGCGTATGACAGTCGCAGCCGAAGCTCTGCTCGAAGGCCTAAATGAAGACGCTGTCAATTTCCGCCCCAACTATGATGGCACTCTGACCGAACCAGAAGTGTTGCCCGCTGCCTTTCCAAATCTCTTAGCCAATGGGTCCACGGGTATTGCTGTGGGCATGGCGACAAACATCCCACCACACAATGTGGTCGAACTTGTTGATGCCAGTTTGCATATGATCAAGACCCCAGATGTGCGTGATGAAACGCTTTTAAATTACGTCAAAGGTCCTGATTTTCCAACGGGCGGCGTGATTGTCGAGTCTCCAGAAAGCATGGCAAAAACATATGCCACGGGGCGCGGTGCCTTCCGGCTGCGCGCAAAATGGGAAATCGAAGATCTCGGGCGTGGCGTTTGGCAAGTGGTCGTGACTGAAATTCCCTATCAGGTGCAAAAATCAAAGCTGATCGAAAAAATTGCAGAACTGATTCAAACCAAGAAAATACCAATCCTCGGTGATGTGCGCGACGAAAGTACCGAAGATGTGCGTTTGGTTCTGGAGCCTAAGTCTAAGAATGTTGATCCTGAGATGTTGATGAACATGTTGTTCCGCAACTCAGATTTGGAAATTCGTTTTTCCATGAATATGAACGTGCTGATTGACGGACGGACGCCCAAGGTCTGTTCGCTCAAAGAAGTGTTGCGCGCATTTTTAAACCACCGCCAAGATGTGCTTTTGCGCCGCTCTCAGCATCGTTTGGAAAAGATAGATCACCGTTTGGAAGTCCTGCGTGGCTTTATCATCGCCTTTCTGAACTTGGATCGCGTGATTGATATTATTCGCTACGATAACGACCCTAAAGCGGCTCTCATGGCTGAAGAATGGGGTCGTGATTTCGCGCGAGCGATGACGGAAAAAGACTATGTTTCGCCGTTGCCAGCTGTCGATGGCGTAGGCGAATTGTCTGAAATCCAAGCCGAAGCCATCCTGAACATGCGTCTGCGCAGCTTGCGCCGCCTTGAAGAAATGGAACTGATCCGTGAGCGCGATGCTTTGATGGAAGAACGCGCTGGCTTGATCGAACTTTTGGCGAATGACGACGTGCAATGGGCGCGGATTGTTGAAGAGCTCAAAGACATTAAGAAACGGTTCGGCAAAGACTATGCGCGCGGCCATCGTTTGACGCAATTCTCAGAGGCAAAAGAAGTCGAAGATGTGCCGTTAGAGGCAATGATCGAACGTGAGCCCATCACAGTTGTCTGTTCGCAAATGGGGTGGATTCGCGCCATGTCTGGCCATATCGATTTGGGACGTGAGTTAAAGTTTAAAGACGGCGATGGTCCGCGCTTTATCTTCCATGCTGAGACAACAGACCGCTTGCTTTTGGTCGGATCAAATGGGCGCGTCTTGACGCTGTCGGCCGCGAACTTACCTGGTGGTCGTGGCATGGGAGAGCCTGTGCGCCTGATCGTTGATTTGCCGAATGAAGCTGAAATCGTTGATCTTTTCGTGCACAAACCCGGAGAAAAGTTGTTGTTTGCCTCCAGTGCGGGTGACGGCTTCATCGTGCCAGAAAATGACATTATCGCGCAAACACGCACGGGCAAGCAGGTTTTGAACGTCAAAGATGGTGCGGTTGCAGCCTGCGTGCGTCGTGTTGCTGGGGATCATGTTGCTGTGATTTCGAAAAACCGCCGCTTCCTCGTCTTCCCGATTTCCGAGGTGCCTGAACTGGGTCGCGGAAAAGGTGTGCGCTTGCAAAAATACAGCCAAGCGCGCGGTGCACAAGGCACGCTGGAATTGGATGGTGGCCTAAGCGATATCACAACTTTTAACCTTGAAGAGGGACTAAGTTGGACGATGGGCGGTGGCAATACGCGTACCGAAAAAGACCTGAGCCAATGGGTAGGTAAGCGGGCAGGGGTCGGTAAGCAGCCCCCCCATGGGTTCCCGCGTGATAACACATTTGGATAGTCAAAAGGGCGCATCTGTTGCGCCCTTTTTTGTGTGCAGGGAGTATAAAATCGGCTCGCTGTAGCGAGGCAATGATGTCTATTTGACTCAATAGCGCTTACGGCTTGCCGCAAGGGACCGCGCCATCCACGCAGTTCGGGGTGCAGAAATAATTCTGGCTGATTCGTCAGGACGCGCGGTGCCGACTAGGTCTGAGATATTGGTCATATGATGAGCAATATGGATCTACCTTAAGTGTTACAAAATCTTCAAACAGCTCCAGCCATGTGGTCGTGCAGTTTCAAAGGCCCAAGTGGCCCCTGAAACCGCAAGGTTTTTGACCAAAAACTCCCAAGGTTGACAGGTTAAGTTGCGAAATTAGCGACTTGGGCAAAAAGAATTGCGGCAGATGCCGCTCATAGTGTCGCAAATTTCAACTGGTGCTTGATTTTATGTCTGGAAAACAATAATTAGCCCGCGATGATAATTCGGGCCGCACGCGGCCCCTTCTGGATAAAAGGCGCCTAGGATATGGCTAAGGAAAAGTTCGAGCGTAATAAACCGCACTGTAACATCGGCACGATTGGTCACGTTGACCACGGTAAAACGACGTTGACAGCTGCGATCACGAAGCAATTCTCAGACACGTTTAAAGCGTATGACGAGATTGACGGCGCGCCAGAAGAAAAAGCACGCGGTATCACCATCTCTACAGCGCACGTTGAGTACGAGACAGAGGCCCGTCACTACGCACACGTTGACTGCCCAGGTCACGCTGACTACGTGAAAAACATGATCACTGGTGCGGCTCAAATGGACGGCGCGATCTTGGTTGTGAACGCGGCTGATGGCCCTATGCCACAGACACGTGAGCACATCTTGCTTGGCCGTCAGGTTGGTATCCCAGCCATGGTTGTTTTCATGAACAAAGTTGACCAAGTTGACGACGAAGAGTTGCTTGAATTGGTTGAAATGGAAATCCGTGAATTGTTGTCTGCTTACGACTACCCTGGCGACGATATTCCTGTGATTGCGGGTTCTGCTTTGGCAGCTTTGGAAGACCGCGACGACAACATCGGCAAAGACAAAATTGCTGAGTTGATGGCCGCTGTTGACTCATACATCCCACAGCCACCACGTGCGATCGACGAGCCATTCTTGATGCCAATCGAGGACGTATTCTCAATCTCTGGCCGTGGTACAGTTGTAACTGGTCGTGTTGAGCGCGGCGCGATCAACGTTGGTGACGAGATCGAAATCGTTGGTATCAAAGACACATCTAAAACAACATGTACTGGTGTTGAAATGTTCCGCAAGCTGCTTGATCGCGGTGAAGCTGGCGACAACATCGGCGCACTTCTTCGCGGTGTTGACCGTGAAGGTGTTGAGCGTGGTCAGGTTCTTTGTAAGCCAGGTTCAGTTAAGCCACACACCAAGTTCGAAGCTGAGGTCTACATCTTGACCAAAGAAGAGGGTGGTCGTCACACACCATTCTTCGCGAACTACCGTCCACAGTTCTACTTCCGTACAACTGACGTGACCGGCACTGTTATTCTTCCTGAAGGTACAGAAATGGTCATGCCAGGCGACAACTTGAAATTCAACGCTGAACTCATCGCGCCAATCGCGATGGAAGAAGGCCTGCGCTTCGCGATCCGCGAAGGTGGTCGCACAGTTGGTTCCGGTGTTGTATCTAAAATCGTAGAGTAATTTACTCAGCGATATGACTAGGAAAGAGCCGTCCCTCGGGGCGGCTCTTTGCTTTTGTAACCAACGATATGATTATCAAAGCCGTTTTATTTGCATGGAATATCGATGGTTGATACTATCTGTACAACTAATGGAGAGTGTCGTGATTCAGTAACTGCCCTTTTTTCAGCTTAAATATGTAAAAAGCAGGAGCGCAGTATGCCTTTTCTGAATCCAAATACACGTCACCCTATCCGATTACCCGATGGCAGCGGCTACAAAAACACTGTCTGGTTAAAATCTGTCATCGACCATCCGCAAATTGATGTAGGTGACTTCACCTATTATAATGATTTTGAGACCGTCACCGACTATGCTGCGCGCATAGCGCCTTACTTGCATCAAGGTGCACCAGAGCGATTAATCATCGGCAAGTTTGGCCAATTCGCTCATGGAACCCGTTTTATCACCGATAGTGCCAATCATGCGCGCGATTGGTTTACGACCTATCCGTTTGGCGTTTTTAACACTGATGTTATGCCCTTCTTTGCACAGGAATACTTCGAGAACCGTCGAAACACGGTGATCGGCCACGATGTTTGGATCGGCCACGATGCAAAGATTATGCCTGGCGTCACTGTCGGGAGCGGCGCAATTGTTGGGGCAGGGGCGGTTGTCGTCAAAGATGTGCCTGATTTTGCGGTTGTGGCGGGAAATCCTGCGACGCTCGTAAGGATGCGCTTCGACCAGCCCATTATCGAGGCGTTACTTGCGCTTGAATGGTGGCATATGACGCTCGAACAGATTCGCGCTTTGATGCCTGTCTTAGCTTCTGCCGACCTTGCTGGGTTACATCGGGCCTTGGCTAAAAAGCAGAATGGGCAATAGTCACGTCATCTCACTGAAATTAACTGGCTGTCCGTGGTTTTATGCTTGCAAACCACGGGCGGCTTTCGTATTTCATGCGCCTAGTAGGGGTATAGCTCAGTTGGTAGAGCGACGGTCTCCAAAACCGTAGGCCCACAGTTCGAGTCTGTGTGCCCCTGCCATTTCCCAATGTGCCAAGGATGTGACACCGTTTCACAGCACTTGTTGGCTATGGGGTTGAATTAGGCAGCGTGCTGGCGTACACGCCCTTCACGATATCGATTACGATCCACAGTCAGGAAAAGACATGGCCAAGGCAAACCCACTTCTGTTTATCCAGCAAGTTCGTGCAGAAGCATCGAAAATCGTTTGGCCAGCGCGCCGCGAAGTTGTTTTGACAACGGTGATGGTCTTCATCATGGCCGCTTTGACTGCGACATTCTTTTTTGTTGTCGATCTTGGTATTCGCAGCGGCCTAGCCGCACTGCTTGATTTCGTAGGCTAAATTCTAAGTGCATGTTGTGGCCCAATAGGGTGCATCGTGGCTGAACAATTTTCAAAATTTAGACGACGCTGAGATCGAGTTGATCCCGCGAGGGCACATTTTTTCAGTGCGTCCGCTGCCGAAGGCACTCGGATTAATCTCACGCGACGGTCCACCGACATGCTGCGCGTCACAAGTCGCAACGAAGTTTTGTTTCTCGATTTTATTGGATCAAGCAATGAGGCCGCTGCGCATTTCATTGTCGATGGTCGGCTGACGACAATGCTCTGCGCTTTTACGCAACGGCGCGGACTGTTTGTCGATAGGGTTGAATGTTGAAAATATGCTGTAAAAGTCCAACCAAACTTGGGTGTTGCGGCGTGTAAGCACTTGAACTTATGGACGTGGCACGGTAATTGCAGCGCATTCCACTGAGCTGGCGTGCATCGATTCGTGTTGTGCGCCGATTTTCTGTTTAGGGAAAAGGCACATAAGTGTTTAGGAAATAACGATATCTGGCAGGAATGCTGGAGTGATTGAAAAGGCAAGAGCATCATGGCTAAGCGTTGGTATTCGGTAAGCGTTCTCTCGAACTTCGAGAAAAAGATTGCCGAAGCGATCAAAGTTGCTGTGGTCGAAAAGGGCCTAGAGGATCAAATCGAAGAAGTTTTGGTCCCCACAGAAGAAGTCATTGAAGTGCGCCGCGGTAAAAAAGTGACCGCAGAGCGCCGGTTCATGCCAGGTTATGTGTTGATCCGCATGGAGATGACTGACGAAGGTTACCATCTTGTGAATTCAATCAATCGCGTCACTGGTTTCTTGGGCTCTTTTGGGCGCCCTGTTCCAATGCGTGACGCCGAAGTCGAGGCCATCATGGGGCGCGCAGAAGAAACCAGCGCAGAAGCGCCACGGTCGACCATCACCTTTGAAGTGGGTGAACAGGTGTCCGTTGCCGAAGGGGCCTTTGAAGGGTTCGACGGCATGGTTGAAGAGGTTGATGAAGAAGCGCAGCGTTTGAAAGTTGCTGTTTCTATCTTTGGCCGCGCAACGCCGGTCGATTTGGAATTCGGTCAGGTTAACAAACAAGCTTGATCGATACTGAGTGGGAGGTAAGGGCATCGCGATGTCCAAACCCGACCACGCAACATTAGTCGCCGCAGGACGCGTTCTGTGGCAGTTGAAAAGGAAAATACAATGGCTAAGAAGCTCGCAGGTACAATGAAACTGCAAGTGCCAGCAGGCAAAGCGAACCCGTCCCCACCCGTGGGTCCGGCGCTTGGTCAGCGCGGCATTAATATTATGGAATTCTGTAAGGCGTTTAACGCAAAAACGCAGGATCTTGAGTCAGGCGCACCGTGCCCGACTGTGATCACTTACTACGCTGACAAGTCTTTCACTATGGACATCAAGACGCCTCCAGCGTCTTACTTCCTCAAGAAAGCTGCAAAACTCTCTTCAGGTGCAAAATTGCCCGGTCGTGAAGTTGTCGGTTCCGTTTCTGTTGCTCAGGTGAAAGAAATCGCCGAAGCAAAAATGAAAGACCTGAACGCAAACGACCTAGATGCTGCTGTGCAGATCATCTTGGGTTCCGCGCGCTCCATGGGCATCGAGGTGAAGTAATGGCTAAACTCGGTAAACGTACAGTTGCGGCACGCGAAGCATTCGCAGGCCAAGAAAACATCACTGTTGAAAACGCTGTAGCATTGGTGAAAACCAACGCGACTGCAAAATTCGACGAGACTGTTGAAATCGCTTTGAACCTTGGTGTTGACCCGCGTCACGCTGACCAAATGGTTCGTGGTGTTGTGTCTTTGCCAAATGGCACAGGCAAAACAGTACGCGTTGCGGTTTTCGCACGTGGCCCTAAAGCTGAAGAAGCGACAGCTGCTGGTGCAGACATCGTTGGCGCAGAAGACTTGATGGAAACCATTCAGAGCGGCAAGATCGAATTTGATCGTTGTATCGCGACACCTGACATGATGCCTATCGTTGGTCGTTTGGGTAAAGTGCTTGGTCCACGTAACCTTATGCCAAACCCAAAAGTTGGCACTGTGACTATGGACGTGAAAGCGGCCGTTGAAGCAGCTAAAGGTGGCGAAGTTCAGTTCAAAGCTGAAAAAGGTGGTGTTGTGCACGCTGGTGTTGGTAAAGCATCCTTCTCTGAAGCGCAGCTTGCTGAAAATATTCGTGCATTTGTTGAGGCCGTTCAAAAAGCGCGCCCATCAGGCACCAAAGGCACATACATGAAAAAAGTTTCCTTGGCGTCCACGATGGGCCCAGGTGTTTCTGTTAGCATCGATAGCGCAACAGGCAACTAAGCTTTTTCACTATATTCTCTTGAAAGGCGCTCCATTGGGGCGCCTTTTTCCTTAGGTCGCTTTGGTATCATTTCAACGGGCAGCACTTGCGCGTTTGATTAATCCCGTCTAAACACCTTCTTGCAGCCCAGCGTGCGATTCGTCGTGCGCTGTTTTGCGCTTCGTCCAAGACGGCGGGTGGAAAGTATTCTTTCCATAATTCCTGCCTGAGACGGGAAGACGAAAAGTTTATTTGAGGTATTACCTCGGGTGACTTTGGCGCAGCCCCGTAACGGACTTCGTGCCAACCTTGGTTGGTAGAATTGAGCCGGGAGGGGAAACCCTCCCAAAATTGGAGAAAAACTGTGGATAGAGCCCAAAAAGAAAAAATGGTCGACGAGCTCGGCCAAATCTTTGACAGCTCTGGCGTCGTTGTGGTTGCCCACTACGAAGGTCTTACAGTTGCTGATATGCAGGATCTGCGCGCACGCATGCGTGAAGTTGGTGGATCCGTACGCGTTGCCAAGAACAAGCTCGCCAAAATCGCCCTTGATGGTAAGCCTTGCGAAAGCATTGCAGAATACCTGACAGGCATGACTGTTATGACCTACTCTGAGGATCCTGTGGCTGCGGCCAAAGTTTCCCAAGAGTTCTCTAAGGATAACGAAAAATTCGTTATTCTTGGTGGTGCTATGGGTGATAACGCTCTTGACGTCGCCGGTGTTGCAGCCGTCGCCAAAATGCCTTCTCGCGAGGAGCTTATTGCTTCTATCGTTGGTTGCATTGGCGCACCTGCATCGAACATCGCTGGCGCGATTGGCGCTCCTGCTTCGAACATCGCTGGTATCTTGTCTACAATCGAAGACAAAGCCGCTGCATAAGCAATTTGGGACTGACGTAGTTTGCATAAAGCACGCGTTGGAACAGAAATATAAACGAACGGAAACAGTACAATGGCTGATCTGAAAAAACTTGCTGAAGAGATCGTAGGTCTTACACTTCTCGAAGCACAAGAATTGAAAACTATCCTTAAAGACGAGTACGGCATCGAGCCTGCTGCTGGCGGCGCTGTAATGGTTGCTGGCGCTGCAGACGCTGGTGCGGCTGCTGAAGAAAAGAGCGAATTTGATGTTGTATTGAAAGACGCTGGCGCGTCCAAAATCAACGTGATCAAAGAAGTTCGCGGCATCACAGGTCTTGGCCTGAAAGAAGCTAAAGATCTTGTTGAAGCTGGTGGCAAAATCAAAGAAGGCGTTGATAAAGCTGAAGCTGAAGACGTTAAAGCAAAACTCGAAGCAGCTGGCGCAACAGTCGAGCTTGCTTAATCGCTTAGGCCTTTTTGAGGCCGTATAAAGTTAAGGCTGGATCCCGAAATTCGGGGTCCAGCCGAACCTGTCTTGGGGGCAGGATATGTTAATCCGCCTTAGTAAGTGTCCTATGATGGGACATTTTCTAAGGAGGGTTCGGATCGGGAGCCACCTGTGGGAGGGTGGCAGGAATAGATCGAGCACCTCTGTTTCGTAAGGGTACATCGGCCGGCGCCCAACGGTTCGATGCAGCTCGCGAAAAATTGAAAAGGTAATGATGCACATGGCTTCGACCTACCTTGGCCAGAAACGGCTCCGGAAGTACTACGGCAAAATTCGTGAAGTTCTAGAAATGCCGAACCTCATTGAGGTTCAAAAATCTTCATACGATCTCTTTTTGAAGTCTGGCGATGAGCCACAGCCGCTTGACGGCGAAGGCATCAAAGGTGTTTTCCAATCGGTTTTCCCGATCAAGGATTTCAACGAGACATCTGTACTCGAGTTTGTGAAATACGAACTTGAAGCCCCGAAATACGATGTAGAGGAATGTCAGCAACGTGACATGACTTACAGCGCACCACTGAAAGTGACGTTGCGCCTTATCGTATTTGATGTGGACGAAGACACGGGTGCCAAGTCTGTTAAAGACATTAAAGAACAAGATGTATTCATGGGCGACATGCCTTTGATGACACCAAATGGAACCTTCGTCGTGAACGGCACAGAGCGCGTGATCGTGTCTCAGATGCACCGTTCTCCTGGTGTGTTCTTTGATCATGATAAAGGTAAAACACACTCGTCTGGCAAGTTGCTGTTCGCATGTCGTATTATCCCATACCGCGGTTCTTGGTTGGATTTTGAATTCGACGCAAAAGATGCCGTTTATGTGCGTATTGACCGCCGTCGCAAATTGCCTGTGACGTCTTTGTTGTATGCTCTTGGTCTTGACCAAGAAGGCATCATGGACGCTTACTACGAAACTGTTGAGTACAAGCTTGAAAAGAACAAAGGTTGGGTGACCCCGTTCTTCCCAGAGCGCGTACGCGGCACGCGTCCTACATTCGACTTGGTCGATGCTGGCACGGGCGAAGTGATCTGCAAAGCTGGCGATAAAATGACGCCACGCGCAGTGAAGAAGATTATCGATGAAGGTTCAGTTTCTGAGCTTCTTGTTCCCTACGAGAACATCATCGGTAAATACGTTGCGAAAGACATCATCAACGAAGAAACTGGTGCGATTTACGTCGAAGCTGGTGATGAACTTGAGCTAGAGATGGACAAAGACGGTACAGTCATCGGTGGATCTTTGAAAGATCTTTTGGATGCGGGTATCACTGATATCCCTGTGCTTGACATCGACGGCGTGAACGTTGGCCCATACATCCGCAACACGCTTGCGCAAGATAAAAACATGAACCGCGAAACTGCGCTCATGGATATCTACCGTGTGATGCGCCCAGGCGAGCCACCGACCGTTGATGCAGCGTCGACTTTGTTCGAAAGCTTGTTCTTCGATTCCGAGCGCTACGATCTTTCCGCGGTTGGCCGTGTGAAAATGAACATGCGTCTTGATCTCGATGCGCCTGACACACACCGCACTTTGCGCCGCGAAGACATCATCGCTTGTATCAAAGCTTTGGTTGAATTGCGTGACGGCAAAGGCGACATCGACGATATCGATCACTTGGGCAACCGTCGTGTGCGTTCTGTTGGCGAGCTGATGGAAAACCAATACCGTGTTGGTCTTTTGCGCATGGAACGTGCGATCAAAGAACGCATGTCTTCTGTCGAAATCGACACAGTCATGCCGCAAGATTTGATCAACGCGAAACCTGCGGCTGCTGCTGTGCGTGAGTTCTTTGGTTCTTCCCAGCTGTCACAGTTCATGGACCAAACCAACCCATTGTCCGAAGTCACACACAAGCGTCGCTTGTCTGCGCTTGGGCCAGGTGGTTTGACACGCGAACGTGCAGGCTTTGAAGTCCGCGATGTTCACATCACGCACTACGGTCGTATGTGTCCAATTGAGACCCCAGAGGGTCCGAACATTGGTCTGATCAACTCACTCGCAACCTTCGCGCGTGTGAACAAATACGGCTTCATCGAAACACCATACCGTAAAGTTGTTGACGGTCAGGTGACTGACGATGTGCAGTACATGTCCGCGACCGAAGAAATGCGTCACACTGTGGCGCAGGCCAACGCATCTTTGGATGAAAACGGTCGTTTCACAAACGACTTCGTGTCCACACGTCAGTCTGGTGAGCACGCGCTCAACCCGCCTGAAAATGTAGACTTGATCGACGTTTCACCAAAACAGCTGGTCTCTGTCGCTGCGTCCTTGATCCCATTCCTTGAAAATGACGATGCCAACCGCGCCTTGATGGGCTCGAACATGCAACGTCAGGCTGTTCCACTTTTGCGTGCGGAAGCACCGCTTGTGGGTACAGGTATCGAAGAAGTTGTGGCCCGCGATTCCGGTGCTGCGATCATGGCGAAACGTGCTGGTGTTATCGACCAAGTTGATGCGACACGTATCGTTGTACGTGCGACCCACGATCTTGAGCCTGGCGATCCAGGTGTAGACATTTACCGTCTGCGCAAGTTCCAGCGTTCGAACCAAAACACCTGTATCAACCAAAAACCACTGGTTAAGGTTGGCGACACTGTTGGCAAAAACGAAGTGATTGCTGACGGCCCGTCTACGGATATGGGCGAATTGGCTTTGGGTAAAAACGTCTGCGTGGCGTTTATGCCTTGGAACGGCTACAACTACGAAGACTCGATCTTGATCTCTGAGCGCATCGCACGCGATGACGTTTTCACATCTGTACACATCGAGGAATTCGAAGTTGCAGCCCGTGATACGAAGCTTGGGCCAGAAGAAATCACGCGCGATATTCCAAACGTCGGCGAGGAAGCTCTGCGCAACCTTGACGAAGCAGGGATCGTCTACATCGGCGCTCACGTTGAGCCAGGTGACATTCTCGTTGGTAAGATCACACCAAAAGGCGAAAGCCCGATGACACCAGAAGAAAAACTTCTGCGCGCCATCTTTGGTGAAAAAGCCTCTGACGTGCGTGACACATCTTTGCGTGTGAAACCAGGTGACTACGGCACAATCGTAGAAGTCCGCGTCTTCAACCGCCACGGCGTTGAAAAAGATGAGCGCTCTGTTCAGATCGAACGTGAAGAAATCGAACGCCTCGCACGTGACCGCGACGACGAAATGGGCATCTTGGACCGCAACATCTATGCGCGTCTGAAATCCATGATCATCGGCAAAGTCGCGGCCAAAGGCCCCAAAGGCGTTGCGCCAAATGTTGTCATCGATGATGCACTTTTGGACCAGCTCTCAAAAGGTCAGTGGTGGCAGCTCGCACTTGAAGACGAAGACGATGCAATCATCGTTGAAGCTTTGAACGAACAGTACGAAATTCAAAAACGTGCGCTTGAGCACCGCTTTGAAGACAAAGTCGAAAAAGTCCGTCGCGGCGATGATTTGCCTCCGGGCGTGATGAAGATGGTCAAAGTCTTTATCGCTGTGAAGCGTAAGCTTCAGCCGGGTGATAAGATGGCCGGTCGTCACGGGAACAAAGGTGTGATTTCACGCGTTGTTCCAATGGAAGATATGCCGTTCCTTGCGGATGGTACGCCAGTTGATTTCTGTCTGAACCCCCTCGGCGTTCCATCACGTATGAACGTTGGTCAGATCTTGGAAACACACATGGGCTGGGCCGCGCGCGGCATGGGTATTCAGGTAGACGAAGCTCTGCAAGAATACCGTCGCACCGGTGATATGACGCCTGTCAAAGACGCGATGAAATTCGTCTATGGCGACAATGTGTACGACGAAGGTCTTGCTGATCTTGCAGATGAAGATCTGCTTGAAAAAGCGGGCAACGTCACAAACGGTGTTCCAATCGCGACACCTGTTTTTGATGGCGCTAAAGAGGCTGACATCAACGAAGCATTGGCAAAAGCTGGCTTTGACACCTCGGCACAGTCTGTCTTGTTTGATGGCCGCACAGGTGAGCAATTCTCACGTCGTGTAACCGTTGGCATGAAATACCTGCTGAAACTGCATCACCTTGTGGACGACAAAATCCACGCGCGTTCAACTGGTCCATACTCTCTTGTTACACAGCAACCGCTGGGTGGTAAGGCGCAGTTTGGTGGTCAGCGCTTTGGTGAGATGGAAGTCTGGGCACTGGAAGCATACGGCGCGGCATACACGCTGCAAGAGATGCTTACAGTGAAATCAGATGACGTCGCTGGTCGTGCAAAAGTCTACGAGTCGATCGTCAAGGGCGAAGACAACTTTGAAGCGGGTATCCCCGAGTCCTTCAATGTTCTTGTCAAAGAAGTCCGTGGCCTCGGTCTCAACATGGAACTCCTGGATGCGGAGGATGAGGAATAGGGGCTTTGCCCTTATTTCTCTCCCCCTTTCCGCAACAATTTGAGGAACTCAAAACATGAACCAGGAACTAACAACAAATCCGTTTAACCCTTTGGCGCAGCCATCCACCTTTGACGAGATCAAAGTGTCGTTGGCATCCCCAGAGCGGATCCTGTCATGGTCATATGGTGAAATTAAAAAGCCAGAGACCATCAACTACCGTACGTTCAAACCAGAACGCGACGGCCTTTTCTGTGCACGTATCTTTGGACCGATCAAAGACTACGAATGCCTGTGTGGTAAATATAAGCGCATGAAGTATCGCGGCGTTGTCTGCGAGAAATGTGGTGTTGAAGTTACCCTACAAAAAGTCCGCCGTGAGCGCATGGGCCACATTGAATTGGCTGCGCCTGTCGCACATATCTGGTTCTTGAAATCACTTCCAAGCCGCATTGGTCTCATGCTCGACATGACATTGCGCGATCTTGAACGTGTCTTGTACTTCGAAAATTACGCAGTTATCGAGCCCGGCCTTACGGACCTCGTCTACGGTCAAATGATGACCGAAGAAGAGTTCATGGACGCGCAAGATCTCTACGGCGCTGACGCATTCGAAGCCGATATTGGCGCTGAAGCGATCCGCAAGATGTTGTCCAACATTGATCTCGAATCAACTGCTGACCAACTGCGTGAAGACCTTAAAGAAGCGACAGGTGAACTGAAGCCGAAGAAGATCATCAAGCGTCTCAAAATCGTTGAGTCCTTTTTGGAATCTGGCAACCGTCCTGAGTGGATGATCCTGACAGTGATCCCTGTGATCCCGCCAGAGCTTCGCCCACTTGTTCCACTTGACGGTGGCCGTTTCGCGACATCCGATCTCAACGATCTGTACCGCCGCGTGATCAACCGTAACAACCGTTTGAAACGTCTGATCGAATTGCGTGCGCCCGATATCATCGTGCGTAACGAAAAACGTATGTTGCAGGAATCTGTGGATGCGTTGTTCGACAATGGTCGTCGTGGCCGCGTGATCACTGGCGCGAACAAGCGTCCGTTGAAATCGCTGTCAGACATGCTGAAGGGTAAGCAAGGTCGCTTCCGTCAGAACCTTTTGGGTAAACGCGTCGACTTCTCTGGTCGTTCGGTGATTGTGACGGGCCCTGAGCTCAAGCTGCACCAATGTGGTTTGCCCAAAAAGATGGCGCTGGAACTGTTCAAACCGTTCATCTATTCGCGTCTTGAAGCCAAAGGTCTGTCTTCCACAGTGAAGCAAGCCAAGAAATTGGTCGAAAAAGAGCGTCCAGAAGTGTGGGATATCCTTGATGAGGTTATTCGCGAACACCCAGTGATGCTCAACCGCGCGCCAACGCTTCACCGTTTGGGCATCCAAGCGTTTGAACCTGTGTTGGTTGAAGGCAAAGCGATCAACCTGCACCCGCTCGTATGTTCTGCGTTTAACGCCGACTTCGACGGTGACCAAATGGCTGTTCACGTGCCTTTGTCTTTGGAAGCACAGCTTGAAGCACGCGTCTTGATGATGTCTACAAACAACGTTCTGTCGCCAGCCAACGGCGCGCCGATCATTGTTCCATCACAGGATATGATTTTGGGCCTCTACTACGTGACTATGGAACGTAGCGGGATGAAGGGCGAAGGCATGATCTTCTCTGACATCGAAGAGGTTGAGCACGCGTTGAACGCGGGCGAAGTGCACCTGCACGCCAAGATCAAAGCACGCATGACACAAATCGACGAAACTGGCCAAGAAGTGGCTGTTTTGTTCGACACAACGCCTGGTCGTTTGCGCCTTGGTGGGCTTTTGCCACTGAATGCCAAAGCGCCGTTCGAGCTTGTGAACCGTTTGCTGCGCAAGAAAGAAGTCCAGCAGGTCATCGACACTGTGTACCGTTACTGTGGTCAAAAAGAATCCGTGATCTTCTGTGACCAGATCATGACCTTGGGCTTCCGCGAAGCGTTCAAAGCGGGCATTTCGTTTGGTAAAGACGATATGGTTATCCCTGACTCAAAATGGCCGCTGGTTGATGAGACCCGCGAACAGGTTAAGGATTTCGAACAGCAGTACATGGACGGTCTGATCACACAGGGCGAGAAGTACAACAAAGTTGTTGATGCTTGGGCCAAGTGTAATGACAAAGTCACTGACGCGATGATGTTAAACATCTCGACGGCTGGTGTGGACGAAAACGGCGCTGAAAATGAACCGAATTCAGTTTACATGATGGCTCACTCTGGTGCGCGTGGTTCGGTTACTCAGATGAAACAACTTGGCGGTATGCGCGGCCTTATGGCCAAACCGTCTGGTGAAATTATCGAGACACCGATCATCTCGAACTTTAAAGAGGGTCTGTCGGTTCTTGAGTACTTTAACTCTACTCACGGTGCTCGTAAGGGTCTGTCAGATACCGCGCTTAAGACAGCGAACTCAGGTTACCTGACACGTCGTTTGGTGGATGTTGCACAAGACTGTATCGTCCGCGAAGTCGATTGTGGCACTGAAATCGCCATCACTGCCGAAGCGGCTGTGAATGACGGTGAAGTTGTAGCGTCTTTGTCCGAGCGCATCCTTGGTCGTGTGTCAGCAGACGATGTTCTGCGCCCAGGCACTGATGAAGTGTTGGTCGCGAAAAACGAACTGATCGACGAACGCAAATCTGACATCATCGAAGCAGCTGGGATCGCAACAATGCGCATCCGTAGCCCGCTGACATGTGAAGCAGAAGAAGGCGTTTGTGCAATGTGTTACGGTCGTGACCTTGCACGCGGCACCATGGTGAACCAAGGTGAAGCTGTCGGCATCATCGCGGCGCAATCTATCGGTGAGCCGGGTACACAGCTTACCATGCGTACGTTCCACATTGGTGGTGTTGCGCAGGGTGGCCAACAGTCATTCCAAGAAAGCAACCAAGAGGGCAAGATCGTTCTTACGAATACTGCGCTATTGGAAAACACTCATGGCGAAAACATCGTTATGGGTCGCAACATGCAAATGGCAATCGTCGATGAGCATGGTGTGGAGCTTGCGTCCTACAAACTTGGTTACGGCACAAAGGTCTTTGTGAAAGACGGCGAAATGATCCCACGTGGTCACAAGCTGTTTGAATGGGATCCATACACGCTTCCGATCATCGCTGAAAAAGGCGGTAAAGCGAAGTTTGTTGATCTGATCTCTGGCCTGTCTGTGCGTGACGTGACCGATGACGCGACTGGCATGTCTCAGAAAATCGTTTCCGATTGGCGTTCTGTGCCAAAAGGTGGCGATCTGAAACCTGAGATTTTGATCTTGGACGCTGATGGCGAACCTATGCGCAATGACGTTGGCAACCCTGTCACATACTTGATGTCTGTTGATGCCATCCTTTCAATCGAGGACGGTCAGGACATTCAAGCGGGTGATGTTGTTGCTCGTATTCCACGCGAAGGCGCGAAGACAAAAGACATCACCGGTGGTTTGCCGCGTGTTGCTGAACTCTTCGAAGCACGTCGTCCGAAAGATCACGCGATCATCGCGGAAATCGACGGTTACGTGCGCTTTGGCAAAGACTACAAAAACAAGCGTCGTATCGCGATCGAGTCTAAGGAAGATCCAGAGGTTAAGGTCGAATACATGGTGCCAAAAGGGAAACACATCCCTGTGGCCGAAGGCGATCTTGTGACCAAAGGCGACTACATCATGGATGGCAACCCAGCGCCGCATGATATCCTTGCGATTATGGGTATCGAAGCACTGGCTGTTTACATGATTGCAGAGGTTCAAGAAGTGTACCGTCTGCAAGGCGTTAAGATCAACGATAAGCACATCGAGGTTATCGTACGTCAAATGTTGCAAAAATGGGAAATCCTCGAATCCGGCGATACCACACTTCTCAAAGGCGAGAACGTGGACAAGATCGAATTCGAAGAAGCCAATGCAAAAGCAGAGTCCAAAGGTGGACGTCATGCAAAAGGTCAGCCGATCCTTCTCGGGATCACCAAGGCGTCTTTGCAGACACGTTCCTTCATCTCTGCGGCGTCATTCCAAGAGACCACACGTGTTCTCACCGAGGCATCCGTCCAAGGTAAACGCGATAAGCTGGTTGGTCTCAAAGAAAACGTCATCGTTGGCCGTTTGATCCCAGCGGGTACTGGTGGCGCGACGAAAGCCGTACGCAAAGTGGCGCTTGATCGTGACTTGACCGTTATCGAAGATGCGCGCGCAGAAGCAGAAGCCGCAGCAATGTTGGCCGCGCCGACGCCTGCTGCAGATTCTTCGGGTGATACATTCGACAGCACATTGGTTGAGACACCTGAATCTGACGCTTAAGCTTCGGATAAGAGACAAAAAAGGGCCTCGCAAAATTGTGGGGCCCTTTGCTATTTTTGCGCCAGACAACAAGGTGTTTATCAAAGGCCGCTGGCAAAGTCGGCTATGTGCGCAGTTTCTTCGCCGTAGCCATATGTTCAATGTAGCGTGAATCATCTCGCGGATCGCTACCGGTATTTTCATTCAACATCTTTACGTATTGCGCGCAGTTCAGATGGTGTAGCGCCTTTAAGTCTGGAACTGTCATCAAAGCATCGTAGATAGGCTGAAATCTATCTGTCAATTTTCGTGCACTTGTCTCACGCGTTTCGTTGCGGTTGTAGCGCTCGAAAAATTCAGCTGAATATCGCGGTTTGTTTGATTTGCGGTACAGGCCGCGCGCGCCAGCTTTGGCTGAAAAGCTTTCAAACCATTTGGTGATGTAATGATTAACTTGAGCGCCTTCATGCGAAATATACTGGGGTTTGGTATATTTTCTTGGCGATCCATTTGGGTTGAAATTGATCTTTTGACCATCAGCGCGCTCAAAAACATTGGGGCGTTCGCCCCATGGTTCTTCGGGCAAAAAGTCGCGCGGCTCATGGGCGCCGATATGCTTAAAGCGGCGCGGCTGGTACAAAAAGGTTTTGTAAAACGCATTGGCAAAATTTTTGGTCTTGGCTGCCCGAACAAAGGTGCGGTGCAATAACGCGTCTTCCCAAACATAATTGCTGCCTGTGCCAAAAGTTTTCCACTGAACAATAATGCCAGCACAATTGAGATGACGGTCCTGTAAAAAAGCCTGAACTGTTGGGTCGTCTGCGTGAATGACAAGGTATTCATCAACGTCGCACAGAAAAAACCAATCAGCATTTTTAACCAACGGGTGCTGTTGAATGCAGCGCTGCGCCGACGGGCCTGGCATCGTGTTTTCGTCCGGAAAGTGTTCGGCCGCAGTTATCCAACCCGCATTTTCGAGCACATAAAGCATCTCTTTGAAAATTGGATCGCAATCATTGTGCACGACCAAAATATCATCAAAGCCTAACATCTTTTGCCAAGCGACCCATTCCAGCAAATAGGCGCCTTCGTTTTTGACTTTGGTCGCTACGGTATATCGCATTGTATCATCACCCAAATGCTCAAGTGGCCCCCGCACGCGTCAAGAACGTCTTCCTGTGTTCACTCACTACAGTAACGGCGCGCTTAAACCGCGTTTAGGGATGGGAAAAAATAAACACCCCATACACGGACTTTCGCATACGCTGCCACAAAATATAAAGCTATAACAGCCTCAGTGGAGGGCGTATGGGCAACTTGAATGAAAATATGCGCGGCGCGATCTTGATGATGGCCGCTATGGCTGCCTTTGCATTGAATGATGCGATCCTCAAAGCCTTGGTTGTGAATAATGCGCCTTTGCAAGTTATTTTTCTACGTGGATGTGTGACATTGATCTTAGTGTATTTCGTGCTGTCACGCATCACGGGACCAGTGTCATTTAGGATGTCACGACGGGACGCAAAATGGGTTGCCATCCGATCTGTTGCGGAAACTTGCGCGTCCTTGGGCATTATCATGGCCCTGTCCCAAATGCCTTTTGCCAATGTGAGCGCGACCTTGCAATCTACGCCGCTTTTGATTTCAGTTGGTGCGGCCATCGCTTTTGGTGTGCCACTTGGATGGCGGCGATTGCTTGCAATCGCTATAGGTTTTGTGGGTGTGTTACTTATCGTAAAACCTGGTCCTGAGGGCTTTTCGAATGGTGTCCTTTGGGCTTTGCTCGGTGTTTCCAGCGTGACCGTGCGCGACCTTAGCGTCAAAGCCATGTCGTCAGATGTGAATGCCTCTACCGTGACATTCTTTGCGATCCTATGCACGACTGTTATCTTTGGTCTATCTTGCATTGGCGGCGATTGGGGAGTGTGGTCGCCGCGTGACCTATTTTTGTTGGTTCTCGTCGCCTGCGCGATCATCGCGGCCTATGCTTTGTCTGTGATTGTGATGAAGGTGGGAGACATATCTTTTGTCGCACCCTATCGGTATACCGCTTTAATCTGGGCGCTTTTGATCGGCTTTTTTGTGTTCAATGAGACCCCTGATATTTGGACATTTCTTGGGGCAGGGGTTATTGCAGTAACGGGTGTTTACACCTTGATCGGCGAACGCCGTATGACCCGTCAAATACAAACCGATTTGCGTTAAAGGCTTGGGCATTCTGGCCCTGTTGACAACGGGGGCGACTCTCCATATACCGCGCTTCATCCGGCATATGGGGTTTTCCCTTTTACGTCGAATTCTACATCGTAGTGGCCAAGATCCGAGCACTTTAAGACGCTTTGATCCTCTGGGAACTCACCGCGTCGTTCACCTCGGAATGGGAGCGATTGCGGGTTTTTGTGTTATGCGCTTTGCATAACACGCCAATCTGAAATGTTGTGGCACTTTGCCATGATGAAATGTGTTGAAACACGGGGAAATACCCAATGCCAACGATCCAACAGCTGATCCGCAAGCCGCGCCAGCCGAAAGTCAAGCGCTCGAAGTCTATGCACTTGGAGTCCTGCCCACAAAAACGTGGTGTATGTACGCGCGTCTACACAACGACGCCAAAGAAACCTAACTCCGCTATGCGTAAAGTTGCCAAAGTGCGCCTTACAAACGGTTTCGAGGTTATTTCTTACATCCCAGGTGAAAGCCACAACCTTCAAGAGCACTCTGTTGTTCTGATCCGTGGCGGCCGCGTAAAAGATCTTCCTGGTGTACGTTACCACATCCTTCGCGGTGTTCTCGATACGCAAGGCGTTAAAGATCGTAAACAACGTCGTTCGAAATACGGCGCTAAGCGTCCTAAGTAAGGAGAGACTGGTATGTCCCGTCGTCACGCCGCTGAAAAGCGCGAAATTTTGCCCGACGCCAAATTTGGTGATCGCGTTTTGTCCAAGTTCATGAACAACCTCATGATCGATGGAAAGAAATCTGCTGCTGAGAAAATCGTTTACAATGCGTTTGACCGCGTTGAAGACAAGCTCAAAAAAGCACCAGTCGAAGTGTTCCACGAAGCACTCGAAAACATTAAGCCATCTGTAGAAGTTCGCTCACGCCGTGTTGGTGGTGCAACTTATCAGGTGCCTGTTGAAGTACGCACCGAGCGCCGCGAAGCACTTGCTATTCGTTGGTTGATCTCTGCGGCGCGTTCACGCAACGAAAACACAATGGAAGAACGCCTCGCTGGTGAATTGCTTGACGCAGTTAACGGCCGTGGTTCCGCTGTGAAAAAACGTGAAGATACGCACAAAATGGCCGACGCGAACAAAGCGTTCAGCCATTACCGCTGGTAACTTACAACGAAGGACGGCAGCCCAATGGCACGCGAATATCCCCTCGAACTGTACCGTAACTTCGGTATTATGGCGCACATCGATGCAGGTAAAACAACCTGTTCTGAGCGCATCTTGTTCTACACAGGTAAGTCCCACAACATCGGTGAGGTGCACGATGGTGCGGCCACTATGGACTGGATGGAGCAAGAGCAAGAACGTGGTATTACCATCACCTCTGCTGCGACAACCACATTCTGGGAACGCACAGAAGACGGTCAAACACCGGATTCACCTAAGCACCGCATGAACATCATCGACACACCAGGTCACGTTGACTTCACAATCGAAGTTGAGCGTTCCTTGGCTGTTCTCGATGGTGCTGTTTGTGTTCTCGACGCCAACGCTGGTGTTGAGCCCCAAACAGAAACTGTTTGGCGTCAAGCGGACCGCTACAAAGTTCCACGTATGGTTTTTGTCAACAAAATGGACAAAATCGGTGCGGACTTCTTCAACTGTGTTCGCATGATCGAAGACCGTACAGGCGCACGTGCTGTTCCTGTTGGTATTCCAATCGGTGCTGAGACTGAGCTCGAAGGTCTTCTTGACCTCGTAACCATGAAAGAATGGTTGTGGCAGGGTGAAGATCTTGGTGCGTCATGGATCCAAGTTGACATTCGCCCTGAACTTCAGGACATGGCGACTGAGTGGCGCGGCAAATTGGTCGAAGCTGCTGTTGAAATGGACGACGATGCGATGGAAGCATTCTTGATGGAAGGCACAGAGCCTGAAGTTAAAGAATTGCGCGCATTGATCCGTAAGGGTTGTTTGTCCATGAGCTTCGTCCCTGTTCTTGGCGGTTCTGCGTTCAAAAACAAAGGCGTTCAGCCACTTCTCAACGCTGTTGTTGACTACTTGCCGAGCCCGCTCGACGTTGTTGACTACATGGGCTTTAAGCCTGGCGATGAGGAAGAGGTTCGTAACATTCCACGTCGCGCTGACGATGAAATGGCCTTCTCTGGTCTTGCGTTCAAAATCATGAATGACCCATACATGGGTACATTGACCTTTACGCGTATCTACTCTGGTAAATTGGCCAAAGGCGACACGCTTTTGAACTCTACCAAGGGTCGCAAAGAGCGTATCGGCCGTATGGTTATGATGCACTCCAACAAGCAAGACGAAATCACCGAAGCGTTCGCTGGTGACATCATCGCGCTTGCTGGTTTGAAAGACACGACAACTGGTGACACGCTTTGTGCCGTCAACGATCCAGTGGTTCTTGAAACAATGACTTTCCCTGATCCTGTGATCGAGATTGCTGTTGAGCCAAAAACCAAAGCTGACCAAGAAAAAATGGGTCTTGGCCTTCAGCGTCTTGCAGCTGAGGATCCTTCCTTCCGTGTTGAAACTGACCTCGAATCTGGTCAGACGATCATGAAAGGTATGGGCGAGCTTCACCTCGACATTCTTGTGGATCGCCTCAAGCGTGAGTTTAAAGTGGAAGCCAACATCGGCGCCCCACAAGTGGCTTACCGCGAGACAATTTCACACGAAGTTGAGCACAGCTACACGCACAAGAAACAGTCCGGTGGTTCTGGTCAGTACGGTGAGGTGAAAATGCTTATCTCTCCAACCGAGCCTGGTGAAGGTTACTCCTTCGAATCCAAAATCGTTGGTGGTGCTGTTCCTAAAGAATACATCCCAGGTGTTGAAAAAGGTATCGAATCCGTCATGGATAACGGTCCTTTGGCTGGCTTCCCTGTGATCGACTTCAAAGTGCAGTTGCTCGATGGTAAGTTCCACGATGTTGACTCTTCTATCATGGCATTTGAAATCGCTGCACGTATGTGTATGCGTGAAGGCATGAAGAAAGCTGGCGCGAAAATGCTCGAGCCAATCATGAAAGTGGAAGTGATTACACCAGAAGAATACACTGGTGGCATCATTGGTGACCTGACATCACGTCGTGGTCAGGTTCAGGGTCAAGACACACGCGGCAATGCGATTGCAATCGACGCGTTTGTTCCTCTTGCCAACATGTTCGGTTACATCAACACATTGCGCTCCATGTCTTCGGGCCGTGCGCAGTTCTCGATGCAATTCGACCACTACGAAGCTGTTCCGTCAAACATCTCGGAAGAAATTCAAGCGAAATTCGCTTAAGCGCAATTGGGGATCGGGCCACGGTCCGATCCCCCTCAGATTTATTAGGAGGCCATCATGGCTAAGGAAAAGTTCGAGCGTAATAAACCGCACTGTAACATCGGCACGATTGGTCACGTTGACCACGGTAAAACGACGTTGACAGCTGCGATCACGAAGCAATTCTCAGACACGTTTAAAGCGTATGACGAGATTGACGGCGCGCCAGAAGAAAAAGCACGCGGTATCACCATCTCTACAGCGCACGTTGAGTACGAAACAGAGAACCGCCACTACGCACACGTTGACTGCCCAGGTCACGCTGACTACGTGAAAAACATGATCACTGGTGCGGCTCAAATGGACGGCGCTATCTTGGTTGTGAACGCGGCTGATGGCCCTATGCCACAGACTCGTGAACACATCTTGCTCGGCCGTCAGGTTGGTATCCCAGCCATGGTTGTTTTCATGAACAAAGTTGACCAAGTTGACGACGAAGAGTTGCTCGAATTGGTTGAAATGGAAATCCGTGAATTGTTGTCTGCTTACGACTACCCAGGCGACGACATTCCTGTGATTGCTGGTTCTGCTTTGGCAGCTTTGGAAGACCGCGACGACAACATCGGCAAAGACAAAATTGCTGAGTTGATGGCTGCTGTTGATGCGTACATCCCACAGCCACCACGTGCGATCGACGAGCCATTCTTGATGCCAATCGAGGACGTATTCTCAATCTCTGGCCGTGGTACAGTTGTAACCGGTCGTGTTGAGCGCGGCGCGATCAACGTTGGTGACGAGATCGAAATCGTTGGTATCAAAGACACATCTAAAACAACATGTACTGGTGTTGAAATGTTCCGCAAACTGCTTGATCGCGGTGAAGCAGGCGACAACATCGGCGCACTTCTTCGCGGTGTTGACCGTGAAGGTGTTGAGCGTGGTCAGATCCTTTGTAAGCCAGGTTCCGTTAAGCCACACACCAAGTTCGAAGCTGAGGTCTACATCTTGACCAAAGAAGAGGGTGGTCGTCACACACCATTCTTCGCGAACTACCGTCCACAGTTCTACTTCCGTACAACTGACGTGACAGGCACTGTTGTTCTTCCTGAGGGCACAGAAATGGTCATGCCAGGCGACAACTTGAAATTCAACGTTGAGCTTATCGCACCAATCGCGATGGAAGAAAGCCTACGCTTCGCGATCCGCGAAGGCGGCCGCACAGTTGGTTCAGGTGTTGTATCTAAAATCGTAGAGTAATTTACTCAGCGATATGATTAGGAAAGGGCGCCCGCGTGGCGCCCTTTTTCATGGGCAAGGCCCTTTTTTTACCAAGGGTATTGCCACAACTCGATTCCCGCTGTATTGGGCGTGAATTCGTATTACACGAAGTCTACGGGTGAGATTCGTCTTGTCCAATTTGGGTTCGATGTGGGAGTGCAATAAGGTGCTTCGACCTCTCAACTTCAAAGCCTAAACGGAGGCATTGCAATGCAAAGCCAAAACATCCGCATTCGGTTGAAGGCCTTTGATTTCCGCGTTCTTGACGCATCTACACAGGAAATCGTGAACACTGCTAAGCGCACCGGCGCTCAAGTACGTGGCCCGATCCCACTGCCAAACAAAATCGAAAAATTCACTGTTTTGCGTGGTCCACACGTTGACAAGAAATCCCGCGATCAGTTCGAGATCCGTACGCACAAGCGTCTTCTCGACATCGTAGACCCAACACCGCAAACAGTAGACGCGCTGATGAAGCTCGACCTTGCTGCCGGCGTTGACGTCGAAATCAAAGTATAAGGGGGCAATTGAATATGTTGCGCTCTGGTATTATCGCGAAAAAAGTGGGCATGACCCGCTTGTTCATGGAAGACGGCAAGCAGGTTCCTGTTACTGTTCTTCAACTCGAAAACTTGCAGGTTGTTGCGCAGCGCACCTCTGAGAAGCACGGCTACACAGCTGTTCAACTTGGTTGTGGCAATGCAAAAGCAAAACGCACATCACAAGCTATGCGTGGCGTTTTCGCCGCTGCGAATGTTGCGCCAAAACGCAAAATCGCAGAATTCCGCGTAGACGAAGCGAACCTCATCGCTGTTGGTGAAGAAATCTCAGCTGAGCATTACTTCGAAGGCCAATACGTTGACGTTGCCGGTACATCTATCGGTAAAGGTTTTGCTGGTGCGATGAAGCGTCACAACTTTGGCGGTCTGCGTGCGACACACGGTGTGTCTATCTCTCACCGTTCGCATGGTTCAACTGGTCAGTGTCAAGATCCAGGTAAAGTTTTCAAAGGTAAGAAAATGGCTGGTCACATGGGCGCTGCTCGTGTCACGACGCAAAACCTTCAGGTTGTCCGTACAGACGCTGACCGTGGCTTGATCATGGTTAAAGGCGCTGTTCCTGGCTCCAAAGGTGGCTGGGTTACTGTCAAAGACGCTGTGAAAAAGCCATTCCCTGAGAATGCGCCACTTCCAGCTGCCTTGAAATCTGCGGCTGCAGCGGCTCCGGCTGAAGCACCTGCTGAAGGAGGTGAAGCATGAAACTTGACGTAATCAAACTTGACGGCGAAAAAGCTGGCACATTGGATCTGGACGAAGCTCTCTTCGGTCTTGAGCCACGTGCTGACATTCTTCACCGTGTGGTTCGCTGGCAGCGCAACAAAGCGCAAGCTGGTACACACAAGGTAAAGACACGCTCAGAAGTTAGCTACTCCACGAAGAAGATCTACCGTCAAAAAGGTACTGGTGGCGCACGTCACGGGTCCCGCAAGGCGCCGATCTTCCGCAAAGGTGGTATCTACAAAGGTCCTACACCGCGTTCGCATGGTCACGAGCTTACGAAGAAATTCCGTAAACTTGGCCTCAAGCACGCGCTCTCCGCGAAAGCTGGAGCAGGTAACCTCGTGATCCTCGACGACGCCAAATTGGCTGGTGCGAAGACTGCGGTTCTTGCAAAAGCTGTCAAAGAGCAGGGCTGGAAACGCGTTCTTATCATTGATGGTGCTGACATCGACGCAAACCTCAAAGCTGCTGCGGCAAACTTGACTGGTGTTGATATCCTGCCAACAATGGGCGCAAACGTATACGACATCCTGAAACGTGACACTCTCGTGCTCACAAAATCAGCTGTCGAAGCTCTGGAGGCTCGCCTCAAATGACCACTAAATCAGAACTCTACGACGTAATTCGTAAGCCTATCATCACTGAGAAAGCCACTATGGCTTCCGAAAATGGTGCGGTTGTTTTCGAAGTTGCGATCGACTCTAACAAGCCACAAATCAAAGAAGCCGTTGAAACGCTCTTTGGTGTGAAAGTTAAAGCCGTGAACACATCGATCACAAAAGGTAAAGCAAAACGCTTCCGCGGGATGCTCGGCAAACGCAAAGACGTTAAAAAAGCCTACGTGACACTCGAAGAAGGCAACTCCATCGACGTGTCCACTGGTCTCTAAATCCTTTCGGATTTGACTGGTTAGAAATTGAAAAGCCCTCCGAGCGATCGGGGGGCTTTTTTGCGGTCAGTTCGTATTCCTCCTAGAAAGAGTTGCTCTGCTAGGAATGTTGAAGCGTATATTGCTGTCAGGTAAAAACGAGCTATCGGCATAGAAGCGCCATATTTTACGGAAAGTCCCAAATGAATAAAGACGAACATATCCTGCGCGTTCTGAGAAAAATCGCACACAAGAAATATGAGAGCTTCGTTATTTCAAGAATTGTTCAACAAATTTTTGCAACCGATATCAAATTTGTATGTCAGCAAATGGTTCGACGACCAAATGGGCATAATGCTTTATTGGATATTTATTTTCCCCAAGTGAAGCTGTCCCTAGAAATTAATGAAGGATACCATGACAGCGAGGAGCAAAAGCGCTTAGATGAAATGCGCTCCCGTGATGTAGTTCAAGCGGCAGATATTGATATAATATTCCTTCCGGTGATGGACAGTGGTAGGTTAAAGTCGCTTGATGAAATTGCCAGTGATACGGACGAATTTTTGAAGTGCCTGTATAGCAAAGTTGACGAGATAAAGGGTCTCAACGACTGGCGGCCTTGGGATTTTGAAACTGAATTTACGGCAGCACCGCACCTCAAGCGCGGGTATATCGATGCCAACGAGGACGTATTGCTGCGCAAACACACTGATGCCATTGAGCTGTTCGGCATAAAGCTCAGGGGGCATCAAAGTGGCAGCTGGAAAACGCCAAAGCGGTTCGGTCTGGCTATGGCATGGTTTCCCAGGCTTTATGAAAATGACAAGTGGGATAATTCACTTTCTCCAGATGGTTCCAAAATTGTGGAGAAAAACAAAGACGAGCGTGGTGCTCAGATTCTCAACTATGATAAATACGGACCAAACCATCGCCGCGCGGTTTTTGCGAGAAAGGAAGAACCTCTAATCAGGACACTGTACAGATTTGTTGGGGTGTTTGAGTACTCACTTAGTGAGTCTAAAGAGAGAGGGGCGGCGATTTATAATAAGGTCTGCGACAGGATTGAATTGGGCGATCACAATCGTATTTCCCCACAAAACCCCACTCCCCACTAGACACCCAATCCCCCCTCTGGTACTCCCCACAAATCTTATGGCTACAGATTCGCTCTGTGGCCTTTTGATATATGACATTGGGCACCTACGGGGGCCTACACACAGACCTTTCAGGGCGACCTGAGCATAAGGTCACAAAGCAAACGGAAGACAGAAACTATGGCACTAAAGTCGTACAAACCAACGACGCCTGGCCAGCGCGGGCTGGTTCTGATCGACCGTTCGGAGCTTTGGAAAGGACGTCCAGTCAAATCCCTTACTCAGGGTCTGACAAAAAAGGGCGGCCGGAACAACACCGGACGGATCACGATGCGTCGCATCGGCGGGGGCGCTAAGCGTCTTTACCGCATCGTCGATTTCAAGCGTAACAAATTTGATGTACCAGCAGTTGTAGAACGGATCGAATATGACCCGAACCGCACAGCGTTCATCGCCCTAATCAAATACGAAGACGGAGAGCAAGCATACATCATCGCTCCTCAGCGTCTTGCAGTTGGTGACAAAGTCATCGCATCTGCAAAAGCTGACGTGAAGCCTGGTAATGCTATGCCGTTCTCTGGTCTGCCAATCGGTACTATCGTCCACAACGTTGAGATGAAGCCAGGCAAAGGCGGTCAAATCGCTCGTGCTGCTGGTACTTACGCTCAGTTCGTTGGTCGTGACGGTGGCTACGCTCAGATCCGCCTTTCTTCTGGCGAGTTGCGCATGGTTCGCCAAGAATGCATCGCAACTGTTGGCGCAGTATCCAACCCTGACAACTCCAACCAAAACTTTGGTAAAGCTGGTCGTAACCGTCACAAGGGCATCCGCCCATCTGTGCGTGGTGTTGTTATGAACCCGATCGATCACCCGCACGGTGGTGGTGAAGGTCGTACCAGCGGTGGTCGTCACCCAGTTACACCTTGGGGTAAGCCAACTAAAGGCGCGAAAACGCGTAAAAACAAAGCGACGGATAAATACATTATTCGTTCGCGTCATGCTCGGAAGAAGGGTCGCTAGAATATGGCACGTTCTGTCTGGAAAGGCCCATTTGTGGACGCGTACGTCCTCAAGAAAGCCGAGAAAGCTCGCGAGTCTGGTCGTAACGAGGTCATCAAGATCTGGTCACGCCGCTCAACTATTTTGCCTCAGTTCGTTGGTCTCACCTTTGGTGTGTACAACGGCCGTAAGCACATTCCTGTAAACGTCACAGAAGACATGATTGGTCAAAAGTTTGGTGAGTACTCACCAACTCGCACCTACTACGGTCACGCTGCTGACAAAAAAGCGAAGCGGAAATAAGCCATGAGCAAGGATAAGAATCCCCGCCGCGTGGCTGACAACGAAGCAATGGCGAAAACGCGCATGCTTCGTACATCCCCGCAAAAACTGAACCTCGTTGCTCAGATGATCCGTGGTAAGAAAGTTGATAAGGCTCTTACAGACCTTACGTTTTCTAACAAGCGTATCGCAGCAGACGTGAAGAAATGTCTTCAGTCCGCGATTGCCAACGCCGAAAACAACCACAACCTTGATGTTGACGAACTTGTTGTCGCAGAAGCTTGGGTTGGTAAAAACTTGACTATGAAACGTGGTCGTCCACGTGCTCGTGGTCGTTTCGGCAAGATCTTGAAGCCATTCGCTGAAATCACCATCTTGGTGCGCCAGAATGAGGAGCAAAGCTAATGGGTCATAAAGTAAACCCGATCGGTTTCCGTCTGCAGATCAACCGCACATGGGATAGCCGCTGGTACGCTGAGTCCAAAGATTTTGGCGATCTTCTTTTGGAAGACATCAAAATTCGCGAATTCGTTAAAGAAGAGTGCAAGCAAGCTGGCATCTCTCGCGTGATCATCGAACGCCCACACAAGAAATGTCGTGTGACTGTTCACACCGCACGTCCTGGTGTGATCATCGGTAAAAAAGGCGCAGACATCGAAACGCTTCGCAAGAAGATCGCTGCGATGACTGACTCTGAATTGCACCTCAACATCGTTGAAGTTCGCAAGCCAGATCTAGACGCTGCACTCGTTGCCGAAGGCATCGCGCAGCAACTTGAGCGTCGTGTTTCTTTCCGTCGCGCTATGAAGCGTGCGGTTCAAAACTCAATGCGTCAGGGTGCTCTTGGTATCCGTGTGAACGTTGCTGGTCGTCTTGGTGGCGCTGAAATCGCGCGTACTGAATGGTACCGCGAAGGCCGCGTTCCTTTGCACACTTTGCGTGCTGACATTGATTACTCACACTTCGAAGCTGAAACTGCTTATGGCATCATCGGCATCAAAGTTTGGATCTTCAAAGGCGAGATCATGGAACACGATCCACAGGCTCGTGACCGTCGTCTCGAAGAAGCCCAACAAGGTCCGGCGCCCCGTGGCGACCGCGGCCGTCGCTAAGGAGATCTGATAAATGCTTCAGCCAAAGCGTACAAAATTTCGCAAGATGCACAAAGGCAGCATCAAAGGTCTCGCCAAAGGCGGATCTGATCTGAACTTCGGCACTTACGGTCTTAAGGCTCTCGAGCCTGAGCGCGTAACTGCTCGTCAGATCGAAGCTGCTCGTCGTGCAATGACACGCCACATGAAACGCCAAGGCCGCGTTTGGATCCGCATCTTCCCAGATGTACCGGTAACATCCAAACCGACCGAAGTTCGTATGGGTAAAGGTAAAGGCTCTGTTGATTACTGGGCATGCAAGGTCAAACCTGGCCGCGTTATGTTCGAAATCGACGGCGTTGGTGAAGACGTTGCACGTGAGGCACTTCGCCTTGCAGCAATGAAACTGCCTGTCAAAACCCGCACAGTGGTGCGCGAAGACTGGTAAATCAGTTCGGCCGCTCGCGGTCGGTTTGACTTCCATCTGAAATATTAAGACCCCCGTTGAGCAATCAGCGGGGGTTTTGCTGTTACAGGCCGCACCACGCGAATCCGCAAGATTCCGCCCGTGTTTTAACGTTTTGCGGTTTTATACTTGGCCGTTTTGCATGCCTCAAAGCGACGTGGCGAGCGATGAGCATCGGTTAGGTGGCGAAACAGACCATTGAGCGGGTTTTGCCGCCCATAAGCGCAACCAAGGCTTGATCCCCATGGTATCTGACGCCATATCGTGACGACAACGCCACAGGAGCCACCCCCATGCGCCAACAGATTGCCGAAATCCTAGATCGTAAGGTCACCCAAAATATCATCATGGGCGTGATCTTATTCAACGCCGTCATTTTGGGACTGGAAACATCTGACGCGGTGATGGCGCGGGCAGGTGGGCTGATCAAAGCTTTGGACATTGCCTGTCTCACCATTTTTGTGATCGAAATCGCAGCCAAAATCTATGCGCGCCGCTTGGCCTTTTTCAAATCGGGTTGGGGCCTGTTTGATGTGGTGATCGTCGGTATTTCGCTTTTGCCCTTTGGCCAAGGTATCGCCGTGCTGCGCGCCTTGCGCATTTTTCGGTTGCTACGCGTTATTTCCGTCGTGCCATCCCTGCGCCGCGTGGTCGAAGCCTTTATCAAAGCCTTACCTGGCATGGCATCGGTGTTTTTCCTCACCGCAATTATCTTTTACATCGGTGCCGTAATGGCGACGAAACTTTATGGCGACACCTTCCCTGATTGGTTCGGCACCTTGGGTGGATCGCTTTACTCGTTGTTCCAGATCATGACGCTGGAAAGCTGGTCCATGGGCATCGTGCGTCCGGTCATGGAGGTCCACCCGAATTCGTGGTTGTTCTTTATTCCGTTCATCTTGGTGACAGCTTTCGCGGTAATGAACTTGGTCGTCGGTCTGATCGTCAACTCCATGCAAGACGCCCACGCAGCAGAGGAGCTGGCCGAAACCGATGCCTATCGCGAAGACATCACAGCACGCCTTGATCGGATTGAGCGCGCTTTGGAGCGGTAGGGCATAGGGTGAAAATTAAACAGCTCGTTTTAGACATCGTTGATGAATTTCAGTCCGTCGATAAGTGGGTTGTATATCGATCTATGAAGTTGGCTTCGCTTTGTGTACTTTAGTCCTAGCTGGAGAAGTGTAGTTCTAGGTAGCACGAATGGGCCCTTGTCTAGCAAATTCGCTGACTTGAGGCAGGACTTCATATTACTCGTATCTGGGAACCTTCGAGCTGTTCGCATCAGTGTTGCTTCTCCAACTAATCCGCAATCGAAGTCTATCCACGCATGTCCTTCCCAGTCGACTAATGATTTGGGTCTCTTGGGAAAAGCCTTCTTGTATTGAAATGCCTTAACTCCGTTGCAAGATAGAGACCCTAGAGCGATAGAATGCGGTATTTCATCTTGATCCAATTCTGACGATATTAGCGCGCAAACAGCTACACATTGGCTTGCAGTGTTTGGGTGTGTTTTTAACATATCCCGCGAAATTTCCATGAAGCGCACGGCAGCAGAATCAATATCTGTCAAAAAACTACTCCCAACGGTAATTAAAGCTCACAGAAATACGGTGATCTTCGGACATATTCATCGGCACTTCGTGGCGCAGCCAGCTTTCCCACAACAGCACATCCCCTACGGCGGGTTTCACGTAGACGAAATTCTTCATCTCTTCGCGGGCGTCTTTGATGCGGGGTGGGGCGGCCATCATCATCGCGTGACGCGGATCTTCGAGTTTGAGGGCAGAGGCGCCTTCGGGCATGGCAACGTAAGTTGTGCCAGAGATCACAGAATGCGGATGGATGTGGGCGGAATGCGCGCCACCTTCGGGCAGAATGTTGATCCAGATGTCTTCCAAAACCAGTTTGCGATCGTCCAGATCGAATTGCAGGTCGGCAGCAAAGGCTGCGACATGTTGATCAAGGCTGTCGACAATGTCTTTGAAAATCGGAAAGCGCCACGCGAGGTCCGTCAGAGACGCGTAGCTGGTGTAGCCCGGAAAATCATTGGCCTCACACCAGTCTTGGCCCGCCTCGTCATCTTCGGCGATGGACAGGCAGGAGTTTTCCAATTCATCCGCGTCCACAGGCGTGCCAAATTCGGATAAGGCCGCGCGGTAAAGGCGGGTGACAAAGAGAGAAGTGATATCGGACATGGTGGTGGCTTTCTGGTGGGGATGCGATAATCTGATTTTTGTCGATGTTATGCCGTGAAAACACTATAGAAAAAAGGGGCAAGTAAGGCTTGCCCTAAAGCGCGTGGCCCCCTATAGAGACGCATCGCTCGAACCCCATCAGGGGATTCGTGTGTTTTGACATTACCCACCAGATCATGGGTGACCCTAACGGGGGCCCACTGGTGCTTAGGAAAAGGATAGGGCTATGAACGCCGACGACCTGCGCGCTAAAACGCCAGACGAGCTCCGCCAAGAGCTTGCAAACAACAAAAAAGAGTCTTTCAACCTGCGCTTTCAACAAGCAACTGGTCAGCTCGAAAACACCGTTCAAATTCGTAAAGCGCGCCGTGCAGCTGCACGCGTAAAGACAATTTTGAACGAAAAAGCCGCAGCTGCGGCTGAGTAAGAGGAGCTGAGACTATGCCTAAACGTATCCTTTCAGGTGTCGTGACGTCTAACCAAAACGAGCAAACAGTGACTGTTTCCGTTGAACGTCGTTTCAAGCACCCAGTTATGAAAAAGACCATCCGTAAGTCCAAAAAATACCGGGCTCACGATGAGAACAACCAATTCAACGTTGGTGATACAGTCCGTATTCAGGAATGTGCACCAAAGTCGAAAACCAAGCGTTGGGAAGTTCTCGCGTAATCATTCGATTTTAACATCAGTTGAAATCGATTGTGCCAGAGTAACTCAGCATAATCGAAACCCTGGGGAACTACGCCACTGCAGGCAGCCCCAAAGGTCGGGAGAAACCACATGATTCAGATGCAGACCAATCTGGATGTTGCTGACAACAGCGGCGCTCGCCGTGTTCAGTGCATCAAGGTTCTCGGCGGTTCACACCGTCGGTACGCGTCAGTGGGTGACATCATCGTTGTATCGGTGAAAGAAGCCATTCCACGTGGCCGTGTTAAGAAAGGTGACGTGCGTAAAGCCGTTGTCGTTCGCACAGCAAAACAAGTTCGTCGTGAAGACGGCACAGCAATCAAATTTGACAGCAACGCTGCTGTGATTTTGAACAACAACAATGAGCCAGTAGGTACACGTATCTTTGGGCCAGTTGTTCGCGAATTGCGTGCGAAAAACTTTATGAAGATCATCTCACTTGCTCCGGAGGTGCTGTAATGGCTGCTAAACTCCGTAAAGGTGACAAGGTCATCGTTCTTGCTGGTAAAGACAAAGGTAAACAGGGCGAAATCGCTTCTGTGAACCCGTCAAAAGGCAAAGCCGTAATCGAAGGCATCAATGTCTCATTGCGTCACACAAAAGCGTCCCAAGGCGACCAAGGCGGCAAGAAACCGGTCTCTATGCCGATCGACTTGTCAAACCTTGCAATCGTTGACGCAAATGGCAAAGCAACACGCGTTGGCTTCCGTATGGAAGGCGACCAAAAAGTGCGCTTCGCTAAGTCCACAGGAGACGTGATCTGATGCTCGATACTGCAAATTACACTCCACGTCTTAAAACCGTGTACACTGACGCCGTTCGTCCAGCTCTTAAAGAAGAGTTCGGCTACAAGAACGACATGCAGATCCCACGTTTGGACAAAATCGTTCTCAACATCGGCTGTGGTGCTGAAGCTGTGCGTGATTCCAAAAAAGCAAAATCTGCTCAGGAAGATCTCACACTCATCGCTGGTCAAAAGGCTTTGACAACGATCGCTAAGAAATCAATCGCTGGTTTCCGCGTTCGTGAAGATATGCCCCTTGGCGCGAAGGTTACTCTTCGTGGCGAAAAGATGTACGAATTCCTCGATCGTCTTATCACGATTGCTATGCCACGTATCCGCGACTTCCGCGGCATCTCTGGCAAATCCTTTGACGGCCGTGGCAACTACGCCATGGGTATTAAAGAGCACATCGTCTTCCCTGAAATCGACTTTGATAAAGTTGATGAAAACTGGGGTATGGACATCGTAATCGCAACCACTGCGAAAACTGACGCAGAAGCTAAGGCCTTGTTGAAAGCATTCAACATGCCTTTCAACAGCTGATCGCGAGGAGTTAGAGAACATGGCTAAGAAATCCATGATCGCACGTGAGGCAAAACGCGCTAAATTGGTGGCAAAATATGCAACCAAACGCGCTGCTCTCAAAGAGATCATCTATGACCAAGAGAAGCCCATGGAAGAGCGTTTTCGCGCAACCATGAAGCTTGCTGAGTTGCCGCGCAATAGCTCGGCTGTCCGTCTTCACAACCGCTGTCAGCTGACAGGCCGTCCACACGCTTACTACCGTAAGCTTAAGGTCAGCCGTATCATGCTGCGGGAACTTGGCTCATTCGGCCAGATCCCTGGTCTCGTGAAATCAAGCTGGTAAGGGGAGCATAGTATGAACGATCCTATCGCAGATATGCTCACACGTATCCGTAACTCTCAAATGCGCGGTAAATCCGTTGTCTCAACACCAGCTTCTAAGTTGCGTGCTTGGGTCTTGGACGTATTGCTCGACGAAGGTTACATCCGTGGCTACGAAAAAGGCACAAACGAGCTTGGTCACCCAACGCTTGAAATCAGCCTTAAATACTTCGAAGGCACTCCTGTTATTCGCGAAGTGAAACGGGTTTCAAAACCTGGTCGTCGCGTTTACATGGGCGCTAAAGACATCCCATCTGTCCGTCAGGGTTTGGGTTTGTCGATTGTCTCTACACCTAAAGGTGTGATGTCTGATGCAAACGCTCGTGCCAACAATGTTGGCGGCGAAGTGCTTTGCACAGTCTTCTAAGGAGGGTCTGATGTCTCGCATTGGTAAAAAACCGGTCGAGCTGCCCAGCGGCGTAACTGCTTCTGTTTCAGGTCAGACCATCGAAGTGAAAGGCCCTAAGGCTACTCACACATTCACCGCAACTGATGACGTAACTGTCGCAGTTGAGGACAATACTGTAACTGTCACGCCTCGCGGTAAATCCAAGCGCGCGCGTCAACAGTGGGGCATGTCCCGCACTGTTATCGCCAACTTGGTGACAGGTGTATCTACAGGCTTCAAAAAAGAGCTTGAGATCAACGGTGTTGGTTACCGTGCAACTATGCAGGGTAACACTCTCAAACTGGCTTTGGGTTATTCACATGACGTTCTCTTCGAAGTTCCTGCTGGCGTAACAGTCACAGCTCCGAAGCAAACGGAAATCGTTGTTGAAGGTACAGACGCACAACTCGTTGGCCAAGTCGCGGCAAATATTCGCGAATGGCGGAAACCTGAGCCCTACAAAGGCAAAGGTATCAAATACAAAGACGAGTATATCTTCCGCAAAGAAGGTAAGAAGAAGTAAGGACGTAGATCATGGCAAACAGCAAAAGAGACCTGTTCTTGAAGCGCCGCCTGCGCGTCCGGAACAAACTTCGCAAGATGGCAAACGGACGTGCGCGTCTGTCTATCCATCGTTCGAACAAGAACATCAGCGTTCAGTTGATCGACGACGTAAACGGCGTGACACTCGCCTCTGCGTCAACACTCGAGAAAGATCTCGGTGTGGTCGGCAAAAACAACGTCGATGCAGCTTCCAAAGTTGGCGCTGCTATCGCGGAACGTGCCAAGAAAGCTGGCGTGGAAGTATGTTACTTCGACCGCGGCGGCTTCCTATTCCACGGCAAAGTGAAGGCCTTGGCCGAAGCTGCGCGTGAAGGCGGCTTGAAGTTCTAAATCACTTGTGGGTGGCGCTTAACCTTAGGGTTGGCGCCCCCCCGATGATCCAGGGAGGCGCAGCCTAGGCTGCGCTTTTCCACTAGGATTGATAACATCCGGCGCCTCGCGCCACCTATTTAAGGAAATGCCCAATGGCAGATAACAACCGTGGGAACCGTCGCGATCGCGATGAAACTCCAGAATTTGCAGATCGCCTTGTCGCGATCAACCGTGTGTCTAAAACTGTAAAAGGTGGTAAGCGTTTTGGCTTTGCTGCTCTTGTAGTTGTAGGCGATCAAAAAGGCCGCGTTGGCTTTGGTAAAGGTAAGGCGAAAGAGGTCCCTGAGGCCATTCGCAAAGCCACAGAGCAAGCGAAACGCCAAATGATCCGCGTGCCTTTGAAAGAAGGTCGCACATTGCACCACGACGTCAACGGCCGTCACGGTGCTGGCAAAGTGGTTATGCGTACTGCGCCACAAGGTACTGGTATCATCGCTGGTGGTCCAATGCGTGCTGTATTTGAAATGCTCGGTGTTCAGGACGTTGTGTCCAAATCCATCGGTTCTTCAAACCCATACAACATGATCCGTGCGACTATCGACGGTCTTAAGCAAGAATCATCACCACGTTCCGTCGCTCAGCGTCGCGGCAAGAAAGTGGCTGACATCTTGAAAAAAGATGACGCCGCTGCAGCCGCACCTGCTGAATCAGCAGAAGCGTAAGGAGTAGACACAATGGCTAAAACTATCGTTGTAAAACAGATCGGTTCTCCGATCCGTCGCCCACAAGATCAACGTGCTACGTTGGTTGGCCTTGGCCTCAACAAAATGCACAAGACACGTGAGTTGGAAGATACTCCAGCGGTTCGCGGCATGGTGCGTAAGATTTCTCACATGGTAGAAATCATCGAAGAGCGCGACAATTAAGTCGATCTTTTTGATCTAAAGCTTTTGGAAAACGCCTCGTTGGAAACAGCGGGGCGTTTTTGTATTTGCGGGCTCACGGCGTCGTGACATTGCCGCGGGACGGTTGCGTGCTATCTATTGCCTAATTCATGGAGGTTGAAAGATGACACAAACACGCCGTTCCTTTTTAACGCATGCTGGCGCTGCCGTCGGTTTGATTACAGTATTGCCGTTTTCCGCGCGCGCTGCTGGCCATATGTCTGATGTTTTCGCAGATGGTGCGATCACAGTGCATCCGATTGCGCATGCATCCTTTGTTATGGAAACGCCTGCAGGGGTGATTTACGTTGATCCGGTGGGGGATGCTGCAAGCTATGAAAGCCTGCCCTCTGCCGACTACATCCTGATTACTCATGAGCATGGCGATCACTATAATGTTGATACTTTGACGGCGCTCAAGGGGGATGCGACCCAGATGATCACCAATCCTGCGGTCTTTGAAAAACTACCCGAAGGGTTAAGAAACAACACGCAAGTTTTGGCCAATGGCGAATCGGCCGCTTGGGGTGAAATCGGGGTTGACGCGATCCCTGCCTATAACACCACTGAAGAGCGCATGAATTTTCACCCAGAAGGGCGCGATAACGGGTATATTGTAACCTTGGATGGTTTCCGCACTTACATTTCTGGCGACACTGAGCCTACGCCTGAAATGCTGGCGCTGACAGATATTGATCTGGCGTTCCTCTGTATGAACCTGCCATTCACGCAAACAGCGCAGCAAGCAGCAGAGGCGGTTAAAGTGTTTAAACCGACCTATGTCTACCCATACCACTACCAAGGCCGCGATGGCGGGACACAAGATCCTGAACAATTCGCGGAACTTGTCGGGGGCGCGTCTGAGGTCAAAATCGGCGATTGGTACGGTGATCACAGCCACGGCTAGAATGGAATAATCTACCTGAACAGTCTGAAGCCCTCGTTGGAAACAGCGGGGGTTTTTTTATATCGGATAGAGCTATGCACGCGCTGCATGGCGGGTTTGGGAATCTAATGCTACCTAAAAGTTTTCAAACCGCCTAAATGATCATCAACACCCCAGACGGGGATGTCGAAAAATAGACGCAATGAAAACGTTCAAATCTTATAAGGTTCCGCACAATGGCACACGTAACAACATTCTCAACACCAGCTCACACTTCAGTATTCGCTTCTATCGTATCTGCATTCTCAGCAGCTGTATCAGCATTCAAAGAAGCGCGTGCAATCGAAGCAACATACACTAAATTGAGCGCTTTGTCTGACCGTGAATTGGCTGACATTGGCTTGAACCGCGGCTCAATCTACGAAGCTGCAATGGGTACAAAGCTTAAATAAGCTTTTACCACAGTATTTAGGTTGGATGCCTTGCGTTTATGGTCTGCAGTTTTGCGGGCCATTTTGCATTTTAAGGCCGCCTTTTAAAACTGGGCAATGCCAATAGCAGGCTTGAATAGCGCGCGGAACTTGCGTATACGCGCCAAGTGGGTTTTTAGCCCATCAGAATCATTAATTTTACGCCGTGTTTGGCCTTCCGTCGCTGGGGGTCAGTTCCGGCAAGGAGAAGCGACATGAAACTACACGAACTTCACGATAACGAAGGCGCAACAAAGAAACGCAAGCGCGTTGGCCGTGGTCCAGGTTCTGGCACAGGTAAAATGGGTGGCCGTGGTATCAAAGGTCAAAAATCCCGTTCAGGTGTTGCGATCGGTGGCTACGAAGGCGGTCAAATGCCATTGTACATGCGTCTTCCTAAGCGCGGTTTCAACAAACCAAACCGTAAGAAATTTGCAGTTGTGAACCTTGGCCTAATCGAAAAATTCGTAGCCGAAGGCAAAATCGACGCAACAGCAGCGATCACAGAAGATACATTGGTTGCTTCTGGTTTGATCCGCCGCAAATTGGACGGTATCCGCGTTCTCGCAAAAGGCGAAGCGACATCCAAATTGAACATCACTGTGACTGGCGCGTCTAAAGCAGCTGTTGAAGCTGTTGCAAAAGCAGGCGGCTCTCTCACAGTAACGGCACAAGCGGCCGAATAAGGGTTGTGATAGGGGGCGTTGCCCCTTACATCAATTCTATGTTTTCCAAGCGCCGCCGACCGGGAAACCCGGTTCGGCGGCGTTATCGCGAAAGAGAGACCTAATGGCATCCGCAGCAGAACAAATGGCAGCGAACCTTAGCTGGGGCACCCTCGGGAAAGCCACTGAGCTTCGCCAACGTATTATTTTCACCCTCGGTCTGTTGATCGTCTACCGTCTCGGGACATTTATCCCCGTGCCTGGTATCGACGCAAATGCGCTCCGTGACTTTATGGAACAAGCTTCTAGCGGCATTGGCGGTATTCTGTCGATGTTCACTGGTGGTGCTTTGGGCCGTATGGGTATCTTTGCATTGGGCATCATGCCCTATATTTCTGCATCGATCATCGTGCAGCTTCTAACTGCTATGGTTCCCAAGCTTGAGCAACTCAAGAAAGAGGGCGAGCAGGGGCGTAAAAAGATCAACCAATATACGCGCTTTGGCACGGTGGCTTTGGCCTTGTTCCAAGCCTATGGATTGGCTGCCTCTTTGGAAGCTGGCGATTTGGCCCATGAAGCGGGCTGGTATTTCCGCGCAGGTGTGATCATCACGCTTGTGGGGGGGACAATGTTCTTGATGTGGTTGGGTGAGCAAATCACCAATCGCGGCATCGGCAATGGCATTTCCTTGATCATCTTCGTTGGTATCGTCGCAGAAATTCCAAGTGCGATGGCGCAATTCCTAGCCTCTGGTCGGTCTGGCGCGATTTCACCCTTTGTGATCATTCTGGTGCTTGCCATGATCGTCGGTGTGATTGCTTTTGTGGTCTTCATGGAGCGCGCGCTTCGCAAGGTGCACATTCAGTACCCACGTCGTCAGCAAGGCATGAAAGTATTTGACGCGCAAAGCAGCCACTTGCCGATCAAAGTAAACCCAGCGGGCGTTATCCCTGCTATCTTTGCATCGTCTTTGTTGTTGTTGCCAACCACGATCGCAACCTTTTCAGGTCAGTCTGATCTTGGTCCTGTGATGTCTACAATCTTGGCTTACTTTGGCCCCGGCCAGCCTCTTTACTTGCTGTTCTTTACAGCAATGATTGTATTCTTTGCTTACTTCTACACTGCGAACGTTGCTTTCAAATCTGATGAGGTTGCAGACAACTTGAAAAACCAAAACGGTTTCATTCCAGGCATTCGTCCTGGCAAGAAAACCGAAGAGCACCTTGATTATATCGTGGCGCGTATTTTGGTGATCGGCTCTGCGTATCTTGCGGCTGTGTGTTTGTTGCCAGAAATCGTGCGCAGCCAGTTTGCAATTCCGTTCTACTTTGGTGGGACATCTGTTTTGATTGTTGTGTCTGTAACTATGGACACAATTCAGCAGGTGCAGTCACATCTATTGGCGCACCAATATGAAGGCTTGATTGAAAAATCTCAGCTGCGTGGCAAAAAACGCAGTAAGCGGGGGAGCGCGAGACGATGAACATTATTCTGCTTGGACCACCTGGTGCGGGAAAAGGCACACAGGCACTTCGCCTTGTGCAAGAGCGCGGTATGGTGCAGCTTTCTACGGGTGATATGCTGCGTGAAGCGCGGACTTCTGGCTCAGAAATGGGCAAGAAAGTTGCCGCAGTCATGGATGCAGGTCAGCTTGTAACAGACGAAATCGTTATCGGTTTGATCGAAGAAAAAATCCAAGCTGGCAATGCTGCAGGTTTTATCTTTGACGGCTTTCCGCGTACGCTGGGTCAGGCTGATGCTTTGAACGAATTGCTGTCACGCAATGATGTACAATTGGACGCAGTGGTTCAGCTTGAGGTCGACGATGAAACCTTGGTCAAGCGTATTGTTAATCGCGCGGCAGAAGCTGCTGCTGCAGGCAAACCTGTGCGTGCAGATGACAATGAAGAAAGCGTCAAGATCCGTTTGATGGAATACTACAAGAAAACGTCGCCGCTGATTGGCTATTACTATGCGCGGGGCGAGTTGCGCACAGTGGATGGTTTGCAAGATGTTGAACGCGTCGCCAGCGATGTCGCAAAAGCACTAGGCTAAGGTCTTTTACATAGCATTTCAAAGGCCGCGCACGGGAAACTGGCGCGGCCTTTTGGTTTAGTGGGGCGGCTTCTGCGTGACAACTTATGGTAAGCTTGCCTCATATTTCTCAAATGGTTATGGGAAATTGCGGGGCATATCACCAAAGGGCTTGACGCTGTCACAGCGGGGCAGTAGTGAGACCCATCCCGTAAGGGGTAATAGATTCGCTAAGGGTCGCTCCCAAACGTGAAGATCATCGAATTCAGCTGACGCTCGTAGGTGAAAAACTTGCGGGCTTCCGTTGTGAAAAAAGGTTCCGGTACTACGGAACCGCAACGAAAAAGGAATATACATTGGCTCGTATCGCCGGCGTAAACATCCCGACAGGCAAGCGTCTTCCTATCGCATTGACCTATGTAACGGGTATCGGATCTAAATCCGCAAAAGACATTTGTGCAGCAGTTGGCATCGACGAAACTCGTCGTGTTAACGAATTGTCCGATTCAGAAGTTCTAGCTGTGCGTGAGCACATCGACGCGAACTACACTGTTGAGGGCGACCTGCGCCGTGAGACACAGATGAACATCAAGCGCGCTATGGACCTTGGTTCATACATCGGCTTGCGTCACCGTCGCAACCTCCCTGTACGCGGTCAGCGTACGCACACAAACGCACGTACTCGCAAGGGTCCTGCGAAAGCCATTGCTGGCAAGAAGAAGTAAGGGAGGCTACTTAACATGGCACGTGATACTCGTCGCACTAAGAAAAAAGTTTCCAAGAACATCGCCACTGGCGTTGCTCACGTAAACTCTACATTCAACAACACTAAGATTTTGATCTCTGACGTTCAGGGTAACGCGATCTCTTGGTCTTCTGCTGGTACTATGGGCTTTAAAGGGTCACGCAAGTCGACTCCTTACGCTGCTCAGATGGCTGCTGAAGATGCTGGTAAAAAAGCACAAGAGCACGGCGTGAAAACTTTGGAAGTTGAAGTTCAAGGTCCAGGTTCTGGCCGTGAGTCCGCTTTGCGCGCTCTGGCTGCTCTTGGTCTTAACGTTACATCTATCCGTGACGTTACACCAATGGCGCACAACGGCTGTCGCCCACCAAAGCGCCGCCGCGTATAATATATACTGATTTTTTGGATCGCGGGCCTTATTGCCCGCGGTCCGTTTTTGCGTTTTTAAGACCCCTCGGGCGTCCCCTACTTAAGGACATGGGTTTGGGACAAGAATGGAGGCTACAGCATGATCCACAAGAATTGGGCAGAGCTCATCAAACCACAGCAGCTTGAAGTGAAGCCTGGCAACGAGCCAGCACGTCAAGCGACTATTATTGCTGAACCACTTGAGCGTGGCTTCGGTCTGACAATGGGCAACGCCCTGCGTCGTATTTTGATGTCGTCCCTTCAGGGTGCCGCTATCACTTCCGTTCAGATCGACAACGTTCTTCACGAATTTTCGTCAGTCGCTGGTGTTCGCGAAGACGTCACAGACGTTATCTTGAACCTCAAAGGTGTTGCTTTGCGCATGGAAGTTGAAGGACCTAAGCGTCTTTCTATTTCTGCAAAGGGTCCAATGGTTGTAACCGCTGGTGACATCTCTGAAACTGCTGGCATTGAAGTTTTGAACAAAGATCACGTGATCTGTCACTTGGATGACGGCGCTGATTTGTTTATGGAACTGACTGTCAACACAGGCAAAGGCTATGTCTCTGCTGAAAAGAATAAACCAGAAGATGCACCAATCGGCCTTATTCCGATCGATGCGATCTATTCACCAGTGAAAAAAGTGTCCTATGACGTGCAACCGACCCGCGAAGGTCAGGTTCTCGACTATGACAAACTCACATTGAAAATTGAAACTGATGGTTCTGTCACGCCAGAAGACGCTGTTGCTTACGCTGCGCGCATTCTGCAAGACCAGCTTGGTATCTTCGTGAACTTCGATGAGCCTGAGTCTGCCAATCGTCAGGAAGAAGACGACGGTCTTGAGTTCAACCCACTTCTTCTTAAGAAAGTGGACGAGCTTGAATTGTCAGTACGTTCCGCGAACTGCCTCAAGAACGACAACATCGTTTACATAGGTGACCTTATTCAGAAAACCGAAGCTGAGATGCTCCGCACGCCAAACTTTGGCCGCAAGTCTTTGAACGAGATCAAAGAAGTGTTGTCAGGCATGGGTCTGCACCTCGGTATGGACGTTGAAGAATGGCCGCCAGAGAACATCGAAGATCTTGCTAAGAAATTCGAAGATCAGTTCTAAGTGATTTGGGGGAAGGCTTCGGCCTTCTCCCGCAAATGCCCGTTTTGATACGGGGAAGATCTGGGCACTGGATCCTCAGTGAAGGGCCCCAAGGAGAGTAGCTGACACGCATCGGCTGCCAGACAAAGCAAAACACGCTATAGGAGATTTACAATGCGTCACGCTAGAGGTTACCGCCGCCTAAACCGTACACACGAACACCGCAAAGCGATGTTCTCGAACATGGCTGGCTCGCTCATCGAACATGAGCAAATCAAAACAACTTTGCCAAAAGCAAAAGAATTGCGTCCAATCATCGAGAAATTGATCACATTGGGCAAACGCGGCGACTTGCACGCGCGTCGTCAGGCTGCAAGCCAGTTGAAACAGGAAAAATTTGCGGCAAAACTTTTTGACGTTCTCGGCCCACGTTATGCTGAGCGTTCAGGTGGTTACGTTCGTATCGTAAAAGCTGGTTTCCGTTACGGTGACATGGCGCCTATGGCGATCATCGAATTCGTAGACCGCGATCCAGCAGCGAAAGGCGCCGACGACAAAGCACGCCTTGCCGCCGAAGACGGTACAGTTGCAGACGCATAAGCGTTTCCAACGTCTAATAATTGGGCCTCGTTCAGTTGAACGGGGCCTTTTTTTTGACTTTGTGGTAAATAGCTTAAAAGTTTATCGATTTTTCTGCTGTGATGGGATACCGATTTTTTCAGATTTGTTTACAATACCTTATGCTCAATTCTGGTAAAGTGTCGGCAGCTAGGTCGTTTAGGTTCTAAGTTCAGACGTTACGATGCAGATGACTTTCGGGCATAATAGGGCAATCCTGACTTCCCATGTGAATACCATTGGTTTAGCTTGGGGTGATAAGGTCGCCTTATGGTTGTCGAGTCCCTTTAACAGCGAATGAATTCTTATGATTGGTATGACAGAGTTAAATCGACTATTTGCGCAGCTTCGTGAAGCATCCCCCGTTGGTTATACGGCGGGGCTGCATATTCGATTCGCTGCGCCTTTAGTGTATCAATCAACCTACGATCCCAAATGGTTGGAGCATTACACGTCCAATGCGTATGCGTTGCGTGATCCAATGATCGCTTGGGGTTTAAGCTGCGAGGGGCAAACACGGTGGAGCGAAATTGATCTCCCCGATCCATTTGGAATTTGGAGGCAGGCCGCTGAATTCGGCCTGAATTACGGAATGGCTGTGTCCTGCGGGCCAGTTCAGTCGCGATCTATTGTTGGTTGCTCTCGCACCGATCGCGAATTTACCGATGCTGAAATGGCAAAGATTGCGTTGGTTGTGCGCACTTTGCATGAGGTGTCCGAACCCCAGACAGATCTAACACAAGCTCAAATTCAGGCTCTCCGGTGCATCGCGGGCGGTGATCGTCACGCAGCTGCCGCGGCCAGACTCGGGATATCCGAAAGTGCATTAAAAGCGCGGTTGGTATCAGCCCGAGAGCGTCTCATGGCGCGGACCACCTCAGAGGCAATCCAAAAAGCCAAGGAGATTAAGCTGTTGTGATGGTGAGCCTCCCTGCGTTGCGTTGAAGAAATCAACCGACACTGGAGACTACCATGCAAACAACCACACTTTCTTTCACCAATTTGCACAACTATGGCGATCTTTTTGCGAACATGCTTCGCGCAAGACATGAAACCTTCATTCAGCAGGCGAAATGGGATCTGCCACAAGCAGATGGTATGGAGTACGATCAATACGATACACCTGCGTCCCGTTGGATTGCAGTTCATGAATTTGGCGAGGTTCTAGCAGGGATCAGACTGACCCCTACAACAACGAAATGCGGTATATATTCTTACATGATCCGCGACGCTCAGCGCGGTCTTTTGGATAGTATCCCATCCGACCTGCTCTTTGAGGAAGCGCCTGTCGCGCCGCATGTCTGGGAATCCAGTCGCATTTTTGTATCCCACCGCGTTCCCGCAAAAATCCGTATGCGCGTTCAGATGAATCTCATCAATGAAATGACGCTGTCTGCGCGTGCACTTGGCGCAACCTCAGTGATCGGATTGATTCCTGAAAAGGGTCCGCGTTGGGGGCGCCGCGTCGGCTTAGATATCGACGTGATCGGCCGCGTAATGGACATCGGAGGGGCGAATAACGCCTGCATTCGCATCAACCTGTCCAATAAACTGCACTAGCAAATACTCACGACGGGGCCGCAACGCAGTATTGTGGCCCCGTTTTCCCTTTTACCACGTGGTATTGCGGCGTAGTGTTGGCGCATGTCTGACCTATTCCAATCCGATATCTCTAAACCCGAAGTCCAAGCGCCGCGCCCGCTTGCGGACCGTTTGCGCCCGAAATCTTTGGGTGAGGTTATCGGCCAATCCCATGTGCTCGGACCCGAAGCCCCTTTGGGTGTGATGCTGGCCTCTGGATCTTTATCGTCGATCATTTTCTGGGGACCGCCTGGCGTTGGTAAAACCACCATCGCGCGGCTATTAGCGGATGAAACGGATCTGCATTTTGTCCAAATCTCGGCGATCTTTACGGGCGTTCCTGATTTACGCAAAGTTTTCGAGGCAGCGAAATTGCGCCGTCAGAATGGTAAAGGCACGTTGTTATTTGTCGACGAAATCCATCGTTTCAACAAAGCACAGCAAGATAGTTTTCTGCCTCATATGGAAGACGGCACAATTCTTTTGGTTGGCGCAACGACTGAAAACCCCAGCTTTGAATTGAACGCAGCGGTCATGTCACGCAGCCAAGTGATGATTCTGGAACGTTTGTCGCTGGATGAGCTCGCATTGATGGCCGCGCGCGCTGAGACCGAATTTGAGCGCGATTTGCCGCTGACCCAGCGCGCACGCGAAACCCTATGTGAGATGGCCGATGGCGATGGTCGCACGCTTTTAAATCTGATTGAACAGGTCATGGCATGGCGGGTTTCGCAGCCGCTTGACAGCGATCAGTTGGGCAAGCGTTTGATGCGGCGTGCTGCCAAATATGACAAATCTGGTGAGGAACATTACAACCTGATTTCAGCGTTGCACAAGTCGGTGCGAGGGTCCGATCCTGATGCGGCGTTGTACTGGTTTGCCAGAATGCTAGAGGGCGGCGAAGACCCGCGCTACCTCGCGCGCAGGCTTGTGCGGATGGCGGTCGAAGATATCGCATTGGCCGACCCTCAGGCGCAAACGGTTTGCCTGCACGCGTGGGAAACTTTTGAGAGGCTTGGCTCCCCTGAAGGCGAGTTGGCCCTATCGCAGGCTGTGATATATTTGGCATTGGCGCCAAAATCTAACGCGGCTTACGTCGCCTATAAGGCGGCGCGTGACGCGGCGCGCAAAACGGGATCAGAGCCGCCCCCCAAGCACATTTTAAATGCGCCGACCAAGATGATGGAAAAGCATGGGTATGGCGTAGGCTATGCCTATGACCACGATTCTAAAGATGGATTTTCAGGGCAAAACTTTTTTCCTGAAACCTTGCCACGCACCCAGTTCTACGCCCCTGTTGAACGCGGTTTTGAACGTGACTTAGCTAAACGTGTTGCCTATTTTGAAAAGCTTAGAGATCAGCGAAAACGAGATTAGGCCAAAACCCCAATATCTGTTGACATTTCACTGAATGAGACCCAAGGAACAGGCAAAAGGACACCAAAAATGGCACCTCTCTTGCAAGTGGCCCTTGGCGGGGCGATCGGCGCATCGGCGCGGTATTTAACCTCCATTGCACTGGCTCGTTTACTGGGCGGTGGCTTTCCTTGGGGCACTTTGGCAGTCAACTTTGTCGGCTCGTTCCTTATGGGTGTTTTTATCGTGGTTTTGGCGGAAACGTCAGGTCATCGCTTCACTCTGTTTTTGTTGACAGGTGTCTTAGGGGGCTTCACCACATTTTCCGCGTTTTCGCTTGATGCGATCGCGCTGTATGAGCGGGGGCAATTCGGCCTAGCCGCGAGTTATGTTTTAGGGACCTTGGTTTTGGCGCTTGGCGGCATTGCTATTGGTCTTGCAGTTGCACGGGGAGTCGTCGCATGAGCAAAGTTCAAATGATCACCATAGGGGATGATCAACCCGAGCAGCGTTTGGATCGTTGGTTTCGAAAGTCTTTTCCACAGATCACGCAGGGCAACATAGAAAAACTATGCCGCAAGGGTGATATTCGTGTCGATGGGGGACGCGTTAAATCAAATACGCGCGTCGGCCCTGGCAATGTAGTGCGTGTGCCGCCGCTGCCCGATGTGGAAGCGCCAAAGCATAACAATATTCGATTGACCAATGCTGACATTAAAATGATGCAGCAGTCTGTTTTGTATAAAGACGACCATATTATCGTCATCAACAAGCCTGCGGGGCTGCCGACGCAAGGTGGCTCAAAACAGTTGCGCCACGTCGATGGATTGTCTGAAGCGCTGCGTTTTGATTACGATGAAAAGCCTCGCCTTGTGCACCGTTTGGACAAGGACACATCAGGTGCATTGGTTTTGGCACGCACCCCTGCGATGGCCACAAAACTGACCGAAGCCTTCCGTCACCGTAATACGCGCAAAATCTATTGGGCCTTGGTCGCGGGCGTTCCCGTTCCATATTTGGGTGAGATCAAATACGGATTGGTCAAAGCATCGGGGCGCGGCAAAGGTGGTGAAGGCGAGAAAATGTATGCTGTTCACCCGCGCGATGTAGACAGCACCGAGGGCGCAAAACGCGCGAGCACGCTGTATGCTACGTTGTATCGCGTCGGCAGCCGTGCGTCATGGGTGGCGATGGAACCTTTGACAGGGCGCACCCACCAGCTGCGCGCGCATATGGCTGAAATCGGTCATCCGATTGTAGGCGACGGCAAATATGGTGGCTCTGGACAAGAAAACATGGGCGACGGCTGGGGCGCACAACTTGGCGGTGTCATCAGCAAAAAGCTGCACCTACATGCACGCCGTATTGCGTTTGAACACCCTGTAACACGTAAACTGCTGAGCGTGACTGCGCCTTTGCCAGAGCATATGAAAAACAGCTGGGACACTTTCGATTGGTCTGAAGACTTGGCGGCGGAAGATCCGTTTGAGACGCTCAGATGAGCAAGCTCGTTATTTTTGATGTCGATGGAACGCTTGTCGACAGTCAGGCGCATATCGTTGCCTCAATGACCGCGGCCTTTGACAGCGTTGCCTTGCCCCAGCCAGAACGCCAAGCGGTGCTCTCTATCATCGGGCTGTCTTTGCCCTATGCGATGAAAGAACTTGCGCCCATGGCGGATGACCAGACAGTCGCGCAAATGGTAGAGGTCTATAAGTCTGATTTCAGCGCCAACCGTTTGCGTTCTGATGCGATGCCGCCGCTTTATGATGGGGCTGAGGCAGCGATTGCGGCGCTTGCTTCACGTGGGGATATGATGCTTGCAATTGCAACAGGCAAAAGTCGCCGCGGGCTAGATGCTTTGCTTGAATCTTGGCCATTTGCCGATGTTTTCGCCACAACACATTGCGCCGACGATCACCCATCAAAGCCGCATCCTTCGATGGTGCAGGCCTGTTTGACCGATTGCGATGCCCAAGCGGCGGATGCGGTTGTGGTGGGGGATACGACTTACGATATGGAAATGGCGAAGGCCGCGCGCTGTGCTTCGATTGGTGTGTCTTGGGGCTACCACGGGGTGCGTGCCCTAACGACGACTGGGGCGGCGGCGATTGTGACTGATTTTTCACAGCTTGAGACGACGCTCGATACGATTTGGAAGGACTAGACCATGGCGGATTTTGAGGCAAAGCGCTTTTGGAAAGAGACAACAGTGGCCCCTGTTGAGGGCGGCTTTACGGTTTTGCTAGATGGGCGCAATGTGCGCACGCCAGCCAAAGCGCTTTTGGTTGTGCCGACGCAGGATTTAGCTGAACACATCCGTATCGAATGGGATGCCCAAGAGGGTAAGATCGATCCAAATTCAATGCCCTTCACGCGGGGGGCTAATGCGGCAATCGACAAGGTGCGCATTCAACATGCTGAGGTCGCTGATATGCTGTCGGAATACGGCGATAGTGATCTTGTGTGTTACCGTGCCAGCTATCCGCGCGAACTTGTCGCGATGCAGGCTGAAGCATGGGATCCTATTATCGCTTGGGTGAAAGATCGATTTGGTGCCGCTTTGCAGACGCGTGAAGGTGTGATGCCCGTCCCGCAAGATCAAGCGTCACTTGATCTGTTGCGCCAGCACGTGCATGGGTTCACCGAATTTGAACTGTCCGCCTTTCATGATCTTGTGGCTTTGACGGGATCACTAGCCTTGGGTTTGGCTGCAACCGAATCAATTTACAGTGAAAAAGACCTCTGGGATCGCTCGCGCATTGATGAAACATTCCAAATTTCGCAGTGGGGCGCTGATGACGACGCTACGTCAATCGCTGAGATAAAAAGAGACAGTTTTTTTCACGCCTATCGTTTTTTCCACATGGCGCAAAAATAGAGATACCCCAGTTTTTGCGATCAGGCCTGATTTTAGGCAACAAAATTAGGGAAATGCTTGTGCCTGCGATTTGTATACTGTGGTGTGCTGTAAATTGATGCTAAAATTGCATCAGCTATAGATTGCGCTGCTATAGCCTAAGAAAAAAGCAAATGCCTATTTTGCATACGAATCTTTGATCATAGCCTTGACGATACGTGATGATTCCTCTCAACTTGAGCGCAGGAGAGGCTGTGAACTGCCTCCCGTCTTAATTACCAGCCACTCAAGGTTGGACTAGCGTTGTATCGACGTGAACTCAGGAAGAGGTAAAAATGAATAAAACTGCATTTGTAAGCGCTTTGGCTGCCGCAGGGCTTGTTGCAACTGGCGCCATGGCTCAAAGCTCTGGCTCTGCAACTTTGGCTGCTGTGCAAGAACACGGCGCTGTTAAGTGTGGCGTGAACACTGGTACACCCGGTTTCGCTGCCCCAGACGCTGACGGCGTGTGGAAGGGCTTTGACATCGACTTCTGTCGCGCTGTTGCTGCGGCTGTCTTTGGCGATCCAGAAAAAGTTGAGTACACTCCTTTGACTTCAGCGACGCGTTTTACAGCGCTGTCTTCTGGCGAGATCGATTTGCTTGCACGTAACACAACATGGACATTCTCGCGTGATGTTGACCTGAAACTCGATTTCGTAGGTGTAAACTACTACGACGGTCAGGGCTTTATGGTTCCAAAAGATCTTGGTGTGTCTTCTGCGAAAGAACTTGAAGGTGCGACTGTATGTATCGAAACAGGTACAACAACAGAGCTTAACCTTGCAGACTTCTTCCGCATCAATGAGCTGGACTATGAACCAGTTCCAGTAGAAAGCTTCACAGAAGCGCAAAACCAGTTCTTGGCTGGCGCTTGTGACGTTTACACCACGGATGCATCTGCACTTGCGGCTGCACGTTCTGCGTTTGAAACACCTGGCGACTACGTTGTTTTGCCAGAAATCATTTCTAAAGAGCCACTCGGCCCACTTGTACGCCACGGCGACTCTGAATGGGCAGATATCGTACGTTGGTCATTCAACGCGATGGTTGCTGCTGAAGAATTGGGTGTGACATCTGCGAATGCGGCTGAAATGGCTGAAAACGGTACGAATAGCCCTGAAATCAACCGTTTGCTCGGTCGTGAAGGTGAGCTTGGTGCGATGCTTGGTTTGCCAAATGACTTTGCTTTGAACATCATCACCAAAGTAGGCAACTACGGTGAAAGCTTTGAAGCGAACATTGGCGAAAGCACAACAATCGGTCTTGCACGTGGTTTGAACGCGCAGTGGACTGATGGTGGCCTCATCTACTCCCCACCCTTCCGCTAGGTTCTAATGACAAAGGGGGCGCGGATCACTCCGCGCCCTTTTCATATCTACAGATCAAAAAACAAAATGGCCAAAACGATAGGATTTTTCCCATCGAATTTTGCGCTAACTTCGGGGAAATGGGGGACAGTCTACAATGACGACAATGATAGACCCACCAAAGGCTGCTGGTTTTCACATCAGCCAACTGCTTTACGATACTCGCTATAGGTCGATGACAATCCAAGTGATTGTGTTCTTGCTCGTAATGGGGCTCGGCGCTTATCTGCTAAATAATACCATCATCAATCTGGCCGCCGCTGACAAAGACATCGATTTCGGATTTCTTGGCAATCGAGCTGGCTATGATATCAATCAATTGCTTATCCCGTATTCGTCCGATTCCACTCATTGGCGTGCGACGATTGTAGGGCTTTTGAACACGCTCCTTGTTGCGTTTTTAGGCTGTATCCTTGCAACGATCATCGGGGTTGTTGCGGGTGTTTTGCGTTTGTCTAAAAACTGGCTCACAGCAAAGATCATGTCATTCTATGTGGAAAGCTTCCGCAATATTCCTGTGCTGCTTTGGATTTTGGCGTTTTTCGCTGTTTTGTCTGAAATGGATCGTAAGCCACGTTCATTCCGCGGTGAAGACGCTGTGAATAACATGTGGTTGTGGGATTCCGTTGCTGTCACAAACCGCGGAACATATATCCCAGCACCTATTTGGGGCGATGGATCTGCGCTTGTTGTGATCACGTTCTTGTTGTCGCTTTTGGGCATCTGGGCTTACGGAAAATGGTCACATCGCCGCTTTGAAGCGACGGGTCAGATTTTGCCGAATTTCTGGTACAAGCTTGGCATTTTCATTGTGCCGTCATTGGCCGTTTTCTTTTTGCTAGGCCGCCCGATTGCCTTGTCTATCCCAGAAATCAAAGGATTTAACTTTTCTGGCGGTTTGCATATTCGCAATTCACTTTTGGCGCTGTGGTTGGCTTTGTCATTCTACACAGGGTCATTCATCGCTGAGATCGTGCGCTCTGGCATTTTGGCCATTTCCAAAGGACAGACAGAGGCAGCCGCAGCGCTTGGTTTGCGTCCCTCACGGACGATGAACCTTGTGATTTTGCCGCAAGCTTTGCGTATCATCATTCCGCCGCTGATTTCACAATACCTGAACTTGACAAAGAACTCGTCACTGGCCTTGGCCGTGGGATACATGGACTTGCGATCAACTTTGGGTGGCACGACTTTGAATACCACAGGGCGGGAGCTGGAATGCATGTTGTTGATGATGATGGTCTATCTGGCTGTCAGCTTGACGATTTCAACATTCATGAACGTCTACAACAACTCTGTAAAACTGAAGGAGCGGTAATATGAAAAATTCGAAATCCGTCGCCTTCGTGCGCGAAGGCATGATCGATCAACAGCCGGCGCCTGCGTCACAAATCGGTGCTGTGCGGTGGTTGAAAGACAACTTGTTTTCTTCCGTACTCAACTCGATTTTGACGATCATTTCCCTACTCGTCATTTTCTGGGTTTTATCTGGCATTGTGCCGTGGATGTTCGGGGGCGTGTGGAATGCAAGTTCGCTTTCTGAGTGCCGTGACATTTTGAACGAACGCTATGGCAATACGCATTACGCCTGTTGGGCGGTTTTGACAGAACGCTGGCAGCAATTATTATTTGGCTTCTATCCCGCCGAAGAAATCTGGCGCGCTGTCGTGGCCTTTGTACTGATGCTTGTTGCGATTGCGCCTGTTCTGTTTGAATCTGTGCCACGCAAACTGTTGTGGGTGACCATTGCCTTTCCATTCTTGATGGTTTGGCTTGTTTGGGGCGGTCCAATTTGGGGGCCACTTCTGGTCGCTCTTGGCTTTGTCCTTTTCTATGTCTCTTATGTGGTACTAGAGCGCAAATCATCGACCTTGTTGGCGCTGATTGGATCATTGGTTATCGGATTAGTCTGGTGGATGTTCTGTGTCGGTCCATTGAGTGAGGCTTTGGGGTCTGCATTGCCGATTGGCGATTTGGAACGCGTTGAAAGCCGCGTCTTGGGTGGGTTTATGATCTGTGTGATCATTGGCCTCTCTGGCATCGCATTATCATTGCCGATTGGTTTGATCTTAGCGCTTGGCCGCCAATCGAACCTATGGGTGGTAAAGGCAATTTGTGTGGGCTTCATCGAATTTATTCGTGGCGTGCCGTTGATTACCTTGCTGTTCACGGCGTCTTTGTTGCTGAACTATTTCCTACCACCAGGCACTGCCTTTGACTTGACGTTGCGGGTGATCATTATGGTGACGCTATTCTCATCTGCCTATATGGCCGAAGTGATCCGCGGGGGCTTGGCAGCTTTGCCAAAAGGTCAGTACGAAGCAGCAGATGCATTGGGGCTTGATTACTGGCAGTCTCAGCGCCTGATCATCATGCCGCAGGCTTTGAAAATCTCGATTCCTGGAATCGTAAATACGTTCATCGGCCTGTTTAAAGACACGACTTTGGTCATGTTCATCGGCATCTTTGACATGCTTGGTCTATCTAACGCTATCCGCGCGAACTCCGCTTGGAACGGCATCAATTGGGAGCTGTATATCTTTATCGGGCTCGTCTTTTGGATCTGCTGTTTTTCAATGTCGCAATATTCTCAGTGGCTGGAACGCAAGCTGCGCACTGGTCATCACTAAGAAAGGAGACTGTCTATGTCTGCTGAACTTCAAAACCATCTCGCCGACGAAGTGGCGATCCAAATCACCAATATGAACAAGTGGTACGGTGATTTCCACGTGTTGCGCGACATCAACCTAACGGTTCAACGCGGTGAACGTATCGTGATTGCTGGCCCATCTGGTTCGGGCAAGTCCACTATGATCCGCTGTATCAACCGTTTGGAAGAGCATCAAAAAGGTCAGATCGTTGTTGATGGCACCGAATTGTCGTCGGATCTGAAAAATATTGATAAGATCCGTCGAGAAGTGGGGATGTGTTTTCAACACTTCAACCTGTTTCCGCATTTGACGATCTTGGAAAACTGCACCTTGGCGCCGATGTGGGTCCGCAAGACACCTAAGAAAGAAGCCGAAGAACTGGCGATGCATTTCCTTGAAAAGGTGAAGATCCCTGATCAGGCCAACAAGTACCCAGGCATGCTGTCAGGTGGTCAACAGCAACGTGTGGCGATTGCGCGGTCTTTGTGCATGCAGCCGCGTATCATGCTATTTGATGAACCTACATCAGCCCTTGACCCTGAGATGATCAAAGAGGTGCTCGACACCATGGTTACGCTCGCGGACGAAGGCATGACTATGCTTTGTGTGACGCATGAGATGGGCTTTGCCCGTCAGGTTGCTGACCGCGTGATCTTTATGGATCAAGGGCAAATTGTTGAGCAGAACGAGCCAGAAGAGTTCTTTAACAACCCTAAATCTGATCGAACAAAACTGTTCCTCAGCCAAATTTTGGGTCACTAGGCTTTCGGTCAATATAATAAAAGGCGCCTGCGGGCGCCTTTTTTATGCGGAAACGCTGCGCAGTTGGATATGCCCTAACTTTGAGGTGTCCAAAAATTTTGCAGGATGTTTTCACCGAGCGCCACGTCACTCCAACGTGGTGCTGCTATGTCAAAAACTGCTGTCGCGCAGGTTGGGTAGTGTACGAAATCTGAATGCGGGGCAGGGAATTTTATCAAACGATTGGCCAGTTCGCCGATGCCGGGATTATGTGCAAGCAGCAGGACACAATTTCCTGTAGCGCGCTGAAGCGTTTGCAAAAGCACATCACAAGACGCCAAGTATAAAGCGTCAAGGTTTTGCGCCTCAGCTTGAATAGCGCCGATCTGTGCAATGACAGACCACGTTTCTTGTGTCCGCGCAGCGGTTGAAACAATGGCCTGATCTATGTCGCTGTCCGTCAACCAGCGACCCAAGCGCGCGGCATCTGCGCGCCCTCGATCTGCAAGAGTGCGGTCCTTGTCGTCTTGTATCGGGTCTGCCCAGCCCGACTTTGCATGACGCGTCAGGATCAGTCGCAGTGCCACTACTGTTCCGTTCTCTTTTCGTCGGGAAGATTATCCCTAATTAACGACCCTGCGCCATGTTCGGTGAACAATTCTAACAGGCAGGCATTCGGTGCACGTCCATCCAAGATCACAACTGCGCGCACGCCATCTGCAAGGGCATCCAGCGCGGTTTGTGTCTTGGGAATCATGCCGCCAGCAATCACGCCATCGGTCGTCAAGCTGCGGATCATATTGGAATCAAGTGCAGTTAAAACTTCACCATCGGCCCCTTTGACGCCCGACACATCTGTCAAAAGCAAAAGGCGGTCGGCTTGCAGCGCGCCTGCAATCGCGCCTGCCGCGGTATCGCCATTCACGTTGAAGGTTTCGCCATTCTTGCCAGCGCCAAGAGGGGCAATCACTGGGATAAGGCCCTTACTGCCGAGATCATCAATGATCGCAGGCTTCATTTCGACAGGCGTACCAACATAGCCCAGGTCGGCGTTGGTCTGATCGCAAACCATAAGGTTCGCATCTTTGCCTGAAATGCCGACAGCACGCCCACCTTGGTTGTTGATCGCTTGCACGATACGCTTGTTGACGAGGCCTGAAAGCACCATTTCAACAACTTCCACCGTTGCCTTGTCAGTCACTCGCTTGCCGTCGACAAATTCGGATTTAATGTTCAGGTCTGACAGCATTTTGTTGATCATCGGGCCGCCGCCATGAACGATCACGGGCTTAACACCGACTTGCTGCATCAAAACCACATCGCGTGCAAAGCTGTCCATAGCCTCATCGGATCCCATGGCGTGACCGCCAAGTTTTATCACAACTGTGGCCCCTTCATAGCGCTGCAAATAGGGCAGGGCTTGGGACAATGTGCGGGCAGTGGCGATCCAGTCTCTGTTCATGTCTTGTTTCTTCATGGCTTTGGGGTCCAAGGTTTGTGCCATGCAGCGGACCAATCCTTCGGGATTCGTGGCTGCATCGGCGAATTATTCCAGCGTTGAAATCACAGCGCGCAATACGTCAATGCCCCAGCCTTTTTCCGATGAAGTCACAATGATTTCAGGGTAGGCTGCAGGGTGCTTTGAAACGGCCTCGCGAGTTTGCTCTAAATTTTTCGCTCGCTCAACTTCTTTGACCTTATCTGCTTTCGTCATCACAACTTGAAAGGTCACTGCGGAACGGTCCAGAAGACTCATGATTTCTTCATCTACCGCTTTGACGCCGTGACGGCTGTCAATCAGAACAAACGCGCGGCGTAAAGTGGCGCGACCTGACAGATATGCTTTCAGAAGGCGCTGCCATTTGGCGACAGTGTCTTTTGGGGCTTTGGCAAAACCATAGCCTGGCAAGTCGACCACATAGTGGCTGTCCGCGCAGGTGAAAAAGTTAATTTCTTGGGTGCGACCGGGGGTGTTTGATGCACGCGCCAATGCTTTACGGCCTGTCAGCGCGTTGATCAGCGTGGATTTACCCACGTTGGATCGGCCTGCGAAACAGATTTCGATTCTGTCATCTGGTGGCATGCCGTCCATGGCAACGACACCTTTGAGGAAATCAGTTTCACCAGAAAAGAGGAGGCGACCCTTCTCAAGGGCCGCCGCATCTGGTTCCGCAATTGGGAATGTTAGTTTCATATGGGTGATACGGCCCTTAGGCCGAACCTTCCTTTTTCTTGAGGCGCAAGGATCTGGCAATGTTGCCAAACAGATCCGGCTTGTGGCCGTGACTGCGCATGATGAGATATTGCTGGATAAACGTGATCGTGTTGTTGGTGATCCAATATAGAACCAGACCAGATGCGAAGCTGCCCAACATGAACATAAACACCCATGGCATCCACGCAAAGATCATCGCTTGCGCGGGATCTGTGGGCGCTGGGTTCAGTTTTTGCTGTAACCACATGGAAATACCCAGCAAGATTGGCAAAATGCCGAGGCTGATAAACGCCAGAATGGATGAGGGGTCGGGTGGTGAAAAGGACAACAAGCCGAACAGGTTCAGGATTGAGCTAGGGTCTGGCGCGGAAAGATCGCGGATCCACCCCAGCCAAGGTGCATGACGCAGCTCAATGGTGACAAAGATCACTTTGTACAAAGAGAAGAACACAGGGATTTGCAAAAGCAATGGCAAGCAGCCCGAAGCTGGATTTACTTTGTTTTTCTTGTACAGCTCCATCATGCCTTTTTGCAGTTTTTCACGATCTTCGCCTGCATCGGCTTTCATTTTTTCCATCTCAGGCTGCAATTCTTTCATGCGAGCCATTGAAACGTAAGATTTATAGGCCAGTGGGAACATGATACCTTTGATCAAAAGCGTTAAAGCGATGATCGACCAGCCCATGTTGCCAATCAACAGATTGATAGCGTGCAAAAGTCGGAAGATTGGCTGCGTGAAGAAGAAAAACAGACCCCAGTCGATGGAGTAGATAAAGCGGTGAATGCCCAAATCATCTTGGTAACCTTTGATCGCTTCCCACTCTTTAGCACCAGCGAACAAGTATGTTTTGCTTGTGACGGTTGCGCCAGCTGCGACTTCTTGCACGGGCAGGCGGGATTCGATTTGGTAAGTGTCTTTTGTCGGCACGTATTTCGCAACTGATGTAAAGGCTTGGCCAGGTTGTGGCACCAAGGTTGTCATCCAGTTCTTATCAGTAAAGCCGATCCAGCCATTTTCTTCGGATGTATACTTAGAGGTGTTGCCACCCTCGGCTGCATTCATGTCGAATTTGGCAATCTTTTTGTATGTCTCTTTTTCGTAGCTGTCGTCGCTTTGCAGAATCAGACCTTCATGCAACACGAAGTATCCTGAAACGTCAGGCGTGCCGTGACGGGCAACGATGCCGTAGGGGGAGAGGCGAACAGGCGCAGCACTTGTGTTTTCGACTGATTGCTCAACCGAGAACATATATTCATCATCAATCGCAATCGTGCGGCGGAAAATCATGCCGTTGTCATTGTCCCAAACCAAAGTAATCGGTGTGGTCTGTGTTAGAACATCCCCTTCTTCTACAGACCAAATCGTGTTGGCATTTGGAACATATTCTTGCGGTAGGTCGCCGGCAGGTGCCCAGCCATAAACGGCGTAGTAAGGCGATTCTGCCCCAACGGGTTCAAGCAGCGTTACGATTTCATCGCTGTCTAAATCGACCGTATAGTCTTTCAGGGAAAGATCGTCGATCCGGCCGCCTGCCAATGAAAGTGATCCTTGAAGACGATCAGTATCTATCGTGATGCGTTCTGCTGTAGCAGCTGTTGGACTAGGTGTATCTGTAGATGCCTGAACGCCCGCATCAGTGCTTGGAGGCAAAAGTGGGGCCGCACTATCTGTTGGTTGGGAAAGTTGAGTTGTTTCTACTGCTGTCGTCTGTGTTGGCGCAGGGAAAAAGACCTGCCATGCCAGCAACACGATCCCGCTGAGTGCTACAGCCAGAATCAAGTTCTTGTTTTGATCATCCATCACGGTCGCCTGATTGTTGGAATTTGTCTGGGTGGTTCAACCCGTCCAAGCGCCGAAGGTCAAGCAAATTCGATGTTTTTCCAAGGAAAGTGAAAAAATGCTCAGCTGGCCTTCCGTCCGATTTGAGGGGTTTGCGCCATTTTTTGGCGGTGATTCTCCATCCACTCCATCGTCAAATCAAATGCCATCGGGTGTGCAATTGAAAACCCTTGCACATGACCGCAACCAAGTTGAGCGAGCATCGCGTGCTCTCCGACGGTTTCAACGCCTTCCGTAAGTGTTTCTAAATTGATCCGTTCTGCCATCGTTAGGATGGCGGCTAGCATATCTTGTTGTTCACGATCTATATCGCAGCGGGTGACATAAGATCTGTCTATCTTGATCCGCTTTACCGCAAAGCGACGAATGTTTGAAATCGACGCATGCCCCGTGCCAAAGTCATCTAAATCAATGCCGCAGCCGAGCTGGCTAAGCGCAGTGATATTGCGCGTAATCGTGTCATTTTCGGAATAGGAAATCACGTTTTCTAGGATTTCAACGGTCAATCTAGATGGCGCAAGCTCGAAGCGGTCCAGTTCCCACCGAATTTTGTCCACCAGTGCGGGGTTTGCAAGTTCTGTAGCTGAAAAATTTACTGCAACCGTCGGAACATCAATTCCAGCCTTATCCCAAGCTTGGAGAGCAGTGAAAGCATGATATAAAATGATTTCACCGAGGCGTTCGATTAGGCCGCTTTCTTCAATCATGTAAATAAATTCGTCAGGTGGGATTATGCCGTGCTCAGGATGGTTCCAGCGTGCGAGCGCTTCCATCCCAGACACTGTGCCTGTATCGGTGGAAACTTGCGGCTGAAACCATGGAATGATGTCACCGTTCTCAAGGGCTTCGCTGACCTCGATAGACAATGAACTACGATCCCGCGTTGTTTGCAGCGTTGCAGATGAAAAGGCGCGAATAGATCCAGCGCCGTGACGTCGCGCCTCGGCCAGCGCCGCTTCTGCTGAGTCTAAATATGCCGCGCCCGAATGCGCAGGGGCTCGCGAGGGCATGCAAAACCCAATACTTGCTGAAACATATATTTTGGTTGCATCAATTGACAGAGGTTCGGATAGCGCTGATTGCAGGCGCGATGCCATTTGAATGAGCGTTTCCAGATCCGCGCGGCGGACAGGCGCGAGGGCAATGCAGAATCGCGGGCCATCTAGTCGTGCAACGATATCTAAATCACGTAGGCTTTCGGTAATGCGGTGCGCGCAAGCGCGCAAAACGGATTCAGCCGCTTCTGCCCCAAAGGTGGATTGGATTCCTCGATAATCATCAACTTCAATGGCAAGGCATGCCGTCGTTCGCCCCGTTGATACCTGTGCATCCAGTATTTGGTCCATAGCGTCGATGACAGCTGGTCTGAGGGGAAGGGCGGTCAGGCCGTCGAAATTTTGCTCTGACTGTTTTTGCGATACCCCGTTTATAGCGGTGATAAGAATAGGCAGACAGATTGCGATTTCTATGAGTGCCGCCTCACCGCCAAGCCAAAATGCGCCTAGACAGACCGCAGGAAAAAAGGCCAGCGCCTGATGACCTGACAAAAGCATTTGCATGAAGTGTAGCGTGGCAGAAAGGTTCTGGCGCATGATTGGGCGTCCTGTTTCGTGGCTGTGTGCAAGGGGCACGGCTTATTCCACAGACACAGTAACGCCTATCAAGTAGCGTCAGAGTTAACGCAGCTTCGGGATTTCAGTAGAATTGTTCATATTTTTCTCGTCCGCAGCAAGGGCCGCAGGATTCTGTGCTGTCATCAAACCCAAAAAATCATGCAGTTTTGGATCAAGCATGTGACTTGGACGAATGTTTGTCAGAGCCTTGAACATAACTTGGCGCCGACCAGGGCTGTTCTTTTCCCAACCGTCCAGAATTTGTTTGACCTGCTGACGTTGTAAACCGTCTTGTGACCCACATAAATCGCAAGGAATGATTGGGTAATTCATTGATGTTGCGAATTTTTCACAATCTGCTTCCGCGACATGTGCAAGCGGTCGATACAAAAACAGGTCGCCTTCTTCATTGACCAGTTTGGGCGGCATGGTTGCCAATCGCCCCCCGTGAAACAGGTTCATGAAAAAGGTTTCCAAAATGTCATCGCGGTGATGGCCAAGCACAACGGCTGAACAACCTTCTTCGCGCGCTACACGGTACAGGTTTGCGCGGCGCAGGCGTGAACATAGGGCGCAATATGTGCGGCCCGCTGGCACTTTTTCGGTCACGATCGAGTAGGTATCTTTATATTCGATTCGGTGCGGAATTTTCATTTTTTCAAGAAATTCTGGCAAGACTGTCGCAGGAAAGCCAGGTTGCCCTTGGTCGAGATTGCATGCCAAAAGTTCAACGGGCAGCAGTCCACGCCATTGCAATTCGTACAAAATCGCCAAAAGGGTGTAGCTGTCTTTGCCCCCCGACATGCAGACAAGCCATTTTGCGCCGCGTTCAATCATGCCGTATTGCTCAACTGCTTCACGGACATTGCGTACGATGCGCTTGCGGAGTTTTTTAAATTCAGTTGTGGAGGGCGCCCCGTGAAATAAAGGGTGGATGTCGTCGTGATCGTCCAGCATGGCTTAATCCTTAGGGGCGTTTGTTTTTGTGTCAGGCGCTTTTTTACTAGGCACTGGGTCATAGCCGCTTTTGCCTAAGGGGTGGCAGCGACCAATGCGCCGCGCTGTCAGATATGCGCCCTTTAATGCACCGTGTTTTTCCAAAGCTTCCATTGCATAGGCACTACAGGTTGGCTGATATCGACAATTGTAGCCAACCCATGGGCTGAAAACCATGCGATAGGCACGCACAGGCAAAGAAACGATAAATGCAAAAGGAGTCACGACTGAGATCTCTTTGATGCGCTGGCTGTGCGCTTGTCTTCATGCACCTTGCGCAGGGCGTAGCGCAGATCTTTCAGCAAAGCTTCAAAGACTCGGGCGCTGGTGTCACCTGCTTTGCCAATCAAGACATAATCCCAGCCATCGCAGCCCAATTCAGGAATCACAGCGCGAGCTGCTTCGCGTAGGCGGCGTTTGGCATGGTTGCGCTTGACTGCATTGCCAACTTTTTTCGAGCAAGTATAGCCGACCCGAATGCCTGTGGCGGGTTCGGTGTCTTTGCGCTTGCGACCTTGAAGTAGAAAGCTTGACGTACCTTGACGACGCGCGCGAGCTGCCAATAAAAAATCAGCGCGTTTTTGTAGCGTTGTGATTTCAGGTGTCGAACATGACAAAACCGCCGACTGCGTCCCATTCGATGTGGCGTGAGCCATAACTTTGGGGGCATTCGACGGTGTCATTTGCATAGCCTTTCGGCACAACTTTACGCTGACAAGTTCTTCCGACCTTGTGCACGACGTGCGTTGATAATTTTGCGGCCCGCTTTAGTTGCCATACGCGCACGGAAACCGTGGCGGCGTTTGCGAACGAGGTTGCTTGGTTGAAAGGTGCGTTTCATCGCAACGTCTCCATCGGTTAAAATTCTGGCCCAAATCCAAAAAGGGGATTCGAAGGCATATAGGTTCGAAGCGCAGTCTTTAGGCAGGACAGGGGGGCTTGTCAATTGACCTAAGGCATATTCGTAAAAGAATTCCTTCGATTATTACAGTTTCGCATCCCAAGATCACTCTATGGTCATTGTCGCGTGAGATGCAGCGTTTTTACTGGCCACTGTATGTGTCTCGCCCCATTTTATCGCTCAAACACCTTAAAGGAAAGCCCTTGCCAGATTCTCGCCCCGAAATTGAACAAGACCCGTGCGGCCTTGAAGACCCTTGTGTTCAAGGGAGTTGGAAGCGCTTTGTGCCACTGGCACTCTTTGTCGCTTTGGCCATCGCTTTGGCGGTGGTCTTTCGCGATTCTTTGAGTTTTGAGGCGTTGGCCCAAAACCGTGAAACCCTGATCGCCTATCGCGATTCGCATTATTTTGCCGCAGTGGCGGTATTCATCGCGCTGTATATCGCGGTTGTGACATTCTCGTTGCCAGGTGCCACAGTTGCCACTTTGGCGGGCGGATTTCTGTTCGGAGCTTTTCCGGGCGTTTTATTTAATGTCGCAGGGGCAACCATTGGGGCAAGTTGTTTGTTTCTGGCCGTACGTTGGGGGCTTGGCGAATGGCTTGCCGCAAAGATGGATGCAAGTTCGGGGCGGATAAAGCAGGTCAAAGATAGCATCGATACCAACCAATGGCCGATGTTGTTTCTTATTCGTCTTTTGCCGATTTTACCGTTTTTTGTCGCCAACTTGCTGCCGGCTTTTGTGGGGGTCCCTTTGCGGAGGTTTGTTATCTCGACTGGGATCGGTATTATTCCCGGCACCTTAGTAATCACATCTATCGGTTCTGGTCTTGGATCTGTGCTAGATGAAGGCGGTGCGCCTGATTTAGGTGTGTTCTTCGAGCCGCGCATCCTGTTGCCACTCTTGGGGCTCGCCGCCTTGTCCGCTGCGCCCATTGTCTACAAACGCTACAAAAGCAACCTAGGGGGCTCATATGAAAAAGATTAAAACAGATGTTTGTGTCATCGGCGCGGGTTCTGGTGGTCTGTCTGTTGCCTCTGGGGCTGTGCAGATGGGTGCAAAAGTTGTGCTCATCGAGGCTGGTGAAATGGGGGGAGATTGCCTGAACTACGGCTGTGTCCCGTCGAAAGCTTTGTTGTCTGCGGCCAAGCAAGCGCATGTGATACGCGAAGGTGGCGCAGGGATTGCGGGCGTCACGCCACAGGTCGATTACGCCGCCGCGATGGATCATGTGCAATCCGCCATTGCCACGATTGCGCCCCATGACAGTCAGGAGCGATTTGAAGGTTTAGGCTGCACTGTTATCCGCGCTCACGCCCGCTTTATCTCGCCCAGAACTGTGCAGGCCGGCGATACAGAAATTACAGCGCGCCGCTTTGTGATTGCCACGGGGTCGCGTGCGTTTATTCCGCCAATCGACGGCTTAAAGAACACGCCATTCCTGACCAATGAAACGCTTTGGGCACAACGTTCTGCACCGAAACACCTTTTGATTCTTGGTGGAGGCCCTATCGGAATGGAAATGGCGCAAGCGCATCGCAGGCTTGGATCTGATGTGACCGTTGTTGATGCAGGCAAAGCGCTGGGCCGTGATGATCCTGAAGCGGCTGAGGTCGTTAAGGCGACGTTGCGCAATGAAGGCGTGTCGATCATCGAAGATGCCCCTGTTATACGCGTGTCGGGGGGCGCTGGTGATATTCAGTTGCACCTAAAAGATGGTCAAACCCTTTCAGGGACTGATCTATTGGTTGCCGTTGGGCGTGTCGCCAATACGGATAGTTTAGATGCTGAGAAGGCTCGCATTGATCTGACTTCGAAAGGTGTGAAAGTTGATGCCGCATTGCGCAGCTCTAACCGCCGTGTTTATGCAATCGGGGATGCTGCGGGCGGGATGCAATTTACACATGTTGCGGGCTATCATGCGGGCGTTTTGATCCGCGCGCTTTTGTTTGGCTTGCCTGCCAAAGCTGCAAGTCACCACATTCCGCGTGCGACCTATACCGATCCAGAACTCGCACAGATCGGCATGACGGAAAGTGAGGCACGTGAGGCGCATGGCAATGCCTTGACCGTCACCCGTGCAGAGATTTCAGGAAATGATCGCGCTATCGCAACTGGGCGCAGCGCTGGTGGCGGCTTTATTAAGGTTATGATCGTTAAAAAACGTCCCGTTGGGGTTACGATTGTGGGGCCTGATGCGGGTGAACTGATCTCATTTTGGGCCTTGGTTGCGGCATCTGGACTGAAAATGGGACAAATCGCTGGTATGGTCGCGCCATATCCTACATTGATGGAGGTTAACAAACGCGCGGCGGGTGCCTATTTTACTCCAAAGCTGTTTGAAAGCCCTCGGGTGAAAACTGTGGTGAAATTGGTGCAACGGTTCCTGCCATAGGAATCAAAATGAGGGTTTATGAAGGTTCCGCGCTTTCTAAATACGCTAACAGGGCGGTTTTTGATGCTGACGGTCATTTTCGTGATGTTGGCAGAAATCATGATTTTCGTGCCCTCTATTGCGCGGTTCCGCGAAGACTTTTTGCTGTCCCGTCTAGAGCGTGCTCAAATCGCTTCTTTGGCGCTTTTAGCGAATGATACGATTGATATGGGGCTTGAAGACGAACTTTTGGCCAATGCTGGAGTCTATAACGTTGTTTTGCGGCGCGATGAATTGCGTCAATTGGTTTTGTCGTCGCCGATCCCTGCACAGATATATGAGACATACGATCTTCGAAACGCGTCTGCATTGGAGCTGATCCAAGATGCGATGACAGTGCTGATCGACCCCGAAGATAAAGTGATCCGCGTGATTGGCGACCCTGTGAAAGAAGCGGGGCTGCTGATCGAGGTGACGGTCTCGACTGCGCCTTTGCGCGCTGCCATGCTAGACTATGGTGTGCGCATTTTGGCGCTTTCTGCCGCTATTTCGCTTTTCACTGCCACGCTGCTGTTTTTCGTGGTGCGTTCTTTTATGGTGAAACCGATTAAACACGTGGTCAGCGCGATGACATCATATACGCAGGCGCCTGAAGATGCGCGGCGTATCTTTGTGCCCACCGCGCGGATACAAGAATTGCGCGAAGCGGAAACGGCATTGTTTGAAATGCAGACCGAACTCACGGGGGCTTTGCGTCAAAAAGAAAGATTGGCGCAACTTGGCGGCGCTGTTGCTAAGGTCTCGCATGATCTGCGCAATATTTTGACCACGGCGCAATTGTTTAGCGATCGTTTGGAAGCCTCAGAAGATCCAGCTGTGATGCGATCTGCGCCAAAGCTGGTGAACTCTATCCATCGCGCGGTTAACCTATGCGAATCGACGTTGGCTTTTGGCAAAGCTGAAGAGCCAGCTCCAAAGCTAACAGGGGTTCGTATTGCTGAACTGGTGGCGGAGGTGATCGAAAGCGAACGACTTGCGATTGGCGATTTTGACCTGTCCTTTGCCGAAGATGTGCCTGCGACCATGGTCCTGCGGGCGGATGATGAACAGTTACACCGCGTGATATCGAATCTTGTGCGTAATGCGCGCCAAGCGATCATGGCAACTGGGCAGGCGGGAGAAATTGCTGTGACAACTTTCGAAGAACCTGCTGAATGGGTCATCCAGATCGTCGATACAGGGCCCGGCCTCCCCAAAAAAGCGCGCGAGCACCTGTTTCAACCCTTTCAAGGGGGCGCGCGCAAAGGCGGCTTTGGTCTTGGGTTGGCGATCGCCTCTGAGCTGGTGCGGGGGCATGGAGGGCGTCTGGCGCTTGAGAATAGTGATGAAACTGGTACGCGCTTTGCGATCCATTTGCCGAAGGGGTTCGATTTGGAGCAAAACAGTTCCGTTGCATCCGAGGTCACGTAAAATGACCAGAAACAAAGTTTTTTTACCAAAAATGCAAATGGCCTCTTGCGCCCCCTCGCCACACTCGGTAAATCGCCCCCATGAGCGCACCCGTAGCTCAGCTGGATAGAGTACCTGACTACGAATCAGGGGGTCAGAGGTTCGAATCCTCTCGGGTGCACCATACTTCCCCTCTTTCGCTTAAGCATATCAGTGCCAAAATTATCTCACGATGCGTGATGGTTTGTGCCGTGATCACTGCGAAATTCAACGCAAGCTGCGGATTCTGCGCCGCTGAAGAGATTGGCATCCGTCATGCGGACATCAAACGCGGACACCGCAACTCAACGGCATAGTTGAACCTTCGCACAGATCTGACGGGAAAGAATTTTATCAGTTGCTTAGAGACAAAGATGATGTTGCTTTACAGGCGAAACTCGATGAATGGGAACGCTTTTGCAACTTCCATAGATCGCGGGTCGCCACAAGGTTTTCACGACATTGCTGTGGAGCGCTCAAGGCTGAGCTGATCTGGTGACCGGGAAATGCAACACCTAAGTCCGATTGGTTGTTGCAAAGAGCAGCTTAATTCGCGCCAGAAACTGCCCAAAAGATATGGAGAAGGTCAAATCACAACAGGACTTTGAGCAGCCCCTTCAGTAGCCCAGATGACGGTGGAAGCAATGGGAGCAGGCAGGCTTGCACCGAGTGGTACAGGTCAGGTTTGCCTTGAAAAGGATGTTCGTCCATCTCAACAGCATTTTGAGGTACCGGCCACCAGCCGCCATTTGGGTCGATGAAGTCGCGCGATATAACGGCCCAAATTTCCGCATACCAATGCTGTGCCTTGGTGTCTTCAAATGCTGTTTGCAGGGCCGCCGCCGCCGCGACGCCTTCGCAAGCGGGCCACCAGATGCGTACCCGTTGATCGGGTTGGTTCTTAAAGTCTAACGTATAGTAAAACCCGCCGTTTGTTTGATCCCAACCAGTTTGGCAGGCCATATGGAACAGATTTGCGGCCGCGGTTGGCATCCATGCGTGACTTTGATCACCCAGATGCCAAAGCTGCACCAAAAGCCGAGACCATTCGAGAGCGTGTCCCGGCGTTGTGCCTGCAGGGCCGAACATTGGATCCCCAGAATAGGTCAAATCCGGCGTCCAGTCTGCGTTGAAATGTTCGATCACCACCCAATTGGCTGCCCGAGCATGGCGGTTGATAATCAAGTCCGCGATCCTTTGAGCCATGGATAAATAGCGGGCATCGCCAAATGCTTCATACGCGGCCATGAGCGCTTCAACGGTATGCATGTTTGCATTTTGCCCGCGATAGTCTTTAAGTCCTGTCCAATCAGCATTGAATTCTTCGCGCAATGCACCAGCGTTTTCGTCCCAAAAATGTGTATCGATGGCGTGCATTGCCAAGGCGCAAAGCTGTTTGGCTTTCGGGTGCCTAATCTCATGGGCAGAGGCTGCTGCGAGCAAAACAAAGGCGTGCCCATATGCACGCTTTGCCGCATTCGTGGGGCCGTTTTGATCGACCTCCCAAAAGAAACCACCATTGGTTGTGTCGTAATGATGCTCAATAAGAAAGGACATGCCATGATCAACCATATGCATCGCGCCAGGATGCCCAAGCTGATGACCTGCCGCAAAGCAGTGCACCATTCGGCATGTATCAAAAAGCTGTTGCTGTTGGTTCGCCAAAGGGTTGCCGTTGTCATCAAGCGTATAGAACCCACCCGCCGGATTGCGGGCATTGGCACCAAAAAAGTCGAACAAAGTGCGGGCCTGCGAAAGCAGCCATAGGCGATGATATGGACGTTGGGTCATAGGCGTTTCGATCATGACGATTTCCTCTTTAGATCAAAGATTGCGCGCAGCCTGTTGCGGCAGTAGCAATGACGGGTTTAGAGCTGTTTCAACAACCACAGCGGTGTTGAAAGAAGAGGGTAAAGGTTTGGGCCTGATTATATTCACTTCGCCCAACTTAAGGTTTTCTATCGCGCAAGCAAACAATCTAGGCATTCCATCAGGATAATCTACAAGCCCGAACACTTTGCCGGTTTCATCAAGATGCCAAGCGTTGATCCGACCTGCCGCATCAGCGGAGGCAAACCGGTCATCGCGCTTGCGCTGGCCATGAACCCGTCTCACTCATGGCCGCAGACGAAGCCGTCTCGGCCTTGGATGTGTCGGTGGCAGCGCAAAACATCAATTTATTACAAGACATGCAAGACAAGTTTGATCCAACCTATTTGTTCATTCCCCATGATTTAGGCATGGTCGAACATATCTCGGGTCGAATTGCCGTTATGTATCTGGGACGGAACGTTGAGATGGGTCGCACCGATGAGTTGCTCGTACAACCGCGCCATCCCTATACCGAAGCGCTTTTGAGCGCTGTGCCACAGCCGGATCCCGCAAACGTAGCCGCGAGAAGCACGGGGGTCTACGGGGGGAAATCCTCGATGCGTGAACCCGCCAACGGGGTGCGCCTTTCATCCACGTTGGCCCCGATGCAACCGCGCTTTGCAGCCAAGAAAGGCCGACCCAACGCGAGATATTCGGACGACAGATCAGTTGCCATCATGCCGAAGATTTGAACCTAAAGTCAGGCTCTGCGAGACGGTTCATCTGAACCTAGCCTATCGCTGGCACTGTCGTTTTAATCTTGCCAACCAAGTGCCACGGATCCCATGAGCCGCTCAATGGATTTGGGAACTCAATAAAACAGAGGGCTAAAGACGCCTGAGTGGCCAAGTTTTAGTATGTCTGACAACGTTTTGGCGAACGGGTGCTTGGGGGCACCCGTTCAATTCGTTTACGTTAGGAGTGTTTGTGCTCTTGGGACAGGCCCTTGAAAATACACCAGCACATGACCAGCAAGACGATGGTGAATGGCAAGCCTGTAGAAATTACCATGGCTTGCAATGATCCAAGGCCACCACCTAGCAGTAGCGCGATGGCCACGAGGCCTTCGAAGGTACACCAAAACACGCGCTGCGGGATCGGCGCGTCGACCTTGCCGCCAGCAGTAATAGTATCGATCACAAGACTGCCTGAATCGGACGATGTGACAAAGAACACGATCACAAGCACAATGCCGACCGTTGAAGTGATGGATGCCAAGGGCAGGCTGTCGAGCATCGCAAAGAGTGACAGCTCTGGCTTATAGGCGTCGATCACGTTGGCTTTCACCGCGCTCAAGTCAACATTTGCGATCATGTCATTGATGGCGGTGCCACCGAAGACAGACATCCAGAACACACAAACCAAAGATGGAATAATCAACACACAGGTCAAGAATTCACGCACTGTGCGTCCACGTGAAACACGCGCGATAAACATGCCAACGAAAGGTGACCAGCTGATCCACCATGCCCAGTAGAATGCAGTCCAACCTTCGCGGTATCCATCATCCACACGCCCGATCGGGTTGGAAAGCGGAATGACTTCTTGTGCGTAGGCGACCAGAGTTTTGCCGAAATCGGTGAAAACACCAACAGCGCCTGCGGTGAAGACCACAAACACAAGCAGCACAATCGCCAACACCATGTTTACTTCGGACAGGATCTTCACGCCACCATCAAGGCCACGCAGGACAGAAATCAAAGCCATCAGAGTGATGCCGACGATCAAGAGCACCTGAACCGTAACGTTCGTCGGGATGCCATAGACAAATTCCAAACCAGCATTGGCTTGCTGCGCCCCTAAGCCTAGTGACGTTGCGAGGCCAAAGAGTGTGGCAAAGACCGCAACGATATCAATAAGGTGACCCCACCAACCCCAAACACGTTCGCCTAGGATCGGGTAGAATGCAGAGCGAATGGATAGGGGAAGTCCTTTGTTGTAGCTGAACAGTGCAAGTGCCAAAGCAACAACAGCGTAGATCGCCCAAGGGTGAAGCGCCCAATGGTATGATGTTGCAGCAAGCGCCATGCGTTTCGCGGCTTCAACATTTTCAGGGATCAATGCGCCACTTTCGGTGAAGGGACGTACCGCGCCTAAAGGTTCGTCACCCCAAGGGGTTCCAAAGTAATAGGCAGGTTCTAGAACGCCAAAGAACATCAGCCCGATACCCATACCAGCGGCAAAGAGCATCGCGAACCAGCCAGCGTATCCGTAATCAGGTCGCGCATCCACGCCGCCCAGTCGGACCGAGCCATAAGGCGATACGATAAGAGCCAGACAGAACAGAACAAAAATATTTGCAGCTGACAAGAAAAAGCCGTCAAAAGTTGATGTCAGTGTTGGGCGTAGCCAGCCAAAGAAACTGGCGGCTTGGTCTGGGGCAATCAGCGCGTAGATCACAAAGACCACCACTGATAAACCCGAGATCAAAAAGACGGGATTGTGAATATCAAGGCCGAATGGGCCAATCTGTGCTTCTATGTTGTCCTGACCGACTTCGTAGTCGGTATCAATGATCTCTGACGCGCCCTCTGGCGCAGGAATGCCAGTGTTTACATCTTCTTCGTCGGCCATTTTACAGCCTCCTTATTGATTTTGATTTTTGGATGAACGCCCTTTGGCGCATCACCATTCTTGTGCAGTTTGCCGCTATGCCCGTTGTGCTGGGCACGTTTCCAAAGGCTAGATTGGAGAATGCCTTTGGCTGGGTCGCATCGCTGGGATGCCAGCCCATAGAACTGGGGCAACCTGTCGATTGGTCAAGTCATCTGTACTTTTGAGCTGTCGAGGCGAAACAAATTGGCTGGCGCCAAAGTGTGTCAGAAAACTTTTTCTCGCTCTGGGTAAAAATGACTTTTTGGCAAGTAGGTACTTCTCAGATTTGTTTCGTTTCAACGCTAATTACACATTGCCCCTAGCCATGAACCTAATCGAATACCGACATGGAATGCAAACACAGTCCCTCTCTTGGGGCTGTGTTAATTCTGTTGCATCTTTGCGTTTTGACCAAGTACGGGTTTTTGACCTCTGAATGCAATATAAACACTGTATGAAACGTTTCATATTGACTGCCACACCAAGAACCGTCACACAAAAGAAAACGCGGTTTCAAAGAAAGGCGGAAAAATCATGTCCAAAGTTGTTGTCGTCGGAAGTATCAATATCGATTTCACGGTTCGACTTCCGCATTGGCCCGCGATAGGCGAAACTATTTTTGGTTCAGATGCTGCCACATCTGTTGGCGGCAAGGGAGCCAATCAGGCGGTGGCTGTTGCGCGTCTTGGCGGCAATGTGCATTTCGTGGCTGCTGTTGGCGAGGATTCATTTGCGGACATGGCAACCACGGCATGCCATCAAAATAATGTTTCTGCCGCGTTTCTTGAAGCTGATGGGCCGACGGGGCTTGCTTTTATCGACATCGGACCAAATGGCGACAATATCATTCGGCTCTCACCTGGCGCCAATGCAAAGCTGACGGATGAGTTTATAGACCGACGTTCATCTGTATTTACGGATGCAAAAGTTGTGCTGCTGCAAAATGAAATCTCGCTTTGTGCATCCATAGCTGCCGCGAAAGCAGGCAGAGCGGCGGGTGCCACAGTGATTATGGATCCCGCGCCAGCTGCTGTCCCCACTTGGGGTGTCGAAGAATTTAAGCATTTTGATCTCATTACCCCCAACAGTACCGAAGCTGGGGCTCTATTGGGGCAGGCGCCTCAGACCTTAGCCGAAGGTCAGCGCGCAGCGATGGCCCTAAAGGATCGTTTGGGTGTGGATGCGATTGTCACGATGGGAGAGAAAGGCGTTGCGTGGTGTATCAAGGGAGAGAGTGGTCAAGCGCCCTGTCCCAGAGTTGATGCAATCGACACTGTCGCGGCGGGTGACTGCTTTAATGGTGCACTGGCGACCGCGATATCGCAGGGTAAACCACAGTTTGATGCGATCAAATTTGCCTTAAAAGCAGCTGCGTTGGCCACAACACGTCATGGCGCAATCGATTCGCTGCCTTATCTGAATGACTTGCTGTGAAATTCACAACACGCATCTAGCTTGTTCAAGCGCAACAAGATATCTGTTTGAATAATGGCACGGATAAAAAACATAACAATCAAAGATGTTGCGGCACATGCTGGTGTTTCCGTGGGGACTGTTTCAAGAGTGCTTGCCAAGAATCAAACGGTTAAAAAAGCACTGTTTGATCGGGTGAATGCGTCGATTGTTGAACTGGGGTTCAAGCCAAACCTTGCAGCGCGGGCCATGCGCGCCAAACATGTGAACGTGGTTGGTCTGATCGTTCCCGATATTACCAATCCGTTTTTTGCGCAATTGGCGAACGAGTTAGAGCGGTTTTCGTCAGATCACAATCACGCGCTGATCCTAGCGAGTTCTCGAAACCAGTGGCAACATGAAGCGCTGCAACTACAAGCTATTTTAGAACATAAGCCCAAAGCCGTGCTGATCGTACCGTCTGACGAGAACAGATCTATCGACGTCCCTGATGATACTTTGGTGCTGGCGCTTGATCGAAATGTCGATGGGATAGGGTCAATTTGTACCGATCAAATGGCCAGTGCAGCATTGGCCCTAGATCATCTGATCGAACTGGGGCATCGAAAAATCCTATATATTGCGGGCCCTGAAAACACTGCAACCGCGCGCCAACGCAAAGATGGTTTTTGTGCCAGAGTGAATGAACTCAAAGACCAAGGCGTTGATATTGATCTGCGTGTGACGGGTGGGGCGTTTAGCTTTGAATCGGGCGATCAAATCGCGCGTGAGGTGCTATCACAGCCCAATCCGCCGACCGCGATTGCAACCGCGAGTGATCAGCAGGCCATTGGCGTGATCCGTGCGGCGCGTGATATTGGAGTCGTGGTGCCCCAGCAGCTATCCGTGATCGGCTTTGATGATATCGCATTGGCGGATATCGTGGTGCCTAGGCTGACGACAATTCGCCAGCCCGTCGCGGATATAGCCAAGTGCGCAATCGACCGTTTATTTGATGATACGCCAGCCGACAGTGATGCATTGTTTATGGGGGAACTGATTGTCCGCCGCACAACTGCTGTCGTGTCTAAGGCTTAGTTTCGATTACATCCTCAGGTCTGATGACGCCTTTGCGGAAGATAAAGCAGCCAAAAAATCGTGTTTCGCCAGTTTGCACAATTGCATAGGCGGTTTTTGCGAGATCGTAGAATTTAAATCGTTCAACCTGCCGAGTGGGCTCTGAGCGGCCATCGAATTTTGCGATACAGCTGTCGACTTCTCGCTGCACATCAGGTCGCCCAGTCGGATCGCCGACGACCTCCATGGACATCGCATAGTCGTCGACAAACGTGTCTAGGGGCAAAACTGATAAGATTACTGACGTTGCCTCAGCGCTGCTCAGATTTTCCAGCATCAAGGGGCGTTTTAGCACCGTGTCTTGCGCGACAGACTGCGCAGGAAAGTTGCGATCGCATAAGACAATCAAGTCGCCATGCCCCATTGCGCGCAAGGCCTGCAATAGGTCTGCATTCAGTCGATGATCAATTCCTTTAAGCATTCTTTGCTCCGTTCGGATCGGTGTGTTGCGATGGGCTGAGGCGTTTTCGCCATGTGGCTTGAGTGAAACTTGCATAAATAGGCCTGCTTTAGACCCTTTTATAGTCAGCTTAGCGTAGTTTTTTAGTGATTGCATTCAAAATAATGAAACGTTTCATATTGACTCGCGATAGATCTTATCATTAATTCGACCTGTTGTTGAAACGTTTCATTTATCTTGGAGGAGAGAAATGCAGCGGGTGACAGCGCGCAAGCGCAAGTGCAAATCGGACGGGCTTTGAATGCTCCGATGTGCAGCTGTCATGACAGAAGTTATTTAACAGTGCGGGTTTCGCGCACAAATTCCTTGGGAGGAAAAACTATGAAATTTATGAAACTGGCTGCTGTTGCAGCGACAAGCCTAATGGTTCTCACAACCAGCGTATCTGCAGACGAAGAGCGCCCAGTGGTTGGGCTGGTCATGAAGTCGCTGGCAAATGAGTTCTTTCAAAACATGTTGGTCGGCGCGCAAGCTCATGCAGAAAAGCGCGGCGATTATGATTTGATCGCTGTTGGCATGCAGAACGAAACCGACTTTGAATCTCAGATCAATGCGGTCAACAATTTTATCACACAGGGCGTGGATGCAATCGTACTTGCGCCAGCTGATAGCCGCGCGATGGTGCGACCGCTCAAACGCGCAATGGAAGCTGGCATTACAGTGATCAATTTTGACGTCGCCTTAGACACCGAAGCGAAAGAACAGCAAGGTGTTGAGCTCGCGTTTGTTGGACCAGACAACCGCGAAGGCGCGAAAATGGCAGGCGATGCCCTTGCAGCAGCTCTGCCGAGTGGCGCAAAAGTCGTCATTATCGAAGGCAACCCTGGTGCTGATAACGCAACGCAGCGTCGCCTTGGGTTTGAAGATTCCATTGCCCAAGCAGGGCTGACCTTGTTGGACAGTCGTACGGCCTATTGGGAAACAGAAGAAGCCAATTCAGTCTTTGCCAACATGCTGACGGCCAATCCTGACATTCAAGGTGTGATGGCGGCAAACGACTCTATGGCGATTGGTGTTGTTCAAGCGCTGTCCTCAGCAGGTCGCGACGACATTCTCGTTGTTGGTTTCGACAATGTCCCTGCTGCAGCGCAATTGGTGAAAGAGGGCAAGTTGTTGGCCACAGTTGATCAGTTTGGCACCGAAATGGCCGCGAATGCGATTGATATGGCCATCGACGTTGTGCAAGGCGCGCCTGAACTTGAAGGCTGGGTGCGCACGCCCATCGAATTGGTTACTCAATAAGCCAGTATGAGCATTGCTTACCGCACCACGCATCGTTGCGGTAAGCCACATCATATCTTTCCATAAAATGACGACTGAAGTTGAGGTCCCTTTCATGCAATCTGTCACCCAGCTGATCCCTGACTTGCTCTGCGTCAGCGATTTGAAAAAACACTTCGGTGGCGTCAAAGCGCTGGATGGCGTTGATCTAAACGTGCGCCAAGGCGAAGTGCATGCCCTTGTCGGGGAGAACGGCGCGGGAAAATCGACACTGATTAAGGTGTTAACGGGAATCCATATGCCGACCGATGGGCAGATTTCATTTGCGGGAAAGCCTTTTGACGCTGGATCCCCGCATGCCTCCAAAGATGTCGGTATTCAGGTGGTCCACCAAGAATTCAACTTGCTTGAACATCTCTCAATCGCAGAAAATATCTCTATCGAAGACCTGCCGACAAGCCGTTGGGGTCTTTTGAACCGAACCGAAATGCGCAGCCGTGCAGTGGTGGCAATCGCAGCGGTCGGATTGGACGGTGTGAATGTGAACCGGCCTGTTTCGAGCCTTGGAATTGCGCACCGTCAGTTGATCGAAATCGCGCGATCTTTGCAATCTGACAGCAAGCTTTTGATCTTGGATGAACCCACCGCGACACTGACGGAACGCGAAAAAGTGAAGCTGTTTAAAATCATTCAAAACGTAAAAGAACAAGGCGTGTCGGTTTTGTTTGTCTCTCATCACCTCGATGAAGTGTTCCAGATCTGTGATCGCGTGACGGTGTTTCGAAATGGTAAAACCGTCATCACGCAAGACATAGATCAGACCTCACCAAGTGAGGTCGTATCACATATGGTTGGGCGTCACGTCGATCATACAGACGCGAGCGCCGCGCAGGCGGTTCCTTTTGGGCCAATTGCCCTGCGCACAAAGGAGTTGAAAACAATTGCCAATCGCAGCGAACAAGGCGTCTCTATCGCAGTTCAATCGGGGGAAATTTTGGGCATCGCAGGTTTGGTTGGCGCTGGGCGCACAGAATTTCTGCGCGCAATATTTGCAGCCGATAAGTCAAATGGCGGCACTGTATACATCAAGGAAAAGCAGGTAAAATTTCGCGGACCTCGCGACGCAATCGATGCGGGTATTGGTTTTGTCACCGAAGATCGCAAAGACGAAGGGCTGATCTTGCAGATGCCGATTTCGATGAACATCAGCATGGTCAATTTGAAGAAACTGTTTCGTACGGGCCTTATTCGACATTTCGCAGAGCACCATCAAGCGGTGAAATACGGTGATAACTTGCAGATGAAATATGGCAAAACTGCCGATGCGGCAGCATCACTTTCTGGGGGCAATCAGCAAAAAATTGTCCTTGCGAAATGGCTGGCAAGCAAACCTGCCGTACTGTTGCTTGACGAACCGACCCGTGGTGTCGATGTCGGGGCAAAGTTTGAAATATACGGCATACTACGTGCACTGGCCGCCGAAGGCGTGGCGATGATTGTGGTGTCGTCTGAACTGCCTGAACTCATGACCTTGTCTGACCGAATAGCGGTGATGGCCGATCACAAAATTTCTGGCGTTCTGACGCGAAGTGAATACTCCGAAGAACGCATTTTACAACTCGCCTACGGGCAAACCGTCGAACAAAGGGTAGCCCAATGAGCGATACAACCGTCACACCAACGAAAACAATTACCGTCCAAGGCCTGTTGCAAAGCACTGGTATCGGCTTGGCCTTGTTCCTCTTGATTGTGTTCTTTTCCCTCTCATCAGAACATTTCTTAACCTCTGGGAATATTTCAAACATTCTAACCCAAATCACGATTAACTTGATCCTTGGGGTGGGCATGACCTTTGTGATTTTGATTGGCGGCATTGATTTGTCTGTGGGCTCTGTGCTGGCGTTTTCTTCAGTTGTCGCAGGAAAGGTCATGACTATGACAGGTCTGGGCGATGGGACAGTTATCGTATTTGCTGTCATGGCTGGCTTGGGTACAGGTATGCTTTGCGGACTGATGAACGGTGCCATTTCCGCTTGGTGGGGATTGCCTTCCTTTATCATTACTTTGGGGATGCTAAACATCGCACGCGGTGGAGCGCTGCATGTCGCAGAAGCGCGCACTATCTATTCGTTTCCCTACGCCTTTGAAGAATTCGGCAGCATTTCATTTTTTGGAATCCCAATTTTGTTCCTATTGGCGTTGCTGCTTGTTTTGTTGGCATGGTTGATTTTGAATTTCACAGTCTTTGGGCGCATGGTCTACGGCATTGGAAACAACGAAGAGGCCGTCCGATTGGCGGGGCACAATGTGTTTCGCTACAAAGTTGGCGCTTTTGCAATTTGTGGGACCTGTGCAGGTCTTGGAGCGTTGGCTTATATGGCCCGCTTGAACATCGCCTCTCCGATCGCGGGTATAGCCTTTGAACTGGATGCAATCGCAGCCGTCATTATCGGCGGCACCTCACTGGCGGGTGGCCGAGGATCTGTTATAGGCACGCTGATGGGCGCCTTTATCATAGGCGTCTTGGCAAATGGCCTAATTTTAATGGGGCTAAATGACTTTATGCGCCAAATGATTACAGGTCTTGTCATCATTGTTGCGGTGATCGTGGATTATTACCGCGCCAAGTATGCAAACGTTTAGGGCCATCAATTTAGCAGGACCGTTTTGGCGATCGGCATCGCTGCGCTACTCAATGCAATGTTTGCACCAAAGGCGCATCATTTGTAGTTTTCGCGGCGGTCCGAAAAATCGCGCACACGTTTGCGCCACGTGCGGTAGCTGCCTGTTTTAAGTTCGGAGCGCATCAATGCTTTGACGTCCTTTTCCCCGATACCGTATTCGCGTTGAATATTGGCGAAACTGATATGATCACTGAGCGCCATTTGAATGATGTCGCTGACCTGTGCTTGTGTGAATTGCGTTGATTTTGTCATACCGATTTCGCCTTTGTTGCTGCGCGTTGGCCACGGCAGCGTTTTGAACAATAGCGCACGTCTTCCCAGACTTTGGCCCATTTTTTGCGCCAAGTGAAAGGTCGTCTGCAGGTTGCGCATGTTTTTTGTGGCAGGTCAGTTTTTTTCATCGACGCCAATCTCACGTAGAAACCTTTGGCTGTCATCCGCAATGGCTTGGCGTTTGTCGTCATCCATGCGACCGAGCGTTTTATACATGAACCCCATGCGTGGATTGCTGTGCAAGAGTTTAGAATTGCGATCGATAAAATCCCAATACAAATAGTTGAATGGGCAGGCCTTGGGCCCGTTTTTGATGGTCGGTTTATAGCTGCAACTGTCGCAGTAGTTCGACATTTTCTTTATATAGGATCCGCTGGCCGCATAGGGTTTCGATGCCAAAATTCCCCCATCTGCAAATAGGATCATGCCGCTGACATTGGGCAATTCCACCCATTCATAAGCATCAGCATAGACCAGCATGTACCAATTGTTGACGTCGTCAGGATCAATTCCCGCGAGCAAAGCAAAGTTCCCCAAAACCATCAGGCGTTGAATATGGTGGGCATAGGCATTTTGTTTGGTTTCCAAAACACATTGGCGCAGGCAATTCATTTGCGTCTCGCCCGTCCAATAGAAATCGGGCAGGGGGCGCGTGGCACCAAGCACATTCATATTTTTATATTCGGGCATTTTCAGCCAATAGATGCCGCGCACATATTCGCGCCATCCGAGGATCTGGCGGATGAAACCTTCGACAGCGTTGAGTGGCGCAGAGCCCTCGTAAAAGGCAGCCTCGGCGCGCCGAATACATTCAAGTGGCGTCAACAATCCGCAGTTTAAATACAGGCCGATATGACTGTGATACATCCATGGTTCATCTTGGATCATGGCATCTTGGTAGTCGCCGAATAAAGAAAGGCGTTGATCAATGAACTGATCCAATGCCTCCAACGCGCCACTACGGGTGACGGCGAAATGAAAGGGGGTTAGGTCGCCAAAATGATCGGGAAAAGCGATGTGAACCAGATCGATAACCTGTCGTGTGATCGCATCTACAGGCGTCTTATATGTTTCAGGCACAGTCAGGTGTTTGGGGGGCGGCTTTCTATTCTCGGCGTCATAGTTCCATTGCCCACCTACGGGGGCGGTTCCGTCCATCAGCACGTTGTGTTTTCGGCGCATCTCGCGATAGAAAAATTCCATACGCAGCTGTTTACGCCCATCGGCCCAATCCGCGAATTCCGATGGAGTGGCAAGAAAACGGTCGTCTTCGCGCAATTCGACTGGCACGCTTAGTTCTGTACGCCATGTTTCAAATTCGCTGAGCAATCTGTATTCGGCGGGCTTGGTCAATACGACCTGTGACACTGGGTGAGATGCTATAAAATTTTGCACCTCGCCAAGCAAAGAGCCTGTGTTGTTGGGGTCGTCATAGGCCACATACTGCACAGTATAACCTTGGGCGCGAAGATCCTGCGCGAAGTGGCGCATGGCGCTAAACACAAATGCGATTTTCTTTTTATGATGTTTTACATAGGTTGCTTCTTGTTTGACCTCGCAGATCAAAACGACATCATCTTTTGCAACGTCTTGCAGGGACGCGATGGACAGGCTGAGTTGGTCGCCCAGCACCAGCCTAAGTTTCATGCTGCATACTCTGTGTGCTTTGCAAAGTGCACAGTTGATTGAGCGTAAAAACCAGAGTTTGCATAGGCACTTTCCCGTTGCTTGATATCGCGTTTGCCAGTCGATTGGGCGATACTTAGTTTACGGAAAAACAGACACTATGGATCATTCTTTCTTCACCGCATTCATGCCACGGTGAGCGGGGCGTGACCTTTCATTTATTGTGCCGACACTTTAATTTCCTTGTGGTGAGGGCGCCGTCATCTCACTTTAATAGGATCGCTTGCTGCATGACTTTCCAAAGGGCAAGCCGCGCGTGTTTGACATGTGCCGAATTGTTGACTTCTTTGGCAAAGCTGCCAAATCTTTATTGCCCCTTTGGGCAAATACTGGTTTGTACCAAATATGACTGATCAAAGCCCATCCGACCTTGTGTTTTTCACTAAAAACCTTTGCCTTTCGCAAGGAAATAAAACGATTTTGCGGGACATAAACGTCGATGTTTCCACGCAGCGTATTGGAATTGTAGGGCGCAATGGATCAGGTAAAACCACTTTGGCGCGTGTTCTGGCTGGATTGCTCGCGCCAAGTTCTGGATCTGTCTCCATATGTGGAATCGATCCTGCGAAAGATCGAAAAGCTGCGCTGACCACTGTCGGAATTTTGTTTCAAAACCCAGATCATCAAATCATTTTTCCAACCGTTGAAGAAGAAATCGCCTTTGGCCTTTTACAGCAGGGGTTTGACAAAGCTGAGGCCGCCGAGCAGGTTCAAAGCATCCTGAAGGACTTTGATAAATCCCATTGGGCGCAGGCGGCGGTGCACCAACTGTCTCAGGGTCAAAAGCAGTTGGTGTGTTTGATGTCTATCCTTGCGATGCAACCGCGCGTCGTGATTTTAGATGAACCTTTTTCAGGTCTCGACTTGCCTACGAAAATGCAGTTGGCCCGCGCGTTTCATCGTATCGATGCTGCGATTGTCCATGTGTCCCATGATCCCGAAGCTTTGATCGATTACGATGAAATCTTATGGATTGATGAGGGAACCCTAAAACAGCATGGCCCCGCCAAACAGGTATTGCCGAACTTCGTGGACGCAATGCGCAAGATCGGAGAGGCTGATGATCTCACTCACCTCACCGATTGAAACCCGCGCCCACGCATGGCCTGCGGGGGTTAAATTATTGGGGCTGTGTTTGGCCACTATGGTGCTGTTTTCTCAAAACGGTATCGTTTTTCATGCTTGCGCATTCTTGTGCATCGCAGCCACTTACGCCTCGGCGGGACTTGTATTTTTGCGCTACGGAGCAGCGCGTCTTTGGGGCCTTTGGCCTTTTGTCGTCATGGTTTTGATTTGGCACGCGGTGACCCAAGATTTCGTCGCAGGGCTGGTGATTTCCATTCGATTGCTCTCTGCCGTGGCTTTGGCCAATTTGGTGACACTTACGACCAAACTGTCAGCGATGATTGATGTGGTACGGTTTTTGGCAACGCCCCTGCGCCGCATCGGATTAAAAACGCAGCAATTAGAACTTGGCATCGCGCTGGTTGTACGCTTTACACCGGTCTTAGCGCATAAAGGCAGCCAGCTATCGGATGCATGGCGCGCCCGCTCGCCAAAGCGCGCCAAGTGGAATATTGTTGTCCCGCTTGCAGTCTTGGCAATTGATGATGCAGAATATTTGGCCGAGGCGTTAAAAGCGCGCGGCGGTGTAGACTAGAAAACTGAGGACGAAACATGGAACGCAACCTAACACTTATCGCCTTATTCGCGGCTTTGATTGCTGCATTGGGCTTGATTCCAAAATTCACTTTGGGTTTTGGCGTGCCGATCACGGCGCAAACTTTGGGCGTTATGCTCTGCGGGACTGTTTTAGGGGCACGCCGTGGTGGACTTGCAGCGTTGCTGTTCTTGGTTCTGGTTGCAGTCGGCCTGCCACTTTTGGCGGGCGGTCGTGGTGGTTTGGGTGTCTTCACTTCTGCTTCTGCGGGTTTCTTGTTCGGCTGGCCAGTTGGCGCATTCGTGACAGGTCTTTTCGTTGAAAAAGTCCGTGCAGGATCTTTGGCGGTAACATCAGGTATTGCATCCATTTTGGGCGGTATCATCGTTGTCTACGGCTTCGGTATCGTTGGCATGGCATTCGTTTTGGACAAAACTCTAGTCGAAGCTACTTTGCTGGTGACAGCCTTTATTCCTGGCGATTTGATTAAAGCGATTGTCGCAGGTGTTGTGACAGCGGCCTTGTTTAAAGCGCGTCCAAACAGCGTGTTGTCACGCGCATGACGCAGGCTGCGATCATAGAGGCCCTAAGATCGCGGAAATCAGTGCGCCAGTATTTGCCAACAGCCGTGCCACAAGCCGACGTTGCGCAAATTTTGACAGCCGCGCGCCTTGCCCCCAGTGGGGCCAACCTTCAGCCGGGACGATTTTACGCCTTGGCTGGGGATGCCTTAAGTGATCTGTCAGCGCAATTGATGAAGGCAGCTCAAACCAAAGACCCTGTGTCTGAATATTCTTATTTCCCGAAACCCATGCCCGCAGCTTTAAAAGCGAAACAACGTGCAGCTGGATTTGCTTTATATCAAGCATTGGGGATTGAACGGCGTGACATTCAAGGCCGCAAAGATCAGTTCGCGCGTAACTACCGCTTTTTCGATGCGCCCGTTGGTATTGTTGTGACCATTCATAAAAATATGGGCAAAGGTTGTTTCATGGACCTCGGCATGTCTTTGATGGCGCTGTTTATGGCGGCGCAGGACATGGGCTATGCAACAACTGGCATTGGTGCGATTGGCAATGTCGGCCCTGATGCGCATGAGGCGTTGGGGTTGCTCGATGATGAATTGGTCGTCTGTGGTGTCGCTTTGGGACACGAAGATAGATCAGCTAGGGTGAATCAGTTTCGTACAGAACGGGATCCCCTTGATGTTTTCGCAAGTTTTCGCGGGTTCGACTGAGTTACACACGTAACAAAACTGCAGTGCCCAATCCCCCTGCGGCCGCAATCGCCCCAAGCCCATATCCACCTGTGTGGCTGAGTTCCGAAAGTAACCGAACGATATTGATAGCCCCCGAGGCCCCGATCGGATGCCCTCGCGCCAAAGATCCGCCCCCCATGTTCACTATATCAGGGTCTAGCCCCGCTTGTTGCACACAGGCCATTGCCTGCACCGCATAGGCTTCCATAATTTCGCAGGCCTTCAATTGCTCAGCGCCAAGGTTTGCGTTGTAAAGCGTTGTTTCAATGGCTTCAACTGGCGCGATACCTGGCATGTCAGGCTCGCCACCTAAGGTGCAACCGTTTATTATTTCTGCCTTTGGCCCGATAAAGCGACGCGCGATGTCATCAGAAACAACAAGGCAAAAGGCGCTGGCGTCAGCCGCCACACTGGTATTGGCAGCGGTGATGGAGCCTGCCAATGGTTTGGCTCGTGCGGCTAAGGCGGGCGTCATGTTTCTGGCAAAGGGATCATAGGACAGGTCGTTGATCTGGGTGATTTCATGCGCCATCCGATGTTTTGCAGCGCGTGCTTTTTGGTGACTTAAAGCCGCCCAAGCATCTTGATCTGCGCGTGAAATTTCCGTCACACGTGCAAGCGTGGCAGCGGCATCTTGCATCATAGGATCGCGATCTGCCCATGGTGTAAAGCGCGCTTGGCTATAGGGGAGAGGGGGGCGGCCATCAGCAAAGGTCTCGGCGCGCAGGGGGGCGCGCGAATAGCTTTCGACCCCGCCAGCTATGACAATCTTCGCGCGTCCTGATCGCACAAGGCTATCGGCCAACAAAACAGCATCCATACCGCCACAGCATTGACGGTCGATTGTTAGTCCTGCCACTGTCTGCTTTAGCCCCGCTGCCAAAGCCACATGGCGCGCAGGGTTCCCGCCCGCCCCCAATGCATTGCTGACGATCACTTCGTCCACGCGGTCAGGTGAAATGTCTGCCGTTTGTAGTAGATCCAAGATGACAGGCGTCGACAGTTGGTGCAGCGATAGTGTTGCAAATGCCCCATTGCGCGGCGAAACCGCACTGCGTTTTGCAGCTATAATATAGGCGGAACTCATATCTCGGTCTCCAACCACGCTTGTACAACGGATAAATCGGGTTTGCCTGATGATAGCAGTGGCATTTCCTCTATGCGCACTATTCGACGCGGCGCGATCAGTGCGCCAAAGCGATCGTTGCAAGCGCGTTTGATGGCGTGATGATCTAGATCATCGCCCTGAACGACAGCGACCACTTTATGCCCGCGCATGTTATCGCGCTCAGGAAGCACCACAACATGTCTGGGGCCAAACTTGCCTGCGATAAAACTCTCGATTTCTTCGGGATAAACGTTTTGATCGGCGATTGTGATCATACGGTTCTTGCGCCCCATGAGGTACAGATATCCCGCCGCGTTCAATCGCCCAATTTCCCCCGCCGTGACAAAACCCAAGCTGTCTTTGATGGCGCTTGTTGGCCCATCTGTATACCCTTCAAACACATAAGGACTTTTGACCCAAACCTCGCCTGCGGCATCGGGCCCTTGTGCTTGCCTGTTGCGCAGCTCCAATGTGACGCCTGGATAGGCTTTGCCCACTGACCCTCGTGGCGTGTCTTTGTCTGTCAAAGTAATAAAGCTGGTTTCAGAGGCACCGTAAAACTGCGTGATCTGCGCCTGCGTAAAGATAGCAGCGCAGTCTTGCACAACATCCTGTGTTACGGTTCCGCCTCCAACGATGATATGCCGCACTGATGGGGCAGGGGTCTTGGCCGTCAGCAAAAGTTTCAACTGCGTCGGCGTGGCATATATATATGTCACGCGCTGTGCATTTATCTGGTCAACCTGCCTCGAGGCATTTATCCCTGCGAGATAGGCAATGTCCGCACCAATATGTGCAGCTTCGAGTACGGCGTAGACTGTTAAAGAATGTTTCAATGCGCCAAAGACGGCAAGACAATCTTGTGGCATGAGATCAAACAGTTTTTGATTGACTTCGAAGTTAGCAATCCAAGACGCATGACTGCGCGAAATCGTTTTAGGGGCACCTGTGCTTCCTCCTGTGGCGCAAAACAGCCGTGGCTGCATGTCATCCTGCGTTTGCACTGTGTCACCTGTTATGCTGATAGAATGCCCCGCGTCGATACCAGCCCGCAAGGACAGCAAACCGTCGTTGATCCGCGAGCCAGCCAATTGCGCAGCAGGGGGACGAACCTTGCAAGTGGATTCCCAGTGAAACTGTACTGTGGTGTTGCGCATGATCTACGACCCCTTTTGTCGGCGACATCCTTAGCTAGCAGAGCAAACCACCGAGACCCAAGTATAAAGAGCGGCTGTGCTGGCACTTGGTCGATAATCTTTGTCTTTTGCGTTCGTTACACGGGTTTCGGCCCCAAGCGACTCGCGGCAACAGATAAAAACGCCGCTCAAAACCGCATAACGCCGTAAAATCTACTGTAAGCTAAGGGTGTAACGGGGGCTGCGAGCGTGACAAATAGAAATCACATGTGACCCTTCACCTAAAAACTTATATATATCAGTATGTTGTTTGAATTTTGTAAGAAAAGTGAGAAACTGTTAAAAAAGGGGTTGCGGGTATTGGGTGTTGGGCTTAGAACCCCCT
>NZ_RKQK01000006.1 GCF_003814915.1 Pacificibacter maritimus
TTAGACTGCTTTGAAGAAATTGTAAGTGCTTGATCGATCACAAGAATAAGAGCGAAATTTGACTTTTTCGTGAGTGCTTCAACGCGCAGATTGCTCAATATTTTTGCACGCTAATTCTAGCGCTTTAAGTGATCCAATAGTGGATCGCAGACGTAAATCGCCCGGAATATCCACCTGCCCAACAAAAAGACGACCCCGAAGGGCCGCCTAATCGTCGAGAGGGAGTTGGTATGAATTCTAAGGGCGCTTAGTCGATACGCGCGATCTCTTCGAGCGCAGCATCAACGCTGCCTGTGTTCAAAACAGCGACGACATCTTGGCTGATGTTGTTTTTCAACTGAACTTTAACGTTTGTGTTGGCGCCAGCGTGTACAGCTGCAGACCCCAAAAGTTCGCCGCGGCCGTCTGCATTCAATTCGTAAACGTCAACTGTGCCAGCAGATGTTGCACGAACAAGGTCAAGAGAAACATATGATTTCAGATTTTGGTTTGGGTTAGCAAAGATGTGGTCAGATGCGAATGCGGTTGAACCAGCACCAACAAGAACAGCAGCAGCAACGAGAGTTTTTACAGTAGAGTTAAACATTTTATAGTCCTTTCAAGACGCCATAATTTGACGCGTTTCCAATTTATTTGGCAGCAGGCCAACTGGCTTGTTTGCTGCCTTGTCGTTGGATTTAGACATATCGGCGAAAAATGTAAGCCCCTGATAGTTCACAAGAATAAGAGCGAAAATTGACTTTTATGTGAGTGCTTCAACGCGCATATAACTTTATTTTTTTGCACAGACGGAAATCAGTTCATGGCGCGTTTATGGTGATCAAGTTGTGCATATCGCCTGTCTGGATCAAAACCATATCGCGCTGGATTGCATCGCTCGCACCACGCTAGGCTGGCCAGAAACGCCCATATGCGCGAACAGTTGTTTTGATGTGCTGCGCGCTGTTTCGATTGTCCAGCCCAATGTTTCGGCGGCTTGCGCCAATGTAAGACCGTCACAAAGTGCGACCGCCAGACGGGCTTCGCTGCGATTGAGTGCAAAGACATCCATCACCCGCGATAAGGGCAGGTCGCGCGCCAGTTTAGGAAAACGCACACATCCCACCACGACCATATCGCCACCATAATTCATCACCGACAAAATCATCTGAACATGTCCAGACGCAGACAGCCGCACAGCTTGCGGCGCGGTCTCGCCAGCGGCGATAGCATTCAAGGCGGCCCGCATCTGTTGCGCCGCTTCGGGATCAAGCAGTAGGCGCCCGTCTGCACTTGTTTTGATGCCTGCCACAGCTTCGAGCTGATCGGGCAATCCTTCTGCGGTGGCGGTCATCTGACCCGTTTGTGCAAATAGAATCCAAGCCGCACCTAGCGCCGCCGAGGTTTGCTGTGACAATGTATTGTGAAGACGCGTGCGCATGAGCGCCTGCCAACCATGAACAGTCGGAGCAAGGTAGGGCAACAGATTGGACAAATGTTGGCTATCGGCTGCGCGAAAGTCATCCGCGCGCCGCCTAAGGGTCAAGATCCCCCATGCATCAGCACCATTGCGCCAGCGGATGGACCGCAACGGATGCGTTTGATCGAGACCACTGGGCAGATCGGATTGCGAATAGACGCGACTGGTCCGCATTTTGTCGCTGGCTTGTATATCAACGGTCCCTAGGTCATCGCCCAACTGCCAGCGCTGCACGCCTGCGCTGTCAATCAGATGCAACTGCACTGTGTCCGCATGAGATATGCGCGCCAAAACCGATAGGAATCCTGTCCAATCTCCGACACCACCATCGACACCTGTTGCAGCTTGCCTGTCACTTGTTTGGCCGAGCGCGACGTTAAACAGCGCTGTAAGAAGTTGGGTTTCATCTGACATCTGTCATCACCTTATCTGCATGACCCCCATATGGGGGGTGTGAAGTGATCTTGGCAAGGATAAATACGGACAACAGTTCATTTAGAAATAAGAGAGAGGGCCTATGGCCAACAAAACCCTCACACACCTTCAGCGTTTGGAAGCCGAGAGCATCCACATTATGCGTGAAGTCGTCGCCGAGACAGAAAACCCAGTCATGCTTTACAGCGTTGGCAAGGACAGTGCTGTCATGTTGCATTTGGCGAAAAAAGCCTTTTACCCATCGCCGCCGCCCTTTCCTTTGCTGCACGTAGATACAACTTGGAAGTTCCAAGAAATGTACAAACTGCGCGACAAAGCGGCCAAAGAGGCTGGCATGGAATTGCTGGTCTACCAAAACCCAGAAGCGCAAGAGCGTGGGATCAACCCGTTTGACCACGGCAGCTTGCACACAGATATGTGGAAGACAGAGGGCCTAAAACAGGCGCTTGATAAATACGGCTTTGATGCGGCCTTTGGTGGCGCGCGTCGCGACGAAGAAAAAGCGCGTGCAAAAGAGCGCGTCTTCTCTTTCCGCTCAGCCAATCACCGTTGGGATCCAAAAAACCAGCGCGCTGAATTGTGGAACATCTACAACGCACGCAAAGCCAAAGGCGAAAGCGTTCGTGTTTTCCCGATTTCCAACTGGACCGAATTGGACATCTGGCAGTACATCCACTTGGAAGGAATCGAAATCGTTCCTTTGTATATGTCTGCGATGCGCCCAACCGTTGTGCGTGATGGCTTGACCATTATGGTTGATGACGACCGTTTCCCGCTGAATGGCGAAGAACCTGTGATGCGCTCTGTGCGGTTCCGTACACTTGGGTGTTACCCGCTGACTGGCGCAGTGGAAAGTGAGGCCACGACATTGCCTGAGATCATTCAGGAAATGCTGTTGACCACAACCTCCGAGCGGCAGGGCCGCGCCATCGACCACGATCAAGCGGCTTCGATGGAAAAGAAAAAGCAGGAAGGCTATTTCTAAGCGCTTTTTGCGCCCAAGATCGCCCTCTTTTTGCCCTTTCAGTTCAGGTGACTATTTATGACGACCCCGGATCCTATCTATAAAACCGATGCTTTGATCGCTGAAAACATCGATCAGTATCTTGAAACACACCAGCATAAAACCATGCTGCGCTTTATCACTTGTGGTTCTGTCGATGACGGCAAATCCACTTTAATCGGTCGCTTGTTGTACGATTCAAAGATGATCTTTGAAGACCAACTTGCCACACTCGAAGCAGACAGCAAACGCTCTGGCACCCAAGGCGAAGAAATTGATTTCGCGCTTTTGGTTGACGGTTTGGCGGCTGAACGCGAGCAAGGCATCACCATCGATGTGGCCTACCGTTTCTTTGCCACTGAAAAGCGTAAATTCATCGTGGCTGATACGCCAGGTCATGAGCAATACACACGCAACATGGTGACAGGTGCGTCCACGGCTGACCTTGCTGTTATCTTGATCGACGCACGCAAAGGCATTTTGACCCAAACGCGCCGTCACAGCTATCTCGTGAAACTTCTGGGCATTCGCCACGTTGTTTTGGCTGTGAACAAAATGGATTTGGTCGATTACGATCAAGCCACATTCAACCAGATCGTTGCTGATTACCGCGAGTTTGCCGACACCATCGGCATCGAAGACTTCACAGCGATTCCGATTTCTGGCTTTAAAGGCGACAATATCACAGGCGCGAGTGAAAACACGCCTTGGTATGAAGGCACAGCCTTGTTGCCGCATCTTGAAACAGTTTCTGTCGAAGATAGCCTAGAGCAAGCCGAGCCTTTCCGCATGCCTGTGCAGTGGGTGAACCGCCCGAACCTTGATTTCCGTGGTTTCTCTGGCTTGATCGCATCGGGCACAGTGCGCCCAGGTGATGAAATACGCGTTTTGCCATCGGGCAAAACATCAACCATCGACAAGATCGTCACCTTTGACGGCGACCGCGACATGGCTGTTGCGGGTGAATCTGTCACGCTGACTTTGACCGATGAAATTGACTGTTCGCGCGGCCAAGTGATTGTCGCAGCGAAGTCTCCACTCGAAGTTGCGGATCAGTTCGAAAGCACATTGGTGTGGATGGACGAGCAAGAGCTTGTGCCTGGTCGTGCTTACTGGATGAAAATCGGGTCACAAACCGTTTCAGCCACCGTGCAAGAACCCAAGTACGAAGTGAATGTGAACACGCAAGAACACCTTGCATCGAAGACATTGGATCTGAATGCCATCGGCATCGCCAATATCACGACGGACCGTGAAATTCCTTTCGCATCCTACGATGAGTCACATGATCTTGGCGGCTTTATTCTGATCGACAAGATCAGCAATCAAACGGTTGCCGCGGGCATGTTGCACTTCTCATTGCGTCGGGCGCAAAACGTACATTGGCAGGCCACTGATTTGGGCCGTGATCACCACGCCTCCATGAAGCACCAAAAAGCAGCGGTGCTTTGGCTGACAGGTCTGTCTGGGTCTGGCAAATCCACCATCGCCAATATCGTTGAGCAAAAACTGGCGCGGATGAACCGTCACACCTTCTTGCTGGATGGCGATAACGTGCGTCACGGATTGAACAAAGACCTTGGCTTTACCGAAGCGGACCGTGTGGAAAACATCCGCCGCGTTGGTGAAGTGGCCAAGTTGATGACGGATGCGGGTCTGATCGTGATCACCGCCTTCATCTCGCCTTACCGTTCAGAGCGTGAAATGGTGCGCTCTATGATGCAGCCAGGTGAATTTGTTGAAGTGTTTGTCGATACACCTTTGGAAGTGGCCGAAAGCCGCGATGTCAAAGGCCTGTATGCGAAAGCACGTGCGGGTGAGTTGAAAAACTTCACAGGCATCGACAGCCCTTATGAGCATCCTGAATCGCCAGACATGCGGATCGATACAACCGCAATGACGCCCGAAGAGGCGGCAGAGGCGATCATCGCGCGCCTTATCCCATAAGGCATTGCGCAAAAATAGACCCCCAAACCTGCCAGTCGGGTTTGGGGGCTTTTTTTATTGTATTTATTGAATTTTACTTGCTGTCTGTCAGGCGCTCAGCAGTGAATTTGTCTGTGATCAACAGGTCAATGATACCCGTTTTGAGTGCCGCGCGAATTGCGTCGGTTTTCGCTTGGCCGCCTGCAAGGGCAATAACACGATCAACGTCCTTTTGCGCTTCCAAGGTCATACCGATAACGCGTTCGTCCAAGGGCGTTTTGACAAAAGCACCATCCGCATCAAAGAACCGCAAACTAATTTCACCGATCCCGCCCGCGTCTTTTATCTCTTCCAATTCACGCGATGAAAACACGTTGCCACTGCGCGCCAGCATGGTCGAAGGTTCGATCGCACCGATGCCCACGATAGTTAAGCTAAGTTTGCCAAACATATCCATCGTTTCACGCACATAAGGATCGCTGAGCAAAACCAGCTTTGCTTCGCGTGATTGCGCAACACCTGGCGCGTTCAGCAAATGTGCTTCGGCACCCGTCAGGCGGGCAAGGCGTGAGGTCAGCTGCGTGGCATGGGTTTGCACGGTAGGATCGCCAACGCCGCCCATGATTTGTACCACATAGCGCGCTTTGCCGTTTTTCATCGGGTGGATATTATCAACCATCTTCAAGATGGTTTCAGACCAACTGGATACCCCGATAATTTCGCCAGTTTGCAAGGTGGCCTCAAGAAAATGCGCTGCCGCCTCGCCAATGCGCGCCATGATCGCCCCGTCGCGATCCTCTGAACATTCCACAACAATCGCTTCGGACAGACCATAATTTTGCCGCAAGGCCGCTTCGAGTTCAGCATAGGTGCCAGAAGGGGAGACAACCGTGGTGCGCACGATTTCTTCGTCTTGCGCTTTCTTCAGCATGCGTGAAACTGTTGCCTGCGAAATACGCAGGTGTTGTGCGATGCTGGCTTGGCGTTGCCCATCGACATAATACATCTGCGCGACACGGGCGATAAGGCGAAGCTCGTTGGTACGCGACATATATTAGCCCCTTCTAACGTGAATATTTATTCACTAAACGCTTTGCACCGTTCGGGCAATAGCCTTTCTCCACCGCGCAATGTCATCACTGCGCTGCAACGCGGGCAGATTGGCTGCGATCTGTGTTCCATGCCGCCCCAAGTTTGCCACTGTGGGGATGTCAGCCCAAAAACCTGTGGCCAAACCAGCCAAATAAGCCGCACCAATAGCAGAGGCTGAAGAGTTCTCCGATTGAATCACTGAATGGTCCAAATAATTCGCAACAAGCTGCATCAGAAACCCGTTATTGCTGGGGCCTCCATCTACGAAGAGGCGCCCAAAGTCTTGCGACGTCTGCGCCATAATTTCGAACACATCTTGCACCTGAAAGGCCATGCTCTCTGCGGCTGCCCGCGCTACTTGCGCAGGACCAGCCCCAAAAGACAGCCCGCAAATCAGACCTTGAGCCTCGGCGTCCCAATGGGGTGCGCCCAGACCAACATGGGCAGGCACCAAAGACACCCCGCCCGCGTCAGGCACTGATTGCGCCAATTCCAGCAAGGCTTCTATATTTTCCAATCCCAACAGTTTGGCAGCCCATGGCAATATGGAAGCACTCACGAGAATATTGCCTTCCAGCGCATAGGTTGGCCTGCCGCCAATAGACCAAGCGATGGTTGTGGTGATGCCTTTTGGGGGCGCAACAAATCTGGGCAAGGTCGTCATAACAGACGACCCTGTGCCAAATGTGATCTTGCCATCGCCACTGTCAAAAGCCCCATGACCAAACAAAGCCGCATGTGAATCACCTATAGCCGACGCAATAGGAATGCCGTCAGGCAATCCTTGCACGCCTTTGGTGACGCCAAAAATATGCGATGAATCGTGAACCTTTGGCAGGATTGACATATCCACGCCAAACAGATCACACAGAGCATCGTCCCACTTTTGATCCACCAGATTAAACAATTGCGTGCGGGCCGCATTTGAACTGTCAGTGGCGTGAACTTGATGGCCAGAAAGTTTCCAGATCAACCAACTGTCAACGGTGCCGATGCAGACATCAGTCTGGGGCGCAGCATGGTTTTGCACCAACCAAGCGGCCTTGGTGGCAGGAAACATAGGATCAAGCGGCAAACCTGTTTTAGCGATCACATCGGCTTCATGCCCCGCAGCTTTAAGCGCCTCGCATTGCGCAGCCGTGCGGCGGCATTGCCATGATATAACAGGGCCAAGCGGCGCACCTGTGACCCTGTCCCAAATCAAAATAGATTCCCGTTGGTTGGAAATACCAAGGGCTGTGATCTGTGTGTCAGGCGCTTTTGCCAGACAGGCCGCAATCGCTTTTTGCGTTGCGATCCAGATCTGTTCTGCATCTTGCTGCACCCAACCCGCTTGCGGGTGTTCAATGGGCACGGGGGCAGATCCGCTGGAGATGATTTGGCCAGCTTGCGACACAAGCACCGCTTTGGAATTGGTGGTGCCTTCATCGATGGCAAGAATAGCCTGATCTGCCATATACTTAGGCCTTTCGTTTTAAGAGGGCTTGGGCGCTATTTGCGATGGCTGTCGGCGACATGCCAAAATCATCCAAAAGCGCATTGGCTGACGCTGTATGCGCAAAGACACCCGGCACACCAAGACGGCACATTGGCACAGGTTGCCTGTCCACAACAACTTCTGCAACCGCACTGCCCAAACCCCCAAAGGTGGTATGTTCTTCGCATGTCACAATCGCGCCTGTTTCACGCGCAGCGGCGACAATCGCATCCGCATCGATAGGGCGCACTGTTGCCATGTTCAACACCCGCACCGAAATACCCTGTTCTTTCAAAAGAGCGGCAGCCATCATCGCGCGATGCGTCAAAACACCGTTGGCGATTATGGTAAGGTCGCCACCATCTTGCAACATATCCGCACGCCCGACCACAAATTCATGGGTCTGTGAAAACAAATCAGGCACGCCGACACGGCTAAGGCGCAAGAAACACGGGCCATCATGAGCAGCGGCCCATCTGATCGCTGCAGCGGTTTCATGACGATCTGCAGGGGCAATCACAGGAATGTTTGGCAAAGCTCTGATCCAGGCGAAATCTTCGATGGAATGATGCGTGGGGCCAAGTTCGCCGTATGCCATTCCAGAACTGATGCCGACAAGTTTCACATTGGTTTGCGAATAGGACACATCGGCTTTGATCTGTTCGAGCGCGCGCCCAGTCAAAAAGGGAGAGGCCGCACAGACAAATGGGATCTTACCTGCATTGGCCAAACCCGCACCAACACCCACCATATTTTGTTCTGCGATGCCGACATTGATCAGGCGTGTGGGAAACTTGTCTTTAAAGCCCCCCAGCTTGGATGATCCAACGGAATCATTGCACACGGCGACGATATTTTCGTTGGTTTCGCCGACTGTTTCTAGGACGTTTGTGAATGCATCGCGGCAATCATGCAATTTTGCATCTTGAAATGGATTGGTCATTTGCTGGCCTCCTCAAGCTCTTTTAGGGCCTGTTCATATTGGGCTTGGTTGGGAACTTTGTGGTGCCATGCGACATTGTCAGACATAAAGGAAATGCCTTGCCCTTTGTTGGTATGGGCGACGATGCACTTGGGTTTACCCGCGGTGATCGTATCTGGCGACAAAGCAGCACAGATCTGATCCATATCGTGTCCGTCGATTTCTTCGACAGCCCAGCCAAAGGCCTCAAGCTTGGGCACCAATGGCGCGATGTTATTGGTGTCTTCCAATCTCGCGCCTTGTTGCAAACGGTTATGGTCAATGATCAAAGTCAGGTTGTCTAATTTGAATTGCGCGGCCGCCATAATGGCTTCCCAGTTCGACCCTTCTTGCATTTCGCCGTCGCCTGTAATGACAAATGTGCGCCAGTCGTCTCCGTTCAGCTTTGCGCCCGTGGCCATGCCGACACCGATAGGCAACCCGTGCCCAAGTGGCCCTGTGTTGGTTTCAACACCTGGGATTTTCACGCGATTTGGGTGACCGTTTAGGCGCGAATTGGGCTGAAGAAATGTTGAAATTTCTTCTTTGGGAATAAACCCCTTTTCCGCCAATACGACATAAAGCGCGAGCGCGGTATGCCCCTTACTAAGCACCAAACGATCACGTTTGGGATCAAGAGGGGATTTCGGGTCGACCGACATGGTGTCGAAATACAATGCGGTCAGGATATCCATCACCGACATTTCGCCACCAATGTGGCCAGCGCCCGCTTCAAAGACGCCCCTAAGATCACGGGCACGGTTTCGATTGGCGAGTTTGCTGAGCTCTGTTGGGGTCATTTTTCGGCCTCTGCATAATTATTCGTCCATCATTATTCATGCGAATAGCCAAACGTCAAGTGAGATTCTCAGAAATTTCTTTATGCCATTTTTGCAAATTTCCACTCTTGGCAAGCTTGACAGATGAAAATACCTCAGCTAGGCATTTTTCATCAAGTGTGAATATTTATGCTTGCAAGGGAGGATATGATGACCGCAGCGCCTATTCCGAAGGATGCAAAACCTAATATACGTGAGCTTTTCTCACTCAGTGGCGCAACGGGCCCTTTCATAGGCCTGATTTTACTCTGCGTCTTTCTGTCCATCGCAACAGATTCATTTCTGTCCTTTCGGAACTTTCTGAACATTCTGGATCAGATCACCGTTCTTGGCATTCTGGCCGTCGGCATGACCTTTGTTATCTTAATCGGCGGAATCGACTTGGCCGTTGGATCTGTTCTGGCCCTCGCGATGATGGTGCTTGGCTATCTTAATGTCACCGCAGGCCTGCCAATGGGGATTGCTATCTCAGGCGCTTTGCTCGCTTGCGCCCTATCTGGAGCTTTCGCAGGCATTATGATCGCTGAATTCAAAGTGCCTGCCTTTATCGCGACCCTCGCAATGATGTCTATCGCACGCGGTGTGGCCAATATGATTACGAACGGATCTCAGATCATCGGTTTCCCAGCTTGGTTCAATATGGGCGCGATCATTCGATATGGCGGCTTTCTAACCATGACTGTCGCCGTGATGCTGGTCGTTTTTGCCGCTGCAATCTTATTTCAACGCTACCGTCAAGGCGGGCGCGAACTCTATGCAATTGGCGGAAACCCAGAAGTCGCCCGCCTTGCGGGTATCAGCGTAAAGCGCAAAACCATCGCTGTTTATACCGCGTGCAGTGTGCTTGCTGGCCTTGCGGGGGTCTTGTTAGCAGCACGCCTAGATTCCGTACAACCCAGCTCTGGCGTGGCCTATGAACTCGATGCCATCGCGGCAGTGGTCATCGGCGGCACCAGCCTATCGGGCGGCACTGGCGGCGTTGGCGGAACTTTGATCGGTGTCTTGATCATCGGCGTTCTGCGCAATGGCCTAAACCTGCTCAGCGTTTCGCCATTCTTGCAGGCGGTCATTATTGGCGCTGTCATCTTGCTGGCTGTGGTGGCGGAAACCTTTAAACACCGCCGCTAAAATTTTCGGCGCCGCGGGGAGGCGGCGCAGGAACCTACGCTCATATCCGAGCGCTCTAAAGACCAAAGCAAGTCTTTGGCATCACTCAACACGGAGGAAACACTTATGAAATCTACCCTAAAGGCAGCTCTTATCGCCTCGGTCGCAACATGTGCCACAAGCGCAGCCACCGCAGAAGGTGTCGGTGGCATCAATAAAATCGGCCTCGCTGTGCCAAATTTGCAAGCCGACTTTTTCAACCAGATCAAGCTGGGTGTCGAAAGCTACGCAACCAAGCTGGGTATCGAAGTTATCGTTGTAGATGCCAAAAACGACACCGCGACCCAAGTAAGCCAAGTCCAAGATTTGATCACGCAAGGCATTGATGCCTTTATCTATATCCCAGCAGGGGCGGCTGCCGCCGCAGTGCCAACACGTTTGGCCCGCGCAGAAGGTATTCCCGTGATCAACGTAGACCGCGAACCAGATGGCGCGCCAGGTGATACAGTGATCTATGGCGAAAATGTCGTCTCAGCTTACCAAGTGTGTAATCACATCATCGAACTCGCGGGCGGCGAAGGCAAAATGGTGACCATCCACGGTCAAAAAGGAACAACTCCAGAAGTTCAGCGTTTTGAAGGCTGTAAAATGGCCATCGATGAAAATCCTGGCGTGGAACTCGTCGCCCAACAGTGGAGCCAACAGTGGTCACCTGACGAAGGCTTCAACATCGCGCAAAACATGCTGCAAGCGAACCCAGACATCACCATCATCTTTGGCCAAGCTGATGGTCTGGCAATGGGCGCTGCAAAAGCCGTCGAAGTTGCGGGCCTTGCGGACCAAGTCATCATTGGCGGCTATGATGGTGACGGCGCAGCGCTGGAATCTCTGGTCGCATGCGACACGCCGTTTATCGTGACCGCAACGCAAAGCACGCAGGCTATGGGCGTCTTGGCTGTGAATTCGGCGATTGCTGTGGCCAACGGTGCATCCGTACCCGCGCGTCAAATTCCGAATGCGGTTTTGACCACTTGTGACGATGCGGCTGCCTTTGTCGAAAAGCACCCATAAACCGCAGGTCCCCAACCCATAGATCAGAAAGCAGTGCCATGACCCAAACTGGAAAAACACCGATCCTATCTTTGCGCGGAATTCGTAAATCTTACGGACCTATCCAAGTGTTGCACGGGATTGATTTGGATGTTGCCCCAGGTGAAGTTGTGGCCCTGCTAGGTGAAAATGGCGCAGGAAAATCGACGGTTTCAAATGTCATGTCTGGCACGGTCCTCCCAAGTGCTGGAGAAATGACTTGGCAGGGCGCGCCCTATGCGCCCGCCAACCCCCGCGAAGCCATTGATGCAGGCGTCGGCATGATCCACCAAGAACTGCTGTTGCTACCGCATATGTCTATCGCTGAAAATATGTTTGTCGGGCGCTACCCGATGAAAGCTGGCCGTCTTGATCGGCGCGAAATGGAACGCCGTGCAGGCGCGGGCCTGCAACGTCTGGGGTTGGATATTTCGCCCAAGCGCCTTGTAGAAGGGCTGTCCACCGCCAGCCAACAGCTCATTGAAATTGCAAAAGCCCTGACTTTAGGGTCGAAACTTTTGATCTTGGACGAACCGACAGCGGCCCTTGGTGGCGAAGAAACCAAGCTTTTGTTCAAGCAAATCGAAAGGGTCAAAGCCGAAGGTGTGGGCATCGTCTATATTTCGCATCGTTTGGAAGAAATCAGACAAATCGCTGACCGTATCGTTGTAATGCGCGATGGCGTAAAGGTCGAAGAATTCCCATCAGCCGATGTCCCCGTGCGCCAAATCGTTGAAGCCATGGTGGGGCGCAGTATGGATCAAATGTTCCCACCTTTGGCGACACCGACCAGTGAAACCGTGCTTGAAATCGCAGGACTGTCATCGCCGACAGGTCAATTTGAAGATGTGAATTTTACGCTGAAAAAAGGTGAAATTCTGGGGGTCGCAGGGCTGGTCGGGGCAGGGCGCACCGAATTGGTACGCGCCATTGCTGGTGCCGACGCTATCAAATCTGGGACGATCACCCTGAACGGTAAAGATGTCACGCCTCGATCCCCCAAAGAGGCAATCCAAAACGGCATCGTTTTGGTGCCCGAAGATCGCAAATTGCAAGGCATCATCGTCGATCACAAGATTCGCGAAAACATCGCCTATTCGAACTTTGACGCCGTTAGCACCGCAGGTTGGATCAGTACCAAAAAGGTAACAGCCTTTGCCGATGAAAACATCGCCAAGTTTGGCGTCAAAGGCTCGGGTCGCCAGAATGTCGGCGAAATGTCTGGGGGCAATCAGCAAAAAGTCGTGATTGCCAAATGGCTGGCGCGCAACCCCAAAGTTGTATTGCTTGATGAACCAACGCGCGGCATTGATGTCGGTGCGCGGTCTTCAATCTACGAAATTATCCACGAGCTTGCCGAGGCAGGCGTTGCTGTGATTGTGGTCAGCTCTGACCTTGAAGAAGTGCTTGGCGTGTCCAATCGCATTTTGGTCATGGCAGCGGGGCGCCAAGCGGGCATTTTGGATCACAGCGAGGCAAATGATGTCTCAATAATTGAATTGGCAACAGCCTAAAAGTAAGGATTTCCCATGAACCGATACACAGATAAAACAGTGGTTGTGACAGGTGGCAACAAAGGGATCGGCTTTGCGATTGCCAAACGCTTTGCCGATGAAGGCGCCAATGTGGTGATCGGATCTTTTGAGCCGCAGGTCGATGAAGCCGCAGCAGAATTGCGCAAAGCAGGGGCATCTGCCATCGGTGTTATCTGTGACGTGACAGATAAATCTGCCGTGATCGATATGTATGAGCGCGCCGAAACTGAATTCGGCAGCATCGACATTTCAGTGCAAAACGCTGGTGTCATCACCATCGCCAAAATCGAAGATCTGACCGAACAAGAATGGGATGCCAACCTAAACGTCAACACAAAAGGGGCGTTCCTGTGTTGCCAAGAGGCGATCAAGCGGATGCGCAAATCTGGCAAGGGCGGCAAGTTGATTAACATGGCCTCAGGTCAGGCGCGCGATGGGTTCATCTATACACCGCATTACGCCGCCTCCAAATACGGTGTCATGGGCATGACCCAAAGCATCGCCAAAGAAGTTGCCCTTGATAATATCACTGTGAATGCGGTCTGCCCCGGCATCATCCAATCGGATATGTGGGACTATAATGACCGCGTTTGGGGCAAGATGATGGGCAATTTTGGACCGGGCGAATTGATGGAAAGCTGGGTGCAAAACATCCCAATGAAACGCGCTGGCGAAGGCAAAGATGTCGCCGCCCTCATCGCCTTTCTGGCCAGCGAAGATGCATCTTATATCACAGGCCAAACCATCAATGTTGATGGCGGCTTGATAATGTCCTGATCCACTTAAAAGGCGATGACCAACATGACGACACCAACTTTAAATGCACCCGCTCTGTTCGATTTGTCTGGCCGTGTCGCATTTGTGACAGGCGCAGGCAGCGGCATCGGGCAACGCATCGCCATGGGTCTGGCCCAATGCGGTGCGGATGTGGCTTTACTCGATCGTCGCACAGATGACGGTCTGGCCCAAACTGCCGATTTCATTGCCGCCCTTGGGCGTAAATCCTTGCAAATCGCTGCAGATGTCACGTCAGAATCGGCCCTTGCAGATGCTGTTGCTCAAACGCAAAAAGATCTTGGCCCGTTACAGTTGGCCGTGAACGCCGCAGGAATAGCCAATGCCAATGCCTGTGAAGACATGGAAGAAGATCAATATCAAACCTTGATGGATATCAACATGAAGGGGATTTGGCTCACATGCCGTGCGCAAGGCCGCGCAATGATCGCGCACGGGCTTGGCGGCTCTATCGTGAACATCGCCTCTATGTCGGGTGTCATCGTCAATCGTGGCCTGATGCAGGCCCATTACAATGCCTCAAAAGCGGGCGTTATCCATATGTCAAAATCCTTGGCGATGGAATGGGTCGATCGCGGCATTCGTGTTAACACCATCAGTCCAGGTTACACAGCCACGCCCATGAACACCCGTCCAGAAATGGTGCATCAAACCAAAGAATTTGAAAGCCAAACCCCGATGCAACGTATGGCCAACGTCGATGAAATGGTTGGCCCTGCGGTCTTTTTACTGTCCGATGCCGCCTCTTACTGCACAGGTGTCGATCTTTTGGTCGATGGTGGATTTTGCTGCTGGTAGGCTGCGCTTGAATAGCCCTAGAGTTTGCCGCAAGCCCGCTCCCTCGTGGGCGGGCTTTGCGCTATGAAACTCAGCGGCTCCGTGCCCTTATTTCAACTGTTCAGGCGTAATATAGACGATGCTGTCATCGGCACTGACCATGATTTCGCCGTCTTGAATATTGACCTGTAACCGCATGGATCGACCAGCCAAATCACTTAAAGCGGCGGTGTCTGTCTGTGATAGATTGATCACTTGCAGATTGTCAAAACGGGTGGTGCTGTTTTTGATTTTATCCCACCACACCGCAGCAGGATTCCCGCCATAGCAATAGACGATCACCTGCTTGGATTTACCGCAAGATTGCCGCACGATCTTTTCACTTGGCAATCCCAAAGCGACCCACAGTTCCAGCTCGTCACTTAGACTTTTTTGCCAAATATCAGGTTCGTCATCGGTCGATAAACCCTTGGTCATTTCAAGTTGTTCACTGGCATTCAGCGCAAAAGCAAGCAAGCGCACCATCAAACGTTCGTCGGTTTCAGAAGGATGCTTGGCAACCGTCAGCTTATGAGTCTCATAATAGTGACGATCCATGTCACAAACAGATAGCTCAACTTTGTAAATCGTGGCTTTTTGCGCCATGTTTTGCCCCTAAACCAATTCAGATGTCCGTGCTTACGGCCTGCGCCACTATTGTGAAAGGCAAAAGCACTTTTCGTCTGGCAGACACATCCAAGCAATCGAGAGACACAGCAGGCCTATAATCTTTCTGTGTGGCCTGATGGCGCATAAACTCATCGGCTGCGCACATTAGAATTTAACATAATCTTGATTATTCGCCATGTTCCGACATGACAAACTTTCAGAATGTTAGCCTTTTACATTTAACCAGAAAAAAATGGTTGGTCGCTACACCTTCCACATATTGCATTCATATTCGGGAGTTTTAAATGCGGAATTTTGCGAAAATAGTCACGGTTGCGGCCTTTAGCTTTGCAACTGCGGCAAGCGCGGATCAAGGCGTCAGCGATACAGAAATCAAATTTGCACAGGTGGCAGCCATCGAAGGCCCCGCCGCAGCCCTAGGGACAGGAATGCAATCAGGCATTCTTGCAGCCTTCGCAGAAGTTAACAGTGCAGGCGGCGTGTTTGGCCGCACCCTAACCTTGGACAGTATTGATGATGGTTATGAACCAAGCCGTTCAATCGACGCCGTCAAATCTGTCATTCAGTCGGACGAGTATCTGGGGCTTATCGGCCCTGTAGGAACCCCAACAACCAAGGCAACGCAACCTATCGCGACCGCGGCCGATATGCCTGTCATTGGCCCTTTCACTGGGGCTGGTTTCTTGCGTGACCCCGCGTTGAAAAACGTCATCAATATGCGTGCATCATACGATGCTGAAACAGCTGCATGGGTCGACCACCTTGTTGATGATTTGGGCTATAGTAATATTGCAATCCTCTATCAAGATGATGGGTTTGGGCGTGTCGGACTGAGCGGTGTGACAAAAGCTCTTGATGCACGCGGCATGGCACTTTCTGCCACAGGTACTTACACGCGAAACACCGTCGCTGTAAAATCTGCATTGCTGGAAATTCGCAAAGCAAAACCCGAAGCCATAGTTATGGTGGGCGCCTACAAACCCTTGAGTGAGTTTGTAAAGCTAGCAAAAAAAATGCGCATGGATCCCACCTTTGTAACGATATCCTTTGTGGGATCGAAAGCCCTCTCCACAGAACTCGGCACAGATGGTGAAGGCGTGATTATCAGCCAAGTGGTGCCGCAACCATGGGACACTTCAATCCCCGTCGTTGCAGATTATCAAGCTGCGCTAAAAGCTCATGACCCATCAGTCGAGCCTGGATTTGTATCACTCGAAGGGTATTTGACAGGTCGCCTCGCAATCGAAGCCCTGAAAGCAGCTGGATCAGACCTCACCCGCGAGACCTATCTATCGGCGATGTCAGGCCTTCGGGATGTCGACTTCGGCGGCTTTCCAATGGTTTTCGGCCCCGGTGATAACCAAGGATCAGACGGCGTTTTCTTAACAAGAATCCTACCAGATGGGTCTTTCGAATCGGTCTCACCTACAAGCTAAACATCTGCGTTGGGCGGCAAACAGGCGGCCCAACGACTTGCCACAAATTTGAATCATGGACACATCGGCTATGCCCCGTATTATTTCTCGTACCTTTCACTCTTTGGTCGCTAGATCCGCACTCCTTTTAATGGTGTTGGCGGGGCTGATCGTCGCAGTGCTTCTTACCAGTTGGCTTGTTTTTCAAAAAATCGACACTCAAATGACCGTCCTTAAGGCCGAGCGTATGCCCGAACTGGAAGGTAGTTCAAATGTCATTGCGGCAACGGATGCGACCCGTGGCCTCCTAACATCCACTCTATTCGCTCACGATCAAGCAGCCTTAGAAATTCAGGCCAAAGCTGCACAGGATATTTTTGCAAATTTCAATGCAGCCGTCGCCAGCCTCTCGCCCGCGACTGCCGCCTCAATGCGACCTACTTTGGAAGAAACAAAAGTTGCGGTATCTGATCTCTTAGAGGCCCGCTCCCAAGAATTTGCCGTCAGCGCAGCGATGATCCAAGCGATCCAATCCGCAGCAACAAGCGCAGAGATGACGAGCATTCTGATCGAGGAAGCGAATGACAACGCATTCTTTGACATGACATTAAATAGCGAAGACAGCATAGCGACTATCGACGAGACCCTGACTCGTCTTGTCGACGATAATTTTGGCCAGTTTCAGGCTGCCCTCGCCATCCGCGGTGAGACCAATCTGATTGCAGGCCTTGCCATTGCATACAGTCAGGACAGCCGTTCGAATATCAGCACAATTATCGCGGATCTCGCAGCATCGTCGATCGACCGATTGGAACACTTGCTTGAGCAGGCGCAAAATATTCCTGCTTTTGCTGAAGTGGTCCCAACGACCGAGAACGCAATTTCAACATTTCGCACAGTTTTCAAAAGCGGTGTAAGCAGCAGAAATCAATCAGAAGTGCTCTCTGCGCGTTTGGCCGTAGACACAGTTCTGTCCCCTGCCCTCGACGATATCTATTTCGACCTTGTTATTGCGAGTGATGAGGCCAAAGATACGAACCAAGCGGCACTTAAAGAATTGGTCGAGGGAGGTGTCGAAAGCATGCGGGTCAACGCAAGCTTAGACGCCGCCACAAAATACTACTTTACCTTGCTTTTGCAGGTTTCCTCTGCACAAAGCATCGCAGAATTGGATCTACGCCAATCGGATCTATCCGCTTTGGCTGAGAACATCTTAAGATTAAAAGCCGATACTGAATTTGACCAACAAGCCGACCTCATAGCGCTGCTTGCGCTGGCGGATTCCGAAACAGGCTTGCGCGCCAAGCGTTTATTGGTCCTTGATGCACGATCGGCCGCACTCAGCGCGGCACAAGATGCGACACTCGCCGTTGACGCTATTGCAGCCGAAACATCTCGGTTCTCAGAAACTGTGTTCACAAAAATTGAAGACACCGCTGAATACTTGGCCCAAAGCGTCGATGGTGCCCGTGCTCAGCTTGTCAATATCGCCTATATCGCTTTGGCAATCGTCATGATTGTTCCAGTTTTCCTCTGGATATACATCACGCGTCCAATTTCGCGCGTGACCGCAGTTACCGAACGTCTCGCTGGTGGCGATCTATCCGAAATCACAGGATTGCCTGCCAACCAAGGCGAACTTGGCCGCATGTCGCTGGCGCTGCATGTCTTTCGTAACAAGGCGTTGGATGCAATCAAAATGCAACAAGAAGAACGCGAACGCGAACGCGCCTTATTGGAAGCCGAGCGCACACTTGAACAAACGCGCCTGCAAGACGAACGCCAAAGAGCTACTGAAAAAGCGGAGCGTCAAAGACTTGAACGCGAACAAGAAGCTCAACGAGATGCTGAAACAAAAGAGCGCCAGCAATTGGAAATGGCGGACCGTATTGCACGCATGGAAGAGCAAGCAATTGTTGTCGACGACCTCGCGCAAGGGCTCAAAAAATTGGCAAGTGGTGACCTCACCTTCCACATTCAACGCGACTTTCCTGAAGCATATAAAGCTTTGCGGAATGACTACAACGCGGCGATCGAAAACCTCGCTCAGATTGTTCATCAGCTTAAAGGCTGCTCGCATACAATAGAAGGCAACTGCATGGAAATCGCGGAAGCATCCACCGATCTCGCGCGCCGCGCCGAAACAAATGCGTCAACTTTGGCGGAAACGGCTGCATCCGTGGATCTATTGACCCAAAGCGTGACCGAAGCTGCACAAAGCGCCGATGACGCCAACAACACGCTGCAACATGTTCGAAAACAAGCCAAAATCAATCACGACATCATGAATCAAGCTAAATCTGCGATGGAGCAAGTCGAAACGGCCTCCGAAAAAATCACGTCTATTGTTGACATAATTGACTCGGTCGCATTCCAAACCAATTTGCTTGCATTAAATGCGGGGATTGAAGCGGCGCGTGCCGGCAAAGCAGGTCAAGGGTTTGCGGTTGTGGCCTCAGAAGTGCGTACGCTTGCACAACGATGCAGCCAAGCCGCCAGTGAGGTGAGCTCTGTCGTAGAAGAAAGCACCAGAACCGTTCGCAAAGGGGTAGAATTGGCCGTGAACGCAAACAGCGCCATGGGTGAGATTAATTTGGGAATTGACCAAATTTCACAGATTGTCGAAAGCCTCACCAAATCGGCAACGGGGCAGGCCATCAGTCTAAAAGAGATCAACTTGTCCGTGCAGAACTTGGAACAATCAACGCAGCACAATGCTGCAATGTTCGAAGAGACATCGGCGTCAAATCACTTGCTCAATTCAGAAGCACTCGCGCTATCGCAGATTGTTAAATCGTTCTCAATCGGGGAAATTGCACAGATTGAAGCGCATAATAGCGATACGCGCATCGCGTCATAGCGCGCCTGCTGCGCATCAAAAATTGCGCAATGACTAAAAAACTAGAAATGCCCTCGCACCTTGCAGAGGCATTTCTAGTCCGCAGTACACCAAAATCTCTAAACCGAGAGCGCCTGCGATTGGCATCGACAATAGCGCGGATAAGGTTTTGCGGCTGAAAGCAGCTGATCACATTTATTATTCAACACTCTCTAATCAAAGGACGAAGACGTCACAAATGAGGTGCCCCCTGTTTTGGTATCGGCGTCAGATAGTTGCAATCATGGCCCACAATCGCAGTCGGCGCAGGTTTACTTTAGCATCAAAGTTCGGATAATGATGTTTGTTCACATTGCGCTCAAAGGGGTTTTTATGACCAACGCCACGGACATTATCGGATCATTTGCCAAGGGATTGCGCGTGTTGGAATGTTTCGGGGCAGATCGACCGCGCCTTGCGATCGCAGAAGTGGCCGCTCTGACGGGGTTTGATCGCGCCACTGCAAGGCGGTGTTTGCTGACGCTGCACCACGAAGGTTATGCCGCCTATGACGGTAAATATTTCACCCTAACGCCACGGGTGTTGCGCCTTGGCATGGGCACTTTGGCCGCCCTGCCCTTGCCGCAAATTGTGCAACCTTGGTTGGATCAGTTGTCGGATCAGATCGGCCAGTCTTGTTCAGTATCCATCCTTGACGACACCGATATCGTTTATCTGGCGCGTGCTGCGCAACGCCGCGTGATGTCGATTGGATTGATGCCAGGATCGCGTTTGCCTGCGCATTGCACCTCTATGGGCCGTATACTTTTGGCCGCCCTGCCCCCAGCCGAAGCCCGCGCCTTAATAGACCGTATGGACCTGACCCCGCGCACGGTGCATTCGCTCAATGATCCCGATGACATTATGACCGAACTTGGCCGTGTGCGCGATCAGGGCTATGCTGTGATTGATGAAGAAATCGAACTGGGCCTGAAATCGATCGCCGTACCCGTCTATGATGCTCGCGGGCGCATGGTCGCAGCCCTCAACACTGGCATGGCCGCTTTGCACGCCACGCCTGACACCATCGGTGACACCTATTTGCCCGCCTTGCTTAAAATGCAAGACGGTTTGCGGCGCGTTCTGCCCTAGCCCCTGCCCTTTAGATGTCGCGTGAAAACACAACTGTTTTCGCGTCAGATTGCGCGGCTTGATAGACATATCCACCCGCATCAAAATCCTGCAATCCTTTTGGGTCAAGCACACGGTTTTCAACTATGAAACGCGCCATAGCACCGCGGGCTTTCTTGGCATAAAAACTGATCACTTTTTCAGTACCGTCTTTGCGCTCTAAAAACACAGGCGTAATCACTTTGGGTTTCAAAGCATCTTGATTCACGGCTGAAAAATATTCCGTCGATGCACAATTCACCACAAAATCGGCCCCTGCCGCTTTCGCCGTTTCATTCAGACTTTTTGCGATTTTATCACCCCAGAAGGCATATAGGGTCTTGCCTTTGGGTGATGCCAAACGACTGCCCATTTCCAAACGGTAAGCTTGGATCGCATCCAGCGGGCGCAGCACGCCATATAACCCAGACAAAATCCGCAAATGATCCTGCGCATAGCTCACTGCATCCTCATCCAAACTTTGCGCATCAAGCCCCGTATATGTGTCACCCGCAAACATATACATCGCCTGCTTTGCCGTCTCAAAATCAGGGTCATCAGAAAAATCAGCAAAGCGCTTTACGTTCAATTCAGCCAGTTTTTCACTGATCCCCATCAGTTTGCGCAGATCCGCCACATCAAGCCCCCGCGCAATCTGCACCAATTCCTTGGTCTCAGCGGTAAAGCTTGGATCAGTTCGGTCGCGCCCGATCACAGGATCCATATCAAGTTTTTTCGCTGGGGATATCACGGCAAGCATTGGCATTCTCTCAATCGGTTGTTCAATCTGGGCATCGGTGACCAACTACATAGAGGCCCCCTGACAAAGGGCAAGATCAGCTGCACCCTATGCAAAGGCTTCGGGATCAATTTCTTGCCAAAAGGCGATGATCTCTGCGTGGTTCAGTGATGACACCCAGCCGTAGTTTTCAAAATCCAATAAGGCCGCACCCTCTAGCTTAGAGCTAAACAAACGTTTGTCCGCATCGCGTTGCGTTGGACTGCGCCCATTCACCAAACCTTGTAAAATTTCCAAACGCCGCGCACGCTCTGCCCCTTGGGCACTTAAGGTCACGGGCGCGCTTTGGTTTCGCGGCGAAACCGTGGTGCCGCTAAAATCTTGAGTCAAGGCTGCGCGCAGATAGCTGACAGGGTTCTTAACACTCCCCTGCCCCGCTACGTAATCCAATTGTTTGCGCACATAGGCTTCGTCATGTTCTTTCATCCATTGCAAAGCCAAACGATCACTGACCCCCAAGGCACGCATGCGTTTGTACAAATCAGACCTGCGCACCCCCTCGCCATCGTCCAAATCCAAAATCGACAGTTGCGGATTTTCGGCAATCTTGAACCGAATTTCAGACACAGACCGCCCGACCCTTTTGGTTTCAGGCGTCACCACAATATTCGATGTTTTATTCACCTCAGCCACAGCGGGTTTGATGATCTTGGCATTCAGATGTTTATAAACCTCATAATACGGGCTGTCAGACACCCCCATGAGCCTGCGAAACAAATCCAAAGACCACCAGCCTGTCGAGCCCGTGCGCACAAACCGATAACAATTTTCATATAGCGCCAAGGCATGGCCAGATGTGAATTTGCGTTGAATGTTCAAATTGATCAAAGCAAAGACTTTTGGATCATCCAGCTTCTGCGCCAAAGCAGGCGAATAGGCATATTCGCAAATGCCGCCTTTCAATTTGGCGTAACTCAACAAAGACGAAACGCCCCATTCTTGGCGTCCTTCTTCATCCAGCATATCCCATTCGGCTACGGTTTCTGCCAAGCCGCGCAATGACTGTTTCAACGTCTCCATATCGTTGGAATTATAGCCGATCATCATGCATAAAGTCCGCGCATCAATCTGATGCACTTGCTGGCTCATCAAAGTGTCATAGGCGTTGAGCAACAAAACATTCGACAGCTTGCGTTGTAATAGCGTCAGCTTTCCTGATACGTGAATAGCGGCGACATTCTTTTTCACCGCCCCGCGGCGCAAAGACCCCGAGAGCTTATCTTTTTCAATACTGTCCATGGCCTGCTTGCCCTCATCCGTCTGGGCTTGTTTGTTCAAGCCTCATCTACGATTCGTATTCTTTTACGTGTTAGCAGTATTTCGCATAAGGTGCCCGCAAACAAGTTTTGTTTTGGCACCTGAACACTGCTCCCCGTAGACAGGTACCTTAAAGCCCCAGCGCCTTTTAAAGGAACCCAAATACAGGAAATAATGCGATCAATGATTCACTGCCTGCAAACCGATTCGCACGAAAGAGACACTAAACAATCATTTTGAGTGTCTAATCTTCGACTTCCCGCGCTGAACCCGAGAATCGGCACCTAAAATCCCGCAAAAGGGTGCCTTTGATCCTGTATTTGGTCCCCTGTCAGCCTGTATACAGGCACCAATATACATTTAAGCTATTGTAATATATACATTTATACCGACGTAAAGATTCTTAAATTCTTCTAAAAAGAACTAAACAGGGTCTGTTGTTTTCTAATTTTTAAATTATGATCTGGGTTAAGCTTCAATTGGATTCACTTTACCTCTCTTACGTGCTATAAAATATAGAACATAGCATAAAAATGCGAACATGAGCAGGTACGGAACAGATGGCAACAGGTCCTAAGGGTAAAGAGTCCCTTCCCCCATATTTCAATATTGATCCTAAGGCGGCAGCAGAAAAACTGGCAGAGCCTATTCACACAGCGCGTTTTGCCAAAGCGGCAGCTTTCGCGGGGCGTGGTCGTGATGATCTGGCGAAACGAGGTTATGCCCCAGACGGCAAAAAGCGTCTACGTAAGTTTTCGATTTGGGAAATCTGTAAATATCTCATACCTGTTGCGCCCGCGCATTTGCGGCGCGTTTTGAAAGCACATCCAGATTTGCCACAAGGCGACGGGGCCAGTAATTCCAAGTGGTTCACGCTAGAAGACGTTTTAACGCTGCGCGAACATTTTGCCAAAGAAGGCGCACCCAATCGCGAATATACCTCTTGGCGCCCTGAAGGATTGCCAGCAAAGGTCGTTGCTGTAGCAAATTTTAAAGGGGGCGTTGGCAAGACCTCAACAGCAGCTCATTTGGCCATGTCAGCTGGCCTTGATGGCTACAAAGTTTTGGTCATCGATTTGGACAGCCAGGGGTCAATGACATCCATCATGGGCGGGCAAGTTGCTGATGAATGGGAAACAGCTTTCCCGCTTTTGGCACGGGATTATGCGCAGGCTTTGCAACGTGAAAATACCGTGCGTGAAGCTGCGGGTCAGGCGCCTTTTCCATTTGACGAAACCCTGACAGAAGCGCTTGAGGTTTCGCCGCGAAACTTGGTGCAGAAGACCCATTGGCCCAATATCGACCTCATCGGTGCACAGCTGAATTTGTATTGGGCGGAATTTCAGGTTCCTGTTTGGCGTATGCAATTGAGGTCTTGGGCTTTGTGGGATTCACTGTCAAATGCCTTAGATGAAGGTGGGCTACTGGATGAATACGACATCATCTTGCTCGATACGCCCCCCGCACTTGGGTACCTGACCATCAACGCTTTGGCGGCTTCTGATATCTTACTTGTACCGCTTGGTGCGTCCTTCTTGGAATTCGATTCCACGGGGCGTTTCTTTGATATGATCTATTCTACCTTTGCCTCAATTGAAGAGGGCGAAAACCGGATCAGGCGCGCTGATGGTCTGCCAGAAATGCGCTTTGAATGGGATGCCGTGCGCGCTTTGATTACGCGCTTTGATGCCTCGCAACAAACTGATTTGGCCAATGTCATCCAAGCCTATTTCGGGGATTTCATGACCACCTATCGCCAAGATGTCACGGCCATGGTTGGACAAGCGGGTGAACAAGTGTCGGGCATTTACGAGACCGATTATCGGGACTTCAATCGCGATACTTATGTGCGCGGACGCGAGACATTTGATCAAACTTGGGCCGAGATTAAGCAAGTGATTTTGGGCACATGGTGGCGGGATCTTCAAATGGCAGAAGCCGAAAAGCAAGAGGGTGATGACAATGGCAAAGCGTAGAAAATTGGTTGCACCATCTGCGACAGATCTGGATCAAATCGAACAAGAGTTTCGCGGCGAAACCCCATCGCGCAGTCCGCTCAGCGTCCCAATTGCACAGGTTGCTGCCGAAGCCGCCAGCGCCCATGACCCGCGGAGCTTGGAAATGCGGGCGCAAGCGGCCAAAAATGAAACTGACGCTAAAACTTTGCACGAGGCCCAGTCTAAAGGTCTGATTATAATAGAAATACCAGTCTCTGACATCCACGCAGATGCGCTTGTTCGGGATCGCGTCGTCTTAGACGCAGAACAAATGAACGAGTTGCAACTGTCAATCGCCAAAAGTGGTTTGCGATTGCCGATTGAGGTGTTCGAACTGGCCCAGACGGATACGGATCAACCCTACGGGTTGCTATCGGGCTACCGCCGTTTGCATGCGATCAAAGCCTTGCGTGACCTGACTGGCGATCCGAAATATGACACGGTAAAAGCCATCCTGCGCGACCCCGACGCAATGGGTGGAACTTTTGCGGCTATGATCGAAGAAAACGAAATTCGCGCCGCATTAAGCCATTTCGAACGCGGCCGCATTTCTGTGATTGCCGCTCAGCAGGGCGTTTTTGAAAACACCGAAGCAGCCGTGAACGGTCTGTTCCCAATGGCGTCAAAAGCCAAACGGTCTAAAATTCGCTCCTTTGCGCTAATCTTTGAAGAGCTAGGCGATATGCTGAAATTCCCCGATCTCATCAAAGAGAAAGAGGGTCTGAAAATTGCCGCCGCTTTGCGTGACGGATATGAGGCAAAACTGCGCAACGAATTGGCGCTTCATTCCCCCACTGACCCCGCGCATGAGGCCGCCATTCTAGACACTGCTTTGGCTGGGTTAGACCCTGTAAAGCCAAATCCAAAAAAGGGGGGGCGTCCGAAGAAAACGACCGCGGGGGCAGGGCGGTCGGTGACGCTAAAGTCGGGTGTGCAATTGACCAGTGACCATGATGGTTCGGGGTGGTTGATCCGTGTGAATGGAAGCCGCGTGGATCGGGAATTGATCGAAGTCGCAATGGGTGAATTAAGCCGTTTGCTTGATGCGGATTGATCATTTCGCCCCGACGATGAGCGTGAAATTGGATGACTGAATCAGATTGCTCAAACAGATAGGGCAGGGTGGGATCGTTCAAATTTAGGGTAAATCTGAATAAGATAGGATCGCTCTCTCCAGCCGCTGTTAACTTTTTACCGCCATTCTACCCTCAGGTTTTTCAAGTGTTGGGGGCAACAATGGGTACTCGGGGTGAAGGGGGCGGTCATGGTGACTGGTCAATATTGAGATTGGCGTGGGGTAAAACCGCGCAGGCTGAACGCAATGTGGACGGCCTGCGCGTCAAAAAAGATAAGAGGACAGGGTGGGCTGGCGTCGCGCAATTTAGTCGCTTCTGTTTCTTTTGTGCAATTTTATTGGCGCCACAAGCCGAGGCACAAAAGGCCCAAATCATTCGCAACGATGCAGGTGGCAATGTGAGCCGCTATCTGATGGATGTCGGAACGGCTGCAGCCTTTGGCAAAGCGGTGAAGATCGATGGGTGGTGCGCTTCGGCCTGCACACTTTATCTAGGATCGCCCTACACATGTGTGACGCGCAGAGCGACCTTGGCATTTCACGCACCAAGGGGCGGATCAGCCGCACAAAACCGACATGCCGCACAGGTGATGGCGGCAAAATTGCCGCGTCCCGTCGGTCGGTGGTTTTTGCAAAATGCGGCGCATCTGACAGGCAACAATCATTTGACCCTATCGGCGCAGCAGTTGGTTCGCATGGGCGGTGCGCGCTATTGTTAGCGCAGCCTTGGTGTAAAATACCTGTAAAGTGGCAAAAGCGTTGATTTTTCAAAGTACCGTGCGTAAACCCCACTGAAAGCTGGCACGACACAAAAAGGTGTGATGCTGCTGGGCGGCGAAAGGGGCTATGGTGAAATATTTACGTCATATCATTGCTGCGATCGCGGTGGTGTTACTTGGTGCCGTCGGCGTATTGTGGCGTTCAGAATTTTCAGTGGTTTTTTCGATGCCAGATGGCGCCGAGGTATTTGTCGAGGCTGAACAGGGCCTGCTGCAGCTGCCAAAGGCGGGATCTAATTTCGCCGCCTATAAGCAAATGCTCCAGTGCGACGAGTGGATGACATCGGTTTTTGGGGCGTTTTCCAGTGCCTATGCGCATGAAAATATTGCACAGGCCTGTGGCGCGCGGGCCGAAGAAATTTTAGCAAGTTCGCCATCTTTTTCATCGGCTCATTTGGTGAAGGCTGGCGCTGCGCGCAAGCTTGGCGATATTCCGGCGGCAGTGAATGCGCTGGCAATATCGCAATCTACGGCCCCAAGTGAGGGCGCGCTGGCAACACGGCGCTTGCGCACTGCGTTTTTGATCGGTTCTGATGCATTGGGTGATGCTGCGGCACAAGATGTTTTGATTGCTGTCGATCAAGGGCGTTACCGCCAGTTTGTGGCGCAATATTATTGGGCCTATCCAGATCATCGTGATTGGCTTTCGAATGTGCTTGAAGGGCTTGACGCTCAGCAGATGCGGCGTGTTTTTGGCGCCATTAAACAAGCAGCGCCGGGGGCAGGGCAATGATGGATTTTGATGGGTTGCGCCCACAAGCTGTTCAACACATCGCTACGCGGGATGAGGAAAAGCCCGTATCCTTGTTTGATTTCGAGGTCGTAGAGATTGCTGAGCGTGGATGGAAAGATTCCCCCAGAGCGGCGTCTTTGTTGAATGACCGCATGGCTATTGCGTTGGGCATGTTTTTGTTTCTTGTTCCTGTGCCATACGGTGCCAACAGGCCATTGGCATGGTTGGTCGCGATAGGAATTATATCTGCGATGGCTTTGGTATATTTGGTGGTTTTTCCCATTTTATCACCACGCCAACCCATGCAGATTCGCAATTACTGGAAAGTTTTGGTGCCAGGTCTGTTGGCGATCGTTTATGCGATGATGCAGCTTTTACCGATTTCATTTGGCGGTGTGATGGAGCTGCCCAGTCTGGTCTTACCCAACAGTTTAACGGTGTCGCCATCTGCGACTGTGTTGGGTATTTTGCGCATGTTGTCCTATGCTTTGTTGTTTGTGCTGGTGTCTGAGGTGTGTTCGAACCGTCGTCGCACGGAACGTTTATTGAAATGGGTGTTTTTCGGAATTGTGGCTCATGCGCTTTGGGCGTTGCTGTCTTTGGGCGTTTTCAACGACACTTTGCTGTTTCAAGACAAGACAGATTATGTGGGCTATGCGACGGGCACTTTTATCAACCGTAATTCGTTTGCCACCTTTATGGGGATGGGCATGGTGATCGGGGTTGCCTTGATTGTGATGGACATTCGGATGCCCACACATAGACGGTCAAAGCGCAGTTCGAAGCATAAGGGTATCACGATTGAGAACGTCTTTTTGATGCTTTTGGTTGGTGTGATTTTTGGTGCATTGCTGGCATCGGCATCTCGTTTGGGGTTGTTCGCATCATTGCTGGGCGCATGGTTCACGGCGTCGGCTTTGATGTTGCGCACGGGGGTGCGCGTGTCACGTGTGCTTTGGGGGTCTGTCTTAGCGGGCGGTATTGGGCTTGCGGTTATTTTGACACTGGCGGGATCTGCAGTGTTGGAACGTTTGGTTTTTACGCTGGTAAATGCAGAAGGGCGCAGCGAGATTTACAGGCAAACGCTTGACATGATTGCATCGCGGCCTTGGGCAGGCTTTGGTTTGGACAGCTTTCAAATGTCGTTCGAGCTGTTCCACACGCCTGAGCTATCGACTGCTTTCGTATGGGATAAGCCGCATAACACGTATCTGACACTTTGGACCGAGCTGGGTGTCATCGCGGGTAGTCTTCCCCCATTGGCCGCTGCAATCGCCTTTGTTTTGATGATTAAAACCCTGCGCGATCCAGAACGCGCGGCGGTGCCCGCTGCTGCTGCGAGTGGCGTGATTGTTGTTGGCGCTGTGCATTCCTTGGGGGATTTCAGCCTGGAGATCGCAGCTAACACCTATGTGTTTGTGGCTATCGTTGCTTTGGGGCTAGCGCGCCGGCGTTACCAAAACAGGGGGCGCGGACAATGAGCAAATCCCACCATAGCCAGAACACACCTGTTCGTAAAATTTTACGCTTGGCTGATATGCCCGCAGCCATCTACGCTATCGGTGATATCCACGGATGTTTGGCGCTTTATGATGCGTTGGAAAAAGAAATCGTTGCTGATGCCGCTGCCTTTGACGGGCCAAAGTTGATCATCTGCTTGGGTGATGTGGTGGATCGTGGCCCAAACACATCTGGTACGTTGGACCGCTTGATGGGCCCCGCGCCCGAAGGATTTGAGCGTCTCGTTTTGCGTGGTAACCACGAAGATATGATGGCGTCTTTCATCACCGCGCCAGAACGCATGATGGAATGGTTGGATTTTGGTGGTGAAGAAGCGCTGGCGTCCTATGGCATTCGCCCCAATACCTCTTCTGGATTTCGTGCCGAACGCAAACTCTTGCGCCATAAATTGCGTACAGGCATTCCAGCAGAGCACCTAAATTTTATCAATGATATGCCCCTCGCGCTTGAGGTTGGCCATTTACGGTTTGCGCATGCTGGATATGCTTTGGCCAAACCTGCGCAAAAACAGTTGTCAGACTTTCTGTTATGGGGGCCACCGAGCCGCGTCGACAGTCACAGCGGTGATGAAATTTTAATCCATGGGCATGTGATTGTGGATGACATTGAGGTGCAAAAAAATCGCATCAACTTGGATCTTGGCGCCTACAAGTCGGGCAGGCTTGCCGCGATGCGGTTTACCGCTATAAAAGGCGAGAATAAGGTGATTGAGGTCACCAAAAGCAAACTCTAAAGTCACGATTAGAAAGCGGAAAAATTTATGACCGACACCCAAGATTTTATTGATCCGCGTGATGTGATTGCCTTGCTGCGCCGCCAATTGCGTTTGATTGCTGTTGTGACTGCAATCTTTGTGGCTCTTGCCTTTATCTATGTGACACAAGCAACGCCGCTTTACACGGCATCTGCCTTACTGAAAATTGATCCGCAAGAAACCAATATTTTAAACCCAACACAAACTGGTAATACCAATTCATCAATCGAATCTACTCGGCTTGAGACAGAAGTTGAAATCCTAAAATCCAGTAGTCTCGCTATAAAAACGATTGAAAAACTAAACTTGGTGTCCTCGAGTGAATTTGGGCCATCCATTTCTTTGACAGATAAGTTCAAAGCCGCTTTGGGGTTTGATTTGCCCCCAACCCCATCACAAGACGCACTCATGAATGCGTCCATAAGACGGGTAAAAGACGCGATGTCTGTGCGCCGCCGTGGCTTGACATATATTGTGTCTGTGGACGTCACAACATCTGATCCAAAGCTCTCTGCGGATGTGGCCAATGCCCATGCGCAAACATATATCGAAGATCAAATTTCAGGGCGCTCTGATGTGTCGATTGCGTCGCGCGATGTGTTGCAAAGCCAACTTGAAACTGCGCGTCAAAGCCTGTCTGCGAGCAATAATTCATTGCGTGAGTACATCAGCGAAAACCTAACGCGTTTGGCTGAAGAAAGTGGCAACGCCACATTGTTGCAAATCGGCGAACAGCTTCAGGCGCTTGGGCAGCCCAGTGAAACTTACACGACAGCTCAAATCGCGTTGGAAACGCAAGATTGGCAAAGTTTGGCGCAGGCAGTCGGTGATAATGCGATGATGTCTATTGAATCGCAACGCCAAGCTTTGCTGGCGCGTTTGGGCACGGCGGAAGCTGGAAGTGATCAGGCTTTTGATTTGACTTCAGGGTTGGAACGTCTTGAAGAGCAGTTAAAACAACGCGGCGCGCAGGCGGTTGCGAATTTGGACAATTCGGAGCAAGCGCGGTTTGCCCTGTTGGATGACGCTCAAAATGCAGTGTTGGAAAGTGAACTGAGTGCGGCGACTTTGACGGATATCTATTCATTGCAGCAAGATGCGCAAATCGCGCAACGTCAATATGACCAGTTGCTGTCGCGCATCCGCGACCTTGAAACCCAAGCGGTTTTGCAAGTGGCCAACAGCCGCGTCGTTTCGCAAGCTTTGGTGCCAAATGGCCCCTCTTTCCCGAATAAAAAACTGACACTCGCGTTGGCTTTGATTCTTGGTCTGGGGATCGGCATTGGTATCGCTTTGTTGAAAGAGTTCTATTTTGGCGGCATCACGTCAGCGCATCAGCTTGAAAATGTTTTGCCGGTTAAAATTGCGGGTGCCATTCCAAATCTGCCCAATGCTGAAGTAGGGGAATCTTTGGCAGATCGTGTGATTACAGAACCGATGTCACCCTTTGCTGAGGCTTACAGGAAATTGCGGGCGAGCATCGACGAGGAATTGGATGAGGTTGAAGGCAGCAAAGTTATTTTGGTGACTTCTGCTTTGGCAGCGGAGGGTAAATCAACATCTGCATTGGCTTTGGCGCGCACTTATTTTACGGCTGGTAAATCTGTTTTGTTGATTGACGCCGATTTGCGCAACCCGAGTTTGCACAAGTTTTTCAACGCAACGCCTGAGAGCGGTTTGATCGATTATTTGATCGCGCAAAACAAACCTAAAGCTGCGAATGGAGATGATGTCGATGCGGATGCAACGACCTTGAACCAGTTTTATGTTTTGGACCCTTTGTGCAATCTGGGTGTGATTATTGGTCATAAAAAGCCGAATGTTCCAACTGACGCACCTTTGCAATCGACGGCCTTTATCAAAATGCTCAAGCAAGCGCGCAAAAGCTTTGATATTATTATCGTCGATTCCGCCCCGTTGTTGCCTGTTGTGGACACGCGTTATATCGCGCCGCATGTTGATGCGGCTGTCATGTGCGTGCGTTACGGTGTGCCCAGCCAATCTGAAGTGCGCAGCGCATCCGAACAATTGATGTCCGCATCGCGTGGACGGGCCAAGACGATGGCCGTGTTGAGTTGTTCTGAAAGTAAGAGCCGCACCTACGGATATGATGGATATTACGGTGCATAGAGGAAAATGCGTGAAAAACGCGCGTTTTGTGTTAAAAATAAGACTATTCGGTTGCGCTTAGGGATATCTACTTTGACCGATTCTAAAAACTGATGTACTTAGAGACTGAAAGAGTGCGGCGGGTGGCCGTGATTCTGTGTAACCTCGTCTTACTTTAAGGTGTTAACAATGAAAAAGCTTCTTGCAATCGGTGCAGTATCAATCGCTGCTACTTTCTCAACCCCAGTTTTTGCTGCTGTGACTGAAGCGCAGGTTTCTGCTGCGATCAACGCATGCATTGCAACGCCTGCTTCTTGTGCTGCTGTTCTCGGCGCACTTGATTTGACAGGCATGTCACCAGCGGCACTCGCAGGTGTTTCTGCTCAGCTTCAGGCAGCTGCGGCGACCGTTGCTGCGTCCAACCCTGCTTTGAGCCAAGGCTTTACACAGCTAGCGTCTGCAGTTGAAAGCGGTTCAGTTGACGCGCAAGTTGTCGCTCAATTGGGCAGCCCTAACTAAGCTGACTTCTATAAGAATTAGAGCGCGGCAGAGAAATCTGTCGCGTTTTTTTATGTTTCTAGGGCTCAGGCGACAAAGAGGGTTCCTTTGTGTTTGTGAATGACTTTCAAAAATCAATTACCCTACGCCATCTGCGCGTGATTTCTGCTTTGGCCGACCTTAAATTGGTCGCGCGGGTTTCTGAGGCCTTGAATGTCACGCAGCCAGCTGTGTCGAAACAAATAGCAGAGCTTGAACGTATCGTCGGGGCGCCCATCGTGATCCGCGATCGCAACCGCCTATTTTTGACGCCGATCGGTGAACGGCTTGCAGAGCACGCAAAACTGACCTTAAATCAAATAGACCGCGCAGCTTTCGATATCGAAGCCGCCGCCAGCGGTGTGTCTGGTGCGGTGTCTATCGGCGTGGTCAGTTCCATCACGACCACCTTGCTGCCCAATACAATCGCTTTGTTCAAACGCAATACACCTTTAGCAACTGTGTCGGTTGTGGAAGGTCACTTTTCAGAGCTCTACCCCAAACTCGAAGATGGTACTTTAGATGTCTTGATTGCGCGCGTTTGGCAGCCGCAAGAATTGCCTGGCATTGATCAAATGGCTCTGTTTACCGAACCCGTCGTCGTCGTGGCAGGGCGCGGTCATCCGCTCACACAACAGGCCGCGTTCGACTGGTCTGATCTGACGGATGTGCCTTGGATTTTACCGCAGACCGATTCAGTTGCGCGCAAAGCGATTGATACGCTTTTTGCGGAAAACGGACAAAGGCCGCCGAGCAATATTATCGCTTCGGGGTCTCTGGCTTTGAACTTGGAACTGTTGCGCACAATGCCTGCGCTTGGATTTTTGCCGCAAGGCATGGCGCAAACCTATGCCACGCGCGGTGACGTCGTGCCCTTGCCAATTAACACTCACGGGCTTTTGTCTGAGGCACGGTGCTTTTGGCGGGTCGATCAATTGGCCTCAAACAGGGCACTGTCTTTATTTTTGAAATGCGTCAAGCAGGCGACCGATGAATTAAAAACCATTCCATTTGGTTAAGGTTGCGCCTACAAAATCTATTGTTACTTTTCTTTAAGCCGTGATTAACTACACAACCAACTGAAATTTTTGGTTGTTTGGGAGGACACCGTCTATGTTTAAAATGACCTTCAATGGGGTGGCGCAGCTATGACCGCGTCAGAGCTTGTCGCGCTGCCAGCAAAAGAAGTGTTGAAGCGTTTTAAACAGAAAACCCTGACGCCAAGTGATTATCTCACCGCTTGCTTGTCTCACATCGAACAGGTCAATCCGCAGATTAATGCGCTGACGGCGATGGATTCTGATGCTGCGGTTAAGGCAGCCGAACTGGCAACCATGCGCTATGCAAAAGGCCAGCCAATAGGGCCGCTTGATGGTTTGCCGATTGGCGTAAAAGATCTGCAAGACACCAAAGGCCTGCTCACAACCCACGGCAGTCAACGCGGACGCGCTTATGTGCCTGACGCAGATATGCCGCTGGTTGCACGATTGCGCGCAGCTGGTGCTATTGTTTTGGCCAAAACCAATGTGCCCGAAATGGGGGCAGGGGGGAACAGCCGCAACCCTGTGTGGGGGGCAACGGCGAACCCGTTCGACGCAAATAAACTGGCAGGCGGATCTTCTGGCGGGTCGGCAGCGGCTTTGGCTGCAAACCTATTGCCGATGTGTACGGGGTCCGACACAGGAGGATCATTGCGTTTGCCTGCTGCCCTTTGCGGCGTTCCAGGATATCGCCCCTCTGTTGATGTGATCGCGCATCCGACCCGTCCTGTTGGCTGGTCGGGTATTTCTGTGCTTGGCCCAATGGTGCGCACGATTGATGATTTATTGTTGATGCTTGATATTTGCCAAAACGCAGATGCCAATGATCCTTTGTCTATTCCAGCGAAAGCGGGTCGTTTTGGGGACATTACGCCCCGCGATCTAAGCGGTCTGCGTGTGGGATATAGCGAAGATTTTGGCGGCGCTGCGGTTGATCAAGGTATTCGAGAGACCTTTAAGGCCCGTGTGGCGCATCTTGCCCCACATGTGAAAGCCTGTGTTGCAGTTGATATGAACTTGGGCGACATGGACCGCGTGTTTGACATTTTGCGCGCTGAAAGTTTTGTCGCGGCCTTTGACAAGGGCGTGCAAGACACACCTGAAGACTTTGGTCCGCATATCATTGAGAATGTAGAATTGGGCCAAACATTCAGCTTGGCTGATCGCGCTTGGGCGCATCTGGAACAGACCCGCATCTTGCGCAAATTTAATGCGCTGATGACAGAGTTTGATGTGATTTTGATGCCAACCGTGCCTGTGTCACCGTTTGAATGGACCACATCGCATCCTGAAATGATCGACGGAACCAAGATGGATATCTATTACCGTTGGTTGGCTTTAACTTATCGTGGGTCATTGATGGGCGGGCCATCGATCACGCTTCCAGCGGGGCGGGATCACCACGATATGCCCTTTGGTTTGCAACTGTTAGGCGCTGTACGTGGGGATGAGGCGCTTTTGTCGATCGCAAAATCTGTTGAGACTTTGTTTGCGGCCAGCCCAGAAACTGCGCGACCTGTACCTGATTTGCAAAACATTCCGCCGACCCAAACGGATTTGCGCGCCTTTGTCACGCACCCCCCGATTTTCAAAACCGATCAAGGCGATGAGTCCTTGGCCCTTAGTACCGCTGTATAGAAAGACTTCCCATGTGGTTCATTCCAATCGTTTTTGTGGTCCTTTTGATCAGCGGCACGGCCTTTGCCTATTTGATGGGGGCAGTGTCTGTTGTGACATTTATCGCAGTCGACAAAACGCAATTCCTGTCGATCTTGCCGCAACGGATTTTTGCACAGCTTGATGTGTTTTCTTTCATGGCGATGCCTTTGTTTATTCTAACGGCTGAAATCATGAGTCGCGCTGGTGTCACCCGCAGCCTGATTGATTTTGCCATGTCGTTGGTTGGCAGGTTTAAGGGCGGTTTGGGCCATGTAAATATTCTGACCAGTGTGTTTTTTGCGGGTATTTCTGGATCTGCGGTTGCCGATAGTGCGGCTTTGTCGCGGACCTTTGTGCCTGAAATGAAAGCACGAGGCTATGACCCCTATTATGCGGGTGCGATCACTGCGGCATCTTCGATGATCGGGCCGATCATTCCGCCATCGATTATTATGATTTTGTACGGTGGTTTAACGGGCGCCTCTGTCGCGGCTTTGTTTGTGGCGGGCGTTGTGCCGGGCATCATTTTGGCTGTCGCTTTGTTGGCGTTGAATGCGTTGATCGCCCATTTAAAAGGCCATCCTGGTGGCGCGGCCTATGATGTACCAAAGTTCATTCCTAGCCTGTTGCGCGCAGCCCCAGCATTATGTTTGCCCGTGGTGATTTTGGGATCATTGGTGTTTGGCCTTGCGACGCCAACCGAAGGGTCAGCTATCGCCGTTTTGGTCGCTTTGATTGCGGGTCAATATTACACAGGGATCAGTCGCGCGATGATTTATGACGCGCTTGAAGCTACAGCGCGCATGACGGGCACGATCTTTATTATTTTGGCGGCGATTTCTGTGTTGGGCTATTTGGCGGGTCAAATGGGGTGGTCACAGGCCTTGGCAGATTGGGTTGCAGCCTTTGGTCTTACAGGGCCAAAATATCTGTTTTTCCTTGTCGGCGTCTTTTTGATCGCAGGTATGTTTATGGACACGCCTGTGGCTTTGACGCTGTTGATCCCGCTGTTTGCACCCCAAGCCTTAGAACAAGGTATCAGCCCGATCCATCTTGGCATTGTGCTGTGTTTCAACCTTTGTGTGGGCTTGATCACGCCGCCTTTGGGTAAGTGTTTGGTCGTGGTATCAGCGATGACCAACCTAAACTATTGGCGCTTGGCCTATACGGTTATGCCGTTTATTATCGTTCAAATTCTGGTGCTTATGGCGCTTGTCTACTGGCCTGATCTTAGTCTCGCATTGCCGCGACTGTTCGGCTTTTCTGTGAATTAAATTTAAGGGAGGACTAACATGAAACTTAAAGCACTCACACTGGCCGCACTTGTTGCAATGGCCACATCCGCATCCGCCGAGGTTAAAATCGCCTTGGACAGCGCCCCTGATCTTGAGGCATCTGGGTCTTACAACTGGGCCAATGCCTTTGGCACGGCCTTGATCGAAGGCGGCATGGATGTGCGCGAATTGCCACGCGGCGCGATTGGCAATGAAGCTGAAAAATTCGACCAACTGTCGACAGGCCTTTTGGAAGTGTCTTTGTCAGATGTGCGTGCGATCGCACAGGTTGATCCATTTATCTATGGTGTTCGCTTGCCGTATATCTTTGATGACATCGCACATATGGATCGTGCCTTGGCTGCTGGGAATGTGTTCGAACGCATCAATGAAAACTTGGCCAAACAAGATGTAATGCTTTTGGCCTTGGCCCCGCTTGGGCCATCATCTGGCGTGATCACAACCAAGCAAGCCGTGCGTAGCCCTGCTGATATGTCTGACCTGCGGATGCGCGCCTTGGATGATGCGCAGATCGCAATGTACGAAGCTTGGGGGTCTGCGGGCACAATCGTGCCGTGGAGCGAAGTCCCCGCAGGGCTGCAAACAGGCGTGATCGACGGTTACCTGAATTCGCCGTTCATCCCTGTGACATTCGGTCAAACCGATTTTGTTAAAAACTTCGCAGATGCGCGCGTTATTTGGCCATTGCGTGCGGTCTTGGTGTCAAAGCTTTGGTACGATGATCTATCCGATGAAGAGCGCGCGACAGTCGATGCAGCCGTGGTCACCGCCGATGCGGCGACACGCGCATGGCTGGCATCAGCATCTGAAAAAGGTTTGACGTCTTTGGAAGAAAATGGTGTCACAGTTCAACGCCTAACAGATGAAGAACGCGTTGTCTTCCGCGAGGCGTCCAAGCCTGTGTACGAGTCAGACCTAATGCCTGCTGAAGATGTAAAAATCTGGACAGACCTGTCCGAAGGCAACCGCTAAAAACCATTGTGGCGGGCCAAATATCTGGCCCGCTCTTTTTGCCGAAAGAGACCTAATCATGCGTAATTTGATCTTAAATGTGAGCAACGGCATTCACAGTGTCACGCGCCAGATCGCGGTCTTTGCTGTCGCCTTGATGTTCGTAACGGTGATGATTCAAATCGTGGCGCGCTACGTGTTTTCTCAACCGCCCGTTTGGACCGAAGACGTGGCACGCTATGCGATGGTCTGGACAGGTCTTCTGGGGGCGACCCTATCGTTTAAATCGCGGTCTGATGCAACTTTGATGGATAGCGTTTTTCCCGCGCGACCCCACTTTATGGGGTTGGTTTCAGAAATTATTCAAAGCACAGCGATTTTGACCTTTATCCTGCCTGTGGTTTACTTTTGTTTCATGGGGCTGCGAGGCGGATTTGCCAAGGGCTATTTGGCACGCCAATCAGGGCTGACAGCAGATACTTTAGGTATTCCAATGGTGTGGATTTCTGTCTCTGTCCCTATCGCAATGATCATCATTTTGATCCATTTGGCCGCGCGTTGGGCTGGCGATGCTGGCGATAGCCAACAGGGCGCGCAGCTTGACTGATCAGGCATATTCTGACGCTTTAGGGTCTAAGCCATGACTGAGCTGGCGATCTTTGGCGCGGGGTTTCTGGGTGTATCAACCGCCATAGCGCTGCGGATGCGCGGCGCGCAGGTTGTGTTGATCGACAAATCAGACTTGGGCGCGGGCGCGAGTTTTGGCAATGCGGGCATCATTCAATCCGAAGCCTTGTCGCCCTTTCCCATGCCGCGCGATCTACCTACAATTTTACGCACAGTCTTGGGTTTGAATCCAAATGTGTCTCTACGGTTTCCGTCTGTGATGAAGTCTTCACAGGCTTTGGCGCAGTATTATTTTGCCTCGACTGATGCGGGTGTTGCGCATGCTTCGAAAACCTATGCAGGTTTAATTCGTCAAGCGACCCAAGCGCATTTGGACTTGGCAAAACTTTCTGGCGCGTCTGAACTGTTTCACACGGGTGGCTATCGTATGCGGTTCACATCGCATGATGATTTCAATGCCTACAGTGAGGCCCACGCACAAATCGCGCAGGATCACGATTTACCCTATCGGATTTTATCGTCATCCGAGTTTGCAAAGGCAGAGACAGGGATCACTGACGCGGGGGTAGGGGCCTTTGAATGGTCTGGCCCCTTGCGCGTGGCCAAGCCGCAAGAGTTGTTGCAAAGCTATTTTGATTATTTCAAATCGATCGGCGGCGAAATGGCGCGTGGCGATGCTTGTGATCTGCAGCCTAGGGGGCAAGGTTGGCGTGTTCCGACAAGCACGGGTATTATGGATGTTTCGAAAGTAGTCATCGCCACAGGGGCGCAAACGCCAGAGGTTTTGCGTGGCCTTGATCTATCGGTGCCGATGATTGCCAAGCGCGGGTATCACGCTGTCGTGCAAGGGGGCGCTGCCCTGTCAGTGCCATTGCTGGATGTTGAACAAGGCGTTGTGTTGTCACCACAAGGTGCTGATATTCGGATACATACGGGGGCTGAACTTGGTGGGGCGGGCCCGCGTAAAAATAGCCCGCAACTGCGCCGTGCGCTTAAAGTGGCGCAGCGTTTGTTTGGCGTTGATCCAAATCCTGTTTCAACATGGAGCGGCGCGCGGCCCTGTATGCCAGATATGCTGCCTGTGATGGGGGCATCAACCAAGCACAATGGCCTGTGGTACAACTTTGGTCATGGGCACCAAGGGCTAACACTTGGGCCAGTTTCGGGTCGCATGATCGCCGAGGCACTGTTGGAAGACTTGCCTTTGCCGACCAGCCTGAGCCCTGCAAGATTTTCCATTTAACACAGTAAGGAAACGCGATGCCTCATTTGACTCCCGCATACCGCGATGGCGAAACTTTGTATTTGTCTGGCGCGCTTGGGTTCGGTTCTGATGGCCAGATCTCTGGCGACATTACCGAACAAACGCAAAAGACTTTGGAAAACCTAGAAGCCGTTTTGAAAGACAATGGCGTGGACCGCAACAGCGTGATGCGCTGTGGTGTATACCTGACAGACACTGCGAATTTCGCGGCTTTTGATGCGGCATATGCTGCGTTTTTTGGCGATCACTTGCCTGCGAGATCCACCATCATTTGCGGGCTGGCGCTCGACACTGCGCTGATCGAAATTGATGTGATTGCCAAGGGCTAAAACAACGAGAGGCGCGGTTTCAAAATATCGCGCCTCTCGTTTTATTCTGATTTGCCTGCCCCCAAACAGGGCGCAGCGGAATCGTGTTTTAGGGTGCTGCGCGAAAATTTGATCGGGCTGCGCAGGCCTGGCAGCCCATCAGGCTGAATTTTCAACCCGCGTGCTTCGATCTGTGGTTCGGCCAAAGCTTCTGCGACTGAATTGATTGGCCCTACGGGAACCCCCGCTTTTTCAAGCAGCGCAATGGCATCCGCTTTGGTATAGCGCGTGGTGATTTTGGTGAGCTCAGCACAAAGGGCATCACGATGTTCGACACGGGCTTCATTGGTTTGATACCGTGGATCTTGCGCCAGATCCGCACGATCAAGGGCACGGCACAGCATGTCAAATTGTCGATCATTGCCGCAAGCGATAATGAAATGCCCGTCAGAACTGGGAAAGACCTGATAGGGCACGATAGAGGGATGGGCATTGCCCATGCGGGTTGGTTGTGTGCCAGTCAATAAATGCGCTGAGGCCTGATTGGCCAAAACGCCGACACCACAATCGAGCAAAGACATATCGATATGCTGACCCAAACCTGACTGCGCGCGGTCATGCAAAGCGGCCTGAATGCCGATGACGCCGTAAAGCCCAGTGAAAACATCGATCCAAGCAACGCCCACTTTTTGCGGATCACCATCAGGTGCGCCTGTAAGGTCCATGATGCCACTCATGCCTTGGATCAGAAAATCATAGCCAGGTTGATGTGCGCGCGGACCTGTTTGGCCGAACCCCGTGACCGAAGCATAGATCAATTTCGGATTGTCCTTGGCCAGCGTTTCATAGTCTAACCCATATTTTTTCAATCCGCCGACTTTGAAATTTTCGATCAAAACATCGGCTTCTGAAATCAATGCTTTCAAGTTTTGCAGTGCTTTAGGGTCTGAAAAATTACAAACCTGTGATGACTTTCCCCGATTGGCGGCATGAAAATATGTCGAGACAGTTTCAACTGATCGATCATCGCATGTGCGGTCAAAAAACGGCGGGCCCCACCTGCGGGTATCATCGCCCTCGGGGGCTTCGATTTTGATCACCTCGGCCCCAAGATCGGCCAGCGTCTGCCCGATCCAAGGCCCAGCTAGAATGCGCGCAAGTTCGATAACTTTGATGCCTTCAAGCGGGGGGCGTGTCCTTGCAGCCTGCGTCATACAAAGGCCTGCTCGCCAGTAATAGCGCGCCCCAAAATTAAGGCATGCACATCATGGGTGCCCTCATAGGTGTTCACGGTTTCCAAATTTTGCGCATGGCGCATCACGTGGTAACTGTTTTGAATGCCATTACCGCCGTGCATGTCACGGGCTTGGCGGGCGATGTCTAAGGCTTTGCCAGCATTGTTGCGCTTGATCATCGAAATCATTTCAGGCGCGAGATTGTTCTGATCCATCAACTGGCCAACTCTGAGTGAGGCTTGCAATCCCAATGTGATCTCGGTCTGCATATCTGCCAGCTTTTTTTGGTAAAGCTGTGTGGCGGCAAGTGGTCGGTTGAATTGATGGCGCGCCAATCCGTAATCGCGTGCCCTAAAGAAACAGTCCTCAGCCGCGCCCAAAACACCCCAAGAAATGCCAAAACGCGCCGCGTTCAAGCAGCCGAATGGCCCACTCAAACCTTGAGTATTGGGCAGCAAGGCATCTTCGCCAACTTCGACATTCTGCATGATAATCTCACCCGTGATCGATGCACGCAGGGATAGTTTGCCGTCAATTTTCGGAGTGCTAAGCCCTGTCATGCCGCGCTCTAAAATAAAGCCACGGATTTTGCCGTTATGAGCATCGGACTTGGCCCAGATGATAAAGACATCCGCAATCGGGCTGTTGGAAATCCACGTTTTGGCGCCATTGATCACATAGCCGTTTTCGGTTTTTGTCGCAGTTGTTTGCAGACTGCCCGGGTCTGATCCCGCTTCGGGTTCTGTTAATCCAAAACAGCCGATGGTTTTGCCTGCGATCAGGTTGGGTAAGAATTTCTGTTTTTGCGCTTCTGACCCGTAGCTGTAAATCGGATGGATCACCAAAGACGATTGCACAGACATCATGGACCTATAGCCGCTGTCGACACGTTCTATTTCACGTGCGACCAATCCGTAGCTGACATATGATGCCCCTGCGCCGCCATATGTGTCGGGCACTGTGATGCCCAGTAATCCGCTTTCGCCCATTTCGCGAAAGATTTCTGGATCGGTCTTTTCGTTTAAATAAGCGTCTTCGATCCGTGGTTGCAGTTTATCAGCTGCATAGGCTGCGGCGGTGTCGCGGATCATTTGTTCTTCTGGCGAAAGTTGCGCATCCAGAAAAAACGGATCTTGCCAGTTGAATTCAGCTTTGGACGCTTGCGGTTTGGTCATGGTTTCAGTCCCTTTTGGGGTGATAATATATGATGTTACATTGATTTTATCTCTGTTTCAGGCAAATAAAACCGACTAAACTGCATCTATACATTCTGAAATGGAATAGTCATGCGCCCCAGACGTTTTTTGCCATCGATGAAATTACTGCTCGCTTTTGATGCTGTGATGCGCCACGGGTCGATCACGCGTGCAGCACAGGAATTGGATCTGACACAAAGCGCAGTCAGCCGTTTGATTTTGAGTTTGGAAAAGCAGCTTGGTAAGGATTTATTTCAGCGCACAGGGCGTAAGCTGGTGCCAAATACCATCGCCCATCGGTATCAAAATGATGTGGCGCGGGCCTTGGATATTGTGCAGCGCTCCAGCATGGGGGTGGTTGCAAATCCAGACGGCGGCACATTGTCTTTGGCGGTCTTGCCCACTTTTGCCTCGCGTTGGTTGGGGCCGCGTTTGGCGGAATTTCTGAAAACGCGCCCTGGTATCGCGGTGAACCTATCCACGCGTTTGCAGAAATTCGATTTCGCGGATGAGGCCTTTGATGCTGCGATTTTATTTGGCCCAAGCGATTGGGATGAGGTGCATGCGGTGAAGCTGTTTGATGAAAAGCTGACAGCCTGCGCCGCCCCCGATTATTTGCGTCAATTTGCAGTGCGCGGCGTTCAAGATTTGGCCAATCATTCTCTGTTGCATCTGGAAAGTCGCCCAACGGCGTGGCGCGATTGGATGGGGGCGCAGGGTGACGTGGATGTGGATCATCAAGGAATGATTGTCGATCAGTTTTCTATGATGATCCAAGCTGCGATTTCGGGTTTGGGCATCGCGCTTTTGCCAGATTACTTAGCTCAAATAGAAATATCGGAAGGTCGCCTCGCCCCTGTGTTACGCCAAGCTGTGCCTGTGTCTGGGGCCTATTGGTTGATCTGGCCCGAAGGCCGTGTGCAAGACCAAGCCTTGGCTGCGTTTCGTGACTGGATTTGTGGCCAAGGGGGTGGGTGATCTAGGGCTTGGGCGTGAGTTTTTGGATCGCATGTTGAGCGGTGTCGCGGATATGTGCTTCAAGCAGATATTTGGCTTTTGGCACATCGCGGGCAAGCACAGCATTTTTGATTTCTAGGTGTTCCGCAAGCTTAATTTGATCGCGCCCTGCCGTCGCCAGCTTGGTGATAAAACGGTAGCGATCCAACTGGTTGAACATAATAGAACGCAGACGCACCAGCCATTGACTGTTGCAAGCCGAAATCAGGGATTCGTGAAACTCGCGGTGGCGTTCGACCCATTCTTCGTGGCGTTCCATGCGTTTTTCCCACGGCAGGCTTTCGATCAGACTTAGGCGATGGTGGGCGGCAACAATCGTGCTTTCCCATTCGTCGTCACCCGTCTTGATTGCCTGTTCCAAAGCACGGGTTTCCAGTTCGAGATAAAGTTCAATAATCTCCGCAAGTTCGGTGGCAGAAACTGGGGCCACGCGAAACCCTTTGCCAGCGTCAACGGTGACGAAGCCTTCGGACAGTAACAATGTCAAAGCCTCGCGCAGCGTGCCGATACCGACTTCATATCGCTTGGTTAGTTCGGCGAATTTTAGGCGGCTTTCGGGTTCAAAAGCGCTGCTGACGATATCAAGGCGCAGGCGACTTGCGAGGTCACGATCGGTTTGAGATCTTTTGGTCATTCTTTCCTCGCACAGGGCTGGGCCTTTTTAGCTGGCTTTCTCTACAGCGTGTTCCGCAGAAGTTCAACTTATCTCGACAAGAATACCAGCCATATTGGAAATCTTGGATGGTTGATTACGGTGATGATACATGTATTATTTCGTAAATAAAGATATTTTCGAAAATAAAGAGGTGCGGCATGAAGTTTGTTTCATTCACGATCGATGGTGTTGCGATGTGGGGAACGGTGAAGGGTGATGTTATCACGGCTTTGGGACAAGCGGGCAGTGCGGTCCCCAGTTTGCGGTCTTACTTGGACTGTGATCCGCGGCCAAAATTATCAGAACTTGCCTGTGGCACATTTGCGCTGGGTGAGGTCTCTCTTTGTCCTGTGATTCCAAAATCGGATATGATTGCGCTTGCGGCTGTGAATTATCGCGAGGGAGATGTTAACCCAGAGTCTGCACCGCAATTCCCTGTTCTTTTTCTGCGCTTGTCGTCATCGCAAATTGGGCATGAAGCGCCACTTATTCAGCCGCGTGAGTCGCAAAAGCTTGATTTCGAAGGCGAGCTTGCGGTGATCATCGGCAAGGCAGGGCGTTATATTTCTAGGGAAAACGCTTATGATCATGTCGCAGGCTATGCAGTATATAATGATGCGAGTGTGCGCGATTGGCAAAAGCATTCACATCAATTCACAGCTGGAAAAAACTTCACGGGAACGGGGGCATTCGGCCCTTTTATGGTCACGCCTGATGCTGTGCCCGCGCTTGAGTCTGGGCTGGCGTTAACCACAAAAGTGAATGGCGAGATTAAGCAAAGCACCGATACGTCAAAGATGATTTTCGATGTTCCCTATCTTATCAACTACATCTCGACTTTTGCGCCGCTCGCCCCTGGGGATGTGATCGTAACAGGGACATGCACTGGATTTGGCATCACGCGGAACCCGCCCGAATTCTTGAGAATTGGGGATGTTGTAGAAGTGGAAATTGACGGCATCGGTCGGCTGCGCAACACAGTGCAAGCCGCGCCTGACAGCAATTAAGGGCCGTATATTTCGACAAAACTTTCAGCAATTAAATAAATTTTCGAAAATATTTGATTGATAGAAAATAATCTGCTACGCATGATGAAAGTCGGACTTTGGAGGGGAATGATGACATTTCTGGTAAATGACATCGGGCATATTCAATTGAATGTTGTGGATGTTGAAAGCTTCGTGGAAGAGGCAACGCAGATCTTAGGGCTGCGCGTCACACGCGCTGAAGCGGATCAAATGTGGCTGACAGCAGGAGGGCGCGATGTCGAAATCGTGTTGCACCGTGCCGATGAAAATTCGATGCGCTCTTTGGGGTTCGAGACGCCAGATGCTGACAGCGTAGCGTTGATCAAAGAACGGGTTGAGGCAACGGGCTGTAAAATTGTGAGCGACACGCCCAGCCTAGATGTTTGCGAAGCTGGCGTATCTTTCACAACACCCGAGGGCCATTTGTTTGAGGCGCATTCGCCGATCAAAGGTCACATCTATGGGGGGCGCGTCGCGCCGAAAGGTATCAACGCCATCGGTCTGGATCATGTAAATATCCTGTCGCCTGATCCCGTTGCGACACGCAACCAATTGGAAACAATCTTTGGTCTGCGCCTTTCAGAACGACTGGCCAATGACAATCTGTCTTGGATGCGCGGCGGCAATGGGTTGCACCATATTTTGGGTGTCGTGCGCGGCATCACGGGCCTGCATCACTATTCCTTCGAGATCGAAGAATTCACAGATTATAACCGTCTTGGTGATTTGCTGGACACCATAGATAAACAATATGTCTGGGGGCCTGGTCGGCACCGTCCGGGCGACAATAACTATGCGTATTATTTCGATACCTGTGGCGCGATCTGCGAGATTTCGCACGGCATGGCCAAGGTCACTGATGAGGCGCGGTTTGAGCCCAATGTCATCACCAATTTGAAACGCCCCGAAAATGTGCGCGACATGAATGTTTGGGGCACGCCTGCGCCAAAACCATGGTTAGAGCACGAGTTTCCGTGGGCCAAACACGGGTAGCATTCGCTCTTTCGCGTATGCCGTTTCCACCCTTTGGGAAGACTTGCAGATCATGGTGATCCGCACGGCCCAATGTGTTGGGCCAAGGCAAATTGCGCGGAGGACACACTCCAACATTCCGCTTGCAAGGTAGGGAGAGAGACCATGCAAATACCATTAGATTACACCTCAGACGGGTTGAACATATCAGGCGTGCTTCATGTGCCTGATGGCTATGTTGATGGTCAACCTTTGCCCACTTTTCTGGTTTTACACGGATTTGTTGGTACCAAAGATGAATCCCACGCTGAACTGCAAGCGCAAATGTTGGAAGATATGGGATATTGCGCTTATCGCTTTGACATGCGTGGCTGTGGTCAAAGCGAAGGCGCGCGCGGCGATGTGCGGTGCTTTGATCAGGTTGCGGATACCAAAAATGCACTGACCTTTATTTCGCAACGCCCAGAGGTTGCCAGCGATCAGATTGGTGTCATCGGCCATAGTTTCGGGGCTGCAGTCGCGGTTTACACCGCGGGTATTGATGATCGTCTTGCCTGTTGCATTTCATCTTGCGGTTGGGGCGATGGTCACAAGAAATTCCGTGGTCAGCACCCAACGCCTGAAGACTGGAACAAATTCACAGGTATCTTGGAACAGGGACGCGCGCAGAAAGAGGCGACAGGGGAAAGCTTATGGGTCTCGCGTTTCGATGTGGTGCCAATCCCCGAAGCCTTGCGCAAAAATCTATCGCCGAAGGCTATTTTCGAAGTGACGGCGGAAACCGCGCAAAGCATGCATGATTTCCGTGCCAATGATGTGGTCGGTAATATAGCGCCACGGCCTTTGTTGCTGTTTCACACAGCTGGTGATGTGATTACGCCGATGGAACAATCTTTGGGGTTGTTTGAAAAGGCGGGTAAGAATGCGGAATTGATGATCGTGACGGGCACATCGCATTTTCCGCTGTCCGAAGCGGATGCACCGCGCACCCATGTGTTGATCCAAAGTTGGTTGTCGAAATTTTTCCCAAGCCCGCTTGGGGAGGCTGCATGACTTTAATCGCGCCAGATAAGTTGCAAGGCTTTGCGCAAGATTTGCTGACAGCGGGCGGATTTGCAGCTGAACATGCCGCAAAGACGGCAGAAGTTCTGGTCTGGGCCAATTTGCGCGGCACTGAATCTCATGGGGTTTTGCGGATACCGCGCTATCTTGAAATGATAACTGAAGGCATCATTGATCCCACGGCGAAGCCTGAGGTGGATTGTCAAAGCGGTGCGATTTCAGTGCTCGATGCACACCGTGCCCCTGGCATGTCATCAATGAGCCAAGCTATGGATTTGGCACAGCAGTCAGCGTCACAATTTGGCATCGGCTGCTGTGTGGCGCGCAATATCAGCCATGCGGGCGCTGTTGGATATTACGCAGCGCAGGCAGCAAGCGGTAATATGATTGGCATTGTGATGACCGCTTCAGGACCGTTGATGGCCTATCATGGATCTTGCGACGCGGGGGTTTCCACCAATCCAATCGCGATAGCAGCGCCAAGTTCGGGCGATCCGATCGTGTTGGATATGTCGACTTCGGCTGTTGCTTTGGGCAAAATTATGCAGGCGCGCGATGCGGGGCAAGATATTCCACTGGGGTGGGCGATCGATGAATACGGCATGCCAACAACCGAATCGGATCGCGTGAAAACCCTCGTGCCTATGGCAGGGCCAAAAGGGTCGGGTTTATCGCTGATGATTGAAATCATGTGTTCGTTATTGGCCTCGAACCCTGTGATTGCGCCTGTGCTTAGGGGCGAAGCAGGAGGGATGAACGGCATCGCGATTGCGTTAGATATTGCGCGCTTTGGTGCCTTGGAGCTGTTTGTTGAAAATATTGAAAACCTATCTAACGCTCTGAAATCACTCAATCCTAGCAAAGGCGTTGATCAGATCCGCTTGCCAGGGGAGCGCGGATTTGCATCGGCGAAATCCCGTGGGCAAAACGGAATTCCGCTTGCGGATGGCACATGGCACAAGCTGATAAGCTTAGCCGACAAGTTAGGCATTGATCCATCTGTGTATAAGGCGGGTCATTCATGACGGATAAGGGAGGCGACATGAAAACAGGCAAAAAATTTGCACGGCTCGAACCGATGTTTGGATCATTGGCGTTGATTGTGGCTGCGTGTTTTGTGCTGGGGATTGGCTGGGGATATTCCGCAGGCAAACTCACGCAGATGGGGCCAGGGTATTTTCCACGTATCGTTGGCTTTGCTCTTTTGGGATTTGGCGCCTTGTCGCTGTATAGCGATGTGACCAATCCGACCGTTTCGAATACGCGGTTTGAATGGCGAAATTTGGCTTTTGTCTGTGCGAGTATTCTAACATTTGCGGCTCTGATTGATCGGGCTGGCTTGGTGCCTGCCACATTTGTGTCGGTTGCCTTGGCCACCATCGCGGACTCTCAAAACAGTGTCAAATCCACGCTTATTTACACCCTATGCGTCTGCCTTTTTGCATGGGGGCTTTTTATTCATGTTCTGGAATTGCCGCTTTCGGCATTTGGGAGAGGGTAGATGCTTGAGAACTTTCTTCTTGGGCTGAACACAGTCATGGACCCTAGCGTTTTTGTTTACGCTGTGGTTGGGGTCATCATCGGTCAGTTGATTGGCGTTTTGCCTGGTATTGGCGCGATCACGGCGATCTCATTGCTGCTGCCTGTGACCTTTCATTTGGACGCGACCACATCAATCATCATGCTTGCGGGCATTTATTATGGTTCGCAATACGGCGGCTCTATTGCGTCGATTTTGCTGAACTTGCCAGGCACACCTTCATCGGTTGTCACCTGTTTGGACGGTTATCCGATGGCGCAAAAGGGCCAAGCAGGCAAGGCGCTGTTTATCACGGCTACGTCTTCATTTGTTGGCAGCTGTATCGGCGTTGGCATCGTGATTATGGCGGCTATCCCTATGTCGATCTTTGCCCTGAAATTCGGTGCACCAGAATATGCGTCACTGGTGTTTTTAGGCCTTCTGGCGGCCACAATGATCGCCACGGGATCGCAAATTCGATCTTTGGCGATGGTTGCTTTGGGGATCTTTTTCGGGCTGATCGGGTCTGACATCAGTTCGGGCGCTTACCGCTTTGTTTTGATCCCTGAAATGGCGGATGGAATCAGCCTTGTGTCCTTGGCAATGGGTTTGTTTGGCTTGGGTGAGGTGATCAAAAACATCGGCCAGAAAAAACGCCGTGCGATTGATGTGAAAATCACCCTTAAAGATATATTGCCCAGCCGAGCCGAAGCCAAAGGGCTGGTCGGGCCGTTGCTGCGCGGGGGCGGGTCTGGGAGTTTCTTTGGGGCCTTGCCGGGAACAGGGGCTGCGATTGCGTCTTTCATGGCTTATGCGATTGAAAAACGTGTGTCTAAAACCCCTGAAAAATTCGGCAAAGGCGCGCTGGCGGGGTTAAGTGGACCAGAGGCTGCAAACAATGCCGCAGCGCAAACCAGCTTTATTCCTACGCTGACCCTTGGCGTGCCAGGCGATGCAGTCATGGCCTTGATGATTGGCGCGCTGATCTTGAATGGCGTGATCCCTGGTCCGAATTTAATGACCAACGAGCCTGCGCTGTTTTGGGGGGTGATCGCCAGCTTTTTGATCGGTAACATCATTCTATTTGCGATCAACCTGCCGCTTATTCGCTTTTGGGTCATGCTTATTCGCATCCCGTATAACAAGCTTTACCCCATCGTGATCTTGATGATTTCGGCTGGCGTTTATTCGCACCGCAATTCCGTCGTTGATGTGATCATGACGCTCATGTTCGGGGTGCTGGGCTATGTGTTGCGGCGCTACCGTTTTGAAGCCGCACCCGTGTTGCTTGGCTTTGTTTTAGGGCCAATGCTTGAGGAAAATTTCCGCCGCACAATGTTGCTTTACGGTGGGGATTTCACGGTCTTTTTGACGCGTCCTATTTGCGCTGTTTTCACGGGGCTGGCCGCGCTGATTATCGCTTTTTCAATCTTTAGCACTGTGCAAAAGGGAAAAGCCAATAGGTCTGTTTAGGGCCAAATGCTCGCGCGTCTGAGCTTTGATGAGACGCACCAAAGGGAGGAAACTATGTCTATCAAATTACGAATTGCTTTGCCGATATTGGCAGCTCTTGCAGCACCTGTTTTTGCCGCGGATTACCCTGAAAAAACGATCCGTCTTTACCATGGCTTTGGTCCAGGTGGAAACGCTGACACCGTTGCGCGCATTGTTGCAGAGGAAATGAGCCAAGGTTTGGGTCAACCTGTTGTTGTGGAAAGCAAGCCGGGTGCGGGGGGCACTGTGGCGTCTGATTTCATTTCAAAAGCTGATCCTGATGGGTATTCATTGCAGCTTATGGTTGGGGGGCATTCGGTCGCAGCAGCGCTTTACAACGAGTTGCCCTATGACGCGAAAGAGGATTTCACCTTTATTTCGACCATCGGGAAATTCCCGTTTTTTGCAGCCACGCAGGCGGGGGCATTTGACGATATGGCTGACCTTGTTGCGCAGGCCAAAGAAAAGCCAGGTTCAATCAAAATTGGCCATGCGGGTGTGGGGTCTACCCAGCATTTGTCTGGCGAATTGTTGGGGCTTTTGTCTGGCGCCGAGTTTTTGCACATTCCGTATAAAGGCGGCGCTGCGGCATCCACGGCTTTGCTGGGTGGTGAGGTCGATTTGATGATTGACGCAGGCACCAGCACGCGGGGCCAAGCCGAAGCGGGCACATTTGACATTCTGGGGGTGACATCTGGCGAACGCTGGGATGACGCTACCGATGTGCCAACAATTTCTGAAACAGTGGCTGAGGGCTATGACGTTTTGTCATGGACTGGATTGGGCGGACCAGCAGGCTTGTCCGATGATGTTGTCGCGACTTTGAGTGCAGAAATGGCGCGCGTGATGGCCTTACCATCTGTGCAAGAAAAAATCACCGCCTTGGGTGCGAAACCATCCGCGTCTACGCCAGAAGAATTCCGCACGCTGGTTGAAACCCAGATCGGGGTTTGGACGACTGTTGTGAAAGATGCAGGCGTAGAAAAGCGTTAAACCGATAGTGCGCCCCGCCTGTTTATTCGCATGCGGGGCCAATTTCACAGGAGCACATCGCCCGTGTCACAGTCCGATACATCGCAACCCACAGCACAAGATATGATGGCGTCCATGTTGGGGCTTAATCTTTACGTTGTCATCACCCAGCCTGTGCGCGGCGAAGGCATTGCAGAACGTCTAAAAGATCACCTGAACTATCAGATTAAGTTGGAACAAGAGGGCAAGCTTTTTGGCGCTGGCCCGATGTTTGGCGAGGATGACGATAGGCCCGAGGCGGGGCTGATTATCTTGCGCGCCAAAGATCGTGACGAAGCGCGCGCCTTGGCCGATGCAGACCCTTTTCACAGCTCTGGCCTGCGCAGCTATACCTTGAAACGCTGGAAGCTGAACGAAGGGTCGATGACCTTTAAAGTGAATTATTCAGACCAAACCATGAGCGTGCTTTAGGCCAATTTGGCGAAGCCCGAGGAGGCAAGAAATGACAAATCCAAAACTAAATCTCATCGCGGGATCATGGGTCGAGGGCGCAAGCGTGCCGAATGTAAATCCATCGGATACATCCGACATCGTGGGGCATTTTTCGCAGGCGAGTGCATCGGACACCCAGCGCGCAATCCAAGCAGCCAAGGCGGCGTTTCCCGAATGGTCGCGCAGTGGTATCATGCAACGTCATGCGATTTTGCGCAAAACATCCGACGAAATTCTAGCCCGTAAAGAAGAGTTGGGCACGTTGCTGTCCCGTGAAGAGGGTAAAACCCTAGCCGAAGGGATCGGCGAAACCGTGCGTGCGGCGCAGGTTTTCGATTTTTTCGCAGGCGAAGCCTTGCGATTGGCGGGCGAAGTTATGCCCTCTGTGCGCCCTGACATTGGCGTGGAAATAACCCGTGAACCTGTGGGCGTTATCGGCCTGATCACGCCGTGGAATTTTCCGATTGCGATCCCCGCATGGAAGATCGCGCCAGCGCTCTGTTACGGCAATACCATCGTGTTCAAGCCTGCCGAACTGGTGCCCGCAAGTGCTTGGGCTATCGTGGATATTTTGCACCGCGCGGGCCTGCCCGAAGGGGTGATGAACCTTGTCATGGGCAAGGGGTCCATCGTCGGTCAAGAGATTGTTGAGAGCGCCGATGTTGATGCGATCAGCTTTACAGGGTCGGTCGGGACAGGCGCGCATATTGCCAAAGCATCTGTGCCGTTCATGCGAAAATTGCAAATGGAAATGGGCGGTAAAAATCCCATGATCGTGTTGGAAGATGCCGATCTGGATTTGGCCGTCACGACGGCTGTGAACTCCGCTTTTTATTCTACAGGTCAGCGTTGTACGGCGTCATCACGTATCATTGTGGATGAGCCGATTTATGATCGTTTTCTCGTGGCCATGTCTGAACGTTTGGCCGCAACACGGGTTGGCAATGCGCTTGATCCTGAAAGTCACATCGGCCCTGTTGTGGACCAATCGCAGCTTGATCAAAATATGGCCTATGTCGACAAAGGCAAGGCCGAAGGCGCGCGTTTGGTCACGGGTGGTGAGTTGGTCAAACGTGACACTGAAGGTTTTTACATGACACCCGCGCTTTTCGCGGACTGTTCAAATGACATGACTATCGCGCGCGAAGAAATTTTTGGCCCTGTTGCCGCTGTGATCCCCGCTAAAGGTTATGATCACGCGCTTGAGATTGCCAATGATACCCCCTTTGGTCTGTCTGCGGGAATTTGTACCACAAACCTGCGCTATGCGACCCATTTCAAACGCAATTCGCAGGCGGGCATGGTGATGGTCAATCTGCCCACCGCAGGTGTTGATTTTCATGTGCCATTTGGGGGGCGCAAAGGATCGAGCTTTGGACCGCGTGAACAGGGATCCTATGCCAGCGAATTTTTCACCACTGTCAAAACGTCCTACACATTGGCCTAATGCGCGCGGGACCAGTTGTGCGTGTATGGGGTGATGCGTATTTGCTTAGAAAAAAGTCGTTTTTTAGGTAAGTATTGCTGACATAATTGACCTATCTCGTGGGAGTGTGTCTGTGGTAAATTTGGGCGTGACGATATGATGTTTTACGATTAAAGAGCGTGCTTTAACCGTAAATCCTAGGATCAGGCAATGTCAGTTATTACCCTTATTGATGGCGGTATGAGCCGTGAATTGCAGCGCTGCGGTGCCACATTAGCTCAACCTGAATGGTCGGCTTTGGCCTTGATCCATCAGCCTGAAATCGTGCGCAAAGCCCATGAAGAATTCATCAAAGCGGGCGCCGAAGTTATCATCGCCAATAACTATGCGGTTGTGCCGTTTCACTTGGGTGAGGATCGGTTTGCAGCTCAGGGCGGTGCATTGGCACATCTGGCAGGGCAGCTCGCGCGCGAAGCCACTCAGATCAACCCATCAGTAAAGGTTGCAGGCGCTTTGCCGCCCGCCTGTGGGTCATATGTGCCCGATCAATTTGATGCCGATAAGGCGCGTGCCATCCTGTCTGTTTTGATCGAAAATATGGATGCGAATGTCGATCTTTGGATCGCTGAAACCATGAGCAGCCTTGAAGAGGCCCGCGTGACCGCGCAAGCCGCCAAAGCGTCAGACAAACCCTTGTGGATGGCCTTTTCATTGCGCGATGATCTAGCGCCTGAGCAAATGCCCACACCACAATTGCGCTCGAATGAAGCCGTAGAAGATGCGGTAAAACTGGCCATTGATATGGGCGCTAAGGCTGTTTTGTTCAACTGTTCCATGCCCGAAGTTATGAAGCAAGCCATTGAAGTTGCAGCACAAGTTTTGCGTGACCTCGGTCGTGAAATTCCCATTGGCGTTTATGCCAATGCCTTTGCGCCAGTAGATGAACCACTTGCCGCCAACGAAGCCCTGAATGTGGTGCGCGCAGACCTTGATCCAGCGGGGTATTGCATCTGGGTGGATCAATGGATTGCGGCGGGCGCGACAATTGTGGGGGGATGCTGTGGCATTGATGCCCCTCATATTGCGGCTTTGCACGCGCACCTGAAAGCGGATTGATCTCCACATTATGCGCCAAGGCTGACGCTATTCAAATGTATTCGCGCTGCGATTAACCGATGCATTCAGCGTGGCCTTAGCCGAGCTTAGGTGGACCTTTAGGGCTTCGAGAGCTTCATCTTCGCGTTTTAAAAGCAAGGCTTCGATGATGCGCAGATGTTCTTTGGCTGCCACCAAATTGCGTTCCTTTTCGTCTGATTTATTCCATCTGAAATGGTAGTGGAAAATCAAAGTAATGGCGTCTTGAAAGCTGCTGAAAAATCGGTTGTCTGCCGCGTCATTTAGCAGCCTGTGAAAACGTGAATCCAATGCAGGAAAATCGTTGAAATTGGTTTTGTATTGCTCAACAAATTTCAGGTGCTCCGTATGCATTCTGTGCAACATGGGCCAGAATCGGTGATCATCAGGCAATAGAATGAGCTTTTCGATGGCACGCAGCTCAAACATGCTGCGCACTTCATGCAGGTCTTCGGCGTATTTTTTACTGAAACCCTCCAAAATCCAACTTTTTTGCGGCTCTTTTTTGATGAATTCAAACCGGCTCATGCGCAGCAAAAATTCACGAACGGCAGAGTTTGAAACGCCAAATTCCTTGGCTAAAGCTGTCTCTGAAAACCGATGGTTTTTATCAAAGCGACCTGCCAGAACCTTTTCCATAAAAGCAGCTTCGATGCTTTCATCTGTGGTTAGAATGGCATCGGCTGCGAAATAGTCTTGCGCACTAGGGCTTTGAATAAGATGCCAATTTGTCCCATCTGGTCGGATGATTTCATGGTCTTGCAAGGCCTCAATAACACGGCGCGCTGTGTTGCGGCTGACATCTAATCTGTTGGCCAAATCTGATACGGATCGAAAGCTTTGGCCTGAATTCAACAGATCAAGCGTGTCGTTGTAGCAGCGTTTGTAAAGGCGGTCTGAGCGGGCCATGATTGTCCTTGATGCTGTTTTTTAATAGTTAAAGACAGTTGACCATGGCAATTCAAGTCTTTTATCGATTAAAGACATGAAGGACTAGGGAGGAAACAATGTCTATTCACAAAACACTGACCCGCCGCGGGGTCACGATGAGCCTTGCCTTGGTATTGGCATCAACAGCAGCATTACCAACATTTGCTGGCGAAGTTTTGAAGTTTGGCCATGTCTATGAAACAGGCACACCATTTCACGAGGCCGCGTTGCGGGCTGCTGACGCGTTTGAGGAAGCGACAGGCGGCGAGCATAAGATCGAGGTTTTCCCAGCATCACAGCTTGGTAAAGAAAGCGCGCTGAATGAAGCTTTGGCGCTTGGCACTGTAGACATTATTTACACTGGTCCTGCGTTTATGTCGCAGTCCTATCCACCGATTGCGATTTCCGATTTCCCGTTCACATTGCGCGGCGTTGATCATTGGAAAGCCTATGCGGAATCTGATCTGTTTGGTGAATTGTCTGAAGGCTACACACAGGTCACAGGCAATGTCGTGGCTGCGATGACCTATTATGGGTCGCGCCATGTGACAGCGAACAAGCCTATTTTGGCGCCCTCTGATATGGAGGGTTTGAAAATTCGCACACCGAATGCCCCCGCATACCAGTTGTTCCCTGCTGAAACGGGCGCAAACCCGACACCAATGGCCTTTGCTGAGGTGTATCTTGCTTTGCAACAAGGTGTTGTAGATGCGCAAGAAAACCCGCTGCCCACAATTCAGTTCAAAAAATTCCACGAGGTGCAGTCTGATATCAACCTTACAGGTCATATCATCAACTCACTCGTCACAATCGTGTCGCCGATGACCAAAGCCAAACTTGGCGATGATTACGCAAAGCTGGAAACATCGTTGCAAGGTTCCGCAGGCTGGGCCACAGATGCGATCGTAGCATCAGAAGAAGAACTGGTTGGTTGGTTCAAAGACCAAGGCACTAATGTCAACGAAGTTGACCGCGCGCCATTTATTGAAGCCGTCGCGCCAGCCTTGACCAGCGCAGACATGCCATGGGACGCATCCATCTATGAGCGTCTGCAAGCCATCGAAGATTAAGACAGTCGCAAATGATTTTAAGAGGCTCCTTGAGGGGCCTCTTAACCCTTGGGAGGGACAGTATGACACGAGAGAATTCAGCACATGCGGTCAGCGATGATCGCATCGAGGCTTTGCTACAAGAACAAGAACAACAAGAGGCGTTGGATGGCCCACGCGTGCCGTTCAAATGGTACGATTCCGTTGCCCTTGCACTGTTTGTTGGCTTGTTTGCAGTTGTATTTTTACAGTTCTTCACACGCTATGTGTTGAATGATTCCATTGCATGGACTGAAGAAGCCGCACGGTATTTGCTGATTTGCTTGGCCTTTGTCGGCAGTATCAAATGCCAGCTCCTTGACAGCCACATCCGTTTGGAAGTGGTCGATCAAATGATGCCGCGCTTGGTGAAGCCGCTGAAAATCTTTTCTCTCGTAGCGGTTGCAGGCTTTGGCGCTTTTGCCGCTTGGTCGATCTGGCAATTGATTGCGCGGACAAGTTATCAGCAAATGATTTCTTTGCCCTTCCCCAAATATTACCTTTACGCCGTTGTGCTTGCAGCTATTGGCATCTTTTGCCTCGTCTGCGCAGGCCAACTCATTGCGCTTGTCAAAGGAGACAAGAAATGACCCTTGCTTTTCTGTTTATTGCGCTCTTTGGCTTGATGCTTTTGCGTGTGCCAATCGCATTTGCGCTTGGGCTGTCATCCGTTGGATATATCTTGCTGGAAGGCATGCCGCCCGTGTTGTTGATGCACAATATGATCAACGGCATGGATAGCTTTCCTTTGCTCGCGATCCCGTTTTTCATTCTCGCGGGGGCTTTGATGAATTCGTCGGGTGTGACAAGTCGCATTTTTGGCTTTGCCCGTGCAATTGTCGGTTGGATGCATGGCGGTTTGGGCCATGTTAACGTTGGCGCTTCGATCATTTTTGCGGGCATGTCAGGGGCGGCTGTGGCCGATGCTGGCGGGCTTGGTGCGATTGAAATCAAAGCCATGCGCGAAGCAGGTTATGACGATGATTTTTCAGTTGGTGTCACGGCTGCCTCATCCACAATCGGTCCGATCATTCCGCCCTCTTTGCCTTTGGTTATTTTTGGCGTGATGGCCTCGGTTTCAATTGGCGATCTGTTTGTCGCGGGCATTGTGCCTGGCCTGATGATGGCTGGATCTTTGATGCTGATGGTCTGGTATATTTCACGCAAACGCGGCTATCCAACCGATGAAGGTTTCTCGATCTCCAATGTAGGGCGCAAATTTGTATCGGCCTTTTTGCCGCTGATGACGCCTGTGATCATTGTAGGCGGTATTGTGTCAGGAGCTTTCACCCCGACCGAAGCCGCCGTGTGTGCTGCCGCCTACGCCTTGGTTTTGGGTGTATTTGTGTACCGCACCATATCGTTGAAATCTTTTGTGAATGTGTCGATTGAAACCATTGAAACCACGGCATCGGTTTTGATGATTGTCGGCACAGCTACTGTTTTTGCATGGATTTTGACCGCCAATCAGGTCGCAGGGCAATTTGCCGATTTGTTGCTTGGAATCACAGACAACAAACATCTGATCTTGTTGATGATCATGCTTGTCGTTTTGATCGTCGGTCTGTTCATGGAAACGATTGCCGCGATTTCTATTCTGGTGCCTGTCTTGTTGCCGATCGCTGTGCAGCTTGGCATCGACCCTGTGCATCTGGGTGTCATCGTTATTCTCAACCTGATGATCGGGCTTCTAACGCCTCCTGTCGGCATGGTTCTTTTCGTGCTGTCCAAGGTCTCTGGCGTGCCATTTGAAAAATGTGTGCGCGCGACCATGCCCTTCCTCATTCCACTGGTGGCAGTGCTTTTGCTGCTCACTTTCGTGCCCCAACTCACACTTTGGCTGCCTTCTGTGGTCAAAGGTCTTTAAAAAGGTAATCCCATGCAATCTTTGGTTTGTATCGAACCCCATAAACTTGTTCTCAAAGAGGTCGAAGAAGCTGTGGTGCCCGAAGGCTGGGTGCCGTTGGATATCTTACGTGTCGGCATTTGCGGAACGGATTACCATATCTTTTCAGGCACGCAGCCTTACCTAAGCTATCCGCGTGTCATGGGTCATGAAGTGTCAGCCCGCGTGGCGCAAAGCTACACTGGGACCGACTTTAAACCCGGTGATCTGGTTGTGGTGAACCCATACATTACATGCGGCGCCTGTCGTGCCTGTTCCGTTAATCGACCCAATTGTTGCGAAAACATTTCTGTTGTGGGCGTGCATGCAGATGGGGCTATGGCTGACCGCTTTGCCATGCCAGCTTCGAACCTTATCAAGGGTGACGGGCTGACTGCTGATCAAGCGGCTATGGTGGAATTTTTGGCCATCGGTCGTCACGCTGTGGCCAGATCACAGATCAAACAGGGCGAAAAAGCCCTTGTGGTGGGCGGTGGACCAATTGGTTTGGCGGCTGCTTTATTTGCGCGCTTGGCGGGCGGCGATGTGACTGTTGCCGATATGTCAGATGACAAGCTTGATCTGTTGCAGCGCGACTTTGGCTTGAACACATTGGACGCCAAAGATCAGGCTTTGATGGACGCACAAGAAATTTCTTACGACAAAGTCTATGACGCAACTGGGCATATCGGTGCTATGAACAATGCGCTGCGCTACGTTGGCCATGCGGGCACGTATACTTTGGTGAGTGTGGTTAAAGGGGATCTGCAATTTGCCGATCCAGAATTCCACAAACGCGAAACGACTTTGCTGGCCTCGCGCAATGCTTTGGCTGCAGATTTCGAATATGTCGTTGATGCGATTGTGCAAGGTAAGATCGATACAGATAAGTTGGGCACGCATCGCACGAATTTTGCCAAAGCCCCTGAAGATATCAAAGACTGGGCGCAGGACCGTGATAAGGTGATCAAGGCGCTTATCGAGGTGGCATCATAATGGTCTTGCAAACACAGGTTTTACAATTCGGCACCAGTCGTTTTTTACAGGCTCATGCAGATTTGTTTTTCTCGCAGGCGGATGCAGACATGACCGTCACAGTTGTGCAGTCATCTGGTGATACGTCGCGCCAGCACCGCCTTGCGGCTTTGGCTGACCCAAGCGGGTTTCCTGTGCGCGTGAAAGGTTTGGAACAGGGTCAAGAAATTGACCGTGAAGAACGTGTCACCAGCGTCAAACAGTGTTTTTCTACGGCCCAAGATTGGGACGATGTTTGCCGCGTTGGCGCGGGCGTTTCCTATATTTTATCGAATACATCTGACCGTGGCTACGATGCGCAGCCCAGTGATCTGGATGCGCAATTCACCAATGATATGAGCTTTCCTGCCAAGCTCACCCATTTGCTGCACTATCGATTCAAAACAGGGGCGAAAGCGCCTACTTTACTGCCCACAGAGTTGATTCCAGACAATGGTGATGTGTTGAAAACGCGCGTGCTCGATTTGGCTGAAGCTGTGTTCAATGATGTTGCTTTTGCGACGTGGTTGCAGGCCATGCCTGCGGCGAATTCGATTGTTGATCGTATTGTATCTGAACCAATTGAACCCGCAGGTGCAGTCGCAGAACCCTATGCGTTATGGGCCTTGCAAAAGGCAGATGGACTGTCTTTGCCATTTACCCATCCCGCAATTGAATGGGTTGACAGCTTGGAAGAAGCCGAACGCCTGAAACTGCATATCCTCAATTTGGGGCATACATATATTGCGGATTTATGGCAGGTGAAAGACTGGCCCAAAGACATGAATGTTTTGGATTTCATGCGCGGGGATCACTGCGCTGATTTGATGCATCTCTATGAAACCGAAGTGATCCCAGCCTTTGCGCTTAAAGGGCTTGAATCCAAGGCGCGCGCCTATGTGGCCACCACGGTTGATCGCTTTGCCAATCCGTTTTTGGATCACCGCATTGCGGATATCGCGCAAAATCACGGGCAAAAAATCGACCGCCGAATTGGCGCATTTGTCAGCTGGATTCACGCGACTGATCCCGAGTGCAGGTTGCCAACCTTGTCGGCGATACTCAAAAAGGGGACTTAGATGACCGAGGCACCAAGCTTGATCTTTTTGGACAGAGAAGACAGTGTGGCCGTTGCACTGTCAGATATGGCGCAAGGAGAGACCCGCCACGATATTACAGCGCTTGATGCTATCCCGCGCGGTCACAAAATTGCGGTAAAACCCATGAAAGCGGGCGACCCTGTGGTGAAATACGGGTATATCATGGCCACGGCATCGCAAGATATTGCGGTGGGCGCCCATGTGCATGTTCACAATTGCCGCTTGCCTGATAGTCATTCTGAGCAGGCGATGACGAAAGAGCGCAGCCTAAAAGCGCCTAATCGTCAAAGCTTTATGGGGTATAAACGTCCAGATGGCCGCGTTGGCACCCGCAATTACATCGGGATTATGGCGTCAGTAAATTGTTCGACAACCGTTTGCGATGCCATCGCAGCTGAAGCCAACCGCGTGCTTTTGCCCAAATACCCAAATATCGATGGGTTCGCGCCTATCGTGCATGACCAAGGCTGCGGCATGGCCAATCAGGGCGAAGGCTTTGACACTTTGGTGCGCACGCTCAAAGGCTACCGCGATCATCCGAATTTTGGTGGTGTTTTGATTGTCGGCTTAGGTTGTGAGGTCAATCAACTGACGCTCTACCAACGCACCGATTGGACCAAAGCGCGCTTTCAAACCCTCAACATTCAAGACGTCGGCGGGTCGCGCTCTGCCATTCGGCGTGCTGTGGAATTGCTTGAACCGATCGCAGCACTGGCTGCGCAAGATCAACGATCAGAACAATCTGTGGCCCATCTCACACTTGGCATGCAATGCGGTGGCTCTGACGGGTTTTCGGGTATCACCGCAAACCCCGCTTTGGGGGTTGCCTCAGACATGTTGGTGGCCGCAGGCGGTACATCCATTCTGTCTGAGACCCCTGAAATTTTTGGGGCAGAACATCTTTTGATCGCACGCTCCGATCTTGCCACAGGCGACAAAATTCGTGCGATGATTGACTGGTGGCGCGACTACGCAGAACGCAACAATGCATCGCTTGATAACAATCCCTCTCCTGGCAACAAGAAGGGCGGCTTGACCACGATTTTAGAAAAATCCTTGGGCGCTGTGGCCAAGGGCGGACTGGCCCCTGTGTCGGGCGCTTATGCTTACGGCGAAAAGATTGATCGTCATGGATTCGTCTACATGGACAGTCCGGGCTATGATCCAGTTGCAGCGACAGGGCAGGTGGCTTGTGGCGCGAATTTGATCGTGTTCACAACAGGTCGCGGGTCGTGTTTCGGCGCAAAACCCACGCCTTCGATCAAGCTGTCATCCAACAGCCAGCTTGCGCGCTCTATGCCCGAAGATATCGATTTGGATTGTGGTGTCGTGATCGAAAAAGGCATCAGCCTGACCGATATGGGCCAGCAGATTTATGACCTCATGCTGGATACGGCTTCGGGCAAAACCACTGTGTCTGAGGATCTGGGGTATGGTGACAATGAATTTGTACCATGGAAAATCGGCGCAGTGCTCTAAGCCCTTGCGCCGCTTTGTGATTTCGATCCTTTGAACAAGGCTTTGCGTCTGTTACCTTGCGGCACTTATGGTCATAATATTGTGACCGTTTTTGCCCTAGTTGTCTTGCTTTCGCGGCCCTACTTACAGGGCATGAAAGCGCGCTACGCTGTGTCACCTTTTAGAAGTGACACAGCTGGCTGCGACACTGGATATGCGCCGCATATCGCAACACAAGGACGCTTCAATGAACAATTTTGATTTTCACAATCCCACACGCATTCTCTTTGGCAAAGGTCGTATCGATGATCTGGATGGCCAAGTGCCAGCTGATGCAAAAGTATTGATTTTGTTTGGCGGCGGCAGTGCCGAACGAACGGGTGTACTGGCCAATGTGCGCAAAGCCTTGGGCGACCGCGAAGTGGTTGAGTTCAGCGGTATCGAACCAAACCCGCGCTATGAAACTGCGATCAAAGCGGTTGATGTGATCGCCGAAAACGGTGTCACATTCATTCTTGCTGTGGGGGGCGGTTCTGTCATTGATGCGGCCAAATTTATTGCGGCTGCCGCAAAATATGATGGCGACGCTTGGGATATTTTCACATCCTTTGGTGGTGTGATTAAAGACGCACTGCCCTTCGGGACTGTGTTGACCTTGCCTGCCACAGGGTCAGAAATGAACACAGGTTCCGTTATTACGCATTTGGGCAAAGCGGCAAAATTGCCGTTCCGCAGCCCGCATTGTGCGCCTGTGTTTTCGATCCTTGATCCTGAGTTGACTTACACACTGCCTGATCGTCAAATCGCCAACGGTGTGGCCGATGCTTTTGTGCATGTGATCGAACAATATCTGACCTATCCTGTGGGCGCGCCTGTGCAAGATGGGTTTTCCGAAACCTTGCTGCGCACTTTGATTGATCTTGGCCCGAAAGCGCTTGAGACACCCAAAGATTACGATATCCGCGCCAGTTTGATGTGGACAGCGACTTTGGCCTTGAACGGTTTGATCAGCGCAGGTGTGCCACAAGACTGGGCGAGCCATATGATTGGTCACGAAATCACAGCGTTCAACGATACAGATCACGCCCGCACCTTGGCAGTGGTTTTGCCATCTTTGATGCAAGATCAACGCGAAGCAAAACGTGAGAAATTGCTGCAATATGCCGCCAATGTCTGGGATATCCGCGAAGGGGATGACGACGCGCGTATTGATGCTGCGATCAAGGCCACGGTCGATTTCTTCCATGCGATGGGGATTGATACAAAGCTAAGCGATTACAATGTTGGTGCAGATGATATCGACACCATCATCAACGCATTGACAGATCACGGCATGACGGAGCTTGGCGAGCACGGCAAAATCACGCCAACAGTTGCGCGCCGTATCTTGGAAGCCGCTCTATAAACGGATCATGAGATCACTGCCGATTATATTCGGCTGTCGGATGGCGCTAGATAACAAGCGCCATCCGTTCTTTTGTCGACTTTTTATATCAAACTTTTCAGATACTTACCGTAATCGGTTTTCTTAAACGTATCGGCATGTTTGCGTAACGTATCGGCATCAATCCATCCCGAGTGATATGCGATTTCTTCAGGGCAACCCGATTGCATCCCTTGGCGTTTTGACAAGGTGCGCACAAAGTTCCCAGCATCCAAAAGGGATCCATGGGTGCCTGTATCAAGCCAAGCATAGCCACGTCCCATCCGTTCAACGGTAAGAGTGCCATCGGCCAAATATGTTTCAAGCAGGGTGACGATTTCGACCTCACCGCGCTGTGATGGTTTGATTTGTTTGGCACGACGCGGGGCGTCTCCGTCTAGAAAATACAGACCTGTAACGGCGTAATTTGATGGCGGTACATCTGGCTTTTCGATGATCTGTTCTACCGTGCCATCTGTGTCAAATTTGACCACACCGTAGCGTTCAGGGTCGGCCACATGGTATCCAAACACAGTGCCCCCATCGGCTTTGCTGTCGGCCGCTTGCAGCATTTCTGGCAAACCATGGCCAAAGAAAATATTGTCGCCCAAAACCATCGCAGAAGGGGCACCATCTAAGAAGTCTTCCGCCAAGATATAGGCCTGCGCCAAACCATCAGGCGAGGGCTGTTCGATGTAGGTAAAAGAGACACCCCATTGGCTGCCATCGCCCAAAAGGCGTTTAAATTGGGACTGATCTTCAGGCGTTGTGATCACGGCAATTTCGCGAATACCTGACAACATCAAAACCGAAATTGGGTAATAGATCATCGGCTTGTCGTAGATCGGCATTAACTGTTTTGAAATGGCCATGGTCAGCGGATATAGGCGTGTGCCTGATCCGCCAGCCAAGATAATGCCTTTGCGTTGGGTCATTGAGTGATCTCCAATTCTTTTAGTACATCAGCCAAATCCACGGCCCAGTCGGGGCGTGCGATGCCAAAGTTTGTGTGTAGCGTTGTGCAATCAAGTCGTGAGTTATGGGGACGCGTTGCAGGTGTTGGATAGGCGCTTGCGGGGATATCAGTCACGGTGACTTTGCGCCCAGAATGATCAAAAACAGCACGCGCAAAGTCCGCCCAGCTGACATCCTCGCGTCCTGAGAAATGATAGGTGCCAAATTGTGGCACATCAGCGCGTGTTTTAAGTTGCTCTGCGATCTCAATACAGGCCTTTGCCACTGAACAGGCTGAGGTCGGCCCTCCGATTTGATCGGCCACCACATTCAGAGCGTTGCTTGTTTGCGTTAGTCGCAAAATGGTTTTGACAAAGTTTTTGCCGTGGGCGGAGAACATCCAAGAGGTTCGCAAAATTGCGTGACGTGACCCTGCGGCACGAATGCCGTCTTCGCCTGCTAATTTCGTACGCCCGTAGGCGCAGAGTGGCGCTGTAGGGTGATCGGGGTGAAAGGGCGTGTTGCCTGCGCCATCAAAGACGTAATCCGTTGAAACATGTACCAAGGGAATGTCGAGTTCAGCGCTGGCGCTTGCCATTTCTGCGGGTGCCGCGCCGTTAACCAGTGCAGCTGTAGCTTCATCATCTTCCGCGCTATCCACCGCCGTGTAGGCGGCGGCGTTGATAACAACATCGGGTTCATGTCTACGGATAGCATCCGCACAGGTGTGAGGATTGGTTAAATCAACATGCTCACGACCCAAAAAGGTCGCGTCAGGCAATTGGCGCTGTAGCTCGATCGCCAATTGCCCTGTAGAGCCAAAAACAAGGGTGGTCATACTGATAACGTCCAATCCATTTGCTGCCTAGGCAGATCCCCCGCGATGCGGATTATCCTGTACCCAAGCGTGCGCCAACACCACTCCGGTTTTGCAAGGCGCGCCACCATGTTTCGTTGTCCAAGTACCACTGTACGGTTTTCTCAAGCCCCTGTTCCACGGTCACTGATGGGCGCCAACCAAGCTCATCGCGCAGGCGTTTTGGATCAATCGCATAGCGCGCGTCATGGCCTGGGCGATCTGTAACAAATGTAATCTGGTCTGCGTAACTTCCGCTGGATTTGGGTCGTTTTTCATCCAAAATCTTGCACAGCGTCTGCACCAATTCCAGATTGGTCCGTTCGTTTTCACCACCCACATTGTAGGATCGGCCAAGTTCACCTTTATCAACCACCAACAGCAAAGCATCAGCGTGATCTTCAACGTAAAGCCAATCGCGAATGTTCGATCCATCGCCATAAATGGGCAGTTCCTTGCCCGCCAGAGCGTTCAAAATCACAACGGGGATCAGCTTTTCGGGGAAGTGAAAAGGGCCGTAATTGTTGGAACAGTTTGTCAGGACCACTGGCAAGCCGTATGTTTCATGCCAAGCGCGGACCAAGTGATCTGATGCAGCTTTTGACGCAGAATACGGGCTGCGAGGATCATAGGATGTGTCTTCTGTGAACAGCTGCTCAGGATCATTTGGCAACGATCCAAACACTTCATCAGTTGAAATATGGTGAAACCGAAATGTATCGGGCTTGCCTGATTTGGTCCAATAGGCACGCGCCGCTTCTAACATGTGAAAGGTGCCAGTGATGTTGGTTTCAACAAAATCAGAAGGCCCATCAATTGAGCGATCAACATGGCTTTCAGCGGCCAAATGCATAACTGCGTCTGGCTTATGTTTTTCAAAAACAGTGTCTAAAGCTGCACGATCACGAATATCGACGTGCTCAAACGCATAAAGCGGACTGTCGGATACCGAAGCCACATTGTCTAAACAGGCCGCGTAGGTCAGGGCATCGAGGTTCACAACGTGATGGCCACGGGCAATTGCTTGGCGCACCACGGCGGACCCGATAAAGCCAGCGCCGCCTGTCACAAGTAGTTTCATAGTGTAGACTCCATATTAATAACCATCACTCAACTCGGGTGTTGTACCGTATGTGAATGGCGTGTCAAAATCTGCGAGGGACTGCGCGATTTCATCTTTTTCAGAAAGCACTGGCGGTATGTTGCCAATCGGCCAGTCGATGCCGCAACTGTCCCATTTTACAACGCCATCGCATTGTGGCGCGTAGTAATCCGTGCATTTGTATATGACTTCACTGTCTGATTGAAGCGTCATAAACCCATGTAAAAATCCAGACGGCACCCACAGTTGTAGTCCGTTTTCGAACGACAACTCGCGACCAATCCATTGGCCAAATGTGGGCGAACCCTTGCGAATATCGACGGCGACATCAAAAATAGCCCCGCGTCCGCAGCGAATAAGTTTGCCTTGCGCATGCGGCGGCGCTTGAAAATGCATCCCGCGCACGGTGCCGATATCACGCGACATCGAATGGTTGTCTTGCACGAATTCTGGTAAGATCAAGCCATGGGATTCAAGTTTGGATTTGTTCCAACTTTCACTGAAAAAACCACGATGATCCATAACCCTTGGCGGTGTGATTTCAAAAACACCAGGTAATGTGGTTTGTTCAATCTTCATAACAGTGACCGTCCTTGGAAACAGGGTCGTGATTAAAATAGTGATGCGCCGCAATATGTTGCAAATGATATCGTAAGCATTCTGACGGTTAAAGAAAAGACGATAACCGCCGCGCTAACTCAAGGTCGTGGCCACAGCCTGTTTGGTTTGCGCGACAATCTGCCAAGCGCGGCCTTCTGAGCCAGATTGCGCATAGATATGAAATTCTGGCGCATTACCAGAGGCGCGCAAATGCAAGACATCGCCGTTGGTCAGCTCGACGCAAAGTCTGTCTGTTAAGTCAACGGAATCGATATGACCAAAGAGGCGAAAAAGTGGCGCGCTTTGTGGACAGGACTGATATCGGGGCAAGCGAGGCGAGAAATGCCCAACCTTCGCACCTTCGCGAAAGGATGCTGTTGGGTCATTGAGGAACAGCACTTTGAAGTTCCCGTGAAACGTTTTTATATTGCCATTTTTGTCCGCAAAAAAAGACGGGCCGGAGGGAAGAGGCCCAAACCGGCCCGCAAGTCCAACATCCTGGGAGTTAGGTGTTGAATACGGAAAAGATCACAGAAAACCGCAGGGGTGGCTTGAACCCAAAGCAGACCCTTTGAACAAGTAAACCCAGACCGCTTCAGACAAAGCTGAGGGCGCCTGCTGATTTTAGGTCGCGTTTCATTGTTCCGACCTGCATGTCAGTGGCTTCCATTGGGTGCGGTTTTGCGCGTTTTATCGGTGTTTGACCTGTTAACTGAGATCTTGTCTTATTCTTTCCAGCATCGCTTTGCGGTCTCTACGGGCAGCAAGTGACTGATCCATATCAACTTTTTCGAATTTCACAGGGGTATGTGGTTGCAATTGACCAATCAAATCCATATCAGCTGAAATGATTGCACCAAGGGTGAAATAGCCACCGCCAGAAACCGCATCGCGGTGCAAAACAATAGGTTCTGTACCACCGGGCACTTGGATTGAACCGTAAGAATAGCACCCGTCCACGATATTCGATGGATCGGCACCTGCGCCAAAGGGCTGTTCGCGATCCACAAATTCAAGAGGACGTCCGCCTTTGAAACGGTATCCCATACGGTCTGCTTCGGGGGCCACTTTCCATTCGTCTTCAAAAAACGCAGCGCCAGCTTCATCGGTTAGGCGATGCCAATAGAGACCTGGAAGAACACGTAAACGGGCAGGGGTGTCTGGTTTACGGCGCAAAGAGTCCGCAACTGTGCGCCCTGCACCAGCGCCTTGTGTTCCACCTGTGGGCAACTCATCGCCCGCTTGAATCGCGCGCCCTTCGACGCCGCCTAAAGCACCAATCGGATAGGTCGAACGGCTTCCCAAAGCTTCTGGAGTGGTGATTCCGCCGCTGACAGCGATGTAAATCCGTGCACCTGATTGAAGAAAGCCAAAGCTCAGTGTTTGCCCCGCTTTCACCACAAAGGACGACCATGAGTCTTGGATTTCACCGTCCACTTTGATTGGCAATTCCGCACCCGTCACCGCCACAGTGGCGGTTTCAGTGAATTCAATTTCAGGCCCCATAAAGACCGCTTCGAGACAGGCCGCACCTTCGTCATTGCCCACCAGCATATTTGCTGCACGCAAGGCATAGCGATCCATCGCCCCCCCAATAGGTATGCCCAAGTGAAAGTATCCAATGCGTCCAAGGTCTTGGATAGAGGTCGCCAGTCCAGGGTTTTTGATTTTAAGCGTCATTGAGGGCCTCCAACATCTTCGCATTTGTGCCGCTCATGTCGGCGTTGAAATCATCAAGATCGAATTCAACTTCAGCGATACGCGGCACATAGGTGCCATCTTCGACCGCTGCGAGAATTTCGTCATATTCCGTGCGATCAATCGGTTTCCATTTCACGATGTCACCAGGCTTGAAAAACACCATGAAGTCTTTGAGGTGCGCGACTTTTTGTTCTGGGTCGTAGATCGGCATCGGCGTGACGCCAAACATTTGATAGCCACCTGCGCCGCGCACAGAATAGATGCAGGAAAAACACCCCCCATATCCGACTGTTTGCTTGGGCGTATCAGTGCGCGGGCTTAGATATTTAGGCACCTGCAACTGTTTTTCGCGTTCGACAAGTTGATACAAAAACGGCAATCCTGCCACAAACCCGACCATTGAAACAAACCAAGGTTGAGAATGGTGTGCCTCGATGAAATCATCGGCATTTTCAAACCCATTGATCTTAGCCGCATAATCAAGATCCGTGCCACTTGGATCTTGATGACGTTCGCGAAAACGCATCAATGTTTCATGTGTCCAAGGGTCTTTGTAATAGACAGGAATTTCAACAATCCGTGTCGTCAAACGCTTTTCAGCTGATTCAGCTTTGTGTTCAAGTTCCATCACCTTGGCCATGATTTCATTCGGCGAAATCACATCGGGGTCAAAGCGCACCTGAAATGACGCATTTGCGGGGCAAATTTCCGTGACGCCTTCAATCTTGGCATCGCGCACAGCATTGCTCATGGACAGAGATTTGAAAAACGCGTCGAGGGACATTTCATCATCTATTTCAACATAGACGTGCTCGTCGCCTCCGAATGTATATCTGGTTTTCATCGGGCTTTCCTCACGTGTTTTAAGGTTACAGGTTTCCAGCATCAAGCCATGGTTCAAGCCACTGGGTGTGGAAATCGCCAGACGCCACACAGGCATCGGCAGCCAGTGCTTTGTGCAAAGGAATGGTTGTTTTTATCCCCTTGATTTCAAGACCTTCTAAGGCTGACGCCATTTTAGCAATCGCATCGGCGCGATCCGTGCCATGAACAATCAATTTGCCAATTAAAGAGTCGTAAAAGGGTGGAATTTGATAGCCTTCATACATGAAGTGATCAAAGCGGATGCCATCCCCAACAGGGATTTTCAGGCCTTCGACCTTTCCTGGCCACGGCATGAAATGCAAAAAAGGGTCTTCGGCGTTCAGGCGCACTTCAATCGCATGGCCTGTCTTTGTGATCTGGTCTTGGGTCAGACTTAAAGGCGCGCCACCACTCACGCGGATCATTTCTTGCACCAGATCCACGCCCGTGATCATTTCGGTCACAGGGTGTTCGACCTGAATACGCGTGTTCATTTCGATGAAAAAGAATTCTTTGGTCGTCTCGTCATAAAGATATTCAAGCGTGCCGGCGCCGCGATAGCTGACCGATTCAGCCAAAGCGACAGCCGCCATACACAGGTTTTCACGGGTCTCCTCATCAAGACAATCTGCGCCAGCTTCTTCCCAAACTTTTTGGCGACGGCGCTGGATCGAACATTCGCGTTCATAAAAATGAACTGCTTTGTTGCCATCCCCTACTATCTGGACTTCGATATGTCGCGGGGATTTAATTGCTCTTTCTACATACAGCCCTCCGTCACCAAATGCGGCGGCCGCTTCTTGTTGTGCTTGGGGCGCCAAGCTCCGCAATTCGTCTTCGGTATCCGCAATTCGAATGCCCTTGCCACCACCACCAGCCGCTGCCTTTACCATCACAGGATAGCCAATTTTGGCTGCGACCTCGACCGCTTCATCCACAGATTCTATGCGCCCCTTTGAGCCAGGCACAACAGGGACACCCGCCGCTTGGGCAGCTTGACGTGCAGAGACTTTATCGCCCATCCGTTCGATCGTATCTGCGCTTGGTCCAACAAATTTTAGGCCAGCATCTTCGACGGCACGCGCAAATTCTGGGCTTTCAGACAGAAAACCGTAACCAGGGTGAACAGCATCCGCAGATGCTTCAATCGCTGCCGCCACAACGCCAGCTATATTGAGATAGGATTCCGATGCCTGCGCAGCCCCGATGCACACGGATTCGTCCGCCATCTGAACCGCCAACATATTCGCATCAGCTTCTGAATATGCTTGAATAGTTCTAATACCCAAACACTTAGCCGCCTTGATAATACGCACGGCGATCTCGCCACGATTTGCAATGAAAAGACGTTGGATGGTCATATTAGCCTGCCACTTCTGCAAGTGCTTGGCCCGCTTGAACTGGCGTGCCGTCTTCGATGAGATAGGATGTGAAGGTTCCTGCGATTTCTGATTTGATCTCGATGAAGGTTTTCATCACTTCGACCAATGCAATTGTGTCGCCGACAGCCACCGCAGCGCCTTCGGATTTAAAGACCTCTGCCTCTGGCGAGGGTTTTGTGTAGAAAGTCCCAGGGAGGGGGGAAAGGACTTGTGCCATGTTGGTTCTCCTTGATTGTATTATAGCCCGAGCACATTGGCTGCAGGTGCGATTGTGATGCCAGCTTCGGTCAATCCTGCCCGTATAGCTTTGCCTATATCCAAAGCACCGGGCGTATCGGAATGAAAACAAATTGATTCAAATTCGATTGGGATGTCTTCGCCATCTACCGTTTTCACAACGCCTTCTTTGCAAGCGCGCACGCATTTGGCTGCGATTTCATCTGGCTTTGGCCGTGACACCCGCCGTGCGAAAACAATGGATCCAGAATTATCATAATCACGATCAGCATAAAATTCTCGTGCAACTGGGTGCCCAAGCCGTTTGGCAACTTCGTAGGTTTTAGAAACCCCCATGCAAAAAATAATCGCCGTACCGCATGTTTTGCCAAGGGCATCAACAATCTTTTCGGACAATTCTTCATTCACAGCCGCTTCCATATATAGGGCGCCATGCGGTTTTACGTGTTGCAGACTGATACCGTAACGACGCCCAAATTCACGGATGGCGCCGACCTGATATATAATGTCATTCACCAACTCGTCAGAATTGGTTTTAATGTAGCGACGCCCAAAGCCCTGCAAATCATTGTATCCAGGATGAGCCCCAAGACCGACACCATAAGTTTGCGCCAAACGCACCACGCGGTCCATTGAATTGGGATCCCCTGCGTGAAAACCCGCCGCGATATTGGCTGAGCTAATGAGGGCCATGATGGCTTCATCTGGCGCTTCACCTAGCGTCCATTGGCCAAATCCTTCACCCATGTCGCAGTTAAGGTCGACGATCTCTTTCATGTTTTGTATCCCTGTTTAAAGCTAAAATCAGGTTCACAAAAACCGTTCCGAATTGGAAATTCTTTTATCCGAAGCTTTACTATCAGTTTTTCTGATATTAAAATCCAAAGACAGGCGCTTTAAACTATTGTTTTATATAAGTTTCATAATTCTACGATTTAGGGGGCGATTTTCGGTATCACTTTTTTCGATGATCAATCATTAGGCATTACAGGGAACGACTTGTATGAACTTACGTCACTTAAAATATTTCGTAGCAACGGCTGAACTTGGCCAAGTCAGCCGCGCTGCGACAGTTTTATCGATCTCGCAATCTTCAGTTACGGGGGCGATCAAGGAACTAGAGGCAATTGTCGACGCCGATTTGTTTGTTCGCTCACCACAAGGGATGGAGTTGACCGATTCGGGGCGCGAATTTCTGGCCGCTTCGCGCGATATTTTGGAAAAGGTGGAAGAGGCAAAGAAACTCACCAAGCGCCGCTCAGATGTTGGCGGCACAATCACGTTGGCCGCGACCTATACTGTGCTTGGATATTTTTTGCCGTTTCACATCGAACGCCTCGCCAATCTGCATCCTGGCTTGGACATTCAGATCAGCGAACTTAATCGCGAAAGTATTGAAGACGGCTTGCTGTCAAACAGGTTTGATCTAGCGATGGTTCTGACCTCGAACCTGCACAACCCAGACCTAGAATTTGAAACCCTATTGAAATCATCGCGCAGGCTTTGGGTGCCAAACGGACACCGCTTTCTTGAAAAAGGTAAGGCAAGTTTCGAAGAAATCGCCGAAGAAGATTACATCATGCTTACGGTTGACGAAGCGGCACACACCACAATGAAGTATTGGGGCAAAACAAACTTTCGCCCTAAAACAAAAATACGCACCTCATCTGTTGAGGCCACTAGATCGATGGTTGCGAATGGTCACGGCGTTACGATCCTATCTGACATGGTGTATCGACCTTGGTCTTTGGAAGGAAAACGGCTTGAAACCATTTCAACCGACATCGAAACCCCGACGATGGATGTGGGCATTGCGTGGCGAAAAGGAACAGAGTTTTCACCTGCGATGACCCTGTTGCTCGACTACTTTAAATCAAGCTTTGCATCGCCTCAAATGGCCCAATTCAGTGGACGAAAGAAATAGTTTGCGCAGTCAATGCAGCAGTTTTGAACTATGCGCATTGATCACCCACCATACCCCCGCAAAAGAAAAAGGCGGCCCATATGGACCGCCTTTCGGGAGGGAGGAAACTTAATTCGACTTAGTTGCGTTCGATTTGGTCGATTGCAAC
>NZ_RKQK01000007.1:2500-6189 GCF_003814915.1 Pacificibacter maritimus
TGTTCTTAATGTAACGAACAACATTGTTGCTCGCCATAGTATTTGGATGAGCTCAGTTGGACTTGTAGCTTCGGTTACGAGAGGCATGTTTAGGACCTTCCTCGGTCCAAGATATTGTATCCCTTCTGCAAACCGCAATGTTGTCCAAGTCAAGTACACTAACCAAGCTCTTAAGATCGCACGGTCTTAGAGCTGAGACGCACCCCTTCATACAGGGTGTTGTCTTATGTCAGATCTTATAGATCTGGCGGGAAAATGTATGCTTTTGGTTTGGAAAGCGTATCCACACATCTTACCAGCTTGTGTGGGTCTGCAAAATACTTGGTCTCATCGCACTTCATCATTCTTTGGATCCTAAAGTCCTCTAGACCCTGTTGCGGTGGTTGAGACATTTTACAAGTTTTGCTCTTTCTGGATCAAATCAAGCGCGAGAAGGGCGTTTGGTGAATGCCTAGGCAGTAAGAGGCGATGAAGGACGTGATACTCTGCGATAAGCTATGGGGAGCTGAGAATAAGCTTTGATCCATGGATTTCCGAATGGGGCAACCCACCTGACAGTTTGTTATAATTGCTTTCGAGCACTTTATAATGGATTGAACCAGGTACTTTTAGACTGAATACATAGGTTTAAAAGAGCAAACCCGGGGAACTGAAACATCTAAGTACCCGGAGGAAAGGACATCAATAGAGACTCCGTTAGTAGTGGCGAGCGAACGCGGATCAGCCGAGCCTTGAGAGTGACTAGAACACGTTGGAAAGCGTGGCCATAGCGGGTGATAGCCCCGTATAGGAAGCTCGATAGGACGTATTAAGTAGGGCGGAACACGTGAAATTCTGTCTGAAGATCGGGGGACCACCCCCGAAGGCTAAGTACTCCTTACTGACCGATAGTGAACCAGTACCGTGAGGGAAAGGTGAAAAGCACCCCGACGAGGGGAGTGAAACAGTTTCTGAAACCGGACGCCTACAAGCAGTCGGAGGGACCTTGAGTCCTGACGGCGTACCTTTTGTATAATGGGTCATCGACTTGGTCTCACAAGCAAGCTTAAGCCGTTAGGTGTAGGCGCAGCGAAAGCGAGTCTTAATAGGGCGAATGAGTTTGTGGGATCAGACCCGAAACCGAGTGATCTAGGCATGACCAGGATGAAGGTAAGGTAACACTTACTGGAGGTCCGAACCCACACCTGTTGAAAAAGGTCGGGATGAGTTGTGCCTAGGGGTGAAAGGCCAATCAAACTCGGAGATAGCTGGTTCTCTGCGAAATCTATTTAGGTAGAGCGTCATCCGAATACCCCGGGGGGTAGAGCACTGGATGGGTAATGGGGCCCCACAGGCTTACTGATCCTAACCAAACTCCGAATACCCGGGAGTACTAGATGGCAGACACACGGCGAATGCTAACGTCCGTCGTGAAGAGGGAAACAACCCTAACCTCCAGCTAAGGCCCCTAATTCATGGCTAAGTGGGAAAGCAGGTGGGACGACCAAAACAACCAGGAGGTTGGCTTAGAAGCAGCCATCCTTTAAAGATAGCGTAACAGCTCACTGGTCTAGATAAGTTGTCCTGCGGCGAAGATGTAACGGGGCTCAAGCCATGAGCCGAAGCTGAGGATGTATATTAATATACGTGGTAGCAGAGCGTAGTGTGACATAGTTCCATGTGTCTTTACTGCTGATCTTCTTTGAAGACAGCGGATTAGACACAAGGAGCTTTCTGTGAAGCCGGCGCGTGAGCGATCCGGTGGAGAGATCACTAGTGAGAATGATGACATGAGTAGCGACAAAGGGAGTGAGAGACTCCCTCGCCGAAAATCCAAGGGTTCCTGCTTAAAGCTAATCTGAGCAGGGTAAGCCGACCCCTAAGGCGAGGCCGAAAGGCGTAGTCGATGGGAACCAGGTTAATATTCCTGGGCCAGATGGAAGTGACGGATCTCGAAGGTAGTTCATCCTTATCGGATTGAATGGGCTGCTTAGAGGTTCCTGGAAATAGCTCCATCGTTAGATCGTACCCTAAACCGACACAGGTGGATAGGTAGAGAATACCAAGGCGCTTGAGAGAACTATGTTGAAGGAACTCGGCAAAATACCTCCGTAAGTTCGCGAGAAGGAGGCCCGGTTCCAAGGCAACTTGGAGCTGGGGGCACAAACCAGGGGGTGGCGACTGTTTACTAAAAACACAGGGCTCTGCGAAGTCGTAAGACGACGTATAGGGTCTGACGCCTGCCCGGTGCCTGAAGGTTAAAAGGAGGAGTGCAAGCTCCGAATTGAAGCCCAGGTAAACGGCGGCCGTAACTATAACGGTCCTAAGGTAGCGAAATTCCTTGTCGGGTAAGTTCCGACCTGCACGAATGGCGTAACGACTTCCCCGCTGTCTCCAACATAGACTCAGCGAAATTGAATTGCCTGTCAAGATGCAGGCTTCCCGCGGTTAGACGGAAAGACCCCGTGCACCTTTACTACAGCTTCACACTGGCATTAGGCCGAACATGTGCAGGATAGGTGGTGGGCTTTGAAGCAGAGACGCTAGTCTCTGTGGAGCCTCCCTTGAGATACCACCCTTGTTCTGCTTGATGTCTAACCGCGGTCCGTTATCCGGATCCGGGACCCTGTGTGGCGGGTAGTTTGACTGGGGCGGTCGCCTCCTAAAGAGTAACGGAGGCGCGCGAAGGTTGGCTCAGACCGGTCGGAAATCGGTCGTTGAGTGCAATGGCAGAAGCCAGCCTGACTGCGAGACTGACAAGTCGAGCAGAGACGAAAGTCGGTCATAGTGATCCGGTGGTCCCGAGTGGAAGGGCCATCGCTCAACGGATAAAAGGTACGCCGGGGATAACAGGCTGATACTGCCCAAGAGTCCATATCGACGGCAGTGTTTGGCACCTCGATGTCGGCTCATCTCATCCTGGGGCTGGAGCAGGTCCCAAGGGTACGGCTGTTCGCCGTTTAAAGAGGTACGTGAGCTGGGTTTAGAACGTCGTGAGACAGTTCGGTCCCTATCTGCCGTGGGTGTAGGATACTTGAGAGGAGTTGCCCCTAGTACGAGAGGACCGGGGTGAACGATCCACTGGTGGACCAGTTGTTATGCCAATAGCAGTGCTGGGTAGCTATGATCGGACAGGATAACCGCTGAAGGCATCTAAGCGGGAAGCCCCCCTCAAAACAAGGTATCCCTGAGGGCCGAGGTAGACCACCTCGTCGATAGGCCAGAGATGTAAGTGCAGTAATGCATTCAGTTGACTGGTACTAATTGCCCGATAGGCTTGATTTGATCCAGTAAAAGCAAAACTCAAAAGTTTACTAATACTGAGACAAACAGAAGCATACATACCAACACAAACAGTAAAATGTACTGACTTGGACACTCTACACAAAGAGTGAAATGAGGTTTTTATTCGGTTTGGTGGTCACAGCGCTAGTGAAACACCCGATCCCATCCCGAACTCGGCCGTTAAGCACGGTTGCGCCGATGGTACTGCGTCTTAAGACGTGGGAGAGTAGGTCACCGCCAAACCTAATAAAAACCTCAAAAATTAATCTCTCTAATACGATCACTCAAAAAAGCGATAATACTTGTGCTAAAATCGTCAAACATTGACGCAGCACAACCATAATGTCGCGGGATGGAGCAGCCCGGTAGCTCGTCAGGCTCATAACCTGAAGGTCGTAGGTTCAAATCCTACTCCCGCAACCAAC
>NZ_RKQK01000008.1 GCF_003814915.1 Pacificibacter maritimus
GGCAACGACACGCTGATCGGCGGTGCGGGTGCGGATGCTTTGATCGGTGGTGCAGGCACAGATCGCGCGCAATATACCGATGCGACAGCAGCTTTACGCGTCGACCTGCTAAACACAGCCGCGAACACAGGCTATGCGGCAGGCGACACCTTTAGCTCCATCGAAAATCTAATGGGCTCGAACCACAACGATATGCTCAGCGGCAACAACGGCCGCAACGCGATCTGGGGCGCCAATGGTGACGACATCCTGATCGGGCGTGGCGGCGATGACACCCTCAATGGCGGGAATGGCAACGACACGCTGATCGGCGGTGCGGGCGCGGATGCTTTGATCGGCGGCGCAGGCACAGATCGCGCGCAATATACCGATGCGACGGCAGCTTTGCGCGTTGATCTGCTCAACACAGCCGCAAACACAGGCTATGCAGCAGGCGACACCTTTAGCTCCATCGAAAATCTGATGGGCTCGAACCACAACGATATGCTCAGCGGCAACAACGGCCGCAACGCGATCTGGGGCGCCAATGGCGACGACATCCTGATCGGGCGTGGCGGCGATGACACGCTGAATGGCGGGAATGGCAACGACACGCTGATCGGCGGCGCGGGTGCGGATGCTTTGATCGGTGGCGCAGGCACAGATCGCGCGCAATATACCGATGCGACGGCAGCTTTGCGCGTTGATCTGCTCAACACAGCCGCAAACACAGGCTATGCGGCAGGCGACACCTTTAGCTCCATCGAAAACCTGATGGGCTCGAACCACAACGATATGCTCAGCGGCAACAACGGCCGCAACGCGATCTGGGGTGCCAATGGAGATGACATCCTGATCGGGCGTGGCGGCGATGACGCGCTGAATGGCGGCAACGGCAACGACACGCTGATCGGCGGCGCGGGCGCGGATGCTTTGATCGGTGGTGCAGGCACAGATCGCGCGCAATATAGCGATGCGACGGCGAGTGTGCGCGTCGATCTGTGGAATTCCAGCGTCAACACAGGCTATGCGGCAGGCGACACTTACAGTTCCATCGAAAATATATTGGGCTCGAACCACGACGACATCCTGAGCGGTAACAACGGGCGCAACGCGATCTGGGGCGGCAATGGAGACGACACCATCCGAGGGCGCGGTGGCGATGACGTGCTGCACGGCGGAACTGGCGCGGACGTTTTTGAATTTGTGGTGGGGGATGACGACGATATCGTTGGCGATTACAACGCCTATGAGGATGACATCGAAATCTTCGGCACAAGCACAGTGAGCGGCGCGATTGATGACACAGATTTTGTCATCACCTACGGTACGGGCGGCGACATTGGCACCATCACATTGGCAGGCGTCTATACGGGCTTGACCGAAGACAGCTCCGAATGGAACGACCTCACCGACGCCCTAAATGCCGCCATCGCCTAAGGCATGGCGCGGGTGAGGATCGGGTTAGCCTTCAAGCAAGCTTTGGTGATTGCGCCAGAGCAGTAAAAGGCCTAGCCCCAACAAGATCAAAGCCGTGAGGATCGGAAAGATCAACGACAGATAGTCCCCTGTGTAGCCGGGCGCATAAATGCCTTTGCGCAGAAAGCCAACCACATGGATAAGCGGGTTCCACCATAAAATATCTTGCGCGAATTGTGGCATTGTTTCGTAGGGAAAAAACAGCCCCGAGATAAAGATCAAGGGACGTGTCAAAATTTGCCACATCCTTTCCCACACAGGAAAACTCATCATCACGTAGCAGTTGAAACAGCCGACACCAAACCCAAGCAAACCGCCCATAAGATAAGAAATCGCGATCTGCGTGTAGTCAGGGCTAATCTGTAAATCCAGCACAATAGCTATGCCAAAAAACACGATATAGGCGACCAATGTATGGGTCAGAAGATGCAATAAGGCGCGTGCCATCAGCGCGTCGATAAAGGTCACAGCGGGGTATCGCAGCAAGGGGCGCGAGTGATTTAAGGCTGTTGACGTTTTATTTGCGACATCGTTAAACAGCATAAAAGGTAGATAGCCTGTTGCATAAAATAACGGAAAACTGTCTCCGATTGCAGGCGATCTCATTACAAATGAGAAAATAGTCGACAGCACAGCCAGAGCCAGCACAGGTTCCAAAATCGCCCAAGCGTATCCGCCAGGGGATCGTCCATATGAGGTCGACATTTCGCGCATCATGAGCGCAAACATCGTCCGCCCTGTGCGAAACTTGCGGGCGCGCATTCCGTCTTGATCAAGTAGATCTTGTTGGGGCTGATCTGTCATCGCTTCATATTTTCCAAGTGATGAGCAATGCCGTCTTCGACATTTTCATACATGATCAAGTTGCCGTTTTCCAACACGGCAGCCTTTGTGCACATTTTGCGAATGACGCCCATTGAATGCGATACAACGATAGCCCCCGACGCCCCGATACGTTTGTTGAACACCTCGTTTGCTTTCTCTTTAAACCGCTGATCTCCAACGCTTGTGACTTCATCAACAAGGTAGGTATCAAAGCGGATGCCCATAGAAACACCAAAGGCAAGTCGCGATCGCATACCTGCGGAATAGGTGCGAAACGGGTAGTGAAAATGTGCACCCAGTTCAGCGAAGTCTTCGACAAAGGCGCATAGCATGTCCGTATCGACGCCGTAAACGCGGGCGATAAATCGCGTGTTCTGCGCTCCGGTCAGTTCACCGTGAAAAGAACCTGCAAAACCGACTGGCCAAGAAATTGTCCCATCACTCCAGATGCGGCCACGGGTTGGTTTTTGGTTGCCAGCAATCAGGCTCATCAATGTGGATTTTCCCGCTCCGTTTCGCCCCAGCAAAGCGACGGCCACTCCTGTTGGGAAAACGGCGTTTATTCCGCTTGCAACGACTTTCTGTTCTCCACGTGTGCGATATATTTTCCAAACGTTTTCACAGACAATCATGGCTTAGCGTCTATCTCGGATACTGTAAAAGATGAGCAGGCCGACGGACCACATTAAAGATACGAACAGACCAACAACGATCAGTTTGGTAAAACGATTGGGATAACGGCTTTTCTCAGCCAGTGTGGGCTGAACGTGGGCGACCAAATAGCGGGCTGTGCGTTTGGCTTCTGCTAAGGCCGCTGTATATGTGAGCTGCGCTGATCGATAGGCTTCTTCTGCGAATAGCAAATCTGAGGTCAGGCGTTCAAAATCGGCGAAAAGTGTCGCATAGTCATCTTCACCTGGTCCTTGGCCACCTCGGCTAAACTTCTGCTGTTCGACCTCAATCTGGGCCTGAAGTGCTGAAATCTTTCGATTGGCTTCGTTCAGTCGCGGATCTGTTTCACGCGCGGAACGGCTGAGCAGGTTGCGTTGCACCAGAGTTTCCGCCAATTGCGCTTGTAGTTGCGTTAAAATCCCCATCTGGGCTTGCAAGGTCACATTTGGGTCAACGATCTTAGCTTCCAAGCGAAAGTTGGTCATGGCCTCGCGGGCCGCAGACAAACGTAGCTCTCCGCTTTGCAGCTCGTCACGACTAAATCGAGTAGCATCGGAATGCGCTTCATCGGATAGACGATTGATCAAGTCGCGGCTGGCTTCATAAATCGCTAGTGTGATGTCATGCGTTATTTTCGGATCATAGCTGCGCACGGATAGGGTCAATATGCCATTTTCAGACTGAGTCGTAACGATATTGTTCCAGTAATCATTCAGGTCTTCGCGTTGACCAGACGGGTTAAAAGCGTAAATGAAATCACGCGGCCAAGCTTGTGAAAAGGCATCTCTTAGGTCAATCTCTTTGTTGATGATTTCAATAAGATCGCTGCTTGCAATAAACTGCGTGAGAATATCCACATCGCTTGAGCTGCTGCCCGTGATGGAAGATAGCCCCCCCAAAAGATCAGTCGCAGATTGCAGACTTTCAGTGCGCACGGAAAAGGACATGCTTGAAATATATTGATCGCGTGCAAAGCCCCAAAGGTAAACCGCTGATAAAACCAATGGCAGCAAAACGGCCAGCCCAAAGGAATACAAAATTCCGTAATGCCGCTTTTCCATTTGCGCAGGCCCTGCAATACCTAGGTTTTCTTGCATGTTATCTTGCCTCTGTTTTGCCTATGACATGTACCATCTTTTGAATATGTCACAATAGCGAAAACAAGATGAGTCATGGCTTGGGCAAAGCTCAGCCAGAGCTGTTTGCCACCTACGGGTCATACCGTAAAGCTATGCCCAATGATTGAATGCGACCTGAAATGAGGCGCATTCAATCTATGCGAAAAGTCATGAAGCAGCGAGGTGGCTAACCTGATCCTCACCCGCGCGATGCCTTAGGCGATGGCGGCATTTAGGGCGTCGGTGAGGTCGTTCCATTCGGAGCTGTCTTCGGTCAAGCCCGTATAGACGCCCGCCAATGTGATGGTGCCAATGTCATCGCCCGTACCGTAGGTGATGACAAAATCTGTGTCATCAATCCCGCCGCTCACTGTGCTTGTGCCGAAGATTTCGATGTCATCCTCATAGGCGTTGTAATCGCCAACGATATCATCGTCATCCCCCACCACAAATTCAAAAACGTCCGCGCCAGTTCCGCCGTGCAGCACGTCATCGCCACCGCGCCCTCGGATGGTGTCGTCTCCATTACCGCCCCAGATCGCGTTGCGCCCGTTGTTACCGCTGAGCATATCGTCATGGTTCGAGCCCATCAGATTTTCGATGGAGCTAAACGTGTCGCCTGCCGCATAGCCTGTGTTGACGCTGGAATTCCACAGATCGACGCGCACACTTGCCGTCGCATCGGTATATTGCGCGCGATCTGTGCCTGCGCCACCGATCAAAGCATCCGCGCCCGCACCGCCGATCAGCGTGTCGTGGCCTGTGCCGCCATTGAGGGTGTCATCGCC